>CAVPGA010000009.1:0-1435148 GCA_963703935.1 uncultured Bacteroidales bacterium | reverse complement strand
TGTCGATCCAGCAGGGGGTGATGAAGCAGACGCCTGCGGATCCGGCCACAAGCACAAGGCCATAGAGCAGAACCGCCAACAGCGTATAGCCGTAGCCTGCGCGCCGGCCCAACAGCGCCGCGGCCAGGATGACCGGAAAAACGTAGAACGGGAAGAACGGGTTTTCGCGCCGCCGACGAAGTAGAGGAACACGTCAGGCCGACAATATCCAGCATATCTGCGCATGGGGCAGCCGTCTGACGGGGCTTCCGCCAGCAGTTCGCAAGCGCGCCGCGGCGGCGGATGAAGACCAGCACGCCGAGGTTGAACGCGGCCAGCATCGCCGATCGTCAGCAGTAATGGCGACGAGCGGCCAGACCCGGTACGCGCCATGCAGCAAGCAGAACGAGCGCGACCGCGCCGCCGATTGCCCATAGATGGAGCCGAGCCAGCTTCTCAAGTCGGGTAGCGGCGCGTTCCGACCATCTGTTGCACCGTTCGGTCATGGCACGTCGAACTGCTCGCAGATCGCGGCGAGGGCGTCCGAGCCGGCGGAGCCAGGTCAATGATGCAGTTGACCGTGGAGATGGACGTGCTGATGGCCAGGATGTTGATGCCGCGGCCGGCGAGCGCGCGGAACATCTGCCCGGCGATGCCGGGGCGCTCCCGGAAATCGGGCCCGAAGATGGCGATGGAAGCGACTTCCGGCCTGGGACACCACGGCCGCGGGCTGCAGCTCCGGCCGCAGCGCTTCGATCGCGGCCAGGCAGGCGGGCAGGTCGCCGCGATCCACGCACAGCACCATCTGGTCATGGTCTTCGTGGTCGATCACCTGCACCACGAACTGCACGTTCAGACCGCGCTGGCCCAGCGCATCCAGCACGGCCGCGGCGATGCCGGGCCGATCCTTCACGGCCAGCACGCTCACGCTGGCCAGCTGGTCGTTCTGGATGACGCCGCCGACTTTGATCTTTTCAGGCATTCGCGTATGACTCCGATGCTAGTTGTGCTGCGCCACGTCACGAATCACGCATGACTCTGGCGACAGGTACAACCGTTGGATCTGGCGCAGCAGCTCCGCCGGCGCGATCGGTTTGGTGAGAAAGGCATCGATGTGGATGCTCTCGTCGGTCGGGAAGAGCGCCAGGTAGTCCGTGTTGGCGATGGAGGTGACCATGACGACCGGCACGTGCTTGAAGCGCGGCATCGTCGGCCATGCGCTGGCTCATGCTCAGGCCGTCGAGCACGCTCGACATGATCACGTCGAGCACGACCAGGTCCGGCTTCTCGCGGCCAGGATCAGCATGCCCTGGTCGCTGTTGCCCGCGCTGACCACTCTGTAGTCGTGCGCTTTCCAGCACCGTGCGGGTGTACGCGACGAAATCGGGATCGTCGTCGACGATGAGGATTTTGGCTTTGGGCATAGGTGGGTCTCCGTCGTCGTATGCTCAGCAGGTTCCAGCGCCGCACCTGGACGCGCGGCTTCGAACTCGCTCGGAACAGTCTCAGCCCGGACGTCACCGGCTCGCACATGCCGGTGCCCATCGGGCAGAAGGTGACGCCCGTGATGCCGCTGGCTCAGCTGCTCCAGCTCCTGCCAGATCGGCGGGCCGGCCCTGGCCGCTGACCAGGCGATCCAGCCGCTCCAGCATGCGCTTGCCGCCGATCCGGCAGGGCATGCAGCTCGCCGCACGACTCGTGCACGAAGAAGCTGGTGATGCGCCGCGTCACCTCGACCATGTCGGTGGTCTCGTCCATCACGATCACCGCGCCGTGCCCAGCGCCGAGCCCGCGGCCTGCAAGCGTCTCGAAGGCCATCGGCACATCGAGCTGGTCGCCGGTCAGCATGGGGGTGGAGGCGCCGCCCGGGATGACCGCCTTGACCTTGCGGCCCATGCCGCACGCCGCCCGCGTGCTCGTAGATGATCTCGCGCAGGGTGATGCCCAGCGGCAGCTCGTAGTTGCCCGGGCCGGTTGACGTGCCCGCTGACGCAGAAGATCTTGGGCCCTTTGCTCTGCTCGGTGCCGATGCTGGCGTACCAGGCGGCGCCGCGCTGGATGATGTGCGGGATGTTCGCCAGCGTCTCGACGTTCTGGACGAGCGTCGGCTTGCCCCACAGGCCGACCTGGGCCGGGATAGGGCGGCTTCAGCCGGGGTTCGCCGCGCTTGCCTTCCAGCGACTCGATCATCGCGGTCTCTTCGCCGCAGATGTACGCGCCCGCGCCGCGATGCACCGAAACGTCCAGGTCGAAGCCGCTGCCCAGGATGTTCTTGCCCAGGAAGCCGTACTGGTAGGCGTCGGCAATGGCCTTGATCCAGCGCTTGACGCCCAGGAAGAACTCGCCGCGGATGTAGACGAAGGCGCGCTGCGCGCCGACGGCATAGGCCGCGATGATCACGCCTTCCAGGATCGAATGCGGGTCGCGCTCGACGATCAGGCGGTCCTTGAAGGTGCCCGGCTCGCCCTCGTCGGTGTTGACGGCCAGGTACTTGACCGGCGCGTCCTTGGGGATGAAGCCCCACTTCACGCCGGTGGGGAAGCCGGCGCCGCCGCGCCCGCGCAGGCCCGAGGCCTTCACCTCGCGATGACCTCGTTCGGGCGACATCTGCAGCGCCTTGCGCAGCGCCTCGTAGCCGCCGTGTGCCAGATAGGTCCTGATCTTCTCGGAGTTGGGCCGGTTGACGTTGGCCAGCAAGAACGGGTTGCCAGGCAGTCATAGTCACACCTCCCCCATCAGCCGTTCCAGGATGGCGTCGATCGCCGCCGGGCGTCAGGTTCTCGTAGAGCTGGTCGTTGACGCGCATGGCCGGCGCCGTGCCGCAAGAGGCCAGACACTGGACCGTCTCCAGGGTGAAGCGCCCATCGGGCGTCGTCTCGCCGGGCCGGATGCCGAGCTTGGCGCTGATGTAATCCGCCACCGTGTCGGCGCCGTCGCACAGATAGCAGGAGAGCCCGTCGCAGACCTGGATGACGTAGCGGCCCGACCGGCTCGGTGCGGAAGAGGGTGTAGAAGCTGGCGGTGCTGTAGACCTCGACCGGCGATCCAGTCCAAGCGCTTCGCCGACGCGCTCGATGGCCTCTTGGGTCAGGTAGCCCTGCTGCTCCTGGGCGATATAGAGCGCGGCCAACAGCATCGACTGCTTGGCCGGATCAATCAGCGCGCGCCCACAGGGGCATCTTGCAAGTCTATCCGGCTCATCTGTACTCCTCACACCGGTATGAAGGTAGATCGAGACTACTGCAACGTCACGCCGTCGGAGGCCGACTGCACATCGGCTGCGAGCAGCGCATGCACTTCGGCCAGCAACTCGTCGGGGCTGATGGGCTTTGACAGGAAGCGATCCACCATGGTCCGTTCATCGGCAGGCAGGAAGCGATCTTCGTCCTCGCTCAGCACGGCCGAAATCAGGATCAGGGGAATGTGAGCGAGCTGGGGGTCGCTGCGCACGCTGCGGATGATGCCGACGCCTGCCAGCTCGTAGGACATCATGGCGTCGAGCAGGACCAGACCGGGCTGACGCGGCAGCATGGCGCCAGACCCCGCGGCGCCGTTATCGGCTTCCAGAACCACGTAACCGTGGCTTTCCAGCACGATGCGGACGAACTCGCGGAAGTCCGGGTCGTCGTCCACGATCAGGATCGTGGTCGGCGGTGACACGAAATCGGCTCCCCGGCGCGTACCTCGGCCGGCGCTAGCGGTTGGCGACCGGCTCGCAGCAGCTCCGCAACCTTGCCCAAGAGCGTCTTGGGATCCACCGGTTTGGAAAGCCAGGCGTCCATGTGCGGCTGCTCGTCCATGGGAAAGGCGCCGGCATAGGGTGTGTCGGCGATGGAGGACACCATGATCACCGGCATATCCTTGGCGTCGGGATCCTGTGCCAATTGCTCGCTGACATAGAGGCCGTCGAGCACGGTGGACATCATGATATCGAGCATCATCAGGTCGGGGCGGCGGGCCTTCACCTCGGCGAGCGCCTGGTCGCCGTTGGCCGCGGTGACGACCTGATAGTCGTTGGCTTCCAGGATGGTGCGCATGATCTCGACGAAGTCGGGGTCGTCGTCTACCACGAGGATCGTGGCTGCGGGCATAGACAAGTGCCTCCTTGCAGTTGCGCCGGTAGTACGGTGGCTGCCCGAATGCGGACAGTCTAGCATATTATACTTTTAGGCACAAGAGACGTGCTATGACGGGGGTCAGGTTTATAGCTCCTGGAGTCACATCCTTTACGTTCGTAGTGCGTCGCTTCAGCGCGCCGTGGATGTTCCATTCACCGGTATGACATCACGGCGCGCTGAAGCGACGCACTACGAACGCGGTTCGATAACTAGCTCAAACAGTTGCGCGGCGATGTTCGGCTCGGACAGCGGCAGGCCGAAGCTGACCTGGGCCGGGCGGATGGCGTCAGTCGCTTCCAGCGGTGGCACGGTTCCGTTACCCTTTCCGCCGATGAAGGCGTGGCCCCAGCGGAAATGGCCGCGCAGGTCGGTCTGTACACCCAGGGAGCGCAAGGCGGCGACGGCCTCCGCGGTCAGGCTCAGGCTGGCCTCGTCGCGCACGGCCCCGGCCACCAGCACACCATCGGGCAGCGCATCTACCCACGCGGCCAGCGCGGTCGAGGCCGCGGGATCGGCGTGCGTATCGAAGGCGGCGCGATCCAGCACGCGCCCGTCCAACGGGTTGAGCGCCACGAGGTTGTAACCGCGCGTGTTCGGCGAGACATCCACGCCGTTCACGTAGATGTGGCCGAAGTCGCCGGTTTCTTCGCCCGCGCTGCGCACGAGTAGCCCGGCGGGTCCCGGCGCGGCTCAGGGTGCGGGCCAGATCGTCTATCGGCCGCAGCACGCCGAAGCGCATGCGGACGTCGCTCAGACGTGGACGATCCGCGTCGGCGGGGATATCGAAAGCGATCCAGCCGGGCGTCTCCGAGAGGGGCTGAGCAGGTATCGCACGGCCGTCCACGGCCAGCGCCACGGTCTGGTCGGGGGCCAGCGCGCCCATACGCAGGCGCACGCGTGTCCGGTCGGGCGGCAGCGGCAGCAACAGGCGCGTCTCCTGACGCTGCGCGAACACAGGCGACAGGTCGTCCTGCGGCTGGATGGTGTCAGGGCTATCAGTTTCCGGCACCGGCCCCGAAACTGCTGGGGCAGGCCCCGAAACTTCCAGGGCGGGCGGGCTCCAACCCTCCGCCAAGGCCATGCGGCCCGCGTCCGTGCCGACGGCAAAGGTCGTCGGATCGGTCAAGCTGGGCGTGACGCGATACAGCGCCAGCGGGCCCTCTTCCGCCGCCAACTCCACCGGCAGCAAATCGCGCAACGCGGTCTCGGTGTCAGCCGGCATTACGTCGCGATGAACCATCACGTAGCGGATTTCCAGGAAGGCGGCCAACGCGCGCGCGCGTTCCTGGTCGGCGGGCGTGATGGGCGAGGCCGCCAGGGCCGCGCGCAGCGCGTCGTGTTGGGGCACATCCGCCGCGTTGGTCTGCGCGATGAGCCGCGCCAGCGTGGGATCTTCGCTGAAATACTGGAACTTGAAGTCGGGGTTGCGCGAGGTGTTGCCGCCGAGCACGCGCTTGCCGTGGGCGCTCTGGTTCCAGAGCTGCTGCATGATGACGATGTCCTTCTTGCCCGCCACCCGCGCGCCGTTGCGCCAGCCCGGCGGCAGCTCCAGCAGCGCGAAGTCGCCCGGCCTCCGCGGCCACGCGTTGGTAAAGGGCGGGCACGCGCAGGTCGGAGATTGGGAGCGGCATCGAGAGGTGTTCGAACAACAGCGCGGCGAGCAGGATGACAGAGCATGAGACGTGAAACGGAGCCAAAGGCCCCCTGGCGCCGAAGGCCCCCTGTGGATGGGTGAAACGTGAAGCGTGAGGTGTGGGGATTGGAATCTGGAACCTGGGACGCGGGATGCGGGACGCGGAACCCGACACTCACGGCCGACGCCCCCAGGGCGACGAGACGGCGCCAGGCTCACCAGCAACATGACGCTGTAGCGGCTGGGATAGCGGTTGCCCTCGAAGAAGGGCAGGCGCGCCAACAGCGCGAATGGCAGCGGGATGCCGAGGTCGTAACCCAACACGCGCAGGCTCGGCCCCAGCGTCAGCACGAAGAAGACGACGGCGCTCGCGGCCCAAAACCAGGTCTCTCCCCGGCCCCTCCGCTCCTCTGCTCCTCTGCGCATCAACGCCCATCCCGCCAGCATCAGCGCCACGTAGCCCACGTAGATTTGCTGGCCCTTGTTGACCGGCATCTGGCTGCCGTCAGGCCGGGGCGCCGAGTCGTTCGCGACCGAGCGGATGATCTCGCCGAAGACGGGGTGAAGCTGCGTCGGCAACGAGATAGCCCGCCAGATCGGCGGAGAACAGATCGGAGAAGCCGCCGCCCGAGGTGAGGAAGTTGCCCTCCGCCGCGCAGGTCGGGCAGCATGTTCGCCAGCATGGGCGCAAGAGCCAACGCGCAGAGTCCCGAAATCAGCACGAAGCGACCCATCAGACGCACAATCTTCGAGGACTGAGAATCCCCGGTGGCTCTGAATCAAGCCCCAGAGCGCGGCCAGCGCCGCAAACAGGGCGAGGAACGTCGCATACGTCAGCTCTGCGTAGGCCTGAAGCGCCACGAACAGGGCCGCCAGCGCCGCATCGCGCGCGCGGCCGGTCGGGCGCGCTGCGCGCAGGATGTAGAGCGCGGCGAAAGGCATCCATTGCGACCTGGCGATGTTGCCCTGGCCCAGCGCGGCGTAGAACAACTTGGGCGAGGCGAACGCGAAGAGCGCTGCGCCAAGGAACGCCGCCGTGCGCCCGGCAGGGCTGCGCGCCGCATCCCGTCCCCGTGCCGCGCGCAACGCATCCAGGCACAGCAGATACGCTCCGAACCCGCCGAGCGCAAACGATGAGAGCAACAGCAGGTTGTAGGCCGGGATGAGGCCGAACACGAGTTGCAGCGGGATGCCGAGCACGCCGTTGAGCACCGTGAGCGTGTAGAAGGCCAGGTTGATGCCGACCGGCCAGAATTGCCAGCGCACGGCGAAGGGGTTCTGCGGCTGATCCACCAGGGCGTGTTTCGCCCACCAGAGATTCCAGGCGAGGGAGGGATCGTCAATGCCGTCGCCGGGCACATGGGTGGCGATGTGCGCGGCCAGCGGCCAAGTGAGCAGGAGGGCGAGCAAGAGGAAGGCGAAGAGGCACAGGCCCCCAATGGGCAGCGCCAGCGATGGGCGCCGAAGCCAGACAGCGCGGTTCACGCGCGGCATTATGCCATCGCGAGAGCGAAGTCACAAGCGGCTCTGACTTGCTCTTGTGAGGGCTTCCCAACAGACCCGCTATCTGGCGCCGCCGCGCCTCCATTTGGCAAATCTCTTGTCATTTGGCCCCCCTTGCGCTAGAATGCAACGACCGCATGGGATCAGAGAACCCGCAGCGGATGAGGAGCGCATCAGGGACATGGGCCTTTATCAGGACGCCCTGGACTATATTTTCAATTACGTCAACTACGAGAGCCAGGCGCGCTATCGTTACGACGCGGAGACGTTCAACCTGGGCCGCATGGTGGATCTGCTGGAGCAGCTGGGCCGTCCGCAAGACCAGTTCCGCTCCGTGCACATCGCCGGCACGAAAGGCAAAGGCTCGACGTCGGCCATGGTGGAATCGGTGTTGCGCACGGCCGGCTATCGCACGGGGCTGTACACCTCGCCGCACCTGCACACCTTCCGAGAGCGCATCCGCATGGATGGCCGGCTGATCTCCAAGGGCGAGCTGGTGGATGCTGTTGAACGCCAGTCGCGCGGCCATCGAGGCGACGCCGGGCATCACGGCCTTCGAGATCATGACGGCGCTGGCCTTCATGTATTTCGCCCGACAAGAAGCGTGAATGGGCCGTGCTCGAGGTGGGTCTGGGCGGCCGGCTGGATGCCACCAACGTCGTGCGCCCCGCGGTCTGCGCCATCACGTCGCTGAGCTACGACCACGTCGAGCTGCTGGGCCACACGCTATCGCTGATCGCCTGGGAGAAGGCCGGCATCATCAAGGCGGGCGTGCCGGTCGTCAGCGCGCCGCAGGAGCCGGAAGCGATGGCGGTCATCCAGCAGGTGTGCGGCGACACCGGCGCGCGCCTGGTGACGGTGGGCGAGGACTGGACGGTGTCGGGATGGTTCCCACGACCTGACCGGGCAGACGCTGACGGTGCGGCGCCCGGCGGACGGGTTGGAGCTGGCGAACCTGCGCATCCCGTTGCTGGGGCCGCATCAGATCACCAATGCGACGGTGGCCGTAGCGATGCTGGCCGAATTGCACGTAGCGGGGGTCGAAATTCCGAAGAGGGCGCGCTGCGCCGAGGTTTGGCAGACGGCGCGCTGGCCCGGTCGCTTCGAGCTGCTGAACACTGCGCCGGTGCTGGTCGTGGATAGCGCACACAACGCCGACTCGGCGCAGAAGCTGCGGGACGCGCTGGTCGCAGGCCTTCCCGACCGCGCCGCGAGCTGGCGCTGGTGTTCGGCGCATCGGCCGACAAAGACATTGCCGGCATGCTGGAATCGTTTCTTGGGCCGGAGAACGCGCGATTGCCCGTCGCCAAGGTGATCGTCACGCGCAGCGGTCATCCGCGTGCGGCGGCGACAGACGTGCTGCTGGAGCAGGTGCGCACCATCCGCCCGAGGAGCATGTGGACGTGCACGGCGACATGGCCGCCGCGCTGGCCGATGCGCTGGCGTGGGCCGGGCCGGACGACCTGATCTGCGTCACCGGCTCGATCTTCGTCGTGGCGCAGGCGCGGCGCGTCTGGGCCGCGCGGCATCCGGAGCGTTTTGCCCCGGATGACTGGGTGTTCCAGGATGAGACCGAGGCTGCTATCGTGTCCGACGACGATGCCGGAGCTGGAAATCGCGCCCTAGAGGGCGCCGTAGTTCTTGGAGGATATTTGTCGACCTCTCGATCTTGAAGCGTTTCCGGGACTCGATCACGAGATCTCGGCGTTGAATCTGATGGCCCGCAGCCGCCGGATGCGGCCGCACCAGTCCGCGCCGCGGGCGCAGCCGCGATGCTGGGCGCGCTGGAGGGCAACGAGTATCCGGTGTTGCCTGTCGCGATACGGTCGTCTTCCCCAACCTGGTCACGCCGCTGTTCGTGGGCCGTGATCGTTCGGTGCGCGCGGTTGAAGCGGCCGAGGCGATGAGAGCGCCGCTGCTGGTCGTCGCGCAGCGCGACCCGGAGCTCAGTCGATCCCGATGTCTCCGACCTGTACACGGTCGGCACCGCGGTCGAGATCGGCCGCGTGTTGCGCATGCCCGACGGCAGCACCACCGTGCTGGTGCAGGGCATCGAGCGGGTGCGCATCGTCGAGCTGGTCGAGACCGAACCGTATCTGCGCGTGCGCGGGGTGCCGCTCTACGAAGATGAACGCCACGACATGGCCAGCGAGGCGCTGATGCGCGCCGTGCTGGCGCTGTTCGAGAAGGTCGTCAGCCTCAACCCCAACCTGCCCGAAGACGCCTACGTGGCCGCCATGAACGAGAAGGAGCCGGGCAGCCTGGCCGATCTGCTGGGCGCACGTCCTCGACCTCGACCTGGCGCAGCGCCAGGAGCTCCTGGAAACGCTGGACGCCAACGTCCGGCTGCAGCGGCTGAGCATCATGCTGGGCCAGGAGCTGGATGTGCTGGAGCTGGAAGATCGCATCCAGAACCAGGTGCAGCAGGAGCTGGACAAGAGCCAGCGCGAGTACTACCTGCGCGAGCAGATTGCGCGCCATCCAGACCGAGCTGGGCGAGGAGGACGAGACCCAGCGGGAGATCGCGCGAGCTGCGAGAGAAGCTGGCAGCCAGCGGCATGCCCGAAGAGGTGCGCGACCAAGGCCGAGAAAGAGATCGAGCAAGCTGGCCGCCATGCCGCCGCCGTCGCCCGAGATGCGCCGTCGTCCGCAACTACCTGGACTGGCTGCTGGACCTGCCCTGGCAGACGTGCCACCGAGGACAACCTGGACATCGCGCCGCGCCGCGGAGATGCTCGACGAGAACCACTACGGCCTGCCCAAGGTCAAGGAGCGCATCCTGGAGCACATCGCGGTGCGCAAGCTGGCGCAGGAGAAGATGAAAAGCCCGATCCTGTGCTTCGTCGGGCCGCCCGGCACCGGCAAGACCAGCCTGGGCAAGTCCATCGCCGAGGCGCTGGGGCGCAAGTTCGTGCGCGTCAGCCTGGGCGGCGTGCGCGACGAGGCCGAAATCCGCGGCCATCGGCGCACCTACATCGGCTCGCTGCCGGGCCGCATCCTCCAGACCATGCACACTGCCGGCACGGTCAACCCGCTCTTCATGCTGGACGAGATCGACAAGCTGGGCATCGACTTCCGCGGCGATCCGTCGTCGGCGCTGCTGGAAGTGCTGGACCCGGAGCAGAACCACGCGTTCAGCGATCACTATCTGGAAGTGCCGTACGACCTCAGCAAGGTGATGTTCATCACCACGGCCAACATCCTCGACCCGATGCCGCCGGCGCTGCGCGACCGGATGGAGGTCATCGAGTTTCCCGGCTACATCGAGGAAGAGAAGCTGGCCATCGCGCGGCAGTTCCTGATCCCGCGCCAGCTCGAAGCGCACGGCCTGAAGCCGCAGCAGATGCAGTTCAGCAAGGCCGCGCTGCGGGTGATGATCCGCGAGTACACCTATCGAGGCCGGCGTGCGCAACCTGGAGCGCGCCATCGCCAACATCTGCCGCAAGGTGGCCCGCCGCGTGGCCGAGGGCAAGCCCGCGCCGCAGCGCATCACGCCGGGCATGGTGGTCAAGTTCCTGGGGCCGCCGCAGTTCACCGAGTGGCTGGCGAACGAAGTCGACGAGATTGGCGTGGCCAACGGCCTGGCCTGGACCGAGGCCGGCGGCGACGTGATGCAGATCGAGGTGTCGGTCGATGGACGGCAAGGGCAGCCTGACCCTGACCGGCCAGCTGGGCGAGGTGATGCAGGAGTCGGCGCAGGCCGCGCTGACCTACGCGCGCGCCCACGCCCGCGAGCTCGGCCTGGCCGACGTGGATTTCGACAAGATCGATCTGCACATCCACGTGCCGGAGGGCGCCATCCCGAAGGATGGGCCCAGCGCCGGCGTCACCATGGCCACGGCGCTGATCTCGGCGCTTGAGCGAGCGGCCCGATCCGCCACGACGTCGCCATGACCGGCGAGATCACCCTGCGCGGCCGCGTGCTGCCGATCGGCGGGCTGAAAGAGAAGCTGATGGCCGCGCACCGGATGCACATGAAGACCGTGCTGATTCCCCGGCGCAACCAGAAAGATCTGGTGGATGTGCCGCGGAAGGTGCAGCGCGAGCTGAATCTGGTGCTGGTGGATCGGATGGACGAGATCCTGGCGCGCGCCTTGTTGCCGCCTGTCGCGGCCCCGGCTCCCAAGCCGAAGCGGGCGCCACGCAAGCGCCGCGCGGCTGCGCCACCGGTTCAAGAGCCGGTCGAAATACCCGTTACGTCCCCATCGTGAGCCGAGACTTCCGGGGTAACCCACATGACCCAGGGAAGTTTACAATACCCGGCGCATTCGGAAGGGCCGGTCCGCAGTGAAGAACCTCGGGAAATGGATCATCATTATCGTGGCTGTGGTGGTCGTCGTCTGGGTGCTGGTGCGCTGGATCTTGCCGGGACTCAGGGGGCTGGGCGGCGGAGCGAGTGGCGGCGTCCAGGTCGACCTGGCGTCCATCATCCCCGCTGACTGGGCGGTGCAGACGGGCATGGGACCGGCGCAATGCGATTTCGACGGCGACGGCGAACAGGAACAACTGCTGGTCTACACCTACGATCCGACTACGGTGGAAAACCATAGCCTCGTGGGAGCCGTCATTTTCGACTCGCAGGTGAATCGCGTGCCGCAGGAGCCGAGCGACGAAAGCCCCTATCGTCCGGCCATCCTCGTGCCTTACAAGCTGCTGCCCGATATTTACCCCGAAAAGGGTCAGGGGTTTCCTGGGTGAAGCCAATGTGCAGATACAGGCGATCCCTGGCGGCGCGGGCGCCAACTGTGTGGCCGACGAGATCGTCGCCCTGGGCACCACCCGCGGCACTATCGGCACGGTGATGCCGAATTATCTCTCCGTCTTCCGTTGGGGTGACGATCAAACCGGTTACGCCGGCGTACATTACGTAGGCAATGCCCGCATCCAGATCGGGAGCGACGGGACGATCCCGACAACCGGCATCACCGATTTCACGACCTACAACCGTCTGAACGATCGCAATGTGCTCTGCGCCGTGCAGCCGTACCTCCGGCTCGTGCCACAGGGCGGCAGCGCATCGGTGAATGCACCGCTGGCTTTCCAGGCGCAGGTACTTGGCTTCACGATTGACTTCTGCTTCGGTGCGCCCGACGATCCGTACTACCCGGAAGGCGTGGTGGTGGCGCTGCTGCGCGGGCAAAATCCGACTGCCGCCGGCTCCCCTACGGGCGCCAGCTATCTGACGGCAGGCGCACGCGACAACCTCCCCGACCTGTTGACCTCGCTAAATCAGGAGCAACGCGTCGCGTTCCCGGTGCTCGCGGTGACGAACCAGGGCTCGCTTGCCACCATTCCGACCGCCGGCTATTCTTGTCCGGTGCAAGATACCGGCGCCACGCCGGCTCCGACGCCGTCTGACGGCTGGTGGTGCGCCCGCGAGACGGCGCAGGTGCTCACCGAGGTGATGATGGGTGGGCAACGCCGCCATGTGCTGTGGACGCTCATCAGCATGGCCAACCAGCAAACCATCGAGGACGTACTCTGGCGGGTTGAGCGGGTGGAGCTTCAATAGTTTCCACGGTCACTTCAAGGGAAAGGACGCATTTTGCACGACCTCGAAAGCCGCCTCACGCCGGAGGAACGGGCGCTCTTCACCGGACTGGCCAGCCCGCTGGCGATTCAGGAATTCCTCGATGCCATCCCATATAGCCCGGAGGATGTGAACCGGACGCCACTGGAGGTTCTGCATGACCGCAAGGCACATTGCCTCGACGGCGCACTGTTCGCCGTGGCAGCCCTGCGACGGCTAGGCTTCCCCCCGCAGGTGATTGACTTGCTGCCGGCGCCGGGGACGGACGATGACCACGTATTGGCTGTTTTCCGGCAAGAGGGCCTGTGGGGCGCGGTCGCCAAGTCTAACTTCGCCGGTCTGCGCTACCGGGAGCCAATCTACCGTACTCTGCGAGAGCTGGCGCTGTCCTATTTCGAAGACTTTTACAACGTCCACGGCGCGAAGACCCTGCGCGCTTATACCCGCCCGCTCGACCTGGCGACCTTCGACCGGCAGAACTGGGAAACGCAACGCGCGGGCATGGACGCGATCGAGAAACGGCTTTACCGCAGCGCACGTGTGGCGTTGTTGCCCGCGGCAACGGCCGCCCGGCTGGCGCCGGTGGACAGCGCGTAGCTATTCGGCCGGCATGATGGGCGCGGACCCGCAGGGGCTGTATCAGCCGAAAACGTCGCCTACGGTTGATATCGCAGGCTGATACACCCAAGTCCGCTCGAAGCGGGTTGGCGCCGGGCGATCAGAATATGTGCGGGGAGGTGGCGCAATGTCGCGGGTCCAACTGCTGTTTGGGTTGCTGTGCATCTTGCTCGGGGTGGTGCTGGTGGTGGGCTTGATGGCGGGCGGCGCCATATGGAAACTGTTCTGCCCGGCGGTTCTGATTGCCCTGGGCGGGGCCGTGATCGCCCGCTATCTCATCGGTCCACGCGAGGCGCCGTGGGACTTCAAGCTCATCGGCGATATGCGGTTGACCGGCGACTCGCTGGCGCACGATCGCGAGGTCTGGATGGGCATCGGCGACATTCACTTCGATCTGCGCGACACGGATCTGCCTCCCGGCGAGACGACCTATCAGCTCCTGGGACTCATCGGCGATATTGAATTGCGGGTGCCGCAGGATATCGGGCTGCTGGTGGATGCCAGCGGATTCATCACCGATGTCAAGATTCTGGGCGAGAAATACGGCGGCATCCTGGCGCCGACTCACTACACCACCCCCAATTACGATTCGGCCGAACGCAGGGTGCGGCTGGATGCGGCACACTTCATCGGCGACCTCAAGGTGAAGGCGTAGGCCCACGCCGTGCTAACCGTCCTCATTCCCGGTGGCGAGGCGCTGGCCCTGGAACACCTGGTGCTGGATTTCAACGGTACGCTGGCGGTAGAGGGCGTCTTGATTCCCGGCGTGGCGGAGCGCCTGCGCCTCCTGGCGGATCGGATACAGGTACACGTGCTGACCGCCGACACCTTCGGGGCGGCGCGAACGGCCCTGGCGGGACTGCCGTGCACGCTGGTGGTTGTGCCACCCGGTGGGCAAGACACGGCGAAATTGGATTATGTCAATAGTCTGGATGCGGCGAAGACCGTGTGTGTGGGAAATGGACGAGTGGATACGCTGATGTTGCGGTCGGCAGCGTTAGGCATTGCCGTGATAGAGGGCGAAGGCGCGGCCACGGAGGCAATCATGGCGGCGGATGTCGTCACATTGGGCATTTTGCCTGCCCTGGACGTGCTGCTGAACCCGCTGCGACTGGTTGCCACGCTGCGGCGGTAGCTGCCAGTACGGGCTCCTGGGTAGAGGTGGTATGACCGGCACACATTGCGATGCCTACCCGACGTTGGAGGCGCTCCATGCCGATCTGGCCGGCTGCCGGAGGTGCGTGACGGCCGGATATCACCTGGGATCGTGGCCCATCTTCAGTAGTCATCCCGGCGCGAGTTTCATGACGGTGGGGCAGGCGCCGGGCCGTCACGAGGCCGAGGTCACGAAACAGCCGTTCTCCGGGCCGGCGGGGCGCCGCTTGTTTCGCTGGTTGGCGCAGGCGGGTTTCGATGAGACCGAGTTCCGCGCCACGCAGGCGATGGCGGCGATCACTCGCTGTTATCCGGGGCCGCACCCGGCGGGCCGCGGCGACCGCGTGCCGAGTCGCACGGAGCAGGCCCTCTGCGCGCCGTGGCTGGAATGCGAGTTGGCCCGCATCAACCCACGCGTGCTCATTCCTATCGGCGGCCTGGCGCTCAGCGCGTCTGCTGGAGTTGGGCAATATGACCGCGGCCATCGGCGAGCGGTTCGAGCGCGACGGGCGCATCCTGGTACCGCTGCCGCACCCATCCGGAGCCAGCCAGTGGTTCAACGTGCCGGAGAACAGCGAGCGGTTGCGCGCGAGCGTTGGAATTGCTGGGTGAATTGCGACTACAGATGTACTGACGGTGCTGCGGCTGAGTTTGCCAGGGGAGAAGGGGATGGAGATCAAGTTAAAGCAAGGGAACATCACCGAAGAAGCTGCGGATCTGATCGTCGTCAGCCTGTTTCAGGGGGTGACGGAGCCGGACGGCGCAACGGGTGCAGTGGATGCGGCGCTGGGCGGAGCGATCCGTGAGGTGATCGCCACAGGGGATTTCACGGGTAAGGCCGGCGAGTCGCTGTTGCTCTACACGCGCGGGGCGTTGGCAGCGAGACGGGTGTTGGTGATGGGCCTCGGTGATCCGGCGAAGGCGTCGGGGAGCGCGGCCGTTGTGCGCAACGCCGCTGCGACGGCCGCACGGCAAGGCGCGCGAGGTGGGCGCGAAGACGGTGGCGACCGTCGTACACGGCGTCGGAGCGAGCGGGTTGGCCGCTGAGACGGCGGCGAGTCTGCTGGCCGAGGGTACGCGCCTGGGCCTGTACCGGTTTGCCGGCTATCGCTCTGCGTCGCCGAGGGACTGGAAGCCCGACCCGGAGCAGGTGACCGTACTAGAAACCGACGCGGCGCCGTTGGAAGCCTTTCGTAGAGGATTGGCGCGCGGTGGAGCCGTGGCTGATGGCGTGGCGTTGGCGCGCGACCTGGTGAATCAGCCGGCCTAACTACATGACGCCGACCCTGATGGCGGATGCCGCCACGCGGCTGGCCGAAGAGTTGGGGCTGTGGGTCGAGGTGCTTGGCCGGGAGGAGATGGCCGGGCTGGGCATGGGCATTCTTCTGGCCGTGGCAGAGGAGTCGGAGGAACCGCCCCGGCTTATCATCCTGGAGCACAATGCCGGCCGCGCGGATCTGCCCACTGTCGTGCTTGTCGGCAAGGGGGTCACGTTCGACTCCGGCGGCATCTCGATCAAGCAGGCCGAGGAGATGTGGCGCATGAAGGGCGACATGGCCGGCGCGGCCGCGGTGATCGGCGCGCTGGGCGATTGCCCGCGCGGTTGGATCTGCCGCTGCATGCGGTCGGGCATCATGCCATGCGCCGAGAACCTGCCCGGCGGCCGCGCGCCAGAAGCCCGGCGATGTCTTCACCGGCATGAACGGCAAAACGATGGAGGTCATCAGCACGGACGCCGAGGGGCGCATGCTGCTGGCGGACGCGCTGGCCTATGCCGAGCGCTTCAAACCCGGCGGCGGTGGTGGACATCGCCACGCTGACGGGCACACAGGCCATGGCGTTCGGGCCGCAGGCGGCGGCCTTCTTCGCCAACGACGAGAACCTGGCGGCGCGGCTCGCGTCCGCGGCCGATGTCTTCAGGCGACCGGTTGTGGCGACTGCCGCTGTACGACGAGTATCTGGAGCCGATCAAGAGCCAGGTGGCGGATGTGAAGAACAGCGGCGGGAGTACCGGCGGCATCGGCAGCAGCGCCAAGTTCCTCGAACACTTCACCGAGGGCTATCCGTGGGCGCACATCGACATGGCCTCGATGGGCATGGCGGATGACGACAAGCCGGCCCAGCCAAAAGGCGCGACCGGCTACGGTGTGCGGTTGTTCACCGCGTTACTGGAGGGGTGGGCAGGGAACGCATAACGCGGCTGCTGGTTCATCGAACAACCGACGGCGCAGGGGACTGCGCCGTCGGTGTTTCGTGACGAGTAACGGATCTGAGCGATTGTGAGGGGCGGGTTCAGGCAGCCTTCTTGCCGCGTCGCCGCCAGTAAAGGGCCAGGACGCCAACCACCCCGGCAGCTGCGGAGCCGACAGCGGCGCCCCAGGCCAGGCGGCGCGAAGGATCATCGCCCAGGAGCCATTGCTCCATGCGATCACTCAGACCAACCGATGACAGATCGCCATCGTCTGGAAGATAGATCTCCCCGGTCAACAGGCGGTGTGCGATCTGCTGCTGCGCGGTCTGCACCAGGTCGCGGCGCAAGGCGCGACGGAATACGGCATCCGGCTGAACGGGGATCAGCAGCTCGTTGACCTCCCGCGAGGTCTGTAACAGGTCGGTCACGGCCAGAGCCCGACGATTGGGAAGCGCCGCTGCCTCCCAAGCGGCCTGAAAGTTTTCACGTTCCATGCGCAATTCCTTCATAGTTACCGGGTAACCGGTCTCCGCAGCCGAAAGGCGCACTGGGTATATTCGTCCGACTAAGGGTTATACCCGACCACGCCGACAGCGCCCGGCCCGAAATGCACAGCGATGCCGATGGACAGGTCGCGGACGAGCACCTCAGTGGCCTTCGTGCGCAGCGCCACAGCTTCTCGCACCCGTTCGGCAGACTCGGGGGCACGGGCGTGGACCACAGCGACCTGCGCCGGCAGGTTGCCCAGCGCTTCGGCCAGGGCATCTATCAGGGCGGCGTGCGCCTGCGTTTGGCTGCGCACGCGGCGCACCAGCACCAGTTCGCCATTCGTTACCGTGAGCATCGGCTTGATGTCGAGCAACGACACCAGCAGAGCCCGTACGGCGCCGACGCGCCCGCTCATGCGGGCATAGCGTAAATCGTCCAGGCTGAAAAAGATGGTCATTCTCTGCCGTAACGTTTCCAGCCGGGCCAGGATCTCGGTCATCCCTGCGCCGGCTTCGGCCAGTTGCACCGCCTCCAGCACCATGAAGCCCAAACCCATCGAGCCGCTCAGCGTATCGAACACGGTGATGGGCGGACCGTCTTCGGGCATGGCTTCTGCGGTGAGCATCGCAGCACTGGTAGTCCCGCTCAGATGGCTGGTAAGGTGCAACGACAGGATGGCCTCTGTCTCCGGGTCCGCAGCCAACGCCTGATAAGCCTGCTGGAATTGCCCCGGCGATGGTTGCGACGTCATCGGGATCATTTTCAGGTCGGCCACCTTGCGGTAGAACGCCTCGCGTTCCAGGGTCACGCCTTCCTGATAGCTCTCTGTGCCGAATTGGACATTGATGGGCACCACCGTAATGCGATGCCGCTCGATCAACGCCGCCGGTAGATCACAGGTTGAGTCGGTGACGATGCGAATCATGGCGCCTCATTCCGCGCTGCGATGACCGACACTACTGCCACTCGCGAGCCTCCAGGTCGGCTTTGAGCGATTTCAGTGTCCGAAAATAGAGTGACTTGATGGCGCTTTCCGTACGCCCCATCAACCGGCCGATCTCCTGGTTGGACATGCGATCGGCGAACTTCATGATCAGCAGGCGCTGGCGCTCTTCCGGTTGGCGATGAATCGCCGACCACAGCGCACCCTGGCGCTCATGGAGTTCGGCGGCGCGGTCGGGACGGTCACCAGGCCGAGCGCTCACTTCCAGCTCTTCCAGGGACGATACACGCCACCGGCTCCGCGACCTGTGATGATTGGCCACCAGATTGTGCGCGATGCGATAGAGCCAGGCAGCGAAGGGCACGCCCTTTTCCACATAGCGCTGGATGTTGTTCAGCGCCTGGTAGAACGTGCGCGCCGTCAAATCCTCGGCTTCTTCGACATTGCCGATCCGATAGTAGACGTAGCTGTAGATCCGGTCCACGTTGCGTTCGTACAACTCGCCGAACGCTTCGGGATCGATCTTCGCCAGCTCGACGAGACCCGGCTCATCCACGTCCAGGAACCGGTTCGGCTCCGGCGCCGTACCGGCTTCGGGTCTTCTTACACCCCGCATGATCATTAACACTCGCTCAGAAAGAAGGATGCGGCTGCTTGACCGCGCCAGGTTCAGACGGGCGCATATACCGCTGTAGCGATAGCGCCCGGCCCAGTGTGCGTGCCCAGTACGGGGCCCAACTCCGCAATGAAGCTATCCTGGGTCTGGAATAACTTGCACAACTCACTACTGACGGCGGCGGCTTCATCCGGTGCTGAGGCGTGCGTGACGCCAACACGCACCTGCGGCCCGCGTTCTGAGATCGTTCTGCCTTGCAGTTCTACGAGGGACTCCAGGGCCTTGCGGCGGCCGCGAACCCGGCTGGAGCCAACGATCTCGCCTTCCGTGATCGTCAGCAAGGGCTTGAAGCTGAGCGCGCTGCCCATGAAAGCTTGTGCCTTGCCGATGCGCCCGCCGCGGGCGAGATACTCCAGCGTGTCGAGCGCAAACAGGAAGTGGACGCGCGCCCGCATGCTCTCCAGAGTCGCCACAATGGTCGCCCGCGGCACGCCCGCCTCGGCCATGCGTAGCGCCTCGCCCACCACGATGCCCAGACCCACGGAAGTGGTAGCAGAGTCAACCACATCGACCGGCTGCCAGGGCAGGTCAGCCTTGGCCTGGATGGCGGAGTTGTGGGTGCCGCTGAGCCTGGACGATAGGACCACCGCAATGACCTCATCGCCGGCTTCGGTGAAGGCCCGGAACGGCGCCAGGAAGTCGGCAGGAGTCGGCTGTGACGTGGTGGGCAACGGGTTGGAGGTGGGGAGGCGCTGCCAGAACTGTTCCTGGCTGATCTCCACCTTGTCCTTCAGCGCTTCTTTGCCGAAGAGCACGTAAAGCGGCACCACTGTCACAGCAGGGTGTTGGAGCACGGCGGCAGGCGCCTCGCAGGTTGAATCGGTGACGATCCGGATCATGATGGCGTTCTCCAAGAAGGAATGATTGGAGTATTGTAGGGCCGGGGAGATGGAATGTCAATCAAGGGCCGCGCGTGCGGATTTCGCGACCGGCTGTGTCTCGTGTTACAATAGGGTGTCTTGCCGCCTGTGGGCGGAGAGTTTCGCAAAGGGAGTAGGCCGTGGTGGCGAAGGGAATCAAGCGTTTTCTACCGGTCGTGCTACTGGCGTTGTTGACGCTCGGCGTGGTAGCGCCGGTGTTGGGCGCACCGCTGCGCCAGGACCCGCGGCCATCCATCGCGCAGCCGGAGCAGGATGCCGCCGTGCGCGGTGTGGTGCAGATCATCGGCACAGCGATTCACCCACAGTTCCAGCGTTATGAGCTTTATTATGCGCCGTGGCCCGTGCCATCTGACCAGTCTTGGGTGTTCATCGGCGATGCGAAGTTTCAGCAGCAGCCACTGGGCCTACTGGGGACGTGGGACTCGCGGGCGCTGCCCGATGGCGGCTACGCATTGCGCGCACGCGTCGTGAAGCAGGACGGCAACTACCTGGATAGCGACCCGGTGCGCGTGCTGGTGGCGAACACTCGGCCGCTGGAGCAGCCGACGGCGACTCCCACCGAGTCGGCCACACCCGAAGCTGGGCCGGTTGTGACGGAGCCGACGTCAGCTCCGGCTGAGGTGGTGGCGCCTACGGTCGAGATCGTGCTGCCGACGGCCGCGCCCACCGGGACGCCGGTTCCGGAACTGACGGACACACCAGGTCCTCAGAACCCGGACGTGGCTGTGGCCGCCGGAGACGATACCGGCGGGGACACCCGCTTCAGCCTGGATCGGCTTTCCGGCGCCGCGCAGAAGGCGGCTACGTACACTACCGCGTTTTTCCTGGCGGTGGGGGCGTTCTTTGCCGTGAAGGCCATGCTGTTCTGGATCTGGCAGCGCCTTCGGCCATAAGCGAAGCCCGCGCCAGGGGGACCTCCGTTATCTCGCCCTGGCCTTGCTGCGAAAGGCAGAACGGGCAGGCCTGGAAGGTTTATGGGCCTTCTGAGCAGGATTCATATCGCAGGGGCTGGTCTTTTGGGCAGCCCCTTATCGCATTTGGCGAGGTGGCATGACTGCCGTCCAGGCGTGGTTGAAACGCCGCGCAACCCCGACATCCGCAGAAGGGCCGCGCAAGATGATCGTCGGGCTGGGCAACCCCGGCCCGGAATACGCGCGCAGCCGGCACAACGTCGGCTTTCAGGTCGTCGATCTGTTGGCCGAGCGACACCGATTGGTCTTCGACCGCTACCAGAAGCGTGCGCGCCTCGCGTTGGGCCGCGTTGAACCGGCCGGCGGCGCGGCGCTGAAAGTGGTGCTGGCCAAGCCGCTGACCTACATGAACGCCAGCGGCGAGGCTGTGGGGCAACTGGCGGCGTTCTACAAGATCGCGCCGGCCGACATCCTGGTGGTCTTCGATGACCTGGATCTGCCGCTGGGCAAGCTGCGGCTGCGGCCCGACGGTGGTTCGGGCGGGCAAAAGGGGCTAGAAAGTATCATCAAGGCGTTGGGCACCGAAGGCTTCCCGCGCTTGCGTGTGGGCATCGGCCGACCGCCGGGCCAGATGGACCCGGCCGAATACGTCCTGCAGCCCTTTTCGACGGATCAGGAGAAGGAGATGGCCTTTGTGCGCCCGCGGGCGGCGGAGGCCATCGAATGCTGGCTCGCTCAGGGCATCGAGGCAGCGATGAACCAGTTCAATGGGTGACGTGGCGACGATGAAGCTCAACGGGTTACTGGACTTCGGTGCACGGACACAGCCGGTCGTGGAGTTGGTCGCCGACCTGCGGGCCGGGCGAATGCCAGCGCCGCTGGGCGTCCATCACGCCGCGCGGCCTTATCTGGTGGCGATCCTGGCGCAGGCGTTGATCCGCCCCTTGGTGGTGGTGACGGCCCGCAGCAATCGCGCGCGCCAGTGGGTGGACGAGCTGCGCATCTGGCTGCCCGATGACGTGCCGGTCCATGTTTCGCCGACCCCGATGCCTTGCCCTACGAGCGCATCCCCTGGGCGCCGGAAACGCGGCAACGGCGCCTGGAGAGCCTCGCCGGGTTGTTGGCAGGTGGACCGCCGCCGGTGGTCGTCGCCTCCGCGCGCGCCCTGATGCAGATGACGCTGCCGGTGCGCGAGATGCGCGCCGCGCTGCGCCCGATGCGCCAGGGCCAGCCGTTCGATCTCAACAGGATGCTGGCGGCCTGGGTGGGCTTGGGCTATGAAGCGCGGCGGCCTGGTCGAGGCGCCCGGGCAATTCAGCCGGCGCGGCGGCATCGTGGATATCTGGCCGCCCAACCTGCGCAGCCGGTGCGCATCGAGCTCTTCGGCGACGAGGTCGACAGCCTGCGCACGTTCGATCCGTCCACCCAGCGCACGCTGGCGCGTGTCGAGCAGGCACTGGTCGGCCCGGCCAGCGAGGCGCTGCCCAAGCTGGGCGAGCGTGGCAGCCGACGCGGCTGCGCGGGCTCGACCTGGCGTGCCTGCCATCCGCCCGCCCGCAATCGAGTACGAGCGCGAGATCGAGCAGCTCGCGTCCGGGAGCGGGTTTCCGCAACCTGGAATGGTACATGCCCTATCTCTACAGCCAGCCTGCCAGCCTGCTCGACTACCTGCCGGCGACCGGCGCTGCTGGTGCTCGACGACGCGGCGGAGTTGATGGCGGCCCTGGCGGATCTGGAAGGGCAGGCCGAGCAGCTCGCGCGCGATCTGGCGACCGCCGGCGACGTCCCGCCCAGCGCGACGGCGCCCTATTTCGCATCCGCCGACGCTGCGGCGAGCGCCTGACGGCGCGACCGGCGCTGTTGCTGGGCAACAGCGACGTTGGACGGCTGGGCGGCCTCGGACACGACGCCCGCTAGGCGAGCTGTTTCAGTCGCCGGGCCGCGCTTCGGCGGGCAGGTGCGCACCGTCATCGCCGAGGTGGAGCAGGACATCGGCCGACGGCGAGACGCGTGGTGATGGTCAGCCGGCAGGCCCCGCGCCTGGCCGAGCTCTGGGCCGAAGCCGGCCACGCCGATCGCTGCCGGTGGAGCAGTCGTCACCGAGCCGCCGCCCCGCCCGGCCTGACGCTGGTGCAGGGCGTCGATGGACGAAGGCTGGGTGCTGCACGCGACGTCCATCATCCTGTGGTTCCTCACCGACGCCGAGCTGTTCGGCTGGGGCAAGCCGAAGCCGCGGCGGCCGCAGCGGACGCGCGCGCATGGCGCCCGAGGTCTTCTTCGCCGACGTCAGCCCGGGCGATTACGTGGTGCACATCGAGCACGGCATCGGCCGCTTCCAGGGCCTGATCAAGATGACGCTGGACGGCATCGAGCGCGAGTACCTGCAGGTCGAGTACGCCCAGGGCGACCAGCTCTACGTGCCCGTCCATCAGGCCGACCGGCTGGCGCGTTACGTGGGCGCGGGCGAGGGTACGCCCGGCGCTGCACCGGCTGGGCACGGCGGAGTGGGAGCAGGTCAAGGCGCGCGCGAAGAAGGCCGTGGCCGAGATCGCCGACGAGCTGCTGGAGCTGTACGCCGCGCGCGAGGTCGTGCAGGGCCACGCCTTCAGCCCCGACGCGCCGTGGCAGCACGAGCTGGAGGCCAGCTTCCCCTACGTCGAGACCGAGGACCAGCTGGGCGCCATCGAGGCGGTCAAGCACGACATGGAGCAGCCGCGGCCGATGGATCGCCTGATCTGCGGCGACGTGGGCTACGGCAAGACCGAGGTGGCGCTGCGCGCGGCCTTCAAGGCGGTCATGGACGGCAAGCAGGTGGCCGTGCTGGTGCCGACCACCGTCCTGGCGCAGCAGCACTACACCACCTTCACGCCGCCGGCTGGCGGCCTTCCCGGTCACGGTCGAGATGCTCTCGCGCTTCCAGACGTCCGCCCGAGCAGGATCGCATCATTGCAGGCCTGGCGAACGGCAGCGTGGACATCGTCATCGGCACGCACCGCCTGCTGAGCAAGGATGTGGCGTTCAAGGACCTGGGGCTGCTGATCATCGACGAGGAGCAGCGCTTCGGCGTGGCGCACAAGGAGCGCCTCAAGCAGATGCGCACCGAGGTGGATGTGCTGACGCTGACCGCCACGCCCATCCCGCGCACGCTGCACATGAGCCTGACCGGCGTGCGCGACCTGAGCACCATCGACACGCCGCCGGAAGAGCGGCTGCCCGATCGAGACGTTCGTGGGCGAGTTCGACGAGACGCTGGTGCGCCAGGCGATCCTGCGCGAGCTGGACCGCGGCGGGCAGGTCTTCTTCGTGCACAACCGGGTGCAGGGCATCGAGCAGATCGCGGCGCGGCTCGGCAAGATCGTGCCGGAGGCGCGCGTCGCCATCGGCCACGGCCAGATGCCGGAGCACGAGCTGGCAGCGGTGATGCTGGACTTCGCCGAGGGCGAGTTCGACGTGCTGGTCTGCACCACCATCATCGAGAGCGGGCTGGACATCCCCAACGCCAACACCATCATCATCGACCGGGCCGACCACGTTCGGCCTGGCGCAGCTCTACCAGCTGCGCGGCCGCGTGGGCCGGCGGCGCGTGCGCGCCTACGCCTATCTGCTGGTCGACAAGTACAAGACGCTGACCGAGGATGCGCGCCGGCGGCTGGAGGCGATCCAGGAGGCCAGCGAGCTGGGCGCGGGCTTCCGCATCGCCATGCGCGACCTGGAGATCCGCGGCGCGGGCGAGCTGCTGGGCGCGCGGCAGCACGGCCACATCGCCGCGGTCGGCTTCGATCTCTACACGCGGCTGCTGGCGCAGGCGGTGCAGGAGGCGCGGGAGCAGGCGACGACGGACGACAGGACGACTGACGGGACGACGACGGCGACAAGGTCCGTCGACCGGCGTCGGTCGTCGTAACCTGCTGGAAGACCCGCTGGCGCCGACCGTGCACGCTCGACCTCAACCTGCCGGCGCGCATCCCGGAGAGCTACGTGCCGGAGGCGGCGCTGCGGCTGCAGCTCTACCGCCGCCTGGCCGGGCTGACCGACACGTCGAAGCCGTCGACGAGATGGCGCAGGAGTTGGCCGATCGCTTCGGCCCGGTGCCGGAGGAGGTGGAGAACCTGCTCTACGTCGTGCAGGTGAAGGTGCTGGCGGTGAACGCGGGCGTGGAAGCCATCGGCCAGGAGGAAGGGCAGTTGCTGATCAAGTGCGCGCGCTGGAGACGATGGATCGCGTCGCGCTGCAGGACCGGCTGACAGGCGCAGGGCGTCCCGGCCCGCGTGCGCCCGCCGCGCCATCTGGCTGGAGATTCGGCCGGACGACGCGGTGGCGGAAGGATCTGGTGAAGATGCTGGAGGCGGTGCAGTAGAGATGCCTTCGTAGAGGAATGCGCATCCTCCGCCATACAGGGGCGTGCGCCGGGGCGTGGACCACGAAGGCGCGAAACGCTGAAAAGCGCACGAAGAGCGTTCCCACGGAATCCGAAGAGGTCGCGCCGGAGATTATTGTGGATTACGATGAGCAAGGGCGTGCCGTGGGAACCGAGATGCTGTACCTTTCGCAACGTGCAACTGGTGGGACATGCACCGGCTGCTGTTCGAGACAGTTCCCCCTGCCGCGTGACGGTTCCCTTGGCGCTCCCCTCTGCGCCATGAATCTCAGTCAGTTCCAGGACTGCGTCTCCGCGTGGATGATAGCCTGCGGAGCGCACGCGTGGACTGACGTATGCCTCGAAGTCTCCCGTATCGGCGGTATTTGCCATAATTCCGCCGATACGGTATGACGGAATTCGTGAAAACGGTGATCGCGTTAACCTGTAGTTTCGCCGCTCGTGAGCGTTCGCGCTGCTGAACCAGGGTCAGGGCCAGGGGAATGACCCCGGTCCGCGCCAGTAGATAGATCAGGCGGTACTGCGCGCCGGGGACGCAGAGGGTGCGCCCGCGGGCCAGCTCTGCCAACGACGCGGCGACCACGTCTGCCGGGTCGGACCACAAGAAGCGGGGGATGCGTCGCGGGTCGAAGCGGGCGGTGTCTAGCCCGTCGTGAAGCTCGGTATGCATGAAGCCGGGGCACAGCGCCTGGACGCGCACACCGCGGGGACGTGTCTCGAGGTCGAGGGCGTGGCTGAAGCTGGTGAGCGCCGCTTTGGTGGCGCAGTAGGTGACGCTGCCTGGCAACGCGATGAACGCGGCCAGCGATGAGACGTTGATGATGCCGCCGCGCCCGCTGTGCCAACATCGCGGGGAGGGCGGCGCGGGTCAGGCGCACCGGCGCGGCGACGTGCAGGGCGACCATTGTCGCGTGGTGCGCCGGGTCGGCCTCTACAAACGGATCAGCTTCGCCTAATCCGGCGTTGTTTATCAGCAGGTCAAGCGACGGCAAGGCAGTGATGCGCTGCGCGATTTCTTCGAGCGCGATGGGGTCGGCCAGATCCGCGGGCCACGCCTCGGCGCGGATGCCGTGTTGCGTCTGAAGCGCCTCCGCCAGCGCGGCCAGCCGGTCGCCGCGCCGCGCGACGAGGATCAGGTCATGCCCGCGCGCGGCCAGCGCCCGCGCGAACGCCGCGCCCAACCCACTGGACGCGCCGGTGATGATTGCGGAGGGGGCACCGAATTGCACGAATTTCACCAATTTTCTTTGGAGGAGTTTGCCTTCTCAGATGCACGGGACGAGGAAATGACGTCGCAAATCACCCGCACAAAAGACAATTTCGTGCAATTCGGTGCTCCGTCAGGTCAGAGCGGATTGTGCGGGGCCTGCCACATGGGCGACTTGTGACAGTGGACGAGCTGCCACCCCGCGCCGCGGTGGTGAAAGACGCGTGTCTCGTTGTGTTGGGTGTGGTGGACGCCACCCGCCGTGGTATAGCGCATGAGCAGGGTATAGGTGACGATGGCGATGCTGTCGTCGAAGAGCTGCACATAGGGCGACAGGATTTCGTGCTCCACCGCATAGAGTTCGCCGGAGGCGCGGCGCGCTTCGGCGGCGCGGAAGTTCGCGGCCGTCTCGCGGAGATGGAAATCCAGGCCGTCAATGCGCTGCGTGCTGATATACCATTCGTAGAACGTCACGTCCTCGGCGGTGGTCGCCCGGTAGGTGTTGAGATCGCCCGCCCAGATCGAGCGCGAGGTGGCGGTCGAGCAAGGCGAGGATTTCGGCGGCGGTCGTCATGACAGAGCCTCCGGTTGCGCGTCGCGTGTCGTCATGTTATGATCCAGCCACCCCGGAAGTTGACCGGGGTCATCATCGGTAAGTATAGCATGGCCCGACCCGCGCCGCAATGCAGACTCGACCCGCCCGAACCGACCCTGCTCGTCTTCCTTGCCGGCCCTGCTGGGGCGTTCTGGCTCGGTGCGCTGTTCGGTGCTCTCGTCGTCGCGTTGGTCGCGGCGGGCCTTTTGTGGCTGCGGACGCGCCGCGTGGCGCAGGCCGGCGATGCCCGGACGACTCTGGCCTTCGAGCGCCACTTCAACCCCTATATCTCCGGTGAGCCGGTGCGCGCGCCGGAGATGTTCTTCGCCCGCCACGACCTGCTGGATCGCATCATTAGCGGGCTGCATCAGAACAGCATCCTCATCGAAGGTGAACGCCGGATCGGCAAGACCAGTCTGCTGTATCAGTTGGCGGACCGGCTGCGCGCCACGGATGACCCGGAATGGGTCTTCATCCCTGTGCCGGTGGACCTGGAGGGCACGCCCCAGGAGCGCTTCTTCCATCTGCTGATGGAAGCGGTGTGGGGTGCGGCGCGCGGCAGTCTGGCCGATCCGGTGCCTGCGCTATATTTCCACACGATTGCCCCCGCGCAGTATACGGACCGGGATTTCGCGGCCGACCTCCGCATCTTGTTGAGGGCGCTTCGGCCCGCGGTAAGCCCGAGGCGACCGCGTCTCGTGCTGTTGGTGGACGAGGTGGATGCGCTCAACGGCTACGACGCGTTGATCCAACAGCAGTTCCGGCGCATCCTGGTCAGTGATCTGGCGGAGAACATGGGCGCGGTGGTAGCGGGCGCGCGGATCAGCAAGGACTGGGATCGCGAAGAGAGCCCCTGGTACAACCTGTTCTATGAGATTCCGCTGGAGCCGTTCACCGACGCTCAGGCGCGGCAACTCCTGACAGAGCCGGTGCGGGGCATCTACGAATGGGATGCCCGCGCGCTGGATGCCGTCGTGCGGTCGTCTGACGGGCGGCCTTACCGGCTGCAACAATTGGCCTTCGGGGCCGTCAATCATATGCTGGCCGACCGTCGGCTGCGCCTCGCGGCGGAAGACGTGCAGTCCGCGGAAGAAGCTCTGCCGCAGGCGCGGCGATAGGGCAGGCGTACGAATAGGACACGGACGACGCGGATGAGGCGGACTGGCCCGAATACGAGCAGTTCGTGATCAGCGATCCTACGTGTCTCTGCGCCTCTGCGTTGAAAAGCTGGGAACATATATGCGCAACCCATACGTGACCGGGGCTTATGTGATCGGGGCGAAGTTCTACGGCCGCGAGGCGTTGCTGGATCACCTGACCCACAGCGCCGGACACGCCTACTGGCTCATCGGTACGCGGCGCATCGGCAAGACCTCCACGTTGCGACAACTGGAGGCCCAGGCGCTGGCGCACGGGCAGCGCATCCCCGTCTTCTGGGACATGCAGGGAGCCGACACCGTGGCGCGTCTGGGCCAATACCTGGCCGACACCGTCGCCACTTACGGCCCGCGCTTCGAACCCCTGGGGCTATCGCCCACGGGCCTGGGCGAGGATGCGCTAGTGATTCTGCGCAGCCTACGGCGAGCCGTACTGCGCGCCGGGCGCGAACTGCTGCTGCTCTGCGATGAGGCCGAGGCGCTGCTACGCATCGCCCGCGAGGAGCCGGTGGCGCTGCAACGTCTGCACCGCGAGTTGACCAATGGCAACGGGTTGCGCGTGGTCATGGCCTCGACGCGCGCCATCTACCAGTTGCACGACCTGTGCGCCGACTGGCCCACCTCGCCGTTCCTGGAAGGCTTCGATCTGTCGCAGACGCTGGGCGGACTGACCCCGGCGGCGGTGCGGCGGCTGGCGACGCAAGCGCAGGCCCTGGCGGGCGAGCGTGTGCGCGCCGCGTCCGCAACGGTGGAGGCGGTGGTGGAGGCAACTAACGGTCACCCCTATCTGGCGCAAGTGATGTGTGCCCGGCTGTATCAAGAGGATGGCGCGCTGCGCCCACCCACGGAGCGTGACGTCGCCGTAGAGCCGATGCTGCGCGGCTTCTTCAGCCACGACTTCAATGCCCTCACACCCTCGGAACGGGCGACCCTGCTGGCGGTGCATCGTGGCGAGGCGACCGGCGAGGCGACGCTGCTGGCCCGCGGCAGACGAGCCGGCCGATGCGTTGCGCCGCGTACACGGATTGGAAGCGTTGGGCTACCTGCGCCGGGAGCACGATCGGCTGGTCATCGGCAATCGCTTCCTGGCGCACTACCTGTCGCTGCGGCCCGAATCGCTGGCACTAATGCCCGTGGCCCGCGCGTCCGAGGACGCCGTGCAGCAAACGCAGACCCGCCAGCAGGCCGAAGCAGCCGGCGCCCTTGCCTCCCGACTGAACGACCGGCGCGCCCGGCTGGTGGCGTTGGAGGCGATCCGCGCGCGTAAGCTGCTCAAGACGCCGTCGGAGACACTGTCAGAGATCGGCCAACTGGAGGGCGAAATCAGGGAGATCCGCCGGGCGCTGGGCGTATAACCGTAACGTGGCCCGTTGTGGGCGATAGCGACTCCAGCCGCCAATCTTGCCGCGACGGCCAAGAACGGGTAAACTAGCTCCGATTACCACTCGTTGGCATCCTCGTTGACACTCGGAGGCGCGGCATTGGGGAACGGCATCCCATTGGTGGATCTCAAGGTTCAGTACGCCGGCATCAAGCCCGAGATCGATGCGGCCATCCAGCGTGTGCTGGAGAACACCAGCTTCATCATGGGGCCGGAGGTGCAGGGCTTCGAGGAGGCATTCGCCGCGTTCATCGGCGTGCGCGAGGCGGCGGGCGTCGCTTCGGGCACGGCGGCGCTGCACCTGGCGTTGCTGGCCTGCGGCATCGGCCCGGGCGACGAGGTCATCACGACCCCGTTCACCTTCTACGCGACCGCCGAAGCCGATCGCCCAGGCCGGGGCGACGCCGGTGTTTGTCGACATCTCGCCCGACACCTACAACATCGACCCGGCGCAAGATCGAAGCGGCCATCACGCCGCGCACGCGGGCCATCATGCCGGTGCATCTGTACGGGCAGGCCGCCGACATGGACGAGATCGTGGCCATCGCCCGGCGGCACGGATCTATGGGTGATCGAGGACGCGGCGCAGGCGCACGGCGCGAATATCGCGGGCGGCGCTGCGGCAGCATCGGCGATATGGCGTGCTTCAGCTTCTACCCCAGCAAGAACCTGGGCTGCTACGGCGACGGCGGCATGGTCACGAGCGACGATCCGGCGTTGATGGCGCGGATTCGCCGGTTGCGCGATCACGGTCGGGTCGGCAAGTACGAGCATGTCGAGCTGGGCTGGGGCTACCGGCTGGATGCGCTGCAGGCGGCCATCCTCGGGCGCCAAGCTGCCGTATCTGGAACGGTGGACCGAGCAGCGACGGGTCGCCGCATTGCGCTACAACGAACTGCTGTCGGGCGACGGAGATCGTCATCCCGGTGGAGCGGCCGTACAATCGCCACGTGTATCACTGCTACGTCATTCGCACGCCGCAATCGCGACGGGCTGGCCGGACAGCTTGACGGCGCAGGGTATCGGCGTGGGCGTGCATTACCCGATCCCCATGCACCTGCAGCCGGCCTACGCGGGGCTGGGGCTTGGCGCGGGGCGCGTTCCCGTCGCCGAAGCAGCCGCCGAGCAGGTGCTCTCCCTGCCGATGTATCCCGAGATCACGTCCGGAACAGCAAGCGCGGGTGGCCGGCGCCGTGCGGGCCTTCGTGGGGTGAGGATGGGCGTGTCCGGCCCGACGACTGTCGTGCCAGTCGTGCGCGTGCCGCCGGATCTGGCGTCAGACGGCCGGCCCACTGCCGATGTACGCCCGTTCGTCGCCGTCTCGGTCCTCGTCCCGGCGCGCGACGAGGCCGAGAATGTGCGCGAGTTGGTGGCGCGCGTGGGCGCGCACTTCGCCGCGCTGGGACTGCCGGACGGCGGCGGCGAGCTGGTGCTGGTCGATGATGGCTCGACCGACGGCACCGGCGCGATCGCCGATGGGCTCCGGCAGCCGAGTACCCCTTCTTGCGCGTGCTCCACCATCGGCGCAACCAGGGCCTCACCGCGGCGCTGCGCACCGGCTTTCGACGCCGTGCGCGGCGAAGTCATCCTGTTCCTGCCCGCCGATCTGGAATCTGACCCGGAGACCGACATCCCGCTGCTGCTGGGCAAGCTGGACGAGGGCTACGACGTGGTGTGCGGGCTGGCGGCAGGGGCGCAACGACGGCAAGGTCTTCGCCTCGGGCATCTACAACGCTGTCTCGCGCTGGCTGTTCGGCCTGACCGTCCACGACATGAACTGGATCAAGGGCTTCCGCCGCGAGGTCATCGAGACGCCTGCCGCCGCTGCGCTCCGACTGGCATCGCTTCCTGCTGCACATCGCGGCGCACCAGGGCTATCGCATCGGCGAAGTGCCGTGCCGTGGCAGCCGCGGCGCGCGGGCCGCTCCAAGTTCGGCTTGGGGCGCATCCCGATCTCGCTGCTCGACGTGCTCGTGGTCTGGTTCCTGCTGACCTTCAGCCGCGCGCCGATGCGTTTCTTCGGCGGGCTGGGGCTGGGCGCGCTGAGCGCCGGCGCGCTGACCTTCGTGTTCCTGCTCTGGCAATGGCTGAGCGCCGGGCGGCAGATGCGGCCCGTCTTCTGGGCGGCGGGCGGATTGGCCATCGCCGGGCTCCTGCTGTTCCTGATCGGCTTCCTGGCCGAGCTCATCGTCAGCCAGGGCGAGCGGCTGACGGAGCTCGAACACCGCTTGGCGAAGTCGCACGCTTCGCGAGAGCCGCGCGCGACACTTGAAAATCGGTGTCCTGACCCACAACTACCCGCGGTTCCGCGGCGATTTCTCCGGGCGCTTCGTCGAGGCGTTGAGCGAAGAACTGGTGACGCAGGGGCATGACGTGACGGTGCTTGCGCCATGGGACCCGGCCTATGCGCGCCGACCCGGCGATCACCGCGTGCGCTTCGTGCTCTACCGCTATGCCCCGCGGGACGACTGGCATCGGCTCGGCTACATGCGCACTATGCGCGCCGATGTGGATGTGCGGCGTGGAGCTTACCTGCTCGCGCCGGGGCTGTTCCTGGCAGGTGCACGCGCGGTCGTGCGCTGGGCCGCGCGCGAACGGCCCGATGTGCTGCACGCGCACTGGGCGCTGCCCAACGGTTTCATGGGCGCGCTGGCCGCACGGCGCACCGGTGCGCCGCTGGTGGTCTCCATCCCCGGCTCGGATGCGACGGTGGCGGGCAAGAACCCGGTCTTCCGGCGCATGGCGAAGTTGGCTTTCGACACAGCGGGATTGATCACCGCCAATGCCGAGTCTCTGCGCGATGTGGCAGTGAACGATCTGGGCGCCGATCCTGGCAAGTTCGAGCTGATCGCCTATGGCGTGGACCCGAATGCGCTGCGCCCCAACCCGGCTGGTACAGCCGCATTGCGCGCCAGGCTGGAGATCCCCACGGACGCTGTGGTACTGTTGGCCGTCGGGCGCATGGTCTACAAGAAAGGGTTCGACAGCTTGTTGCGCGCCGCGGCGCTGCTAGAGAAGGACCATGATGGACCGCTGCTCCATCTCGTCATGGTGGGCGAAGGCGACCTGTGGCAAGACTGGCAGGCGCTGGGTGCGACGCTGGGGCTGGGCGAACGGGTACACTGGGTGGGTAACGTGCCCGCCGATCGGATGGGCGTGTACTACAACATGGCCGATATCGCCGTGATGCCTGCTGCGAGCCGCCCGCCGACCGGATTGGCGGTCACGGTGCTGGACGCCATGTCGTGCGGCAAGCCGGTGGTCGGCAGCGACGCGGCGGGTAACCGGCTGGCGATCCGCGATGGGTTGAACGGCTACGTGACGCCGGAGGGCGACGACAGGGCGCTGGCGGAGGCTATCCGGCGTCTGGCCGGCGACCCCGCGCTGCGCGAGCAGATGGGCCGCGCAAGCCGCCGGTTGATCGACACCGAGCTGGGCTGGCCGCAACTGGCCGCGCGTTACGTGGCGCACTTCGAGCGGCTGGCGAAAGTGGCTGCTGTGCGGGAGCAGCTCGCGTGAAGGCGGTGCTGCTGGGCGGGAGTGGATTCGTCGGGTCGCACCTGGCTGCGACGCTGGATGCCGCGGACCACACGGTGTGGAACTGCGACGAGCGCCCTCCGGCGCGGGAGAGCGGCGCCTGGGCTGCCAGGCTGGTGGCTGCGGACATCTATAACGTGCCGGACCCGTTGCTTCTGGAAACGATGCAAGGGGCCGACGTGGTCTATCACCTGGCGTGGCGACATTTACCCGCCGCCTCGAACGTGCACGTGGAGGACGAGGCGCGCGAAAACGTGCCGGGTACCCTGCGGTTGTTGCGGCTGTGCCTGGAAGCGGGCGTACGGCGGGTGGTCTTTTTTTCGTCGGGCGGCAACGTATACGGCCCGGCCCAACGTCTGCCGATTGACGAGAACCACCCCACTGAGCCGTTGAGCGCGCACGCAGTTTCCAAGCTGGCGGTGGAGAAGTACCTGAGACTGCACGCTCATCTGCACGGGCTGGACTACGTCATCCTGCGGCCCGGCAATCCCTACGGCCCGTTCCAGAACCCCGATGGCGGGCAGGGCGTCCTGGCGGCATTCCTGGCGCGTGCCGCCGCAGGCCGTGAGATCGAGGTGTGGGGCGACGGCAGCACGCTGCGCGATTATTTCTGGGTGGGCGACCTGGCGCGCGCAGCCCTGCTGGCTGCGACGACGCCGCACAGCCGCACCGTGTACAACATTGGCTCCGGCGAGGGTCGCACGGTAGATGAGTTGATCGCGGCCATCGAGCAGATGCTGGGGCGCCGGCTGGTGATCGTGCGCCGTCCGGGGCGGCCCTCCGACGTCCCGGCCAACGTACTGGACATCGAGCAAAGCGGCGCGGCTGCTCGGCTGGCGGCCCGAAGTGACCTTCGAGGACGGTCTGCGCCGCGCGTGGGAGTGGTACGCAGCGCGATAGTGGCGCGCGAATGACCTGGTAGCGGCGACGCGCGAAAGCTGTTTGTAGTGCGCTGTCCCCAGTGCCGTTGGTCATTGGCCGGAAAACGCCCCTGGCGCTGAGGACAGCGCACTACAAACAGCCGGAAGAAAGGCGAACATGCCAGACACATTGCGATTCGGGTTGATCGGTTGCGGGCGGGTGGCCCCGCGGCACGCGCAAAGCCTGCGTGATCTGCCGGGCGCGCGGCTGGTGGCCGTGGCCGATATCAAGGAGAGCCGCGCGCTGCGCTTCGCCGGGGAATACGGAGCCGAGACGCACACCGACTACCGCGCGCTGCTCGACCGTGCCGACGTGGACGTGGTGTCCATTTGCACACCCAGCGGCCTGCACGCGCGAATGGCGATGGATGGAATGCGGGCGGGCAAGCACGTCATCGTGGAGAAACCGATGGCGCTGGCCCTGGACGACGCGGCGCACATGATCGCTACGGCGGAGGAGACGGGGCGTAAGTTGTGTGTGGTGCTGCAAAACCGCTATAACCCACCGATGCAAGAGCTGAAGCAGGCTGTGGAGGCCGGGCGGCTGGGCCGGCTGCTGCTGGGTAACGCGACGGTGCGTTGGTATCGCCCACAGGAATATTACGAGGACGATTGGCACGGCACCTGGGCGATGGACGGCGGCGCGCTCATGAACCAGTCCATCCATCACATTGACGCCCTGCAATGGCTGCTGGGCGAGCCGGAGAGCGTCTTCGCCTACAGCGGCACCCTGGCCCACCGCATGGAAGCCGAAGACGTGGGCGTGGCGGTGATTCGCTTTCGCAGCGGGGCGCTGGCATCGGTGGAAGGGTCAACGATCACCTACCCGGAAAACATGGAGGGGTCGGTTGCGGTCTTCGGCGAGCATGGATCGCTAAAGGTGGGCGGCACCGCGCTGAACCGTAAGGTCATCTGGAAGGTGCGCGACGCGCTGGAGCACGAACGTGAGGCTATCACGCGCGATGAGGTGGACCCGCCGTCGGTGTACGGGCAAAGTCACACATCCGTGATCGCCGATATGATCGCCGCCGTGCGAGAGGATCGCCCATCGCAAACGCACGGGCGCGAGGGGCGCAAGTCACTTGCGTTGGTGTTGGCGATGTACGAATCGGCCCGGATCGGCGCGCCGGTCGCACTCACCGATGGGATCTGGGAGGCGAGTTCGTAGTGCGTCGCTTTAGCCGCGCCGTGATTCCTACGACGTTAGGAAACGACCACGGCGCGCTGAAGCGACGCACTACGAACCAGACCGTATGAACTGGCGACGCATCGCCTCCGTCATCTTCGTTGTCCTGGCGCTGGGGTTCCTGGCGTTGTTGGTGCGACGCCAATGGGCAGCCTTGCAGGGTTACGAGTGGCACATCGCGCCGGGGTGGGCGCTGCTGGCATTGGGGCTGCTTGAACTGACCTGGCTCTTCGAGATGGACACATGGCGCGCCATCCTGGCGGGGCTGGGGGGGCCGCTGGGGTTTGGGCGAGCGGCGGAAATCTGGTTCCTCAGCAACATCATCCGTTACATTCCCGGCAATGTCTGGCAATTCTTGGGCATGGCGGAGATGGCCGCCGAGGACGGCATCCCCCGCATCACGACGCTGACCAGTATCGTGCTGCACCAGGCGATTTCTACCGCGGCCGGTCTGTCGCTGGCGGCGGTCTATTTCGCCGTGGCGGGTCAGACCGAATGGACGCAGCGTCTCCGGCCCGTGCTCTGGCTGGTACCGCTGGGGTTACTTTTGCTCCAGCCGCGGCTGCTGGAGGCTATCCTGAACCGGGCGCTGGCACTGGTGAAGCGTCCGCCGATCCACGTGACGCTGACGTGGGGGCAGGTGTGGGTGCTGTTGCTGCGTTACGTCATCGTCTGGATCGGACTGGGGTCCGCCTTCGCCGCGTTGGTGCGGAGCCTGGCGCCGGCGACGCTGGCGGATGCGCCGTGGCTCGTGGCGACGTGGGTCACGTCCTACACGGCGGGCTATCTCAGCATGTTGACGCCGTCCGGGCTGGGCGTGCGCGAGGGTGTCATGGCACTCTTGCTGGGCGCGAGGTTACCCGTGTCCGTCGCAGTCGTGGTAGCGATTGTGGCGCGGCTCTGGATGGTGGCGGGTGAGTTGGTGGGCGTCGGGGCTGTGCTGGCGCGGCGCGTGTGGACAGCGCGACGTATCCGGGGCGTAGCCTGAGTTTCTGCCTCGCCCTGCCAGATGGGCTCGTAGATTCACGGGATCTACAGGATACAGCAGGGAGCGAGCGAAAGCCTGTCCCGTAAATCCTGTCCATCAAGCCCGCCTCATGTGAAGGAGGTTCCTTGCGCTTTCCACGGCGCATCCAGACGTGGCTGGTGCTGGCGGCGATGGCAGCCTTCGTCGTCTGGTTCGGCGCGTACGCCGTCCGACTGCATGCGGCGCACTTGACCGCGAAATCCGACCTGGGACAGATTGACCTGGCAATCTGGAACACCGCGCACGGGCGGTTCTTGCAGGAGATCAAGGACGAGACGCTTAGCACCCGCCTGACGGATCACGTGGAGCTGATCTTCCTACCGGTATCGCTGGTATTCCGGGTGTGGGATGACGTGCGGGCGCTCTTGTGGCTGCAAGCAGCGGCGCTGGCGCTGGCCGCGTGGCCCATCTACCGGCTGTCGCGACGCTGGCTGGGCCGGGTGCTGGCCCCACCGAGCGGAGTTACAGTCGCAGGCGGCCGTGCTGCGGATTGGCCGGCGTGGGGCGGGCTGGTGTTCGTGCTGGCCTACCTGCTCTCGCCCGCCTTGCAAGTGGCCGCGCTGAGCGAGTTCCACGCGCTGCCGCTGGCCCCGCCGCTGATCGTGTGGGCCTTCTGGTCGGTGGAGCAGCGCCACTGGGGACGGTTTGCCCTGGCGGCCTTCCTGTTGGCCCACGTGCAAGAGGGGATGGCGCTGCTCACGGCGTTGTTGGGGGTTTACGCCGCGTTTCGGGCATGGCGCGCGCGCAGCGGCCGGGCGCGGTCGAATGGCGCACCGGGGTGCTGGTGGGGTTGGGAACTCTTGCGTTCGGGCTGGCGTGGTTCGGGCTGGCGACGTTCGTCATCATCCCATCCTATGCGCAACAGGCGTACGGGCTCAGCCAGACGCCCTACGTGAGCCGCTACGGCGCGCTGGGCGACTCGTTCGGCGACGTGCTGGTCGCGCTCGTGACGCGGCCCGGCCTGGTGTTGGGCATCGCGTCGGAGCCGTTGCGCGTGCGATATGTCGCCGGGCTGTTCGCGCCTGTGGCGCTGCTGGCGCTATTGGCCCCGGAGATCTTGCTGTTGGCCGCGCCGCTGTTCCTGGCGAATCTGCTGAGCTCTTTTCCGTTGCAGTATGCGGGTGGCCTGCACTACTCGGCTCCGCTCGTGCCCTACGTGGTCATCGCCGGGGCGCTGGGGTTGAGCCGGCTGGTGCGCATTGTTTTGCGACTGCAGAGGCGCAGCCCCGGAACTGACCAGGGATTCAGGGCATGGAGTCCTCGCTGCCGGGTTGGCGCTCGTGTTGCTCTCTGCTCTGGCGTGGCAGGTGTGGGCCGGCTATACGCCGATCGGGCGCGAGTTCCGGCGGCTGGTTCCCGATGGTTGGCCGGGGGTCACGGCGCACCACCGACTGCTGGATCGCTTCGCGGCGCAGATCCCCGTCGACGCGCCCCTGAGCGTCGCGACGGATCTCTACCCGCATCTGAGCCACCGCGAGTTGATCTATCGGTTCCCGGCGCTGGGGCAGGCGGAATGGGTGTTGGTGGACGTGACCGGCACCACAGACATGCATCCGGTGGCTGTGCGCGACCGGCTGATGGCGCTTTTGGCTTCGGGCTGGGGCGTCGTGGATGCCGCCGATGGTTATCTGCTGCTGGGCAAGGGCCAGGGCGCGGCAGCGCTGCCGGACGCCTTCTACGACTTCGCGCGTGCGCCGCGCTCGCAGGGCGACCAACCGCAGTACCCGCTGGATGTGACTTTCGACGGGCGGCTGCGGCTGATCGGGTACGACCTGGTGAATCACGCGAAATGGCGGCGCACGCAGGCCAGGCTCTATTTCCAGGCGTTGGAACCATTGCCGGAGGACACGGCCATCACGGTCCAGGCGTTGACGCCCGACGGCGTGGTGGTCGACGACACGGCGCTACGCCCGCCGCCCGTGCTGGTGTGGCGCCCACCGGCAACGTGGGAACCGGGTGAAACGGTAGCGGTGACGCTGCTGCCCTGGTATCTGCCTGTCGAGTGGGCGCACACGATTTCGGTTGAATCGGGCGGCATGCGCTGGTCCCCCTCGGTGGGCAGCGCGCCGCCGATGGAAAGTGGGCCGGTGGTCGCCCCAGATGGCAGGCTGCGCCTGCCGCCGTGGGCCCGGCGCGACGAGCGAATGATCCCGTTGGACGCGCCGAAACCTGAACGCATGCGCCCTGTCGGTGCGCGATTTGCCGGTGCGGACTGGGCGGTGACGCTGGACGGCGCCGTCTTTCCGGAGAAGATCGTCGCAGGCGAGGCGTTGCCCGTGCGCTTGCGCTGGCGCGCCGACGCCCCCGCGCTGCACGATTACAGCGTGTTCCTGCATCTACGACGCGATGGGGCGGATAATGCCGTAGCCCAGGGCGATGCCGCGCCGGTCTGGTTCACGCCAATCCCGGCGACCCGTTGGCCGGGCGACGGGCGAGATGTGTGGACGGCCCAATCCGTGAGTTTGCCCCCGGACCTGCCCCCCGGCGACTATACTCTGATGGCGGGGTGGTATGACCCGGCGTCCGGCGCGCGCTTGCCGCTGGAGGCAACTGCCGGGAACGCCGGGGACGATGCCTTCGTCCTGGGGAGTGTGCAAGTGCAGCCCGGCGGAGAGGCGCCCACCGATCTGTGCTGCGCCGCCGTGCCTGCTTGCTGCGCCTCGATGGAATGATCAGTGACTGCGCCAACGACTGAGACCTTGTCTCCCGACCCCGCCGTGTTGCACGTGAGCGAACGGCCGAAGCCGTCACCCTGGCCTGGCTCGGGCTCAGCCCAAGGCAGGCTACAAAGGGGTGGTGCGCTGCTGCGCGCCCTGGTGTTGGCGGCAGTGCTCGTCGTGTTCGGGCTGAGGGTATACCGGCTGGGCGTGCAGAGCCTGTGGTACGACGAGGCCGTGAGCGCGCACGTCGCCGCGCAGGGTATCCCGGAGTTGACCCGCTGGACCGCGGAGGACATCCAGCCGCCGCTCTATTATTACGCCCTCGCAGGGTGGACGCGACTCACCGGGCGCAACGAGTGGTCCTTGCGCTGGCCGTCGGTCGTGTTCGGCGTGCTGGTGGTGCCGGCACTGTTCGTCCTGGGATTGCGTCTCGCCGGGCGGGGAGCGGGCATTGTCGCGGCGTGGTTAGCGGCGCTGCACCCGCTCTACGTCTACTATGCCCAGGAAGCACGCATGTACACGCTGCTAGTGTTGTTGGGTGTGCTGGCGGGCTATGCTTTGCTGCGCGCCGCGATCGAGGCGGACCCGCGGCGCGCCGGCGGCTGGTGGGCCGCGTTTGTGGCAGCGGCAGCGGCCATGCTTTACACGCACTATTTCGGCGCGTTCCTGCTGTTGGCTTATGGGGTGTGCTTCGGCGGCTGGTGGCTGGCGCGAAGCCGGGCCTGGGCGCGCCTGTGGCCCGCGCTGGTTTCCGCTCTGGCCATTGCGCTGCTCTTTGCGCCGTGGCTGCCCGCCATGCTCAACCGCTACCGGGTGGACCGCTCGTACTGGGCCGGCGAACTAAAGTTGGGCGAGGCGCTGCGGCACGTTGCGGTGAGCTTCACTGCGGGCGCTCCGGAAACGATGCTGGAGATCGATGCGGTGCGCCTGCTGCCGTTCTTCGCGCTGGCGCTGGTCGTGGCAACAGTAGCGCTGGCAGTGGACCCGCGGCGACGGCGGGCGCTGGTGCTGGGGACCGTGGTGCTGGTCGTCACTTTGGTCTCCGTGCTGGCCGTGGCATCGCGCACGCCCAAATTCAGCGCTCGTTACCTGCTATTGGCGTCGCCCGCGTACCTGCTGATCCTCGCGGGGGGCATCGGGGCGTTGCTGCACCGCACGGGGCCGCGCGGCCGGCCGCTGGGCCGCGCGACGGCGGCGATACTGGCCGTGCTGTTGGTCGGGGCGGCGCTGGCCGGTGTGCGCAACTGGTTCACGAACCCGGCTTTCACGAAGGCGCAGTGGCGCGAGGTGGCCGCAGCGGTGCGCGCTCAGCGCGGGGCCGATGAGCCGGTGCTGCTGGTGTCAGGGCACGCGTGGCCCGTGTGGGATTATTATGCCCCGGATCTGCCCGCCGTGCGCCTACCGGAATTGGACGTGCTCGACGTGGGTGCAACCCTGGGTTTCGATACGGGCGCGGCGTTGGAGGCGGCCCTGACCGCGAAGCCCGGCGCCTGGTTGGTCGAATGGCAGGATGAGGCGGTGGACCCGGTCGGTTTCGTGCCGTACTTCCTGGATCGCGCCGGCGTGGAACAGCCCGTGGACGGGGAGTTCTGGCAGCTTGCGACGCGCCACTGGCGGCTGCGCCCCGATGCGACTTATCCTGTCGTGCCCGCACCCGACCATTCAGACGGCGCCAACTTCGCGCACAAGGTGGCGTTGACCGGCTGGGATGATCCGGATGCCGCGCGCAACAGATCACGGTCTACTGGCGGGCGCTGAATCCCATCGCGACCCGATTACCAGGTGTCGCTGATCCTCGAGGATGCGGCAGGGCGCGAGGTGGGCCGGTGGGACGGTCGTCCCGCTGGCTACGACTACCCGACCGACCGCTGGCTTCCCGGCGAGGAGCTGTTCGGCGTGTACTCGTTGCCTGAAGTGCCGCCGGGCGAGTACACGGTGACGGTGGCGGTGTACGATGCCGCCGATCCATCGGGGCTCGACATCATGGATGTGGCCGACAATCCGGCGGGAAAGCGGGTGCGCCTGGGCCCGGTACGCGTGCGTTGACGAGCGATATCCTATCTGCTAGACTGGTGGTGCTTTGTGCGCTCCCTGGATAATTCCCCCTTTGCTTCTGGCGGTTCCATGCGCGGGATGATGCGCGGACGGCGATTGGCCGCGGTCGCGCGCGCTCGCTGCGCTCGGGGCCGTATTGCTGCTTGCCGGTTGCGGCTTGCGCCCACTGCTATCGCGCGTGGTCGTAGCGCCTATGGACATCTCGCCCAACGCCGACGGCACGGACGATGTCACGCTGATCAACTACCGCATCGGTCGGCCGGCCAATGTCTCGATCTACTTCGTGGACGCGGCGGGCAATCGGCACTACTTCCGCGAGGCCCAACGGCGTTCGCCCGGCAAGTACGACGTCTACTGGGGCGGCGTGATCAACGATCCGCAGGTGCGCGCCGTTGCCGGCGGGGCAGATGCTGGTCGAGAGCCAGGTGCTGCCCGACGGCGCCTACACCTGGGTCGTCGAGGCGACCGACGACGCGGGGCGCACCGAGAAGACCGAGGGACAGATCACCCTGCAGGGCGGCGACACGACGCTGCCGGAACTCCACAACTTCACCGTGGTGCCGCAGGAATTCCGCCCCAACCAGGACGGCATGCGGACGACCGGGTTTCGATCGCCTACTACCTCACCAAGGACGCCGAGCGGGTCCAGGTCTACCTGGAGCCGGCCAGACCCCCGGCCCGGCGAGCCGAAGCTGAAATACCCGATCGCCGAGAAGCCGTCGGTCGACGGCGAAGCCGGGCGACGCCGGCTATCACGGCTACGACTACGATGGCGGCGTCGATCTGAACGCCGAGCCGCCGCCGGACGGCGACTACATCATCTACGGCGAGGCCGAGGACAAGGTCGGCAACCGGGTGGTGGTCTCCTCGACGCTGACCATCAAGGAGGGCGGCAAGCCCCGCGCCGAGGTGGCCGGCGGCGAGATCGACTGGCAGGGCGAGATGAACCGGGCGGTGGGCGTGCCGCTGGGCCAGACGCTCTGTTTCACCGCCACGGTCGAGAACATCGGCCCGGTGCCCATCCGCACCGCCGGGCCCTGGCCGGGTCAGAACGTACAAGTTCAGCGAGAACTACAACACCCTGGCGCAGCAGACGGGCGAGGAGTCCTGGTATCAGCAGGCCGGCGTCTGGCGCTTCGGCGTCAACTTCGACACCACCGGCGTGGACTTCCCCTTCCGCTGGGCCGTCGGCCGCAAGGAAGACCTGGAAGAGCGCATCATCGACGGCAAGCCGCAGTACTACCTGCTGCCGGGCAAGCGCGGCCAGGTCAGCGGCTGCATCGAGTTCGACCAGAAGCCGCCGGTCGGCACGCAATTTCTGGTGGGGCGGGCTGATCCACGAGTTTGTCGAGGTGGCGAACAACGACGTCGACCGCATCAGGTGGCGGTGGGCGCGCCGCTGATGCGGCCACCGACGGCTCGCTGGCCGTCGATCGTCGTCAGCTACAACGTGCGCGACCTGCTGCGCGCGTGCCTGCATCGACCGGACCTATGCCAGCCTGGCGCGCAGCCCGCAGATCTGACAGCGACGGTGTGGGTGGTGGACAACGCCTCGGCCGACGGCAGCGCGGAGATGGTGGCGGCGGAGTTCCCGCAGGTGCGCCTGGTCGCCAGCCCGGAGAACCTGGGCTTTGCCGGCGGCAACAATCTGGCGCTGCGGGCGCTGGGCTTCGGGGAGGGCTGCGGCGGCGGACGGGGCACGGCCCGACTTCGTCCTCCTGCTCAACCCCGATGCCGAGCCGCTGGATGACGCGATCGGGCAGATGGCGCGCTTTCCTGCTCGCGCACCCTGAGGTCGGCGGCGTGGGCGCGCAGCTTCAGCTATCCCGATGGCCGGTTCCAGCACGGCGCGTTTCGCTTCCCGGGTCTGTTGCAACTCTGGTTCGACCTCTTTCCGCCGCGGCCGCGGCGGCTGCTGGACTCGCGGCTGAACGGGCGCTACCCGCGTGCGCTGTACGAGGCGGGCCAGCCGTTTCCCGATCGACTTCGCGCTGGGCGCGGCGCTGATGGTGCGCCGGCGAGGCGATCGAGGCGGCCGGCCTGCTGGACGAAGGCTACTTCATGTATGCCGAAGAGGTGGACTGGTGCTGGCGCATGCAGCGTGCCGGCTGGCCTTCTATTGCGTGCCGGCGGCGCGGGTGATCCATCACGGCGGCGCCAGCACGCGGCAGTTCCGGGCGCAGTCGTTCGTCAACCTGTGGCGCAGCCGGCAGCGGCTGTACGACCGGTTCTACGGCCCGGTGCGGCGGCGGCTGGCGGCGCGGCATCGTGCGCCTGGGCATGGGCGGGCCGAGGCGCGGCGGTGCAGCACCGCGCAGCCGCGCAGCGGCGAGATCACGCGCGGCGGAGCTGAACGCAGCGCGTCGCGGCAGCACGCGAGGTGACCGGACTGTTCGCAGAGGACACGGATGGACAGCATGACCGGAACAGGCCTGCCACCGGTCGCCGAGTTGGCGGCCATCGTCCTGACCAAGAACGTGGCCGAGCACATCGCGCGACTGCATCGCGACGCTGGGCTTCGCCGACCGTGGTCGTGGTGTCCGATTCGTACAGCGACGACGGCACGGTGGAGCATCGCGCAGGCAGCCGGGCGCGACGGTGCATGCAGCGGCCGTTCGACAACTTCGCCGGGCAGCGCAACGCCGCGCTGGAGGCCGTGGACGCGGAGTGGATCTTCTTCGTGGATGCCGACGAGCGCATCCCGCCGGAGCTGGCCGCCGAGGTGCGGCAGGTGATCGCGCGAGCGGCCCGAGGTCGGCTGGTGGGTGCCGCGGCACAACTACATCGCCGGGCAGCGGGTGCGCCACGGCGGATTCTATCCCGGACTACCAGTTGCGCCTGCTGCGCCGCGACCTGCGCCCGCTACGACCCGGCGCGGCCGGTGCACGAGGTGGTGCTGCTGGACGGGCCGTCCGGGCTACTTGCAGCAACGTGATGATCCACTACAACTACGACGACTGGGCGCAGTTTCACGCCAAGCAGCGGCGCTATGCCCGGCTCGAGAGCCGAGATCCTGCGCCGAGCGCGGGGTCAAGCCCTGGCCGCACAAGTTCATCCGGCAGCCGCTGCGCGAGTTCTGGCGGCGCTACGTGACGCTCCAGGGGTACAAGGATGGTTGGATCGGGCTGAAGCTGGCGGTGCTGCTGGGCTTCTACTACGGCTTCATGCCGCACTGGCTCCTATTGACCGGTTCACCGAGGCGTGGTTCGTAGTCTACGACCGTTCGGGGAGAGGCGCAAAGACGTGACAAGGGGTGGGCCAGTGCCTGCCCCTTGTCACGTGTAGCCCAAAACTTGGATCGTGGTGAGATTGAGTGCTTGCGCTAAGCGAGCTTCGTCCCGCACTCGGGGCAGAATTTCGCGCCCTTGGCGTCGGCGCCGCAGGACGGGCACTTCCCCGGCACAACTGCCGCCTCCATCTTCGTTCCACACTCGGGGCAGAACTTGGCGCCCTTGGCGTCAGCGCCGCACTTGGAGCACTTCGCGGCCGCGGGCTGGATCATCGCGGCGCCACATTCGGGGCAGAACTTGGTCCCGGCTGCGGCCAGGGTGCCATCCTTGGGGCAACGCGCGGTCGTCACGCTGGCGCGTTGCGCTGTCTCGGCGGCTTGCTTGCATCACGCCACTGAGCCCGAAGACGTTAGCGATTCCCTTGGCGACGCTGGCGGCCTGCTCGGCCTGCGCCTGAGCGATTTCGTTGGCACGCGGACTGTCGTCCTGGCAATATCCGCTCTTCTCGTCAAAGTCCGAGAGACAGAGGATTTGCTGGCACGTGGGGCACTCCCGGAAGTACTGCCGCACCTGACCCCAAGCCTTGTCCAGTTGCGCCGGCGTCAAGCTGTTGGAGTAGCGCGGATCCTCTCCCGCCACGTTGTCGGCCACGGCGCGGCCGAAGATGGGGATTCGGCGCAGCATATCGCCGGCGGCCTGCCGGCCGATATCCTTGGCGATCGTACCGCCGACATCGGGCTGGCTCCGGTACTCCCGTTCGCACTTGTCACAGTAGAATACAGCATAGGGGCCTATCCCGTCGTTGCTAACATTGTAGCGGGGCATCCGGCTGGGCTCGGACATGGCAGCACTCCTGATCTTGTAAAGATGCCGTGCGAGCCAAGGCCCGCACGGTCGGTACAGTTTATTCGTATGGGCTGTGAAAATCTTCGTCCATCTCTCGTCTACCGAGAGTTCAGAGCATCTCGGGCGCGGCCGGTTTTATGCCCGTGTCGCGGGCATAGGGCAATTTCAGCAGGCGCAGCAGGCGTGGCATCCCGGTGTCAATCAGTCGTTCCAACAACGCTACAGTCCGCACGGTAGTCTTCCGCGGACCCTCCGAAGGGGTCGGCTACATCCGCATGCCCACCCGAGAGCTCGCTGAGCAGGTAGACCTTGCCCAGGTGTTGCGGCGCGAGGTAGAAGATCGAGCGCCGGTGCGACTCTTCCATCACCAGCACCAGGTCGGCTTCATTGAGCAGCGCCGGCACCAGTGGCTGCGAGCGGTGTCCGTTCAACGGCACGCCTTTCCCGGCCAGTGTGGACACGGCCAACCGCGACGCACGCACGCCCGCTTCCGCGTACACTCCCGCCGAGTGGACCTCTATCTCCTGGTCGAGGCCCAGCGCGGCCAAGCGTTCTCGCAGCAACGCGGCGGCCATGGGCGACCGGCAGATATTGGCCGTACAGACGAACAGGATAGTCTTCACGCGGGGCCGGACGCTCAGGCGATTTCCGGCTGGATCAGGCCGAAATCGCCCGCCTTGCGGCGGTACACGACGTTGATCTGGCTCTGGTTGATGTTGTAGAAAACATACCATTCGTGGCCGAGCAGTTCCATCTGCTCCACGGCCTCTTCTTCATCCATGGGGGTCATGGGGAACTGCTTGACGCCGCGAGATACGGGGCCGGCTCTCGATCGTCTCCTCCTCGGCGCCGGCGACGCTACTCTCGGCCGGCAGCGCAGCGCCTTCTTCCGCTGCCCGTTTCGACGTGCGCTTGCCTTTGACGCGGTCAATCTGGCGTTGCATCTTCTCGATCACGGCGTCAATAGATGCGAACATGTCGGCGGACGATTCCTCTGCCCGCAGAACGGTCTGGCGCGTCCGCAACGTCACCTGGGCGATCTGGCTGTCTTTCGCCGCACGGGTGTTTTCCACACTCAACTCCACGCGGCCTTCCGTGATGTCCGGCAATTTGCGGTCCAGTCGCCCGATCTTCTTCTCAACGTACTTCTTGAGTGAATCGGTAATCTCCAGGTTCTTCCCGGTGATACTTAGTTGCATGGGATCCACTCCTTTGGGTGCAGGGGTAACCACGAAGAAGCAGAGAGATTCTAACCTATCCGGAGCAAAAGTCAACCGCCTGCGCGCCCTCAGATCCAGTATAATGACCCGGCGGGAGGGACATAGAGCATGGATGAACTGACGCATCTGCTATCCGACCTGGTGGCAATCAACTCGATCAATCCCGATCTGATGCCAGGCGCGCCCGGCGAGGCGGAGGTCGCCCGTTACATCGCCGGCTGGCTGGAGCGGGCTGGGCTGGAAACCCATCTGGAAGAAGCGGTTCCGGGTCGGCCCAATGTCATTGGTATCGCACATGGCACAGGCGGCGGTAAGACGTTGCTGTTGAACGGCCACATGGATACCGTAGGCAGCGGCGGCATGGCACTGCCACACCGACCTCACCTGGCCGGAGGCCGCATGTACGGGCGTGGCGTATATGACATGAAGAGTGGCCTCGCGGCGTGTCTGTGGGCCGCCGCCGCAGCACAGCAACATCCCTTGCGCGGCGACGTTATCGTCACTGCGGTCGTGGATGAGGAGTATGCCGGCATCGGCACGATGGCTGTGGCGCAGCGTTACCGCGCCGACGCCGCCATCGTGGCCGAACCGACCGAGCTCCAACTCGTTGTGGCGCACAAGGGCTTCGTCTGGCTGGAAGTCGAAACGCTGGGCGTGGCGGCGCACGGCTCCCGGCCCGATCTGGGTGTGGATGCCATCGTTCGGATGGGTCGCGTGCTGGTTGCTCTGGATCGGCTTGACCAGGATCTGCACGCCCACCCGACCCACCCACGTTTGGGCAGCGGATCGCTGCACGCTTCGCTCATCGTGGGCGGGCGCGAGCCTTCGACTTATCCCGACCGCTGCACGCTCTCGGTCGAGCGGCGGACGATTCCCGGCGAGACGCCGGAGATCGTGGCGGCGCAGTTCCAGGCCATCGTCGAGCAGCTCTATCGAGAGGATGCGACCTTCCAGGCGGTGGTGCGACGCGGCGTTGACCGCGCCCCCCTAGAGACACCGGAGAATGCGCCGATCGTGGCGACCGTGGCGTCTGCGGCAGCCGAAGTATTGAGGCGTCCGGCCCGTCTTGCCGGCGTGTCCTACTGGACGGATGCCGCTACTTTGTGGGAGGCGGGCATCCCCTCGGTACTGTTTGGGCCGGTGGGCGCGGGGGCGCACGCCGACGAAGAGTGGGTGGACCTGGCGAGTGTGCAGGCATGCGCCGATATCTACCTTGCGACGGCCGTCGCGTTCTGCCGGTGAACGAGCCGGCGGGCGACAGTTCGGATGTTTGACACGATCAGGGTCCGGAGTATACTGCTGTAGCCGCCTATCCCCTTTGCGGTCAGTCGTCCTCCCCAGTGTGGCGCGCCCTGTAACGTTCTGCGATCACACCACACCGCTCAGTGAGCAACGAACGGAGACGGTCATGGACTGCAACAACTCCATGCTCATGATCGAGCAATACAAGTTATACGTGGAGATGGCCGATCGAACCAGCGCAAGGCGGTTCGATGTTTCGAGATTCTATACTTCTCTCTTGACAGCTTTCCTGGTCGTCATTCCGCTCGCTTACGCGCAGGGAGTCCCTCCCGGCGTCCGGGAGATGCTACTACCCGCCGTAGCAGTCATCGGCGTCTCTCTTTGCGTTTTGTGGTTCTTTCATATCGGGTCGTATCGCCAGCTGAACCGGCTGAAATTCCGGGTCATTCATGAGATGGAAGCGCAGCTGCCGTTTCCGGCCTATAAGCGAGAATGGGAACTCCTTGGCAACGAGCCTATCCGATACCGCCGGCTCGCGACAATCGAACGGTTGGTGCCAGTGGCGCTCCTGATTCCATATGTGGGACTCCTAGTGTATTCGTTCTTGATGTTTCTGCAGGCTCCTTGAGGCCCTGGCAGCCATCAATCTGAGACAGTGTGCCATTATACATTCTATACGGAGGGCAAGTGAAGGCTTTTCTCTGTCATTCGAGCTATGACTCAGCTTTTGTGATTGAAGTCGCGAAATACCTGAAGCCCAACCTGGAGGGTATCTATTACTACGAGGACTATCAACGGTCCGACGAATCCTTTGTCGCCACCATTGGCAGGGAGCTTGACGAATGCGAAGGCATCGTTGTTTTCTTGGGCTCCAGTCGATCCGCTTGCCAGATTGATGAGGCAAGCCGATTCTATAGTCAGCACCTGGCCCAGGTGAGGAAAACGGGAGAGGGGAAGCACTTCGTTTTGGTCTACCTGGACGGCAGAAGCAAAGACGATCTGCCGAAGGAACTGAACCTGATCGGTGATTTTCCGCATCTCACGGCTGAAAACAAGACAAGTGAAGGAGCCAGGCGAATTGCCACAGCAATTGTGCACGCTTTTGGCAAGACCCCGGTTAGCGATGATGACCTGCCGGATAGCCCATATCTATTGGCTTGAAAAGGACTCATTGCTTACTTCATTCAGAAGGCTCGACTGGACAGTGCAATTGCCGCTGACGCAGAAGCGTTGCAGAAGCTGCCGGAGACGATCCCGAACATCAGGGGATCCTAGAGGACTATGTCAGCCTCCGACGGGAATTTGAGCGGGATATTCTGCCTGCGCAAATGAAAGGGTGTCCGGCCGAGTGGCCCGTGGTTGTAAGATCGGTCGAACTGCACCGCGGAAACGAAGTACCGCAGGACGTTATCGGTCACTACAGGGATCCCGGCGCCGGGGTTCTGGCCGCCGCCCTTACAGCTTTCATTGCGAGTTCTGTATGGGTAAGGGCGGCTTGACCTTCCCTGAAGCCGGTCCCCGTGCGCAACTGGCCTACCCGGACGGTCGCAACTTGAAGGTAGCCATTCTCGTTTCGGGCGGCATTGCTCCGGGCACGAATGCGGTGATTGATGGCATCACGCAACGGCGTCGTCTGTATGCGGACTACGGTCGGTATCAAGTTCAGGTTCATGGATACAGGAATGGCTTCCAGGCGTTTGACGACCTCGATGAAGCCTACGTTCTGCTGGATCCAGCGAACACACTCGAACACACGAAGCGAAGGGGGGTCGCTCATCGGGACGTCGCGATATGGGGACTTACTCAAGGACAATGCCGAGCGTGATACCAAGCTGGAGCACATCGTCAGCCAGCTAGTTGACCGCCACGTTGACATCTTGTATGTCATTGGCGGAGATGGCAGCATCCGCAGCACGCCGCACGATATGGAGTTATGCCAACCGACGTCCTGGCCGCAAGCTATCTGTAGTGGCAATCCCGAAAACCATGGATAACGACATCCTGTGGATGTGGCAAACATTCGGATTTCTGTCGGCAGTTGAGCGTGCAAGAGAGCTGGTTGAACAAATCGCTACCGAAGTCACTTCCAATCCGCGTCTGGGCGTGGTCCAGCTCTTTGGCTCCGATTCCGGCTACGTTGTCAGCCATGCCGTTCTTGCCGCCAAGAAAGGCATCTGTGATGCTGCACTCATCCCAGAGGTGGATTTCAGTATGCTGGAGCTCGCCAAATATCTGAAGACCAGGATGGTCAACGGGCTGAAGGTCTGCGAAATCAGATTCCACACGGTTTTGTAGTGATGGCCGAGACGGCAATTCCCACCGATGCCCTGGACTTCCTCGATGATCCTGCGATCGAACTCAGCACGGACGACGAAAGAGGCCGGTGCGCGACTTCGATGAAAAGAGGCGGGCTGGGGTGCGCATTGAAGGACAGACCAACGACGCTTTGCGCACAGCGGGCCTGAAGATTGTGAGTCGGGGATTGCTGGAATTGATACGCACGGGGAAGGTGAAGGTTCCCGACCCGGTGCAGCCGAACTGGGAGAAGCTTCGCATCGTCACGAATGAGCCCCGTCATTTGCTACGAACCATGCCGCCTGCCACCGTGGACATCATTAACGCTCAGCGGCTGGGATTGCTTGCCGTAGATAACGCCCTGGCCGGATATACGGACTTCATGGTGAGCCAATGGTTGACTGAGTATGTACTCGTGCCACTGAAGCTGGTGGTGTTGGGCCGAAAGCGCATCCCGACGAGCGGTATCTTTTGGAAATCAGTCCTGGCCAAGACCGGACAGCCATCCAGGATGGCCTGATGTAAGACAGCCCGCCCGCCGTCGGGCGTTCGGCTTGCCGACATTCAGCATTGCAATCCCCGTCGCGTTTGGCGGCTGATTGACCTGACACGCAGTTGAATCGTTCCAGCGCCAGAGTTTCGGCGCGTTTTTCACCGGGCGTTTGGTGGCCGTCCTCACCCCAAGACGGTGGTGTTCTTCTTCGCTTTTCTGCCGCAGTTCGTCAATCCCGCCCGGGGCTCCGTGACTGTGCAGTTGCTGGTTCTGGGTGGTCTTTCTGTAGCCATGGCGACCGTGACTGATGGTCGCTATGCCGTGCTGGCAGGCAGGGCAGGTCAATGGCTCAAACGATCCCAGTCTTTCGTGTTCGTGTGCTACGACCCGATGTGCAGCTCGCTCGGTCCGAACCGGGAGGACATTGTGATGACATCTCGCCAGCGGATGCTTGGCCGCCTTCGAGTTCAGCCATCCGGATAGGATTCCAGTGGTCTATACGCCCTCGCCCGCCGGACTCTACGTCCACGGCCAGAAACTCCTCGACCTCTTCCGTCAATACCCGCCGGACAACCCGCTGACCATCGAGGCCCTCCCTGCACCCCCGCCCGGCACTGTGGACGCGCGCGGACGATATTACGAGGTCAAATCGGACCCCTGGGGCACGGAATGGGAGTGCATGATCTACGGTGTGTGGGGCATCCCTTGCGGCTTTCCGTTCCGTAACTGGGCGGAGGCGGCCGACTATCGCTTTCCGCCGCCGTCGGCGCTCCCCGCGCAGAATGCGCTGGACAAGGCGTGGGTGCAGAGGCAGCGCGCCGAGTATCTCGTCTTCACCGGCTGGGTCTCCATTTTCGAGCGGTTGTCGGCGCTCCGGCCCCTCGATGAAGTGCTGATGGACCTCCACACCCGCGAGCGGCATCTGATGGCATTCCTGGACCGCCTCGTGGACTACTGGCTGGGGGTGATTGCGGAGTTGCTGGACGCCGGGGCGGACGTCATCATGTTCGGAGACGACTGGGGCACGCAGACCTCCACCCTCGTCTCACCGGCGCTGTTCCACGACATCTTCCGGCCGCTCTATCAAATGCTGATGGCGCCCATCAAGGCAGCGGGCCGGCGCGTGTTCTTTCACAACTGCGGTTATCCGGGCAAGATCTTCGATGAACTGCTCGACCTGGGGATTGACGGCATGTGGCCGCAGATCGGGCTGTTCGAGTCGGACCCGCGCTATGCCGCGGCCTGTCGCGAGCGACGGGTCGCCATCTATATCCACCCCGACCGGCAGCGATTGATCCCCTTCGGGACGCCGGGAGAGATTGACCGATACATCGGCGGCTTCGCCGAGCGCTACCACCAATTGGGCGGCGGAGGGATCTTCCACGTCGAGATGGAGAACGATGCGCCGTGGGAGAACGTCGAGGCGCTGATTATGGCGATAGACCGATATCGGTAATAGGGGTGGGATTGCATCTCGACGTTCGTCGCCGAGATGCAGTCCCACCCTACAGGCAGCATTGCAAGGCGCCCCCGCTACCGCCTGATGAATGGGAGCGCGGTCAAGGATCGCTCGTTCGTGGAAGCGCCCGTATCGTCCGTAACGACCGGCTGTTCGTAAAAGAACGCGGAAGCCGCACAGCTGCGTGTTCGAGCCGGTGTGATAGGGACGCCACAGGAGCGCGTAGGAATACGTGTCGTAGTCAATCACTTCCACGGGATCGATGATGATGTCCCTCCAGTCGTATCCTGTGTCGGTGGACTGGACGTATCTCTCCCACACGACGTTGCCGTACATGTCGTAGCGAACGAGAAAGGCCGCTTGCGGTGGGTCGGTGGCGTCATTGTCGAAATAGAAGAAGCGTACCGCACTGATCTTAGCGCCCTGCGGCAGGATCAGTGGCAGGTTCCAGGCCGTTGTAACATTGCCGCTCGTGGCGTAGATGCAGCCGCCTTCGTAGGTAACGGTATAATTGACGTCATTGGTGCGCGGGCGGAAGGTTGCACCCGTCAGGCGGAGGCTCTGGAATGTGGCGGCTGGCGCAACACTGAGCGCCTCTCCGTCCTGCACGCGGGAGCCAGGCGGCCCCTCGACGGGGCCTGAAGCGATCATGGGGCGATCGCCAGGTTGTACGCTGCTGGGGAAGCCATTCTGCGCTGAACCGATGCCCACGGTGAGAAAACCGAGGACGAACACAAGGGTTGCCACGAAGATAGTGCGATGCCTTGGGTTCATTGTGCCCCTCCTTGGGAGCGCGTCCTGCATTCAGTTAGGTATATTTCGCATCGTATAGACTCCAGCACTCAGCATCCATGAACCCATTATCACAAATACCGGCGGGCTCGTCAATATGTGCGACCCGCGACATTCCACATGCTCACGCACAGTTAAGATTGGCGCGGCTGTGGACGGAGATGAATTCAGACTGGGCATGCGGAATGCTGCCGCACTGAGCCAGATATCGCCTTTCATCAGCAGACCTCACTACGCTGGGAGGGAGAAGTGGATATCTTATCGCATAACCGCCGCGCGTGGGATGGGGAGGTGGAAAGTGGGAACCCCTATACCCTGCCGGTCGGCGCGGAGGAAATCGCGGCCACGCGCCGCGGCCAGTGGCAGCTCTTCCTGACGGCGACTCGCCCAATCCCCCGCGACTGGTTTCCGCCGTTGCGCGATTGCGAGGTGCTGTGCCTGGCGGGCGGTGGGGGCCAGCAGGGCCCGGTCCTGGCGGCCGCAGGCGCGCACGTCACCGTGTTCGATCTCTCTCCCCGACAGCTCGCCCAGGACCGCTTCGTCGCCGAACGCGATGGGCTGGACATCATGACGGTCGAGGGCGATATGGCCGACCTGTCCGCCTTTCCCGACGCGCGCTTCGACCTGATCGTGCATCCGATCGCCAACCTGTTCGTGCCGGACCTGCATCCGGTGTGGGCCGAAGCCTATCGCGTATTGCGGCCGCAGGGGATCCTGATAGCGGCCTTCGGGAACCCGGCTCAGTACATCTTCGACTTCGATCGGTTGGATCATGAAGGTGTGCTGGAGGTGAAGCATCCGCTCCCCTTCTCGTCCGCCAGCCTGTCTGAGATGGAGCGCGAGCGATCCTTCGGAGCCGCCGCGCCCCTGGAGTTCAGCCACACCTTCGAAGACCAGATCGGCGGCCAGTTGCGCGCCGGTTTCGTGCTCACCGGCTTCTACGAGGACACCCGCCCCGACGACCTCATTGCGATGTACATGCCCGCCGGGTTCGCCACACGGGCCGTCAAAGGGCCGGTGGAGAACTCACCGCTGAGGTAGCGAAGCACGCCTGCCGGATCAGCGCGACGGTTCCGGAGGTACGGGTGCTGGGTGTTGATCCATCCTTGCCCTGCGGAACCGTTCGCTGTCTGCGCTTTGGCCTCGTATCCGGCGATGGTCTCTTGCATCGTTGTGTGCTTTTTGATACACTTCTCTCGCATCGCGGGACGATACGTTGCATCCCGTGCGGCGTCGCGGCCGGAACCAGCCCCAAACCAACTCCGCGGCGCAGAGAGAAGGGCAAGAAGATGAGCACGATCACCGATGAAGTCCTGAGGGCAAACCGGAAGTACGCCGCAGGTTTTGGAGCCAAGAGCGAACTCCCGCTCCCGCCGGCCCGTCATTTCGCGATCCTCACCTGTATGGACGCACGACTTGACCCGGCAAAATACGCCGGGCTGGCCGAAGGCGATGCCCACGTCATTCGCAACGCCGGCGGCCGGGCGAGCGATGACGCCATCCGGTCGCTGGTCATTTCCCACAAGCTGCTCGGCACGTCCGAATGGTTCGTGATCCATCATTCTGACTGCGGCATGGAGCTGTTCACGAATGAGATCATGGGCGGCCTCCTCTCCGAATGTCTCAAGACCGCGAGCCTGGATGAGGGCGGCTGGCGCAACACGGAGCCGGGGCCAGGCTCTCCGGAAGGCCAATACATCAACTGGATGACGATCTCGGACAACGCCCGGAGCGTCGTCGAGGACGTCATACGCATCCGCAGTCACCCGTTGGTGGCCGGTGACATCCCCATCTACGGGTACATCTACGATGTGAAGACCGGCAAGCTGGACGAAGTTCCCGAAGCGACGCGGGCCGGACAGCCGAAGTAACCGGCGCGTCTGCCGGGCAATCGCGGCCGCGCCCATCCACGGGCAGGCGGCCGCGATGAGGTAAAATCAACCCGATGATGCCTGGATTCGCTGAGATCGGCAGAGCGAAGGTCTACTACGAGATCGCCGGGGAAGGCGCGGCGCTCGTCCTGGTTCACGCGGGCATTGCCGATGGCCGGATGTGGGATGAGCAGTTCGATGTCTTCGCGCAACGCTACCGGGTGCTGCGCTATGACCGGCGCGGTTTCGGCCAGACCCCCATGGTTGCAGGCCCGTATTCGCACCACGCCGATCTCTATGCGCTGCTCCGCCACCTGGGCATCGAACGCGCGCATCTGGTCGGCTGCTCGCAAGGTGCGAAGACGATCGTTGACTGCACACTGGAACACCCGGAGATGGCCTCGGCGCTCGTCCTGGTCGCTCCTGCCCTCGGTGGGTTCCGCTTCGATGGGGAAGCGCCCCGGCAGGCCGCGGAACTCGATCGAGCCGAAGCCGCGGGCGACCTCGCGCGGGTCAACGAGCTCGAGTTGCAGGTGTGGGTGGACGGCCCGCAGCGCACGCCGGACCAGGTGAACCCGGCGCTCCGCGAGCGCGTCCGCGAGATGAACCGGATCGCGCTGGCGACGCCGGACGGCCTGGGGATCGAACAACCGCTGGAACCCCCGGCGGCGGGCCGGCTGAGCGAGATCCACGCGCCCACGCTTGGTCATCGCCGGTGATCTCGACACCCCCAGGACGCTGGCCGCCGCCAACTACCTCGCGGCGCAGATCCAGGCGCGCAGCAGGTGAGCATCGCAGGCACAGCGCACCTGCCGAACATGGAGCAGCCCGCCGAGTTCAACCGGCGCGTCCTCGACTTCCTGCGATGAGCCAGACCCTTGCCCACGTTGCGCTCCTCGTCCGCGAATACGACGAAGCCATCGCCTTCTTCACGGAGAGCCTGGGCTTCGACCTGATCGAGGATACCCCGCTGGGGGACGGCAAGCGCTGGGTGCTCGTGGCCCCGCCGGGCAGCGCGGGGGCGGCGCTGCTCCTCGCCCGCGCCGCGACGCCGGAGCAGGAGCTTCGCATTGGCGATCAGACTGGCGGGCGTGTCTTCCTGTTCCTCCGCACCGACGATTTCTGGCGCGACTACGAGCGGATGCGGGCACGCGGGGTGCGTTTCACGGAAGCCCCACGCCGCGAATCCTACGGCACAGTGGTAGTGTTTCTGGATTTGTACGGGAATAAGTGGGATCTGGTGCAACCAACGCCCTCAGGCCACACATGACCGACGAAATCGCACAGCAGATACGGAGTCTCGAGCAGGCGAACCCCTTGCGGGAGCCGGTCTTGCGCGCGGCGATCGCGGCGTTGCAGCTTGCGCCGGGGACCCGTGGTCTGGATATCGGCTCCGGGATTGGCCTACAGTCGTTGTTGCTGGTGGAGGCGACCCAGCCCGGAAGTTGTGTCACCGGGCTGGATATCTCCCCCGACCTTCTGGCCTATGCGCGCGAAAGGGTCAAAGGATCGCCCGTCGCCGACCGGGTATCCTTCAAAGAAGGCGACATGCGGCGGTTGCCGTTCGACGACGACTCGTTCGATTGGGCATGGAGCGCCGACTGCGTCGGGTATCCGGCCGGCGACCTGCTTCCGGTGCTGAATGAGATCGTCCGGGTGGTTCGCCCGGGAGGAACCGTCGCCCTGTTGGGGTGGACGTCGCAGCAACTCTTGCCGGGGTATGCACTCTTTGAGGCACGCCTCAACGCCACGTGCTCGGCCTATGCCCCGTTCCTCCGTGGGAAGACCCCCGAGACGTATTTCTTGCGCAGCCCTCGCTGGTTCCGCTGAGGCAGGCATGCCGGAGCCTGTCAGCCGCACCTTCATCGGCGAGGTCCGGGCCCCACTGGCGTCGGGGATTCGCGCCGCCCTGACGGCGCTTTTCGAGATGTTGTGGGGCGCGGCGATCAGCGAAGCATCGGCAGCGGATCAGCGCGAGTTCGAGCGCTTGTGCCGAGTGCAGTCGCCCGATTTCATCCTCAATCTCCCCGAATACTACGCGTTCTTCACCTACACGATGTTCTCCGGCGTCGTAATGAAGTAACTTAAGGGAAACCTCTCGCTTCCTGAATCTGGTGCGGCCCCAAACCTCAAAATCCTGTCATTCCTGTGAATCCTGTCAAAACCGTTCTTTGACAGGATTCACAGGACGAACAGGATGCAGAGTGCGCCTCGCCTTACGGTCCGGCGTACTTCTCCGCCAGCTTGCGGACCGTCGTGATGTTGCGCATCGTCATCGGCGCGCTGAGGCTCTTCTCCAGCACTGCGCCGGAGAAGAGCGACGATTCGCTGAGTTTGGTCCGCAGAAGCCAGTAGAGCTCGCGGCCGTGGAAATGAAACTCATCGGTCGGGGTCTGCCTGGCGAGCAGCCGGGCCTGCGCGTCGCCCGGCGGCGGCGCTGTCAGGAATGCCACGTAGAACGAGTTGCCTTCCGCTTCCAGGTCGGCGGGCGGGAAGGGCCGGTAGGCCGCAATCGCCGCCATTTCGGCTGGCGTGCGGACGAAGGTCGCGACCTCGTAGCCGAGGGCCTGTCGCAGGTGGGCCTCGATCTGAGTTTCCAGCGCGCGGGCATCGTCATTACCTGACTCGAAGATCACGTTCCCACTGGCGATGAAGGTCGTCACGGCGTCGTAGCCGAGCGCTTCGAACAGCGCACGCAAGCGATCCATCTTCACCGTGTGACCGCCCACATTGATGGCGCGAAGCAATGCGATATAGCGTGGCATCGAGTTTGTGATCTCCTCCTCAGCGTGCGTGGCGCTTCACGCGGTGGGAAAAGGGTTGCGCGATGTGAATCCCGCCTGGTGCCAATAGGGGTAGATCTTGTCTTTCACGCTGGCGGCGTCGAGCCGGGCGATCTGCTCCGACGTCAGACGCCAACCGACGGCGCCGAGATTCTCGCGGAACTGCTCCTCGTTGCGCGCGCCGACGACGAGCGTCGCCACGGTGGGACGCTGCAGCAGCCAGTTGAGCGCGATCTGGGCGTGCGTCTTGCCCGTCTCCTGGGTCAGCGTCGTCCAGCGCGTCGACGACCCGATAGACGATCTCGGTGATGGGATGCTCCAGCGAGCCGCTGGCTGCCGCGGGTGTCCTGCGGGATCGGCTGGCCGCGGCGGATCTTGCCGGTCAGCCGTCCGCCAGCCAATGGGCTCCACACCACCGTGCCGACCTTCTGATCGAGCGCGAGCGGCATCAGCTCCCACTCGTACTCGCGGCCGACCAGCGAGTAATACGCCTGGTGCGCACGTAGCGCGGCAAGCCGTACTTCTCGGAGACGGCGAGCGACTTCATCAGGTGCCAGCCGGAGAAGTTGGAGCAGCCGATGTAGCGGCACTTTGCCGGCCCGGACGAGGTCGTCGAGCGTCCGCAGCGTCTCCTCGACCGGCGTCAGCGCGTCGAAGCCGTGCAGTTGATAGAGGTCGATGTAATCGGTCCCCAGCCGGCGCAGGCTGGCTTCGCACGCGCGAATCAGATGATAGCGCGACGAGCCGACGTCGTTCGGGCCGGGTTCGATGCCGAAGGTCGCCTTGGTGGAGATCAGCACCTGGTCGCGCCGACCGCCGATCGCTTGCCCCAGGATCTCCTCGGACACGCCGTCGGAATAGACGTCCGCCGTATCGAACAGGTTCACCCCCGCTTCGAGCGCAATGTCCACGAGGCGCGTCGCCTCTTCCACCTGGGTGGTCCCCCAGCCGCGGAAGAACGGGTTGCTGCCGCCGAATGTCGCCGTTCCCAGAGATAGCACCGGGACCATCAGCCCCGAGCCGCCGAGTTGCCTGTATTCCATGCTCGCCTCCTTTATCTCCGTGCAAAAGGGTTCTGTCGGATCGCCGTCAGGCCGATTATACCCCAAACGACGATTGAGTGGCGGCGGACGGCGCGCTGTTCTTCTTCCCTTGACACGCGCAAGGTGCACGCCGTACACTAACATCAGGCAGGTAGTTCAGGCGGACCTACGAGGGAATGTGTAGGAGGTCATATCGATGTCTTTGCCCGCAATCGCCAATTACGTCAAAGTCAGTCCTGTTGCCTTGGATCGCAGCCAGCGCCGCTGGTTTCGCCGCCGGTCTGGTCGGCGGCTTGATCCTTACGGCCATTGCCTCCGAAATGCTGCCCGGCGTCAATGCGGATCGGTTCGGGCTCTACGCCACGCTCTTCTGCCTCGGCCTGGCAGTTGGGGTTGCGCAGTTGACCGTCATGGCGCATCTGTTGCCCACGGCGACCCGCTGGATGGCCGCGACCCTGATCGGCTATCTCCTCGCCATGATCCCATTTGCGATTGCCGGGTTTCTAAATCTAGCGGGTCCTGAGCTGCTGGATGACGCGTTCTTGTTAGCTCTGATGGGCGCCGCGATCGGGCTCGCGCAATGGTGGGTGCTCAGGCAGCACTATCGCGGCGCGGTTGGTTGGGTTCTGGCGAGCATGGTGGGCTTCTTGAGCTTTCTCTGGTTGGTTGCCAACCCCGCCCACTCCCTGCCGGAGTTCGTCCTGGTGGGCACAGTCCTGGGCGGCCTGGCCGCCGTCGCATCCGGCGCCGTTCTGGCTTGGCTTGTACGGCGACCCGCGCGCCGCAATTACCTCATAACCCGCACGACGTGTTCCGCTCAATCACGTTCATCAAGTCTGTTCACAGCGTCGTCTTCATCCCCTAGTGGTGCGCCGACAAGATCTTTCCGGTCTGTGGCAGCTTGCTCGTGCTGTCCCTCCTGGTCCTGGCCTCCAGACTTCTCGTTGGCTGGGCCACCTGACGGAGCAGCAATGATGGATGAGCCATCGGGCGCCTGAAGACTCGCTGAGTCGCGAGGTTGCCATGTGGAGCCTGGAGTCGTTCAGGTCGGGTGTGACCTGGCAGTGGAGGGAGTACTCAGCGTAGGTACGGTATCGTCCCCGCATCTCCCATCTCGCCGTCGGGCTCCCACGAAGGCGCGCGCCAGCGTGTAGCCCCACACCTCCGCTGCGCCGGCGGCCCGCAGCGCCTCGGCGCACGCCTCCAGGGTCGCGCCCGTTGTGCAGACGTCATCCACCAGCACGATCCGTCTTCCCACCACGTTGCCCCGACAGGTGAAGGCCCCCGCCACATTGGCACGGCGCGCGACGGCGTCCAGTCCAACCTGCGGCCGCGTGGCGCGTGACCGCCGCAATAGGCCCGCATGGACCGGCAGGGATAGATCCTTTCCTACCACCTCGGCCAGTAGCGCCGACTGGTTGTAGCCGCGCTCGCGCTCGCGACGCGAATGCAGTGGCACGGGCAGGATGAGGTCCGGCGGAACGGGCCAGGCGGGCCAGCCCGCGGTCATGCGGCTTCCCAGCGGTTGCGCCAGGGCGCGCACGTGCCCGTATTTCAGCGCATGAATGGCCTGGCGCAGGGGACCGGAGAAGGCTGCCGTAGTCTGAACGCTGGAAAGCGGGGATGGGTCGGACAGACCCGCCGGGCCGGTATAGGGCGCGATCTGGGCCTGGCAGGCTGCACAAAAAAGTTGGCCCATCCGGCCGCAACCGGGACAGCGCGGCGGATAGAGCAGGTCGAGTAGAGCGCGGCCTGCAATGGCGAGGTGATCCTGCCAAATCATCGGGTGAGCCTGGTTGCAGTGGGCGCTTCAGCGCCCGTCCGGTTTCTTGTGGCTAACACGTTCGATACGAACTGGGCGTGAAGCGCCTACACAGATGCCGGTCAGCGCGCGGGGATAACCTGCTGGATGGTGTTGATGACCCACAAGCGCAGGTCTTCGCCCACGATGAGCAGAATTGCCATGACGATGATGGCGATCAGCACGATGATGAGGGCCAGCTCAATCAGGCTGGCGGAGGAACCCTGGTTGCGTGTCACTTTGGCTGTGACTCCTGTGACAACGAGGCCGGCGCCACCACAAGCTCGGGTGCGGGCCGGCGCGTGCGGCGGCCGGCGGCCAACCGTGCGACAGTCCCACCGGCCTTCCAAATCTCGCGCCGCGAGATTTTGGACTGTCCGCGTTGCCGGTCTACGAAAATGATGGGCACTTCGCCCACCGAGAACCCCAGGCGCTCGCAATGATAGAGCATCTCGATCAGATACGAATACCCATCGGCGCGAATGCCGTCCAGGTCCACTGTTTCGAGCACGCGGCGGCGATAGCAGCGGAAACCGGCGGTGCAGTCGCGGGCCTGCAAACCCAGCACGGTGTGCGCGACCGCGTTGGCCGACCGGCTCAGCGCGCGCCGGCTCGCGCCCCAATTGCGGACGCCGCCGCCCGGCACGTAACGCGACCCGATGACCAGATCATGGCGCTGCGCCGCTTCGATGATGGCCGGGATGTAGGACGGGTCGTGCGAAAAATCGGCGTCCATCGTCAGGATCAGCTCTGCGCCGAGCGCCAGCCCGCGTCTGAAAGCCGACCCCATAGGCCGTGCCCAGCCCCAGTTTCCCAGCCCGGTGGATGACCTCCAGGCTCGCCTGCGCCTGCCAAGCCATCCGCCAGCGCGCCGGTGCCGTCGGGCGAGTTGTCGTCCACCACGACGATGTGCAACACCATGGGCAGCGCCTGCAGCGCAGACACCAGCAGCGGCAGGTTTTCGCGTTCATTGTAGGTGGGCAGCACCAGGACGTTGCGGGGTGCTTGAGTGGTCGGCACGCAGGGCTCTCCGGGCATCCGGCGGACGCAACCCGCGCGGACGAATCTGCGCAGCATTGTAGCATAGGGGCCTGGAAACGGGGAAACCGGAGTCTCCGGGACGGCGAGTGCGTTGTGCGTTCACGCCGCGGGCTTGCGCTGCGCGTTGACGACGTTGCAGGCACGTCCTATAATCCAGAAGCCTGATGAGGAGAACGATGGACATTTCACGGTTACCATTCCGGCGCATCGTGTATGTGGCGCTGCTCGGTGCTCTTGGGATCGCCGGTTGTGGCGGTGGACGCCCGTCTGACCTGACTCCGACGCGTTCACCCACGCCCACACGGGTTGCGGAGTCGGTGGTTTCCGGTACAGCGTCCATCGGCGATCCGCGGGCTCCGGAACTGGGAAATACGGGCTACGATGTGCAGAAATACACCCTGCGCCTGCGCATGGATCCCGCCGAGGACTTCCTGCGCGCCTCCACCGAGATCAGCGCCGTCAGCACGCTGGATGGGTTGGCTCGTCTGAGCCTGGACTTCATCGGATTTGACATAACCAGCATTGCGACCGGGTATGGTCCCGCGCCCTTCGAGCGACAGGGCGACAAGCTCTGGATCAGTCTGCCGCAGCCGATCGCAGCAGGCGACACGTTCAGCCTCACCGTCGCTTACGAGGGCCAGCCCAAGCCGTATTCGACGCGCTTCTTCCCCGACCCGGTGGGACTGTTCGTGCTGCCGGAACAGCGACAGGCCTATGCCCTGGCCGAGCCGGACGGGGCGCGCGCCTGGTTTCCGGCCAACGATCATCCGCGCGATCCGGCGCTGTTCGAGTTCATCCTCGAGACGCCGCAACCCCTGGTCGGCGTGGCGAATGGGCAGCGCGTGCGCCAGGAGCGCGACGGCGGCTGGACGCGCACGACCTATGCCAGCGACGACCCGATGGCTCCTTATCTGGCCGTCGTCGCCATCGGCGAGTATGAAGCGATTCCCGGGCGCACGCCCAGCGGTGTGCCGTTGCAGCACTACGTCCTGCCGGAGACGCGCGCAGAAGCCGCCGCGGCTTTTGCTGAGACGGGCCGCGCCATGACCTTCCTGGAAGATGTCTTCGGCCCTTATCCGTTCGATTCCTACGGCCATGTGGTCGTGGACACCGAAGGCGGCGTCGCGATTGAGACGCAGACAATGACTGCGTGGGGCGATGAGTTCCTGCGCGTGCCGCCCGACTTTCGTACAGACGTCATCGTGCATGAGCTGGCACACCAATGGATCGGCGACTCACTGCGGCTCGCCAGTTGGAACGACACCTGGCTTAAGGAAGGGCTGGCGTCCTATGCTGAGATCTTGTGGGCCGAGCGGGCGCACCCTGAGGATGCCTATTCCTTGCTTGATAACTGGGAAAGCAGCCTTCACGATAACGGGGCGCTGAACGACCAGCCGCCCGACGGGCTGTACAGCGACGCCGTGTACGTGAAGGGCGCATGGGTTTTTCATATGTTGCGGCGTAAGATGGGGGATGAAGCCTTCCGGGCGTTCTTCCGCGAATACGCCACACACTATCGCGGCCAGGCCGTGACGCCTGCCGACCTGCAACGCGTGGCCGAAGAGGTGTCGGGCCAGGACCTGGGCGCCTTCTTCGATCAATGGGTGGCACGTCCCGGCAATCCGGTGCTGCGCTTGCAATGGACGGCCGATCAGGATGACGCCCAGGCGCGTCTCGCGCGTCTGCCAGTTGCGGCAGGGACGCACAGATCCCTGGGACATTGCGTTGCCGCTCGACCTCGGCGCCGATCGCGAGGTCATCCAGGTGGACGAAGCGCAGGAAGACATCACTCTGGCCGTCACGTCCCCGGTAGAAGAAATCGTGGCCGACCCCGATCAAGACGTGTTGGCCGACGTCAGTGTGGAACAGGTGGATACACTGGAGCCTTGCGCCAGTCCCTGATCGTTTTCCTCGCAAAGGAGATGCATAACGGGCATGACAACAGCCAGTCAACGCAAGATCAAGGTAGGTGTGGTGGGCTGCGGCGTGGTTGCTACGGCATATTACCTGCCCTATCTCATGGAGCACGCCGATATCGTCGCCGTGTGCGACACCTACCCGGCGCGCACATCGGCGTGCATACGGCTCTTCGGCGCGAAAGAGCAGTACAGCGACTACGACGAGATGCTCGCGCACGCCGATATCGAGGCGGTTTTCATCCTGACCGGGCCGGGCACCCACGCCCCCTTCGCCGTGCGCGCAGCCGCGGCCGGCAAACACATCCTGCTCCAAAAACCGATGGCGACCAAGCTGGAGGATGCCAACGCGATCGTGGAAGCCGTGCGCGCGGCGGGCGTCAAAGCGGTCATAGAGCCGAGCTCGCACACGATTCTGGAGGCCCCTTACCTCGAGATGCAAGATTTGATCCGGCGCGGGGTGCTGGGTGGGCCGTACTTCTTCAGCACCGTCTCCGTTTGGCCCGACCGCTATCACCCGTCCCTGGGCGGTAATCCCTACGGATTGGGCGCGTTCTTCTCAAAGGACAGCGGCGGGATGCTCTTCGATTACTCATACACACCCACGCAGATCGTGACCTTGTTAGGGCCCTGCAAGGCCGTGACGGGCACGGCGACCATCTCCGTCCCCGATCGCTGGATCGTGCCCGAAGAGGAATACGACAAATTCCTCACGGCTGCGACCGACCCGCATGACGCCAACTATTGGGACGCGGTGCTCGACCTGCCCAAAACGCAACACATCACCATGGGCGCGGAAGACAACATCTGGTCGCTCTATGAGATGGAAAACGGCGCGATCGGGGCATTTCATTGCGGCCGGCCGTTCCACCCGTCGCTGCCCGGCCCGGCGAGCGCCGGCCTGCAGATCTATGGTACGGAGGGCAATCTGATCTTTGGTGGCGGCGCGATGGCGTCTTTCATCAGCGCCCGCAAAGACCTGCTGCCCCGGGCAGACGCCGATGGCTGGTATCGCATCCAGGCGCCGGGCGACCGAAGCAAGGCGGTCTGGCCCAAACCCACCCCCGGCGGCTTCAACTATTACCACGTCTCCACGCAACACCTGATTGATTGCATCCTGGATGACCGCGATCCCATCATCAATGTGGAGTTTGGCCGCCATATCACCGAGATGATGACGGGGGCCATTGAGTCATCGCGCACCGGCTGCCGCTATGAAATGACCACCCGGCCATGAGCGGCTGACGGGTGGTTGAAAATCGCCGGGTGGACGTGGATCCTGGCGAAAAAAGCGCCGGACGCTATCGCAGCGCCCGGCGCACGTTGATTCTTGGCTCGATCAGCAGTCTGCTACCACACGCATCCCTGATAGTAGGCCGCGATGCTCGTCAGAGGTACCCATACTCCCGGGTTGCCGGAACCTGGGTCGAGGAAGATCTCATACCAGGGCATACCACCGGTTTTGGTGCTCTGCAGCGATTCGTATGTGCCGCCAGCGACGAACGTTCCGGCTTGCGGGCCGTTCGGATAGGTACTGAACGGTGCATTCGGCTTCCCCTGGAGCTTGCAGACGCCCGGAGCGAAGCTCTTCGTCTCTTCCGGTTGCGTGCCGTACACCACGTTCACCGATGCTACCGGTGCATTGGGCGTGCCGGGTGAGCTGGCGGTGAGTTTCCCCGCCGTCCCTGGCGTGACGCTGACCGTCAGCGTCACCGCCCACGGGCCTGCACCGCCTGTGCCCGCATCGGGCGACTGCACGATCGTCGCCTTTTCAGCCAACACCATGCCCTGACCATCCAGCGCGCGCACGACTACGTTGCCCTCGAAGAGGCCGCTGCCCGTTCCCTTCACCTCAAAGGTAGCGGACAGGATCGCGCCCGCGGCCGGGCTGGTGATGGTGATGGTCGGCTTCGGCGCCGGCGAGGGCGATGGGCAAGGCTGGGGCTGCGGCGGGCAAGGTGACGGGCAAGGCTGCGGGGCCGTGCAAGGTTGCTGGCACGGTTGTTGGGGCGTGCAAGGTTGCTGGCACGGCTGCGATGGATAGGTGGGGGTACAGGGTTGCGGGCTGGGTTGTGGCGGCGGCTGCGGCGGCGGCTGTGACGGCGGCCCGCCCAGGCCAGGGATGATGAGTTTCTGGCCCGGATAGATCCACCAGGGATTGTGGATACCATTGGCGGCGGCGAGCTGCTGCACCGTCAAGCCAAAGCGCGCGGACACCGAGAACATCGTGTCGCCCAGAACAACGTAATACATGTTGCCCTGGACGCTGCCCATCGCGTGGGGCTCGCGGGCCGTGATCATAGACTCCGCCGGGAGGCGGCGGCGCGCCGCCACACTGGTTGGGCACCCAGAGCACCATTCCGGGCCAGATCGCATTGGGATTCGGGCCGATGGTCTGTGCGTTGAGGGAATAGATCGTGCTTGTGGTGGTGCAGAAGCGTCGCGCGATGCTGGCCAGCGTGTCGCCCGGCTGCACCACGTAGCGAACATATCCGCTGCTGGATGGCGGCGGCGGCGCGCCTTGCGCGAGCGCCGGGCCGACCGCCAGCGCCGCCACTGCCAGCACGATCAGCAGTGTCAGAAAGATGCGTCTCATCGGGCGTCTCCTCCTGCTTCGCGGCGCACAATGCGCGCGGCCGCGTAAGTGACATAACAAATATACCACGTTCCCGTCAAAAAATGAAGACGTTGTTGAGACCCATTTGGTTGCGCGGACGGATTACCAGGTGAAGTTCTCCAGGTTGGAGCCACCAATGAACTCGCGGAGGATGGAGTTGTCGGGGATCGGATCGAGCGGGATCGGCTCGAACCAGCGCAGGAAGGCCAGCAGCCGCTTGGCCTCTACATAACCCGGTTTGCCGGGCTCGATCTGGAGCAACAGCGGCTCGGCCAGCGGCTTGAGCGCTGCGAGCTCGTACACCAACGCCGAGTTGAACATCACGTCGGCATTCTCCTGATAAGGGAAGATGTACTCGCGCTCGCCACGCTGTACGCTCTCCCAGCGCACGATGGTGTCGGCGGCGCCGTAGCCGCGCGACCGCGCGTCGCGCACGATCCGACGTAACAGCCGGTTATCTGTGGTGGGCACCCGGTTGTAGCGGTCAATGTTGAGCTGGGTCAGGGCTGAGATGTAGACGCGGAAGAGGCGCTCCGGCCGAATGGTTGGGGTCAGGCGCGGGTTCAGGCCGTGGATGCCCTCCACGATCAGGATTTGGTCGGGGCGCAGTTGCAGAGTGGGTCCCGGCTCGCGGGTGCCGCTGCGGAAGTTGAACTTCGGCAGCGTCGCCGGCTGCCCGGCCATCAGGGACAACAGGTGCGTGTTGAACAGCGGCAGATCCAGCGCCTCCAGCGCCTCGAAGTTGAAGCTGCCGTCCGGCTCACGCGGGGTTTGATCCCGATCCACGAAGTAGTTATCCATCTCCAGCGCGACGGGTCGCAGGCCATTCGCCAGCAACTGCACGGCCAGCCGCTTCGAAAACGTGGTCTTGCCCGACGATGAGGGCCCAGCGATCAGCACCAGCCCCACGCGCTCTTTGCGTGCCGCGATCTGGGCGGCGATGCCGGCGATGGCGCGCTCGTGCAACGCCTCAGCCACCAGCAGGATCTCGTTGGTGCGCCCGGCGCGGAAGGCGTCGTTCAACGCACCGACGTCCTCGATGCCCAGCAAGCGCAGCGTGTGGCCGTACTCGCGGAAAACCTGGATCAGCTTGGGGTACTCGACCACCGGTTCCAGTGCGAGGCTGTTGCGCGACGGGAATCGCAGCACGAAGCCCGGCGGGTAGGGGTCAAGCGCGAAATGCCGCAAGTAGCCCGCTGACGGGACCATATAACCGTGAAAATAGCTCTCGTAGTCGCGCAGCGAGTAGAGCACCAGGTAAGCTTTGCCGCCGGCGCTGGCGTTGCGCCGCCTTTGTTCCAGCAACCGCACCGTTTCGTCCTCGCCGCGCTCGCGGAAGAGGTCCACGCAGTCGTCCAGCGGCACGCGGCGCTTGCCGATCGGCGCGTCGGTGGCAACGATCTCGCGGATCCGTGCTTCGACAGCGGCCAGTTCCTCGGGCGTCAGTGGCGCGCGGCCTTCCAACTCGCAGTAGTAGCCGCCGAAGGTGACCGAATGATCCACACGCAGGCGCGCGTCAGGAAACAGCTCGCTAACGGCAACGACGAGCAGGAAGGTGAGAGAGCGGCGGTAGATGCGGCTGCCGTCGCTGTCGTCCATGCCCAGCGGCGTCACGTCTACGTCACGGTCAATGTGGTAGGTGAGCTCGCGCAACTCGTCGTCGATCAGCGCGGCCACGATCGGTGACGGCCAGGGCCGGTCGGCCGCGGCGCGGTGCACGTACGCCTCCAACGGGGTTCGGAGAGCAGCCTCGTAAGTGCGTCCGTCGGTGAACGTCACCTGGGCTGTGGTGCGCGCAGTGGCAGGCGCCACCGCAACAGGGGCGTGGATACTCACTTTGCCGCCACGCACCCGATCACGGCGTAATCATAGGTCATGGTCACCTTCTCGCCGGGCTGCAAAATGAGGAAATCATCGGCCCAGTCGCCTTCGATCAAGCGGCGCACCAGCACCATGTCGCCCGCCACCTTCTCGAAGGTCCAGCCGCGGCGGTCGGCGTCGGCCTGCGCCCGCGCGGCCACGGCGGCGATGTCGCCCACGCCCAGGTCAATCAGCGCCGCGCGCTTGTAATGCTTTTGCCACGCACCCATGACTTCCATCAGGTAATCGGCGTTGTCCTTGCCGAACTTCGCCACGTACTCCTCGTAGGTCTTGTCCATGCCACTCTCGCTGCCTGCGCCCAGCGCTACGCTGCCGCCCGTGCCATCGTCGCGCTCGATGTAATCCAGCGCGTACCAGTAGGTGCCGGAACGGTTCTCGAACTCGTCCATATAGCGAGCGCGGCTGCCCAAAAAGAGGGTGATGCAGTCATGGGCGCGCGGGATGACGATGGGGATCTGCCGCGTGGTCAACCCCGCGACGGCCTGCCCGCACAACCCATAGCCCATCACGATGGCGTCATAACCATCGACGCTGACCTCATCCACCCGCGCCTGCAACTTCTCGCGCAAATCGGCGGGGTCGTTGTGCAGGCCGCGGCGGAACAGTGCGACATCCACAATGTGCGGCGAGCGGGCGGCGCTCAGATAGAGCGGCCGCGCCAGCACCTCGCAGGCCAGACAATAAAGACGCATGCAATCTCCTGTTCAGAACATCGTATTGGGGTTGGCAGCGGTGTGCGGCACTACTTGGAGCACATCCCAATGCTCCACGACCTTGCCGTTCTCGTCCAGCCGGAAGATATCTATCCCTGCCCAATCGTCATCGCCGGGCCATTGTTGATAGCAATGCAGAACCACGTAGTCCCCTTCGGCGATGGCGCGCACGAACTCCACGCGCTTGCCGGGATACTCCCGCGCCATCCGCTCGAAGTACTCGATGAAGGCTGCCTTGCCGTCGGCCACGTGTGGATTGTGTTGGATATACACGTCGCCCGCGTACTGCGCGATCGCTTCGGCGGGCCGGCATTGGTTGAACATGAGGTCATAGAAGGCCATCACGTTGCGCTTGTTCTGTTCGAGACGCTCGGACATTGGCGAACCTTGATCCTATCGAATCTGCTGACCGGCGTGGTCGGCAGCCCATTCTAGCATGGGGTGAATGCCGAACCAAACGATGGCAAGAGTGTGGTATCGTCTGATTTGTGAATTCCGGCGCTTGACAGCGAGCGCGGAGGCGGCTAGAGTTATCGCTATCCCTCTGGTCTCAAGGAGATCGCCGATGCCCGAATTGCATTTCACCCCGCGCGACTGGGAACGCGTGGAACGCGACGCGCTGGCATGGTGGGCGGGCGAGCTGGCGCGCCCGCTGGTCTGGTTCACCGGGACCGAGCGCAGGAAGCCCCGCGAGCGCCATACCTTCCTTACCAACTATCCCCTGACGCTGTCTGCCGATGAACTGGTGGCGCAATACGAGCCGGAGCTGTTGGCCCAGCGCTACTATGGCGACGCCTTCCCCTACGCCTGGCTGAACTTCGGCCCCGGCATGATGGCGGGCTTCATGGGCGCGGAAGTACACAGCGTCATCGAACCCTCTGAAACGGTGTGGTTCACGCCGCCGAACGATGCGCCGCCGGAGGACGACTTCGTCCGGTATGACGCCGGAAACCCATGGTTGCGGCGCGTGCAGGATGTCGCTGCCGCGCTCGTGCGGCGGTGGGGCGGGCAGGTGGTCGTGGGCCAGTGCGACCTGGGCGGCAATCTCGACGTGGTTGCGTCGTTCCGTGCGACACAGGGTCTGCTGTTCGACCTGCGCGACCGCCCGGCGGACGTGGATCGCTGGGTGGCCGAGACGACGCGCCTGTGGATACGCTACTACGATGAGATTGACGCCATCCTCCGCCCCGCCGGGCGCGGCTCCAGCACCTGGGCGCCGCTCTGGTCGCCGGGCAAGACCTACATGTTGCAGAGCGACTTCTCCTACATGATCTCGCCCGCCATGTTCGAGCGCTGGGTGTTGCCCGATCTCGTGGCCTGCTGCGAGCACCTGGATCACGGCTTCTATCACCTGGACGGCAAGGGTGAGATCCCCCACCTGGAGATGCTGCTGGGCATCGAGCGGCTGCGCGGCATCCAGTGGATTCCCGGCGACGGCGCGCCCCCGCCGCAGGACTGGCTGCCCCTGCTGGCGCGCATCCGGCAAGGCGGCAAGTTGTGCCAGGTGTTCGTGTCGCCCGAGGGCGCGCTGAAGATCGTGCGCAACCTGGGTGGAAAGGGCTTCCTGCTGGTCATCAGTCACGACGGCGAGCTGGACGATCCAGAGGATGCGGCGGCGTTCTTGAAGCAACTGAGCCGCGACGACGTGAAACGGTAGTTCACCGCAGAGACGCAGAGGACGCGGAGGTTCATCATTCTTTCATTCTCTGCGATCTCCGCGTCTCTGCGGTGAACTATCTGGGTAGGTGTATTCAGGGGAGTTGACCATGCGCATTGGCGTTGGATTGCACTGGACGACGGACGATCCGGAAGAGATGGCGCTGACTACGTGCGCGCCGGCTACAATGCGGCCGTCTGCCCGAAGGCGGATCCGGCGGACACGGCGCGTATCGAGGCCATCCGTGCGGCGTTCGCGCGGCACGATGTGCTGCTGGCCGAGGTGGGCGTGTGGAACAATATGCTCGACCCCGACCCGGCGAAACGTGCTGCCAACCTGGCGGCCAACGTGCGCGGCCTGGCGCTGGCCGAAGCGTACGGCGCGGTGTGTTGCGTCAATATCGCGGGTTCTTTCAACCCGCAGAAGTGGGACGGACCGCATCCGCACGACGTGTCGGAGGAGGCGTTCGAGCTGACGGTGCAAAACGTCCGGCAGATCCTCGACGAAGTGCAGCCGCGGCGCGCCTGCTACTCCATCGAGACGATGCCCTGGGCCATTCCCGACAGCGCCGAGAGCTACCTGCGCCTGCTCCGCGCGGTGGACCGGCCCATGTTCGCCGTACACCTCGATCCGGTGAACCTTATCAACACCCCGCGGCGCTACTACGACACCGCCGCGCTGTTGCGGGAGTGCTTCGCGCTGCTCGGCCCGTGGATCGTCTCTTGCCACGCCAAGGACATCGTCATGCGCCCGGAGTTGACGGTGCATCTGGATGAGGCGCCGCCCGGTAGGGGCAATCTGGACTACGCAACATACCTGCATCTGGTGAGCCAACTTTCGCGCGACGTGCCCGTGTTGCTGGAACACCTGCCGCAGGGCCAGTACGCGGCCGCGCGGGATTATGTCGTGGGCGTGGCGCGAACGGAAGGGATCTCGTTCGGGCGGGGTATGTAGGTTCGCGGCAAGATCCCCACCCGACGAAAGCTCACCGCAGAGACGCAGAGATCGCAGAGAGTTTCTGGCAGAACTCTGCGTTCTCCGCGTCTCTGCGGTGAGCCGTGAGGGACCGCATCTTTGAAGGAGGCATCATGAACGTCATCGTCATCAGCGCCAGCCCGAACAGCGATGGGCTGACGGCAGCGTGCGCCGCAGCAGCCATCGCGGGGTTGCGCGTGGCGGGTGCGAGCGCAGAAGAGGCGCGACTCACCGACCTCAACGTCGGGATGTGTCAGCAGTGCGAGAACGGCTGGGGTACGTGCCTGGAGCAGCATCGCTGCCAGGTGGAGGACGGGTTCCAGGCGTTGCACGCCCGTGTGCTGGCATCCGATGCGTTGGTGCTCGTCACGCCGGTGTACTGGGGCGAGATGAGCGAATCCGCCAAGGCGTTCACCGACCGGCTGCGTCGTTGCGAAGCCACGCGCGGGGAGGCGTCGGGCCTCGCCGGCAAACCGCTGCTGTCGGTGGCTGCCGCGGGCGGCAGCGGCGGCGGGATGATCACCTGCCTCGGCAGTATGGAGCGCTGGATGCAGCACGTGCGCGGGCGGACGTGGGACCTGATCCCGGTGAACCGGTGGAGCCGGCCCTATAAGCTGGAGGTGATCCGCGCCGCCGCGGAAGCGATGGCTCGCGCGAATTTCGGCGCTTGACATCTGCGCTGCGTGTGGTATAACTCCCCGCACAACTGAATAACCCAACTCTTATCCAGAGAGGCTGAGGGACCGGCCCGATGAAGCCTCGACAACCTGGGCCCGCCGGTGGGTGGGCAGTCTGCGCGATGAACCGCTGACGTCTCGGAGCGCAGACCGCCTGAAGCGCAAAGCTTGTCACCCACAGGGCAACTCAAGGTGCCAATTCCGGCAGATGGTATCTGGAAGATGAGAGGAAGGCGCACCGGCTCCTGCGAAGCCCCCATAGGGGTCGTGCCAGCAGGGCAGAGCCGGAACCTATCGCACATAAGAGCGCTCCCTCATCATCCGGTGAGGGGGCGTTTTTGTTTGGGTCGCCTCCCGTGGAGCCTGCGCGCGGCTGGATGCGCGCATCGTGGCCCTGGAGGGCCGGATCCCATGTCCGCAGAGCACAAATACGGTTTCAGCACCCGGCAGTTGCACGCCGGCCAGCAACCCGACCCGACCACCGGCAGCCGCGCGGTGCCGATCTACCAGACCACCAGCTACCAGTTCCGCAACACGGAGCACGCTGCAAACCTCTTCGCGCTGAAGGAACTGGGCAATATCTATACCCGCATCATGAATCCCACCACGGACGTGTTGGAACAGCGCCTGGCGGATCTGGAGGGCGGGGTGGGCGCGCTGGCTGCGGCCAGTGGCCACGCGGCGCAGGCCATGGCCATCCTGACCCTGTGCGGCGCGGGCGATCACATCGTGTCGAGCTCGCGGCTCTACGGCGGCACGTATAACCAGTTCAACTACACCTTCCCGCGCCTCGGGATTGACGTGACGTTGGTGGACCCGGGGGACCCGGCCAACTTCGAGCGCGCCATCCGCCCCAACACGAAAATCCTGTACGGCGAGACGCTGGGTAACCCCGACATCAGCGTTTTCCCGTTCGAGGAAGTGTCCGACATTTCCCGGAAATACCATATTCCGGTGATGATTGACAACACCTTCGCCACACCTTACCTGTGCCGCCCCTTCGAGTGGGGCGCGCACATCATCGTCTACAGCACCACCAAGTTCCTCGGCGGGCACGGCACGACCATCGGCGGGGCCATCGTAGACGGCGGCAACTTCGATTGGACCAGCGGGCGATTCTCCAACTTCACCGAGCCGGACCCCTCCTACCACGGCCTGCGCTACGCCGACCTGCTGGGCGCGGGATTGCCTCCGTTCATCATCAAGGCGCGCGTGCAAATCCTGCGTGACATCGGTGCATGCCAGGCTCCTTTCAATAGTTGGCAGACGCTGCAGGGCATCGAGACGCTGAGCCTGCGGATGGACCGCCACGTGCGGAACGCACAGGCCGTTGCGGAGTATCTGGAAAGCCACCCGAAGGTGACATGGGTCTGCTATCCCGGCCTGGCCTCGCATGCGGATCACGAGCGGGCGAAGAAGATCCTGCCCAAGGGGCCGGGAGCGATCCTCGGGTTCGGCATCCGTGACGGGCTGGCGGCGGGCCGCACCTTCATAGACAACCTGAAGCTGTTCAGCCACCTGGCCAACGTGGGGGATGCGAAGAGCCTGGCGATTCATCCCGCCACCACGACGCACAGCCAGTTGAGCGAGGATGAGATGACGTCGGCAGGCGTCACGCCCGACTTCGTACGCCTCAGCGTCGGCCTCGAGGACATCGAAGACATCCTCTGGGATCTCGACCAGGCTCTGGCTGCGGCATAGCGAAACGGGAGCCACGAATTGCACGAATTGCCTTATCGTGTAATTCGTGGCCGAAGAAGAGGTTCGCATGGCAAATCAAGAAGGGTCAGTGGGGGTGGCGGAGGCGCAGACATTCACGTTTGCGCATGACGCGCCGTTCTTGCTGGAGAGCGGCGCGTCGCTCGAGCCCGGTGACGCTGGCATATGAGACCTACGGGCGGCTGAACCGCGACCGTTCGAATGCCGTGCTGATCCTGCACGCCTCTGAGCGGCGGGGCGCACGCCGCCGGCTACGCACGCGCAGGGCCGGCTGGGTTGGTGGGATGATTGCATCGGTCCGGGCAAAGCGTTCGACACCGACCGCTTTTTCGTGATTTGCTCTAACGTGCTGGGTGGCTGCTATGGCTCCAGCGGGCCGGGCAGCGTCGATCCGGCTACGGGTCGGCCCTACGCGCTGCGCTTTCCGGTGGTGACGATCGGCGACATGGTGCGCGCTCAGGCGCGCTTGCTCGATCACCTGGGCGTCGAGCGGCTGCTGAGCGTGGCGGGCGGCTCAATGGGCGGGATGCAGGTGCTCGAATGGGCCGCACGTTACCCGCAACGGCTGGCCGCGGCCATCCCGCTGGCGGCGACGGCGCGCTCCAGCCCGATGCTGATCGCCTTCAGCGAAGTGGCGCGCCAGGCGATCTACGCCGATCCCAACTGGCAGGGCGGCGATTACTACGCCAACGGGCGGCGGCCCGACGCCGGCCTGGCCGTCGCGCGAATGATCGGACACATCACCTACCTGAGCGAGCAGTCCATGCACCAGAAGTTCGGGCGCCGGCTGCAAGCCCGGGAACGCTTCGGTTACGAGTTCGAGACCGAGTTTGAGGTGGAGAGCTACCTGAAGTACAAGGGCAACAGCTTCACCCAACGCTTCGATGCCAACTCGTTCTTGTACGTCACGAAGGCCATGGACTATTTCGACCTGGGCGTGACGGATGGGTTGGCGGCGGCCTTCCACAAGGCCGCACAGCTGAAGTATCTGGTGGTCAGCTTCACCAGCGACTGGCTTTACCCATCGTATCACAGCAAGGAGTTGGTCAGCGCGCTCGACAGCAGCCGGAGCCGACGTGACCTACCTCGATATCCAGAGCTCGTGGGGGCACGATGCTTTCTTGCTGGAGGTGGAGACGATGACCAGCCTTCTTTCCAGTTTCATGGATCGGGTAGCGCGAGAAGAAGGGGTGGCGCGTGAGGGAGTGCGGGCAAGGTATCCATGCTGACTGACGGATTACGACCCGACCTACAAGTGATCGCCGAGCTGATCCCACCGGGCGTGCGTGTGCTGGATCTCGGCTGCGGCGACGGCGCGCTGCTGGAGTACCTCACGCGCGACAAACAGGTGCAGGGGCGCGGTATCGAGCTAAGCGAGGCGGGTGTGATGGCCTGCGTACGGCGTGGTCTCAGCGTGCGGCAGGGCAACCTGGAGGTGGGGCTGGCCGACTATCCCAATGGCAGTTTCGAATACGCCGTGTTGAGCCAGACGTTGCCGTTCCTGGACGACCCCGGTATGATCCTCAGCGAAATGCTGCGCGTCGCGGGTCACGGGCTGGTGAGTTTTCCCAACTGGGGTTACTGGCGCTGCCGGCTCGATTTGCTCCTCACCGGCTGCATCCCGCGGGCGCCCGGCCTGCCGCAAGCGTGGCACGAGCGGCCGCGCTGGCAGGCGTTCACCGTCACCGACTTCATCCGCTTCTGCGCCGCAGCGGGGATTGACATCACCAGGGCGGAGTTTCTCTCCGGCGGACGACGTGCGCACATCTTCAGGTTCACGAACCTCATGTCCACGACGGGTATTTTCGCGTTGGAACGGCACGCCGGGCATAGCCTTGCGGCCACAGGCTGAAGCGCCTACTACGAACAACCTGCTTGTAGTAGGCGCTTCCTTGGCCTGGCCGCCCGGGCAGGTAGCGTCGCCCGTTACTTCATGATGAGCGGTAGGAAGAATTGAATGGGATCTACGCACGTGTAAATCGCCACGTCGTCAATCATCCAGCCCCAATCGTCCACGACTGTATCGGTGCCGATGCGCCAGCGAAAACGCATGGTCTGCCCCGCCAGAGAGCTCAGGTTGAGGCGGCTGGAGATATACCCGTTGCTTTCGGCGGTGAAGGCCATGCGTCCGGCCAGCGGGTTGCCGAAGCCATTGGCGATCTGGCCGTTGTACCAGTTGACTTTGTCCCCACCCGCGAACCCGTTGGTGTCTTGCCAGCTTCCCCCGTCGTCCGTGGAGTACTCCAGCACGCCGCCATCGTACCGCGACGCTCCGCTGGCCGAATCCTCGAATGCATAAGCGTGGCGGAAGCGCAGGTAGGGCGTGCTGCCCGCTGGCAGGCTCACCCTCGACGCCGGACGAAATGCGAATGCTTGAGTCCGACTGCTGGCCGATGTCGTAGCCCCAGAAGTGAAGTTGCCCGCTGGTGGCGTAGCGCATCGGATAGTTGAGCGGGTTGGGCTGTCTGCGGGTAATACCAGGTGTTGGCGCCGGTGCTGGCCGAAGAAGTCCAATGTCCCGACCTCGGATTCTCCAGATCATCTTTGAACAGGTAAGCAGGCGATTTTGCCCACGTCGCAGACGGGCGCTTCCGGGGCCGGGCACAGCGTGGGTTGGATGTTCATCTGGGTGGCATCCACGGCGTTTTCCACCTGTTGGCAGTCCACCGCGGTGATGCCGTTCGTGCCTATCTGATCCGTGCACGACTGTTCCAGCAGGTCGTGCAGATCCTGGTAGTCTGACCCAGAGGTGAGAAGGTTAGTCTGCACGCGGTACCAGATGCGCGCCGTCTTGTTGATGCCCAACGCGCCCACCGTTTTGCCGTTGAACGAGCCGCCGTCAGTCAGAAGATAGGCAGCCTTGTTGGCAACCCCGCTATTGGTATGGACGCCGCCGCCATCCACATCGGCGTTACAGTAGTAATTGACGCTGCCCATGCGGTCGGGATCGCCGTAGGTCGGCGGGTTGGACATGCTGCGGAACGCCCCGCCCAGGTCTTCGCCTATCAGCCAGCGCACGCCGGAGGAGTCATTCCCGCGGCCATTGCCCAGATCCACCCACTCTCCCCAGATGTCGGACAGCGCCTCGTTGATAGCCCCGGACTGCATATAGTAAAACAGATTCGACTCGTGCTCCGTCACACCGTGCGTCAACTCGTGCGCCACCACGTCATCCGCTGAGGCGAAGCCCGCGCCATAGGCCATCTGGCTGCCGTTCCAGAAGGCATTCTGGTAGGGGCAGTTGGCGGCATTCGGGCAATAGCGCACCGTGGAAATCAGTTGCATCCCGGCGTTGTCCAGGCTGTCGCGGCCGTGGACGTTCATGTAGAAGTCATAGGTGTCACCGGCGAAGTCATACGCGTTGTCTACGTCCGCAATGCCGGTGGCGCCGCCACCCTCGGTGCGCACCGGGCCAAATCCGGGCAGCCCCGCACTCGGGTTATTGTTATTGTCGTAGATCACGCGCTGCTTCCCATCGGCGATCTGGTTGAAGCTCAGGCTGACGATGCCGGTCTGCGCGTCCACCAGCACCAGCTCCCGGATCGGCTGCAGGTCGCGCGGCGTCACCTCGGTGCGCCAGACCAACGTCGTCTGGCGAGGTCCGGGCCCGCCCAACAAGGCCGGATTGTAGTACCACAACGCGGGATCGGCTGCCGTCAAATCTTCCGGCGCCAGACCGTACGCGCGGGCCACGCGGGCCAGGGCCCGCGTCCGGGCGACTTCCGCGCTGATCCCCGGATCGGCGGACGCCATGATGTCCGCCAGCGCTTCGCCATTCACGGAAACGATATTGCCGTGTGCATCAGCCTGGACGATCAGCTCGCCGGCCAACACTGGGACGCCGCTGTAGGTCTGCTGGAAGCGGGTGAAATGGCGGCCCAGGTCGTCGCTCTCGCTGACCACGACCGACAGATCGCTACCGGGGCCGCCGATGCCGAAGAGTGCGCCATTCTCGGCCAGGAACGCGCGGGCCAGCGCGTCGGGAGTGGCGTCCATGGCGAGCGGGGCGAGCGACTCGGGGGCCGCCAGAACGCGTCCAACGGGAGCTGCCAGATAGCGCACCAGGCCCGTCTCGCTATGAAACGATACGGTGAGGCCGTCGCCTGCCGTTGCTTGCAGCAAGGCCAGCGCGAGATCGGCGGAAGAGTCGACGCCGGATGGGCCGGGCTGCGGCGACTGCGCTGCAGCCGGTGCAGCGCAGAGGGTCAGCGTCAACAAGACAACCAGCATGGACAGGAAGCGATTGTGTGACATAGTGCTCCTCGTCAAGCTCGAATATGCTGCGGTCAGCGTTCGTTTTTCCCGACCCGTAACACCGCCATCAGGCCGAAGCCGGATAGGCGGATGACGCTGGCGAAAACGAGGGTCGGGACGATGCCAATCGCATCGGACAAAGCCGTGCCGACAAGCGGGGCCAGGAAGGTCGCCATGAAGACGGTCGTCTGGTACATCCCCACATAGGCGGCCTGCTGATCCTCGGGACACGTGGAGAGCAGCGTGTCGAATAATACCAGATCGACGCCGGCGGAGAACAACCCGGCCAGCGCCGGCCCAGATCACCAGCACATTAACCTGATGGGTCAGCGCGGTCAGCAGCGGGTAGAACGAGACGCCTAGCGTCGTCACCAGCAGGACCCAACGCTCGCCACGGCGCTGCGACACACGGCTCCACAGGTAAGTAGCCGAACATCATGACAGCGTCTGGGTGCTAGTTGATGGCGCTGATCGGCCTGATCAGAGGCGCTCAGAATGCGCACCCAGTAAATCGGGAACAGCGGCACGGCCAGCGCCATGCCCCAGCGGAAGACGAACTGGCTGACGGTGAAGTTCACGAATGGCCGGTTGGCGCAGCGTGCGCCGTGCTGCCGGAAGGTCTTGACGAGCGACTGCGACCGGGCGGCACGGTCTCCTGCGGCGGCAGCTTGATGCTGCTCGAAAAGATGAAACTGATCGAGCGCGCCGATGCCGGAGCCGATGAAGACGACCTGATAGTTCAGCGGGAAGCCGAACAGCGAGCAGGATCTGGCCGACGATCAGAACGGTGATGGAGTTGGTCAGCCCAGGATCGACCAACGACGGCTCATCAGGTTAAGCCGGCCGCCGGCTCCGGCCACGGCTCCCATCACGACCGTGAAAGCCACGGAGACCAGTGTCTGCGGCAGCGTCGCCAGCGCCCAGATGGCGATGATGGCTCCGGGGGCGTGGGCGTCCGACACGAAGAACGGCACCAGCCCGGTCAGCACGTAGCAGAAGAGCACGGCGAAGCGGGAGCGGGCGAACCACGGCACGATGTTGCGTGCGCCGCGACAGGAATTCGCCCACCGGGATGGAAAGCAACATCCCGGTCAGCGCGGGCATCGCCGTCAGCAGGCCTACCTGGAAGTTTGTGGCGCCGAGGCGCACCAGGAAGACCGACAGGAAGCTCCCGACGCCGGCCGTGATGCCGACGCCGATCGCATCAATGACGACGTTGCGGTGATTGATCTCATGCTGGCCGTTTGGATGGAACAGAACGTGCGCCAGCGAGACGCCGGCAGCGCGCCCGCCGGCGCCGCCAGCCGGTAGCGGGCCGACGGAGCTCCGTTGCAGCGCCGTCGCCGCCCGCGTCAAGATTTCGCGCGGGGACGTTTCATGGAGCAAAGTGTGTCGTGATCGGCGGTTGCGACAGGCCGCATCTCTTGCGGTTCTGGAGCGAGTATAGCACAAGGAATGGGCGTGCGCGAAAGCGGTGCACGGTCAGGGCAGGAAGGCAGCGAAGACCTGGTTGCCCAGCAGCCGCCCGTGCGGCGTCAGCCGGATGCCGTCCGGCATCCGTTCGAGCAGCCCGTCGCGGACGAGGGAGGCGATGGTTTCCTCGAACGTTGCATCAAGGCCTATGCCGAAGCGTGCGCGGAAGCGAACGTCCGTCACGCCCTCTTCAAGCAGCCGCAGACCGACCATCAGCGTTTCGCCCATCGCCAGCCGGGCGTCGGTTTCTTCGTGCCCGGCTTCGGCAGTGCGACCCGCGTTGATGCGCCCGATGTAGGCCGGCACGGGCCGGACGTTCCACCACCTGCGGCCGGTTGCCGGCGCGTCGCGATCGTAATCGTGGCTGTGTGCGCCGGCGCCGAAGCCGAGGTAAGGCTCGTTGCGCCAGTAGACCAGGTTGTGGCGGCAACGCGCGTCCCGGCTGCGCCCAGTTTGAGATCTCATAATGGGCAAACCCACCTGCGGCCAGCGTGTCGCAGGCGTACAGGTATAAGTCGGCGGCGAGGTCGTCGTCGGGCGCTGCGATCAGGCCGCGGCGCACCTGTCGGCCAGAGGTGTGCCGTGCTCCACCGTGAGGCTGTAGAGCGAGAGGTGCTCCGGGCGCAGGGACAACGCGCGTGCCAGGGTGCGCGGCCCAGGTTTCGCGCCTTCTGGCCGGGCAGGCCGAAGATGAAATCGAGGTTGATGTTGTCGAAGCCGGCCGCGCGCGCGCGCGTCGAAGGCGGTCTCGGCCTCGGCGCGCCGTGGATGCGTCCCAGCCAGCGCAACTCTTCATCGTCGAAGCTCTGCACGCCCATGCTGAGCCGGTTGACGCCCAGCCGCGCGCAGGGCCGCGAAGCGCGCCTGATCCACCGTGCCGGGATTGGCCTCGCTGGTGATCTCGGCGTCCGGTGCCACGGCGAAGGCGTCGCCGGCAGGCGTCGAGAACGTGCGCCAGCAGCTCCGGCGTCAGCACGGTCGGCGTGCCGCCGCCGATGAAGATCGTGTGGACGCGGCGGGCGGCCGCGCGACTCTCCGGCCCGCTCGGATCTCGCGGATCAGCGCGGCCGCGTACGACTCGAACAGGTCATCCAGGCCGGCGTACGTGTTGAAGTCGCAATAGGGGCAGCGGACGGCGCAAAAGGGGATGTGGAGGTAGAGGGCGGCGTAAGGTGGCTGCGGGTCACGACGTCGGTTCTCAAACCGGAAGCCATGCCCGCGCATCGTCACGAGGTACTGGTGGTCGGGGTCCACCTCGGCCAGGCGCTCGCGCAGGCGGCGCACCAGGGCGTCGATGGACTGCTCGGAGACGCCGCCTTCGGCCGCGTCGGCCCAGACCGCGCGCACGATGTCATCGCGGCCGACGACGCCGGGCGCGTTGACGATCAGCTCCAGCAGCCGATACTGCTGCGCAGAGAGCGGCGGCTCGAGCAGTCTTGCCGTTGACCCACACCTGGTGGGCGACGGTGATCGAGACGCAGGCCGGGTGGCAGGACTTCATCGAAGACGAGCGGCGCCGTCGCCCCGGCATCCACGAAAGCCAGCTTGAAACCGCAGGGCGATCTGGATCTCGTCGCCGTCGTGCAGCGGCTGCGAACCGATCACGTCGCGGCCGTTCAGATGGGTGCCGTTCTTGCTGCCCAGGTCTTCGACCTCATAGTGGTCCTTGCGCCACAGGATGCGTGCGTGGTAGCGCGAGACCTGCCGATCGTCGAGCACGATGTCGCAATCGGCATTGCGTCCGATGGTCAGCGTCTGGCGTTCCAGTGGCCAGACTGTGCCGGCTTCGCCGCCGCGCTGCAGGACCAGCATGGCCGATTCGCGCTGAGTGAGCGGATGGGCCATGGGTTAGCTTCGCACTCCGGTGCTGTCGCATCGCTTGACAGCCGCGCCGGGCTGGGACATAATCAAGACGGGCAGGCGCCCGCCTCCGGCGCAGACTGAAGTGTTGAGAATCGGATGTCCTCGCAAACACTTGCAGTTGGCACGGTCTTGCGTGACCGCTACGAGATCATCGACCTGGTCGGGCAGGGCGGCATGGGCGCCGTCTACAAGGCGGACGACCTGCGTCTGCGCGGGCGTATTTGCGCGGTCAAAGAAGTGCTGCCCGAGCTGATCGGCGCGCTCGGGCGTGGAAGATCAGGCGCACGACCAATTCTACCGCGAAGCCAGCACTCTGGCCCGCCTCGATCACCCCAATCTGCCCAAAGTCTCCGATTTCTTCGCCCAGGACGGCCGCGAATACCTGGTGATGGACTTTGTGCCCGGCGCAGGATCTGCGTCAACTGGTCGAAGAGGCCCGGCGGCGCGATCGCTTTCTGGCTGAAGAGACCGTGTTGGGCTGGGCCGCGCAACTATGCGATGCGCTCACCTATCTGCACACGCAGGATCCGCCCGTGCTTCACCGCGACATCAAGCCGTCGAACATCAAGCTGACGCCGCGGGGCGTCGTCAAGCTGGTGGATTTCGGCCTGGTCAAGCTGCTGCAGCCCGACGAGAGCCGCACGGTGACGGTCGTGCAGGGCCGCGGCACGGTAGCCTATACGCCGCTGGAGCAGTACGGCGGCGACACCGGTCACACCGACGTCCGCTCCGACATCTTCTCGCTCGGCGCCACCCTCTATCATCTGCTGACCGGCCAGCCGCCGGCCGATGCCAAACAGCGCTTCCTCCGGCCGGGCAGCCTGATCCCGCCGCGCGATATCAATCCCCGCGTCTCGCTGCAGACCGAGCGGGCCATTCTGACCGCCATGGCGCAGCACCCAGACGATCGGCCCGCGAACGCTCTGGCGTTCCGCGATCTGTTGCTGAATCGCGATGCGCCGGTCCAGATCCCGCCTGCTACCGCGCCAACCGGGCCGTTATCCGCGCAGTTGCCATACTGGGCCAATCTATTGTCGCCGCAGCGTTGGCTGCTGGCGGGATTCGCGGTGCTGAGCCTCCTCGCACTCGCCATCACCATCTGGTCGCCGACCTGCCCCGCTGAAAGTTACAGACGCGGCCGGTTCGCAGTAGGCGCTTTTGCGCTAAACCGCCGGTCCGTCCATAACAGGAGAGCAGCCCGCCCACCAGCGTTACGGCGCCGGCCGCCCAGGCGTGGCCGCCGGCCTGCAAGCGCGTCGCTCCAGGCAGCCAGCCCAGCGCATAGAGCAGGTAGGCGCCCCAGGCGGCCATCGCCGCCCAGAGCGCCGCTGCCGCGGCTCTCCCAAGAGAGCCTGAATGGACATGACACTATCCTCGCCGTTCTGCAGGCGGCGCCGGTGCAGCAGGAAAGCCGTGGCTGCCGAGGCCGCTGTGCCCAGCAGCGCGAAGAGGAAGGCCGGGAAGGCAACGCGCGGCTGCGGTGGAGGGGGCTGCGATGGGCAGCGGCGCGCTGGTCGGGCTGGGCTGCGGCGTCGGCGTCAAGGTAGGCGTGGGCGTGTCCGTAGGTGTGGCGGTGGGTGTGGGTCCGATGTGGCCGTAGGCAAGACGGTCGCGATGCTGCCGGGCGTGTCTCCGCCGACCTTCAACTCGATGCGGGTCGAGTCCTTCGCCTCGCCGGCCTGGGCGGTGATCCACAGCTCGCCGGGGCGATCCAGAGAGACCGTGGTGCGCGCCTTGCCGTTCACGGTCGTCTCCATCTTGGGCGCCAGCTCCAGACCTTCGGTCGGATAGCGCAGGTGAAACTCGACCGGCGTGCCGTCGGGCACCGGCTGGCCGTTGCGATCGAGGATGATGCCGGTTTCCAGCTGGATCTGGCTGCCCACCTGGATGCTGGCCTGATGACCTCGGCGGGCCAATGGGGACCAGGTTGATGATCTGGCCGGGAGCCGGTTCGAGCTGCCGGATCAGGTCGTAGTTGATGCCGCGACCGCGACCGGCGGCGCGCCGGCGGGCGTGAACTCGCGGAACAGGGCGCGGACGGCGGTTTCCAGGAACGGCGCGTCGTCGCTGTAGACGCCGAAATACGCCGTCAGCTTGCTGATCTCGGTGGTGTCCAGGTAGTACGGCGCGCGGAAGGCCATCACGACCAGGCGCTTGTCGCGCAGGCTGTCGGAGCGTTTGGCCAGGAAGTTGCGCAGCGCGGCCGACTTCCGGGTACTCCTCCGGGTTGTAGTCCAGGTGGCGAAAACGATCCAGCGCGCTCCGGCGATGGCCTGCTCGAGGTCAGGCCGCGGTTCCGGGCGGCGACGATAGCAGTCGGTTCAGATCGGCGAAGGTCAGGCTGCGGATCTTGCTCGGCGACTGACCTGTCCGGTCGCGCCCGGGCCGTAGAGCCGGAGGATGATCTCTTCCAGGGCGTCGGGCGGGATGACCGGCCGCGGTTCGCAGTTGGCGCACTCCGCCACTTCGCGCGCGTCGGTGAAGATCAGGATGTTCTCGTCGGCCAGCGGGGCGGTGGGCATCCGGTCGGCCAACTCATCGCGGCCGGGGTAGATCAGCGTCAGGCCCGCGCGCGCGATGGCGGCCGCTTCCGGCGCGGCCTGACCCACCGCGTCGTCCAGGGTCGCCGGATTTCGCGGCGCTGCCGGCGCTGGGCAGCCAATCTCGCGCCATAGATCCCGCATGCTTCATCTGGAGGATGCGCTCGACCGCGGCGTCCACGCGGCCGCGGAACTCGTGTCATCCTGACGTATTTGTCCTGGAAGAACAGGATCGTCTCTTGATGGCGGCAAGCTGGCTGCGCCAATCGTCGGTCAGCGCAAAGCGAGAGAGGTAGAGCAGATCATTGCCGGCCAGGAAGGCGTCCTGCGCCACCTGGCGATGCGGGAACTTGGTCAGCGGCGGGTCGTAGTAGCGCCGGACGGCCGGAACGCCCAGCGCATCGCTGATCAGCACGCCGCCGGCCGCCCGCCAGTCGGCGAACTCCTTCAACCCCATCAGGTCCTGCAACTGCGGCGCCAGGCTGATGGGCGGCGTGAGCTGGCGGATGTTGCCCTGGAAGCCGCGATAGCGGATGTGCGAGGTCATCAGCGCGGCGGTCGTGCCCGGAGCCCGCGGGTTGCCGCCCGCCGTCACCGCGGCGAACGGCGCCAGCTCGATCTGGCGCAACTGCTCCATCGACTTCTGGACCGTCGCGACTTCATCCTCGGGCCGCCGGTCGCTGCCGCCCTGGCCGGGGAAGTGCTTGGCGGCTGTGACGACGGCATTGCCGCTGCCCGCTCTGCACGCCGCGGATGAAGGCCTGGCCCATCTGGCCAACCCAGAACGGGTCGCCGCCGAAGGTGCGCATGTCCAGATCGCCCTGGTTGCCGGGGCGCGGCGCATCCAGCACGTCGAGTGTCGGACCCAACAGCAGATTGACGCCCGTCGCGCTGCAACTCCTTGCCCATCACCTGGCCCGATTTCTCGGCCAACTCCGGGGTCCAGGTGGCGCCGATCGCCATTTCGGAGGATAGGGTGAGAAGCCGCCGCTGCCGGCGAAGGTTTCGGTGTCGTCGCCCGCCCAGTCCAGCCCGATCAGCAGCGGGATGTGTGTGCCGGAATCCTGCGTGTCCGTGATTGGCGAGAGCGGGATTACCGTCGGCGTGATGACCGTGGTCGGTGTGACGCCCAGAGAAGCCGTGATTGGGCGCGGCGCGGCGGTAGCCAGCGCCTGGAGCGCGTTGGACAACCGCACGATCTGTACTGGAGTCGAATAGGCGGTCGCGCCGGGCCGCGAGGGCGGTTGGCCGGTGGCGGCTTCCACGGGCACGCTGCGGAAGTTGCCGTTGGCGGGCAACATCACCACGCCACCCACGCGATAATCGCGCACCAGGGTCGCGATGTCCGATTCCGCCGAGACGTCGTTGCCTTCGAACGTGACCAGGAAAAGCTGCCCGACCTTGTCGGCGACCGACATCTGGGCCAGGATGGGTTTGACGTCAGCCGGTGGGGGTGAGGGCGGGGTTGGGGTGAGACGACTGGGGCTTTCGTCCGGGGCGGTATCCTGGCGCGACGGAACGCGCGGCGGCGCAAAATGCGCTGCCGGTTGGCTGCCCTCTCCAGGATAGGCCATCGCCGGTGTCGCCGGGCTCAAAATCAGGGCAGTCAGCCAGAGCGACACCAAGATAATCTTTAAGGATCGTCCCATTTCGTCATGGCCCGGTGGCGGGCCAGAGATATTCTACCCGCGAACGGAGCATGCGTCAACCAATTGCTGATAGACAAACCTTGCTCGGCACGGTATAATGACTCAGACATCGAACTGCTGTTCTGTCGCATCCGTAACTTGGGAGGGAATGTGCCCGACTTCAAGCTCGTGTCAGACTTCAAGCCGACGGGCGATCAGCCGGAGGCGATTCGCAAATTGGTGGCGGGCATCCGCGACGGGTACCAGCACCAGACGTTACTGGGCGCGACCGGCACCGGCAAGACCTACGTCATGGCTTCTGTGATCGAGCAGATTCAGAAGCCGGCGCTGGTGATGGCGCACAATAAAACTCTGGCCGCGCAGCTCTACAGCGAGTTTCGCGATTTCTTCCCGCACAACGCCGTCGAATACTTCGTCAGCTACTACGACTATTACCAGCCGGAAGCGTATCTGCCGCGCACTGACACCTACATCGAAAAAGACTCCATGATCAACGACGAGATCGAGCGTCTGCGACTCGCCGCGACGTCGGCATTGCTCAGCCGCAAGGACGTGCTGATCGTCGCGTCGGTGTCGTGCATCTACGGCCTGGGCGATCCGGGCGAATATGGCCGGGTAACGATCAAACTCAAGCAGGGCGTGCGCGTGCGGCGCGAACAGATCATCCGCGAGCTGGTGGATATCTTCTACGAGCGCAATGACTTCGAGTTGCGGCGCGGGCGATTCCGTGTGCGCGGCGACACGCTGGAGGTGATGCCGGCCTACGCCGACCTGGCCTACCGTGTGGAGTTCTTCGGCGACGACATCGAGCGCATCACCGAGATTGACCCGTTGACCGGCGAAGTGTTGCGCCGCTGGCAAGAGATCGAGATCTTCCCGGCTCGCCACTTCATCACGCCGCAAGAGAAGTTGACCGAGGCGCTGCAACTCATCGATCTCGGTCATGCGGTCATGCGGTCATGCGGTCATGCGGTCTTGCGGTCTTGAAAACCGGATTCGAAATGGCTGTTTTCAGATAGAAGAACGGTTGAAGCTGTTGAATTTATGAATGATAAGACGATTAATTTTCAATTTTGAACTGACGTCGCTCCTATGGATTCCATTGCGAAATATTTCGGAATGTTTGTTCCGAACTTTTTCGTAGTTATATATTATTTACCCGGCACAGATACAGCTATCGCGTAAATCTCATTAGATTGACCGGAAAAACTTCGGGGGATGAAGGTTATTAGACAGACCGACGTTAGGTGCCAATTAATCGCAATCCGGTACAATATTTGCGGACCTTGATTTGTTTCCCAAAATACATCTCAATTAACAATGAAATATTTACTTCCAATAGGATTTTTCGCAATAGTAGTTTTATTAAGTTGCGAGAAAAAACCAGATAACTGGACTAATCTTTGCACAGACTTCGAGATTAAATACAATCAGGGATCTGGGTGGACCGGTTGGAAATTAAATATAACCATCTCTTATCCGGACAGCCTCATAATTTATGAAAGAGAATATATTCCAAGTCAAATAGAGAGGACCTCAAAGTATCTGATTGCTAAAAATGAAATGGACACCTTATTTCAGGACTTTCAAAAAATTAAAAATATCAATCTGACTGATTATTATGGCTTCGGTCCCAACGAACCTACAGACCTTCCTATAACATTTTTTAAATTTAAGAACTGTAACACATTAGACTCTGCCTTGATCTATTGTCCCGATGAAAATGAAGTACCAAATGAGCTTTTAACTCTTCTAGGAAGAATAAACAGGATAGTAATCAACCATAATACTCTATTTAACAATAATTAAACAAACTGGCTATAATACACAGCGCCAGTGCCCGCCACCAACTTTGTAACCCGGATAGATTCGCGGCTCCGATCAAACTTGTACCCCTGACGCTCACTACGTTCGGTCAGGGCCTTCAGCGCGACACGCGTAATGTTCAATTAAATTTGTACCAAACCTCTTTTGCAAAGGCCACGGAGGCTGAAAGACTGGCAAAAATTGCGCCATGGTGGCTTGCCCGCCGGGACAACTTATCGGCTAAAGTACCGAGAATCGTTTCGGCGGGCTGAGCCACCAACGTTTACTCCCTTAACCGCCGAACCGGTATGGGCAATAGCGCTGACCCAATGACCGCTAACCTAGACAATTTCGTTTCCCTTGACAGTTCCGTTTTCAGCGCAACATGCCTAAAATGGAGATTCATGTGCAATTAACAAAACAATATTTTAAAATTATTTTTGCATTTTAAACGTCTATTCAATAATTTTACTATGATTTAAACCTAACATTATGAAAACATTAAAATTTTTCTTAATTGTAGCATTTGTTACATTTCTCACTGGATCAATTACTGCCCAGCCAAATTATCAGGGCAAAAAAAACACTGCTTCAGCTAAAACCGAATCAATCAAAGTATCCGGAAATTGCGATATGTGTAAAGACCGGATTGAGAAGGTAGCCAAAGGTGAAGGTGCCACAACCGCATCATGGGACCAGAAAACACAGCTTCTTACTCTTGCCTATGACCCTGCGAAGACTAATGTTGATGCTCTAAGTAAGAAAATTGCAAAGGCCGGCCATGATACTGAAAAGTATAAAGCATCAGATAAAGCTTATACAAAATTACCCGAATGCTGCCATTATGATAGAGTCAAATAGTTTTCTGAATTATCTATAAAATCCCTTTCCCCTTCCTCTACATAAAGGGATTATATAATAACAGCTCCACACAACAGGGTGTATAATCAATTGCTTGGTAGTAGGTTGCGAAGGGTATCACTTTGGGGTGCTTTGGTGTGGTCTTGGGGTCATTGTGGGTGGGGAGAAGTTGCGATTCGCACCTTCCGGGCGTCAGCAAGGGTACCCTATCAATCATGATACCCCAGTATTTGTCAGGTAGATTGCTTCGGCTCCCGCTACCGCGGGATCCTCGCAATGACATTACCTTACAAACTCTGCGTACAATGATTGTCGATTTCCCAAGACATCTTATATTGCATCTCAACGAGATCAATGACCTGATTAATTCTTAAGATTAAAATATGATTCAGGCCGTTTCCTTTGAAAAATATCTTATAGCACCCTGTGGTATGAACTGCGGGACTTGCATTGCCTATCTCCGGGATAAAAACAAATGTCCCGGTTGCAGGATCAATTCCTCAGATAAAGCTATTTCAGTCAAAAAATGCACTGTCACAGAATGCAGCTATCTGCAAAAGACAACTTCAAAATTCTGTTATGATTGTGAAAAATATCCCTGTCAAAGGATCAAAAACCTGGATAAAAGGTACCGTACAAAATATCGGACAAGCTTTATTGAGAACCTGGCAATGATAAAAGAAAAAGGATTAGACAGCTTCCTGGTTTTTGAATCAAAACGGAGGACTTGTGAACACTGTGGATCTGTTTTAAGTGTACATCGGGACCATTGTATCAAATGCAGCCTGACTCTAAAATAAATGACGCTCCCCTCGGTCGGTCAGGGTCTTCGACGCGACACTGCTCAGGTACCAATAGTTCTGAACTAATTCTAAAATAGATACTTTTACACAGTTGAATTTTTCAAAACAAAGATTCGGTTATGAAAGTAAATCTAAAACTCCGAGAAGAGATCTTCCATATAATAGAAAATCAGATAGATAACAATGATCCTCCAGAAACAGCATTAACCTTCAATCGCCTCAAGAAAGAAGGTTTTGACGATTTCACTGTTAAACAACTTATTGGACAATGTATTGCGGTTGAAATCTATAATATTATGAAGTTTAAAAAGCCATTTGATGAAAAACGTTACATCAAAAACTTAAATAATCTCCCAAAAGAACCATTTGAATAAAACCATGGAAATACCTTTTACAAAAGATCAGTACAAAACCCTTTTACAACTTCTTTATTTTGGAGAGTGGGTAGCCAATAACCACAAGACTAAAGAAGACAAATTGTATAAAGAAAGTGATAGCCTGGAACAACATATTTTTTCTTTTGCATCAAAATTCGGACTTGACGATCTGATTGAATATGATGATTCCCTTAAGAAATATGCTCCATCATTAAAAATGGAGGAGAAGTTTCATCCATTGATAAATAAATATAACCACAGACAGATCCAGCGATTGTCGAAATAAACAGCCTATGCCTAATACACAGGGCTTTATACGGTGCGCAGCACCCGGTATTAACCCCAGGTTGAACTAAATCCCAAAAAAGTCTTGTGGTCTTATGGTCTTGCGGTCTTGCGGTCTTGAAAAAGGGATTCAAAATGGCTGTTTTCAGATAGAAGAACGGTTGAAGCGTTACGTCATGCGTTCAAAACAGGATTTGTTGTTTTGGTGAAATCAAAATCGCAGAATTCGTAGGGACAGGTCGCGACCTGTCCCTACGGGCCATTCCACAAATGGTATTAAATGATTATGGTAAAATTGCCAGGAAACAATGGTATTGGTTATCCGAACAATATCAATTTGTTTTTCTGCATGAATTTGTGGTGATGCCAAATCATATCCATGGCATCATTGAAATAAATCCGAACTCATATACAGCTATCGCTTAAATCGCGTCGGATTGACCTCAAAAACTTCGGGGGATGAAGGTTATTAGACATACTGCCGTCAGGTGCAATTCATTGGCCTACTGCACATTCGATAATGTTCCCTTGACAATTTTCTACAGATATGATAAAATAAGTAATCATGGATTTTGGAAATGTTCCATTATTAGTTAACTTTGCAAAATGGATCAACAACGAAAATTGATATTCTTTAAGAACTATTTTGAGGATTTCTTCAATTCTTTACCTGCAAAAGTTCAAGATAAAATCGATTATGTGTTGTTCCTTGTAACTGTAGCAGACCGGATACCTTCAAAGTTTTTTGAACATCTTACCGGTACTGATGGATTATATGAAATAAGAATTGAATTTGAAAGTAACATTTATAGAATATTCTGCTGCTTTGACTCAGGTAACCTTGTAGTTCTCTTTAATGGATTCCAGAAGAAGAGTCAGAAAACACCACAATCCGAAATTGACAAAGCACTGAAAATCAAAGAAGAATATTTTAAATTAAAAAGCAGATAAGTCATGAAAAAAAATAAAAACATAACAACCTTCGAGGAGCACCTCGAAAAAAGATATGGAAAGATCGGTACCAGGTCAAGGACTGACTTTGACATAAAAGCAAAAGCCTTTGCTATTGGTGAAATCATAAAGGACGAGCGGAAGAATGCAAAAATGACCCAGGAGGAACTTGCTAAACGCACAGGGACCAGAAAGAGCTTTATTTCCAGAATTGAAAACGGACATTCAGATATTCAGCTTTCAACTCTTTATAAACTAATTGAACAAGGACTTGGAAAGAAAATAAACCTTTCAATCCAGTGACAACTGATTAAACAGAACAGCACCTAACACGGACAATAAAGGTAAGTTGTTCAGCCTCCGCTGAAGCTTCGGCTGACGCAGTTGTCTCGGTTTTTGCCCCGCCAAGGTGGGATTTGGCTTCGCCGAGCTCAGCTTCGCTTCGGTTCGTCTCCGCCTGTTGGCGGATCCTCAACTTTTGCTCCTGCAGCAAAACAAAAACAACGGCATTGGTTCATCCAACAATATCAATTTGTTTTTCTGCATGAATTTGTGGTGATGCCAAATCATATCCATGGCATCATTGAAATAAATCCGAACTCATATACAGCTAACGCTTAAATCGCATCAGACTGACCCGAAAAACTTCGGGGATAAAGGTTATTGAACAGACTGCCGTTATTTCCATTGGCACAATCGGTGGATAGAATTGATGCAATAAAGAAAGTGGAAACAGGGATTGATATTTGCACAAAAAAGAAACGCTCTTTTCAGAGCGTCGGGTTAAAGATGCTATCTTTAACGATGTTTTAGTGATACAAAGATATACAATTGCGTTATGAATTCTGCAACTAATATTGAGTTTTTAAGGGGTTGAAGTATAAACAATTGGGCATAATAGACCATGGCAAAAGTAACTATCTCGGCAGGAGTACCTGAAATTCATAAGATACCCGGCGACTTAAAGAAAGCTCTCCTTTCAGATTCAAAGGCACTGGCCAAATGGGAGGATATAACTCCTTTGGCCCGAAATGAGTGGATATGCTGGGTTACTTTTGTAAGGAAGCAGGAGACTAGAAAGGATCACGTAAGGCGCGTGGTCTCAGAACTGAAAGAAGGAATACGCAGACCTTGTTGCTGGATAGGTTGTATCCACAGGAAAGATAAGCGTGTAAGTCCTTCGATACAGAATATGGTGCTTATCAAACAGTTAAAGTCTAAATAGGGCTTTAAATCACAAAAAAGTCTTGCGGTCTTGCGGTCTTGTGGGACAATTACAATGATAAGCTGAAATAATTTAACCATGAAAGAGTCGGAGAACGGCTCCCTGGAATGACATCAAAAAGAAAGAGCTGTCCTTTTCTGCAGACTTCAACGCCAATTAAACGATTTATTTTCAATTTTGAACTGACATTGTTCCGTGGATTCTATTGCGAAATATTTCGGAAGATTTGTTCCGAACATTTTCGTAGTTTACATAGCCGACGAATTTATTTGAATAACAAATGAAAACTTCATCCTGGATTAAATTATTTGGGATTCTTTGTATCATATTTGGTGCATCGGGAATAATAAATGACATCGTATCCCTTTTGTTCCCTGAAATGATCGGAATGGTAAAAGAAAAATTGCCGGAAGTCTCTCCCGATCTTCTCAGATGGGTATTGAAGCTTCCATATATAACCCTTATAACTAATATAATTTATCTCATGGCTGGAATATTCTTCTTAATGAAAAAAGCATTTTCATTGAAAATAATGTACTTAGCTCTAACATTAAGTATATTGTGCAGAATTGTTCCTCTGCTGTTTTTTAGCCAGTATAGCTCTATTCCATTTTCTAATTATGAGATTAATATTTTTAGTCTCTTAGGTCCATTTATTGATGTTTCTTTGTTAATTGGAGTCTCTATGTTAGCAAAATATTACTTTAAACCGGATGATGAATTAATTAAACCATTTGGGGAATATAAATTGACTCCACAATTCTTGAAATTATTGACATTCTTTGGATTAGTTTGTGTATCTATTCCAATTTCGATACAAGGACTATGGATCTACGCTGCCAATTCTGGTAGTAATCAAGTCGAAAGCGTTACAACATTTAATAGTTTTTTTCCTGATTTTTTACATGGGGAATATGCTATCAATTATCTTAGTATTGCTTTTTGCATTTTAGCAATTATTATAAGCACTATTAATCTGAAATCGTCAGGGTTAATATGGAAGGCGAATATGATCATTCTGGTTCTTAGCAGCTTGTTGTTGCTACTTAATTTATTTCAAATGATGTAATTGCCCGATTTAACTGAATGATCGGAGTCAAATTAAAACAGCAAATTACTCAACCGGGACACCCCTGCACACTTACCAGGTCTGGTTCAGAACATTTTTTACCACGGAGTTTACGGAGTAAAGACGGAGTTCCACTGTTTTAAAACTCCTTGTTTAATCACCCTTCATTTTTGCAGGCGACCTGAAACATAGGGCCTGCATTTTTGTTTATCTTAGTATATAAAACATCAAACTTTTTCTTATGAGGTACCTCCTGAGCGTTTTACTTATTATTTCCTGCCTGCAGATCAATTCTCAGACTATAGAAAAGGACTTAATTACTCAAAAGAGACAGATTCAACTGCCATATAACAGGCTGATTCAACCGGCAGGACTCCAGATAGTCTTCGGGGACGAAGCACTTGAGAATCACGCGCTTGACGTAGTATTATCGCCCGACGGCAAATGGCTTGCGGTAGAGGAAAGGTATAGCATTATTTTTATCAGCACTTCAACCAACAAGGTAGTCTACAGGCTTCCCAATAATCTCAATCGCGATCTCAGTGGTGGAATGAATACTTATTCGGGTATCAGGTGGTATTCGGACAACGGAAATGCTGAGGTCTATTGGAGCGTTGTCGGAGCAAACAACCGATCATTTGTTGCATCAGCAAAATGGAATGGTCAGAAAGCTGAATTTGGCAGACTTTATGAATATCAGGCCGTTACGCCTGCCGATATGGCGCTTCCCAATGAAATTCTGATTCAAAATGAATTCGGCAAAAAATATCTGTATGTTGTCCTTAATGGCAACAACAGGGTAATAAAACAGGATCTCGAAACAGGTGCAGCTGTCTGGGAAATGGATCCCGGCGTTGCGCCTTACGGAATGACGATGGCTTCAGGAAATCTTTATGTAACCAACTGGGCGGGAAGGCATCCGCTTGAAAATGATAAGGATGTTGCTGGAATTCCATGGGGGCTGGCTAAAGTTAACAACAAGGCCGGAGGGTCAACAAGGGAAGGGAGCGTGACCATTATCGATCCGGTTGACGGAAGAAAAATTAAGGAGCTGATAGTAGGATTGCATCCGAATGAGATCATTTCTGACACAAGGGGAAGATTTGTGTATGTCACAAATTCGAACAGCGACAATGTATCTGTGATTAACACATTTATTAATGAGGTTGTTGAGACGATCAGTGTAAGGCTGCAACCTGAAATTAATCCTTTTTTCGGTGATTCTCCTAACGGATTGTGCCTTTCGGCTGACGAAAAGACACTCTATGTAGCAAACGGAATGGATAATGCATTGGCGGTTGTTGCCCTCGGAAAAAAGTCCGCACGGAAGAGCCGTTTAAAAACAAGTTCTGTTACCGGGTTTATTCCTACAGGAGCCTATCCGTCGGCTATCTGTTTAACCCCGACAGGAATGCTCTGCGTTGCCAACCTTGAAGCTGAAGGCGTACGTCTGGGGTTATCCAATCCAAACGGCAGCAACCTCGTCTATAATTCACATCATATGCTTGCCTCTGTATCAGTGATCCCGGTACCTGACAACAGGAATCTGAAGGCGTACACAGATACAGTTATTGCAGTAAATGATCTTTCCCGGGCAACGCTGGCAAGAGAAGCTCCGAGAAAGAATCTGAATCCAAAACCTGTTCCGGACAGGATTGGAGAACCTTCAGTATTTAAACACGTCCTTTATATAATAAAAGAAAACCGGACCTATGACCAGGTACTGGGTGACATGCCCGAGGGCAGAGGCGATTCCACCCTGTGTACATTCGGGGAGAAAATTACACCTAACACTCATAAGCTTGCAAGGGAATTCATGCTGCTTGACAATTATTATGTGTCAGGCAAATGTTCTGCGGAAGGACATCAATGGACCGATGCTTCAATCGTTACTGACTATATTGAGAAGAATATGCGGGCCTGGTTCAGAAGTTACCCTCACGTGCAGCAGGATGCTCTTGTGTATTCACCGACAGGTTTTCTCTGGGACAACGGGTTGATAAATGGCAAGAAAGTCAGGATTTACGGAGAAGCATCCATTCCTATTGTTGAGAACAACCTGAAATGGACTGCCATTTATGAGAAATTTTTAAAGGGGGAACCTGTCAGCTTTAAAAATTACACAACAATAGAACCTGTCAAGAGCATACTAAGCGAAACATATCCTTCATACGGCAACCATGAGTTCACTGATATCATGCGTGCCAGCGACTTTATAAGAGAGTTAAAAACTTATGAGGACATGGAAGGAGACCAGCTTCCCGAACTCATGATTATGGCATTGCCAAATAATCATACTGCCGGCATCAGGCCCGGATCACCGACACCGAGAGCTATGGTAGCCGACAATGATGTTGCACTCGGCCAAATTGTTGAAGCATTAACGAAAAGCCGGTTCTGGGAAAGTACTGTTATTCTTGTAACAGAAGATGATTCGCAGGGAGGATGGGATCATTTGTCAGCATACCGAACGGTAGGCATGGTAATCAGCCCGTATTCAAGGTTGAAAAAAACAAACAGCACCTATTATGACCAGCCATCGATGGTCAGGACCATAGAACAGATCCTGGGACTACCGCCAATGAATATTCAGGATGCCATTGCCAATCCCATGACAGACTGTTTTGGCACAGAGCCCGACCTGACACCATACACTCACGTTAAGAACAATATTCCGCTGAATGAAATGAACAAGCCCTTATCCTCACTATCAGGGAAAGCCCTTCATTTTGCCAAAAAAAGCATGCTCCCCGAATTTGATGGCATAGATTCCGGCAATGATGATCTGCTGAACAGGATCTTATGGTTTGCTGCAAAAGGCCATATCCCCTACCCCGCAAAATATGCAGGCGCAGTTGGTAATGATGATGATGACGATGACGATTAGAGTATTGTTTCTAATATTCCCCTTATGATCAATCCGCTATCGGGCAAATGGAGTACGCCTTATGAAACGCCTCCTTTTCATCTTATAGAAACCAGCCATTTCAGGCCGGCGGTCGAGGAAGCAATCCGGTCAGCTTCCGCTGAGATTGGCATAATCACTGAGAACCAGGAAGGCCCAACCTTTGAGAACACAGTAGCTGCCCTTGAAAGATGCGGTGAAAAACTTGCACGGATTTCAGCAGTTCTGTTTAATCTTAATAATGCTGAAACTTCAAAAGAGCTGCAGGAAGTTGCGCAGGAGGTTTCTCCAATTCTCGCCAGATTTTCAAACGATATTACGCTTAATGAAAAGCTTTTCTTAAGAATCAAAACCGTTTTTGATTCAAAGGACGCACTGAATCTCACAACGGAACAGCTTATGCTGCTTGAAAAAAAATTCAGGGATTTTTTACTTGGCGGAGCCAGCCTTGACCCGAATTATAAACCAAGGTTCAGGGAAATCTCGGAAGAGCTTTCAAAGCTGACTCTCAAGTTCGAAGAGAACGTCCTGAACGAGACCAACTCATTTGAAATGCATTTAACTGATCCGGACGAGCTTGCGGGATTGCCTGAAAATATCAGGGAGATGGCGGCAACAGAAGCAAAAAGCAGGGGGAAAGAGGGCTGGGTCTTTACACTTAATTTTCCAAGCTACATGCCCTTCATGCAATACTCTGAAAAGAGGGAGCTCCGTGAGAGAATGCTTAAAGCTTACAGCTCAAGGGCTTTTCATGGCGACGAGAGGGATAACCGGTCTTTGCTTTCAAAGATTGTTAACCTTCGTCTCGAAGCAGCAAAGATGCTTGGATTTAAAAATTATGCCGAAATGGTTCTTGGAGACAGGATGGCAGAAAATCCTTCCAAGGTATTTGCATTCCTTGAAGAACTATTTTCGGCTTCGCATAATGCTGCGATCAGGGATTTTAACAATCTAAAGGATTTTGCGGTACAATACGGCCATTCAGGAAATATTGAAAGATGGGACTGGGCTTTCTATTCAGAGAAGCTTAAAAAAGCGAAATATGATATTGACGATGAGATACTAAGACCATATTTCAGTCTTGACAAAGTACAGCATGCTATTTTTCTTCTGACATCAAGGCTTTACGGTTTAAGGTTCAGGGAGAATACCACGCTGCCTGTCTATCATAAGGAAGTAAGGACCTGGGAGGTTATGGATGAAGAAAACAGGCTGCTCTCCATCCTTTACCTCGATTACCATCCCCGTAAAGGTAAAAACGGCGGAGCCTGGATGACAAGCTTCAGGGATCAGAGGATGGAAAACGGCAGGAAAATTATTCCGTTAATATCAATTGTCACGAACTTCACCCGGCCGACAGGTTCAAAACCCTCACTACTGACATTTAACGAGCTGACAACCTTTCTGCATGAGTTCGGACATGCACTTCACGGAATGTTGTCACAGTGCACATATGAGAGCCTTTCAGGAACCAACGTTGCCCGTGATTTTGTTGAGCTCCCCTCCCAATTTATGGAAAATTGGGCTTTTGAACAGCAATGGCTCGATACCTGGGCGGTTCATCATGAAACAGGTGAAAAGATACCCCCTGAAATTGTTGAGAGGATAAAAGATGCTTCAACATTTAACGAGGGATATGCCTGCAACAGGCAGCTTGGTTTCGGATTTCTCGACATGGCATGGCATACGATTACAGAGCCCTTTAACATGGAAGTTAACGAATTTGAATCCTCTGCAATTGAAAAAACAGAATTGTTCCCGAAGATTGATTCGACGAATATGAGCTGCTCGTTCACCCATATTTTCGGAGGGGGGTATGCTGCAGGTTATTATGGGTATAAATGGGCCGAGGTGCTTGATGCCGATGCATTTAAGCACTTCAGGGAATCCGGGATGTTTAACAGGACGGTTGCAGATTCGTTCCGTAAGAATATCCTTGAAAAAGGAGGATCCGATAAGCCGCTGAAGCTGTACGTCAGTTTCAGGGGAAAAGAACCTGATATTGATGCCTTCCTGGAACGAAGCGGAATGGTCTGATTCCCTCAATGGATCTGCGCAAGTTCTTTCCCCTAAGAGGCTGCCCTGTGCGACTTTGTGCTTTACTTTGTGAACCTTTGTGGTATTGATTTAAAAATTAACCACTAAGGTACAAAAAAGGTTCTCACTAAGGTACACAAAGGGCTTTAAAACAACCTCCATTAAATAAGTCCCCTTCAGGGGATTTAGGGGCAAATTTCACAGAGTTACACAGAGAGATCAGCTTAGGAAATTCCTGAAACTTACATTATATTTGCAAACGTTACTGACTTATAGTTTATAGGAAATAATCAGTTATTAATCAATGTCTTAAAGTCATAAAATGATCCTCTTTTTTGAATCAAGATCCGGAAACACTGTTGCAGTCGGAACAACATCTGAACTGACACAAAAAGATATTGAAAAACTTATCTGGCTATTCAATGATGCGCGTCCTGTAAATGCTGATACGTTCCCGGGTAAATTTATCGGGCCAAGAAAAGAGATGATAACCCCCTGGAGCACAAATGCGGTTGAAATAACCCAGAACATGGCGATTTCAGGAATTACAAGGATCGAAGAGTTTATTCCTGTCCAAAACCCACAACCTGATTATGATCCCATGCTGCAGGCAGTATACGGCACCCTGGACCAGAAGATCTTCACGATCGATCACAAACCCGGGAATATAATACACATTGAAGACATAAGGCAATACAATGACAAAGAGGGTCTTGCACTGAACGAAGATGAGATTGTGTACCTCGAAAAACTGTCAGCCTCCATAGGCCGCAGGCTTACTGACAGTGAAGTTTTTGGATTTTCACAGGTGAATTCGGAACATTGCCGGCATAAGATATTCAACGGAATATTCATAATTGACGGAGAAGAAAAGGATTCAACCCTTTTTCAGCTGATAAAAAATACAACTCACTATAACCGGAATAAAGTTGTCTCGGCATATAAGGATAACTGTGCATTCCTTCAGGGACCGGTTGTGGAACAATTTGCTCCTGCCACACAGGACAAGCCTGACTTTTTTACTGTGAAAAGATTTGAATCTGTACTTTCACTTAAAGCTGAAACACATAATTTCCCGACCACAGTTGAACCGTTTAACGGAGCGTCAACCGGTACCGGCGGAGAAATAAGGGACCGGATTGCAGGCGGAAAAGGTGCATTTCCGATTGCCGGAACAGCAGTCTATATGACCTCATATCCCAGGCCTGACGGCGGCCGTCCCTGGGAAAAGGCAACAGAAGAGAGGACATGGCTTTACCAGACACCTGAAGATATTCTGATCAAAGCATCAAACGGAGCCAGCGATTTTGGCAATAAATTCGGACAGCCGCTGATCTGCGGATCAGTTCTTACATTTGAACATTTTGAAAACCTTAAAAAATTCGGATACGATAAAGTAATAATGCTGGCAGGAGGTATCGGTATAGGCAAAAAGAAGGACAGTGAAAAGAATATTCCTGAAAAAGGAGATCTTATTGTATTGCTTGGGGGGTGATAATTACAGGATCGGAATGGGCGGAGGAGCAGTCTCATCGGTTGATACAGGGAAATATGACAGTTCAATTGAACTTAATGCTGTTCAGAGGGCAAATCCTGAAATGCAGAAAAGAGTTTATAATGCAATAAGGGCTCTTGAGTGAATCTGACATCAATCCTGTTGTTTCAATACATGACCATGGAGCAGGCGGACATCTTAACTGTCTTTCAGAACTTGTTGAAGCTACAGGAGGCAGAATTGATATAAGCAAGCTACCGGTAGGTGATCCTACCCTTTCGGCAAAAGAGATTATCGGCAATGAATCGCAGGAACGAATGGGTCTTGTGATGAAAACTGAAGACATTGACATCGTTTAAGAAGATTGCTGAGAGGGAAAGAGCTCCCATCTATATTATTGGTGAGGTAACCGGTGATCATCAGTTTACATTTGAAAACAGCATTACAGGTGAGAAACCTATTGATATTCCGCTTGAATCATTATTTGGTGATCCTCCAAAGACAACAATGAACGATAACACTGCAGCCGCAGTGTTACAGAAAGCCAGAATACTCCCAGGAAAAAATTGTGGAATATGTTGAAATGGTTTTGCAGCTTGAAGAAGTAGCCTGCAAGGACTGGCTCACAAATAAAGTCGACAGGTCAGTAACCGGACGGCTTGCAAAACAGCAATGTGCAGGTCCGCTGCAGCTGCCTCTTGAATAATCTCGGAGCCATTACCCTTGACTACAGGGGCAAATCCGGAATGGCTACATCTATAGGACATGCTCCTGCTGCCGGACTTATTGATCCTGCTGCAGGTTCAGTCCTGTCAATTGCAGAAGCCCTCACAAATATTATATGGGCTCCGCTTACCGACAAGCTTAAAAGCGTATCTCTGTCAGCAAACTGGATGTGGCCATGTAAAAATCCGGGTGAAGATGCCAGATTATTATTCAGCGGTCAAGGCAGCAAGCAAATTTGCAATTGAACTGGGTATCAATATTCCAACAGGAAAGGACAGCCTGTCGATGACACAGAAATACAATGACCAGGTTGTCATGTCACCAGGAACCGTTATTATCTCCGCTGCAGGAGAAGTCAATGATATCAGAAAAATAGTTGAACCTGTGATTGTGAATGATCCATATACAAGTCTGCTATATATCGACATGAGCAGGGATAAATTAAAGACTGGAGGAAGCAGTTTTGCACAGATGCTCAACGCTCTCGGGGATGAAGTTCCAACATGTAACGGATCCATGTTATTTTGCAGAAGTATTTAATACTATTCAGGATCTGATCAGGAAAGGGAAGATACTTGCAGGTCATGATATTTCTGCAGGAGGAATGATTACAACACTCCTTGAAATGTGTTTCTCAAATACATCAGGAGGTATGACTGTCAATCTTACAGCCCTTAATGAAGATGATACTGGTAAAGTTACTTTTCAGCCAGAATCCGGGAATAATAATACAGGTAAGGGATGAGGATGAGATTGCTGAAATTCTCCTTGAACATGGAATTTCTTATTTTTCGATCGGTCATCCGGTCAATGAAAGAATTCGTGAAGGTGACAAATGACAATCAATCCGTCTCCTTTGATATTGATCATCTCAGGGATATATGGTTCCGGACTTCCTACCTTCTCGACCGGAGACAGTGCGGAACGGAGCTTGCACTTGAAAGATTCAGGAATTATAAGAACCATGATCTGAAATTCAACACTCTGAATTTCCAGGGGACCTTCAAATCGCTTGGAATTTCACCTGACAGGCAGAAAAAAATCGGGAATCAGCGCAGCAATAATCAGGGAAAAAGGAGTTAATGGAGACAGGGAGATGGCTTATGCCTTGTAGCTCGCCGGCTTTGATGTCAAAGATGTGCATATGACTGACCTGATAAGCGGCAGGGAAACTCTTCGAAGATATTAACATGATTGTTTTTGTCGGAGGATTTTCCAATTCCGATGTTCTTGGATCGGCAAAAGGATGGGCCGGTGCATTCAGGTACAATGAAAAAGCAAGGAAATCGCTCGAGGATTTCTATAACAGGACCGATACCCTGTCACTAGGAGTCTGCAACGGATGCCAGCTGATGGCTGAACTTGGCCTGATATACCCGGCACATAAGGAAATGCCAAAACTCCTTCACTAATAAATCACATAAATTTGAATCAGGATTTCTGGGTGTAAGGATACCTGAAAACAATCTCGGTAATGCTCGGCAATATGTCAGGAATGGAACTTGGAATATGGGTTGCACACGGTGAAGGGCAATTCAGTCTGCCATATCCTGAAGATAAATACAATATCACCCTTAAATACAGCAGAAGCACATATCCTGCCAATCCAAACGGATCAGACTTATGATGTTGCAGGCATTATGTTCTGATGATGGAAGGCATCTTGTTATGATGCCTCACCTCGAAAGATCCTTCTTCCCATGGCAATGCGGATATTATCCCCCGGAAAAGCTCAGAGATGAAGTAACCCCGTGGATGAAAGCTTTTGTAAATGCAAGAAAATGGGTCGAAGAAAAGCTTACCGCGTATTAGGAGTAAGAATAACCGACATCAGCCTTGTATCATCAAGTCCCGATGAAATATTCAGTGGCTTTCCTGGGAAGAACCTTCTCGCTTATAACCTGAATATTATATTGTCCGGGTTCAGAAATATAAAATGAACCCATATATGAATCGGCCCTGTAGTACGGATAAGATACTTCATTTGAATTCCGTACGATTTTATCACATGCAGGATCGACTTCAAGCTGATTATCGAGCAGACTGATCTTTACGGAATTCATGTAACTAAGATCGGTTGTGTCTTTTGTAGCGCTTGACAGCCAGACATTAAATCGACCGGGTTTTGAAACAACAACGTTCCATTCAGCTGTATTGCTTGAAGGATTTACTTCATCATTATAACATGTTGCTTTTTCCATGTTTAATGAGAGTGTCCCGTCTTCCTGCTGGATAACAGAATTTTCTGTAACATTATTCCTGTCTGACTTTGTTCCGCATGACCAGATCAGCAATGATATAAAACCGACTATTGCAAATAATTTGCTCTTCATGTAACCTCCGATTAAGAATTTTTACGAATAAGTGCGAACATTAAGTATAACGAAATAGAGACAATTTCAGTATCTGATTTGTTCGTTATATGTGCAAAAAAAGTACCAATTTTGTCCCAAATGGGCAAAAAGTTATTAACAAAACAGGGACTGGTTAATAAATTGCACCCATAAAATTCAGTGAAACTGATAGTTATTTTTCAGGAGATCCCTGCCGATTCTTTAATCAGGGAAAGGTGTAGCTGAATATTTTTTTTTGGCTGGTTTACTGCAATAGCTTCAGCTACTATTTCAGAAATATCAGCCACTTTAGTTTTAGTAACCTGGCAAGTGTCTTTTTGCATAAAGGACATGCAGTTGCCAGAAGATCAGGATTGCCTTTTGTAAGTCTGGCAGCAGCATCGGCTGCAATCTGACGTTTTTTATCCTGGCTTAGTTTAATATTTCCAAGGCTTCCGCCGCAACACAGTGAATTCTCATCTTCAAATCCTGTTTTTTCAAGCCTGGCGACATATCTGAGTACTTCTTTTGGTTCATTGTAAACTCCTGAGTTTCTGCCAAGCTCACAAGGTGAATGGTAGGCAACTCTTTTATGAAGAAAATTCATTTTTACAGATCCTTCCTCAATAAGGTTCTTGATAAATTGAGAATGATGAAGTACCTCAACATCAAGATAATAGCTTTCCTTAAATACTTTATAACAGATCGGACATGAGGTAACAAGAGTATGTGCGCCTGATTTCCAGATGATCTGGGAATTATAAGTTTATCAGTTCCCTTGCTTCCTTATCCTGTCCGGCAAGCATAAGTGGACGTCCGCAGCAAGCTCCTCCATTTTCATCGATGAATGACCAGTTGACTCCCGAGGCATTCAATATTTTTACCATTGATTTTTTGATTGATGGAGTAAGATGAGTCATACAGCCGGCAAAATACAATACATCAGCTTTCGCAGGTTCGATTTGGGGAAGAAAATCATATGACGGGATCACCTGGTCTTTTTGAAGAGAAATATTTTGCCGGCTCCTGAAATAACCTTTCCAGATATTCCTGTATGTCAATTTCCGTCTCCCTGCTCCTTCTCTGAATCATCCTGATTGGAGTAAGCTCAATTCCCACAGGACATTTCTGATCACATCTTCCGCACATCAGGCAATTATGGGCAATATCATATGTATCATCATTATTTCGGATGGCTTTCATCAGATAAGCAGACTGAATATTAGTTATTCCGGCTGAAAAATTCAGCTGGCATGGTCAATGCAAATGCCGCAGGAAGAACATGAGTAAACCTGGACCTCGGTAAAAGTTCCGGTTTTATCCCCGGTTCTTATTCCTGAGTTTCTCATAAAAATCAGAAAGAGTTCTGTCGGGATATGCATATATCTTGTAAGAGGCAGAAGAACAAAAAAGGTTCCGAGTGAAAGTGAATAGAGCCACCAGAAAGGATAGGCCATCTCCTGTGCCGGCAAGAAATGAAGCAAGCCAGGATCCAAGTGATCCGGTCAGAAAACTGCCTGTGCCATATGCGCCGCTTGTAAAACTTTCCGCCAGCAGCCGGCTGGGGAAAATAAGCCAAAGTGATGTAAGTGCAATCTTGTCAAGAGTTTTCAGCTTTGTTGTTTTTTTCATTCCCACAACACCTGAAGTAGAATCTCTTTATAACTGCCAGAAGTAGTCCTGAAAGAATAAATGCAAGTATAAGATCCATTAAGAAAGAATAGACCGCTTCAAACCCGGATTTGTCCATGATCGGGATTGAAAAACTTAAAGAAAATTGCTTTATATGGTGCATTCAGATGTTTTTCCCCGAAAATATCTGCTTCAATTGTTCCAAAAAGAATAAGAAGAAACCATCCGAAAGCAAGGCTCATATGCATATATCCAAGTCGAAGTTTGGTCTTAAGAATTTTCCTGTGGATCAGGCTTTCAAGAAAGATCTCCTTAAGACTCTGTCCAAATGCCCTTCCGAAGAAGCCGCGCTGAAGTCTCAGCTTATCAGGTCTTGAAAGCTCCCTGAACCAGATAATACTTCTGATTACAACATAGATCAGTATGAAGTAAAGACCAATATTGAATGGTATTACAAAAGGATCAAACTGCATAACCATCATATTTTTGAAATGCCTGTTTGGCCAGAAAAACAACATTTCTTGTATTTACACCTCGGGGACAAACAAGTGAACATTTTCCGCAAAGCATGCATTTTTTAATATTTTCCCTGGGTCTGGTCATTTTCACCCCTGTGAATAAGAATATGAAGTTCCCTGAGACTGAATGTGGTAAAATTACCGGTTGTACAGGTTGCTGAGCAGCCTCCGCATTCAATGCATAGCCTGAAAGCTTGGTTCCCTCTCACATATATAATCAGCAATACTCCTGTCATTGGAATCATAGTCTATCTGCCTTCCTTTTGTTATTGTCAAATCCGAATTTATCCATCCTAACCTTTTACATTTCTGAAATAGTCTATCACTTCAGCTACAGCAGCTCGGGCATGTGAAATTGTTTCAGTAATATTCATCGGAGCAGTGCAGGTGCCGGCATAGAAAACTCCCTTTATATTGCTTATATTACTTCCATAATGATGATCAGCAGGAGAAAAGAACCTGTTTTCCCCGGTTTTAAGGTCAGACGCTGCCGCCAGATTGTTCTCCTCCTTCCGACATTTCCATACCGGCCATCAGTACAAGCATATCGAGCTCCATTTTAAGAGGTCTTCCTGCCAGAGTATCTTCAACTTTTATAACAAGCCTGTTATTAATTGATTCACTTGCTTCCGACACTTTGCCTCTGATAAAATTCACTTCCATACTTCCTGGGCTTCCCGGTAAAGTTCCTCATAATGTGCTCCACCCATTCTCATATCCATATAAAAACAAAAAACTTTTGATTCCGGAAGATGTTCCCTTATCTCAATTGCCTGTTTTACTGCAGTGACACAACACAGTTTTGAACAATAAAAATTACCGACTTTTTCATCACGCGATCCCACACAATGGACAATTCCAATTGTTGCCGGTGATTTACCATTTAACAGTGTAATTTCTCCCTTTCTGAACATTGCCTCAAGATCGGCAGAAGTAATAACATTATCATAAATTCCATAACCATATTCTTCTTTCCTCGCACTTTTAAAAAGATCAAATCCTGTTGCAACTACCACTGCATCAGCTGTCAGTTCAGCTCCTTCGTGTGTAAACAGAGAAATATTACCCTTCTTTCTCAGGAGTTTTACAATTGACGAATTTGTTAATATCCTGATATCCTTTGAAGCAATTTTGTTATCAAGGTATTTCTTTACCTCAGAGCTATCCCTTCTGTCAGGAAAAAGTTTATACCAGTTATTCAGATGTCCTCCTGTCACATTTTCTTTCTCCACCAGGCTTACCTTAAATCCTGCATTTGCCAGCTGTCCTGCAGCTTCCATTCCGGCAACCCCACCTCCTATTACAACAACATCTTTATTCATTAATTATCGAACATTTACATAGTCTCGGTGTTCTGACCATGTTCAGGATGCATCTCTAGTATTGAATTTTTCCTCAGGAGCATATTCAATTCCCATTTTATCAAGAACAGGTTCACAATCAGTCTGATGCATCTGGAGACCCAGATCCCATGGATCATAACCCAAGAACAAGACCGGCAACCTCTTCATAAGTGAAAACAGGAATTCCTTCACCATTCTGACCATATCGCTTTCCTTCCATTTCGTTTATTACATACTGCCATCTGTCGAGGAACATCGGGCAACCCGGACAGTTGGTAATTATCATATCGGGTTTGAATGGCTTCATTGATTCAAATTTTTCCTTTGAACATGCAATTGAGAAGCCTCTGTTGGCCTGAACCAGATATTGCCTGAATCCGAATCCGCAGCAATGCCTTCGTTCAGGATAATCAATGACTTTTCCTCCCCAATCTTCAACCATTCCGGCCAGAACATACGGATATTCGGCACCTCCTACTCCTTTCGAAGGAAACATCTTGGCATAATGACAACCGATATGGTCAACGACTTTCAGAGGTTCACCGGTATTTTTATTTATAAGCTTATATTTTGCTTTTGCAGCAATTTCTTTTCTGAATTTATAAATGATATCGCTTGCATGTGCCAGATTTTCAGGAATCTCAAATTCCCTTCCTGTAGCTTTCCATAAGCTGTTCTCTTACTTTTTCCTCAACTTCGGGAAAATGATGCCAGGTGTCAAGGATCTCGGTATAAAGTCCAAAAGAAGTGATACATGAAGGAACATAGTTCCTGTAACCTGCTTCAGTCATAAGTGCAAATTGTCTGGCAACAACTGTCATTGCCGTTTCAACAGGAACAACATCACCATGATAGCCTATTCCGGAACAGGTAGTATGACATGGATGTTCATAAACATCTTTATTCAGATCCTCTCTCATTATTTTCAGAAAATGCTACTTCAGACCCGGGAAAAAAATTCTGTCTTATACAACTTCTTACATAAAAATATTTGTCATCAGCAATCTCTTTCTGGTATTCACTCCAGATCAGCTTTTTTACCTTCCAGTTTCATCTTATAGTCTTATTTAGTGTGAGATCCGTTATTTGTTTTGTAGATATGCCTGAAATACTCATTATCAATTCCTTCATCAAGATTCAGATCCATCTCTTCAGCCTTTTTCCTTGAATAGATATTCAATTTTTTCATATCTGCTCCATGCCCCCCGTAACTTCAAAGATCTTTCTTAATTCATCCAGTGTCTCATCAGGGATCTTTCTCAAAATACCCGGACCATCACCTTTATAATTTCCTCCCAACCTGTTGATAAGTATCTGCCCTGTTTTCCTATACCCATTCCCAGATTGGTCCCTGTTCCGGATGAAGTGCAGGTTTAATGCCATCAAGATAAACGCAATAACCGGTATTCAAAATCCATTCACCAACAGTCCTTTTAATTGCCAAGCTGCTGTCTTCCTTTTTCAGATTCAACAAAAAAACCAAGATCCTGCGACAATCCCCTTAAAGCCATTATGATCAGTCCGGGGGCATTACCCCTCGGACATCGTGTTTTGCATGACATACACTCGCCGCAATACCAGATTGTTTCAGACTTCAAAAGCTTCTCTATTTCATCATTATCTCCTGATCTGAACAATATCGACAATCTGACGGGGATCATAATTATAGAATTCAGCAGCAGGACAGATGGCTGTACAGACACCACAGTTCATGCAGGCATTCAGTCCTTCCTCAAACCTGATATCCTGCATAAGCATTTCATGATAATTCTCCATTAACGGTGTGTTCAGGTTTTTTCTGCTAATTAATTAACAACAAATGTATCTGTTTAAATACAAGCAGGTAAGAGGCTTAAAGCCTATTTTGACGGGGGTATTTATACCTATACTATCAGGAAGGTCGTGCAAGTCGTGCAAGTCGTGCAAGTCGTGCAAGTCGTGCAAGTCGTGCAAGACCTGCAAGACCTGCAAGACCTGCAAGACCTGCAAGACCTGCAAGACAATAAAAATTAGTACATTTGATTTATGAAACTGATTGCCGAAAGCGGTGGTACAAAAACACAGTGGTGCGGTATTTCCGGCACTGGGGTAACTGAAATCCTGACTACCGTAGGACTGAATCCCAATTTTGTAACTGAAGAAACAATAAGAAGTATTCTGGCCTCTGAGGTCTTGCCGGCAATAAATAACCCTGATATCAGGGAGGTCTGGTTTTATGGTGCAGGTTGTGCCGGCAAGGTGATGGAAAATAAGGTCAGGGATGCAATCGGATTTCTTCTGCCCTCTGCAGACATTTACGTTTTTTCAGATCTGACAGGCGCTGCGAGAAGCCTGTTGGGAAGGCAAAGCGGATTTGTCTGCATGCTCGGCACCGGGTCAAATTCAGGATATTATGACGGAAAAACTATCGTTGCCAACGTTCCGCCTCTCGGATTTATACTTGGCGATGAAGGCAGCGGGGCTTCTCTCGGTAAGAAAATACTGGCTGATTTTCTTAGAGGGATAATGCCTTCCGGACTGGCGGAGGAATTCAAAATAAAGTATGGAGCTGAAAAAGATGATGTGGTAAGCCATGTTTACCGCGGTTATTTCCCGAGTAAATTCATAGGCGGCTTTGTTCAGTTTCTCAGGGATCACCTGAAGGAGGAGTATTGCCGGGTTCTTGTTAAAACCTCTTTCGAGGAATTTGTAAGAAGAAATCTAATGCTTTATAAGATCTCCGGAAATACGGAAATCGCAGTAACCGGTTCCGTCGCATGGTATTTCAGGGAGATACTTGAAGAGGTCTTCAGGGAGAATGGTTTTATTCTCTCAACAATCTCAAAAGAACCCATTACAGGACTTATAAGATACCATAAATTGAATGATTAATCCTGGTTGCAGGTTGCAGGTTGCAGGTAGCATGTTGCCGGCTAACCTGGAACCCGCAACCTGCAACCTGCAACAAATTTAAAAATGATCAGTGTTACAGAATCAGATTCATTATATAGTGACCTTGAGAAAATGACGGTCAGGCAACTGCTTGAATCAATCAATGCAGAGGATCAGAAGGTACCAGGCATTGTAAAAGCATGCATTCCTGAGATAGAGAAGCTGGTCAATGCCATTGTAGCGAGGATGAGAAGGGGAGGCAGACTTTTCTATATCGGGGCAGGTACCAGCGGCAGACTTGGGATTGTGGATGCTTCTGAAATACCTCCTACCTTCGGTCTTGACCAGGGGTATGTTATCGGGATTATTGCAGGCGGCGACAAAGCAATCCGGAAAGCCGTCGAAATGGCAGAAGACAATGAAGAGCTTGGATGGAATGAACTCAAGGTCTTCAATCCTTCAAAAAATGACATTATTATCGGCATCGCGGCATCAGGAACAACTCCATATGTGGTCGGATCGCTGAAAAGAGCCAGGGAACACGGGATCTTTACAGGTGCGATAACATGTAATTCAGGCACCCCGCTTGCAGGCAACGCTGATTTAGCGGTGGAGGTAATCACTGGCCCCGAATTCGTTACCGGCAGTACCCGGATGAAAGCAGGTACCGCCCAGAAACTTGTCCTTAACATGATCACCACCTCGACAATGATTCGCCTGGGCCGTGTTAAAGGCAACAAGATGATTAACATGCAGCTCACCAATCAGAAACTTATAAGAAGAGGCACTAAGATGATATCCGATGAACTGGGACTCGATGCTGAATCTGCAAAGAAGCTGCTGCTCCTTCACGGATCTGTTAAAAAGGTACTTGATTCGTTTAAAGAAAGTTCTGATTTGTGATCCGTTACGGGCAGTTGCACGGTTGTGGTCCTCGTCTTCCTGAGCAGTATCTTATTTACCTTAAAGGTAAGATAAGCGCTTCCTGCCCCGATCAGGGCGCCGGCCAGAACATCCGACGGGTAATGCACTCCGAGATGCATCCTGGAATATCCCACAGTAGTTGCATAAGCAAAAGAAGGAACAATAACATACCATTCAGGGAAGGCAAGGCTGATTGAAGTGGCAGTAGCGAATGCATTTGACGTATGGCCCGAAGGGAAGGAGGCTCCGTGTGGCTCTGATTTATTGATTATATCAGGATAAGTTTCAAATGGACGGTCGCGATTAACCGAATATTTTAATGCATTTGTAATCGCAACATTGACAACTGTTGATCCCATGGTGACCATTGCATTCCTGAACAATTTGTCATCATGTTTAATGAGCCCCGTGATTGCCATTGCTGTTGGTGTTCCCAATACAACATAGGTATCGGAATTTGATGCAAACCGGAAAAAATTGTCTGAGGCGAGAATTTCAGGCGTATAAATTGAACGCAGGAGTCTGATGTCAATATTCTGTGATAATATCTGATCCGGGAAAAACCAGATCAAAAAAATAAAAACCCTTCCGAACCTGTACAATTACTTTAGTTTAAGTTTTATATCAATCAGCTTACAGATATTTTCTGCGTCAGCAGTTCCTGAGATTCGTAATGTTATCGGTCTCAGCGCACCAAACCGATGAGCTTTTATAAAGTTATCCTTTATCTCCCCGGGTAAATCACTGCTTTTTATAAGAGGTTCGGCTTTGTCACCAAAATAGAAGGTAATCCTGAAAGTATCTCTCAGAAGACCAAGCCAGAATATTGTTTTTTTCTTTCGGGTCAGCTTGAAAAGCCATTGTTTACCATCATTATAATACCTCCATTCTTCAACTACATCTTCAGAATTTTCATGTGCATAGCTCATTATTTTCTGCCATAGAATCTTCTTATCGCCAATAGTCGTAAAGACCAACTCTTCTGTTGGAAAAATACTCTTGTCGCCGAGTACCATATCATCAGTGCCTGCCATAATGATTCCGGTTTTGATTAAGGAATAGTTCTATAAAGAATTAAAATTAATATTTTTATAAGATATTAAGTATCCTAAAAATGAATAAAAATTCATTTCTTGATCTGCTATGTGACAGATACCCTGCACTTACAAACCTTAAAAGCGAGATTGAATCAGCTGCCGGAATGATAATAGATTGTTATGCCAGCGGAGGCAAGCTGCTTGTCTGCGGCAACGGCGGAAGCAGTTCTGATGCAGACCATGTGGTTGGAGAGCTGATGAAAAGCTTTGAATCGGAGCGTCCTCTTGAGGTAGGTCTTAAAAACGTTCTTGTCAGGAATTACGGCGTCAGAGGCAAATATTTGTCCATTATGCTTGAAAGAGGTTTGCCAGCCATATCACTTTCAGCCCATGTTGCGCTATCAACGGCTGTTGCGAATGATGTAGACGCAGACCTTGTTTTTGCCCAGCAGGTCTGTGTTTATGGCAATGTTAATGATGTACTCATCGCCATAAGCAGTTCCGGAAATTCCCCGAATGTTATTGATGCATGCATTACTGCCGGAGCAATGAATATAAAAACAATAGGCATCACCGGTAAATCCGGCGGAAAAATAAAACAATTCTGCAACATCCTGATAAATGTTCCGGAAAGCCGTACAGCGTGGGTTCAGGAGCTTCATTTGCCGGTACTGCACACCTTATGTCTCATCGTTGAGAATCATTTTTTCGGCAAACAAAAAAGTAAAATATGAAACCCCACTTATTGCATGAATTAGTAACCGGTATAAGAAGTGTTAAGATTGCCATCATCGGTGATTTTTGCCTCGATGCGTATTGGTTCATTGATGAATCAACACGTGAAATTTCTATTGAGACAGGCCAGCCGACAAGGCCGGTGCGGCTGCAAAAATATTCTCTGGGCGGGGCAGGAAATGTTGCAAATAACCTGGCTGCTATGGAAGTAAAAGATATCCGGGCTTTTGGGGTGATTGGCAGCGATCCTTTCGGAGCTGAGATGGTCTCAATTATGAAGAAAACAGGAGTCGACACGAGGAACCTCCTGATCCAGGATAAAGAATGGTCTACACATGTCTATATTAAACCATATATTAATGAAGTTGAACAGAGCAGGATCGATTTCGGGAATTACAACAGGTTGTCTGAAGAGACAGCAAACCTTTTAATTGACAGGATTAATGCTGAAATAAATGAGGTTAACCTTGTAATTATCAATCAGCAGGTTCTGTCAGGAATACATACCGGATACTTCAGACAAAAACTGGTCGAGGTTATAAGTTCTTTCCCGGGAAAGATCTTTATCGCCGACAGCAGAAACTATACTGGCTTTTATAACGGTGCTTACAGGAAGATGAATGACAATGAGGCTGTCCGCTTATGCGGGATTGTCATTGAGCCTGACGAAACTGTTCCTTATCCTGAAGTCATGAAGGCCGCTGAAAGTCTTTATGAGAGATACAGGAAACCTTTGCTGATCACCAGGGGCAGCAGGGGATCCATAATCACCGACGATAAGGGAATATCCGAAATTGCCGGATTAATGATAATTTCAAAAGTCGACACCGTGGGAGCCGGCGACAGTTACCTTGCCGGAGCTTCAGCTGCCCTGGCTGCCGGATATTCTCTTGAAACGGCAGCTGAACTCGGTACCTATGTTGCAGGAGTAACTGTTCAGAAGCTGTTCCAGACCGGAACTGCCTCACCGGAAGAAATACTCAGGATCGGGACTGATCCCGACCTGACCTATAATCCGGAAATTGCAGAGGATATCAGACAGGCAAAATATTATGAAAAAACCGAGATCGAAATAATAAACAAGCTGGAAGGTGATCTCAACATAAAGTACGCAATTTTCGATAATGACGGAACGGTGTCTACTCTTCGTGAAGGGTGGGAATTGATTATGGCTCCCATGATGATCAAAGCAATATTAGGAGATAAATTTAATGGAGCAGACATAAAATTAATAAATTCCGTCAAAGCCAGGGTCAATGAATTTATTGATAAAACAACAGGCATCCAGACGCTTATCCAGATGAAAATTCTGCTTGACCTGATCAGAGAGGCAGGATTTGTCCCTGAAGAACAGATCCTTGATGAATCCGGTTACAAGGAAATCTATAACAATGAGCTCATGCAGATGGTAAAACAAAGAGAGGAGAAGCTTCTGAGGGGAGAGCTCACGGTTGAGGACCTTACTCTCAAAAACGCTCTTTCCTTTCTGAATATTCTTCACGATTCGGGCATTATGTTGTTTCTTACCAGCGGGACCGATGATGCAGATGTGAAACATGAAGCTTCCGTTCTCGGTTATGACAAGCTGTTCGAAGGCAGGATCTATGGCGCAGTTGGTGATATAAACAAAGAGGCAAAAAAAATCGTGCTTGACAGGATACTCGATTCCATCGGAGAATCCGAGGCGGGCCTTATAGCTACATTTGGCGATGGCCCGGTGGAAATCAGGGAAACACATAAAAGGGGCGGCACCGCTATAGGGGTGGCAAGTAACGAATTAAGACGTTTCGGGATGAATAATACCAAACGGACCCGGCTGATAAAAGCAGGAGCCGATATCATAGTACCTGATTTTTCGCAACCAGGTCCGCTGCTGAAATTGTTAAACGTTAAATAAAATGCCGAATCCAAAATTTGACAGGAACAGGCTTGTTATAAAAAAGCTCTCCGAACGGATTAACCAGCTAACCCTTGAGGAGTGCCTTATTCCCCTCTCCTATGCTCCGGCCGGGCTTTCAGAGCAGGATAAGGAACTTATCGGGAAGACAGCCCAAAAGATTATTTCAGCCAGAAAGCAACATAGACAGGTGATCCTGGCATTTGGTGCACATACGATCAAAAACGGACTTTCCCTTATCCTGATTGATTTGATAAAAAGAGGGTGGGTAACGCATCTTGCAACAAATGGAGCAGGGATAATTCACGACTGGGAATTTGCGTTTCAGGGCAAGTCAGGAGAAAATGTTCGTGAGAATGTAAAAAATGGTCAGTTTGGAATCTGGGAAGAAACAGGGTTTTTCATCAACCTGGCTCTCGTCCTTGGAGCCTGGGAAGGATTGGGCTACGGGGAGTCGATAGGGAAAATGATATCACAGGAAGGGGTTAATCTTCCGGAACTGTCGTGGCTGCTCAATGACGCGAGGTACAGGATGGAGACTGATCCTGAACATGCAGCCGCTGCCATTGATCTTTCAGGAGTAATAAGAAAATACAGTCTGAATCAGGGATTTTTAAGCATCCCCCATCGATGGAAGGAGTATTCAGTACAGTGTGCCGCATTTGACCTTAAGATCCCGTTTACAGGACACCCGATGTTCGGACATGACATCATTTACACCCATCCGTTGAATCATGGGGCGGCAACCGGACGAACCGCGTTAACTGATTTTCTTTATTATGCCGAGAGTGTAAGTAAACTTGACCAGGGTGTCTATTTATCACTGGGCTCCGCAGTTATGTCTCCAATGATATTTGAGAAATCGATGTCGATGGCACAAAACCTTGAAATTCAGAGGAATAATCATATCGATAACCATTTCATGCTTGTTGTTGACCTTGCGAAAGCGGAATGGAACTGGGCCAGGGACGGAGAACCGCCGGCTGGTAATCCTTCATATTATCTGCGGTATTGCAAAACCTTTAATCGGATGGGTGGTGAAATGCATTATCTCCGCGCCGACAACAGGGATTTTCTTGCCGGACTCTACAGGGCTTTGTCTGCTGAAACTGGGAAATGACTCACATACCCACCCCTTGCCCCCCGCTTTTGCGGGGCAGGCTCTCCCAGGAGGGGATCTTAGCGTCAGTGCCCTTCTCCTATGCCCTGTACTCTATGTGGCCCATACCCTTTTTTGCCTTGCGCTCTGCCGCTTAGTATCCTGCAACCAGCCTTCGCCTCCCTCCGTTCGGCTATGGCTGGCAAAGCCTGCAACCCGCAACTTATTTTAGCCAGATAAGTATCATTATTGTGATTACTGTGAGGATTATGAGATGGAGTCTCCAATCAGTCAATCCTTTAAAAGCTGCTAACCTTTTTGAATAATCGATAGTTGTCTTTTCAAGTTTTGAAGGCTCTGTTTTTTCCGTGAAAGCCGAAACTGTAAACAGGACAATTGTAATAATGATCTCGGCCCATAGCCCCCTGTACCCGAAATTCAAAGTGAGCTTATGATGGAGGAAAGGGAATACCTGCTGCCCTGCTTCAGGCCCAAGAAGCTGGTCAACCACAAAAATTGTAGCCAGAATTATGCCGACAAATACAGATGCACCTGCACCCTTAAGAGTAACCTTTCTGCTAATTATCCCAAACAGGATGGCAGGAAAAACCGGCACTACAAGATAAGCTGAAATAGTTTGCAGGTATTTGTACAAACCTTCTTCGCTTTTGTATACCATATAAGCTGCGCCTATACCGAGAAAAGTGACAATAAGTATAACAAACCTGCCGAAAGCGACCTGCCTTCTCTCAGGAAAGTCAGGCCTGAATTCGACAACAAAATCGCGGACCACAAGCGTGGAAACAGAATTCAGGACACCTATAAGAGATGTTATCAATGCGGCAAGAAGTGAAGCCATAAGCAGGCCCCTTAATCCTGAAGGAAGCAGTTTGTTCAGCAGAAGGACAAATGTCTGTTTTGTTGCATCACCTTCGAGTTCCCCGGGAAAAAGTGCAAACGCAATGACGCCGGGCAGCGCAAAGATAAAGAGGGGAAGCAGCTTGAGCAAAGTTGCAAACATTGCGCCCCATCTTGCATTATTAAGGTCGGGTGCGGCCAGGGTCCGCTGTACATTCACCTGATCCATGCCCCAGTAAAAAATGCCTGCATAGAAAGCTGTGGCAAGTATCCCCCAGAACGGATAAACCGGATCATCGAACGGCTTTGCTACTGACATCATTTCAGGAGCTTTCTCCATCAGTCCGCTCCATCCGCCAACTTTGTCAAGCCCGAAAAAAAGCATGATCCCTGCCCCTGCTATCATTATGATCACCTGGATGGCGTCGGTATAGGCAACGGCAGTAAATCCCCCAATGATAGTAAATATAGCGACGGCAATTCCAATATAGAAAATTGTCGACATGATATTCCATCCAAGTATGCTGTTCAGTACCAGGGCGCCGGCAAAAAGTGTGAATGCCAGCTTCGTCATAATGCTTATGATTAGCATCAGGCCCGAGAAAAACGTTCTGGCGCGCCGGTTATACCTTAATTCAAGGAATTCCGGTATTGTGAACAGCCTGTTCTTCATATAATAAGGGAAAAGGATTGCACAGCTTACTCCAAGGGTAATCACAGTAGTCAGCTCAACCAATCCTGCCGAAAGCCCGTACCTGTAGGTATCCCCCGATAGTCCTACGAGGTGTTCTGCACCTATATTTGTTGCAAATAGTGATGCACCGATTATTGGCCATTTTATCGATCGGCCCCCGAGGAAGAAATTTGAACTGCTTAATCCGGCTTTTTTACGATAGGCCATGTACATTCCAAAACCGAGGCTACCGGCCATAACAACAGTAAGAACAAGCCAGTCGAGTGTGGACAGAGTCAGATTCATATATGTTTAAAATAGCCGGCAAGCCCCTGATAAAAGGCGTCCCGGAAGTTATCCTTTTTCAAGTATTTTATCGAGCCGGTTTATGCTCTGGACCATTGCCCTGACAGTATGATAATTGATCTTCCAGGAGTGTCCCATATGAGTCCAGATCGGTTCACCCTGCCGTGTAAGCAAAGGATACCACTCTCCCACTCCTTTATTTATCATCCTGTCAAATACAAACCGGTGAACATTGATGAAGGCAGCGAGGTAAACCGGATCACTGAACATAATATAAGCATCAAGCATTGCCGTAAGCACTTCAGCCTGCTGCCAGAATTCCTTTTCACGATCGGATACACCACCTGAGTGAGGACCTTCCACATATACCCCACCGAATTCATTGTCGATTCCATTATTGACAGTATGGTCAAAAATTGTACGGAAAGTATCTTTATAAGCAATCGGATCAATTTTCAGGATCCCGAGGGCGTGGATCAGAAGCCAGGCAAACTCGGCATTATGACCATAAGCTGTATTATCAGTCACATTGGCCTTCTGGCCTTCTCCGGTAAACCTGTCCCATCCCCAGATTATGTCGAATTTAATCTGCGGGGCAACTTTCCAGTCTTTAAAAAACTGAGGGATTCCGGTTTTGTATACCGGATGAATAATGCGGTAAAGAAGAATCTCTATTACTTCGAGCAGTTTCCTGCGATGGACATCCTTGCCAGTACATTCATAAAGCGTCGTAAATGCTTCCATCAGGTGCATATGGACGTCGAGAGTTTTTCTGTCGCCACCCTGACTGCCCGGTCCGCAAAGAGTCCAGTCGCGTGTGAACATTTCCCAGTACCCTCCGTACATTGTATCAGCGCAATACTTCTGGATAAGGTCAAAAGCTTTCTCAGCATATTCAATGCCCCGGCGATCACCGGTTGCAAGGGTATATTCACTCAGGGAATAGATTGCAAAAGCATGTCCGTAAATTATCTTTTTATCAATTGTAACATTCCCTTTCCGGTCCATCATCCAGAAAAAGCCGCCATGCTCATTGTCCCACATTTTATTTAAAAGAAAATCAACCCCATGTTTTGCAAAACCGGCTAATTTGCCTTCCCCATAACCGGCACGATGTGCCGAAGCCAATGTATAAATGCAACGTGTCTGGGCAATGAGTGATTTTTCATCCTCGCCCGAATCCTTGCCATTCTTATCAAAATGTGTAATAAAGCCCCCATTCCTTTTATCCAGCATCCTTGAAGTCCAGAAGGGCAAGAGTTCATTGTTAAGGTGATTCTCAGCCTCTGCCCTTAGCTTTTTAATTTCCTCAGTTTTCATCTCCAGATAATTTTGATTAAAGGCCACATGCCTGCCTGCCGGCAGACAGGGAACAGTTTCACAGAACTTTATTGCCGGATTGTACAATCTGATCCTGGTTATATTCCATCAATGATGTAATACTGCCGTATCTCCATGTCTTAAGAAGAAGTCTTGCATAGATAAGCAATTGTGAAATAATAAACAACAGAAAAACGCCGCTACCTGTGTCAGGTTTCCACGAAGGTATAACAAACATGACAATTAATCCAAAAAGGACCTGTGACAATATCATTATCAGCATGGTTGCATAGGATGTCCAGAAATGCCGGAAGGTGTGTCTGAAGCCGAATCCCAGCGCCATGAAGGGGGAACCGCTGTTTGAAATCTTCCAGGCTCTTGAATAATCAGCCACAAGAAGAAATACAGGAACAAGGGCAAGAACGATAATAATTGAACCAAATGCAATATTATAGATCCCCTTTTCCGGCATGGATTCTGAAGCACTGACGATAAGCATGGCTATCAGAATAATAATTCCGGAAACAAAAATTATTATCAGACTAATAATCAGGGTTATAATCAGAAACGACCAGAAATTTTTCGCACAGGCTCCAAAGAAATCTGAAGATGAAAATCTGCCACCATCACTCTTAAGACTCCTGAAAAGGCCTCCGGTCAGGAAAGCATTAATTATATAGCCAATAAGAATAACAATCAGAAAACCGCCTGAAATAAACGATAACAGGCTTTTAAAAATCGGTCCGAGATCAGTAAAGGCCATCAGGTTAAAACCCTCCGAAAGCTTTTCAGTGATCATGCTGGCACCGAATGCTGAATTTAATGAATTTCTCAGGGGAAGCGCTACAATTGCTACCAGAATAAGGAAGCACAGCCATATAATCAATACTCCTTTCCAGGATTTCAAAGTACGCAGGAAGCCTGATTTTACCGAATACAGGATTTTCATATAAGATTGAATTACAACAATATGACGCTCAGATAAAACTGCATAAAAGAAATAAACTTATCAATCAGACGGCGGACTGGAATCCTGTCAGGTTCTGTAGTCCTCGAATTGTTGACATAATTGACATCCATCGTGATCTTAAAATCAGGGTCTATTTTCACCCATTCAATTTCCCTGTAACCTGTATAGGTAAAATCCTTAAACCTGCTTTTCCCGTCCCATTTTTCAAGTACCTCTTCGCCATTTGTAAAATGGATCAGGACGTCAACAGGCAACATCACCTCACCTACCCTTTCAAGCTCTGCAACGGACGTTATGAGTGAATCTGAAAGCAGTGATCCGTAATTGTTAAAGCTAGCTGTATCCACTTTACCTTCAGGCTTGTAAACTTTCCGGTTGTCAATATCTGAAACCCGGTAGTCACATATTCCTGTTCCGTAAAGAGTCTGGTCAAAAAACCAGTTCATGTCCGGCCCAAAGACATCCCCATGATCGCGCCTTACAACTTCATTTGCCACATCTGTAAAATCTTTCCCTGACGGATGCCTGAACGCCCATTTCTTATAAAACTCCCTGAAGATGTCATTTGTCGTTTCCTCTCCCACAATTCCCATCATGGTACTTAGCCATATTGAAGTTTTATAGTATGACATCATATAATAGGAATTATGCGGATAATTCCAGGAAAAAGCTGAATTGCTAATAACCTGACGATTTGATGAACTTATATATCCGATACGTGCCTGGGCAAGGTCGGGCACCTTAAAGAGCGGGTGAGCGATAAGACCTGAATTTTTTCCGTAATAATTGTCAAGGATTCTTTGTTCCCAGAAAGAATTGATTCCCTCGTCGAGCCATGGCTCTTCAAATTCATTACTGGCAAGTATTCCCATAAAATAAGCGTGTCCGAATTCGTGAACTGTAACAAGCTCGGGCAGATGAACCCACCGGGGCATAAAATAAGAGGATTCTGATGTAAAGATTGTCGTGTATTCCATGCCACCCGCACCAGCGCCCACAAGGGGAGGATCAACAAATGTAAGATAAGGCCAGGGATAAGGACCTACGTTATCACTCAGATACTCCAGTGCATTTTTTACTGCAGTAAACTGACGCCCTGTCTGTCCGGAGCGATCCTTTGATGTCAGCAGTGTTATTGAGACATTCCTCCATTGTTCTTTAAAAACAATGTATTCCGGCCAGGCAGTCCATGCAAAATCAACAATATCTTCAGCCCTGTATTCCGAAGTTTTTCTACCCGACCCGGTCTCATTTTCCGACATTAGCATCCCACCGCTTCCTATAATATACTCTGAAGGAGTATTTATGGAGACTTCATAAACGCTGTGATCTGAATAGAACTCTGAATCAAAATGAAACTGATGACAATTCCATCCCCCTGCAGTCCTGCCCCTCATCCCGGCAGGTTCATATACCCCAAACTTCGGGAACCATTGCGCAACAAAATAGTAATTATCATTGTAGCCAGTCCTTCTGAAAAATGAGGAAAGCTTGGTTTCAAATTCAATAGTGACAGAAACGGTATCCCCCGGGAGCGCGGGTTTTGGAAGCAAAACCTTAAGAACAGTTCTGTCTTCCGGATTACCGTCATCAGGACTTATATACTGCATCGCTGAAGTCAGGTCAGTGTTATTTTTGCCGGTGATTGATCTTATTTCAATCCAGCCCAGGTCCGGATCCGTATTACCCGGAGAGCCGCCGCCTTCCCTGAAATACGTTGTCTGATTGCTTCTGAAGGCATTCATATACATATGCAACCGGATATCTGGAACAGTATCGTCCGATTTATTGATCCAGAATCCATCCACTGTTCCTGCGACAGTTTTTGCGTCGGTGTCAAGGCGAACATCTATATTGTAGCCTGTGATCCGTTCACTTAATGGTACTTTGTTAATAATCTGGGCAGGAATGATTCTGGTTATCAGGAACAAGCTGACAAAAAAAACAGGAAATTTTCTCATAAATTTCACTTAGGGGTAAGAAGCAATACCTTTGACGGGACTACCAGGATAAATTTACTTTATAATCGCAGAAACAATTGTGAAAGAGGACAAATAAAGTGAGGGGATAATAATACCTTAAAACGGATGGGTAAATCTGCGGAATCTGCGGGAAACAAAAGAATTCCCGCTTATCCCGCAGATCAAAGCATATATCTGATTATTGCACTTAATTAGACTGAACCTCTCTGGTCAGTGTCAGAAGAATGTCACCATCGGGAGTTGTGGCTGTGCCGGTCATTTTCGTTGAACCATCCATTTTCAGTTTTATTAAAATATCGCCTCCTTCGATAAAAACTGAAAAATTAACAGTGTCATTTTTAACAATGACTTTTTCTCCCGGAATTTTATATTCACTTCCGGTAAATGAAATAGCTGTAGAATATTTATTCTCTGCGAAGCCCACCTCGATCAAACCAGTCGTGAAACCTTCAGGTGCAGTAAGGAGCTTCAAACTTCCATTTACCAACCGGATTGTTTTTAACGTTGGTGTTTTGGCCCGAAGCAGCAGAAACACAGAATATCAGGAGCAGCATGAACGGAGCAATTTTTTTCATGAGGAATTTTGTTACTGGTTAATAATCGAAAAATTAAGATTGTTGAAGATAGCTCGAAATTTTCATCCAAAAAAAAGTATAGACAAAAAAATCCTAATACAGTATAAAAAACATACAAATCAACATATATTAATATTTAACTAATGTATACTTTTGTATTGTTAATAAATTAACAGATCGTAGATATAGTATGAAAAAACTCTTGATTTTGGGTGCTGGTACCGGTGGCACAATAATGGCAAATAAAATGCGGAAAGAATTATCCAGGGAGGAATGGAGCATTACAGTAGTTGATGAGAACAAAACTCATTATTACCAGCCCGGATTTTTATTTATTCCTTTTGGCTACTATAAGAGAGCCGATGTAGTTAAACCAAAACAAAGCTTTCTGCCCATTGGGGTAAACTCAGTTTATCAACCGATTGAAAACATTGATCATAAAAACAACAAAGTCACTCTTGCAAATGGTGAGGTCCTGGGATATGATATTCTGATAATAGCAACCGGATCCAGAATTTGTCCTGAAGAGACTCCAGGGCTGAAAGGGGAGCTCTGGCAAAAAAATGTTTTCGACTTTTATACAATCGAAGGTGCTGAAGCCTTGTCAAGATTTTTCAAAACATGGGAAGGCGGCCGTCTGGTTATTAATATTGTTGATAATCCGATTAAATGTCCTGTGGCTCCTCTTGAATTTTCATTTTATGCTGATGCATTTTTCACAGAAAGAGGCATGAGGGATAAAGTGAGCATAAGTTATGTGACCCCCCTTTCAGGGGCTTTTACAAAACCCCGTTCTTCAAAACTTCTCGGGAGCCTTCTTGAGAATAAAAACATTGAAATGATAACTGATTTCTTCCTGTCGGAGGTTGACAATGAAAATAGGATATTAAGGGACTTTGGAGGCAGAGAAGTTACTTTCGACTGTCTTGTTACGGTACCTCTTCACAGCGGAGATCCCGTTATAATGAAAAGCGGTCTGGGTGATGAATTCGGATTTGTTAAAGCCGACAAGTTCACCTTACAGTCTGTCCTTAAAGAAAACATCTTCGTCCTCGGTGATGCCGGAAATTTTCCAACTTCCAAAGCAGGTTCAGTGGTTCATTTTCAGGCAGATATACTAACTGAAAATTTAATGTGCTATATTGAGGAAAGGCCATTCACAGGAAAATTTGATGGTCATTCTAACTGCTATATCGAAACAGGACATGGAAAGGGAGCACTTATAGATTTTAATTATGATACCGAACCTTTGCCGGGTTATTTTCCTTTCCCCGGAATTGGTCCCTTCAGCCTTCTCAAAGAAAGCAGGCTCAACCATTACGGAAAGCTAATATTTCGATGGATCTACTGGCATATACTTCTTAAGGGCAAAGAGATGCCGATTGATACGCATATGACAATGGCTGGTAAAAAGACCGATTAATTTAAAGAATAAAATATATGTCAGATAAACTAATACAGGAACAGATCAGGGAAATAAACAGTAAACTTGATCTGATCCTCGAAGAAGCCTCGATCCAGAGACAAAACCGGGAAGCAATGAATGATCTTGCCGATGATGTTGCAGTTATTGGAAAGGATGCTTTTAAGGAATTGGTTATACACCTCGACAATGCAGGTATCGAACTCGATAGTGAAGCACTTACCTGTCTTATTCTTAAACTGATCAGGAACATCAGGAGCTTCGGAATGATTATGGAATTAATTGAAAGCTTTACCGATCTGGCGAAAGATGTAACGCCGATCATTAAACAAATTGGTCTGGATGGAGTTCAGAAGTTCCATGAGTTGGAACAAAAAGGGTATTTCGAAGTCCTCCATCAGATTGGAATAACCCTGGACCGGATACTTTCAAGATATACCCACAATGACATACAGAAAATGGCAGACAATCTTGTTCCTGTTGTAGATACTCTGGTAATCATTTCGGATCCTAAATTGCTTGGTAAAATAAATATTGCGGTAACAGCACTCAGGGAAATAAATCCTGAAGATATAAAAGAATACTCCATTTTCCGGATGATGAGGCAGCTTAACAAACCTGAGGTTAGAAAAAGTATGGGATTTATCATGGCATTTTTACAAAACATTTCAAAAACAGAAAATAACTAACTAATAGATTAACAACTTAAATTCAATATTATGGCACAAAAAAATTATGCTGGTATAACAGTAGATGTAAATGAGGAAGGTTATTTTACAAATCCTTCCCAATGGACAAAAGAAATAGCTGTTGAAATTGCCAGAGAAGAAGGTATTGTCCTTACAGATAAACATTTTGCAATCATGGAGTTTCTCCGTAACAGGCATAACAACGGAGAAGCTCTGTCAATCCGTAGCATAAATCACTCGGGAGTCCTTGACGTAAAGACATTTTATCAGTTATTCCCCGGTGCACCTCTTAAAAAAGCTACTAAAATCGCAGGTATTCCCAAACCGGCAAGTTGTGTATAATAATTAATAATCTAAAGAAATGGAACAGAAAAATCCGGTAAAAAAAGTCAATCTCATTTGCGCGAAAGGTGCAATTGAAGACGTTTACGCAACCCTGGTGCTGGGGAATGGCGCAGTCATGGAAGGTATTGCAGGCAAACCTCTTTTTCACCTTTTTTGGTCTTGATGCAATTATTAAAAAAAGAATGGATAAACTTCATACTTCTGTTGTCGGTAACCCTGCTTTAAGACTTCCTGGCGGTGTTAGGATGCCCACTTTGTTAGGTATATTGCCCGGCATGGAATCACTAACTTCAAACATGATGCTAGGCGGAATGGATAAACTGGATATTCCTCCGGTAAGTGAATTTCTTGAACTTATTACTGCAGGAGGTGGCAAAGTTTATGCCTGCAGACTCGCTGTAGATATGTTCAAGCTGAAAAGAGAGGACTTATGGGATCAGGTAAGTGATATCCTTACTGTGGGAGAGTTTTATGAACTTGCAGGCGGAGAGGGATCGCATATTATATTTACCTAGAGTTATTTCATCCGTATTTAAGATCAATCGGTCAGATCACCAGTATTTTATATCCCAGGAGATTCGTCAGTTTCTTACCTGGGCAGAACATAGAATAGGCTTCGGGCCATACTTTTGAAAGATACCTGTCCTGGCTGTTATGTATAATTACCGCAAGCTCATCAAGCTGAGGATTGGCTTCTCCCGGTCCTTTGTATCTGTAGTCAAGGGTTTCCAAAAGTACTGCAAGATCATTATACCTGCCCAGATTCTGAGCCAGCGTGTCGAGCCTGTTCTCAAGGTCCCTGACTACCTTTGGTTTTAATGATCTGAAAAAATAAAGCTGGTAAAGAAAGTCCTTGGTCTTTTTGCGGAACTCGTGCAGATCTGATGACTTCAAAGTATTCCTTGCTGTCAGGTAATTGTCTGATACATCAATATAAGTTATTTCCAGTTGTTTAAGTAGCAGATGCGGATCAAAGTTATTCATCGGTTGAAACCTTAAACGGTATCCGGATTTATTTAACAGTCCGGCAATATCCCCGAGGTTTTCCCTTGCATCCGGGGATAGTTCAGTGGCCACAGGTTTTCGGAGCAAAAAATTTACTTTTTCATGATCCCGGAGGCTGTTGAAAATGTCGATGTGCTTCTTGCGAAGATCTTTAAGGATCTTACGGTGCACTGATGTCTCGCGCCATTCCTGCATCTTCCTGCCGGTTTCCCTGAAGGTATTGTATTCTCTGTTGAATGTGGGTTCGTCAATCTGGCCTTTGATAAGTTTCATTACAGCCCTTGACTTTTTCATCAGGACACGGATGTCGTGAACCACCTTTTCATCAGGTATTGCATCGGTGGGAAGCATGGAATGAGCTTCCCTGATGTATCCGCTCAGGGCAGGCTTGATGTCTTTCAGTTTTACGTAATCCGGAAGCATAGCAAATATTCGAGCTTGTGACAGATCTCATAAAATTACATAATAAATGTCAACATTTAAAAGGCAACTAAATTCAATTGATCAATTGAACAAAATCTCCTTTAAAACCCTAAATTTGCTCAAGTTATGTTGAGATCGTTGAAACAATTTTAATATTTCGACTCAGATGAAAAAGCTGATTTTTGTCCGGCACGGAAGAGCAGAAGAACCTACTTCAATGATCCCTGATTTTGAAAGATCCCTTACAACCAAAGGGAAAAATATCTCCGAACAGATGGCTGCCATCCTGAAAAACAAAGAGAAAGATCCCGGAATATTTATTAGCAGCCCGGCTTTCAGAGCGCTTGAAACAGCTCTTGTCTTCGCCAGGGTATTCGGAATGAGTCCTGAAGCTATCATTCTCAAAAATCTCCTTTATCACAGGGCAACCCTTAATTCATTTTCTGAAATAATTGAAAAGGTCACAGACGATATTGACACCATAATTTTCTTCGGTCATAATCCTTCTTTCACTGAAATACCCGACAGGCTGTCAAAGGACGGATGTGATTTCCTTCCCAAAAGTGGTATTGTGGGTCTTTACTTTAAAACAGATACCTGGAAAGGGATCGTCCGTGAAAGGGGTAAAATTGAGTATTTCCTTAAACCTGAAAAAACAACATGAGCAAGACCTACATACCTAAAGAGATAAGCTGGCTCTCATTTAACGAGAGGGTACTGCAGGAGGCTGAGAACAAGGACGTTCCTCTTATTGAACGGTTCAAGTTCCTTGGCATCTACTCAAACAACCTTGATGAATATTTCAGGGTAAGGGTAGCTACCCTGAGGAGACTTTCACAGTTCGAAGCAAAATCGAAGGAGATACTTGGTTACAGTCCAAAGGCGACTTTGAAGAAAGTTCATGAGATCGTACTTGAGCAGAGCGCCAGGTTTGAAAAAATCTACTCCGGATTACTGCTTGAACTTAAAAAACATAATATTCATCTTATAAATGAGAAAGAACTGAACCCGGAACAGGCTGAATTTGTAAGGGACTATTTCATAAGGGAAGTCAGGACAAGGTTAATGCCTTTTCTTATTGAAAAGGACTCCAAAATGCCAAACCTGACTGATGATGCGATTTACCTTGCCATTTATCTTGTAAAGAAAGGAACCCAGAAGAAGAGGATGGCATTGCTTGAGATCCCCTCCTCCGATGTACTTCCCAGGTTCATTATTCTGCCCGAAACGGAAGATGGAAAATATGCAATCTTCCTTGATGATATAATAAGATCAGGTTTAAGGGATATCTTCTTCCTCTTTGATTTTGATGAGATATTTGCATACACTATCAAACTTACTAAAGATGCGGAGCTTGAACTGGCTGAAGATATCTCCGAAAGTTATATTGACAAGCTGTCCAGGAGTCTGCAGCAACGCAAGCATGGTTCACCGGTGCGTTTCATTTATGACCGGGATATGCCGGCTGAAATGCTTAAGATACTTACACGCCTTCTTAATTTCGGTCCGGACGATGTTATTATTCCAAGCAACAGGTACCATAACTTCAAGAATTTTATGCAATTCCCAAATCTCGGGCGTAAAAAATTCTACTACACTCCAATGAAACCTGTGCCCCATAAGGATATTCAGGCAGGTAAAAGCATATTGTCAGCTGTCAAGAAGAAGGATATAATGCTCTTCTTCCCTTATAATCCATTTGATCATTTCATTGACCTGTTAAGGGAAGCCTCCATTGATCCGTTTGTAACATCCATTCAGATAACACTTTACAGGCTGGCAAGAAACTCAAGCGTCATCAACGCTCTTATGAACGCCGTCAGGAACGGGAAAAAGGTTACAACCGTCGTGGAACTCCAGGCGAGGTTTGATGAAGAAGCCAATATCCTGTGGGGCAATAAGCTTACTGAAGAAGGAGTAAAAGTTATTTACGGAGTGCCCGGGTTAAAGGTGCATTCAAAATTGTGCCTGATCACAAGGATTAAAAACGACATCACCCAGCGTTATGCAGCTGTTGGAACCGGCAACTTCAATGAGGACACTGCCAGAATTTATACTGATCACCTGTTGCTCACCACCAATAAAAAAATCACAAATGAGGTTTTTAAGGCTTTCAACTTTTTTAATGTTAATTACAGGAAGGATAATTATTATCATCTCGTCCTCTCCCCCTTCTTTTTCAGGAACAAGATGATCCTTCTTATAGACAATGAAATAAGAAATGCAAAAGCCGGGAAAAAAGCATACATCTATCTGAAGCTAAATAATATAACTGACATTGAAATAATCAACCAGTTGTACGAAGCAAGCAAAGCCGGGGTAGTTATCAGACTTATTGTAAGAGGCATGTTTTCGATTGTAACCGGATTAAAGGACCTAAGTGAAAATATCAAGGCTGTCGGGATAGTCGACCGTTTTCTTGAGCACACCAGATTCATGATCTTCTGCAACGATGACGATGAGGAGTGCTTCATCTCTTCAGCCGACCTGATGACACGCAATCTCGACCACCGTATAGAAGTGACCTGTCCTGTGTTTGATAAGAACCTGAAGAACGATCTTAAAAAGATCTTTGAAATTCAGTGGAGCGATAACTCAAAAGCAAGAAAACTGGATCCGGCACTCTCCAATAAAATGTTTAAATCCGGAAAGAAGTTGATAAATTCGCAATTGGAAGTGTATGATTTTATTAAGAAAATCAATTCCGGAATAACTGAAAAATAAATAGCCTAAATGAATTATATAGTACTCGCCGCAGGGACTATTTTCCTGGTGCTTTTCTCATGGTTCTTCTCACTTAAGCACAGGAGATATCACGGGATACCCAGGTTCTTTGGATTTGAAAGCATCTTCATTCTAACAATGTTAAATCTGAAAGTCTGGTTTCATGATCCTTTTTCATTGTTTCAGATTATATCGTGGATACTATTGGTCCTGTCCGCCTGGATGGGAATCGCAGGTTTTCTGATCCTGAAGAGAAAAGGCAAATCAGAAAAGGACTTCGAAGCCACAACGGTACTGATTAAGTCTAATATTTACAGATACATCCGCCATCCCCTTTACCTCTCTCTTATTTTACTGGGTACCGGCATCATGCTAAAAGATCCTGACATGGTTCAGTTAATCCTGGGGGCAGTAAATCTCGTTGCATTGTATATTACGTCCAGGATTGAAGAAACTGAGATGATCGAAAGGTTTGGTCATGAGTATACACGGTATATGAAAGAAACGAAGATGTTTATTCCCTTCGTTCTTTAAATGTCGTTCAAGACTGCAAGACTGCAAGACTGCAAGACTGCAAGACTGCATGACTGCAAGACTGCAAGACAATAGTAGCATTGAACAAATCTCCCGGAAACACTGTTTATATGCTAGATAAGCACATAAACCCATGACAAGAAGAGATTTAATTCAGAAGGTGATTCTGGGGACCACTTCCCTGATCATATTACCGGAGGTTTTCACCAGTTGTTCCAAAGATAACATGGACCCGGGTGGAGGTAACGGGAACGGAGGCGGAACAAATATAACACTTGATCTTACTGTCGCTGCAAATGCAGCGCTTAATACTGCGGGAGGCTCTATTATTTCCAAAGGTGTTATCATTGCCAACACAGGCAATAATGCATTCGTCGCCATTGACAGTGTCTGCACCCATATGGGTTGCACAATAGGATACAGCCTCGCGGCAAACAATTTCCCCTGTCCCTGTCACGGATCGATCTATTCAACGACCGGCGCCGTGATAAACGGACCTGCCACAATCGGACTGAAATCATACCCTGTTACCAAATCAGGAAACATACTAACAGTAAGTCTGACCTAAGAACAGATCACATTACCGGAATCAGATTGTAAATATAAAGCCGCATCGGATAAATCCTTTGCGGCTTCTTTCACATAAACCCAATCAAAAAATGAGTACAACACTATCTAGCTGACAACCATGTAAATGTTTTTTCGGAATCAGGTTTTTCCTTTGGATTAAGGAACTCAACCAGCTTACCATTTTCATCAATCAGATATTTCTGAAAGTTCCAGGTGACCTTTGAATCCAGTACACCGTTCTCTGCTTTTGAAGTAAGCCATTTATAAACCGGATGCATATCATCACCTTTAACTGATATTTTTTCCATCAGAGGGAATGTAATTCCGTAGTGACTTGTGCAGAACTCACGTATCTGAGCGGGGGTACCCGGTTCCTGACCGCCAAAATTATTTGCAGGAAATCCTATTATGACAAGTTCTCCCTGATATTTTTCGTAAAGCGCTTCTAATTCCTTGTATTGCGGAGTGTTGCCGCAATTTGAAGCAACGTTTACCACCATCACCTTCTTTCCTTTAAGAGAAGCAAAATCAAAATCCTTGCCTTCAAGAGTCTTTACCTTGAAATCGTAGAAGCTGACAGTCTGGGAATACCCGACTAAAGGTAAGATAATCAACAGGAACGCATTTATAAATTTTTTCAATCTCATGACAGGTTTATTAATTTTATTATACAACAAGTATTATTGTAAAATGTTCGATAGGCCTTCAGGGCATTTTCTTTACGCTCGGCCCTGTCCCTTAGTCCCTTAGTCCCTCATTTTTTTACCTCATTCACCGAGCTGATCTCCATTACTACCGGGAATGACATTGCTTCCGGGGCAGTCATTTCCATGTTTCCGGTCATTTTTGTATAAACGATCTGTTTGATGAAATAGCCATCCTTTAATGAGAAAAAGAAATCGGCAGTACCGGTAAACGGGCCCTTAATAAGGATATCAATTTCCTGATTCTTTACTTTCATAACGCGGTCGCCTTTCACAATAGCCGAAATTTTCGCACATTCAACACCATCTACTGATTCAAAGCCCTCCATCTTGTTCTCCGAGGTAACTAACATTTTCATCGACATTGCCTGGGACTTTGTGTTAACAGAATCACTTGAATTCCAGACATCTCCGGCCTTTACCGGATTCGAAGGAAGAACAGGAAAAAAGTTAATGAACGTTTCTGCAAGGTTCGATTCACCGCTTCCCTCAATATTGAATACAATGCTCTCAGCTTCCGAAATATCAACGCTTTTGCCGGCTGGGTTAATAACTACGTTAAATACTTTCCCCTGTACTTCTTTCACTCCTCCTCCTGATGATCCCATCGGAGATTCGGTAGATTGTCCGATGGTGTCAACAGTCACCTCCAGCTTCAGGTTCTGGGCAGGAAAATCAATGGCTTTAATCGAGCACCCAAAAACAGAGTTCACAATTACCTGCATCGACTGACCCATTATATCCATCGTCTGAATAATTTTACTTTCTGTAAGATATCTTACGGGTTTATTGACCTGATAATTATAAGTAAGCTTAATTGCTCCGTCCTGAGTTACCTGATTTGCAGGCTGCTGGGCAATACAGATTGACGAACCGGCAGCAGTGGCAATTAAAAAGGCAATACCGGTCAGCTTTAGTTTAAAATTGTTATTCATATTTTATGAGTTTTAAGATTGAGGAAAAAATATTTATAAGCAGGATGACCTTCTTTATGTTTTTAGTAGTATTTTTCATAAAATTAATGCATTTATATCAGTTATTTAAGTACAAACAACAGAAAATACTGAAAGTTAATATGCACTAATGAATTATCCTTTCCGGTATATTTAATGAGTTTATTAGTTAGTTTTAACGTATGAAATTTAAACTTCTCCCCCTTGTTCTCCTGGTTATTCTTGCCAGGCTTTCTGGCTGCAGGTATTAAGCCAGTCCGGCTGACTTGTGAGTATCTTAACAATCCCATGGCTATTGATACCCCTGTTCCACGATTATCATGGATTAATTCTGATGACGCCCGTAAAAGGGGTCAGCGACAAACTGCCTTTGAGATCAGGGTGGCAGGTTCGCGTGAAGGGCTGCTCACGGGGAAGGCTGATCTTTGGGAGAGCGGCAAAATCATTTCACCGGAATCCATCAATATTCCTTACGCGGGCAAACAATTGAAATCAGGTCAGGATTGCTGGTGGCAGGTAAGAGTATGGGACCGTAAAGGGAAGGAATCTGAATGGAGCAGCCCGGCTTCCTGGAGTATGGGGCTGCTGGAACCAGGTGACTGGAAAGCACTATGGATCGGAGCTCCCTGGCAGGATGAAGCACCCCTGCCAAAACCCCCTGCTCCCAAAAGAGCTAATCAGACAGAAACTGAGATCCCGGGTTCTCAGGGCAAATTGTTTAATCCTGCCCCCATGTTAAGGAAAAGCATTACCCTGAAGAAAGATATTGTTTCTGCCCGTGCCTATGTTACCGGTCTTGGTTTTTTTGAGTTTTATATCAATGGTGAGAAGGTGGGCAGGGATGTGCTTGTACCTAACGTAACACTCTACGACAAGAGGGATAATCTCGGGCCTATAGGGGTAATGATAAACAATAATTTCAGGGAATACAGGGTCATGTACCTTGCATATGACATCAGGCAACTGTTAACAGAGGGTGAAAATGTAATAGGCGTCATACTTGGGAATGGTTTTTACAATCCATCCAGCTACTGGTGCCAGGGCTACGGCACTCCGAGGTTTATCGGACAGATTCATATTAAATATACTGACGGTACGGAGCAGGTTGTTGTAAGCGACAACAGCTGGAAAGCTTCCGGAAGTCCGATTGAAATGGATCAGATTTATGAGGGCGAGCACTATGATGCAAGGCTGGAACAACCCGGATGGTGCAGCAAAGGGTTTGACGATTCACAGTGGAAGCAGGTGGCAATCAGGAAAACACCCCTGGGAAGGCTGAAAGCCCATATGTCGCCTACTGACAAGGTAATGGAGAGCCTTGCACCTTTGAAGATCGAGCGGCTTGGTGATGGTCATTACAGGGTAGATTTTGGTCAGGAAATATCAGGATGGCTGCATCTTGATAATGTAACCGGAGAACGCGGCCGCAGGATCAGGATCAAATATATCTGCGAATCGGCTATGGGCGACAACTCTTATACCATGAAAGGAGGAGGGCCTGAATCGTATGCAGCCAGGTTTACATGGTTTGTTTTCAGGGAAGTGGAAATTAGCAACTGGCCCGGGGAACTCAGTCCGGAACAACTGAAAGCTGAAGCTGTATACACTGATATTGAGACGACCGGGAAATTTGAATGCTCCAATCCTTTGTTCAATGACATTAACAAAATATGGTGGAGAAGCCAGACGGACAATATGCATGGAGGCGTAGCGAGCGATTGTCCTCACCGGGAACGCTCACCATACACCGGTGACGGACAGGTTGCATGCGTCACGGTTATGCATAATTTTGATGCCCGCGCATTTTATACAAAGTGGATCCGTGATATACTGGGAGCTCAAAATCCCGAAAACGGTTATGTTCCAAATGGCGCCCCATGGCAGCCGGGATGTGGTGGAGGAGTCGGCTGGGGTGCAGCAATGAACATTATGCCATGGGAATTCTATGTTCAGTACGGGGATACTGGCATGTTAAAGGACAACTACGAAGGCATGAAAGGGTATATAAAATATATGTTGACATGGGTAGTTGATGATGGCACAATGTTCTCCCAGGCGCCCGACAGAAGTAAGCCCAACCAGTGGATCAACCTGGGTGACTGGGTTGCGCCCGGCAAGCTGCCTCCGGATGACATGGTTCATACATTTTTCCTCTGGCGCTGCGCTGATTTTACGGCAAAGGCCGCCAGAGTACTTGGTAAGACCGGAGATGAAAAAGAATACACTGCCCTGGCAGAAAAAACCAGGCTTGCCTTCCAACAAAAATACTTCAATCTGGAAAAAGGGACTTACGGACCATACGGAGGAAACATTTTTGCCCTTAAAATGGGAATACCTCAGGATCAGAGAGACCGGGTTATTGAAGCCCTTAAGGCTGACATAAATGCAAATGACGATCACCTTGACACCGGAATATTCGGAACACAGTTTTTCTTCGAGGTGCTCTCGGAAAATGGACTCAATGAGCTGGCCTTTAAAGTAATGAACCAACGCACCAGGCCGGGTTATGGATGGTGGGTCGACCAGGGAGCCACTACTACCTGGGAACAATGGGGGGGTGGCGGTTCCCGGAATCATCCCATGTTTGGAGGGGGGATTACCTGGTTTTACAGGAAACTGGCAGGTATGAATACCGATCCCGAACATCCCGGCTACCGGAACATTATTTTCCGGCCGCAACCTGCAGGTGATCTGGGTTTTGCTTCCTACTCCAACCTTACACCTTACGGTAACGCAGGTATAACCTGGAAAAAAGAAAACGGAAGGTTCTTCTTGGATGTAACCGTACCTCCCGGATGCACCTCCACATGCTACATCCCGGTTACGGGAAATGACAGGATTAAAGAGAGCGGAAAAATCCTTAAGCGTTCAGATAACATACTTTTCCAGGGCAGGGAAAACGGATATGTCATATATAAGTTAACTTCAGGGGAATACAAATTCGAATCAACCTGGACTAACTGATCTGACAGACTTACAGGCTGTCTTTATCCTGTTACTTGAGAAGGATCCTTAAAACCCCGTTCGCACCCATCGACCCATACATTGTTGTACGAACATCATCAATCAACTCAATTGACCTTACCCAGTTTGGATCAAGAAAGGAGATATCTGAGACAATCCTGTCATCAACAACCAGAAGTACAGGAGGTGACGGATCAAGTGATCTCATTTTGGTATTTACGATAGTGTTACCTTTGATCCTGACATTATAAACTTCACTGCTGACCAGCTCGTAAATAGAACCATATTTTGAAAAGTCATGCTGGTTTGCACGCGTTCTGTCATTCATCGCTTTCCGGAGATCAATTTCAGAAATGTGTTTGTCCCCGGTCGCACGATTGAATGCTAATTCGCTGTCAATGTAAACCATATCTACATTATAGGAGTCTTTCTTTCTTACCTTGATTTCCTTTCCTTCAAAACCAGATGCTGATAACAAAAGTAAGTCTCCATAATAACTTTTAACAGAAAACCTGCCTTCTGAATCGGTATAAACAGTTTCTCCTGATTTCCTGGAGAACACCTTAACATTATTCAGAGGATAGTTTTGAAAAGTTGTCACATTACCTGAAACTGTTTTGTAATTCTGTGCTTCTATTCCGGTATTCATCAGAAGCATGATTAATGCTGCAAAACCAGCTGTCTTCGTTTTCATTGTTCTTTCTGATTAAATATATTCATTTGCATTTCGATTATTTGCCTGTCAATCAGTCAAACAATTAATCCTCAAAAGAGTTCCGAAATTAACCGTCTTTTATCTGTATAATAACTTTTATTATCCCGGTGAACAACTTTCACATTTAGTTTGTTTAAGTAACATAGATCGATATGAATACCTGAATTCAGAACTACCAACTGAGAGTTAAGGGAATTTGTAAATATAAAATTTTGTTATAATTTAAATTATAAAGTATGACAATCAATAAAGTTTGGATTGAAGATGGCTGCACGGCATGCGGTCTTTGCTCAGATATCTGCCCTGAGGTATTTGTTCTAAAGGATATAGCAACAGTTGTTGAAGGGATAAAGTATTCTGACTTTAAGGAAATGATAATAGAAGCAGCGGAAAGCTGTCCTGTTGAGGTTATAAAATACAGTGAATAAATATTAATAAGAATAAAAACATATGAATATCAGAAGGTTACTGTTTTCATAATGTTTTGATTGTCCCTTACCTGACCATGCTGACACCAAAATTTAAATTATTAATCGGACTTTGCATCTTTCTGACAAGTGTAGAAACCTTTTCCCAGAAATCGCTCTTTGACCAGCAGATGCAGGTTGGATTTGAGGAAAAACAGGGTCAGTATGCTGACCTGGATACAAGACTGGTAAATGAAAACGGAGATACCGTTCTGCTGAGGGATATCATAAATAAGCCCACGATTCTGAATCTGGTATATTTTGAATGTCCCGGAACATGCAGTCCACTGATGTGGGGAATCTCAAAATTCATTGATGAGGTTGATCTTGAAGCTCGGAAATGATTACGAGGTTATTACAGTCAGCTTTGATCCGACAGAAGGTATCATGCTGGGAAAAGAAAAGAAGGCCAGCTATCTTAGTACAATGGAAAAGAAAGAGGAAGCTGCCCAAAACTGGTCGTTTTTTGTTTCTGACAGTTTAAACATTGCCAGGCTAACCAATCAGTAGGTTTCAACTATACAAGATTCAACAATCAGTTTGTACATCCTACAGGACTGATTGCCCTTGCATCTGACGGAAAGATCATCAGGTATCTCCGGGGAATTGAATTTCTGCCGTTTGATATAAAAATAACACTGGTCGAAGCAGCAGACGGAAAGATCGGTCCAAGCATCAACCGGCTTCTTGCAGTTTGCTATTCGTATGATGATACAGGAAATCAGTTTGTATTTAATGTAACGAGGGTTTCAGCAATAGTAATTACATTTATTGGTTTACTGGTATTTTTGTATCTTGCATTATCACGTGTTAAATTTAAATCAAGGGGCAGTAAATGAGTACACAAACCAACCTCGATGAACCCAGTTATCTTAATCATAAAGGAAAATATAAAGGCATATTTGCCTGGATATTTTCCACCGATCATAAAAGGATCGGCATGCTTTACCTGTTTTCAATCCTTACAGTTTTTGCCATTGGGGCTACAATCGGTTTGCTAATGAAGTTTGAGCTTATTGCCCCGGGTAAAACCATTGTGGATGCACAAGACCTATAATGCATTTTTTACCCTCCACGGAATAATAATGATATTTGCTGTTGTCATTCCGGGCTTGCCTGCAGTATTTGGTAATTTCCTCCTTCCTATCATGATCGGAGCAAAAGATGTTGCATTTCCAAGACTAAACCTGCTTTCCTGGTATTTTTATGTTACCGGAGTTACACTTGTAGTTATATCACAGTTTACAGGTCAGGGACCTCCTGATACAGGCTGGACATTTTATGCACCTTACAGTTTCAGAACAGCCGGGAATATGCTTCCTGCAGTATTTGGAGCATTTGTTCTCGGATTTTCATCAATCCTGACCGGGCTGAATTTTCTGGTGACAATGCACAGGATGAGGGCTCCGGGAATGACCTGGCTGAAAATGCCATTATTCCCATGGACACTTTATGCCACAGGATGGGTACAGCTGCTTGCCACTCCGATTATCGGAATAACCCTGCTCATGGTTGCTGCTGAAAGAATACTGCATATCGGATTTTTCGATCCGACACTTGGAGGTGATCCTCTTCTTTATCAGCATCTGTTCTGGACCTACAGTCATCCGGCAGTATATATTATGATACTACCTGCAATGGGAGCAATTTCAGAGATTATATCAACTTTCTCCCATAAAACAATATTCGGATACAAATTCATGGTTGCTTCAGCCATGGCAATTGCCTTTGTAGGTTATTTTGTCTGGGGACATCATATGTTCACTTCAGGAATGAGCGGAACAGCTCTTTATACTTTTTCACTTCTGACATTTCTTGTAGCAATTCCGAGTGCCATAAAAGTATTTAACTGGATATCCACAATGCATAAGGGTTCCATTGATCTGCAAACTCCTTTTTACTGGGCAATGGCATTTATTTTTGTATTCATGATCGGTGGATTTTCCGGACTTATTCTTGGTTCACTTGCAACCAATGTTCATCTTGCATAATACACATTTTGTTGTTGCTCATTTTCATTTTATTGTATTCGGAGGAACAGGTTTTGCTTTTTTTGGAGCAATGCATTACTGGTATCCGAAAATAACAGGGAAAATGTATGATACCAGATGGGCAAATATTGGTTTGCTCCTGTTTTTTGTAGGATTTATAACACTTTATGGTCCGATGTTTTACCTTGGAGTAAAAGGTATGCCCAGAAGGTATTTTGATTATGATGAAATATTTCATGCCGGGAATATTATTTCAACAATGGGATCATGGGTTCTTTACTCCGGGGCAATGATTATATCATTAATCTGTTCGCTTCATTGAAAAAGGGAATAAAGGCTCCTGCAAATCCCTGGGGAGGCAAAACCCTGGAATGGACAATTCCTTCTCCTCCTCCGGTTGAAAATTTTGAAGAGACAACCTGTAATTACCAAAGGACCATACGATTATAAATGAATACGATAAAAGAAATACACCGTGATGATCTGGCATCCAAAACCGGAATGTGGCTGTTCCTGTTTACCGAAATGCTGCTATTCGGGGCCTTTTTATTGTATACTCAGTATACAGGTACAGAAATGCTGAGGCATTTCACCTTGCCGCCCAGGAACTGAGCGTTTTTATCGGTACAGTCAATACAATAATTCTCCTTATAAGCAGTGCAACAATAGCCATGTCGATTACAGCAATCAGGAAACAGGATAAAAAACTGGCACTTTTACTTCTTGGCATTACTGTAATTCTTGGTATCGCTTTTCTTGTAAATAAATACTTTGAATGGGGAGAACATATAAGGGAACATATCTATCCGGGTTCATCAGTACTTGCCCTGCGTGGGCAGGGTGATGTTCTATTTTATGGATTATACTTTTTTATGACAGGTCTTCATGCGCTGCATATAATTATAGGACTTATCTTTATGGGGTTTGTAACGGTCGCCATTATTCGTGGACGGATAAATTCCAGTGACTATGTTTTGCTCGAAAACAGCGGATTATACTGGCATCTTGTCGACCTGATCTGGATATTCCTTTTTCCATTGTTTTATCTTATTACCTGATGTTTATGGAAAAAACTGAAAATAAGGATCATATAATTCCCTACAGGACATTTCTGTATGTACTGGCCTTACTGATCGGGCTAACACTTGTTTCTGTGGCACTCACACAAATTTACCTGGGCTCCCTGACAGTGGCGCTGGCACTTATTATAGCTGCCGTCAAATCATCATTTGTTCTTAGAATCTTTATGCACCTCAAGTTTGAGAGCAGGATTATAGCGATTCTTGTTACATTTGTGATACTTCTAATTGTTGCTGTAATAATTATTACACTCCTGGACTACCTATTCAGATAATCAGTATGTATTCAACAAATCCAATAGACGCTTCAAATTTTGTTACTTCCTACAATACTGCATTCTAGTATATCGCGGGTATTTCATTACTGCTCCTTGCGGCACTTACCTTAATCATGCTCTAGTTTGTTTTCAGGTACAACAAGAAAAGGAATAAGGTCGCTGTCCAGATTGAAGGCAACAACAGGCTGGAGATCGCCTGGACAGTCATTCCGATACTGCTGGCGCTGGTAATGTTCTATTTTGGATGGGCAGGATGGAAACCACTTACCAAGCCTCCGAAGGATGCAATGAACGTGACAAGTATTGCAAGGATGTGGAATTTTTCATTTACATACGAAAATGGCAAACAGAGTCCCGATCTGATCGTTCCGGTTAATACCCCTGTTAAAATAAATCTTATTTCGCTGGATGTAATCCACAGTCTATTCATTCCGGCATTCAGGATAAAATCAGATATGATCCCGGGCAGGCAGAAGATGATGTGGTTTCTTCCGGGTAAGGAAGGCAAATATGATATTTTCTGTGCTGAATATTGCGGATTATCACATTCCTATATGCGCTCAGCCGTTAAAGTCGTATCCCGTGAAGAGTTCGATAAATGGTTTATCGATACCACGAAAGTTACCCTCGCTACCGCGGGAACAGGACCAGGCGCAGAGGGAGAAGCCATAATGAAGGCCCAGGGTTGTTTTGCATGCCATTCCACTGACGGATCAAGAATTATAGGACCCAGTTACTTAAATATCTTCGGTGAACAACAAACAGTAATAAGGGATGGGAAGGAGGTCACAATTACCGTCGATGAAGCATATGTCCATAAAGCTGTTTACGACCCAAATTCTGAAACAGTAAAAGGGTACCCAAAGAACCTGATGCAGAGTTATACAGGGGTCCTCTCGCAAGATGATGTTGCAAAAATAATTGAATATCTTAAATCGCTGAAACAGTGAAATATCCGGTAGTGGGCCTCGGGGTATAACCGTCAATCTAAGGAGATGGATACAGGGAAATAGGGAGAGAGTTTAAGCCAAAACTGAATTTAAAGTACTGAATTTAAGTATTATAACTTTCGCCCTCCTTTTAATACGTGATCTGGGATGATTATGCCACCAAAGTTATCACGAAGTTCAAGGATTCACAGTGCCAGACGGTGAAATCATCTACAGTCAGAAAACTAAATTCGTCTGGCCGGGGTGGTTAATTCAAGTCTTTCTTAGTACCATTTATTCAAATGGAGAGTAAACACCTCTTAAACCTAAAAAGCTTAAAACCTCCCAGACATCTCTGAGAAATAACTCCACATCTGCAGAAGCTGTTTTATGGAATAAGTTAAAGTCAAAGAATCTTGATGGCAGAAAATTCAGAAGACAACACAGTATCGGTAAGTATATAGTTTGATTTCTATTGTCCGTCGGAGAAACTGATAATTGAGCTTGATGGAGATCTTCATGGGAGTGCCTGTGCAGGTATGGAAAGATACAATCAGGGACAAGTATCTTGAAGACCTAGGATTCACCGTACTCAGATTTGAGAACAGGTTTGTGTTCCAGTATCCCGAATTCGTTTTAAAAGAGATAAAGAAGTTTTTTCAGGCAAGATTGAGTCATAACATAGTTTAACCACCCCGGCCGGGAAATGAAAACAGGTAAATGCCAGATAATAAATTCGATTTCATAACCTGGCCTATCCTCGTTCCTTTGAGAAGGTACAAGAGGATGAATCGTAACACTATGGTCCTCAGGGTTTTAGGATTGCTGCTGTATCGCCTGTTATAATGGCATTCGCCTGGAGTTTCCTGATGTATTTTACTAACTTCCACCTGTCGTCAGGTTTTATCTGCGAACCGTGACCTCCCATTGATCCGAATCCCAGGGTTTCGGTGTGAAAAATCTCGCCGTCTTTAAGCTTTCTTGCAACAGCTCCTGTAAGCGTCCGTGGTTTCAGCGGATAGAGCCCGCTTATATAAAGATGCCCGTCACCGACGCCTTTGATCCCATGGCAGACAATGCAGAATGTGGTGAAAATGAACTGACCCCTCGCAACTACTTCATCCGTCGGGAGGAATGGATTCTGAAGTTCGCTCCCTGCCCTGACCCGTTCTTCCGGATCAATTGTATATCTGAAAGGAAGGTAACCCCTGGGGACAGTATTTACTTCCGGAACCCTCATCGTCAGAGCTGTCAGAAAAATTGGGATTTTGCGAGAAAGTCTCGTAAGCACGCGAATAGGTCATATCCGGGATGAAGTCATATCCACGCATTGTTCTTGTCCTGTCACATGAGAATAGTAAAGGCATCAAAACAAGAAATACAGGAAGTCGGGTTGATATAAGTCTTGATCTAAACATCCTCAGATCTTTAATGTTTTTAATATTATCATGATTCATAATTCAGACTCTCTTCAAGAAAAGGATCATTTTTCACAATAACCGGTCCATGTGCCAGAGATCTGAAAACCACAAAAATGAACAAACCTGTATAAAGTACGGTAGCAGAGATTTCGAGTAATCCGATCCCGGCATTTTCACCGGCGGATCCCGGCATAATCATAAGCCAGTAATCGATCCAGTGCCCGATAAAGGTTATGGCTGCCATAAGAGCTATCCAGTCAAGGTTTTTCTTTGACCGGGACCGGATAAGACCAAAGAACGGCACGATAAAATTAATCCCCAGGTTTAGGAAGAAAATCACTCTGAACTCATTCAGCCTTGGGATAAAGTAAGATGTTTCCTCAGGAAGATGTCCATACCAGATCAGCAGGTACTGGCAGAACCACTGATAGGTCCAGAATATGCTGAAGGCAAAGAGAAGTATTGCCAGGTCATGAACATGGTCATCCCTTAAAAGGGTAAGGTAACCCTGGCGTCTGAGAAGCCAGAAATAAGGATAATAAAGCAAGTGAAGTGACAAACATGCCGATAAAGACATACCATCCGAAAATTGTACTGTACCATTCAGCATCAACGGACATTATCCAGTCCCAGCTGCTTGTTGAAACTGTTATCCCGAAAAAAACCAGGAATAGTCCACCGAATAATTTTCTCCTGTTGTGATATTTTATATCAGAAGATGTCATAAGCGCATTTGAATTCTTTCTCATCAACCATGTAAGAGCAATCCATCCGGAAAAATAAAATACCATCCTGATAAAGAAGAACGGAATGTTAAGCCAGGCTTTTTTTCCTTCCAGTACCGGATCATAACCCTCGTAATGAGACCAGTGGTAAATGTTATTCATGCCAAAATAAATGAGAAGCATCAGGAAAAAAGCAACAGGAAGAAAAGCCGTCATCGCCTCGGGCACCCGCTGCAGGACTGTATGCCATCCGGACAGTGAAATCCTGTGAACTGCAATGAAGAAAGCAGCACCCAGGGAAATACCCAGGAAAAACTGATTATTAAGGAGAACATTTGCCCAGATCCTTGAAGCATCAGTCCGGGAAACAAGTATGCTCACCAGGGCAACAAGCAGAGCCCCGGTCATCACGACAACCAGAATATTCCGGTACCCCTTTCTGAAAATGAATTGCTCATCCATATTTTCAGACTCAGATTATTTCATTTCAAAAATTTTAATACCCGATAAGATGGACCTGATTTTCTCAGGAGTTGTTTTCCCGTCCCCGGTGTCAACAAGTATCACAAACATATTATCGGTAATCTTTTCATCTGCGGGCTTAAACCTTATGTCCGGTTTAAGCTTCGATCTTATCAGCATTGCTGCGGCCATCGACAAACCGGCAAAAAGGACAGTCATCTCGAAAGTGATTGGAATAAAGGAGGGTGCTGCAAAAAAAGGTTTACCTCCGATGATCAGCGGGTAACTGACAGTAAAAACCCAGGCCATGAAACCAAAGGCAGAAACTGCACCCAGAAAACCAAAAATAAATCCTCCCACAGGGATTCGTGATCTCCTGATTGACAGGAGCCTGTCAATTCCATGGACGGGAAAGGGCGTCATCACATCAATGATCTTCTCGTTGCTTTCGAGCAGTTTCATTACAGCCTGGCGCATAGGATCCTCATCATCGAAATAAACTGATATATAATCTGGATTATTCATGATGATTATTTCTTTTGGCCTGACCGGCAGTTTCTACTTTCAGGATTGATTTCACCTCGAATATTGAGATGACCGGAAATACCCTTATGAAGAGCAGGAATGCTGTAAAGAAGATCCCCAGCGTCCCGATTATAAGCCCGTACTCAACTATGGTAGGTTTGTACATAGTCCAGCTTGAAGTCAGAAAATCCCTGTGCAGAGAAGTAACAATTATAACGAATCGTTCGAACCACATTCCGATATTAATCACAATTGACAGGAAGAAGGTAAACAGGAGGTTTGTCCTGAGCTTCTTGATCCACAGCAGCTGGGCAGAAACAACATTGCAGCCTATCATTATCCAGTATGCCCACCAGTATGGGCCGGTCATCCGGTTAATTAAATTCGCCTGCTCATACTCGACGCCGGAATACCACGACATGAATATTTCAGTTATAGTAAGCCAGGGCAACAATCGAACCGGTAGCAATGAGGATCTTATTCATATTTTCCACATGCTCTATCGTAATAAAATCCTCGAGTCCCATGGTTTTTCTTGCAATTATCAACAGGGTCAGAACCATTGCAAATCCCGAGAAAATTGCTCCTGCAACAAAGTAGGGAGGAAATATCGTCGTGTGCCATCCCGGAAGTATTGAATCAGCAAAGTCCATACTTACAATGCTGTGAACAGACAGAACAAGCGGAGTAGCAATTGCTGCCAGCATTATTGAAGTGATTTCATGCCGGTGCCAGTCTCTTGCTGATCCCTTCCAGCTGAAGCTCAGAAAATTATAAATGCTCTTTTTGATTCCCTTCCTGAGTTTGTCACGCAGGGTACCAATATCAGGAATCAATCCTACATACCAGAATACCAGTGAAATAGTAAAATATGTCGAAATTGCAAATACATCCCATACCAGCGGAGAATTGAAGTTAACCCAGAGACCTCTGGTGTTGGGATAAGGGAATATGAAAAAGGTAAGCAGTGGCCGCCCCAGATGAATAAGAGGGAAAAGGGCTGCACAGATAACGGCAAATATTGTCATTGCCTCGGCAGAACGGTTAATGCTGTTTCTCCATTTCTGCCTGAAAAGCAGAAGAATTGCAGAAATAAATGTACCGGCATGTCCTATCCCGATCCACCAGACAAATGTGGTTATTTCAAAAGCCCATCCGACTGTTCTGTTTTCTCCCCAGGTTCCAATTCCCTGCCAGACTGTCCAGAAAATCATTAAAAGTCCGAATAGCATGGCACCGAAGGACAAGGTCATCCCCAGATACCAGAATTTATCGGCTTGTTCATCATCGGATTAAGGATCTGGTCGCTGATATCCTGGTAAGTTTTTTTACCTTCAATTAAAGGTGTCCGCAGTGGAGATTGAAACATATCTGATATTATTTTTATTTACGAAATTCTGTTTCTTATTTTGGTCAGATAATTAACCGATGGCATGGTAAACAACTCCTCAAGAAGATTATAACTTCGTCCGCCTGCTGATCATCCTGTTCATTTCACTATCTTTCATCATTCAGATCCCCAAAAATAATTGCATTTGCCGGACAACTCTGCGAACAGGCTGTCTGAATTTCATTTTTGAACAATGCCCTGTTTTCAGATTTTGCCTTCAGTTTTGCTGCCTGGATACGCTGAACACAGAAAGAACATTTTTCAATGACTCCCTGTCCCCGGACAGTAACATCAGGATTAAGCACCATCCGTCGGAGATCACCTGTCATTCCTGCCTTATCCCTCAGATTGCCGCGAAAGTGTACCTGCTTCGGTATAATTGAACCAGTTAAATCTTCTGACTTTGTAAGGACAGTTATTATTACAGTACCGTGTTCCGAAGCAGCGGTTGTATATCATCTGATTCAAACCTTCAGAACTATGGTTTGTGGCTGCAACCGGACAGACATTTTCACAGGGGGCATTCTGGCAATGCTGACAAAGAACAGGCTGAAAAACAACTTCCGGATCTATCATCACCGGTGTAATACCTGTCTATCCTGATCCAGTGCATTTCGTGAACCCGGTGTACTTCCTCCTTTCCCACAACCGGAACATTATTCTCTGCCTGACAGGCAATAACACAGTTTCCGCATCCGGTACATTTGCTCAGATCAATTGCCATACCCCAGTGATGATGAGGATATTTCCTTTCCTTATAAAGACTTTTTGCCTTGGATGTAAAATATTCGATGCAATTCATTGCCGGCTGACGGATTCTTCCTGAATTCCTTCAATCCTGCTTCACGGACAAATGGCTCTTCCTTCCATCGTTGATGGGTCTGGGTCTGGGCAAAGAGGTATCCGCTCCCTGTTTTCAGAATTTGATCCAGATTCCTGGTATACATGATATTACCATTTTCTGATTGAAAGCAGCTGCCATACATCGTCTCCTACTCCTTCACCAACTTTACCACAATCCGGCGGCCATATCCAAGTGCAATCCAATGGTTCCATATGCCTGTCCGGGCTGAGATGAGACGGCAGTATCAACTCCTCCCAGATCAATAAGATCACCGTCTGTCAGGTCCAATTTCCTTTGCCTGTAACACAGAGATCGATGCATAATTGTCCCAGCAGATCCTGGTCACCGGATCAGGCAATTCCTGGAGCCATGGATTATTGGACTGCCTGCCTTCACCAATTGCAACTGGTTCATACAGGATAATTTCAAAAGATGCTTCGCCGGCATTCATTGACTTTTTCCGGATATAAATGGTCTGGATGGCAAACGAGCCACCTGGGAGTCAGTTAATTTTCGACTTTGACTGCCAGGTTCAAAGATCCCTTTTTGCAACTGTGTTGTCAAAAAAAGCAACAGGATCATGAAATTCCGTTTGCCGCGGCATCATATGTTCAGTCCAGTAAGACCTTATAAAATCATAGAAATCATCTGGACGAACCTGACCATTTCAATAATGTATCAGCCATCTGACGTGTATCAAATATCGGACTGATAACCGGTTGCATCAGACTGTAAAAATCCTTTTTGGGCTCAGCATCATTCCAGCTTCCAGATAATGGTTATCAGGACATATATACTGAACAAGTTCACTTGTTTCATCAGGAGAACCGGAAAGAGAAACGTAAGTCCAACCTTTTTGAGTCCCTTTGAAAATGCATCCCTGTTGTACCAGGTATAAGCAGGATTCACATTCCATATCATAAGAGCATTTACATTGCCCTCCTTCATCTTTCTGACAAGCATTTCCATATCCGAATCTGTTGCTTCATGGGTCCTCAGGTATGAATCGAACAATATTGTATTGCCAATATTTCCAAGAAATCTGTTGATCTCGTTTACAAGAAGCTGGATCTTCCTTTACATTTGAACCAGAAATTAACAAGTGATCTTCCCTGTGATGAAATAAGTTTTTCTGCTAATTCCGCTCACATCAACCGGAGAAGCAGGTACGCTGATATTCCTGGTCTTTTAAAGAGTGCATCAGATTTCCCTGTAAATATTAAGAAGAATTGCATATTCCTGTGAAGGCTTGATCTGAATTCTTTTATCGGCATTACATCCCGTAAGGCTCAATTCGATTCAATCTGAACAAGGAAGTTCATATTCTGTTCAGGATCTCTTCTTGAACTGAACTGTTTTGTATACTCAATCGGAGAAAGCCAGGTACCAAGAAAATCAGCTCCGAAACTGACGATAACATCTGCCTTGTCAAAACGGTAGTCAGGAATTACCTGTCTGCCAAAGCTTCTTTTATTTGCTTCAAGCATTGCAGAATATGAAATTGCATCATACTTGACCCATTCTGAACCCGGGAATTTTTTAAGAAACCCTGAAATTACAGCTTCAGTCGAAGGACTGAAAACTGATGGTGTAAGGAGCACAATTGATCTTTTATCAGCAACTATTTTGTTAAGTCTGCCGATAATTTCTTCATCAATTTGCAGCCAGTCAACCGGTGCACCATTTTTAAGTGGTCCTTTAAATCTGGTCATATCATAAAGGTCCAGAACCGAGGCCTGAATCCTGGCATTCGTACCACCGCTGGTAACTCCTGACAAGGATTCCCCTCTATTTTTATCGGCCTGCCATCCCTGGTTTTGACAATAATGCTGCAATAATCACTGCCATTAACATAGCTTGATGCATACCAAAGAGCTTCGCCCGGAGTCATTTCCCTTGGAGCAATAACATAGGGGATTGCTTTGCTGATCTTTGATTTGCAGGAAGACAATGCACCAAGAGCAAAACTGAATCCGCATAATTTCAAAAAGTCCCTCCTTGAAGAATTCAGCTCAATCCCATTTCCATTCAAGGACAGATAGTACAGGATTTCCATCATAAACGGTTTCAACAGGCTTATTCTTTCCCTGTTCATTCTGTTTCGATTCAATTTCTTTCCTGTACTTTTTCATTTCTTAAGGTTGTGCCGTTTATTTAATAATGACAATTTCCGCAATCCCTGCCTCCTGTGACAGACACGGTCACACTGTCGATTTTACCTGCCTGTAAAGAGTCGTAAAAGCTTGAAAAATAAGTTTTATAGTATTCGTTACCGAGGTTAACCTTTCTTGAATCATGACATTTCAGACACCAGCCCATTCCAAGGTTGGGCACCTGCCGGAGCCTGTCCATAGTCTTTACATCACCGTGACATGCTTCACAGGCAATTCCCCCTGCAGTTACATGTTGTGCATGGCTAAAGAAAACAAAGTCCGGAAACCTGTAGATCCTGACCCATTCCACTGCCTTCCCGCTGTCAAAAGCACCTGTCAGTTTATTGATCTCGGTCACACCTGACCGGGTTCCGCTTTTTACAAGGAAGTGACAATTCAGACAGACATTTCCGGGTGGAATTCCCGAAGTCTTGCTGGATCTCGCAGAATAATGGCAATAAATTACAATCTGTCTGGTTTTGCCCGGCATGAACAGCATGAGAAAACTTTATTGGCTGATCCGGAGAATAATTTGTTGCCCGTCCGAATGCAATTGCATTGACAGCGAGGATCCACGTAATAACAACCGATGTGACTGGAATTATTATCCTGTTGATATTCTTGTTCCTGAATAACTTTTTAATGACAACATCGGTCAGGGAGATAAAAAGCAGGACGGAAGATATTATAAGTAACAGGAGATTCGTTACAACAGGCTTTTTTTGTTTAATCCCGATATCAACAAACCTGTCCATATACCCTTTGATCAGAAGGATATCTTCATTTGTGAGCTGGAATCCATTGTGGACTTCAGTCATCTTCTTACCGGCAGGTCTTAGAAGGACTTTTTTCAGTTCGGCCGCGTTTTTGTTCAGGTATTTCACTGAAATCTCAAACGCATCAGGATTCCAGTTCAGAGTATCCAACTGGCGGGTATTATGGCAGCTGACACACCTAACCCCCCTGTCTTCAGGATAAGCGAGGCCGTAAAAAAGCCTTTCGCCTCTTGTAAGCTCCTCAGCACTAAAGGTTCGTGGCAGGGACAAAACCGAGTCGGGTATCTCAATCAGAACTGAATCGACCGTCTGAGTTTTAAGTGTTGCGCCCGGCTGGTTTAATATAGAATCGGCAGTCTGATTTTTGAGTGTATCGGCTATTACGGTATCGGCTGCCAGCTGTTTAGCGGTATCGGCCTGTTGATTTATAACTGACCTGGTCTGATGCCCTGATGGCACGTCTGGTCACCCTCTTGTTAACCGAATCTGAAGCCTGATTTATAACAGAGAAGACAGGAATGAAGAATGATAATAATAAAATACTACTTATCAGAAATCTAATAATCTTAATATGCAAGAAGCTACCCAAAATATAGTTTTTGCTTTATCAAATTTATCTTTCGGAAATTTTCCATGTGTTAAGATAGAATTAATTTCTGATTAAGTTTTGATTAACAGGCACAATTTTTAAGAAAATGACTATCGGGAATCAGGCATAAGAATTCATTGATTTTGACTTCGTCGAGCTCCTCCACTTCAGAAATACACTTAATATGTCTGAGGCTGTTGAAAAAGCCTTTTTTAACCGCAAAGTTTGGCACCCATCATGAATTATGGGAACATCAAATGAATAACTTTAGGGGAAGGATTAAAGTCTAAGATCGTTAAGAGTTTTAACCGTCGGTTTACCCCCTGCCCCCACCACAGTCTCCCCTGCAAACTGGCTCCTCCCTAATTGCCCACGGGCTTTTAACGTCGCCCCTGGGTTTTTAAAAGTCCCCTTTAGGGGATTTAGGGGTGAGCAGGTGGGGCAATTTATGTTAAATAGTTATATAGTAGCACGCTAAAAACATGCAAAGCACGCAAAGCTAAAACGTTAATAATTAGCTACTTTGCGATCTTTGCATAAATCCTTTGCGCTCTACTATATTACTCTTTTACGCATATTATATACAAAAAGACGATAATTAGTTATTGAACCACGGAGTTAATGGAGTAAAAACGGAGTTACACTGTTTTGAAACTCCGTGTATTACTCTGTGAAACTCTGTGTAACTCAGTGGTTAAAGGATTTAAGGATTCTCATTTTATGAAGTTATCAAATTTGATGTTCCTATTAATCTGCATTGGTGAAGGACTTTGCGGTTAAAGGATTTTAACTTTTTCAACAGTCCCTGGCCAGACGGTGAAATCCGGAGTCCCGATAAGATAAAAACACCAGTTAATTGCCGGATTATATTTTAGAAAGCAGGGATCCCAGCTTAAGAGCTTCCACATCCCTGACAAAATCATCAAACATTTTAGCAGTCATGTTTTTAACAGGTGACCTGAATTCCCCGCAATCAAGTCCGGCATATTTCATGAATGCCTTTCCGGCAGCCAACCCGCCGTACTTCTTCAAAAGTCTTATAATGTTGATCGATAATTGCTGCAATCTCTGCGCTTCCCCGATGTTTCCTTCCTTAAAGACCTTAATCAGAGTGTGGTACAAAGGAGCAGCATAGTTGTAAGTGCTCCCAACAGCCCCTTTGCATCCCAATGCAAGGGCAGGAAGAAGGCTTTCGTCCATACCCCATAACAGATCATAGGCTCCATCCCTGAAATTCAGACATGACTGAAAATCCATAAAGTCTTCGTGCGTATACTTGATTCCCGCAAAATTTGGCAACATTGAAGATATCTTTTCCAGGAAGTCTGACATTGACAGATTGACTCCTGTAAGTATCGGGACATGATAGAAATAGACCGGCATCAGGGGAACCGATCCGCCTATTCTGGCACAAAAATCAGCAAGCTGGCTTTCATCAACAGGTTTAAAATAATAGGGTGCCAGAACTGCAATTGCTGAAATTCCTGCCTCAAAGGAGAAAAGAGCATTTTCAATGCACTCACTGTAGCATGTTCCCCCTACCAGGTTTATAATACGGACAGAACCACCCGACCTGTAACACTCACCCCATTTCTCCGCCTGCAGCTGTTTTTCTTTCTGGGTCAACGAAGCCCCCTCCCCTGTGGTTCCATTTATAAAAGCACCTGCAATCCCGTTCTTTTCGAGGAATTTATAATACCTGGGTATCAGGTCGGTATTAAGGTGTAAGTCCTTATCCATCGGGGTGAAGGGTGCTGCAACCAGACCTTCAAATTTTTGTATCCTGAACATAACGATGTTTTTAACTTCCATTTAACCCTTTGTGTATCTTTGTGTTGAACTTTGCGATCCTTTGTGGTTAATGGATTTATTTTTATACCACAAAGTACACAAAGGTCCTCACCAAGGGGCACAAAGGAGACTTTAAACAGACCCGGGAAAACCAGTTAATTTAAAATTCATTCTATAAATATTGTAATTATTTGTCAGTTTCGGACTGCAATTATGTGAAAATATTAACAATAGCTTATAACTTTCATGCTTTCCTCAAAAGCAGCCGAATATCTCCTCAAGAAATTTACTTCAGAATTTATTTCTGATCCTTAAATTTCATAACTTGAAAGAAAAAAATTGATTAAAATCCCGTCAGCCCACTTTTAACAGAATATTAAAAACTAAAAACTTAAAGTAATGGAAAAATTGATCTCTTGTTGCGGACTGGACTGCACCACATGTGACGCAAGGATTGCAACCGTTGAAAATAATGATGAACTCAGAAAAGCTACCGCTGATAAGTGGCGCGTCAGTTTTAATGCCCAGGGCTTGTCATATGAAATGATTAATTGCACCGGATGCAGGGAAGAGGGCGTCAAATTCAGCCATTGCGAAATGTGCGAAATTAGAAACTGCGTGAAGGCCAGGGGATTTGATACATGCGGTGATTGTCCCGAAATGGAAACCTGCACTATTGTAGCAGCAGTCCACAAATATGTTCCTGAAGCCGTTAAGAATCTGCGTGATCTGAACTAGGAGGGTATGCATAACCGGCAGAGGAAATTCTGCGTTTTTAATGTTCTGCCCCTTGCTATAAGTCAAAAAATCGAAAACTTTTAGTCATGAACCATCAAAAGCTCGAAATAAAAACAGCACTTCAGATACTTAAACCTGTAAATGAAGTATTTAAGGCAATTATTGACCCTGTTAAAATGTCAAATTATTTCATTTCCGAAAGCACAGGAAGAATGGAGGAGGGCAGAACACTTATGTGGAAATTTCCCGAGTTCGATACCAAATTTCCGGTTCGCATCGGTAAAATTACACCTGACAGTTACATATCCTACTATTGGGACACCAATGGAGTTGAACTTCTGGTTGAGATGACGCTCACTCCAAAAGGAAAGGATTCCACACTTGTTACTGTCACCGAGAAAAGCATGAATAATAATGAAGAAGGGATCAAATGGCTGAAAGGAAATACTGAAGGATGGGCGAACTTTCTGGCCTGCCTCAAGGCATACCTTGAATATGGCATCAATTTAAGGAAGGGAGCGTTTGATTTTATGTCAGAGGGCAGCAATTAAGATTACATTCGGAATCTATTCAACCTAACCCTGACTTAAGTATGAGAAAAACAGAATTCACCGTCAGTTCAAGACTTAAAAGCTTCAGGTATGCTTTTGACGGGATTGCATCACTCCTTAAGAACGAACATAATTCAAGAATACATCTGGTAGCGGCAGGATCGGCGCTCGCCCTCGGGCTGCTTTTAAATATAGATCTGTCAGGGTGGATTTCGGTTGCCATTGTAACGGGTCTCGTGTTCATAACAGAATTAATTAATTCCGCGGTGGAGATGATTTCCGATCTCGTTGACCCAAATGTAAATCCCGCAATCAAAGTGATCAAGGATTATTCGGCGGCAAGCGTTTTGATCGCTGCCATAACAGCAGTGGTGGTCGGCGGAATTATATTTATTCCGGCATTATTAAAATTACTTAAATAATTCAAATCCACGTGGTGTATTGCACTTGATACACCGATTCCTCTTTGTATCTCATTGTAACCATAATGACCCCGCTCTTCTGGCAGGATCATAACCGGAACGGACGGCAAAACGTCTCCTCCTCCTCATGAATATTGTTTCAGCATTTTTATTGTTAAAGTGAACAATAGATAAAATCTTATTGTTATTAAACAGCGGGAAAACAAAAAATTTCCCGCTGATTTCGCAGATTTTCACAGATGAACTTTGCGCCTTAGTGCCTTCGTGGCCAAAAAAAGAATGCCACAAAGTCGCTAAGACGCTAAGAAATCCGGAAATAGAAAGACGTATTAAAAGACATATTAAATCTGCGAAGATCTGCGAGATCTGCGGGAAAACATAAAATATCCCGCTGATTGCATTTTCAGATTACGATGATATAGAATTATTATGCAGCACAAAATATCCAAAAATCATTAATACTTATTATTATGGCAACAGTTAACACTTATCTTAATTTTGCCCGGAACACTGAAGAGGCATTTAACTTCTACAAGTCAGTTTTCGGAGGTGAGTTTGTCGGAGGTATTTCGCGTTTCAGGGATATTCCGCCTTCAGAAAATACGCCTCCCATACCCGAAGCGGATAAAGACCTTGTAATGCACATTGCTTTGCCTATCCTCGCAGGTCATCTTTTGATGGGAACAGATGCCCCCGAGTCGATGGGTTTTAAAGTAGATTTCGGAAACAATGTTTATATCAGCCTGCAACCCGACACAAGGGAAGAGACAAAAAAGCTCTTCAGGGCGCTCTCGGATGGCGGTAAAGTGGAGATGGACCTACAGGATATGTTCTGGGGCGACTTCTACGGAAGCTGTTCCGACAAATATGGAGTTCACTGGATGTTCAACTGTTCAGAAAAGAAATCATGAAACCCACATGGTTGAAAACAATCACATACACAAATAGATGTAATTCATTTTCAATCATGTGTGGTTCCCGGTCTGTTGACAGGCAGACATCTGACATTTAATAATAAATTATACACCGCTCACTGATGGCGGCAATGAAGGCCAATGCGGATGGCTTAAAGATAAATACGGGGTCTCATGGCAGATTGTGCCTGTGATCCTGCAAAAACTGTTAACAGATCCTTCAAGGGCAGAACGGGTTACCAATGCCTTTCTTCAGATGAAGAAATTTAATATTGAAAAGCTGATCAATGCGTGATCAGATGAGACAGAACAGTTTGTAAACGGGAAATGCCTTTCCATTCAAGGTTTTATGATATCTTTGATAGTTGATTTTGTCTGTCTCCGGGAGCAGGACAAGGCAAAATGCAAGATTTTTAAAGCCTGAAATGGAATTACTTGTAATATTTATACTGATCCTTTTAAACGGATTTTTCGCCCTTTCGGAAATAGCCCTGGTGTCAAGTAAAAAATCAAGACTGGAACAGCTAAGGAAGGAAGGACGGAAAGGTGCAGATACTGCTTTAAGACTCCTGGAAAACTCTGAGAGTTTCCTGTCAGCTGTACAGGTAGGAATAACTTTTATTGGCATTGTTACCGGTGTTTATGGCGGCATAAGCATTGCAGATGAAATAACACCCTTTTTTCAGAACTTTGAAATTTTCAGTAATTCTGCAGATGAGATTTCACTCACAATTACTGTGTTGACAATTACGTACTTTTCTATTGTCATAGGAGAACTGGTCCCAAAAACAATTGCACTAAGCAATCCTGAAAAAATAGCAGTCAGGATTGCACCCACTATTTATCGTTTCAGTATAGTTTTTTATCCTGTTGTGAAGTTCCTCTCTTTTTCCACCTCATTGATCAACAGGATGATCGGAATCGGGAAACGTAATGATCAAATTACCGAAGGGGAACTCAGACATCTTTTGAAAACTGCATCAAAGGAAGGAGTAATTGAAAAGTATGAAAATCTGATCCATGAAAAAGTATTCTACTTCTCCGACAAAAAAGCAAAGCATATAATGACGCACAGGATGGATATCGATTGGGTCGATATGCATCAACCTATGCATGTGATAAATGAGACTATACTCAGGTCCAAACACAGCCGGCTTGTATGTTCCAGGGGGAATCTTGATGATTTTCAGGGTATCTTTAATGTCCGGGATTTTCTGATTGCCTACCCGTCAAATAAGGAATTTTCAATTTCCGGGATCTTGCTGCAACCTCTGATAGTTCCTGAAAGCGCTGAGGTTCAAGTTATTTTGAAACAATTTAAGCAAAACAAGATCCATTTTTGCATTGTAGTTAATGAATTTGGCAGCCTCGAGGGAATAATAACCCCTCACGACATACTGGAAAACCTTATCGGAGCAATCCCCGAGGAAGGCGTACCATTCGAACCCGATATTTTTGTGCGCGACGATAAGTCCTATCTTGTTAGCGGCGATGCCCCGGCTGAGATCCTTGACGGGATTTTTGAAAACTATATTACCGACCTTGAAAATATTGATTATTCAACCGTCGCAGGATTCGTCATAAAGAACATCGATAAATCGCCTCAGATCGGGGATAAATTTACATTTAACGGCTACATCATTGAAATTGTAGATATTGACGGAAACAGGATCGATAAGTTGTTGATCAGAAAAAAATAAACTCCACTGAATAACAAAGCCATCAATTATGAAAAAAACGCTTTTCATTATTTACGCACTTCTTTTGCCGGGTAGTTTTCTTATGGCTCAGCAGGATAAAAGTATTATCGTCAGGGCAGGGACAAGATTGATAGATTATTTTCCTGTTAAGGAGAGATATCGTTATCCTGACTTTAAAGATGGACAGCTGATGTATAAAGATGGGAAATCAAGCCCGGGAAGGTTTAATTACAATTTCCTCCTTGGTGAAATGGAATTTCTTCAATCAAATGACACACTTTCCATTATCAACAAGAGAGATATCAGTTTCATTGTCGCTGCGCAGGATACATTCTACTATAACAATGGTTATATTGAGCAGATCTTAGGGGGCCCTGTCAGGGTGGGATTGACGCAGAACTTCAAACTCACGGATATCCGGAGGAAGGGCGCTTTTGGTGTTACTGACAGAAATTCATCGATTGACACTTACAATTCAATGTCGGTTACAGGTAATTACTATGGGCTTGTGCCAAACGAAGACCTGGAATTTCGGAGAATAGAGCAGTATTATCTTGCAATCCCAGCAAAAAGCTTTGTTCTATTCAACAGAAAAAACCTGATAGAGAACTTCCCGCAAGGAAAGGATGCGATCAAGAATTACTTAAAATCAAACAGGGTCGATTACTATTCCAGGAAGGATCTTTTTAAACTCGTTGAGTTTTTGGGTACCTTAAAGCCATAATTAATTAATACTTAACGTGAGCTAAAGTTTGGAGTACTTAAAGTTTATAAGAAGATTGAAAAATTCCCCGGTTGAGGGGGGTAAGGGGGTGTTAAACCGATATCCCTATTGCATATTTCACGTCACTGTGATACAATTTTTTCAAATATTTCCTATACTTGTATGCAAGTAATCATGGATAACTTTAAAGACACCCGCTTAGGCCCATGATTACGATAGTTGACAATATGTGCAGGATTAAAGACAAGTGGTTCAAAATTGTTCATAATTGAATAATCGAAACTGAAATGAAATCAAAGTACAAAAGAGAAATTTCAAAGGACTATCTAAGGCCCCTGAGCAGCTTCCGGTACAATCCCTGCTATCATCCTCATGTTGCAACTAATAAGCAGCTTGTGCTTGCAAAAAACCTCAGCAGGAGTTATGGCATTGCAGATGGAAATGTCCTCAGGATGATAATGTACACCGAAATAGCACTAAGTCATTCTGCCGATCGTGAAATTGAACTTTCGTATTCGGATCTTTCGGAGATAATTGAATTTGAACAGGATCCGGTGCCAATTGAAAGAATAACATTTCAGGGGGGCAGCAAATCATTTGAGATTACAAATCCGCACATTATCGATAATTTATATTATTCCATTATCGACTTCTTTAATTTCCAGGAGATAATAAGGGAAAGGGGTTCAGATAAGGAGCGTTCTTCAGATGCAGTAATCAGGAGCGTTGCAGCAGAACTTTTCAACGCGCTTACCAATGAGGAGAAAATTTCGGAGGGAAAGTCATATTGTATTATCGGATATATTTTTTGCCTTTATAATATTCACCTCAAACCGGATGGACCAATCTTGTCGGAGGACCAGTACAATTTATTAAAAAAAGAAAAGCAAAATAAAACCGAAACATATCTGCAATATCTGGCCGGACGGGTAAAGCAGTATGTTTCATAAAATGGAATCCGGATTGGTACAATTTTTGTGGCCATTTCAATACATAACTCTATGAATATGAAAAAATTATTGGTCATTTTCGGGATCCTCATCTTCTCTGCCGGCTGCGAAAAAGACCAGATTAACAGGAGTTTCATTAATGATCAGTCTATCGGGAATATTAACGGCACCTGGATAGTAGTATCATATGAAGATTTTGAAAAAAATAGTGTTACAAAAAAGAATGATGTTGATTCCTGGAACGGGATGGATGTAATTCTGACTTTTACTATTGACTCGATTTATGGAAGAAACACTACAAATTCTGTTTTTGGAAATTATACTGTCTCTGGCAGAGGCATTCATATAATCAGATTTGGAGGAACAAAAATAGGCCAGCCTGAATGGGGAAATATGTTCTCAGATGTCGTGCATAATTTGGAATCCTTTAAAATAAATGAAAGACCAATTAAGATTCTATTACAACGGCGAAAAGAACAGTGTAACTCTTAACCGGAATTAAGCATTCAATACCCCCCATCTGGCGAATATCACCCACTCATATAACTGATGCAGTTTTCCATATCGGGAAAAGATCATGATGTTATTATTCAGATTTACTTGTCAGGTGCCAGAATCCACAGATCTGGCATTTATAGGCATTCATCTCCCTTACTCTCCGGTTTTCCCTGATATACCTGATCATCTCCTGAGCCTCTTCATAGGAGTTATAAATTTTCTTCCTGCACAGGGGCTCGATTGACTTGATCTTTTTAGGATTTGAATGACTGTAGTCCATATTACAATTTTACATCAACACCATAAAGGTAGCAGCTTTGCAACTCCCTGGAAGAAACTTTTAATAATAACTTACACAGAGATCCACAGAGGTTTCACAGAGTCCCGATAGCTATCGGGACACAGAGTGATTTTGAGTACGGTCACATATTAACTCTGTGGAACTCTGTGACTTTTTCAGTGGAACTCAGTGTAAGTTCTTAATTTACCATTGCTGGCCGCACAGCTCCTCCTTCTTATTTCCCCCCAAGGTTGCCCCTAAATCCCCTTAAGGGGGCCGAGCGTTAAAAAATTCCCGTGGCAATTTTAGCGGATTTACCACGACCGAAGCGGAGTGTAATCCGTGCCATTTCCATAGCACACCAAGCTCCCCCCTATCCCCCCCTTTGCGATCTCAGGATTGAAACCTTTGCGAACTTTGCGGTTATGTTTTAGGGTTTACGTAACTTTACCAGGGAGCCGGTGGGCAGTGTTTTAACTAAAATGGGCGGCATCACAACAAAGTAAATAACTAACCATGACAAAACGCAGACAGGATCATGAACCGCCAGCCTCAATTGCTGAATGGGGATGGAAATACCATCACCTGGGGATCCCGACCCGAAGGAAACTGGCAGATGAAATTTACCTGCCGCAATTCAGATTTTATGTATCCGGTTTCAGTACAAGTCCCTTTGGTATCGAATGGATGAGATTTGAAAAGGATAGCCCGATCAGCAAACTGATACGCACTACTCCCCATATAGCTTTCGAAGTAACTGACATAGATCATGAAATTAAAACACATAACTTAAAGGTATTGACAGAACCAAATTCCCCGGGCAGTGGGATCAGAGTCGCAATGGTAGAACACGACGGAGCTCCTGTGGAATTAATTGAATTTGAAAATAACAGATAAATCGTTACAACCTTCATTCACGGGCAAATATCGATCTGCGGTATCTGCGGGAAATACAAAAACTCGTTGCCCTCACTCCGTCATCGACATAGTCTAATGCTGTTTGAGTAGGACAAAGCACGACTAGTTATAAAGTTCTTCCTGCAGAGCTGTCAAGCTTTATATGTCCGCCGGATTTCCCCTTTAAGGCCAATTTCCCATTCAAAATGTAACCAGATTGTCAGAAAATGATACAAAAGTGGTAGACTTTGATATTCTGATAGCTGAACTTTGCCAATAAATAACCTTAAAAAACTGATATGACAACAAAAAACAGAATTAGGTTTTGCCCAATAATAGTAATGGGATTAGTATTAATTCTTACCCATAGTTGTAAGAAAGATGAAGAACCTATTGATAAAATTATCGACAAAGATGGTAATGTTTATACCTCTGTAACAATTGGTACACAGACATGGATGGTGGAGAACCTGAAAACCACAAAGTACAATGATGGTACTCCAATACCTATCCTTTCTGATAATTCGGCATGGGCGTTGAAAAATATACCCGGCTATTGTTGGTATAACAATGATGAAGCTACCTTCAAAAGTATATATGGTGCAACATATAAATGGGCGGCAGTGAATACTAATAAATTATGTCCTACGGGCTGGCATGTTCCTTCCTACACTGAATGGGAAACCCTTATAACTTATCTGGGCGGTGAAAATGTTGCCGGAGGTAAGCTAAAAGAGACTGGTACTAATCATTGGAAAAGCCCCAACACCGGTGCCACCAACGAAAGTGGATTTTTAGCTTTACCCAATAGCTTCCGAGCCAATGCTGGCCCTTTCTCACCAGTTAGCGAAGTAGGAGGATTTTGGGCTACCGGTCAACACATTATTGGTGGTTACAGTGTCGGTGGATGGTATTGGGACTTATTCTACGATAAAGCTAATATTAATAATTGGTACGACACCTATCTTGAACAAGGAAGAAATGTTCGCTGCCTCAAGGATTAACTTTAAGAAGCCAAACTCCGTAGGAGTGAACTGTTTGTAGATAATCGGGACCTCATATTTTTAGCTCCATAGGAGCGACCTGAAGTTAATCGGAGAGTATTGAATAAAAATAATCAGCTCCTTCTGCAGAGCTGTCAAAATCCAATAAACAGGGCTGATTGTTAAGTATCGCTGGACAGGATTGCGAAGGAGCTTTCTGCACAAGATGGGAAGAATAATTCCTATAATGTTAATATACTCCTGTTTATATGTCATGGTGTTCAAGTAGATTATGTGGAAGGCCGTGGGTGATGTACATATTGTCGACCATTACGTAAATGTTTTTTGGAAACGGTGAACATGTTGATTATAAAAATGGCATAGAAAGCAAGTCTTTGGACGTGTAAAACTTTTACTTTACTGATTGACAAATCTTTTTTTTCAAAAGCAAAGATTTGTGGGAGTGGACATCTAGTACCCATGTCAAAGGCGACAAAGGATCTCTTTATCATGTTACTTTCATAGCGCTTTGGGTTGGCGACAACTGGTCAATGAGTATTCAAAATGAATCCTGTACGGGAAATGCTAAATAAAAAGTATAGAGTTGCAATGAATTGATACCCAGTCCTCGGAAATCAGCACCGGGGACTTTTTGTTTAACATTAAACTATGTACCATATAAAAAAGACGGATCGCGATTAGAAGTTCAACCTTCACAACTATCGGAAGTTAGCTCCGGGGGCTTTCTGGATAAATAAAATTGATTGGCAGATATAAATCTAGGTTAAACACTTACATAATACAAATAACTAAATGTCAGGGGCATTTTATTAAATAAACTTGACTTTGGCATCTTATTGTAATAAATTAGCTTATAAGAATCACTAAATCAGTAATAAGGTGAAAACAATCAATTGTATACCCGCTGGTTTTCTATTACTTTTATTTGTTTTGAATCTCTACCTTGGAATAATTACCAGGCCCGATCCGGGTTTTGTAATATATATAGTTTTTGGTGTAGTCTATTTTACGCTTGGGGTGATATTGATTAGCAAAATGAGGTGCGCTGAATTACTTGGGTTCATTATACCTCTGGCAATAGTGTTTATTTATCCATTAATCGTGGATTTTAAAAATCTGCATCCCTGGTCATCAGGTTTTTTGGGAGCTATTAATGCAGTAGTTGTATTATGTTGTCTTTATCTGTTATTGGTAAAAATTAAGAATTAATTCATAGTGATAAAAAGAAGCCCTCCTTCGTCCGGATAAATCCGTACTCCGGAGGGCGAAGTCGGGGTGGCAGGATTATCTCTGATGATCCTGGTTAGGGGGAAACTAAAAGAAAAAGCCTTTGCCGTGCTGCGCCCGGCTACGGGCTTTTTTCATTCATATGCTTATGCAGGTAAAACCTGCAACGCTCTGAATGAAAAAAACCCTTCCGCTTCGCGGAAAGGCTTTTTCTTTTGTCGGGGTGGCAGGATTATCTGCGATGATCCTGGTTGGGGGAAACTAAAAGAAAAAGCCTTTGCCATGCTGCGCCCGGCTACGGGCTTTTTTCATTCATATGCTTATGCAGGCAAGCCTGCAACGCTATGAATAAAAAAACCCTTCCGCTTCGCGGAAAGGCTTTTTCTTTTGTCGGGGTGGCAGGATTCGAACCTGCGACCCTCTGGTCCCAAACCAGATGCGCTAACCGGGCTGCGCTACACCCCGAATATCTATTATATATTAAGACCAAACCAGATGCGCTAATCCCGAAAACATACACCGAATCCTTGGCGAAGGTGTACTTAAACGCGCCGCAAAAGTAAGCGGACTTTTTTTAAAATCATAATATTGAAGGAATATATTTTACTTTTTTATTTGGCACCAACATTAGGTTGCCTTAGGTTCGGAACGTCAAATCCCTGCCGGAAGCGTGATATATTTTGGCAGCCCTGTCAATTCTAGATTTAACCTGCCAACCTTGCTATTTATTCTAAACTCCTTTCCGTTCCCGTCCGTGACACTCAGTGAACCGGCTGCTTTAATCTCACCGGGAACAACAGTATGCTCCTGATCCATCGTCCATCCGCACAATTTATCAATGCCTGAACCATTCCTGAAAAGGAGTAAATAGTCCCTTTCACTTTCAAGCCTGATCCTCCGTATTAAAGTAAAACCCTTTAATTGCTCATTCATCACCCTGATCGCAGTATATGCCGGCTTTGGCTTCAGATCCGAGGTCACAGTCCCACAATTATGCTCGAAATCTGAAGGTTCATTACCATCGTTTTTCCAGTCATACCAGATAGTGACAGGAATGTCGGATAAGAGACTGGTAAGCTGCATTCTGACAATAAATGCAGCCTGCGTTTCGACTGAGACACCATTGGTGGCGGATGAATAACCCCATTCGCTGCTTATGACCGGAATTTTCTCCTTTCCCTCCGGAGTATAATGACCGATCATTTCAGAAAGCTTCCGGTAATCGGCCATTGCTGTCTCTGGCGATCTGGAGTAGTCACGGTAGGGATGGACGCTCACCCCGTCAATGAATTCAAGAATTCCTGACGAAAGAAAAGATTCAAGAAAAGGCCAGGGAATCTGAGAAGTGGCCGGTCCGATAATTATTGAATTTGGAACGGTTGTTTTTATGGCTCTGCATGTTTTAAGAGCCAGCTTCAGGTACTGGTTTATATCAGGAGCAGGCCTCCAGAAACTGATATTAGGTTCATTCCAAATCTCCCAGATCAGGTTGCTATCTCTAAAATGATTAACTGCTGCCGCTGCCCAGCGGGAGAATGCCTCAACACTTTCAGGATTCCGGGGCGAAGCGATACCCTTATGCTTCTCCCCGGTTATCGGATCTTTAAAAAGTACCGTATCTTCATAAAGTGAATTGGAGTAATCAAGTATATAGATGGCAGCCAACCCGCGCTTCATGAGATTGCCGGTCAGCTCATCATATTCCGACCAGTCATAGATCCCTTTAGCTGTTTCGGTCCTCTGCCAGATAAGATCCATCCTGACATACTTAAGCCCGGCTGCAGCAATCATGTCGAGGTCTTTTTCATGACCCGTCGTAAAGTGAATATTCACTCCTGAAGAAATCTGGTTCGGTGACCCGAACTTATTTTGAATACGGGATTCCTGTGCATACAGTCCGGATCCTCCCAGGATTGCAGTAATCCCTAGCAACAGGATTAAGGATTTTTCAGACATGACCTTGGGTATAACAATTAACAAAGACCACTGGCATTGAAGATAGCACAACCTCGTCAGTCACAATTGCCACGACACCGCCATAAATGCCATACACTCCAGATAATTCTGTGCTGACAGTATCCATTTGCAATTCTTCGCATAAGTTAAGAAACAGCAAGGACTCTTAATGTGTGACCGGACTTTTTTTTTTCAGATGCAAGTGCCTGGCTGATCAGTGCAGAAACGTCACATCGCCGACTTTATTAAAATAATCTCCGTCGGCATACCTGCCTGAAGCTTTCCACACATATACTCCCTGAACGGCCAGATTGCCGTCCCTGCTGTAGCCATCCCATCCTTTGTAAAGGTCGTGGCTTTCATAAATCAGGACTCCCCACCTGTTGAATATCTGAAGCTTGTAGTCTGTCACATTCTCATAGAAAGGCCTGAACACAAAGTCCATCTCCGGATAACAGCCGGGTCTCCATGTACCGCCTGTTGGCCCGGTTTCATTCCACTTGAAGACATTGGGGAAATTTATGGAACCTATTTTCCAGTCAACCCTTACCGGAGTCAAAAGCTTCGCAGAATCGATACAACCATCTTTTGATGTTACCGTAAGTATGACAGTGTAATTGCCCTGTTCCAGATACTTGTGATATGGGTTCTTCTCCTCAGAGGTATTCCCGTCACCGAACTGCCAGAAGGAAATAGAATCATACATGCTGTTGTTTGAAAAGACAACTATCTGTTCGTTGTTGATAACATCCGTGGGATAAGCCTCCAGAATAGCAGTCGGGTTCTGATATACCGTTATAATTCCGTTATGTATCGATTCTCCTGCAATATTATAAACGATAAGCTTCACTATATAGCTGCCGGGCACATAGTATGTATGGGCCGGATTTTCCTTAACCGAGAATTGACCGTCACCAAAACCCCAGATATAGGTCTCGCCATAAAGGCTATTATTGGTGAATTGCACAGTGAGAGGCGAACAGCCGACAGTGTCGGGTGAAAAGTCGGCAATCGGAAAAGGAGGCATAAGAATCTGTATATGAATAGTGTCAACTCCATAACAACCATATTTGTCCATTATGGTCTCGTAGGTTATCACATGCGTGCCAAGCCCGGCAGCAGCCGGATCAAAGACATAACCGGTTACTGCCGGTCCGTAAAAGATACCTCCTGCGGGTGTGGCGTTCAGGTTGACTGCAGGACTGTTGATATACACCGTCCCTACTCTGTCGATATCCACAACGGGTATCGGAACCACGGTTATATCTTCAGTGTCGGAGTCGCTGCAATCGGGGTTGACAATACTGTAGCTTATAATATGAGTGCCGGCTCCTGCAACTGCAGGATCAAAAATATTGCCTGTGACACCCGGACCCGACCACACACCTCCAAGATCATGTGCAGTAAGTGTTATCGGAGCTTTGTTTATGCACAGGGTATCGATCGGATTGATCGTTGCATCGGGCGTTGCCACGGTGATGGTTGTCTGATCATTGTCCATGCATCCGTTGGAATCAATTATCTTATATGTTATCAGATGGTTGCCATAGCCGGATATGGCTGGATTAAAAGTATTACCAGTCACTCCGGGCCCTGACCAGAGACCTCCCATGGATGTGGCGGTGAGAGTGATTATGGTATCGGTTATACACAATGTGGGAATGCGTGTAATGGTTGCATCAGGCACAGGTACAACCTTGACTATTGCCGTGTCAACATCACTGCAGCCTTCCGCATTTGTTATCTCATACCTGATTATATGATTGCCCACCCCGGCTGCAGCCGGATTGAATGTATTTCCCGATACACCCCGGCCCGACCAGTCACCACCGGGATCATGGGCTGTCAGAGTCACAGTGTTGGCATTGGCACACATCCTGGTTACCGGATCAATAGTGGCATCAGGATAATCGACAATCAGGATAATTGCTGTTGTAACCACAGGAGGATAGTCTCCGTTCTGCCGGTCCCTCGGAGGACCCGGTATGTTCGGATCATCATAAGGATTGCAATAATTCCAGTTTCTCAAAGTGACCTGGAAATACTCACCTATCTGTTTATCAGAGGCTACATTTATTACCTTCGACATAACACCTGAACCGGTTACTGGTCCTGTCAGCGTGATTACATTATCAGTATAGGGGTAACTCCTCGATCTGCCCTCAATGGTCACCGGCATTCCGGTCATTGTGATCTCGGTGCCATAAATCCATTGTATCCATCGTGTATTAACATTCGGATTGTCTCTCTCCTGGGGAGGTACACAGTTGAACTGGGTAAGATCCTGAAAACGGACGTCTGCACTGTTCCCGAAACATATCGGATAAACCAGAGGATTGATGTGCATATGCCCTCCGTTGTGATCATCATCATCCCATACTGTAACAATTTGTTCCTGGGTTGATGATGTACAAAGAACTCCATTTACTTCAAGGGTTGCCTGAGGATGGTAATTGCACACATTCCCTGCCGACGTATAAGTATTTATGGCGGTTGCCTGGTAAACTCCGGGAGCTGACTGAACTGCCGGAACAGTTTCTACGGTTCCGTTGCCCCAGTCATATATGATGCTGACCGGTCTTCCTCCGCTATTAACTCCTGTATATCTTACGTTCCATGTTGCTGTAACCGGAGAGCATAACTTATCCGGAGTTATAGTATTAGCCTTTGACAGTATTGAACAGTTTTGTCCAAGTATTTGAATTGATAAGAGTGTCAGTATTGCAATTAAAAACCATTTTTTCATAAACCGCAGATTTATTCCCTCAATAAGTCAAACTGATACATTCATCAGGGACATCTGGTCCGACAGGTTAAATATTTTGTATTCAATATTTTATAGAAATTATTATTCACTTTCCAATCAGAAGTAATCCGGATTTATAATCACTTTTAGTATGTGCATAAAAGGTCATCAGGGCTCAGGGTTAATGCTGGCAGACACAACTATACTAAATCTGTGGAAATTGAATCTGACAGTAATTACTTTTCACTAACTAATTAAAAACGATAAGTTGGGCCGATTATTACAAAAAGGGCTGGTAATCTCTGGAGGGTGTTCCTTTTAAGTCTCCTTTTTCGCGCAACGATAGTTTTAACCATAGGTTTACTCCCTGCCCGCTAAAGGGGGTTTTTAAAAGTACACATAGAAGGGGATTTAGGGGTGAACAGGCGGGGAGGAACAGAGTTGCCTGAAATCCTTTTACCACGAGTTCACAGAGTTTCACAGAGTAAAACACGGAGTTTTAAAACAGTGCAACTCCGTCTTTACTCCGTCTTAACTCTGTGGTAAAAAAACTGTTACCTTCTGATAGTAAATAATAAGAGTTATATAATAGTACGCAAAGAAGTTGCAAAGCATGCAAAGTTAAAACATTAATAATTAGCTCCTTGCGATCTTTTTGTACTCCTTTGCGATCTTTCCGGTTAATGGATTTAGCTCCTTTGAAGGAGGAGAAAATTCAGGATACTGAGAGGCCTTAGTTCTTTACGGTACTGGAGATCTTTCCTGTTGTCTTGTTTTTAAGGATCAGCTTAACTGTGCCATCCGGCATCGTTTCTTCTTTTACAAGTAAATGATCCTTGTCAAAATCACGGAGTGCATTAATCCTTTCAGTTTTTTCACTTCCACGCCAGGTTTTCAAACGCACCGGTTCCCATTTTTTCGATCTGGCAGAACGGAAGCATGCATCCATTATCTCATTTACGATATAGCCGTCATAGAAGGTTTCCACCGGACTTGTCTTATTTTCGAAAGCATTGAACATATCCGTAAACATGTCGGTATAACCAAGTTCCACCACTTCATCCCCTACCGGGAAGAGCCAGCCGCTTTCGGTTTCCGCCTTTTCTGCCACGTAGCCTTTTTTCCCACCGGCAGTAAACATTTCAAAGCCCGTCCTGAGAAAATTATTTACCCAGATTGTGCCATCTGTTCCCATCACTTCATCACGCAGATCCATTCCGCCGCGAAAGCTCCAGCTCACTTCAAACTGTCCGACAGCGCCGTTTTCATATCTCACCCACCCCAGTGCATTATCCTCAGCTTCAATCGGTTTTACCAGGGTATCAGTCCAGCACATCACCTCGACAGGTTTAATGTCTTTACCTATATAGCTTCGGCTGATCTCTATGCAATGACATCCCATATCGAGCAACACACCGCCTCCGGATATTTCCTTTGTCCAGAACCAGTCGCTATGCGGTCCTGGATGTGTCTCGCGCGACCTGGCCCATGTAACCTGCCCTACTGCACCCATTCTTACTGATCTTAATGCTTTCAGGGTTTTCGGGGTGTAAACCAGATCTTCGAGATAGCCGTGCATAACACCTGCTTTTTCAACAAGGTCAAGCATTTTTTTTGCTTCGCCTGCGTTCCTGCCAAGAGGCTTCGTGCAGAATACAGCTTTTCCGGCTGATACGGCACTTTTTACAGCGTCCAGATGCAGGTTATTTGGCAAGCCGATTATGACAACGTCAACCTCCGGGTCATTTACCGCATCTTTTATTGAGGTGGTCCACTTCGGGATCCCATGTTTTTTTGCGAAAGCTTTGCCCCTGCCTTCATCGCGTGAATAAATTATATGCACTTTATCACGGTTCCGATGACCGTTTATAGAAAAAGTGTAAAAATCGCCGATGAAACCGGCGCCCAGCATTGCAACTTTAGCCATAGCATCAAAAATTTAAATTTTTATAGTGATAGTAATTCGATCCTGTTTCCTTCAGGGTCCAGAATTACACTTTCATAGTATCCGTCACCTGTAATTCTTGGCCTGCCGGCCACAATAAAGCCATCATTTCCTATTTTGTCGGTCAGCTGGTCAACGATCTCCCTCTTTCCAACATCTACTGCTATATGCGTAAGTCCGGCAGCATTATCATCCCTGCCATCGCTAATGCCTGGCCTGTTCATAAGTTCGATCCTTATACCGCCTGGAAATGTTAAAAAATAAGAGGTAAATTGTTTTTTTGAATTTACGTATTTTTCACTGGCTGTGCAACCGAAATACTTGAGAAAGAAGGCTTTCTCTTTCTCAAGATCAAAAGTCCAGATTGCGATGTGGTCAATGTTCATCTTTTGCTTATTTTTATACCTGAAACAAATATAGAAAGAACCTTAATGGAAGATGAAACTTTTTTATAATTTACCCGTAGAAATTAAGATGAATATAAAAAATGATAATATGAAAAAAACACCTTTTATCCTGATTCTTTTAATCCTGATCAGCTGGCAGTGCTCAAAGATTGATCAGTCAAAAAGAAATTTTACAGCTGAAGGAATCGGTCGAAAACAGCGTTGCCGAGATTAATACTGCAATCGATAAGATCTCTGGTTCCGTGGGATATAGCCTGCTCTCTCTCACCGAAGCCGGTGCAAAATCGGAAACCGGATTTCAGGACAGCATCGACCTTGATCTTATAGCCGGAATCTATGAGTTCAGCCCCGATCCCGATCTGCGTCCGCTTCATTATTTCCCATATAAACTTTTCAAAAGAACGGGCAACAGCGATAACCTCGAGGTTAATCTGCCCGAACAAATGGTTTTACATCCAAAACGTCTTCATTTTTATTTAAAGAGCGATCCGGTCCCTGAAAACAATTTTAAAATAACAGCAACAGCTTATCATTTTTATTATAACTGGTGGCGTACTTATGATTATAATCTCGAAGCCGGCTTTAATCTCGATGGAGAAGAAATTGGAAAAATGGAAACTTCATCAGCCTGGAAATCCTACACAGACCGTAATTATTTGAACAGCTTTACATTTCCCGAAGAATACACACTTTTAAGAAGCGGGCAGACAGGCAATCCCGCCCGGTTTATTTTTGCACTCGCAAAAGGCAATGATACTCTTCTGAAGGAAACCCTTTCCTTCTCCGGTGATGGTTTTAACAGGAAAGAAAAGCAATATATCCTGTCGATCGGTGATGTTGATATAAAAAGAGCAACCGGGATTGACTCAATCCAGGTTTACCTTAACGGGGTGCTGCAGAAAAAGGCAGGAGCCAAAATTATGTATGAAGCTGATTATGAAGCATCAATCTTCAGCAGGAGGGATATTCTCCTCACCTTCGACGACGGTACACAGGCAAAGCTCAGCGAGCTGATCTCACCGGCTCTCGAAACACTAAAGGCCCTCTCCCGCTCACTTGAAGAAATGTATTTTTCAAAACACATTGTTGACTATATTGCCTTCAATATATACTATAGCAGACAATAGTGTGGTTGGAGGCCAACAAACTACATACAACTGATTTACAATATGTTACATTTCCCCTCCTTCTCAATGAGGGGTGGTCGGGACCATAGATTTTGAGAGGTTTACAATTTACTTTCCCGACCGGGGTGGTTAATCTATGTTTCATGACTCTAATCTTGCTAAAGAGGTGTTTACTATCAATTTGAATAAAGGGAATAAGAAAGGTTTGAATCACCCACCCCGGCTTGACGAATTTAGTTTCTGCCTGTAAGATGATTTCATCGTCTGGCCACCCCTCCTTAAATATTACTCTTCACTGAGGTCCATCCGGAACTTTTAGCCTTACGGGTTGTTATATAAGAAACAAACTCCCGGAAAAATGCTTACCTGTTTCTTTCATTTGTTTTCCCGACATTTTAATCAATAACCATAAAGTAATTACTGCCATGATCAGCTTAAAAACAAAGTATATGGGACTGGACCTGAAAAATCCGGTAATCGTAGGTGCAAATGATCTTACAACAAATCCTGATAACCTTAAAAGAATTGAGGATCAGGGTGCTGCAGCAATTGTTTACAAATCGCTGTTTGAAGAGCAGATCCAACTTGAAAATCTGGAAATCTATGAGATCAAGACTGAATATGAAGAACGGAATGCTGAAATGATCACACTCTTTCCTGATTCAAAAAAGGAATACACCTATCCCGTTCAGCACCTGATGAACCTTAAAAAAGCAAAGGAATCTGTTTCAATACCTGTTTTTGCCAGCCTGAATGCGGTAAATGATGAAATTTGGGTTGAATATGCCAAAGAGATTGAGAAAACGGGAGTTGACGGACTTGAACTCAACTTTTACACTCTTCCGGAAAAATCGGGTGACAAATATGAAGATGTGGAAGCGAAGCAGGTAAAAACACTAAAGATGGTCAGGGCGGCAGTGAAAATACCAATCGCTGTAAAACTGAGCCCTTATTACAGTAATCCGTTGAAATTTATTTCGGGACTTGAAGCAGCCGGTGCTGATGCGTTCGTTCTTTTCAACAGGCTTTTTCAACCCGACATTGACATTGAAACCGAAAAGCAACACTTCCCTTACAGTCTCAGCCATGTGGAAGACCATAGACTGCCTTTAAGGTTTGCAGGATTGTTGCACGGAAATATCAAGTCTTCCATCTGCACCAGTTCAGGAATATTCAGTGGAAGCGATGTTGTTAAAATGTTGCTGGCCGGCGCCGATTGCGTGCAGGTTGTAAGCACTCTTTACCTGAACCAGATTGAGGTGCTTTCCTCAATAATTAATGATCTTGAAGAATGGATGGATTTAAAAGGATATAATTCCATCGACAGCTTCAGGGGAAAACTGTCAAAGAACAAAGCAGAAGACAAGATTCCGTACACCCGTGCTCAATATCTTGATTTCAAATTAAGTACGTCAGCAATCCTTAAGAAATATAAAGCCATCAACTGACAACCGGATGCCCCCAACCCCCACCACAGGTCTACCCTGCAGGCTGGCCCCTTCGCTACCATCGCTGCAATGGCTCCTCGCTAAAAACACCCACAGGGGTTTTATTAACGCTCGGCCCTCCACCGGGCAATTTTTTAACGCTCGGTCCCCTAAAGGGGGCTATTCTTTAAGTCCCCTTCAGGGGATTTAGGGGCAAAATCGCTGGTGATTTAACGCCCGGCCTCTACCATTGAAAAGTAAACGATCTCTCTGTTGAACTCTGTGTAAGTTTACCCCCAACCCCCACCACAGGTCTACCCTGCAGGCTGGCCCCTTCGCTAAAATTGCCCACCGGGCAATTTTTTAACGCTCGGTCCCCTAAAGGGGGCTATTCTTTAAGTCCCCTTCAGGGGATTTAGGGGCAAAATCGCTGGTGATTTAACGCCCGGCCTCTACCATTGAAAAGTAAACGATTTCTCTGTGGAACTCTGTTAAGTTTCCCCCAACCCCCACCACAGGTCTACCCTGCAGGCTGGCCCCTTCGCTAAAATTGCCCACCGGCAATTTTTTAACGTCGGTCCCCTAAAGGGGGCTATTCTAAGTCCTGGATCTGGTCAGGTAAAGAGCAGGGATCCTGTCTGGAAGACAACAAATGAGACCACCCAGGCAACTGTTGTTGTATAGAAGACTGTAAAGGCAGCCCATTTCCAGCTGCCCGATTCCCTTTTTATTGCCGCAATAACCCCGACACACGGGAAATAAGTAAGGATGAACATCATAAAGGTGAATGCTATAACCGGTGTAATGGCCCCTTTCCCGGGTGCTGACTCATGTGCCTGCAGCTTCTCTACAAGGGAATTATGAAATGGTTTGCTATCAGTCAGGTAAAGAATGCCCAATGTGCTCACCACCACTTCTTTGGCTGCAATACCTGACAGGAGGCTTACGCTCAGCCTCCAGTCAAATCCGAGAGGTTTCATCACAGGCTCAATTCCCCTTCCGATCATTCCCATGTACGAATTGCTCTGAATCTCGCTCTTACTGATCCCTGTATTACCCGGGTTTCTTGGAAAATTGCTCAGAATCCAGATTATTATGGAAGCAAGAAGGATCACCCCGCCTATTTTTCTCAGATACAGGGAAGTCCGGAACCAGACATGCCTGATAATGCTTCTGTGAGTGGGAATGCGGTAAGGAGGAAGCTCCATTACAAACGGGATATCGGCTGATTTTATAAAGACCCGCTTGAGGAACAGGGCAGAGACAATTGCAAAAATAACTCCGAGAGAATAAAGCAGAAAAAGCACTGAACCCTGGTTGCTTGGGAAAAAATGCAGTAATAAATAAAATATACACCGGTAAGCCGGGCACTGCACGACATGAAAGGTGTTATCAGCATTGTTATCAGACGGTCCCGGCGGCTGTCAATAATCCTTGTTGCCATAATAGCCGGAACATTACATCCAAATCCCATGAAGAGAGGTATAAATGATTTCCCGTGAAGACCGATCTTATGCATCACTTTATCCATTATAAATACTGCCCTGGCCATATAACCTGTATCTTCCATGAATGAGATCAGGATAAAAAGAATAATGATGTTGGGAAGAAAAACTATCACTCCTCCTACCCCGCCAATGATCCCGTCGACAAGAAAGTCCCTGAATATCCCTGCCGGTATTGATGAAGTTGTCAGATCTGAAATTTTCCCGATAAGAAGTTCCAGCCAGTGTTTCGGATATGCCCCGAGAAAAAAGGTGCTGTAAAATGTCAGCCACATGAAAAGAAGGAAGATAGGTATCCCCAGATATTTATTGGTCAGATAGTTATCGATGATCTTTGTCTTTCTGTAGCCCTTCTTCCTTCCCTTCCTTAAGAGTCTCCTTAAGCGCTCCCGAAATAAAACCATACCTGAGATCAGTAATTACGGTGTCAACAGGATCAAGATAAAGTTTTTCAAGCCTGGCATATTCTTTTCTGGCTGCTGCCCGTGATGTCGGAGGAATTTACACAATGTTTTATCTCACCTGAAAACTCTCTATCATTTTCAAGAAGTTCAATTGCAAGATATCTGCCTGAGATAATATTTGTGAAAGATCCTGTTCTCTTCAATTTTTATCTTCGACTGAATTGCACAGATTGCGTTTTCAATCTCGGTTCCATAGTTTATATGTATATGCCTGACTACCGGCTCCCTGTTCTCATAAACCTCAATTATTTTATCGAAAAGTTCTTTTATTCCTTTACCTTTTGAACTTACAGTCGGAACCATAGGTACTCCCAATAATTTTCCAAGGGAATGATAATCAAGAATATCTCCCTTTTTCTCAAGTTCATCGTACATATTCAGGGCAATCACCATCTGGACACCCATATCGATAAGCTGGGTCGTCAGATACAGATTCCTTTCAAGGTTTGAGGCATCAATAATATTGACAACTATATCAGGCTTATTATCGAAAATATAATTCCTCAGATAGATTTCTTCAGGTGAATAGCTTTTTAATGAATAGGTGCCTGGCAGATCAACAATGAGAAAATGTATAACCCGATTGTCTGTATATCTGCTTCCTTGGAATCCACTGTAACACCGGCATAGTTGCCTACCTTTTCCTTTGAACCGGAAGCATAATTAAAAAGTGTTGTTTTTCCTGAATTTGGATTTCCGACAAGCGCCACCTGTAAATGTTTGCTTTTTCAAGCCACGAATCTGTTCCCTCCTCATGTTACAAGTGTTCCGTTTGAGTGACTGAACTTCCTTTGTATCATCTTCCCCGACTTACCTCAATAAGCTGTGCCTCACTGTTTCCGCAGGGAAATATGGTAGCCCATTATTTTATATTCAATCGGATCCCGCAGTGGTGCCTTTTTAATGACTTCGACACTTTTTTACCGACAACAAATCCCATTTCCGAAAGCCGTTGCCTGAACTGACCTCTTCCCTTAATCTTCAGAATTATCCCCTCTTCCCCTTCAACGAGATCATATAGTGTCGTCATCCTATAATTTCAAAACATAAGACTAACCGCAAATTTAACAGAATGTTCAATTTACCTTAACCTTGACAACAACTTTCCTTACCTGTCCGTTTACTCCATCCTTTAATCCTGGCCGGTGAAGATCACCCGGAAAGAAGATAAAGAACTTCTCCGGAGTGGCCTTCATGTTCACTCCATCCCTGACCGTCATGAACTCTATATCTTTTACCGGGTCATATGGTTCAAGAACATCCTGCTTCTGTGAAACCGGACCAACTCCAATCAGCTCATTTCCAACTACAACATACTGAATGTCAATATATTTCTGATGGGCTTCGAATCTTGCATCCTCTTCGTTTTTTGTAATGTACTCGCTTACAGTAACATAAAGATTATCACCATCAATGTCATAACGCTTCAGTTCAAGCTTTGACAGGTCATTAGTTTTTAAATAAGTGAAGGCTTTATCCCATCTCTCCCTGTTCCTGAAATATGAGACTGCAAATGCCTTCCGGTTAATCGACTGGTCGGGCTTTACCTGCCACCCGCTCAGCCATTCCCCGTCGCTGAACCATTTATCGAGCTTTTTGCTGCTCCAGCTTTCCGGATCGTTATCCCCGGCACAGCCTGTCTTACTTAACAAAATTGCCATTGCCATGATTTTAAAAATTGATTTTTTCATAGAATTATCTGTTATTTTCATTTTTCCAAAATCGGAATCAAATACCCGGATTTTTGAATGCAAAAGTTATAAAAAATGCGGGTATCTAAACATTAATTAATCTTTAAAATTTATCAGGACCGTCAAAGGAATTGTTCAATCCTTCTGTAACACTCCTTCCAGAAATTACCGGTGATGGTGTCATCAGTCGCCGGAACAGATCTGACCCTGCCCTTAAGATCGTATATTGAACCGTTGACAAGATCATCTCTTTCAAGTGTCTTTGCCAGAGTTAAAGCTACTCTACCGGGACTCATCATAAATGGAGCTCCGATTTTATACATGATCCTGAACCATTCCCTTTGCATTCTGAAAATTCCTGAGCTGAAGACTCCCGGGTTAAAGGAAATAAATGTCATACCCGATCCTCTGTTCAGTTCAGAAAGATGTCTGCACATCAGCGACAGCAACAGCTTCGAATCAGAATAAGCCTTCAATGGCCTGTAAGTCCTTTCTGAAAATGAAAACGCCATATCGGGTCTGGCAACACGGTAGACGGGTGAGGTAACAGCAGCTGTCAATAACCTCGTTATTTCCGGTTTGTTTCTGATAATAATCTCATTTACAAGGAGGTGTGATAAGAAGTTGACCTGGAAGGTATATTCAAGGCTATCTGCTGTAATAATAAAGTCAGGGGGACCTAATACGCCGGCATTATTGATAACCAGGTCGAAATTATAGATCTCACAGATTTTCTTAATTCCTTCTGCAGTCTGGTTCAGATCGCTGAAGTCAACATTAAATAATTCAACCCTTGATTTAACTACCTCATCTTCAAACTTATGCCTCCCTGTTGCAACAACTTTAAATCCCATATTCAGGTATAGTCTTACGAGTTCAAGACCCAGTCCTGAGGTGCCCCCGGTGATAAGAACCGTCCGTAAATCAGATAAGGATTTCTGCATTCGCCAAAGCCTGAAGCTAAAAGCATCAAACTTAATAAAAAGAAACGATGTAAACTTTTCGTAAATTTGCAATAATCAACACTGGTTACAGGGTCAAAATCTTAAAAATCCGGACATGAAGATAATTATGATATTAATTTGTGCGGTGTTATGGACTGGTTGCTTTTCCCAGACGACCCGCGTCTACGAGAAAGGTATCTCCCTTGAGGAAAGCCTGAAGAGTATCGGTTCCCTGGCACCGTATGAATCAGGGGGATTGGCATTCGATAACAGGTACGAAGGGGTGAAAGGAAGCCCGAGGTTGTCAGATACTCTCCTTCCATCCCTGCTGCGAATAAGAGGGCAGGATTCATATGTTGCGCTGAAATCCGATATTGATCTTGTTCAGAATTCAGTAATTTATCGCCACCCCAATAGTGGGAAACTCTTCGTAATTCCTGCAAGTAACGTTGAAGAATTAATTATAGCCGGGGATGGTAAGGATCTCGTATTCAGAACCACCTACGGAAAAACCTTTGAAAAGGAAATGAAGGATCAAAGGTTCATCCAGGTCCTGAAAGATGGTGATTATCTGTTTATTAAAATGCCGGTAAAAATTTTTGTCGAGGCAGACTATAAAAAGGTATACGGCTCAGACACAAGATACGATGAATTTCAGACAAAATACAGGTATTATCTTCTGGGGCCCGATAATGTATTTTATCAAATCCAGCTCAACAGGAAATCAGTTTTAAAAATATATCCTGACAAGAAGAAAATTATTGAAGAGGAAAGAGATGAAAAATCTTTTACCGATAAAGAGGAGATGATAGTTTCCCTGCTTAAAAAGTTTTGATTTTCACCGGTTATACCAATCAGGAGGGCGCTTAGGAGGGGGATTGAGGGGGTGAGGCTGGAATGCCTTGTAAATTAGACCACTGCAATCATGTTACGTTTTTTAATCGTATTTTAATTTATATAAGAGCCACCAGGAGTATAAAGACCGGAGAATGCTTATCAGATCTTTTCTTTCAGAAGTATCTGGCGGAGTTCATTTGGCGTTATGCTTTCCCTTGCCTCACCTGCCTCGGCTACTGTAATTTTCCCTGTTTCCTCGGATACAACAACTACCAGTGCGTCTGTATGCTCAGAAATGCCCAGGGCAGCCCTATGACGCATACCAAAATGTGAAGGAAGCGTCACCCTGTCGGTTATTGGCAAAGGGCAGCGGGCCGCAAATATTTTGCCATCCTCAATAAGAACGGCTCCATCGTGCAATGGTGAATTTTTGAAGAATATGGTTTCAAGAAGCTCGGCGCTTATTTCCGCGTCTAGTCTTTCTCCTCCTTCGGAATATATATCGAGACTGCTTTTCCTTCCAAGAACTATCAGTGCTCCTGTTTTCTTTGATGCCATTGATTCTGCAGCCCTGACAATCTCCTCGGCTTCCTTTGGATTGCTCTCCTTATCCTCCACTGCGGCAAATATCTTTCCGAACGAAAACCTTCTTCGGCTCATATACCTGTTTCCGATAACAAGAAGAAACCTCCTGACCTCCTGCTGAAAAACAATTATTAGCGCAATAACCCCTACTCCTATAACCTGTCCCAGTAAAGCGCTTATAAGCTCCATGTTGAGTGCCTTTACCAGCAACCAGAACATGTAAATAAAGAAAATCCCGATAAAGATGCTTAATGCGGCCGTGCCCCTGATAAGCTTATAAAGCTGAAAGAGGATAAATGCCACAAGGAAAATATCGAAAATATCGAGTACTTTGATATTAAGCACCATTTTATTTTCAATAAAAGGTAAAAATATGAAAACCTGTGAAATAATCAGAATAAAAATCAGGTATCAATTTTTTACATTCCGGTCTTATTAACATTTACCGAACTGTTAAGAGTCTCCACGAGCCTGACTGCCTGAGCAGCTTCTTTTACGTCATGAACCCGAAGAATATCAATGCCTTTCAGCAAGGCAATTGTGTTCAATACAGTGGTCCCGTTAAGAGCTTCATCAGGAGTAGTTTCAAGCGTTTTCCAGATCATTGATTTTCTGGACAGACCAACCATTAATGGCAGGCCTGCAATTGAAAATTCGCTTAAGTGATTAAGCAATATGAAATTATGCTCAATTGTTTTTCCGAATCCGAAGCCGGGGTCAAGTATGATATCTTTAACTCCCATTGAATGAAGCTTGTAGATCCTTTCACCAAACCACCGGAGAATGTCGGCAACAATATCCTTATACACAGGACTCTTTTGCATGTTTTCCGGATTACCCTGCATATGCATCAGAATATACGGTACACCAAGTTCTTCGATACTAGCAAACATTTTCCCGTCCGCCTCACCTCCTGAAATATCATTAATAATCCCGGCTCCGCAATCCATTACAGCTTCCCTTGCTATCTCAGCCCTGAATGTGTCGACAGAAATAATAACTTCGGGAAATTCGTGATTGATAGCTTTGATGGCACTTCAGAACCCTGCTTTTCTCTTCGTCAACAGTAATGTTTATGGCACCCGGTCTTGAAGAATAACCACCCACATCAATTATATCAGCTCCGTCGATTATCATTCGGTGCACAGCCCTGATTATGCTTTCATCATCTCTAAACCTGCTGCCTGCATAGAAAGAGTCAGGTGTGACATTTATTACTCCCATTACCTTTGGAACTGAAAGATCAAGTAGTCTTCCCCTGACATTGATGTATCGCTGTCTTAAATTCATGCCGGCATTTTAATCTTCTAATTTAATTGATTTAAGTAACAAAGCATACTCCTGGAAAGATTTGGGATTTGGGATTTGGGATTTTTGATTTTTGATTGATTCCTTTATGCACTGAAGTTCCACAAAGTTAAATCGCCCCTGGTCTCCATCAAACCTAAAAAATAGGATAGCTTATGAAATGGACTGTATGCAAGTGATTTTCAATAATTTACATTTCCCCTCCTTTTTAAGGAGGGGAAAGTTATAATACTTAAATTCAGTACTTTACATTCAGTTTTGGCTTAAACACTCTCCCTATTTTCCTGTATCCATCACCTTAAGTTGACGGCTATGACCTAAAGGTGGCTAAAATTTAAGTCCCCTTCAGGGCCTGCCTGCCGGTAGGCAGGGATTTAGGGGCCGACTTCTCAGTGGAACTCTGTGTAAGTTCTTAAAGTAAAAAACTGAACATAAGTTTCCTTCTTTAACGGGGCATTATTACTTTTGTACTGAACGAAATCAGGAACTGATGAAGCTTTTTGTAATTGAAGGAGTTGACGGATCAGGTAAATCAACACAGCTTAAACTCTTAAAGGATTTCATAATTCAAAAAGGCTTTGATTGCGAATTTCTTCACTTCCCAAGGACAGATGCACCCTTTTTCGGTGAACTGATCGCCAGGTTTCTGAGGGGTGAGTTTGGCAGCCTCACGGATGTTGACCCTTACCTGGTGGCAATGCTTTATGCCGGCGACCGGAAAGATGCTGCTGCCCTGATATCCGGATGGCTCAATAATAAAAAGATAGTTCTTCTCGACAGGTACACCTATTCAAATATTGCGTACCAGTGCGCCAAAATCGAAGGTTCCGTATTACAGGATAAGCTCATGCATTGGATACTGGCACTTGAATTTGAACATTTTGCAATACCTAAGCCTGATCTCAATATATTCCTTGATGTCCCGTTTTCATTCACCGAACAGAAATTATCATCCTCCCGTTCGGGCAATGACAGGGATTACCTGAACGGGAACAGAGATGTACATGAAGAGAGCCTTAACTTCCAGAAAAGAGTAAGGGATGTATATCTGAAGGTTGCAAGGATTGACGATCATCTTGTTGTTGTCAACTGCTGCAACAGGGAGGGAAAAATGAATCGGCCGGAGACAATTTCAGGGCTCATCGTTAAAATCATCACTGACAGAAAATTAATCTGAAATGAAGATACTCAGACTTATCAGCAGGGTGGTCACCGGACTTGTATTTATCTTTTCAGGTACCATGAAGGCGGTTGATCCCCTTGGGTCTGCTTATAAGTTCCATGACTATTTCCAGGCTTTCAACATGGAATTCATGCAGCCGTTCGCACTCCCCCTGGCAATATTACTCTGTACGGCTGAGTTTATTTGCGGCTTTTCTGTTTTATCGGGATACAGGCAGAAGACAGGAATATGGGGAGTGCTGGTCCTGATGCTGATCTTTACTCCACTGACACTGATCCTGGCTGTCACCAATCCTGTTTCTGATTGCGGTTGTTTCGGGGACGCAATTCATCTCACCAACTGGCAGACATTCGGAAAAAATATCGTCCTTCTGATTTTTACGTTAATTCTATTCAAAGGAAGAAGAAATGTTGAAAGTCTCTTCAGCCAGGCTAAGGAATGGGCAGTAATTTCAGGAGTTATGTCGCTTTTCGTCGTTTTCTCGCTTCTGAACCTGAAATATCTGCCTCTGATCGATTTTTTACCGTACAAGGTTGGAAATAACATCCCTGAGAAAATGAAAATACCTGAAGGTAAACCTGTTGATGAGTATAAAACAACATTTTTTTATGAGAAGGACGGGCAGAAGAAAGAATTCACACTCGAAAATTATCCGGCCAACGATTCTACCTGGAAATTTATCGATCAGAAATCGGTACTGATTAAAAAAGGATACCTGCCCCCCATTCATGATTTCAACATAACTACTCTGGAAGGTGAGGATATTACTGACAGAATTCTGACAAATGAGGGCTTTACCCTTCTGATGATCTCTAAAAAGATCGGGGAAGCGGAAACTGAACGGATTGAATACGGATTTAAGCTTGGGGCCGCCTGCCTTTCTGCAGGAATTGACTTTTATATAGTAACAGCTTCAGGTACCGACATGCTGAAGAATTTCAATGACAGCCTGACATTTTGCACAGCTGATGAAACGACACTGAAGACAATAGTCCGCGCAAATCCGGGTTATCTCCTCCTCAAAAATGGAACCATTGAAAGAAAATGGTCGTGGGCTGGCATTCCGGCAGCTGAAAAGCTCTCTGATTACTTTTCCGGCAGACAGACTGTTAATATTGATAACAAAAACCCTCTCCTGATCGTTTATAGTGCAGGATTATCAGTAATAGTCCTGCTTCTGTTGATAAGTTCCCTTTTCAGGGAAACAGGGTGCTTCAAAAGGTGATTGTAATTCCGTTGATTTACAGTGATATTAGTGTTATTTAATTATAAAATCGTTTAAATTATTGCGGATTTGATCTGATTCGAATCCGAATCCAAAAAGATCATCATAGCGACATTAGGATTAACTTTACATTAGTATAAAATTATTTATTTAAACATTATGAGAAAAAAAATTGTTGCAGGGAACTGGAAGATGAACATGGATCTGGCTGAGGGACTTAAGTTTGCAGAAACAATTAACTCCTATTTCAGGGCAAAGCCATCAATGGCTGAGGTTATCCTGTGCACTCCTTTTATTCACCTTGCAGGCGTTTCAGAGATCCTTAAGAATGGTATAGTTTTTTGCGGCGCCCAGAACTGTGCCTCGGAGGCTTCAGGTGCCTTTACCGGCGAGGTGTCGCCGAATATGATTAAGAGCACAGGTGCACGCTATGTAATTATAGGCCATTCAGAAAGAAGATCCTTCTATCATGAAGACGATAAACTTCTGAACAAAAAAACAGTGCTTGCGCTCTCCTCCGGACTGAATGTTATATTCTGCTGCGGTGAGGTCCTCCAGGAAAGAGAATCGGGAAAACACCCGGGAGTTGTGAAAAAACAGGTTGAAGAAGGCTTATTTAACCTGCCCGAACCGGAATTCAGAAAAATTGTAATAGCCTATGAACCGGTGTGGGCTATCGGAACCGGATTGACGGCAACTCCTGATCAGGCACAGGAAATGCATAAATATATCCGAAGTCTTATACGGGAAAAATATGGGGCTGCCTGTGCGGATGACCTGACTATTCTTTATGGCGGCAGCTGTAAACCTTCGAACGCAAAGGAGATATTTTCAAAACCCGATGTAGACGGAGGGTTGATCGGCGGCGCATCATTAAAGAAGGAAGATTTCTGCGCAATAGTTGAGTCTTTCTAAATAAATTATAAATGACGGTCAGGATCCTCATAACTGGTTTTTCATTTCTTTTTCTATCTGTAAAAGCTCTATTTCCGCAGGTAAAGCCTGTTTTTAGCGGTGAACCCGGGAATTACAGGCAGGAGCTTACGTTGTTAATGGGAACCAGCCTTAACGGGGAACAGACCCTCAATCTCAACTCTTTTCTCACAAAATGGGATAGCACAGGATTCAGTCCGGATGCCAGGAACCTTATAATCAATCTTTCAAACCAGATGGTCGGCAGGCAGATGAGAGCTGTTCCGCATTTCAATCAGATGCTGAAGACCCTTAATAATTTTTCAGACTATAAAATTAACCGTGATCTGCTTGCCAGCTGGCTGACAGGGCTAAGTGGAATGCTTGTCAAACCCGGATCAACAAACGATAATATATTGAGGTATATTCAGAATACAAGTTTTCTGATAGGCGAAAATGTACTTTTTAATTCCGGATCAGTTAAATGGAAAGTAAAAAATTCTGTTCCGGTCCTCGGGTATGATACAGTATTTAACGCGGTCTTTAAAGAAGCCACACTGACATGCTATTCTCAGAAAGACAGCACTGAAATCTACAATGTTACAGGGACATTCTATCCTTCATTGCAGCAATTCAGAGGCACAAGAGGAACCGTTACGTGGGAAAAGGCAGGTTACGCCAGGGTCGATGTCTTTGCGACCCTTAACAATTACACCATCAATACAACCAAAAATGGTTTTACCTGCGATTCAGCCAGACTAAGTCATAAAGGTTATTTTAAAGAACCTGTGTCCGGGGTGCTGAGTGATCAGGTCGTCAGCATCAGCAACAGGGAAAAAGCAATATTTCCCCATTTTGAAACCTATACAAGGCACTTTAAGATCCGTAAGATCTTTAAAGATATTGATTATGAAGGAGGTCTTGTCTTTGAAGGCGCCAATGTCAAGGGGAAGGGAGACAGGATGAGCCCTGCTACACTATTGTTTTTCAAAAGTGATTCCCTTTTCATCAAAATTACCTCCACTGAGTTCGTTTTTTCGTCCATTGGCTTTAATGCCCAGGAGACTGTTGCTACTCTTTATCTTGAAAAAGACTCCATCTATCACACAAACCTGGGATTTTCCTATAACTCAGGTGCCAGGCAGGTGAATTTATTCAGGACCAACAATCCGGTATCAGGGAGCCCTTACTTTAACTCCTTCCATAACCTTGACATGTATTTTGAGAGCCTGTCCTGGGATATGAACGGCTCAAAGATCCTGATTTCAAGGCCCAGGGGAGCAGCTATGGGGCAGGCACTGTTCCAGTCTGTCTCTTTCTTTAATGCAAACTATTTCCTCGATCTGATGAATCTTGACAACTATCATCCTCTGACAAGATTAAAGCAGTTCGCCGAATATTATTATTCCACGACCTTTCCGGTAAGTGAGTTTGCAAAATGGCTGAACAAGTCGGAAGATGTAGTTATCGGCCTTTGTATTGATATGGCCAGTAAGGGATTTGTTTTCTACGACCGGACTAATCGTGAAGTTACACTTAAGGATAAGATCAACGACTATATCAATTCTTACTCCCGTAAGAAAGACTACGATGTTCTATCTATTTACAGCGAAACAAAAGCTCCGGTCGACAATGCGATACTCGACCTTAAAACCTACGGTTTAACGGTAAATGGCGTAAGAGACGTGTATTTAAGTGATTCACAAAAAGTTGCCATATATCCCTATAACAGGCAGCTTACGATACTTAAAAACAGAAGCTTCAAATTCGATGGAGTGGTTCAGGCAGGCCTTTTCACAATTTTCGGCCACAATTTTCAGTTCAGTTATGATACTTTCAAGATCAGGCTGACAAATATAGATTCGATAAAAGTAGCGGTTGAGACAGAGAAAACAGATGCCTACGGGAATTTTCTCATAAGTGATATACATAGTATGATCCAACTTTCGACCGGTGAAATCTACATTGACGATCCTGAGAATAAATCCGGTTTGAAAAGTCTTGCCCAGTATCCAATAATTAATGCAAATGCATACTCATACATATTCTACGACAGCATACCGGGGATGAAAGGTATTTACAAACGAAAGGATTTCTTTTTCAGGGTTGATCCCTTCTCATTTGAAAACATAGACCACTATTCACAGGAGGCTTTTAATCTTTCAGGGGAGTTTTTTGCCGGGAATATCTTAAAGCCGATGCGGCAATACCTTACAGTCCAGGAAAATAATTCACTTGGTTTTCAGATGGACATCCCAAAGGAAGGAATTGATGTGTACGACGGCAGGGGCAGATTTTATGATTTCATAAAGATGTCGAACAGCGGACTTACAGGTAGCGGCACTCTTAGACATCTGTCAGCAACCACAAAATCAGATGATTTTAAGTTTTACCCCGATTCAATGCTTACACAAGCAGTCACATTCACTCTGGACAATGACGGTTCAGGCCTCTATCCGGAATTAAAAAGCGAGGACGTCAGAATAAAATGGCTTCCATGGAAAGATGAATGGCTGGCTTACAATACAGCCGGAAAGAATTTTGATCTGTTCGGGAACAAAACAGTCCTTGACGGGAGTCTGAAGCTCTCTGCATCCCGCCTTAACGGGACCGGCATTTTAAATACTCCCGATTCAAGGATCAATTCCAATTCGTTTTCGTTTACATCGAATGCCATAAAGGCCGATACTGCAGACTATAACCTTAAATCCCCTTCAACAAACGGCTATGCTTTTATTGCAGAAAACGCAAATCTTGATATGAACTTTGAAAGTAAGGTCAGCCGGTTTCATCTCAACACGGATTCCTCGATGGTAAAATTCCCTGAAATCCAGTATATATGCACAATGACAGATTTTGAATACGATATGAACAACAGGATCTTAAGCATGGAACAGAGGGGAAAAAGTACACCATCGGGGCTGATCCCACCAGCTAAGCTCCTCAGTATAAATAAGAACGATGTTTCCAAACCAACCTTTTTTGCAACGAACAGCCTGACCGACACAATTGCTTTTACGGCACTTAAAGCAAAATATAACGTTGACAATGAGTTCATTGAAGCGGAGGACATAAGCTATATACCAATTGCTGATGCCCTTATCCAGCCTCAGAACGGCAAGATCACCATCTACAGGAGGGCAAAAATAGATAAGCTTTTCAATGCTTTTGTGGCAGTGAATAACCGCCATTTATTGCATTCAGCTACAATAAATATTGAATCGACAAAGAGGTATTCAGGAAGCGCTGTTTACGATTATATTGAAGAGAATAATGATAAGATGCCGATCACTTTACCGGAGATCACTGTCGATACTCTGACAACAACCGCCAAAGGATTTATCGCTCCTGAACAGAAATTCATGCTCAGCCCGGCCTTCACCTTTACTGGTGATGTCTTTCTCTCCGCAAGGTCAAGTGAGCTGTTGTTCACGGGATCCGCAGGAATTGTAAACAACTGCAGCACTATAAAGAGCTACCCTGTAAGATTCAAATCGCTTATTGATCCGAAAAATGTTATGATTCCGATTACCGATAAACCCAGGGATTCAAACGACAACCTTGTATTTTCCGGTTCTTTTATAAATATTGATACGGCGGTTATCTATCCAACATTTCTTTCAGAGCAAAAAGCCTGGACTGATGTCGGGATTATCAATGCATCGGGAGTCCTTTATTACGATAAGGCTAAGGGAAATTATCAGATATCATCAGTTGAAAAGATAGCCGATCCGGCTCAGAGCGGGAACATGATATCGCTCAACAGAAATCTGTGCACCCTGTCGGGCGAAGGAAATCTTAATTTCGGTGCCAACTTTGACCTGGTTAAAATGGCGGGTGCCGGAAGTATCATTCAGACAGCCGATTCAGGTAAAGTTGATATTAAGGCAATCCTTGCACTCGATTTTTATTTTTCTGCCGATGCACTTAAGATCATGAGCGACGAAATAAGAATGATGCCGACCCTTAAACCCGTTAATCTGAACTCCGATTTCATCAGCAAGGGGATGAAGGATCTGCTGGGTGCCAGTACAGCATCACAGCTTAGAACTGAAACAGACCTCTTTGGTATATCAGGTAACCTGCCACGGGAGTATAACTATGAAATCCTTCTCAATGAGGTAAATCTCAAATGGAATGAATCAACATCCTCATTCAGGTCGTCAGGAAAGATCGGAATCGGGTATATCGGCAGCCAGCCGATGAATATTTATGTGGATGGATTCATTGAAATCCAGCGCAGGCGAACTGGTGACCTCATTGATATTTATCTGAAAGCGGATGAATCAACCTGGTATTATTTTTCATATGTCAAGGGTGTCATGATGGCCAAGGCCGGAAACACCAACTTCAACACCCTGATAGCGTCTCTAAAGGATAAGGACAGAAAGCATCCCGATTCCTCACTCAAAGTACCATATACTTATATGATAGCAGTAGAAGACAGGCTCGGCAGATTCCTCAAGAGGATGTCAGGCGGCTACGAAGACGATACCTCCCCCGGTGATGTTTTTATCAGGTGATTGTTATTAATTTCACAGTAAAAACCTATGCAGATATTTTATGTTGCGGGCGTCAGCGACAATATTTGTACACTAGACGCAACTGAATCTTTACATTGTATCAGAGTGTTAAGGATGAAGAAGGGAAGCATTGTAAACCTCGTTGACGGAAAAGGCAACCTCTATGAAGGATTTATAAGCGATCCTGATCCACGTGGCTGTAAAGTTACAATTACCGGAACGGCTAAGGAATTTGAAAAAAGGGATTACAGGCTTCATATTGCCATTTCACCCTTAAAGAATCATGATAGATTTGAATGGTTCATAGAAAAAAGCGTTGAAATAGGAATTGATGAGATTACGCCGATAATATGCACAAATACCGAAAAACCTGGTGTAAAAAGTGACCGGATCAATAATATTATTACATCAGCCATGAAGCAATCGGTTAAGGCCTTCAGGCCTGTATTGAACGATCCGGTCACTTTTACGGAATTTCGTGATCCCGGTCTTTCCTGGAAAAGGATGATTGCACACTGCAACCGGGATGGCGAGAGGAGCCGGATCGACGAGGTCTGTAAAAAGGGTGAGGATGCTCTGATACTTATAGGACCTGAAGGAGATTTCACTGAAGAAGAGGTCTCGCGGGCTGTTGAAAAAGGTTACAAACCTGTCCACCTGGGGAAAAGCCGGTTGAGAACAGAAACGGCAGGAATCTGTGCCTGCCATTCCATATATTTCATTAACCGTTAATCCTAATCAGTTGCCCGGTTTTCTTCCTCTTTTTCTTCCTCTTCCATAGTACCCTCTTCCCCCCCGTTTACCAGTCTGGATTTCCATCTGCCTGATTTGCGAAGAGCCTGATCGATTATATACTCGATCTGTCCGTTAGTACTGCGGAATTCATCAGCAGCCCATTTTTCCACAGCCTTGAGCTTCTTCGGATCAATCCTGAGAACAAATGGTTTTTTATCGCTCATAACTAGGAATGTAAAGTACCTGTATTTACTACAGGAGTAGCGTCTTTATCGCCGCAAAGGACAACCATAAGGTTGCTGACCATTGCAGCTTTTCTTTCCTCATCGAGCTCGACTATTTTCTTATCAGAAAGCTGCTCAAGAGCCATCTGTACCATCGATACAGCACCTTCAACAATCTTAAACCTGGCAGCAACAACAGCTGTGGCCTGCTGACGCCGCAGCATAGCATTGGCAATCTCCTCAGCATAGGCAATGTAGTTGATCCTTGCTTCAATAACTTCAATTCCGGCAATTGTCAACCGTTCACGTATTTCCTTTTCCAGTTCATCATTTACCTCTTCCCCTCCGCTGCGCAGGGTCATCACTGCTTCATGATCCTCGAGATTGTCATATGGGTACAATCCTGCAAGTTTCCTGAGGGCAGCATCGCTCTGCACCAGGACAAAATGCTGATAATCATCCACCTCAAATACGGCCTTGTATGTTTCGGCAACTCTCCAGACAAGGACAAATCCGATCTTGATCGGATTACCCATCTTGTCATTTACTTTAATAGGCTCGCTGTCAAAATTACGTGCGCTGAAGGGAGATCTTCCTTTTCAGGTAAAATGGATTTACCCAGAAAAAGCCGTTGTCCCTGATGGTCCCGTTGTAGGCGCCGAAAAGAACCATTACGCATGATCCGTTGGGTTCGACAATTGTAAAGCCGATTAAGGTGAGTACGGTTAAAATTGTCAGCACAACCCCCAGCCAGATAATTTCATTGTAAAATGCGACAATTGCTCCGCCGAGGAGCAATACTGCAGCCAGTACTGCCAGGTAACCCGAAAGTGGTTTAACATTGAATTCTTGTTTCATAGCTTTTTGATATTATATTAATATCACAAATATATTATTTTGAATTTAAATAAGCAAAAAAAACGCAGGAAATATTTCCTGTGTCAGCTGATTCTTCATCGTTTGCTCCTGACCCGTTTAATTAGCCGGTTTGTCAGTTTTTTTCCCGGGACAGGTTTTACCTGCCTCAGAAGATCAATCACATCATGAAACTGTGGGTAAAAACCCCAGGCATCGTCGATAGATGTCTATTTCGTCGACAGGAATTTCAGGATATGAAAGAAAAGGAGTAGAATTTAATCCCATAGGCTTCTTCATTATATTATTTATTAGAAAACGACCTGCGGGATCAAAAATTGTACTGTATTAATTAAAAGTAAGCGTAATTTTTTTCTCCTCCATCATTTTCCTCATATTAATGAGGGCATATCTCATCCGGCCCAGGGCTGTATTAATGCTAACATCAGTAATATCAGCAATTTCCTTGAAACTCAGACCTGAATAATGCCTGAGAATAACAACTTCCCGCTGGTCGTCAGGCAGTTGAGTGATCATCTTCCTTATATCTTTCTGGATCTGTTTCTTGATCATATCATCCTCAATATTGGATTCAGCAAACTTTCTTGAATTAAACAGATCTGATTCATAATCATCATTCGAAACAGTATTCAGCTGTTTGATTCTGCGGAAATGGTCAATGATCAGGTTGTGGGCAATTCGCATGACCCAGGAAATAAATTTTCCGTTGTCGTAGTATTTACCTGATTTAACAGATTGGATCACTTTCAGGAACGTATCCTGGAAAAGATCTTCAACAAGTGCCTGATCGCGTATATAAAGGCTTATATAAGCGAAGACTTTGTTTTTGTGACGGTGGATTAGTGTTTCGAAGCAGGACTGCTCACCTTTTATGAACTTCTCGATAAGTTCATAATCGGAAATCATTTTATTCATAGCTCTCTCTTTTATTAAGGTTTAAAGAGTAGAGTTGTTGAATAGGCAATCCTCCTTTTGGTTAATATTGACTACAAAGAAAATCAAATTTTTTTAATATGAAAGTATTACTTTTGTTTTTTTACGAAAATTTTAAAAAAAAGTTTCAAAATCAGTTATGGAGGGGAATATTGAAATAAGGGGAGCAAGGGTACATAATCTGAAAAATATTAGTCTGAACATTCCAAGAAACAAGTTTATTGTAATTACAGGGGTATCCGGCTCAGGAAAATCATCGCTTGCATTTGATACTATCTATGCAGAAGGTCAGAGAAGGTATGTAGAAAGTCTTTCATCATATGCACGGCAATTCCTGGGAAGAATGAACAAGCCTGAAGTCGATTTTATAAATGGTATTCCTCCGGCCATTGCCATAGAACAAAAAGTCAATTCGCGAAATCCGAGGTCAACAGTTGGAACATCAACCGAAATATATGATTATCTGCGGCTTCTGTATGCCCGGATCGGGAGAACCTATTCACCAGTCTCAGGGAAAGAGGTTAAGAGACACAGTGCTGACGACATTGTCAACTTCCTTGCTTCTCTTCCTGAAGGGACCAAAGTGATCATAACATCGCCCGGGACCATCCCTGAAAACATTAAAATGCAGGAATATTTTTCATTTCTGGTAAAACAGGGTTTCAACCGGATTGAGGAAAACGGTGATACTGATAAGGATTGACGAGCCTGTTCAGGAACACAGGTTCAGTCCCTGCCAGATTGTTAATATTGTGATCGACAGACTGGTAATCAGCCACGATTCAGATAGCTTCAGCCGGGCTGCTGATTCAGCCCAAACCGCATTTCAGACAGGGAAAGGATATTGCCAGGCTGTGGTTTTTGCGGATACAGGCCTGATAAGAGAAAATTTCTCGAACAAATTTGAAGAAGACGGAATCGAATTCGAGGAACCGTCAGAATATTTCTTCAGCTTCAATAATCCTATAGGTGCATGTCCGGTCTGTGAAGGATATGGAAAAATCATCGGGATAGACGAGAACCTGGTAATACCAGATCAGAATCTCTCCGTTTACGAGGATGCCATTGTCTGCTGGAGAGGAGAAACAATGAAAAAATGGAAAGAGAGGCTGATATCAAGTGCCGACCTCTTTAATTTTCCTATCCATAAACCTTATTATCAGCTGACCGATGAACAGAAAGCGCTCGTCTGGAAAGGGAACAGGTACTTTTATGGAATTAACAGGTTCTTTGAACATCTTGAAGAAAAAAAATACAAGATCCAGTACAGGGTTTTATTAAGCCGTTACCGTGGAAAGACTACCTGTCCGGAATGCAAAGGGACAAGACTGAGAAAAGAAACAGCCTATGTAAAAGTATCGGGCAAGACAATACAGGAGCTTGTTTCACTTCCGGTCGCCGGACTTAACTCCTTCTTTTCAGATATTGAACTGACGCCGGTTGATGCCAAAATCTGCCGAACGACTTCTTAAGGAGATCAACCAGAGGTTGAAATTCCTGATCGATGTTGGTCTCCCCTATCTTACCCTTAACAGGCTGTCGTCAACCCTGTCCGGCGGAGAATCACAGCGGATAAATCTGGCAACATCACTTGGAAGCAACCTTGTAGGGTCGATGTATATTCTTGATGAACCAAGCATCGGGCTTCATCCGCGTGATACCAACCTCCTGATAAAGGTTCTGAAGGAGCTCAGGGACCTTGGAAATACAGTACTTGTTGTTGAACATGAAGAGGAAATAATCAGGGCAGCCGATGAAATAATTGACATGGGTCCTGAGGCAGGGAGACTTGGCGGTGAGGTTGTATTCCAGGGGGGACTTGATTTCTCAGCTGACAATAATTCGCTTACAGCAGCCTATCTGAGCGGCAGGCTGGAAGTAAAAGTTCCGGCCACCAGAAGAAAATGGAATAGTTTTATTGAGATAAAGGGTGCAAGGGAAAATAATCTTAAAAATATAGATGTAAAATTTCCCCTGCATACGATCACTGCTGTAACCGGTGTCAGCGGATCAGGCAAATCAAGTCTTGTATCCGATATCCTTTACAATGCGTTGTCGAACAGGATAAACGGGAATAACCTGAAACCCGGTCAGTTCCGTGAAATATCGGGTGATGTTCCACGACTGACAGGGATTGAACTTGTAGATCAGAATCCCATTGGCAAGTCGAGCCGGTCAAATCCCGTGACATATCATCAAGGCATATGATGAGATCAGGAAGCTCTATGCAGAGCAGCAGGCATCAGTCCAGAATAATTTCAAGGCATCTCATTTCTCATTTAACATCGAAGGCGGAAGATGCGAAGAGTGCCAGGGAGAAGGCATAATAAGGGTTGAGATGCAGTTTATGGCTGATGTCGAACTAACCTGTGAAAACTGCAAAGGTATGAGGTTCAGGAAAGATATTCTTGATGTCAGGTACCATGGGAAGAATATTTATGACATGCTTGAAATGACAATTGACGAAGCTATTGAATTCTTTGAAAGTCATCCTGGCAAAAATGAAAAGAGAATTATTGAAAAGCTTAAGCCTCTTGCAGATGTCGGGCTGGGTTATATTAAGATGGGCCAGTCGTCGAGTACCCTGTCAGGTGGTGAGAGCCAGAGGGTCAAACTTGCATATTTCCTGAGCCAGGAAAAAGGTTCAGGTCATATCCTTTTCATATTTGATGAGCCGACAACCGGACTTCATTTCCATGATATCAACAAGCTGCTTAAATCGATCAATGCCCTTGTTGATCATGGGCATTCGGTGATACTTATTGAGCATAACCAGGAAGTAATCAAATGTGCTGACTGGGTTATTGACCTTGGACCGGAGGGAGGTGAGGAAGGCGGATATGTCGTCTTTGAAGGTAAACCTGAGGATCTTGCAAAATACAAAAAATCCTATACGGGACAATTTCTCGGACCCAAATTGAAATTATGATTTGATTTTAAATCCGAACATAATTGAAACACAGCCGCTTGCCGGAGTGATCCCCTGCTGGGCAGTTGAATTGACTTTAATTATTACCCTGAGCTGCTGGCTTGACTGAAGCTTAAAATCCCATGTCCTTGAATAGTTGTTATCCTTGTTTGTATAGAGAACATTTTTATTTGCATCCAACACTATAAATTCAATCCTGGAGAGAGTTTCCTCTCCACAGATCGCTAATCGGTATTCCATATCGGAATAAAATGTTTTAAACAATTCAGCCTCTTCACCTTCAACAAGCAAGGCAGCATGATAGTTCCCGTCGTGAGTATAGGTTTCGAGTTCCGGAAGGCAGGTCTTCTTGGCAAAAGCCTTGCACTGACCATTAACACTCAGACCAGAAAAAATCAGGAAAACTGCAACTATAAAAGTCCTCAAAATTTTCATTGTAATTTGATTTTAATTCTATTGTTATGAATGAATCCGCATGTCAGGGCGCTTTGTCTTACCTTTGCTGCGCCTGAATAACATGCAGGTTTTACGCATTTTATTTGATGAAACTGTTTCTGATCTCCCCTACAACGGTCGAGAGTTCCTTAAATACTTCAGGTGTAAGGTCAGCCTGGACTTCGGATTTCAGGACGGTGACGTTCGCAGCCTGATCATATTCAGGTCTGACCGGCGTAGTTTTCAGGGTGATCTTATCAAAAACAGTCTTTACTCTGCCTATCTGGACTAAAAGCTCATCAATTGCCGGATTCCCCTTGCTGCTTTCCAAAAGGTTGATAAGAATATCAACCGACAGTTTCTGATCAATTATTCTGCCTACAAGTTTATTGCCATTAAAATCTTTAATATCAACCAGCTGGGTGGAAATGTAGAGGCCTTCCATCCACCCGCCTGTAAGTACAATAGATGCAATTGCCGGCTGACCGTTATCTTCAAGGTATGAATTTGAATTAAGGTAGGTCTGGGAAACGATATCCATTATGACATCGGTGTTATGGATATTCTCCTCCAGCCTGTCGATATCTTCCTCCTGGATGGCTTCAAGAATGCCAAGGCCGTCGGCCATCTTTTTTGCAGCATTCATGTAATTGATAATAAGCTGGGTCTGATCGTACAAACTCGCGAAACTCAGATCGCATGTATAAATACCAAGGTTGAGCGCCATGACTCTTATTGGTATTATAGTTCTTTGTGTTTTCGACAGGATTCAGAAGCTTGTCATTGAATAATGCTCCGGCCGATTTAATAAGCATGGCAGATTCGAGAGGTGAAGGGAGAGTGTAGAAGATAGTCTCTGCTTTTTTAATATCATCGTAAACAGCAGCATTATCCTTTGATACATCCAAAGAATCTGCTTCTTTTTTTGCGCCTTTACCGCCCGAATTGCAGCTTGTAAGAATCAATGCAAACAGAATTGTCAGTCCCAGAACATGCTTAGTGGTTACAAGAAGTTTATTCATTTTCAAGATTTTTTTAGATTCTCTGTGTAATCAGTGCTAAATTAGTACATTATTTTTATTTATCAATAACGCTAAAATCTGAGAAATGGTATTTCTAACTTTGTAACAAATAATTACAAATGATCAGATCCGCAAAAAGACTTAAGGAATTAGATCTCGCACTAACCCGGGACAATCCTCTGATGGCAGCGCAAGCAATTGAATTCATCAGGAACGAGCAGCCTTTTGAAGGTGCCATAGGTCTGTTGATCTCATACTATAACAGAAGTGGTGATTCTTCGATAAAAAAGCAGATTGCGAACTTCATGAATGACATTAAGGACCAATCGGCATGCAGCGAAGTTATGAATGAAATAAGGAAGGAGATTGTGCCTGAAACCCTCAGAATGTTAATCTCTTCATGCTGGCAGTCGGGCCTGGATTATTCTGATTTTTCATCTGATTTTGCAGCCATCTTTCTTCTCACTGAAGATTATATGACAGCAGTTGAGTGTTTTACCGTTATTGAGTCGTCAGTTCAAAAGATGACCCGTAAAGATAAAGATGAGATCATCAGGATAATAAACAAAGGACCTTCAGCCAGGCCGGATGAAAAGTCAGCCCTGAAGCTTGAGCTGGTTTCAATTCTCAGGTAAGAAAGGGATCAGAGATAGCCGGATATTTTATTCGAATGAAGAAAAGTACTTCATGAACTGTGTTCTTTCAAATATAGCAGGCCTGTCGTAATTCAGATAATTAAGCCTGCCTCTGAAATCACCTGATGCTTTTAAAGTTATTTACGCTCATCCAGTCTGAAATCTGTTTATTCATGGTTTTCAGATACCCGATACCTTTATTATACAGTACAGAACAAACCTGAACGGTATTGGCACCTGCCAAAAGATATTTTACGGCATCCTGCCCTGAATGCACACCGGTGGAAGCAGAAATATCAAGCTTTATATCCTGTGCGCTGGCCATACCGATCCATCTGAGAACATACCTTTTTTCGCTTTCATTGCTGAAGATCGATGCCGGTATCACTTCCATTCTGTTAATGTCGATATCAGGCTCATAAAACCTGTTAAACATAACAACGCCTCCAATCCCTCTCATATAGAACTGGTCGATCATGTACAGGATATTTGAGAATCTGAACCCTATTTTCAGCACAACCGGGATCCTAATTGTCTTTTTTAGCTTTTCAATAAGGTCGAAATAGAGCTTTTCCGATTCAGCGGATGACTTTTTCCTGTCAACAGGCATAAAAAACACATTTATCTCGATCGCATCGGCACCTGCATCTTCAATGTTTTTTGCAAATCCGGTCCATCCTTTCGAAGAATAGCAATTGATGCTGGGGATAACGGGAATGGCAAGGCTTTTCTTTGCATTCCTTATCAGATCCAGATAGGTATCAACCGAATTTGAATGTATGTAATTGGATATATAATCGTCTGCCTCCGGAAATCCCGGTGTTGAGGGAATTGAATTAATATGGTAATTTATCTGTTCCTCAAAAAGGGATTTAAGAACCACTGCTCCTGCTCCCGAATCTTCAGCTTCCCTGAGTTGACCGATAGTTGAAGTGAGCCGGCTGCTGCTGACGATCAATGGACTCCGGAGGGTGAAGCCCAGGTACTTTGTGTCAAGTTTTTCCATATCCAATTTTTTCAATTAATTAGTGGTGTATTAGAATGACTCACCCCCAAACCCCCCAAGGGGGGCTTAAGAATTGGGATGTTGGTTATTTTCTTTCTCCAAATATAAGACTTCCTATCCTTACTATTGTACTTCCCTCGCTTACCGCAATTTTATAGTCTCCCGACATTCCCATCGAGATCTCCTTAAAACTCTCCATTTCCTTAAAATATAAGTTCTTAAGTTCATGAAAGCACCCTGCCAGATATCTGAACTCTTTTCTGATCTGTGAAGCATCATCCGTGAATGTTGCCATTCCCATTACACCGCATATTCTCAGAAAGTTGAAATTCCGGAAATCCTCAGAACCTGCTGCTTCATGAAATTCCTGCATGCTGAATCCAAACTTAGCCTCCTCCTCTGCAATATGGATCTGCAGCAGGCAGTCTACCACCCTGGAAATCTTCGAAGCTTCTGAGTTTATCACTTTCATCAGTTTAAAGGTATCAACAGATTCTATCATGCTGATAAAAGGTACAACAAACTTAGCTTTGTTTGATTGCAGATGGCCGATCAGATGCCACTCAATGTCAGGAGGAAGTGAATCTTTTTTAGAAAGCAGCTCCTGAACCCTGTTTTCGCCGAAGCATTTATGACCGGAATTGTATGCTTCAAGAATATCGCCAGCAGGTCTGGTCTTGGATACGGCAACCAGCTTAACAGATAGAGGCAACTGTTCTTTGAGTAATCTAATATTTGAAGCAATATCTGTCATTTTATCAAAATTTTCCACAGGGGATCACTACTTCTCCGTATAATCTTTGCCCTATAGAGGCTGTCTAGCCCCTAAATCCCCTAAAGGGGACTTTTAAGAACCCTTCTTCCGTCTCCCTCCCCGGCTGTTTACCCCTAAATCCCCCAGGGGGGACTTATAAGAACCCCCTTTAGGGGGCAGGGGGTAAAAGAGAGGCTCGCAGGGGCCCGAGTTAATCGAGAAGATGAATTACAAGTCCGCTCCTCAGTTTGGGTTCGAACCAGGTTGTCTTTGGCGGCATTATATTTCCTGAATCAGCAATATTGATAAGTTGTTTCATCGAAACAGGATAGAGGGCAAATGCAACTTTCATCTCTCCGCTGTCGACCTTTCTCCTCAGCTCTTCAAGTCCCCGTATGCCGCCAATAAAATCAATTCTTTTTGACCGCCTGAGATCCTGAATATCAAGGATCGGTTTAAGGATCTGTTCAGTCAGAATTGTAACATCAAGCACTCCTATCGGATCACTGTCATTGTAAGTATTCGATTTTGCAGTGAGGCTGTACCATTTACCATCAAGATACATTGAAAAGTCATGCAGTTTTTCCGGCCTGAAGGTATTAGAACCTTTCTCCCTTACAACAAATCCTTTCGCCAATCTTGAAAGAAACTCATCCGTGGAGAGCCCGTTAAGGTCCTTTACTGTCCTGTTATAGTCCATTATCTTCAGCTGGTTATCCGGGAAATGCACTGCAAGAAAATAATTGTACTCCTCAGTTCCATTATGGACAGGATTCTTTTCCCGTTTTTCTTTTCCGACAAGGGCTGCTGCTGCTGTTCGGTGGTGACCGTCGGCAACATATGTAAATGGTACTTTTTCTGCAAAAAGCTCTTCAATAAGCCTGTTGGTCTCCGGCTTTTTAACGATCCAGAAATGATGTCCGATGCCATCTTCGGAGATAAAGTCATATTCCGGCTTCCCGTTGAGAACTATTGATTTAACTATGTCATCGATAGCTTTTACCGCTGGATAGGTGAAGAAAACAGGTTCCATATTTGCATTATTGACCCTGACATGGATCATACGGTCCTGCTCCTTATCGGGCCTGGTAAGCTCATGTTTTTTTATGATTCCATTCAGGTAATCATCGACAGAAGCGCAGCCGGCAATTCCGTATTGAGTCCTGCCAAGCATGGTCTGAGCATAAATATAGAAATGCGGCTGATCATCCTGTTTCAGCCAGCCTTTTTTCTGCCATAAGGCAAAATTGTCGGTTGATTTCCTGTATACCTCTTCAGAATGAACATCGGTGTCGGGAGGAAGGTCTATTTCTGAACGGGTGATATGAAGAAGTGAACACTCCTTGCCCTTTGCCATTTTCAATGCTTCTTCAGTATTCATGACATCATAAGGCAGGCAGGCCAGATCCCTTGCAATTTCTCCTGGTGGTCTTAGTCCTCTGAAAGGTTTTACAACAGCCATCTTATTCCTCCGTATTTCTGAGTACTCCTATTTTTCCAGTTCATTTCTGTTTATTCAACCTGAATTTCTCATTCCCGGTTTTGAAATAGTCAATAATCTGATGTGCAGCTGCCACCCCTGCATTGATGTTTGCTTCTTCAGTCTGCGCTCCCATCTTTTTGGCCGTAAAAAGGAACCTTCCCTTGTATTTTTCTTCGAAGATATTTTTGCAGTCCGGTTCAACATCAGCAAGATATGCAAAGTCGGTGCGTTCTTCAAATATCCTGAGAAGATCATCTTCATCAATTATCTCCTTCCGGGCGGTGTTGATAAGCACAGCATCTTCCGGCATTTTTTTCAAGAGGTCGTATCCGATAGATTTTATGGTGTTATCATTGGCTGGCAGATGAAGGGATACGTAATGGCATTTTGAATATAATTCTTCAGCCCTCCTGCAAACCTTAACACCTGAAGCCCGGATTGATTCCCCTGAAACAAAAGGATCATAGGCATATGTATCCATGCCGAATCCCCGGCAATTTCGGCGACAAATTTACCAACATTTCCAAAAGCATGAATGCCTAAAGTTTTCCCCCTGAGTTCAGTTCCGGATTTTCCGCTGAATCCTCCCCTTGCCTGGTAAAGCATCAGCTCAAACACGAGCTCGGCAACAGCATTTGAATTTTGTCCGGGCGTATTCATTGCCACAACATTATGCGCGGTACAGGCATCAAGATCGAGATTATCATACCCGGCCCCGGCCCTGACAACAATTTTCAGCTTCTCAGCCGCATCCAGGACCTCAGAATTGACAATATCGCTTCGAACTATCAAAGCATCTGCTTCCGCAACAGCAGCAAGCAATTCCGTGGTGCTTTTATAATTTTCAAGGAGACGCAGTTCATAGCCTGCAGTCTCGGTTATTAATCGTATCTGTTTGACGGCCAATAAAGAAAATGCTTTTTCAGTGGCAATAAGTATCTTCATAATTCTGCTGTATTGGTAGCTCTAAAGAGTGTGCTTTTCTTGCATACAAAAAGCTATGGTTTAATTCTTTGCTTCAAATTCCTTCATAGCGCCGACAAGAGCTATAACGCTCTCTTCAGGAAGAGCATTATATGTGGAAGCACGGAAACCTCCTACGGAACGGTGGCCTTCAATACCAAGCATACCCTTTGACTTTGCAAACTCAGCAAATGGTTTTTCAAGATCTTTGTAACCATCAGCCATTATAAAACAGATATTCATCAGGGAACGGTCCTCCGGATCCTTGATTGTAGGAACAAAAAGCTTGTTACGGTCAATTTCATCATAAAGAATATTTGCCTTTCTGATATTTTTTTTCTGGATAGCTTTTACACCTCCCAGATCCTTCAGCCAGTGCAGGGTTTGCTGTGCGGCAAATACTGCGAAAACCGGAGGGGTGTTGAACATGGATTCGGCTTTGATATGCGTCCTGTAATCGAGCATTGTCGGAATAGTACGGGTTACCTTTCCCAGGACATCTTCCTTAATTATCACGACTGTCACCCCTGCCGGAGCCAGATTTTTCTGTGCACCTGCATAGATAAGGGAGTACTTCGATATATCAACAGGCCGGCTGAAAATATCGGAGGACATATCTGCCACAAGCGGGATTGTCACATCAGGATCCTTCTTCAACTCAGTTCCATAAATTGTGTTGTTTGTAGTAATATGAAAGTAATCGGCATCTGAAGGAACTGTATAGTTTTTTGGAATAAAGTTGTAAAGCTTTTCCTTTGAGGAGGCCACTTCGACTGCATCACCAAACAGTTTGGCTTCTTTAAGGGCTTTATTGGCCCATTCTCCTGTATTCAGATACGCTGATTTTTTATTCATCATGTTCATCGGAACCATGGCAAACTGAAGGCTTGCCCCGCCCCCGAGAAAGATCACCTGGTATCCGGCCGGTATTTCAAGTAATTCCTTGATCAGGGCAATTGTATCATTCATGCATGCAATGAATTCCTTACTGCGGTGCGAAATCTCCAGAACAGAAAGACCTGATCCTGCAAAATCCCTGATGCCTTCAATAGTCTTATCAATTGTGTACTGGGGAAGAATTGAAGGTCCTGCATAAAAGTTGTGTTTTTTCATCTGTATATAATTTAATTTTAAAGGTCATTTTCCAGCCTTCCCCCCTGGGAGGGCCGAGCGTCAAGAAATTGCCCTGTGGAGGGCCGAGCGTCAATAAAACACCCTGTGGGTGTTTTTAGCGAGGAGCCAGAATGCAGCGATGGTAGCGAAGGAGCCAGCCTGCCGCGGAGGTTGGGAAGGGGGTTAATGTAATTAAACGAAACCGGTTCCACATATTTCATGCCTCATGCAAAAATGTTACCCAAATTATTTAACACATTATCAATCAAACTGATAAAGCGTTATCGACAAGAATACCATTCCGTATTACCGGAATTTTATCTGTAAAATCAGGGGTAAGGCAGAATCCGATACAGTCATCAAGTCCCTTATCTCTCAGGCGCGATCTTTGTGCAACCTTTTCAATATAGCCTGTCATATCTTCTTTTGCCATTAACCACAGGTCAACCGCGGCGTGGGTAGAATCGCATATTGTTGAATATAATGATGTTGATAAAAGTTTCTCAGCAATTGCCCCTGCACATAAAGTATCTTCAAGGTTAAACCTGTTTTTCCAGCCGGCACAAAACAGGACAACATTTTTTTCCTGTCTTTCAATCCATCCGGCAAGTGAACTTAAATTAAGAAACGATCCTATCACAATATAACCGGCATTGGAGGCCTGATTGATAATCCCCGTCCCGTTGGTTGTGCTGTAGACAATTGTCTTGCCGGCAACTTTTTCACGGGTAAAGTTGAAAGGTGAATTACCAAAATCTGCGAAATCAAGTACGTATCCATCTCTCTCGGCAGCCACAAGGTATCCTTTACTCTTGTACTCCCTTGCTTCCCCGATCGTTGCAACCGGAATAACTGAAGCTGCCCCGTTCTCAAAAGCCGTGCATATTGCAGATGTAGCCCGCAGGATATCGATGATGACAACGATGGAATCATTATGCCTTTCAGATTCGTACAGGGCAGGTGAAAAACAAGTTTCGAGCAATCTCTTTTTCATCACTAATTATCGGACAGGTTTATTCGTCATCTATGTAAATCTGCGCTATTTCCGGGACATATAAAAATTAGTTTCCCGCGGATTTCGCTGACCTGCCTGCCGGCAGGCAGGTTTTCGCAGATATTCAAAGAGTATAATCTTAACTTCTGTTATATATCGGCAGGTTAACAACCTTTGCTTTCAGATCCTTATTTCTTATACGTATAAATATCTCGGTGTCAGCTTTCCAATAGCCTTTTGGCAGATATGCCATTCCTATCCCCTGTTTCATCATGGGTGACATTGTACCGGAAGTTACTTCACCTATGACCATTCCGTTTGCATCGACCACCTCATAGTGCTGCCTGGGAATACCTCTGTCGATCATGACAAATCCTTTCAGCCTCCTGGCAACACCCTCTTCCTTTTGTTTGAGAAGCAGACTTTTATCAATAAAATCCTTATAATCAGCAAATTTGGTGATCCATCCTAGTCCGGCCTCAATTGGAGAAGTCTGGTCATTAATATCATTCCCGTAAAGGCAGAAACCCATTTCAAGACGCAATGTATCCCTTGCCCCCAGACCTACAGGTCTGATATCAAATTCCTTGCCGGCATCAAAAACTGCCTTCCATAGGGCAGACCCATCTTCATTCTTTACATAGATCTCACATCCGCCGGCACCGGTATACCCGGTTGCCGAGAGGATAACATCCTTAATGCCGGCAAATTCAACCACTTTGAAGGTGTAATATTCCATATTTTCTATGGAAGCGGAAGTCAGTTTCTGCATAGCCTTTAATGCCAGCGGACCCTGAACCGCCAGCTGCGCAATTTCATCTGAGGCGTTAACAAGATCGCGGCCTATTACGAGTCCGAATTTTCCGGCGTTCGAAACACACCAGTTCCAGTCTTTTTCAGTATTTGCTGCATTAACCACAAGCAGATATTTTTCCTGGTTGAACCTGTAGACAAGCAGATCATCGACAATACCTCCCCTGCCGTTCGGAAAACATGAGTATTGAACCTTGCCGTCAAACAGAGCAGCAACATCATTTGATGTTACATACTGAAGAAACCTGAGAGCTGAGGGACCAGTTACCCAGAACTCACCCATATGGGAAACATCAAAGACGCCGACACCTTCACGCACAGTAATATGCTCCTGCGTTATGCCGGTGTATTCAACCGGCATGTTGTAACCTGCGAATGGAACCATCCTCGCCCCGGCTTCTTCATGGAATCTGGTAAAAACTGTATTCTTCATCAATTTCAGATATATTATAAATGCTCTTCGGTTTTTTCGGAAGGCCGGCTCCTCACTAAAACCGAAGTCTGATTTTTACCGGAAAACAGGCAACTTCTAAACGCAAGAGATTTTGCCGGCATAAAATTAGAATATATTTCCCTATTACAAAAGAATTGGTTTTAACAAGTTATATAAGCTGTCTGAAAGAAGAATAAAATTTTACTATATTTGTTAAACACTATATGCCTTCTGTATAGAAAGACCAACCTATTCATCATGGATTTTAAATTCATAAAGACAGACTATCTTGAAATGGTGGCGAGCGGGGACTCAGAGCTTGTTAAAGAACTGGTATGCATGTTCAGGGAACAGGTCACAGAGATGTATTCTGACATGAAAACGCTTCTTTCCGAGAAGAATTATCAGGGACTTGGTCTTCTGGCGCATAAAGCAAAATCCTCTGTTGCAATAATGGGAATGGACGATCTTGCCGAAATACTTAAGAACTTCGAACTTCAGGCAAAAGATGGAAAGGATCCGGAGGAATATGAATCGTATATCGCCAGGTTTGGAGATGACACTAAATCAGCATTGACTGAGCTTGATACTCTGATTAATAATTTATAAAACCCGGCTGAAATGATCAATATTGAAAGAAGAGGCAAGATTGACATCATTACTTTCACAGTCAACAAGATAAATGCTACCACAATTGATGATATAAAAGAAGGTGTAACTAAAGCGTTCGAAAATCCCAATTCCAAAGTCATTATCGACCTGAAAGGGGTTGAATATATTGACAGTTCAGGTTTCGCGTGGTTCCTGTCTCTTCATAAAGCTGCAAAGAATAATTTCGGAATGCTGAAATTTGCAAATCCCGAACCCAGGGCTACCGAGTTGTTCCATACCCTTCACCTGCACACGATCTTTGAGATCTTTGATGATCTTGAGGCCTGTATACGGTCATTCAGGTAAGGAAATCAGGATGCTGTCACCTTATTTTTCCTGTTCTGATTCCTAACCAAAAACTACGTTGGCTGCAGGACAGACGCTCCTGGGGGTAGTGGTTAAAGAAGAACCCACCCCCGACCCCTCCGAGGAGGGGAGCCAGAGAGAAAAATCCAACTCGCAGAATAACCTTTTAATTTATATTATCGCCTTTTCTATTAGTAAACTGCAGGTGGTCCTTTTCCACATTTATTTGAACAGTTTCTTCCCTGAGAATCTTACCGGCAATTATTTCCTTTGACAATTCATTAACTATTGCCTTCTGAATAAGTCTTTTTACAGGTCTTGCCCCTGACTGCGGATCATAACCGTGCTGTGCCAGCCAGTCGATAGCCTTTTCTGAAACCTCAAGCTGAATATTGTTATTCTCAAGCATCTTCTTCAGGTTATCAAGCTGAATCCTGACTATCTCCCTTATCTGATCAAGGGTCAGCGGCCTGAACATAACTATTTCATCAACCCTGTTAAGAAATTCAGGTCTGAGCGATTTTCTAAGAAGTGTAAATATATCTTTCCGGAGCAGTTCAGTTTCTGTTTCAGGCATATTGTTGTTCCATTTTTCCATCCTGTCCCTTATAATGTCGGATCCAAGGTTTGAAGTCATTATAATTATAACATTTCTGAAATTGACTGTACGTCCCTTGTTGTCGGTAAGCCGCCCGTCATCAAGCACCTGCAGAAGAAGGTTGAAAAGATCGGGATGTGCTTTTTCAATTTCATCAAGCAGAACGACAGAATATGGTTTATGTCTTACAGCCTCTGTCAGCTGTCCACCCTCCTCATAGCCAATATATCCCGGAGGAGCTCCGATAAGTCGTGAAACAGAATGCCTCTCCTGATATTCCGACATATCTATACGGGTAAGAAGGTTTTCATCGTTAAACAGGAATCCTGCCAGAGCCTTGGCAAGCTCGGTTTTTCCGACACCTGTGGTACCAATGAAAATAAATGATCCGACAGGCCTTTTCTGGTCCTGAAGCCCTGCCCGCGATCTTCTCACGGCATCGGCTACAGCGCTGATTGCCTCATCCTGTCCGACAACCCTTTTGTGAAGTTCATCTTCCAGCTTCAGCAGTTTCTCCTTTTCGCTTTCAAGCATCCTGGAAACCGGAATACCTGTCCATCTTGACACAATTTCTGCAATATCTTCCGATCTCACCTCTTCCTGGACAAGAGAACCCTTGCTTCTTTTCTTTTCAATTTTATCCTTCAGGCCGGAAATCTCTTTTTCCAGGCCTATTATTTTACCATAGCGGATCTCTGCAACCTTCCCATAATCTCCCTTGCGTTCGGCCTCGTCAGCTTCAAATCTCAAGGCTTCAACCTCTTCCTTTTTATCCTGGACATTTTCGATCATCTCCTTCTCGGATTTCCAGGCTGCCATTAGCTCATCTTTTTTTGACTGCAATTCAGCAAGTTCCTTTGAGATCTGCTGTTCTTTCAAAGTATCTCCATCCCTTCTGATAGCTTCCCTTTCAATTTCCAGCCGTGTAATTGAGCGGGTAGTCTCATCAATCTCCTCAGGAACGGAATTCATTTCCAGCCGCAACCGGGAAGCAGCTTCATCAATGAGGTCAATTGCCTTATCAGGCAGGAACCTGTCGGTAATATAGCGTGATGACAGATCAACGGCAGCAATTATTGCTTCGTCCCTGATAATAACTTTATGATGTGTTTCATATTTTTCACGTATACCTCTCAGAATTGAGATCGAATCTTCTCTGCCCGGTTCATCCACCATTACCACCTGGAACCTTCTTTCAAGAGCCTTATCCTTTTCGAAGTACTTCTGGTATTCATTCAGTGTTGTTGCTCCGATAGCCCTCAATTCACCACGTGCAAGAGCAGGCTTAAGTATATTGGCGGCATCCATTGCTCCCTCTGATTTACCGGCCCCGACCAGTGTGTGAATTTCATCAATAAAAAGTATTATCTGTCCATCCGAAGCAATAACTTCATTCACAACGGATTTAAGCCTTTCTTCAAACTCTCCCTTATATTTGGCACCTGCAATAAGGGCCCCCATATCAAGGGAATAAATAGTTTTTGATTTAAGGTCTTCCGGCACATCACCCCTGACTATACGGTGGGCTATACCTTCTGCGATAGCTGTCTTGCCGACGCCGGGTTCGCCTATCATGACAGGGTTATTTTTGGTCCTTCTTGTAAGGATCTGAAGTATGCGGCGGATCTCATCATCCCTCCCGACAACAGGATCAAGCTTGCCTGACAATGCGCGTTCATTAAGGTTTATTGCATATCTGTCAAGGGAATTATATGTTTCTTCCGAGGTCGGACTATCCACCGTAGCGCCTTTTCTCAGGTCGCTTATTGCGGCTTTGAGATCTTTCATTGTAACTCCGTAATCCTTAAGTATCCGGGATGCTTTGTCCGAAGTATCAAGGATTCCCATAAGGATATGTTCGGTAGTAACAAATTTGTCCTTCATCTTTGCGGCATTGTCATTTGCCTTGCGCAGGGCTTCTGAAGCGCCGGTTGACAGATAGGTTTCAGCACCCGATACCCTTGGATAAGTTTCTATCAGCTTTTCAACGTCCTTCAGGACTGCATCGGTGCTCACTCCGATTTTTCCAAAGAGCCATCCGGTTGTATTTTCTGCCTGGCTTAAAACACCCTGTAATAAATGGGCGCATTCAACAGCCTGTTGTCCTTTTGCGGCAGCAACGTTAAAGGCCTGCTGAACTGATTCCTGTGCTTTAAGGGTGAAGTTATTCAGATTCATGTTTATGTCTTTTGTTTCAGGATACAACAATTTTACTGCCAGCTAAATTTTTTGTCGTTTTGGCACTATTAAATGTCAATATGTCAACCGTAAGGTCGTTACAGGGGTAACGAATCACCCCTGAATCCCATAGCTGTCAACTTAAGAATCAATTATAGGCTGATAATTATATAATTAGCATAAATACAATTAGTTAAGTTTGGGGCTGTTGAAAAAGTTGATTTTTTGGACTTTTTCCCTTTGTGTTCCTTAGTGTGATACTTTGTGATCCTTTGTGGTATTAAATTATGTTTTACCACAAAGTACTCAAAGGTTATCACGAAGGTTCACAAAGGACTTTTTCAACAGCCCCAAATGTAAAATATTGTAGTTCAGTTGTATACAGTTCGATCCTTTAGACTCCCAACAGGAAGAAACCAGTTATTAAAACATCCTATTAATTAAATTTTCTGCCTTTGTGCCGTTGCGTCCTTGTCCCTTTTTACCATTTTAAAAAGTATCTTTAAAGAAAAAAAGCCGAATGAGCAAACTTCTCTGGAAACCCGGAACCATGATCTATCCTCTCCCTGCTGTAATGGTAAGCTGCGGAGCGTCACCGGAAGAATATAATATAATTACCATAAGCTGGACAGGAACAATTTGTACCGATCCTCCCATGTGTTATATATCAGTCAGACCTTCACGGCATTCGTATGGTATTATAAAAAAAAACGGGGAGTTTGTAATAAACCTTACAACAAAATTGCTGGCATTTGCAACAGACTGGTGCGGAGTTAAATCGGGGAGCGACCACAACAAATTCAAAGAGATGGGACTTACTCCGGTAAAAGGGACAAAAGTCAATGCTCCCATGATAAAAGAATCGCCTGTAAATATAGAATGTATTGTAAAGGAGATAAAAGAACTCGGATCACATCATATGTTCATTTCGGAAGTTGTGGCTGTAAATGCTGAAAAAGACCTGTATGACGAAAAGACAGGCGTATTCAGGCTATTTGATGCCAATCCTTTATGCTATTCACATGGCAAATACTATGAAACAGGCAAGTTCATAGGGAAATTCGGATTTTCTGTAGAAAAGAAGCGGACAAAGAACAGGAAAAAATAGTGGCTGATTGTTGAAAACTTGCATTATTTAGTTACTTTCAAATGCCTAACTTCATCTGTTAATAAATTAACAGCATTCCCGGAGAACAGCTGATCTCCTGAAAAAAGTCTAAAATGGCCTTTATTTCTGGTTTAGCGAGTAGTTTCGCCAGTTTGTCTCTTATAATTATATGATTTGCTATGAGTGAGAAGATTCTTGAAACACTGATGCAGCTATTTGCATTAATTGCAGAACCTCAGCAGGATGATGCAGATAAGAGAGGTGTTGTTGAAGCATTTCTCAACAGGTTACTAAATCAGGAACTGGTAAAGAAATATCTTGCATCTTTATAAAGATGCTTATGAAGAAGCAAAGGAGAAGCTTGAAAAAAGCACACCCGAAAGGCGTGAAGGAGCTATTGCAATAAGGATCACCAAGCTGTGCAATGAGATCAATGAACAGGGTCAGCTCGATCAGGAACAAAGGATTGTTGTTGTCATTCAGGCTCTTGAATTCTGTAAATCAGGGAAAGAAACAGCCAGTCCGCTGGAACTGGGCTTTATAGGTACACTTGCCGATGGTTTGAATATTTCAGCCGAAGAATATGCGACTATTGAGAAATTCGTACTTGAATCCTTTCACCCGGATCCCTTCTTCACCAAATATCCTTGTTATAAACGGAGAAAAATCAAAAGCTGATTCAGAAGCAAAATTTGCACATAAGGAATTGCTGAAAGGGCAGATATGGATTCTTTTTGTCCCATCGGTAAACATGTATTTCATGAGATTCACCAGGGCAGGAGAACTATCAATGAACGGTCAGCTGCTCCAGGAGAATAAGGTATATCCTTTCAGTCAGGGCTCTTCCATAAAAGGATATAATATTTCTCCGGTCTATTACTGGGATATAACAATGCAGTTCCTTAAGGAGGAGTTCCTTTCCTCCAGAGTCGTATATGAAGTGAATAACCTGGAATACAGGTTTAAGAGCGGGGAAGTGGGAATTCATCACATGAGCTTCAGGGGTGAATCGGGCAGAATGGTAGGAATTATGGGAGCCAGCGGGGCAGGTAAAATCAACTCTTCTCAGTGTTCTGAACGGGATTAATCCACCATATGACGGTGAAGTTCTGATCAATGGCATCAGCATTCATAAAGAAAAGGAGAAGATAAAGGGACTTATCGGATATGTTTCACAGGATGACCTTCTTATTGAGGAACTCACAGTTTTTGACAACCTCTATTACAATGCCAAGCTCTGTTTCGGATAACCTGACAGAAGAGGAGATTGTGGAAAGAGTTGACAATGTCCTGAAAAACCTGGGTCTTTATGAAATAAGAAACATGAAAGTCGGATCGCCGCTCAACAAAAAGATCAGCGGCGGACAGAGAAAAAGACTCAATATCTCACTTGAGCTGATCAGAGAACCTGCAATCCTGTTCCTTGATGAACCAACTTCGGGTTTGTCTTCAAGGGATTCTGAAAATATCCTTGACCTGCTGAAAGAACTTGTCGCGGAAAGGCAAGCTGCTGTTCATTGTTATCCATCAGCCATCCTCTGATATATTCAAGATGTTTGACAAGCTTATTATTCTTGATACAGGAGGATTCCTGATCTATAACGGGAATCCTGTTGACTCAATAGAATATTTTAAAAGAAGAATTGAACAGGCAAACTACAATGAAAGTGAATGTTATGTCTGCGGGAATGTCAATCCTGAACAGATATTCAATATTGTTGAGACAAGGGTTTTCACTGAAAGCGGAGAGCCGACCGAGACCCGCAGGATTTCACCAGCAGAGTGGAGCAGGCTATATGAGACTGAAAAGAAAACGTGATAATCCTGAAAAGGGAGGTCCTTTGCCGGAAATCAATTTTAAAACCCCGGATAAGTTCAAACAATTTATTGTATTTATAAAGCGTGATGTCCTTTCAAAAATTGCTGATCTGCAGTACCTTCTGATAACACTGCTCGAAGCTCCTGTTCTTGCATTCTTTCTGGCTTTTCTTATAAGATATTTTGATGAGAGTGCTAAAAATCCCAGGTATTACCTTGATCGATAACAGCAATCTTCCGGTTTATATTTTTATGTCAGTAATTGTTGCCATCTTCATGGGATTGACAGTGAGTGCAGAGGAGATCATCAAAGACAGGAAAATACTTAAGAGGGAGACCTTTCTGAACCTGAGCTGGAACAGCTATCTGATGTCCAAGGTATTTGTTCAGTTTGGGATATCAGCAATTCAGGCATTCACATTTGTTCTTGTCGGCAACGGAATTACCGGGATCAAAGGAATGACATTTGAATACTGGCTGGTCCTTTTTTCGTGCTGGGCATCGTGCAAATATGCTGGGACTTGTCATTTCCGACAGTTTTAAAACTGTTGTGACAATTTATATTCTGATCCCATTCCTTGTAATTCCTCAGATCATCCTGAGCGGAGTTCTTGTCAAGTTTGAGAAACTGAATCCAAATATTTCTTCTCCTGTAACAATACCTTTCTACGGAGAGATGATAACAGCAAGGTGGGGTTATGAAGCGCTGGCTGTCAAACAGTTCATTTACAACAAATATGAACGGAACTTCTATGAATTTGATAAATCGATGAGCAAGGCAAGGTATCAAAAAGGACTATTGGAACTCAAAGCTAAAGGGGAAACTTGATAAAATAATGATCAATCTCAAGAAGGGATCAAGGGATGATGATTTTGATGATAATCTTTTACTTGTTTCCAATGAAATTGAAAAAGAGATGGTTCTGCTTCCGGAAATAAAATTTGAAAAAACCGCGGAGCTCACACCCGAAAAAATAACTCCTGAAATTGTAACAAGCTGCCCTGGAATACATTGAGTCAATCCGCAGGTATTATATCAGAATATACAATGTTGCCAACGAACAGCGGGACAAACTGATTACAAGGCTGGAGTCTGAAAATAATATAGCATTTCAGGAGCTTAAAAACAACTATTTCAATCTCTCGCTGGAAGAGTTTGTTACTGCAGAAAATGAAACACAGAAAACAATTGAATATAACGGGGAACTGGTTCAGAAGCTGGATCCGATATATATGGATCCTAAAAGCAGATTCATTAAGGCTCATTTTTACTCTCCGACAAAACAGGTTTTCGGATGGTATGCAGATACCTATTTAATAAATGTACTTGTCCTCTGGTGTATGACACTATTCCTTTATCTGGTACTTTATTTCAGGGTTCTTAAGAAATTTCTGAGCTCAGGGGAAAAGCTTATAGGAAAAAAGACAAAAGGTACTGACCGGGACCTTATATAAGACAAGAAGCTGCCTCAGGAGAGACAGCCTCTATTATTGTGTAAATAAGACCAATCATTTCGGACAAAACTCTGAATGAGATTTATTCAGTAATCTCAATCATTTTAAAAGGCACCCTGATTATTGATTCATAATCTTCACCTGCTTCAAGCATATCCTCATCGTCTTCCTCATAATACCAGTTCACTTCAACCTCATTTTTGGCCTTATGAATTGCTTCAAGTTTCTTGAATACATCAAGAATGCACTTTGAAGAACTTGTATTGAAATACTCCAGCCTGATATTTACAACAGTTTTGGTAAGAGGAGTTTCCTTATAACTGTCGAGCCAGTCAACCAATGGTTTGTAAAATTCTACTGAGTTTTCGGGAATTGAACGTCCTTTGATCTCAAAGACACCTTCAGTGGCATCAAATTTAACTGTCGGAGTTTTTGGTGTTCCTTCGATAATGATCGGTTCCATATTTGCTTCTTTTAGGTTTGTTTCAGTTGTTTGGTTTCTTTCAGTTATTCTCGCCTACCAAAATATTGAGATAGAAAAATGAGTATTTATCATTATACTCCTTAAATGTATATTCAAGCTTATTTCCTGTTTTCCTTGCAATATCAACCAGACCAAGTCCGCCTCCTCCTTTTGCTGAGATCCTCTGATGATTCAGGATAAATTTGTAAAGTTCCTTTATCTCCTCATGGCTTGATCTGTTAATCCTTTTTATCTTTTCCTCAAGTTTCTCAACGTTCTCTGCACAGATAAATTACCGGTAATAATCTTATAACCACCTTTTACCTTCTTTATTGCTAAAATCCCATATTTCTCAGAGGTCTGATCCTCAAAATCCTCCGGTACCTTGTCAACATGATGATAAAGATTCTGAAGACTTTCAACAAGAACATTATAAACTTTCTTCCTTAGTTTTGACTGTTCATTTACCTTAACCAGCTTTTCCTCAACTGTATCAAGAACATTGATTGATTATATCCGAATCGATATTACCCTTGTAATAAAGGATAATATTTCCGCTTAAGAAGTCTGAGAAATAATTTTCAACATCAAAGCTCATTAAGCTTCATTTTAGAAAGGCAATTATAATACGGTAACAAATATAATAAAAAAACTAACCATATGTTTTTCCATGTTTTTATAAATGCGCTGACATTTTGATTAAAAACTAGTTCAAGATGATGAATGTCAGTTTAAAAGAGATTTGGTTTTCAGGATCCATGCCTCTTCTTTGAACCCTCATAAAGTTCATATTTCACCAGGAAGCATTCAAGTGATCCGTTATAAAGAGTTACCTTTTCTTTGTGTTTCAGGCCTATCTGCTTAAGAGCCTCTTTGTTGGAAGTGATCAGAAAAGCCTTATAGCCGGGGAAATTATGTTTAAAGGTGGAACCAATCATATTGTAAAGGTTTTCTGATTCCGATTGCTTCATTCGTTCACCATAAGGAGGATTCATTATTATAAAACCATTATTGCCTTCAGGTTTAAGATCTTTGAAATCCTTCTGTTCCACTGATATCCGGTCTGAAAGACCCGCCGAATCTATATTCCGTTTTGCCAGGGAGACAGCCTTTTCGGAAATATCGCTGCAGGTGATACTCAAATCAGGTTTCTTTACTGCTGCGTCACATTCTTCTCTGATCCTGTTAAACAACTCTTTATCATAATCCATCCACTTCTGAAATCCGAAATAATTCCTGTACCTGCCCGGGGGAATTCCCGAGGCGATCAATGCAGCTTCGACGGGTATGGTACCAGAACCGCACATCGGGTCCAGTAGCGGAGTTGTACTATTCCAACCTGAAAGCAATACAATTCCTGCAGCAAGGACTTCATTCATCGGAGCCAGTCCCTGCTCCTTACGATATCCTCTTTTGTACAAGGGAATAACTGAAGAATCTACAGTAACAGTAACCTGCTCATTACTTATGTGGAGGTTAAAAACAATATCAGGATCGCTTGTGCTTACGGATGGGCGTCTTCCGGTTCTTTGCCTGAACCAGTCTGCAATAGCATCTTTGAGAAGAAGTCCTGCATACCCTGTGTGACTGAACAACGGTGAATGGATTACCGGAACGACTGAAAAAGTCCGGTCCGCATCAAGATACTTTTTCCAATCTATTCTCAGGCTGTTTTTATAAAGATCATCTGAAGACCGGATCCTGAATTCAGCAATCTCCATCAGAACCGACATTGCGGTCCTGGAACAATAATTCGCCTTATATAAAATGCCCTGATCGCCTTCAAAAATCACAGCACGGTTGACCGGTCTGACATTTTTTGCACCAAGACCTGTCAACTCATTGGCCAGGATATTTTCGAGTCCGTAAAGAGTTTTAGCTATTAAGTTCATCAAAGGATCTTCCGATCAGAAAACTAGAATCCAAGGATTTTGTTGTATGCAGTTCTATCAGAAATTACCTGCCAGGCTTTTTCTATGACAACATCACCCTCATTCACAATCCTGAAATATTCATTTGTCTTCCAAAGGTTTGAGGCAACAAGACCTTTCATTACCTTAAGTATTTCTTTCCGTGAGATTGCAAATTCAAGATCATTGTATTTCACACCTGCATCTTCACCTTTTTTAATAAAGCCTGAAATATCTTCGGGTGTAAAACTGAATTTCTTTTTAAAATCATCGAATGTTTTAAAATCAGACAAAAGTTTACCTCTGTTCTTATCGGAGTACTCCAGAGTAAAAGAGCTGATTATACCCCTCCTGCTCAAGTTTCTGAAGTAATCTGAATAATTGGATGTATCGGCAGGGACAAAAAGATCAGGCATAATTCCTCCTCCTCCATAGACTGTCCGTTTGTTGACAAGAGTTTTAAACTTCAGTGAATCAGGAAAATGAATACTGTCTGCAGTTATCATCTCACCATCGGTATATCTTTTATAGAAATTCTCCAGATATTTATCATACCCTTCATTATAAGGGCTTTGAATTAACCTGCCGGTAGGTGTATAAGTATCTTGCAATTGTAAGTCTGATCATTGAACCGTCGGGAAGATAAAAACCATTCTGGACCAGTCCTTTTCCGAAAGTACGGCGCCCGACAATTATGCCTCTGTCCCAGTCCTGAATAGCGCCGGCAAGGATTTCACTTGCCGAGGCAGATCCTTCATCGGTCAGAACGGCTATCCGGGCATTAGCCAGAATACCCGACCCCGAGGAAGTAAAGTCCTGTCTTGGAGTTTTTCGACCGGAAAGATAAACAAGTAATTTCTTGTCGGGGAAAAATTTATCTGCCACATCAGTAGCAGCAATCATATAACCTCCGCCATTTGACCGGAGGTCGAGTATCAGGTTTTTCATGTTGCTTTTCTGCAATTGTGAAACAGCTGCAGAAAATTCCTTATCAGTGGTTGCAGCAAACTTATTAAGTTTTATATAACCTGTCTCTTTATCAAGCATATAAGCTGCATCAAGGCTGTTTATCGGAATTTTATCCCGGATAATTGTGAAATCAAGAATATCCTTTTCCCCCCTTCTGAAAACGCTAAGATTTACTTTAGTTCCTTTCATTCCCATAAGCCTGCTCCGGACGCCGGTGTTCGAAATTCCTATCCCGGTCACTTTTTCCCCATCAATTTTAATTATCCTGTCTCCCGACTGAAGGCCAACTTTTTCAGACGGACCTCCCGATATTGGTTCAATAACGATAATAGTATCGCGCAAAAGATTGAACTGAATTCCTATTCCTTCAAAATTACCATTCAGCGGCTCATTCATTTCTTTGACATCCTTTGCTGAAATGTATACAGAATGCGGATCAAGGCTCTTGAGTATTTCAACAAGCGTCTTTTCCGTCACTTTGTTTATATCAGTTGTATCCACATAATATGCATCAATCAGGCTTAATGTCCTTGCCGATCTTGGCAGTATTTTCACTAACTACCTGAGATGAAACATTTTGGGTGAGTAAAACACATACAATAAATCCTATAAATCCAACTATCTTTCTGATTTTCATATAAACTCCCAATTTCTAATTATTTTCCCCTGTGAACCCCTGTGTTCTTTCGGTATTGCCCCTGAATTCCTTAAACCTAACTTCAGTAAAACCCTCTTAAGGTGAAAAGGGGCAGAAATTACCGGGAAGAAGTCACTCAGATCCACAAATTCATTAAGTACTTAACATATTAAAAACAACTTCTTAAGCTAAATGTTGCTTTAGATGTAAATTATTCCCATTCAATAGTGGAGGGTGGTTTTGAGCTTATATCATAAACAACCCTGTTGATCCCTTTAACCTTATTTATTATCTCATTTGAAATAAGGCCCAGAAATTCATAAGGCAACTGTGACCAGTCAGCAGTCATGCCATCGGTTGAAACCACTGCTCTCAGAACGACTGCATTTTCATAGGTCCTTTCATCGCCCATAACACCGACTGATTGGACAGGCAAGAAGTATAACCCCGGCCTGCCAGACAGAATCGTATAAACCATGCTTTTTAAGTCCGTCAATAAATATATGATCAGCCTCTTTCAATATTTCAAGCTTTTCTCTTGTCATTTTACCAAGCAGCCTGATTGCCAGACCCGGGCCGGGGAATGGATGCCTTTTCAGAATAATATCAGGTAGTCCGAGTGCCTGTCCTACTTTTCTGACCTCATCCTTAAAAAGAAGCCGCAGTGGTTCAACAACTTTAAGATGCATTTTTTCCGGCAGTCCGCCCACATTATGATGCGATTTTATTGTTGCTGAAGGACCATTGACCGAAACAGATTCAATTACATCAGGATAGATAGTTCCCTGGGCAAGCCATTTTACATCTTTAACTTTGCGTGCTTCCTCATCAAAAACCTCAATAAATACCTTACCAATTATTTTTCTTTTTTTCTCAGGATCGCTCACTCCTTCAAGCTGATCAAGAAACCTGTCGCTGGCCTCGTACTCCGATAACATTAAGGCCAAGACCTTTATAAGACTCAATAACTTTATCATATTCATCCTTTTCTGAGAAGGCCGTTATCAACAAAAATGCAGGTAAGGTTTTTGCCGATTGCCTTGTGCAGCAGCAAGGATGCAACCGAGGAATCGACACCGCCGGAAAGTCCGAGAATTACCTTGTCATTTCCCAGTCTCTTCTTCAGGTCATTTACGGTTGATTCGACAAAGGAACCGGGTGTCCAGTTCTGGGAACAGCCGCAAATATCAACAACAAAATTTTTAAGCATCTGAAGTCCTTCGGTGGTATGATAAACCTCAGGATGGAACTGGATTCCCCAGGTTTTTTCATTCCTTATTTTGATAGGCTCCTGCTTTTACATCAGCTGTTGAACCAATAATTTCATAACCTTCAGGGATCCTTTCAATTGTATCCCCATGTGACATCCAGACCTGGGTTCCCTGGCTTATATTTTTAAAGAAGGGATCAGTGTGATCAAGATCTACAAGATTTGCCCTTCCATATTCCCTTGTTCTTGAAGGCAGAACTTCCCCTCCGTAATTATGTACAAGAAGCTGTGCACCATAGCAAACCCCAAGCAGGGGGATTATTCCTTTAATCCCTGAAAGATCGGGATTCGGAGAATTTTTATCCCGGACTGAAGACGGACTTCCAGAAAGTATTACACCTTTGACGGATTTGTCAGGAGCAGGGAAATGGTTAAAGGGATGTATTTCACAATAAACATTTATCTCCCGTATTCTTCTGGCTATCAGCTGAGTATATTGAGATCCAAAATCGAGGATTAAAATTTTTTCCTGCACAAAATCAAACTTTAATTAATCCATCATTATGCTTCAGAGTTTCGAAAATCTGATGAATTCTGAAGTTTATAAACATAATTATTTTTCACACCTGAGTTCCTTCCCGGAATTCAGTGAACAAGGGGTGAACAGACTGCAAAGATAATGAATCTTTTCTTACTGCCGGGATAACTTATATATGTCATAGGTTGTGCCGTCAATTGCTGGAATTGTTGCCGGAAATATCGATCTGGCCTCTTCTACAAGAAATGAAATATCCTTATATCGTGCAGAGAAATGACCTATTATAAGAGTTTTCACATTTGCATCGCTGGCAATCCTTGCAGCATCCAGAGTTGTTGAATGACCTGTCATTTGGGCAAGTTCTGTCAGGGTTTTATCAAAAGTGGCTTCATGGTAAAGAAGATCAACATCTTTTACGAATGAAGCAAGACGGCTGAAATATATTGTATCGCTGCAATATGCATAAGACAATGGTTCCGGCGGAGGAATTGTTATATCCTCATTTTTGATCACTACTCCGTCCTCGGTAACAAAATCCTCTCCCTTTTTGATTGCAGGAATTCTGACAACAGGAATTCTGATATTTTTCAATAGCTTCCTTTGATAATATTCCTGTCAGCCTGTTTTTCCCTGAAAAGGAATCCGAAAGCTGGGACCCTGTGTTTTAGAGGGAAAGATGTTACTGTAATATACTTTATCATCAAGGATTTTAACCGGATCATTTCCCTGCAAGAGGAATAAAATCAATTTCAAAATTAAGATGTGATATCAAAATCCTTCAGATGTGATATGAAGCATCTGACTGTAATTTTCAGGAGCATAAAGATGGACAGGATTTTCCCTTCCCATCAGGCTGAAGGTTGAGAGTAGTCCGTAAAGTCCGAAAACATGATCGCCATGAAGATGGCTGATAAAGATATGGTTGATCTTTCCGAATCTTATTCTGCATTTCCGGAGCTGCATCTGAGTTCCTTCACCACAGTCTATTAAAAACAAACGCTCATGTGCATTGAGCACATGAGCGGATGGATATCTTTCTGATGTCGGCAATGCAGAACTACTACCAAGTATGGTCAGTTTCATCGGCACTCTGCAATGCTGATCTACTTTATGATATCATTTTTTCAGCATCAGCAACTGATCCTGTAATTGTAAGAACAGTATCGAGCTGTGAAATGGTGATAAGTCGTTCAACTGCTTCATTAAGTCCGCAAAGAACGAATGTACCACCGGCATTTTTGCATAACCTGTTAGCTACCAGGATTGCACTCAGACCGGAAGAGTCACAATACTGACATTTTTCAAGATCAAGGATGATATTTTTTTCACCCTTTCCTGAAACAAGCACAAGTTCCGATTTAAGTGCAGGAGCTATGTGTGTGTCAAGCTTTTCTGACTGAATCTGAATTAACGTGCTGTTATTCCGGCTCTCAATATTGAAATCCATAATTATAAATTTTGATAGCCTAAATTTAACAATTATTTCTATTTCTTGGAAGCTTTATTCTCTTTTTCTTCCATTTCTTCTTTTAAAGCAGCAAGCTGAGTTATATCACCAAGAGTTGTTTTTTCAGACATTTGACTTTGGCTTTTCTTGGAGATTTCTTCTGGTGATTCAGCTTCTGATTTCTTTAGCAGGTAGCTTCAGCAGCTTTCTTTTCATCTTCAAAAATCCTGCTGTGTGAAACGATGATTTTCTTGGCTGATTTATTGAATTCAATGACTTTGAACATGCAGTTTTTCATCAACTTTTGCAATTGTACCGTCTTCTTTTACAAGATGTTTCGGAGTTACAAATCCTTCAACACCATAAGGAAGAGCAATAACAGCACCTTTGTCGAATACTTCAACAACTGTTCCTTCATGAACTGAATCAACAGTAAAGAGATTTTCAAAGACATCCCATGGATTCTCTTCAAGCTGTTTATGTCCAAGGCTTAGTCGTCTGTTTTCCTTATCAATTTCAAGAACAACAACTTCAATCTCAGCATCAATTGAGGTAAATTCGGCAGGATGCTTGATTTTCTTTGTCCATGAAAGATCAGAAATATGAATCAGTCCGTCAACACCTTCTTCAATTTCAACAAAAACTCCGAAATTTGTAAAGTTTCTGACTTTTGCAGTATGTTTTGAACCAACAGTATATTTCTCATCAATATTCTGCCATGGATCAGGTTTGAGCTGTTTGATACCAAGTGACATTTTTCTTTCAGTTCCTGTCGAGTGTAAGAATAACTGCTTCAACCTCATCGCCAACTTTCAGGAATTCCTGTGCACTGCGCAGATGCTGTGACCATGACATTTCAGAAACATGGATCAAGTCCTTCAACACCGGGAGCAATTTCAACAAATGCACCATAATCAGCCATAACAACAACTTTTCCTTTTACCTTATCACCAACCTTCAGATCAGGATCAACTGAATCCCATGGATGAGAAGTAAGCTGTTTCAGACCAAGAGCAATTCTTTTCTTGTCGTCATCAAAATCAAGAATAACAACATTGAGTTTCTGATCGAGCTGTACAATCTCTTCGGGATGATTTACCCTTCCCCATGAAAGGTCGGTGATATGAATAAGTCCATCAACACCGCCAAGGTCGATAAATACACCATATGATGTAATATTTTTAACGGTTCCTTCAAGAACCTGTCCTTTTTCAAGTTTGGCAATGATCTCTTTCTTCTGCTGTTCAAGTTCAGCTTCAATAAGAGCTTTATGCGAAACAACAACGTTCTTGAATTCCTGGTTGATCTTTACAACCTTGAATTCCATTGTCTTGCCAACAAAGACATCATAATCGCGAATTGGTTTCACATCGATCTGTGAACCGGGAAGGAATGCTTCAATACCAAATACATCGACAATCATACCACCTTTGGTACGGCATTTGATGTAACCGGTAATAATTTCATCTTTTTCAAGAGATGCATTAACCCTGTCCCATGAATTTATTGCCCGTGCTTTCTTATGTGAAAGAAGAAGCTGTCCTTTTTTATCTTCCTGGCTTTCAACATAAACCTCAACTGTATCGCCAACTTTCAGATTTGGATTATAACGGAATTCATTCAGACTTACAACACCTTCCGATTTGTAACCGATATTGATAACAACTTCACGGGAAGTCATCTGGATAACTGTACCAGTAACAACCTCATCAACAGCAACAGTTGAAAGTGTTTCATCGTATAGTGCTTCGTATTCCTTATATTTTGGGGAATTCCTCAGTTCCTCATTTTCAAAGCTTTCCCAGTCGAATTCCTCAGCCGACGGATAATATTTCACATCGAGCTTATTTTCAACCGCCTCAACTTCTTTTTCAATCTCGGGCACAGATTCAGTTATCCTTACCCTTTTTTCAGCAGGTACTTCATCGGTAATTCCGGTTTCCTCTTCACCGACAATTTCAACAACTTCTTCATCTTTCTCTGAAGCTTTTGGTAAAACAATAGCTTCAGCATCCTCAAGAAGAGTTTCTTCTTCGATTTCCTGTTTTACAGCTTTTTCCTTAATCTCCTTTATTTTTGCTTTTTTTGCCGGTTTAAAGCCATCTTCAATGTTTTCAACCTCTTCTTTTTTGGTTGATTTTTTTTTGATTTCAGTCATAATTGTAATTTAAAAAGAACTAATAATTAATAAGTTAGACATTATGTTGTAAAAAATTGGTTGCAAAGATATGAGTTTTTTTATAAATATCCATAATAATAGCCGGAGATTTTCATGAGTTATAAGTCTATCGCAGCCATCAGGCTCACTCAGCTGACTGTGCATAACAGCCTGACCGGAAGATCGCAGACTATAGCTTCATTTCGCAATTTTTAACTATGTTCTATTATCTTTGTATAAACAATAAGATTTAGCAACAAATCGTCTCAGGTTTATGAAGATTGCAGTTGTTGGAACAGGTTATGTCGGACTGGTCACCGGTACCTGTTTTGCCGAAAGTGGAGTTAATGTGGTTTGCGTTGATAATGATACTAAGAAAATATCAGCTGCTTAAAGAAGGAACTGTTCCCATTTTTGAACCCGGACTTGAGCGCATGATTAAAAGAAATATTGAAAAAGGAAGACTTGTTTTTACAAATGATATTGAAGAAGGCAATAAAGGATCTGAAGTAATTTTCATTGCTGTCGGGACTCCTCCCGGGGAGGATGGCAGTGCTGATCTTAAACATGTCATTGACTGTCGCAGTAGAGATTGGAAGAATATTAAATGAATATGTTGTCGTTGCAACAAAAAGCACAGTTCCGGTCGGAACAGCCGAAAAAGTAAGGAAGACAATTCAGGAGGAACTTGATAAACGTAAAGTCAGATGTACCCTTTGATATGGCATCAAATCCTGAATTTCTGAAAGAGGGAGCTGCTGTTGAAGATTTTCTGAAACCTGAAAGAATAATAATTGGAATTGATAATGAAAAAACCGGGGAAATAATGAAACGGCTTTATATGCCTTTTGTACTGAATAATCATCCTATTCTTTTTATGGATATTGCTTCTGCAGAGATTACAAAGTATGCAGCCAATGCAATGCTGGCAACCCGGATAAGTTTCATTAATGAAATTGCCAATCTTTGTGAAATTCTTGGAGCCGATATCAATCATGTGAGAAAAGGTATAGGAAGTGATTCGAGGATAGGAAGTAAATTCCTTTACCCGGGTACAGGTTACGGAGGTTCATGTTTCCCGAAAGATGTTAAAGCTATCATCAAAACTGCATCACGACAATGGTTATGAACTTAATGTCATAAAAGCTGTTGAAAAAGCAAATGAATATCAGAAAAATGTCATATTCAATAAGATGAATAAATTTTTCAATAACAGTCTGAAAGGCAGAACATTCGGAATCTGGGGATTATCCTTTAAACCAAAAACAGATGATATCAGGGAATCATCTTCACTTTATCTTATAGACAAGCTTCTTGAAGCAGGAGCAAATGTCAGGGCATATGATCCTGCTGCAATGGAATGAAACAAAAAAAATGCATGGGCGATAAGATCTATTACGCCGCTGATCCATATGAAGCAATTAAAGGAGCTGATGCGCTGGCTCTTATGACAGAATGGTCGGAGTTCCATCTTCCTGATTTCGGAAAAATGTCAGAGCTGATGAACAGCAAAGTGATTTTTGACGGCAGGAATATCTATGATCCTGCAGAGATTAAGAAGACAGGGATTTGAGTATTTTGGGATAGGAAGAAAATGAGGGAGCGGGGGAGTGAGGGAGAGAAGGCGAGAGTGGGAGAAAGGGAGAAAGGGAGAAAGTGGAGAAAGGGAGAATGGGGTTAATACAACTCCATGGTTTAGAAAGAGTTGAATAAGAAGGAAGAGATTGCTTCTCCTGCTTAGCAGGATTCGCAATGACAGTAGAAATGATAAACTGACATTATTATGAAAGGAATAATTCTGGCTGGAGGTTCAGGGACAAGGCTCTATCCGATTACCAGCGCAATATCGAAACAGATGCTTCCGGTATATGATAAACCGATGATTTATTATCCTTTGTCGGTTTTAATGCTGGCAGGGATCAGGGATATACTTGTCATTTCAACACCACGCGATCTTCCCGGTTTCAGGAGTCTGCTGGGAGATGGTTCCTCCCTCGGGATTAAATTCAGCTATATTGAACAGCCTTCACCCGACGGTCTTGCCCAGGCATTCATACTCGGTGAAGAATTTATAGGCAATGATCCTGTCTGCATGATCCTTGGGGACAATATATTCTATGGTCACGGATTTGGGGATATCCTCCTGAATACGGCAAGACTTGAAAAAGGAGCCTGTGTTTTCGGATATTATGTCACTGATCCTGAACGGTATGGTGTTGTTGAATTTGACAGAACCGTAAAGCAATAAGTATTGAAGAAAAACCTTCAAAACCAAAATCAAACTATGCTGTTACAGGTCTCTATTTTTATGATAATTCTGTTGTGGAAAAAGCAAAATCGCTTAAACCATCACCAAGAGGTGAGCTTGAGATAACTGACCTGAACAGGCTTTATCTGGAAGAGGGGAATCTTGAGGTTCGCATTATGGGAAGAGGAATGGCCTGGCTTGACACAGGCACCTATGAAAGTCTGCTGCAGGCTGCTAACTTTATTGCCACACTTGAACAGAGACAGGGACTGAAGGCCTCGTGCATTGAGGAAATTGCCTATAAAAGAGGATTCATAACAAAAGATAAGCTGATTGCACTTGCTGAACCTGTAAAGAAAAGCCAGTACGGAAAGTATCTTCTGAAAATTGCATCAGAAGAGATGGACGGCTGAGTTGAATTTAAGCAGTACACATAAATGGAAATAATTGAAACCGGATTTAACGGACTCTTTGTCATTCAACCTAAAGTGTTTTCGGACAGCAGAGGTTACTTTTTTGAAAGCTATAAGCATGATATCTTTTTAAATGCAGGAATTTCTTTTTTGCCGGTTCAGGATAATGAATCAAAATCCGTCAGGGGTGTGATAAGAGGACTTCATTACCAGCTAAAACCATTTGACCAGGCAAAACTGATACAGAGTAGTTGCAGGCAAAATCTTTGATGTAGCAGTTGATCTCCGAAAGGACTCCCCGACATTTGGAAAATGGTTTGGAATTGAGCTTGATTCGGAAAACAAGAACCAGCTTTTTATCCCAAGGGGATTTGCTCATGGATTTTCTGTTCTCAGTGATACAGCAGTAATTCAGTACAAATGCGATAATGTTTATAATCCTCTATATGAAAGAGGTATATCTTTAACTGATCCTGAATTGAATATCGACTGGAAACTGGGGGATATGGAGCCGGTAATAAGTGAGAAGGATTTAAAGCATCCAAATTTCAGAGATGCGGAGAATAATTTCTGACACAACCCGGACCTCTCCCCAACGAGGTCGAAACGAGGATACAGAACTGATTTGGAAACATTAATATTCAATTTAAAATATATAAATGGCAGTTATTTTAGTAACAGGTGCATCGGGACAGCTCGGGAATGAACTCAAGATTTCATCGAAAAATTATTTCGGGTATGAATTTATTTTCACCGATAATGATACTCTTGATATTACCGTCGAAAAGGAAGTAAAGGATTTCGTCGGCAAAAACAGGCCTGACTGGATAGTTAACTGTGCTGCTTACAATTTTGTTGATAAAGCTGAAACTGAACCTGATAAGGCAATGCAGATCAATGCAGCCGGCGTTAAAAACATTGCTGAAGCCATAAAAGGATCAGAATGCAGACTGATTCATATTTCAACTGATTATGTTTTTGACGGTAAATCAAATATCCCATATAATGAATACTCAGCACCGAATCCGCTATCGGCTTATGGAAAATCAAAGCTTGAAGGGGAAAAATTTGCATTAATGCATCATCGTTCAATGATCATCAGAACATCATGGCTATACTCTTCATTTGGTAATAATTTTGTTAAAACCATTCTGAAAAACGGCGTTGAGAAAGACTCTCTCAGGGTTGTATTTGACCAGACAGGAACACCTACTTATGCAGCTGATCTGGCTGAAGCAATTATGTTCATAATTTCAAGAGTGATAAGGAATCAGATTGCTTTTAATGCCGGAATTTACCATTATTCAAATGAAGGTAGTCTGCAGCTGGTATGATTTTGCAACTGAAATAGTTCAGGAGGCAGGGTTAAAATGCAAAGTTATTCCGATCCTGTCAAAAGAGTATCCTTCTGCAGCTCAAAGGCCATTTTATTCAGTACTTGATAAAAGCAAAATAAAGGAGAATTACGGTATTGAAATACCTCATTGGAGAAGAAGTCTGAAAAGATGTATTAAATTATTAATATATGAAGTAGTCAGAAGATCCGAAGACCGAAGATCTCGAAGTCAACTTCGGACTTGCGGACTCCCGACTTCCGACAAATTTCTAAATAAAATAATATCTAACTAAAATGTTATCAATCGATGAAATTAAGAATCAAAGCCACGCCAATGGCTTGGACCTGAATTCAATGAAGAAACCCGTAAAGAAGTAAGGGAAATGCTTGAAAAAGATGAAAAAAAACTTATTGATGCATTCTACCAGGATCTTGAATTCGGCACAGGCGGACTCAGAGGTATTATGGGTGCAGGCACCAACAGGATGAATATTTATACCCTTGGAATGGCAACCCAGGGTCTTTCAAATTACATTATAAAAGAATGCGGTGCGGATGGGATAAAAGTTGCAATTGCACATGATTGCCGGAATAACAGCAGGCTACTTTGCCGAAACAACTGCCGAAATCTTTTCAGCCAATGGATTTGAAGTCTATCTTTTTGAAGCACTGCGGCCGACACCGGAGCTATCATTTGCAATCCGGCATTATAAATGTCAGAGCGGAGTTGTAATTACAGCGTCACATAATCCGCCTGAATATAACGGATATAAAGCATACTGGAACGACGGAGGACAGGTTGTTGCTCCTCATGATGAAGCTATAATTGAAGAAGTAAGAAAAATCAAATCAGTTTCCGAGATAAAATTCAACGGGAAAAAAGAGAAAATAAAAATCATCGGGAAAGAGACCGATGACCTCTTTCTTGGGGGAAGTTCTAAAAATGAGCACTGAATCCTGAAATAATACAAAAGAACAATGATATCGGAATTGTCTATACTCCAATTCATGGAACAGGAGTAACACTGGTGCCACCGGCGCTGAAAATGTTTGGTTTTAAGAATATTCAGAATGTTCCGGAACAAGACATCGTGGACGGCAATTTCCCGACAGTCAAATCACCTAATCCGGAAGAACCTGCTGCTCTTTCACTGGCCATTAAAAAAGCATTTGAAACCGGTGCCGAACTGGTAATGGCAACAGATCCGGATGCCGACAGGCTTGGAATTGCCGTGAGAAACAAAAAAGGAGAATTTATCCTTCTGAACGGAAACCAGACAGGAGTTTTACTTACATATTATATTCTTTCTCAATATAAAGAAAAGAAAAAGTACAAAGGTAATGAGTACATTATCAAGACAATAGTAACAACTGACCTGCTTGACAGGATTGCAGAAAAATATAATGTCAAGTGCTATAATGTCCTGACAGGATTTAAATTCTTTGCAGAACTTATCAGGAAACTTGAAGGAAAAGAAAAATTTATTGGAGGCGGAGAGGAAAGTTACGGATTTCTTCCGGGTGATTATGTAAGGGACAAGGATGCTGTTGCATCATGTGCTTTGACTGCAGAAGTAGCCGCATGGGCGAAAGAGCAGGGGAAAACACTCTATAACCAATTGATTGATATTTATCTGGAGTATGGCTTATATAAGGAGAAACTTATAAATATTGTCCGGAAAGGAAAAGAAGGTGCGGATGAGATCAAGGCAATGATGACCGGTTACAGGAATAATCCACCCAGGGCCATCAATAACAGCAAAGTAGTAAAGATCAATGATTATGAAACACTGATCTCTACTGATTGTGTTACCGGTTCAAAAAGCGGGATCGATCTTCTGAAGTCCGATGTACTCCAGTTCTTTCTTGAAGACGGATCAAAAATATCAGTCCGCCCTTCGGGTACCGAACCAAAGATCAAGTTTTATTTCAGTGTAAATACAAAGTTGGGATCAGATGCCAGGTTTGAAGAAACTGAAAAGTTGCTTGATCAACGGATAGATGATATTATTAAGGATATGAAGCTTTCTTAATATTTTAACCACAGGTGACACCGGGATTTGCACGGAGTCAGACTGTGTGTTCATTTAGTGTAACTCCCTATAATTCAGTGAACTCCGTGTTTAAAGGAATTTATTCTCTATAATTATGAAATCATATCGCAAAGAACTCTGGTTTGAAACATCGACAAGAAGGGCATTTATTAACATCACCGGCCACGTTGAGAGGTGTCTCGCAGAGAGTGGGATTAAGGAGGGGTTGCTCCTTTGTAATGCAATGCATATTACTGCAAGTGTATTCATAAATGATGATGAAGCCGGGCTGCATCATGATTTTGAGGTATGGCTTGAAAAGCTTGCACCGGAAAAACCTTATAGTCAGTATAAACATAATGGATTTGAGGATAATGCTGATGCTCACATAAAACGGACTCTGATGGGACGCGAAGTTGTCGTGGCGGTTACTGAGGGCAGGTTGGATTTCGGTCCCTGGGAGCAGATATTTTACGGTGAGTTTGACGGGAAGCGGCGTAAGCGGGTGCTGGTGAAGATAATCGGAGATTAAAGTCGTGCGGTCCTGCGGTCGTGCGGTCAGCTTATCTGCCGGTTTTAAGATACCTCATGAGACTACTGGTGGCATTTGGTAAAGTCCTGCGGTCCTGCGGTCCTGCGGTCGTGCGGTCAGCTTGTCTGCCGGTTTTAAGATACTTCATGAGACTGCTGGTGGCATTTGGTAAAGTCCTGAAGTCCTGCAGTCGTGAGGTCAGCTTATCTGCCGGTTTTAAGATACTTCATTAGACTGCTGATTGCATTTATCAGATTCTGGCATTTTTGTCTTCTGTTTAAAGCTAAATCCGAAGAAATATATGTTTGGTCTTCAGCTATATAGTACATATTCTTAACTTCACCGGTTGATCCTTTTGATATGTTAAGAAACTGCCGGAATTCTGCATCGCTATTTCTGCAGAAACCTTCAGATATATTATTCATAACTGAAATCCCTGCACCTGTTATTTGATTTTTAAAAATGAAATCCTTGCATTTTCTGAAATCAGAATATACCTGGTTAACTAATTCTCTGGACATCATCCAGATATCCAATTCTTCAAAATTCTTAATTGTTGTCATTTTAGCACATTTTAGAAAGTAAGACATAAAAATTCCTTACCTAAATTACAACAATTTTTTAATTATTCAAGACTGCAAGACCGCAAGACTGCAAGACCGCAAGACAAAGTTATTTAAACCACTCATCCGAAAAATTTACCAGGTAAACTCTCTCCGTTGAACGGGTAAGCGCTGTATAGAACCAACGAAGGTAATCGATTGTGATTTCGTTCCTGTTGAACATTCCCTGATCAATAAAGACCCTCTCCCACTGTCCGCCCTGGGCTTTATGACATGTCACTGCATATGAGAATTTAATCTGAAGGGCATTGAAATAAGGATCATTTCTTACAGCTTCTATTTGTTTCCTGCGTGATTTAATATGCAGGTAATCCGATAAAATACCCTGGAACAGTTCCTTGCTTTTGTCTGATGGTAAAGATGGAGTGTCAAGATGCAGAACATCGAGCATAACTTTTGATTCAAGTTCCAGGTCATAATCCGGAAAATAAAGGGTCATCTGAGCAAACCTGAATCCGTATAGCTCTTCATATTTCCATATCCTTCTTATCTCTGCGATATCCCCGTTTGCAATGAAACCGGGTCCGGACTCCTCTTCCTGAATAAGAAAATAGTTATTTTTTACCACCATTATCATATCTCCCGGGCTGATCTCCTCTTCCCTGGCGAAAATGCGGTTGCGGATGCCAAGATTGTATTTGTTTGCCTGCTTGTTTGAATTGACAACTATTATGGTGCCATTAAGTCCGCAGCTCCCATAGGAGGCTGATATCTCTTCAATCAGGTCCTCCCCGCTCAGCCTGATAACATCACTGAAGTTTATGCAGTCAATTGAAGGATGAGTCAGGTTGTTTTCTGCGATCTGCATCCTTACACGGGTTGCATTCATAAGCACACCCGAGGTCTGGCTCTGTCTGACTACCTGTCTCAGTTCGGAAGAAACAATTCCGAACCCATATTCTTTTAATGACTCTGTCTCAAGCGCCGGGCTTAACACAGAGCCGACAGGAGGCAGCTGGGCCGTATCCCCTACCAGGATAAGTTTGCAGTCTATTCCCGAATAAACATACTCAATAAGATCATCAAGCAGTTTTCCGCTTCCAAAGATAGAAACATCAGAGGAGGTATTCGAGATCATAGATGCCTCATCCACAACAAAATACGTATTCCTGTTAAGATTCCTGTCAAGGGTAAAGCTGCCCACACCGTCTTTTGATGATTTCTGGCGGTAAATTTTTTTATGAATAGTAAAGGCCTGTTTGCCGGAGAAAGATCCCAAAACCTTAGCGGCTCTTCCGGTTGGCGCCAGAAGCACAGACTTCATTCTTAGTAACTCGATTGTTTTAACAACTGAGCTTATTACACTTGTCTTGCCGGTACCTGCATAACCGGTAAGGAGGAAAATTACATCGTTATTATTTTCAGTTATATATGATGCAAGTTTCTTAAGAGCAACAGATTGGTCATCTGTGGGGATATTTTCAAGGTTCTTGCAAAGGTTATTATATATTATTGCGTTTCGCATAACTCAGATGCTGGTTGCTGGTTGCTGGTTACTGGTTACTGGTTAAGTTTTCCAGCTTGTTTCTACAAATTGGGTGAAAATATTAATTTTTTTACCAAGACTATTATATCCGGGTAATAATTCACGGAAATCTAAAATTTCAGGATACAATTCCATAATCATTTCTATTTGACTAGTCGTCTCATCACAGGAAGATTGGGCATATATTAGGAATTTAATAAATTCAGCTTTATACCTTCTTCTCCCATATCCCTCAGCTAACTGGTCTTTAATACTTTTCGAAGAACGACGAATCTGACTTCCCTGTTCGTAAAGTTCAAAAGCAGGTAATTTGAATGAAGCAATATGAGCCTGTTTCGCTAAAATAAATGCAATCTGGTATATCTCCAGGTCTTTATAACTACCCATATCATTAAGTTAAGCACAACAAGAATACCACGAGAACGAAATATAAAGATAAGCTTTTCCAACCAGCAACCAGCAACCAGCAACCAGGAACTTTGAATAATTAAGACCATTAGTTGTGGGAACACTGTTATTTTTTACTTTTGTCTGGAAACTTAAATAAACCATGCCATTTCTGGAACTTTTTGATGAGACCCTTGATATAAACTCAACAGATAACTATGAATTATCTGTTCAGGCAAGTTTTGATGGCCTCTCCTACTCCATTCTCGATACCCTCAGGAACAAATTTGTGCTGTTAAGAGATTATGAGCCTGAGGATAACGGCTATTTTGATATTGTGAGGTTAGGTGAAATAATGGCAAAAGATGATTTCCTGATCAGACGGTTCAAGAAAGTCAATGTAATAGCGCCATCACCAAAATCCACACTTGTTCCGGCTGCACTTTTTGATGATTCAAAAAAAGAAGAATATTTCACCTTCAACCAGATGAATATCGAAGGGGAAATAATCGTAACAAATAACATTCCGGATCCGGACGCCGTCATTATTTTTTCCCTGCCTGGTTCAGCTGTGGATCTCTTAAAAGGAACCTTTCCTGCAGGTAATCTTAGTCATCAGTTAAAACCCCTCTTCCAGTACATGCTTGTTAACAGGCGGACAGCCGGAAGATATTACATACATGCCCATCTTGAAAGAAGCTTCTTTAATCTGATTATTTTTGATCAGAACACCCTGGAATTCTGTAATACTTTTCATTACGAGACACTATCTGATATTCAATATTATGTTCTGTATGTTCTTAAAAGGATGAATATCAGTCAGGAGGAGATAATATATTTTAGTGGCAGGAGTGTCAGTTCCAAAGCTATAATTTCAGGTTTTTCCGATTTTATGACAAACCTGAGGTTTGCAGAACCATCAGGTAATTTTACGTTCAGTTACGTATTTAATGATACTGATCTGTACAGGTTTCTGAATCTTTTCATTGTAACAGGTTGCGAATAATAGGCGGCAAATACAGGGGGAGAATAATCAGTCCGGTATCCGGTCTGAAAGCGAGGCCTACAACTGACTTTGCGAGGGAAAGTCTTTTTAATATTCTTAACAACCGCGTTGATTTTGAGTCTGTCAGCATACTGGATCTCTTTTCGGGAACTGGAAGCATAGCTTTTGAGTTCGCATCCAGAGGTGTTGAGATCGTTCATCTGGTTGAACAGGATCGAAGGCATATTGCAGGCATCAGGCGGACAATCAATGATATTGGATTTTCAAATATTAAAACGATACATATAGACGTCAAGGCTTATCTGAAAACATGTAATTATAAATATGACATAATTTTTGCCGATCCGCCATATGATCTTTCGTGGCTGAAAGAGATCCCTGATCTTGTTCTTACGTCAGGAGCGCTGAAAGAGGAAGGATTTTTCATTCTTGAGCACCCGAGAGCAATGGATTTTAAAAGTCACAGCATGTTTTTTGAGCACAGGAATTACGGGAGTGTGAATTTTAGTTTTTTCAGACCGGTAAATTAATGTAAACAAGAAGAAATGAAATCAGAAATGAAAATTCTTTATCTTCACCATAGTACCGGTGGATTGATATGGCGGGGTGGCAGGGCATCAATTGCAACAAGAGCAGCAAGGAAAATCAGTCCCCGGCTGGCACAGGTTATTGGACGGAAAGCAAAACTTCCGGGATTATTTGAAAAATTCAATGAATCAAGTAAGAAAGACTACCGTATAAAAGAGATGGTATTTCCTAAGGCATCGCCTTACGGATGGCATAATTATCCATACGACTATTACAATATCTGGGTTAAAAATGCAGGTAATGAGCCTTTTATGGAAGAGCCAACACTTGAGATGCTGACAAAAGATTACCAGGTCATTATCTTTAAGCATTGTTATCCGGTAAGTAATATTCAGGCTGATAAGGAGAAAGCAGACATTAATTCCAATTACAAATCACTTTCAAACTACAAACTTCAATATGCTGCCTTAAGAGATAAACTTTATGAATTTCCGGATACAAAATTTATCCTGTTTACAGGTGCAGCCCAGGTTCGGCAGAATATATCAACGGATGAAGCAAAAAGGGCAAAGGAATTTTTCACATGGGTGGTTAATGACTGGGATTTGCCGGGGGACAATATTCACATCTGGGATCTCTACACTCTGGAAACCGAAGGAGGAATATATTGTAAGGATGAGTTTGCAGCTTCTCCTGGTGATTCACATCCTAATACAGAATTTGCCGGAAAAGCAGTTCAGTTACTATTCAGCAGGATAATTGATGTGATCGAGAACGACGGGGCAGGTACAAAGTCAACCGGGGAAAAGATATAATACACCCTCCCCCTGTCGATCTGCGCGGGAAGTTTTATCCGAATTTATTTTGAATAGTTAAAAAATAGCTTAATTTTGCATCGCATTTAAATTTTGGTGCGGTAGTTCAGTTGGTTAGAATAACGGCCTGTCACGCCGTGGGTCGCGGGTTCGAGTCCCGTCCGCACCGCAAGGAAATGCAAAACCCGATGAATCTTCATCGGGTTTTTGTTTTCCGGAAACTCGTTGAAAACTTGTTTTCATAAGAGTGACGGAAAACAAAAAACCATTTGCTGCGGAGCAGCAATGGTTTTGCATTTCTTGCCCAGGTAACCTCAGGATGAAAGGGTCCGATCGAACGAAGTGAGATCAGTCCCGTCCGCACCGCCCTTACACCCTCAAAACCCCTTGATAATCAAGGGGTTTTGTCTTTTCTGCCACAAAATCCGCTACAAAATCCGCAAAATCTGCCACAAAGATTTTCCCCTCTTTTGATTCCAAAGTCCTATAACCTCAATTTATAAAAATTAATGCAGCATATCTGCTGTATTTCAAATGCTTAACTGGAATATTTTATAATATTTTTATAAAATATTTTTGAAAGCCATTTTTGGCCAAATTATTTTCTATTTCCAGAATTTTTTTTCTTCATGATTTTGGTGTCAGATCAGGATCAGTCAGGTATTTATATTAAAATAAATTTTATGTAAATCTCTGTTGAATTTCTTTCTGTAGCACCCTCATGCTAATACCGGGGGGGGCACCCAGGGGGGAGTGATACCGGGGGATACCCTTAAACTGATTATTATGTTGAAAATGAACTACAAAGTACGACTCTTTACCCTTTCTTTGAAGAAAAAGATTAAAGGTTGCCTGCTTAGGCTTGGGTGTCATTTCCTTTCGTCCTGGTATTTCATTGATAGCGATTGCATTTGTACAACTGGAAAAGTATTGAAGTTGGATAGAATCTATACTTATAGGGAAGTGAGACAATGTTGAAATTGTAAGACTTACCAATGTCCACACAGAAAGAAGATATCTGTACTGTAGTCTGTTTTTCTTCTCCATGAATAAAATAATCACTGTTCGTCAGACAATGCTGAAAGATGCTCCTGTTATATGGAGTCTCTCTGATAACAGGGAGTTTGATGAGATAATGTCCATCAGACTTTGGAATGAAGTTAGCAAAGAGGAAGAACTTCTGGAATTTGATTTCTGATACCTGTCTGTAAAAGACAATATTCTTGACCACAATCAGCCATTAAGCTTTACGAGTTTATCTTAGATTTATCTTTATATCATACGATTAACACCGGTTCTAAGAGGTCAATCTATTCCGGAGAGTGGATATCAGTGTCTCCTGGTATCGTACTTATATACCCTCTACCCATTTGATAATGTTTTCTGCGCCTGCTACAACTGTTGATTTCCCATGCGAGCCTCCTTTGATTGTAAGATAACTCTTATTCTTCCCTTTCCATGCTGCATAGATCTCATCACAACCCGATTTATCAACAATATTGTCATTATCACCATACAGGAGAAGCAACGGATAATCTGCCTGCAGGGCATTCTTTTTCATTGCTTTCATCATTTTTTTTGACTCAGCCATACAACGCATACTGAAGTATTTAACCAGGAGTATGTCTTTGTTCCTCTGTTCCGATTCAATCCTGTCCGAATCATCCGTTATTATGGAAGGATCCCCCGCCATGTTTACTATTGGTTTACGAGGCGCAAAAACATAATATCCTATATAATTCAGGTAATTGGAGATGCCAGGACTCATTCCCTTTGCAGGTTTTAGTCTGTATGGAGGGTTTACAAGTATCATCCCGCCTATGTCAGGTAGTTTTGCAGCCACCTCAAGGGCAATGGCACATGACATGCTATGGCCAAACAGGATAACCTTTTTATTACCTGACACATAAACGCTGTCATTGTTAGTAATTTCACAGTAATCTCCAATAATATCATCCGGGTCAGTGTCTCCCCGTTCACCATCAGAATAACCTGTACCACGAGGGTGAATTACGACTACACGATTTGTATTATTACCGAGTATGTCGATTAAATCCTCTTCGCTTTTGTGATTAATGCCGGTTATCCCTGATATAATGTAGATGGTTTTTGAAGGATTCGGGACCGGATTATACTCCCATATATAAATTTCCGATCCATCCCTGGCTGTAAAAAAGTATCCTCCCTTTTCATTGACTGGTCCCGGACGAACAGAATTCTCCATACTGTTGCACGAACTTATATGCAGGATAAAGATGAAAAAAACAGTTATAAATGTTGCCTGGGTCATAATAGATAGTATCTGGCAAAAGATCAAATGTTATTTTTTTTCTCCTGGCTTTTCCAATAGCTTATCCACCTTTCTTTTTCATGTGAAATATCGATTTTGGAAATCAGTTCAGGATAGTATTCCTTAAGTGTTTTATTGCTCGCTTCATACTCAGGCAGATTCTCAAGCAGATAAAAAGAGAGGATATGACCAAGCCGGTATTCATCCTCAATCATCTCCCGTAGTTCATCATCTGAAAGCTTATTAAATCTGGCGGTCAAGATTCTGTCGATTGTTCTTACAAAAGATTCGCAGATAAGTTGTGTCACTTGTCCATAATCGCCATCCAGTTTTTCCTGTGATAAGCCAACCAGGTCGCTAATCCTCAAATTCAGATCAGAATTACTCTCAACAATAGGATTAATAATCTTATGCAGAGGCTCATGATAAAAAGCACCCGTACCAGCCTCACCTGTTGAAGGGCCGCTTATAACCCAGTAATCACTTCCGGTTTCATGAAAAAAGGCTGTAAAATAGGACATCAAAGGGACCTGCTGAAAGTGAAATCTCCCATTTGCTTTATCCCGGAAGGAATTAGAATCGACCCGGCAATATTCTGTTATCTGCTTAATGGCAATATCAGCAAATGGCTTGTATTGAAGGTTGATCTCGAGGAGCTTCGGATAATAATGCTTCCAAAGCTCTGCTATTTTAGCTCTTTCATAGAAATCTTGCAGCAAAGAATCATACGATTCAAACCTGACAAATTCTTCTTTAAGGCAAGAATCACAAATCAGGCCGAAATCCGGCGGCATATGTGAGTTGATCGCATACGCACCATATCCGTAGAAATCGCCCCCTCCAAGTTTTTCATAATATGAATGAATCTCCTGTTTATAATCATCAGTCAGCACAGAATCGAGGTATACTCTTACTTCAACTCTTATCGGATGCATTGTGGAATTCCATTCATGATTATACCCTGCAGCATTCATAAAAGCATAACTCGTAAAGAGTCTTATGTCGGGCTCAAATACAAAAAACTCATTCTCATCCTTTGCCTGTTGATTTTTACAGGAAAACAGGAGTAACAATAATAAGGCGGCAATTGCTAATTTTTTCATAATAGTTTTTTTAATTCGTTTAGTCTTGTTGATATTATTATTCTTGTATAGTAAGTTTAAAAACACCCAACCCAACTGCATTCACCTTGTCTGCCGCAGTTACTATAATAGTATATTCAGCAGGTTCTGATGGCAGACCTTTAAATTTCCCGGTCAGCTTGTCAAATGACAGCCATCCGGGAAGAGGCTGACCGGTGTTTAAGATCGCTGAGTATGAGAAAGTGGTCTCGCCGTCGTCATCCACGAAAGCATCTTCAGGAATATTTAATTCAACCTTTTGATTCACAAAGACAACCCTGTTTTCCAGTTTTCTTTGCAGGTATGGAACATTATTGGTATGCTCCAGGCTGTCAATCAGGTTATCTACCCTGACCCAGTAAATACCAGTGTCAGAATAGTCAGGCTTAGAGCCGGTTGTATAGAACAGGTATTTGTTATCAGGTGTCACATAAGGGCCCCAGCTGGCCAGTCCAAAATTAATGTCTTTGCCCAGGTTGCGGGGACTTGTCCATCCTCCGCCAGGTTTTGTGTAGCTTACAGCAAGTCCCGTAATTGTAGCTACCAGAATATACGACTCATCCCTTGCAATAAAGAAATCAAGATTATCCCATTCTGTATTTAATGGCCTTCCCAGGCTTAATGCAACTGTATCAGAATTCTCTAAAATCAGCCTGCACCAGTCGTTACCTCCGATGCTGTTTTGTGATTTAGATGAAATGTAAGCATTACCTTTACCGGTGACCTGCAGATAATGGGCCGAGTTCAGGTTTTTCAAAATCCTTTGGGGCCTGGACCACCCTTTACCCTTTTTAACAGCCATGAAGCTTTCATATGCTGACCCGGCGGTCTGAAAATAGATTGTATCACCTGATACAGAAAGTCCAGGTGAAAGAAAACCTTGGAATAGATTATATGGCCCTCTCCATTCGCGGCCTGAATATCTGTAGTATTTAATGGTATCACCACTTGCAGGATAATAGTTTTTTACCTCTGTAAAGAATAGTTCTTTCCCATCATTTGAAATTGCTAGCCTTTCAGCAGCAAAAGAACCGGAATTTACAGACAATTCGAACCTCTTTGGAATACCTACCGGAGGTGTTTGTCCCAAATATAAACGGCTTTCTGGTTTTTCCTGTGAGAAAACCCAATTACCCAGAAACAGTAAAATAAAAACAGTTATCGCTGATTTTTCCATAGATTGATTATTTGTTTAAACATCATTTCTAAAATTAAGTATCAACTCCTCCACGGATCTGTTATATGTCTTTCTGAAGGCCGTTGTCTTAATACACACCAAATAATTTATTTTTATAATCTATAATTACTGTATTATTGAGAAAATAAGCGTTCCCGGTAATTCCCCATATATTTTGATCCGAATAGAAATAGTCAAGTTTTTCCTCCTTGTCAAAATAGACAGTAGATGGTTTAAGAAGTTTATTTCCTAACAAAATTTTTGATTTTATCTTTTTTCCATAAACATAATAATAGTTACCCCAGCTAGAAATCTTCAAAGAATCAGATATACTTTCTTCTCCAATTTCACTCGCTCTATGTTCAGTAGTCATTAATGAAAAAATGCTGGAACCCGTATCAAATAATAAATCCTCCTGTTTTCCGCTTATCACCAGAGGAATAAAAATTCTGCCTTCTCTTTCCTTAAAAGTAACAAGAGATGTTTTTTGATATTTTCTCGGAACGGTCTCAGTAACACAAAGCCTGTCATTTGGAAAGTCGATAATAATAACCTTACCTCTAAATAAATCAGGTGCAATTGTGCCAATGAGTTTTACAGAAGGCGTCATAATTGAATCTGAAGTAAATGTGTCTCCAAAATTTTTGAATAATCCAATATTGACTTTACCGAAATGCAAATTTCCTGATGAAAGGTCAATATCTTTCAACATATAGTTTTTCTGGCTTTGTATGAAGAAAACTAAGCTTGTATCAAGTTTTGACATTAAAAAAGGATGCTTTCTTAAATAGGGGTCAATGGTGTTGCCATAAACAATAGTTTCAACTGCTCCTAAATCTAACTGCATTTGAAATTTATAAGGAAGGTTATCAAATGTAACAGGAACCATTATAGCTAATTTATCATAGTATTTACCTGAAATGCTATCTCCCATCCATTCATAAGAAATCCAATTCGGTTTCTGGGCAAATAATGAATTTATAGTTAGAAAAACTGCAATTAATAAGAAGAGTTTTATTCTATTCATATTGCTAATTTTGTGAACTTCATCTTATGGTTTAAACCTTGTCTCTCCGGTATTATAGTTAATAATCATCATTGGACCGATATCAAGCGCTGATTTAGAAACAGGCGCATAGACAAACCAATAGTTGTTAAATAAATAGATATCAAATGGTTTCCAAAGAGAAGTATGCCAGATTCCGTACTTTTCCGTAAAAAGCCGGTCAGCAATTTTAATCGCTGTCCTTTCGCTTATCAGCATATCATTCCTGACACTATCATATTTATTATCGCTTAATTGATGTACATAGGATTCTGCCTGCCGTGCATCTGGATGGAATTTATTGCCCTGATGGATACAATAAAGGTAAATTACCAGAAGATAAGAGGCTACTGTCACTATTCCTGCAATTTTAAGCTGTTTTGATTTCATGAATTCTTTGTTTAACTATGGGAACAGGTCCCATTTTTTATTCTTGCTATTTGCTGTTATGATATACTGTTATTGCAACACCGCCTTTTTTATGTCCTTTTCCAACATATTCGTGAGCTTTTGCGAGTCTGTTCAAACAGGTAACTCCTGTCAATGAACGGTTTTATGTGACCAGTCTCAATAAGTTCCCGGACAAGATCCAGCCGTTTTGAATCAAGTTTCAGGTTTTCATCATCGATGGATGCCTCTGTACCTTTGGCAGTCAGATTCCTGCCAAGTGATTTCTTCAATCCTGATGATTTATTTTTGCCTACAGCATCAAAGATGAAATCAAATTTCATTTCAGGATTAAGTGCATCCTGTTTTGTGTAGTCGATTACCGCATCTGCTCCCAGGGATTTCACCATTTCAATATTTGATGTACTGCATATTGCAGTTACTCTGGCTCCCAGGGATCTGGCAAACTGGATGGCAATGATACCGGTTGTACCTGAAGCTCCATAGATAAGTACTTCCTGTCCCCGCCGGATGTTCGCTTTTTCCATGAACTGAAATGCCAGCAATCCGCCGTATGCTGCCATGGTTGCCTCTTCATAAGAGAGATTTTCAGGTTTCAGTGAGATGCAACCTTTAACTGAATCAATCTCTTTCATGCATTTATATTCCGCGTAAGCACCAAGACTGAAACCTGTTAGGCCATAAACCCGGTCACCTGGTCTAAATCTTTTTATTTCCCTGCCTGTTGCTTCAATTTCTCCGGAAAGAACCTCACCGATTATGGGATTTCTTGGTCCTGTAAGGCCCATCATTAGTCGGAAAGGGATAATTAAACTCCATTTCACGTGTCCGCTCCTGATATAGATGTCGCTTGCGGTTACGGAAGTGGCATATATCCTTATCAGCACTTCATCGTCTTTTGGTTCCGGTTTTACAACTTCCACGAGTTTAAGGACTTCCGGTGGTCCGTATTTGGTACAAATAATTGCTTTCATATTTGGCAAATTAATTTTATCATTTAAAAATATACCCGGTACATTAAGTTTGGGAAAAATCCAAACTGAGTTGTATAGCCAACTTTACCCGGTTTACTCACATCATAATATTCAGCCATTCTGGCCTGACTGTTTGTAAGGTTCATCAGATCCAGGAAAATTTCGTGTGTAGCCCCGGGTTTGTTGAACTTGTAGCTAACCGATAAATTCAATAGAAAGATATTGTCAAGTTTATCGTTATATGCTTTGCTATAGTCAAAATATCTGTCGTTTTCGGGTTCAACAGCTACATTTCCCTGAGCATCTCTTATTAATGGAATATATCGTTGGCCACCTTCAAAGAAAATTTTTGTATTCAATGCCAGGGTCTGGTTTTGTTTTTTACCAAGATTTTTAAACTCTTTCCCACATAAAATATTCACAATATAGTTGTTATTATACCGGGTATTTCGCCATACCCCTTCCAGCGATTTATATTTCGAATCGAATAGTGAACTATTTAGTAAAAAGTAGAAATTTTTATCAAAAAACCGTTCGATGGAAATTTCCACGCCGTAGTTTTTACCGCTGCCTTTATTAACCAGTTCAACATATTTGTAATCGATGCCTTCGTTAATAGTGGCATAATAACTGGTGTCGTTGTTTTCGACCGGCAAATTGTAAAGGTACTGGTAGTATACCTCAATTTTTCCAATTAAATTTTCCGTAAAGCGTTTTTCATAGCCCAGTACATAATGATGGGCTTTTAACAATCCGAGGTTTTTATTAGGTTCAATGTAACTGCCATCGTCTTGCGGGATTTTGGTAAAATAGTTATGTACACTTTCTGTTGTGCTGTGCATACCGTATCCTGCATGCACTGAATTGGTTTTATTAATTTTCCAGTTTATACTTAATCTTGGTTCAAGTGTGCTTTTATTATTGCTTAAAATATTCATGTTATGTAAACCGGCCACAATATTAATTTTCTCATTTAAGCTGTGTTTCCAGCTTATAAAATTATTTATGGTACTTAAATTTATTTTAAAGTCATTTATATTAATCATTGAAGCTTCTTCATTACTATAGATGTTTTGATTGTAATTGAAGTTATATAGTGTGTATTTTGTGCCTATTTGAATTTTATTTTTTGCATTGATTTTATTACTATAAGTAATTGCCCCCCTGATTGCTGAATTCACAATCCTGCTTTGAATCATGTGCATTCTGGGAGAAATGGAATCGACTGACAGACTCACCTTCATTGTTGTATGTTCTTATTGTATCCGTCTCATAAATATCATCGTTGGCGCCGGTTCCTGAATAAGTTAAGTGACGTTTTAACAAAGCTTTTTTTATTAAGCGACAAAATATGGTTCATTCCAAGATTAGCCAGATAATTTGCCTTGTAAAAATCTTTGCTGGTAAGAGCACTTGTTGTTGGTCTGCCTGGTGTGGACAGATCTGTTGGTCCCATATTCTCCATTGAAAAACCACTTAAACCTCCCAACCCGTAGAAGGAAAAAGTACCTGTTCTTTTAGTGGGCAGAACTATTTTAAAAGTTGCATCCTGGTAATTCACAACTCCCGGAACATCAACCAGTACCCAGATCGTTAATCAGCGAAATTGTAGAGTACCTGTAATTAAACAGGTATGAGCCTGCATATCCTTTTTTAAACGGACCTTCAAGGGTAAGTTCTGTACCCATTAAACCAATCCCTCCGGTTGCTTCAAACTTTTCGTTATTTCCCGACCTGAGTTTTACATCGTAAACACACGATAGTACATCGCCATATTCTGAAGAAAAGGCTCCGGTATAAAAATCGGAGGTAGCTAATAAATTATTATTCAGAGCTGTAAGCGCTCCAAACGAAGAATTTTGATCATCCATATGGTATGGACTTGAAATTTCTGCTCCATCCAAACGCCATTGCATGTATTTGGGTGAGTTTCCCCGTACAATAATATCGCTGCTTCCATCGGGTGTACTGGCCACTCCTGCAAAGGAGGAAACAACACGGGCAGGATCGTCCATCCCTCCGGTAAAACGTTTAGTTTCTTCAAGAGTAATAGAATGTAAACTTAGCTGCGACATTTCGTTTATTGCTTCTCCTTTATTCTTGTATGCCTTAACAACAACTTCATCCATTTTTATAACAGATTCCTGCATGGAGAAATCCAGGACTACCTCTTTACCGGAGTTTACTACAATATCTGAAATGGTTTTAGTTTCATAACCCATGTAAGATATTTTTACTGCTATTCTGCCTAACAGGGACTTTTTCAAATCTGAAAATACCGTTCACATCTGTTGCATGTACCAACCAATGGGTCGGTACCAAGTATTATCACTGTGGCACCGATGAGCGGTAATTTGCTATCGATATCAATTATAGTACCTCTTACTGTTTGTGTGAGGTTTTGACTAAAAGCCAGTGTAGTGAACACGGCAATCATTAATGTTGTTGAAATAAACTTTTTCATAACTATCAGATAAGCTGCATTATTAAAAGAATTTTTTTATGTAAAATCTTTCTTCCGGATTTATCGAAATGAGTATCAGGTTATAATTCTTTATGGCATTCAGAACACTATGCATGAGTACTTTATCTTTAAGATCTCCAGTAAGAATTGTATTGTTTCCTTCATAGCTGATCTCCATACCCTCAAAGCATTCCTTCCATTTGCCATTTAGGTGTCCCTGTATTTTTATTATAGTCTTGCCTCGCAATTTTAATTTTCGTTTCACTATTGCCAGGGTTGACACGATTCCAATAACTATCCACATGGTTTCAGACATTTAAAACCTTTATCCTTCTTGGTGTCATATATCGGACAGGCTGTTGAGGAGCATTTCATTCTTCCCTGAAGTATTCTTACCCCCCAGGGAATGTACCCGGCACACATCAAAATGGCGCCGATAGAGCTAATGAATTCTATATCCGGATTGTTCAGGAGTAAAAGACCTATTATAATGCAGATGCCTTGCCATTTACTTATGAATCCTTCTTTCATCAGACCGAATGCCTGGATTGAAGCGCCGATGGGTAATAATGGCAACAACCAAACCACCCATAGCAAACCTGCTTTGTTTACAACGACGTTGAGAAAAGGAACGAATTCCTGAAATTGGGCTTCCGGCAATGTATCAAATGCCGAAAGTACTAAACACAAAGCTCCTTTATCAACAGCCAGGATAAATGCTCCAAATACCGCTATAATCCCTCCCCAGAATCCTAACCTTTTACCTTTGCCCTGCAATACATTCATTATACTAACCAATCCAATAATGATAACAGGTACGGCAAACATGACGATTAAATGCCCGATGTGATATACAGGCTGATGGTGAAATCTGCCAACCAGTTGTTCAACTGTCTGAAGCGCCTCCATCTTCAACAGATCAGGGTGCATTAAAAAACCTGTGAGCAGCATGATCGGGAATGCAATAATTGATAATGCAAACCCCTTCTTTTTAATTGTTTCGATTTTCATGACATTTTTTATTAAAGACTATATTCAATTAATTTTTACTGTTATCAGGATTAATTGAGATAAGCTTCAGGTTTAAATCTCTTATTTGGTTCAGAATACCATGCAGGTGGGCTTCATCCTTAATATTTCCCGAAAACCTGGTATTTATACCTTCGTAACTAATTTCCATACCATCAAACCAGTCCATCCACTTCTTATCAAGATGTCCCTCAACAATAATTTCGATTTTACCTTTCATGTTTACTTGAATAAATACATAGCAAAGGTCGACTGCACCCGTCAAAAAAAAATCACCCTCGAGGGTGATTTGATGGAGTGATTTTGAGACTTTTGGCTAACTATCCTAAACCAGGCCTAGATCTTTTACTTTAGAAACAACCTTAGAACGGCTGTCAACTTCCAGTTTCAGAAAGATATTCTTTAAATGGGTTTTAACGGTATTTAACGAAATAAAAAGCTTATCCGCAATTTCTTGATTTGACAAATGATTAGCAACGTACCTAACTATCTCTATTTCCCTAATACTCAATATCTCTAAATTATTCGTATTCAATGCTCTATGATACTTATCAATAGCAGTCTTAATGTTTTCGATAAATTGAGGCGGTATTTTTTCGATAAAAGCAGGTTTCTTAAAGACTACTGTGAGTAAATCTTCAATCTCACCGATGTTATGTATAAAAAACATAACTAGATTCTCAGGTGCAGCAAGGGCTAATGCCTCTATAAGGCTATCATATGCTTTATCGGAGTCGCTTGTATATTTATAATAAATTGCATATATAATTTTTACAGCAATTAATCTTTCTACCCTTTTGCTGGTATAGGTAATATCATGCAATTGGGAGAGTATGCTGCCTGCTTCTTTATTTTGTCCCTGTATTAGAAGATAATAAGCATATGCCAGGTATACTGCTTCATTTAAGTGATCTACTTTATCGGTTGGGCTAAGATTTAATTTATTTACAATTAATTTTGCCTTTTCTTCTTGCTTACGGTTTAGATAAAACATCAATTTTAAAGATTGTAACATATTATACAGATAAGGTAAAAGTTGATTATTCTCGCAAAGCCTCTCCGCTTCAAGAATCATCAGTTCTGATTCCTTATCTTCACCCCGTGTACTCAATACCATAGAATTGAGAATGAGTACTGATATTCCAAGCATAATATCTCTACTTTCTTTGTACATCTTGTAAGCTATCTGCGCAGATTCATATGCTTCATCACTGTTGCCCCACATATAAAGAGTATTGCCAATGGTAACGTGTAATCCGGCATATGACCAATCCGAGTTCACAATGTCAGAATATCCATTATCATTCATATATGTAATAAATTCTGAGCATTTCTCATAAGCTGAGCGATAATGCCCAAGCTGTTGTTCGCAATCTGACATCCGTTGCGCAACAGTGGAGATAAGATGTATGTTATGCGATTTTTTGCCATATTTGAAAGCTTCATCGAAGGCATTTATGCTTTGTGACAGATCACCCAGACTAAATTGAGCCATGCCAAATGCAAACCATCCCCATCCCAGCCATAATGATTCTTCAGTTCCCAGGTTGTCAAGTGCATTTTTAAAATATGCAATTGTCTTTTCAGGATTATTTAACTGGGAATGCAAATATGCAGAAGCAACTGAAGTTTTACCCCATAAATTTTTTTTATCCGGGTGAATTTTATTATCGTAATTGCTTTCAAAAACTGTTTCAGCATCATTTAAAAAGGTTGCTCCTTTCTGAACCTGCCCGGAAATAATCAGAACCCATGCATAATATAAACAAAAGTTTGCATTTTTCTTTATTAACTCTTCCGGCACTAAGCTTCCATAGTTCAAAATAGCTACATGATGACCTTTCTCCCACATTTCTTCAACCACACTACCAATCAGTTGTATGCTTCTTTCATGATTTTGAATAGCTATTGCATGTCTGATAGCAAAATCAAACATTTTCTGCTGTTCAAACCAGTTACACGCTTTATTGTGAAGTTCAATAATGACTTCTTTATATCTCAATTGAAGTCTTTGTTTTAATAAATCAGCAAACAGATGATGATATCTGTACCAGGTCCTTTCATCTATCTAAAGGAATAACAAACATGTTATTTTTTTCCAGCATCTCAAGAATTAACTGACTATCATTTCTGTTCAAAACAGCGTTGCATAAAGGAGCCGACATTTGCTCCAGTATTGATGTTTGTAATAAGAATTCCTTGATGTCATCGGTTTGAATCTTCAGTACCTCCTCCATCAGATAATCCATGATGTAGCGGTTATCTCCTTTTAAGTCCTGAATAAATCCAGAAATATCTTCACGACCCTGCATTGATAAGGCTGTTAGCTGCAGGCCTGCAATCCAGCCTTCGGTTTTTGTTTCAAGAGAATAAACATCGTCAATCGATAATCCTAATTTTAGTTTTTTATTGAAAAGTATTGAAATATCATTTGCCGAAAAACTAAGGTCTGATGAACGTAACTCAACCAATTGATGCTGACTTCTTAACCTTGAAACAGAAAGTGCAGGGTCAGAACGGGTAAGGATTACAATATGGATATTACCGGGAATATGTTCTAATAAATAGGTTACTAATTTTAATATATCCCTGTTTGTAATCAGATGAAAATCGTCGAGAACTAATAAAAAATTTTGATTGATATCTGAGTAATTCGTTGATTAACAAACTGACAATTGATTCGACCGATGGTTTGTTGGGTGAATTTAAAAGTGTTGATGGCGCTTTGTCCAAATGTTGAATGAATACTTTGTATTCCTGCAATAATATAATTAAGAAATTCTACCGGATCATTATCACCTTTGTCAATAGAAAACCATGCTGTTGGAATTTTATTTTGTTCAATCCAGTCACTCACCACAGTTGTTTTACCAAATCCGGCAGGAGCAGAAATGAGAATTAGCTTTCGACTTAGTCCGGTGTTCAATTTTTCAAACAGTTCTGACCGGTGAACTATATTATTTCCTGCAGGAGGAATATGTAGTTTTGTTAAAAGCATGCGTGAAATTAATAAATATTTTGATCACAGAAGTATTATTTTTAAGTGAAAATCAGCAATATGCAGTTGCGTATAGAAGAGTGGTAAGTGTAGCAATATATGTTATCCCAAATGAGGCTAGGCTACAATCAGTTTATACTCTATTGTTATACATCACTCCTGAGCAGATATTTCTGATTTCATTAAATATGTTCCGATATTAGTAGTGATACTACCTTATATGTAACATTTTTAATGAAACGACATGGAACAGGTAACATTAACTCGGAAAGAACTCTATGATTTAGTGTGGGCGCAACCATTCTCTCAACTTGCTAAGAAATATAAGATTTCTGATAACGGCCTGCGTAAGATCTGCAAACGGATGAATATTCCAATTCCGGCAATGGGACATTGGCAAGAAATCCAGTATGGGAAGAAAGTTATTATCACAAAGCTGCCTGTGAAGTATGAAGGAAAAGATGAAATAACCCTTGATGAAAAAAAGGAGGGCGATACTGATGTTGATTCTCCCATTGCGCAGCAGCGGAGGTTGACTCAGATTATCGAAAATAGAATGGACTTGCCATTAAAAGTACCTGACAGACTTTCCTCCAGGCCGGATAAATTAATCAGAAGCACAATAAACTATTACGATGCTGTACGGAAATACTACAAAAGCCACCAAGGAACATATCCTGACAAAACAAATGTTCTTAATATTGATGTTAAGGAAGAAAGCAGAGCAAGAGCAGTTCGACTACTGGATAGTAAGGTTCAACGTTTTATTAGATTTCCTATTTTCAAATTCCGATGAAGAAGCAAGACCCGGCTGATTGGTTTCATCAAGGATATTTATTTCAAGAGTCACCTTGTTTCTGAACTTCCCAAAATCAGTGTAGCCTATAAAAACCCGGATTTTAACCTGGTGAAGGCCATCTTTTTTACGAGCAGGTGACTTTTTAAATGGATTGGTTCGAACTTCCGGATTCTCAATTTTCATAAAGTTGGTCAGTTTTTACAAAAATATTAAAAATCTGCCACAAAATCTGCCACAAAATCCGCCACAGCGTATTGCTAAGATGCTCATTAAATGGCATCCAAATTTCATGCTCGAGTCCCCGTCCGCACCGCAAATGAAAACGAAAAAGCCACCCTTCGACTTCGCTCAGGGTGGCTTTTGTATTTTAAACCATTGGCGCTGACAGTTTGCTGGCATAAGTAAATGGTTTAAAATAAGTCAAATGCCGCGTCAGCAGCATTTTCGTTTTCATTTGGCCAGGTAACCTCAGGATGAAAGGGTCCGATCAAAGATCATTCCCGTCCCCCTCAGGATGAAAGGGTCCGATCAAAGATCATTCCCGTCCCCCTCAGGATGAAAGGGTCCGATCGAACGAAGTGAGATCAATCCCGTCCGCAACGAAATCTCATCAGACCCTAGTTCGGAGGAAGTATTAAAAATATTTGTACCTTGCATTAAATATGTCATTCTGACCCCGTCAGATTATGCCAGGTTTATGAATAAGACAGCAACCCTGCTATTTTTACTGGAATTCATTATTTGTTCAGCGTCAGGACAACAATACGGAAAAGTAACAAATCCCTCATACAGGTTTTTCTCAACTCCGGGCTTTATTAATATTACGGAAATCAATGCTGCTGTGGGATTAAGAGATAGTATGGTTACAAATTCAAACTATTTTTATGGTGTAACCAACTTGTTCGGATATCAGATAAACCGGAACTTCTCCGGCGGACTTGGAATAGGATACTTTGTATATGACAGCAGGCAACTTATTCCTTTATACCTTGAATATAAATTCAGCCTTTACATGAAGAGATCAACCCCATATTTTTATACTGACGGAGGTATATTGCAGGATCCCCGGGATTTTTTTGATGAATCAAAAATATTCCTGAGTCCGGGAGTCGGAATAAGCAGATATATTTCTCCAAGATTTGAAGTTAACTTTTCTGCAGGTCTTATGGTCCAAACACGAACTTCCCTGAGAAGAGTGGGTTTCGTAAATTTCAAATTGGGAATAATCTTCAGAAAGAATGCCTTCAGGATGTTCAAACAAAAATCTGATTTACTTTGAATTTCAATAAAAAAGATTCTGATTAAGATGACCCGCCCACCCTTTATTTTTTAATTATCTTAAGATACCTCGGGTCCTTCGTGCCGACCTTTAAAAGATAAAATCCACTGGCTAACTTTATTATATCAACTTTCTGATCAGCTTCAGATAATGTTCCGGCCAGGGCTACCTGACCTGAAAAAGTTATCACTGAAAATTTTTCGGGAAGAGCTCCACTATCCCTCTTTACACTAATGAAATTATCGGCGGGAACCGGATAGACTAAAATGCTTTTCTCTGATCCAGTACCGGGAATCGTTACTATCAGGCGTTCAAAATAGTTCTCCAAAAAGGAGTTGAAATCAAAAATGTGGAGTTTTTGAGATATTTCGATTAACGGTGGAAGTGAAAAGTACTCATTTGTAATATAGTACTTTAATCCATCAGTTGTTGCTATTCCTTCGGTCTGGTGATAAGGCAGTGAAATTGAGATTTTTCTCTTATTCCCGGTAAAAAATCCTGAGTTGTTGAAATCATACAGAAGAAAAGTAAAAGGTTCTAAAGTGCTGCTGTAACCACATAAGACAATCAGCTTTTTTGCTTCGAGATAAGCAGCGCCTGTTATTAATCCCTGAAGATCATAAGTTGCCCTCAGCCTTGCAGTAAAGTTTCCGGGAGATTTTGGCAGTGAGTAAACGCTTGTTTTATTGCTGACCCATTGTTTGGTAAACAGAAAAATACTGTCAGAGGAAACTATAAAAGCTTCACAATCGAAATCTGTATTATTTGCACCAGCTGGTGTAAAATCATACTGGTTCGAATATGAGAAATTTATAGTTTCTATCACCGGTGAATCTGCCAGTATTGAGCTTTTGCTGATCTTAAGTATCCTTAGATCTACCCTGTTTCCATTCAGATTGTTCCCAAAATCACCTAAAAAGACATAATTTTCGTCCTGAGATATTTCTTCCCATTCATTGTTTATGGACCCCGACAGCTTATAAGACTGAATAATATTCCCATTTAAGGTGTCAAGGCCATAAATATTAATATCTGCATTATCGTTATGAGTCCAGAGCCGGTTATTCCAGATCAATATTCCGGAGGTTTCTGAAAGTTCACTTTCCAGGTTGAAACTGAGGACAGGGGACACAGAGGCGGAGCTATAAACACAACTGCCATCATTCCTGGTGGCTATGGAATTATAATTTATTGCCAAAGGGTCGGTACATCCGGATGTTTGAGCCAATACAATATCTATTGCTAATGAGAAGCTTAGTATGAATGCAATTGCTATCTTTTTAAAGTGCACCGGACTTATTTTTCAAGAGAAACCATTAACTTTTACCACGATAAATCATACCGACGATAACCTAAATTTAACTTATGAGGATAAAATTATAAAAGCCTTGACTGTAAACAAAATTTTAATAGCAAACTCTTTTGAATGATAATGCGACTTAATCAAATAGTTAACCTAAGTTGCCAGTTACTGGTTACTTGTTGCTGGTTGATTAAAAATGAGCATTATATAACTTTTGGTTTTTCATAACAGATACTTGAAGGTTGACTGAAATATCTGACATGCAGATTAATTTGCAACTATCAGTTTTTGAGTAAACAGAGTAATTCTACCTGTGCAGAGCTGCAGAATATATTTACCTTTTATCAGATCAAGCGGTATTGTGAACACTCTCAGACCAGGATCTAATTCAACCTTTAACAAAACAATTCCTGACATACTGACTATTTGCATAAATTCGGGAAGAAGATTGGCTTCATCTATTCTTACTGTCACTGATTTCCAGGCTGGATTCGGATATATCTTGACAGGAAGTTTCTCATAGGAGGGTGAATTCCGGTGTCTGTATCCATATATTTTGAGTTCTGAAATATAGTTCCAGGAATCGTTTGAATTTCCTTTTCCGACAAGTTTAATAAAGTCAAATCTTTTCCCGGATTTTGAAAGAGGAAATTCAAAAGCCTGAATGTCACCGGAGAAGGAACAGGATGCGGATTTTACTAAAATCGGCTCCCAGTTTATTTTATCAACTGATCCGAGAACGTCAAAGTATGACTCCCGTTTTTGTCCGGGCTGGAATGCCAGACTAATATGCTGTATATCAAATGGATGCATAAGTTCAATTAACAACCACTGATTTTCTCCTTCAGCTGACCACATCGTACCTATATTCCCATCAATAACGTTGTAAGGGTAGAATGGAGTTTTAAAAGTGCTTGCCTCGATATTTAAAATCTCAGCTACTTCAAGTTCTGGTTTGTAAGGAAGGATTTCAACCGGGACGACTTTTGACTGCGTTATTTTCCCATCACTTATTCTCAGGGTGAACTCCACTTTTTGGGCAGTACTTACAGGAGGCCCGAGATATTTAATGGAAGAACCTGTGGTTGAGGATACAGGGATATTACCCGGGACAGTCCATGTAAAAGTGAGATTATCTTTGTTGGGATCATAACTGCCGCTGGCGTTGATCTCCGCTACAAATCCAGCATAACTACTTGGTTTATAATTTACTACAATAACCGGTGGAACATTAATAGTTATTATCAAAGAACCCGATACACCTGAGCCATCATTTGCTGTTGCCTTTGCGGTTACTGTTCCACCGGCAATAGCAGAGACAAGCCCCGATAAACTGATTGAGGCCTTTCCTGTCCCGTTTACAATTGACCATGTGAATGTCTTGTTGGTGGCGTTTGAGGGGGAAATAACGGCATTAAGCTGAAGTGTACCCTTGTCTGACGAAATTGTATTTGCCCCACCAGCTCCGGTAACAGTTATACCGGTAACAGGAATCACCTGGTTTGATATCGTAATGACCAAAGTGCCATAAATTCCTGAACCATCATTGGCAGTCGCCCTTACTGTGATTGTTCCGTTATTAATTGCAGTGACAAGACCTGTTGACGAATTTATTGATGCCAAACCCGAACCGCTTGTTATGGACCATGTCACTGTCTTATTTATGGCATTTGTGGGTGATACTGTGGCAATCAGCTGAAGTGATCCCCCATCGGTGGTTATTGTTGAAGCTCCTCCTGCTCCGGTAACAGTTATACTTGTAAGAGGAACTAACTGGTTTGATATCGCAATTACCAATGTGCCATAAATTCCTGAACCATCATTGGCTGTTGCCCTTACTGTTACTGTCCCATTATCAATTGCTGTGACAAGACCTGTTGAAGAACTTATCGATGCCAGGTTTGATCCGCTTGTAATGGACCATATTACTGTTTTATTTGAAGCATTCGCCGGTAACACCAAAGCACTCAATTGAAGTGATCCCCCGTCAGCGGCAATCGTTGAGGCTCCTCCAGCTCCTCTGACAGATATGCTGGTAACCGGAATTACCTGGTTTATAATAGTGATTATCAGTGTGCCATAAATTCCCGAACCGTCATTGGCAGTTGCCCTTGCTGTTATTGTCCCATTGGCAGAAGCTGTCACAAGACCTGAAGAACTGACTATAGCCAGTCCGGTACCATTAACCACCGACCATGTGACTGTTTTGTTTGTTGCATCAGAAGGTAAAACTGCCGCCATGAGTTGAAGTGTCCCTTTATTGGCAGTAATCGCAGTAGCTCCTCCTGCCCCTGTTACAGTTATACTTGTAACAGGAATAACCTGGTTTGATATAGCAATTACCAATGTGCCATAAATTCCCGAACCATCATTGGCTGTTGCCCTCACTGTTACTGTCCCATTGTCAATTGCTGTGACAAGACCTGTGGAAGAATTTATTGATGCCAGGTTTGATCCGCTTGTGATGGACCATGTTACTGTTTTATTTGAAGCATCCGCAGGCAACACCAATGCACTCAGTTGAAGCGAACCCCCGTCAGAAGCAATCGTTGTGGCTCCTCCTGCCCCCGTAACAGATATACCGGTAACCGGAACTACCTGATTTGAGATGTCAATTACCAAAGTGCCATAAATTCCCGAACCGTCGTTAGCAGTTGCCCTGGCAGTTACTGTCCCATTGGCTGCAGCTGTCACAAGCCCTGAAGAGGTGACATTAGCCTGTCCGGTACCATTAATAACTGACCATGTGACTGTTTTGTTTGTTGCATCAGAAGGTAATACTGCCGCCATGAGTTGAAGTGTCCCATTATTGACAGTAATGGAAGTAGCTCCTCCTGCCCCGGTAACTGTTATGCCGGTGACAGCAATTAACTGGTTTGATATGGTAATTGTAAGTGTCCCGGTAACTCCTGAGCCATCATTTGCCGTTGCCCTCGCTGTTACAGTACCAGTGGCAACGGCTGTCACAAGTCCTGAAGAATTTATCGTAGCTTGTCCGGTGACATTAATGATTGACCACGTGATACTCTTATTTGTAGCATTTGAGGGCAATATCGCAGCACTAAGCTGAAGGGTTCCGGTGTCGGTAAAAATAGTATTGGCTCCTCCTGCTCCTGTAACTGTTATGCTTGTAACCGGAACCGTCTGATTTGAAATAGTAATTATCAGCGAACCTGATACGCCTGATCCATCATTTGCCGTTGCCTTAGCGGTTACTGTTCCACTTGCAACGGCTGTTACAAGTCCTGATACACTGATCAGGGCCTGCCCTGTACCGTTTACGACCGACCAGGTAAATGTCTTGTTGCTGGCGTTTGAAGGTGATATAGCAGCATTAAGCTGAAGTGTACCATTGTCTGATGTAATGGTATTTGCTCCTCCTGCTCCGGTAACCGTTATACTTGTAACCGGAACGAGCTGATTTGAAATAGTAATCACCAGGGAACCTGATACTCCTGATCCATCATTTGCTGTTGCCTTGGCCGTTACTGTTCCACTTGCTATAGCCGACACAAGCCCGGATACACTTATTGAAGCCTGCCCGGTCCCGTATACAATTGACCAGGTGATCGTTTTGTTGGTGGCATTTGAAGGTGAAATAACTGCAATAAGCTGAAGTGTACCCTTGTCGGTAGTGATAGTATTTGCGCCTCCTGCTCCGGTAACAGCTATACTGGTAACCGAAACTACCTGGTTTGATATCGTAATTACCGATGTACCATAAATTCCTGAACCATCGTTGGCTGTTGCCCTGACTGTTACAGTCCCATTATCAATGGCTGTGACCGAGCCTGAAGAATTTATTGATGCCAGGTTTGATCCGCTTGTTATGGACCATGTTACTGTTTTATTTGAAGCATTCGCAGGCAACACCACTGTACTCAATTGAAGCGATCCTCCGTCAGTTGTTATTGTTGAAGCCCCTCCTGCTCCGGTAACAGATATGCTGGTAACCGGAACTATTTGGTTTGATATCGTAATTACCAATGTGCCATAAATTCCTGAACCGTCATTGGCAGTCGCTCTAACTGTTACTGTCCCATTATCAATTGCTGTAACAAGGCCTGTAGCGGAATTTATCGATGCCCGGTTTGATCCGCTAGTGATAGACCATGTTACTGCTTTATTTGTTGCGTTGGCAGGCAATACCACCGCACTCAGTTGAAGTGATCCTCCGTCAGCAGTAATAGCTGTAGCTCCTCCTGCTCCTGTAACAGATATACTTGTAACCGGAACTGCCTGATTTGATATCGTGATTACCAATGTGCCAAAAATTCCCGAACCGTCATTGGCAGTCGCCCTTGTGGTTACAGTCCCATTGGCAGCAGCTGTGACAAGTCCTGAAGAATTGATGGTAGCCATTCCGGTTCCATTAATAACTGACCATGTGACTGTTTTGTTTGTTGCATCAGAAGGCAGTACTGCTGCTATGAGTTGAAGTGTCCCTCTATTGGCAGTAATCGCAGTAGCTCCACCTGCCCCGCTAACTGTAATGCTCGTTACAAGTTTAGGATTGGGATTACCCGCTGAGTACTCAAATGCTCCGATATCCGGTGCTGATCCAAAATAAGGTAAACCAAGGTATGTTCCCGCATCTATGCATTTTGAACCTGTTTTTAAGGTGCCAAAAGTTATATCGGGTAATGAACCATCCGGTTTACGTGGCCCGGATAATTGACTTCCATCCAGGCTAATAAAATCATTATCGGTAAGTGAAAGGGGTATATCCCATGAATTGTGATCATGAGTGTAAGTGGCACTCCCGCCTAAAAACAGATTCCCCCCTGTATTACCATATGCTATGTTGTTTTTGAAAGTCCGTTTCGATTCCTTCGCATCAGAACTGCTGGTATCAAATATTTTAAATCCGGTGCTGTTATGGTAAGCAAGGTTATTATAAACCTTCATCAATTTTGCCGGACAATTATTATCATTGGTAACAAATCCTGCGCTGGGCTCAAATGCTGCAATACAATGCGTTATTCTTTTCCCTAAATTATTTGATTCTATATCGGTAAGTCCTAATTTAAATCCATTAATGCCATAATTAAAATTACTATCAGAAATAAATGCCCAGCAACTATCCAATACAATCGTTCCTTCTGTTTCAGCATCCCATCCATCGTCCGCACAATTCCATGCCCTGCATCCCTTGAAATAAACGTAGGCCGTTGTGTCCTGGTAGTAATTCGTGCTGTGCATATCCCAGACCAAATAACCATCACCGTGAGCACCATCTGTCAGTGCATCAACACAATTATAAGCATCACAATTAATTACATATATATTATCGCAGGTATAAAAATAAAAACCCCGGACTCCAATATGATGTGCTACACAATTTTCAATTCTTATATTCTTACAAAAAGTAAAACCAAAGCCTGCAAGATCATTTTCAGCTTCTAATTGAAGATGGTTTCTTACAACTAATCCTTTTATATTAATATATTCTACCCTGTTGAATCCAACTCCATAGGACATTGATGTTTTATTAGTTCCATCGAGTATTGGAATTTCATTTGGGTAATTAAAAAAACATATTGGATTTGCGGCTGTTCCGCTAGGTCCATCTGAGGCGCCCTGAGTTTGTGTTACATTATATACCCCACCTCTGAAAAATACGGTATCGCCTGCAATAGCCCTGTTAAAAGCATAGTTCCAGGTAAGCCAGGGATTCGAAAATGTACCCGGGTTACTATCTTTACCTGTTGTTGAAACATAATAAGTTCTGGCAGAAACCAGTAGATTAATAAACAGAAATCCTGCGACTAAGAGCTTTCTCCTTGAGTTCATAAGATTTTTGACTGGTGACCAATAACAATTGACGAACGAATATTTTAAATTGACTAATGCAATTTAAACTAAAACGGTGGTTTAAGAATTATGTTGTAAAAATAATCTTAATTCTCCATATTTTTAAAATTATCTCCTGCTTTTTTTAATCATAATTTAGTTTAATTAGAAAAAGGTCCCGATGCCTTTTGGTATGCAATTAATCATTCATTCCAAGTACTTAATCCTTAAAAAGAAACTGCTGGTCAAATAGGTTCCTTATTAGAAAAGAATTATGTATTAATTCCTTAATTTCGCTTGTTGATGTTAACCAACCCAATTAATTTCAAACTAAAATGATTACCAATCCCCGTTCGTCATTCATCGGTATCTTCAGCAATAAACATTTACAGCTGTTAACTCTCTTTTTCTTCAGTTTAACCTCCTGCATTTTGCAACGCAATGTTGAATACCTGCAGGATGAAAATCAGAGTATAAAGGCATTTGATGAGGCTGAATTCCCTGACTACAAACTAAAACCCAATGATCAACTGTTTATCCAGGTCAAAAGTCTTGATGAAGGTGCTGCCAACATTTTTACGACAGCCGGGAATCAGGCATTTATGGGATCAGGTTCTTTCGATCCGTATCTCATGTCTTACTCAATTGACAAGGACGGGCGTTTGTTGCTTCCGGTAATTGGAAATGTCCTTGTGAGGGATAAAACAACCATGGAAGTAGCAATGATGTTAAAGGACTCCCTTTTAAATATTCTTAATCAGCCAATTGTATCTGTGAAACTGGTTAACAGGAATGTATCGGTTTTGGGTGAAGTCCGGAGTCCGGGCCATTTTACATATGGTCAGGAAAAACTTTCAGTTTACAGTGCTATTGGTCTAGCCGGGGACATTAATGATTTTGGTAACAGGAACAATGTAGTCCTGTTGCGAAATGAAAAAGGGCAAAACATAAAGATTAATATTGACCTTACCAGATCAGATCTGCTTACCTCCGATTATTATTACCTGCGCCCAAATGATATACTATACGTTAAACCCCGTAAAGTTAAATACTGGAGTAACCGACAATCCAATGTATCTTTTTTCTTTTCAACAATAACTACAGGACTCCTGATTTACAGCTTTATTAAGCAGTTTTAAACCTAATTAAACAAATTTAAGATGTCACACCCTCAGAACATTAACTTAAATGAAGAAGACAATGTTAAGAAAATCATGGATCTTGTTCTCAAAAATTACATATTTTTTACTTTAAGCATAATTATTGCACTTTCAGTCGCATTTTTTATAAACCGTTATTCCATTCCGATTTATAGTGTATCCTCATCTATTCTAATCAAAGGAAGCACTAATCAGCCTGGCGGTCAGGAGAATGCCGAAGGTATGCTTTTTGGTAACATGTTTGGTTCTAACCAAAACTTGCAGAATGAGTTATTTATTATGAAATCATATCCTGTGGTTGAAAAAACTATCAGGAATCTGGACCTGTCAGTTACCTACTTTACTAAAGGGAAATTCAATTATTATGAGGTATATGAGAATGCACCTTTTTTAATATCCTATTTGCGTACTCACCCTCAGCCGCTGGAAGTACGATTCGATATTACCTTTCAGGACAGTGGCAAATTTATATTGACCTCCAAAGTTAAAAAAGCAGAGTTTATTAATTTTGAATCAAACCAAACTTCTCATACTAAGGAAGATTGGATTTTTTTGCAGAACGGAAAAGTCGGACAGTTGATTGAAACACCCGATTTAGCATTTATTGTTGAATACAGGGACACTACAAATAAAAATATAGACAATAATATAACATACGGATTTCAATTTAGTAAAATACCTTCAATAAGCAAAGGAGTTTATAGAAATCTGGAATTTACAATAGTTGATAAACTGGCTACAGTTATCCAGATTTCCCTGAAAACTGAATCCTTGATTAAAGGTGAAGATATCCTTAATGAGCTGATGAATGTATATTCAGATCAAAACCTTGAGAGGAAGAATCACCTTGCTTCTATAACCATTGATTACATTGAAGAACAATTAAATGAGATTTCCGACTCCCTTACCCGGACAGAGGACAATCTGCAGAGATTCCGTTCCTCCAACCAGTTATTAAATATCACCGACCAGGCCACAGGAATTTCTTCGCAATATCTGAGTCAACAAGAACAGCTTGCTGAGCTGGTTTCCAGAAAACGGTATTTTGATTATGTGATTGATCTCCTGAAGAATAATAATTACTCAAACATGATGCTGCCTGCTTCGATAGGGATTTCAGACCAGTTGCTTAACACTCTGATGACTGATCTTATAACTGCAGAGGCAAGGCGTTCAAACTTAATAGAAAATAACCAGGAGAGAAATCCGCTGGTACAAAAACTTGGCATCGAGATAGAGAATCTGAAGAAAGTAATTTCGGAAAATATTTCAGCAATCGGCAATACTACAAGTATTTCAATAGATGAAATGAACAAGCGGATCAGGAAGACTGAAGCTGAAATTAACCGCCTCCCTGCAACTCAGCGTCAGTTGGGTAGTATTGAACGAAAATTCCGGCTCAATGATGCTATCTATAACTATCTTATGGAGAAACACGCTGAAGCAAAAATAACACAAGCTTCAAACCTGCCTGATAATATTATTATTGAACAGGCAAAAGGCGGATCTGGTCCGATCTCTCCCAACAGACGCAGAAATTATATGCTTGCACTTTGTTTAGGTTTAGTTGTACCGTTTGGATTTGTATGGGCAAGAACCACATTAAATAATAAAATTGAATCCCAGGATGATATAGAATCTCTCACTGATAGTCCTGTGCTGGGTAAAATAATGCACAACAGACATAAAACACGAAATGTAATGTTTGAATTTCCCAAATCAAACATTGCTGAATCATTCCGGGCTTTACGTACAAACCTGGATTTTTATGTAAGGAGCGGACAAAAAAAGATAATCCTGATTACTTCCTGTTTTGAAAATGAAGGTAAATCTTTTATTGCCCTTAATCTTGCGATGAGTTATGCACAATTGGGCCGAAAAACTCTGTTAGTGGATTGTGATTTGCGAAAACCAAAAATATATTTCAGAGAACAGGAAGAGTCTCAGGAAGGATTAAGTTCATATATGATTGATAAAGCTGAAATTGAAGAGATAATTCTTAAATCACCCCATCCAAAGCTGGATTATATAATTGCCGGAATATTACCTCCCAATCCTGTTGAACTATTGGCCCTTGACAAAACTGAAAAGCTATTAGCCAGATTAAGAAGTGTTTATGACATCATTGTTCTTGATACAACTCCCCTTGCACAGGTTACAGATGCATATCTGCTTATTAATCATTCAGATCTTAATATTATAACAGCTCGCCATGGCCAGACAATAAAAAATGTATTCTCATTGGTTATGAAGGACCTTTTTCAAAAGAAGATCAACAATACCTGCATCGTGTTGAACGATAACAGGATTTATCGTGACCAATATGGATATGGATATGGTTATTACAATAAAAAAGGATTTCTTAACAAGAGGGTAATACCGATGAAAAAGAGGATTGGCAGATTCATTCATAATTAAATGTAACTGGCAACCCGAAAAGGTAGTATACGCCGTGTAAATCTGCAATACTAATGTCCTTCTGTGTTTAGGCTTCTTTTTAATGTTTTAATCAGAAAAAGTTTAAAGGCGGGTTTTAAGCTGGGATGGTTAGTCCTGAGTATGTGACTGACGGGGCGGAAGCATGCATGAATCAAGGATTTTAATGATAATGGAGTCAAAATATTTTCGATGGATTTTTGTCCGGTAAGCTGGCTGACATTTAAAAATTGACTGAAGAACAAAAATCATATCGCCAGATCTTTAAAGCTACAACCCTATTCGGAGGGGTTCAGTTATATAATATAATTATTATCATAATCCGTTCAAAGTTTGTGGCAGTTTTATTAGGTCCAACGGGTATGGGTATATCCGGTCTTTTAACATCCACTACAGGATTTATCAGCAGTCTTACCAATTTTGGACTTCGGGTAAGCGCCGTAAAGAGCATTGCGGCTACATCCTCCACAGGAAACAGGGAAGAAGTTTCAAATGTTATCTCTGTCTTACAGAGACTTATCTGGGTAACAGGTTTGCTTGGTACTATTGTGACTGCAGTTCTTTCGCCGTGGCTCAGTCAACTAACCTTTGGCAACAAAGACTATACACTTGCATTTATCTGGATATCAGTTACTCTACTCTTTCAGCAGCTAAGCAATGGTTATTCTGCCATTCTCCAGGGTTTACGTCAGTTGAAATTTCTTGCAAAAGCTAATGTGATTGGTGCTTTAATAGGACTTATAATAACAGTACCTCTATATTATTTCTTTCAGTTTGATGGAATTGTTCCGGTTATTATCCTGAGTTCTATTACCTCAATGGTGATTTTATGGCACCTTTCAAGGAAAACCGGGGTTGTTCCTGTAGTGATCAGTAACGAGACTGCATGGATTAAAGGCAGGGAAATGATAAAAATGGGATTACTTCTAAGTCTCAGCGGAATAATAACAGTTGGAGTTTCCTATATTGTCAGAGTCTATATCAGTAATACAGGCGGAGTGGATCAGGTAGGTTTGTACAATGCAGGTTTTGCGATAGTTAATACATATGTGGGTATGATTTTCACTGCTATGGGGACTGATTACTATCCAAGGCTGTCAGCAGTAGCGCATGATAATCAGAGAGCCAGACAACTCATCAATCAACAAGCTGAAATTGCAATCATGATCCTTGCTCCTGTTCTGGCTATTTTTCTTGTCTTCATAAGTTGGGTAGTAATTATATTCTACTCTAATAAGTTTATTGCAGTAAACGGTATGATCCACTGGGCAGCCCTTGGAATGTATTTTAAAGCCGCAGCATGGTCAGTTGGCTTCATTTTGCTGGCGAAGGGAGCGTCAAAGCTATTTTTCTGGAATGAACTTCTGGGTAATATTTACATATTGGGTTTTAATATTGCCGGTTACAGGCTGGCAGGGCTTGAAGGTTTAGGAATCTCATTTCTTGCGGCTTACTTTATCTTTTTCTTACAAGTATTCATTATTGCAAATCGCAAATATCAATTTGCTTTTGATAAAAGGTTTTATGAAGTAGCCGGACTGCAATTGCTCATAGGAATAATATGTTTTGGCATCATGAAAACCCTGGAGTCGCCGTGGACATATATTACTGGGATACCTCTTATTCTGGCATCTGTCATTTTATCATTTAAGGAACTTGACAAAAGGCTTGACCTCAGAACATTAATTAAAACACAGATTATTAACATCAGGAGAAAAGACTAAAAAATGAAGTTGTTAAATATCAGCCTGAATATTCTGACCGGCATGTCATTAATATGAAAAAAAGAACCAGGGAACTTAAAGTCTTTCACGGTCTTATAAACTACGGATCGCAGGCCTGGCTGTTTGCCAAATGTTTACGCGAACATGACATCACGGCTCTTTCAGTTTCATATCCGGACAGACTCAAGCGATTAAGTGACATTGAGTTATTATATGGCGGTAATATCTTCCAAAAAATATTCAAGCACCTATGGAATTGGATCAGAAGGTTTTATTGGTTTTTTAATTTTAATACATTCCATTTTTATTATGGGAGCAGCTTATTTCCATATCAGCTGGATCTGCCATGCTACAGGTTTTTAGGGAAAAAAGTAATCATGCATTACCTTGGCAATGATGTGCAGGGTTATAAAAAAACAGTTGAACAATATAAATGGTCAAATATGCCAGGTTTTATTGGCAATGATGATCCTGTTAAATACGACCTGGAAATTTCAAAGCGATTGGCATATGAAAGCAAATATGTTGATTTACAAATTGTCGGCGGCCCCTACTTATCCGAGTTCGTGAAAAACTCAATTGTTGTACCACTGGCAATCGATATCGATCTTTATGATTATACCGAACCTCCACAGAATGAAACGTTAACTATTTTGCATGCCCCCACCCACAGAGGATTTAAAGGGACTGAATATATCCTCGCAGCTGTCCAGAAATTGATTTCCGAGGGATACCAGTTAAAACTAAATTTAGTTGAGACCGCTGCTCACAGCGAAATGAAAGAGGAACATATTAAAGCCGATATTTTCGTGGATCAGATTATGGCCGGATGGTACGGAGCGGCATCTCTTGAGGCAATGGCCCTGGGGAGACCTGTAATATGTTCTATCCGGGAATCCTATTTTGAATATACGGATTACGGATACAAAATTCCAATTATTCATGCAGATCCTGACTGCATCTATGACTCTATTAAATATTTGATAGACAATAGAGAAAAACTACCGGAAATTGGACGAGCCTGCCGCAAATTTGTTGAAGATGTACATGATGTCCGGAAATTGACAGGCGCATTGATAGAAAGATATCAAAAAATTTGGTCCTGAAATGTGCGGTATCTCTGGTATTATTGACATAAAGGGTTTTGATATTAAGAATATCAAAACCATGTCTGATATCATTCGTCATCGTGGCCCCGATGATGAAGGCTATATGATTGTTGATGATAAAGATCAATTATACTGTTGTGGCGGGTCTGATACGCCTGACGCTGTATGGTCATCAGATTATTCATATTCACCAACCAGGGAAACAGAAGTTTTACCTGAAAAGAAATTTAAACTGGCTTTCGGGCACAGACGACTATCAATTATTGATCTTTCCCCTGCCGGTCATCAACCGATGTCATTTGGCAATGACAGATACTGGATAATTTTTAACGGGGAAATTTATAATTACAGGGATATTAAAAAAGAACTGGAACATCTTGGTTATCAGTTCATCTCAAGAACTGACACAGAAGTAGTTCTGGCTGCCTTCCGCGAATGGGGTGATGAATGCCTGCACAGGTTTGTAGGAATGTGGGCTTTGGCCATTTATGATCATACATTGAATGAGATTTTTCTGGCACGTGACCGTTACGGTATCAAACCCCTGTATTACTGGTTCTCGCCAGAACGAGTCTTTTGTTTTGCAAGCGAGATAAAACAATTTACCGAGTGCCGCGGATGGGAAGCTAAAATGAACCCGGAAAAGGCATATGACTATCTGATATATTCTTTTACAGATCATTCGGATGAAACCATGTTCAGAGGAGTATATCATCTCCCGTCAGGGTGTTGTTACAGATCAGCACTTGATAAGGTTAAACCTGATTCTTCCGGGCGCATTAATTACGACAAGTGGTATTTATTAAAACGTGATCCTTTCAAAGGTTCTTTCAATGATGCTTCAGAGATTTTCAGAAAACTCTTTGAAAGATCTGTTAAAGAACACCTGTATGCAGATGTACCGGTTGGGACTGCTTTATCAGGCGGACTGGACTCATCATCTATTGTCTGCGAGGTAAACAGGATTTTGCGCAATAATGGAAAAACAGAACTGCAAAAGACATTTTCTTCCTGTGCTTTAAACAAGAAATATGATGAGAGCTATTGGATGAACATTGTAATAAATCAAACCAAAGTACAGGCTCATTTTATTTATCCGACATTGAATGAGGTTAGTGATCTTACCTCTGAAATAATATGGCACCAGGATGAACCATATCAATCACAAAGCGCATTTCTGGCATACAACGTGTTCAGGTTAGCCAGTGAAAATGGTGTCAAGGTACTGCTCAACGGACAGGGAGCAGATGAATACCTTGGGGGATATGGTCAGTTTTCGATGGCACGATATGCACGTATGCTTAAGCATTTGAGAATATCAGCTATGATCCTTGATATTAAAAATCGCCAAAACAGGAATCAGATTTCATCTTTAACTCTTTTAAAAGGCATCGTTTATCATCTGTTCCCATCCTCTATGAGATTGGATATTGCAAACGTAATGAGTAGTTCTGATCAGATCAAGGATATTATTGATATTAAAAAACTAAAAATAAGACCTTCCCACCCATATAGCAGAATTCCGGTAAACTACCTGACCGTACCTGAGATATCGGAACACCTGACCTTTTTTAGTACTTTGCCAAAATACCTTCGCTGGGAAGACCGGAATTCAATGGCTCATTCAGTTGAGGCAAGAGTGCCGTTTCTGGACCATCGGCTTGTTGAATTCTCTTACAATCTAGCTGATGATTTTCTTGAAAAAGACGGAGTCACAAAAAGAATTATGCGTGAGGCGATGAACGACTTATTGCCTGAAGAGATAAAAAACAGAAAAGACAAAAAGGGATTCGTTACCCCGGAAGAGTCATGGGTAAAAACTGAAAATCCTATTTTGTTCAGATCAAAAATTTCAGAAGCTGTTAATATGACAGATGGTATAATAAAGCCTGAAGCGTTGAAATATTTTGACAGGATTGTTAGTGGTGAAGTGCCATTTAATTATACTTACTGGCGTATTATTCAATTCAATGAGTGGATTCAAAAATTCAAAGTTAAAATTTAATCGTATGAGGATTACTCTTGTTGCCGGAGCCAGGCCTAACTTTATAAAGATAGCACCGATAATTCATGCCATAGAAAGAAACAGGGAACTAAGTCTTAAACATATTGTAAAAGATAATGATCAAAAGTCAGGCGAAACAACTATCGAGTACAGACTTGTTCATACCGGGCAGCATTATGACAGAAATATGAGTGATTCCTTTTTTGAAGATTTAAGTATTCCCGAACCGGATATCAACCTTGGGTGTTACGGTGGTACACAGGCTGAACAGACCGCTTCAATAATGGTAGCTTTTGAGAAGGAATTAATGAATAATCCGGCTGACCTGGTCATGGTTGTAGGAGATGTAACCTCAACAATGGCATGTAGTATTGTTGCAAAAAAGATGAACACTAAAGTGGCACATATTGAAGCTGGCTTACGTTCCTTTGACCTTACAATGCCTGAAGAAATAAACAGGATGGTGACAGACTGTCTTACTGACTATTTTTTCACAACCAGTGAATTTGCGAACAAGAATCTGAAGTTCCGGGGAGTGCCGGCGGAACAGATATATTTTGTTGGTAATGTCATGATTGATACCCTAATATCAAACAGGAGCAGGTTTCGCAGACCGCTCCTCTTTGATGAACTTGATTTAAGCGATAAGAAATATCTTGTTCTGACTCTGCATCGCCCTGCAAACGTTGATGAAGGAGAAAAGTTCAAAATACTGTTAAACGCTATAATTGCTTCATCCAAAGGCATTCCGATATTATTCCCTGTCCATCCCAGAACCGCTAAAGTTATGGACGATTTAAACTTTAACTACAATTCTGAATCCCCTTCTCCCTCCGTCCTTAAGTCGATCAAAAACCTTTATATGACCGAACCACTCGGTTATCTTGAGTTCAACTATCTGGTAGAGCATTCACTTGCTGTAGTAACTGATTCCGGAGGAGTGACCGAAGAGACAACATTTATGGGTGTCCCTTGCATTACACTGCGAAATACTACCGAACGTCCTGAGACAATCTCAACCGGCACAAATGAGCTTATTGGTAACAACCCTTCGGCTCTTGGTCCTGTTTTTGATAAGTTGTTTGCCTTCAATTGGAAAAAAGGTGGTATACCGGAATTATGGGATGGTAAATCCTCTGAAAGAATCATCGGGCATTTGAAGCAGATCTATGGATAGAAAAAAAATATTAATAGTATCCGCCAGTTTCTATCCGATGATCTCACCCCGTTCATTTCGAACGACCGAACTGGCAAAGGAACTAGCACAACAGGGACATGAAGTGGTTGTTTACATTCCTTTCAAAAACTATGATTATTCAGATTTTGCCAGAAAGAACGATATCCGGATCAAAAACCTTGGAACATTAAAATTTAAGGGCATAAAACTAAAGGGGAACAGGCTGGAAATGTTTTTAAGACGAGTTATCAGAAGGGTTCTGGGATTGTTATTCGAATATCCTTATATTGAACTGATGTTTAAAGTCCCAAAAAGTATAAAACGCGAACGGGGACATGATCTTCTTGTTTCGATAGCTGTACCTTATCCGATACACTGGGGTATTGCTAAAATCTGGAGAGATGATAGAAGAATAGCAGATTGCTGGATTGCTGATTGTGGTGATCCTTATATGGGAGATACTACAGACTCTTTCCGTAAACTGTTCTATTTTAAATATCTTGAAAAATGGTTTTGCCGCAAGGCCGATTATATAACAGTTCCGTTTGACGGAGCTATTTCAGCTTATTATCCGGAATTTCATCACAAAATAAGAATCATACCTCAAGGTTTTAAAATTGGCGATCTGAAAATTCCGGATTATAAAAAAACTCTCGATTATCCTGTCTTCGGATATTCAGGTAGTTTTATCCCGGGCCGGCGTGATCCGCGTACCATGCTTGAGTTTTTGTCAAAATGTGACAGAAATTACAAATTTATTGTCTATACTTCTCAACCAGGTGTCCTGCTACCATTTAAGAATTTTCTGAATGAAAAACTCGAGATAAGGAAATATATACCCAGGGAGGAATTATTAATAGTCCTTTCCGGAATGGATTTCCTCATAAATATTGACAACAATACAAATACGCAACTCCCGAGCAAACTTATTGATTATGCCATTGCCGGCAGGCCGGTCCTTAATATTTCCAGCGAAACAGACCTCTCTGAGATTCTTGAGTTTATGGACGGCAATTTCAGCAAAAAAATGAATCTGGAACCAGGGAAGAATTACAATATAACTGAGGTCGCAAAAAAGTTTATCAGTCTGCAAACTGAGGCTTAGTCGCCTATAAAGGTTTTAAGTTGGTATTAAAATTTCCTACGGAACCTTGATCGGATTCTTCTCAAAAAACAAACCGCAAATTAAGACTTATTGCATTAAAAGGATTACGTTCAAAAATGCAAAATATAAATAATTACCTGTTCTCGAATACATTAAACAGAAGTACATTTAAAAAAAGCACCCTGGTGTTCTATCTGTTGTGGCCAATGGCAGCACTTTACCTTGCCTTGCGCAATTACAGGAACGATTGGTCCAAAAACATCTTCTGGCTGTTTTGTATATTCTTTGGATACAGTTTTATCATTGGGCGCGGTGATAGCACGGATTCCTTTTATTATGCAAAGATCTTTTCCCAATATACCAACTCAAATCTGAGCCTGAGAGAGCTTTGGTATTCTTTCTATACTGAAAGTTCAAGTTATGTTGATATAGCTTCCCCCCTGATAACTTTCTTAGTAGCAAAAGTGACCAATAATCCAAGAATTCTATTTGCCCTTTTCGGATTGATCTTTGGGTATTTCTACTCGAGAAATATCTGGTTGGTTCTTGATCACATTAAGGGTGACCTCTCAAAAACGGTTATTTTATTCGTAGTTGTTTTTTCATTTCTTAATCCCATCTGGAATATAAATGGCTTCAGAATGTGGACTGCTACCCAGATCTTTCTTTTTGGAACTCTGCCGTATCTTCTGAATGGTGATAAAAAAAATCTATATTGGTCAGTCGCCTCTGTCTTTTTTCACTTCTCATTTATGGCTCCCGTCGCAATTTTATTTACGTTTATTTTCCTTAAAAACAGACTTCATGCCTACATGGTATTTTTTATACTAACATCGCTCATAAAAGAAATAGATCTCAATATTGTTCAATCTGCCTTGTCATTTCTTCCGGATATTTTTCAATCCAGGATTTCGGGATATACAAATATAGACTATGCCGAAACTGTCAGGATGATGGGACAGTCTCTTAATTGGTATATCACGCTTTCAGCAGATGCCATTCAGTGGATGTCATATGTTTTTGCCCTGTTTATTTATTTGTTTTGCAGAGAGTTTCTAAGATCCAGATCTGACCTGATGACATTGTTTTGCTTTTCACTATTCCTGTTCGGTTTTGCCAACATTGCAAGTCAAATGCCATCAGGAGGCCGGTTCATCACTGTTGCCAATATGTTTATGTTTTCATTTTTAGCAATTTTTATTTCATCCTTTCCAAACATAAAGGGTTTACGTTTGGTAAATGTGATTTCAATGCCTTTTCTTATTCTCTTTCTGCTGGTTACAATAAGGGAGGGGATGGATTTTTATGGATTGACAACAATTATTGGAAATCCAATTATTGCAACATTTTATTCCGATCCTATCCCATTTATTACAGGGATTAAAGAGTTATTGCCGTAGAACAGATGTGCTCTAAGCGAGACCAATTTCAGAGAATTACTTTCAAAAATGGGAGATTCATAACTGCTTAATGAAAAGGGAAATCATATTTCGCCATTTGAGAAATATAGCTGGTTGGCGTACAAACCGTAAAATTATTGTCTTTGAATCAGACGATTGGGGCAGCATTCGTATGCCTTCGCGCAATGTATTTGAAAAGTTGAAGCAACAAGGTTTAGACCTGACTTCAGGGGATTCCATCAGATTTAATTCGTATGACACACTCGCTAAATCAGAAGATCTGGAATTGCTGTTTGAAGTACTTTGCAGGTTCAGGGACAAAAACGGAAATAACGTAAAGTTAACCGCTCTGAGTGTTGTAGCAAATCCCGATTTTAAAAAGATCCGTGAATCTGAGTTTTCTCAATACTTCTTTGAGCCATTCACGGATACACTAAAGAGTTACTATGGGGATAATTCTTCTTTTCTGCTCTGGAAAGAGGGTATAAATCTTGGAATATTTGTCCCGCAATTTCATGGCAGGGAACATCTTAATGTACCTGTATGGTTAAAAAATTTACGCAATAAAGACCGGGAGACTTTATTGGCTTTTGATTTTGGGGTTTGGAGTTTTAACAGGCAGACCGCACTCCCTGAAATACCTAAATACCAGGCCGCCTTTGACCTGGTTGATGTTGCCGATTTGGATTTTCATGCTTCTGCAATTAAAGATGGATTGACATTATTTGAAATTTTATTTGGCTACCGTGCTCAGTATTTTGTACCTCCAAATGGTTCAATTAATAACTCGCTGAATTCAGTATCAGCCAAAGCCGGGATTAAATTCAGGTCGGCTTCGAGAATTCAGCTGGAGCCTTTGGGAAATCGTGAATACAGAAAAATTCTACATTACCCGGGTCAAAAAAATAAGGATGGCCAGGTATATTTAATCAGAAATTCAATTTTTGAACCCGGCAAAGCCGGCAGGGACTGGGTTGACAGTTGCCTGAACGATATCAGAATCGCTTTTGCATGGCGGAATCCCGCAGTTATCGGAACTCACCGGGTGAATTACATAGGAGGCATCGATAGATCGAACCGGGACAGGGGGCTCAGGGAACTTTCTGCTTTGTTAACTGCTATATTAAAAAAATGGCCTGATGTCGAATTCATGTCATCTGAGCAGCTTGGAAATGAAATTTCCCCGGGATTAAAAAATGAATAGCATTTATGGATCATGCCAAATATATTTTTTAAGTAACTATCTGATAAATATTTAAGAGATGAATCTTAAAACAAAATTTATTCTTTTCACATTCGTTGCAATTGAACTTCTGACCATTTCATATAGTTTGAACCGTGGGTTTGATATTACTGATGAAGGATATTATATGTTAACTTATCAGGATAATTACCTGGGAAGCTCAGAGCTGATAAAAAGCCATGAAATCTTAAGAATTCTTACTTTCGGAAATCAACCTGATATTATTGAAGCCCGATTACTCAGATTAGGATTAACCTTGTTTGCCGGAATCATCTTTGGTTTATGCTTTTTTGTCCTGATGAAGAGATTGAATTCAGATATCACACGGAAATATGATATTCTTTCTTTTATTTTAATATCACTTACAGGGATTCTTGGCAGTTATTCCCTATTTCCACGGGCAATCTCCTATAACTCTCTGACATTGATCTTTTCAGTAATAATCACAGCGTTGCTTTTCCTGTTCATGGTACTTACACTCGATAAAAGATCCTGGGTTATTAAAGGAGGAGTCATTCTTTTAACAGGCATATTACTCGGAACGCTGTTTTTTATAAAATTTACATCTGCAATAGCCTTATTTATTACTGCCTGCATTTTTATCGTATTGCTGCTTAACAGGTCATATTAAAAGTACTTTACTATACCTTTTTTTAATTCTGGCATCAGCTATTGTAACATTAACAGTTTACGGTCTTGCAAATGAGGCATTAAAGAAGTTTGCTTCCAGCATTTTCCAAATAGCGGCTGAAATAGTAAACAGTCAGGATCAGATGAATACGACGGGGAATACTTTATCAGGGGTCAATTATTGGAAGCGCTTTATTAAAGTTACTCGCTTCCATTCTGATAGGTGCTGGTCTGTGTATGGTATATTTAAGGTTAAAAGAATATATAAACAGGATTAAAGCCAAATCAAAGATTCCCGGCAGGGTGCTGGATCTTCTTGTTCTATTTGGCTCTTTAATCTTCTTCTTCTCAATTTTTTATGTTGTGGTTGTTGATTTCAACAATATTTCCATTCAGATATATATCATTACAATCACTTTCTTCCTTACGTGGTCAGGAGAGTTATCGGGGTACAAGGAGTTTGCAGGCAAAAACAGGATTTCAGTGCTGATCCTGCTGATTCTGGTCCCATTGTCAATTTCATTTGGAACGGATGTTCCTTACATGACACATCTGCTTATATCCCTTATTCTTATTTTCGCAATCCCCTTATTATTTTTTGATGGTGGTCATGTCCGGGTATTTAACTGGCTTTTCATTTCACTTTCAGTTCTTGTGACCATATTTGTTTTTAATAACAATTTTCTCAATCCTTACAGGATGGCTCGGATTGACAAATACAATGTGACAATTGAGCGAAACCCGGTTGTCACGGAAAAGATTAAGTTCCAGCAAAAAGAGGCAGATGAATTGCTCACAATTGCAGATCTGCTTGTAGAGCATGGTTACAAGCGGGGAGACAATATTATCGGAGCTTATCGAATACCAGGCCTGGTCTATCTGCTTGGAGGTACTCAACCCGGAGGTATGCTATGGGGCGAGCAGACTGAAGGAATCTTCCTGAGAAATTTAAGAAAGGTGCCCCACAGAAACACTTAAGGAAACAATCATTATTACAAGAAAGCCTTTAAATGAAGCCTTCATTAAGGTATTATATGATAAAGGAATAAATTTCCCTCAGGATTACAAGGTTTATGGAAAATTTTCCTTTGGGGAAAGAGAACTGAATACCCTAACCTTATATATACCTGGGGAAATCAATTAAGACCATTAACCAATTTTGAAAAGTAAAAATATAAAATTCCCTCACCATCCGGGTTCCGGGGGCCCGGGAAGCTTCCAAATTCGATTTGAACAAATCCTGAAAATCAATAATTGGCAGATTTCCTATGCAGGTGACAGAGCACTCCCGGACGTTGTGTTCGTAGTGGGAGGTACCAGGAGAATTGGGTGGCTGGTAATGATGAAGATAAGAGGAATTCCGATTATCTATCGGCTGGATGGCATAAGTTGGCTTCATCGGAAGAAGAAAACGGGGTGGAAGAATTATCTCCTGGCCGAATTCCGGAATTGGAATTTTAAAATTATTCATGCCTCACTGGCAAACTATATCATTTATCAAAGTCAATTTGTAAGGGACTGGTGGGACATGAGCGGCTGGAGAAAACGAAAGAACTTTACTGTTATTCACAACGGAGTTGATCTTAGTGTATTCAATCCTTCATATTCCGGTAAAATGGTTCGCCTTGTATGTCTGGAAGGCACTATCGATTATTCTCCTTACGTGATAAGATTACTTAATAATCTGTGCATATTTTTATCCGAAGAAATATCAATCGACTTGTACGGCAGATTTGAAAACCAGGCTTTGCAAAAGCTACTGAATCCAAAGATAAATTATCTGGGACAGGTTCCCAGAAATATGGTGCAGCAGGTATTCCAAAATGCCATTTACCTGTCTCTGGATATACACCCGGCGTGTCCGAATACCGTTATCGAGGCTCTTGCATGTGGTGCGCCTGTTGTAGCTTTTGATACAGGTTCCCTCAGGGAGCTGGTTCCACCCGATGCAGGAATTATTGTTCCTTATGGTTCTGATCCATGGCAACTTGCATATCCTGATGATAAAGCATTAAGTATTGCTATATCAGAAATCTACAACAACTGGAGTAGTTTTTCAAAAGCAGCACGTTTGGCAGCTGAAAGAAATTACGATATCAACCTGATTTTCAATTCTTATCTTAAAGTGATACATCAGGCAATTGATTCAAAATGAGACTCAGGTTTAAAATTACCCTGAATTTTATCGATGCCACAACATTTATGGAAATCTGTCAGTCCTGAGGCGATTCTTGAGGAATATCAACTTAAACTTCTGATATTTAAATGAAAGTCCTTATAATAAATCCTTATATTCCTGATTACAGGTTTGAGATTTTTCAAAATCTGGGTGCACTGTATGATCTGACTGTTTTACACAGTGGCAAAGAGATTGTTAAACCTGGCATAAACTTTAAGCAAATCACGCTTCCTCTTAAACATCTGGGTCCATTCACTTATTTTCCTAAAAATATTCACCGTGTCTGTAAAAACTATAATGTAATAATTTCAGAAGCGAACATCCGGCATATGGATCGTAATTTATTAATTTTGAACCCTTTTCGAGCTTATCGCTGGATTTCATGGGGTATTGGAGTTTCTGCTTCCTATAACAAGAAGTATGATAGTGATACTTCATTTGATTGGATCCGGCACTTTATTTTCAGACACGCTGATGCAAATGTTTTTTACTCTGATGTTCCCATTAAAAAATACTTAAAAGCAGGATTTCCCGGTAAATCATTGTTTGTTGCCCATAATACTACTTTTGTTGCATATAATGAAGATGCCCAATTTAAAAAGGACAAGTTACTTTTTGTTGGTACACTCTATAAACAAAAGAGAATTTACGAACTTCTTGGTTCGTACAAGGAAGCTATAGCATTGACGAACAACAAAATCCCTATGGATATTATCGGATCTGGTCCGGAGTATAATTTCATCCGGAATTGGATTGGTGAAAATCAGCTTGAGGACAAGATCAGGTTGATTGGACCTGTTTTTGATCATGCTGTTCTCGAAGGACATTTCAGGGCTTCACTTGCATGTATATCTCCCGGCCAGGCTGGATTATCAGTCTTAACGAGTATGGGGTACGGGACACCATTTATTACCAGGAAAGATGCTTTAACAGGTGGAGAAATCTTTAACATTACTAACAATGTGAATGGAATCCTTTATAATGAAGCCGGGGAGCTTAAGGCAATAATTCTTGAAATAATCAATAATCCGGATAAATATCTGGAAATGGGGAAAAGTGCAAGACAATATTATTTGCAGAACAGACAGGTTAAGGATATGATTAAGGGACTGACAGAAGCTATCGATTATGTTTCGAATTAAAAGGTTTATCCTTGAAATAAACTGCTTCACAAAATCCCTGGAATTTGAATTAACAGACTTCACTTTAATGTTGGTTTTATGAAAGTAATCATTGTCGGTTCAAAAGGTTTTATAGGGCAAAATCTTTTTAACCATTTCCAGACAAAAGGTTTTGACGTCTGGGGAGCTGATATCTGTACAGTTTTGAATGCTGAAAGGTATTTTCTTGTAGATGCAAAAAATAGTGATTTCGATTTTGTATTTAAAAGTCAAACATATGATTTGTGCATAAATTGTTCAGGAGCTTCGAATGTGCCGGATTCATTAAATCGACCCGCAATGGAGATTATTATTTAAACACTGTGAATGTATTTAAAATTTTAGATTCTATCAGACGAATTCAGCCGACCTGCAGGTTCATCAATTTATCAAGTGCAGCAGTGTATGGGAATCCCCAATATTTGCCAATTAAAGAAGATTTCGATCCGAAACCTCTCTCACCATATGGATTTCACAAATTTCAGGCTGAGCAAATTTGTAAAGAATTCTGGACACTCTTTGGCATAAAAACATGCTCAGTAAGAATATTCTCAGTATATGGACCTGGCCTCAGGAAACAAATATTCTGGGATTTGTATAAAAAAATAAATACAGGTCTGCCTTTTACATTATTTGGAACCGGAAATGAATCCAGGGATTTTATTTATGTACTTGATGTTGTAAGAGCAATTGAACTCGTTTCCAAATGCTCAACATTCAAAGCTGATGTGATAAATATTGCAAATGGAGAGGAAATTCTGATTAAGGATGCTGTTTCAATCTTTTTAAGATTCTTTAAGTCTGACATCCCATATTCTTTTTCTGGTGATTCCAGAAAGGGCGATCCCATAAATTGGAAAGCTGATATCAGCAGGTTGATCTCTTTTGGCTACAAGCCTTCCGTTAATTTAGAAACCGGATTACTGAACTTTCATAATTGGATTTCAGTGTACGATCTCAATTGAATTTACATAATGCATAAAGCAAAACAATTATGAAGAATGCTCTTATCACCGGAATAACAGGGCAGGACGGAGCTTACCTGGCTAAGTTTCTCTTAAACAAAGGTTACAGGGTTTATGGAACTTACAGAAGGCTTTCCACTCCTAACTTCTGGAGACTGCAATATCTGGGGATTTTTGAGGAAATTGAATTGCTCCCTGTCGATCTTCTTGATAGTTATTCCATAATAGAGTCAATAAAAATTGCCAAACCGGATGAAATCTATAATCTGGCCGCAATGAGTTTTGTCGGAGCATCATTTGAACAGCCTCTTGCTTCCGGTGAAATTACAGGATTGGGAGTAGTTAAATTCCTTGAAGCTATAAGAAATATATCTCCATCTGTTAAATTCTATCAGGCTTCAACAAGTGAAATGTTCGGAGATAACTTCTTTGAAGAGCAATCTGAGGCGACAGTTTTTGAGCCCTCAAGTCCCTATGCTGCAGCCAAATTGTATGCCCACAGCATGGTTAAGATTTACAGAAAAGGCTACGGATTATTTGCATGCAATGGCATTCTTTTTAACCATGAAAGTCCCATCAGGGGATTAGAGTTTGTAACCCGGAAAATAACAAACGCTATCGCTAAAATAAGTCTCGGACTTGAAGATTCCATTGAACTCGGGAATATAAATGCAAAGCGAGACTGGGGGTATGCTCCCGAATATGTTGAAGCAATGTGGCTGATGCTCCAGATGAATGAGCCTGACGATTATGTAATTGCGACCAATGAAACCCATACAATTAAAGAATTTTTGCAGATTACTTTTGAAAGTGCCGGATTAGACTGGGATAAACACGTGAAAATTGACAAGCGTTTTATGCGGCCCCTGGATGTTCGTTATCTAAAGGGAAATTATCAAAAAAGCTTTGACCGGCTTGGATGGAAACCGAATACAAACTTCGCTCAACTTGCAAAGATCATGCTTAAATCTGATATCGAACGATGGTCAAGATGGCAAAATGGGGAGCATTTCCCCTGGGATGCCTGGAATTATCCGAATGAAAAAAAGATCTTATCAAGGAAACTTAATTTAGACGGACTCAATAATGCGAGAACCTGAATTGCCAAGGCACAGAATAGGTATTTTGTTCAATTTTAGCCCATCCTGGATGGGTGGAATAATATATATCATTAACATAATCAAAACCTTAAACTTTCTCGATGATGAAGAAAAGCCTGAAATAATTTTATTTTACAGGCCTGAACTGAGAAAATTTGCAGTCGAAATAAAATATCCTTACCTAAGTTTGCTTGAGTGGCGGTTTCCATCAGTTACGGTGGGTTATCTTGTCTCAATGATATCAGGCAGAAATTTATTTGTAAACACAATATTAGTCAAACACCGGCTGGATGCAATATTCCCCTTGCTCGATTATCCGGTAAGAACAAAGTCAAAAACAAAACTGGTATCGTGGTATGCCGATTTACAACATGAATATTATCCGGAGTTCTTCACAAAACTTAAAATCCTCGAACGGACAATAAGGATAAAACTCTTGCTGAAAAACACAAATGATCTGGTTGTATCCAGCAGAGCTGTTGCAAATGATTTTTCGAGGTTTTACAACCCCAGGAAAGACATGAAACTCCATGTTTTTCATTTTGTTTCAATAATCGATGGCCTGGAAGAAATTTCGACCGAGGATTTAAAAATCAAATATCATCTGCCTGATAAATATTTCCTGGTTTCAAATCAGTTTTATAAACATAAAAATCACAAAGTACTCCTTTTGGCCTTAGGTATCCTTAAGGCAAAAGGAGTATTTATAAATCTTGCCGTAACAGGGAAGCTGCCTGATAACATTCATTCTCCTTATATCAGTGATCTATACAAGATAATAGATAAGCATCAACTTCAAAGCCAGATAAGTTTTCTTGGTGTTATACCCAGGGCTCACCAGTTAATTCTGATGAGAAATTCCCAGGCAGTAATTCAACCAAGCCTCTTTGAAGGATGGAGTACAGTGATTGAAGATGCAAGGTCACTTCAGGTGCCGGTTGTTGCCTCCAACATACCGGTAAATATTGAACAGCTGGGAGAAGAAGGGGCATTCTTCGATCCCAACACTCCTGAAGATCTGGCCGGTCTGATTAGCAGTTTCCCGGAGAGAAACCTGAACGATGTTTTTTATGAAGAGTATTCAGTCCGGGTGAAAAAAGCTGCCAAAGTTTTTATTGATATTATTTCCTGAATTATGCCTGCTACTTCATTCTATCAAAGTCTCAAAACTAATCTGAAAAATTTGCCCGGCTGGCGAACTTCAAGGAAAATTGTTATTATTGAATGTGATGACTGGGGCAGTATTCGAATCCCTTCATCTGAGGTCTATTTGAATTTGCTAAAATCCGGGTTACCCATGGACAGAAGCAGATTCAGGCTGGATACCATGGAAACAAAAGAAGATCTTGAACAACTCTTTACGGTTTTGTCTGGTCCGAAGGACTTCAATGGGCATAACGCAGTCATGACCGCTGTAACAATCATGGCAAATCCTGATTTTGAGAAAATCAGACAATCGGATTTTACAGAGTATCACTACGAGAGATTTACAGAAACTCTGCTGAAATACGGGAGGGGCGATGATACCTTTAACCTTTATAAAGAGGGAATGAGAGCAGGTATTTTTGTTCCGGAATTACACGGCAGAGAGCATATAACTGTTCAACTCTGGCTTCAAAAGTTGAGAGAAGGTAATAAAAACCTGCTGTTAGCATTTAATAATGACTTTGTATCACTTGATATCGAAGGTATTCATCCTGCTGCACATGGATTCAGACCGGAATTCTATTTTAACAACGAAGATCAAAAATTGTTCCTTGAGAATTCCATTATTGAAGGGGCGCTTTTGTTCCAGGAAATATTCGGATATAAACCAAGGGTTTTTGTACCAAGTAATGGAATCTTTCATCCGGACTTTGAAAAAACAATCATAAAAGCAGGGATAAAATTTTTATATGTCAATCACAAAATGTCGTATCCCGGTAAAAATGGAGAGCTTTTACAAAAGCACTTCATTACTGGTCAGAAGGGGCCCGGCGGATTGACTTTCTATACCCGTAATTGTCTCTTCGAACCTTCAGATAAGAGATATAATGGCATTGATCATACAATGAATCAGATTGCGGCTGCATTCAGGTGGGGTAAACCAGCGAACATAAGTACACACCGTGTAAATTTTGCCGGAGGAATAGATCCTGCAAATCGGGTGAAGGGCCTGTCTGAGTTGAAGAACCTGTTAAAGACCATAATAAAAAGATGGCCTGATGTTGAATTCATGAGTTCAGGTGATGCCCTTGAATACATGAGAGGCTCAAATTAAAACAGCAGATGCCGGGGAAAATAGTTTTTATTAATCAGGCTACAGGGTATATGACAATTGACATTGTCAATGCCTTTGCCGATGAATTTGAACACGTAGCCCTGATCGCCGGCACTATAAGGGTTCAGGACACTGAGTTAAACAAAAAAGTGAAATGGATAAAGATTGCTAAATATAACCGCGGAAATCCTTCAAAGAAACTGTTTTCATGGCTTTGGGCTACTATCCAGATCTTTTTTCTTCTCCTTTTCCGCTTCAGGCATTACGAAGTATTTTATATAACCGTACCCCCGACTGCTTATTTGCTATCCTTGTTTTTGCCAAACAAGTTCTCTGTCCTGATTTTTGACATTTACCCTGAAAGCCTGAAAATTTACAATATAAAGGAGTCCAGCTGGATTTACCGGTTATGGGCAAAATGGAACAAAAGGATTTACAAAAAGGCGCATAGAATCTTTACACTTGGCGATGCTATGAAGGACATTCTTACCAAATACGTAAATCATAATAAAATTATTGTTATTAATTACTGGTCAGGCCTCACAGGGATAAAGCCAATTGAAAGGGAGAATAACTCCTTTATTAAGGCGGAGTCACTTTCCGGGAAATTCATAATTGAATATTCAGGCAATATTGGGTATACGCACAATCTGGAGACTCTTATAAAAGTGGCAGAAAAGTTTAAAAAAAATCAAAATATAGTTTTTCTGATAATTGGTCGGGGAGAACGTTTCCAGGATATAAAAGAGCTGGTAAACAATAAGGAATTAAATAATTGCAAATTGCTGCCATTTCAACCTGATTCGGTAATTCAGTATTCATTGTCAGCTGCCGACTTATCAATAGTCATTCTGGATGAAAAAGTTGCCTCTTACAGTATCCCCAGCAAAACATATAACCTCCTGGCAATTGGTTCAGCATTCATGGTAATAGGTTCTCCGGAAGCAGAGCTGGCAAGGCTTGTGGAAAACTTTAATATCGGTAAATCTTTTGCTCAGGCTGATATATCTGGCATGGTTGAATTCATCAATGAACTTGTGGAAGATCCCGGGAAAATTAAACGGTTTAAAGAGAATGCCTTAAAAGCCTCTGCTTATTTCACCAGTCAGAATGCCAGAAAGTACCTGGAATATTATTAACATTAAATAGCAGTGACCCTGTAAAACAATTAATAAAACCTTACTAAAATGAATATTAAAAGACTAATAAAGAGGACTCAATATCTTGTATATTATTTTAAAAAGCTGGACTGGCCCAAGTTCAGGAAGTTTGTAAAATACACAAAAGGAAAAACAGGATGGTCGTATCTTCGCGTGTACAGAGATATGTTAAAATGTGTATATCAATACAATATCGGAATAATGGATTACTTTATTTTCAGATTTTTTGAAAAAAATTCCTCCGAAAGATCGTTGTGGGTGGGTACCGGTTATAAGTACGAATATGATCTGAGAATGAATCCGAAAAGCACAAGACATCTGCTTGCGGACAAAATAGACTTTTACGGGGCCTATGAACCTTATGTAAGGCATGCAACATGCACTTTAGGTGATATTCAGAATAAGAATGCCCGGGCTGATAAGGTGGTAAATAATCCGACGGGTAAAATTGTAGTAAAAGATTCCCTGGGTCAGTGTGGATGGAATGTAGAAATTCTTAATGGCCGGGATTATAGCCATGAATCTTTACTTAAATACATGAAAGCCAGGCATTTCAATCTGGCAGAAGAATTTATTATTCAGCATCCGGAATTAGCCAGACTTTCGGATTCCGGTGTAAATACCGTGAGGATTATTACTCAGTTAAACTCAAGGGACGAAGTTGAAATTCTGGGCGCCCGTTTAAGAGTCAGTGTAAATAACCATGTAGATAATCTTGCATCCGGGAACCTTGCGGCGGTTGTCGATACCAAAACAGGCAAGGTAATTAGCAAGGGGATTTACAGCGATATAACCAAGAATGAGGAAACAACGCACCCGGTTTCAGGAATCGTTTTAGAAGGATTTCAAATACCTTTATGGGATCAAAGCATAAATCTAGCCAAAAAAGCAGCTCTTCACAGACCTGAAAACAGGTCGATCGGATGGGATGTAGTAATAACTGAAGAAGGTCCTGAGCTTCTGGAGGGGAACCACAACTGGTGCAAAATTCTTTGGCAACTTCCTGTTAATAAAGGATTAAAAAATGTATTGGATCAACACCTTCAGGATCTGCCAGAAGATATGTAACCGTCTTTTTGCCTGAATTTAAGTTAACTTTAATCTTTCAATACACGGAAATAAACCCATATGCTTTTGAAACGATCGATAGACTTAATGTGTTCTTTAATTATTTTAGTGTTGTTGATGCCTGTTATGATTTTATTCTTCTTCCTGGTTTGGTTCCAGCATGGCTGGCCGGTGTTCTTCACCCAGGAAAGGCCCGGGCAATTTGGGAGCCCATTTAAAATCGTCAAATTTCGTACAATGACCAATGGCAGCGACGCACAGGGCAACCTGTTATCTGATCACAGGAGAGCAACTGAACTCGGACGCTTTATGCGCAAAACCAGCCTGGATGAATTGCCGGAATTTTTCAATGTTCTTAAGGGAGACATGTCGCTGGTAGGACCCAGACCATTGCTGGTAAAGTATCTGCCTTACTATACCGATCGGGAGAAAAAGCGTCATAATGTCAAACCGGGAGTAACCGGTCTGGCGCAGGTAAGAGGAAGAAATCTTCTGACATGGGATGAACGGTTGGAAACAGATGTACAATATGTTGAAAACCTGTCTGTATGGCTTGATATAAAAATCCTTTTTCTGACTATATATAACGTTATCCGACAGAAAGATGTACTTGCTGTTTCCAGTGAACAGATACCTGATTTTGATGACTACCGGAAGGATCAATTGAAGAATAAATAAAATGGAAGTTGACAGTATAAGTATGAGTGCTTTTTCAACTGAAGGTAATCTGCTAATTGCCCGTGATGATGCATTCCCTTTTTTCATGGGTGGGAATAAAGCAAGAAAGATGGTAAAAATAATTGCAGATATCGAAAATAGAAATTGTAACGCTGTTGTTACTACCGGAGGAATACAATCCAATCATTGCAGGGTCGCGGCTTTGGCATGTGCTGCCAGGGGCTGGAGATGCAAACTAGTGCTTCATGGCTCTAAGGAGAAGTTCTTTTCGGAGAAAGGTAATGCTCTTCTCATGCGCCTCTCAGATGCTCAGCTGGAATTTGTTCCACCTGCCGGTATCGGCCCTGCCATGGAAAAATCAATGGAAGATTTTAAATCACAAGGCTTAAATCCTTATTATCTCCATGGAGGTGGCCATAACAAAGAAGGAGTAAAAGCTTATGCAGAGGCAGTCCATGAACTGAAAAAAGCACTTCCATCAGGCTACTTAGCAGACAACATCTTTCTGGCCTCAGGCACTGGATCAACTCAGGCAGGCATTATTGCAGGATGCCGGGAAGTAGGTTGGACTCAAACCCGGGTTCATGGGATTTCAGTTGCCCGGGAAAAACAGGCAGGAATCAAGGCAATTCTTGAATCACTGAATTTCATTTATCCTGATCCTGATAAATTTCTAAATGATATTTTTTTTCATGATGATTTTTTATTTGGCGGCTATGGTATATCAGATCAACCGTTGCATGATTTTATTATTCACTCAGCAAATAAAACAGGAATAATTTTAGATAGCACCTATACCGGCAAAGCCTTCTGGGGTATGATACAGATAATTAAAAAAGAAAAGTTAAATGGCAACATACTTTTCTGGCATACCGGAGGTCTGTTAAATTTAATGGCGTAACAATGAATATCCTTATTACATGTGCCGGCAGGCGGAATTATTTGCTGCATTATTTCAGGGAAGCAATGCGAAAAAACGACAGAATAATAGCTGCCGATATGCAGATTACAGCTCCTGCCATGGCAGTAGCTGATAAAGCAATAGTTGTACCTGAAGTATATTCAATTGAATATGTGAATATCATTCTTGACATATGCCGCCGGGAACGAGTCAACGCATTGCTCTCATTGAATGACCTGGAACTCCCTATCCTTGCCTCAGAGAAAGAAAGATTTGATAAGATCGGCGTCAGATTGGTGGTTTCCAATGAAGAAGTAATTGATACTTGCTTTGACAAGTACAAGACGATTTCGTTTTGCGAACAACAGCAAATAAATTTTCCAATAACTTTTTTAACATTGGATCAAGCCAAAGATGCCCTCACAGCAGGAAATCTGAAATTTCCTGTGATTGTAAAACCTCGCTGGGGCAGCGCATCCATTGGTATAGAGTGCCCGGGAACTATTGAAGAGTTGGAACTGGCCTATCGCCTTGTTTCACTTAAGATTTCCGGAAGCAGTCTGTATGAAGCAAGCAAGCACCATCTTGATCAGGCTGTTATGATCCAGGAAAAAATTAACGGAATTGAGTATGGATTGGATATTCTCAATGACTTCTCAGGACACGCAGTAGAAGTCTATGTCAAGGAAAAGCTGGCAATGCGCGCAGGAGAGACAGATAAAGCTGTGCTGCGTAATAAGCCGGATCTGGAAGAACTTGGTTTGCATTTAGGTAACGCACTGGGTCATATTGGAAACCTGGATTGCGATATCTTTGAAAGAAATGGAGATTACTTCCTTCTTGAGATGAATCCACGATTTGGTGGTGGATACCCTTTTTCTCACCAGGCCGGTGCAAACTACCCTGCAGCAATCTGCTCATGGATAGAAGGGCGTACATTTAATTTTGAGGGTTTTAAGAAGGAGTTTGACAATCCATATGCGAAATGCGATACTATAATTAAAGTATTAAAAGCCGGTTCGGGTTGATGTTGGCAATTATTTTACATTACATATATAACCTGAAAATTTTAAATTTTATTCTTGTTTAAGATGTTGATAACCCGTATTACTACAGGTCTTTGGAGGCTCTATCTAAGAAAAAGTGGTAGCGATTCAATGCTCAGGTATCTGAGGAGAAAAGGTGTTAAAATCGGGAAAAATTGCCGGTTACATACAATGTCATTTTCAACAGAACCCTACCTTGTTGAAATTGGCGATAATGTCAGTATTGCAGATGGGACGGTTTTTATTACACATGATGCCGGGATAACGTGTTTCAGGGATGAATTCCCTGATGATGATATTTTCGGTAAAATCATTATTGGGAACAATGTACATATTGGCGGAAATTGTACAATTCTGCTGAACACTATAATAGGAAATAATTGCATGGTTGGAGCAGGAAGTGTTGTACGCGGTAATTTTCAGGATAATTCCGTTATTTTAGGAAATCCTGCCAAAGTTATTATGAGTATGAGTGCTCAAAGGCTCCTGTACTGTCTTAATCCAGGCCGTTTAAGTACCAGGAAAATGACCGATGCAGAGAAGAAACCTATAATTATAAAACATTTTGGCAAAAAAACATAGCTTCCTGAAAATAATCACTTTAATCTACTGATTTTTTGAGTTATGAAATATTAACGATTGAATCAGTTTGCCAGCAAAGATTAGTCAAAATCGATATCTTTCTTGAATTGCTTAAATAAATCTTGTTAAGGAAAGTCTTATTAAATTTCCAGCTTAATAAAATGTCACTAAACAAACGAATCTACCTCTCCAGTCCCCACATGGGAGGAAATGAGCAAAAATATATCAATGAAGCGTTTGATACCAACTGGATTGCTCCCCTCGGTCCGAATGTGGATGCCTTTGAAAAATCTATTGCCAGCTATTGCAGTGTAAAACATGCAGCAGCCTTAAACTCAGGAACGGCTGCCGTTCACCTGGCACTTATAATACTGGGAGTTGAACGGGGAGATGAAGTAATAGCTTCGTCATTCACTTTCTCCGCAACCGTGAATCCAATTGTTTATCAGGGGGCTATCCCTGTCCTTGTGGATTGTGAACCTGAAACCTGGAACATGGATCCTTACCTTTTGGAAACGGCTATCATAGACAGGATAAAGAAAGGGAAACGACCCAAAGCCATCATCCCTGTCCACCTTTACGGAATGCCTGCCAATATGGAAAAAATCATGAAGGTGGCTGAAAAGTATGAAATTCCGGTCATTGAAGATGCGGCAGAGGCCCTGGGAAGTCGCTATAAGGACAAGTCAGTCGGGTCTTTTGGGAAAATGGCGGTGTTATCCTTTAACGGGAATAAAATCATTACAACTTCAGGGGGAGGTGCCTTGATATCCGATGATGAAAAGGCAATTGCGAGGGCAAGGTTCCTCTCTACACAAGCCCGTGACACTGCTCCGCATTATCAGCACAGCCAGATCGGATATAATTACCGGATGAGTAATCTTCTTGCAGGAACCGGCCGCGGTCAGATGGAGGTTATTGAAGAACGTATAAGAAGAAGAAGGGATAATTTCTTTTTTTACAAGGAGAACCTCGGGAAATTTGATGGCGTAAGTTTCCTGGAAGAGCCGGATAACCTGTTCTTTTCAAATCACTGGCTTACCACGATATTGATAGATCCTTTACTAACCGGCACGACACGGGAGGTTTTACAGAATGAATTGGAGAAAGCTAACATTGAAACCAGACCATTATGGAAACCGATGCATCTGCAACCGGTTTTTGAATCCTGCCCTTCTTATTTAAACGGTATTTCTGAGGAATTATTTATTAAAGGATTGTGCCTCCCTTCAGGATCAAATATGTCGGATGAAGACCGGATGATGGTTTTAAACAGTATTGTTAAATCTCTGGATGTATAGTTTAATAATCACCTTATTTCCCCTACTCCCAATAAAATCTAATCTTCGATTAAGTGTTCTTTATCAAAGTTTTGGAACGCTTGACCAAAATCCTCCAAATTTCGTTTACGGATTTGTTTGTATTATGTATTTTTAAATACACTTGAACACAGGATGGTCTCTATAAATATCCAGATCAGGAACTCCGGCTTTGAAAAAAAAGATGTATGAATATTTTAAGAACTATGTTACAAAAACAAAATACTAACGAAAACACCTAAAAATATGATTAAGATTGGCATTATAGGTTATGGTTATTGGGGACCTAATCTGGTTAGGAATTTTTCAGGAATTGATACCTGTATTGTAAAAAAAGTAGCAGATCAGCGAAAAGAAAGGTTGGCACTGTTGAATAAAAACTTCCCGTCGATTATTGTGTCGACGACAGCTGATGATCTGGTTACGGACCCTGATTTGGATGCAATAGTGATTGCTACACCTGTATTTACTCATTTTGAAATTGCAAAAAAAGCTCTCGAGCAAGGTAAACATGTTCTCATTGAAAAACCGATGACGTCAACTTCTGACCAGGCTTCGAGATTAATTGAGCTTGCAGAGCAAAAGCAAAGAGTTTTAATGGTAGATCATACTTTCCTGTATACCGGTGCGGTCCAGAAGATTAAAGATATTATAGACCGGGGTGAAATCGGAGCAGTTAACTACTTCGATTCTTCCCGGATCAATCTTGGACTGTTTCAGCCTGATATTAATGTACTCTGGGATCTGGCCCCTCATGATATCTCAATTCTTAATTTTTTGTACCAGGAAAATCCCTATAGCGTTCATGCAACTGGCACTTGCCATACCGGTAACGGGATCGAGAATATTGCCTATCTGACAATAAATTATCAATCCGGATTTATTGCACACTTTAACTGTTCCTGGAGTTCACCTGTTAAAATTCGCTTGATGCTAATTGGCGGAGATAAAAAAATGATAGTTTTCAATGATCTTGAGCCAACTGAAAAAATCAAGGTTTACGACACAGGTTATAAGCATACCACCGATGAGGAAAAATATAGCATCAGAGTTGATTACCGTTCAGGTGATATCCACATACCTAAAATCAACATGAGGGAGGCTTTGAGTTCTATGGCTGGAGATTTCATAAATGCAATATCCAATAATACAACCCCAATATCAGATTTCAGATCAGGTCTTTCAGTTATCAAAATACTTGAAGCTTCAAATGAATCCATAAAGAACAAAGGGAAAGAGGTAATTATCAAATAAATAAAATTGAATCATGGAAATATTGAATATTGATAACCCAAGGCAGGCTCTCAGGAATGTAAAAGTCGGAAAGGATGTAAAAATTTTCAATTTTGTTAATGCCTATGGTTGTTTTATTGACGATGGAACCAAAGTCGGAGCTTTTGTAGAGATCCAGAAAAATGCATTTATTGGCAAAAATTGTAAAATATCAAGTCACACATTTATATGTGAGGGAGTACACATTGAGGATGATGTGTTTATAGGACATAACGTAACATTCATAAATGATAAATATCCCAGATCCACAAATGCTGATGGCACCTTGCAGACTGAGGCCGATTGGAAAGTAGAAGAAACTTTTATTAAGAAGGGAGCATCTATCGGATCATCCACCACAATATTGTGTGGAATCACAATAGGTGAGAATGCTGTCACAGGAGCGGGAAGCGTTGTCACGAAGAATGTTCCTCCCAATTCCATTGTTGCAGGAAATCCGGCTAAAGTTATCCGTGTTATTAATATTGATAAAAACTAATTCATATGACACATTCAAAAATCCCCTGTCTCGACCTTAAAAAACAACAACAAAGTGTTAAGGAAGAAATATTTGCACAGTTTGAAAAGGTTTACGATAATACACAATTTTCGTTAGGAACCTTTGTTACCGCCTTCGAGGATGATTTCGCAAGATTCTGTGGAACCAAACATCTTGTAGCGGTTAACAGTGGCACGTCTGCACTTCATTTGGCAATGCTGGTCCTTGGCATTGGCAAAGGTGATGAAGTCATCATTCCTGCCAATACCTTTATTGCAACACCGTGGGCTCCTGCATATGTTGGAGCAACGCCGGTATTTGTGGATTGTGATCCTGATACATGGGAGATCGATGCATCCAAAGCAGAGGAAAAAATTACTCCCAGGACCAAGGCTATAATAGGAGTCCATCTTTACGGACAACCTTTTGATGTGGAATCTGTAAAAAACTTATGCGATAAGCATGGAATTTCTATGATTGAAGATGCAGCGCAGGCACAGGGTGCAAAATTTAAGGATAACAGAGTTGGTTCATTCGGAGAGATGTCATGTTTTAGTTTTTACCCGGGAAAAAATCTGGGAGCCTGTGGAGAAGGAGGTGCCGTGGCAACAAACGATGAATCTTACTATAAGCGATTGCTGAGTCTTCGAAATCACGGGAGTACAGAGAGGTACTACCATAGCGAAATCGGGTATAATTACAGGATGGCCGGATTGGAAGGAGCATCCCTAAAAATAAAACTCAAGTACCTTGAAGGTTGGAATAACAGGAGAAGAGAAATTGCAGGCCGCTATCTCAATGAAATTTCAAATCCTAAAATAAAGATGCAGTCACAACCATCCTGGGCTAAATCTATCTTTCATCTTTTTGTAATTACTACAGAGGACAGGAACTCATTTGTAAAACATCTGGCAGATAATGAAATAATTGCAGCTTTTCATTATCCGGTACCCTGTCATCTGCAAGGAGCTTTTGCCCATTTGGGGTATGAGAAGGGGGACCTGCCAAATGCAGAATACCTTGCAGAACATTGTGTTTCTCTGCCCATGTACGCCGAGTTGACAGAAGAAGAGGTGGATTATGTAGTTGAGGTGGTAAATAAATACTAGGAATGGAAAAACTGCTTATTTTTCCTTTCAATGGTAACGGGATTGAAGCTTTAGATTGTTTGGGCGATGGATATGAAGTGTATAGGTTTCATTGATGATGATACTCTGAAACACGGGAAATCAAGCTTTGGACTCGAAGTATACGGAAGGGATGTATTAAATAAGTATAAAAATATCAAAATTCTTGCCGTCCCAGGAAATCCTCAGAACTTCCGTAACAGATTAAAAATCATAGATGAACTGCATATTCCATACGACAGATATGCTACAGTTATTCACCCGAGAGCTGCCATTTCACCTTTTGCCAGCATTGGGAAAAACGTTCTGATTATGGCCGGGGTTGTCGTAACAAGCAATGCTGTCATTTCTGATCATGTCTGTATTTTACCCAATTCAGTGATTCACCATGATTCAGTTCTTGGTACTGGAACATTAGTCGGTTCTAATGTCCTTATTGCCGGAGGTGTTTCAGTCGGCGAAAACTGCTACATTGCCAGCGGCAGTAATGTAATAAATGGAATCTCAATTGGCAAAGGCAGCCTCCTTGGTTTGGGGACTAACCTTTTAATAAATGCTCCCGAAAATTCTAAAGTTATTGGTAACCCTGGAAGATTAGTGCAATGAATACTAAGATTTCAGTAATTATCCCGTTTTTTAATGAGCAAGAGAACGTCCCGGACTTAATCTCAAAACTTAATGATTATTGTTCTGTCAATGATCAATTGAAGTTTGAAATTATCTTTGTCAATGACGGTTCAACGGATTCTTCCACAGAGTTAATTCTTGGAATTGACAGGTTAAATTTCTCCGGCAAATTGATCAGTCTCGCCAGAAATTATGGTTCACATTCCGCACTTAGAGCAGGAATAATGAAAGCCGGCGGTGATTATATTACATTCCTGTATGCCGATCTTCAGGATCCGCCGGAACTTATCAATAATTTATTGTTAAAAATCAAGGAAGGCAATGATATTGTCTGGGCCAATAGAAGCTCAACCGAAATAAAACCGTTTGAGAAATTCTTTTCAAGGCTCTATTCCGGTATGATGAGGAAATTCGCACTATCAAATTTTCCGGAAAAGGGATTTGACATTGTTATGTTCTCAAGAAAAGTCAAAGAGCAATTGGATCTCAATATGGAGTCAAATTCCTCCATTTTTCTTCAGGTCTTAAACTTTGGTTTTAAGCAGTCATTTATTGAATATCACAGAAGCGACAGATTAAAAGGAAAATCCAAGTGGACAATATCAAAAAAGATAAAACTGATAATAGATTCCTTCGTTTCTTTTTCATATTTTCCGATCAGGATGGTATCTGTAGTAGGGATTATAATGTTTATGATCGGTTTTGGATGGTCCGTTTATATTATTTTAAGGACACTGCTTTATCATGATTTATCTCCCGGATGGCCTACTTTGATCTCAATCATTATGCTGGGATTTGGCGTTACCAACATTGCTCTGGGAATAATTGCAGAGTATTTATGGCGGACACTGGATTCTGCCAGAAAAAGGCCGGTATTTATAATAGATAAGATCATTGAATTAAATCAGAAATAGATGCTGGCAGCTATCTTTTATTCATTGATGTACGCTATTTTTAATGTAACAGGGGCTGTTCTGATAAAATCAGAACTGAAAGGCCATACTCTCACCAGTTTACACGATTACCTGAATCTTTTGCTGACGTTTAAGGTAATAACAGGATTCGTCATTATTTTCTTATCTGCGCTAATATTCTTCAAAGCCCTTTCGCTGGCAAAATTTTCAATCGTTGTTCCTATCGCCAATGGCCTTAATTTTTGCATCACATTAGCATGCGGCTATTTTATCTTCTCGGAGAAACTGTCTGTATCATCACTATTGGGCTTGTTATTAATAATTGCAGGCATACTTATCATTGGCATTTCAAACAATAATTAATATGAAATCAAAAATCACTGGAAGTAAAATCCTTGTAACCGGAGGTGCCGGATTTATAGGATCCTATCTGGTTGAAGAATTACTTCTTCTTGAACCTGCAAAAGTTATCGTTATCGATAATCTTATTCGCGGGACACGGGAAAATATGAAAAATTTCATCAATAATCCTGTTGTTAATTTTGTTGAAGGAGATATCCGGGATAGGGAACTTCTTGAAAAATACATATCAGGCTCCGATTTTGTCTTTCATTTGGCCGCCTTGAGAATTAATGCTTGTGCTGCAAATCCGGGAGAGGGTTTTGACGTGATGCTTAAAGCTACTTTTAATTTGGCTGAGCTCTGCGTAAAATATAAAGTCAAGAAAGTCATTTATAGTTCCAGTGCTTCTGTCTATGGCCTTGCACAACATTTCCCAACTCCCGAGACGGACAATCCCTATAATAATCAAACATTTTATGGGACTGCCAAACTATGGGGAGAACAGCTTTTCAGGAGTTTTAAGTTTATGTATGGCCTGGATTATATTGCCTTACGATATTTTAATGTTTATGGTCCACGGATGGATACTGATGGTAAATATACTGAGGTTATGATAAAATGGCTTGATTGCATTCGCGAAAGCAAAAGTCCGAATATCTATGGAGACGGGTCAGATACCATGGATTTTGTATATGTGCATGATATTGCTATGGCAAACATCGCTGCCCTCAAATCGGATATTACTGATGAAGCATTTAATGTAGGCAATCGCGAAGAAACCAGTCTGATGCAATTGTTGCACACATTACTTAAGGTTAATAAGTCTGAGTTACAACCGGAATACAAGGAAAAAAATACCATCAATCCTGTAAGCAGGAGACTGGCAGAAAATAAAAAAGCAAAAAAATTATTGGGCTTCAGGCCAAGCGTAAGTCTTGAACAAGGATTACAGGAATTGTCAAAATGGTATTTTGAAAAACAGATAAAATAAGAAGTATGATACCTATAGCAAAACCATATCTGACAGAGGAAGAAGCCCAGGCAGCTTATGATGTTATTTTAAGCGGCTGGATAACCCAGGGACCGAAGGTTCAGGAATTTGAAGATAAATTTGCAGCGTATGTGGGTTCTGGTTATGCCGTAGCTGTTTCAAGTTGCACAACGGCTCTTCATTTGGCAATGATCGTGTCTGGCATAGGGCCGGGTGATGAAGTCATTTGTCCTTCAATGAGTTATATTGCAACTGCCAATTGTATACGCTATGTAGGTGCGATTCCTGTGTTTGCCGAAGTCAGCAGTGAGAATTACAATCTTGATCCTTCAGATGTCCTGAGAAAAATTACAGAAAAGACCAAGGCAATTTTGATCGTACACCAGATAGGGATGCCCGCAGATATTGATACTTTCAAAACCATCGCCAGAAAAAATAATCTGAAGCTGATCGAGGACGCTGCATGTGCAATTGGTTCCTCCTATAAAGGGGAAAAAATCGGGTCACATTCCGAACTTGTTTGTTTCTCTTTTCATCCAAGGAAGGTTATTTCAACGGGCGACGGAGGAATGATAACTACTTCAAATCCTGAATTTGCTTCAAGACTAAGATTATTGCGCCAGCATGGAATGTCAGTTAATGACAGGGTCCGTCATGAATCAAAATCAATAATTTTTGAGGATCATCTTGAATTAGGTTATAATTACAGGATGACCGACATACAGGCCGCCGTCGGGATTAAACAACTTGAAAAACTGGACTGGATAGTAAATGAAAGACGGAAAATTGCCTCATTTTATATTGAAAAGCTCAAAAATGTTACCTGTCTTGGATTGCCTCTTGAAATGGAGGGATATGTCAGTAATTATCAATCGTTTAGTGTTTACTTAAAAGAAAATTGTCCCGTCTCCCGAAATGAATTAATGGAAAAGTTGTCTGAAATGGGTATCTCTTCACGACGTGGTATTATGACAGCGCATCGGACATCAGCTTATAAAAATATTTCAGATGCACATTTACCGGTTTCAGAAAAAGCCTCTGACAGAAGTATAATTATACCTCTTTATGTACCCATGGATATCTTTACCATAACAACTATTGCCGATTCAATCCTTTCGGCGATTACTCGATAAACCTATGAACCAGTTTCAAGCACCGTAACTGCTGCGCTGGTATAAGAGACAAGGAATAATTTGGGGAATGAGTAAAATTCAGGATGCTGAGTTTTGCTCATTTTTCATTTTAATTGTAACCTATTTGTATCCAAATAGTTGCCAGGTATCAATTAACTAATGGTTGATCAATAAACTTACAGGTGTAAGATTAAACGCTAATGGCTGATAATAAACTTATTTACAACCAATTTACCACCGATTAATGTCTTTAATATATAAAGTCCGTCTCTAAGATTTTTGGTTGGTACTTCATAAGTATAATTGCCATTCTCCAGATTGAAATTATTCTGTACAAATACCTGTCCAAAACTATTAGTTATTGTAATCAAAACTGCCGGGTTCTCTCTGGCTGAAGGAAAGACGATATTTACGAAATCGTCACACGGATTAGGATATAACTGAATTTCGCCCATCTGTTGCTCCGAAATAGTGATATTATCCTTTGCATCATTATTTTTCATTACTATTGTCCCATTATCACCGACCGCATAATAAGAATTCCCGGAAATACTAGCACCATTTAAATTTTGAATAACACCTGAATTTTCCTTATTCCATTTATCTCCTGAGAATGTCAGAATTGTTCCGTTGAATCCAACACTAATTCCATTATTCTCATCTGAAAAGAAAACTGACTTCAGCGATGAAAATCTTTCACTGATTTCAATTGTTTCCCAATTTTGTCCATCAAAATGCAAAACAGTACTTGGACTTCCAACAGCCCATCCGTTGTCAGGTTTAACAAATTTCAGGCTATGGATAAATGCACTGGAATTCAAAGAACTATTGAGTTCATTTCCATTTTTAGCCAGGGACATTTTCATAATAGGAACCTTTACTGCTTCTAGTCCTCCACCAAACCATATTTCATCATTTTTGAAATCAGCCGTAAGCAAGTCTCCCCGTACTTTGTTTTCAATCAAGCTCCATATGCCATTTTTATACAAAACTACAGTTCCAAAACGTCCAACAGCTACTCCGTTCTTTGAATCATTGAAACTTACAGAAAGTAGATTCTTCCTGGTTGGGCTGTCAGATTGCTGCCAGTTTTTACCATCAAAATGGAGTATTATACCCTTCGCTCCCACAGCCCATCCATCACTCTCATTAACCATGAAAACAGAATAAAGATCTTCAGTGGTCGGATTTTGATGCACCGTCCAGCCTGACTCTGATCTCTTCAGGATTGTACCTTTATCGCCAACAATCCATCCCGAACTACTGCTGCTAAAGAATATTGCATTCAGGTTATTCCTGGTCGGCGACTTTTCAATTTGCCACTGTGCCTGGATAATTCCAGCGTTTAAACTTCCGGCTAAAAGTAAAAACAAATAAGATCTTATACTCATAATAAAATAATTTTTAATCATTTCAATTCAATTACGTTACCACTGCCGTTAATCTGCGGAAGAACAACATAACGGTAATTTATCTCACCACCCTGTTCGGTAAACAAATAACATTTGGTGTCCATATCATTGCTCCCGCTATAGGAGATTTCAATGTCATAAAGTGTTTCAAGTACATTCGTTATCCTGATGTTACTTTTTGCCCTGATGTACTGCGCTGCATAATCCGTTGATGTATATTCCGGATTATAATATGACATGCTTGAGGTTATCTGTCTGAGGATTTCCCTCCAGTTGGTGGCTGTTATAAGACTAAGATAATACTCATGTGAGAATAAGGAAGGTAGTACCATACTATTAATGGAACGCCTCAAATGCCTGATACCTCTTGCGGTCGTATTTGTAACGTCGTTATCAGGATACCATTCATAACCTCCGTCATCTCTGATTTCAACCAGGCAGTTAAAGAATTCAATTCCATTTAAGTTTACATAGCCTCCGTAATAAACCGGCCGTATCGCTTCCGCTATTCCCTGCCTGTTTATCCTGTATGGCGCACAATTCAGCCAGGGACCACCAGAATTATAAGGATTATCGGGAAGCATATTAATAGCAAGAAACTCTATTCCACTTGCTTGAAGTTCCGGCAGGGCATCTGAACTCATTTCATAATAGTGCGGAACAACGTATTTTGAAAGTTTAAGTCCGTTCTGGATATAAAAATCCCTGGCAATCCGGACATGCTCCGCAGCATCAAATGGGGGATCAATAATATTATTGTGATTGAAGTAAATGAAGTCGTGCTCCCCGAAGGCATGAGGAGAGGCGGTTGCCAGATTATTATCCAGGAAAGATTTCAGGATTGGGATATTGCTTTGAGGGATATCATCATTAAATGTGCCGCACCATGGAATTATCCCAAATTCATTAGCTATCTGCAACCATTCAAATCCAACTTCTACATTGGTACCTGTGCCCGTGGCATCATCCATCCTCATCGTAATCATTGGGGGCAGACCCTGCATAATGAACGGCTTCCTGGCCGCCCATACGATTCCCCTCCAGAGTAAATCGTCCATTCCGTAAACAGGCCCCAAAGTGTTTTCAAAAACCCAGTCATATCCGCACCATTTAACAATTTTCCCAGTCCCATAATTTGATACTTGCATGAGCGGAATAGTCTGTGCTCCTGAACCTACAGTGACCAGGTTCACCCCATTAACAAGTGTACTGTTTTGAACAACTTCCCAGGAACTTAAAAGACTTATTACATTATAATTTGGATCGTATGAATCCGGAACATGATACTGAGTTATATAATGTGCAACATTTGAAATTTCAATTGTACTTGCATCAACGTTAGTCTGGGCGATCAGGGTGTTGAACCCGCTTGAATAGTCAAAGAGATGAGGATCAAAACTATATAAACCTACTCCACCTGAAATTGCAGATTCAAGCTGAGAAATCGGATATCCTGTTTGATAAACATTCCGGTGTCCAAATATCAGAACTGCATAATTATTTAATTCGGGTAAAGGAGTTGTGTTTATATTACATAAATCATAGGGAATCCCGAAATTATCAAGATAAGGGCTGATATAGTCAACATAATCTGAATAGTATTGAGATGTAGAGTTTACGATCACAAGTGCTTTATTGGAATTATTAACACCCTGGTCAGTAACCGTAATCTCACAGGAAGCAGTAAAGTTGCCATCCTGTGTGGTAACTGTAATTGTTGCCGAACCGGCTGCTATACCTGTAACCAATCCACTGCTGTTGACAGTTGCTACGGCAGCATTGGATGAACTCCATGTCACACTCTTGTTTGTTGCATTGGCAGGAAGAACGGTTGCCGTAAGCTGCCGCGTTCCTCCAATAACTATAGTCGAGGTGGTGGGGCTCACACTTACTGATGTAACAGGTATGGCGGCAACAGTTATTAGACTGGTAGCTGTAAAATTACCATCCTGCGTGGTCACGGTGATTGTCGCTGAACCTGGGGCAACACCGGAGACCAAACCGGTTGTGCTGACGGTCGCAACATCCGTATTGGATGATGTCCAGGTCACATTTTTATTGGCAGCATCAGTCGGAAGTACAGTTGCAATAAGTTGTTGGGTTCCTCCAATCCCTATGTTCGCTGTGGTAGGATTCACACTTACTGATATCACATGCACCGTAACTGTGCTGAATGTAACATCGCGGAAATAATTGCAATTATTATATGCCTGGTTCGGGAACGCCCCCACGGTATAAATGAAAACACCGTTGGAACCTGCAATACTGCTCAATGGCCCATTGGTGATAGCTGATTGAAGACCATTTGTAGTATAAACATAGCTGTTGTTGGAGTTAACAGAAACTACATAGGTTGTATTGGCCAAAATGGTATAGGGTGTATTCAATATGACTTCCTGCCAGCCAGATGAGGTTTCACCTGAAAAGGTTGCACTGGCCAACAGGGTTCCGGTTGCTGACCACAACCTTCCAACATGAGAACCGCTTTCAGATGCTGGTTTGTAAAAACGGATCTTTATGATCTGCCCCGCTCGTGTTGAGGTAAACTTCATCCCTAGCTCACATGAATTGTCAACCTCTGAAGATATTGGAACCTGTGTTGTAAGTACTGTATATGTTGTTATTGTTTCTGCATCAACAGTAACTGCGCAGGAGGCCGTATAATTGCCATCCTGTGTGGTCACGGTAATTGTTGCTGATCCAACAGCAACACCAGTGACCAAACCACCGGTACTGACAGTTGCTACTGCAGTGTTGGAGGAACTCCATGTTACTGTTTTATTCGAAGCATTGACGGGTAAAACTGTCGCCGTAACCTGCTGGGTCCCTCCTATTCCTATGGTAGTTGTTGTCGGACTTACACTTACAGATGTAACTGGTATAGTTGCAACAGTAATTTCACTGGTAGCTGTAAAATTGCCATCCACTGTTGTCACAGTTATTGTCGCTGAACCAATGGCAACAGCTGTAACCAATCCGCTGGTGCTGACTGTGGCAACAGCAGTATTGGATGACATCCATGTCACACTCTTGTTCGTGGCATTAGCAGGAAGAACAGTTGCTGTAAGCTGCTGTGTCCCCCCAATGCTTAATGTCGCTGCGGTAGGACTTACACTTACTGACGTTACCGGAATGGTTGCAACTGTAATTACGCTGGTAGCTGTATAATTGCCATCCTGTGTGGTAACAGTAATTGTAGCTGAACCAACGGCTACAGCTGTCACCAATCCGCTGGTGCTGACTGTTGCAACAGCAGTATTGGATGAACTCCAGGTCACACTCTTGTTCGTGGCATTGGCCGGAAGAACGGTTTCTGTAAGCTGCTGAGTCCCGCCTATGCTTATTGTCGCTGCAGTCGGACTAACAGTTACCGATGTTACATTCACTACAGTGGTGCTAAATGTAACATCCCGGAAGTAGTTCGTATTTTGATATGATTGGTTTGGAAATGAACCTGCGGTATAGATGTAAACTCCGTTTGAACCTGCGATACTGCTCAATGGTCCGTTGGTAATGGCAGTCTGAAGACCATTTGTAGTAAAGACATAACTGTTATTGGAGTTCACGGAAACTACATAGGTTGTATTGGCCAAAATGGAGTATGGAGCACTTAATGTAACTTCCTGCCAGCCTGAGGAGGTTTCACCTGTAAAGCTTGCACTGGCCAAAAGGGTGCCGGTTGATGACCACAACCTCCCCACATGAGAGCCGGTTTCAGCAGCTGGTCTGTTATATCGGATTTTAGTTATCAATCCTGCCTGCGACGAACGGAATTTCATCCCTAATTCACATGAATTATCAACCTCCGAACCTGCAGGAACCTGGGTGGTAAGTACTGTAAAGGTTGTTGGTACCGACGCAACTGTAACTCCGCAGGAAGCTGTAAAATTGCCATCCATTGTAGTTACGGTTATTGTTGCTGAACCAACTGCAACAGCTGTAACTAATCCACTTGTACTGACTGTTGCAACTGCACTATTGGATGAACTCCAGGTCACACTCTTGTTCGTGGCATTGGCCGGAAGAACCGTTGCTGTAAGCTGCTGCGTCCCGCCAATGTTCAATGTTGCCGTGGTCGGGCTTACACTTACGGATGTTACCGGTATATTGGCAACAGTAATTTCACAGGTAGCTGTAAAATTGCCATCCACTGTGGTCACGGTTATTGTCGCTGAACCAACTGCAACAGCTGTAACTAATCCATTTGTGCTGACTGTTGCAACTGCAGTATTGGACGAACTCCAGGTCACACTCTTGTTCGTGGCATTTGCCGGAAGAACGGTTGCTGTAAGCTGTTGTGTTCCGCCGATGCTGAGGTTAGCTGTAGTCGGACTTACACTTACTGATGTTACGGGTATAGTTGCAACAGTAATTTCACTGGTAGCTGTAAAATTGCCATCCACCGTGGTCACGGTTATTGTCGCTGTACCAATGGCACCAGCTGTAACCAATCCGCTGGTGCTGACTGTGGCAACAGCAGTATTGGATGACATCCATGTCACACTCTTGTTCGTGGCATTGGCAGGAAGAACGGTTGCAGTAAGCTGCTGTGTCCCCCCAATGCTTAATGTCGCTGCGGGAGGGCTCACACTTACTGACGTTACCGGAATGGCTGCAACTGTAATTACGCTGGTAGCTGTATAATTGCCATCCTGTGTGGTAACAGTAATTGTAGCTGAACCAACGGCAACAGCTGTAACCAATCCGCTGGTGCTGACTGTTGCAACAGCAGTATTGGATGAACTCCAGGTCACACTCTTGTTCGTGGCATTGGCAGGAAGAACAGTTTCTGTAAGCTGCTGCGTTCCACCTATGTTCAATGTTGCTGTGGTCGGGCTGACACTTACGGATGTCACGTTCACTACCGTAGAAGTAAATGTAATATCCCGGAAGTAGTTCGTATTTTGATATGATTGGTTTGGAAATGAACCTGCAGTATAGATGAAAACTCCGTTTGAACCTGCGATACTGCTCAAGGGCCCGTTGGTAATGGCTGTCTGAAGACCATTTGTCGTAAAGACATAACTGTTATTGGAGTTCACGGAAACTACATAGGTTGTATTGGCCAAAATGGCGTAAGGAGCACTTAATGTAACTTCCTGCCAGCCTGAGGAGGTCTCACCTGTAAAGCTTGCACTGGCCAAAAGGGTGCCGGTTGATGACCACAACCTCCCCACATGAGAGCCGGTTTCAGCAGCTGGTCTGTTATATCGGATTTTCGTTATCAATCCTGCCTGAGACGAACGGAATTTCATCCCTAATTCACATGAATTATCAACCTCCGAACCTGCAGGAACCTGGGTGGTAAGTACTGTAAAGGTTGTTGGTACCGACGCAACTGTAACTCCGCAGGAAGCTGTAAAATTGCCATCCATTGTAGTCACGGTTATTGTTGCTGAACCAACTGCAACAGCTGTAACTAATCCACTTGTACTGACTGTTGCAACTGCACTATTGGATGAACTCCAGGTCACACTCTTGTTCGTGGCATTGGCCGGAAGAACCATTGCTGTAAGCTGCTGCGTCCCGCCAATGTTCAATATTGCCGTGGTCGGGCTTACACTTACGGATGTTACCGGTATATTGGCAACAGTAATTTCACAGGTAGCTGTAAAATTGCCATCCACTGTGGTCACGGTTATTGTCGCTGAACCAACTGCAACAGCTGTAACTAATCCATTTGTGCTGACTGTTGCAACTGCAGTATTGGACGAACTCCAGGTCACACTCTTGTTTCCAGCATTGGCAGGAAGAACGGTTGCTGTAAGCTGTTGTGTTCCGCCGATGCTGAGGTTAGCTGTAGTCGGACTTACACTTACTGATGTTACGGGTATAGTTGCAACAGTAATTTCACTGGCAGCTGTAAAATTGCCATCCACCGTGGTCACGGTTATTGTCGCTGTACCAATGGCATCAGCTGTAACCAATCCGCTGGTGCTGACTGTGGCAACAGCAGTATTGGATGACATCCATGTCACACTCTTGTTTGTGGCATTGGCAGGAAGAACGGTTGCAGTAAGCTGCTGTGTCCCCCCGATGCTTAATGTCGCTGCGGGAGGGCTCACACTTACTGACGTTACCGGAATGGTTGCAACTGTAATTACGCTGGTAGCTGTATAATTGCCATCCTGTGTTGTAACAGTAATTGTTGCTGAACCAACTGCAACAGCTGTAACTAATCCACTTGTGCTGACTGATGCTACTGCACTATTGGATGAACTCCAGGTCACGCTCTTGTTCGTGGCATTGGCAGGTAGAACCGTTGCTGTAAGCTGCTGCGTCCCGCCAATGTTCAATGTTGCCGTGGTCGGGCTGACACTTACTGACGTCACATTCACTACCGTAGAAGTAAATGTAATATCCCTGAAGTAGTTCGTATTTTGATATGATTCGTTTGGAAATGAACCTGCAGTATAGATGAAAACTCCGTTTGAACCTGCGATACTGCTCAAGGGCCCGTTGGTAATGGCTGTCTGAAGACCATTTGTCGTAAAGACATAACTGTTATTGGAGTTCACGGAAACTACATAGGTTGTATTGGCCAAAATGGCGTAAGGAGCACTTAATGTAACTTCCTGCCAGCCTGAGGAGGTCTCACCTGTAAAGCTTGCACTGGCCAGCAGGGTGCCGGTTGATGACCACAACCTCCCCACATGAGAGCCGGTTTCAGCAGCTGGTCTGTTATATCGGATTTTCGTTATCAGTCCTGCCTGCGACGAACGGAATTTCATCCCTAATTCACATGAATTATCAACCTCCGAACCTGCAGGAACCTGGGTAGTAAGTACTGTAAAGGTTGTTGGTACCGATGCAACTGTAACTCCGCAGGAAGCTGTAAAATTGCCATCCATTGTAGTTACGGTTATTGTTGCTGAACCAACTGCAACAGCTGTAACTAATCCACTTGTGCTGACTGTTGCAACTGCACTATTGGATGAACTCCAGGTCACACTCTTGTTCGTGGCATTGGCAGGAAGAACCGTTGCTGTAAGCTGCTGCGTCCCGCCAATGTTCAATGTTGCCGTGGTCGGGCTTACACTTACGGATGTTACCGGTATATTGGCAACAGTAATTTCACTGGTAGCTGTAAAATTGCCATCCACTGTGGTCACGGTTATTGTCGCTGAACCAACTGCAACAGCTGTAACTAATCCACTTGTGCTGACTGTTGCAACTGCAGTATTGGACGAACTCCAGGTCACACTCTTGTTTCGTGGCATTGGCAGGAAGAACGGTTGCTGTAAGCTGTTGTGTTCCGCCGATGCTGAGGGTAGCTGTAGTCGGACTTACACTTACTGATGTTACGGGTATAGTTGCAACAGTAATTTCACTGGTAGCTGTAAAATTGCCATCCACTGTGGTCACGGTTATTGTCGCTGCACCAATGGCATCAGCTGTAACCAATCCGCTGGTGCTGACTGTGGCAACAGCAGTATTGGATGACATCCATGTCACACTCTTGTTCGTGGCATTGGCAGGAAGAACGGTTGCAGTAAGCTGCTGTGTCCCCCCGATGCTTAATGTCGCTGCGGGAGGGCTCACACTTACTGACGTTACCGGAATGGCTGCAACTGTAATTACGCTGGTAGCTGTATAATTGCCATCCTGTGTGGTAACAGTAATTGTAGCTGAACCAACGGCAACAGCTGTAACCAATCCGCTGGTGCTGACTGTTGCAACAGCAGTATTGGATGAACTCCAGGTCACACTCTTGTTCGTGGCATTGGCTGGAAGAACAGTTTCTGTAAGCTGCTGCGTTCCGCCTATATTTAATGTTGCTGTGGTCGGGCTGACACTTACGGATGTTACATTCACAAAAGATGTGGTAAATGTAATATCCCGGAAGTAGTTCGTATTTTGATATGATTCGTCCGGGAATGAACCTGCAGAATAAGTGAAAATTCCATTAGCACCCGGAATACTGCTCAATGGTCCGTTGGTAATGGCTGCTTGAAGGCCATTTATCGTATAGACATAACTGTTATTGGAGTTTACGGAAACTACATAGGTTGTATTGGCCAAAATGGCGAAAGGAGTACTTAATGTAACTTCCTGCCAGCCTGAGGAGGTCTCACCTGTGAAGCTTGCACTGGCCAGCAGGGTTTCGGTTGATGACCACAACCTCCCGATGTGAGAGCCGGTTTCAGCAGCAGGTCTGTAATATCGGATTTTTGTTATCAGTCCGGCCTGCGACGAGCGGAACTTCATCCCTAATTCACATGAATTATCAACCTCCGAACCAGCAGGAACCTGGGTAGTAAGTACTGTAAAGGTCGTAGGTACCGACGCAACTGTAATTGCAGAGGTAGCAGTATAATTGCCATCCTGCGTGGTCACCGTAATTGTCGCTGATCCAACAGCAACGCCAGTGACCAAACCACCAGAACTTACAGTGGCTACACCAGTATTGGATGAGCTCCAGGTCACGCTCTTGTTCGTTGCATTTATAGGAAGGACTGTTCCTGTAAGCTGCTGTGTTCCATTAATACTGACATTTGCCGTAGGCGGAGTTAAAGTTACACCGGTAACCGGTATTGGGTCACCCCCTGGAACGGTTGAAACAACAACATCATAATTTGTTCCACCATCTACTGTACATAAAGCATAGATTACTCCTTTAACATTACTAAGCGTGAAGGTATAATTACTGCCATTTATAGTAATATAGCTGATATTATTCCCGTCTATCACAGCAGGGACCATAAAAGTTAGCCCGTTGGAATGACTTAAAGATGAATTAAGCTGAAATGAGAGCTGATTATTGGACCAACTTATATTGTTGAATGAAGCTTCATTTTTCATCTTTGTGAAATCCAACAGTTTTAGAGCTGTCCAAACAGGAATTCCATTCTCATTTGCATAGTCAAGCATATCCGATAAAGATGATTGTGAGAATGGATAAATAGATCTGTGGGCTTTTATACTTATATAAGAATATACCTCATTATTCAGACTTCTATCCATTAACCCCTTGAAGCTGTTGTAGAATCCTGTTGCGTCATCATTTTCAGAGTACTGCTGATCATATACATTAATTAGATGCTGGTATGTATCTATAATATTGCCGTCTAAATTTGAAAATTTCATGATCAGACCGCTTCCGGTAAAATTACCCTGGTCTGTCCCAAAAGGCCCCAGAAAATGATCTTGATTTGAAAAGTTATCATAGTGGGCATAATTAAGATCCATTTCCAGGCCATTATTTGCGTCCAGCAGGGCTTGAGCAGCAAAATTCTGGTTTCCATTTATATCGTTTCCGCACCAGACGAAATAATGGTTTGAGCTGGTTTTAGTTTGTAATCCGAAACGTGTGAATATCTCTGAAACCATATCTTCTAAAGCTGAGTTCATATCTGTCCATTCAGGACTGGAAGCCTCTTCGGAATCATCAGGATGTCCTGCAATTTCGTGACCACTGCTGGTCCATGAATCAGTGGTAGATTTTGAAAATTCTGATGGGATCAAGGTATAAAGGGTCATGTTCGCACCTTTAGCCTCAATATCATTAAACATACCAGAATAATCGGATTCTGAGTTATTTTCACTGTCGCTTGTGAGTGTAACAAGACATTTGAGATCATCGGGAAAATACCATAAACGGGGAAGTGGTTTTTTGTAAGCTGTCAGTATTTCGATACAGTGTGTTAACGTCCGCATTTGTTCATCAGCCTGATTGATGATATTATTAGAGGTATTCAGCCAATCGTCTGTAAACAGGTCCATCGCACGGATTCCATCAATTCCATCTCTTTCTAACCCGGCATACTCGTAATTACCCTGTCGGGTATAGACAATATTTTTTGCCAGGTTGTAAGAAAACGCTATTGCATGTCCAAGTCCGTAGTTATTGAAAACAATACCCGGGTAATTGGTCGGAGTAGTTGAATTTAAGTACAGGGTTGCAACTTTAGATGCTGCATTTAAATTGTACCTGTCTGCACTGCAATGTAGTTGTAATGTGTTAGTTAATAGACCGTTGCCTATATCCGTTGTAGCATCAATTCTCAAATAACCGTTTTCAATAGTTCCGGTTGCATCGGTAATTCCAAATATATCTGCTAATTGTTTGTCCGGTTTAATAGCAATGAGATTGCCCCCTCCGCTTACATAGCTTGTAAACATCGTTGTCTGCCCTGCTCTGAGTGTAAATTCACTAAGAATTACAATATCAAAGTTTTCTAAATAACTGAGCGTAATTCCGGCATCATCCGGAGATTCTATTTGAAATTCATTAAATCCTTCTGTTTTTAGAATCTCGCCGAGATATAAGCCATATTCTGACTCATTGGCAATCACCAGAATAGGATTGTCGGGAGGATCAACTGCCGAACAAACCAGTGAAAGGGAAGCGATTGCCGCAATTAAATAAAACCGAAATTGGTTTAGTAATCCTGAGACTCTTATTTTAGAAATCATAGTGTTGGGCTTTTGTTAAATAGTGTTATTTTTTTCTTTAACTTCCCATAAAGTTATTCAAACCTTATTATCAGCAAACACCATAATGTTGATTTACAGGCGCTTTTTGACAGGAAGAAGAAATTTTTTGACAAACGACCTATTTAAGGTTGTGAATATTTTCTGCAGGGATTTGCATTAGGAAATATTAAAAAACCTGATGATTCCACACATCAGGTTTTTACTTAACAACTCCCCTGAAATCGTATTCGGGGAAGTCCGGCAGTCATCTGTTTATGTTAATCCAAATCATAAAAGCTGAACCTCTTCATATAATCAAAAACCGATGTCCCCAGAACATCCTCTTTATCAATCCTTCCTCCCGAGGCCAGAAATAGCCTTACTGATTGCGCCCCACCCAGATGTGAAGCCGCAATAAGACCCGATTTTGTTATCACAACTCCTTTTATCGTGTCACCTACATAGTGTCCGTAATCCTTTAATAAAACCAGATTTACTTTTATTAATGATTCCAGTACCTTACGCTGCAACTCTCTCGGAAAGATATTAGGATCAGCTTTAAACTTTCTCAGTGTAATATTTTTGTAACCAAGAAAGTGCACAGTTGATTCAGCAAATTGCCATTCGCCGAAGCAACCGATGCAATTGACAGACAACCAATTGTTCCCTGACTCCCTGTGGCCAAGATCATTAATAAACCTGTTGAATTCTGATTCATGAAATCTTATATCCATGAATTCAAGCGCCTCCTTCACAATGAGCGCTTTCAACAGAAGATCCTTAGTCGGTGCCGAAACAATCTGTGTAACACACATGAAAAAGCATGTCAGAAATGTTATTTTCATGTAAGCCGAAAATGCATTTTTTCCCATAACTTCTGGTGTCAGATTATGAGATAAAGGTAGCTGTTCAGCTTATGCGTGTCAAACAGGTAAAGCCCATTTAATGGGAAAATGAGAGATGTTTTAATCTCCCTTGTCTAACCGATTCTGACGTCGGTGTACTCTTTTCAGCGATTCATAAATTATTCGAAATAGTCTGTCAAAAAGGGTATAAAATTTACAATAAAATTGATTATTTACCGTGAAATAGCTGATCATCGATCCTAAAATTATTGATAATCAACCAAATAGACTGGATTTTTTGCCTGTCAGTCAGAAAAAAGCCAAATCCTCCTATTTTGACTAAATGACGGATAATTCGGATGGAAATCATGGGAAAAGGACAGAAGACAGGGCCGACGGTTAAGAACTAGCCCGGTGGGCTAGTTTAGGGAGGAGCCAGGTGGCAGGGTAGCCGTGGGGCTTTGTGCCTAATGGATTTCATTCTTATTAAGATACTCCAAAACTATCATTTTAAGTATATTGGCAAATTTGACATCAGGTATTTCCTCTTTCTTAAAATATTGTGCCTTCTCCCCCTCCAGCAGCGTGATCTCTTCAGGTGGCACGTTAAACCTTCCGGAATAAATATATTTAATGTTAGGATATGCGTCACCCTTCAGACAAAGATACTCTCTGAAAAATTTGTAGTCAGTTAATTCGTAGTTCAATTCTTCTTTTACTTCACGGATTAGTGCTTCCTCCGGGGTCTCGCCTTCTTCAACATGTCCCCCGATCAGATCCCAATACCGCGGGAAAGGAATTCCGGGTTTGTTATCCCTCAGGTATAGCAGTAGTTCTCCTTTGTCGTTTTCAAGAATTATCGCCGCTATTTTTCTCATACGATAATAGATTAAATATTTCCCGCCAATCCTGCAGGTTTACTCCATGCTGTGCTCTTGCCCCATGCCTTTGTCTTTTACACCTGTGCCGTTCATTCCTGCTTCAAAGTCTGTTTATCGGGATTTACTACCATATTATTTTCGATCAGGCGGCTGTTATAAGTCTGAATTATAGCCTTAAGCTTTTCTTCCATAGTTATTTCCAGATCTCTGTTATTACCCAGAACATTGTTCTCAAGGAACCTGTCAATTTTAATATTGTACAGACCTGCTGGCTTGTTGTCTATCATTTCGAGCAAATGGTCCATCATCAGAAGCTGGTAGGTACTGCCGGCAGTGTTGAAAGCAAACGACTCAAGTGAATCAACAAGAAGATTGTTCCCGAAAGCAATGTACTCGCCATCATAATTAAGATAGTTCAATATTGTCGGCATTATATCAATCTGCTGTGCAATCCTGTTTTTTACCCCAACCATATCGCTTCCGGGTTTGAAGAATATGATGGGGATGCAGTATGAACCGAAATTATTCTGAAATTCCTTGTGTATGGATTCATTTGTATGATCAGCCGTGATAATGAAAAGTGTATTATTATACCACGGTTGTAAAGCCGCCTGTTTGAAAAAATTATTGAGTGCATGATCGGTATAGCCTACAACTTCCAGAATCGGAGCCTTACCTTTGGGAAATGTGTCCTTGTATTTCCCGGGAACCTTGAAAGGATGATGAGATGAAATTGAGAATACCGAAGCCAGAAATGGCTGCCTGAAACTATTGATCTTGCTACAGTAAAAATTGAAGAAAGGTTCATCCCATACTCCCCACATCCCATCAAAATCATTCTCGTCAGGGTATTGATCGAGGCCAAAATAGTCATCAAACCCTGCCATTCTTGAAAATGAATCAAAGCCCATCGATCCGTTTGGTGCTCCATGGAAAAAAGCAGAATAGTATCCTTTGGTTTTCAAAAGGCCGGGCAGTGCGTTAATTGTATTATTTGCATAATGAGATATGGTATACGGAGTTTCCAGTGATGGAATAGAAGCAAATATTGAGGCCATGGCCTCAATCGATTTTTTGCCGTTGGCAATGGATACGTCAAAGGTAAGGCTTACACTGATCAGTGAATCCAGAAAAGGAGAATAACCTTTATACGAACCTCCATCAAGTTCCTTGTTAAGGGCACCTATATATTCTCTTGCAAAACTTTCAAGAATGAAAATAACAATGTTTTCCTTCCGAAATGGGGCAGTAACCTTCGGGACATAATGAGGATCATATATTTCAGTCAGTCTCTGCTGATCAAAAAATTCATATTTCACAAGGGACTTCTTATTAATTGTTCTTATTAGACTAAATGGAGTATTCAGAACAATTGCCACATCGCGCGGATTTTCGACATACCTGGCAGCATTGCTGATGCTTATCGGTCGCGTTGAATGTTTATAGCCACCCCTTGCTCCGATAATTACCAGCCCAATTACAAGTGGAACCACCAGTAAATTAACTAAATGATATGCTAATCTGTTTTTCGGAGCAGGCTTCTCTGCTTTTATCTGATTATAAAGAAGCATCATTACGAATATCAGAAATATGGTAAACAAAACTAATGGCCAGTAATCCAGCTGGAATTTAATAAACAGCTTAATAAGATTATTTTCGTGCTCAAATGTCTGAAAAACATCAGAAGTAGCCCTCTTAAAGACAAAACGGTAATAGATATAATCTCCACTGTTTATTGAAATTGCGATGCCATTGGTAATAAAAAACAGGTACTTTGATATTTCCTGGTAATGTGTATTATACCTTATATTTAAAGGGACTATTTGTAATAAGATAAAAACCAGGTTGACATAAACTGTTGCCGAGATATCGAATATCAGGCCGCCCCGGAGGATCGTTAAAAGCTGGTGAAACGGTATATCAGGGAACATTTTAAGATTAAAAATGTAGAACCCTGCCCGGCTGACAGTTAACAGGAACATCACGATAAGGATCCTGTAAATCAGAACTATAATTATGTTATTTGATTTTAACCAGCTCTTCATTCAGCTAAATGCGAAAAGTTGCCTTCTGAATATCCTGATCTGTTCAGAAGATTTAAAACTGTCAAAGATAGAAATAGAATGATTAGTGTAGCTCCGCAGGGCTTATATTTTAACTCTAAGCAGGTAATGAATTCAATAAATTTGCGAGGTAATAATCAAACCCGAAAAGACTAAGTCTCCTGGCAAGCTTTTGAATCGGACCTCGTCCCAACGAACAAAAATGCCAGGCCCGGTATAAAAAGCCCGAACCTGGCAGAATATTAAATCCCTCTAATTATTTTCATTCTCTTTCATCATCTCCTTAAGATCCTCATTTTTAAACTCATCCATGAATTTATTCATCCTCTTACGTGTTCCCATCCCCACGATCATGAAAAGTGCAATAAGCGCAGCCAGAACATACATTACTATTCTTGTAGTCTCCGGTTTTGCTTTAAGTGCCTGAATTAACGCATGATACAAGAGATATAGCGCAAAAAGATTGACACCAAGGCTTATTATCATACCAAGGGTTGAGTTAATCCCAATTACAAATCCGAGTAGTGCATTAATGGGCATGACAACCATAGTGGCAGCCACCACCCTTGCACACAATTCAAAATCAGTGTTTCCTTTACAGATCGCTGAGATAATAAGCACGATAACTGCACCAATGAACAGGCCAATAATTGCACCAATAATGCTCCAGATCAATGCCATTACACTAATTGCTCCTCCAAACATGCCAACAGCTCCAATTCCGAGAATACCCCACAGGAAAGTAATTACACCTGCGACAACTCCGTAAATAAGAGCTTTGATCAATGGCTCAACTAATCCACCTGTGGTTTTCATGGTGGAAAAATAAGATTTAGGATTTACAAGGACATCTTTGGATTCCTTGATAAAAGCATTAACATCAAATGATGATGAAGTGGTAGATTCGGTCATAATTAAATGAATTAATAGGGTTAAACAATTACGATCTGAGAGGATTATTAATAATTACGTTAAGGTAAATAAAAATCGAATATGGATTGCGAAGTTGAAGTAAATTATTAATTATTAACCACGGTCGCGATAGCTAAGTGGGGAGGAAGACGGAAGACGGAAGACGGAAGACGGAAGACCGAAGACGGAAGACGACAGGTCGAGCTCGACGAAGTCTAGTTCAGGCTGTAACTTAAATTTGGGGCTGTTGAAGAGGTCCTTTGTGAACCTTCGTGATAACCTTTGAGTACCTTAGTGGTAAAATTAGACTTAGGGCTAAAGCCCATACCGAGAAGGATGTAATCACTACGGCCTGAAGGCCGTAGTTGACGTGCTTACTAATCCCTCCTCCATAGGCACCCCTCTTTACAGGGCCGACCGTTAAGAATCCCGCCAGTGGCGGGATTTAGGGAGGAGCCAGGCTGCAGGGTAGAGAGGGGCCGGGGGTGAGTTCGTGATGTGTGAAGTCAGAAGACCAATGACCGAAGACCGTAAAGGACTTTTCCTCTACTCCAGATAAGTATATCCATACAACCCTGATCTGTAATTTGATAAGAATTCCTTGCCTTCTTCAAGGGTTATTATACCGGCCTTGACAGAGGTGGTAACCCAGGTTTCAACAGTTCTTACCATCTTTTTTGAATTATACTGGACATATTCAAGAACTTCTGCAACTGTTTCACCATCAATAACCTGGTCAATCTTATAACCGGATTCATCAACAGAGACATGGACTGCATTGGTGTCGCCGAAAAGATTGTGGAGGTCACCGAGTATTTCCTGGTATGCCCCGACAAGAAATACTCCCAGATAATAGGACTCCTTGCCTTCTGAGAGGATGAACCGGCAAATAGTAGGATGAATTTGTTGTTGAGATAAAATTATCAATCTTACCATCCGAGTCGCAAGTCATATCCTGAATGGTTGCTGACCTGAGAGGCTCTTCATTTAGCCTGTGTATGGGCATTATGGGAAATATCTGATCAATTGCCCAGGCATCGGGCAATGACTGGAAAAGTGAAAAATTGCAGAAATATTTGTCGGAAAGTATTCTCGAGATCTGTCTGAGTTCGTCCGGCACATGCTTGGTAATCTTCGCCAGCTGGAATACTCTTCGTGCTATGGACCAGAAAAGCCGTTCTATCTGGGCCCTTGTCTTGAGGTCAACAAGCCCAAGACTGAACCTGTCAAGCGCTTCTTCCCTTATCTGTTGCGCATCATGCCATGTTTCAAGCATTCTGGGCTGATTTACATTATCCCAGAGCAGATAGAGCTCCTTGACAAGTTCATGATCACTGTCGCTGATAGTCTCTTCATCATCCCACGCCGGTGCGGTTGTAGTCTCAAGGACCTCAAATATCAGAACTGAATGATGGGCAGTTAACGACCTTCCTGATTCGGTTATAATATTGGGATGAGGTATATTATTCTTATTGCAGGCATCAACAAATGTGCTGATAGAGTCATTCACATATTCCTGGATAGTATAGTTCATGCTGCTTTCACTGTTCGATGAAGCCGTACCGTCATAGTCAACGCCCAGTCCGCCTCCTATGTCAACAAACTCAACATTGAATCCCATTTTGCGGAGCTGAACATAAAACTGCGAAGCTTCCCTTAAGGCTACCTTTATCCGCCGTATTTTGGTAACCTGGCTACCGATGTGAAAATGGATAAGCTTGATGCAATCGGTCATTTTATTTCTTTCAATGAAATCGATTGCTTCAAGCAGCTCGCTTGAAGTGAGTCCGAATTTACTGATATCCCCTCCTGAATCCTCCCACTTGCCGCTGCCAACACTGGCCAGCTTAATGCGTATCCCGAGGTTTGGCTTTACTTTTAGCCGCTTCGCAATATTCGTTATAAGCTTGAGCTCGTTGAGTTTTTCCACTACCAGAAAGATGCGTTTCCCCATCTTCTGTGCAAGCAGAGCCAGCTCAATATAATCCTCATCCTTATAACCATTGCATATTATAAGGGATTCAGGATCAGTATTTATGGCAATAACTGCATGAAGTTCGGGCTTTGAGCCGGCTTCCAGTCCAATGTTGAATTTTTTTCCGTGACTAACGATCTCCTCAACAACGGGCCTCATCTGATTTACCTTTATCGGATAAATTATGAAGTTCTGGGCTTTGTATCCATATTCTTCGGAAGCAGATTTGAAACAATTTGAAATATTTATTATCCTGTCGTCAAGTATGTCAGGAAACCTGACCAGAACCGGTGTTGAGACATCCGAAAGTATTAATTCATCAAGAAGTTCTTTCAGGTCAACTGAAACTCCGTTCTTTTGCGGAGTAACTTCAACATTTCCCTTCTGGTTTATAGAAAAATAATCAACTCCCCAGCCGTTTATATTATAAAGTTCTGCCGAATCTTCAATTCTCCATTTCCTCATGATCTGTCTTTTTTCCGATTGTTTAATGTAATATAATGAAAAAAATAATTTTTGCAATGTTATTAAAATAACCTCAATAAGGGATAAGAATAATGGAATAATGTCAGTTCCTCTCCAGGCTTCAGGGATTTACAGGCACTGGTTTACTTTGCTCTCTCCAAAAATTTGTACCCAAATGCGTCTCGTAAAAAGATTTAGATATAGATTTGTAATAACTAATTGTAAATCCATGAATCCGGTAAATAAATCCCGAACCAGGGAAATCCTGGCAGCCATTCTTATTAGTGCTTTTGCGGTTATGACTTCAAATACATCTGCTCAGGAATACGCGATAGGAGCTGATCTTTCGTTCTTAAAGAGTGCTGAAGACAAAGGTTTTGGATTCAGGGAGAACAATGCGGTTAAGCCAGGTCTTGAGATTTTTGCTGATCACGGCTACAACTGGATAAGACTCAGATTATTCCATACGCCGACTTCCCTGCCAAATAATCTTGAGTACACCATTATGTTCGCAAAAGCTGCGAAGGCCAAAGGCTTCAAATTCCTCCTTGACTACCATTATTCCGACACCTGGGCTGATCCGGGCAAGCAATTTATTCCAAAAGCCTGGACAGGCATGTCTCACAAAGAGCTTGCGAGAGCTGTATTTGATTATACTAAGGAAACAATTACAGCATTTCGTGAATCCGGTACAATGCCGGATATGGTCCAGATAGGGAACGAGGTGATAAATGGGATGCTGTGGCCTGACGGGAAGATTCCTGAGAACTGGGATAATTTTGCCGAACTTGTTCAGTCCGGTATAAACGGAGTATATGCAGGTTGCGACACGCTGAACCATCCTTGGATAATGATCCATATCGATCAGGGTGGAAATAAAAACAGGACAAAATATTTCTTTGATAAATTATTATCCTACGGAATTGATTTTGATTTCATAGGCCAATCATACTATCCATGGTGGCATGGGAGCCTTCTGGATCTTCGTTCCAACATGATCTTTATGGCTGAAACATATAAAAAGCCAATAATCCTTGTTGAAGTTGCCTATTGTTCCTCGGCCACTGAATATAAAACTAGAGGAGCGCCCTTTCCGGAAACTCCTGAGGGACAAAAGGAATTCCTCGGTGAGGTCAACAGGATTGTCCTTGAAACGCCCGGTAATCTTGGTGCCGGTATATTTTGGTGGGAACCGGCAACCCAGGGTGGCAGATCCACAAGGGATTTCTTTGACGAAAGCGGAAATGTCCTGCCGGTGATTACTGTATTTGACAAATATACAAGGCATTGAAAGATCATTGAAGTACGTGTTAAATTGTATCTCCCCTCTACGGCCTGGAGTGGTTGCATTCTCACCGGATCTCAGTTTTAAGATCAGTCCTGTCAATGACCTTATACACCGGAAATTGATTATAGCCTGTACCCCACTGTGGCACAAGGTAACGGTCAAGGAAGTTCCATGTCACCAGGCCATCATTTGACTGAGGCTCAAGTAGATAAGCCGCCAGATTTGCCAGAGGCTGGGCCGTACGGACCACAATTGTCCCTTCAGGAAAGTCGTTTGTTTCCCTGAGGAGCTTCCCCTTGATCGTATTTGTATAATGACCCTGATTTAACCTTGAGACTCCCCTGAGATCAGAAATTTCAAAACGTTCGACCTCAATTTTTGCAGCTTCGCTTAGCTTTTCAATCTTTATCCCCTGGATTTTCAGGAGATCGGTAATAACCGGATCATGGATTGTAAGCAGATATGCAAAAGGAAACTTAACATTCGCTGTAGGGTAGTAATCAATGAAATACGGAATTGTAACTGTTTTTTGGTTATCGCTTTTCTGGTATCTCCTTCTTCCATTCTCATCGGTGATAAGCTCGGCTTCATAGGTTTTTATTGTGACTTTCTCCGGAAGCGGCCTTACTTTATACTGTATCGCAAAGGAATCATTAACGGAAGGATTAAGTCCTCGCTCAACAGTTCTTGTGTCTGCGTCTTTAAGAAGCTGCCTCATCTCTGATCGTGTGCCGAGTTATATAATCTCCCAGTGACCATATAAGATAATAACAGCCCATCACTCGTGATTTGTAATCCGCGTAAACATAATTCTCATTAAGAATTCCCAGACGGTTGCGCAAACCATAATAGTTGCTCATATATCTTGGTTCTGAAGCATCATAAATCCATCCCTCTTCCGGTTTCAGCATATCATTGAATTCACCGTAGTAACAATTCTCCACTTTATATTTTTTCAAAAGTGTACCCGACATCTCAGGGATCATCCTGTCACGCATGTAACGGATCAGAGAATTATCGCCGTTAGGATTTACCATCCAGGTAAAAGTAACAGGTTCAACATGATAAGATCCGTCAGTGGTATGACAATCCATAAAAACTGCGGGATCCCATTTGTTGAATACTTCTGAAATTACTCCCCTGACTTCAGGCGATTCCGCTTTCATAGCATCCCTGTTGAGATCAAGAAACTGACCATTATACCTTACTCCCACACCATTTACAGGTCCATTCTGGTAAGTCCGGTTCCGGGCGGAGATCTGTTCGTTTCCGTCAGGATTGAAGATGCGGACAAATAAGTACAACAGCATTTTTTAGAAGATCCGGATTCCTTTCTTTAAGCAGATCCCTGGCAAACATTAGTGATGCTTCTTTTCCCTCTACCTCTCCTGCATGAATATTTGCCTGAATATAAATGACAATCCGATCGTCTTTGACAAGACCTGCAGGAGATTCTGGCAGCGGATTCCCGATAATAAGAAGAGGAATATCCCTTCCTTCAGTTGAGGTTCCAATAGTCTCAACCCTGATGTATGGAGATGATCTTTTTAATTTATCAATGAATGAAACTACATCCTTATAATTTGATGTGGATTTGAATTCCGATTTTTCTGCAACTGTCAAAAGGCTTTCCTGACCCCTCGATCTTCAATAAGGCAATTAACAGGATGGCATGAATTACGATTATTTTTTTCATTTTCTGGTTTCTGGAAAATACTCTGACAATAATAGCTGATTTTTTTTCTGATTAATGATAACCTGTTTGAATTTTATTGTGTAGCTTGCGCCCTTAATTTTTAAAACATATTACAATGAACAAAGGAACAGTTAAATTTTTTAATGTATCAAAAGGATTCGGATTCATTAAAGACGCAGATTCGGACAATGAATATTTCGTACATGTAACAGGTTTAATTGACAAGATTAAAGAGAATGACGAAGTTACATTCGAACTTGCAGAAGGTAAAAAAGGTATAAATGCTATTAATGTAAAACTAGCATAGTATTTGAACATTACGGAATTTAAAGGGAGGCTGCATTGCAGCTTCCTTTTTTTTTAGTTAATTATTCTGGCTGCTTGTTCACTAAATAACGAAGGGTTGTCTTTCTCTCTGACAACCCATATTTAAACTTACGAATTAACTTAAGTTTTTGGCTCTGGTTTCCGTTTCCTGCTACCTGCTTATTTACAGAGGATTATGTTATTTTCTTAAAGGGTAAGAACGGACAGCAGGTAATAAGAAACCAGCAACCCACACTATTTGGACTTTTCAGCTTTCTTGGCCTTTTTTTCAGCCCGTTTTTCTTTCAACGATTTTGTTGCCTGTTTCTTAACTTTAGTCTGTTCTTTAGCTTTTTCGTGTGACATGACTTTAAAATTTAATTATTAAACAAGATATCCAAATATAGCAAAAATCATTCAAAATCATAAACATTTATTTTTTGACTAAATCCGGATCCAAGCAATGAGCCTGCCTTCTTTATCAATGTACCAGACTACATCTACCCTCCGCAGGTTCAACAAAAGAAGCCGGAAAATGTTTTTCAGGAATTTCAGATTGAAGAATATCTTTTATAACATATGCTTTAGTTTTCACCCGTTACCAGGAAGATTACTTTTTCAGAATTGTTGATCACTTTGCCGGTTAAAGTAATTCGTTTTTGCCGTGTAACAGGATGAATAGACAGGAACGCATAATTTTTCAGATTTAAAAAGATTCTCATTGCCCGGGAATATAGAGGCAGTATGGCCATCCTCACCCAGACCAAGAAATATCATATTAAAATAAGGTAATCCCATTCTTCCTGGCAAGGAATTGTTTTAATTCATTTGAATACCGTGCAGATTCAAATTCAGGATCATCTTCACCTCTGATCCTGTGAATATTGGCATCAGGTATCTGTATTTTGCTCAATAAAGCCTCATGTGTCATTCCAAAATTGCTTTCATTGTCATCGGGGGGTACGCATCTCTCGTCGACCCAGAAAAAATGGACATTGTTCCAACTCACAGACACCTGAAAAATGATCTCCGAGAATCGAAAAGAAAAGCTTTGGAGTATTACCTCCCGATACAGCTGTTGTAAAAGGCATAATCACTTCTGATTGCCTTTTTAACATGATTCACAAATTCATCAGCCAATGATTCGGCAAGTTCCAGCGGTGACTCGAATATTTTAATAACAGGATTCATTCAATTTCTCCGTTTACCCTTTCATGGAAGCTAATTCTCTATTCAACCTATACCCTATGCCCTCACGCTCTTACTAAGCTCACAATAAAGCTCTTCATCCGCCAGATTCTTGCATGGATATCTCCAGGTGATCTTCTCCATCAATACAGATCATTGGCATGTTCAGGTCCCCAGGTGCCTGCCGGATAGCCATAAACTTTAATACAGGATTATTTGCCCATGCTTTCTGAATAGGTTCAATAAATTTCCAGGCAGTTTCAACCTCATCATCGCGTGAGAAAAGAGTTGAATCACCAAGCATTACATCATACAGTAGTCTTTCATATGCTGAAGGAACTCTGATATCTGCCAGATCCTTGTAATGAAAATCCATATTCACATTCTTCACATTGAATCCTGCTCCCGGTTCTTTCATATCAAATTTCAGCAAAATTCCCTCATCCGGCTGAATTCGGATAATAAGCTGATTACCTGATAATTTGCCCGGATTCTCTCTGAAACAGATGATGAGGTGTCGGCTTTAAATGAATAACAATTTCAGTTACCCGGGTTGGCAGTCTTTTTCCTGTCCTGATATAAAATGGTACTCCTCCCCATCTCCAGTTATTTATAAAGAATTTAATTGCAACATAAGTTTCTGTTCTGGAATGAACATCGACATCCTTCTCATACCTGTATCCGGTAACACATTCTCCCCTGATCAGTGAAGCCGTATACTGTCCTCTTATTACCTGTTTCGCAACATCCTCCTCCTTAATGGGCTGCAATGACTGAAACACTTTCAATACTTCATTCCTGATAGCATCAGCATCAAGAGATGAAGGTGGCTCCATTGCTGTCAGTCCGACCATCTGCAAGAAGATGATTCTGAACCATATCCCTCAGGGCTCCTGAAGAATCATAATAACCTCCTCTCTCCTCAACACCTATGCTTTCAGCTGATGTAATTTCAATCCGGTGAATATAATTCCTGTTCCAGAGTGGTTCAAATATTCCATTTGCAAACCTTGTAACAAGAAGATTCTGAACTGTTTCCTTTCCGAGATAATGATCAATCCTGAAGATCTGGTCCTCCGTAATCAGTTCATGCAAGTCTCTTGTTAAGCTTCCTGCCTGATTCGAGATCATACCCGAATGGTTTTTCAATAATAAACCGTCTGAATCCATCATGCCTGTGATCCCAGACCTGCTTCTGGCAGGTTGTATTGAAATTACCTCGTACAGGCTTGGAGGAGTTGCCATATAAAAAATAATATTACCGCCGATATTGCATTTTTCACAGATTTCTGATGATGAGCGATTTCAGCTTTTCATAATCCTGCGGAGATAGAATAATCCATCGAACAGATAATGAAAATATCCGGTAAATCCGGAAATCATGCTCATGTGCAAGATCTTTTTCCTCAGAATAAGTCATAATAGCCTCTTCCATCTTGTTCCTGAATTCCTCAGTTGTCAGTTCTGACCTCCCGACACCAATAAGTGCAAATTTCTCAGGCATCAGATTCTGGTTCTTCAGGGAATAAAGTGCAGGAATAAGCTTTCGTGGATGTAAGATCACCTGTTGCTCCAAAAATCACAAGAATAAGATTTTCTGGATTTTCCATTGCAGATTCGTTAGATTTATATCTTCGGATGCTAAGATAATCAAAATGCTATTAAATTCAATTTATACTAAAGTCCTAACTACAGGTAATCGTATGATTAATTACATTAAGCCTTCTCTAAGGCTGTGTTAAATAGTCAGTATAAGTACTTATAATAGTCATATCTCAAACTGTAAGTAATTGCCAGACTTAAAGCAATCCTGCTATAATTACCAATTTTATAGTTATTTTGTGATATTTATTACTTTTATTAATTATTTTATTAATATTTGCATCAATTTGAAAGATATTATTGTATATTTGCATCAAATATTAAATGAATGAAGTATTACTAGCATCATATTATGTTCATGTTTTTGGTCAACAGGTTTACCGGAATTGACTGAGAATGGTGTTTTTATAGGATTAGGGATGACCGTTCTCTGGAAAATACAGAGAACGGTTTTTTTGTAATATAATGAACAAAGTATAAATATAAATCAATGAAAACAGAACGGCCATAACAGCAGGGATTATACAGACAGGAGTTTGAACATGGAAGCTGCGGAATCGGATTTGTTGCCCATCTGAAAGGGAAAAAATCTCATTCTATAATCAGCCAGGGTCTTGATATTCTCAGGAATATGACCCACAGGGGAGCAGAAGGTGCTGACAGTAAAACAGGTGACGGTGCCGGTGTACTGATCCAGGTCCCACGTGATTTTTATCTTATCCAGGGTTATTCACTTCCTCCTGAAGGACAGTTTGGAACAGGACTTATTTTCCTTCCACAGGAAGCTAGATGATGCAGAAAAATGCACAGAGATATTTCTCAGACATTATTAAGGAAGAAGGTGTCAATTTTATTGGTTTCCGTGATGTTCCACGCGATAATTCAGTAATTGGTGAAATTTCCCGTGCTGCTGAACCTGAAATAAGACAGATACTGCTTAGGCGCTGATATTCCACAGGATGATCTTGAACGTAAACTATATATTATCAGAAAACGAACAGAAAAGGCTATCCGGAATTCAGACATAAAACAGAAAGAGCTTCTTTTATATTCCAAGCCTTTCAACAAAAGTACTTGTATATAAAGGAATGCTTACATCCATTCAGCTTGGGGAATACTTTCTGCGATCTTAATGATGAGAGGTTGCAGAGTGCAATTGCACTTGTCCATTCACGATTCAGCACCAATACATTTCCAAGCTGGGATCTTGCACAGCCTTTCAGGATGCTCGGACATAACGGGGAAATAAATACAATAAAGGGAAACAGGTTCTGGATGGAAGCAAGGGAATCGATCCTTAAATCAGATAAACTTGGAGATCTTGAAAGGATTTATCCGATAATTGAACCTGACAAAAGCGATTCAGCATCACTTGACAATGTACTTGAATTCCTTATAATGAGCGGGAAATCACTTCCTTATGCAATGTCAATTCTTATTCCTGAATCAATAAATGTAAAAAATCCCATATCCCCTGAACTGCGAGACTTTCTATCATTATCATTCAACTTTCATGGAACCATGGGACGGACCTGCATCACTTATTTTTTCCGACGGCAGGTATATTGGAGGAATGCTCGACAGGAACGGACTGCGTCCATCAAGATATGTAATTACAACAAATGATCTGATTGTAATGGGATCAGAAACAGGTGTTCAGACATTTGCACCTGAAGAGATAAGGGAAAAAGGACGGCTGAAACCAGGGAAAATGCTTCTTGTTGATACAGTAGAAGGTAAAATACTTTATGATAAGGAACTTAAAGCCAAAGCTGGCCGATGAATTTCCATACGGAAAATGGATCCAGCAGAATATGGTTAAACTCGAAGAGATTGAAACAGGTCAGATTAGTATCACCTGATATGGGAGATCAGTATCAGAAATATATAACTTCATTCAATTATTCGCTTGAAGATACTGAAAAGATAATCAAGGAGATGGCTGCAACCGGAAAAGAACCGATCGGTTCAATGGGAAATGATGTTCCTCTTGCTGTCCTTTCAAAAAAACCATACCGGCTTTTCAATTATTTCAAGCAGCTGTTTGCCCAGGTAACAAATCCTCCTATTGATCCGATCAGGGAAGAACTTGTAATGACACTTTCAGGATATCTTGGATCGCTTCAGCAGAACCTTCTTGATGAATCACCTGATCATGTCAAAATGGTACGATTCAGGAATCCTGTTATTTCAAATACATATTTTCAGGTTGTTAAAAATCTGAGATATAAAGGATTCTCAGCTGCAAACCTGCTTATGCATTTTGATGCCGATAAAGGTGCTGAAGGACTTGAAAGAAGCTGTTGATCAGCTTATGTATGGATGCTGAAAAAGCTGTTGATGAAGGAAAAAATTATATAATCCTTTCCGACCGTGGAATTGATGAAAATAAAGCACCGATTCCATCACTGCTGGCTGTTTCTGCAGTTCATCATCATCTGATTAGAAAAGCGCAAAAGAATGCAGATCGATATTGTTGTTGAATCTGCAGAACCACGTGAGGTAATGCATTTTGCACTTCTCTTCGGATATGGTGCAAGCATCATAAATCCATATATGAGCTTTGCCGTAATTGACAAACTGGTAAAGGATAAAGCAATTCAGCTTGATTATCAGAAAGCTGAAGAAAATTATGTCAATTCAATAAATAAAGGGATACTGAAGATAATGTCAAAGATGGGTATCAGCACTCTCAGAAGCTACCGTTCATCACAGATATTTGAAGCTGTTGGAATTCATCCAGGATGTAATTGACAAATACTTTGCAGGAACAATCTCAAGGATCGGAGGTATTGGAATTGAGTGAGATTGCTGAAGAGGTTCTTATTCCTCACAGAAAAGCATTTACGGAAGAACAACAGACCGGAGATACTTACCGAAGGAGTCTATTCATACAGGAAATATGGAGAACATCATGCATGGAATCCTGAAACCATATCGCTGCTTCAATGGAGCACCAGAACAGGTGACTGGCAAAAATTCAAGGAGTATGCCAAACAGGCAGATAACGATACAGCAGTCCCCGGATTTATCAGGGGATTGTTAAGGATGAAAAAGAATCCAATACCGCTTGAAGAGGTTGAACCTGTTGAAAAAATAATGAAACGGTTTGTTACCGGAGCAATGTCGTTTGGATCAATAAGCCGTGAAGCACATGAAACAATGGCTATTGCAATGAACCGGATTGGAGGAAGAAGCAACACCGGTGAAGGAGGTGAAGATCCTGAAAGGTTCAAACCGCTTGCCAAACGGAGATCCAGTGCAGAAGTGCAATCAAACAGGTAGCCAGCGGACGTTTTGGAGTAACAACCGAATACCTTGTCAATGCTGATGAGATCCAGATAAAAATTGCACAGGGAGCAAAACCGGGTGAAGGAGGACAGCTTCCCGGACATAAGGTTGACAAGATAATTGCAAAAACAAGATATTCAATACCCGGTATAACACTTATTTCACCTCCACCTCATCATGATATTTATTCAATTGAAGATCTTTCACAGCTTATCTTTGACCTGAAGAATGTAAATCCGAAGGCAAAGATAAGTGTCAAGCTTGTTTCAGAAAGCGGTGTTGGAACAATTGCTGCAGGTGTTACAAAAGCCGGTGCCGATCTTATAACAATAAGCGGTTATGAAGGTGGAACAGGTGCCAGTCCTTCATCATCAATAAAACATGCCGGACTTCCTCTTGAACTTGGTCTTGCCGAAACACAGCAGACACTTGTAATGAATAATCTGCGCAGGAAAGTGATCCTTCAGGCTGACGGTCAGCTTAAAACCGGAAGGGATATAATTATGGCTGCCCTTCTGGGTGCAGAGGAATTTGGATTTTCAACATGTGCCCTTATTGTACTGGGATGTGTAATGATGCGAAAATGTCATCTCAATACATGTCCTGTCGGTGTGGCAACCCAGAATCCGGAACTCAGAAAAAGATTCATGGGAAAAGCTGATAACCTTGTAACTTTCTTCAGATTCCTTGCAGAAGATGTCAGGGAACATCTGGCTGAACTGGGATTCAGAAAGCATGGATGAAATAATTGGCCGGTTTGATCTTCTGGAAAGAAATCCATGAAGTTGACCACTGGAAAATAAAAAATCTTGATCTTTCAGGATTGCTCACACTTCCTGCTGAAGCTGCAACCAATGCAATGCATTGTATTGATAAACAGGAGAATAAAATTGACAATGATCCTTGATCGGGAACTGATTGCAGAAGCTGAAAAAGCAATTCTGAATAAAGAACCTGTTGTTATTCACAGGCCTATAAAAAATACTGACAGAACAACAGGTGCCATGCTTTCAGGAAAGATTGCACCAGATGTATGGTTCTGCAGGCTTGCCTGACGGAACAATAAAATGCAGGTTTAAAGGTTCAGCAGGTCAGAGTTTCGGAGCATTCCTTTCTCCGGGTGTTGAACTTTATCTTGAGGGTGATTCAAATGATTATCTCGGAAAAGGACTGTCAGGAGGAAGAATAATTGTTGTTCCTCCTGCTGGATCCACTTTTGAATCAGACAAGAACATAATTATAGGCAATACAGTACTTTATGGAGCAACAAGAGGTGAAATATATATTTCAGGAGTTGCAGGTGAAAGATTTGGTGTCAGGAACAGCGGAGCAATTGCAGTTGTGGAAGGTGTCGGAAACCATTGCTGTGAATATATGACAGGAGGAAGGGTTGTTGTACTGGGATCAACAGGAAGCAATTTTGCTGCAGGAATGAGCGGCGGAATTGCCTATGTATTTAATGAGAACGGAGATTTTGACTATTACTGCAATATGGGAATGGTCGAATTGTCGCTTGTTGAGGATTATAGTGATGTTAATGAACTTACCGGACTTGATTACCAGTCATTATCACTATACAGGAAGCAAAAAGGCAAAAATGATACTTGATGATCTTAATAAATATCTTCCGATGTTCATAAAGGTTATACCATATGATTATAAGAAGGTACTTCAGGAGCAGAAACTTGAAGAGATCAAAAAGAAGATTGCCGGTGTTGAAATCGATGTGGAGATTGCAGCCAGATTAAATGATTTATCATGAATAGATTATGGGAGATATAACGGATTTTTAAAGATAAAAAGGAAAGAAGCAGGTAACAGACCTATTCATGAAAGAATATGTGATTTCAGTGAAGTTGAACAGGTGCTGAACAGTGAAGACAGGATGCTTCAGGCATCAAGATGCATGGATTGCGGTATTCCATTCTGTCACTGGAGCTGTCCGGTTGATAATCTGATTCCTGAATGGAATGATCTTCTCTTTAAGGGAGACTGGAAAGCTGCATATGAGAGGCTTGCTTCAACAAATAATTTTCCGGAATTTACAGGAAGGATATGTCCTGCATCGTGTGAACATGCATGTGTCCTGAATATTGGCCAGGAACCTGTAACAATACGGGAAAATGAAGTTGCTATTGTTGAAAAAGCATTTTCAGAAGGATATATTAAACCTGTACCACCTCTGAAGAGATCAGGAAAAAGAGTTGCTGTTATTGGAAGCGGTCCTGCCGGAATGGCTGCTGCTGATCTTTTAAATAAGGCCGGTCATACTGTGACTCTATTTGAAAAAGATGAAAAAGCCGGTGGACTGCTAAGATATGGTATTCCCGATTTTAAACTGAGCAAAGCAACTATCGACAGACGGCTTGATCTAATGATCCAGGAAGGACTTATTATCAGAACAGGAATTCAGATTGGCAGGGATATTTCGGCTGAAGAAATTGTAAATCAGTTTGATGCAATCTGTATTGCTATCGGTGCCGGGCAACCGCGTGACCTGCCTGTTGAAGGACGGAACCTGAATGGTATTCATTTTGCAATGGATTTTCTCACAAGCCAGAACAGAGTTAATGCAGGGCAGGTTCATGCGGGTGATAATAAAATAAGTGCAGAGAAAAGAAAGTACTGGTTATCGGAGGAGGTGATACAGGATCAGATTGTGTTGGAACTTCAATACGGCAGAAAGCAGCAAGTGTTACACAGATTGAAATTCTGCCAAAACCACCATTGAGCCAGGACAGCTGATAATCCATGGCCTTTTTACGCCAAGATCCTGAAAACTTCTACTTCACATGAAGAAGGTTGTGAAAGGATCTGGAATCTGTCAACATTAAGATTTATCGGTGCTGAAAATTCGGTTACAGGCGTTGAAGTTGAAGAGGTTCAATGGGAATTTACGAATGGCAGGTATATTATGAATCCGGTTCCCGGAAGCCGCAGGATAATTGAGGCTGATCTTATTCTTCTGGCACTCGGATTTGTTCATCCGGTACTTGAAGGATTGCTTTCTGAACTGGACTGGAACTCGATGGCAGAAAAAATATTAAGGTTAATGGATCGCAGTCAACAAGTATTGACAAAGTGTTTGCCGCCGGTGATTCAGTAACCGGAGCAAGCCTGGTTGTAAATGCAATTGCTTCCGGACGGAAAGGCTGCAGAAGAAATTGACAAGTTTCTGAAAAATCAGAGATCTAAGTCAGTTTCGATAGATTGTGCAATCTCTATAGTGCTTATTCCTGCTGGAGTGAATCTCTGTGTAACCGTGTCATTTAAAGGCTTCCACATAAACTCTTAAGAGTTGCTACAGAGAACTCACTGAAAAGTTCTGCGGAGAATCAGCGGGAAATTTTTTATTCTCTGTCAGCGAAGGCTCTCATACCTTTTACCGTTTCGATCAGCCTTATGAATTCGGAACGATAACCCTCCTCATCTTCCCCTCTTGCCGATCTTGCCAGTTTCGCAGCTTCTTCAAGAGTTGAACTGCCCTTGAATTCAGAGTTTCTGAGGATCATTCCGAATTCTGAAACAGCAGCAGCAAACCTGAGGTTATCTGATGCATCTTCCATATCATTGATATAACCTTTTACAGGTTTTTCCAATAAGCATGCTTGTCACTCCATCAGGCTTTTTGTAACGCAGTTTTATTGTAAGAAATTCATCTGAGAATTCATTATCATCACTATTTTCAATCCTTTTCGATCCCTGGTACTTAAGCGGATCAACCGAAGGCACTCTTTCATCTGAACCTGCTGGTACAAGTTCATAGAGTGCAGTTACATTATGTCCTGATCCCATCTCACCTGCATCTTTGGTATCATCATTGAAATCCTCATCATTCAGAAGCCTGTTTTCATAACCTATAAGCCTGTATGACTGAACTTTTGCCGGATTAAACTCGATCTGGAACTTGACATCTTTTGCTATTGTAAAAAGTGTTCCTCCAAATTCCCGGACCAGCACTCTTCTGGCTTCCTGCAGGTTATCGATATATGAATAATTGCCATTGCCCTTATCGGCAATTATTTCCATCTTATCATCCTTTATATTTCCCATTCCGAATCCGAGAACAGTCATAAAAATGCCTCTCTCCCTGTTTTCTTCAACAAGTCTTTCCATTCCGCCATTGCTCGATTCTCCGACATTGAAATCACCGTCTGTTGCAAGGATGATCCTGTTGTTTCCGCCTTTCACATAATTTTCAGAGGCTTCTGAATATGCAAGTCTCAAACCTGCTCCGCCTGCTGTTGAGCCACCGGCTTCAAGATTATTGATGGCATTCATTATCACTTCTTTTTTGTTCCCCGGAGTCGACTCCAGAACCAGTCCGGCAGCTCCGGCATAAACAACAATTGCAACATGATCCTGTGGCCTCAGTTCATTAACCAGCAGTCCGAATGCTGATTTAAGCAGCGGAAGTTTATTGGGAACATTCATTGAACCTGAAACATCAATCAGAAAAACAAGGTTTGAAGGCGGAAGTGAAGACTTGTCAATGCTTTTTCCCCTGAGGCCGACATGAAGCAGCTGATGCCTTGTATTCCATGGACAAACAGCCAGTTCGGTATAAACTGAGAATGGATGCTCTCCCCTCGGTTCAGGATAATCATATTTAAAATAATTGATCATCTCCTCAATCCTTACGGCATCCGGAGGAGGCAAGATACCGGAATTGATGAACCTGCCTGATATTTGAATATGATGCATTGTCAACATCTATGGAGAAAGTTGACAATGGATTGTTTTTCACATTCTTAAATCCGTTTTCATTGACGCTTGCATATCCTTCGGTATTGAAATCCCTGTTAAACCTGTTGACGACTGGCCGTGAATAATATTCATGACCGGAAGGAGCTGCCATCGAAACTGCCTTTGAAGCCATCTCCTTTTTGGTACCGTAACCGGTGACGACCATTTCATCAAGGGCAACCACTTCTTTCGAAAGCTTAACATTTACAACGCTTCTTCCTCCGACATTTTCCTGAAGTGTCGTATACCCTGCAAAAGAAAAAATGAGAATTTTGTCTTGTTGCTCAAGTGTTATTTTATAGTTCCCATTTGAATCAGTAATTGTACCTTTTTTATTACCCTTTACTGTTATGCTTACACCTGCTAACGGTTGCCCGCCGTCGTCAGTGACCTTACCGGTTATTACTCTTGATTGAGTGAAAGCGATCATGATTGTTCCCAGGATCACTATAGCAAGAATTGTTAAATTGTTTTTCATAATCTTAATATTTGGGTTAAACATTTCCCTTAGGATGCAGCGATTTCACGAATTCCATAAAGAATTCAGCATATTTTTGCAATTGTTTTAACTTTAACATGTTTTAGGAATGGTATTAAGCCTCCTCTGGTTTCACTGAGATCCACAGACCTGCCTGCCGGCAGGCAGGGAAGGCACAGAGATCCACTAAGATTTGCCTCTGTGGACCTTTGTGTTTCTTCTGTGTAACTCTGTGTAATTAATGAAGTTATTAAGATTACTACCAGATTCAATAATGATGCTATTCAAAAAGCCAGGCGGTAAAAAACAATTCAGGACAGATGACGAGCTCCTTCAGGCATTCCATGCAGGAGGTGATCTGGAAGTTCTGGGTGAGCTTTACTCAAGGTATATGCACCTTGTTTACGGAGTGTGCCTTAAATACCTTAAAGATCGGGAAGAATCGATGGATGCTGTCATGCAGATTTTTGAAAAACTTATTGTTGAGATCCCCGCTCATGAAATCATAAACTTCCGGAGCTGGCTGCATGTGGTGACAAAGAATTTTTGCCTTATGCAGTTGCGGGCACAAAAGTCAGATAATGAAAAATACAGTGAATGGCAAAAAGATGCGTTTGTTTTTATGGAAAATGGCATCGATCTGCATCCTATCGATAAAGACGAAAAGGATATGGACGAAGCACTGGAAGATTGCATATCAAGGCTGAAAGATGAGCAGAGGGAATGCATCCGTCAGTTTTATTTTGACAACAGATGCTATAGAGAGATAGCTGCCAGCATGCATCTCGATGAAAAAAAAGTGAAGAGCTACCTGCAAAATGCTAAAAGAAATCTGAAACTTTGTCTTGAAGAAAAAAATGTCACGGAAAGGAAAAAATAAGAACTCCCGGCTAACTGATATCCTCCGGTACCGCAACAACGAAATGACCGGCAGGGAGAGAAATGCTTTCGAAAGAAGCCTTCAAAAGGACAGTTTTACTGAAGAGGCTTTGCAGGGATTTGAGGAGATTAATCCTGAAAAGGCAGAGGATGATATCCTGGAACTTAAGGAGCGCCTTAAACTAAGAACTGCAGGCAGAACCAAAGTTATCTGGTACAGGATCGCAGCTTCAGTGGCTGTATTGATGATCCTGTCCTCCATTTTTATAATTGTTGAAAAGAACAAGCCGCAACAATTATCTTATTCTCCGGTAGCAGAACCTTCAAAGGAAATCGCCAAACCAGAGATCCGGGATAAACCGACTGAAAGTCAGGGGGAACAGCCCCAAATTGTCCGGGAAAAAAAGGATGTTGACAGGGCTTCTGAAACAAGGCAAAAAGTACAACCCGGTATTAAAAAGCAGGTGATTGAACCTCCGGTTAAAAATGAAGCCGCAAAGGAAGCAGTCAGGGATGAAAAAACTGAAGTTGTCCAAATTACTGAAGTCAGGGAACCTGAAAATATAAGGAGTGAGGCGCTGACCTCCAAATCCGCGTTGGCGAAACAGGTTTCCAAATCGATTCCAATGGTCAGGGGCAGAGTAATATCAGCCGAGGATAATCAGCCTGTCCCCGGCGTCAGCATTAATATTAAAGGTACAAATATGAGTACAGTAACCGATACTGGCGGGAACTTTAACCTGGCTATGGATCAGGCTGCCGGCAGAACGCTGGTGGCCAACTTTATCGGTATGGAACGGAAAGAGTTCAATGCAATGGAAGATTCAACCATTGAAGTGAAACTTAAGCCATCGGTCCAGTCTCTTAGCGAGGTTGTTGTGGTAGGTTACGGGATCGCCGGCGCGGATTCTGATGAAGAAGCTGTCAGAACAGGTTACACCCCTCCGTTGCCGGCAACAGGAAAAGCTTATTTCGACAGGTATATTCAGGATAATCTGAAACGCCCGGATGAAGAAACTGCGGGTCAAAGAGTTGTGGTAGTACTCAGCTTTCTGGTAAATAAGGATGGCAGGATTGACAAAATAAGGATTATCAGGAGTCCGGCAGAAAGTTTCTCTGAAGAAGCAATCCGCTTGATAAAGGAGGGTCCTGCATGGAAGCCGGCAGAAGAAAACGGGAAGCCAATCGATGATGAGGTTAGGGTGAGGATTGTTTTTAAGTAAAGAACACTCCGGTTGCCTGTTGCTGGTTACTGGTTGCTGGACTACATTTTAATTCTGTGTAAAATCCGTCGTTAAGAATCTGCGGGGGTGTTATTAACCAGTTGAAAAAAATCGACAATTAATTTGCTGTTCTGATAAATATTGACATATTTTGTCAAAACGATATTTGTCAGAATGGAATCATTTGGTGAAACCATAAGGAGACTCCGGCAAGAAAGAAGATTACCACTCCGTACAGTTGCTGCTTATCTCGCTATTGACCAGGCAGTATTGAGCAAGATTGAGCGCGGACTACGCAAAATGTCAAGGGAAAATGTCCTTAAGATCTCCCACTTTTTTGATGTAGCTGCAGATGACCTGCTCGTATCCTGGTTATCGAAAAAAATCCTGGATTGCGTTTCAGATGAGGATATTAAACTGAAGGCACTTATAGCAGCAGAAGAGATCGCAATTTATGAAGCCAGAAACAATATTAAAGCCTTAATCCGTCCTGAACATTTTAAGTTAATACAAATATTATCGGATTACTTTAAGTTGCAAACGAGGATTTCAAGAGCCTGGATTTTCGGATCTTTTAACAGGGAAGATTATAATGTAACCAGTGATATCGACCTGCTGATTGATGTCCCTGCCGGAAAATCATTTACCCTTTTTGATATTTCTGATCTGAAAGAAGACCTTGAAAAAGCAACAGGTGTTAAAGTAGATATTGCAATGATAAATGCATTGAGTCCATCGTTCAGGAAAAATATTAAAAACGACCTTCAACTCATCTATGAAAAATAATAAACTCTTTGATAAAGAGCGCCTTGAGCATGTACTGCATGCTATTAGACTGATTGAATCCTTTACCATAAATCTCACCCTTGAAAATTTTACTGATGATGAAAAGACAACATCCGCCTGTCTTTTTCAATACGCAGTAATAGCTGAGGCGATCAACAGGTTGGATCCGGCTACTCTTGAGAAATACAATTACCCATGGGACAAAGTCAGATCTTTCAGAAATTTTATCCTTCATCAATATCATGCCATTGAAATGAGGGTTATCTGGGATACCACCAAAGAGATCCTGCCGGAATTGAAAAAACATATTCTTGAAATCATAAATAATGAATTCTGATATGCCCGGAAAGAATTTAGCAAAAAAACTTATTGTCAGCAGTTTTATTGTGATTGCTGTTATCTTTAATCTGAAGTCAGTAGCAGGTCAGTTAATAGATTCAACATCAATAAAAATAAATCCCAGGTTCAGCTTCTATTCATCTGAGAAGGGGGGTGAATTTATAGTACAAATACCCCCTTCGCATATCAGAAATACCTTAAGCATTATACTTGAGATCGATAATTCTGAGATATGTTCCTGGAAAGGGACGCCCGGGAAAGAGCTTCTGCGGCTGGCCTTCAGCATCAACCTGCCTCCTGCTGATTATCAGGTTACTGCTAAAATAACTTCGGGAAAGCAAGCAAAATATATCGCAAAAACCATACTTACTGTTCTGGCACCAAAAGAAAATGAAGTCAAGACCGACAGGCTCACCGGCGGACTCATAGTTAACAGGAGAATATTCTTCCCGTTCGGGTTTTACTGTTATTCACCTGTTTACGCAACACTGCCGGAAGAAGAAGCGGTAAAGGGATTTAACATGATGTCACCGTACCAGAGAATACTGCCCGAAACTTTTAACGAAAGAAAGGCCTATATGGACCGTTGTGCTCAACTTGGCCTGAAGGTTCATTACAATCTGCTTTCGGTATCCGGAGGTGGAGGGGTCAGCTCAAGTATTGAGGGAATTTCAGACGAAGAGAAAAAAAACAGGTTAATAGCTGAAATAGAGGCGTTCAGGGACCACCCTGCCTTGCTTGCATGGTATATTTCAGATGAACCGACCGGAAACAAAATATCGCCTTCACAACTGGAATATGTTTATAAGATCGTCAAAGAAGCTGATCCCTGGCATCCTGTTTCCATCGTATTTATGGCCCCTTTCCAGTCATCAAAACAGTATGCCAATGCCCTTGATATTGTGATGGCTGATCCCTACCCGATTCCTAACGGTCCTCTGACGCAGGTTGGCAATGTTGCAAAGCAACTGAGAACGGAATTTAACGGGAAGAGACCTGTATGGATTGTTCCACAGGCTTTCGGGGGTGGCGAGTGGTGGGGCCGTGAACCCTCAATCCAGGAGATGAGGTCAATGACATACCAGGCGATCGTCAACGGAGCCACTGGAATCCAGTATTTTGTCAGACATGGGCCCAACTCTTTTCCAAAATCAACAGCTACCTGGGATGAGTGCGGAAAGATTGCCCTCGAAGTCGCTGAAATCACTCCCTGGCTTTTATCAGATGAAGTTCCCAACCCTGTCAGGTCAGGTTCAGAAAATATCACGGTTTCTTCTGCTCTGCACGAAGGACGACTGCTTGTAATTGCTGTCAATACCGTTAATTCACCTCAGAAGGCGGACATCAGGATTACAGGATCAACCGGGAGTTCAGCAAAGGTTTTGTTTGAGAACCGGAAAGTCGCTTTGTCTTCAGGTATCCTTTCGGACAATATCCCGGCTTATGGGTCACAGGTGTATCTCATTGATACCAAACTGCGGAAAGACCCTGTATCAGCTTTCCGGGGAAACCTGATTAAAGATCCGGGATTCGAGGATACATCAAGTCCCGGTGTTCCTGCGTCATGCTACGCCTGGAACGAAGGTGACAGAGGGGCAACTTTCTTTCTTGATTCAAGGGAACATTTTGAAGGGAACCATTCATTAAGGTTGATCACTCCCCGGGAAAACAAGGGAAGCAGGTTAAGATTCTTCCCTGTCAGTGTCTCAAACGGCCGTACATATATAATCTCAATTTGGGCAAAAACTGACAAAACAATCGATAATTCTGCTGCTATTAATTTAAATGGTAATCCCTTAAAGCCTTCCGTAAATACACTTAATTTCGAAGTCGGGTTTGGGGAATTCGGGAAGAAAAGATTTTGCCCAGGGGATGAATGGCAGGAATTTGTAACAACTGTTACAATTCCGCCTGATAACATGTTTCCTTCAAGGACTAATGTCATTTTACGCATGCCTGGAGCAGGAACAGCATGGTTTGATATGCTTCAGGTTTTTGAGGCTGTGGATATCAACAGGAGCATTAATCCTGAATTACTGGAGAGCTGGTGAGAGGTAGGCACCCCTCTTTGCAAAGCAGAGAGAGCCTGCCCTGAGCGCAGCGAAGGGGGCCGGGGGTGAGTACATGAAGACGGAAGACGGAAGACCGAAGACGGAAGACCGAAGACCGAAGTATGACGACATAACTAATCCCTCATCCATAGGCACCCCTCTTTGCAAAGCAGAGAGGGGCCGGGGGTGAGTACATGAAGACGGAAGACGGAAGACCGAAGACGGAAGACCGAAGACGGAAGAGACGATGAGAATAAGAGACGGAGAAATGGAAAGAAAGAGATTACCTTTAAATAAGATAAGTAACATGAATAAAACAATTTTCTTACTATTTTTTGCAACTGTTCTGATAATCTCATCATGTATGAATAAGGAACAAAATACAAACTACAGGGGAAATCCCGAACCCCTGATGCAGAATGCCTATATCAAACTGCCCCTGGGAGCCATCAAACCGGAAGGCTGGCTTAGATCCCAGCTACAGGCTCAGGCATCGGGACTTTCAGGCAATATTGACGATTTCTGGCCCGACCTGGTAAACTCTTCCTGGAGAGGCGGTAACGGTGAAGCCTGGGAAAGAGGTCCCTATTTCCTTGACGGGCTGGTCCCACTGGCATTCCTCCTTGATGATGAAAAACTCATAAAAAAAGTGAGCAACTGGATCGAGCCTATCCTATCGAGCAGCAGGGATTCCGGCTGGTATGGTCCTGAAAAAAATAAAGACAGATGGCCTCTTGCAGTCGCAAACAAGGTCCTTATGCAGTATTATGAAGCAACTTCCGACAACCGTGCGCTTGAAGTGCTGAAAAATTATTTCCGGTATCTCCATGAAACACCTCCCGACTGGCCTGATAAAGAGTGGAGGGGTGTAAGGGCAATGGAAAATGCTGTCACGGGTTACTGGCTCTACAGGCAAACGAATGAACCATGGATCCTTGAAGTTATCGAATCAATTCAGAAGAACAGCTCCGACTGGACTTCATATTATGAGAAATTCCCGTGGGACTCAGCAGCATCAGCCGACAGGAAAATACCTCTGAACTGGGGTCCTGACGGCCTTACAGCACATGTTGTCAATAATGCTATGGCCATAAAATATCCGGGTCTGTGGTATCAGCAATCAAAAGATCAAAGATTCAAAAATGCCGTTTATGCAGGGATCAACAAGTATGATCTCAATCATGGACAGGCAGGCGGTAGATTTTCAGGCGATGAACATCTTTCCGGAAAAAGTCCGGACCGGGGAACAGAGCTTTGTTCAGTTGTTGAATATATGTACTCTCTTGAAGAGCTCTTTGCAATTTTTGGCGACAACAGCCTGGCCGACAGGCTTGAATTACTGACATTCAATGCATTGCCGGGAACAACAACAGCAGATATGTGGGCTCATCAGTACGATCAGCAATCGAACCAGGTGCTGGTAAATGGTGATAAAAGAACCTGGAGCACCAATGGAAACTATTCAAACATCTACGGACTTATGCCAAACTTTGCCTGCTGCCTGGCTAACATGCATCAGGGTTGGCCAAAATTTACGGAAAGCCTGTGGATGGCAACAAACGACAATGGACTGATTGCTGTTGCATACAGCCCTTCAGTCGTAAAAGCAAAAGTCGGAAATGGAAAAGAGATAACAATCCATGAGGAAACAGACTATCCGTTTAACGGATCGGTAAAATTCACGATTAATACCCTTAAACCTCTGAGTTTCCCGGTGTACCTGAGGATACCGGGTTGGGCTGACAACGTCGGGATCAGATATAAAGGCAAGACTATCTCCGGGAAAGGCGGCTCAACTGTTAAAATTGTTGCCAGGTGGAATAATGATGACATTATCACAATGAATATTCCCATGGATATCCGGGTCGAAAAAAGGTACAATAATGCAGTGTCAATCCTTCGCGGACCACTCTACTTCTCCTTAAGGATTGATAAGGAATATAAAAACGTTACGATCAACTATGATAATTTCGGCTACAAAGGGAGCGTAGACTGGGAGATCGATCCCGCGAGTGCATGGAATTACGGGTTGATGATCAATAAAAATGATCTTTCAAGAGGATTGGATATTACTGAAAACCAGGTGACCGAATTGCCGTTTGCCGATAAAGGTGATATGATCTGGTCTGCCGATTCCTCCCGATATATTCCCTGGGACCGGGATGCGGCTGTAGTTATTACAACCCGGGGGATGAAGATCCCGGAATGGACATTAAAGGACAATTCGGCAGATATCCCTCCGCTCAGTCCCGTGAAACCTGAAGGCACTGCCGAGGTTATTCAGCTCGTACCTTATGGCAGTGCTAAGCTGAGGATCACCGAATTCCCTGTAATTGATGTAACTCAAATGATAGATGTTATCAAATAATACAACTCTGTGCACCCTGTGTAAGTTTTTGCCCCCAACGAAAGTCCCCTTCAGGGGATTTAGGGGCCAATGACACAGATATCCACAAAGACAACTTTAAAAAGGATTTGTCTTATCTTTGAGCCAGAGCTTTTCTTCCGAATTGAGGTAAGGGCTCAGTTTGTCGTAAACTTCCGAGTGGTAGGAATTCAGCCACTCTATCTCCTTCCTGTCCAGAAGTGATCTATCGATAAGCAATTTTTCCATGTAGCATAGCGAAACAGTATCGAATCTGAGGAACTGCCCGAATTCTGTCTCCTCATCCTCATAGCACAGAATAAGATTCTCGATCCTTATCCCATACTCACCTTCCCTGTACACTGCCGGTTCATTCGAAGTCAGCATCCCGGGAATGATCGCTGTCTTATTGTCGGCCGGACTGATACTCTGCGGTCCTTCGTGCACATTCAGACAAAAGCCAACTCCGTGACCTGTTCCGTGCCCAAAGTTCAGTCCTGATTCCCAAATAGGTCTTCTTGCAAGCGAATCAAGCTGGTAACCTTTTGTTCCTGCCGGGAATTTCGCAAGGGCAAGATCAATGTGTCCCTTAAGTACATATGTAAAATCCTTTTTCTGCCGGGTTGACGGAATGCCGACAGGAACAGTTCTGGTAATATCGGTGGTTCCGTCCATATACTGGCCGCCCGAATCAACCAGGAGTATGCCTCGCTCCCCTATTTCTGCACCTTCCGCTGTTCCGGGGGTATAGTGTGGCAGTGCGCTGTTTTCATTGTAAGCCGAAATTGTTTCAAATGATGGGCCCATAAAGTCCGGCATCTGAGATCTGAACTCAAGGAGTTTATCAGCAAGTGAGACCTCTGTCATCGGAACCTTTCCAAGATTGCTTTCAAACCAGAAAAAAAACCTGGTAAGCGCAACACCGTCTTTCACCATTGCCTCTTCAATATTCTTGATTTCTGTTTTGTTCTTGATAGCCTTAAATTGTGACGGAATACTTATATCCTCTATGGTCTCAGACTTATTTGAAATTGAATTAAACATTGCAACAGATGTTGTCGCCGGATTAATCAAAACAGTAGCTCCTTCCGTGACCGCCGAAATAATTTCTTTTGTTTCCCCGTAAGGTAAAATGGCAACACCCAGATTTTTAAATTCTTTTGCCAGTTTTGGTGGTATCTTGACTTCATCAATGAAAAGTAAAATCTGTTTTTTCCCGATCAGGGCATAGGACATTAACAATGGAGTAAATTTCAGATCGCCGCCCCGGATATTAAGCATCCACATTATATCATCGGCCGAGGCAAGAAAATGATAATCAGCATTTAGCCTTGACATTTCTTCACGCACATCTTTTATCTTCACGGATCTCTCCCTGCCACAGTATTTGACGGGATGATCGATAGCAGATGATGCGGGCATTTCAGGCCTGTCAATCCACAGATCAGCAATGGGGTCAAAATCAGTCACAAAAACTGCCCCTGTCCCTCTAAGTCTTTTTTCGAGTCTTCTGAACTGAACGATAGAAATCAGCCTCCCATCCATTCCAATCTTCTGGTTCGGACGGGTATTTTCAAAAATGAAATCCAGATAATCGTTACCCGGAAATCCGGAAGGTTTCACGAATTCAAATCCTGAGCCTGAAATCTGCTTTTCAGCCTGGATGAAATATCGTGAATCGGTCCATAAGCCAGCAAATGAATCAGTAACGACAACTGTTCCGGCTGATCCGGAGAAGCCTGTAAGCCACTGAATTATGCGCCAGTGGTCAGGAACGTATTCCCCAAGGTGAGGATCGGAGGATGGGATAATAAATGTCCCGATGCCGCTCTTTTTAAGGGCTTCTCTTAGCTGTCCCAGTCTTTGTTTATATTGAGTCATTTCTGAATTGTCACTTACATGGCCTGGACTACATCCGGTTCGCAAAAGACAACTTTCAGAACCGCCAGTGCCTTAAGACAAGAGGTTAACTTACACAGAGTTCCACTGAGCCCGCCTTCACCAGATAAAGTCAAGGAATCTTTTCTGACTATAAATTCTTGATCTCATTTACCAGGTTCTGCAGTGTCTTCTTTGCATCACCAAACAGCATCCTGGTTTTGTCATTAAAAAACAGCATATTCTCAATTGCTGCATAACCCTTACCCATACCCCGCTTCATCACAATTATGTTCTTGGCGTCGCGTGCTTTGATAATGGGCATACCGTAGATAGGACTTGAAGGATCATCTTCTGCAGCCGGATTTACAACATCATTTGCTCCGATCACGATAACGACATCAGTATTCGGGAGATCGGGATTGATCTCATCACTTTCAATAAGCTGCTCATACGGAACATCAGCTTCAGCCAGCAGGACATTCATATGACCCGGCATTCTTCCTGCGACCGGATGGATGGCATACTTCACTTCCACTCCCTTTTCATCGAGGAGCTTGTCAAGTTCATGGCAGACATGCTGAGCCTGGGCAACCGCCAGTCCATAACCGGGGACAATGACCACCTTCTTTGAATAGCTGAGAAGAACTGCTGCATCAGAAATTGAAATCTCCTTAACGAGGCCTCCTCCGGGAACAACTGACTCTCCTCCCCCGCCAAAAACACCGACTATTACATTTAGCAATGAACGGTTCATGGCTTTGCACATAAGAATAGTCAGAATAGTTCCGGCAGAACCGACAAGAATACCGCCGGTAAGCATTGCCTGGTTATTGTAAAGGAAACCTCCCATAGCTGCTGCAACACCGGTAAATGAGTTCAGAAGTGAAATCACAACCGGCATATCAGCACCCCCGATAGGCATTACGAACAACACACCATAAATTACGGCAATAGCAAACATAATATAAATCAGGGGAGTCAGCTCTGCACTTGACTGAACATGACGTGTCATTATGAATACAATAAATCCGATCAGGACAGCAAGAATTGTAAGATTAACATACTTCATTGCCTTTATTCTCAGATCACCGATCCAGCCGTCGAGCTTTCCGAAAGCGATCATACTTCCTGCCCAGGATACTGTACCTATCATCAAGTCCCAGAAGTATGGCAAGAACATGTCCGTTTGCCATGCCGCTCTCTGCAATGAGATCAGGACTTACATGCGGAAACTCCATCATCGATATCAGAGCTGCTGCTGCACCTCCCATCCCGTTAAAGAATGAGACCAGCTGGGGCATTGCAGTCATCTTTACCCTTTTCGCAATTACCCATCCGATTACAGTCCCAATAACAATTGCTAGCAGGATCCAGGGAATATTACCAATAGGCTCCCCATCTTTCTTATGAAAAAGGATTGTTGCTATAATTGCCAAACCCATTCCGAATGCAGCCAGAATATTTCCCCTGCGAGCAGTCAGAGGATGGCTTAGCATTTTTAATCCAAGTATAAAGAGTACAGAAGCAATTACATAAGTAATCTCCAGAATTGAGATGCCAATCTGAATCTGAGAAATCTCGTTCATTCTGATATAGTTAAATGATTAAAATCTGGTTGATTACTTCTTTTTGAACATCTCAAGCATCCTGTCGGTAACAACAAATCCACCGACAACATTCAGAGTACCAAGAACAACAGCCAGAAATCCGAGTATCATTGATCCTGTGGTATCTGCATGTCCCATAACAATAATTGCTCCGATTATCACAACTCCATGGATTGCATTGGCTCCCGACATAAGCGGAGTATGCAGGATTGCCGGAACATGGCTTATCACTTCAATCCCGAGAAATATTGAAAGGATAACAATGAAAATTGCCTCCCTGTGCTGTAAGAAAAACTCAAGAATATTTTCCATTTGTTATCTTATTTGATGTTAAGCATACTGCGTAATCCTCTGACTTACATATTCCCCTGAATGAACTGCAGTTGTTCCATTTATAATATCATCCTCCATGTTAAGTGCAAAGTTGCCGTCTTTATCGATCATTATCTTAAGAAGGTTGATAATATTGGATCCAAACATCTTACTGGCATCAGTATGGCATATCGGAAGGATAAGTCGGATTTCCCGATTATAGTTACTCCATTAACAGTGATCGTTCTGTCATTTTGGGTCAGTTCACAATTACCTCCTGAGGATGCAGCAAGATCCACTATCACTGATCCCGGTTTCATCGCCATTACTGTCTCCTTGAGAATAAGGACCGGAGCTTTTTTCCCGGGTATCTGGGCAGTGGCAATAACAACATCAGCTGCAATAGCCCGTTTGCTGGATAAGTTCCTGCTGTTTCCTTTTAAATTCTTCAGTCTGTTCCACAGCATATCCTCCTGCTGCAGCATCCTCCCTGGCTCCTTCAACTTCAATAAATTTACCTCCCAAGACTCTTTACTTCCTCCTTAACTGCAGATCTTACATCAAAGACTTCAACCACAGCACCAAGTTTCCTGGCAATTGCAATTGCCTGCAAACCGGCAACGCCTGCACCGAGAATCAGCACTCTCGAAGGTTTAATAGTTCCGGCGGCTGACATGAACATCGGAAAAAACCTTGGTAATATTGATGCTGCATCAAGTACTGCTTTATAACCGGATACAGTTGCCATTGATGAAAGAATATCCATCGACTGGGCTCGTGTAGTCCTGGGGACCAGATCGAGTGCCAGTACTGTCAGACCCTGTAGACGTGCCTTTTCCAGCCACTCCGGTTTTCTGCAGGATTAAGGACTGAACACAAGACCTGACCCTCTCTGAAAGATTTCAGATCATCACTCCAGCAGAGGATTGACAGAGAGCAAGAGGTTAGACCGTAAAATTACCTCATCTCTTGCCGATATCAATGCACCTGCTAGTCTCGTAATCTTTGTCATGAACAAAAGCCCTTTCTCCGGCTTTCTTTTCAACAAAGACCTGAACACCCATTTTTATTAACCCGGCAACTTCCCCAGGCAGCATCGCTACCCTGTTTTCAGTTTCCGGTTCCCTGAGGATGCCAATTATCATATTTATAGACGTTTAGTGATTTAAATTTAACCTAATATAGTAAACATTACTCTTGTCCTAAACTAAAGTTCAGATAAACTATCTCTTATTTCCAGGATGAGGCAGACCCGATCAAATTTCTTATTTTTCACCAAAAAAACTTCTCAGCCAGAATTTATTTGCTTCATTCCTGGAATGAATAGCCTTTGCCCCGCCCCAGCCATGGCGTCCGCCCGGATACAGCATAAACTCAAAGGATTTTGCCTTCATCCTCCAGCCTTGAAATAAGGTAAATGGAATTCTGCATATGAACATTATCATCCATATCACCATGAGTCATAAAAAGATTTCCCTTTATAGTTTTTCGCCTAAGTCAGAGCTGAACCATCCTTGTAACCTTCAGGATTATCCTGAGGAGTATCCATAAAACGTTCAGTATAGATGTTATCATAGAGACGATAATCGGTAACAGAGGAGCCTGCAAATCCATGAGTCCAGTAATCAGCGCCTTTGGTCAGGGCCAGGCAGGTCATATAACCTCCGTATGAGCTTCCGGTGATTCCCATTCTGGTTCCGTCAACATATGGTTTTGAACGAAGCCATTTCACGGCATCTTCATAATCAAGGATCTCCCATTTTCCAAGACATCGATACAGATAATCAAGCCCTTTTTTCCCAAAATGACCGGATCCCCTGTGGTCAACTGTAAAAGTAATTATACCATTCTGGGAATACCATGAAGCATTTTCTCCCTGCCACCTGTTGCTTGTGATATTTTTGGAATTCGGACCACCGTAAATAGTAAATACAACAGGATATTTCTTGGATTCATCAAAATTGACAGGATAAGTTATAATTGCAGGCATGTTAAACAGACCGTCAGATGTCTTAATCTTCACCATTTCAGCCCTTGAATTCTTGGATGGATCAAATTGCAGGCTGTTCAAACTTATGGATCAGCTTCAGTTGTTTCCCTTTCTTATCATAGGCAATAATTGAACCGGGGGTTGTAATGTTATTCCAGGTATCAATAAAGTATGTTCCTTTAGGTGAAATACTTACATTATGTGTTCCATCCATTTTTGTAATCTGAAGGAGATTTTTCCCATCAAGTCCAACCCTGAAAAAATGATTGTCAGTTGATTCGGGACCTGTTCCCGTAAAATAAACAACTTTTGCTGCTTCATCAACCCTGTCGATATTTCATTTACCCTCCAGTTAAAGTTCGTGATCTGCGAAATCACCTTCCCATCCCATCCATAATAGTAAAGGTTCTCCCAGTCATTTCTGTAGCTTCTAACAATAAACCGGTTCCATTTTTCATCACATAAATATCTTCATAAAATTCGACCCATGTTTTTCTTTTTTCATTGTAGATCTCGGTAAAATCTCCGGTAGCAGGATCTGCAAGAATAAAATTAATATCATTCTGGTCACGGTTAACCACCTGGATAGCAAGCTTTTTACTGTCAGGTGTCCAGAATGGCCAGGCAATATACTGATCGATACTATAATCGGTTTTCACCCAGGTGGTTTTTGCAGTTGCAATATCTGCAATGCCCATTTTAACCTTTGGATTAGGATCTCCGGCTTTTGGATAAGGAACCTGTTCAAGCTTTCCATGAATACCATCAGGCTCATCAAGACGGTTCAACGTGAATATGGGAACATCTGTTTCATCGGTTCTCAGGTAAGCCAGTCTGGTACCGTCGGGTGACCACCAGAATGCGGCATAACGGCTGCCTCTGCCAAGTATCTCTTCCATGTAAACCCATGATGAATAACCGTTATAAATCCTGTCGGTGGCATCAAAAGTCAGCCTTATCTCTTTATTATTCAACAGGTCAAATACATACAGATCTTTGTTTTTTGTATATGCTATCTTTTTCCCATCCGGTGAAAAACGGGCATTTACCTCCGGAACTTCATCATTTGTCAGTTTCCTTAATTCCTTATCTCCCCTGGTAAAATAAAAGAGATCGTCGTCTTTAATAATAATGACACTATTATTATCGGGACTTATGACGTCGGTGGTACCGATTGTTATCCCATCGGGCATTGACTCTGAAAGCAATTCCCTTGCGGATTTTACCGTCGGAACCTCAATGCTCTTTCCTGTTTTGATGTCAACGCTCTGAATAACAAGTTCCTTACTTGAATTAAATGTTTGAATCAGGTAATGGGTGTCATCTGCCCAGCCTGTAATACGGATCTGATTCCCGCCGCGCATCGGCATCTGAGCCCATGACTGACCGTTCAGAAAAGGCAGCGACAAGAGAAGAATAGTAAGAATACCAAATGAAAGTAGTTTTTTCATATAATAAGAATTAAGGAATTTATAATCATTTCAGGATGGTAAAAGTAAGAATTTTAAGCAATGTAAATACCAGGGAGTTACCCAATATAATTTCTCTGTTGCTTTTTTCAGACCGGCACTCATAAAAATGTTACCTTAGGCAATTAATTTTAAAAATCATAATCCATGAAGCGCTTTCTGTGCCTTTCTTACATCTTTTTTCTGGTTTTAATTAATGTATTTAGCCAGTCTGTTTTGTCGCCCGACGAGTTCCTGGGTTATGAGCAGGGTACACAATTCACTTTCCACTACAAGGCTGTTGAGTACTTCAGGTATGTTGCCGGCAAATCGCCCCTTGCCGATTACCGGGAATACGGGACCACCTATGAAGGAAGATCCCTCGGTGTTTGCTTTGTATCAAGCGAAGAGAACCTTGCAAACCTGGAGGTATACAGGAAAAACAATCTTATCAAAGCAGGCTTGCTGGAAGGAAATTTTGCAGGAAAACAGGTTCCCTTCATCTGGTTGGGCTATAATGTGCATGGAAATGAATCAGCAGGGATGGAGACGGCAATGAAGACACTTTATACCCTGGTAAGCGGATCATACAAAGGGGTCAGTGACTGGCTCAGTACATGCATTATTGTAATAGATCCCTGTCAGAACCCGGATGGACGGGATCTTTTCACCAACAGGTTCAGAAACTCCCAGAATTTGTCACCCAATCCTGACGGCAATTCCTGGGAGCATTACCAGGGATGGCCTTCGGCAAGGACTAACCATTATATGTTTGACCTTAACCGCGACTGGGCATGGCAGACACAAACTGAAACTGTTCAGCGCATTGCCTTTTATAACAGTTATATGCCTCAGGTCTATGCTGATTTTCATGAGATGGGAGCTGAATCCACATTCTTCTTTGCTCCCGGGGCTGATCCCTGGCACGAAGTAATTACATCCGTGGCAGCATGAATTCCATAAATTAATGGGCAAAGGAAATGCTCTGCTATTCGACGAAAATTCCAGGCTTTATTTTACAAAAGAGAATTATGACCTGTTCTGCCCGAGTTTTGGGGATACATGGCCCCTTTTCAACGGAGCTATGGGATTTACATATGAGCAGGGAGGAAGCGGTTATTCTGGACTTGCATATACACAGGAATCTGGAGACACCCTGACACTAAAAAAGAGAATTGACGGGCATTTTACAGCCTCCATGGCCACTTTAAAAGTATCCTATGAAAACAGGGAAAAGCTGGTTTCAGAATTCAATAAGTTCTTTGCTGATAACCTTGAAAAACCTGAATTCCAGTATAAGTCCATAATAATTAAAGGAACAACTGAGAAATCAAATCTTGATGATCTTCTCAAAATGCTGGTAAGGAACCAGATCAAGTATGCGTTTGCAGGAGTTACCGGGAAGAAATTCAGGGGATTTGACTACGCTTCAAATGCCGAAGGAGAGGTGACGATTGAGAAGGGAGATATCCTGATAAGCGCTTACCAGCCTCAGTCGCGCCTTGTACAGGTTCTTTTTGAGCCTGACAGCAGGGCCTCAGATTCATTAAGCTATGATCTCACAGCCTGGGCATTACCATATGTATATAATCTTAAAGCGTTTGCTCTCACAGAACAGATAAAACCACTTGACGGTAAGCAAGGATCAGAATCTGTCAGCAACAGCCTTAGTAACACCAAACCGTACGGTTATGCGGTCAACTTCAGCGGCTTTAACGAGCTGAAGTTTATTGCATCTGTTATAAGTAAAAACATAAAATCAAGGTACGCTGTAAAACCCTTTACTGTCAACGGGACCGGTTTTAACAGGGGCAGCTTTGTAATGGCGCGCGGTGATAATACCAATATGGAAAACAAGTTCGATCAGATAATTACGGACGAAGCAAACAAGTTTGGAGTAAAACTGTCATCCGTTACGTCAGGACTTGTGGAGAATGGAAAAGACTTCGGATCAAATTATTCACCTCTGATGAAAAAGGTTAAGGTAGCCCTTTTATGCGGCGACGGGACATCTTCAGGCCAGGTCGGAGAACTTTGGTATTTTTTCGAGAGAGACCTGGACTATCCTGTTTCGTTGATCAATACTGCCAACGCAGAAAATGTTAAATTGAATGATTATGATATTTTAATTCTTACATCGGGCACCTATTCCAAACTAAAGGATACGATAGTAGATTTTACCAGGAAAGGCGGCAAAGTAATTGCAATAGAGAATGCCATATCAGTTTTTGCATCTGAAAAGTCCACCTCGCTTTTTAAGGCTTCCGAAATGCGGACAACTGAATTAAAGGCGGCTGAGAAAAAAGAGAAAAGCGATGATTCCTCTCTACTTAAAAAGTTTGAAGATGAAAGAAGGCATACTCTTTCCGAGCGATCCGCCGGGAGCATCTATAAGGTTCAAATTGATGAAACCCATCCTTATGCTTTCGGGCTTGGGAAGGCGTGGTTTATTTTAAAGCGCACTTCACCATATCCCTTTTTGTCAACAGGCAGTAATATTGGTTATATACTGGACAACGAACCTGTTTCAGGATTTGCAGGCTATAAGTTCAAAAAACAGGTCAAAAATACAATGATCATAGGTTCTGAGAGAATAGGATCGGGAGAAGTTGTATATATTACCGACGATCCCTATTACAGGGCATTCTGGAAAAGCGGCAGGGTTCTTCTGGGGAATGTGGTGCTCAGATGAATATATCTTTCCCAGGATTTGTGCTGTCCAATCTATAATGTTGCTGTTGATAATGCCACTTCCATGGGTTGGGCACTGACAATTGGGAAAGCCTTTTCTATGCTTAAGCAAAGGCCGGACAGAAGTGTTATTCTTCTTTTAATATCGGAAGATGTTCACCTGGCATTCAGGATAGGTTATGAACTTGCCACCACTGATATCACCCCTGATTGGAAACCAGTATCTGAGTTTAAAAATCTGAGAAAATAGCTCCCTTGGTTTCGGTGAAAAAAATCTTACATTTTTTGCCCTGTTAAAGACTTGAATCTAACCGAAATCATACCCTTATTTATATTCAATTTAAAGTATTGTTATTTTATTAACATTGTTATTTATTTCACAATTAAATATTATCTTTGTGTCGTTAAAGCAAAAACAGGACTTGAATCATAGAGAACAAATCTGACATGTACTTTATAATAAATAATATACCGGACAAGATTTTTAATATATGTGCGATTTTCGGGGATCATTCCGGAACAACAGGTGAAGAGACTTTTTCCGGTTTAAAAGAATTGAACAGGAAGAAATTGATAAATTTAAGGAGACAATTTTCAGCAGAATTAATCAACTGAATTAACCTAATCAAAAGAAGCATGGCACAAATCAAATCACTCGCTGATCTGAAAAAGAAACGCGAAGAACTATTAGCCGGATCCGGGATCAAACTTAAAGGTGTTGATCCTGAGCATCAGGTCCAGGTGAAAGTTGCAATGGCAACATGTGGCATTGCCTCCGGTGCTAAAACCATCATGGAGTTTTTCGTGGAGCAGCTCGACAGAAGAAGCATTCCCGGCAGTTGTAACACAGACAGGCTGTATGGGGTATTGTTATGCAGAACCGACGATTGAAGTTAAACTTCCTGGTCAGGATCCGGTAGTATTTGGTTTTGTGGATCTGAAAAGGGCAGACCAGATAATTGAAAAGTACATTAAAGACAGGTGAGCTTGTTGATGGCATCATCCCGGTGAATTACGAAACTATTGATTCTAAAGAATAAGGAGGAAAAAAGATGTCAAAATACAGTATGCATCTTCTGGTATGTGGCGGCACCAGCTGTCATGCGTCGGAAAGCGATGCTATTGTCTGCAATCTAAGGGATGAACTTGAGGCAAAAGGTTTGACGGAAACTGTTCAGGTGATCCTTACAGGATGCTTTGGTTTCTGCGAGAAGGGACCGATTGTAAAAGTTATGCCTGACAATACTATTTATGTAAAGGTAAAACCTGAAGATGCACAGACAATTGTTGAAGAGCATGTTATAAAAGGAAGGAAAGTAACCAGACTTCTCTATCAGGATCCTAAAACAAAGAGCAATTGTCGGATCCAGAACATGCCGGGATTTTCAAAAAACAGCTCAGGATTGTACTTCGCAACTGCGGATTCATAGATCCTGAAAATATTGATGAATATATTGCAAGAGATGGCTATCAGGCTCTTGGAAAAGTACTCACTGAAATGACACCGGAACAGGTAATCAAAGTGGTAAAGGATTCCGGCCAGAGAGGCCGTGGTGGGGCAGGGTTTCCAACAGGACTGAAATGGGAGATTGCCAGTAAGAATAAATCAGATGAAAAATATGTGGTCTGTAATGCAGATGAAGGTGACCCGGGAGCATTCATGGACCGTTCAGTTCTTGAAGGTGATCCTCATTCAGTTCTTGAGGCAATGGCAATCTGCGGATACAGTATCGGTGCATCACAACGGACTTATTTATATCCGTGCTGAATATCCGCTGGCAATACGACAGATTGAAAATTGCAATAAAACAGGCACAGAGAATATGGCTTCCTTGGTAATGATATTTTTGGTACAGGCTTTAATTTTGATATTATCACTCCGTTATGGTGCAGGTGCATTTGTATGCGGCGAAGAAACTGCACTTATTCATTCAATGGAAGGGCTGCGCGGTGAACCTACAGTAAAACCTCCATTCCCTGCAGAAGCAGGATATCCGCGGCAAACCCACCAATGTAAATAATGTTGAAACATTTGCTGCAATTCCGGCTATAATTCTTAAAGGAGCAGAATGGTTCAGCAGCATCGGCACAGAAAAATCAAAAGGAACAAAAGTATTTGCACTTGCCGGAAAAATAAATAATGTCGGGCTTATTGAAGTTCCGATGGGAACCACCCTGAGAGAAGTAATCTTTCGAGATCGGCGGCGGTATAAGGAATGGTAAAAAATTCAAGGCTGTTCAGACCGGAGGTCCGTCAGGTGGCTGTCTTACCGAAAAACATCTCGACACTCCAATTGATTTTGATAACCTTATTGCAGCAGGTTCGATGATGGGATCAGGAGGAATGATTGTTATGGATGAGGATGACTGCATGGTATCTGTGGCAAAATTCTTTCTCGAATTCACTGTTGAAGAATCATGCGGAAAATGTGCTCCCTGCAGGATCGGTAACAAACGTCTTCATGAACTGCTTGACCAGATATGCGAAGGGAAAGGCACTCCTGCTGATCTCGACAGATTAAGGAATATGAGCCTTGTTATTAAAGACACATCACTGTGCGGACTGGGTCAGACATCACCAAATCCTGTACTGTCAACGCTCGATAATTTCATGGATGAGTATGTAGCACATGTGACTGAAAAGAAATGTCCGGCAGGTCAGTGCAAAAACCTGATGGAATATATTGTAAATCCTGAAAACTGTGTCGGATGTACAGCATGTGCAAGGGTTTGTCCTGTAAATGCAATTTCAGGTGAGAGGAAAGAAATTCATCTTATCGATCCGGCAATCTGCATTAAATGCGGAGCATGTATGGAGAAATGTAAGTTTGATGCAATATATATCAATTAATTAAAAAGTGATGGAAACAATAAAGCTCACTATTGATAATAAAGAGATTGAGGTACCGAAGGGTACTACAATATATAAAGCAGCAAGGGAAGCTGGGAATTGATATCCCAACCCTGTGTTATATGGAACTGCATGATCTGAACATTGAGAACAAACCTGCCGGTTGCCGGATTTGTGTTGTTGAAGTTCAGGGCAGAAGAAACCTTGCTCCCTCCTGTTCAACAAAATGTGAAGAAGGCATGGTTGTTAAAACTCATACAACAAGGGTTCTCAATGCCCGCAGGACAGTAATGGAATTCATTCTTTCCGATCATCCCAAGGATTGCCTTGTATGTGCAAAATCAGGCAACTGTGAACTTCAGAGCATGGCACATCGGCTGGGAATCAGAGAAATACCCGGAGCTGAATATGCTGCAATGTCGACCTACAGAAAAGATACTTCACCTTCAATAATAAGGGATCTTGATAAATGCATCATGTGCCGCCGCTGTGAGATGATGTGCAATGACGGTTCAGACTGTTGGTGCACTTTCGGCAGTCAACAGGGGCTTTATGGCAACTGTTGCTCCGGCATTTGAACAGAATCTTGAACATTCAACATGTACATATTGCGGTCAGTGTGTTGCAGTATGTCCGACAGGAGCTCTTACAGAAGTTGATCATACTCCCGATGTTCTTCAGAGCACTGGCTGATCCGACAAAGACTGTTATTGTTCAGACTGCTCCTGCAGTACGTGCAGCTCTTGGTGAAGATGTTCGGAATGGAACCCGGAACTCTTGTTACAGGAAAAATGGTAACAGCTCTCAGGGCTCTCGGATTCGATTATGTTTTTGATACCGATTTTGCTGCTGACCTTACAATTATGGAAGAAGGTACAGAACTTCTTGACAGGCTGAACAGACATCTCAAGGGTGATAAAACAGCAAGGCTGCCGATTCTTACCTCCTGCTGCCCGGGCTGGGTAAACTTCTTTGAAGAATATTTTCCTGATCTTAAAGATGTTCCTTCAACAGCAAAATCACCACAGCAGATGTTCGGAGCAATAGCAAAAACATATTTTGCCGATAAAATAGGAATCAACCGGAAAGATCTGGTTGTTGTTTCAATAATGCCATGTCTTGCAAAGAAATATGAATGCCAGAGAGAAGAATTCTCAGTTGACGGCAACAGGGATGTTGATTTTTCAATATCCACAAGGGAACTTGCTGCATTCATCAAACAGGCAAATATTGATCTTAATAATCTTCAGGATGAGGATTTTGATGCTCCACTTGGTGAATCAACAGGTGCCGGTGTTATTTTCGGAGCAACAGGAGGTGTTATTGAAGCTGCCTGTCGAACTGCATATGAATTTTATACAGGGAAAAAACTTGAAAGACTTGATTTTACTGAACTCAGAGGTCTTGAAGGTGTCCGTTCAGCAACAATTGATTTTGATGGACTTCCTGTGAATATAGGTATTGCACATGGACTGGGAAATGCAAGAAAGCTTCTTGATGATGTAAGATCAGGAAAATCACAATTCCATGCAATTGAAGTAATGGCATGCCCGGGTGGATGTATCGGTGGAGGCGGACAACCATTGCATCATGGCAATTCGGAAATAATAAAAGCAAGAGCTGCTGCAATTTATGCTGAAGACAGGAAGAAACCTCTCAGAAAATCGCATGAAAATCCTTTCATAATAAAGCTTTATGAAGAGTTCCTTGGAAAACCGAACAGTGAAAAAGCTCATCATCTGCTTCATACTCATTATTTTGATAAAAAGAAAAAGATCAGTAGTAAAACAATAATATACCAGTCTGGTCATAATAAAATTCAATGCTATGTCAAGTATAAAAATAGAATTGAGACAGGAAGATGTCGACAAAATTAAAGAGATATGTGCATCTTTCAATAATGATCCGCAGGAACTTATTAATGTCCTGCATAAATGCCAGGAACATTTCGGATATCTGCCTGCTGAAGTTCAGGAGGTTGTATCAGATGAGACTGTCAGTGCCTGTTGCAAAAATCTACGGAGTTGTAACATTCTACTCATTTTTTACAATGACTCCGAAAGGAAAACATCCGATAAGCATCTGCATGGGAACAGCCTGTTATGTCAGAGGTGCTGAAAAGGTGCTTGATGAATTCAAAAAAGAACTCGGACTGCAGGTTGGACAGACAACAGGAGATGGAAAATTTTCACTTTCCAGTCTGAGATGTGTTGGTGCATGCGGACTTGCCCCTGTGGTGCTGGTAGGTGACAAGACCTACGGCAGGGTAGCACCTGATGATGTAAAGAATATTCTGAAAGAATACGAATAGGATTTTTCAGATGATTGGTTTAGAGGTTGGTGAGAAGCCGGGATTAAATTAATTCCGGCTTTTCTTATACCAGAAGAAACAGACTCCTTCTGTTTCCTTTTTTCTTCAACTCCTTCCTGGCTACATACACCTTCTTGCCACTGTAAGGGATCAAAACCCGTATAGTACATTAAAGTCGAAAGTGTCATCGGTGTCGGAGTAAAATCCTGAACCTGTTCCGGCCTTATACCCAGGGCTCCTGACCTCATTTGCCAGTTCCCTCATATCTGATTCGGTACAACCGGGATGAGAAGAAATAAAATAAGGAATAATCTCATAATTAAGACCATGCGATGCTTTGATAGCCTCAAACCGGCTTCTGAGCTTCCTGAATAGTTCAAAAGGTGTCTTTCTCATTAACTTCAAAACCAGTGGCGAGGTATGCTCCGGAGCCACCTTTAACCTTCCTGAAACATGATTTGCTATCAATTCTTCAAGATACTCTCCTTCTGCATGACCGGCTTTCGGATTCCACTCCTGAAATAAAAGATCATATCGGATCCCGCTTCCTACAAATGCTTTCTTAATACCTTTAACAGCATTGACCTTCCGGTATAATAATGTCAATTGTTTGTGACTGGTTTCCAGGTTTTCACATACCTGCCGGCCAGATGCACGATGGCCTTGAACATTTCCTGCATCTTTCAGCTTCTTTCCCCTTCATACCGTACATGTTGGCTGAAGGTCCCCCGATGTCCGACAGATAACCTTTAAAACCAGGCAATTCTGAGATCTTCTGAATCTCCTTTATAATTGATTCTTCAGATCTGCTCACTATCTGTTTTCCCTGGTGAGCTGCAATTGCACAGAAACTGCATCCTCCAAAACACCCCCTGTGAATATTCACCGAGAATTTTATCATCTCATAAGCAGGGATCTCACCTTTTTTATTATACCTGGGATGAGGGAGATATGAATACGGCAGATCATACGACCGGTCAGCTTCAGCTTCAGAAACAGGCGGAAAAGGCGGATTAACAATTATGTTGTTTTCGCCTGAAGGTTCGATGAGCCTTGCCGATTCTATTTTATTGGATTCCTTCTCAAATGTCACAAAATTTGATGCAAAAGCTTTTTTGTCTGCCAGACAATCCTCAAAAGAATTGAGTGTGATATCTTTCCATGATTTGTTGATTGGGAACTGTGTCTTTTTCTTCCTTGAAATAACTGTCTGGGGAATTGTTGTAAGCGATGAAAACGGAACTCCTTTTGAAAGAAGCCTTACAAGCTCCCTGACAGGCTGCTCTCCCATCCCGTAAATTAAAAGATCAGCCCCGCTGCTTTGCAGAATTGAGGGTTCAAGCTTGTCTTTCCAGTAATCATAATGAGTAAGTCTTCGCATTGAAGCTTCAATACCTCCGAGTACAACCGGAACCTCCGGGAAGAGATCTTTCAGAATTTTCGTATAAACAATAGAGGGATAATCAGGTCGGAAACCTGATTTGCCGCCCGGTGTATATGCATCATTTGAACGTAAACGTCGGGCAGCAGTATAGTGATTGACCATAGAATCCATGTTGCCTGCAGTAACTCCAAAGAAGTATCTGGGTACTCCCAGCTTGCGGAAATCCCGTAGATCATCCTTCCAGTTCGGCTGGGGAACTATAGCAACCCTGAAGCCCTCATCCTCAATCACCCGTCCGATCACAGCAGGTCCGAACGACGGATGATCAACATACGCATCACCGCTGAAAATGATGACATCAGGCTGATCCCACTCTAAAGCTTCGATCTCTTTTCTTGTTCCCGGCAAAAAATCACTTACTGATTTATTAAATTTTTTCACTCCGCAAAATTACTTAAATTTAGACTCCCGCTTCGGATAGTGATATAGCAGATCATATTATAAACCTTCAGAATTAATGTTTGACCGGTTTTTTCCTATCAGAACAACCATCAACGAGATCATGAAAATCTTCTTTGTCTTGCTGTTTTTCATACTGCCGGTGATTTTGACTGAAGCTCAACAAGGGAAAGCCAGACCTAAAATAGGCCTTGCTCTGAGCGGTGGCGGATCAAATGGGATGGCTCATGTCGGGGTGCTTAAGGTAATGGAGGAGGCAGGGTTGAGACCGGATTACATTTCAGGAGTAAGCATGGGCAGTATTATCGGGAGCATGTATGCAATTGGTTACTCAGCCGACTCCCTTCATAAAATATTGAACCAGATGGACTGGGAACTTGGCTTCACCAGACTTATCCCGGAAAGCAAAGTAATATTCCCTGAAAAGGAGCACTATAACAATAGCATAATTTCATTGCCCATAACATCAAAGAAGGTTCAGCTTCCCTCCGGACTGATTAACGGCCAGCAGATTGAAAATATATTAAGTTACTATGCCTGGCCTGCTGCCGGGATAAACGATTTCTCAAAGCTGCCGATACCGTTTATGTGCCTTGCCGCCGATCTTCTGAGCGGGAATCTTGTTGAGATGCATTCAGGCTACCTTCCCGATGCAATACGAGCAAGCAGTGCTGTTCCAACTATCTTTACGCCAATCCGGATCGATTCCGGTCTTCTGATCGACGGAGGAGTTCTCAGGAACTATGCTGCCAAAGAAGTCAGGGATATGGGAGCAGACATAGTGATAGGTTCATATACAGGACACCAGGCTTATTCGGAAGATCAGCTGCAATCATTACCCGGAATAGTAAAGCAGATCGCATTTATAAGAAGTTTTAAAGATTTTGAGGGGCAGAAAATACTGACAGATATTCTTATAGAACCTGATCTTAAAGGATACTCCCCCACTCTCTTCTCCAATGTTGATTCAATTGTTGAAAAGGGTTATCAGGCGGCATTACCCTATAAAGACTATTTTAAGAGACTTGCAGATTCACTATACAACATCGAGCCCTTGCAACCCATTGAAAATATACTTGAGAGACATGATCTGTATATTGATAAAATAGAAATAACAGGAAATAATATTTACAGCGATAATCAAATCCTTGGAGTTCTGGGAATCAGGCCAGGGGAAAAAATAGATAAGGATTTCATTACTGAAAAGATAGACCTTATATATGGTAAAACCTGGTTTGAAAAAGTAAAGTACAGGATCTTATCCCGGAACGATTCACTGGTTCTTGTAATCGATTGTATTGAAGAACCCAATTCCAGGCTTTATGGATCATTTTATTATGACAACTACATAAGATCCGGAATTACATTCAGGGCTACTTTTAAAGATCTGATCACGTCCAGGTCTTTGATAGATTTTGATTCATTCATAGGTCAGTTCTACAGGGCAAAGCTGTCTATTCTTCAGTTCCTTGACCGCAATCAGAAACTGGGATTTTCGGCTCTTTTTTATGCAGATAATACACGTTTGCCAATGCTCGAAATCAGGGATGAACCGGGCGGTACTTTTAACCGTACCTTCTGTACAACATTTTCCGTCAACACATATCTCGGATTAAATCATCTTATGAATGTTTCCCTGAACTTTGAAAACAGCACTTTTATTCCTGATTATGTAGCTTTGAACAATCTGAAAAGAATTTCATATAACTATTATTCACTAAACTATAAATATGAAGTAAATACACTTGATTCAAAATATTTTCCGGATAAAGGAGCTGTATTTCAATTAACTGCAAGCACCTCAAAATTATTATCCGGAGTCGTCCATACAGATTACCTGAAAACTACATATACACAAACAAACCCTGACCAGTTTTCGTTTGAGAGAACCTATACACTCAGTGCAGGTTTCAAAAGTTATTTCCCGGCAGGGAAAATGCTGACGTTTACATTAAACGGGAATTTCCTGTTTACACTTTATCCGGATTCAACACCATCTTTACATAACTTGTACTATCTGGGTGGAGTGGAATCGCTATCCCGGCGGTCAATTCAGGGAATAGGTTTCCGATCGGATGAAATTGCCACGGAGAAGCTTGCTGGAATTGGTACCGGACTTGATATAGAGATCTTGCATGATCTGCATTTAACAGTATTGACAAATTTTTATGCCGTAAATGAGATCAATAAAACTGATAAGATCACTCTGCTGGCAGGATATGGCCTGGGGTTAGGCTATATGTCGATTATCGGACCCGTAAGAATCGGGATAATGCATGGCTTTAGCACTGCTGAAAGATATTATAATGCATTAAAAGGATATTTCAGTATCGGTTACAATTTCTAAGCATACACAGAAAATATTCCAAAACCGAAATTTTGTCATGCCCGATGCCCTGATTTTAAGCACTTTCATAAACCATTCACTATCGGCCTGATTGTTGCATATACTTTTTCCGGTCGGGAATTGCTATATTAAAATTTTCGAATCCCGGATATAAATGAATGGAAGCAAACAAGGTAATACAACAACATAAGCGGCTCTGCAGGTTTATTTCTGAAAAAAGAATTAAACAAAGCCTTGATATCCTGCAGGATATGATATCTATTTCCTCTCTTGGCGACCTGCGTGACGAGTATAACAACATAGTGATGACCTACAGGAATATGCTCAGCTATACTATTGAGGGCATTAAGGATCCGGAACGCAACAAGGTCTATCTTAAGCTTATCCAGTCAATCCTTAGTCTGTCAGACCGGTTGAGACAGGACATATTGTCACATTATTCCGGATGGCACACCTACTGGGTGAAGCAACAGGCAGAAAAGGAGCAGAAGCTGACAGGCAAGACTATAGTTGAGACGGTTGACGACCTGATGTTCAAATCAGAACTTGATGAATGGCTTAAGCTAAGCAAGGAAATTAATCCGGATCCCGAATCGGAAATATCACTTAAGCATAAGCAGCTCATAAAGAATATTTTCAATCATTTATGGCTGACAGATTATTACGGTGAAGCTGAGAACAGCCTCATAAAAATCATAATGAACTCCGGAAAGTTCAGATGGTTTGAATCAAGTCTATTCGTGAGTGCTATAACCTTAAGTTCACTGAGGACATGGCAGAGCGAAAAGATGCTTTACCTCTCCGGCTTTTATGAAACGAACCAGGAACAGGTGATGGAAAGAGCCCTCTCAGGTCTGATTCTTAACCTGCACTATTACAATGGAAGGATCCTGCTCTATCCTGAAATTATTCAAAGGATCACCGAAATGAGCAAGGATAGCAGGTTTAGCGAACATTGCAGGATTATAGTCCTGCAGACTATCCGGTCGCGGGAAACCGAAAATCTGAGCAAAAAGCTTCAGGACGAAATACTTCCCCAGGTAGCAAAGCTAAGGCCGAGAATTGAAGAAAAGCTCGACCTTGATAATATACTTCCGAAAGATAAGAATGAAGAAAAAAATCCTGACTGGTCTGAGATGTTCAGTGAGTCAGATGAAATATTCAAAACAATGGAGGAGCTGACAAAGCTGCAGATGGAAGGGGCTGATGTCTATATGTCAGCTTTTGCAAACCTGAAGCATTTTGATTTTTTCAAGGACTTTCAGAACTGGTTTGTACCATTCTATCCCGACCATGAGGTTGTTAATGAGATATTCAGGGATGAGATACTCGGTCCCGGGACCAATGAACTTGCTGAAGCCTTATACAAGACCCCGTTCATCTGCAACTCCGACAAATATTCACTTCTTCTGAATCTTAAATATCTGCCATCATCTCAAAAGAGCATGATGCTTAAAGTTTTCAGGATGGAGCTTGAAGGGCTGCAGCAGCTTGATGATGATGAAACAGTGATAGATCCTTACAGGAACTTCAGAACAAATGTAACACAGTATCTGCAGGATATTTACAGGTTTTTCAAACTTTCACCCTACAGAAAGGAATTTGAGGATCTTTTCCTTGGAAAACTGGATATTTATAATTCCGAATTTTTCAGGATGACATGCAATGCACCTGAAGCTGAAGCAGGTCTTGCTGATTATTTCTTCAGTAAGAACTATTTCACGGATGCACTTGATCTTTTTCTCAAGCAGGTCAAAGAGAAACCTGATGATTCCCAGCTCTATGAAAAGATTGCATACTGTTACCAGCAGGATGAAAAATATGAGGAAGCCCTCAGATACTACAGAAGAGCTGAACTGATTGAAAGAAAAGTCTGGACACTGAAAAAAATAGGATTCTGTCTGCGCAGGCTCGGCAAAAATGAGGAAGCTCTTGATTACTACCTTCAGGCAGGAGCAATCGATCCGGAAAATATTCATACTGCAATAATGACTGGACATTGTTATCTTGATCTGCGCAACTATGAGGAGGCATTAAAGTACTATTTCAGGGTTGAATATAATGATCCGGGAAACCTTAAGATACTAAGGCCGATTGCATTTTGTTATTTTGCGCTGGGGCAGATTTGATGATTCTGAAAAATACTATGAGCGTCTGTCGGCCGGAAAGCTTAATGCACATGATTAGATAAATAAGGGTCATCTGGCACTATGCCAGGGTAAAAAGAAGGAAGCAATTGATTTTTACCGGCTGAGTATTGCAACAGGTGAGATCTCGAAAGAGGAATTTATGGCTGTTCTGGACGAGGACCGAGCATCTACTGGTTTCACTTGGGGTAAATCCCGATGATCTGCCGATCCTGCTTGATTATCTGTTATTTTCTATCGGGTAACTTCGGCTGAATCCTTTCCCGGTAAGGGGGCGGAGGAGGTCGGTGATCCGTCCGGCATCTGACGCCTGTAGGAATCCGGACGCCTGCTTCCTGAAATCTGCTGTATCATTCCTATGACGTCTCCTCTCCTGCCGTATCATTTCCTGACGCCGTTCATCCATCTCTTTTAACCTTGCAAGCTGTTCTTTTGTAAGGTTGGAATCAAGCTCCTTCCTGAAGGCTTTGATATTTGCATCAAGTTCTTTCCTGAAATTGTTCTGGGGTTCGCTGTTTATTTTGGCATACTTATCGAGTATCGATTCAATTTTTGCTTTCTGTTTTTCATCAGGCTGGATGGTCTTATAAAATCCTTCCCTGAATCGTTCTTCTGAAAAATATACCCTTACCGGTTTCAGCTTATGAAACCTTATCTGGGCTGAAGTAAGCATCCCAAGAACAAATCCGATTATAAGGGTTAGTATTACAAGTAAGTATTGGTCTGTGTTTTCATAAAAAGTTAATTTCCTGTTAAAAGACAAATAATACTTTCATCATAACTATTGCCAAGTCCGAGAAATGAATTAAACGAAATGGATCCTTCCATCAGAAAGATTGATATAAGCAATAAAACTATTGCAGCTACTCCGGTAAGAGCAATACGGTAAAAAACATAATTCAGGTTTTTGACAAATTCAACTTCACGGACCACTGCAGTTCCGGCAGCTGTATATTTTGTCCATGACCTTATCGCTGGAATCCTTCCCTGAATCTGAAAGATACACCGGCTTCCTCTATTTTTGCGGAATCCATTCCAGGATCACTTTCACTATCCAGTGATCTGATTAATAATTCTTTAAATTCTGAACTTTTCATTATATTATAATTTTTTCAAAATATTTTTTAATTGTTCCTGTGCCCTTGATAATCTTGAAAGAACTGTTCCGAGAGGCAGATCAAGGATTTCAGCAGTTTCTTTTGTTGAATAGCCCTGCAGCATTCTCATTGCCACTATTATCCTGAACTTCGGATCCATACTCATCAATGCTTTATTGACAATTTCAGAAGCCTCTCTTTTCTCTTCAGTATCATGATCAGCAACTTCAAATTCATACATTTCATTGTTCCCTTTCTGTGAGAACATTGAAAAGAACTTTTTCCTTCTTTTTATTTCATTCAGGGTAAGATTCACTGCAATTTTCTGAATATAAGTTGACAGCTTTGCCTCTCCCCTGAACTCGGACAGTGAATAGTACAATTTAATAAACACCTCCTGTCCAATATCTTCCGAAAAAACTGAATCTCCAAGCATCCCTTTAACTGTACGGGCAACCATCTTCTGATATCGTGTAACAATTTCTCCGAATGCCTGCTTATCGCCATTCAGAGATGCTGTTACCAGTTCGCTATCATCCTGTTGCCTGTACGATTCTTTGATCATACTACTTTATAGACAATTTAAACAGGGATATTATTCCCTATTGTTAATTTTTGTTAACAATTGATTACGGAGTAAGTTACTACAGCGCTGTTATTTGTTTTATCTTACAGAAAAACTCACTGTTTCGTCAACAAGCTCCAGGTCGTAATTATTTGTATATCTGATCAGAAAGAGCTTCTGATTTTCAAAACCATCATTAACTGATTCTCGCCTGAAGTCAAATTCTGTATGTAACAGATCAGGATTATGAATTTCCGGATGAATAAGAAATTCCTTCCCATGAATAGCCAGTCCGCTTAAAAAATAATATGCAATATCATATCCCTGCCATGCATAGCTCATTTCCGAAGGCTCGGTATGGAATTTTGTCCGGAAATCAGAACAAAATTGTTTTACATCCTGGCTGGAATAATCGATCCAGTATGGAGAATATATCATCAGGCCAAGATCAAAGAAAAATTTTGGATCAAGATTTTCTAGTTGTCTCATTTCAGGATAACCGATCACCGTCATATTAAATTTTCTTGAAAGGTTATGAATCTCCTGGATCGACTCGCTCATTACAGGTGCATCTTCAGATGCAATAATTACAACATTCCCCGAGTTTTCTGACAACATCTGGCATGAGGCGGTTTATTGAATCATTACCGATGACCGATCTGCTGTAAAAGATCATTTCCTTGAACCTTATTTCCTCAGCCGGCATTTTTGAATTCAGTTCGGTCATTATCTTGTTCTTAAATGCAGCTATTTCAGGGTCCGCATTCGCAGTATCAGAATGAATAAGACAATATTGTTGTTGTAATATTCACCGATCTTTCTTGCAATTGCATTCTGAGCAACCTCAAGCGATGAATTTGCCATAAAAACCAGGGGATTGTTCAGCAAGAACGGAATTATTAATAAGCTGAACCGGAGAGACAACAGGTATTCCCAGTCGCCCCTGCATAAGCTGCAACAATTGACAGATTCCTTGAATGGACAGGTCCGATTATCAGGTCCATACTGTCAAGCCTGCCCGACTGAATAAGTCTGGTTACCTCAATAGTATCACTTTTAATATCAAATACATGCAGATTAATGTCCAACCCCTGGCTCCGCAAAGTATCAGCAGCCAGCAAAATACCTTCATACATTTCAAGAAATCCGAGACTGCCGGGATAGATCCAGTCATCTGTCCGGTTTATAACTTTATAGATCCTTTTCCCTTTCTGGTATTTTGAGGAATCAATCTCAGTTCTTTTTGTATTTTCATAGAGGTAGAATGGAAGCAAAACTGCCACGTTAAGGATACCGTGCAGATCAGTGACAGGAGTAAATTCCGATGGTTTTTCGAGATAAACCTGTTCTTCACCTTCGGTCACTGCGACCGAATCAGGCACAATCACTTCAACAGGTTTCTGCTTCCGGAACTTTCATGCCCGGGATCCTCAGATAATCCCCAACCTGGGGAAACCGGATATCCCTGTTCGCCCTTCTGAGTTCCCTGACAGTAAGTCCGTATTGTCGGGCAATTGAAGACATTGTCTCTCCCTTAACCACTTTATGATAGTAGGCCTTTGTATCCTGAAAAGATCGCGGCTTTGCTTCTGAATAGCCTGTCCTTTCGGGAATTGCTATTTCAAAACCCGTAGAGATCTTATTTATATCTATTCCCGGATTACTTTGAATAATATCATTTTCTGAAACACCATATCTCTTTGAAAGAGAATAAATTGTTTCGCCGGGCTGCAGCTTATGATAAATAAATTTGCTGTCATCGCGTGGCTGCTGCTGTACCGGGGGTGGCTGAGCCGGAGGTGAAACCGATACAAGTCTTGCCGGGATCCTGAGGCTCTGACCTTCCTTCAGTCCGCCGGCATTGAAGGATTCTCCTTTGTAAGATCTTCCGCTGTTATACCGTAAGCTTTTGATATTGAATAAGCTGTTTCTCCTTTTTTTACCTGATGAAGATAATAGGGAACTCCTGAAATAACTACCTTATCTTTTGATCTTTCCACAACAACCTGTGACCAGACCTGAAGCACAGAGGCAAAAGTATGACAAGCAATACAATAAATGACCTTAATTTATCATGCGGCTCCTCGAAAATTAAAGTGTTTTAAGAAATTCCAGGCAATTCTTTTCAATTCTTTCCGGAACATTTGTTATATCAGCTTTAATAAATTTCTCACCTGTAATTTTTTCATAAAGTTCAATATATCTTTCCGATACCTCATTAACAAATTCATCAGTCATTTCAGGTACTTTTTGTCCTTCCTTTCCCTGGAAACCATTTTCCATAAGCCATTCCCTTACAAACTCCTTTGATAACTGTTTCTGAGGCAAGCCCTTTATCAAACCGCTCCTGATATTCATCAGCATAAAAATAACGTGATGAATCAGGAGTATTAATCTCATCAATCAGATAAATCTTCCCATCTTTTTTACCAAATTCATATTTTGTATCAACAAGAATCAGACCATGTTGAGCAGCAATCTCTGAGCCTCTCAGAAAGACCTCCATTGTGTATTTCTCAATAAGAGTATATTCTTCTTCAGGAATCAGTCCGCTTGCTAATAATTTCTTCACGTGAAATATCCTCATCATGTCTGCCCTGTTCAGCTTTTGTTGTAGGAGTAATTATCGGTTCCGGAAAACGCTGATGTTCCTTCATTCCATCAGGTATTATTAATTCCGCATATTTCCCTGGCTCCTGCCTTGTATGTTCTCCATGAACTGCCTGTAAGATAAGCTCTTACAATCATTTCAACAGGATATGGTTCGCATTTATGTCCGATTGTCACTGTCGGATCAGGAGTGGCAATTTTCCAGTTTGGAACAATATCGCTTGTTGCATCAAGAAATTTTGCAGCTATCTGATTAAGCACCTGTCCTTTATATGGAATTCCCTTTGGAAGAACAACATCAAATGCTGATATCCTGTCTGAAACGATCATCAGAAGATATTTGTCGTCAATATTATAAACATCCCTTACTTTTCCCTTATAAATACTTTTCTGTCCCGGGAAATTGAAATCTGAACTTAAAATTGTCTTTGTCATAAATATGTCTTGATTTATTTTTCGAAGTTTTCTCTGTGTGTCCTCTGTGATTCCTCTGTGGATCTCTGTGAACTTAACTTAGCTTCATACAGGGAAGTCACAGTTCACAGTGTGATCTAAGTTGCATTGGTTTTATCTGAATTTTCTTCATTTTCATAAGCCCTTACAATTCTTTTTACAAGTTTATGTCTGACAATATCCCTTTCATCGAATTTGATTATTGAGATACCTTCAATATCTGTAAGTATTCTCATTGCCTGAAGCAGACCGGATTCATTTTTCCTTGGAAGATCAATCTGTGTTGTATCGCCGGTCATAATGAATTTTGAGCTTACACCCATCCTTGTAAGAAACATCTTCAGCTGGCTGATAGTTGCATTCTGTGCTTCATCGAGAATTACAAATGCATTTTCAAGAGTTCTTCCCCTCATAAAAGCAAGCGGAGCAATCTGTACAGTTCCATCTTCAATCCATGTTTCAAGTTTTTTAAATGGAAGCATATCATGAAGAGCATCATAAAGAGGCTGAAGATAAGGATCAAGCTTTTCCTTCATATCTCCCGGAAGAAAGCCAAGTCTTTCACCTGCTTCAACAGCAGGACGTGTAAGAATGATCTTCTTTACTTCTCTTTCCTTTAATGCCCTTACTGCCAGTGCAATAGAAGTATATGTTTTACCTGTTCCTGCAGGTCCTTCAGCAATTATCAGATCATTTGTTCTTATAATCATTTACCAGATGCAACTGGTTTACTGTTCGTGCCCTTACAGGTTTTCCGCTTGTACCAAAAACAATAACCTGTTCAAATTCACCGTTTGATGCAGATTTCATATGTTCAGCATCAAAAAAATATTTTTCAATATCCTGTTCATCAAGTCGGTGATATTTCCTGATAATATTCAATAAGTTCATTGAACTTTTCAGCAAAAACAGTAATCTCAGCCTCCTCTCCCATACATTTTAATCTCATTGCCTCTGGCCATAATTTTAATTTTAGGAAAAAAACTACGGATTTTATCAAGCAGCGAATTATTTGTGCCGAAGAAGACTACAGGATCAATATCCTCAAGAAATATTATTATCTCTGTCATTAAACTTCACAAAAATTAATGATCTGACCTCTCATTTGCTAATTAATCGACAACAGTTAAATAGTTCATAAAAAAAATCATTGAACAGTACAAAGTAAGGTTATTTTTTCCTTAGAAGATTATCTTTGTCTATAAGTTTTTTCATATGCCGGTAATTACATTAACAACAGAATGGAAGCCTGATGATATCTATAATGGAATCATTAAAGGGAAAGCTATAGCAGTATGTGTCCGGGAGCTATCATTATTGATAATGCCGGCAATATTCCTGCATTTAATATTTCACATGCTTCCTTTGTAATAAGAAATACATTTAATAATTATCCGAAAGGTTCAATTCATATAATTTGTGTTCATTCTGAAGCTCATAAAGGATCAGGATTATCTGATTGTAAAAGCAAGAGATCATTTTTTTATTGGAACTGACAATGGAATTTTTAACCTTATACTTAATTCTGATCCTGATGAAGTTGTAAAAATAGATCATCAGGGAAGCTGCTGATGAACTTGAAATTTTTGCAAAAGCTGCATCAGATCTGTTATCAGGGAAAAAGCCATCAGAACTTGGAAATCCGCTGAAGACAATCAGTGAAAGAGTCCCTCTGAGAGCAACAATTGATAAAGATGTAATAATTGGAAGCATAATTTTTATTGACTCTTATGGAAATGCCATTTCAAATATTACAAGGGAAGTATTTTACAGGGTTTTTGAAAATAAAGAATTACAGGATACTTATTCAAAGCAATAAAAATTACACTGATCAGATTTCAGAAAAGTACAGTGATGTACCTGTTGGTGAGATGCTTGCAAGATTCAATTCAGCTCGATCTGCTTGAAATTTCAATAAATGGAGCTAATGTTTCTGAATTACTCAGTCTTGACATGTCGGATCTGTTGTGCGGATTGATCTGGCACATAAAGCAGCATCACCTAACCGACTGTTTTAAAATCATTTACTAATGAATGATAAAGAATAAAAGTCTGCGAGGAGTTCAGAAAGACTCCTTGAATATTATTGATGAACTCAGGGTCAAATGTCCCTGGGATATGAAACAGACCAATGAAAGTCTGCGGAAACTGACAATTGAAGAGACCTATGAACTTGCTGATGCAATTTTCTCAGGACAGTGATGAAGGAATAAAAAATGAACTTGGTGATCTGATGCTTCATATTGTCTTTTATGCAAAAATCGGTTCTGAAAAAGGAATCTTTCACAATGGCAGATGTTCTGGAAGGAATAAATGAAAAGCTTATCTACAGGCATCCTCATGTATTTGGTGATGTAAAGGTTATCAGGAGCATCGGAGGTTGAAGAAAACTGGGAACATCTCAAGATAAAGGAGAATAATGGTTATAAACCTGTTCTTTCAGGTGTTCCTTCATCACTGCCTGCAATTGTAAAAGCAAACAGGATACAGGAAAAAGTAAGAGGTGTCGGATTTGACTGGGAGAAACGTGAACAGATCTGGGACAAAGTTCTTGAAGAGATAACGGAGCTGAAAGAAGAGATAGAAAATCGTAATACTGAAACTATTGAATCAGAACTTGGTGATGTGCTGTTTTCAATTATAAATGCTTCGCGGCTTTATGGAATTGATCCTGAAGCTGCTCTTGAAAAAACCAACAGAAAATTCATAAAACGGTTTAATTACCTTGAAAAAGAGACACATTGTCAAAAGGCAGGTCGCTTCATGATATGAGTCTCGATGAGATGAATGTGATCTGGGAAGAGGCAAAGAAAGAGGATTAACTCTTGACCCCCCTTCATGCGAAACCTAAGGTAAGCTCGATGGGCATGGTGGAGAACTGATATCTAGCAAACCTGTAACTCAGCAGCTGGTAAATTATTTTTGCTGCAATAAAATCAGGTGATTTATTTCCGGGTGAAGGACATAATTCAACAACATCAAAACCGACAACATTTCTTTTTCTTGATAACATCTCTCAGAAAATGCATCAGTTCAAAATATTCAGGTCCTCCCGGTTCAGGAGTCCCTGTTGATGGCATTATTGAAGGATCAAAAACATCAAGATCGATTGTGATATAGACATTTTCTGTAAGCTTTTCAATTGCCTTTCTATACAAGTTTCTTATTATAATACAGTTCATGTGCATAAAATATCCTCTCCCTTTCAGCATAAGGCAATTCTTCTGCCGACATGCTCCTGATTCCAACCTGGACAATCGGAGCAAATTCCCGGGCTCTGGCCATGGCACAGGCATGGTTAAATTCGCGATCCTTCATATTCCTGCCTGCAGATCAGCATGAGCATCAAGCTGAAGAACTGACAGATCTTGTAAATATTCCGAAAAAGCTTTTATTGCTCCAATAGCTAACAGTATGATTTCCTCCGATAATAACAGGAAATTTTTTATCTGCAAGCAGGGATAAGACTCTGTATTATAAACAGCATTCAACAAGTTTTCCGGTGATTCTTTCTCGAGAACCGGATTCAATAGTATGAATTCCCTTCAGATGAGCTTCAGATGCTGTTTCAACATCATAAAATTCAAGATTTACTGATGCTTCCATGAATTGCATCAGGACCCTTATCGGCACCTTTCATCCAGGTGCTGGTTTCGTCATACGGAACAGGAACAATGATTATACCTGATCCAGAATAATCATAAACTACTTCATTTCCTCCAAAATTCATAGCATATCAGATTTTATAGCTCCTGGGCTTATTCCTTCTGCTTCGGGGTTTTATAGTGCTCTTCTTTTCTTTTTCAGCAGCGGCAGCTTTTATCCGCTTTCGGTTCTGCTTCAGTATCTGGTTCAGCTGTTCTTCAGGTTCTTCCTTTACCAGCAGATTCAGTTTATGAAGAATATTATACCAGATGAACAACTTTCTTAATATCGCTGACATATACTTTATCCTTTCGAATAATCAGGAATAATCTCTTCAAACTAGGTTTTCAGCTTTTCCGGATCAGCTTTTGAATCAATTGCAGGTCCTCCGTTTTCCTTTTCGATAAATAAGGTCAAATACTTTACCAAGAGGCATATCTTCCTTTTCGGTAAAAATTGAAATATCCTCGAGTGAACTAACTTTGGCTGAACTGATATGCACTGCTTCTTTTCCTTGTTTCGAGGTGTTCAACAATAATTGCATTTTTTCCCTGGGCAATAAATCTGAAAAGCCCCGGTTCACCTGAAATTGCCAGAATATCTTTTAAAACCATTTTTGTATATTTTGTGTGCAAATTTAATTTTTGTATTGCAATGTCAGTTTTTATTATGATATCATTTTTTTCAAATATAATATCAGATTCATATTTCTTTCTTTCTTTATCTTTTCATAAGCTTCATTTACCTTTTTGAATTTTTCATCAGCTGTTTTTCTGAAATCTTCACCAAGATGGCTTACTTTATCGGGATGATATTTCATTGCCATTCTTCTGTATGCTTTTTTAACCTCATCATCTGTTGCATGTCGGTTCAATTTCAAGGATCTTATATGAAGAATCTGTTTCAGGAATAAACATATTCCTTATTGAAAGAAAATCAGTTGATGCAATGCCAAGGTATCCCGATATTTTTTCAATCAGCTTCAATTTCAGACGGATGAATCGCTGCTATCAGCAAGAGAAATATTAAAAAGAAGATGCAATAAGCTGAAGTCGTGATGAATAATCCATATTTCTGCTTATCTGCAGGCATACATCCCTGACAGGGATATCCTGTTTCAGAATGTCCTTGAGCATCAGAAGAGCCTCTCTGGCAGAATCCTTGTCCGAATTGTCTGACAAAGAACTGTTTTACATAATCAAGTTCTGATTTTAACAACCTTACCGTCGGCTTTCATCACTGCTGCAACAAGAACCAGAAGGCTCATTCCGAAATCGCCCTGAGTGTGTTCTGTCAGGCTGGTTGTGTATGTTGAAGTCTGAATAGTAGTACTGTCGATCATTGAACCGACAAGAAAACCAAGCAAGCCCCAATTGGTCCTCCCATAACAAAACCAAGACCTCCTCCAAGCCATTTTCCAAATATTCCCATAATTCAGTTTGATTTTTTAAATAGTTTTAGCATATCCTCATGAATCTCCAAGAATTGCAGGAATAATCATATCATTTTCTGAATTATAAATTACATAATCTGACGTTTTTATCCTGGATTCATCATCCATCTGATTTCTCATCCTTTCCATTACCTGTTCCCTGGAAAGCTTGTTTCCTCTGATCAACCCTTTCAATTCTTTCTTCCACAGGAGTAACAACTGTGACAATCCTGTCCATCAACCGGAATGCACCGCTTTCAAAAAGAATTGCTGCCTCCATAATTGAATAAGGAGCATCCTGCCTGGCAACCCATTCTCGTGAAAGATTAGAAAACAGCAGGATGAACAAGTGAATTTACTTTTTCAAGCAATTCCTTGTCGTTGAAGATAAGCTTTGCCAGTTCTGGACGGTCAAGTTTCCCTGAAGAATAAAGATCCTTACCTGCAAGTGAATTTATTTTAATTTGAATATCCCTGATCATTATCCTGAATTTTTTTTGCTTCATCATCAGCTGAAAAGACAGGAATTCCAAGGACTGCAAAGACTCTGCAGACAGTTGTTTTTCCGCTTCCAATACCCCCGGTAACACCAAGTTTCAGAGCCTGGTTTAGCTTCCGATTTGTTCATCTGAGTTTCTTTTCAATAAGAAAATCAACCTTTGCAGGAGAAACTCTCAGGGAGCTTACAAACGGAGGAATGTTTCGAAATCCGACAGGAATTTTTTCAGAAGAATTCAGATCGGCTTTACCAAGGTCAAGAACCACCTCAAATGGAATCTCCTCAAATTTCTTATAATCACTTACAGCAACCAGGCATTTAACTGTTCACTACATCCGGAAAGATCTTGATATTAATTGAATCGGGTTTGTTCAGGATTTTGACCGGTACTTTGATTTCAGCTTCAGTAAACTGTTCAACAGGTATTGTAAGCACTACCTTCTTTGCCGGAAGTCAGTGTACCCTTTTGAGATTACCAGAGAGATGCTTCTCTGTAACATGTCTCATTCACTCCTGAGAATTTTTATGTATCTGGTTTTTACTGTTTAGATGTATCCAGAATCCTGTTTCGGACCGGTTAATTGTAACGGTAGTCCGGTTCATTACGAATAGTCTCCCTTAACCAAATACTGCTTTTCAGTCAGAACTTCAACGTCGGGGATAACCTGAACCTTTTTTGAAATTATCTCTGTCGAAAGAGAAAAAAAGAGTATCAGGCTTGATAGTTAATATGTCACATTCAGCACCGCAACTGATTTTTAAGCTTTGGGATAAGTCCTGATGTTACAATATAATAATTAAGAGTCCTGCTTCCCGGAACTCGCCTGTAATTGATTGTGGAAATATCAAGAATTACAGGAGCGCGGTTTCCTGAAAGCTTTAATTTAAGTATTGAATAACCCGGACCTTTAAGGTACAGATCCAGCCTTGGTGGCAGATCTTCAGTACAGTACCCTTTCTTTTGGAAGATTGATATACCTTACCGGATATTTTATATCGTGATTCAATCTCCTTTCCCAGAGAATTAAGGTACCAGAATACAAATGAGAGAAAAAGGAAGAAAGCAAAAACAACAACATCCCTGTTAATACCTTACCTCCCTTTTCTCGTAAGTTTTTCAGACCATATTCCGTTTGTCCCTTTCACAGAAGGTAAATGATAATTAGTTCTAATCAGTAGTCGGATGTAGGATCCTTCAGCAAGAGCACTCTTGTCAACTTTCAGTTTAAGATCACCACCTACATCCATCATTACATAATTGTCTTTTACTTCATATATCCTTCCATAAATTCCACCGGTAGTTATAACTTTATCACCTTTTTTCAGTGAACTCCTGTAGTTGGTCATCTCTTTCTGTTTTTTCATCTGTGGTCTGATCATAAAGAAATAGAAAACAACAAAAACAAGAATAAGTGGAAGAAAAGTCACCAGGGCATTACTCTGGCCGGTAGCTCCACCGGCAGGTTGACCCATCAAGAATAAATAAAGCAAAATTGGTCATCGTTTTAATTATTATGATTATTATTTATTGTTTGGATATTACTTCTGCAGTTATTTTAAGAATTACAACCTGGGTTTTTGAATTTGACTTGCACTGATACTGTTTTTGTCTGGATTCCGTTTCTTCCGAAGTATCAAATACAACCTCAAGACTTCCTCCTTTCTCCGGCCGGAATCGGTTTCCTGTCATATTTTGGAACTGTGCATCCGCAGGTGGTTGTTGCTGAAGTTATAACAAGATTACCTGGTCCTTTGTTTTCAAAAGTAAAATATATAAGCAATCTTTTCACCTTCAGTTACTTTTCCAAAATCATGCTCATATTCCCTAAAACTTATATCTGCAACCTCTCCTCCTGTCTGGAGTATCTGCTTCAGCTGAGTTTTCGTTTCCAGAACCTGAACTGCATCCGGTAAGGATAGTATCAGTATATAACAATTAAAATCCGATTATTGATCATTATTCCAATTTTGTATTGTCATGCTCTGTATCTCATTAGACATTGATTAAATATCAGTTATACAGTTTTCATCAGTTCAGTTTCTCACCAACCAATCCTCTTCCAGATTTATTAAAAAGCCCTTTTTCACGGATTTCCTTTACAATATTATCAAGAATTCCGTTGACAAATGTACTGCTTTTTGAAGTACAATAGTATTTGGCTATTTCAATATACTCATTAAGAGTAACCTTAACAGGTATTTCAGGAAATTCAAGTATTTCAGTTATTGCAAGCTGCATAACAAGAATATCCATAAGAGCAATCCGTTCAACCTCCCAGTTGGTTGTATTTTTATCGATAAGTTCAGAACATTCTTTTGAATGAAGGATTGCTTTTCTGAATAAGATCTTTACAAATTCCTCATCTTCCTCATTTTTGAACAAAGGCATCAGTGCGGTATTTTCTCCGATATCCGCTTTGAATTTCTTAAGGGTCTTTTCAATCATTACTGATTACATATTCCAGTATCATCATTCCAGTAGATGCTTTGTTCCTCAAGATTTGACTCAAGATCTTCCGATTTGCAAAAAGATCTGTTATCAGATTGATAATAAACTTCTTATCAGATGGATAACTATGATCTTCGGATTTGACATATATTCCTCATATACTTCCCAGGCAATCATTTTGTTGTAAAGCAGCCTGGGAATATGAGGATAGTTTATCCATGAAAGCTTTCTTGGAGGAAATATAGTTATTAAATGCTTTATTTTTTCTCAGCTGGGCAATAACCTGATTATCAATAAATCGTCTTTTGGGATTAAGATCTTCGTGAGTAGGCATTCTTTTCTGAAGAGCCTGATCAATCTTTTCGGTGGCAATATCAGCAACTTCCAGAACAAGAAGAAGCAGATAATGGTAAAGATCGTAAGTCTTTTCGATGCTGAACATCAGTTCTTTCTCGGCCTGGGTAAGATTATCATCCTCCCTGCGGTTAAATGCATAAAGAGCCATCAGGGCTTTTATGCGTAATAATCTTCTGCTTATCATTAATAAAGAACCTCAGATTTTGGCTGCAAAAATAACTCTTTTTCCATTACCCTCAAAACAACTGGAGCAAAATTTAGGTACAATTGAGACAGCCTCTGTTTTGATTTGAAAAATAATTGTTACATTTGACAATCAAAACACTAGCCTAACCTAAACCTAACTGACTTAGAAATGGAAGAAGAAGCCGGAATAAAGGAAGTCATAAACGGGAATGATGAAAAAATTGTAAAGGAAGAAATTTTCACCAAAGTGGTAAGTGCCGGAAAAAGAACCTATTTTTTTGATGTAAAAGCTACCCGGAAAGATGATTATTATCTTACTATTACTGAAAGCAAAAAACGTCTTGGTAAAGAAGGAAAAGTATTTTATGAAAAGCACAAGATCTTTCTGTACAAGGAAGATTTTGAGAAATTTACCGAAGGACTTAAAGATGCTGTTTCATATATTGGTAATGGCAAGGATGAATTAAAAACACAGATAACAACATTCAGAAGAAGAAACAAAACAGGAAGTCAGTCGATCTTATCGACAGAAGAATTTACAAATGTCGAATTTGATGACCTTGGCAAAAAATAAAGAATAATCAAGTCTGAATGTCTGATTATATACTCCTTATATTTGGAATTATTCTGATGATCCTTGGAATAATCGGTTGTCTGGTACCTGTTTTGCCCGGTCCTCCATTAAGTTTTCTTGGATTGATATTACTCCATTTCACCAGATTTGCTGATTTTTCAATCCACTATATTGATAATCCTGGCGGCTATTGCAGTTGTTGTCACAATTCTTGATTATATTGTTCCGGTATGGGGAACCAAAAAATTCGGAGGTTCCAAATATGGCACCAGGGGTGCAACTGTAGGACTGATTATTGGTCTTTTCCTTGGTCCGCTGGGAATAATAATAGGACCATTGATCGGAGCAGTTGTCGGTGAACTGATCTTTAAGGATGATATGAAGTATGCGATTAAAGCCGGTTTCGGAAGTCTGCTTGGATTCCTTACAGGAATCGGACTTAAAGCTTGCTGCTTCGTTTGTTATGACATTCTACTTCGTGAAGGAGTGGATAGCATAGATCGCCTCATCCCCAACCCCTTCTCCGCATAGGGACAGAGCATCAAATCCAGTAACTTACATTCCTTTTAAGCGGAGAGCTGGAGCTAGAGTCACTACTAAAGAAGCGATTTCGAAGTTATCATCCAAGTGTTGCAACCATAACAGCCTTAATAGTATGCAGCCTGTTTTCAGCTTCATCAAAAACAATTGAATGTTCTGATTCAAATACATCTTCAGTGACTTCCATTCCATCGAGACCGAATTTCTTAAATATCTCCTCTCCTACTTTTGTTTCCCTGTTATGAAATGCCGGAAGGCAATGAAGAAATTTTACATCCGGATTTCCTGTCTTTTCTAATTACCTGCATATTCACCTGGTAAGGTTTCAGAAGCTTTATCCTTTCTTCCCATACCGAATCAGGTTCTCCCATCGATACCCAAACATCAGTATAAAGAAAATCAACACCTTTTACTGCTTCATCAACATTTTCGGTAATAGTAATTTTTGCTCCGGTCTCCTTTGCAATATTTCACGGCATTTTTCAACAAGTTCTTTGCCCTGCTGGAAAGCTTTCGGTGCTGCAGTCCTGAAATCCATTCCCATCTTGGCTGCACCAACCATAAGGAATTTCCCATATTATAACGTGCATCACCAAGATAACAGAAGGACATCTTATTAAGAGGTTTGTCCGAATGTTCAAGCATTGTCAGAAAATCAGCAAGTATCTGAGTCGGATGAAATTCATTTGTAAGACCGTTCCAGACAGGTACTCCTGCATATTTTGCAAGTTCCTCAACAATCTCCTGTCCATAACCCCGGTATTCAATACCGTCATACATCCTGCCAAGAACCCTGGCAGTATCCTTCATCGATTCCTTCTGTCCGATCTGTGAACCGCTCGGTCCAAGATATGTAACATGTGCTCCCTGGTCGAAAGCTGCAACTTCAAATGCACATCTTGTCCTTGTTGATGCTTTTTCGAAGATAAGGCAATGTTCTTTCCTTTAAGATACTTGTTGTTCTGTGCCGGTATATTTTGCTTTTTTAAGTCTGCAGCAAGATCAAGAAGATATTTTATTTCTTCAGGTGTGAAATCAAGAAGTTTAAGAAAATTTCGGTTGTGTAAGATTGTATGACATGGTATGTAAATTAGTTAAAAGTAGAAATTAATTAAAGTATTAAGAAAAAGCTACTCCAGCCTAGGCATCACCTTACCAGATTTCGATTTACAATTCGGAGCCTAGCATTATTTATACGTCTTCATATTCCATTGTGATCTTTGAACCGATATTTTTTATCAGCCAGTTTAAAAGCTTCAGTAATAACACTCATTCTTTCCTCCATTTTTGATAAAGTTAAGACAGGCCTCAATCTTTGGAGCCATACTTCCCTTTGCAAACTGACCTTCATTCAGATATTTCAGAGTATCAGCATAATTGAGAAACTCCTTTATCTCCTGGTCAGGCTTTTTGTAATTTATATAGATATAAGGAACATCAGTAAGAATATAGAATTCATCAGCGCCGATCAAGTGAAGCCAGAAGTGAAGATGCAAGATCCTTATCAATAACAGCTTCTGCAGGTCTGACATCCTTTTTCTCATCGATATAAACCGGTACACCTCCGCCTCCGGCTGCAATAACAATATTTCCCTTCCGGGCAAGATCCCTGATTATTGAAACATTCATTATCCCAACCGGAACAGGTGAAGGAACAACCCGCCTGAATCCGCCATCAGTCTTTACTTCTTCCCTGAAAATCCATCCTTTTTTTAAGCCAAGTTCATCAGCCTGCTCCTTGTTGTAAATCTTGCCAATCCTTTTCTGAGGATCACTGAATGCAGGATCATTAATATCAACAATCACCTGTGTAACAAGACATATAACATTTTTGTCAATTCCGTGCCTGTTCAGAACATTCCTGAACATCCTTTCAATCATATAACCGATTCCTCCCTGTGAATCAGCAACACAAATATCAACAGGCATCTGGGCAATCTTATACATCTGTTCACCGGCATCATTCCTCATAAGTATATTCCCCACCTGCGGACCATTCCCATGAGTTATAACAAGATCATATCCTTCATTTATCAGAAAAACAAGGTTTTCAAGAGTCTGGGTGGTATTTTCTTCCTGCTCATCAATTGTTCCTATCTGATCACCCCTAAGAAGTGCATTTCCTCCCAGGGCAACAACTGCAAGTTTCTTTCTCATAATAATATTCATGAGAATACTGATTAATACTTGACAGAAATAGATTTATTAAAGTGGTAGAAAAGCTATATGAACAAAGAAATCATGTTAATTAATAACATTTAGAATTATGTTGTTAAAACATAAATTTCAGGATTCCTCATATTTATCAGAGTGTACAGGGACAAATTAAAAAAAATAATTACATTTACATGTTTTACAACTTAAATTCTGGTTGGTGAGATTCAGATTTGTATTTCTCATTGCAGTTATTTTTGCATTTACCAGTTACTCCTGTGGAGAAAAAAGCCGTAAGCCCATTCATCAGGGTGAAATTCATTATAATGTTCATTATACAGGTCAAGGTAACGCATATGCCCAAAGAACTTATGCCAAAGAATCTTGTTGTTTCCTTTAAAGATAACAAAATAATTTTTGAACTGATCTCTCCTATTGGTAATTCAGGAATTATAAATCTATCCAATCCTTCAAAGGAGATCTATGATACCTATCTCAGCCTGTTCACAATAAGATATTTTTATGCTTCAAAACCGGGAGAATGATATCCCGGATTTGAAGCAATGAAGGGCATGGAAATAAAAAAAACATCAAAAACATGCAGTGATATGCGGATTCTAACTGCAAAAATGCAGAAGTCACATTTCCTTTCGACCGTAATAAAATCTTTGATATCTGGTACACTGATGAAATACGTGTAAAAAATCCGAATGCATTCTACTCCTTTCAACGAAATTGATGGAGTCCTGATAAGCTTTTTCTTCTTTATCGGGCGCTCGGAATTTCACTTTGAAGCCGAGAATGTTTATAAGAAAGATATTCCTGATAAAACATTCGAAAGAAAGGAAAAATTTCTCAGGGTCTCGAAGAAGGATATTAATAAGTTTATCAATAAGATGGTAAGCCTTTAAGGGCACAGGGCTCAGGGCACGGGCTCAGGGCACAGGACTCAGGCTCACTCAGGTCAAAGAGCCTGAGCTCAGAGCACGGCTTGAGCTGAGCTAGATGACAGTTCTTAGCAAGGACCTGTCATCAGATACTCAATCATCCTTTATTGCCGTTAAATTTACACTGATCAATTCAAAATTATTACCTTTGGAGTGCCAATCTTGTTTCATATAGGTCCTGAAGTTAGGGTAACTGGACTGTCAAAATCTTATGATGAAATTTTTGATCCGAGATGAAAAAAGAGAAGGAAGAGAATGGCAAAAAAAGCAATAAAGACAAAGCAAATCCAAATCTTTTTTTACTGATGAAAGAATAAAATTTGTTTTTGGTATACTTATCACAGGCTTTGCATTATATCTTCTTCTGGCCTGTGTTGCATATCTGTTCTGGTGGAAAACTGACCAGAGTCTGCCTGATTCTCAGATTATCTCGGGGGCTGATGTAAATGTAAAAAACTGGTCGGGCAAAAGCGGTCATTTTCTTGCCAAAATGATAATCGGCTATGGATTTGGATATGGGGCTTTTTTTATCCCTCTTATTTTTGGGGCTATTGGTTTATACCTTCTTAACTTTCCCAAAATCAACCTCTGGAAACTCATAACAAAATTCACTTTTGCCGCAATAATTCTTTCACTTATCCTTGGATTTATCTTCGGAGTAGCCGATGGGTATCTTGGCAGCGGACCGGGTGGAGCCCAGGGATTTGAAATCACAAGATGGCTGAATTCTTTCATGGGGAAGATTGGTACAGGTATACTGCTTGCCCTTATGACGGTGTCATATCTTATTTTTGCCCTGAGGGTTAAACCCGAAACCTTTACCAACGGTATTCACTCGACAATAAAAAGTGTCATCCCCGGTCTTAAAATCGACTTCCAATGCTGCAGAAGCTGCTGAATCAGCAGATGAAACTGATTCAGAATCAGAGGATGATGAACCGGAATCGGAACAGGAAAACGAAGTCCGTGACAGTAAAGAAATTGAGTTCATTGTAAAACGTACTTCGCAGGATGAAGGGACACCTGTTATAATCCACCATGGTTCAATAATTCATGAAGTTGACAAGGATGAGGTAGCCGGGAAAGGTGAATAATTTCCCATAAACATCACAAGACCGGAGGTTAACGATATTCTTCCTGACAATGAGGTTGAAAGGATGATGGAGAATTATGATCCCCGGCTTGATCTTTCAAGATATAAATTTCCTCCGGTTTCAATACTTAAAGATCACAAATCAGAAAACAGTTTTGACAATACTGAAGTATTTGAAAATAAGGAGAATATAATCAAAACTCTTGGTGACCACAAGATCAGTATCAGACAGATCTCCGCCACTGTTGGTCCTACAGTCACATTGTATGAGATTGTCCCTGAACGTGGTGTAAGACTTGCCCGGATCAAATCGCTTGAAAATGATATTGCCCTTAATCTCTCGGCTCTCGGTATCAGGATCATTGCTCCCATACCGGGCAGAGGAACTGTTGGTATTGAGGTCCCGAACAAGAAACCTGAAATAGTTTCAATGAAATCACTAATCACATCAAAGGCATTTCAGGAAACAAAATTTGATATTGCACTGGCACTGGGACGGACAATAACCAATGAACCATATATTGTTGATCTGACAAAGATGCCGCATCTGCTTGTTGCCGGAGCAACAGGACAGGGCAAATCAGTCGGTATAAATGCAATTATTACATCGATCCTTTATAAAAAACATCCTTCAGAAGTCAAATTTGTCCTTATCGATCCTAAAAGGGTTGAATTGCCTTTATATGCAAAGATTGAACGCCATTTCCTTGCCAAACTGCCGGGTGAGGAAGATGCCATAATCACTGATACCCAAAAGGTTATCAATACTCTTAATTCGTTGTGCATTGAAATGGACAACCGTCTTGAGCTGCTTAAAGGAGCTCAGTCGCGTAATATCAAAGAGTATAATGAAAAATTCATTTCAAGAAAACTAAATCCTGAAAAAGGACACAAATATCTTCCATATATTGTCCTTATAATTGATGAATTTGCTGATCTGATAATGACTGCAGGAAGGGAAATTGAAGCCCCGATAGGAAGGCTTGCACAGCTTGCAAGGGCAATCGGAATTCATCTGATTATTTCAACCCAGAGGCCATCAACAAATATTATTACAGGATTTATCAAAGCCAATTTCCCCACAAGAATTGCATTCAGGGTATTTTCATCAATCGATTCAAGAACAATTCTTGATGCAACAGGAGCTGACAGGCTGGTCGGACGTGGCGATATGCTGGTATCATCAGGCAATGAACCTGTAAGGGTGCAATGTGCATTTATCGACACTCCTGAAATTGAAGAGCTGACTGAATTCATCGGATCGCAGCAGGGCTATCCTGATGCAATGCATCTGCCTGAATATATTGACGACAGTGATGCAGGCAACCAGGAAGTTGACCTGCGCAAGAAAGATCCGATGTTCGAAGATGCAGCCAGACTTGTTGTTCAGCATCAGCAGGGATCGACTTCTCTTATACAGAGAAAACTGTCGATTGGATATAACAGGGCAGGAAGAATAATTGACCAGCTTGAAGCTGCAGGAGTAGTCGGACCCTTCGAAGGAAGCAAGGCAAGAGATGTTCTTTGTTCAGATTATTCACGTTTGGAACAGATTTTGAAGAGTCTGGAGTAAATGGAATTTCAATGAGAGCATTTGTATCCGGTTTTTCGCTTCTGTTCATTCTGACAGCTACAGCTCTGTCTCAGAATGATCCCGAAGCGGTTAAGATACTTGACAGATTTTCTGCCCTCGCCCTGGGCGCACCTTCGGTCTCAATGAAATTCAATTTCACCACAACCGATCAGGTTGAAGGACAAAGAAATCAGATTCCGGTTCCATTATCCTCAGCAAGGATAAGTACAGACTCGATCTTCCAGATAATATTATCTGGTTCAATGGTGAAACATCATGGAGCTATCTTCCGGCTGAAAAAGAAGTTACAATCTCAAAGCCCGATAAAAAAGATAATTCATTTCAAACACGTCCTTCAGCTCTTTTTTCAATGTATAAAAAAGGGTATAAAAGCCGCCTTATTGAAAAAACTGCTGATCACTACCTGATCGATCTATATCCCGAAGATATCAACAGTGACCATATAAGAATCAGGCTGACGATCGGGAATCCATCTCTTGATCTAAAAAGTCTTGAATATAAATATAAGAACGGAGTTACTGTTACCCTGGAAGTAAGGGAATATGACCTGAAACAAAAACCTGATGGGTTCGTCGTTTGTTTTTCCGGACGATAAGTATAAAGGGATTGAAGTAATTGATATGCGTTAACCTCTTGTGCGTCTCTTTCAGGATAAGCAATCCTCGCATGATAAATGTTTGACAATCTCTTGGTAAATACACTCTTAATATCCGTAATATCCTTAAATGTTAAAGGGGTCTCAGAAAACTGGCCATCCTGTTCCTGGATATATATAATCCTTTCAACGAGTTCGCTTATATTCTCTTCAGAATAATTCTGAAGACTTCTTGAAGCAGCTTCAACAGCATCAGCCATCATAACAATCGCCGTCTCTTTTGAGAAGGGTTTCGGACCCGCATAAGCAAAGTTTCTCTCCATATCCGTCCCTTTGGGATTCTTGTCAAGGAATTTTTTATAGAAATAGTATGCGACCGAGGTTCCGTGATGTGTCTGGATAAAATCAATTATGGCGGAAGGGAGCTTATATTTTTTAGCAAGTTCAATGCCCTCTTTTACATGGTCTATAATTATTTCTGAACTTTTTAAGGGTTCAAGGTGCGTCGTGCGGACTGAATCCTTCCGATTGGTTCTCAACAAAGTACGCGGGCTCGGCTGCTTTCCCGATATCATGATAAAGCGCTCCGGTGCGGGCAAGCAGATTATTGGCGCCTATTTCCCTCGCAGCTTCTTCTGCAAGATTTGCCACCTGCAACGAGTGCTGAAATGATCCCGGAGCCTTATCAGCGAGCTTACGCAGAAGAGGCTGGTTGGTATCTGACAACTCAAACAGGGTAGCATCCGATAAAAAGCTGAAAGTCTTTTCAAAAACAAAAATCAAAGGATAGCTGAGCATCAGAAGAACTCCGTTTCCTGCGAACCAGAGGTAATTCTTCCAGTTCATGTTTACAAGGCTTCCCTCCTGCATAATCCCGATCCCGAAGTAAACTACAGAATATGTAAGGAAGACCAGAAGAGCTGTCGTAAACAGCTTGGCACGTTTATATATATTTGTAAGTGAGAAAATTACAATTACCCCGGCTATATAGCTCATAAATGCAAATTCAAAAGAGTTCGGGACTATAAATCCGGCCAGCATTATTGCGATCAGATAAACAAACAATGCAAGGCGGGAATCGTAGAAAGTCCTGACCACTATTGGAATAATTGCAAATGGGATCAAATACACACTTGTATTAGGCAAATAGATTACAAGTCGTGTAATAATAAAAAACAGAAGTACAACAAGTATTATAAAAAATGTCTTATTTGTGGAACTGATGATATCAAACCGGAAATTGTACATGAACAGGTAAAGAGCAAGGTAACAGGAAGATACGAGGATTATCCTTCCGAGAACAACAAGCCATCTGTCGTACATCCCAAGTCTTTTTTCATATTCATTTCTCAGAGACTCAAGTATCATATATTTTGAATCATTTACAATTTCGCCGCGTGAAATTATAAGCTGACCCTCCTGAACAAGTCCATGTGTAAGGCTGATGCCTTTGATCAGCTTATCCTTAAATGTGGCAGAGGTTTCAGCATCGTAAAAAATATTTGGCTTTATGAAATTATAGAATGCTACCCGTGACATAAAATCGATCAGCGGCCTGCCAAATACCGGGGACAGTTTTCTGCTCAGTTCTTCTTTTTCAACCTCGGATGCCTGATATGCGTCTTTTTGCAGATAAAAAGAAATTAATTGCTTCTCTTCCACAACTTTACCCTTAATCACAGTAATTACTGAATACTGTTGATCGGTTGCGGTTGTGATGTCATTTGTTTCAAGTATCCCTTTATTGTAGATACCGGAAAGAACTAAGTTTAAATCCCTTTTAACGGTAATAAATCCCATCGGATTCAGTGGCTTTGTTTCTACTTCAAATACTTTCAGCAAGTCATTCAGGTATTTGTCAAACTGGCTGATCATTGTTGTCTCAACCTCGGGATTCAGCCTGAAATAGGGAGTAAAATTTTTCAGGATGCTGTCGCGCTCCTTTATAATTACATCATCCGGCTTAAGTACGGGAAAATCCCAGGGGGCGATCAATGAAGTCTGAAGCCAGGGTTTGCCTTTTTCAAATTCGTACCTGAACTTGCCCTGACGTGGAGAGATAACAACGACAATTATAATGCTTGCAACAAAAAACACGAGGTGGTACAGGTATTTTTTGTCTGTCTTTATCTCGGGCGGCCTTCGTGATACAGCCATTATCCTAATTATTAGATACAACTGATGATCAAAGACAAAAGTAGAGATAATTTTTCTATATGATTAATATTTCTTCGTTTGCTTCATCCCTGAACCCGATAGCCGTCAACTTATGAAATCAGTTTTAGACTTAGAATTATATTTAGCAGAAATTCAATTACATAAGTTTCCCCTCCTTTTTTAAGGAGGGGTGGCCAGACGGTGGAATCATCTTACAGGCAGAAAACTAAATTCGTCTGGCCGGGGTGGTTGATTCAAGTCTTTCTTATTATTTTTATCCAAGTGGATAGTAAAACACCTCTTTGACCGAAAAAGATTAAAACCTTTGAGATCATTTCAGAGAAATAACACCAATTCTAACCACCCCGGCCGGGAAATAAAACATGTAAATACCAGATTATAAATCGTTCCCGGCCACCCCTCCTTGAGAAGGCAGACGGCTTCCCACAGGGTTCCATGAGAGCTTAATTCAAAATCATCATTTATTTGTAATTTTGCAGGAAAACAAATAAGATGGAAACCTTCATATGTGAGAATGTCTTTGTTCCATTACGATCGGGCCCAAACCATAAGTCGGAGATGCTTAGCCAGGTGCTGTTTGGTGAGAAATACAGGATCATTGATGAGGCAGGTCACTGGTTTAAAGTCGAGACCTTATTCGATAACTACTCAGGATGGATTGATATAAATCATCTTCAGCATACGGAAGACAACCAGAATCTGACAGGGCATGTGGTGAACAGGTCAATGCTGTGTTACAGGAGTGATAAAACGAAGCTTGTTCTTGAAGCAGGTTGTGAGATTTATAATCCTGATTTTGAAAATAAAACGTTTTCAGCCGGCAATAATGTTTATTCAGGTACACCTGACTTCAGCAAAAGTTACATCACTTCAAATGAATCGCTTCCTGATACCGCCATGAAGTTCATAAACAGTCCCTATATCTGGGGGGGACGTATACCGTCAGGTATTGACTGTTCAGGACTGACACAGCTTGTTTACAAATTGCATGGTATTAAAATCCCGCGCGACAGCTGTAAACAGATTGAGACCGGAGATGGTATCGGGTTCCTGGAGGAATCTGCACCCGGTGATCTTGTATTCTTTGATGATGACAGGGGCAGGATCACTCATGTCGGGATGATACTATCGAGTGGTCTTGTGATCCATGCGTCGGGCAGAGTAAGGATTGATTCAATTGATCACCAGGGGATCTTCAAAAGTGAGATTAACGGGTACTCACACCAGCTCAGGATGATAAGGAGGATTGTTTAGGACGAAGGAACGAAGGGACGAAGAGACGGAGAAAGACGAAGAGACTAAGGAGATAAGCAAGGACGAAGCAAGGGACGAAAGAGATGAAGGAACTGAGAATAAAAAAAGCTGCCCGTTTTATGCGGACAGCTTCTTTTATAAAAAGTAAACCAATTTTAGTTATTTGGTGTCATCAGCTTATTGAGGCTTAATTCATTTGCCGGAATTGGCCAGATATAACCAATACTGGACGATGCAATTTCTGGAACAGCACCCATATTCCCACCATCTTTGGCCGGGAAGGGCAGGTTTAATCTCATAAGATCCAATGTGCGTATACCTTCGCCAAGGAATTCCATATTTCTCTCGAGAAGGATTGCCGAATAGAAATCTGAAGCCGCTGCAAAGCTTGCAGGAGTGTAAGCTCCTGTGGGAAATGAACGGGTCCTGACAGCATTGAGAAGGTCGACTGCTTCCTGGGTAACTGCACTCCCTGATCGAACGATTGCCTCTGCACGGTTTAAGCAGAACTTCGGCATACCTTAAAACCGGACAATAATTGGTAAGAGTTGTATAATCAGGAAATTTCGTAAGAAAATATTTGCCGTCCGAAAGGAGCAGGCTTGTTTTCCTTACATCAGTAGCATCCAAAGTGTCATAAACAGATCCCGTAGTTGTATTCAGATAATATGATTCTGAAGAGGAAAAAGAATAATAATGAGGGAGCCCGTTCTGGGTTCCCGGTCCGTCGGTGTCTGTCATTGGCATTGAGAAAATCGACTCCTTGGAAGTATAGGGAGTCTCAAAAATCTTTACAAAGGAAGAATTCAACGTGAAGGCGACCCCTGATGGTGCAGTAAATGGAGCAGCAGAGGAAACTATTTTTGCAGATTCACTTACAACCTTTGCCCAGTCCTGCATATGAAGATATACTCTCGTTTTGTAGGCAATAATAGTATTCTTATGAATTCTTGTCGTATTCAAAAGATCATTGGCATAATCTGCTTTTGCCAGAGGTTCAGCATCATTCAGATCCTTAAGTATCTGGGCATATACTTCAGCAACCGTACTCCTGGCGAGGTCATTCCCTTCTGCACTTCTTTCAGCTAATAACCTGAGGGGTACTCCGGGATTAGCGCCTGAGCCCTGGTTGTAAGGTTTCGTATAAAGCTGAAGAAGGTCGAAATAGCATATTGCACGGAGGGCAAGAGCTTCACTTTTGAACTGATCAAATTCAGCCTGGTTAATCTTGCCTTCCAGGACGCCTCCATCCCATGCAGCAACCAGACCATCATAAAATACATTAATTGAATTCACAGCTGCATAGATAGCTCCCCAGAGATTCTGTACCTCATTGGTGGAACTTACTTCAGTATGGTTCCAGGAAGCGAAATTTGTAACAAGGTTTGAACTTTTGGGAATGAAGTTGTCTGCACGTATATCATGATAGACAAAATACCTTCCCCCAAGGTAAGCACCCGCTTTCATGCGGTCATACATTCCATTAACCTGGGCAATCACCCGGTCCTTTGTATCAAATACCGACAGGTCGGAAAGTGATGTCTGAGGAACCGGATCGAGTAACTCTTTAGAGCACCCGATTGTCAGCAATAGGACAAATGCTATTGTTATTTTAATTATATTTCTCATAATCATTTCTTTTAACTAATTAAAAATTAATACTTAAGCCCAGAGTATATGTTCTGGCCTGGGGAGCACTGTTCCTGTCAATCCCGGGAGTAAGGTTAGCATCACCGTTGGTTGAAACCTCAGGGTCGGAGCCGGTATAATTGGTAAATACATATGCATTAAATACCTGGGCATAAAGCCTTATAGTCTCGATATTGGTGACAGCTGGCAGCTTTTTGATTGTATATCCAAAAGCTAAATTTCTGACTTTCACATAGCTGCCATTCTCTATGTTTTCAGAGATCGGGAATGAAGATCCGTTAGATATGTTATCATTCATAATCGGTTTGGGAATATTGGTTTTGTCACCTGGTTTTTCCCAGGCTGTTTCATAAACTTCAACCGAATTATTCCACCATCTCTGGTCTCTCAGACCCGGATTTTGAACCGTTATAGATTTTAAAACCAAAAGCATAAGTAAGGTTCATTGAGAAATCAAAGCCTTTGTATGTCAGACTATTATCCAATCCTCCATAATATTTTGGCAGGGGAGAACCCATAACCTTGGCATCAGATGCGGTTGTTATGGCAGGTGCATTGCCTGATCCATCCCGGTATTGCCATCTTGTAGCCGATGAATTTTCAAAATAAAAGAGGACTTCTTTTCCGGCTTTATTTACATAAATCCTTCTTCCGGTTTCAGGATCCACACCCCTTGTCTCGACAGCAAGAATGTTACCAATCGGTTGGCCTATAACTGTTTTGCTGGTTGTTTCAAGACCACCTGTTACGCCAAGCAGTTCCGTGACACCTGGAGCAAGTGCAGTAACTTCATTTTTCAGTGAACTGAAATTCAAAGTGGTAGTCCAGGAAAAATTAGGCTTGGCAATGTTGTAACTGGTGAGTGTGAGTTCCAGACCCTTATTGAACATCGAACCAACGTTGGCAGAAATTGAGTTGCCGGGAATACCTTTTGACGGGGACTGCGGCACACCGAGAACCAGACCATTAATATCGTTATAGAAATAGTTGATATCTGCCTGGATTTTATCCTGAAACAAGCCAAAACTCAAACCAAAATCATACTTATCACTGGTTTCCCATTGAAGGGCTGCATTTCCTGCCTGGGTAAAATTAAGTGTCGGGGCAGCTCCATAAACACCGGCTCCATAAAGGAACAAAGAACTGAAATCCCCCACTGCTGAAATATTACCTACACGGCCAAAGCTTGCCTTAAGACGGATATCTGAAAATATTGATCCGACGGCATTGGTGATAAATTCTTCATTTGAAGCATTCCACATTATTGAAGCACCGCCAAAAGTACCGAATTTGTTATCTTTTGCCAGCCCTGAAAATCCGTCACGGCGGACGCTGCCTTCAACATAATATTTTCTGTTATAGTTATAGCTGGCACGGCCAAAGTAGGAGATGAAATAGTTCTCACCCAGACCACCGCCTCCCATACCTGCAGTTACCCAGGCACCCTGGTACACCTTAAAGAATGGGTCGGTTACATTGGTTTTACTGCCTGACCATGAAGTATTTAAAGAGCGCTGCTCTTCTGCGCCTGCCAGTAATCCGATATTATGTTTCTCGAGTAAGGTTACATTATAATTGGCGGTATTGGTCCAGGTCCATCTGATGAATTTCTGATTTTGAGCTCCTGCCGCACCGTTAGAACCAAATCCATCGCCGGTAACCGGGGACTGGAAATATGTTGTTTCGGAAGTCAGGTTATCCATACCGAAGGCCGACTTCAGAACCAGTCCTTTAATTGGCTCAATGGATCCAAAGACATTTGTCAGGAGCCTGTCTGTTTCAGTTGTGAATTTATTAAGGGCAAGTATGGCAGTAGGATTATAGTATCCGAGGGCAGGGAACGGCTGACCCATTCTGCCTATGGCTGATCCTTCAATATTAAAATCACCGCTTCCGTCATTCTTATATGGAGCGAGGTTGGGTGGCAACACAAATGCAAGACGTGCTGCACCTGCAGTTGCAAATGAGGCTCCTGTCACAGGGGATTCATTATAGCCATTGGTATAAGCTATGTTTGCTCCAAGTGTGATATACTTATTTAATTTATGATCCAGATTCAACCTGGCATTTTTTCTGGTAAAGGTGTTCTTTTTGATGATCCCCTGCTGATCCGTATAGCCAACTGACAGATAATAGCTTGTCGTTGCAGTCGAGCCTGAAAAGGTTATTGCATGATTATGCTGTAATCCTTTCTGGTAAACCTCGTCAGCCCAATTGGTACTTATAGGCTTTCCGTTAGCATCATTAACTATTGAGATCCGGGTAGCTGAACCGGCGTTCTCCCATGCTTTGTTCTTATGTGCCACATACTGCTCGGCATTCATCATTTCAAACAAATTATATGGTTCCGTAATACCCACATATCCATCATAAGTCACTTTGGTTCTTGCACCGGAACCACGTTTGGTTGTTATAAGAATAACACCATTAGCAGCACGGGAACCATAAAGTGCGGTTGCAGAAGCATCCTTAAGAATATCCATTGAAGCAATATCCGCAGGATTTATATCAGCAAGCGCATTAGTTACAGCAGTACCTCCCCAGTTACCGGTTGCAATGGCAACACCGTCAACAACAACCAGCGGAGAGGAACTTCCGGAGATTGAGTTAAATCCCCTGATCCTGATAACCGGAGGGTTATTGAGGACTCCGTTGGGAAGAGTGATATTAACACCGGCAGCTTTTCCCTGGAGTGCCTGGTCAAAGCTCTGAACCGGAACATTTTTGAGAGGGTCAGTTTTTACCGACGAAACCGAACCGGGAACATCACGCTTTTGTTGTGTTCCATAGGCGACTACGACAACTTCTTCTACATTGAAGAGGTCCTGCACGAGGACAGCGTCGATTCTTGTTTTGCCCTCAATGGGCATCTCTATGGTCCTGAAACCGATAAAACTGAATGTCAGGGCCTGTGCGTTAGCCGGAACTGAAATGGCATATTTCCCGTCAGTCCCCGTAATGGCTCCAATGGTAGTTCCTTTCAGGGTAACGTTTACCCCGGGTAATGCCAGTCCATCATCTGAACTTGTAACAGTACCCGTAATCTGCACTGTCTGGCTCATAACAAGAGAACCTGTTATAAGTAACAGTGTAAAAATCAACAGGATTTTTTTCATAAATAATCAGGTTTAGGTTAAAATTTGGTCGACTAATATATTCATTAAATTTTAATGATAATAATCATATTTAAAATATTTTAACATTATTGTCAGATTCCTGACATTTCAGGAACCGGGAATAAAAGTAGAAAGGACCATACAAGACAACTATAGCATTGACATTGTGTGTATTATGATAAATACCAAAAATCCCGGTGAGAAGGGCAGAAAAAAAATATTTTTATGACATGCCTCATGGAATATCATGTTTAAGAACATAATTACAAACACTTTTGAGTGAATCAGTGCATGAGTACTCCCGGAAATGTTTAAGAAGTCTTAATTATATTCAGTTTTAATAACTGTTTTGAATAGAGGTTTCTGCTTTTCTCTGGATTTCCTCCTCTTCAGCAGCCGCTCTGGATTCAATGATTCTGCCTTTTTCGATCAGGTTGGCCGTAAATTCCTTATCTTCAATTCCGGCCGCATTTATTTTTACATTCAGGAAAGCCCCTCTTATGCATGATCTGAGCGCCAGGGAACCCACAGCCACATCCGAAACAGAATTAGGATTACCCTTTTCAACCATTTCCTTCAGCAATCCAAAACCGGAAAACGCTGTCTCCATTACCTTAAAGGGTACGGATGCTGCTTTCCTGGTAGCCTCCTGTAAAGCTGAACGTCTTATTTTCTTTTCTTGCTCAGTTCTTTTTGGCAGACCTGCCGCTTCACTTATCCCGTTAAAGGCTTCTGTATCTTCATCAACAAGATCCAGCAACTTATTCTGTATTGACTTGCCTTTTTCAGCCCAGCCGGAGAATTCCTTCCATCTGTCATCCCAGCCACGTTTGTGGCTTGAAAGATTGGCTACCATAGTCCCCAGGGCAACTCCCAGCGCACCCATATAAGCAGAAACCGACCCGCCTCCCGGAGCCGGTGATTCTGAGGCAGTCTCATTCATGAAAGCCCTGAGGTCCATATCAATTAATTTATGCTCATTTTTTTCTGCCATAATATATTCTATAATTTTCTCTTCAGGTTTAAATTGATGGATATCATTAAGACCCATTGACTTAACTGCAATTTTAATCAGCTCCTCGTCAGAAACACCCGTTGACCGCTGTTGCTTTTCCAAAAAGTACCGGCCTGCATCAAGTATAGCTCTGAGGGGAATAAGGCCAACAAGCTCCGAGCCTGTAACCCTTACACCCCTGGCATCGGCTTTCCTGCACACTTCATCAAATGCAATATGAACAGGGGTGACGGAAATATTTGTCAGGTTCATGGAAATCTGTGCAATTCCATATTCCTTAATAAACCATCCTATTGCTTTAACCGCTTTCAAAGATCCGGGAATCATTATCGTCTCTCCTATTTCATCCTTCTCTATACGGCCATTCACCGGGTCGCCTTCTCTTTTAGGTCTGCCTTTTTCCCTTACATCATACGCAATTGCATTTGCCCTTCGAACAGAAGTGGTGTTCAGATTTACATTGAATGCAACGAGAAAATCCCTGGCACCAACTGCCGTAGCCCCCGATCTGGCATTGAAAAGGGCAGGGCCAAAATCAGGCTTCCATTCGGGATCCGCAAGCTTCTCTGGCAAGTCCTTCATATTCGCCTGCCCTGCAATTTGCAAGGTTCCTTCTTTTTTCCTCAAATGCGGCATTCTCATAACAGTAAACGGGTATCGCCAGTTCATCCCCGATCCTTTTTGCAAGTCTACGGGCATATCCGGCAGTTTCTTCCATTGTTATTCCTGAAACCGGAACAAACGGGCAAACATCAGTTGCTCCCATCCTCGGATGTTCACCGTGATGTTTCGACATATCAATAAGTTCGGATGCCTTCTTCACTGCAAGAAAAGCTGCCGCGAAACTGCTTCAGGGTTACCGACAAAGGTCACAACTGTCCGGTTGGTGTCTTTTCCCGGATCAACATCCAGCAGCTTGACTCCTTCAACCGACTCTATTTCATCGGTAATCTGTTTTATAATTGTCATGTCCCTGCCTTCGCTGAAATTCGGAACACATTCTATTATCCTTTTCTCCATCGTAATTAAATAAGTTTCCCCTCCTTTTGAAGGAGGGGTGGCCAGACAGCAAAATCATCATAAATGCAGAAACAATATCGTCTGGCCGGGGTGGTTGATTAATTATACTTCAATTTACTGAGTTACGGGATTACTTTTCCTTTTAATATTACTTTATCTATCAAATCACTTCCGTAAGCATACGGTAAATAATCATATGACGGTATTTTTTTGGTAATAAACACATTAGCCACCTTTCCCTTTGCAATTGACCCATGTGTTTCTGACAATCCCATCGCATAGGCAGAATTGATCGTAACAGCATTAATGACCTCTTCAGGCATCATTTTCAGCCTTATACATCCAAGCGACATTACCAGTTTCATATTTCCCGAAGGTGATGATCCCGGATTATAATCTGAAGCCAGTGCCACCGGAAGTCCTGCATCAATCATTTTTCTTGCAGGAGGATCAGGTAAACCCAGAAAGAATGCTGACCCCGGAAGAAGTGTCGGCATTGTATCAGAACCCAGGAGAGCTTCAATCTCTTTTTCTCCTGCCTTTTCAAGATGATCTACCGAAAGTGCATTATACTTAACTCCAACCTGAACTCCTCCCGAATAGTCGAGCTCATTGGCATGCAGCTTTGGTATCAGACCGTATTTTAAGCCAGCCATCAATATCCTTTCCGTTTCGTCGGCTGTAAAAAAACCACGGTCGCAGAAGACATCAATATAATCGGCAAGCTCTTCCGAGGCAACCAGAGGTATCATTTCGTTAATGACAAGCTCAACATAATCATTGCGATTGTCCGCATAGGCTGCAGGTATTGCATGTGCCCCCAGAAATGTTGCTTTTACCTCTATGGGAGTTTTTTCTTTAAGCCTTTTAATAACCCTGAGCATCCTTATTTCGTCGTCTGTATTCAGCCCGTACCCGCTTTTTATTTCCACTGCCCCTGTTCCCAGACCAATTATTTCATTAACCCGGTTCAATGATTGATTATACAAGTCATCATCAGATGTTTCATGAAGCAGCTTTGCCGAATTCAGAATCCCCCCTCCCCTTCTCGCGATCTCCTCGTAGGATAAACCCCTTATTTTGTCAGTAAATTCCTGTTCACGGCTACCGGCAAAAACGAGATGAGTATGCGGATCACAAAAAGAGGGAAAAACAAATCTTCCCGAAGCATCCAGAATTTCAAACGGATCACCCGAAGGTTCAAGATTAGTTTTATCAAGATCAGCCATTGAGCCAAAACCGGAAATATAGCCGTCTTTAATAAAAAGGTATGCGTCTTTAATTGTATTAAGCAGCGCCATCTGTCTTCCGGCGACAAATCTTTGAGGATCATCTTCTGTCTGCACAAGACAGCTTATATTTTCAATCAATATTGACATCTGTACCTATTCAGGGGTTCTTATAATTCATTTCAGAAAATGAAATATTCAGGTTGTTAAAGATAGTCAGTCTTATCAACTCGTCAAAAATGAATCTTAAAGATTAAGTGATTTTTCTGAATTAAAGATGCGGATCCGATTGCTTCGTCGCTTCGCTCCTCGCAATGACCTGAGGGTAATCACGTGCTGGTTGTATGGGATTGCTTCGTCGCTTCGCTCCTCGCAATGACCGAAGGCTATGAAGCATTACGTTCCCCGCTGCCCACAATTGCAACTAAACGGTAATGTCGCATTGTGCCCCCATGGTCTGCAAATGGAGCCAAATAAAATGAGCTTAAAGAAAAAAGTAATTTTAAAATGTATTTAACTAAATTTGTTTGAAGCTAACAATCATTACCTGCTTAAAAGTGTCCAGGTACTTTCTTATATCCTGATTGAAGAAACTTTTGATAAACAGTTTTCCATGAGCAGACCAAAAATTCTCCTTCCGGTTTTATCGGTTGCATTAATATGCCTGGCAGTACTTGTGTTAAGAAGGAATAAAGACTCAGTCCCAGGGCTATCAATAAGTTATCCGTTCAACAATGCCCTGTTCCCGCCCGAATTCCCTGCACCGGCATTTGAATGGAGAAGCGAGCCCAGGGATTCATCGATGTGGGAAGTAACTCTTATTACCAGCAACAGGAACTGCAAAATAAATAAGAAAATAAGGCAGACAAAATGGACTCCGGCCCGGTCAGAATGGGACAGCATAAAATACCTGTCAGATTTTGATAAGATCTACTTCAGGGTTAAAAAATCAGGAAAAGGCAATAAGGCTGAACAGATTACCTTCAAAATCAGCAGGGATAGTGTCGGAGCTCCCATTCTGTACCGTGAAATGCCCATCCCATTTGCTCTGGCAGAAAAACAACTTGATTCAATGAACTACATGCTGATTGATCCGGGAAGCAGCGACCCTCCCCATGTAGCCATGAGGGGATTTCCCGTTTGCGGTAATTGCCATTCATTCAGTATGGACGGAAATACGATAGGCCTCGATCTGGACGCCGGGCGCAGGGACAAGGGAGGTTATTTTATATCAGAAATCCAGGATACCATTCTATTCGATACAAATACTTACATGTCATGGTCAAGAATTGAGAAGAGGAGCACTTTTGGCCTGTTTTCAAAAATATCGCCCGATGGCAGATACGTTGTCACAACCGTCAAAGACCGTGTGGTCTCGCTAAGCCCTGAGCTGACCAGCGCTGAAAGCTTCAGCTATTCCCTGCTTTTTTTCCCTGTAAATGGCAACCTTGCTGTCTATGACCGGCAAACGCAAATTTTAAAAGAACTGCCCGGTGCAAATCTTGATGAATATGTTCAGAGTAATGCATTCTGGACCCCTGACGGAAAATCGGTTATTTATTCAAGGGCGAATGCTTTGCCGCGTAATGGTGACACGTATAAGCTCACTGTTGAAGATAAACTTATTCTTGATCAATTCGAAAAACGTAAGCTGCCGTTTAAATATGATCTGTACAGAGTTCCTTTTAATGAGGGAAGCGGAGGAAAAGCTGAACCCGTAAAAGGGGCCTCAAATAATGGCAGGAGCAATTTCTTTCCCGCGGTTTCTCCTGACGGGAAATGGCTGGTTTACTGTCAGGCTGACAATTATATGCACCTTATGCCCGACAGCAGGCTTTATATAGTCCCGGCCAGCGGAGGAAAAGCAAGAATGCTTGAGTGCAATTTATACTCGCTGAACTCCTGGCACGCCTGGTCACCTAACAGTAAATGGATAGTTTTTGCATCCAAAGGTCTTAGTATTTTTACCGATTTGTTCCTTACCCATATCGATGAAAGAGGTAAAGCTTCGATTCCGGTTCTGATGGACAGGGCAAGGGCATATCACCGTGTAGCCAACTACCCGGAATTTGTCAACCGCAAGCCTGATTCCAAATTTGACATGGAATATGATTATGTGGAACTGGCTCATATCAGGATAGCTCTAAGGGACGGTGACATAGAAAAGGCAAAACAGCTTTTCGACAGGCTTATGGATCAAAATCCATTTCTGTTCAGTGAAGATTACGCAACTCTGAGTGGCTATCTTTTCAGAATGGGACTATCTGAGGAATCAAAAAAATATGCAGAACTGGCAAAAAATTCAATTACCTCAAATGTGCCAGAAAACCAGTAGCTGCCGTACTGGTACAAATTCAATCATATAAACCGGTATAAATATGAAAACAGCCTCTTTTCTTCTATTGTCATTATTATTATCGTTGAATATCTCAGGTCAACCCGGAAGATTCCTTCTCCATGATAACTGGAAAGCAAAAAGAGCTGTCTGATGTAACAGTCGACGGAACTGAGATAACAGGTACTGGATTTAAGCCTGCAGGATGGCTTGATGCGAGTGGTTCCGGGTACAATCCTGACAACCCTGCTGCACAACAAACTGATCCCCGATCCATTTTTCGGGATGAATAATAATCTTATTCCTGATGTGTACAATACCGGAAGGGATTATTACACATACTGGTTCTACAATGAGTTTGAAATTCCTGACATCAAAGATGGTCAGGAGGTATGGCTTAATTTCAGGGGGATAAATTATTTTGCCGATATATTTCTGAATGGTAAAAGGGTAAATACAAAAACCCATCAGGGTATGTACCTCAGGGAAAAATACCTGATCACCCCATATCTGAATAAAGGAAAATCAAATAAGCTGGCAGTCTGGGTAGCGCCTCCCGATCCGGTCGGGAATGCATGCAGCCGGACAGGGTGGTGACGGAACCATTGGCCGTAATGTAACAATGCAATGCACCGCAGGATGGGACTGGATCTGTCCGATCCGCGACAGAAACACAGGTATATGGGATCAGGTATCAGTTGAAATTACAGGAGCTGTTGATATCAGAAATCCTTTTATCGAAATAAGGGTTCCGGGAATAAGAGTACCCGGAGAAAAACAGGATCCGGCATATGTCACACCATCGGTTGAGTTGAAAAACGTATCATCTCAGATAGTACAGGGGATTTTAAGGATTGAATTTGAAGGCTATAAGAATAGTGTAAAGGTTACACTTAATCCGTTGTGAAGAAAAGACTTATTACATTTCCGGAAATAAAAATTGAAAATCCTCGTCTTATGGTGGCCAAATGGAATGGGTGATCATCCATTGTATAACATTGAAAATTGATTTATTTCAGAGGATGGGACAGATTATGGATTCGGAAGATATGACATTTCGGTATCAGGGAAACCGGTAATTATTTTGATGAAAAAATCAAGGCACGGGTATTTACTGTAAATGGTCAGAAAGTATTTATCAAAGGAGGCAACTGGATCGCTTCGGATGCTCTGCTCCGTTTGTCAAAGGAGCGGTACGAAGCCGAAGTAAGGTTGCATGCAGGAATGAATATGAACATGATCAGGGTTTGGGGAGGAGGACTTACCGAACGGCCCGAATTTTACGATGCATGCGATAAATATGGCATACTGGTATGGCAGGATCTCTGGATTTCCGGCGATTGCAACGGTGAATGGAACGATCCGACAAAAAAAGAGTCACAGGCAAGACGTAAAGCTTATCCCGATAATCATGACCTGTTCCTTGAATCGGCCATTGATCAGATCAAAATGCTCAGGAATCATCCAAGCCTTTATCTTGTGGTGCGGAGGAAATGAAACACTGCCTCCTCCTGATATCCTGAAAGCACTGGAGGAGGATATTTTTCCCACGATTCGATCCGGGAAGATTTTTTCCTCGAAATGTCAACCTCCTCAAAGCTGATGACAAATACCATAGGAGGTGTCGGAGACGGACCATACGGTATCAGGGAACCTGAAAAAATTTTCACTGAAAGATCATTTCCGTTTAATCCGGAAACCGGTTCCATCGGAATTCCGAACTATGACGGATTGCAGAAAATCATTCCGGAAGATGAAATGATACCGCCGCAGGGGAACAGGGCCGGAAGATCCTGGTCATATCATAAATATCTGCCATTGATTGATTTTCCTGACCGTTACGGAAAAGTAAAAGATATCCGTGATTTCTGTTTTAAAGCCCAGATGGTGAGTTATGAGCAATACCGGGCACTTCAGGAAGGATTCAATTATAAAATGTGGGACTGGTATTCCGGGATGCTGGTGTGGAAGAATCAGAATCCATGGACAGCCCTGCGAGGATTCTTTTACGATTATTTTCTCGATTACACCGGTGGCTATTTTGGATATAAACATGGTGCAGCCCCGGTTCATATTCAGCTCAACCTGAATGATTCGGTGGTATGTGTTCTAAACCAGACTGCCATGGACCTTAAAAATATTTCTGCAAACATAAAGCTCTACGATTTGCATGGCAGAGTGATCTCTGAACAGAAAAACAGTGTAAATCTGAAGGCTCACAATTTAGTATTACTGAGCAAAATAAGTTTGCCGGAATCCGGAAGCGAAGTTTTCTTCCTGAAGCTGCAGCTTAGTGAAGGTCAGAAAGTTATTGACGAGAATATGTACTGGCTTTCAACAAAGATCCATTCCTACGAAAAGCTGAATGAACTTGAGAAAGTGGAACTAAAAGGGGTCATTAAGAGAAGCAATGGGGATAAAGCTTTTATAGCAATCTCAAATCCGGGAGGGGAGACTGCCTTCTTTATACGACTGAAAATAACGGATAATAATGGAGAACAAGTCCTCCCCTGCTATCTTTCGGATAACTACTTCACCCTGATGCCCGGCGACGAGAAACAGATTGAACTTGACTTCAGTTCCATTAAGGTTAAGGATAAAAATGATGGATTAAGGCTGATGGTTGAAGGGTGGAATATTATCCCTGCAGAAATAGAATTCTAACTCCCTCTTTTCAGTTTCCGGCGGCACTGTTTTTTTCATTCAGCATGTTTGAATTCAACGTTTTTCATTTTGCCGGCCAGATTTACTGCCTCATCGTCAGCAACATTGTGGTTGACCTGGCGAACCCCGTACTGCCCGTACCATTCCGTTATCGCTCCTTCTCCCAGAAGGGTTGGCACTCCCGCTTCAAAAAGCATTCCGTTTGTTATTACAGGAGAAGCACAGATCGATCGCGGGAAACCGAAGTCGAGCACTTCTTCAAGAAAACCGTCTTCAGCTCTTATCCTGAACAGAAGCCTGTTCTTACCGACAAACGATCCTGTATTATCAGTTATGGCATACAGGTATCTATTGCAATAAGCTATGTCGTGAATATTGCCATAGTCGTATCCGGCAAGGCTCAGATCCCAAACGATATTTCCGTTCCCGATGTCAAATGCGGTAACATGCTTCCAGTCAATCCTGTCAGTCTGCCGGTTCTGGAAATCATACCAGCCACCGCATTGTGCCGTGAACAGAGTGCCTTTGAAGTAACAAAGTGAAGAAAGCCTTTCAATGAGTCTTGGTTTCTTCCAGATAACCTTCAGTGAACTGTCATAAACGGTTACATCACCATACAGCAGATTCCCATTCCAGTTGGCGGTCGCAATAAAGTAGCCGTGTTCATCATTTACCAGCAGGGTGTTGGAATGAGTTGTCATCGCATCGGGTACCGTATAGACTGATTTCAATACCTTACCTGTTTCGGCTTCGAGTTTTTCCACCCTTTCAAACGACTGGGAATATATCCATCGGTTCTCCTGGTCAACGGCAGGAATGGTTGAATACCACGACTGGGCCGGGGTAAACCATATTTCGTGGCCATCTTCAATCGATAATGCATGAAGGCCGTTTGATCCTTTTGCAAGTACAACCGTCAGTCCGTCCTTATTCAAATAATAGTTGAAGCCTGTGCCCCCGATATAGGGAATATTATTGTCGGAGATCCAGGCTTCTCCGCCATCTGCCAGGTAGAGTGCTTTAACTCTGCTGTTCGCCCTTTCATGTTCAATGACCAGCCATGTTCCCTCACTGTTTTTTTCAACCATCGGTGACACGTCATACATGTCCTGAAATTTATAAGTCCATAACTCCTCAAAACTATCAAGATCAACTGCTTTAACATCTGTACCGTTGGCATCCTGAAAAAAACCAACTCCGTTGCGTATACTCCCATATTCGGACGAGAGGCCTGAAATACCTGAATGATCGCGAGTAGTAAAACTTCTCACAGGCGAGGAAATTGAAATTTTACCGTTTTCATATCCTGTTATTTTCCATGAAAAATTCCTGTTAAAATCAAGGCGTTCAGTATTATAAACACAATTTGAGACGGTTGCCAGTTTCTGTATCTCGCTGGGATCATCATCTGACCAGAAGAATACATCGAATGAATCACACCGGGACGACCATGTAAGTCTTGCAGAAATAATATTCTGATCAGAAGCCTTGTCTGCAGGGGAAATCAGCTCAATGTTGCCATGGTTCCGGCATGACGGAATTACCAGCAGGATAACTGCCAGAAGGAATGTAACCTGAAATTCTGACTTTTTCATATAGAGATCAAATTATGTTTTTTACCTGTTGCCAGTAATCCTCATCCATTTTATTGCCTGTAAAGAATACTATCCCTGAAGCCCCGGCATCCAGTGAAAGCCTGGTGGCCAGTCCCAGCTCCCCGGGAGACAATTGGTACAGATGCAATCCGCTTAATAGCGGAATTTTCCCGGCGAGAGCTTGGGCACCTTCCCTGACAGCTGTTTCAATCCATTCCACTGGTTTGCTTTCATACTTCTGATAGATCATGGGCATTACATAATCAAGCTTCCAGTTTACCCAGTCCTGCCTTACCCGAAGCTTCGAGAGTCCGGGAGTGGGGAAAACCGCTGCTGAGAGGATCTTATTGCTTTTATGTACAAGTCCGTACAATTCATCAACAATATTTGTTAGACTGCTATGCCTGAATTCCCTCCATGCCTCATTGGTATCCTGATCACTTATCCGTAAAGGATCCAGACCTGAAATTTGTTTGAACCTGGTTCTGCAAATATTACAATAGCAATAATCAAACTGAGGGTGAATCAGTTCATCCTGTGGAATATCGTATTTTATCCTGTGGGCCGGAGCCAGGATAACATCAGGGTACCGGATATAATCCAGGTGAACCCCGGCCAGCTCATCATACGCACATAGTTCTGAAATCCTACTCTTTGTGAAATCGATTACTTCCGGATTCGAGGGGCATAACCATCTGTAATCATCAATATAGGGCGGTTTGTCGATGCACGATTCTCCTCTGCCGTTGACCACATACCAGTAGGGGTGTTCTTTCATTGTTGCTTTATGAGGATATTCCATGGTGATTATCCATGCGTGCAGTTCTAAACCTGTCTTTAATGCCACCGGAAGAACTTTATCAATGATCGATTTCTCTCTTACGAGAAGCAAAACAGAATCAACTCCCCACTCTTTCAGATCTGTCAAAAATTTTTCCCACTCACCCTCTGCGTCAGTTTTGCCGGACAGTTCCAAAGGATGCACCCATGCCCAGTTTTTAAGCCTTCCTTTGCTGCCCCCTGCAATACAACCGATACACCCCAAAGAGACAAACGCGCCCTGAATTCCCAGTCCTAAAATTTTTATGAAATCACGTTTTTTCACTTTATAACAATTATTTATTATCTTATCCCTGAAGATATTGCGCGATCAGAATGACGTATACTTTCCCCGGGTTTGTATTATTCTTTCAAGGCTCAGCATATTTAGCATCAGATGGCGGGGATGATGGTAGTTTTCAATTCTTGTCCCTTCCTTTACAAATGTGACCTTTCTGTCGCCTTCGACATTCCAGAGCGGGTAACCGTATTTCTTAAGCGGATATTTATCCAAAACATACCTGAACGTCTTTTCAAACCAGTGATAGGCCCAGGGATCGCCTGTATGTTCGATCATGAACAGTGTCCCGATCAGCACCTCCGCCTGTTCCCACAGCACCTTGTCAACTTTCCATGTATTCTTGTCGACATTGTCAAGTGACCTGAACACTCCGCCATAAACATCATCCCAGGCCACCTCCACATGCCTTTTGAATTTCTCTGCAGCCGAATCAAACAAAGCTTTGTCCTTTATTCTGACTGCTTCATACATTACCATCCACATTGTTTCAATTACATGTCCCGTATAAACAAACTGGGAAAAGGGACCTTCAGGCCTGATAAGGTCATGATTAAGCACTTCATTCATCAGATCATATCCGGGATTGAAATGATAGTTCATCAACGCATCAATACACCGCCTTGCTACAGATTCAATTTCATCGTCCGGCCTATGGCTGAGCAGGCAGTAGGCTGTTCTTAAAAGAACCATCCAGTGTCCGGCTATCCTTGGTGCAGCAACTTCAGGAGCTTCGGGTCCATAATAGACATGATAGCTGAAATCATCGCTGTCGTACAGATCAAGGCATTTTAACAATATCTCCTTTGCGATTGTCATGTAATGCGGAGCCTTTGATGCTTTTGAAAACTCCGCCAGTCCTTCAGCAATAAAAAGATCCCCGTAGATATCCACCGGAAAATCCTTCAGCTCCTTTCCTTCCCTTGTATATGAGGCTGGCCATAAACTTTTACCTTCAGGCTTGATCTTCAAAACAAAATCCACTGTTTTCCCGGCGGTTTCCAGGTATGAAGACTCCTTTCTGAAATTATTGTACAGAAAAGAATAGACCCAAATTCCTCTGCCGTCGTACCAGGCTCGCTTGTTTGTTGTGATGTTGTTGCCCGAGCGGCCGGTATTCCATAAGAACCCCCCGAGTTCATGGTCGATCACATACTTTTCCATAAACGGCAAAAAGTCCTCAAACAAGAAACCACTGTACACATCAACAAGTTCTTCAGCAGAATACCCTGCTATCTTCTGCAGCTTTCTCATTTCATTTCCTGATATTTCAGGCAACCCTTCCGGAATATGGTCATCGTAACCCCATTTATTTACGCCTGGCGACAATGCAAAAGCCGACAAGCCTAAAAAATTTCTCCGTTTCATTTCTGATCATCGGTTAAAGTCAGTCTAACTGCAATAAAATCATTTGAATTGATCTTTATTCCAAAGCCTTCAGGAAGGATTGTTTTGTCAGTTATTTCCGTTCCCGACCTCAGATCGACAAGGGCATGATATCTGTCCCATTCCCTTATCGATGGTTTTACTCTGACCTCAACAGGAACATCATTATAATTGGCGATCACAAGAGAGGATTCCAATTCGTCACCATTCATCGCAACATCCATATTATCAATCAATCCATAGATATCATAAGGCCTGGTTATCCCCTGTTTAGCCAATGCCTCATCAATTATATCCCGAACCAGATCAGGAAACGCATTTACCGCATCATTCAGGCTCAATGAAACTACATAAGTTTTACCCTTGTGATAAGTATTTGAAAAGACAGCACAGGATCCATCTGAGAAATCAGCGATTCTGTTTTCAGGTGCAGGGTCCCATGAGGCAGATGTAAGAGGAGGGAATCCTATTATCTCCCCCGGTCTGCTCCTCGGTCCGGGTGAATTTACAATCTTTACCCCGTCGAACCTTAAACCAGCCTGAACCGGACTTATCTCATTTGCCCCCCAGAATTCTTCCCTGTTAAACCTGTCGCCATATGGGATGCGTGGTCCGAAAGCTATAACCACGCCTCCATTCCTTATAAATGCCTCAATCATTTCACTGTCGGTCTCCTGCATGCCTGAAATGTCGGGTAATATAAGAACGTACTTATTATCAATAAGATAGTTCATCTGCACCTCATTTTTGTGCATCGGGTAGAAAGGAAGGATCTCCTCTCCTTTTCCAGGAATGAAAGGGATTATCTCTGAACTTATACCAAGTCTGACCATCGCATCTGTTGCAGGTAGAAAGCAGTTTGTCCAACGTTCAATACACCAGTCATTGTAAGGGACATAAAACGCCAGATGGACTGATCTGTTTGCCGTTTCCCCGGCTATCAGCCTGTATGCTTTCAAACCTTCATCCACAGCCAGGGCAGCCTCTGCGGTCTCTGCAGCTAAGGTTTTGGAATTGAAATAAACACACGAGAAATAGCTGAAGAATGTTATTCCGTCCGTACCAAATGCAGATCCGACTGATGGAAACTGATTAAAAATATTATCATAGTCAGTAAGATATGCTCCTCCGACATTATTTTCAAGGTATCCCATAAATTCCACGTGGGAAAGTGTGATCTTGTCCAGGATCCTTGTTGCTCCTGCAGAAAGTGATGTTACATCCTTAACCCTCCTGTTAGGGAATAATTTGCGGTTATCGGGCCTGTAGGATGTCATTACAGGCGCCTGGTAATTTATTATGTCAAGTTCTTCGATGGCGGCAAGATATCCTGCAAGCAATGGATCATCAATATTGGGTGCACACATGGTCATAAGACCCGGATCGTTCTGCTTTACATTCCGGCAGAAATCGCGGATATAATTCGTGAAATAAGTTCCACTCCCTTCCTGATAAGAATAAAACCCTGCCAGTGAAGGGTGATGCCCGAACATATCCCACATTTCATCAGTGATATCCTGTATGCTTTTTGTATAACCGGTATTGACCAATGTGCTGTCGGTGAGGTCCCACGAAACGCTTAAAAGTGAAGGGATGCCTATGCTGTCAGTCAGGTTGAGGATCATTTCTATCCGGTCGCCTGTTTTATCAACAGCGTTTTTACAGATTTCAGAAGCCCAGACTGCCCTTATCAGGGAACTACCGCCCCAAACTTTTTCAGTTGCCATATTTGCATGAAGGGTCAGGGCATTGCCGCCGGCAGTTATGAAGGTGCGCAGATAGTTTTTCATGTCGGCCACGGTACCCGAATCATCAAAATTTGCCATAATTGCATAGTCCAAAACAACCTTGCCCATCAGAAATGAGGCTTTTGCCGATATTTGCCTGTCACGGGTTGTGTGAACGGCAGTGATAACATAAAACCCTTCAGGGCTTTCAGCACTCAGAATAACTTTCCCGGTAAACTTGGCTTCGGATCCGGGGACTCTGTCGACAGAAAGTTTTTCACTTCCTTTTGTGGGCCTGACAAGGTACACCACAGTCTGGCGGCGCTGCTTCAGAGAGTTAAGGTCTATTGTAAATATCACAGTGTCTCCAGGGTTGACGCGATTTTTACTTATTGAGATTGTAATTGTACCCTTCTGATCTCTGCTGCGGAGCCCACAACCCGAATCAGCCAGGATAACTGAAACGATCAGCATGAAACCATAAATCCCGGTTTTCAATTTGTCCATGTCGGAAATTTTAAGATCCTCTAAATCATCTTAAAAAGAGATACTTTCAGTGTATCCCTCATCTCCTTGTTAAAGGAGTTGCCGGAGAAAAAGATCATGCCCCCGGTTTTCTCTTCCCTGGTAATCTTTACTTCTTTGATTATAAGCTCTTTGGTAATGTCGTTATGAGAAGTATGAACACCTATTCCGGGATAAACCCTGCAGTTCCCGTCTGCCAGATTCAGAGCACTCCTCAGGTATTCCCTGAAAAGGTCACTGTTATTCGTGTAAAGCATCGGGCATATAAGATCAACAAGTCCTTTCCTTGCCCAGTTTCCCCATTCCTGGGCAATCAGGACATTTGATGTCTCTGCATCAGGGAAGACATCAGCGCCCAGCAATACCGGCTTGCCCGATACTGAAATTGCCTGGCCAATATCCTCAACCAGCCGGGTAACCTGCTTTGCGTTCCATTTTATCCATTCGCACCAGATCATGCTTCCGCAGTCATGGGAAATCTCAACCGGCGAATACTCATAAATCTTTTTAAACGCATCACATGTAAGACTATCATAGCTGTACACCTGTTCAAGCGGAACACGGATATAGTCAAGATGTATCCCGTCAATATCATACCTGAGTGCAGCAGAGATCCTGTCAACCCAGTATTTTCTTACCTCAGGATTTGTGAGGTTGAAGTGGGGCTGATATTTTCCCTCCAGATCACGAATAAGCCAGGCAGGATGATCTGCAATCTCCTTTTCGAGGTTCACAGTGTATCCGGGATAAAAAATCGGGTGGATCTTAATTCCTTTTTCATGGCCTTTCCTGATAAGGGCATCCAGATAATCCCATTTAAAACTGTTCTCGCCGGGGATGGAATTGTAACAGAAAAGAGTATTAATACCGATTTCCTGATAAGCGTTAAATAAACTGTCCATCTGGACTGACGCTCTGGTTTCGTCTAAACTGAAGAGTCCCGGGTGCAGCCAGACTCCCCTGATCTCAGACTGAATTTCCGGTTTTTTTGTGCACCCGGCAGAAATCATAAGAAATGTCAGGTATACCAGACAACTAATGTTTGTTTTCATAATTCCCATATCAATAGTTATTATTTATGTTTTTACTCCAGATTCAATCCATACTCCTCAGGCTTCCTGTATTGAGGTTATTTAGAATCAAGGTAGTACCAGAAAGTATTTCTAAATTCTTTTTGAATTCCTGAACCCCCCGGAGATCTGGTCCTGTCAAAATTCATCGTTGCTGAAACATACTCTGAGAAACGGGATACGGTTGCGTTGCTGATTTTTAATCTTTTGAGATCGGGAAGCGCTCCGAGATTTGCTGTTAACAGTATAGCCTCCTCTATATGTCCCGGAATCTTTGAATAATTCAATTCTGAAAGTCCGTTAATTTCATTTGCAATCCCCTCAATGTTTTTCTCGAGCATGAGCCAAGCCATCCTGTATTCAAAGGCTCTCCTGTTACCAGGATTTGACTGTAACAGAGAGGTAATATTCTTTTGCGGGTTTCTGATCCTTATAATGAAGTCATCCTGTGGTTTCAGTTTCATCTTTTCCCCTAATTCCGGATCGGAGTTAATCAATTCCGGATTTGTCAGCATCGCCTCATATTTTTCCGCCAATTTTCTGTAATGCAGGGTTTTCTTCAGAACAGTCAGGTACTTTTCAGCAACCTTATAATGACCGTTGATCAGATCTGTCTTTATAAGTAATTTAATATTTTCCGGACGATATCCCTGTATTACCATTGATTCAAATGCCCATCGATGTGCTTCATTGATCAGGCCAATTGAATAGTAGAAATAAACACCCCTGAACAACTTGTTGATGGGTATCTGTGAGTTCCATGGGATACTGATTGATCCCGTACCATAATCCTGAGGTGCAAAAAATAACCGGTCACATAACATTCCATTTTCCGACAGCGCAATGTTATAATAGTATTGTGCAACCGGATTCTCAGACTGACACTTCTCCTGTAGCCTCATAACTCCATCCCAGTCCCTGGCAAAAAACATCTTTTCAATTTTAAACAGGTCTGCGACATCCTTGTTGTAAATTACTGATAACAAGAAGGCAGTAAGAGATACCGGTAGCAAAATCGAAGAGATTGATAAAGCCCTGCTATGTTTCTTCTTTATATTGATTAAACCTGTAAACTTAAAAAGTGCAGGATATAAAATAAAAAATAAAAACAAAATCCATAAGATAACCGGGTTACTGAAAAAACCTTTTAAAGGCATGGGATAATATAATAAATCAGACCATGGTTGCAGGAAAATAATTCCTTTGAAAAACATCAGTGAGAGCCCGCTGATTACCAGGAGACATACCGTGTAAAGCAATTTCTTTCTTAACAGGTTATATATCAAAAACATGCCAAGGTAAATCCAGGCATAGGCACCAGTTAAATAGAAAAATAATGGGAAAAAAGCAAGGGCTGAAATACGGGAGATCTTTTTATCGGATGAAATTGACAATAAAAAATACAAGCCTGCTGATAAAAACCCAAGGTTATTATGAATCAGGTAATTAATATTAGTCTGCATTAAAATCAAAAAGCAGGATGCCAGGGCAGCGAACAGGTTAGAAAATGCAGGGTCAGCAGAAAGTCTTTTATTAATTTTCAGAAAAACAAATGTAATTAAAGTATAAACTGCTGACAGGACAAGAGTCCCATAGAGGTTGTTGAAATACCCCTGACTTATGAAGTTTCCGGCATATTCCAGCAATCCACCTGGTTTTGAAGTATATTGATTAAGATAATCTAAAGAGAAAACGAATAATGACTGGTTTTCCTGAAAAAAGAATACAAAATCAAACAGAAAAAAATAAATTCCTGAAATAATAAAAACATAGGCTAACAAAAAGTAATTATTCCAATCACTGACTTTTATTTCATCCCTCATTGTTGTCTGCCGGTCTGGTTGATTATTTTTATTAAATATTCTATTCATTATAGTACATAATTCGTTGACCTGCAGATATTCGGTTATTTTGTTTTTCCGGCCCATTCAGCTTTTTCAGCTTCTTTCTTTGCGGCATGTTCAAAATCCCGTGGTCCTTGGCTGATCCTGCCGGTCACAAACTCCGGTTTGTTAAAGGTTTTCACCAGCCTTCCGTATAGTGTGGGATCTTTCTGAGGCAAAACAAAAGGCTTACCGACCTGGTCAGGTGATCCGATATATGCAAAATAAGGCCTTGCAGTTAAACCATCGTCTCTTTTACTGCTGAATACGAGCCATTTACTGTTCGATGACCAGCTATGATAACTTTCCGTTTCATCACTGTTAATATTCATCCGGTTTACTTTCCCGGTCTTTATATTGAGAAGGTACAGGTCAGCCTCTTTGTGCCATATAGAAAAATTGCCATTATTATGAAGAGTAAAAACCAGGTATTGACCATCCGGTGAAATCCTTGGAAAAGAAACACTTTTGTCAATTGAAAGTGCATCGAAAACAACCTCGGCCTTTCCAAATGAAAAGGATGGCTGATCAAAGGGTTTCCTTACAAGATCATATTTTATTCTTGCAAAATCCGAGCTGTCGTTCGTCTGCCTTGCCCTGCAATAATACAGATATCTGCCGTCGGGTGACCATTCAGGAAAGGTTTCCATATATTTGACAGAATCATCTTCCTGAACAGGCGACATTTCATTCTTTTCAGTATTATAAATGACAAGGGAAGAGGCCAGATCAGTAACCTCAACATTATATTCCTGCGATGCATGGAAACTCTGAACAATGCTGTTTGAGGAAAAGGCTACAAGTTGTCCGTCAGGATGCCATGCGGGATATACAGCTCCATATTTCATTTCGGAGGTCTTTAGATCTTTTCTGACAATTTTTTTGTCTTCAATGAAATAGGTTCCACCCAATGAACCCCTGACGTGCAGAAGAAATTTATCAGGATCGTTACTGCAAAAGGAATGGCAATTTACACAGTTGGTTTTAAGCAACTGATTCTCAACCAGAGATCTTTCCCGGAAACTTTCAGTATTTCTTTGTATAATTTTTATCTGCAAATAAGCTTCGTAGCCTGGATAAAGCAACCTGTAACATAACCAGGGATCGATGGAATCATTAACAACAAACAGCTTTATGGGCTTAAATTTTGTCCTTGCTCCTTCTTTATCTTCAGAAATAATATCAATGCTGATTTCGCCTCCATCATTTTTTGCCAGCATTTTTTTCCAGGCTTTTAAAGGGAAACGGGAAATCCCGTCAGCGGACTTTGTTGAAACCTGAAAGCCGTTTGCGGATGAAGCTGTCATCCTGAATAATTTCCCAGCTTCTTTAATTTTAAAATTCAGAGGAGCAATATTTTGCGGTATGGTCACTCCCGAATAATCCGGTTCAATAACCGGCTCCCGGTCAGAGTATAAGAAATTTTCATTTCCTGAATTACAGCTTACAATCAAAAATGATGCTTGTACAAGAAACAGTATTGACGGGAATGCAATTTTACTAATCATACTATAACTAATCAGTGTCGGGAGTGCCTGGTGTGCATAAAGTTAGTAATAATAGAATGAATCAGTTTCATTTATAAGAGGTGATGAAGCCGTATGCTGAAGAAACTGAGAGTAAAAAAGGGGCTGATCAAAGCCCCTTTTTATCTATATGCGTATATTCACTCTGAGTCCAATCATTCCGGACCTCCATCCCACCATACTTTGCCAACGAGCCTGTCAGGCTGTGTAGCACCGGCAGCGTAGTTTGGATTACCGGTTGCTTCGTAAGCAGGGATCGTCAGCTTTGTCGGAACCTGCCCATTAGTTGCATTGCCGGGATAATTGGTCGGTGTCAGAACAGGGAAGCCTGTTCTCCTCCAGTCGGACCATGCATCCCACCAGTTCATCCATTTACTTGCCCACATCTGTTCGCCGATCATTTCCAGCTCAGGTTTGGTAACTCCGTAAGGATACAGCGCCAGGTAATCGTCCACTCTTGCATCGGAAACAGCTAATGAAGCATCATATATAGTGTACATCTGCATTGCCATCCTGACACCGGCATTGTAGTGAGCCTCTGCAGTTCCGGAGATCCCTGTACCGATGCTTCTTTCAAGAGCTTCTGCCATAAGGAACTGGGATTCAGCAGCGTTCATGATCTGGTAAGGTTCATCGTCCTGCATCATCCTGGGATTAACAGCTGAAAAATGTTCGTAAGCAATTGTCGGCCCCCCCAACAATGCATCAAGCATTGCCCCGTCCAGGCCATTTGGGAGACCCCGTTGTTTAAGAGGATCTGATTCAAGTAAAATTACCTCTTTAGATAAATCACCTCCGGCAGCCACCCACTTGATTATACCTCCGGTGAAAATCATAAGTCTGGGGTCATCATCAGTAACAACAGTCTTATTTGGTCCCATGAGCCAGTCAACAAGGGTTTTGCTAAGGAAGGAGCTGGCCCACTGCCCACCATCACCGGGATAAAATCCCCGGGAGATCCCATTCTGGTTTGTCCATTCACTCGGTCCAATCGCCATCGTGGCAACCACGTTGTCAGCATTGCTTGCCATTACTCCGCCAGCAACCGCTTTGGTCACATAGGTGGCTGCCATTGCAGCATCAACATTTGAAATCCTCATGGCCAGCCTGAGCATCAATGAGTAACCAAATTTCTTCCATTTGGATATATCGCCATGGAAATAGAAATCAGCGGCGGCAAATCCTTCATCAAGGTTTGAAGTACTCAACCCGGAACAAGCTTCATCAAGCTCTTTCAACAGATCGGTATAGATAGCCTTCTGCTTATCATACACTGGCTGGAATATTCCCTGAATGCCCTGGTTGGCTTCAGAATAAGGGATACTTCCATACCAGTCGGTAAGGCGGTGGAAGGCGAGTACTCTCATAATCCTGGCGGCATGACGGGTATTTATCTTGGCCCCGTCAGAATATCCACCTGGACCTGTCTGCTTGATTATCTCTGCGGTCATCCTGCCATCACCGGCGAACATATGGTCCCATGGAGCATTTGATGGTTCGACATCGTTCTCCAGGTATTTGTCACCTACAGATATTGTTCCTGTACTGGAGCTGGCGAGCTGTTGTATGGCATGAGCGCACATGCCGATATTTGTCCTCCAGTCGGTGTACCGGTCATCGCGCAGACCATTATTCGCTGCACTAAGTTCGGCGGCAGTAAAGAAGTAATTTACGTCTATCTCATTAACTGCATTCGGATTGATGTTCATCTCGTGCAGTTCATCAGTATCGCATCCGGCTACAACGAATATTATCAGTAGCGCACTTTTAATCAGTCTAATTATATGTTTCATTTCTCTCAAGTATTAAGGTTAGAATGTAACCCTCACGTTAAAACCATAACTGCGGGTTCCCGGCATACCGAAGTAATCAAGACCCTGTGCGTTACTATCCGTGTAAGTGGCTTCCGGATCAACATTGTCGATGTTCTTGTAAAGGATCGCAAGGTTCCTTCCGACAAATGATACTGCAAGATTTGTGAACGGCGTTTTGGTCAGAAGCTTGCCAGGCAGGCTATATTCAAGAGAAACCTGTCTCAGCTTGAGAAAGGATGCGTCGTAAATGAAGTTTTCCTGTGCACGTTCACCGAGATTACCCCAGTAATCCCCGGTCTCTTCCATGTTAAGTGTTCTTGTGAAAGGTTCATATATTGGTTTGCCATCAGTAGTGGTACCATTCTGGATAACGCCTGTGACAACCATCCCTCCCTCACGGTTAGCGAGAGTCTGTTTGTGCATACCAGCCTGGGTTAACCGTACATTGGTTCCGGAATAAATGTCACCACCTAACTTGAAGTCAAGAAGGAAATTCAGGGAGATTCGTTTCCAGGTTAAAGTGTTGTTCAGGCCACCTGTAAAATCGGCAACGCCGTTTCCGAGAATCTCATAGACGTCTGATCTGGCAGGTGAACCATTTGATTCATATACTTTGTTGCCCTGATCATCTGTCTTTTGTGTATAACCGGTTATCATTCCAAAGGGATACCCGACAATATGCTTGATCATGACCGTCCGTGTCCGCGGTTCCTCCACGTTCAGTTCAGTTACATTTTCACTGAGAGCTATAACCTTATTCTTGTTCTTAGCAAAGTTCAGTGAAACATCCCAGGTTAGAGCCCCGGAAACAGGTGTTGCACTTAGCAGTATTTCAACTCCCTTATTTGACAATTTACCGATATTAACCGACGTGGACAGAAATCCTGAAGTTCTTGAAATAGTTGCGGAAAGAATATCATCAGTTGTCTTCTGATCGTAGTAAGTGAATTCAAGTCCCAGTCTTCCCTTAAAGAACTGCAGTTCTGTACCCAATTCAAGCTCGGTAGATAAAGCCGGTGAAAGATTCGGGTTAGGAATGTTATCACCTCCAGAGAATCCCGCCATCGGGATACCGAGGTGCCCCTGTCCGGTTAAGCCGTACGTGAGTTTGGATGAATATGCACCTACATTGGCTGTTGCAACCTGTCCCCATGCTGCCCTGATCTTTCCGAAGCTGATAGCTTCAGGAATAACACTCTTGAAAGCATCGGTGAATACAAAGCTTCCGCCAATTGATGGATAAAGTTTACTGTTATTGGCAGGGTTCAATACAGAGAACCAGTCGTTACGGGCAGTTGCGGTTATATACAAAAACCGGTTGTAGCTTATTTCAGCTGAACCGAATAAAGAGTTGATTCCTGATTTATTAAATCCATAACCGAAGTTCTGGGATTTGGTATTGGCTACTGAGGTAAAAAACGGGATATTGAAAGTTGAGCCGTTGGCTGAGACTGCTTCATATTCCCTCTGCATCTTATTTCCACCAACAAATGCTGTAAGTCTGATCTTGCCAAATTCGTGTTCGCCTCCGAGAATCCATTCCATGTTAATTTCCCTGTTACGGGTACTTCCTTCGGCCTTGGATCCTCCACGCAGATATCCTGTACCCTGGGGTACAAGTGTTTCATTATCCCTTAAATAATAGTCCATCCCTACCTGGCCCTGAATATATAACCATTTGAAGATATCGAATCTCAGGTTTCCGGAAGTGATAAAGCGGTCCCTCGTATTCCTGTTTTTAAACTGATAGGCACACCACCAGGGGTTCTGGAGCCAGTTGTTATCAGCCTGCTGATACTCTTCACCTACTGATTTCAGGTCGGGTGTGGTGACTCCGGGGGCTACTGCTCCCCACTTGTTGGGGTCGCCTTTTAAATCTTCAATATTTACGGTATTGGCAAGGTTCCAGACCGATTGTACCGGGTTTCCCGGAGAGTCTGACAACATTGTTCTGTTATTCATATCTTCGTTCGAGTACAATACCTTGGCATTGAAACTGACTCTTTCACCAAATCTTCCATTGGTAGAAAGAGAAACATTCTTCCTGTTAAAACCTGAGTTGGGTATAATAAATTTATTCCTCAGGTCAGAGAAAGAGAACCTGAAAGTCTGTTTTTCATTACCGCCGGAAATTGCAACGCTGTTAGTCCATGCATGTCCTGTTTCATAATAACGTTTCCAGTTGTCTCCTGCATAGGAATATGGCCTGGAAACACCATCAAACTGGATAACTGAAGTTCCGTCAAGCTTCGGACCCCACATTGAGCCTGCTCCCCAGCCGTAAGCCTGTTCCCTTGAAATTGGTTTAGACCAGACTCTGGGAGAACTCGGGTCGTTCGGATCTGCATTGGCTATACCTCCGGGGCCATAAACCTGCTGAAGGTCGGAAAGGTTCACAACATTTTCAAAAACATAGTTGGAGTTGAATTCTATTCCAACACCTTTTCTTGCAGTCCCTCTCTTGGTTATAATGTTGATAACACCATAGCCACCCCTCGAACCATAAAGCGCTGCGGCAGCAGCTCCTTTCAAAACTGTAATCGACTCAATATCCTCGGGGTTGATACTGGTCATGCCGTCACCCTGGTCGGTTCCTCCCCAAACGCCGGCGCGGCCGAACTGACTGTTATCCATCGGGATACCGTCGACAACATACAGCGGCTGGTTTGCCCCGCCTACTGATTTGTTACCCCTGATGATCACACGGGATGATCCTGCAGGACCTGTACCTGTATTGGTTACATTGACACCTGCAACACGTCCCTGGATTGATGACCCGAGGTTGTTTTCACGGGCTGCTGTAAGTTCCATACCCGGTACTTTAGTGACATTGTACTGCAGTGCCTTCTGGCTTCTTTCAACGCCAAGTGCAGTCACTACAACTTCACCAAGCTGGGCAACATCTACCGACAGTGTCAGGTCAATCGTTGTACGATTCCCAACCGTAACATCCTGTGGCGAATAGCCGATAAATGAAAAGGAAAGAACGTCCTCGCTTCCCGCTGAAATGGAGTACTTTCCCTGAGCGTTGGTGAGCGTTCCGGTTGTAGTCCCTTTTACAAGAACCGTTACGCCCACAAGAGCACCACCGTCCTGATCTGTGACGGTACCGGTCACTAACCGTGGCTGTGCCATAACTGCAAGTGAACCCGCAAGAAGCACAAACACTAATAGCACCCGTTTCAAATTGTGGTACATTTTTCTTACGATCATAGGTTTTGGTTTTTTTAAAAATCCTTGAAAAAGATTTCTTCTCCGATTATTTAACGAAATTTAACATAATTTTTCGAAAAACCTAAATTTTTCCCGGAATTTCTGAAAAATTAAACTAAATTTTTAATTTGCTCCGAGGTAAACTGAAACTGATCTTATTGAATCCTTTATCCTGCTATTCCACAACAATTTCATCTATATGCATTCTTGCCGGCTGGCCCGCTCCCGGATGCGATTCGGGAGTATTCCCGATAGTATGGGCCAAAATCCTGATAAACCTGGCCTCCAAAGGCTGAAAATCAACAATAAAATCTCTCTGGAAAGAATCATACTGGTCAATAGGCAAAGTATTTTGAACTGCCCCGACTTTGTTAAAAGTTTCTCCGTCAGACGATACAAGAAATTCAACTTCCCTCGGAACAATGCTGAGCCAGGCAGCAAGCTGGTAGAATGCACATTCGATATGCTGAACCTTTTTTATGGTTCCGAGATCTATCACTGCATCAAGACTGCCTGAAAAATCAAGCCAGTTGTACTCAGGATCATGACTGCCCCGTATCCCGTCAGTCAGCATTTTACGCTCTTCCACCCGGATTGCTGAAATATCCGGACTTAAGAATTTCACCTCCTTTCCAAATGCAAGATGTTCATTCCTGCCCTGGTAAAACAGACGGTACATGGCGGAGCGGTAGGCTTCGGGTGTTGTGCTCCATTCTTTTAAGCGGGTAACTCCCTGCCGTATGCAGAGATCGACAAACCGGTCAGTCATTGATCTTATTTCGGGATTCACGATCCATTTTTCACCTGTTTTCATGAAAGTACCGTAATCGCCGTAAAAGTTCTTTTTTGCCTGTTCCATTATTGCAAAATCAAGAGGCAGCCTTGCGATCTTCACCCGTTCAAGAATGTCAGCCGAGTCAGCGACAGCCGATTCTGCTTCATCAAACAGTTTCCTGTAATTGGCGATAAGTGGTTTCGTCAGATAACTTCCGGCTGCTTCGTTTGGCGAGCCAAAAATTCGCAACGGCTGGCCGGATGCAACAGAGGCTTCACGCATCATGTCGATGTACCGACGGATGGGTTTTCCACCAGCACCATAATAACCGTTCAGAAAATCGTCCATCAGAGTATCAACATTCTCGTCAGGATTCCACATCAGCTTTGAGATGAGGTATGAACGCAGCTCGGCAAATTCACCGCCAACCTCACGGTTACCCTGCTCAAACATGGCAGTGACACCATTTCCGGCAAAGAACCTGAGATTGGGTTGTAAAACGTGCAGATTTGGGAACGGGCTTATCAGATTCGGGAACTGGATTACATAATCCCAGACAATAATATCGCTGGCAATCCGGCTCCATTCCCTTACATCCCTTACAAAGGAAGTGCTGATAGTATCGGTTGCGTCTGCAAAAGGTATGTCCCGCCTCATCTCAATGCTGCATAACATAATGTTGATGTTTTTCTCCGGTCGCAGGTTTTTTGGTGCCTTTCGTGAGTATTCGTAAGCCAGGGTGGATATCATATGATTGGGAAACTGTTCTGCTACCTGGTTTACAAAATTAATTACGGAGCCTGACGGAGAGCCTTCAGGATCATCTATTGCCCGGCAGTTCCTGCAGGTGCAATATTGCCTGTTGTCGTTCTGGCTCACTGACCAGTAAAGGGCTTCAGGATTGGCTGCCATCTTTTTCCGCAGATTCTGGATTGTTATCTTTAGTACATCAGGATTGGACAGGCAAAGCTGTGTAGGAATACGCTTACCGTCACGAAGGGCATAGTATTCCGGATGATCCCTGAAATAGATTTCAGGTGGCACAAGACTGTTGAAGGTGTGCACCCATGAACCCCAGGCTGGTCTGTTTCCCCGCTCATCATGGCTCAGCTTATGCCAGTCAGTGTATTCCTGGTCCCAGGTTCCCCGGTAGTGAGTATCTCTGAACCTGATAACCGGGATCTGTTTGTCGTTAAGTGTCTCAAGAACTATTTTCTCCTTTCCGGGAATAATTTTTACTCCCTGGCTGTACATTCTGCAGCCCAGGTACTTTTCAAGGAATGTATAAACACCATATAGTGTCCCTTTTTCATTTCCTCCGGCAATTATAAGTCGCATACTGTCGGTCATAATCACAAAGCCATCAGATCCGAGCTCATTGAAACTGATGCCTGTGTTAAGCCGGTCGAGCCGGTCATTCTGTCCCAGAAGTATTTCGTACCGGCTTCCTTTTTTGTCTGCAGTTAATACGGGCAATGCCGTTCCTGAAATCTGAAGGAGGTAATCCTGAAGCACCTCTGCCGCCTTTCGTTCATGTATTGTTGGCGATGAAGGGATCACAATCCGGTAAGCTGTCAATCCTTTGTCAGCCAGAACGATATTCTGAACAACCGGAACCGTTTCCTGAGCCATCGTGAGAGGTTCCGTTTTCCGGTTTTTAGTTCTCTGTGCAGAAGCAGGCTGAACAATTGATGCAATACCTATAATTAATATAACCAGCATCCGGAAGGACGAATTTAGTTTACGCATTATAATGTCAGACAAACCCATGGTTCCTTACTTTTTTATTTCTTTGTTTTCTCAGGCAATGGTACAGGATCAGGTAAACGCTCAAGGATAAAAGCAAGATCTTCACCGATATATGAAGCCTGAGAGCCTGTTATACGCATGTACGGCACACCGAAAGTAACTGATCCGCCGGTACAGGAAATTTCTTTCTCTTCGATAAAAGTACCTCTCCAGGTATGGAATATTCTGAGCTTATATGTCCCGTTCCTGATGGAGGAGACAGTGATCCTGTCACCGGCTTCATCAGCATCAGGACTGGCAATCCATCCAAAAATCAGCTCATTGCTTTTAATTGCGAAAGCATCTCCCCTGGCGCTTTTAACAGATGCCGGAGCTAATCCTGTAAGTTTGGAAAAAGGGATTCTGTCGGTAAACTTCCGTATGCTTATTATCTGTGAAGTCAGGACATTGTCATTTATCATCCGGGAATGAGCCCACCAGAAGGGGGTCATGGCTGCTCCTGTTGCCAGTGATACCCACAGGGCATTATGATATTGGGCAAGATATCCGGGCATTGCAGGCTCATAAAAGGTATGCGCCCAGCCGGTTTCGCCAATTATGGAAGGCTTTTCATATCCGTTCCAGAGCCTCCTGATCTCGCGTGCATAATTTGAGTAGCTGCTTTTAAGAGGATGCACCGAAGCTGAGTCTATAGTACTTGTCTTGTTAATTTGATATCCCTGAGCTTCGTAGATCTCCCTTGCAGCAATGTCAAATGTCTGATAACCCTGATGCCAGAACTCATTAATTCCTCCGCTCCGGGTTCCTGTCGTCGGGTGTTTATAAGGATCATTTGATTTAAAATAATCATGAACTTTTTTACCCCATGCAGATGCTGCAAGACTGTCACCTGTTACCCAGCCATCCGTCCCATTGATCTCGTCGACAATAAACCATATGGCAAGCGCTCTGCTGTAACCCCAACGGGCAATAAAATAACGGTAGAGCTTTTCCTGATATTTCCAGGCCAAATCACTCCTGAAAAAGTCTCTGGCACTTGTAACTTGCTGATAAGGATTTGTGTACCAGCGGATATTGCCGCCGCCCCAAACTGTTTCAGAGAGATAAGAGTGGAACCAGACATTAAGACTCAGGAGCATATCACGCTCTTCGCACATTTCGATAAGCTCATCCAGCCTTCCGCAAATATTCTGATCATATCGGCCCAGGCCGCTCCCTGGCGTTTCAAGTGGAGTGATAAAAGTGCTGATAAAGTTGATTCCCAGCGATTTGAGATTGTCGAGCTCATCGGCTCTTACGGCACCACGGTTGAAAGTCGAATAGCTGTCGTTATACCACAGCCCGACTCCATAGAAATCTGATCCGTTGCTGTATTTAAGATAGCGTTTGTTTTCAGCCACCACTATCGGACCTTTTTTTAAAGATCTGACAGAGACAAATGATTGCTGGCTGCCGGTCACTTCCCCGCCTTTATCCCTGACTGTTATTTTATAATTCCAGACTCCTGCTTCATCCGGTGAAAACCTGACTTTCCAGAGTGATCCCATTGAATAGTAATAGAAGCCCGGCACCTTCCATTGTTTTCCCGATGGCGAGATGAAAACAGCAGTAATATCTATTTCATCCGGATCGAATGGATTTATGTACTCATTTCCATTATTTATGTTGAAAGAGACCTCAAATTTTTCATAAAGTCCCAGGGTGTCAGGTCTCTGACGCAGATTCTGGATCTCCGGGACCTTAATGGCAAAAAGGTCGGCTGCGAAGATCACGAAGAGTGTGAAAAACGATAACTTTAAATATTTCATGATAAATTTCTTATATTATCATTTCATTGCTTCCAGCTCATCCATACGCTTATACATTGCCCTGAAAGTATCCCAGGGATTCATTGACGGATCCTGTTGCCTGGCATTTGGTCGTTCATCAGTTGATTTAATACCATAAAAGCCATTCATGAACCTTTCAGGATTTGACCATGTTGTCTGAACCATCCCATAATACCTTGGTTTCATCTCAGGAGTGGCATATTTCCTGAACCTCGCCATATCCTCAGCCTGAAGAACTGCAGTGGCCGGAGTTCTCCAGGGGCAGGTAACAACCCGAAAACCTTTCATGGCAAACCAGACAGCCGTCTGGTCAGGTCTTTCATAATGCCAGTCGCAGATCACAACATCTTTAGGAATGATATCAACGGCCCGGTAAGTATAATTGTAGCTGGCTTCCCATAATCCTATGCCGGTAGTTTTTCCATCTATAAGGCGGTCGCCCCAGATCCACAGTTCCCTGTTATTCGCTGCAAGATGATCTCTGATCCTTCTCACCTCTCCTCCGAATAATTCGGCTTTGTCAACACCGGAACAACGCGGGCACTGATCATCTCCAAGGTAAAAAACTTCGTCCATCCCTGCATGGAAAGCATCGGTTTCATAAACGTCGCATATTTCATCAATCAGGGCAAAAACCACCTTGTGGACATCAGGATGAAGAGGACAATAGCTTTTACAGTATAAACCGTCAGGATTTGGCCAGACATACTTCTCAGGCATTTTAATTTGCGGCGTTTCATCAAACTCGGGAAAATGTGTCAGAAGCGAGCCAAGATTGGATGCCCAGGACTGATGACCGAGCATATTGATCTGGGGTATTATCCTTATATTGTTCTTCCTGCAGGCGTTTACAATTTTTTTGACTTCAGTTTTTGAAAGAGCTGCGGAGTCACTCAACTGCGGATAGCTCTCAAACTGGTAGTTGTACTCAACCAGCAGGAACAATGTGTTGACTCCCCTTGTCGCCAGCTCTTCATTTATAAACTTTACAAAACGGTCAACCTGGGCCGAAGATGGAGCTCCTATGCAAAAGCCCTTTACAGGAAATAATACATTATCAGTTTTCTCCTGCGCCGATAAATTCCTCTGAAATCCAAGGATCATGAATAAAACAGCAATGGTGATGGAAAATTTTTTCATTTTACAGGTGTTTTTTTTTGGTTGAAATTTCATACTTATTTCAGTTCGTATTCGAACGAAACTAATTACCGCCTTTCCCGGAAACTATATTGAGATATGGCTGGATGGGCTTTCCTGCGTCATCAACTAAGCCAAAAGCCCCTGATTTATAATTCCAGTTGGCATATGCAACATTATACTCATCAAAAATTGATATCATATCCTTATACCAGGCCAGCTTTGAAGCCGGAAAAAAGTTCTGGAATATCCCAAACTCTCCGCAATACAGCGGCAGATGAAGTTCGGCAGCAACATGCAGAGGTTTTTCCATCATTTTTACAAGAGTATCGCGGTTGTAAACACGCATATGTTCCGGAAGATTGCTGTTAAGCACTATCTGGCCAGGGTAGTTCACTTCTCCATTAAAATCCTTAAGATCAGTCCATCCCGCACGGTAATGTGTCAGGAAGAAAGGTTCATAAAAATGATAGCTCAATACAATATTGGTGTCATTTTCGGGCACCCTGAGCTTGTCAAATGTAGTTGCCGATTGCCACCGGTTTGATCCGATCACAAGTACCCGCGTCGGTTCCCATTTCCGGAGAGAGTCGACAACTCGTGCAAGCAGGACATTCCATTCTTCAGGATCATCGGCAACAGGTTCATTCATAAACTCATAGGCTACCATAGCTTCAGGACGGTCGCGGAGAAAACCAGAGAGGTCCTTCCAAAACCCGATAAATTTATCTTGTTCGGCAGGAACACTCCAGAGCGGCTTCACTTCAGCATTAAAATGATGGGAACGCAGGATGTGCAAATCGACAACCACACGAAGCCCTGCCTTCTGACACCAGTCCAGACAGTTTTTAAGAAGGACAAAGGCATCCTCATTCCGCTTGCCGGCCTCATCCCACATTTGCTCTTCATCAACAGGCAGTCTGATATGGTCAAAACCAACGGAATCAATGAAGAGGATATCTTTTTCCGAAATAAAATTCGCCCGCTCCTCCCCCCGCCTGTTACTTTGCGACAACCAATGAGCAATATTGGTCCCTCTTTTAATTTCAAATGAACTGTAAGGAAATACCCTGGATTTTTCAGGGCTCTGACATGCCGTAAACCAGAAGAATGCTGCCAGAATTACGATGAATGGTTGTAATAATCGTTTCATGGAAATTGAATTTGATGATTAATTCTGTACTTTAATTTCAGGTTTTGAAACTCCTGATATAAATTTAAATAATTTATGCGATAATCAATCAGCTTCATCAGATCATTTTTTACGGTAATCGGTATTCTCCTGTTACACAGAGATCCACAGAAGTCAGGGGAGGGACTTTGAGCCACCTCTGAGTGTGTCCCGATAGCTATGTAATTCTTCACAATTTGGGTAACATTCTTGTATGAGGCATGAAATATGTGGAATCGGTTTCGTTTAATTACATTAACCCCCTTCCCAACCTTCCCCCAGGGGGAAGGAGTCAGTTAGCCTTTCCCCCTTGGGGGAAATTGAAAGGGGGTAAAAACTATTAAAGACGGCAAAAAATCTGTTACTGCAATTCTGAAGTGTTACATAGCTTTCGGGACTCTTTGTAAGTTTTTAAGTTTAAATTGAAAATCAGAAAAAATAATTAAATTTATTTCAGAAGAAATCGGAAAAGCCGGGTCGTTATGAATGGAAAAATCATAGGAAGGGTATTTTATGGTGCTTTGCTGCTGATGATTTGTATATATTCAAACGGGCAGGACATAAAGCTCTTTGAACAGGTTCCTCCCAGAAAGTCAGGTATCCTGTTTAAGAATTCGATTAATGAAACGCAACAGCACAATGCGCTGACCCATGAAAACCTGTACAACGGAGGAGGAGTTGCCACAGGCGATATAAACAATGACGGACTGGATGATATTTACTTTGTTTCCAACATGAAGTACAACAAATTATACCTCAACCTGGGAAATCTTAAATTCAGGGACATTACAGAAAGTTCAGGCACAGAAGGCAGAGAAAGCTGGAAGACCGGAGTAACAATGGTGGACATTAACGGTGATAATTTACTTGATATATATGTTTGTTATTGCGGTAAGGAGAGCGTTGAAGGCAGAAGAAACCAGCTTTTCATAAATAAGGGTAACCTGAAATTCGAAGAAAAGGCAAAAGCATATGGATTGGACGATCCTACCTATTCGACCCTGGGGGCATTTTTCGATTATGACAGGGATGGAGATCTTGATCTGTTCCTGGTGGCTACCAATGTAAAGGTTATCCGGGGCCTCGAATTTGACCAGGCAAGGGTAAACGATGATCCATACGCAGGAGATAAATTGTTCAGGAATGATGGCGATCATTTTGTCGATGTAACAAAAGGATCGGGAATAATTTCAAATGGATTGGGTTACGGCCTGGGAGTAGCCATTTCGGATATAAACAAAGACGGCTGGCCCGATATCTATGTCACGAATGATTATATAGAACCTGATTATCTGTATATAAACAATTCCAACGGGACCTTCACAAACAAACTTACTGAATATGTCCAGCACATATCACAATCAGCAATGGGTAACGAAATCAATGATTTTAACAATGATACGTGGCCCGATATTATTACGGCAGATATGCTGCCGGAAGAAAATAAGCGGCTCAAGCTACTTTACGGACCTGAAAACTACCTGCGAATATGCCCTTTCAGTCATGCAGGGATTTTACCACTCAAGCATGCGAAACATGCTTCAGCTAAATAACGGCAATGGAACCTTCAGCGAGATAGGACAGCTTGCAGGCGTCTCAAATACCGACTGGAGCTGGGCTCCCCTGTTTGCCGATTATGACAATGACGGATGGAAAGATCTGTTCATAACCAATGGCTATTTCAAGGATTACACCAACAGGGATTTTTTGAAATACAAATTTGACTATTATGCACAGCAGGCCAGGGCGAAGGAAAAAGCAGATACATTCATGCTGACCGCATCGATGACCTCCACTCCTGTCCATAATTATATTTTTAAAAACAACAAAGATCTGACCTTTACCGATAAAAGCATGGCATGGGGATTTGAAAAGAAAGGATTCTCCAACGGAGCCGCATATTCTGATCTTGATAATGACGGCGACCTCGATCTTGTAGTCAGTAATCAGAATGAGACTGCATCATTGTACAAAAACATTTCCCGCGATCTGAATCCATCCGCGAATTATCTGAGCATCCGTTTAAAAGGGAGCGGTAAAAACACATCCGGACTTGGAAGCAAAGTATATGTTTATACAGGCAAAGGAGTACAATATGCTGAACAGATGCCCTCACGGGGATATCAGTCGTGTGTAAGTAAAGACCTGCATTTCGGATTATCCGGCAGTAAAACCGCTGACTCAGTCAGGGTTGAATGGCCACGTGGCAAAGTCAGCACGTTAAGAAATATCAAAGCCAACCAGTTAATTGTAATTTCAGAGGATGATTCCAGGCAAATGGCCACATTTGCGAATAGTGCCGGTACCATCTTCTCTCCTGTGGTCTCTCCCGTAACCTATGAACACACCGAATACGGGTCGAATGACTTTGAGCGTCAACCTTTGCTGACCTCCATGCTCTCAATCTGCGGACCGGTTATGGCAACAGCCGACGTAAACGGGGATAAACTGACTGATGTTTTTGTCGGGGGGACAAAAGAGAATCCCGGTAAACTCTACCTTCAGTCTTCAAGCGGATCTTTTACGGCATCCAGGGATTTCAATTTCAGGGATGACATTAACTGCACTGATGCCGATGCAATGTTTTTTGATGCGGATAAGGATGGTGATCAGGACCTGTATGTAGCAAGCGGAGGATATCATGACTACGTTAAGAATGACAAATCACTTCAGGACAGATTATATCTGAACAATGGATCGGGAAGATTCACAAAAGCGACAAATGCCATTCCGCAGATGCTCAATTCAAAATCATCAGTTTGCGCTGCAGATATTGACAAGGATGGTGATCAGGACCTTTTTACAGGAGGCTATGTAATGCCCGGGGAATACCCGAAGCCGCAGGAAAGCTATCTTCTCATCAATGATGGATCAGGTCACTTTAAAAATATGGCGCCGTCAATTCTTCCTGACCTGATAAAAGGTGGCATGATCACTGATGCAGTCTGGACCGATCTTAATAAAGATACCTGGCCCGATCTGGTTACTGTCGGGGAATTTATGCCTGTCAGGGTTTTTATTAATGAGCAGGGAAAGAAATTCAGTGAAGCCACCAGGTCCTGGTTTAGCGTACCAGTAACAGGATTATGGAAAGAGATCGCATTAGCGGATTTTGACAAAGACGGTAATATGGATCTGATAGCAGGGAATTTCGGGACTAATTCCCAGCTGAAGGCTTCGCTCAATGAGCCCCTTGAATTAACGTTCAAGGATTTTGATAACAATGGATCCGTTGATCCTGTTTTGACATACTATGTCCTTCACAAATCATACCCGTTTCCCAGCCGGAACGAAATGCTGAATCAGATAAACAGTCTGCGTGTCAGGTTTCCCAGCTTTGAATCGTACTCGGATGCCCGGCTTACAGACCTGTTTTCGCCTGAAAATTTAAAAACAGCTTCTGTTTTATCAGCCACTGAATTAAGAACAGTCCTCTTCAGGAATACAGGAAGCAGGTTTGAAAAACACGACCTCCCAGTCGAAGCCCAGTTTGCACCGGTACATGCGATTGAGATACTGGACTATAACCTGGATGGAAATCCTGATTTCATACTTGCCGGAAATCAGAATGCAATGTGCGTCAGGCTCGGGGTGATGGATGCCAGTTACGGTCAATTATATGAAGGAGATGGAAAGTGTAATTTCAGATATATCCCCCAGCCGGTTTCAGGGCTCAGGATGACCGGTGATGTACGGTCACTTAAAGTAATAACCATCAGAGGCAATCGTCACCTGCTGGCAGGAATAAATAATTCAGGGATTTTGGCTTACAGACTGAATTCAAAATGAAGGTTCTGTGATCCGGCTCTTTCTAAACATCTTAATTCCTTAACTTTAAGTACTCCAAACTTTAGCTCACTGCAGGTACTGATTAATTACGATATAATATCTTTAGAAATATTCTTGATTTCCATTTTTCTTTATCTTTAGCGGCTGTTAACCAAACCTGTACCTCATGAAAAAGTACCTTACTCTTATTATGCTGATTTTTCTGGCACTCTCCGTCGATTCACAGGAGAACAAGATAAAAACCGGGTGGAAGTTCGGTGGAGCTCTGCCGGCGATCTCCTTTGATTCGGACCTGGGATTTCAGTATGGCGCCCTGGTAGAGTTCTATAACTATGGTGATGGCAGCACCTATCCTGATTATTTTGATCATATATATACTGAAGTATCCCACTATACAAAAGGGAGCGGCATTTACAGGCTGATGTATGAATCCAATCATCTTATCAAAGGGGTACATATGACAAGCGACCTTAGTTATCTTCCTGACCAGGCAAATCATTTCTATGGATTCAACGGATATGAGGCAGTCTTCAACAAGATCTGGATGAGTGATGAAGAAACCGGTTACAAAACCAGGATGTTCTACCGTTTTGAAAGGAACCAGTTCAGATTTAAGAACGATTTTCAGGGCAGGTTATCCGGCGACCATATAAAATGGAGTGCGGGGTTTGCTTTTCAGAATTTTGAAGTCGGCTCCGTTGATATAGACAGACTCAACAAAGGCAAGGATGAAAAATTACCATCAGTCACGGATGAGCCAGGGCTGTTTGAACGGTACCAGGCGCTGGGGTTGATATCACCCAACGAAGCTGATGGCGGGTGGGTCAATACTGTAAAGGCCGGGATCGCCTGGGACAGCCGCGATAACCGTCCAAATCCGATGAAGGGATTATGGACAGAGCTCGGAGTTGAGGCTGCGCCGCAATTCATGGGTAATGACTGGGGGTTCTCAAAATTCTATATCACACACCGCCAGTATTTTACTTTGATTGAAAAGAATCTTGCATTTGTTTACCGTCTGGGATATCAGACCACACTCTCAGGTGCTGTTCCGTTCTTTTACCAGTCGCAGGTAATCACATCGATGCTTACAGGAGCCACAAACGAAGGGCTCGGAGGGGCAAGCTCCTTAAGAGGTGTAATGAGGAACAGGGTCCTTGGGGATGCTTTCGTTCTGGGGAATGTAGAGCTCCGGTGGAAACCGTTCTATTTCACATTATTTAACCAGGACTGCTACCTGGGACTGAACCTGTTTTATGATTTCGGAAGGGTAGTAAAAGATATTGACCTTCCGGGTGGGTTACAGTCAACTTTCGGTGCACTTTATCCGGGTGAAAATTATTCCGATTATTTTAATCCCGGGCAGGAGAAACTGCATCAGAGTGCCGGCATAAGCATTATGCCGGTGATGAATCAGAATTTTGTCATTGCAATCGACATCGGGAAAGCCTTTAACAGCCAGGATGGGAATATCGGGTTTTCAATAGGGTTGAATTATTTGTTTTAGAGAAAGCAAACTTTTAATACGTCTTTCTTTTTCCGGATTTCTTAGCGTCTTAGCGTCTTTGTGGCATTCTTTTTTTTGGCCACAAAGGCACTAAGGCACAAAGTTTATCTGCGAAAATCTGCGAAATCAGCGGGAAATTTTTTGTTTTCCCGCAGATCACGCTGATTAACGCAGAAAGAGAGTTAACCAGAAATATATGTCTTTTAATACGTCTTTTATTTTATTTTAATATGTCTTTTAATATGTCTTTTTTTTGAATTTAATATGTCTTTTAATACGTCTTTCTTCTTAGCGTCTTAGCGTCTTTGTGGCATTCTTTTTTTTGGCCACAAAGGCACTAAGGCACAAAGTTTATCTGCGAAAACCTGCCTACCCTGCCTACCGGCAGGCAGGCGGCAGGCAGGTCTGCGAAATCAGCGGGAAATTTTTTGTTTTCCCCCAGATCACGCTGATTAACACAGAAAGAGAACTAACCAGTTATATATATCTTTTAATACGTCTTTCTTTTTCCGGATTTCTTAGCGTCTTTGTGGCATTCTTTTTTTTGGCCACAAAGGCACTAAGGCACAAAGTTTACTAAAAACCTTTAAGGAAAAATCCAAGGCCTACACCCAGATAATTACCTATAATATAACCGATTATACCCACGGTTATCCCGGTGATTATCACTTCTTTGTTTTTAAGGGCGGCGGCAACAACAGGTACGAATGGAGGGGAGTAAATAAAAGCCGTAGTTGTTATAAGATAATCATCTGCGTTGACTCTGAATATTCTGGACAACAAAAGGTGAAGTAAAAGCGAACCGAAATATGCGTAAAGAACATAGCCGAATAGTCCAAGGTAACCGATATTGAACATTTTACTCAGATCCGCCATAGATGCAAAGGCAAAGGAAAATACAAGGACAAAGTACATCCCCAGCTGGAAGCTCTTTTCAATTCTGTTGATCCAGGGGATCAGCGACGCAACTATAGCAAGAGTAGTAATCAAAAGGATTGCGGCAGGCGTAAACGAGTTTTCAGGGAACAGCATTGCAATTCCGGCAGATACACCGCCAATAAGCATTGAAATACCCAGTGCCTTAAGCAATGGAAGTACATGATCTTTTTTAAACATGCCTGAATAATCCTCAAAGCTTTCTGCTTCCGCAACTGCCTGGTCTGCGCCGGATGTATCCCCTAGAAATTTAAATGGCGGCAGAATAGCCCTGAAAACCCTTGGACCTGCTGTAATAAAGAAGATGAGAGTGATTGCACCTACAATAATATCATAGGTGTTAGTCATCAGAAATAGGTTGGGGTCCACATCAAGTGCGACGCTCAGGGAAGCCATATTCGGAGTGCCGCCGGTATAAACACCTACAAGCATCCCCGCTACTTTCCAGTTGTCCGGTACAAGATCCCTAAAAATAAAAAATCCGGAGGTAATGATCACAACTACTGATATCAAAGCAAGGATCATGCTTATAAAACCTGTTCTTGCGTATTTCAGCCACTTCCTTACGTTGAGCGAAAAAAGAAGGAGCGGGAAAGCAAGTGGAATGGCAATCGTGGTAAGCATGTCCTGCACCTTTCTTATGGAATTTACAAACATATCATCCTCACTGATAGTTCCGGATGCCAGCAATGATTCCATTTCTGATTCCGGAAGTGATATTTTTTCCTGCAATGCAAAGTAATAATTGCCGCTTCCCCTCGGGAGAATTCCGGAGGCGCCCAGTAACAATCCGAAAGCATAAGCAAGAGCAATCGATCCCAACTTTTTAAGAACAGACCATCGCTTACACATGGCGATTATTAAAAGCGGGAACGTAAAGTACAGAAGTACCAGAAGTACTATTTTGATCATAGGTCAGGTTTTTCGAGTTACTCAAATATAAAAAAAGCGACCTACCAAAGTGCAAATCGCCTGAAAAATAGGTATTTATACTTATTTCGGATTGCGGATCTGAGATTTCGGATTGAGGATCTGAGATATATTTTTTTAACATCCCCCTACCCCATGGTCGTCAACCTAATGAGATGGATACAGGGAAATAGGGAGAGTATAAGCCAAAACTGGATGTAAGGTACTGAATTTAAGTATTATAACTTTCCCCTCCTTTTAAAGGAGGGGAAACTTATTTAGTTGTATTTCTGTTAAATATCATTCTCCGTACAAAACTGATTCTTAAGATTGGCTAAGCCCCCTACCCATTGTGCCCTGTGCCCTGTGCCCTGATATTTATTTGCCTTTTACCTGAAAACCCACCCCTTGCCCCACCCAGGAGGGGATCCTGGCCAACTGCGCCTTAATCGCATTCCTCAAAGCTCTTCTTATACTGCTCAATAGCTTTCAGACTCATTCCCATGCTTGAGAAGCCGCCGTCGTGAAAAAGGTTTTGCATTGTGACCTTGCGGGTAAGATCGGAGAAAAGAACAACGCAATAATCTGCACACTCCTCTGCTGTTGCATTGCCAAGAGGAGACATCCTTTCCGAAAAATCCAGAAGTGATTCCAATCCATGTATCCCGCTTCCTGCAGTTGTAGGTGTAGGAGATTGTGAAATAGTATTTATCCTCACTTTCCTGTCACGTCCATAAATATAACCAAAGGACCGTGGCAATGGATTCAAGCAGAGCCTTTGCATCGCCCATGTCGTTGTAACCGGTCAGAGTTCGCTGTGCTGCAACATATGACAATGCCACAACCGAACCCCATTCCTTTATTGCATCAAGTTTGTATGCTGTCTGAAGTATCCTGTGGAAGCTCAAAGCCGAGATATCGAAAGTCTTAAGCATGTTTTCATAGCTTGTATGCTCATAGGGTATATCTTTTCTGACATTTGGTGACATTCCTATTGAATGAAGGATAAAATCGAATTTTCCGCCGAAAATCTTCATGCTTTCTGAAATGAGCTTCTCAATATCCTCCATCTTGGTTGCATCAGCTGTAATGACTGTGCTGCCGGTTATTCCTGGCAAGCTCGTTAATAGTACCCATCCGTATGGCCACAGGAGAATTTGTAAGAACAAGCTCTGCTCCGTGCTGCCAGGATTTAAGGGCTACCTGCCAGGCTATTGATTTTTCATTCAGAGCACCGAAAATAATACCTTTTTTACCTTTTAGTAAGTCCTTCATTCCATATTATAAACTTATTAATAAGTTAAACTATTTCTGCAATATTACGAAAATCATGTAACCTCACTCTTGTTATTCTCTTCACCTGTGCAATAGATCTTGCACGGCAGTACTGAGTTACTTTACTCCTAAATACCAACTGTGTATTATCACGGATAACCAGTCTCTTAACAGCGAATTGAAGAGATTTGATCTAATTAATGTCCCGATTGCAATAACTCCTTAGCATTCTTAATTGCTGTTTCGGTAACTTCGCTGCCGCTGAGTAAGCCGTGCAATCTCCAGTACCCTTTCATCCGGTGATAACAATTTAATCTGTGTAATTGTTGAATCATCGGTATCTTCTTTATAAACATGATAATGATTGGTTCCCCTGGATGCAACCTGCGGAAGATGAGTTATATTAATAACCTGCATGTATTTTCCCATCCCGGAAAGTATCTGTCCGACCTTGTCGGCAACTTCCCCGGAGACTCCCGAATCGATTTCATCAAATATTATTGTAGGAAGATTATTGTTTTTTGTAAGCAATGATTTAAGGCTAAGCATCACCCGTGACAATTCCCCTCCTGATGCAATTTTTGCAAGATTTTCCGGAGCAATCTGTTTGTTTGCGGAGAAAAGAAAATCAGCATGGTCAATGCCGGTTGGAGTAAAATCGTCTGACGCCGTCAATGCGATCCTGAATTTTGCATTTGGCATTCCAAGCTGTTTAAGAAGCTCAGTAATCTTAATCTCAATCTCGTGGCAGTACCTCTCTCCTTTTTTCAGACATTTTCGCTGAAAGGATTTTAAGTGTATCGGCTTCCTTCTTCAGCAGTGAGGCTACTTCATCAAGCCTCTCATCGCTTGTCTCTATTGATTTAATAATATCTGCAATTTCCTCCTTTTTTAAAAGAAGTTCATCAAGATCTTTAAGCCGGTGTTTCTGGATAAGAGAATAGATATGGTCGAGCCTGTTATTTATTTTCAGCAGCCGTTCAGGATCAGCTTCAATCTTCTGATCAAGCTTATCAATTTCGGATGCAAGATCATCAAGTTCAATGTAAACAGAGTCAATTCTGGCAAGGAATTCGTCACCTCCCGGAAGAAATGTGCTTATCTTGCCGATGATATGACTTAACCTCTCTTAGCAGTGACAGGACAGACTTCTCATCCCCTGAAAATAAGTTGTGATGACATGTGAAAGCGATTGTTTAATTTCCTCAGCATGTTCAAGCAGTTCCTGTTCCTTTTCAAGTTCCTCCTGCTCACCTTTTACCAGTTTTGCTTCCTCAAGCTGATTCAGCTGAAATCTGTAATATTCAAGATCAGCCTTGTTCTTTTCAGCTTTCTCTTTCATTACATTGTAATCTTTTTGCAGTTTCCTGATAGTTGATATAAGCCACCCTGTATTCATTTCTAAGGGCGGATGTTCCTGCAAATGAGTCAATTATATTAAGCTGAAAAGAATTATCATGAAGCATCAGAGTCTGATGCTGGGAATGAATATCAATAAGCCTGTCGCCAAGCTCCTTCATCAGATTTATGGTTACAGGTGTATCGTTTATAAATGCCCGTGATTTACCGGCAGGATTTATTTCCCTTCTCAGAATTGTAGCAGTCTTCATAATCAAGGTCATTATTTATAAAAAAGTCATTCAAGGTCATATTCCTCAATCCTGAAAGTTCCTTCAACAATACATTTTTCATTTTTATCAAGAAGAACGGATGAATCGGCTCTTGTTCCAAGAATAAGTGAAAGAGCACCAAGAAGAATTGATTTGCCGGCACCTGTTTCGCCGGTAATTATTGTAAGTCCGTTCTCCAAGATTCAACGTCCAGTTCTTTTATAAGAGCATAATTTTGAACAGACAGTTTTACGAGCATAACCGGTAATTATGGTAGATTTGCTGCAGTGATTTTTTCATATTTTGTTTTGTTTGCAGGATCTATTTCAGTCAAGAATCTGAACAACACGGCTTTTCTCCTCAGGAAATGCTTCTGAAAAAATATTTATCAGTTCATCAGACTTTGATTCCATAACAATCTGGATAAGATACATAAAAGGATCAGGTTTCTTCCTGTAGACCTCCTGGAACAGTTTGAGGCTCTCAACCATACTTGTTCTTGCTTCAGCTATTCTTGATTCCATTTTGTCGAGACCATTAATATTATAATCATAAATGAACCTTCTTACTCCTTCATATTCCTTATCAAGAAGATTTTTTACAAGCCAGTACCTGTTCCGGTTCCTTGAACCGTCATAAGGTTTCCAGCCTGGTTCAGGGGCATTCTGGGCATTGGTAACAATTTTTTCGGCCATCTGGAAAAATTCAGTACCTCCCAGAGGGGAAAAAGAATCATAATCAAATCCAAGGATCATATAAGTATAATATGCGAGAACTGAAATAAGACTTGACCTGTAGGAATTCGGATCAAATTCAAGAGGCTGAAATTCCACATATCTGAACTGGAAATTATTATCCATAAAATTCAGCATTGTGGAATTATATGTTGTATTAAAAACCGGTCGCCGCAGCTGGATCTGGATTGTTCCCCTGAATTCATCAGCAGAAAACTGGTCATGTAAGGTTTATAAGGATATTGCAGTCGATTCTTTCAGCATAGCTGAAAACATGGTTTGTCCAGACAGTATTATTCATAAATTCATAAATATCACGCTGCATGTTTCAAAAACCTGACGGTTCGATCCCTGTATCTTCTGGGCTGAGATCTGAACATTGCAATTAAGCTCCTGGGACATGAATTACTTCCGGAGAGATTATCAGAATAATCAGAAATGAATATTTTATAAACCTTAATAATCTCATTCTGATAGATTTTTCAGCATTGAAACAATTTTGTCAAGAATATCCCTTGCAGCTTCTTCTTTTGATTTCAACTCAAATTTATCAATATTATTGTTTCTGTCAATTATTGTGATCCTGTTTGTATCATATCCAAAACCGGCACCCTCTTCCTGAGTGAATTCAAAACAATAATATCGAGATTTTTCTGTTTCAGTTTTTCCGTTGCATTTTCTATTTCATTATCTGTTTCAAGAGCAAATCCTGCAAGAATCTGGGATTTTTTTTTGATTTTCCAAGAGTTTCGGCAATATCAGTTGTTGGTTTTAAGTTTCAGAATAACTTCATCTCCGGTCTTTTTAATTTTTCATTTCTCAACTTTTTCAGGTGAAAAATCAGCCACTGCAGCTGACAGAATTGCAATATCGCAACCGGGAAATCTGGAGATACATTCTGCAGCCATTGATTCTGCAGTTGTAACATTGATGACTTTAACGATCTATTCTCGGGGAAGTCTGCTTACAGGACCAAGCACAAGCTCAACATCAGCCCCATATTCTGCAGCAGCATCAGCAAGGGCAATTCCCATTTTACCTGAAGAATAATTGCTGATAAAACGGACAGGATCAATTGGTTCGCTGGGTGGGACCGGCATTTATCAGAAGCTGTTTGCCTTTCAGAGGCTTATAATTTTTTTTTTTGTAAAGAAGTTTTTAATCTCCTTTACTATTTCCTCCGGTTCTGCCATTCTGCCCTTTACCTGTCAGACCGCTTGCAAGTTCTCCGCTGAGGGGCATCAAGAATAAAATTTCCGAAAGCTTTTAGTGTTTCAATATTTTTTATTGTTGCCGGATGATTCAGCATATCCATATCCATTGAAGGAGCAACAAAAACCGGGCAACGTGCGAAAGATAAGTTGTAAGAAGAAGATTATCGGCAATACCGTTTGCCATTTTGGCAATTGTATTGGCAGTTGCCGGAGCAATCAGAAACAGATCGGCCCATAATCCAAGATCAACATGACTGTTCCAGTCTCCGTTTTCAGGATTAAAAAATTCAGTAAGAACCGGATTTTTTGATAAGGTGGCAAGAGTAAGAGGTGTTATAAATTCTTTTGCATGATTGGTCATAATGACCTTTACTTCAGCACCCTCCTTAACAAGCAACCGGATAATAGTTGCAGTTTTATAAGCTGCAATACCTCCGGTTACACCGATAAGTATTTTTTTGCCTTTCAGCATTTCATGCTAAATTTTACTTTTAGCTGGCAGCTGAATCAGGATTTCTGTAAAATATTTTACCTTCCTCAAGTTCCTGTAAATGCAATAAGAGTTGGTTTTGGAAGTCTTTCATAGAATTTTGATATTTCAATCTGCTCCCGGTTTTCAAAAACCTCCTCAAGATTATCACTGTATGAAGCAAACTCTTCAAGTTTCTTATTGAGTTCCTGTTTCATCTCAACCGAAATCTGGTTTGCTCTTCTTGAAACAATAATAACTGTTTCATAAATATTTCCCGTATCCTTTGTCATCAGGTCAAGATTGCGGGTAACTGTTGTTGCGGGTGCCGTTGATTTTCTGTAATCCATATATATCTATTGAATATTTTAACTAAATTATCTGTATTATCGATTTTAAGAAATTTTGCTGTATTCTCGTAAATTTTCTTTACATCTTTTGAATATTTGCTTTCCGGAAATTCTTCCATAAATGAAAAATAATCATCAAGTGTTGCCTGATATCTCTCCTTTTGTTTGATTTGCAAAGCTGTTTTCAGCATAAAGAAAAAGTGAATTAAGTTTAAGGAACATCATCTCCTCCCTGTATTTTGAATCTGAATATTCCTTCAGACTGTTTGTAAGAGCAGTAACTGCAGCTTTATATTCTTTCATATTGTAATAAAGCTTTGCACTCAGATATGATTTTTCAACAAGTCTGTCCTGAAGTTCCTTTATCTAGTCTTTTGCTTCCTCAATCTTTGGACTGTTAGGGATACCTGTTCATAAAAAGATTGAATCCTTCAATTGCATTCCTTGTATTTTCCTGATCAAGTTCTGCCCGTGGAGACATGGTTATAATCGCATATTGCTGCCAGGAAAGTTGCCTCTTCAGCATATTTCCCAAAAGGATACTGTTCAACAAGTGATTTGAAATAGCTGCCGGCCAGATCATATCTGCTTCATTCCGTAATAGCTCTGGGCATTCATCCAGTTAAGTTCTTCGGCCTCCTCTGTTGCCCTGAACCTGGGAATCACCTGGCCAAGCAATTCTGATGATTTTACATATTGCTTAGCTTCGTAATACTCCTTTGCTTTGGTCTTTTTTAAGCTCATAATCAGTACTTTTCAGAAGTTTTTCATACTCACCGCACGAGACTGCCAACACTGAATATTAAAAGTATAATATATAATCTGAATTTCATAAAAAAAATGTTGCGCAAAATTACAATTTATTTTTGATTTCAGACATATAAACGTAATAATTATCTCTTTATTTCATCCTGATATTACTCAGCAACTCCTGGCGAAGGCGGGCTCAGTGGAACTCAGTGTAAGTTTTTATAAAATTTAAATTAGGTATAAATAGGTATGGGGTGCTACTTCTTAATATCTACATTTGTGCAAATTTTTAAAGTATCATCAAAATGGATATTTTCGAAAAAATCAAATCAAACAAAGGTGCATTGGGTCAGTATTCCGGTATAGCCCATGGGTATTTTATGTTTCCCAAACTTGAGGGAGAAATAGCTCCGAGAATGAAATTCAGAGGTAAAGAGGTTCTGACCTGGAGCTTAAATAATTACCTGGGTCTGGCCAATAATCCTGAAGTAAGAAAAGCTGATGCTGAATACACTGAAAAATACGGTCTTGCATATCCTATGGGTGCCAGGATGATGTCGGGACAGACCACCAATCATGAAAGATTTGAAAAGATGGCAGCTGAATTTGAAGAAAAAGAGGATGCTTATCTGCTCAATTTCGGGTACCAGGGAATGGTTTCAATAATTGATGCACTTGTCGACAGGCATGATGTCATTGTTTATGATTCTGAATCACATGCCTGCATAATGGATGGACTGAGACTTCATTTCGGAAAAAGATTTGTATTTCCCCATAATGATATTGAAAGTTGCGAAAAACAGCTTCAACGAGCAACAAAGCTTATTGAAGAAACAGGAGGTGGGATACTGGTGATTACTGAAGGTGTTTTCGGAATGGCAGGCGATCTTGGAAAACTTGACAAAATTGCAGCACTGAAGAAGAAATATAATTTCCGTTTTCTCGTTGATGATGCTCATGGATTTGGAACAATGGGAGCAAACGGGAGAGGCACGGGAGAACATTTTGGTGTTCAGGATAAGATTGATGTCTATTTTGCCACTTTTGCCAAATCAATGGCCGGGATAGGCGGATTTGTTGCAAGTACAAAAGAGGTAATAAACTACCTGCGGTATAATCTCCGGTCACAGATATATGCCAAATCCCTTCCCATGGCAATGACACTGGGAGCTATCAAAAGACTTGAACTTATCCAGGCTCATCCTGAATTCAGGGAAAGACTTGGACAATTGTCAGAGCACTGCAGAAAGGATTGAAAGAGGCAGGTCTTGATCTTGGAAAAACTGAATCGCCTGTTACTCCGGTATTTATGAAAGGCGGCGTGACACAGGTCACACAACTGATTTATGATCTCAGGGAGAACTTTGGTATTTTCTGCTCAGTTGTTATTTATCCGGTGGTTCCGAAAGATGTGGTTATGCTGCGACTTATTCCGACAGCAGTTCATTCACTCGAAGATGTTGCATATACTGTTAAAGCTTTCAAAGAGATCAAGAGAAAAATCGACAATGATGAGTATCCCCATGAAATGGCGGATTTCACAAAATAAAAACCTGATCTGTAAGAGAAAAAGAGGGTGTCCCAAAAGTGCACTCCAACCACCCCGGCCGGAATAGTCCCTATTTCCCTCTATCCATCCCATTAAGTTGACAACTGTAGGATTTAGGGATAAAGTCCCCTTTAGGTTTTGCCCCCTGCCCCCACCACGGTCTCCCCTGCAGACTCTGGCTCCTCGCGTAAAACTCGGCCCACCGGGCAATTTTTTAACAGTCGGCCCCCTAAAGGGGGTTCTAATAGGTCCTCTTCAGGTCTGACTGCCGGTAGGCATGGGATTTAGAGGTAAACCTAAATGGGGTTCTTAAAGTCCCCTTTAGGGGATTTAGGGGCAAAGGATAGTGGATGGTTTATCAGATTTATTCCTTTTTTAGCCATAATTTTTAACCTGTTAATCAAAAAGTTTTTAAGGAATTGAACAAAAGCAATTTTCTCCCGTTAATACCATATTAAAGCAGGATTAAATAGGGAACCCGGATCTTAAATCAAGCCTGATTAACAAGTAAATGGAAGCAAAAAAAGAAATAGACCAGAATTCAATCTTAAAAGGATACAATATGCTGCTGTATTTTGCAGGCAGCATGATAATGTATGAGCCCGTTGAGGAGTGTGTTGTTGATTTCTGGTCAAAAGGGATCCTTACTACATTGCCGGTCTCAAGCACCAACCCAAGGTTTGTTAAGGCCGCCTCTCAGCTCAGAACTTCCTGCAAGGATGTGGACCTTTGTGTTGCCGTGCTGCAGGAAGATTACAACAGGCTGTTTTCAAGTTCGGGACTCCCTTTTGCGCGACCGGTAAAATCATCATATATCCCCATTAATGCCGCAGATGGAGCCGAACCGGAAAAGGTAAGTGATTTTTACAATTCCTACGGGTGGAAGAACAGATCCCGGTACAATATACCTGATGACCATCTTGGAATCGAATTACTATTCCTTACTCTCCTGAATGATAAATACATATGCACTGATGACGAAGCCTGCAGGGAAGAGATGAGAAAAGAGATAAGAAGATTTATTGAACAGCATATTTTATCGTGGGTGCCCGATTGGAATGAACACATGCAGGAACATTCCGGAACTATGGGTTACAAAGGTATCGCAACCCTGATTTATGCAAGCTGCGAAGATATTTATACTCTACTTGGCAACCAGGAAGTGAAGTCCGAGTCAATACTTGAATTTAAAAATTAGGATTAAAGAAATTAATTATAGCTCCTATATAATATTCCCTCCATCCTTCAGCAATATCAGCAAAATCATCATCAGGAATATTTGTTTGTTCAACAGTAACGACTGAATTTTCACCGTCGGGATTTATGTTTATGGTTACAATCGATTTGTCGCACTGATCTCCGAAATACCATTCCTGAACTACCTTCCTGTCCGGAATGAACTCCAGGTTTTTCCCGGTAATATCTCCTTCCCATAAAGAAAACTCGGAACCGGGTTCTGTCGACATCACGGCGGGATAGCCTGACCAGAGTTCGATCGTATACGGATTCGTCAAAGCGGCATAAATATCAGAAGGGGAAGCATTTATCTTAAAAGTCTTCTTAAATGTTTTCATATAGTACTTTTTTCTCTGTGGAACTCTGTGATTCCTCTGTGGACCTTCTATGTTGAAAAACAAATTAAAGAGCCAGAATTTTTTAATTTCACTTCATTTTTCTTCATTCTTTACCTTTTTCTCTCTTAGATGCCTGTCTTACAGACAAATCAAGGTTCTGTCAAGGCCGAAGCGAAGCGAGTTCATTATAGCCTTGACGGGTGCTTGATTTGTCATATTTTTGCATCAAGGGAGAAAAAGGTAATCTCTCTCCTTGAAAACAAACTCTTTATTCTTTATAATAAACCTTTTTAATCAATCTTCTATAAGCAGTCAGTCACTTTGCTGCAATGTACTTTTCATATTAAAAAGGAAGGGGGACGCAGTCTCTGCGAAGCAGTCTTTCCATTTCTGGGCGCTGCAAGTCCACTATAGCGTGTGTTCCCCCATCCAGATTTTCAAGGTTATTATAAAGTTACATCTTTATTCAGTTATCCCCATTTTATATGGTTCCTGGGTCATAAGTACAGAACGCATCCTGCTTAACAACTTTCGTGTAATTCTGATAATTGCCTTGTTCTTATTCATTCTCCTGACCAGTTCATTGAACCTCGCCATCAGGGCAGGGTCTAATCTTACTGCCTCCCATGCTGCTTCAATAATCATGACCTTGAGTTCCTTCCTGCCACGGTTTATTAGTTTCCCTGTAGACATCTTGTCTCCGGAACCGTGCATCATCGGAACCAGTCCTATATAATCGCAAAGATCATCAAGACTTTCAAAACGTCTTATATCACCGATCTGAACCAGGAAAGTCATGGCGGTCAAAAATCCAATACCAGGGATGCTGATCAAAAGATTATAGTTACTTCTGTAAGCATCTGTCTGTGACAAGGATCTCACTTGCCTGTTAACTGATAACAACTCCTTCCTTTGCAACTCTCCGATACGAATGTAATTATCAAGAGTCTGCTTCAGGCTTTCATGTTCTATTTGAAGTTCCTTCAGCCAGTTCATATATACCTTGGACCAACTCCTGGTCTGGCCATGGGTAAACCTGTCAGGGACAATGATATTAAACTGGAAGAGAAGAGATCTTACCCTTGCTTTTGTCCGGGTAACATCTTTCATCACTCTGAACCGTTGGCGAACCAGAGCCCGGTCTGCTTCCAGATTTGGATCAGGAACATGGATTGGTTCAAATTCCTTACTTCTGAGTGATCTTGCAAGTTTACGGCTGTCTACCGGGTCCATCTTCTGTATCTTCTCCTTATTGCTGGTTGGCACATCAGCAGCATGGATTACATTACAATTAACCCCTAATTGCCTTAATTTGCGGCAAGGATAAAATCCATTAAACCCGGCTTCATATACAGCATGATAATCAGCTCCGGGAAAATTCCTCCTCAGATAAGACGCCAGAATATCCGGATCCGGATTCTGGCTCATTGTCTTATGTTCATATTGTTCTCCGAGAATTGTCACTGTCCAATTCTTTTTATGACAATCAATCCCAACATAAATGGATTGCCCATCAAATAATTTCTCATTAACTTTGGTTTGCATAAGCTAGTTTTTTTTAAAATTGTTAATAATTGATCCACTACCAATTTAAAAAATTCTAGCTTATGCTTTTTTCAAACATAATACCTCTGTGTTACTGATTTTAATTCAAGAACTTACACAGAGTTCCACAGAGGAGACACAGAGGTACACAGAGGATTTATCTATTCAACTCCGACAGATACCGTTCTGCATCCATTGCAGCAATACATCCGGATCCTGCCGCAGTAACCGCCTGACGGTAAACAGGATCCTGGACATCTCCGGCAGCAAATACCCCCGGAATATTTGTTCTTGAAGTTCCCGGAACGGTCTTAATATAGCCCACCTGGTCGGTTTCAAGGAATTTCCTGAAGATGACGGAGTTGGGATTGTGGCCTATCGCCAGAAAAAACCCGTCAATTTTAAGCTTAACAACCTCTTCCTCAGGGGTCCCTTTTTTCCTGGCAAGAATAACACCTTCCACTCCTTTTTCCCCATAAAGGTCAATTGCCTGATGTTCCCAGAAGATCTCTATATTCGGAGTATTGAGCACTCTGTTCTGCATTGCTTTTGAAGCCCGCAGAACATCTCTTCTTACTATAAGATATACCTTCCTGCAAAGTCCAGCCAGGTACGTTGCTTCTTCGGCGGCGGTATCACCGCCACCGACAACAGCCACATCCTTTCCCCTGTAAAAGAATCCATCACATGTAGCACATGCTGAAACGCCCATCCCTGCAAAATGCTTTTCAGCTTTAAGCCCAAGATATTTTGCAGTAGCCCCTGTGGCAATAATTACAGCATCGGCTTCAATAACTTTGTTTTCTTCAAAAAACACCCTGAGTTTCTCCCCCGAAAAATCAACATCCATTGCCGTGCCAAAACGAACATCCGTACCAAAACGTTCAGCCTGCTTCCTGAAGTCTTCCATCATTGCCGGTCCGTTAATCCCATTGGGATATCCCGGATAATTTTCTACCTCTGTTGTGGTTGTCAGCTGTCCTCCCATTTCCAATCCTGTGTAAAGCACAGGCTTGAGGTTAGCCCTGGCAGCATAGATTGCAGCGGTATACCCGGCTGGTCCTGAGCCAATTATAAGACACCTGACCTGTTCAACATTTTCGCTGGTAGTAACCTGGCTCCCGGGCTGAACATCTATAGTTTTGAAAATATTCATAAATGTTATAAATTTTTGTTTTTGTTAAGCACCTGGCTGTAATATTACCCGCACTGGCAAATCTATTAAAAGTATGGTCATCTTATTCACTTCGATGCAGTTTCCCTGATACTTAAAATCAACCTCCTAATCCGTCATCTCAATCAACAGGTGGTTTTCAGCAATCTTTCTTATGTTTCCACCCGGTGCCTGCCGGTTTTCATTCAGTGACAGTTCCGGGTTATCCCAATGATGCAATTCCAGAAACTTCTTAAACTGGCTGTTATTGTTGAACCTGGCTGATATTATAATCTTACCTGAATTGGTGGCAACAACCGTTGTGTATCCTGATACTCCCATAAAGAAATCCTCCAGATCGGGTGAGCCGTTGACAATACCAAGTCTTCCTTTTGCAAGGATGCTGTTCTGCAGCAGATAGTCCGTTGAGATTCCTGGCAGAAATCCTGTAAGGTCAAAATCACGATCCGTTATCTTGCCGGAGATAATTTTTCCCAGCTGCATCATTGCCGCACTGTCGGAGCTCGTTCCTGTACCGTTGATTATGCTTATGTAGTATGGTCCTTTACAGAACTGGAGCTGGTATCTTGTCCTACATGAATATTTTGCCAGATCGGGCATGCTGAGACAGCGGTATTTTGAAACTGAAAATATCCCGAAAGCCTCCTCCGGTCCGGTCATCTTATAAATCTCTGTTTTATATTTTCCATCCCTGCTACTTATTTCAGTCACAACAGCGTCTGAAAAACCATATTCAAGGTAAAGCTCTGCGCCACCGTCAATATAACCAAACAGCGAAGTACCTGAGAATGTTCTCGATGGGGAGAATTTTGCTTCAGGAACGTCGGTTTTGTCTATAACGGGGAATCCGGCAGGAACCTGCGGATAACCAACTTTAATGACGGCCACGGAAATTAATAATACTAACAAACATCTGTTCATATACGCACCTGTTTACATCATTTTCAGGGCTTGTTCCCGTCTAAGTCTTACCGTCTTCCGTCAGCGAACTTCACCCCCTGCCCCTCTCTACCCTGCAGCCAGGCTCCTCCCTAAATCCCGCCACTGGCGGGATTCTTAACGGTCGGCCCTGTAAAGAGGGGTGCCTATGGATGAGGGATTAGTAAGGATGTCATACTACTGTCTTCTATCTTCCGTCTTCCGTCTTCCGTCTTCCGTCTTCCGTCTTCCGTCTTCCGTCTTCGGTCTTCCGTCTACCCTGCAACCTGGCTCCTCCCTAAACTAGCCCACCGGGCTAGTTCTTAACGGTCGGCCCTGTCTTCTGTCAGCGGTCTACCCCTAAATCCCCTAAAGGGGACTTTTAAGAACCCCCTTTAGGGGGCAGGGGGTAAAACCATGGGTCTTCCGTCTTCCTCCCTTTCACCCCATTTCGAACAATTTCACTTCAATTTTACTCCTGTCCGAAACGCCCAATCCAAGGGCAGTTGCCATTCCAAGAAAGGTCAGGGATTCAGGCGCCGGAGCCTTCAGCAATCCTTCAGCAATTCTTTTGGCGGCAATAATATCATAGCCAATCCTGTCCATGGCAACAGGGTCGGATGAAACAAGAAGCGAATTGTAATTGCAAATGAACTGCGGATTGGCGGCGGGGCCACCGTTAAAGCAGCCTCTCAGAGCATCACTTATGTTAAGCACAACTTTATCCCGGACAGGTGCAAAGGCACAAACCTCAGCGCACGTTTCATTCCAGAGCTGTGTATGAAGGCGTCCGGTATTTGAGACTGAACCGAATGCAAGATTCTTCATCGCATTGGTGATGGATCCACCGGCATTTTTAAGGATCGGTATGTTGATTATTTTATCAACTTCCTTCGTGACGATATTCGTATAATATGAAAACTTGCCTCCGTTTACCATGTAGGGCATTGTTTCGGCATCATATTCCCCTTCAACATCAGCCCAGTAATACCACTCTTTGTCAATATTTCGCTCTCCGTATAATTTTCCGTCCTTATCGACAAAAGATCCTTTTTCATCCTGCTGCTCTGTACCGGTTATCCTGATCCCCGGATAATTTTCAGCCGTGAAGCCGGCATCTTTCAGCTCCATCTCCCTCCTGTCCCAGATAATGATATCCTTCCTGCTTATTCCGCTTTCTGTTAATTGTTTAACAACTGATTTCACAACTGCATGGCTTGTTGACAAAAGCTTACCTCCGATGGGATTAACCTTCAGTCCTATTTTTTCGCCCGGTGTTACAAACATCCTCCAGGCTTGTTTAAGGTCTTTCAGGTCAGTGAGTTCGAGCATTGCCTTCTGAAGCATCCGGTAGGCTACAGGTTCTTCCGGCAGATCATTCACAACAGCCGCAGCATTCTTCACCAGGACAACCCTGCCGGGATATATTCCGGGCATTGATTTTAAAGTCCTGGGTGTTTTACCTGCATCGCTGATATTTGTTGATGGCTTTGCTGCATTCTGGAAACCATTTGAGGCGAGTAATTTGAACGAACCGGTTGCAAGTACGGCTCCACCGGCACCCAGAAATGTAAAGAATTTCCTGCGGTTCAGAGAGTTCCCTTTCATATAGTATAGATTTTAATTTCAGGGTAAATATAATTAATTTACACAAGTTACCACCTGTGTGAGTAATGCCAGCAATTCCCCGTTATCCCCGCTGCTTGAATACGCGGTCCCGATATCTTTTCTTATGTATTATTGTCTTTTCGGGTAAGGTGAACTATATGATTTAAGGTAAATGTTATCTTTGGGCTTACACTTTTTTGACCGTTACAACCTGTCTCCTTTAATATTTGTATGGATAAAAAAGCGATAGTATTGATTGTTTGTTGCCTGTATTTCCTGGTGTTAATTATTGCAGGGGTATACGTATCAACCAAAAACAAAAAAACATCTGATTTCTTATTGGCAGGCCGAAAACTAAACCTGCCTTTTTCAATTGCAACATTGTCAGCCGTACAAATCGGGGCAGGAATAATTTTGGGAGGTTCGGCAAACGGAGCTCAGATGGGTATATGGCCGGGGATGTGGTATGCGCTGGGCTGCGGCGGCGGGTTAATCCTGGCTGGTTTACTGGTCGCCGGAAAATTGCGCCAGAAAGATAGTTTTGTCCCTTTAGATTTTTACGAAACCCGTTATGGTCCAAATAAATGGGTGAGAATCTGGGCATGGCTTAGCAATGTTCCCAGCTTATTAGGAATTTTCATTGCACAATTACTGGCGTGCGGAAGTATCATATCCGGATTCGGGATCCCTTTTTCAACGGGTGTTATTGTGTGTTCACTTGTTATACTGATATATACAACCATAGGTGGGATGTGGGGTATCGTTATTACAGATGTTATTCAGACTTCAATCATAATAATAAGCACACCGATCATTGCGGTTGCTTCATTATTGTTACTCCAGACAAAAGGATTTTCTGTTGGAAGCGTATACGCAACACCATTTATACCGGCCGGCACTTTTGTAAAGTTTGTTTATTTAGTTGTTCCTTTTTTAATAGCAATATCTGTTTCGTATGATGCGTATATACGCTATCAGGCATCAAAAGATGCAAAGACTGCCAAATGGGGGTGTATAATTGCCGGGATTATTGTAATATGTGTTGGAATCCTGACTTCCACCGTTGGCGCGGTAGCAGGTATAATTTTCCCGGAAGTTAAAGAAGGTGTTTTTTCATTTATGGTAATGCAATCATTAAGTCCCGTTATTGCCGGCATTGTGATTGCAGCTATCCTCGGGGCGTCAATGTCGAGTGCTTCGGGTTTGCTGATGGCAATGGGAGCCACTTTTTCACGCGATTTTTATAACAGGTTCCTGCATCCGGAAGCAAACCTCGATGAAATGCCATATTCAAAAATTATTTCGCGCTTTGCAATTGCTTTATCAGTACTTGCCGGCATATGGTTTTCATTTAAAATAACCAGTATTCTCGATGCCATAATCATTTTTAATTACCCGTATATGGGAAGCCTGCTAATCCCATTGCTTGCAGGAGTCTTATGGAAAGGCGCAACAAAAAAAGGTTCGGTGGCGGCAATGTTTACTGGCGGAATTATTGGTGTGGGGGCTTTTTTTGCAGGAATTCCGGGACCCTTAAACGGGTGGGTAAATCCCGATTTAGGACTGTTCTATGCGTATACTCTTTCGCTGGTGGTCCTGATCATTGTAAGTAAAACCGATAAAAACAGGTTAAAATAACTAAGTTATGCAAAATTTTGAGTGGCCTTATCCTCCCGAATGGGACAAAGAAGAAATAATAACTGCCGATATTCTTGTATTGGGAGGAGGTGTTGCCGGATGCATGGCAGCAATCTCAGCTGCACGGCAGGGACATAAGGTAGTTGTGGTTGAAAAAGGTGCTACAAAAATGAGTGGCGCCGGTGGTTCGGGTTGTGACCATTGGGAATCGGCAGCTTCAAATCCATGCTCAAAGGTTACACCAGAGGTTCTTACAAACGCAATGCTTGATGATAACGACGGCTACAATAATGGTATTTCCCATTACATAGAATGCAGGGAAGGTTACGACCGGCTGCTCGATATTGAAAAAATGGGTGGTAAAATAAGAGATACTGAAGATGAATTTAAAGGAGCGGCATTTCGCGATGAAGAGTCAAAGTTGATGTTCGCATATGATTATGAAAGTAAAATTACTCTGCGCATATGGGGCACAACTTTTAAGCCTGCTATGTACAGGGAAATGAAAAAACTTGGTGTAAAGATATCAGACAGAATAATGGTAACATCGTTGCTTACAGAGAGTGGCAGGCAGGGGAACCGATGTGTGGGGGCTACCGGAACAGATACCCGGACCGGGAAATTTTATATTTTCAGGGGGAAAGCAACTATTATTTGTATGTCAAGGCCGGCAAGGATCTGGATGTTTTCATCCGACCATACCGGTTTGTGCGAGTTCCGCCCCACACAATGCATTGGTGACGGGCATGCCATGGGGTGGATCGCCGGGGCTGAATTTACTATGATGGAAAAATCGGTGAGGACCGAGTTTTCAGCAGCGGGAAGGAGCTATCCTCCGTATGGTGCCGGCAATAACCATAATACCTGGTATGGAGCATCAATTATAGACTCGGCTGGTAAAGAAATCCCTTATGCCGACCGCGATGGCAATATACTCGATAGCATTGAAAAGCGGTTTTTACCTGTCCAGGGACAGCCATTTTTCCTCAAGGGAGGATCTGTTGACAATCCTAAATATGAATACGAGGGACCCGAAACCCTTCCTTTCTCAAAAATGATAGAAAAAGGTTATAAACTGCCTTTTTATGCGGACCTGTCGGGTCTTCCCGAGACCGAACGCAGAGTAATCTGGGGCATGATGGTGGGTGAAGAAGGAAAGACCCGGGTTCCCATCTACCAGAATTATAAAAATGCGGGCTTCGATCCTGAAAAACATGTTTTGCAATGCTATGGTACAGGGTGGACCTCAGCCGGTTTTCTTCCGCAGGAACGGCAGCTGTTCGGTCTGCCAGGCGGATTTTTAAACGACTGGGAGTTAAGAACCAATATCGAAGGCCTGTATGTTGCCGGCGATTCCCTGTATGCATCGAACTGTTACGGGCATGCTGCCGCAACTGGTTATTATGCCGGCCGGCACGCCTCAAAATATGCTTCGAAAACACAGTATTGTTGATTTTAACCGGGAACAGGTTGATGCAGAAAAAAAGCGGATCCATGCTCCATTGAAAAACAACCCTGAAACATCAACAGGCTGGAAAGAATTGAATATGGGCATTTCAAAAACAATGCAAAATTATTGTGGTGATATAAAGAGAGACGAACTCCTGAATATAGGATTATCGCGTTTGCAGGAATATGAGAAAAAGGTTGTACCGGAAACGTTTGCCTATAATCCGCACGAGCTGGTAAGGTTACTGGAAGTATTTGATATACTTACCGTATCGCAAATTATATTACATTCCTGCATTGCCAGAAAGACGAGTATAAAATCTTTGTGTTTTAAAAGGGGTGACAATAACCAGATCGAAACAGACTCGGATAAAAAGTTAATTACGGTTAAACAGGTTGATAACAGGGTAATAATTGATGAAAAACCTCAGGATTTTTTTGGGGATCTGAAAGAAAACTACGAGAAATACAACTTGGATTATATTGGAGGGAAATAAAATGTCTGAAAAACCTTACTTACAATTTCCGGAGATGCCGGCATCGAAACCAATTCTTTTTAATGCAGAAAAATGTACGGGATGCAACAGTTGTGTGGAAATTTGCCAGGTTGATATATTCATACCGAATCCTGAAAAAGGCAGGCCGCCTGTTGTGTTATACCCTGGCGAGTGCTGGTATTGTGGATGCTGTGTAATGGTGTGTCCCATCGAAGGAGCAATAACCCTGAGCCACCCATTAATGAATCGGGTACATTGGGTTGAGAAGAGTGAACTGTTGAAATAATATCAGGTGCCCGATCCCAGCTGATGAGAGCAGCTGGTAAAATTACTAATTAGTGCATATCTGAACTCAAACTATAAACATTATATGAAATTAATACGTCACAAACACACTCTCCTTATTTATGCAATCCTGGTTTTGCAGGTATTTTTATTAACTTCCTGTAATACAAAATCATACAATTCAAAACATCAAGACAGGAAAATTGGTTTACTTGGGTTTTATCTTGATATGGACTATTTAAAAGTAAAAAGTATACTGGATTCTTTGCTAAGTATTAGTGAATTACATTATTCTGAAACTACAGATATGCTTGGGACAAAACAAAAGAACTTATACTGTGACTTTTCAGGAATAAGTCCTTTTCTCAGTGCAAAAGTTAACCTCAGAGGAACTTATATAATTGATGAAAGGTTAACCAGTATTCAATTAACTCTATGCAACAGATCAAATAAAGGAGAACAAGGATTTTCATATAATTGTGATCTGAATGACCTTAACAGATTATTTGAATTATATACTGAAAAATATGGAAAACCAACCCTACTTGGACAGGGTGATGAATATGACTGGTTATCAAAAAAAATATCAAATGTTTATTTCCCGGGCCCGAAAGGAAGATGGCTAATGGATAAGATATATTTTTGGGAGAAGGGAAACTATATAATATATTTTGATTTTGGATATCCGGAAAGTCTGACTAACTCGGATAATCCGAGTTCAAAATCTCATGTTCCTGATTTACCTGATTCGACAAGTGCTCCTATAATATACTATGCCTTTACCCAAGACTATATAGATAAGCTACTTGAAAAAGCAAGCACCATGAAAGAAGAAGAATTTAAATAAAACGATAACTCTTTATAGAATACAAATCACAAAAAGCGTGATAAAAAATAATTGAGCCATAAAAGGGCCAATTAATCAAATGATTGACGAAATTCCGACCATAATATGACTCCTTAACAACATGTAAATTATGTAATAGATATATACAATTTTGTAACATTTCCATAAGAAATAACCCGGACCTTTACTGTTGATTAAAATTTCTTACGGAAAAAATTTACAAAAGGTACTAAAGGGTTTCTTCATGAATCAGAGATATTAAAATAAATCAAATACCATAATTTCTTTATCATTTAAACTTTAGAAAATGGAAATAGTTGTAATTCTTATCATTGGAGCAGTAGCTGGCTGGCTGGGCAGCTCTATTTACAAGGGAAGTGGCCTGGGATTAATTGGAAACATTGTGGTTGGAATTGTCGGGAGTTTTGTCGGATACTGGGCTTTGGGAAAACTTGGTGTCAGTCTGGGCACCGGGTGGATTGGAGCCATTCTTACGGGTGCTGTTGGGGCAATAATTATTTTGATCGTGCTTAATCTGATATTTCCGAGAAGATAGTCATTAACTCTTAAGAAATCTGGCAGAACCTCAAAGGGGCAGAATAATCTACGCTGGCTTAATTGATATTATTTTCATTAAGAAATCTGGCAGAACCTCAAAGGGGCAGAATAATCTGCCCCCTCCTTATTCGTCGGGGTGATCTGACTCGAACAGACGACCCTCACGCCTTGCGTGATGCGCCAGCCTTAATTGATATTATTTTCATTAAGAAATCTGGCAGCACCTCTCTTCTTAATGTATCTCTCAAGCTTCATTGCAAAGCAGAGGAGTTCTGTGGTGAAAAAAGTAAAATCAGGAAGGAAACCATTAAAAACATTTCACCAACTAAATTTTATATTTAATATTCAAGTGCATCATTTAGGGATTCTTATAAACATTGAATTTCTTTGGGACAAATGGGAAGATCTTCACCGAAGTCATTTTTATTAAAAATAAATTTGTTTCTGGCCCCAAGATATTTTATAATTGTAGTTCACACACAGCGCGGAGACACTCGACCGTCACAAATCAGCTTCGGTTAATAGTACAGCTAGGGCTTTGTCCTTTTAAGTCAATGACAACGAATCTGAAAAAGGAACAATCAGTCTTCTCATTTTATTCTTAGAATCCCTGGGGAAGTGTCTTGATATTTCTTGTGTTTTTTCAAAAAAATCATTTTCGTGTTCACTCTTTTGAAAATAATAAATACGAATACCTCTACAATGTTGATGACAAAATATACTGTTTAAAAGAACCCTGTCTGATATTCCACAAGAATGTCCCATAATGGTTACAGTAAAATCAGTATCGTCTATAAATCGATTTAAGGTTCTTAAGTTGTTATTCTTAAAGTACCAAAATGATTTTATGTTTCGTGTGAATTCATTTTTATTCAGGCTTTCAATTTTACCGTAATACTCATCCATTTCATCACCGTAACCGAATATTATTGGATTTCCTTCATCTCCTAGTTTACCATGAATATTTATTACTTGATAATTATTTTTCTTAAGTGTCTCAGTATATAAATCAATGGCATTTGTATAATTGAATACTAAGAATAAAACTTCACTATATGATGTCCTATTTAATTCATCTTTGAAGCGTTTCTCGATTGTATTATTGTAGCAGTCAATAATAATAGTTTGCAAATATTTTTCAAGTTGAATTTTAATAAAACCAAATTGAGAGTTAAATACTTCAAGTTCCTCAATTATATTATCAGCTCTACCCATTAAGTTTGTAACTCGATTATATTGGGTATACCACTTTAGCAATTCTCGATAATATTCATATTCGATATCAACCCAGCTATTCAATGCCTGATTGTATATATTCTCAAATAAACTGCTTCTGAATTTAATAGTTAAATTTCCACCACTTGTGATTGTCTCTTTAAATGATTGCAAGGAATTAAATTCGGATTGAATATAGTGAGGATTTAACTTTTTCAATATAATTAATTCATCATTAAAATCATATATGGGGTGTTGAAGAGTATGGACGGCATTATTAATATACCATAATAGAAAATCTAAATAACTTGTTTTCAATCCATGTGCTCGATCAAAACCATTTCCAATAATATACAGTTTATTCATTTTGACAGGTAGGCTTGTTTAGATACCAAGATAATCAAAACTATTTAAATTAGTTATTGGAAATTTTAGATCAGAATTAATCATTCAAAGCAGACCCTACCATTTCTTATTATTGAGTTACTCCTTAATGAGGTAATAAAAAAAGAGGGCTTCATTATTTCTGAAGCCCTCATCCCATCTATCGTCGGGGTGATCTGACTCGAACAGACGACCCTCACGCCTTGCGTGATGCGCCAGCCTTAATTGATGTTATTTTCATTAAGAAATCCGGCAGAACCTCAAAGGGGCAGAATAACCTGCCCCCTCCTTATTCGTCGGGGTGATCTGACTCGAACAGACGACCCTCACGCCTTGCGTGATGCGCTAGCCTTAATTGATATTATTTTCATTAAGAAATCTGGCAGCACCTCTCTTCTTAATGTATCTCTCAAGTTTTATTGCATTTTGCCTTGATGTCAATACTTTAGAATAGATCAGTTTCCAGGGGATTCCTGAGGCGGAAAAAGGTGTTTTACCGCGGTTATGTTCTTCTATCCTGCGATCAAGGTCCATTGTCTGTCCAGTGTAATATTTATCGATTTTTGAACTATATAAAATATAAGTTATATACATAGCAGAATCATATCAAAAAGGGGCAGAATAATCTGCCTCTTTCTTATTCGTCTGGGTGACCTGACTCGAACAGACGACCCTCACGCTTTGCGTGATGTGCCAGCCTTAATTGATACTATTTTCATTAAGAAATCTGGAAGAACCTCAAAGGGGCAGAATAATCTGCCCCCTCCTTATTCGTCGGGGTGATCTGACTCGAACAGACGACCCTCACGCTTTGCGTGATGCGCCAGCCTTAATTGATGTTATTTTCATTAAGAAATCTGGTAGAACCTCAAAGGGGCAGAATAATCTGCCCCCTCCTTATTCGTCGGGGTGATCTGACTCGAACAGACGACCCTCACGCCATGCGTGATGCGCCAGCCTTAATTGATGTTATTTTCATTAAGAAATCTGGCAGAACCTCAAAGGGGCAGAATAATCTGCCCCCTCCTTATTCGTCGGGGTGATCTGACTCGAACAGACGACCCTCACGCTTTGCGTGATGCGCCAGCCTTAATTGATGTTATTTTCATTAAGAAATCTGGTAGAACCTCAAAGGGGCAGAATAATCTGCCCCCTCCTTATTCGTCGGGGTGATCTGACTCGAACAGACGACCCTCACGCCCTGCGTGATGCGCCAGCCTTAATTGATGTTATTTTCATTAAGAAATCTGGCAGAACCTCAAAGGGGCAGAATAATCTGCCCCCTCCTTATTCGTCGGGGTGATCTGACTCGAACAGACGACCCTCACGCCTTGCGTGATGCGCCAGCCTTAATTGATATTATTTTCATTAAGAAATCTGGCAGAACCTCAAAGGGGCAGAATAATCTGCCCCCTCCTTATTCGTCGGGGTGATCTGACTCGAACAGACGACCCTCACGCCTTGCGTGATGCGCCAGCCTTAATTGATATTATTTTCATTAAGAAATCTGGCAGAACCTCAAAGGGGCAGAATAATCTGCCCCCTCCTTATTCGTCGGGGTGATCTGACTCGAACAGACGACCCTCACGCCTTGCGTGATGCGCCAGCCTTAATTGATATTATTTTCATTAAGAAATCTGGCAGAACCTCAAAGGGGCAGAATAATCTGCCCCCTCCTTATTCGTCGGGGTGATCTGACTCGAACAGACGACCCCTTGCACCCCATGCAAGTGCGCTAGCCAACTGCGCCACACCCCGTAATTTATTAATAACGCTTTTAGTTCATCCTGCAAGGATTCTGAGAAGAATGCTTGCCGGACTTTTCCTGACCTGTTAATAGTGATGGCAAATGTAATAAAAAAATCTTCTTTCTCAGGCAAATCTTATTAACCACATTTCAAATACAAAGTCAGGTTGATAAGGTTCAATCCAACAACAGTCTTCAGATCCGTGGTCTTTTTCTTAAATAAAATTGACTTTGGCTTTTTGCAGAAGTAACTTTATATATTAAAAACTTAAAATGAAATAAAATCTTCCCGAATGAAAAGAAAAATCATATTTTTTATTTTATTTGTAGTTGGGCTAAACTTATTAGCCCAGAAAAATAATAGACTTGATACATTGAATCTTGACCAGCTATATCTTTATAAAGAAAAAGCAATCAAATTGAGAAACGCCGGTGCGATAATGACTGTTACAGGAGGTGTGGCTTTCATTGCCGGGTCTAAACTCTTATTAAACTATATTAGAACACAACCGATAAAAGACTGGGCATCAGATCCGGAACCAAATATATATTCAGTTCTTTATTTGTGCGGTGCTGTCACATTCATTATAGGTGTTCCTTTATTGTTAACCGGAAGTAACAGGAAAACCAAAGTTGATATTGCGCTAAAGAAGTTTGATTTAAAACCAACGGATTCAAGGGCGGTTGGAATAGGAATAACTTTAAGGTTTTGACCAGGTTTTTTAACCTGGTTTGGTCTCCTTTAAAAAGAATAATTATGAAAAGTTTAAGAATGTCAGCTACAGTTACAGCAATCCTTGGATTTCTTTCAGTAATTGCCCTGATCTTGCTATTTCTGGCACTTAGTGACATTGCGGATCATGAGCCTGATCTAACTCTGGAATGGTATATTTCTGGTATTTGCATTTTTATTCTTAGTGCATTTACAATTTCTACTTTCTTTACGCTGGGATTCTTGTGGCGTATCCCTGAAAGCGGTCCTGAAATTTAACGGTCGCCATTGCCGAATCAATCTAACTGCCTATGAAAGCAATTGTATACAACAAATACGGAACACCAGATGTTCTTGCAACTCAAAGAAGTATGCAAAACCAGCTCCCAAAGACAATGAAGTATTGGTAAAAATATATTCTACAACTGTAACAGCAGGAGACTGGCGTTTGCGGAAAGCCGACCCGTTTGTTGCAAGACTTTTTAATGGTTTATTCAAACCCAAAAGAGTGAAAATATTGGGATTTGAATTAGCAGGAATAATTGAAGAAGTTGGTAAAAAAGTTAAATCATTCAAAAAAGGTGATAGTGTTTTTGCCTCATGCGGATTGAAATTCGGAGCATATGCTGAATATAAATGTCTTCCGGAAAATGATTTAATTGCCATAAAACCTTCTAATATGACATTCGAAGAAGCTGCAACAGTTCCCATTGGTGGCCTTACTGCATTGGGATTTTTAAAAAAAGCCGGTATAACAAATGGACAAAATGTACTTATATATGGGGCATCAGGAAGTGTAGGTACGTTTGCCGTTCAGCTTGGTAAGTATTTTGGAGCTAATGTGACGGCTGTATGCAGTACGACAAATGTAAACCTTGTAAAATCACTTGGAGCAGATAACGTTATTGATTATACCAGGGAAGATTTTACAAAAAATGAGACCAGGTTTGATATTATTTTTGATGCAGTTGGAAAAACTTCCAAATCAGCCTGTAAAAATTTATTAAAGCCAAAAGGAAAGTATGTATCTGTATCTGGTTCTCCTGATAAAAACCCAAATGATTTATTGTTTTTGAAGGAGCTTATTGAATCCGGAAAACTAAAGACAGTGATAGACAGAAGATACACGCTTGAACAAATCAGAGAAGCGCATGCATATGTGGAAAAATTCCATAAAAAAGGAAATGTAGTAATAAATGTATTTGAAAATCAGTGACATAAACTGGCCACATTCAAACAAGGAAATCCAAATCAACGCAATTTCAAACACCAGGTACGGACCCCCGGATGTTCTGCAACTTACAATAAAACCGACAAATAAATCTTATCAGGAAGCAACCCGTTCGAAGCACCCATTGAACTAAATCCCTCATTCTTTACAGTTCGTGCTGAAGGAGAACGTTTTTAGTTTCCATGTCGGACAAATTTGATACCTTCAACTCATAATTATAACCTCATGAAAAAGAAATCTATGTTTTTGACAATTTGCTGTTTAACAATGTTTTCAGCAATCTTTCCGCTAAAGCTTAATGCTCAGTCAGCAATCAACAGAGATACTATCCTGGTTGCAGCCCGGGAGATAATGAACGAGACAACTTATTGCGGTCTGGTTACGATTGACTCAACCGGACAACCACAAATACGAACCATGAATCCCTTTCCGGCAAATAATGAATTTATAACCTGGTTCGCCACTTCAAGATCCAGTCGGAAAGTGAGAGAAATAAAAAATAATCCTAAAGTATGTGTCTATTTCGCAAATCATATTTCAGCAAAAGGTTATGTGAATATTACCGGAACAGCAGAAGTTATTGACGATAAAGACCTGTTAAGAAAAATGAAACGGGATTACTGGGAGAGTATCCCTAACTGGCAGGACATATTTGTTCTTATCAGAATTGTCCCTAAAACAATCGAGGTGATCAATTACAAGCATGGCCTTAACAATGACCCTAAAACCTTTAAGGCTCCTTCGGTTATTCTGTAATCGTGACTAAAAACAGATCACAACAGCTGCGGACAACTCATTCGCTGGTCGGCTCGAATTATCGGAACATTATTGGTTATATTCTGCCTTCCTGTCTGGCATGGGTGGTTTGAATACGCACGGAAGATCACTCGCTGACACTACTGCTGGGATAACCGCAATAAATTTGATATCGAGGTTGAAAAATAAGAGGTGACGGTTCAAAAACCCGTACGTCCAGTACGCCTGGCCACACCTGGTAAGCCTGACAGGTTTTAACAACTATATCCTTAAATTCCGTCATTTTACTTCTCATTTCCAATAATCTTAATTAACTTGGGTTGATTTGAGTAGATTAAAAGTCAGGCAAGCGTAATCAGGGGAGCTATCCGGGAAGGGTGATGGATGTTGCTTTTGTGACTGACGGGGCATTGCTTAAGAGTAAAGAAATTACTATCCCTGGTTATCAATATATTGCTCACTGCAAAAAAATGAAAACGGTGATTGCCCGCACTCATACGTTCAGAATCGAAACCTGATGATCCTGGCTAGAAGTTAAAATTGATTCTATAAGTGAAAGCAGATTTATTACCGTTTACAAAACTTTTATTCGAGAATTTATACATTAAATCCAAACTAAATCTGTGCTTTCTTGAGTACAATGTAATGCCCGGACTCAGATAACCACTAAAGGAGGTCTTATCAAACTCCAGACCAACTCCTTCCTGGGTTTGAATTGTGGTGGATTTATAATGATAAAATGTATAATATGGGCTGAACTCAACAAAAGGATTTATTCTGGATGTTGGCAATATTGAATACCTGATAAAACCTCCGAGGTTTAAATCCGAAATTTTCATATCTCCCTGATTGGAATTCCACTTTATAAAATAACCAGATACTTCAGGTCCTATAGAAAAATGATATTTCAAATTGAAAGCATACCTGGCAGCAAACACAGGCTTAATGAAAGTCCCGGTAAAAAAATGTGAATCCAGATAAGGATTAAGTTGTATCCCAATAGACCTTCTTTTAGTATCATTCTGGGCATTGATCGAGTCTGTAATAAAAAACAAACATGCAAGAAATAATACAATTTGTAAGTTTTTCATTTTGAGATATTTTAGTAAATATTTATACCAAAATTAAGACAAAATACCTTAATAATTTGTTAAGACCATATGTCATACTGTTAATGTTTTAACAATAAATAATAAACAATACTAGGCCTAACACAAGACTGCCGTTCAGGTTTCATAGCCGTAATGATAGACGACCTGTATTTTAGAAAATCTGGCATGAAAATTTCAATTATTTATGGAGAAATCTCACATTAAAAAAAGCAAAATGAAAAAGCAAATTAATCTTACTCTTATCCTGATCTGTTCAGTCCAGATTCTTATGGCACAACAGAACACATCCTCAGACATGAAAATGCTTGTAAAGCATACCTGGACAAAGAGCCACGAGCAGATGGGTACTATCATGCTTGCATTTAAAGCAGATTCCAGCTACACAGTAGTGGGTATTCCCGATGATACAATCAAAGGAGTTTTCTCACTGAGGTCTGATGTTTTGACTTTTGAAAACGAAAATTCATGCAACTCGAAAGGGATATATAAAATAACGGTAACTGATGAAACACTAAACTTCGTTTTAAAAGAGGATGCCTGCGAGGGTCGGAACATTATAACCCCGGGAGTCTGGAAAGCTTTAAAATAGCTCCGTTTATTCATCAGGTAATTTGTATTTTGTTACGTCATGCATTCAAAACAGGATTTGTCAGTACTGTTAACAAAATAACAATCCTTCGAAAACCCGTAATTTTAAACTACAAAAATAATGACAAAACATTTTGCATTCGTACTTTTATTTTTTGTTGCCACAGGCAATCTATTTGCTCAGGATTTAAAGCTATCTACTCTTGGGAAAGAGCAACCAGGACAAGAGCCTAAGGTTTTTGCTCCTGGACTTATTTGTCGCGAAAATCGAATCGAAGGTCGGGGATCATTTTCGCCAGAGGGCAATCAATTCTATTTTACTGTGAGTGATGTCAATTTTAAGGAACAGAAGATTTTCTACTTAGTGTATAAAGATAATATTTGGACTGAACCAGATACTGCCAAATTCTCAAAGAAATATGCAAGCTGGGAACCATTTTTTTCTAATGATGGTCAAAAACTATTTTTTACCTCCAATAGGAATCCTGATACATTAAGCAATCACAAAGATTTTTATTATGTCACCAGAGTTGAAGATGGATGGTCAGAACCACAAATTGTAGAGAAACCGATTAATTCTCAATTTACAGAGTTGTTTTTTTCTCAATCAAAAAATGGTAATGTTTATTTTACTTCAAATCGGCCAAAAGGGAAAGGCTCTTCCTTTATACATTTAGCTACCAAAGCACCAGATGGAACTTTCCTGGTGACAAAAATCGAGAGGCCAATCAATCGCTTTTATTCAAACTGGGATCCATGCATAGCTCCAGATGAGAGTTTTATGATTTTTTCTGCAGTTAGACTATTTAGGCTATCTCACAAAGCAGATTTATACATCACTTATAAAACACAAGATCATTGGACTAAACCAAAAAATCTTGGAAAATTATTCAATACTAAAGCAAATGAATATGGACCGTTTTTATCCCCTGACAATAAATTTCTTTTTTTCATAAGACTTGCTGAAGGACAAAAAGGAGATATTTATTGGGTAGATATAAATACAATCAAAGATTTTAATAAAACTCAGATCAAATCTTAAAGAAATATTTTCATTTAAAAATCTCAAACGGTTTTCGCACCCGAGGTGAAATACCATGGGACAAAAAATAAATGCTTAAGCATAAGACGGACAATATGGTTAAGTTGCTTGTCACACTTGCCAAAGTCGGGGCAGGCACCAGCCATATTTTGGGTTGCCGCAGATTGAAAATAAGCTTTCTGGAGACCTTTCTTTCCCTGCATAATAATTTTACACCGGAAAGTTTTAGCAATCACTTTAAAGATGAGTAAATTTAAATATCTTGGTTTAGTATTTATTTTAATATTCAATCAATTATGTATTGGGAGTGGTAAATTTATTCAATCCACTTCTGCATATGACTCTGCTAACCTAATTGAGAAAGTGTATCTTCATGTAGACCGCGACACCTACTATCCGGGCGAAGATGTCTGGTTCAAAGCATACTTGATTGATGCTTTGGATCACTTACTTACAAATCATAGCCATAACCTTCATGTCGAACTGATCTCTCCTGCTTTAAGAATCATCTCATATAGGATAATTCGTCTTGACGGTGGTTTAGGGAACGGGGATTTCAAGTTACCTGATGATATCAGTTCAGGCAGATATAGAATAAGGGCATATACCAATTATATGAGGAATTTCAGTGATCAGCTATTCTTCACCAAAGAAATAACCATTATTCGCGGAAAAGAACAAATCGAGGCGTCGGATCAGGTAAAACGCATTAAAAACTCAATCAGGCTTCACTTTTTCCCTGAAGGAGGGTCTCTGATTGAAAATGTATCTTCAATAGTGGCTTTTAAAACTGTTGACAATCTTGGCAATGGATGCGAAGTATCAATCTAAGAATTTATTTATCAGGAGAATCAAAAATTGAAAAAGAAGGTAATGTTTCCTTAGCTGTTGTTGATGGAACCTTCATAAATAACGCATCTCAGTTCCCCGGAACTATATCCTCCTGGTTTCTGCTGGAATCCGATATTCGCGGAGTTGTTGAGGATCCCTCGTATTACTTCGATCCATCAAATACTGAGAGATTGAAGAATATGGATCTTTTGCTGCGTACCCAGGGCTGGCGCGACTTTACGTGGAAGTATGATACAACATATTACTCTCCCGAGGATGGGTTCACAGTTTCAGGAAGATTAAGAAAAAACAATAAGAACCAGCTACTTGAGGATTCGAGAGTCAGTATAGGAATATTCGGAGGTAAGAATACACAGGTAACAACCGTTCCGGTTGACTCAGGCGGGAGATTCAAATTATCTGGCATTGACCTGACCGAAGAGGCAATGTTAGTTGTCAGTGGTATTGGTAAGAAAGATACTCCAAAAGGATTGCTGACTTTAGATTCAGTTAGTTACAACCCGGCAAAAATATCTGATCCGAAAATTGTTCCGGTCTTTCCCGACGATAAAAGGAGCTGGCTTAACTCCTATTACTTTATTAATGAATCCATAAAAAAGCAATACAAACTGTCTGATACAATCACCCTTGGAGAGGTAAATATAGTTTCTGAACATAAAGATCCTCAATCTGCCAAAATCGAGAGCAGTCGATTAAAGTATATTACCCCTGATGCCGAGCTGATAATTTCAGAACAGATGATAGGTTATAACAATCTTCTTCATCTTTTGAGAGGTAAAATTCCCGGATTAGTGGTTTTAGGAGATACTTCAATCTCTATTCGTGGAATCGGTTCGCTAAAAGCCAATTTGAAACCGCTTATCCTGATTGATGGCAATCAAGCTACATTTGGTGATTTGATTCGAATGCCAATATTTATTGTTGACAGAATAGATGTCTTGAAATCAACTGCTTCGACAAGTATTTATGGGTTTCGGGCAGCTGGTGGAGTTATCAACCTGATTACCAAAGCAGGTGGAGCGGGCAAATATACCCTGCCAGACTACACGTCAAAGATCAGGATTTCAGGTTATAATGCTCCCCGGATTTTCTATTCTCCCCGGCATTTGTCGGATTCAACTTCAGCCTTTAAACCTGATCTAAGATATACTCTTTATTGGAATCCGGACATAAATCTGGAAGACAATAAAGAAACAATTCTTAATTTTTATAACGGAGATAAAGCATCAATAATCAGAATAATTGCAGAGGGCATTACTACGGCCGGTATTCCTGTAACCGGCAAAGCTGAATATGAGGTCAGGTAAATCAATAGCCAATAGTCCGTAGCAATGAAGAGGATAATTCTTCTACTTTTATTGATCAATGTTTTTTATGATGGATACACCCAGATGGTCCGGGGTATCGTCATCGACATATCTGACAATAATAAAATAAATTTTGCATCAATATACATTAATGGAACCAGTACCGGTACACATTCAGATCAAAATGGCCATTTTGAATTAGATATTACAAAGTATAGTTCGCTCCCGTTAACGATCAGCGCGCTAGGATACTATACTGTTACACTTACAGATTTTTCAAGGGAAAACCCGATAGAAGTATATCTGAAGTCAAAGACATTTGAATTGAACGAAGTTGTTGTTGTAGCTAAATCTGGTGACAGAGAAAGAAAAGCAAATTTAAAATTATTCAGATCCCAGTTTCTCGGGATTACAGTTAATGGACGAAAATGTGGAATCCTGAATGAAGACGATATAAAATTTGTTAAATCAGGGAATCTAATAAAAGCGTTTGCGTCAAAACCAATTTCAATCAACAATTATGGATTGGGATATAAGATCACTTATTATCTGGACGCATTTGAGTTTAACAGGGAAAGCGGATTTTTTTTATATAAAGGAAATGCTATTTTCAATGAAGACATGTCGGGTGGGATGGTTCAGGCAGAATTCTTTGAAAAGAGAAGAAAGAACGCATATATTGGATCAATTTTCCATTTGTTCAGCTCACTCTGGGCAAATTCCCTCGAATCAAATGGTTTTAATATAAGGAATTCAGAAGGTGAAAAAATGAATTATGAGGATTTAGTAACTATAGGAGGCGACTCAAAAAAATATCTCTCGCACAAAGGCTATTTGTATATTTATTTTTTATCTAAACCCCCTGATAGCTACATTGAAATCATTAAGGATAAAGTATTCTTTGACAGAGTGGGTTATTTTGATGGCTCTGGTGTTAAAATCATCGGGCAAATGGCAAAACAACGAATTGGCGATCTCCTCCCATATGACTACAAGTTAAAATAAATCAAGAACCACGCAACTGACACGAGCACGCTCGTGTGTAAGTTCATCGCTACTTATCCAGCTTTTGGTACACAGTGTATCAATAAAATTAAACTATGAGGCTCAACTCTAAATATTTAATCTTTTCGAAATGATTTACAATTTTATCACAGGTTTAAATAAATGCTTTGAAAAGGACTGCCGCAGATTGAAAATAATACATGCACTGACGGATAATTATCAATCTGTTCAAACAAATTTGCAAATAAACTGTTAAAATTCTATAGACCAAGTAAATCTGTGGAGTATAATGAGAAAAGTAATTGTTCTGTCTTTTATGACACTGGACGGAGTTATTCAGGCGCCAGGCGGACCGGATGAAGATATTTCCGGCGGCTTTAAATATGGCGGTTGGGTATTTACGTTTTTTGATGAATTTGTAGGTAAGGTCATGGGTGAGCAGATGAGCACTAATGCTGATCTGTTACTGGGTAGAAAGACATTTGAAATATTCGCATCATACTGGCCTGAACATGAAAATGAATGGCCAGGAATCAATCAGGTTACGAAGTATGTCGCCTCAAACACCCTCTCAACACATAGCTGGAACAATACAGTTTTCCTGAAAGAAAATATTGAAGATCAGATTAAAAAATTAAAGCAGCAAGATGGTCCTGACATTCAGGTCCACGGAAGCGGCAACTTGATTCAGACACTTCTGAAGTACGATCTTGTTGACGAGTTGTGGCTGAAAATATTCCCGATAACGTTGGGTAATGGCAAACGACTATTTGAGTATGGAACCATTCCTGCCAGATTCAGTCTTTTTGAATATAAAGTTTCTCCGGACGGTGTGTTTATTGCTAATTATAAAAGGAATGGCGAAGTTAAGACGGGGTCGTTTGCGTAGTTTCTAACTCTTCCGGACAAAAATTCCTCCTAAAGTATTTCTAACATTTGAAACCAGGATTGGGCATTGACCCCGTATCCGCATGCCTGGACACTCCCGTCCCACTTTTACCACGACTTGCCTACATTACATTGCTCAAAATAAGCAGGATTATATTTAACATTATTTATAAAAGGCTAAACAGAACAGTTGACAATTTGTTAATGTGCTTATAACTATAAACATTTAAAATATTATGAAACTGGTTGCTAATATATTTGCACTTTCTTGTGGTCTGTATTTTACCTTCCAAGTTGTTTTAGCACAGAACGACAGAGATTCTGAAATAAGACGGATGGAGAATCTTGAAAGAGAATCTGTTTTAAAAGGAGACTCATTGGCACTTTTTGATAAAATCTGGTCACCAAATATGGTAATAAATACACCAGCTAATATTGTGGGCACTGTTGAAGGAACAAAAGCCCTCCTTAGATCCGGTGGACTCAAATATTTATCATTTGAAAGAAACATTGAAAAAATTACTTTTTATAATAATAATATAGCAATTGTCATGGGAGGGGAAAAGATTAAGCCTCAAGGTAAACAGATGAATGCAGGCAAAGTTGTAACAAGAAGATTTATGAATGTCTGGATGTATTCAAATAATAGTTGGAGCCTGATTGCGCGGCAGGCGACAATTATTAAAGTTGAATAATGCCTTTCGACCATCCGGAAACCTACACATACCGAAGCCTTGACTAATTTGCATAATCTTAAGGTTATTGATGAATACTATAAATGGAAACGTGCTTTTGGAGTGGTTTGGTTTTTTATCCTTAACTTGAGACTACCCGAATTACTAAAGTAAAATGGGACAAAAAAATAAAATCAAACCAGCCCTTCTAGTTTTTAAAATAATCCAGGTCCAAAAAATATTATTAACCAAATTAAAGAAGACTAAAATGAAATTAAAGAATTTATTTGTGCTATGCATTTTGGTGTTAATATTAACGCCGATAACTTCTTTTTCACAAGATGAAAAAAAAGTTGAGAAATCAGTTTACAATTTAGATGGAGTTTTTAGCGGTGGCGGAGGCAAATACTATCTAAGGCAGTTAGGCAATGAAATACTCTGGTACGGGGAAGAGGATGCTGTTTCACCCACATGGTCAAACGTTGCACACGGTGTTATTAAGGGTAATACTATTACAGTTAAATGGGCTGATGTTCCTAAAGGAGAGATTATGCAAAGCGGTAGTCTTGTTATCAGAATTAATTCAAACGATGAACTGGAATTAATTAAGCAGACCGGAGAGTTTTTCGCAACTGATTCATGGACAAGAATACCACCAAATTAGAATCACTTAATACTGCAAATCACTTTTAAGACCGAAGCTATTGAAAACATACCAGAAGGCTGGCAGGCTAAAGAACGACCGAATCACTGAAAGACCAGGTGGACACCTCAAGCTTTAAAAAACCATGAAACGTTTAATCCTTGTCTCAATCATATTGTTCTCATTTTTCTCAGCGTATACTCAAAGCTCAAATTATGGTAAAATAAATGAAGATGAATGGAAGATTTATCATTGTAGTTTTGATTCAACAGCTAATGCAGTTATTCTTTTTGATATTGGTAATGTTATAATAGAGGCAAATAAGAATGCTATTCAAAATGATCCTGAATGCAAATTGCATATCGAGTACTTTTTACTTGCCTATGAAAGACATTTGCGAATCAAAATACTTGGTTCTGATTCAATTAATTCAATCTTTCATTCTTTTAGTTTACCTTCACATGATAAGTTACCAGCCAGACTTAATTTTTTTAAAAGTATCTCACTGTATAAAGAGGATGGACATATTATTGAGAAAAAATTCAACACCAAAAACTTAAGTAAATCCACCACAAATGAAGGAATTAATCAAATGACATTTGAACTTGGCGGATTAAAAAACGGGACTATTATCGAAATAAATTATAGAATTGAATCAGGTGTTGATAATGCACTCCCGGAATGGTACTTTTCAAATCAATACCCTACTTTATACAGTGAAGTAAACTTTACTACTCCAAATTTCTTCAAGTTTGAGATTATTTCTGACATTCTTAATAATCTTGACTATAAATCCTATAGTCGGGAGCAAGATTATTCAGTTTCTTATGCCATACAGAATGGGTGGAGGGATATAAGGTACCAATTTTATGAAAACCATGAGTCGTATTCATCGAGGAATTTACCTGCTATAAGCGAATTAGAGGTTAGACATTTTCTTAATTACAAACTAAGATCAATCGATTTCAACTCCGTCTATTTTAAAAAAGGGGTTTGGATAAGACAATGACAACTAACCGTAATACATAGGGCTTTATACGGTGCGCAGCACCCGGTATTGAGCCCATGTTGGACTATAATTGCCGGGCTCCTTTCCTTTGCCCGGAAGATGCCCCACGGCCAATCAATTGTGTATTAATTTTTTCAATTTTTTTATGAAAACCATTTTGAAGAAGCTAACCAGGAATAAATTGTTAATATTCTTACTGATTTTTGTTATTGCTACTGTTTTCTACCTGTTCAATATTGGGTTCAGTGATTTGTGGAGTGATGAGATATATACTAAATCAATGTTGGATGGTTCCTTATCGGACTTTTACGCTAAGTTCAAAAACGATTTACACCCACCATTATATTACCTGGGATTAAGATTGTTTACTGATTTGTTCGGTTTAAACGCTATATCATTACGGTTATTTTCAGTTCTGGGGGTATTATCAACAATATTACTGGGGTATTTTGCCGGTCAACGTGTTTTTGGCAAACAAGGTGCACTATATTTTTGCCTGATGCTGATTTCAGTTCCAATGCTGGCAGCTTATTCGCACCAGGCCAGAATGTACACCTGGGCTGCATTTTCAGTAACAGGGGTATTTATATATTCTTACTTATTCATGAGAACGGGGAAATACCGCGATTTGATCCTTCTTTTTGTTTTCACTGTGATAGCCATGTATATCCACTATTATAGCATGACTGCTGCGTTTGTGGCAAATATGTTTGTTTTTCTACACCTGCTTCGGACTAAAAATAAAAAGTGGCTTCCTCATTTATTTTCATTACTATTAGCAACCATACTGTTTCTCCCCTGGCTCTTTATGTTTATTGTTCAGGTAAAAAAAGTTCAACATGCTTTTTGGGCTCCTGAAGTTAGTTTCAATGCTATTCTTTCCTGTTTTACAATTCCATTCACCGAACAATTCTGGACAACCAATTATTCCATTTCATTGACTATTTTGATTTATAGCCTTATTGTTTTTACCTTTTTCATAAGTTTTACAAAATCGTTTTCTGAGTATCGGTTAGTTTTGTGGCTGTCGCTGTTTATTTTTCTGGGAACATTACTTGTTGCTACGATTATTTCCTTGTTCTCACAACCAATTTTATCCACCAGATATGTCATGTCTATAGTACTAATGCTTATTATTCCGCCTACTATTCTTTTTATCCGGATGAAGATAAAATGGCTGAAAATTATTTTAATATCAGTTATCGTATTCCTGGGTATACGGATTTCTATTTCCAATTTCTATTTTTCATACGGTCCTTATAAACAAACCATCGAATATATCTCCACCACTTATCCTGAAATTAGGAAAATCTTACACATTACCGAAGTAACTGCCGGCCCAATGGTAGAATACAACGGTAATTCGGGATTAAGTCATTATTGGCTTAAGGCAGAAATGTCAAACGTTGATGCCGTTCGCGGAGGTACATCAATACAATCAGCCCGGAGAATTTTTAAAGTCTGGAGAAGTATTTTGTGCAGTTAGATTTCACAACCTGGAATTGAATAAAGAAAATCTTGACCTTGTTTTATCAGAATCGGAACTTTTAAAAACAGATACCGTAAGCGACAACAAGTTTAAGAACGGAATCATAATACAACTTTATCTTCTTAAATACAAAGGCAGGTAAATTGATTAATATAGGGATTGGCAAAATGAAAAATTAAAATTCGGTGAAAATATGAACACAGATAATCAGCGTATCGCAAAAATGAGCTTCACCTCGGTATATCCTATGTATCTCGCAAAAGTGGAGAAGAAGGGCAGAACAAAAGAAGAATTGCATCAGGTCATCGAGTGGTTAACAGGCTTCGATAACAAGAAGCTGCAGGAACTGATAAAAGAAAATGTGACATTTGAAACGTTCTTCCGGCATGCTTCCCTAAACTCCAATGCGCAACTCATCACCGGAGTAATCTGTGGTTATCGTGTGGAGGATATCGAGGATCCTTTAACGCAGCAGGTCAGGTATCTGGACAAATTGGTGGATGAGTTGGCAAAGGGCAGGAAGATGGAGAAGATTTTGCGCGGCTCCTCCGCGTCAGGTCGCTGACGATTTGATTAATCGCAATGGTTTGACCGATGCCGGGAACCAGTAACCCGCAACCCACAAACAGCTACCCGCAAATGTGTTTTCACTATACATTCTCAATTTATTTGTAATCTATACCCATAATTTCGAAAACCGAATCCTTACCCGCTCGTTTTAAAATAACTCTGTCACCGGCTTTTTTATTAATCAACAATTTCGCCAGTGGTGAGATAAAGGATATTTTTCCCGTGGAGATATCTGCCTCATCAACACCAACTATCTGAAATATCTGGATCGAAGCTTCTGTTTTAAGGGTTACCGATGCACCGAACCTTATTTCATTTTTGGGCTGCTCGTCCGGGTTAACTATCCTTGCTGCAGCGATCCTGTTATTCAGTAACTGTAATTTTGCATTGATATAGTTTACAGCTATTCGTTTCTCATTCTCGTTTGCACTGTTCAGATTGACTTTTTCGAGGAGAAGCATCTGTTTTTCTTCCAATAGCTTTTCCATGCCGGCCGGAGTTACAAAATTTGATACTCCTTCAGGTAAATATGCCCTTTGTGGCACTATCGGAATTTCTTCCTGGTCATCTTCTTTAACAAATCCTCTGCTCATAGTCTGTCAGGCATACCGCCTCACCTTCTTTTTTAAATAAACTTACCAATAAGAAAATTAAGTATCCTCCAAAGTTGTACCTCTTATATTTTCAAATTAAAAATGTAGTTTAGAGGATCAATATAATAAAATATTTTAATTCCACGGGGGTAGTACCGGTCACCTGGAACGAGCCCCATTTTAAGGATCTGCTCAGGAAACTGAACCTCCCCATCAAGACAAAAAACAAATCCAGGAATATGTTTAATACGAAAAAGAAAACAAAGCAAAGACTAACTCAATCTTTTGGAGAGATAAAAGATGACCCATTCTATTTTGACTCCATTGAAAAGTATTTCAGAAATAAGGACCATACAGGGGCTTTCCAGATTTTGTCTGACAGAACTTGCAAGGATTTAGATTTTAATGAATTATTCATGTTTGTAGACAGGACTACATCAAAAATCGGACAACAATTTCTATACAACACATTAAGGACTATTCCTTTAAATAGTGACAAATTCCCTGAACAGGAGAAACTCATTCAAAAGATAACAAATGATTCAAATCTGAGATTAACTATTCAGTTTCAGTTAGACAAATTAACAAAAGAAAATTCTTATTTTATAACAGCATTATTTCAGGATGAACATCTAAAGAAGCCTAAATGGTTCTTTATTATTCCACTTTTATCCTTTTCCAGTCTGATGTCGATCTTGCTGATACCATTCACTCCCCAATTCTTCTTTGTCTTATTGGGAGTGATGATTATTAATTTGGGTATTCATTACTGGAATAAACAAAACCTTTATGAATATTTAGGGACAATTCCTCAACTTTTAATATTAACCCGGGTAGCTAAAATGCTATTAAAGTGTAATATACTGAAAGAAATAAATAAAGATGTTCCTGAATCAATAAGTAGTATTGAAAAGGTTAGGGGCAATATGTCACTTTTTAAACTAGAGGTAGAAGTTCAAACTGATATTGGAACTGCCTTTTTGACTTTTCTCGAGTTATTTAAGGCATTATTTCTATTGGAACCTCTTCTTTTGTTTGGTGTTTTGAAACAATTAGATACCAAAAGAAGAGAAATTGAAAATGTATATTCTTTTGTCGGGTATGTAGACTCTCTCGTTTCAATATCATCCTTAAGGCATGGACTGAAATCTTTTTGCTTACCTCAAACAGAGAATAAACAGAAGATTATTGATGCTACAGAAATATATCATCCACTGATTATTAACTGCGTATCAAACTCAATGCGGGTTGATGGCAATTCAATTCTATTAACCGGATCGAATATGTCTGGGAAGACATCCTTCATCCGAACAATAGGGCTTAACATAATAATTGGCCTAACGATAAACACATGCTTTGCCAGACAATTTTGTTTTCCCAGATTGAAAATATTTTCAGCGATCAGATTGAGTGATAATTTAATGAATGATAAAAGCTACTATTTTGAGGAAGTTCTTACAATTAAGGAAATGGTTGAAAAAAGTCAAACCAAAGAATCTAATTTGTTTTTACTTGATGAGATTTTCAAAGGGACCAATACCATTGAGCGTATTTCGGCCGGAAGGGCAGTTTTATCATATCTGAATAATAAAACCAATATTGTTTTTGTATCTACACATGACATTGAATTAGCGGAACTGCTTAAGGATACCTACAAAATGTACCATTTTAGTGAGCAGGTGGACAATAAAACACTTGATTTTGATTTTAAACTTAAGGAAGGAAAGTTAATAAACAGAAATGCAATTAAGATTCTTGAGATTAATGATTATCCTGATCAGATAATAACTGAAGCAATAGAATTATCAAAAGAATTGGATAGAATCTATGTTGTAAATAAAAAAGGCTAAAACATACGATATGACCCTATTATCATCGTGCCCTGGCAGCCGCCCCTATTAAAACTAGACAACCTTTCCCCGAAACATTTGTTTTGACAGGTAACATAAAATTCAATAAATGATGACCAAACCAATTTTGATTCTTAAAAATGTTCCCAGAGAAAATCCCGGGCTTATTGAAGTCTTATTGAAAGAGCATAACCTTAAATATCAGATTGTTGATTTTGACAGTTCAACAATAATTGAATCCATAACAAATTATGGCGCATTGATTGTACTCGGTGGACCGGATAGTGCTAATGATCTGACACAAAAAATGCAAAATGAGTTAAAATTGATCAAAAAAGCTATTCACTCGCAAATTCCCTATCTGGGAATCTGCCTGGGTCTCCAAACCCTGGTCAAGGCAATGGGGGGCAATGTAGTAAAGTGCCAAAAAAGCGAAACAGGATTTAGAGATCCAAATAATGAGTTCTATAAAGTAAAATTAACTTCGAAAGGATTGACAGATAAACTCTTTAATAACCTGCCTGATAATCTCACAGTCTTTCAACTACACGGTGAGACTGTGCAGCTTACTCCAGGGATGACTCTTCTGGCAACTGGAGATTTTTGCCAAAATCAAATTGTAAAAATAGGAGAAACTGCATATGGTATTCAATCTCATTTTGAACTAACAAATGATCTCCTTGAATCATGGATCACAGAGGATTCAGACCTTCAAAAACTTAATGCCGGTCAATTAAGATCTGATTTTGAGTTAATAAGAAAAGACTATCAAGAGACAGGTCGACACTTGTTTGAGAATTTCCTCATACTTGCCGGATTAATAAAACACACTGCCTCCGGTTATTTGAATGAATCCAAAGAGGGAAACGTATGAGTTCATTTGTGCTTGATTTTAAGGATATTGACAAAACAAAACTACATGGTTGCCGGGGGTAAAGGTGCGAACCTCGGGGAACTATCCAGGATTGAAGGAATCCACGTACCGGATGGTTTTTGTATTTCTACTGAAGCCTTTAAAAGAATCATCAGGGAAACATCGACGATTAACAAATTACTTGATCAGTTATCGCTTCTAAAGGTGGAAGACCGTGATAAGATAGGTGAACTTAGCGGTGAGATTCGAAGGGTCATTGAAGGAATTGCAATTCCTCAGGACATTGATGAAGAGATCACCTGCTCCCTCTCCAGGCTTGGTGAAAAAAATGCCTATGCAGTACGATCCAGCTCAACTGCAGAGGATTTGCCGACGGCCTCTTTTGCAGGCCAGCAGGATACATATCTGAACATTACCGGAAAGGAGGCAATCTTAAAGCATATCAGCAAGTGCTGGGCATCGCTCTTTACCGGGAGGGCAGTAACTTACCGCATTCAAAACGGCTTCGACCACCGTAAAGTACACCTGTCTGTTGTTGTTCAGAAGATGGTCTTCCCGCAGGCGGCAGGAATTTTGTTTACTGCCGATCCCGTCACTTCCAACAGGAAAGTGGTGTCCATTGATGCCAGCTTCGGACTTGGTGAGGCGATTGTCTCCGGTCTGGTAAATGCAGATAACTATAAAGTGCGTAACGGCAAGATTATCGACAAGAAGATCTCCACCAAGAAGCTGGCAATTTATGCCTCAAAAGATGGCGGTACGCAGGAACAGGAGATTGAACCTGAGCTGCAGAACAGGCAAGCGCTGACGGATAAGCAGATTTTACAGCTTGAACCCATTGGCAGAAAGATAGAAGAACATTTCGGCCGCCCGCAGGACATCGAATGGTGTTTGGTTGATGATGCCCACTTGCCGGACGGGCAGGCATTTTATATTGTCCAGAGTCGGCCGATCACTACTTTGTTCCCCATCCCTGAAGGAAACGATCAGGAAAATCACGTTTATATATCTGTCGGTCATCAACAAATGATGACTGATCCCATGAAACCGTTGGGATTGTCTTTTTTCCTGCTGACGACCCGTGCACCAATGCGTACAGCCGGTGGAAGATTGTTTGTTGATGTTACACCTATACTGGCTTCGCCTGCCGGCAGAGAAACGATAATAAAGTCCCTGGGACAATCCGACCCGCTCATTAAAGACTCCCTTATGACCATAGTAGAGCGGAGAGATTTCATAAAATCGTTACCAGATGATAAAGAGGAACAGAGTTCCGGCAAAAGCAACAGGGTTATTTCGACTGAGGGTTATCGAACACAGGTCGGAAACGATCCCACAATCGTTTCTGATTTGATTCAGCGCAGTCAAACATCCATAGAAGAGTTAAGGCGAAACATCCAAGCGAAATCAGGTCCGGAGCTATTCGATTTTATACTTGAAGATATCCGGCAGTTACAGAAGATTTTGTTTGATCCGCAAAGTCATGTTGTAATTATGGCTGCTATGGATGCTGCATCATGGATCAATGAAAAGATAAATGAGTGGTTAGGTGAAAAAAATGCAGCAGACACGCTTTCTCAATCTGTTCCGAACAATATTACTTCTGAAATGGGCCTGGCACTATTGGAGGTCGCAGATGTGATTCGTCCTTATCCGGAAGTAATTGAGTATTTATCCCGGATGGTCGGGATAAAAGATGACCCTTTGACAAGCTCAGGGACTAACTTTATTGATGAACTGGTTAAGTTTGATGGTGGCCAGGAAATCCGGGACACTATCCTTGCTTTTCTCAACAAATACGGGATGCGATGTGCCGGTGAAATTGATATTACAAGAACGCGTTGGAGCGAAAAACCAAAACAACTTGTCTCAACGATTCTCAATAATATAAAAAACTGTAAGCCCAATGCCGGCAATCGGAAATTTGAGCAAGGACGCCAGGAAGCTTTGAAAAAAGAACAAGAGTTTTTAGATCGTTTAAAGCAATTGCCGGATGGAGAAGAAAAAGCCGGTGAAACAAAACAAATGATCGACCTGATCCGGATTTACGCTGGTTATCGTGAATATCCCAAATACGGGATGGTTAGTCGCTACTTCATTTATAAGCAGGCTTTACTGAAAGAAGCCGGACAACTCGTACGGTCCGACATTATTCATGAAAAAGAAGATATTTACTACCTCACTTTTGAAGAACTTCGCGAAGTCGTACGCCTGTCTGCCGGACAGGCAGGCACAAGTAAATTTGATTACCAGATCATCAGCAAACGAAAACACGATTACAAAATCTATGAAAGACTAACTCCCCCGCGTGTTATCACTTCTGATGGTGAGATCATTGCAGGTGAATACAAACGGGAAAATCTCCCTTCCGGAGCAATTGCGGGGCTGGCAGTTTCATCCGGAGTTATAGAGGGACGGGCACGTGTTATCTTAAATATGGAGGATGCTGATCTGGAATTTGGAGATATATTAGTTACCTGCTTTACCGACCCAAGCTGGACACCACTGTTTGTATCAATAAAAGGCCTGGTCACAGAAGTTGGCGGACTGATGACGCATGGAGCAGTTATCGCCCGTGAATATGGCTTACCGGCAGTTGTCGGAGTGGAGAATGCCACCAGACTGATAAAAGACGGGCAAAGAATTCGCGTAAATGGGTCAGAAGGCTATGTAGAAATCCTGTAAATCGGGGAAAAAGAAAGACTCAGTCCACCCGACATCCTTAGCTATCAGATAAACTATTTAATTATATTACATCTGAGACAACCTTAGTAAGTGTAAATTTGTTTATTATCAAATAAATAAGCAAAGCCAAATGTCAAAGATTAAACCTGCAAATGTCGACGAATATATTAATGCAGCTCCCCCTCCTGCCCAGGATAAATTACGGGAAATTCGTTCCATCTTAAAGAAAGTTGCTCCAAACGCCACTGAGTTGCTTAAATGGGGGTATCCGGTATTTATGGAAAACAGAATTCTCTTTTCCTATTCAGCACATAAAACGCACATAAACTTTATGCCTACAGGTCCGGCTATGGAGCCTTTCATGGAAGAACTTTCGGAGTTTATGACAGGTAAAGATACCATTCAATTCCCATACAACAGGCCACTTCCAGGCATACTTATACAAAAAATTGCTGAATATAGAATTAAAGATGTAAGAGAGAATGATGCAAAATGGATGTATTAACCAGTGTGGGATCCCGGTAACAAAATCCTGCTTTTAATTGTTTAATAGCGAGGATCAAACAAAACAAATCATGGAGACGAAAATTACTACACAATTAGTAAACAGATTTATGATGCTGAGTATAAATGTAAGCGAAATGCCGAAGGCAAAATCGTTTTATGCGGACAAACTTGGTTTGAAGATAACAACCGACTACCGCATAGATGACGATAACTGGTGGGTATCGCTTACTTTCCCCGGGGGTGGAGCTACTATGACTCTTGCACGGGCAAGTTCATATCCCGGAAACATAAAACCTGGCACATTATCGTTATACTTTGAGACTTCAGATGTTGTCGCAGCGCACAAAGAACTAACCAGTAAGGGTGTTCCGGTTAACGAAATCCACGACGACTTGTTCGGCCCGGGATCAGGGGTGAAATTTTTCAACCTTAAAGATCCGGATGGCAACCTGGTCCATCTGGTGCAGGTGCACGACTCAAGAGCGCCTTTTTAAACCTAAACAACTATCCAGCAGAGATAATATTAAAGCATAAAAAACATGAATAGCAAAAAGGAGTTGTCACCGGTACAACGTGAAGAACTACTCAGGGTATTGAAAGCCCGTTTTGAGAAAAATGTGAACCGCCATAAAGGTCTTGAGTGGGCTAAGATACAAGCAAAGCTGGAAGCTGATATTGAAAAACTGTGGTCACTTAATGAAATGGAAAGAACCGGCGGTGAACCTGACGTTGTTGCTCAGGATAAAAAGACGGGCGAATACATTTTTTATGATTGCTCGGCGGAAAGTCCGAAAGGTCGCATAAACGTTTGTTACGATGGTGAAGCGCTTGCGTCAAGGAAAGAACATAAACCGGCAAATAGCGCTATTGATATGGCTGCTGCCATGGGTATTGAACTTTTAACGGAAGAACAATACCGGGAGCTTCAGAAACTTGGAAAGTTCGATTCAAAAACGTCGAGCTGGATAAAAACACCTTCTGATATCAGAAAGCTCGGTGGTGCCATCTTTTGCGATCGCCGTTACGAAAATGTCTTCATGTATCACAATGGCGCAGAATCTTACTATAGCGCCAGGGCGTTCCGTGGCTCGCTAAGGATCTGAATCCGGACTTTGAATTTTAGCAAAATCCGGATTTCTTAATAATCTCATGCGATAAGCATTCATGGCTGTTGATCCTAATTTTTTTATCAACCTGTTATTCACTACGACTCCCACAGGTGCACCGATTATGGGGACCAGCTGAGCCATTTTGGCAATATCGATATAATCCCTGTATTCCTGCTGGAAATTTCTCCAGTCAAACTGGTTTATATCTTCAGGAAGTTCTTTGCTCCTGCTTTCCCAGTCTGTTATTTCAAGATAGATCTTTTTTCGATGAACGTCACTTGAGAATGCCAGCTCAAAAATATGCAGGAGATATACTCTTTCTTTATAATCCTGTACATTAAAACCATATATTGAAGAAATATCAAATAACAACTTTATTTTTATGCTTATTAAGATCGGAAAGTCAGCGAACCCTAACAAAAAACCTCCCGCGCCGGTTATTCCACCTTCAACGGCAGCGGTTTTTCTGTAAAACTCAATTCTTTGCAAAACAGCTGCTTCGCGTAATTCCAATGACTCTTCTGAAAGCGGTTTCGCCGTCGTATGAGCGGCCCCGAACAAAACAGCACGAACCATCTGTTTTAAAGTTGTTGTTATGGCCTGATGGATCTTCTCAGGTATCCATTTATTGATCTGAGTCTGTGCTTTTTTTGATAATCTGTTCAGAAATGACGGGTCACGAAGCATCTCCCTTTGCCAGAGGGCTAATTCTGAATTAATATCTTTCTCATACTGATCCATGGGTGAGTTTGCATGATGCTTAAAGGTATAAACTCTTATCCGGACCACTTGTTCGGACACAGCTATAAAACCTGCCATATTACTAAAGGTGACAGGTAATTGTTTATCATCCCTTTGGAACGATCAGAGGGTAATGGGCATAGCCGTCAACCTAAGAAATGGATAGCTTATGAATCAAATTGTATGTAACTGATTTACTATCATTTACATTTCCCCTCCTTTTCAAGGAGGGGTGACCGGGACTATTGGCTTTCATATGTTTACAAATTGCTTTCCCGGCCGGGGTGGTTAAAACATCTGGGTTTCAATTTTTTTCGGTTAAAGAGGTGTTTACTATCCATTTCAATAAAAGTAATAAGAAAGACTTGAATCAACCACCCCGGCCAGACGAAATAAGTTTCTGCAATGGGGTAATGGGGCTTCAATCTCATCCTTACAAAGAGGAGAATGAGGTAGTTCATGCTTTAGAATTAGTTTTGACTACAAATCCTTTAAAATGTATCTTGCATATTATTATCTTCATTACCTGATCAATCGTTTATAATTGTATATTATATGAAACCTGAGTCCCGGATCTTTTATAAATTTATGGTTTTCCTTCTCTTAATTTCCTGTGAAACCAGTCTGAAATTTGAATTACCCGAAATTGATCCCGTACCTGCCATTCTTTCTTCAAACGACCCTGATTGTGCATTCCAGGTACGCGTTACTATGGCAAGACCTTTCCAGGATTCAATTTCACATATTGATGCCGATTGCCGCATTGAAATATTCGAGGATGATAATTTCTTAGCTGAACTTTTTTTAGATACTTCTTTAAATTCCGAAAACATCAGGGATGAATTTCAAGGTTATCCTGGACGAATTTTTATTAAGGATCCTGAAGTAAAATTTAAAGAGGGTAAAGAATATAAAATTAATGTAGATGTCCCTGGATATCATTCATTAACCGCGACAACTTCAATTCCGGAAGCTGTAAAAATAAAAAGTGTATCCTGGAAAGAATATAACGGTCCTATGCCTCAGTGGTATTGGCAGTACATAGTTGAAGCACTGGCATCTTATCATCCATTCAATGCTATACCCCCATTAGTAGAATGGTCAATCACTTTCGATGATCCCCTTTTAATAAAGAATTATTACAGAATAGGCGTTGGTTTCAGAGGGATTCTTCATAAAGAGGGTGATATCTTTTATTTAGCTGATGGTAAAATGCAATACGCGCCCACTAATTCGAATGACCCGACATTCATGTATGTAATAAACAGACCTCCGGAACGTGATCCTGATCCGGATAATAAGTATTACACATTTTTGACAAAAGAAATAATCTTCAGTGATTATAATTTTGACGGGACAGAATACTCTGTCAGAATTCTTACTCCGCGTCCCGGTAATATCATTGAGCACGCAGATACCAATTCAATTTTTAAATACATAATTAATCTGTACTCGCTAAGCGAAGATTATTATAAATATTGGATTGATCGTTACCACGCAGAAAAGCTTAATATGGATCCTTTTTCAGAACCATTAAGAATACACACCAATATAAGTAATGGTGCAGGCATCTTTGCTTTTTCTTCTTTAGATACCGATACCGTTCAGATGGATATAAATTATTAAAGACATGATAAAATATATATCCATATTGATTTCTTTATTTTGGCTGCATTCGTCTATGACTGCACAGAGTTTTCGTATCGAGGGTAAAGTGGTTGATTCACAAACCCGTTATCCTGTATCCGGTGCCGAAATCAAAATAGATCAGATAGTTACGAGAACTGATAATACTGGCATATTCCGGATTAACCATAAAGGCGGGGTCTTAAAAATATTAGTAAAACAAGGTGATTTTGAAGAGAAATTGTTCGATCTGACCCTGAGAAGTGACACTTCCCTTACAATATTATATGATAAAATTATTAAGACGGATGAGGTTAAAGTAACTGCAAACAGGGAAAGAGTTTTTACAAGGGATGAAAACCTTGAGATCGCCAAAATTACGCCTCGCGCATTTGCCTTCCTGCCGAGCGTCGGCAGTAATGAAGACCTTTTAAAAAAAGTTCAGCTCCTGCCAGGTTTTCAATCTGCAGGTGAAGGATCCTCCGGTTTGATCGTCAGAGGTGGTCAATATGATCAGAACCTGATTACTATAAACGGCTTCCCGATATACCAGTTATACCATTTTTCGGGATTCCTTTCGGCAATAGACCCATTTTTAGTCTCGGATATTGAAATAATGAAAGGAGGATTCCCTGCAAAATATGGAGGTAAATTATCGTCTGTTGTCAATTTTAATTATAATAATTCAGTAACCGATACAATCCTGTCATCAATAGATGCAGGGATCACTATTTCCGGTGCTGCAATCCGTTTTACACCGGATACTCTCACATCTTTGAATATCTCTGCCCGGGTTGGCACGACATCCATATTAAAGAAAATTGTGAAAAAAAGTCTCCCCGAATTCCCATTTTACAATTTCTATGATATTAATATTGGAGCCTCCCGTAAAATAAATCTGAAGAACCAGGTCGACTTTACATTTTTCTTAAATAATGATTATTTGAGCAAAACGACATCTCTTACAGTGCCAACTGAGAGTGGAGATACAACAGGTGTCGGAAATTATGCCGAATCAGGCTGGAAAGATATTCTTGCAGGTATATTATGGATAAACAAACCACATAACAATTTAAAAATTGAAACAAGACTGTTTTATCAAACCTTCCTTTCAAATTCCAGAAATGAACGGATAGAGTTCGTAAAACAACAGTTTTCAATTAATAATGCTTCAAGTTCCGTTCAGGAATTCGGGTTTACAAATAATTGGACCTATGAAAAGAAAATACATTCAATAAATTTTGGATTGAGCACATATTTCAGAAGGATCAGACCGGAAATGTCAACTTCTGTGCTCCTTAATGGAGAACCGATTTACAGCAATCTTAATCCGAAGGTTCATGGATCGTACTATTCACAATATGAATTAAGTCCATACCTGGAAGACAAAATTGCCCTGAATAAAAATACTATTTTACGACCAGGGCTTCGTTTATTACTTTTATCTGATCAAAACTCGCTGCAGATCAGTCCTGAACCAAGGTTTTTCATTTCTCATAAGCTCTCAGACTTCATTACTTTAATGAGTTCATATGTTGTTACATCACAAAGTATTCAACAGATCAGTTCATCAAATATAATGTCCACAGCTGATCTCTGGATACCGGCAGTTAATAAAACAAAACCGTCTGTATCCAATATGGCTGAATTGGGAATCTACCTGAGTAACAATAAATCATTAACGGCAGAAATTAATCTCTACTATAAAAAGATGAAAAATCTTTATACATATAAAGATGGTGCAAGTTTTTTATTAAACCCTGAATGGCAGGACAATATAACGATGGCAACAGGGAAATCTTACGGTGCAGAAATCCTTATCCAGGGTAAATTTAAAAAGATATTTGCGCTGCTTGGATATACACTATCAGGAGCAACCCGACAATCTCCGCTTGTTAATGATGGCAAGGAATTCAGATATAAGTTCGATAAACCACACAATCTGAATCTTACAATCGGTTACAAACCATCCGATCGATTTAACGTGAGTTGTAACTGGGTTTTTCAGAGTGGAATACTGAACACATTCGAAACCAGAGTTTATCAGAGAGACATGATCTATATGTATTACCAGTATCCATATATTGATAAAATTAATAATCTCAGGTACCCTTACTACCACCGTCTTGATCTGGGCGGTGAATACAGACATGATCTGAAATGGGGCAAAATAATCCTTAAGTTTGATATTTATAATGTTTATTCACGTCTTAATCCCTGGTATATTGAATCTTTAAGCGCCGGTGATATTCAACGTTTATGGCAGATTACATTATTCCCCATTTTTCCATCTATTAATCTAAAAGTTGAATTTTAATAACGGACCTGGAGGGTGTCTCAAATGGGCACTCTTTTTACTTCCTGCTTCAACTGACCGTCGGGCATGTGATCCTCCTTCCTCCTCATAAAAGTGGCCTCAGAATCAGTTTTAGAGTAACTGTTACGAATGACGTACCAGGTTATTATAAACCAATAATCAGAATAGCTGAAGGAATAATTGCACCCCCTCCACCAGCAAAATCTTTACTGAAAATAAACTTTATTGAATTGAGCTTATAGTATAACGAAAATTCTTATTTTAGAGATATAAAAGCCAGGGAGGAGATATTATGAGTGAAATTAAAACAAAACCCAGTGATTTTGATATTGATAAATTTCTGATGAGTGTTGAGCCCGAAAAAAAACGAGTTAGATAGTATAGAATTGAAAAAACTCTTTGATAGTGTAGTAAAAGAAAAACCTTCCTTATGGAACAACAATATGATAGGATATGGTTCTTTTCATTACAAATCTGATCGTAGTAAACAAGAAGGTGATTGGCCGTTAACTGGATTTTCACCACGTAAACAATACATAGCAATATACATTATGTCAGGAGTCAACAATTATAAAGACTTACTGAGTAAACTCGGTAAATATAAAATCAGCTCAGGTTCATGTATTTATGTCAATAAAATTGAGGATATCAACCTTGATGTATTGAAAGAAATAATTTCAACTTCAGTTTCTGATATGAAAAAAACATATAAGGTTGATTAAACATAGTGCCTGGTAACGGACAAAAAAGGTAAGTTCTTTGTCATATTCAGGGCAATCCGCTCATTTTAGAGTCCTGTCAGGCAGTTTTGCGTAATGCAGGATTGTTCCCATCATATACACAAACCGGAGATAGTTTTAATATTGAAAAAAGCAAAAGGAGAATGATTGCCGAAGACATTAAAAACGCCGTAATTGTATTCGTCGGGTTACGTCCGCTTTTTATTAAATCAAATATGACGGGATTGGGTAAAAGTGAAAATAATAATTTGGAAAATCATTGATAATCTGTTCGTTACCTGAATTTGTAAACATTTTGGTGATCAATTATTAACTAACATATATCAAAATGGAAAATGATCCAAAAAAAGTCAGCAAATGCCCTGTTACCGGAGCAACTCAGAAGCACAGTGTTGGTGCCAGCGGTACAAAAAACCGCGACTGGTGGCCTAATCAGTTAAAATTGAACATACTGCGACAACACTCTTCATTATCTAATCCGATGGGTGAAGATTTTAACTATGCTAAAGAATTCAAGAGTCTGGATCTGAAGGCTATAAAAAAAGACCTTCACAAGCTAATGACCGACTCTCAGGATTGGTGGCCTGCCGATTTCGGCCACTATGGACCGTTATTCATCCGTATGGCCTGGCACAGTGCAGGCACATACCGCACAGGTGACGGTCGTGGAGGTGCAGGAGGCGGACAGCAACGCTTTGCCCCGCTTAACAGTTGGCCCGATAATGTCAACCTCGACAAGGCACGAAGGCTGCTTTGGCCGGTCAAGCAAAAGTATGGCCGGAAAATATCCTGGGCAGACCTTATGATCCTTGCCGGTAATGTAGCCCTGGAATCAATGGGATTCAAAACCTTTGGATTTGCCGGTGGCCGTGAAGATGTATGGGAGCCGGAAGAGGATATTTTCTGGGGTTCCGAAACCAAGTGGCTGGAAGATGACAACGCTACTCCGGAGAACGCGACCTTGACAATCCTCTTGCTGCCGTACAGATGGGGTTAATCTATGTGAATCCGGAAGGACCAAACGGGAATCCTGATCCGGTTGCAGCGGCTAAAGATATACGCGAAACATTTGCCCGTATGGCCATGAATGATGAAGAAACCGTGGCACTTATTGCCGGTGGACATACCTTTGGCAAAACCCACGGAGCAGGAGATGCGGCGCATGTTGGACCTGTACCCGAAGCTGCCGATATTGAAGAACAGGGCTTAGGTTGGAAAAGCAAGTTTGGCTCAGGCAAAGGAGGAGATACAATTTCCAGTGGTTTAGAAGTTACCTGGACACAGACTCCTGCCAAATGGAGTTTTTACTTCTTCGAAAATCTGTTTAAATATGAATGGGAACTAACCAAAAGCCCGGCAGGTGCAAATCAGTGGGTAGCAAAAAATGCAGGTATGGTTATTCCTGATGCCCACGATGCATCTAAAAAGCATCCACCCACGATGCTTACAACAGACCTGTCATTGCGTTTCGACCCGGTGTATGAGAAAATTTCAAGGCGTTTCTATGAACATCCTCTGGAATTTGCAGACGCCTTTGCCCGTGCCTGGTTTAAACTTACCCACCGCGATATGGGACCAAGGGCCCGGTATTTAGGTCCTGAAGTACCGGCAGAAGAACTGCTCTGGCAGGATCCTGTACCTGCTGTGGATCATGTGTTGATTGATGAGAAAGATATTGCAGCATTAAAAGCCAGGGTGTTAAATTCCGGACTATCCGTATCTCAGCTGGTATCCACCGCATGGGCTTCTGCCTCCACTTTCCGTGGATCCGACAAACGAGGCGGTGCCAACGGTGCCCGGATTCGTCTTGCTCCGCAAAAGGACTGGACTGTTAACAATCCTGCTCAACTAACGAAAGTATTGAAAACGCTTGAAGGTATCCAGAAAGAATTCAATAGCCAGTCAATAGGGAAAAAGGTTTCTCTTGCAGATCTTATTGTACTGGCAGGTTGTGCCGGTGTTGAAAAAGCTGCAAAAGACGCAGGTTCTGTTTTAACAGTTCCATTCACTCCGGGTCGTATGGATGCTTCACAGGAGCAAACCGACGTGGATTCGTTCAGAGTGCTTGAGCCTGCTGCAGATGGTTTCCGCAACTATTTAAAAACGAAATACACCATATCAGCCGAAGAGTTGTTGATCGACAAAGCTCAATTGCTGACACTTTCTGCTCCAGAAATGACAGTCCTTGTGGGCGGTATGCGTGTTTTGAACACAAACTTTGACAACTCTGAACATGGCGTTTTCACAAAACGTCCTGAAGTTCTTACCAGCGATTTCTTTGTAAACCTGCTCGACATGAGTACGGTCTGGATGCCAACATCAGAGACCAGAGAGACTTTTGAAGGACATGATCGCAAAACGGGCGCACTAAAATGGAGAGGAACCCGGGTTGATCTTGTCTTTGGTTCAAATTCAGAGCTTAGGGCACTTGCTGAAGTGTATGGAAGCACAGATGCTCAGGAAAAATTTGTTAAGGATTTTGTGGCGGCATGGAACAAAGTAATGAACCTTGACCGCTTTGATCTGGTTTAATTTTTTCGGTCTCCGAAATTTACAGACAGCTATCGGGATTCTGGCTGAAGTACCAGGTCCCGATAGCTTTCAAAACTGCCAGGATACTTCGTTGGGGTACGCCATGATGTTGAACAATGTACTATTCAACCGTGTTTATTGTGGGATATCCTGAACAAAAATTTCATAACAATGGCAACAGAACAAGGCACTAAAGAAAATCCCTGGACACTTAAAACTCCTCCACTTTCATCCGGCTTTACGATGCATAAAGACGTAAAGGAGGGCAAAGAAGTACTGGTATGTACTGTTGGTAAAACAGTTTTATACTACGACTACCGATGTCTTGCAGATCTTCATGCGATGCTTAAAAAACATGGGGATTGGATGGATCTTGGCAGTGCTGATGAGCAGAAGCCTGCAAAAGACGGTACTGTCGAAGCATGGGGTCGCTCTGAAAAAAACCCTGTTGGCGGATGGTATGGACTTAAAAAAGGACTTCGGGGACGGTTCGGAATGTATATTCCTCCATTAATGGAAAAACTTGGACTTGCCGAACTGACTCATGATCCAAAAGGAAATAAAATGAGAGCAAAATAAATGGTGCTTATATATATTATCGTACGTACTTTTTTATATAAGCATCCGGATGTAACTAACTCTTATGCACGGCCTCTCCCCAAACCCCTCCCCCAAGAGGGAGGGGCTTCCCCCTCTCTCCTGGGAGAGGGGGCCGAGCGTTAAGAAATCAGCCAGTGGCTGATTTTAGCGAAGGAGCCAGCCTGCAGGGGAGGAATTGTGGTGGGGGATTGAGGGGGTGAGGCCGGAATGCCTTGTAAATTAGACCACTGCAATCATATTAAGTTTTTTAAACGTCTTTTAATTTATATAAGCGCAAAATAAAATAGCTCCTGACCGGACAATTGATCATGCCACCTGGTCAATATAGGTCATTTGTTCCCTGATAAGCAAAGCTTAGTCAGGGTTCTCGTTAACTTTGGGGATGATGAAACGGATTGCTTCGTCTCCCGCTAAAGCGGGATCCTCGCAATGACATTACCCTTCAGATGAATTTTATATGGTATGGAAAGCAATGCCACATAGTCTTCGGTCATTGCGAGGAGGAACGACGAAGCAACCTCCCTGGTTATTACCGGATTATCCTAAATAGATTGACACAAGAATGATAAAATACATCAGCGAAGATCAGCGTGATCTGCGGGAGATGGATTTTGATTTCGGATTAAACCTGGCATATGGTCTGAAAATACTTACAGATAAACTGCAGCTATTCCTGAAAATGTTAGTCTATAATCAAACATAAAGCATCATTTACAATAAAAATTAAGTTGACATGGTAAAGAAAATACTGCTTTTTACAATATTCCTTGGCTCAGCGCCAATAATTTTATCGGCACAGACAATTTCAGATTCATCACCCTGTATACCATGTGAACAACTTAAAGAACTCAGGCTGCCTGATGTGACAATCCTTGAGGCAAAAGAGACCGCTGAAGGTCATTGCAGAGTATTAGGCAGAATAAGTAAAGAAATAAATTTTGAATTACTCCTGCCAAAAAACTGGAACAATCGTTTCCTGATGGGTGGCGGTGGTGGATTTGTAGGAACCATTACAAATCAATTCCGCTATAGTGTGGACGCTGGTTTTGCAACCGTTGGGACAGATACAGGTCATGAAGGCCCGATACAGCTCGCAGGCTGGGCTCTTAACAACATGGAACGCGAATTGAACTTTGGCAGGTTAGCTGTTCATCGCACGGCAACAGTATCAAAATCAATCATCAAAGCTTTTTATTGTTCCGATCCGCTTTATTCCTACTTCCTTGGTGCCTCCAGGGGAGGTGGTCAGGCTTTGGTGGAAGCTCAATTTTATCCGGAAGACTTTGACGGAATAGTTTCGTTTGCACCCGCCATAAGCTGGACTGAGTTTGGAGCAAAATTTGTTCAGAATATCCAAAAAATTTACCCTGACTCAAAAGATTCAAATCATCCTGTTGTTACGCTTGATAACTTAAAATTACTTGAACACTATGTTCTGCAACAATGTGATGGTCTTGATGGTATTGAAGATTCAATAATAAATGACCCCGGAGAGTGCAAATTCGATTTTTCAGTTCTTCCGGTTTGTCCGGACAATAAGGCAAATTCGGGCTGTTTTACCACTCAGCAACTGGCAGCTGTCAGGACAATCTATTCACCCCTCATAAGTCAGAATGATACCATATATCCGGGATTTCCACTCGGGGGAGAAAATGAACCGGAAGGATGGCGACTCTGGATAACCGGTTCAGATACTGCTAAAAAAATTCAATGCCTGCAATATTATTTTGGGACTGAAATATTTAAGTATTTTGTTTTCAATGATCCTGATTGGAATTATACCAGTTATGATTTTTCAAATTACTTTAAAGAAACTAAATATGCATCTTCATTTCTTGATGCTAACCAGACTGATTACAGCCAGTTTAAAAAAGCAGGAGGTAAGTTGATACTGGTACATGGCTGGAGTGATCCTGCATTGTCTGCTTTCGCAACTATCAATCACTATAAGGCTATAGAGCTAAAGGATAAAGATTTAAGATCTTATATAAGACTATTTTTATTACCCGGTGTCTTGCACTTTGAAGGAGGTACAGGTCCCGATAAAGCTGATTGGATTAAATTTATAACTGGTTGGGTAGAAAAAGATGAAGCCCCTGAACGTGTTATTGTTTCAAAAATAAAAGACAAAAAGGTTGTAATGTCCAGACCGGTTTATCCATTCCCAAAAAAGGCAGGATATAACGGTACCGGAAATCACAATCAGGAAAGTAGTTTTAAATCAATAGAGCCTTCCGGCTTGCCAATGCGCACAGTCTTTTAATCCGTATTTTACGATTCCAGTAGCAATCTCTTAAAGTTAATCCAGTAATGACCAGGGGGATTGCTTCGTCGCTTCGCTCCTCGCAATGACCGAAGACTATGAAGCATTATGTTTCCCGCTGCCCACAATTGCAACTAAACGGTAATGTCATTGCGAGGAGTCCCGCGCCAGCGGGACGACGAAGCAATCCCTTTCCGCATGACCCGCAAGTAACTTTCAACCGAATTAATCGTCCAATCCAATACATTAGAAATATCCAGTTAAAATGAGAAAACTAATTTTAATAATGTCCATTTCATTCCTAACCATAAGATTATTTGGACAATCAGAGTATGATAATTTTATAACAGATTACGTTAAAAACCACAAGTTTAATGGAACAGTTTTAATTCAGAATAATTCAAAAATAGTTTATCATAAAGCCTTTGGATTGACCAACTTCCAGCTGAGGGTTTCTAATCGTACCGAAACAAATTATAAAATAGCTTCTATCACTAAATTATTTACTTCCACCTTAATTATGCAGCTATATGAGCAGGGGAAAATTGATTTGAATAAACCAATAAAAACATATTTACCAGACTACAAAGGTGAAGGAGCTGATAAAGTTCTGATCCGGCAACTTTTAAATCATACCTCAGGAATGGTAAATCTTGATACAATATCATCCGTCGAAAGTGCAGTAAAAAACGGGATACCTGTTTATCAAAAGCCCTGTACTTCAGACGATCTTTTGGATAAGTACTGCAGTGATCCATTGGTGGCTGAACCAGGTAAAGTTTTTAGCTACAATAATGCAGACTATATCATCCTTGGAAAAATTATCGAGAAGGTTACAGGCAGAACTTTTGAGAAGGTACTTCTCGAAAATATACTTCAACCCTTAAAGATGACAAATTCAGGTATGTTATATCAGCATGTAATTTTAAATGGATTAGCCGATACATATTTCTACAGAGATGATTTAAACCAGCTGGTAAACGATTTACCTGTTTATATCGAAAATTGGTATGCTTCCGGTGCAATGTACTCTACAACCAGCGACTTGCTTAAGTTTTCAAACGCTTTATTTGGATTTAAGATTGTAAGAAAAGAAACATTTGATATTCTGATAAAGCCCGGACTTGATAACTATGGATTCGGTGTCTGGATAAATGATTATTTAATTAATGATAAAAAATATACTGGAATCAAACGACCTGGCTCAATCATGGGAGCACAGACAATGTTACTACATTTTCTTCTTCCTGATTTAACAATAATTATTCTCAGTAATACCGGGACAACAAATCTGGATGAGTTTGCCCTGGAAATAAGTAAACAAATAATCAGATAAAGAAAAAGGAAATCCGTTACTGACAGATTTTACATCAGCGATTTATCGTTGCAAGACCAGGACCAACCTGCCATGGTATGCCTCAGCATCTCTCTCTGAATTATAATTAATTTTGTATGTCAACCTGGAATGTATAAGATGAGAGCCATTAGAAATATTGACCTTTCATCGGGTCGTTAACTGCCAGATTCCGGCGATGACGTGTAAATGACGTGTAAAGTACCTTCCAATTATTTTTTCAATAAGTTTTTCAGTTGTAATATTGACTAAACTTTAAATGCATTGCCATGAAACAGCCAGAATTAGGAAGAAAGATTTCCGAATTAAGAAAGGAAAAAGGACTGACCCAGGAGGAGCTTGTAGATAAATGTAATATAAGTGTCCGTACACTCCAGAGAATTGAATCAGGAGAAGTTATCCCAAGGAGCTACACAGTAAAGACTATTCTTGCTGCCCTCGATTATGACCTGATTAAGATATCTGATACTGAAGATAAAAACAGACCGGATTTCTATGAATGGTTAAAAGATGTTCTCCTTATTGATATTAACCCGGATAAGCCTGCAAATTATCTTATTAAACAACTTAATATAGCCTGGCTGTCCGGATTGATTTATTTCATTTTAGGATTCCTTGAGGCAGCAGCGGAATATTACAGAATAAAGGAGGATCAGATGATTTTTAGTATCCCCTTTTATGTTAGTATAAAAATCTCCGTTCTCATATCATTCTTTTTCTTTCAACGCGGTTTTATAATTGCAGGTCATTTGTTTAAGAACTACCTGCTTAAGATTATGTCTTTCGTTATCATTTTTGGGATGTTCCTCCTTATAAGCTATGATGTAGCATCGGTATTTTATGAGTCAATCGAACGTGAATTCATCCTTGGAGCTGAGGCTCTGACTTTTGGAGGAATAGGTATTCTCTTTGGTGTCTCTCTCATTAAGCTTCAAAAGCCATTCGGACAATTGCCGGTTATTGCAGGCATCTTTGAAATTTTTGCAGCTTGTTTTTTTCTGACAATCTTATTTTCTTTTGTCGGCGAAATCATTTTAATTCCGGCAGAACTACTCGAGATTGTGATCTTATATAAAGCTGGTGAATTAATAAAAGCCAAACAGCCTGAAGTCGAGGCTGCAATTACCTGATAATTGCTCCAGATATTTGACACCAAAAATCCTGATTGCAGAGAATCTGGTCCAGGCCAGGATCGAATTATTGATTTGCTGCTGCCTTTTTTGCGGCTTCAAGATGAAGGAAAGCCTGGTGATCATATTGAGCTCTTGCTCTTCTTAAGTCCCAGCTTTTCTGTAGTATCTCCAGTGCCTCCTCATATCTGCCCTTTTTATACAATCCCCAGCCTTTACAATCAATGTAAATCCATTCATACTGACCCTGGCTTAGTTCCAGGGCTTTGTCAGCCAGTTCGAGCCCTTCGTTAATATTTCTATCCTTATCTATCAGGAAATATGCAAGATAATAGGTCCAGAAAGCATTTTTGCTGTCAAGGCTAGCTGATTTCCTGAAAGATTCTTCTGCTTTATCCAACATTCCGGCCTGGGTGTAAGCCCATCCGAGATTGCGTTCAAGTGCAGCCTCGGACCATGAATTTTCTCTATATATTGATCTGTATTGCCTTAAATATTTATTCGCCCCGGTGGTATCTCCATTTGTTAAATCATGTATAGCTTTTCGCCAGACCAGGGAAGTTTCATCAGGGAAATCTTTATCGGCTTTTTTATAAAGTTTTTCTTCCTTTCTGTACTGCCCTGTTTGATGGTAAGCATATCCCAGCTCAATATAGTTGTAAATCCACCATGGTTTCATATCTATCCTGTCAAATATTTCCAATGCCTTTTCAAACTGAGGTATGGCTTTATTATATTGAAGCATACCGTTGTATTTAAGCCCGATATCATAATACGTACCCGGGTAGTTATCATCAATTTCCAGGAACTGCCCCAGGTATTTGATTTCCTCAGCAGGTGTTTCATGAAAGAAGGCATGATTTGAATTTGTCAGGATCTTAAGGCGTACAGGCATCCGGTTTATTTCCCGGTATGCTTTGTCGCTCCATCTTCTGGCTTCCTCATATAATCCCTGATTTAGACAGGCTGTAGAAAGCATCAGTTTCATATGGGTATAATTTGAATCGAGCGAAAGTGCACTGGCATACATTTCCCTTGCTAATGTAAAATCCCTTTTACTTCGTGCATTCTCTCCCTGGAGGTAAAAACGATATGCTTCCGGTGAAGTTGTCAGGGGCCGGAATTGTAAATACGGTGGCAGCTCCTTAATCAGCTTTGATATTATAAGAAAATCCATTATCATGGTAGAGAGCGAGTCAATGGAATATAGCATCCTGTCAGGTGATCCTTCAATCTGGAAAGATTTGCATACTTCATCTGTTTTTGAGTCAATTAATTGAGCATTTAATCTGACAATGAGGCTTGTCTGGTTTATGCTGCCTGACACAAAGATATCCACCTCAAGTTTTTGTGAAACGATTTTAGCGATTGATGGAATAAAAGACGCGTAACTGACAGGTGATTCTTTTTGAAGCAGCCTGTTAACTGATTCCTTATGTCTGATCTTCAGATCAGTTGAATTGGAAAGCATCGTGATCAAATTATCCTGTATCCCGTCCTGCCAGATGTTCATGGTACTGTCGTTTGTCAGATTCTGAAATGGCATTACAGCAACAGAAATTCTCTGCCCTGATGATCTTAGAGATTCGAGAGAGCTCTTTTTGAATATTTTCGGATATGCCAGGATTACTACAGCAATAATCAGAATTGCATTTAAAACATAGCTTGCTCTTAGTTTTCTTTTAACCGGTTTTCTTACGGTTTTTTTACCCTCCGATTCTTCAAGTGATTCCGTTTTCTCAATTCCCCTGGCAGTAAGATCAAAAATCCAGGCAAGAATAATAACTACCGGCAGTCCGATAACCAGTATTATCAATACCAGTGTAGCAAACCAGTCAGGAAGATGTAATGGAACAGCGAGATTATTGATTACTTCAATAATGATGTAGGCTGTCGCAGCATAAGTGGTCACAACACCAAAGACTTTCCGTCTTTTCAGCTCCTGCCAGAACCTGTCAAAACTGTTGGTTTTTTGAGACATATAAAGAATGGAATAACTGTAAATGTAAAGTTAAACATTCCATGTGCCAAAGTCAAGTGTAATTAATTTTCAGCGGCATGAGAACTATTATCCGGCCAGGATGCTTATGGCATGGTAATTGTGACCTTAAAATATGATTAACCAGAAAACTTTAGCATCTGAATTCCAATCAGCAAAACATTCATCCGGGTTTGTATATTTTCTATCTTTAACAAATTTGAAAACTCTCCGTAAAAAGAAGTAAAATGAAAATGAGATTTATCAAAGCAATTATTTTTATAATTATCATTTTTTCAGTGATAATCTCCTGCAAAAAGAATGCAACTGATGACCAGAATCTGAGTGAAGGAGCCCAAAAATTTCTTGAATTAAAAACCCGGATGAATGCCATAAATGCAGGTTCCGGGCAAATGGGTAACTTTCTGTCAGTTATTGGCGAGAGCCAGATGAAGAATGGAGACCTTAACATTTCGGGAACCGGTATTGATTCAAGTTATGTGGATAGTATTATTGTGGACCCGGATGTTTACTGGAAGTATTTTACCTGTGCCACTGTAACCGAGTATGATAATTCGGATGGGACTCATACAACCATTTATGATTATGGAGACGGATGTGAAGAGTATGGAGCACTCTATAAAGGGAAAATTACCTATATCTGGAGAAATGATAACAATGATTACTATTCAAAGGTAATTTATACTGATTATTATGCTTATGGTGTTGAAATGAATGGTCTCTCAGAATATTCTTTCACTTCTGACGGTAATTCCTATTTCAGTGCAGGCGTTAAAGAGGGTTCAGGTGATTCGACTGTTACGGTTTCTCCGGTTATTTTTAACTGGTCGGGTTCATCCACAGGTCATGAGAATATAACAATGGTTACCGATGACAGGACAACATATCATTATTTATCTGATTATTCCAATAAATGGGACAGCATATCATATACAGTCCTTGTTGGAGACTATTATAGTAAGAGGGAATCAGATGAGTACAATTCCGAATATCGTTATACTGTCGACAGACCATTGGTAACGGATTACAGATGCATTGAATCCTGGGTTCCGGTTTCCGGTATTGAAACTATAACCAATACTGAAAATAGCAAGACCAGCAATTACTCAGTTAATTATGGAACAGGAGTCTGCGATAACCTGGCTGAACTGACTGAAAACGGAAAGACATCAGTTATAGATTTCAGTGAACTCTATTACACCAAGGTTGATAGTTCCGGTTCTACAAGTCCCGGGATGCAGGGACCGGCAGGAAAAAGATAATTAACCCTGGTTGCTACCCTCCGCTAAAGCCTGCATGACCTGTCTGACCTGCTCGACCTGCCTATTGCTTATAACTTATAAGGTAAGAGACAGCCATTCTACATTCATGTACTTTCTCATGAGAATTCAGCCTGATTAAACTATATTTAAGCCTGAAAAAGCAAATACACATGAGGAACTTATTATCTGTCCTGATTTTAACCTTTGTTTTTCAGTCTGTTATGGGGCAGGATAAAATCAACACAAAAGACAGGCAGCAACTTAACGTCAAAATTATTGAGAAAACTAACAGGCTGGTAAAATATAAAATGCCTGATTATGATGATGGACCAATATTATCGATTAACAAGAATCGTATTACCAGAATTGAATACAAGAATGGATTTGTCGATCTGATGGGGTACCAGAATCCAAGAAAGAACAAACCTTTTGGAATCAATGCCGGAATTGCACTCTGGATTTCAGAAGAGGGTGGAATGTTCACATCTGCCATAGACTATTTCATCATTCCTCAAATTGAATTGGAAATCAACATCGGGACTGACCTGGGAGATGGATTTTTCTTCTCAGGCGGCAGCAGGTTACATCTGAATTCAGGTTTTTCGGAAAACAGAATAACCCCATTTTCCGGATTGTTAATTGGTTCACAGTTTGGGGACGGTTTTCTTCAAATACCTGTCGGGATCAATTATCTGGCAAAACCAGGTTTCAATACTTCATTAAGTCTTAATGAGATGTTATTTTTTAATTCATGGCGGGCTACACTTATTGAGATCAGAATTGGATGGAGATTCAGACTATAATAACCATAAGGATCCACTGCCCAAACATTTATTCCTTACAGCAGTGGTATAATTTTCTACTTTTTATAGCAGGTATAGTTCTTAATAACCGTAGCTTTACCGGGAACGTCCATGGGTCAGATAATAAATAAAAAACCAAATTAAAATGAAACGACCATCAATTTCTCTAATCTTCATTTCAATAATTTCTTGGCTTAATTCTGGAATCCAATATAACTTTTTCATACTCATCCGAATACATAACGCAAGATACAATAACAGGAACATGGCTGGGTGAACTCGAGATACCCAATTCCGCTAAACTGAGAATGGGGGTTTCAATTTCCAAAACCGGGGATAATTCCTATAAAGCGGTTCTGAACATTATCGATCAGGCAACAGGGGACATCCCTTGTGATGAAGTTATTCATAAGAATGATTCGGTCATCATTAAAATAAATGGATTGGGAATTGAAATTGCAGGGGTCATGGATCCGGAGCATAAAAGCATTAAATGCGAATTCAGGCAACGTGGTGGGATTCTCCCGGTTTCTTTCAATCGCGTTGACAAATTACCTGAATTATTACGACCCCAGGAGCCTGAAAAACCATATCCGTATAATGAAGAAAATGTTGTCTTTGACAATAAAAAAGCTGGCATTAAGCTTGCGGGAACGTTGACATTTCCCTCTTCAAAAGGCAAATTCCCGGCAGTAATCCTTGTCACAGGTTCTGGTCAGCAGGACCGGGATGAAACTATTGGCGGGCATAAACCTTTCTGGATTATTGCCGATTATTTAACCCGCAACGGGATTGCAGTATTACGTATAGATGACAGAGGAATTGGCGGTTCGACAGGAAACTTCAACCGGTCGACTACCGGAGATTTTTCTGAAGATGCATTGGCAGGAATTACTTTTTTGAAAAGCAGACGGGAGATAGATCCAAAAAAGACCGGGATCATAGGTCACAGCGAAGGAGGAATAGTTGCTCCGTTAGCGGCATCAATTTCAACCGATGTTGCATTTATAGTATCCATGGCAGGTCCATTTGTTAATTTTGGAGATGTAGTAATCGATCAAATCCTGATCCAGCAAAAACAGATGGGCAGAAGTGATGATGACCTGGAACTGGAGCGTAACTGGCGAATGAAAATTTATAGTCTGGCCAGGGAAAGCACAGATTCGGTAACCGCTGCAAAAAAGCTATGGGATCTTTATGCCGGGTTGAAGGAAGACGAAATAAAAAGACTGAATTGGCCAAGGGGAAGACACGAAGCTCAGATAAGTCAGGTTCTGAGTCCCTGGTGGCGTTACGCCCTCACTCTGGATAACAAAGCAGTCCTGAGGAAGGTTTCTTGCCCTGTTCTGGCAATATATGGTGAGTTGGATCAACAGGTAAATCCTGATAATAATATTCCTCTTATTGAGGAAGTATTGAAGGCCGGAAGCAATAAAAATATAACGGTGAAAGAATTTCCCGGACTTAACCACCTCTTTCAGACAGCCAATACAGGTTCAGAATATGAATACATCCGGATAGAGGAAACTATTTCGCCTCAGGTACTCAGAGTTATTACAGACTGGATATTAAAACAGGCGAGATAAATGGGAAAATCGCCGTGCCAAAAATGTCAAAGATGGCACACTTGAAAATGAATGGATCGCCGGGCCTGATCGAGTCTAAATTTGCCCGGCTATAAACAAAAAACTCCCTGTCTTGTTTGATTAAATAGATTTCGAGTCTAAAATACCATAAATTATGGCCAAGCAACCAAAGGAGATTAACCGGACCCGGTCTAAATTTTATGACAAATAAATTTCAAAAACCGGATTCCCGGACAGTATTCTATTATTGTCTTTTATTTCTTTTTTTAATTTCAATACCTGAATCATATTCGCAGGATCTGAAAACAAATTCTTCAGTACCAGTATCTGACTTTAAGGAAAAACCAAAAATAAAATGGGTATTTGAAACCAAGTCATCAATATTTTCCTCACCTGTTCTGAGTGAGAACTTAGTTTATATAGGAGGACTTGATAGTCTTTTATATGCAGTCGACATTTATTCAGGAAAAGAAAAATGGAGATTTCATTCTAACGGCGGAATCCGTTCAAATCCATGTTTGGATGGTGATAAATTATTTTTAAATGGCGGGGATGGATCTATCTATGCCCTGGATAAAAAAACCGGGGCTGTTTTTTGGAAATTCAATACCAATGGGGAACGAAAATATGATTTTGCAGATTACTTTCAGTCAACACCGGTAATGAATAAGAACATTCTCTTTTTTGGTTCCGGTGATGGTAATTTTTATGCAGTTAACTCAGAAACAGGTCTTTTAGTGTGGAAGTTTAAAACCGGGAATATCGTACATACCACTCCTGCAATAAGTAACGACAATATATTCTTTGGATCCTTTGATGGTTATTTTTATGCCCTTAATCAGAAAAACGGTGAATTAGCCTGGAAGTTCAAAACGGTAGGTCATCGTTATTTTCCTTCAGGGGAGGTTCAGGGTTCTCCATCTGTCTTTAACAATCTGGTTTTCTTTGGTGCGAGGGATTATAATGTTTATGCACTTGATCAGGAAAAAGGATATTGCCACTGGAATAAATCTTTCTCTAAAGGGTGGGGATTAAATAACAATATCCATGATTCAATTTTGTACATTGGTACTGCAGATGAGCGCGTTCTTATTGCTGCAGAACCTGAAACGGGGAAAGAGTTCTGGAGAAGAAATATGGAATTCCTGGTCTTTGGGAATAACGCATTTAGTGAAACCATGCTTTATCTTGGGACAACAATAGGCAAACTTCATGGAATAAGTCTAAGTTCAGGGGAAAAGATCTGGAGTTTTGATACTGACTCATATAAAGAAAAAAGAGAAAAATATTTCAAAACTGATGATTCATACAGGGATGATATTTATTCAATTATAAAATCGAACGAACAATTCCTCGACGTAGAATGCGAGCTTGGCGGCATATTTTCCACACCTGTAATAAATGAAAACAACATAATTTTCTCGAGTACGAATGGAACTTTGTACTGCCTTGAAAGATGATCTGTCTGAAGATCCACAGGATCAGTTTTAAAGTTGGTGAAAAGCTTGACCGATTCGAATTCCTGTAAATCACGACCTGGCAGACAGGTCACCCAAATCATGACGGAAAAGAATTCATGCATGTCTAACAGCGTATGCGGTTAACCAGAATTCTCCTGCTTCTGATGGAAAATGCCGGAAATTTTAAACCTCTTTCGTGTCTGGTTGTTTATCTTGTAGCCAGCATTCTTCTCAGACAGTCCTTTTAAGAAAAGGAACACCTTATGTTTCACGAACTGAAGGTAAAAGGTCTGGTAATGATGCTGGCTTCTTATATAAAGAAGAAGTCGAAATTGATTTCCGGGGACTATTGAGTTCATGGCTGCCTGTAAAAAAAGCCCTTGGGAAAGGGCTTTTTTTAATTTATCAGATCAGGTACAGGTCAGGTGTTTATATTTGAAATGTAAGACTTTAGTTGACCCAAATAAGTTCCAGGCCTGGTGATTTCCATTTTTTGCAGAAAGTGGAGTCTTGCCTCCTCGTCAGGGATCATTGCATCAATTTCAATCCAGGTTGAATTGTTGATCTTTACAAACTTGGTACCACTTTTTGATTTTATGTATTTCTTTGTTCTCATAAAGTTAATATATAAACGATAAGGCAATCAGGATATTGCATTAACGGAGAGATTATTAGATACAACATGGCCAGGATTATAATACAACGGACTCCTAAAGGAAATCTTGGAATGGTTGCAGGATCAAAACAATTGAGATAAATTTCCGGATAAAAATAATAGTTTATTTAAACCGAATCATGCAAAATGGAAAGTAAAGAGCAATCAAATCAGGAATCTTTTAAAGTCTCAGGCGATGACCTGTTAGCAAAGATTAAAGAGATAATAAAGGAGGGAAATGCCAGAAAGGTTATTATCAAAAATGAAAAAGAAGTAACAATAATGGAATTCCCCTTAACAATTGGTGCAATAGGGATAGTTCTGGCCCCATTGTTCGCCGCAATTGGTGCAATAGCTGCTCTGGCTACCGATTGCACTATCATTGTTGAAAAAAGGGAGATGAATGAGAAAGAGTAGTCGGACTGACTATTAAACATCTGAATACCAGGGATCAATTTTAATCCTACTGGGTATCGGGTTCAAAGAATACCCATTGTATGGAAGGATTTGCTTTTTTCAGTTCTGATTCACATGTGTTTATGTTATTGATCAGCTGATCAACAGTTTCAACCTTTGTCATTTTTGCTTTTACTGCGACCATTATCCTGGGACCTAATTGCAGAGTGATCAAATTCAGGATCATCTCAATTTCAGGTCTGGCTTCCAGGATCTTTTTTATACCGGTCCTGGTCTCATCATCAGAACTTTGTCCTATCAGCAGGCTCTTAACCTTAACTGCCAGGAAGAATGAAATAATGACAAGCAACACACCGATCCCGATGCTTCCGATAGCGTCAAAAACAGGGTTCCCGGTCACAATTGCAAGAACAACCGAAACAAGAGCAAAGGAGAGGCCCAGCAATGCGGCAGTATCCTCACCCAGGACTATCACCAATTCACTTTGACGGCTGTTTTTATACCATGACAGGAGTGATTCCCCGTGTCTTATTTTGTTTATCTGGATCAGACAACCATAAAGCGAGGCGGCTTCAAAAATCATGCTTACTGACAAAACTATAATGGCAATAAACGGATTTTTCAGTCCCTCGTGCAGTCCTATCTTATGGATCCCTTCATAAATCGAGAAGAGGCCACCCATACTGAATAATATCAATGCAACAATAAACGACCAAAAATAGATCTCCTTCCCGTATCCGAGAGGGTGCTCCGGGTCAGGTACTTTTCTGGCTGCCCTTAAGCCGAAGAAAAGCAGTCCCTGATTGCCGCAATCGGCAAATGAGTGAATTGATTCAGCCATCATAGCACCGGAACCGGTTATAACGGCAGCCGCTGTCTTGGTAACTGCAATTCCAAGGTTTGCCAGTAAAGCAAAAAGTATTGATTTCGTTGATGCGTCCTGATGTGACATTTTATGCGATATTAATTATCCGGCAAGTACAACCACGATTTATTATTCCAATTACTAAAGATAGGAATATATAGAATTCTGTTGAGCCGGGCATCTGAATAAAGATCCACCTGCGGAAAATAAAAAAGCCCCGGGCAGGGCTTTTTTAGTTACAAATCTTAACAGATAAAAAAGGGTCAGCCTCTTATAACATAGTTGTCATTCTTAACCTGACCCGAATAGTTGACAGGTTTTGCAAGCTGCATTCTCTGAAGGAATTGCATCTTTGCCACCTCATCAGGGATCCAATCGTCTGCCTCAATCCAGGTGGAGTTATCCACCCTGACAAACTTTGTACTTTTCGAGTTGATGTATTTTTTACTTTTCATGTTGCACAGTGTTATAGTATAAACGGCAAGGCAATGCCGGATATTGCAGGGGACCTGTCTAAAACCAGCTTTGGGCCAAAACTTTATTCCCGTACTGGAATTCGCTTATTTCGTACCAGACTTTATCCTCATTATCATTTTCAATCTGATATATCCAAAAGCCGAAAATTCCGGGTGAATGATAAGCCCGCCTTAAGTATAGTCTGTCGCCTGGCTGAAATTCACATTTTCGGGAATAGGCAGAGATCTTTCCGTAGGTGCTGTCCTGTGTTGTTTTGATCCAGATCAGATGCGGATCGCCCAAATTCGCAGGGCCGGTGTGCCTGTAGTCGACAAAATTTCCCACAAATTTCCTCGTAACGAAAATTTTGTCCTCAGATAACCCTGATTTTTCAGATGTTGCACAGGATATCCCTAAAACCATGAGTAAAATGAATCCGATTTTTTTCATAGATTCCTACCGCTTTGACCGTTTGTCTTTTTCTGATGCACGCTGTATTTGGTTATCATCTTATTCCTGTTATCCTTGTAGCAGTCACATGCACCTTTCAGGCTTTTGTATTCCTGTTTGTATTCCTTCTTTACACTGTTTCTGTTCTTATCCTTTGGACTTGAATAAGCTGATATGAAAAGCGCCAGAAAAATCAGTGTCACTAATTTTACTTTGTTGTGTAGCAGTGTCTTCATAAGCTTCTGTTTTGGTTATCGTCTTATTTTTGCTTTCTGACAATTTTTATAATGACCGGATTAAGGGATCATATGTTGTCAGGCTCTTAATTCAGCCGGTTTTTGAGCGGGTTTGGCATAAAAATATGTAACCCCGTCAATTTCGGTCATATCAATAATTTTAAATCCATGGACAGCAAGCATTTCAATAACTTCATCCCGGTCCAGGTTACGGTCAGTCCTGGCATCAAGAATATTAATGAATCTGTTTAATAATCTGGAAGGCTGATAAAATGGATTCCCGTACCCCTTCAGATTTTTGCTGTCTGAAAAGCAACCGATAAAATTGGCTTCCTGGGGCAAAATACGATTGAGAGTATTTAAAAATTCATCCGGGTGTTTAATGAGATTCAGTTTTTTAATGTTAACCAAAGTTTTTACACTCTTTAATTCACTTTCATCATAATAATAATGGTGTCTTGAAGAAAGTACCATCAGATTAGGTTCCCTGGAGAGGCCAAGCCTATTGAGGTAACTGAAAAAACTAATTCCCCCTTCCGCTATCATACTATTAATCACAGGACTAAAGTTTGTCCTGCCAAATGAGATCTTTTCAAAGTTTAACCTTACTTCTTCAGAAAAATCATTCATGAAATACGTATTACTTAAAACTGATACATTTCCCATCATTTTATATTTAAGATTATGATGTAAAGCTAATGCAGTTGAATATACGAGACAAGTCGCAAAAGCCCATTAAATGGCAAAATGGTCTGGTTTCTCCGCATGCTGGTCAATGCAATCATGTTGAATATGACAAGTATTATTCTGTTTGTATCAGCAGGAGGGTCATTCGTCAAAAATGATTCAGAATTTACTAAAACGCAGGGCATAATCCTGGTTCCAATACAAAATATTAATATGTAAATAGATGATCTCCAATGATATATTATCGATAAGGTTACTTCTTATATCATGGGAAAAGAAATAATCGGGTTTTGACTAATGACCTGTTTAAAATGACCAAATTTTAGAAATTAATGCTTTTTGACCTCAGATCTCCTGGTAATTGAAGCCTGTCGACGCCGGATTTGGCCGGTTAATGCCCTGTGTCCTTTACGTATAGTATGTCCTCACTGATTACTCGCCTGTTCATAATGGCCCCTCCGGTATGCAGGTAATTTTCCAACCGTCAAATCAAACTCACCAATCGTTGACCAGCTATTCTTTCATACTTTAATATTGGATAATTTCGATATGTCTTAAACGAAAATTTTCAGACAAAATAATTTTCAGACAGTAAAAGTTCTTTTAGATTTATTAATTAATTTTTTAGCTATGAAAAGATTGATCTTAGCGGCAGTCCTGGTTACTGCATTCTGTACGGTTTCCTTTGGAAGGAAACTGGTTGCTGAAGGAAAAACCTACACAACAATGGGAAACTACAAGATTGAATTAGCCGATAATCAGGTCCCTGTAAAGGGTCAGGATTGCAAGGCTTATGTGATCAGCTATGAGAACTCTGCGATGGAGGTTACCGTTGCAGTATGCAAGGAGCGCAAGTGCAAGAAGTACGTTGTAATTTCGGACAAGCTTTCGGTACAGTACGTCTGCAACAATACCTATTTTGGTGTAGAAAAGCTTGACAAGGCATTGGAGAAGGATGGCATCAGGACATCCGATGCGTCATTGAACAGGAGCGAGTATTTTCACCAGAAATTAATAACTCCGGGCAAAAAAGGTGAAATAGAAGCAACACAGCTTATTGCTGCCTATTTCCCCCGCCTGCTGAATGACGTTTCTGAAGCAATTGCTTACAGATGATAAATTTCTGATTGGTTGTCCGGCCGGTTCCGGGCTGGGGTTTGTATTTACAAGAGGCCGTCTCAAAACAAAAATTGAGACGGCTTTTTTATTGGACTTTACTTTTCGGCAAACCGATTTTGATGATTTAAGATCTTTAGTAAGCAAAAATGAAAAAAGCTGGCATTACTCCTTAGTTTTTATTGGCTAGTTTACCCACTCTATTGTTTTGCATACCTCAAGTTACATAACCTGAGGCTCTTGGAGGGGGGAGGCATCCCTCCTTTTTTCACTAGTTATCAACAATCAGGGCCTTTAGCGGCGCGATGGCAGACCGGAAAAGGCGCGAACCTCTTTAACCCTTGAACCTCGACATATGCTGCAGGAATATGTCTTTCCTGTTTCTTGAGATCGGAACGAGTGAACCGTCATGCATTTCAATATATCCACCTTCCCTGCGGATAAATTTCCTTACAAATTTCAGATTTACCAGATGGGAATTATGTGACCTGAAAAAATTTCGGTCACCAAGTAACTCCTGAAACTCCTTCAGATGTTTTGAAACGAGTATTTTACGGTTGCCGTTAAGGAAAAACCAGGAATAGCTCCTGTCGGCTTCAATCCTGATGATCTCTTTTGGATTAAGATACTCCATACCGTCAGAGGTTGGAATCGCCAGTCTGGAAGGTAAGGGCGACCTGAGGTTCTCCAGGAGAATCCTCAGGTTTTCATTACCTGCAGAAGACTTTTCAGAACGTTTCTTAATTACTTTGTTGACCGCTTCAATAAACTCATTAATATTGATAGGCTTGAGAATATAATCCACTGCACTGAATTTGATTGCTTTAATGGCGTAGTGGTTAAAAGCGGTAATAAAAACCACGTCAAAATCCTTTTCGGGGAATTGAGCCAGGAGATCGAAACCGGTTCCATTCGGCATTTCAACATCCAGAAATACAAGATCAGGCTTCTTTTCTTTAATGATAGAGGTCCCGCCGGTTATATTATGTGCCCTGCCAACTACTTCAAGAGATTCACAATACTCCCCGATGATCGAAGTGATGAATTCAACGGCATCCTGCTCATCATCAATAATTATGGTTTTTAACCTCCTTTTCATGAAATTATTGGAATATGAATTTCCACCCGGGTACCTGCTGGTTCACCTGTTTCGTTTTTCAGGTCAGTATAAATGGTCTTTAAGCTTGTTCCGTACAGTGAATTGACAAGATCTAACCGTGAAGCGGTTATCTGGGTCCCAAGAGAATTATGATTGTTTTCCCTTTTGCTATTTCTCTCCCTTGATGCCTCACGACCTATACCATTATCCTCAATTGTACATAAAAGATGATCCTGGTTCAGTTTTATATCGATCCTTACAAATCCCTTTCCCGTCTTGGGTGTCAGTCCGTGAGCATATTGAATTCTCGACATATGGCTGGATAAGCATTGTCGGTACCTTATACATCAGCGGATCTATCTCTTCATCTACCTTGATCTCAAAGTCAAACTTATCCTTAAACCTGATACATTCAAGTTCAAGATACAACTTCAGTGCGTTGAGTTCGTCATTCAGAGGCACAGAGGTATGCTGGGAATTGTCAAGCACCTTACGCATCAGATTCGAAAACTTGGTGAGATAATTATTTGTGGCCAGCTTATCATGCTGATACATATAGTACTGTATTGAATTGAGAGTGTTGAATATGAAATGCGGATTCATCTGCTGCCTCAGGTTGGCCTGAGTTATCTCGGATATTTTCCGGTTCATTTCGCTGATCCGGCGCTTATTTTTAAGCTTTGAACCTCTTAAAAGCAATAACCCGATAGAAATGATCAGAATTATTAATCCTGTAAATCCGTAATTTAACAACCGGTTATTCTTCAGCCTCAGCGACAATAATTCCACCTCCTTGTTGTGAGTATCTGCCTCATAGCGTATCCTTGCATCGGCAAAGCCCTGAGTATTTGTTTTTAAAGTGTTTAAATCATTGTATTTTTTAAAAAGAACATAACTTTTATAAGCATTTGCTGTATCCTGTAAACTGAGATACAGGTCACTCATATCCATGTAAATCCACCAGAGGTTCGAAACATTATTAACTTCTTTTGCAAACTTGATTGCTTTATCGTAATACATAATTGCCTTACCCGGATATCCCAGATCGCGATAAATGGTTCCAAGATTGCCGAGTGAGTTGGCTGACATTGCAAATATTTTTGCCGGGATAGAATAATTGAGTGATCTGTTGTAACAGGCCAGTGATGAATCGTACATTTTTTCAAGATAATAATTCCACCCGGTGTTGGCCAGGGATCGTGAAATAATAACAGTATCGTTTATTGCAAGGCCAATCTCGATGGATTTCTTAAGTAAAGAATCAGCCATTCTGAAATTCCTTTTTTCCGAGTTGACCGAATCTCCGCAAAAGGAAGTGCCGAGAAAATGAAGTCCTTCAGTGACAAACGCTGAATCTTTCTCCTTAAAGGCAGCTTCGATCATCAACTGAAGGTTTTTACGGTATCCGTTCAGGTCGCCGAGTACCTGATAAACATCTGCCTGACCGTAAAAACTTAGCGGTATTAACCCTTTGAGGCCACTCTTCTCCGCCACATTAATACTGTTTTCATAATATTCAATGCTCTCTTTGTAAAGGCCGGTCCGTAAATAATATTTGCCAAGGAAAAAATTGGTTCTTGCAAGCACCTTCAATTCACCGGATGATGCTGATTGTTTGAAGGCTGTCGACGCTTCCTCTGATGCACTCCTGAAATCTCCGGTGGAATAATGGTATTCTGCCATCAGAAGATGAAGAAGGGACGGGATTTCAATATTCTTCTTTTCACATATCAGAAGGGCATCGTCAATATAATCTTTTACGGCTTCCGGGGATCCTGATTTTGAAAGAATCTTGAAACCAATACGTGTCAGGCTGTTTACTTCTGCCGTATCAGTATTGGTGTAAGACAATTTTCCTGATAAATCAGATCTGGCTGAGTTCAATGTAGTATTTGCTTCTGCCGGGATAAGATGAAACAGGAAAAGTAATAATATTGTAACCTTGAAAGTTTTCATTCCAAAACCTCAGTAAATAAGCGCAATACAAATATATTCAATCGATCCACCTTATTAAAATAAATCTGATCCAATGTCCGTACGATCGGGTTCTGTATAAACGGAATTAATTTAGTCCAAAAGAAAAATATATGGCATTCCCGGTTAACGGATTGCAGGTTTGACTTTACAATTGACCTTTGCGCCTGAACAGGGGATAAGAATTGAAGAAACGTTTGGGATGAGGCCTGATCAGGCGGGTTAAGGAGGAAATCATTTTTGATATACCCTGACATAATCCACGAAAACGGTATCCGGGAATACCGTGGTCTCATCCGGGTTTTCAGGCCAGCTGCCTCCAATTGCCAGGTTCATGATTATGTAGAACGGTTTATGAAATTCACCGGTACTGTTTACGCTGTCTTTAATACATATCTTATGGTATCTGGCTCCGTCCAGAAACCATCTTATTGAGTCCTTGTCCCATTCCACAGTATAATTGTGGAACGCTGTCACATCACACGGTATCCCGGTACCGTCAGAAACATGTTTTTCATTGTGCCAGTGCAGTGTTCCATACAAAGTTTTCTCATTATTAATATGTTCCATAATATCAATTTCGCCACACCGGGGCCAGCCCGTCTCGTGGATATTCTGACCGAGCATCCAGAAGGCAGGCCACAGACCCTGCCCCTCAGGAAGTTTCATACGTGCATCAATTTTACCGTATGTCCAGCTGTATTTACTGTCAGTTGTCAGGCTTGCCGAGGTATACTCAGCAGAATCATAAGCTTCCTTCCTTCCTATTATCATCAGGTTTCCGTTTCCGACAGCAGAATTTTCAATCCTCTGGCTGGTATAGTACTGAAGCTCATTGTTCCGTATGAACCCGGTCTCATTTCCCCATTTTGAAGGATCAGGTAAACCTGTATAATCAAATTCATCGGACCATACCAGGTTCCATGACTGTTCTTTATTCTGACTGCAGGCGGTCAGAATAAGAAGAAGAAAGAGAATTTTTTTCATCTTTATATTATTTAGTTTAAATTAGGTCAGATGTGAACCGTGTTGTTTCAAGGTGCTTATAACAAAGATATGTTAAGAATAATTACATTTATACATATTTGTGTTTTATCTGTTGACACTTTTTTAAAAAAATGGATGCAAACATAACGATCATTGGAGCCGGGGTTGTCGGGCTTGCCATAGCCGAACAATTATCAGAGGTTAATAAAGATGTTTTCCTGGTTGAAAAGCATCCGGTGTTTGGCCAGGAGACCAGCAGCCGGAACAGCGAGGTGATCCATGCCGGAATTTATTATCCCGCCGGAAGCCTTAAATCAAGGCTTTGTGTTGAAGGTAAAAGAATGTTGTACGATTACTGCAGGCAATTCGATATCGGCTTTAAAAACTGCGGAAAACTGATAGTCGCAACAACTCCTGATGAAATACCTCTGATTGAAGGCATAAAAAAAACAGCATATAAAAATGGCGTTGATGATCTTACCATCATTGAAAAGGATCAGATTGCTGAACTGGAACCTGCAGTCTTCGCATTAAAAGCAATCTTTTCCCCATCTACGGGAATTATTGATTCACATGGCCTTATGAAAAGGTATGAAATCAATACACTGAATAATGGCGGCCAGATAGCTTACGGAAATGAAGTCACAGGCATAAGGAAAATCCACAATGGTTATCAGATTACGGTTCTTGATTCTGATACAAACACCTTTGATTTTAGTACAAGGATCTTGATTAATTCAGCAGGACTAACTTCTGATGTAGTTTCCGAAATGGCCGGAATAAGTGATGAAAATCTTAAAATTAAGTTCTGCAAAGGAGAATATTTCAGGCTGAATCCCCCAAAAAACCGTCTCATAAACAGGCTGGTTTATCCGGTCCCTGTTCACAATCTCGAAGGAATTGGAATTCACGTAACGATTGATATGGGTGGAGGTGTTAAATTGGGACCTGATGTAACATATCTCGAATCAAATATCTACGATTATAAAGTTACTCCGTCAAAACAGGAAGCATTTTTCAGGTCTGCAGTAAAATTCCTGCCATTCCTTGAATTTGCTGATTTGTCGCCTGAAATGGCGGGGATCCGTCCGAAGATCCAGAAACCCGGCGAGCCTGTTAGAGATTTTTATATAGAAGAAGAAACAAAAAGGGGATTTCCCGGTTTTATCAATCTTATCGGGATAGAATCACCAGGTTTAACTTCTTCTCTGGCAATTGCAAAGTATGTGAGTAATTTGGTGAGGGTCTGATATTAATTTTATACTTTTAATGCCAACTTAATTTTGCAAATAATAAAACACTACAATTATGAAATCAAAAATTCTATTAAGGAGAATGTCGGTTGCACTGTCATTTTCAATGATAGTCTTCAGTCTTTGGGCGCAGGAACAACAATCCGGTTCGTCTTATGTACCCCAGGTAGGCCAGAGAGGCAAGGATGTTGTCTGGGTTCCAACTCCGCAGGAACTCGTTGACAAAATGCTTGATATAGCACAGGTCACTCCCGCTGATTTTGTGATCGATCTTGGTTCAGGTGACGGTCGTACTGTTATAACTGCCGCAAAACTTGGAGCAAAAGCCTTAGGTATTGAGTATAATCCTGATATGGTGGCGCTCTCGAAAGAGAACGCTAAAAAAGCAGGAGTTGAGGACAAGGCACAATTCATGGAGGCTGATCTATATACCACAGATCTTTCAAAGGCGACTGTCATTACAATGTTCCTTCTGCCTGAGATTAACCTGAAGCTTCGCCCTGCCTTGCTTGATCTTAAGCCCGGGACAAGGATAGTCTCCAATACCTTTACAATGGGTGAATGGGAGGAAGATTATAAAGTTACAACTGAAGAAAACTGGAACAGCTGGAATACAGCATATATGTGGATAATACCCGCAAAAGTTGGCGGTTCATGGAAGCTTGGGAACGGGGAACTTGATCTTACACAGGAATATCAAATGGTAAGAGGTACTCTCAAATCCGGGGGGAAAACTCTTGTGGTAAATGACGGAAGGCTCAAAGGAGATGAGATCACATTTAAAATAAATAACGAAAATTATACCGGAAAAGTAAACGGCAATTCGATGCTGGGTACCATGGAGGATTCTTCAAAAGGGACCAAAAGTGACTGGAGCGCTACCAAGCGGAACTAACGAAAACCGATCGGTAACAAGCAACCAGCCTTCGCCTCCCTCCAGTCGGCTATGGCTGCAGCTGCAACGTAGCCTGCAACCTATGGTCAACCTGAACTGAATTAATAGCCCTTCTGACTGGATTTAGACCTCAGCAACTTCTGAAGATCGGCCAGTTCATCCCTGAATCTTGCAGCCTGAATAAAATCAAGCTCGGAAGCTGCTTTTTCCATATTTTTTCTGGTTTTCTCAATCGCTTTTTCAAGAGCTTCTCTGTTCATATATCTTACGACAGGATCAGCTGCAATATCAGGTCTCTCAGGCTCAATATAAGCTCTCACTGAAACACCTTTCTTACTGAATCCCTTTAGAATTGTTCCGGTTTTTTTGATGATCTGGGTAGGTGTGATTCCCATTTTCTCATTATACTTCAGTTGCTTTTCCCTTCTTCTGTTTGTCTCATTTATAGTCTCCTGCATACTTCTTGTTATCACATCGGCATACATTATTACTTTACCGTTGAGGTTCCTGGCGGCCCTTCCGGCTGTCTGTGTAAGAGACCTTGCCGATCTCAGAAATCCTTCCTTGTCGGCATCGAGAATAGCGACAAGAGATACTTCAGGCAGGTCAAGACCCTCCCGCAGCAGGTTCACGCCGACAAGAACATCAAAGTCACCGCTCCTGAGTCCTTCCAGAATTTCTATACGTTCAAGCGTTTCAATATCGGAATGGATGTAACGGCATTTAATTTCATATTTAAGGAGATATGCTGCCAGCTCTTCGGCCATTCTTTTTGTTATTGTTGTGACAAGAGTCCTTTCCCCGGCTTTTGCCCTGGTCCTGATTTCAGCCATAAGGTCGTCAATCTGATTGATGCTTGGCCTCACTTCGATGGGAGGATCAAGCAGCCCTGTCGGTCTGATTACCTGATCAACAAACACTCCTTCGCTTTTTGTCATTTCATAATCTGCAGGAGTTGCGCTTACATATATTGTCTGACCTGTCAGTGCTTCAAATTCCTCCATCCGCATAGGCCTGTTATCGAGAGCAGCCGGAAGCCTGAATCCATACTCAACAAGCGTCTGCTTCCGGGAATGGTCACCTCCGTACATCGCACTGATCTGCGGTACGCTTGCATGACTCTCGTCAATTACTGTAATGAAATCCTTCGGGAAAGTAATCAAGAAGACAGAATGGTCTTGTTCCGGGATTTCTTCCGTCAAAATACCTGGAATAGTTTTCAATACCGCTGCAATAACCAAGTTCCTTTATCATCTCCAGGTCATACAGTACTCTTTGTTCAAGCCTTTTAGCCTCTTCTTTTTTGCCCGTTTCATTGAAATATGTTACCTGTCTGACAAGGTCATCCTGAATCTGACTTATTGCCTGATTAATCCTTTCCCTTGTGGTTACAAATATATTTGCAGGATAAACAATATATTCATTCATGGTATCGATCCTGTTGCCGTCCACAGGATCGAAAGAGCTTATCTCTTCCACCTGGTCACCAAAGAAAACGATCCTTATTGCAATATCAGCATATGCCGGGAAAATATCGATTGTATCTCCCCTTACCCTGAAAGTGCCGTGCTTGAATTCAAGTTCATTTCTTGAATAAAGGCTGTCGACAAGCTTCCTGAGAAGAATATTCCTCCCAATAGTCTGTCCCTGCCGTATATGAACAGTATTTGAATGGAAATCATCCGGATTGCCGATTCCGTAGATACATGAGATGGATGATACAACCATAACATCCTTCCTTCCTGAAAGCAGGGCGGAAGTTGCGCTTAGGCGCAGCTTTTCAATCTCCTCGTTGATTGAAAGGTCCTTTTCTATATAGGTGTCCGTAACAGGCAGGTATGCCTCAGGCTGATAGTAATCGTAATATGATACAAAATATTCAACCCTGTTTTCGGGGAAGAACTGTCTGAACTCACCATAAAGCTGTGCTGCCAGCGTTTTATTATGGCTCAATACAAGTACCGGCCGCTGGACTTTCTCAATGACATTGGCAATAGTAAATGTCTTACCGGAACCAGTCACTCCAAGAAGAGTCTGATAGGGCACTCCTTTCTCGAGCCCTTCCACAAGCTGCCGTATTGCTTCCGGCTGATCGCCGGTAGGCTGAAAATCGGATATGAGTTTAAAGTCCATGATGCTTCAAAATTAGTCGTTCTTTTTGAAATTAAGTCAGCCCTGGGCTAATTTGAAGGCATTCCAGCCTCACCCCCTCAATCCCCCACCACAATTCCTCCCCTGCAGGCTGGCTCCTTCGCTAAAATCAGCCACTGGCTGATTTCTTAACGCTCGGCCCCCTCTCCCAGGAGAGAGGGGGAAGCCCCTCCCTCTTGGGGGAGGGGTTTGGGGAGAGGCCGTGCATAACAGTTAGTTCCGTCCGGATATATATATAAAATAAGAACGTACGATAATTTATATAAGCGCCATTAAGAGAAGTATTAAATTCAAAAGAAATACGTATTAAAAGACATATTAAATTTAAAAGAAATACGTATTAAAAGCAGTATTAAAAGTTCAGGAGCCAGTCTGCGTGGAGGATTAATGGATTTCCTCAGGTTCACAATTGGTATCAAATTCAAAATAAACAGCCAAAAATTAAATATTTGTGTTTTATTTATTATTTTGTGTCCTTGCTATTTACAACAAGCTGAAAGATATCTTCTTACAAAAATAAGTTATGAGGAAATATTTCTTTATTAACTTTTATCTGATCATATGGCTTTCCATTTTCACATTTTTCATGCCCGACAACAGTCTGGCGCAAAATTTCAATATCACAACATTTACTACAAGAGATGGTTTGTCTCACAACAATGTTAAGGCAGTTGCAACTGACAGTTCCGGATATTTGTGGATAGCAACCTGGGATGGCCTGAGCAGGTACGATGGTTACTCCTTTAAAAATTACTACCATGATCCCAATGATTCACTCTCCCTCCCCTATTTTTCTGTTTATGATGTTATGGTAGATGGGGGAAATAACTTATGGATTCTTACAGATATCCGGACTGTCGCCAAATATGATCGTGATAATGACATTTTTACGCGGGTTGATTACATTTATGACAGTATTCCGGGATCTTATATCAGTATGAGTATTGATGAATCGGGGTTCCTCTGGCTTGTGTGCATGGATAAAGTCTTCAGATTTGATTTCCGGAAAAACGAATTCACAAAATATGATTTGTATGATTCTTCAGGAACTCAAGAATCCTTTTCCCTGACTGATTATATTTATTCAGTTTCGGTTGCAGGAAATAACGAAATATGGCTGGCAGGCGAAAATGTTTTTGAATTTGAGAAATCTTCAGGGGATGATCTGATTCTGAAAAAAAAGTACCGGGTAGATAGGAAGAGTGGTCTAAAAGAAAATGATTTTAATTATCTCTACTGGTACAGGATTTATCATTCAGGATCCGGTAAAAAGTGGATCGTATCCAATGGCGGGCTGTTTCTGCTTGATGAAGAACACGGTGTCTTCAGGGAATTCAGAGATCCATTTCCTTCTAGCGATTTCAGAGGCAACGGGTATCTTTGCTGGTCATGGTATGACGATGGTTTATATATTTATGACCAGCAGAAAGCAAGATTATCACATATACCTCATGATATCTGCCAGCTGCCAAGAGGTGTCTTCTGTCAGAACAGCAATCTGGTCTGGTTTTCAAACAGTTCAATGACAGGTGCTTCCCTGGGTCTGAACCGTGTGGTTTTTACTCCGGATTATTTTAATAACTATCCTCTTCCTGCTAATAAGAATGATATCCCTGCAGTATATGCGATCACCACGGATAAGCAGCAAAGGATATGGGCAGGAATGAGAGGTAAAAATCAATTGTTTCAGATTACTTCTGATCTGAAAGTAACAGAATTGCAGATACCAAAATTCAATACTACAAATGACCCCGGTCCGATCAGATCTCTTACACCGGCACCGGATGGATTATGGATCGGATTTTTCAGGGAATTGCTGTTGTTTTATAACTTCGCTGCCGGAGAATTTACAAGATACAATCCGGAATCAAGAGGATTTAGACCCATAGCCATTGACAAAAAGGGGGATCTCTATTTATGTGGAAATAATGATAACGTATCGATTATACGTTTCTCCCCGCATTTGAAGAAAATCGAGGAAGCAATCAATTATTCATTCCCACCTCCGGTATATAAGATCCTGATTGATAAAAAGGGTATTGTCTGGGCTGGCTTGAATAACAGTCATATTATCAGGTTTGACCCGGCTTCAAAAAAAACAGATTCCTTCACTTTGTCCAGAGGCAACTATAACATTGAAGACATATGCGATGGAGACAATGGAGATCTGTGGTTTACAATGCTTGGAGGAGGCGTCTGCAATTTTGATCCGGCGACCGGGAGGAAGAAAATTTACACAACATCCGATGGTCTGGCAAACAACATGACTTACTGTGTCCTGAAGGATGATTCAGGAAATATCTGGGTGTCAACAAATACGGGAATCTCGCGGATCAATCCACAGACCGGGATCATAAGGACTTTCGGTCTGAACGAGGGGCTGAATATAATTGAGTTCAATTCCGGCGCTTCGACCATTGGTAAAAACGGTGAGTTCTTTATGGGTGGAATGGGTGGATTTGTAGGTTTCTTCCCGGATAAGATAAATAAGGATGAACTGGAGGCCGGGGACCAAAAAATAATGATTACTGAACTTAGGGTTTCCGGAGAACCAAGACTTTTTAAGGGATCCGTCAGCAAGCCGGATACCGTCATCCTGAAAAAGGGAGAGAATAATTTTATGGCTTCTTTCTCCTCAACTGATTTTGTTAATTCCGATAAAACTGTATACAGGTATAAATTGTCAAAAATAAATGAAAACTGGATTGAAGCAGATTCCAGGAGCAGGAACTGCAGTTATGCAAACCTTAATCCCGGGTGGTACAATTTTCAGGTGCAGGGAACTGACCGCAGCGGCTCATGGAATGCATCAAAAGAACTAAGGATAAGAATACAGCCTTTGTTTCATCAAACACTTTTCTTCAGGATTTCCTTCCCTCTTGCTTTTACACTGTTGATTACATGCATAATTCTTGTTTATATCAGGCAGTTAAAACAGCGTGAAGCCCAGAAACAGGCTACATTAAGGTTACAGTCTCTGAGAGGCCAGATGAATCCGCACTTTATTTTTAATTCGCTTAACTCTATTAATTATTTCATATCCAATAACGATAAACTCTCGGCCAACAGGTATATAGCTGATTTTTCAAAGCTCATAAGATCAATTTTACATAATCTCAGTCACGATTTTATATCACTAGAAAAAGAGATAGAATCAATTGAGGATTATCTTAAAATTGAATATCTGAGGTTTGGTGACAAGTTTGAATATGAGGTGCGTGTTGACAAGGAAATCGATCATACTAACCTGAAAGTTTCGCCCGGAATGATCCAGCCGTTTATTGAGAATGCAATCTGGCATGGTGTCAGAGGCCTTGAAAACAGGAAGGGGAAGATCGAAATCTGGTTTGGCATGAAATACGGGCGCCTTATATGTGTTGTAAAAGATGACGGAATTGGCAGAAAAAGAGCTGATTTGCTTAAATCTGGAAACGATCGGAAAAAATCGAAGGGGATCTCAATAGTACTTGAGAGAATGAAGATAATAAATGGGTTGCAGGGCAGTCATTATCAGATAGTTATTTCGGATCTTTATCCTGATAAACCGGAGGCCGGAACAATGGTTGAGATTGATATCCCGATTGTAAGGGAGTGATCATAATAGATGCCAAAAAAGGAGCTCAGCCAGCATTACTTATTGAATTTTTATTAATTTTAACTCAGTGTCAGGAGATAATTGGGGCTGTCCGAAATTATTTTAATAAAATACCAGGATTATGTTGCGCACAATCGTTATCGATGACGAAAAGCTCTCAAGGGAAGTCCTCTGCAACTATCTTAAAGAATATTGTCCTGATATAGAGATTGTAGCAACAGCTTCATCTGTAAAGACAGCATATAAAACAATTAAAAAACAGACTCCTGATCTGGTCTTTCTGGATATTGAAATGGCTGACGGTAAAGGATTCGACCTTCTTACCATGTTCGACAGAATCGATTTCAAAATTATTTTTGTGACGGCCTATTCCGAGTATGCAGTAAAAGCGTTCAGGTTCAGTGCTGTAGATTACCTTCTTAAGCCGGTCAAAATAGATGAGCTCAGGGATGCTGTGGAAAGGGTTAAGCTATTTAACCTCCATGTTCCGGGTCAGGGTAACCTGGCAGCTCTTATTAATAATATGAAATCCGGAACTGACCTGCTTCCAACGCTTGTGATACCCAATTTAAAGGGATTTGAAGTCTTAAAGATCACATGAGATAATCATGTGCCAGGCTGAAGGATACTGTACAAACTTTTACATTACAGGGAACAGGAAAATAGTAAGTTCAAAGAATCTCAAACATTTTGAATCTTTGCTGGAGGATCATAATTTCATAAGAGTGCATCACTCCTACCTTATTAATATCAATCATGTCTCAAGCTACACCCGTCAGGGGGAGATACTTCTCACTGAGGGCAACAAATCATATCTGGGAGATTCATATAAAAATGATTTCATTAATCTTTTTGCCAGAAAATAACATTTCATAATTCCCCCCTCCGGAAAATATACTATTTAAGTAACTCAAGTTGCTGGTTGCTTGTTGCCAGCATTGATTTGATCATTTAAGGCAGTTTGCTTTATTGTTTGAATAAGGCTTTCTGGTAGAATCAGAAACTAGTCAAAAGTATGAATGTGTTCATCAAAAATGTTTGGATAATTCCGAATGTAGTTCATAATTTTATGAAAATGCGCTCTCCTAAAGACATATATCAGGCTATTCATGTAACATATTGAATGGTGTGATTATCCGCCCGGAGAGACTGAACATACAGGGGACTTGATTAATACCTGAGTAAATCATGCAATAGACTTAATCTTATAAAAGTGCTTCATTTATAGAAAACCTGACAAGAATTTTAGAAATAGCATACCTGTAGATGAGAAGACTCCAGACCATTGCATTCATATTAATCGTCACAATAAAACTTTACGGACAAACACCTCCTGTTATCGGGACTATAACTCAGCCTGACTGTAATGTTCCTACCGGAAGCGTAGTCCTGTCCGGTCTTCCTGATACAGGTCAATGGACACTGACACAATATCCGGGTCCAACAACCAGTACGGGAACCGGGACAACCACTATAGTAACCGGACTTGCTGCCGGTACATCATATACTTTCACGGTAACCAATGAATCAGGAGGCACATCAGGACTATCAAATGCAGCAGCTATCAATCCACAACCATCACCACCCGATGCTCCTTCAGTCGGAAGTATTACTCAGCCTACCTGTACCGAGGCTACCGGTACTATAGTTGTATCAGCACCGTTGGGTACGGAATACGAATACAATATAGACGATGGTGCTTACCAGGTCTCGCCGGAATTCAATGGCATCTTAGCAGGTCCGCATAATATCAGGGTCAGAAATGTTGCAGACAATACATGCATCTCGGGTCAGACACCGGTTCTGGTAAATGATCCGCCGATAACACCTGCTGCCCCTGTAACAGGCACAATAACCCAGCCAAATTGCACCGTTGCTACTGGCAGTGTGGTTTTAAACGGTTTGCCCTCAACGGGAACATGGACTGTAACAAAAACACCGGGGGGAACGATTTCCACAGGTACCGGGATAAGTACAACAATTTCCGCTCTCACTTCCGGAACTTATACTTTCACGGTGTCTGATGGGTCAGGATGCACTTCAGCAGCATCAAATAATGTGGTTATCGCTTCCCAGCCAACTACGCCCACCGCACCGCTGGTTGGTGCAATAATTCAACCAACCTGTACCATTTCTACAGGGATTGCGATACTAAATGGTCTGCCATCAACAGGGACATGGACATTAACAATAACACCCGGCGGAACAACTTCTTCAGGGACAGGTATAAGTACGATTATTTCCGCGCTTGCTGCCGGCACTTATTCTTTTACAGTTACCAATGCCTCAGGATGCACTTCGACAGCTTCAAATAATATAGTTATTGATTTGCAGCCATCGACGCCTGCCACACCCATAGTTGGTACAATAACTCAGCCAACCTGTGCTGTTGCAACGGGCAGTGTGGCTTTTAATGGTTTACCCTCAACCGGAACATGGACTCTGACAAGAACACCTGGTGGCACCACCACTCCGCGGAACAGGGACCAGCACGACCGTAACGCGGTGTTCCGTCAGGCACTTTTACCTATACCGTGACCAATTCTTCAGGTTGTACTTCACCAGCATCAAATGATGTGGTCATTGCTGTACAACCATCAACACCAGCGGCACCGGCAGTTGGTGCGATAACTCAGCCAACCTGTGCCGTCAGCACGGGCAGCGCGGTATTAAATGGTTTGCCATCAACAGGAACATGGACATTAACAAGAACACCGGGTGGAACGACTTATACAGGTACCGGTTTAAGTACAACAATAGCCCCTCTGGCTTCCGGTACCTATACTTTCACAGTGACCATTGCTTCCGGATGCACTTCGACAGCATCAAATAATGTGGTTATCGCTTCCCAGCCAACTACGCCCACCGCACCGCTGGTTGGTGCAATAATTCAGCCAACCTGTACCGTTGCAACGGGCAGTGTGGCTTTTAATGGTTTACCCTCAACCGGAACATGGACACTGACAAGAACACCTGGTGGCACCACAACCGGCGGAACAGGGGCCAGCACGACCGTAACGGGCGTCCCGTCAGGCACTTTTACCTATACCGTGACCAATTCTTCAGGTTGTTCTTCACCAGCATCAAATGATGTGGTTATAACTGTACAACCATCAACACCAGCGGCACCGGCAGTTGGTGCGATAACTCAGCCAACCTGTGCCGTCAGCACGGGCAGCGTGGTATTAAATGGTTTGCCATCAACAGGAACATGGACATTGACAAGAACACCCGGAGGGACTACATCTTCAGGGACAGGAATCAGTACTACAATAAGCCCTCTTACAGCCGGCACCTATACATTTACGGTGACCAATGCTTCAGGATGCACTTCAGCAGCATCAAATAATGTGGTCATAGATGCGCAACCAGTAACACCAGCAGCCCCGCTGGCCGGTACCATAACTCAGCCAACCTGTACCGTTGCAACGGGCAGCGTGGCTTTTAATGGTTTACCATCAACCGGAACATGGACACTGACAAGAACACCAGGTGGCACCACAACTGGCGGAACAGGGGCCAGCACGACCGTAACGGGAGTCCCGTCAGGCACTTTTACCTATACGGTGACCAATTCTTCAGGTTGTACTTCACCAGCATCAAATGATGTGGTCATTGCTGTACAACCATCAACACCAACGGCACCGGCAGTTGGTACGATAACACAGCCAAATTGTGCTGTCAGCACAGGCAGTGCGGTATTAAATGGTTTGCCATCAACAGGAACATGGACTATAACAAGAACACCTGGAGGGACTACTTCTTCAGGTACAGGAACGAGTGCAACAGTATCCCTTCTTCCAACCGGTACTTATACTTTTACGGTATCAAATGCATCAGGATGTACTTCTTCGGCATCAGGTAATGTGGTCATCGCTCCACAACCTCCTGTCCCCACCGCTCCGCTGGCTGGTACAATAATCCAGCCGACCTGCACCGTTGGTACAGGCAGTGTGGTTTTGAATGGTTTGCCCTCAACAGGAACATGGACATTAACAAGAACACCGGGTGGAACGACTTACACAGGTACCGGTTTAAGTACAACAATAGCCCCTCTGGCTTCCGGTACCTATACTTTCACAGTGACCAATGCTTCCGGATGCACTTCGACAGCATCAAATAATGTGGTTATCGCTTCCCAGCCAACTACGCCCACCGCGCCGCTGGTTGGTGCAATAGTTCAGCCAACCTGTAGTCATTTCTACAGGGATTGTGATATTAAATGGTCTGCCATCAACAGGTACATGGACTTTAACATTAACACCCGGCGGAACAACTTTTTCAGGGACAGGTACTAAGTACGATTATTTCCGCGCTTAGTGCCGGCACTTATACTTTTACAGTTACCAATGCCTCAGGATGCACTTCAGCAGCATCAAATAATGTGGTTATTTCTGCTCAACCATCAACACCAGCCCCACCCCTGGTTGGTACAATAACCCAGCCAACCTGTGCGGTGGGCACTGGCAGTGTGGTCCTGAATGGCTTGCCCTCAACAGGAACATGGACATTAACAAGAACACCAGGAGGGACTACCGTTTCAGGTACAGGGATCAGTACAACAATAACACTCCTTGCAGCCGGTAATTATACTTACACTGTAACCAATGCTACAGGATGCACCTCAACAGCATCAGGAAATGTTATCATCTCTGCTCAGCCAACAACGCCAACCGCGCCTCTGGTTGGTACAATTACCCAGCCAACCTGTACGGTGGGCACGGGCAGCGTGGTACTGAATGGCTTGCCCTCAACAGGAACATGGACATTAACAAGAATTCCCGGCGGAACGACTTCTACAGGTACAGGGGCTACCACAACAATATCCCTTCTTGCAGCCGGCACATATACTTACACGGTTACCAATGCTTCGGGATGCACTTCAGCAGCTTCAAATAATGTGGTTATCACTCCTCAACCATTAACACCAACTGCACCGGTAGTAGGTACAATAACTCAGTCAACCTGCTCAGTAGCTACAGGGAGTGTAGTTTTAAACGGATTGCCATCAGCGGGAACATGGACAATAACAAGAACACCTGGAGGAACCACTTCTTCAGGAACTGGGACCAGCACAACAATATCCCTTCCTGCAGCAGGAACATATACCTTCACGGTAACCAATTCTTCAGGGTGTACCTCAGCAGCATCAAATAATGTGGTCATCTCGCTGCAACCATCAACTCCAACCACTCCTGTACCTGGTACAATAACTCAGCCAACCTGTACAGTTGCCACAGGCAGCGTGGTCTTAAACAGTTTACCATCAACAGGAACATGGACAATAATAAGAACACCAGGAGGAACGACAACATCCGGAACAGGAATAAGTACAACAGTATCCCTTCTGGTAGCCGGTACTTATACTTTCACGGTAACCAACGCCTCAGGATGCATTTCAGCAACGTCGAATAATGTTGTCATTGCTGCACAGCCGGCAACACCAACTATCCCGGTAGTTGGCACAGTAACCCAGCCAACGTGTTCCGTAGCTACCGGCAATGTTATTCTAAGCGGTTTGCCTGCATCGGGAACATGGACATTAACAAGAACCCCCGGAGGAATAACTACCACAGGAATTGGTATAAGTTCAAATCTGGCGGGCATTCCATCCGGGACATACACGTTCACAGTAACCAATGCTTCAGGTTGCACTTCAGCAGCATCAAATAATGTGGTCATTGCCCCACAGCCGGGAACACCTGCAGCACCGGTTACAGGTGCGATAACTCAGCCGACCTGTGCCGTTGCTACAGGCAGTGTGGTCTTAAGTGGGTTGCCTTCAACAGGAACATGGACATTAACAAGAACACCGGGTGGCACTACCCTTGCAGGGACAGGTACAAATACAACAATAACCCCGCTTGCTGCCGGTACCTATTCTTTCACAGTAACCAATGCTTCAGGATGTACTTCAACAGCATCAAATAATGTGATCATCACCCAGCAACCAATAACGCCAGCCACTCCTGTAGTCGGCACAATAACTCAGCCTAACTGTAACGTTGCCGCCGGCAGTGTGGTTTTAAATGGTTTGCCATCAACAGGTACATGGACGTTAACAAGAGCACCAGGTGGAACTGTAGCAACCGGAACAGGTATAAGTACGACAATATCTCCGCTTACTGCCGGCACTTACAATTTCACTGTCAGGAATTCTTCAGGATGCACCTCAGCAGCTTCAGATAATGTTGTCATCACTCCGCAACCTTCAACACCGGCAGCCCCGGTTGCCGGTGCAGCAGTTCAGCCAACCTGTGCTGTTGCTACAGGCAGTGTGGTATTAAGCGGGTTGCCCTCAACAGGAACATGGACATTAACAAAAACACCTTTGGGAGTAACAACTACCGGAACGGGTACAGGAGCAAACATAGCTGCTCTTCCTTCCGGTACGCATACTTTTACAGTAACCAATTCTTCAGGGTGTACTTCCACATCGTCAAATAATGTAGTTGTTGGTGAACAGCCATCAACACCATCTGCCCCGGCAATTGGCACAATTACTCAGCCAACCTATACTGTTTCAACAGGCAGCGTGGTTTTAAATGGCTTGCCCAATACAGGAACATGGACATTAACCAGAATGCCGGGAGGGACAACTACCTCAGGTTCTGGTACAAGTACAACAATTTCTCCTCTCGATGCCGGCACTTACACCTTCACAGTTACAAATGCTTCAGGGTGCGTTTCACCTGCATCAGCAATTGTGTCTCTGAACAGTCTTAAATTATTTGGTCCAAATAATGCAATTCTCAGGCCAAAAGATACTTTAGATTTAAATCAATCCGGTGCGGGATCCATTTCAATCGGTGTTGAGTCAAATGCTGACTGGAGCGTCAGTGATGATGCTGTATGGTTCCATACAGTAAAAGGGAGGGGTAATTCAACGATTGATATAACTTTTATGGAAAACATTTCAGCGTTGGAAAAGGTTGCTGCAATTAAGGTAAAATACGCTTTAAATCCGGAGATAGTCGTTTATCTGCATCAAAAAGCCAGGATTTCCCACCTGAGCGGATCAAAATTTGAGAATGTAATAATATACCCAAATCCTGCAACTGAATCAGTTTATCTGAATCTTGATGAAGTGGAATATGAAGAAATTACAGTTTCAATTGCAGATATCCAGGGTCATACCATATCTTCAAAACACTACAACAATCTCACTTCAAACCAGATCATCGAAATGAGTGTATCAGGATTGCCAGTTGGTCAGTACTTAGTCAATATCAGCGACGGGACTGATCATAAGATCTTCCGGATCATCAAATATTGATTTCAGATCCGGTAAAAGAGTTAAGACAGCATTTTATTCATGAGGCAAAGATAGCAGCCGTTATCTTCCGTTGGCATTTCCTATCTCGGCAGCTTGTATTGCCATATCCAGTGTATAATCATCACCAAGTCCAAGAATATCGGATTTTACGGTATTGTATCCTTCAGTTCCGATTGACAATTTCCAAAAAGGAGAACTTGATTTTTGGGCTTCCAGTAAATAGAATCCCGTTGCTTTAATAGTTTGAATCGTCACTCCGAATAACTTGATATTAATTTCGGGTCCCGAAAAAACTGACAAATCGGAATTCTCGCTTATCTGAGGATTCGTAAAATCATGACTTTCTGTTTGAGTCAAGGGGTATTTTAACCATTTTGTATTTGAATAGTCCAGCCTTGAAGTAATAACTCTGTCCTGTCTCACGCCGGAAGAAACCTGACTGGAGACAGTTCCGGCATAACCGCAGCTTATAGCCACCTCCGGTACAAAAACAAGACTGTCGATAATTATGGGAGAATGTATGAATTCTGCGGCAATAACTTCTCTTTCACCTCCGAATGCTCCATTTGAGGTAGTAGTTATTTCGTCTATCTTATTAAGTGTGGTTGCCAGATTAATTTTACTTATTTTATTATATTTTAATTGTATCGCTAAACTAATCTCAGGACTGATGCCTATTGCCCCGTTAAGTCTGGCAATTTTAGCTCCGTCATTAAATATTTCAAAATTTACAAGTGTTACCGCCAAACCATCGAACGCCTTTTCAGGACCTTTTACCAAAACCCCGTCGACTTTGGATTTTAATTTAAAATCAGTTTCAAGCAGTTTTTTCTGCAGCTCAATCGTTCCTTCTTTTACTGCTTCCTCAAGGAGTGCATCAGTAGTAGTAATAAGAACTTCAGTTCCGTTTACCTGGATGTTACTTACCTTCCTGAGGGAGCCGTAAGGTGTTTTTTCGGAGACCCCCATAACCAGAATGCTATTGCCTGTTATATTTTCAATTGTCCCCCCTGATCCATTAAAAACAATTCCGTTGGCAGTAACTTCTTTAAGCATTGAAAGCTCCTCAGTTCCCAGAAACACGACATTGCCTGAATAGGTAATATTACCAACCTTCGTTCCCCAGGTGAATTCATCCCTCTCGCAACCCGGAGGAAGGATCATTATTATGATCAGAATAGTAACTGACACCCAATATTTCCGACTCATACTCCTGTTTTAAGCGTTAAGTTTTAAATCCCGGATTTACCGGTAACTAATTAAATGGTCTGTGCATTTTGCGGGAAACACTTTTCCCTGTTAAAGTTGAATGAATAAAACCATATAATGAGACCAGGGAAATTCCCCCCGAGATATAAGCATATGTATCATATTGTTTTGTCAGATCGTAATATTTTTTTGCAATATCCTCTGTTTCAGCAATTTTGGATAATGAATAATAATTATCTGCTTTAGATTTCATAAATATTGTATTTGCTGCACTTAATGTTAAAAGCGACCCCGAAATAAATCGAACTACTTTCATGAATTGTCTCCTTTTTGCCAGATCATTGTCAAATGGCAGGTTAAAATCTATTTCCGGATAGGGATTCTTATTAAAGTTCAGGATGGATAAATAGTCGGAGGAAGTAGTTCCTGGCAGGTTGATTAAAATTGAGTCCTTTTTCCTCATCAGCTTTACCATTACATTATTATTCTGAATTCTGGCAATTGTAATTGGAGAAAGTCCCTGGCTGGTTTTAATTGTGGTCTTTGCCCCCTCCTTTATAAGGTCCTTTGCTATTTCAAGATAATTCATTTCCGAAGCAATATGAAGCGGTGTATATCCGGTATTTCCTTTCAGATTAATTTCGGCTCCTTTTTTAAGCAGCTCATTAACTACCTCGGCATTATTTAATAATACTGCCAGATGCAAGGGAGAAAGCTCTAAATTGTTTTTAACGTTCAGGTCAGCTCCCTGATCAATCAGAGTCCGGGCGTACCGACCGTTTTCCTGAAAGAATTGCAAAGTGCAAAGGGCTATTCCCGTCATTATCGGTTTCATTTATTGAGAAGCCCTTATTCTTAAGAAAAGAGATGAGATCTTCAGGGGTAGTTTCATTCAGCAAATGAAAAATATTTCCGCCGTTTTTACCTTTTAAAGTAATACCGGCGCCATTCTGAACTGACTCTCTTAACAAAACTGTATCCATTTTTTCCACAGCCTCAGCAAGAAGTTGATCATAATCCGGTGGAATGTCCATTTCAGTAGCATGTTTATCCGATGATCCGGGTGATAAATTCCCGTCTGAAGAAATAATTTCCGGAATAAAATCAAATTTTATTTTGAAATTTTTTAAATCTTCCCGTTCATCAGTTGACGTCCTTGTCTCTGCGATAAGTCTGTCGGCTGCAGATATCATTTCAGCGCGCTTTTCAATTACGGGTTGACTATTTGTTTTAAGGTTTGGCTTATTTGTCGGAGGTTCTGTTGTTGCCGTTTCCTTATCAATTTTGACCGGCACATCATAATTAGCAGTTGAAGTATTAGTCAGATAAATTTTATAAGCATAAAACAGTTTTTCGAATTTTCTGGTTTCCCCGTTGGATTTCGCTTTATACTCAATAATAAGTTTATATACCCCTTCCTGGTCCAGTTTAGGTACTTTTACAGGTGCTAAGTCAAAATTACTCCAGGCTGACCATTTAATCAGATCTCTGTCAATTGCAGTCACATCACCACCAGGAATTTCAAGCCTGTATCTGTACTGGGAAACAACTATCTGGTTCCTGAAAAAGCTTAGATCAACAGAACCGAGAAGTCTTACTTTGAGAGGAACAGGATTTAGAAAATAAAAGGGTTCTTCCTGGAAAAAAACATATTCTGAGATGTCAGGGGTTATCAGACCTATTACCGTAACTGACCTTAATAAAACTCGCTCCGCAAAATATCATTATGATTAACAAATAATACTTCATCGCTCCGGGATCTTAATACTCTTCTCTCTTAACCATTTAGAAAAATATTTTGGTCTTATTTATGGGATAAGTTTCATAAAGTTATAGATTCCCGAAAACATATTATAATTATTTTGATAAACGTGTTTTAGGATTCGCTTAATGGACTTACTATCTAATCAACTAATATTAAGATAGATAGATAAAGTAATCCCAATTCAGTGCATTCTTCCGGTTCAGCTGAAATATGTAATGGCTCCAGACTGCCATTTTTTCCAACGATCTGAAAAGCCTAAATACATGCTGAATTCAGGATTCTGTTAGTCAGACAGGATGATTGGTTAGTTTTGTCTGAAGCAAGCAACAATAATATCTACTTTTAAAGACAATATTTTGACGAACGGTAATTAAGTAACGAAGAATAATCAAAATTTTCCCCTGCTCGCGCCTTCCATGAATGCGAGCATCTATAGAATGAGCCTCTCCCCGGGGCTCATTTTTGTATAATAAAAATAGGGACATCGCAAGCAATGTCCCTTTAATATTTAAGCATGTGCCATTCTGATAAGGGATCACATGCCTCCCGTTTTCAAATTCCGGTTACCCTGACCTACTAACCTAAATATCCTTTCAGTAACCTGCTTCTTGATGTATGTCTTAATCTCCTGATAGCTTTTTCTTTTATCTGGCGTACTCTTTCACGTGTAAGACCGAACTTTTCTCCTATCTCTTCAAGAGTCATCTCCTGGCATCCGATGCCGAAGAAAAACCTTATAATATCCCTTTCTCTTTCGGTAAGAGTGGCAAGAGCCCTGTAGATCTCCCTTGAAAGTGATTCATCCATCAGCAGTTTATCAGCAACCGGTGAATCTGAATTTGTAAGAACATCCAGCAGACTGTTATCTTCACCTTCAATAAAGGGAGCATCAACTGAAACATGACGTCCTGATACTTTCAGAGTATCTGTAACTTTTTCCTTGGGAAGTTCAAGAACATCAGCCAGCTCCTCCGGTGAGGGAGTACGTTCATTTTCCTGTTCAAACTTTGAGAAAGCCTTGTTTATCTTGTTAAGAGAACCAACCTGGTTAAGAGGCAATCTTACAATCCTCGATTGTTCAGCAAGAGCCTGAAGAATCGATTGCCTGATCCACCATACAGCATAGGAAATAAACTTAAATCCTCTTGTCTCATCAAATTTCTCTGCAGCCTTGATAAGGCCGAGATTACCTTCATTGATAAGATCGGGAAGACTTAATCCCTGGTTCTGATACTGTTTTGCAACAGATACAACAAAACGAAGATTTGCTTTTGTAAGTTTCTCAAGAGCAGCTCTGTCTCCCTTCTTGATCCGCTGAGCCAGTTCAACTTCTTCTTCCACCGATATCAACTCTTCTTTACCAATCTCCTGCAAATACTTGTCAAGTGATGCACTTTCCCTGTTTGTTATGGATTTGGTAATCTTTAGCTGTCTCATTTTGCCTCCGAAAAAATTTCCGCAAAGATATTGCTTTATTATGTAATAACAAAATATAATCAATATTGTTGTTAACAGGGGATTTAGTTTTACAAATCCCCTGAATAACAATTACTTATGATGATCTGATATTAATTTCCAAATGATAGCTGAAGAAGGTGCCGTTCGATTGAATTCCTTCGATTGATTTCAGATTGCTTTCGTTATCTGTAGCCTGACGAACTTCAGAGGCACTTTTTACCTTTTTGCCATTAATGCTCAGAATTATATCGCCCTTTCTGATTCCGAGATCCTTGAACTTGCCATCATTCAGTTCAGTTACTTTAACTCCATAATCAACATTAAATTTATCCTTATCGGATGATCCCAGTGATTCAAGTCGCGCTCCAAACACCTCACTGCCTCCGCCCATTCCTGGTGTAACAACATTGGTATTTCCGGCAACATTCTTCATAATAATTGGAACAGTAATTTCTTTCCCATTCCTTAGATATGTAATATTTGCCTTGTCACCCGGACGATGTTTTCCAACCTGTTCCTGTAATTCAGAGGGTGATGCAACATTGACTCCGTCAAATTTAACAATAATATCATTCTCTTTAAGACCTGCTGCTTCAGCTGATCCATCCTTGATAATATTCGAGATGCGTACACCTTTAATTTCATCAAGATTATGTTTTTCAGCATCATCCTGTGTAACATCCGTAATATTCACACCAATAATAGCTCTCTGAACCTCTCCAAATTCTTTGAGATCACTCCACAACTTTTTTTACAATTTTGACCGGAATTGCAAATGAGTTTCCTGCATAAGCACCGCTTGGAGATAATATAGCAGAGGTGATTCCAACAAGCAGATCCTTTGGTATCTACCAGTGCTCCTCCGCTGTTTCCCATATTAAGAGCTGCATCTGTCTGAATAAATGATTCAATCCTGTAATCACTGTCAAGTATTCCCAGGTTTCTTCCCTTTGCACTTACAATACCAGCTGTCACAGTTGATGTAAGATTGAAAGGATTACCGACTGCAAGAACCCATTCACCAAGTTTCAGCTGATCCGAATCACCATATTTGATAAATGGCAGATTCGTCAGCTTTGATTTTTAATAAGTGCAATATCGGTACTTGGATCCCGGCCAATAATTTGAGCTGTAAATGTTCTCTTATCATTTAATTTAACTTCAACATTTTCAGCATCTTCAATAACATGATTATTTGTAATAATATAACCATCGTCAGAAATTATAACACCTGAACCCTATCCGCTTACCTCCCTTGGTCTGGAACTTTGATTCCGGTCACCATAAAACCATTCCATTATCGGATTATCCGGCTTGCCCGCTAACCATTGATTTTGTATGAACATGAACAACAGCATGAACAGTCTGTTCTGCTGCATATGTAAAATCTATCTGTCCTTCCTGCATCTGACATGGATGTCAGAAATGCCTCTGCTCCTCTCAGGTCAACTCTGTGAACTGTCCTTTACCAGAGTTCCTGATGGTTTGTCAATTATTTTGGTATAGGCAAATAATGCAATTGCGGCTCCCAGAAGAGCCATAAATAATGCACCTAAATAAATACTTTGCTTTCATAACTGTTTCATTTAATTTTTAACTTGTTGTTTTTATACTGCTCCTATTTTCAAATATTATGCCTTGTTAAAAGATTCATATCTTTATAACCTTTTTATTCAGGTATTGTTTTACAAAGATCATGCATTTTTTCAGTGTTTTTCACTAATTTACAAATATTTAACAACACTTTAACACTGATGATAATACCTTTTAACAAATATCAGGGAACAGGAAATGATTTCATTATAATAGACAATCGGAACTCTGTTTTTAATCCTGAACACAGGACATTTTGACAGAGGGCGTGAGAACAAAAGTGAATGAGAGGGAGAAATTGAGTGTTTAGCGGGAAAAATGAAGAGCTAAAAAGAAAATTAAATACTATAAACAAATGAAAAGGGCATTGTTTATTCCATTGTTTCTCTTTTGTCTGGTGAAATTATCCGGTCAGCCCGGAAATACTGATTTGATGAATGCAATCAATAAAGCAGGCTCCAATTTTGAGCAGCTTGATCACCGGCTGGATGTTATTGAAAAGAAGATAGACGACGTTTACTGGTACAACAAGGTAGGTGACATTGCATTTATTGATAAGGTTTATATTACAGGGCCCCCTCTTGCCAAAGAATCCAATCCCACTGGCCAGGGCGCCGGAAATCCGGTTAAATTCTGGAATTATATTTTTATTCCAAAAGATGCGGACCCTGCCAGGAAATATCCCCTGCTTGTTTTTCCGCACGGAGGAGTTCATGCCAATTTTGATACCTATTATACCCATATAATAAGGGAGATGGTGTCGCAGGGATACATCGTAACAGCAGCTGAATACAGGGGATCTACCGGTTATGGAGCATCCATGTATAATAAGATAGATTATGGAGGTCTTGAAGTCCAGGATGTCGATGTCAGCCGCCAGTATATGATTGATAACTACTCGATTGTTGATAAAGAGCGGATAGGCATTATAGGATGGAGCCACGGTGGTTATATTGCCCTCTTTAATATTTTTGAATATCCCGGCAACTATAAGGTTGCTTTTACAGGTGTCCCGGTGAGCGATCTGATTGCCCGGATGGGATACAAGGACCAGGAGTACCGTGATCTGTTCTCAAAACAGGCAGCTATCGGTAAACCTGCAGACGAGAATGTTGCAGAATACCGGAAACGATCACCTGCATGGCAAACAGCCAAATATCAGAACACCCCGCTCCTGATCCATACGAATACAAATGATGAGGATGTTAATGTTCTTGAGGTCGAACATCTTATAAAATCGTTGAAGGCGGAGGGGAAAAAGAATTTCTCATATGAGATCTTTGAAAATATGCCGGGAGGTCATTCATTCGACAGGATGGATTATATGGAAGCCAAAGAGATCCGTTTAAAGATATATAACCACCTGAACAAATATCTCACACCTCCGAAGCCGTTTAAATCTGTAAAAGAGCTGCAGAAGGCTGGATACGGTTTTAATTAAGCGGAGGTGGAGAGCGTAGAGCGTAGAGCGTAGAGCGCACGTAGAGCGTAGACGTCGTAGAGCGTAGTGCTAGCGGAGATGGAGAGCACAGAGCAAGGAGACCAGAGCACACTGAACGAGGGCAATTAGAGTTCAGGCCGTAGGCCTTGAATACTTTGGCAATGGGTAAGCCGAGGCACGAGGCGCAACCCATTCCTAAGCAGGCATGAGCATGGCACCGGGGAGGTGTAATAAATGAATAGTGGAAGTTACAATGTTGAAAGAAAAACTATACGGAAAGACTTTAAATGAGCTGATCGCGGTAGCAAAACGTCTCAGTATGCCGGGATTTGCAGCAAAGCAGATTGCCGACTGGCTTTATAAGCAGGAGATTAATTCAATTGATGAGATGACCAACCTCTCAAAAAGGATGAGGGAGCAGCTGTCAGAAGAATATGAGATCGGTCTTTCGGATCCCGTAAAGTCCTCTGAAAGCACGGACGGCACTAAAAAATACCTGTTTAAAGTTCAGAATGACAAATTCATAGAGACTGCCTTTATCCCTGAAGATGATCGGGCTACAATCTGTGTATCCTCACAGATCGGCTGTAAGATGGGATGCATTTTCTGCATGACAGGAAAACAGGGATTCCAGGGCAACCTCTCCTCCAATGAGATCCTGAACCAATTCAGAAGCCTGCCGGAATTCACAAAGCTTACAAATATGGTCTTTATGGGAATGGGAGAACCTCTCGATAATATCTCAGAGCTTCTAAAAAGCCTTGACATTCTGACAGGCGCCTGGGGATACGGCTGGAGTCCGACAAGAATCACTGTCAGTACTGTAGGGCTTATAAGCAGTATCCGGGAGTTTCTTGAAAAAAGCAGATGCCATCTGGCCGTAAGCCTTCATTCGCCCTTTGATGAAGAACGCAGGAAACTAATGCCGATCCAGAGAACCAATACAGTAAAGGAGGTCCTTGATATAATCCGGAATTTCGACTTTAACAGTCAACGAAGGGTATCTTTCGAATATATACTTTTCAGGAGCCTGAACGATACACCCGGGCATGTCAGGGAGCTTGCACGAATTTTAAACGGAATTAAGTGCAGGATCAACATTATCCGCTTCCATCCCATTCCCGGATCGCAATTCATGAGCCCTGATCTGAAGTCAACAATAGCTTTCAGAGATGCGCTCAACGCCAAAGGTATAATTGCAACCATAAGGGCAAGCAGGGGTGTTGATATACAAGCCGCCTGCGGATTGCTATCAACACTTGAGCAAAACAACGCCTGATCCACATGCTTAAAAAATTCATTACGCCGATATTGGGATTTGTAACATTAATTTCTGCCGGACAGGAAAGGCAGCTTGAAGTATTGCTTTCCGACTCAGCAATGGTTAATGCTTCTGTTTCACTGTGTATAATAAGCGCGTCAACAGGTGAACCGGTTTTTGAATTTAATCCGGAAAAAAGCCTGATGCCAGCTTCAATCCAGAAACTGGTAACTTCTTCAGCAGCACTTGAACTGCTTGGCCCGGAATATAAATTCAATACTTCGGTCGGATATACCGGTACTCTCAATAAACGTACAGGAAAGCTCTCAGGCGATATAATTTTACGGGGAGGCGGGGATCCTGCCCTTGGGTCAGAATATTTTAAAGACCACTACGGAGAGTTCCTGAAAAGGTGGGTAAATGAAATAAAAGACCTGGGCATAAAGACCGTTGATGGCATGGTAATAACTGACGATTCCCGGTACGATTACCAGCCCCTACCTGCTAAATGGCTGTGGGAAGACTCCGGAAATTATTATGGTGCAGGTGTTTACGGGTTATCTGTTTTTGATAATACATTTGGGATCCATTTCCGGACTTCTTCTGAAGGTACGACACCTGCAATCACGAGAATTGTTCCTGATGAATGCAGGTATGAAATATCGAATTTGCTCGTTGCCTCAGGAACAACTGATAAAGGATATGTATTTGCAGCACCGTATGGCAATTACGGATGGATCGCAGGAACAATCCCGGTCAACAGGCAGGATTTCATTCTTAAAGCCTCAATTACCGATCCGCCTCTCTTGCTTGCACGGATTTTTGACAGGATGCTTGATTCTGCTGGCATCGTTGTTTCAGGGAAGCCCTCAACTGTCCGGCTCGAAAAACGAGGTATTGTTAAGGAATTAACAATTACTTCTGAAACAGCCTCCCCTCCTCTCAGTGAAATAATAGAAGCCCTTAACCACGAAAGCGTAAATCTCTATGCGGAAAATCTTGTAAAGGAGATCGGAAGAGTATTTAGAGGTCAGGGAACCGCAGCTGCCGGAATTGAAGTGATTAATCAATTTCTTGCTGATTCATGTAACATTTATAATGGCATTTTCCTGGAGGATGGCAGCGGGCTGTCACCGCTTAATGCCATAAATTCAAGGGGGATGGCGGACCTGCTGCTCTTTATGAAAAATAAGGGAAAGCACTACAGTGAATTTTATAAGTCGCTCCCGGAGGCAGGTAAAGAGGGAACAATTAAAAACAATTTCAGGGACCCGGTTTTTGATTCCAACCTGAGAGCAAAGAGCGGATCTATGACCAGGGTCAGGAGTTATGCAGGCTTCTTCAGGACATTATCGGGCAATGAGATGATATTCTGTGTAATAATAAACAACTATTCAGGGACATCCGGGAAAACAATTGCCGGTATAGAGTCGATCCTTAAAGAAACAATATTGAATAAATAACAAAAGTTGCAGGTCCCTGTCTTTTTGGTGTTTATTTAATTAATTGAGTATTAAGAGAAAATCTGGTAAATGAATAAAACAGTCGCAGTACGCAGGTGTGAAGAATATGATCTTAATGAAGTTTATAAAAATATTTCAGATATATATAAAACCTGTAACGGCCCTGAGCTGAAGGGTAAAAAAGTCCTCGTCAAACCCAATATTTTATCTGACGACCACCCTGATAAATGCATAAGCACTAATCCTGTTGTTTTTGAGGCTATGATCAGGTTCTTGCTGGAGAAGGGTGCCATTGTCGTTTCAGGCGATTCTCCCGCAGTACATCTGAGAGGTTTCAGACCGGTAAAATCGGGCATACACCAGGTTTGTGAAAGGACGAAGACCGCCTGGATCGATTTTTCACGAAATACGTCATCTCTGAACCTGAGGGAGGGAAGGATAAGAATAGCATCAGCTGCAAATGAAGCCGACATTATAATTTCACTTCCGAAGATGAAGAATCATGAGCTTGTTTATTTCACGGGAGCCATTAAAAACACTCTCGGACTGGTTCCCGGATTCTCAAAGGCAAAACAGCATGCCCTCCATCAAAACAGGGAAAGTTTCTGCCGGTTCCTTGTTGACCTTAATGAGGCAATAACGCCTCATTTTTTCCTGATGGATGGTATAACAGCCATGGAAGGTCGTGGTCCCGGCCAGGGAACTCCGGTAAAAACCGGGGTTCTTATCGGTTCAACCAATCCGTTGGCCCTTGATATTATCGCCAGCAAAATCGCAGGCTACAATCCCAAAGAGATGCCGGCAAACAGGATCGCCCTTGCACGGGGAAAATGGCTGAAGTCGGAATCTGAAATAAATTATGATGGTCCGGAAATCAAATCTGTGATAAAAAAGGATTTCAAACGGATCCCCATATCCCATGACCCCAACATCTCATTTAAATTCCTTAAGAACAGGCTCAGGTTTCTGAGAAAACTCGACAAAAGGCCGGTGTTTATCCACAATAACTGCACCGGTTGCAGGGAATGTGTCAGAATCTGCCCGCAAAATGCCTTACATATGCATCCGCAGAGGGAAAAATATGTGGTGCTTACAGACAGCAAATGCATCAGGTGTTACTGCTGCAGTGAGGTGTGCAAATATAACGCTGTAATTATAAGAAGAAAGGTTTTCGGCGTTTAATAAACCGGAATATCAGACATCTATTTTCGCATATTTTGCATGAGTTTCAATAAATTCCCTGCGGGGAGGAACCTCATCACCCATCAGCATTGAGAAAATATGATCAGCTTCAGCAGCACTTTCAATTGTGACCTGCTTAAGAGTTCTTGTTTCAGGATTCATTGTTGTCTGCCAGAGTTGTTCTGCATTCATCTCACCAAGACCTTTGTACCTCTGAATACCAACAGAAGATTCTTTCCCCTGTCCCAATTCACTTACGGCAGCGGTACGTTCCTCTTCGGTCCAGCAGTACTGCTCGTTCTTACCTTTTTTCACAAGATACAGCGGAGGCGTGGCAATAAACAAGTATCCTCCTTTGATAAGATCCTGCATATATCTGAAAAAGAAAGTCATAATAAGAGTGTCAATATGAGATCCGTCAACATCGGCATCGGTCATACATATTATTTTATGATACCTTAATCCTGCAGTGTTGAGAGCTTTGCTGTCTTCATCAGTTCCGATATTCACACCCAGTGCAGTAAAGATATTTTTTATCTCTTCACTTTCATATATCCTGTGCTGCATTGCCTTTTCAACATTCAGTATCTTACCCCTGAGAGGCAGAATAGCCTGAAAACGGCGGTCACGTCCCTGTTTTGCTGTTCCGCCTGCAGAATCACCTTCCACAAGGATATAATCTCACATTTTGCAGGATCGCTGTCAGCACAATCGGCAAGTTTACCCGGAAGACCTGAACCTGAAAGCACATTCTTGCGCTGGACAAGTTCTCTGGCTTTACGTGCAGCATGACGGGCAGTTGCAGCAAGGATAACTTTCTGAACAATTATTCTTGCATCTTTCGGATTCTCCTCAAGGTAATTTGTAAGCATTGTACTTACTGCCTGATCAACAGCACCCATAACCTCGGAGTTTCCCAGCTTGGTTTTTGTCTGCCCTTCGAACTGAGGTTCCTGAACTTTTACTGAAATTATTGCAGTAAGACCTTCACGGAAATCATCACCGTTAATATCAAACTTCAGTTTTGAAGTGGCGCCGGAATCTTCTGCATATTTCTTAAGTGTCCGGGTCAGTCCGCTTCTGAAACCTGCAAGATGTGTTCCTCCTTCAATAGTATTTATATTATTCACATAAGAATGAACATTCTCAGAAAATGAATTATTGTACTGCAAGGCAATCTCAACAGGGATCTCAGTTTTATCGAATGAAATATGAATAGGTTTTTCAATAAGTCTTTCCCTGTTTGCATCAAGATATTCAACAAATTCCTTTAGTCCATGAGATGATCTGAAACTCCTCATAACGGGCTTTTCCTCCATTGCCGTTTTCCACAAGTTCCCTCTCGTCCTTAATTGTAAGAAGAATTCCTTTGTTAAGAAATGCAAGTTCCCTCAGCCTTGCGGAAAGGATCTCAAAGTTGAATTCTGTTGTCTGGAAAATTGTCGAATCAGGTTTGAATGTTATAGTTGTACCTGATTTATCAGATTCTCCGATTACTTCAACCTCAGTGACAGGTTTACCCTTTTCGTATTCCTGTTTGAAGATCTTGCCTTCCCTCATTACTATCGCGTCAAGATGGCTTGACAGTGCATTAACGCACGAAACACCAACGCCATGAAGTCCGCCTGATACTTTATATGAATCCTTGTCAAATTTTCCACCTGCATGCAGAACCGTCATTACAACCTCAAGGGCAGATTTCTGCTCTTTCTCATGCAGTCCTGTGGGAATACCACGTCCATCATCAATTACTGTTACAGAATCATCTTCATGTATTATTACATCGATTCTTGAGCAATAACCTGCGAGGGCTTCATCAATTGAATTGTCAATAACCTCATATACAAGATGATGCAAGCCTTTTACTCCAATGTCCCCAATGTACATTGCAGGCCTTTTCCGCACAGCTTCAAGACCTTCCAGCACCTGGATACTCTCTGCAGAGTATTCAGTACTATCCTGCAATTTTTTTTCATTTTCACTCATTGTTCAAAATATTATTTCAGACCTCTTTTTTTTATGCATTTTCACACCTGTGACTGCATTAAACTTTACAGTTTAAATTATTGATTTTATGAATTTTAATTAATCAGGCAAAGATACCATTTCTTAGTGATTTTTTTAGTTAAAACAAGTTAAAAGTAATGCACAATCTGACAAAGAAATTAACACTTTTAACCTGCCATTCCGGCGCAACGGCCCAAATACAAAATCATGTAATTGCAAAATCGCATAATTGCACAATTGCATAATTGCATAATCGCATAATTTATCTAAAGGCTGTAGCTGAACCCAACCAGAATGTTAAACATCTGAGAAGGATAATAAGCCCACTCATAATACCTTCTAAAGGAAATATTATTTGCCCTTGCCCAGAAAGAAAGGATTTTTGTATAGCGGTATTCCAGACTCAGCCCAAGATTGAGATGGGCCGGCTTATCAACGATAACGGGAGTAAATGTCATCCATCCGGTAGGCCTTTCCCTGCTCATGAGCTTCCTCTTTCCAAGAGCTGTAAAATCAACCCCTGCAATTATCTTATTCCGGAGATTGTAGTCAAATCCCAGATTGCCGTCCCAGTTCGGCTTGTTCCAGGCGAATTCATTTGCTGACAGGGTATATTTGTAATAATTGGCAACAGTATGAAATGAAAGCTTGTTTGTGATAACACCGCTAAATTCACCGTGAAGATTCAGTACTTCTGCATCATCGGGTACAACAACAAAATGATTTCCCCTTTCCACCCGCGACAACGTATCGGGATAAACTATGTTGGAATACAAAAGCAGGTCATTTATAAGTGAATACGAGACTGAAGCAAGGTAATTGCCTCCAATTCCGCTATTTCCCTTCAAGCCCGCTGAGAAAATCAGAGAATAATCTGTATCAGGAACCCGGAAAAGACTCCCGTCAGGAACTAAATAGGGATTATCACTTATTACGTTAATGGGGTCGTTGTTTTCAAGTTTTCCGCCAAGCGCTGCAAAAAATCTCATATATTCCGGAACAATGGTAAAGCCAAAATTCACATCGGGGTAAAAATGAAGACGGGTTGTATTCAGATTTCTTTCAACAGCGAGCAGAGCTCCGAGATTAAAGTTCCACTGGTCCGTACTTTTCCTTAAAAAGGGATTGACGGAAAAAATGTATTTTGGTTTAAGATAAATTGAATCTGAAAGTCTATAATGATCGAACTTTAAATCAGAGCCGACATAGAATCCCTCAAAAAGCTTCGCCATCTCTCCTGAAAACCCGACATGGTTCATTGTCATGTCCTTTGTAAAATGAAAGAAGTCATATGAGACATCAAAATCGTATGAAAAATCAGCCGAATCCAGATTAAGTGATGAAAAGGAAACAGCGGCGCCAACGTCATTATAACTCAGCTTAACATCTTTTTTAGCAGGGTCATACAACATAAGATCCGTGTTGTATCCGTAGGCAAATCTTATTTTCTGGGTGAAGTCGGCGGAAATATCAAGAAGATTTTTTCTGAAGAATTTCTTACCGAAAAGGGTCGCATCATTATCCATAAAGCCGGCGAATACTCTCTGCCTGTTAGCCAAAGGAACCCTGCCGTTAGATGAATAATGTTTTGCATAAAAGCCAATTGCACCCTTCTTTGACCGGTGGTTTGCAATACTCAGCTCAAGAAACGGCGTATTGTTGCTGCCTAAACCGGCTTTAACATAGCTTTTATACAACTTCTGAAGGGGATCGGACATAAGCGATGCTGCCTTTATAGGACTTATTGAGTAAACAGGTGAAAATGGAATAGTTACAACTTCATACCTGAAGGAGGGATTTACCTTTGCTGTATCGTTTATTTCCGGCAGATAACTCTTCTTTTTAACGTCGGGAAGAGACGGTTTATAAGGATTGTACAGTGTAACTTCACGCTTAAGGTCAGTTCCCTCTTTCTTAGCCTGGGCATTAACGGACACCAGGTTGGCGAATATCAATGTCAGTAATAATAGGCTTTTTCTTATCATCTTGATTACTAATTTTTTTGGTCATTAATTCATCCCTGACTGCTCTTATTTGCTAAGGCCTTATTTCGGCTCATCAAGTGAGGCAAGCTTTGTCTTTACTTCATCGAGAATTCCGTCATCTTTAACCGTATAGTATTCATTAAGGCTCTGAAGAGTGGCCCTGGCCTGAAGTGAATCTCCCTTCTTTATGCTTATGTCAGCCAGCAGGAGAAATGTCTTTGCCATCCAGTACTGATGAGGGGAATTCTGGTCTATGAACTGGGTAACAATTTTTTCTGATTCATCAGTACTTCCTTTCATAAACAATATTTCTGCCACCCTGTATTTTGATTCAGCGCCTTCAATACTCGTAATCTCGGTTCCGGTCTTTCTGAAATCTGCAAGGGCTTCATCAAACTCATTCAGACTGTAACTTGCCTTTGCTCTTATGAATATAGCTCCGCGGACAAGCTCTTCAGGCATATTTGTTGAAGTGGTAATTTTATTTGCAGCATCTATGCTTTTCTGGGCATCTCCTTCCTGATACGATGACCTGAGCATGCCTCTCAGAGCAATAAGCTTATTTTCAGTGTTTTCTGAGATTTTCTCAAGTCTCTGGTAATAATCGAATGCTTCCTCATACTCTTCCTTGTCAAAAAGAATGGAAGATGCTGTGATAAGCGCCTGCTCCATAAACTGATTGTTCGGGGTTTTGATCACTTCTCTGTACAGCCCGAGCGCTTCTTCCTTTATGCCTTTCGAATTGAGGCATTCGGCCAGGTAGAACTGAGCATTCAGCCTGAAGCTCCCATACTGAAACTCATTTAAGTAGCTTCTGAACACGTCGGAAGCTTTATCACAATTACCTGATATATAAAGGTTTTCACCTGAGGCATAAAGCAATGAATCTTTTTCAGCAACATTAACATCACCATATCCAAGCTTTTTGACATAGGCAAAATAGCTTTCCACATCATTCATGTCCACATATGTATTCTTTAACCCGGTCATTGCGTAACGTGCTTCGGGAGTGGACGGGTAGCTCTCAATCACCTTCCTGAATTGAGCAACTGATTTTTCATTTTCACCCTGGTTGTAATAAAGCAGCCCGAGCTGCACAATAGCCCTCGGGACAAAAGCGCTGGACTGATAATTGGCGATTACATTAATAAAATCTGCTTCTCCATGCCGATAATCCTCCAACACCTGGTAAGCCCTCCCTCTTTCAAATATAGCATTCGGAACAAATGAAGAAGAAGGATACCTTGAGACCAGCGATGTAAGTACTTCTATCTTACCTTTTTCATCGTTTGTAAGTCCCAGGCAAAAACCCTTCTGGAACATGGCATAGTCCGCATCTGTCTTTCCATATTCAATCACCTTGTTGTAATAGCTGATTGCCTGCGGGTAATTGGTAGTAATGTAATAACAGTCTCCAATCCTTGTTTTGGTGTCAATCTGTATCTCAATCCTTTCATTTGCAGCTCCTGTTTCGAATGTTTTGAAATGGCCAAGGGATCGATTGTAATCCTTAAGATTAAACAGGGCATAAGCCAGGTTATACCTGATCAGATCATATTCCTGGAGCCGGGATGCTCCGGGTGTCCCCATAAAAACCTCATAATCATCCCTTGCTTCAGCAAACTGACCCAGCCGGTAATTAGCTTCGCCTCTCCAATAGATTGCCCTTGCACGGAATTCCCTGTTGTATTTCTCATACTTGAGCGACTTGTTGAAAAGGTCGATTGACTGCGCTATTTCCATGTTTTTGAACAGCTCAAGTCCCCTGAAAAATGCTACACGCTGATAGGCTTCTTCAAGTCTGCTGTCTTTGTTCCGGATCTTGTCAAGTGCCGTCAGGGCGGCCTGGTAGTTTCTGATCTCCGTAAAGGTGGCGACCAGGTAGTTATAAGCCTCTTCTATCCTATCCGACCCGGGATAGAGCTCAATATATTCCTGAAAAGCTGTTATGGCTTCACCAAACGGTGATGATGAAGTTTCATAAGTAAGCTTGGCGAAGTTGAATAACGATTCTTCCTTCAGTTTTTTATCATAATCCATTTTAGCCGACTGGCCAAAAGCAAATTGAGCCCTTTTCTTATCACCCTTCTGCAGATAGCAGTCACCAAGTACGAACCAGATATTCTGACTGAGCACGTCCGATCTTGCGCCGGTCTCAAGCAAAGTTTTAATCGCCTTGTCAAAATTTCCTGTCTTATAATAACAATAGCCCAGCTGATATTTATCCTCCCTTTCGCTGGCTTTTGCCCCGGCGGCATACTGTTCAAGATATGGCAATGCTTCCTTGTAATTTCCCTGGTTGTAATAAGCATCTCCTATAAATCTGTAAATCTCAACCGATCTCTCCTTCGGTGCAGATTTTAGAAGATCGGGAGCAATTGCAAGTATACCGTCATAATCTTTGTTGAGGTACAGGATCTGTGCTATGTAAAATGGAACAATAGGACCGAAAGTCTCATCATCTTTTAACTTCATGAATCCGTCAAGAGCGGTCTGATACATTTTTTGTTCATAAGCGATATGCGAAAAATAGTATAAAGCCGGAGCAGTATATTCAGTATCAATATCCTTTATCTCCGAGAATAATGCCAGAGCCTTTTCCTTTTCACCTCTGATGTAAAGTGAATAACCATACCTGAAGAAATATTCCGGTAATTTTTCACTCTCAATATCCTGCCTGTTTACAATTTCATAATATGTTGCGGCTTTCCTGTAACTTCTGTTCTGGTAGAAATAATCCCCGAGGGCCAGCCTGGCATCATTGGTATTGGGGCTTTCGGGATGGGTTGAAATATACATCAGCATACGGTACTCCGAATCCGGATTAAAGAGCTTTAACGCCGACATCGCAGCATAATATTCAGCTTCATCATGCCTTATAATGTTTGTGCCGTCATCATTTTTAATGTATGAATCAAATAGCTGTATTGCGGGCGCATATTTTTCCTTATTAAAAAGATCCATTCCCCTGTTAAACTCCGAGCCAAGATCACTTCCTGAAAAAGATACCTGTGAAACAACCTGTGAAAAAACCATAAACAGGAAGTTTATTATCAGTACTGATTTTTTTCTGTTCATAATTTATGTTTTTTGGCTTTTTGTTATTAAGCATCACCCTGTCCCGGGAAGACTAATTTATCAATAACATGTTAATTATAAGCCATATATAGCAACAAATGAATTTCTCCGGTAATGTCAAAATTACAATTATTAAACGCCGGCTTCCGGCCTTTATTACTGATTTTATTAACATATAAATGTTAATTATCAATTCTTTCATTATTTTGCAGTTCAATTATCGGAATAATGGAGGATCACCAGGCAGACAACAAAATTATTGAACTGACTGACTGCAATATATGGCAACAGGATCACCTTGTTCTCACGGGATGTGAATCTAAGTATTGACAAAGGTGAATTTGTCTATCTGGTCGGAAAGGTAGGAAGCGGAAAAACAAGCCTTATTAAAACAATTAATGCCCAGCTGCCCCTGAAGGAAGGAAAAGGATCAGTTGCAGGATTCGATCTTTCCGATATCAAGCCCAGGGAGATTCCTTATCTCAGAAGAAAGCTTGGCATTGTATTTCAGGATTTTCAATTGCTGATTGACAGATCGGTAAATGACAATCTCGAATTTGTACTCAAGGCCACAGGATGGAAAGACGGAAACGAAATTGAAAAACGGATTAAGGAGGTTCTTGAAAAGGTCGGACTGGAACTGAAAGGATATAAAATGCCGCACCAGCTTTCCGGTGGAGAACAGCAACGGGTTGTAATAGGACGTGCTCTTCTTAATGATCCGGAGATTATTCTTGCCGACGAACCGACGGGGAATCTCGATCCTGAAACATCAGAAGGAATTGTAAGACTTCTGAGGGATATAAGCAACACCGGAAGGGCTGTGGTAATTGCAACACACAATTATACAGTCCTTAAGAAATTTCTTGGAAGAACCATTAAATTTGAAAACGGGAAGGCTTTTGAAGTTAATGAAGATGAGGAGATTGAGCTTGAAAGGTTATGAGGTTTTTCCGGCAGAACTCTAAATAATACCCGCTATCAGAACACCTGGGTTTCCAGGGTGAACTCAAATACTTCCCGCCATCCCCTGCTCTCAGGATTATCCTGAAGTGTAGTGTTATGCCAGATGCTTACAAAGGTACCTCCGCCTCTCCTGGTTTCAGCGATCAAATTATTAATGACATCTCTCGCCGGACCGGGATTTAGTTTTTTGTAGCTGATAAGTGTTACATCCATGATCTGAAACGGAAAGATCCGTAGATTTGTCAGCTTGTCCTCGGCTACATTATAAAACATAAAGGGACCAGCAATCCCTGCCCTGAATCCCGGCTCATCGTGATAACCCATCGAGTAGTCTTCTATGATGGTGGTGGATGAGATAAACTTATACGATAGCGGCATAGCTATCCGTAAAAAATGAAACCTGCTTACCGAAATTTCTCTTTTCAATATGCTTTTCAGCCTTTTCAATTCGGTAGCTATTGCTTTAATGTCAGTTGAAGCCTTGAATGACGGATGAAGCCCGACATTGAACCTCTCAGCAATGCCTGATATTAGTTTCCTGTATCCTGCATTCTTCCAGGATGGATTCCTGTCATAATCCGATCGATCACCTACGGGGAAAAAGAATTTAACATCCGCATTGTTCTTTTTGATGTTATCAGCAAGATATTCAAAGACTTCATAAGGATCCTTTTCCCTGCCAGTAAGGCAACCCAGCCGATGGGCTGCTTTTCCCGGTTTTGAAGTAATGTCATTTAAAAATCCACCGATATTGCCTATCAGGTTTCTTCCCCTGTAGGCAAACGGTTCGTCAACATCAACAGTCACAAGGGCTTTAAACTCATTCCGTTTAAATGAGAGTGTCTGATATTTTCTTAACAGGACTTTTGCAAATTCAATAGCCCAGAGGTTTATTACCGGAATTCCCAAAAAACCATGCCTGTAGGCGAGCGACTGGGATCCACTGAACCTGCCATGTTCATCAGGCTGAAATTCAAGGTATTCCTCGTATCGTGATACCAGGTAAAAAGTCGCGGCGAAAATATCAAACGGGAGGTCAGAATCCTCAGGTGTCTGGAAAAATATAGGCAGGCTGTTCCAGTTACCTACAAGGATATCCTGTTTTTTGATTCCTGTTTCAAACAAAAGTCCGACGTGAAACAATCTGAATGAGCCCGGAATAATCTCATTTGAATAGTTGATTATAATGCCTTTCCCAAGCTTCCGCCTGTCAGATATTATCTGCCACGACAGGCCCAGAATGTCATTGAGGATGAGATCAACAACATAACGTAACCTTGGTACATTGCTGGTAGTAAATATTTTAACCGGTCCGGGAAGCATATATACAAATTTAATGAATAAATGGTTATATTTGCGCCCTTATTAACAAAGTGTTTTCCAAAAAGCGTAAAAATTCTCTTCCCCGGTCTGCTTATGAGTTCATTAGTGCAGGGATTGCAAATCCACCGCTCCCGGAACCACATCAACTTAAAAATAAATGAATCAATTTGAAGAAATGGGATTTACTCCCGGTATTCTCAAGGCAGTACAGGAGCTTGGATTTGAAAATCCTATGCCGGTACAGGAGAAAGTAATTCCCCTTATGCTTGGTGATACATGTGATATTATTGCCCTTGCCCAGACCGGGACAGGAAAAACAGCGGCCTTCGGACTTCCGTTAGTCCAGACAACCGACACTGAAACAAATGCAACACAATGGCTTATATTATGCCCCACCCGTGAATTATGCATGCAGATCACCGGTGACCTCAACGATTACGCAAGGTATACCGGAAAGCTCAGGATCCTGCCTGTTTATGGAGGGGCAAGCTATGAAACACAGATAAAAAGCCTGAAGAAGGGTGTTCATGTCATTGTAGCAACTCCCGGCCGGCTTATTGACCTGATCAACCGGGGTGTAGTTAACCTGTCATCAGTCTCTGCCCTTATCCTTGATGAAGCCGATGAAATGCTGAATATGGGATTTCTTGACAGCATAAATGAGATCCTTGAAGAAGTTCCTGAAGGCAGAAGGACACTTCTTTTTTCTGCAACTATGTCATCTGAAATAGGAACTATCGCCAGAAAGTACATGAATAATCCGGTAGAAATTACAATCGGTGCAAAAAATGCCTCAGCTGAAAATGTCAGTCATGGTTACTACCTTGTACATGCAAGGGATAAATATAAAGTCCTGAAACGGATTGCTGACTCTGAACCTGAAATTTACGGAATAGTTTTTTGCCGGACTCGGAAGGAAACCCAGGAGGTGGCTTCAAACCTTATCAGTGACGGATACAATGCCGATGCCCTGCACGGCGATCTTTCCCAGGCACAGAGAGATACGGTGATGCAGAAGTTCCGGGTACGGACCCTGCAGCTTCTGGTCGCTACCGATGTTGCAGCCCGTGGTCTTGATGTCGATGATCTTACCCATGTGATAAACTATAGCCTGCCGGACGATCTGGAAGTTTACACCCATAGAAGCGGACGTACCGGAAGGGCCGGGAAAACAGGTATTTCTCTTTCACTGGTCCATCTTAGGGAACGGCAAACTCTTCAGCAGATCCAGAAGATCGTTAAAAAACCGTTTAAACCGCTTTCAATCCCAACCGGAACAGAAATTTGCGGGAAACAACTATTTAACTGGATCAAAAAACTTGAAAATGTTGAAACCGAACATCAGGAGATCGAAAAATTTCTTCCAGAAATAACAGAGAAACTTTCGGGCCTCGACAGGGAAGAACTGCTCAGAAGAGTCGTCTCCCTCGAATTTAACAGGTTCCTCAACGATTACCGTTACGGGGAGGACATAATATCACCGGTTCCGGAAAGAGGATCACCAAGGTCTGAAAGAAATGAATCCCTGCATAAAATTAACGGCAGGTTCACCCGGTTATTCATCAACCTGGGAAAATCGGACGGCTTCTATCCTGAGCAACTGATCGACCTTATCAACAAGAATACAAGGGGAAAGAAGATCCCGATAGGCAAAATTGACCTTATGAGAACTTTTTCCTTCTTTGAAGTTAGTGAGGATGACTCAGCTGACCTTATTACCTGTCTCAACAATTCCAGATTCATGGACAGAAGGGTGGCTGTTGAGGTTGCCCAGCCAAAGCCTGAATCATCGGAAAATGAAAATCAGGGCGAAAAGCGGGAAAGAAAAAAATCTGGTAAATGGATGGAGAGAAAGAATAAAGGTAATTCAGCAAGAAAAGACGGGGGATTCAGAAAATTTAAGAAAGGGAAACAGAAGGAACATAAAAACCGGTAACTTATTTGAGGGCTGTCCGTCAACCTAAGGAAATGGACACAGGGGAATGGGTAGAGAGTTTAAGCCAAAACTAAATGTAAAGTACTGAAATTAAGTATTATAACTTTGGGGTTGTTGAAAAAGTTGATTTTTTGGACTTTTTCCCTTTGTGTTCCTTAGTGTTATACTTTGTGATCCTTTGTGGTATTAAATTATGTTTAACCACAAAGTACTCAAAGGTTATCACGAAGGTTCACAAAGGACTTTTTCAACAGACTCATACTTCTCTGGAAGGTTCCTTTACCATTGTTGCAAGCATAATCATTGAAATCAGAGCAATGACCGCTCCGAATCCGAATGCAACAGTTCCACCGTATCCCGGCAACTTTACATCAAAAAAGCTGTAAAGGAATCCAAAAATCACGCTTGCCGGCAGCGCTCCCAGTCCAATTGCAAAGTTGAACAAACCGAATGCGGTGCCCCTTTTTTCTTCTGATACCATATCGGCAACGAAAGCCTTCTCAGTCCCCTCAGTAAAAGCATAAAAAAGCGCATATATGGCAAAAAGAATGAATGTCGCCGGAACCTGAAGCTCTGAAGGCAGAAAGACAAGAAGTGAGAATGCAGCATATACAAAAAAGTAAATTCCCCATCCTATATTGATTACGAGCTTCCTGCTGGTCCTGTCTGACAATGCCCCGAGCGGCATTGAAAAAATTACCTTGATAATATGGAAAAATGCCCAGATAAGAGGCAAAAATAAAATATTGATAACACTTGCCTGAGCCTCCTCGTTTCCGAAATTTGATATCATGTCATTCAGGGGGCCGATGTTTTTAACCAGATTCACAACGGCTCCGCTGTTATGGATCGATTCTTCAACCCTGAATAAAAGAAATGCATCAGATGAATTACCAAGGGTAAAAAGAACCATTATCAAAAGATATGTCTTAAAGTTCCTATCAAAATTCTTAAGTGAAAACCTGAATTCCTCTGAATTGTTCCTGGCTCTTCCCGACTCCTTCACAAAAAGAGTAACAGTCAGAATGGCCAGGATACCCGGGATCAGGGAGAGCATAAAGGTCCACCGCAATGCCTGTTCCGCATCTTTAATACCAAATCCGGCAAAGAGGATCAGAAGTGTTATGATTGCCAGCACAGGTCCAAGAACTGCACCCGTATGATCCATCGCCCTGTGAAACCCATACGACCTTCCTCTGATTGATTCATCAACAGACGAAGCAATCAGGGCATCCCTGGGGGAAGTCCTGACCCCCTTCCCCACCCTGTCAAACATCCTTATTATCACAATCTGCCAGGCAGTGACGACCATCCCTGTTAACGGCCTTATCAATGATGAAAGGGTATACCCGATAACCACAAAAAGCTTTCTTTTACCGGACCTGTCCGAAATGATACCTGTCAATAGTTTCAACATTGCAGCGGTGGTTTCAGCAATTCCCTCAATGAACCCAAGAACTATTGCACCCGATCCAAGGTAAGCGACAAAAACAGGTACAAGCGGGTAGATCATTTCTGACGCAGTATCTGTGAAAAGACTCACTACGCCAAGCATGATAACAACGAGCGGGATTCTTTTTTTAGATTTCTCCATAACCAAACCCATTACAGGCAGGTAAAGTCAACTGATATCAGCCCTTATCTTTTCAGATAATCATCATATAAAACCTGCAGGAATGCTTTCCCGGCGGTTTCGGCCTATCCAGGATCCTTTCCGCTTTCAATGACGGGCCGTCCGAGCTTATGATCATATATTACAGTTGAACTGTCTGTTAAAAATGCAAATCCTTCATTAAAAGTGTAAAAGGCAAATGAATCCGATTCTTTTGTCAGAAGGTCCCTTGAAAAAGGAAAACTTCCCGGAAGGCCAAGCTGGTCGAGAAGAGTGACGGGAATATCGACCTGGGTGCCAAGTTTTCCGATCCTCAGTCCGGAAGAGCTCACCGCTCCGCCGATCCAGACCATCGGGATCCTGAATATCTCCTGGGAGTAGACAAGTTCATCCAGAGAATTACGCCGGCAATGATCCGCAACAAGAATAACGAGGGTGTTATTCCACCAGCTGGTACCTTTTGCCCATTTAATGAAGTCCCCAACCGTTTTATCAGTATAAAGGACAGAATTTTTAAATTTGGTCAGATCGTCTTTTCCTTTAAATACCGGTTCCATCGGAACTTCAAACGGCTCATGGCTTGAAAGTGTAAGCACCACTCTAAAAAAAGGTTCCTTTACGGATCCCATGGAGTCCTTAAGAGCCTCAAACAGGACATGGTCGTGTACTCCCCATTTTGAATTATAATTTGAAGGATCGAAGTTATCCATCGTGATAATCTGATGAAAACCCGAGGCGATCAGGTAAGAGTGAAAATTGGCAAAATTGATATCGCCACCATACCAGAATGAGCTGTTGTAATTCAATCCGTTCATTATCCTGACCAGGCTTGGAAGTGACTGGGTCTTCCTGGGTTCTTTTATGATAGATGCAGCCGGCTGGGCAGGATACCCGCTAATTATCGCCGGCAACGCTTTATCGGTGCGGTTACCCGACGCATAGAAATTTGAAAAAACTATGCCTTCCTTAATTAATTCATTAAGGTTCGGTGTTGTGAGTGAATCCCCGCCTAACTCCCCTACAAGCGAGTTCCCGAAACTTTCAAGGATTATAAAAAGGATGTTTGGAGAGGTATTATTAAGGACTTTTTCAGGAGTACCCTTTTTTACTGTAAGAGAATCAACAATCGCATGTGAGGAAGGGAGGTCACTGAAACTGTATGGATTATCCTGGGATTTCCGGTTAAAAACCGAACTCCCGACGTTCCAGGCAACATTGATAGCAGTATGATTAACGAACATATCCTCGCTGAAATAGACAGAGCCGGCATTTATCGGGGCGACCCCGAATCCTCCCCTTACCGGAATTATAAGTGCTCCGGTCAGAAACATAAATACCAGTGTGGCCGGGATTCTGAATCTTTTAATTTTCTGATCCGGGAAAAAACTATCAATCAGCTTTTTATACAACAACGCAAAAAGTATTGTTATTCCGGCAACAGTAGCACAGTACTCTATTATTGTCAAAGTGGTCACAGATGCCGCTGCCTCCTGCGGAGTTTTAAGATATATCAGGGCTGTGTAATCCATTCTGAAACCCCAGTAGGTATATAGTATACTGTCGCCGACTACTATGGCTGAAGAAATAAAAATAATTACCCAGGAATAGAATCTTAAAAAATGCCTTAACCAGCTGCCTTTAATCCAGACTCCGGCAATTGAAGCCAGGAGCGGAATTACCAGGATATATGCAGTTGCAGAGATATCCAGCCTGATCCCGTGTGAAAAAGTGGAAGCCAGGGTGCCTGCACTGAAATGAAAAGCCTCCCTGTAATGTGTTAAAATGAAGAAAAGCCTGGCAAAAAAGAAAAATGCTAACCAGAATAATGCATAGGCACCAAGTGCGATGAGTCTTTTTTTCATCAGGCTTTTATGTTATAGGTTCTGCAAAATTTCTTGAATTGTTTATGAAAAATAATATCAATGACCCTGCTATGATAATCATTCCGGTGATAGTCAGCCACTCGGGATTCTCGCCGGGCACAATAAGCCAGCTAAGCACAGCCCCGACGACAGGGATAATGAACTTCCATAAGTTAAGTTCCGAAACCTTTACACCCGGCCTCTGAAGCAGTTTAAACCATACTGAAAAGGCAAATGCCGACATAAAACTTAACCAGATCAGGTCGAGCCAGTATTCCAGCGGCATTGCCGGATGGGCAGTTCCTTCAATGGGGATTGAAAGCAGGTAGATCAGTACTCCCCCGGTCCCAAGAGAAGCCGAACTAAGAACAAATGGATTTATGCCTTTGCTTTTAAGGGAGACTAAAACATTGCTGGTAGCTGTCGCAATGTTGGCAATCAGGATCAGGATCACTCCCAGGAATTCGATTGCCGTACCCATTTTAAACGCCTGTCTGCCTGCGCTTATAAGGATAACCCCTGATATGCCGAAAATAATAGTTATTACCTTGGGTCTTGTAAGTTTGTCCTCCTTGTGCATCATCGCAGCCACGACTGCGGTAACCAGCGGCTGGGATCCCACGATCACGGCACCAAGTGCACCCGGTACAAGATCCATTCCCAGGTAGAACAGGATATAATTGATCAGCGTTTGAAGAACGGTTACCATGATGACTATATTCCGGTTCTCCCGTATCATCCTGATATATTCAGAAGGCCGGACTGTGAATGGAAGAATCATCAATCCTGAAATGATAAATCGTCTTCCGGCAAAGTGCAATGGAGTATCATATTGCAGTCCCAGTTTAATGCCTGCATAAGCCGTCGACCAGAGCAGACAGGCAATTATTGCCCAGAAAATTGTATTCCCCCTGCTATGCAATTAGTTTTAGTTTGGCCGCTAATATCAGAAAAAAAATTATTTTTCCACCATATTCCAGTCAGGTGGTTCCTGCCCCAGCAGATATTTGACAAAAAAGTCACGGCGCTTCCTTTCTCCGTAAACACCCCCGCCTGTATGGCGGGCACCCGGAAGGAGTACATATTCAAATTCCTTATTTGCCTTTATCAATGCGTTAACAACCTGGGCAGTGGATGAGGGATCGACATTATTGTCCATCTCACCGTTCAGAAGCAGCAGCTTCCCTTTCAGGCGCCATGCATTATCAACATTAGACGACTGTGCGTATTCCTCACCGACCGGCCAGCCCATCCATTGTTCATTCCACCACATCTTATCCATCCGGTTATCGTGACATCCGCAGGAAGCGACAGCTGCTTTGTAAAATTCGGGGTGGAAAAGTACAGCTCCGGCAGCATTCTGGCCCCCTGCCGATGTTCCGTACACACCAACCCTTTCAATATCCATATACGGATATTTTGCTGCGGCTGCCTTCATCCAGAGTATTCTGTCGGGGAAACCAGCATCTTTTATGTTTTTCCAGCACACGTCATGGAAGGCCTTTGAACGGTTCGATGTCCCCATCCCGTCAATCTTTACAACTATAAATCCGAGTTCTGCAAGCTGATGCATGCTGCTCGCAACCGGGCGGAAACTCTTAGGCACAAAACTGCTGTGAGGACCGGCATAAATATCTTCGATCACCGGGTATTTTTTTGACGGGTCAAAATCAGTCGGCCTGATTATTATTCCCCAGATATCTGTAATGCCATCCCTCCCCTTCGCAACAAATACTTCAGGAAGCCTTATCCCTGACTCAAGAAACTTTGAAATGTCTGCCTTCTCAATCATCATTACCTGAGAGCCGTCATCCGTTTTACGCAGAACTGAAACCGGAGGAACATCTACTTTTGACCAGGTGTCAATAAAGAATTTCTTGTCGGGTGAAAAACCTGCCTCATGATTGCCTTCCCCATCCGTAAGACGCATCAATCCTGTTCCGTCAAAGTTAATTCTGTAATAATGAACGAAGTACGGATCACCTGGTTCCATCCCGCTTGCCTGAAAAACAATCTGCCTGTTCTTTTCATCAACAAATGCCACATCCCTCACAACCCACTCCCCCCTGGTTATCTGGTTCTTAACCTGCCCGGTGGTAAGATCATAAAGGTAGAGGTGGTTCCATCCGTCCCTTTCTGATGCCCATACAAGCTCATCTGATTCCTCAGCATCGTATCTGTACCTTTTGCCGCTATAGTCAATAAAGGTTGGTGACGTTTCATTCACAATTACAGTTGAGTTTCCGGTTTGTGCATCAACCAGGATTACCTGGTAAATCTGATGTCCCCGTTTATTGAATTCATAAGTGAAATAGCCGTTATCCTTGCTCCATGTGATATTGTTTATTGAGTATTGATTTGGTATCTGCGTGTCATCAACCTTGATGTGGCGCTTTGTATCAACATCGAAAAGCTGGGGATACTTTTGGGGAATTGCATCTCCGGGTTTCTGATATTCATATGAATAATGCTTTGGCTGCAACTGGTCCTCAGGAGAAGACTCAATATAATATATCATATGCTTCTCGGCCGGTTTGACCCTGCACGCGACAAGCTTCTTTGAATCGGGCGACCATTTAATAGCTGCTGAATAGTACTCGCCAAGAGCACCGTCGATGCTGAGCTGGTACTCTTTATTGTCCTCAGCGGATTTAATGTGCACATTGAAGTTTTTGATATAAGCAGTCCATTTTTTGTCGGGCGATTCAACAGGATTGCCTGCAAGCTCATCCCTGAATCCCCAGTCCCAGCCGCTTTGCCGTGTCCTTTCGGTTACCTTTTCCCGTTTTGTAATACTGTAATCCCTGAGGCTGCATATCCAGTTATAACCATCATAAGTGAAAGCAAAGCTTCCGAGCCTGTCTGAAAAAAGTATATTCCTGACAGGTAATTTGCCGGGATCAGCCTTTTTACCGGTTGCGGCCTCAAATGAGGCTGCAAATTTTTTCTGGTCGAATGCATTTCTTTTCGTCAGCTTATCTGCATCAACTATAAGGTATTCTGTTCCTTCCGGAGTTAAATTTTCATAAAGGAAGCTGTTGGTCTTTCCAATCCAGGTTGGATTTACATTTCCGTAATATACTTTGTCTGAAGTTGTTTTTACAAGGTCATCTGCCCTTTTGTAGACCTCTGGAGAAATTTGTGACATTGTTATTAATGTCGTCAGAATAAAATTAGCTGCAATGCTGATTATCAGCTTCCCTCTTTTCATTTTTCAAATGTATTTGCCTGTTAAAAAGTCCGGCTAAAATTAATAGAATTTAAATTCAGATTTAATGTTGAAAAATATATTAATCGGGACATTATTTTGTTATGTCTTTTAATGGCGCTTATATATTAAAAGACGTATAAGACGCAATATGGTGCAGTGGTCTAATTTACAATGCATTCCGGCCCCCGCTGGCTGCGGATTTAACAGAGCGAAACGGATTGTAATCTGTGCCGGAACGAGTTGCCCCTATATTGACAACATTATGCAAGTAATTGGTTTATAAACCAAGGGATCCCTCGCTGGCGCTCGGGACACGATAATATATATAGTGCCCTTCTAATTCTGCTTCTAAGACGTATTTAATTAAATTTTAATATGTCTTTTAATACGTATTTCTTTTGAATTTAATATGTCTTTTAATACGTATTTCTTTTTCCGGATTTCATAGCGTCTTTGCGTCTTTGTGGCATTCTTTTTTTTGGCCACAAAGGCACTAAGGCACCAGTTTATCTGCGAAAACCTGCCTCAGTGGATCTCAGTGTAAATCCTAGCCTGGAGTACGGGGGGGGGACTTTTTCAACAGCCTGATCAGGAAATGGGATCAGATACAATATTTTTAATAGTTTTGTTCTTATATCCAGTGTATTAAAATGACAGTTGCAGAGTACCTTGCCGATCAGCTGGCCGGAATTGGAGTGAAGTACCTCTTCGGTATTCCCGGAGGACCATCAATTCCGTATCTTGAAGCCTTCAGGGCTGCCGGTATTGAATTTTTCCTTACCTCCAATGAAGCCTCTGCCGGGATAATGGCCGATGTAACGGCAAGGCTGACAGGCATTCCTGGTGTCTGCCATGCGACATTTGGTCCGGGAGCAACAAATATTGCCACAGGTATAGGAGGAGCACTGCTGGACAGGTCACCCGTTATCGTACTTACAAGCGAGATTGAGGACAAAATGATCCGCAGGACAACCCAGATGAATATAAACCATCAGAAACTCTTTGAACCACTCACAAAGGCAACATTCCGTCTTTCCCCGGACAATGCGCGTTTCGTGATCTCAAAAGCCATCAGGTTGTGCCGTGAGGAGTATCCGGGTCCCGTGCATATCGGTCTGCCATCAGACATCGCCAATATTGAAACATTGGAAGTACCGGCATCCGGATTAACTCCATCGGAAAAGATCCGTGAAAATGATGCCGGAAAAATAGCTTCTGTCCTTGAGAATTCAAGAAGTCCGTTAATAGCTGTTGGACTCACTGCCGCAAGAATAGGTATTGGCAATGAATTACTTACCTTCCTTGAAAAAATAAAAATCCCTGTTGTTCTGACCCCGATGGCCAAGGGAATAATTTCTGAAGATCATCCCTGTTATGCCGGGGTTCTGTTTCACGTCTTAAGCGATTACCTGGAGGATATTTTTGAAAGAACAGATCTTGTCATAGGACTTGGATATGATCCTGTTGAATATAATTATGAATCATGGATACCGGATGTACCGCTTGTTCATTTCGACGTAAACGAAGTTGATATGCCTGAATCAGGCCATATTGTCAGGTATACGGGGCCTCCGGATGAATGGTTTGATATTCTGACAAGATACTTTGAGGGATCACTTGTTTTCAATTCTTCAGCAGTAAAATCCCTGCAGGACGAAATGGCTTCAGTGTTCAACGGTTTCACCGGTCATTTCGGACCGGTAACTGCACTGAAAGTATTGATGGAGGAGCTGCCTGAAGATTCTGTAGTCACCGCCGATGTCGGATCGCATCTTCATCTTGCAGGTCAGTTTTGGAGGACAGGAGGCAGGAGAAACCTGATCATGAGCAATGGCTGGTCGGGAATGGGATTCGGAATTCCTGCCGCAATGGCTGCCCGGCTGGCAGATCCTGACCCAACAGTGGTTTGTATTACAGGCGACGGAGGTTTTTTAATGATGGCCGGAGAAATTCTCACTGCACGAAGGAATAACTTGCGTCTTATTATTGTGGTACTTGCCGATGGAGAACTTAATCTGATCAGGTTGAAGCAATCATGGCAAAACCTCCCCGCATATGGTACGGTTCTTTGTTCAGGTGATTTATTCGGATCTGACACTTTCCTGGGAGTCAGGGTCATCACAGCAGAAAGTGAAGATGCCATGAGAAAAGCAATAATTACAGCCCTTATGATGAATGAGCCTGTCATTATAAATGCCAGGATTGATCCGGAAGATTATAAGTGGCTGGTTGTCAGAAAATAGACGCTTTTATTTTTCAGCCGGCTTTTCTTTCTTTGGTTTAGGTTCCTTAGCTTCCTTTTTTTCCTTAACGGGTTTTGCAGCCTTTGGTTCACTTTTCTGTTTCGGAGCTTTCGTCTCCTTCACTTCTTCGGTTTCTTTCGAAGTCTTTGCTTCTTTAATCTCTTTAACCTCCTTAACCTCCTTCACCACGGGAGCCTCTTTTACTTCTTTGACGGCTTTAACTTCTTTTACTTCTTTAATTTCTTTAATTTCTTTTACTTCTTTAATTTCTTTTACCTCAACTGGTTCTTTGACTGCCGGGGCAGCTTTTTTCTCCCTGGACGGTTTTTTATCCTTTATCTCCCTAACTTCTTGTACATGCTTAATCTCTGGTTTGTCAGCTTTTTTCTTACGACGCCTTACCCCGTAAGTACCAAGAATAATTTTACCCCTTCTTGATTTTTTATCACCTTTTCCCATAATGATTGGATTATTTAAATTATGTTCTTTTTTTTGATCCGCCAAAGTTAATAATATTCTTTATTTTAAATTAATAATTTTAAGCATTCGTAAGCAACCGGTAAGGATACTATAAAAACTAATCCACAATTATTGTTAAAGTATTAACAATCAATTACTGAACAATCATGAGAAGAAAAGACAGGGAAATAACAGAAATTACAGAGATGGAGGCAATTATATCAAGGGCGGACGTATGCCGGATAGCCCTGACAGATAATGATACCCCATATATTGTTACAATGAACTTTGGCTATTCGCCAGACAGGAAATTTTATTTTCATTGTGCCAGGGAGGGTAAAAAGATTGACATGATCAGAAAGAATAATAATGTCTGTTTTGAACTGGATACTGATCATGAACTGATTGCCGGCACTGAGGCCTGTGATTTTGGAATGAGGTACAGCAGTATTATAGGCTGGGGTAAAATATTCATTCTCACGGGTGATGAAGAAAAGAGGGAAGGTTTTAACTCAATAATGCAGCACTATTCAGGAAAAAGCGGATTCTCCTATATCCCTGAGCAGTTTGATAAAACGACAGTTTTAAGGCTGGACATACTTAGCATGACCGGGAAGAAAGCCTGACACCGGGGAACCGGTTCAGTTTTCTACCTTGTAATTTTTAAAGATCCTGCGTAAGACAAGCATCATTATGCCTTCGGGGACAAATAGTCCAATCCTGAAAAACAGGTTGGTGAATTTACCGGGCATAATTACTCTTCTTCCCCTAAACATCCCCGTAACAGCTTCATCAGCAACCTCCTCCGGATTAAGCGCCAATTTCTGCGAGAACCATCCGTTTCTTTCAATTCTGCCAAGGACCATCTCATTGGTCCTTACCGAAGCCGGCACCACAACACATGTGAAAGGTGAAGAACCGTTGAGTTCCGATTCAAGAGCCCTTGTAAAAAAGTAAATATATGATTTCGAGGCAAGATAAATGCTCTTATATGCTGTAGGAACATAACACCCGAAACTGCTTATATTCAGGATATAGGATTTGTTGTGAGTTTTAAGCTCAGGAGCGAAGAAGAATGTAAGCAGTGTAAGAGCCCTGACGTTCAGCAGGATCATGTGATCAATCTGTTTTTTGGAATAACTTTCAATCGGACCCTCAAATCCAATGCCGGCATTATTTACAAGTATGTTTATCCTGAACCCGCCCTTCTGCACAAACTCTAAAAGACTTTCCGGTCCGTTATCCATGGTTAAGTCGCACTCAAAACAGAGGACCCGGATCTTGTTTACTGATTCCAGTTCGGCGCAATAAACTGACAAACCCTGACCCGGAAGGGAGCTTAGGATCAGATTGTGTTTCCGTGAAGCGAGTTCCTGTGCAATAGCCTTGCCGATCCCGCTGCTGGCTCCGGTAACCACTGCAAAGGTATTATTTTCTGATTCCATTATGTTGAGATTTAATCCATTCTATAGTTTTTGAGACCCCCGCCCTGAAAGGTGTAATCTTGTAGCCAAGCTCCTTTTCTGCCTTTTTACTCGACATGGTCCAGTTATTCATGTATTTGTCAAGCCAGTCCGCGGTAATAACCGGCGGGACTCCCGAAATTTTTGAAAAGAGCATTGCCAGCTTGATAATCCCCTTCATAAACTTAAAGGATAAACTTAATATCATCCTTTTTCGCCCGCCAACCTCACCAATAATTGTGAAAATCTCCCTGAAAGATAGGTTTTCTCCTCCCAGGATGTATCGCTGTCCGGTTCTTCCAAATTTTGCTGCAAGGATATGGCCTTCGACGACATCATCAATAAAAACATAGTTACCTATAGTTTCGCCATCTCCGGGCATTATCCTCCAGAGACCTGAAATGTACATCTTTATTATTTTGGTTAACGAGTTGCTTTTTGTAAGTTTCCCGGGTCCGTAAACCCTTGTCGGATTAACAATAACAAGATCGAGTCCCCTCTCACTGAAATCAAATGCAATCCTTTCAGCCTCTGCCTTGGTTTTCTCATACATGGTATTATATCCAGGGTCAGGATTTGCTGATTCATCCACAGGTTTACCATCCCGGGAATAACCCATTGTTCCGCCGGTGGATGTGATGACAACCTTTCTGACATTACAGTCAGCGGCGGCTTCAAGGACGTTGACCGTCCCGGTCACATTGGTCCTTGAAACGATGGAAGGATCTTTTGCCCAGGGCTTTGTAAATGCAGCCATGTGGAATACCCAGTCACAGTTATCCATCCCCTTTCTGAGAGCTGCTTTGTCAAAAATGTCACCTTTGATAAACGTTATTCCCTCACCAGGGGATTGAGGAACCGAAGTATTGCGGACGAGAAGGGTAACTCTATAGTTCTCCGAGATTAACTTTTCAGTTAACCTGGCGCCTATAAATCCGGTTCCTCCGGTAATAAAAACCCTCATCTGGATGATCTTATAAAATATAGATGAGCCTCAGGATTGTGATAAATGGAAAACAATCCGGTAGAAACTGCAATCGTGGAATGGATAATGAAAGCCGGCAAAAAAGATCCGGTTAAATGACTCAGGAGGCATAAAATCAATCCTGTAGGCAGGGTTCCGAGTGCCATTAGTTTTCCTTTTGGCAGGTGGACAATTGCGTAGAGAGAAAGGTTGATCAATAATGCCGGCCAAAATCCGAAAGCTTCAAAGCAAGTGAACCAGACGATCCCCCTGAACAGAAGCTCATATCCGAAGATATAAAAAATCCATGCCAGAACAAACAGAACCATGTGCCGGGGATACCAGTCATTGATCTTCAGATCGGCTGATATTTCCCTCACGTCCTTCTTTTTTGAGGCAAAGAAGGCAATCAGGCATGTAATAAGTACCAGTAAAGCTATCAGGTAACTGAATCTGAATGTCAGCCCGGTTACAACTCCAATCCGTGAAGGTGAAATATCAAATATCCCAGGAAAGATGATAAAAGGAATGATCCCTGTAAATAAGATCCCGGTAAGCTTCCCGGATAAGAATTCAAGGCTTTCCGCTGACCACGAAGGGATAAAGGATCTAATGATCTTGTTAAGAATGAGCATTCTTTTATTAACAGAGAAGTAAAAGAAGAACAGGAGGCAAACCGAGAAGACGGAAAGTAAGGCTAAAGCCTCTGCTTTTAATCTGGTGTCTTCCATAAAGTTAATCCTTACTTAAACAATTCTTAAAGACTAATCTGCAGGTAATTAAGTTTCACCGGCAATGTACAGAATAACTTTTGAATTTCGGAGAGTGACCCTAAAAATGAGTAAATTGCGGGAAAGTTTAAAAAAATAACCATGCAAACATTAAATGATCTAAGGCTGGCTGTACTGATTGATGCCGACAATATACCATACAGCAATGTCAAGGGAATGCTTGAAGAGATTGCAAAATACGGAACTCCCACTTTTAAAAGGATCTATGGCGACTGGACAAAACCAACAGTAGCAGGATGGAAATCAGTACTTCTTGAAAATGCAATAACACCTGTTCAGCAATACAGTTATACCAAGGGAAAGAATTCCACCGACTCTGCAATGATCATTGATGCAATGGATATACTTTATTCCGGAAAGGTTGATGGTTTCTGCATTGTTTCAAGTGACAGCGATTTTACCAGGCTTGCAACAAGGCTAAGGGAAGCAGGAATGAAAGTAATAGGAATTGGTGAAAGAAAAACACCTCATCCTTTTATAGTTGCCTGCGATAAATTCATTTATCTTGAAATTATTAACTCATCCATCGTGGCATGTCGAACCTGCAGTCATGAAACAGAAAAAAGGAAAACCTGTCGTAAAAAAGAAGAAAGCTGAAGAGAGTGATCAGCTAGCCGCAGATCAAGAGCGGTAAAACGACTTATTGCATCCTCAATAACTGATCTGGCTGATGAAAACGGCTGGGCATATCTTGGTGATGTCGGAAATCTGATCCTTAAGAAACAACCTGATTTTGATCCCAGAAATTTTGGATTTCCAAAGCTGACTCCGCTGATCAGATCGCTTGATTTTGAAATTGATGAAAGAGAATCGGGACAGAACCATATTAAGCATATTTATATCAGGAACAGGAAATGAGATAATTGATTGACAGGATTAAATTAGTAATTCATGATCCTGATAGCGAACAATTTTAAAAAAAGTCGATGTTAAATCATTTGAATTATGTTCAGAATATGTTTGATTTTAGCCACTGACTTGATTTGCCTTGAAGAAGCTTTTAATGCCAAAAAGCTGTTAAAATACAATATATTATGAATATTTTATTTTTTGATTTCAAAAAAAAATATGACCTTTGTCACTGTTTTATAAATACTTTAATTATTGAATTATGAACATTTACGTAGGAAGTCTTCATTTTAAAATGAGTGAAGCAGAATTAAAAGAAATCTTTGAAGAGTATGGCGAAGTAACATCCGCAAAAATCATTATTGACAAATACTCTGGGAAAAGTAAAGGATTTGGTTTCGTTGAGATGCCGAATGAAGCTGAAGCAAAGAAAGCCATTGAAGAACTTAATGGTGCTGAAGTTCAGGGAAGAAATATTATTGTTAATGAATCTATTGAAAGAACTGACAGAAGAAGTAATTTCAGAGGTGGTGGAGATAGCGACCGCAGAGGGCGGTGGTGGAAACAGAAGAGATAACTACAGGTAGGTAACAAAAAATCAAAAACTATGAAAGGTACTGTTAAATGGTATGACAGGGTAAAAGGTTATGGATTCCTTCAGACTGAAGATGACAAGGATATCTTTATCCACCGTTCAGGTTTAGAAGTTTCCCATACCGAACTTGAGGCAGGTCAGGCTGTTGAATTTGAAGTTGAACAGAGAGAAAAAGGACCTGTTGCCATCAAGGTAAAAAGAGTAGATTAATTTTACTCAGAATTATACCAAAAGAGGCTGTAATATATTTTACAGCCTCTTTTTTTTTGTTCCTAACTGAAGTGGATTTATACCAAGCTTCCACGGACTGCGGTATTCATAATGCAGTTTAGCTTTGTTGCAGCTCCATCAGTATCATCAACAAAGGTTTCAGTTTCAGGATTCCATTTGATTGTTCTTTTAAGATCACATGCAATATTTCCGAGATGTACAGACAGTACAGCTGCTGTGGCCGATATCAACCGGAAGCAACCGGATCCTGGCGCGATCTGACGCATTCAATAAAGTTGACCTGGTGAGGAATTCTGGTTTCATATGGACCTTCATCAGTCGATGCAGCTGATGCAGGTGGATCAAATTTTGGATCAGATGCATTGAAATAACCACGGGACACTTCTATCCAGCCATTTTCTCCCCAGAATTTAACTCCTTTTGTCAGCTTGTCATCAAATGGTTCTGATGTCATTACAACACCATTTGCATATTTCCAGGACATAAACTCTGTTCCGTCGCCGATCGGTGATATCTCAACCGGTCCGTTTTTATCCATTCCCAGTCCCCACTGGGCAATATCGAACATATGTGCACCCCAGTCGGTAGTAAAACCTCCACCCATCTCTTTATACCAGCGCCATGCACCCCAGATCTCTTCATCCTTTTCAGGATCAAGTGAAATAGGAGGATCAAGCTGGTTATTGAAATGAATGTCAGCGGGAAGAGGACCAAGCCACAGATCCCAGTTCAGATCGGCTGGCAGCGGTTCTTCAGGAAGATCATATGGTGTTGGAGGTGCCCCGACATAAGCATTTACTTTGGTTATTTTTCCCAGTGCACCTGTCTGAACCAGATTAACAGCATGCTGAAATTCGGGATCAGAACGCTGCTGGCTTCCAACTGCAAGTATCCTGTTGTTTTCCCGGACTGCTTTTTTAAGTTCCTGTCCCTCCTTAATTGTGAATGTCATCGGTTTTTCAAGATAAACATCCTTTCCGGCCTTGCATGCAGCTATTGCTATCATTGCATGAGTGTGATCAGGAACTGCAATTACAACTGCATCAATATCCTGCCTGTGCAAGAAGATCCTGATATTTTTCGTAAGTATCAACTTTGGTTTCCTTACCGGCTTTTGCATAAAAGTCGTTCACCCTCTTTTCAAAACGCTTGCGTTTGATGCCATACACATCACATCCTGCAACCACCTTTACTCCGGGTATCTGGAGGAAACCGCTGAGAAGGAACATTGACTGGTGTCCCATGCCAATAAATCCCAGCGTAATTTCATCCCCGGCCTCTCCGGTGACTTTTGCTTTGGTTTTGCCTTTGCACGAGGTTGCCAGATTTGGAATTACAACCATGCCGGCCATTCCTAAGGCAGCGGAACCAAGGAACCGGCGTCTTGACCATAATTTCTTCTGATCTTTCATAAATTAGTTTTTTGTAGTGGGTTGGTTAAAAAATGGTTTATCTATCCTGATGATTTATATAGCAGAATAAGAAAATAAAAAATACGAGTAAACTCAAAAAATAACATGCTTTTGTTGATTTTCTTCCCCCGCCCCTGCCCCTAAAAGGTGCCAGCAATTACAATTACTGCCTTAAATCTGGGGCAAATAATTGATTTCCAAGCAATTTATTAAATTTATTACTGATAACCGAGGCTAAATAAAATTAATTTTTTTTATTTCAGAACTTAATTGGATTCAATTTTATTAAAATCTTCCGAAAATTGAATATTTCTCCGTATTGCAATAAATTGATGAATAAAGGAACAAGCCGTTTATGTTGGTTTCCATTTTTCTTTCAAGATGAAGCACAGGCTTTCCCTTTTTCGATCTTCAGGAACCGGCTGATTTTGGCTGAAGCAGGTATTGCCCTGATCCTCTGTTCCCCGCCTTTTATCTCAATGTGATAATGTTCTCTCAATATCTGGAAAAGTGATCTGTTCTCAAACTGCCGGGATGTTATCCTTGGAAGGTTAATATTTGGAATATAGCTTATATCGTAAAATATAGGGACATCGTCAAGCAGACGTAGCCTTTCCATATAGACATAACCTGATTCCTTTTCAAGGTCCGATAAGGGGAAACATGAAATCTCCTGGCCATGTCTTAAGCCAGGTTTAACAATTATCCTTGTTTTCAGATTCCGGTCTCCAACCGCAGATGTAGTACCTGAAACAGAAAGAATGCCTATCTCCCTGGGAAGCTGATGAACAATGCTTCCTTTCCCCTGGTGTTTCCTGATATAACCGTCATTTGCAAGGTTGCTCAGTGACTGCCGGACAGTCGGACGGGTCATTCCGTAGAGCTGGCAAAGCTCATTTTCAGAAGGCAGAAGATCCCCTTCCTTATAAACACCTTCCAGAATATGCTTGCGAAGAATCTCATAAAGCTTTCTGTATTGAGGTATCGTTCCTGATGACATCATCTGAAATTATTTTGTTGTAAATATATTATATTTTACTTGTAAATACAAGTTATAATTATTATTTTTGTAACCATTGATTATTAACACTATCTGTATTTACTAAGTTAGTCATTTAAAATACATATTATAACAAGTTACCCATATAATCACAAATCACAAATCACAAATCAATAACAGTCAATACATATGGCAATCCGCGGTAATAATGCCCAAACAGGGACAGTCAGTTGAAACCTGCATAATAACCAAATGGTTCAGACAGAAAGGTGATCCTGTCAGGACAGGTGATATTCTGTTTTCCTATGAAACCGATAAAGCTGCTTTTGATATGGAATCCCCGGCTGACGGAATGCTGCTTGAAATTTTCTACGGCGAAGGATCAGAAGTGCCTGTGCTGGTGAATGTGGCTGTGATTGGTATCCGCGGGAGAAGATATTTCATCTTCGGTTCCCGGTGAACCCGGGTCAGCCGAAACAAAAGAAGCCGCTCAGGTTAAGCCGGAGAATAATGTACCTCCTGCCGGCTCAGACTGGCGAAAGAGGGGCAGACGGAGTATTCCAAAATCAGGATTTCCCCTAGAGCAAAACGTCTGGCCAGGGAAGAAGGGATGAATTTTACGGGCATTGCCGGATCCGGTCCAAATGGCAGAATTATCAGTGCCGATATTGAAAAGCTGCTTTCCGGATGAATCTTCAAAGGCAGGTGCTGTCAAACTTTCAGGTGATGAATTTACCGAACAGCCGCTTTCGAATGTGCGCAAACTGATTGCAAAGGCAATGCATTCCTCACTTCAGAACTCAGCACAGCTTACACATCATATGAGTGCTGATGTCCGTAACCTGCTTGAGGCAAGAAGAAAAATTAAGGAAGGACTAGCCAGAGGAACTGAAAAACAGGATATTACACTAAATGATATGATATGCTGGTGCGTGATAAGAGCACTTCTGAAATTTCCTGAAGCCAACAGCCATTTTCTTGGTGACAGGATCAAAACATTTAACAAGGTACATCTTGGAATTGCTGTTGATACTCCGCGGGGACTAATGGTACCTGCTGTAAAAAATGCCGATGATATGGATCTGGTAAAACTTTCGCAGGAGTTAAAATCAGTAGCTGAATCCTGCAAAAAAGGAAATATAAATCCTGAACTGATACAAAGTACTGCTGCATCATTTACAGTTTCAAACCTTGGCAACTATGGAGTTGAGATGTTCACACCGGTTATAAACCTTCCGCAGGCTGCAATACTGGGTGTATGCACAATAATTAACAGGCCGGCAGATCTTGGAAATAATATATTCGGATTTGTGCCATATATCGGACTTATCACTGACCTACGATCACAGGGCAATTGATGGAGGACCGGCTACATTGTTCCTGAAGGAGATAAAGGAACAGATAGAGAGGTTCTCGCGGTAAAAAAGGAAGGGTGAGTAGGTGGGAGAAAGGGAGAGCGGAGAGCAAGACAGTAAACCAGCAGACTCAGCTAAGACCAGCAGACCAAAAGACAAAAAAAAGAAAATATGCCAAAAAGTCAGAACATTAATCCGAAAGTTGTACGCAAACCACAATTCATTGAATTCGGGAAGATTCCTGTAAATCAGTATAACAAAACAATAAGTGAAGAAAAGATCAACTTCACAAGTGATGATTTCATGAGAATTTACCATGACATGGTCATTATCAGGGAATTTGAAACCATGCTGAACCTGATAAAAACAACAAATGAATATAATGGAATCCACTATAATCATCCCGGTCCTGCACATCTTTCAATCGGACAGGAAGCTTCAGCAGTTGGAATGGCCTATACTCTTGATAGTGATGATTATATTTTCGGTTCACACCGCAGTCATGGTGAGATACTTGCAAAGGGATTATCAGCAATTCACAAGCTTGATGAAGATACCCTGTATTCGATAATGAAAAATTACTTCGGAGGCGCAGCTCTCAGAGTTGTTGAAAAAGGATTTCCGGGACTGTTAAAGAGCTGGCAATACACTTTCTGCTGTATGGTGCGCTGGCTGAAATATTTGCACGTGAAAACGGATTCAACAAAGGACTTGGCGGTTCAATGCATGCATTCTTCACTCCTTTTGGAATATATCCGAACAATGCCATTGTCGGAGGATCGGGTGATATTTCAGTAGGTGCTGCGCTATATAAAAAGATAAACAGGAAACCGGGGTATTGTAGTCTGCAATATCGGTGATGCATCAATGGGATGCGGACCGGTCTGGGAAGGTATCTCCTTTGCCACAATGGATCAGTACTAAGACTCTCTGTGGAAGGAGAATACAGAAGGAGGGCTTGCCCCTGATTTTCAACTTCATGAATAATCTTTACGGCATGGGTGGCCAGACAATGGGTGAAACAATGGGTTATGGTATCCTTGCAAGAGTCGGTGCAGGTGTCAATCCTGAAATGATGCATGCTGAAAGGGTTGATGGTTATAATCCGCTTGCTGTAATTGATGCTTTCAAACGAAAGAAAGAAGATGATCAGGGAAAAGAAAGGACCTGTACTGCTTGATACTCTTACCTACAGGATAAGCGGACATTCTCCTTCTGATGCATCATCCTACAGGTCAAAAGAAGAAATTGAAGCATGGCAGAAGGAGGATTCAATAATTGCATATGGAAATTCACTTGTCAGATGCGGGCATTGCAAAACAGGATCTAGCTTGATGAGATCAGGAATGAATCGGTGGAAATGCTGACACATATCCTGAAACTTACTATTAATGATGAAATTTCACCTCAGTCTGGACCTGACGGGCGATCCTGACCGCATCGGGAAAATGATGTTCTCGAACGGTCAGTTGATAAGATGGAAGAGGGTACTCCTGAAGTTCTTATGCCGATGGAAGAGAATCCAAGGGTCAAGTCACTGAAAAACAAAGAGAGATTTTATAAGGACAAGGATGGCAAACCTGTTTCAAAAGCCAAACTTTACCAGTTCCGTGATGGAATTTTTGAAGCAGTTATTGACCGTTTTTACAAAGATCCCACACTTGCAGCCTGGGGTGAAGAAAACCGTGACTGGGGAGGTGCATTTGCTGTTTACCGTGGACTGACCGAAGCACTTGCCTATCACCGGCTTTTCAACTCACCGATTTCCGAAGGTGCAATTGTCGGAACTGCAATTGGCTACGGAATGTGCGGGGGAAGTGTAATTGCTGAAATCATGTATTGTGATTTCCTTGGACGATCAGGTGATGAAGTGTTTAACCAGCTGCCCAAATGGCAGGCAATGAGCGGAAATATTATAAAGATGCCGGTTGTTGTAAGGGTATCTGTAGGATCAAAATATGGTGCACAGCATTCACAGGACTGGTCATCGCTTATAGCACATATTCCGGGACTTAAAGTTGTTTTCCCTGCTACACCATATGATGCCAAAGGATTGATGAACAGCGCATTACAGGGAACTGATCCTGTAATTTTCTTTGAAAGCCAGAGAATTTATGATATCGGTGAGATGTTTCATACCGGCGGTGTTCCTGAAGGTTATTATGAAATTCCGCTCGGTGAACCTGATATAAAAGACAGGGGATGATATTACTATTCTTTCAATTGGAGCAACATTATATCCTGTAATGAAAGTTGCAGAATACCCTGAAAGAAAAATGGGGATTAAGTGCAGAGGTAATTGATGCCAGAACACTTGTTCCGTTTAATTATGAACCTGTTATTGAATCAGTTAAAAAAACCGGAAGAATAGTTCTTGCAAGTGATGCTTCTTCACGCGGATCATTCCTGAAAGAGATGGCACAGACTATAACCGAACTTGCCTTTGATGATCTTGATGCTCCTCCGGTGGTTGTCGGTTCGAGGAACTGGATCACTCCGGCTTATGAAATGGAGAAGTACTTTCTTCCCGCAGCCCGACTGGATAATTGATGCAATTCATGAAAAAATAATTCCGCTGAAAGGACATATCAGCAAAACGTGATTTTTCGGCTGACAAGTCTTTAAAATTAAACAGGGAAGGGTGTGTAACTCCTTTTTGATATCTTTACATGACAATATCAGTTATCAATGGAAAACATAGTTGAAAATATTAAAGCAAAAGCAGGCTTTATAATCGATATGGATGGAGTGATCTATCATGGAAACAAGCTGCTCCCTGGTGTCAACGAATTCCTGAAATGGCTTGAAGAATCAGGAAAAAAATATCTTTTCCTGACAAATGCAAGTCAGCGGACTCCGAAAGAGCTGCATGAAAAACTTGAAAGGCTGGGAATAAATGTTGGGGAAGAGCATTTTTATACAAGTGCACTGGCAACTGCAGGTTTTCTTGCCAGTCAGAAACCTAACGGAAGTGCATATATTATTGGTGATGCAGGACTTATTCATGCCCTGTACAGTGTAGGTTATACAATCAATAATGTAAATCCCGATTATGTTGTTGTCGGTGATACAAACAGCTATAATTTTGAAAAGATCGAACTGGCTGTAAACCTTGTTATTAAGAGGTGCCCGGCTGATAGGAACAAATCCCGATATAAGCGGTCCGGTCGAAACTGGAATAACTCCTTCGGTAAAGGCTCTGATTGCTCCTATTGAAATTGCATCAGGGAAAAAAGCCTATTTTGTCGGAAAACCCAATCCGCTTATGATGCGAATTGCCCTTAAAAGGCTTGGGATAAAAAGAGAAGATGCAATTGTAATCGGAGACCGTATGGATACGGATATAAGATGCGGACTGGAATCAGAAATTGATACACTGCTTGTATTGAGCGGGATAACTGACAGGACTGAAATTGATAATTTCCCTTACCGCCCGCGATATGTCCTTAATGGAGTCGTTGATCTGGTTCAGTAAGACTGGTCTATGAAAGACGGAGATGATTATACAGGAATGAGCGCAAAGAGGTGGCCAGGTTCATGAGGCGGCTTTACAAACAGGGACTTACAACAACTTCAGGAGGAAACATAAGCCTCAGAATCGGATGACGATATCATTATTATAACTCCATCAGCAACTGATAAAGGCAGAATGAGATGGAGAGAGGTTGGCATAATGACACTTGCCGGGGAAAACCTGACTCCTGAACTTAAGCCTTCAATTGAATATGAAATGCATCTTTCAATTTACAGAAAGAAGAAAGATGTTTCAGCAATTGTACATGCTCATCCTGTGTTTGCCATCGGCATTTACGGCAATGAAGTGTACAATTGACACTAATCTTACTGCTGAAGCAAGAGCAATCTGCGGTGATCCGCAGTTTGTTCCATATGCCCTGATGGGAACCGAGGAACTGGCATTACTGACTGCAGAGTACATAGTGAAATCAGATATTCTTCTGCTTGAAAATCATGGAATTCTTACAACCGGACTCAGTCTTCTGCAGGCATTTGACAAGCTTGAAGTTCTTGAAAATGCTGCCAGAATGACACTGATTGTAGAAATGACAGGAAAGAAAAAACCTCTGAGCAAATCAAGGATCCTTGAACTGGAAAAACTCTTCAGATGATAAGGGGAGTGCTGTTTGATATGGATGGTGTACTTGTTGATTCAGAGACCGTTTATCTGCAAAGCAGCTATTTTGATGTTCGGAGAGATTGGGACTTAATGTCTCACCTGATGATTTCAAACCTTTTGTCGGAATGGGTGAAAACAGGTACATAGGTGGTGTTGCTGAGAAATATGGATTAAAGGTCGATATTGAAAAGGTAAAAGCCAGAACATATCAGATTTACAAAACCATTATCAGAGGTAAGCTGGCTCCTCTTCCGGGAGTACGGGAATTTATTGATAAGTGCCGCGGAATGGGATTAAGGCTCGCACTAGCGACAAGTGCAGACCTCATAAAAATGGAAGCCAATCTGAATGAAACAGGATTACTTTCAAATCTCTTTGATGCAACTGTTAACGGACTTGAAGTGGAGAATAAAAAGCCTCATCCTGACATCTATATGAAAGCTTCGGCAAAAATAGGATTGAAACCGGAAGAATGCCTGGTGGTGGAAGATGCTTTGAGCGGAATCAAAGCGGCAATTGCGGCAGGATGCAGATGCCTTGCCGTAACCTCATCATTTGATGAAAGCAGGCTTAAGAGATGCTGACTGGATTTGCGACTCGTTACTTAATGTACCGGAAGATGCACTTAACTGGTAATTAATTTAAACGCAGGTATTTAAAATGGCTGAGAAATATTTTCTATCTGATTTCCCTGCACCGGAAGAACTGAGGAAAAGCCTGATGGGGAATAATATTCCGGCTTACAGGGAAACAAATGGTCATATTCATACTCCCTACTCGTTCAGTGCCTTCTCTGACATGAATACAATATTCTCAATGGCAAAGGATGAGAATATTGCAGTGCTGGGGATAAATGATTTTTTTGTTACCGACGGATATGAGGCCTTCTGCCGGGGATCGGTCAGAAGCAAAGTGTTTCCCTTGTTCAATATCGAATTTATTGGCCTGCTCAAAGATGAACAGAAGAAAGGCATAAGGATTAATGATCCGAATAATCCTGGCAGAATATATTTCAGCGGCAAAGGTCTTGATTATCCTTTCAGCCTGGGATGGCTTCAGAAACTTAAGCTGAATAATGTTATAAGGGAGAGCCAGAATCAGATTAAAGCAATGATTTCGAAGCTGAATCAACTGATTGGGCCGGTTAATCCGGCGATGGTATTGTCCTATGAAACGATAAAAGAAAGATTTGCGCAGGACCTGGTCCGCGAACGGCATCTGGCAAAAGCAGTCAGATCATTTGCAGCAAAACACTATCCCGATCCTGAAGAACGGATCCATTTTATTGAATCGCTCTACGGAGGGAAGAAATCAAATGCAGGATCCGGAAATGACGCAATGCTTGAAAACGAGATACGTTCAAATCTTCTTAAAAGCGGAGGAGCGGCATTTGTTGAAGAAAATGAGAATGCTTTCCTTGACCTCAGGAAAATAATCGACATAATCATTAAAGCAGGCGGAATTCCCTGCTACCCGGTTCTTCTTGATGATGCATCCGGAAAATTTACTGAATTTGAAAGTACACCTGAAAATCTCCATGCTTCACTCTCTTCTATGAAAATTGCATGCATAGAATTGATTCCCGGCAGAAACAGCTTATCAATATTAAAGAAATTTGTTGAGTTCTTTGATAATAAAGGTTATCTGATCACCTTTGGAACAGAACACAATACTCCTGAAATGATTCCTCTTAAAGTATCTGCCCGCGGATCAGGAACCTCTCGATGAAGGTTTAAAGCAGATTGCCTGGAACAGTGCATGTGTAATTGCTGCACATCAGTACCTGAGAGCACAGGGCCGTCAGGGTTATGTTCTGCCGGATGGTGCCCCAAGTCTTACACAAAAAAGAGAACTGACATTCCTGGGAAGACTTGTAATTGAATTCTTTTTATTAAACATCAAGGATTATGAAGCCTGAAATCAGGGAACTTATTGAAATATCAAGATTTTACGGAAGCAATAAGGATTATGTAATTGCCGGAGGCGGGAACACATCCTTTAAGGATGACAAATCAATCTGGATAAAAGCAAGCGGACAACCACTCTGCCGAACTTGATGAAGAGGGGCTTGTAGTTTTGAACAGGGAAAAACTTCATGAAATCTCAGGCAAAACATATTCTGATGATCCGGTTCTGCGTGAAGAGCAGGTAAAGAACGACCTTATTGCCAGCATCACTGACCCCGGCAGGAAAAAAAGGCCGTCAGTTGAAACTTCGCTTCACGAAATAATCAGGTATAAATTTGTAGTTCACCTCCACCCTACCCTGATTAACGGAATACTCTGCAGCAGAAATGCAAAAAACCTGACTCTTAAACTATTCGGAGAAAAAGTGCTTTTCGTTCCCTACACCGATCCGGGATATACCTTATTCAAGAAGCTTGAAACCGAAATCAAGTCTTACAGGGAAAAATATTCTGGAGGAACCTCAGATCATCTTTCTCGAGAATCATGGATCATTTGTGGGTGCAGATACAACTCAGGAAATATTAAAAATCTATGAGCAGATAATTTCAGTTATAGCTCAGGTGACTCCTGCTCTGGAGGTCACTTCTCTTCCATATAATCAACATTTTGCACAAGGTACTGCCGGGGATCAGAATGATCTTGTCAGGCGAAAAGCTCAAGGTAATAAGATACAGACATAATACACTCATTGCCAAATATTACCAGAACCAGCAGGAATTTCACAAGATATCACTGCCGCTTACACCTGATACAATTGTATACTGCAAGTCAAGATACCTGTTCATTGAACAATCAGCAACAGCTGAGAAGATACTGGAGTCCTTTAAACAACAATTGCCTCGTTTTCAGAATGAATACGGTTACCTGCCAAAGGTCATTGTCATAAGGAACACAGGTGTTTTTGCCGTTGAAGATTCAGTATCATCAGCGGATTCAGTTCTGGATGTGTTTGAAGACCTGGTAAAAATGAGCTATTATTCATCCCTGGCCGGCGGGACAAAATTTCTCACTCCCGAGCAGGTGGAATTCATAGATAAATGGGAAGTTGAAAATTACAGGCGGAAAATCGGGAGCAACAAAACTGAAAACAAGCTGACCAATAAAATTGCGATTGTCACAGGTGGTGCTCAGGGATTTGGCGCAGGTATTGCCGAAGCCCTGTTCAGATTATCGATGAACGTAGTAATTGCTGATCTGAATGAGGATACAGGCAGTAAATTCGCAACATGCCTGATGGCAGGGAAATCGTCAAATAAAGTCCTCTTTGTCAAAACAGATGTATCGGATCATGAGTCGGTCAAACATCTGATTGAAACAACGGTAAGTGAATTTGGCGGCCTTGATATCCTGGTAAGTAATGCCGGGGTTCTGAAAGCCGGAGGACTGGATGAAATGGATCCGGAAGCATTTACCAAAACAACAGGAGTTAACTATAACGGTTACTTCAACTGTGCAAAATATGCATCGGAAGTAATGAAACTTCAGAACCAGGAAAATCCTGAATATTTTACAGATATAATTCAGATAAATTCCAAGTCAGGGCTCAGGGGCAGCAACCGGAACTTTGCATACGCCGGTTCAAAATTCGGAGGAATTGGACTTACGCAGTCGTTTGCACTGGAGCTTGCTCCGTTCAGGATCAAGGTAAATGCAATTTGTCCCGGGAATTTCTATGAAGGACCGTTGTGGTCCGATCCCCGGAACGGGCTTTTTGTCCAGTACCTTAAAACCGGAAAAGTCCCCGGAGCCAGGACAATAGATGATGTCAGAAGACATTATGAGGATCAGGTTCCGTTGAAACGTGGGTGCAGACTTGAAGATGTTATGAAAGCCCTTCTCTATATCATTGATCAGGAGTATGAAACAGGGCAGGCGGTGCCTGTTACAGGCGGACAGGTGATGCTGGGATGAACCGCCCAACCCCCCTGAAGGGGGGCATAGAACATCGGCGGATAGGACTATAGGCTCCCCTCCTGGGAGGGGTCGAGGGTGGGTTAATCGAAAGGTACTGCTGGAGTGATTAAATGAATAATCTATAAATGAAAACCAAAGCAGTAAGAATCTACGGCAAGAAGGATCTGCGTCTTGAGGAATTTGAACTTCCTGAACTCCAGGACAATGAGATCCTTGCCCGGGTAATATCCGACAGTATCTGCATGTCGTCTTATAAGGCTGCATTACAGGGTGCCGAACATAAGCGTGTTCCGGATGATATTCATATGAATCCCACCATCATTGGACATGAATTTGCAGGTATCATTATTGAGGTTGGCAAAAAATGGCAGCATAAATTCCATGCGGGACAGAAATTTTCAATTCAGCCTGCAATGAACCATATGGGAACTCTTAATGCTCCCGGATACTCGTACCGGTTTATAGGCGGAGATGCTACTTATATAATAATTCCGGATATTGTTATGGAAGCCGATTGCCTTCTGGCGTATGAAGGAGAAGCATTTTACCCGGCTTCACTTTCGGAACCAATGTCATGCATAGTTGGCGCTTTCCATGCAAGTTACCATGTTCCGCCCGGCACATATAACCACATGATGGGTATCCGGGAGAGGGGTAATATGGCGATCCTTGCAGGAGTGGGTCCGATGGGTCTGGGTGCAATTGACTATGCTCTTCATAAGGACAGGAAACCGGCATTGATAGTTGTAACTGATATTGATGACGAACAGACTTTCAAGGGCAGCATGCCTGTTTCCACCTGAACATGCGGCAAAGGAGGGTATAAAACTCGTTTATGTCAATACCGGAAAATCTGAAGAGCCGGCAAAGCAACTGCGGCGTCTGACGGGAGGAAAAGGATTTGATGATGTTTTCATCTTTGCACCGGTAAAGCAGGTCATTGAACAGGGCGATGACATCCTTGGCTTTGACGGATGCCTCAATTTTTTTGCCGGCCCTACAAATCCTGAATTCAGGGCTGAATTCAATTTCTACAATGTGCATTATGCTTTTACGCATATTGTAGGTACGTCGGGAGGAAATACCGATGACATGCGTGAATCCCTGAAGCTGATGGAAGAAGGAAGGATCAATCCTGCAGTTATGATAACCCATGTGGGAGGTCTCGATGCCGTTGTGTCTGCAACTCTGAACCTGCCTCAGATCCCTGGCGGTAAAAAGCTTATTTATACAAATATTTCAATGCCGCTTGTCTCTCTCTACGGACTGGAGGAAAAAGGGAAAAATGATCCTTTTTATGCAGGCCTCCATGAGATAGTGGCAGGCAACGATTACATATGGTCACTCGAGGCCGAAAAATATCTCCTTTCAAACGCAAAGCCTATCTAGGGTTCTCGCCTCTGTGTACCTCTGTGTCCCCTCTGTGGATCTCTGTGTAACTATATGTATATTAAATTATTACACAGGATGGAACTGTCATAAATGTTTAATCTGTTCTGCGAATTCGGGCGATATATAATTCTCATAGCTCATACAGACATCACTTGCGAATTCAACCCCCATCGAAACAACTTTCGACCATTCCTCCACACCCATTCTTTCAATCTGATCAAGTGTTATCCCGTTCAGGTAAAGGGCGGCTATCATGCCTGCATTGAAATTATCTCCTGCACCGATTGTACTGACAGGTTTTATCTTTTTAACCGGGAATCTGCTGCTGCAGCTTTTTGTCCTTACAAACACGCCTTCAGCATTAGCCGTATAAACAAGGCAATTGCAATACTTCCTGGCAACATTCCATGCTTCATCGGGGGTTTCGGAGCCAAAGATGTTCCTGAAGTCTTCATCCGATCCCCTGATAATGGCAGCCGACTGCATATTCTCAACAATAAGGGGAACAAGCATCTCAAGATCCGATGAATGCGTTGGCCTGAAATTTGGGTCATATATTAAAATGGCTTTATTCCTTTTTGCAGTACTTGTGAAGTCCTTAAACTTGTCCCTGATTTCTGAAGTAATGGCATAGATTGAACCACATAGGATTATATCGTCCTTTTGGATGCCAGGCAATTCGATGTCAAGTCTCTTCTCAGGATAATTTTTATAAAAAGTATAGCTCGCGTCATTCCTCTCATTTAGAAAAGCCAGGGCCAATCCGGTTTTACCTTTCGTAAAATGATCCACATAATCTGTGCTGACTCCGTTTTCGTGAAGGAACTTATCTATGAGGCTTCCGACATTATCGTTCCCGTACTCGCTAATAAAAGATGCCGGCAAACCGATACGGCCCAGTGACACCGCGCTGTTAAGCATCGCTCCGCCCGGTTTTGCAGCCTGGGGCTGACCGTTCTTAAAGATGATATCAAATACCGTCTCGCCTATTGCGTAAATTTTTCTCATTTTTCTCCTGATTTTTGTAGTAAAACAGATTTTGAATTTACAAAATTTATCAATCAACATAATCTCACGAAGAGAAAACTCTCTGTGACGTCAGGTTTTGAATCCTGGCGAACTTTGTGCCTTCGTGCCTTCGTAGCAAAAAAAATGATGCCACAAAGTCGCTAAGACGCTAAGAAATCCGGTAATATAAAACAAAAAATTTCCCGCTGATTTCGCAGACCTGCCTGCCGCCTGCCTGCCGGCAGGCAGGGTAGGCAGGTTTACGCAGATAAACTTTGTGCCTTAGTGCCTTTGTGGCCAATAAAAAGAATGCCACAAAGACGCTAAGAAATCCGGAAAAAGAAAGACGTATTAAAAGACATATTAAATCTAAAAGAAATAAGTATTAAAAGGGCGCGTATATATATTTTTGTACGTTTTTATTTTATATAAATTTCCGGACGTAACTAACTGATATGCACGGCCTCTCCCCAAACCCCTCCCCCAAGAGGGAGGGGCTTCCCCCTCTCTCCTGGGAGAGGGGGATTGAGGGGGTGAGGCTGGAATGCCTTGTAAATTAGACCACTGCAATCATGTTACGTTTTTTAATCGTCTTTTAATTTATATAAGCGCCATTAAAAGACATATTAAATTCAAAAGAAAGACGTATTAAAAGCAGTATTAATCGTAATCTGTTATTTCAGCAACCTGAGTTAATTATTCACTTATCTTTGCCCTGAAACAAATAATTTCCACTTATGAAGGCTATGATGCTTACCGGAATCAGGAAGATGGAGATGCTCGAAATACCTGAACCTTCAGTAGGACCAAAAGATGTCAAGATCAGAATGAGTGTTATGGGCGTTTGCGGATCGGATATCCATTATTATAACCACGGCCGGATCGGCTCACAAATAGTGGAATACCCATTTACGGTAGGGCATGAGGGAGCCGGAGTGGTTGTTGAAACGGGAGCCGGAGTCAAACTTGTTAAGCCCGGAGATAAGATAGCAATTGATCCCGCAATGCCCTGCAGGGAATGTGACCAATGCCTGGCGGGAAGGCATCATACCTGCAGGAAGCTCAGGTTCCTTGGCTGTCCCGGTCAGGCTGAAGGGTGTCTGATGGAATACATAGTTATGCCCGAGGACAGTTGCTTCCCGCTGCATGAAAACCTTACATCTGATCATGGCTCCATCTCGGAACCACTTGCAATAGGAGTTTATTCCGTAAAAAAATCCGGTGATGCTGTGAATAAGAAGGCTGCGATCCTTGGTTTTGGCCCTATAGGAATGAGTGTTATGCTAGCCATGAAAGCTCAGAATGCCGGTTCAGTTTACGTTACGGATAAAATTGATGAACGGCTCCTGATTGCAGAAAAGGAAGGAACCGCCCTTTCGGTTAATCCCCTTAAAACCGATATCGTATCGCGGATCCTGGAAAAAGAACCGGCTGGCCTGGATATCGTGTTTGAGTGCTGCGGGCAGCAGGAAGCCCTTGACCAGGCAGTTAAATTACTTAAGCCGGGAGGGAAATTAATGGTAGTCGGTATTCCTGAATTCGACAGGTGGTCACTTAATGTCGAAAATACAAGACGCAAGGAGATCTCCCTTCAGTTCGTCCGCCGCCAGGTTGATTGTGTTCAATCCTCTCTCGATATGATGAGTTCAGGAAAAATAAGGATTGAAAATATGATCACCCACAGATTTCAGTTTTCACAGGCGAAGGCGGCATTTGACCTGGTTGCCTCATACGGTGACGGGGTCATGAAGGCGATGATAGATTTCTGAAGTTTATTCGTTTTATTAAACTTTCCGGATATATAAGACCCAGTCTTTATAGTCCTTTGTACCGGGGTATGACTCGGGACAATTGAATTCCAGCACCTCCGCACCCTTTATGGTTTGCGCATCATATTTTCTTCCATTTCCCGGATTAAACCAGTAGTAAGTGTAAGATGATGACCCTGAGGTGTCTCCCAGTTTCAATTTTACGGTTCCACCGTACCTGAGATACAAAATATATTCATAGCCGGGCTTTGCTAGACAAAAAGGCTGGGGATACTCTGACACAAGCTCAGAATGAGGTGACATGTTCCACCATTCGATATCGCTGAAAAACGTTGCCAGGTATTTCATCGACATGGCGCCTTCATAGTCGTAAGTGGTCCGTTCGAATCCCTTTTCAAGGGGCCATGATCCGCCGCCTCCGGGAGATTCAGGAACATCGGCAAGCCAGACATGTCCTCCGCCATAGGTATGCCCTGCAGCTCCTGACAGAATTGCCGACCATGCTGCAAACCTTATATCAAGTCCACCTGGATTTCCTTCTATAAATTCATACCAGGGCTCGGTGACAATTATAGGCTTGGATGGTGTACGCCTATACTCCCCGGATACTACCTGGGGAATCATCTCGTTAGCAAATCTGCCATGTCCTACCTGGCTTTGATTGTAATCAAGCCATGGTTCCTGATGCAAAACATAGCCTGTCGACCACTGGGGAGCTTTAGCCCCGCCATCCCAGAAGGGAGGGGTGGGGTGAAGGCTGACTATCCTTTCATAAGGATCTTCAGATTTTATCAACTTGCCCAGGTTTTTCCAGAAATCAATGCTGAAGCCGCCGTAATTATACATGTTATATTCACCGGCAACTACCCAGATCACATTGTATGCGCTGAATCTGTGGATGAGGTAACGCCACCACCTTTCAATCTTCTCCTCCCCTATTTTTGACTTCATATCTTCGCGGCTCCACCAGGCATGTATCCATACCGTAATGCCTTTGGAATTGGCATATTTTATCATCTCCTCCACTTTTTTCAGATGTTCAGCGTCAATTGAAGTATAAGTTTCATTGAGCAGGGAACTCTCCCTGCTCCAGCCGTTGCCAGGAACAAAAAGCTGACCAACATTAAAGCCTTTTTCTGACCTGTTGTCCGCCATTTGTTTGAAAGTCCCGAAATTGATGCTTGTCTTTGTCCAGTTCCACCAGGTGTCTCCTATCCACAAAAAGGGGGTGCCATCAGAGTATTCAAAGTAATGGCCAGAATTTACTCCAGTTTGCCTTACTCTTACGAAACCATGCCTGGTCCTGTTAGCAGTTTTGTCAACCTCTTCCCAGGGCATGACCTCAAAGTTTCCCTTTTTACCATTCAGGTTCCTGTCAATGGATATGCTTTTGTATTTCCATCCGCCTGTAAAGGGAGGGGCAAAATTTACTCTCCATTCATTGCCTCCGTTCCAGAATCCGGTAATTGTTATTTTCTTTCCCAGAGCCTCGCCGGAGGTCCCCTCAAATGTTACATAAAGAAGGTCTCCCCCTTTTGAAACCGGTATTTCCGCGTATGGATTAAGGTATTTTTTACCTGATATCATAGATATATTAATAACTTCCCATTGTTTGATAGTAACGCCATTCAGATACTGAGAACTGATAAACAGCAATGCAAACAAATTGAAAATGATTGAAATTGAGGGTCTTAATTTCATGATTTAAATTTATATTATTGAAATCTCAAATTAAAAAGGTTAAATTAAGCAATGAAAAAATGAAAATGACAGGAAAATTGAAAATTAATCTTTAATTTTAGTCTGATAAAAGATCGAAAGATTCCATTAAAAAGTCAATGTCAGCAGGGTCTGTTTAGTAAGGAACGTAAACAGTAAATGGAATAGAAGTACCAGCGGGGATATATTATCTGGATTTGTTTCTGAATTTGATAGTTTCAATAAACCTGACATTTAACCAAAACGCTTCTAACCTTAAATCCTCTAATTATGAGAAAAATCTTCGTCACACTTGTATTCCTGTTATTTGCAGGATTGCAGGTCGCTCTGGCACAAAAGGCTGTTACAGGTACTGTAACCAGTTCTGCAGATAATTCTGTCCTCCCGGGTGTGTCTGTGCTGTTAAAAGGAACAACAACCGGGATAGTTTCAGATGCGGATGGAAAATTCTCCATTCAGGTGCCTGATAATCAGGCTGTATTACAGTTTTCCTTTATCGGTTATGGAACACAGGAAATCATTGTCGGGAACCAGGTGACGATTAATGTTGCCCTGTCAGAGACCATGCTGCAGATGGATGAAGTAGTAGTTACGGCGCTTGGAATAAAAAGACAGACCAAGGCCTTAAGCTATGCTGCAGCAGAAGTAAAAGGCAATGACCTGCAGAAAGTTCCCGAACTAAACCTGATGAACTCCCTTCAGGGTAAGATTGCAGGGGTCGATATAAACATGGCCGGTACTGGCGCAGCAGGTTCATCGAAGGTTACAATCCGTGGGAACACCTCTATCAGCCGTGATAATAATCCCTTGTATGTTATTGACGGAGTGCCTATTACCAGGGCTTCTTCAAGTATCGGCGGACGCGATCTGGGTGACGCACTTACAACTCTTAATCCAAATGACATTGAGACCATGAGCGTTTTGAAAGGTGCAGCAGCTACAGCACTTTATGGTTCAAGGGCATCAAACGGGGTTATACTTATCACAACCAAATCAGGTACCAGGCAACAGGGCGTAGGAATAACCTTCAATGGAAGTTACGGATTTGAGAATCTGGTGAATCCCTACAGAGGACGGCAGACGTTATATGGCAATTCCGGTTCAAACGGCGACAACAGCGATGTATACCAGACCACATGGAATCAGGAGGTCCACCGTAATTGGGGACCGAAGTATGATGGAAGTGACCTTGGCATATTCTTTAACGACAATCCTGATATTCCTCTGGATTATTCATACAGGGAAGATCACTGGGAGGCATTCATGCGTACAGGATCAACAATCACAAATGACGTTTCATTCAATGGCGGTAGCGATAAACAGAAATTCCGGGTATCATTTTCGGATATGCGCTATACATCTCCTGTCCCTAATTCCGATATGAACCGGCAAACAGTGAACATTAACGCAAACAGTAAATTTGGAGAGAGAATTACACTTGAAGCCAGAGCAAATTATTCAACATCTCAAAGTAATAACAGGCCTAATCCGGCCCGGTATATCCAGATGCTTTCATTGATCCCTACATCATGGGACATAAACTGGCTGAAAGGTGAAACTGACAAATGGGGAGCAAAGCCTGACGGGTGGATGTTGCCCTTCAGTACGAACGACTATTATCAGAATCCCTACTGGTCAGCTTACCAGGATTCTCAAAATGATAGAAGGGAAAGAATATCAGCATCCGCAAATATCCGATATGACTTCACAAGCTGGTTATTTGCAACCGCAAGGATTGGGACCGAAACCAGTACTGTTAAGGTAACAAATATTGATGCATATGGTTTTTTGAGGGGTAACGTTGCCGGTACCGGTGCGGTTGAAGAGAATACTTCAATTGATAACCAGATGAATGCAGATTATTCCCTTGTCTTTAATAAGTCATTCGGTGTTTTCAATATAAATGCAATGTTCGGAGGCAGTGTTACAAGGAGCAAATATAACCGGGATGGTATACGGGGCGATCAGTTACTGATTCCATTCTATCATGTTATTACTAATGCCGGTCAGTTGTATACAAGTGTCGGCTACAGTCAGTCCGGTATAAACTCACTTTACGGAAGTGCTGAGATTTCCTATAAGGACCTTATATATCTTACAGCAACAGGCAGGAATGACTGGTTTTCAACCCTGGCCCCTGCCAATAACAGTATCTTTTATCCAAGTATCGGATTAAGCTACCTCTTTTCCAACCAGTTCAAGCTGCCTGAATGGTGGACTTTTGCCAAACTCAGGGCATCATATGCCGAAGTAGGGGGTGGATCGAGTCCTTATTCTACCAAGATAGGCTATAACTTCGATGCAACCGGCTACATGAATACTCCTTTGCTTAGTCTTCCCGGAAGTATTGCAAATCCTAACCTGCTTCCTTATGAGACACGCGAATATGAAGTTGGTTTTGACTTCCGGTTCTTTAAAAACCGCATTGGACTGGATTATGCATACTACGATAAGAAGACAACAAATGATATTGTCGGGGTGACCCTGCCTTCAAGTTCAGGTTATGGAAGCGCCACTGTAAACCTTGGAGCAATTTCAAATAAAGGCCATGAGATAATGTTAACCCTTATTCCGGTTGCCGGGAAGGTAAACTGGGAAATCAATATTGCCTATGCTCATAACGTGGGAGAAATCCTTGACCTTGGTGGTGTTTCGGAAGTAAGCGCCGGATCAGTTGGCATTGGCGGAGGTATTGATGTTAAGCAGATCGTCGGATCACAACCCTATGCAATTTTCGGATATACCCAGAAACGGGTCGATGGGCAGCCGGTATGGGACAGATGGACATTCAACTATAACGGACAGGCTCACCAGTCATGGCGTCCAGCCCGTGACGCACAAAAAACGCTTCTGGGTTATGGAACCCATCCCAATACAGGAAGTATAACAACCACTTTAACATGGAAGGGTTTTTCACTGACAGCCCAGATAGATGGAAAGTGGGGTGCTAAAGTAGCTTTCGAGGCAGAACAGGAGATGATAGAAAGAGGACAAAGCATACAGACGCTGCCCGGACGTGACGGTGGATTATTCCTCGAAGGAGTTTATAATTCAGCAGGATCTGGCGATGCTCCGGTCTATGAAAGTCTCGCAAGTGCCGACGGTTACACCATCAATGCAAATCCTTCAGCAAATCTGCCATCCGATGTTCCGGTTGCAGGTAATGAAATTCCCTATCATGTAAAACATTTTGAAAACTATTACCGCGAAGGATTTACAAAGCGTGTATCCGAAATGGTTGTTTTTGATGCTTCGTATGCGAAATTCCGCCAGTTGACATTTGGATACAATGTTCCGCGGTCGATGCTGAAAAATCTTCCGGTTCAAAACGTAAATGTCTCACTTGTAGGACGTAACCTTTTTGACATCTATAATAAACTTCCAAACGGAGATCCGAGCACAGGTGGTGCAATAGGTATTAACTACAGGGCTCTGCCTGCTTCCCGTTCCTTCACACTAAATCTTAATGTTAACTTCTAATAAATGAGATCATGAAAAATAAGATATTCCTTAAAACCGTGTTTGCCGTAATGATCCTTCTTGGCGGCTATTCATGTGATACAGATGTTCTTACAGGACTGGATGACCCCAAATACCTGCTGACGCCTGAGAATTCAGATATATCAATGATGTTTACCAACCTTCTTATAAACCATGGACGGGGATCAACAGGAGGTAACCCGGTAAGGCTTGAGGGAGGGTATGTTAAGTACTATGCTACCTATTCCAACCTGATGCTCATGGGTGGTCTTTACCAGTTTGACCAGGGACTTAATGACAGTCCATGGGGAGTCTATTCAGGTGCATTTAAAATGTCGGTAGCCCTTGAAGATTATCTTGTCAAACTGGAAGATCCCAATCAGGTAAATAATCTGGCCATGACCCGTATAATGAAAGTTGCCGTTCTGCAACGGCTTACTGACTTTTATGGAGATATTCCGGTGACTGAAGCCTGCCAGGCATATATCAGCGGTAACATGAAACCAAAATATGACAGGCAGCAGGATATCTACAAATATATGCTTCAGACGCTTGACGCTGAAGCTCAGGCACTCAGTACCGATGCTGCACTGGTTCCATACAACTGGAAAGGCAATAATGATGCAAAAAAAGCCCGTGACATAGTCTATAACGGTGATCTTGCCAAATGGAAGAAATATGCATACTCTCTGATGCTGCGTCTGGCTATGAGGGCGTCTGCAGCCGATGCCGGGATGGCAAAAACCTATGCTGAAAAAGCAATAGCAGGAGGTGTCATCACAAGCAACGCCGACAACTGGACACTTCCAACCAAAGACGGGATGAACAGTGAAAAGAGTCCTTACAGCTCTTTCTTTGAAGGTTCCCCATCAGGCGATCCCGAACGGTACGTAAAGATGGGCGAGTATTTCGTAAATTTCCTTAAGAACATGAATGATCCCAGAATGAAAGTATTTTTTGGTGGTCGTCTTGATCCCTCAATTACCGCTGTAACTGCTTCCAACATGCAGACCTACTGGAGAGATGTCACAAAATGGAACTGGGATCTGAGTCAGGCAACCGGAATGGTCCACGGGACAAACGCAAACCCTGCACCCTCCCTTGCTGCCTACCACCAGATATATACCAGCCCCAATCCATTTCTTTTTACAATGGATCAGCCTCTTGTAATTCTGACCGCCGCGGAAATGAACTACCTTATTGCAGAGGCTTCAATTAACAACTGGGCAACCGGGACAACGGCAGATGTCGCTTACGAAGCGGCAATAACTGCCAGCATGACTCAGCTGAGCTCCTACACAGGCCTTCTGGAAACGCAAAAAATAACTCCGGATGATATCACAGCTTATATTACGGCACATCCACTGGGTACGGGTGACGCAGCCAAATTAAGACTGGCTGAAGAGATGTGGGTTTCAATGTACATGAATCCAACCGAGGCATGGTTCAATGTTCGCCGTATGAACCTTAACCTGCCTGATAATTCTGCCAGCGCCCATATGCCGGTTCGTTATGCTTATGTCGAAAACGAACGTTCCAACAACCTCGATAATCTTAACCTTGCTCTGACAAGTCTTGGATGGTCGTCTAATATGTCCAGGGAAGAAGAAATTGCAAACCGTGTCTGGTGGGATTTAAATTAATTTGAATTAAGATCTAATTTTAAATTTTAAACTCTACATATATGAAGAAAAGAATCATTTTATTATCAGTACTTATTTTAAGCTGTTTCATTCTCAAAGCTCAGAATGTCGGGTCCTCGACCTGAATACATCAAAGCTCTTACCTCCGAATGGAAGGGGGAACGTTTTGCTGATGGCAGACCAAAAGTTTCAGATGCAATTCTTGAAAGACTGAAAAATATCTCAATAGAGGAAGCATGGGGTGTCCTGCGAAACAAGGGTTATCAGAACCAGTTTGAAAGCGACTGGAGTGTCATAAATCCGGATGTTCCGATGACAGGCAGGGTAGTGACTGCCCAATATATGCCTCTGAGACCGGATCTCGAAAAATATATTAAAGAACAGGGTAAAACTGAAGGCAGGGCTCAACAGGGAGGAACTAACTCCTGGCCTATCGATGTTCTTGTTGAGGGTGATGTATATGTTGCCGACAGCTATGGCAAAATAGTTGACGGAACTCTCATCGGCGATAACCTTGGAAATTCAATCTATGCAAAATCCAAAAGAGGTGTGATCTTCAACGGTTCTGTCAGGGACCAGGAAGGACTTAGTGAGATAAAAGGTTTCAACGGCTGGATAAAAGGACAGGATCCTTCATATATTATGCAGATGAGTCTTGTTTCGATAAATGCACCTATCCGTATCGGCAGGGCGGTTGTCCTCCCTGGTGATGTAGTGCTGGCAAAGAAATATGGAGTTATTTTCATTCCTGCGCATCTCGTTGAAGATCTTGTGATTACTTCAGAAGTCACAGCCTTGCGTGATGAATTCGGTCACCTGAGGCTTCGTGAAGGTAAGTACAAACCTGGTCAGATCGACAGTCAGTGGAGCGAAGAGATCAAAAAAGATTTTATGAACTGGCTGAATAACTACCCGGGAAAACTTCCGATGTCAAAGACAGAGCTGGATAACTATTTTAAGGAAAGGAACTGGTGAAATTATAAAGTTGTGGGTTGCGTGATTGCAGGGTGCGGTGTTAGTTATTATGCGATTGCAGCATGCAGATCCGGCAACTTGCAAACATCTTAACATGAATGTATCTGATAAATACTATAGATGATGAAAGAAATAGTCAAAAAGATTAAAGAACAGAATATACGGATGGAGAAAGGCTGAAGCTGCAGCCATTCAGTGCGGAGATCAACAATCCGGCAACTGAAAACAGCAGAAGGAATTTTCTTAAAAAGACTGCTCTGGGAGGTATTGCACTGGGAGGACTGATGCATCTTTCAATTGAAGATACAATTGCTCAGACAACTTCAAAAGTGAGCCGCTCTTCAAGTCCGTCTGATCTTAAGATAACCGATATGCGGATGGCAATGATAGCCAATAAGTATATTATAAGGATTGATACAAACCAGGGCATTTATGGTCTTGGGGAAGTCAGGGATGGCGCTGACGGACGTTATGCACTTTTCCTGAAGAGCAGGATACTGGGACTGAATCCCTGCAATGTTGAAATGCTTTTTAAAATAATCAGGCAGTATGGATATCATGGACGTCAGGGAGGAGGAGTATGTGCTGTTGAAATGGCACTATGGGATCTTACCGGAAAAGCATATAATGTTCCTGCATGGCAGCTGCTTGGAGGAAGATATCGGGACAAGATAAGATTATATGCTGATACTCCGGGGCCAGGGATCCTCAGGCTTTTGCGGAAACCATGAAGAAAAGAGTTGAAGATCAGGGATTTACCTGGCTTAAAATGGACCTTGGAATTCATGTTGTGGCTAATATTCCGGATGCACTTGTAAATACCAAATTCTGGGATGGCGCAACCGGTCAGTATGATCTCAGGGATTACATGAGTTATGGAAATGCCCTTCATCCGTTTACACAGGTTCAGATCACCGACAAGGGACTGGCAGGTCTTGCAGAATATGTTGAGTCAGTACGAAATGCTGTTGGATATGAAATGCCTTTATGTGCTGACCATTTCGGTCATTTTGATATAAATAATTCAATCCGTTTTGCAAGGACAATGGAGAAATACAGGCTGGCATGGCTCGAAGATATGGTTCCATGGTTCTATACAGACCAGTGGAAAATTGTTTCAGATGCTCTTGAAACACCAACATGCACCGGTGAAGATATCTATATGCTTAAAGGTGGATTTAAACCTCTGCTTGATGCAAGAGCTGTTGATATAATTCAGCCTGATCTTGGGAACCTCGGGAGGACTTCTGGAAACAAAAAGGATTGGCGATTATGCTGAAGAGTGCGGAGTTGCAATGGCAATGCATATGGCAGGATCACCTGTTTGTTTCATGGCAAATGTACATTGTGCTGCTGCCACACAGAACTTTCTTGCCCTTGAACATCACAGTGTTGATACACCATGGTGGGGAAACCTGGTAAAGATGACAGGAAGCAAACCCATGATTGAAAAAGGATTTGCAAATGTTCCTCTTGATTCACCAGGACTGGGAATTGAACTTAATGAAGAGGAGTGCAAAAAACATCTTGGAAAGGACTCAGGCTATTTTGAACCTACTCCTGAATGGGATCAGAAACGTTCACACGACAGGCTCTGGAGCTAATTGATTGAATAAATCTGATTAAAATGGGAAATGTGCTTTCAAGAAAACGTTGGTATCGGTTAATACCAATTGCCTTTATCACATATAGTCTTGCTTATCTGGATCGTGCGAATTTTGGATTCGCAGCCGCAGGAGGAATGGCTAAAGATCTGAATATTACAGCAGCAATGTCTTCCTTATTAGGATCGCTTTTCTTTCTGGGATATTTTTTCTTTCAGATACCCGGTGCAGTATATGCTGCCAAAAAAAGTGCCAGGAAATTAATATTCTGGTCCTTAATTCTTTGGGGAGCGCTGGCTATGGCAACCGGAATGGTCAGTAATGTAAATGGGCTGATTGTTATCAGATTTATGCTCGGTGTTGTTGAGAGTGCCGTTATGCCTTCGATGCTGGTTTTTCTGAGCAGGTGGTTTACAAAATCCGAACGTTCACGTGCCAATACTTTTTTGATTCTTGGCAATCCTGTAACAATATTATGGATGTCTATTTTATCCGGTTATCTAATAGACTCCGTTGGCTGGCGCTGGATGTTTATCCTGGAAGGATTTCCGGCTATTATCTGGGCATTTTTGTGGTGGCGGCTCGTTGTTGACAGGCCCGGAGATGCCAAATGGTTAACAGATGATGAAAAGCATGATTTGCAGGCACAACTGGATATTGAGCAACAATCGATTAAACCGGTTAAAAACTACGCTGTTGCATTCAGATCCAGGGTCGTTATTTTACTTTGTCTGCAATATGCTTTATGGTGCATCGGAGTGTACGGATTTGTAATGTGGCTGCCATCAATCATTAATGCCGCTCCTGACTCGGATATAGTAAAAACCGGATGGCTGGCATCAGTTCCTTATCTTTTGGCTATTATCGGTATGTTAACTGCATCTTATTTCTCCGATAAAACATTAAAGAGAAAATCGTTTATCTGGCCTTTTCTGTTAATCGGTTCTTTAGCCTTCTATGGTTCGTACTTAATTGGTACAAGCAACTTCTGGCTATCATATATATTGCTTGTTATTGCAGGCGGAGCAATGTACGCACCATATGGACCATTCTTCGCAGTAATTACTGAAGTTTTACCACGGAACGTATCTGCCGGTGCTATTGCATTGATCAATAGTCTGGGTGCTTTAGGATCTTTTGTTGGTGCTTACATTGTGGGCTATTTAAATGGCACTACAGGAGGATTTGGTGCTTCTTATATTTTCATGGCAGGATCCCTCTTCGTTTCATCGATATTAACGATCGTTGCCATAAAAAGCAGTGAAACAAAGCCTGAACTCTGATATACTTATGCTGTTCAACGTACTACCCTCCCGGATCCATCACCTTTCATAAGCTGTTCAACTTCGGAAACAGAGACAAGGTTGTAATCGCCATGAATTGTATGTTTCAGGCATGAAGCAGCTACAGCAAAGTTAAGAGCTTTCTGATCATCACCGGGATAAGTGATCAAACCATAAATCAATCCGCCCATAAAGGAATCACCCCCACCTACCCTGTCAACAATATGCGTTATCTGATATTCAGGTGCTTCATAAAGTCTCTTCCCGTCAAAAAGTACACCCGACCATGAGTTATGATCTGCATTTATTGAACCCCGGAGTGTTATTATCACCTTTTTTGCCCTTGAAAACTGCTTCATAAGTTTTATGCAGACTGATTCATATTTTGAAGCAATTACAGGACTACCGGAGACAAAGTCTCCTTCAGGTTTAATTCCAAATACCTTTTCAGCATCTTCTTCATTTCCGAGGATTATGTCGCAACCACTTACCAGATCAGGCATAACCTCCCCGGCACTCTTTCCCCATTTCCAGAGATTTTTCCTGAAATTAAGATCGCATGAAACTGTTATGCCTTTCCGATTTGCGCTTTTAATACCTTCAAGGCAAACCAGTGATGCTCCTTCGGAGATAGCCGGAGTAATTCCTGTCCAGTGAAACCATGAAGCACCTTCGAATACTTCATCCCAGTTAATCATTCCGGGCTGAATCTCAGCAATTGATGAATTTGCACGGTCATAAATAACCTTGCTGGGTCTTGATACTGCTCCTGTCTCAAGAAAATAAATTCCCAGCCTGTCGCCGCCATAAATGATATGATGTGTTCCAACATTATGTTTTCTCAGATCCATAAGGACTGCCTGCCCCAGATCATTCTCAGGCAGACGAGTCACATACTCTGCATTTAATCCATAGTTTGCCAGTGATACAGCAACATTTGCTTCACCGCCCCCGAATGTGGCATTTAAAGAGGTTGCCTGAGTAAATCGCTGATGTTCAGGTGTTGCCAGACGCAACATAATCTCACCGAATGTTATTATCTTTTTTTCCATTTTATCTCTGGAAGTTATTAATGTTTAAATATACTTATTTGGTCTGATACCGGGTAAACAGGTTATTTATTTTTACAGGGCGAAAATATTAAAAAGAAAATTATATCTTAGATTCTATATATTAAAAGTTCACAATAAAGATATATTAATGAGCAAAATAATTGTTATCGGAAGCTCCAATACCGATATGGTAGTAAAATGTAAAAAGCTTCCGGCTCCGGGGGAAACGATTCTTGGAGGCACGTTCCTGATGAATCCCGGAGGAAAAGGTGCCAACCAGGCAGTGGCTGCTGCCCGCCTCAACGGAAATGTAACATTTGTTACAAAAACAGGGAATGACCTTTTCGGAGATCAGGCTATACACCTATTTGATACAGAAGGCATTGAGACAAAGTATATAATCAAGGACAGAAAAAATCCATCCGGAATTGCTCTGATCGCAGTGGATGAAAACGGAGAAAATTGTATTGTTGTCGCTCCTGGCTCCAATGCGGCATTGTCGGCTTACGATATAGATGAGGATGTTTTTAAAACTGATGTATCGGATGTTTTCCTGATGCAGCTGGAGATCCCTGTCAGCACTGTGGAATTTGTGGCTCAGCAGGTTGCTGAAAAAGGCAACAGGGTAATATTGAATCCTGCACCAGCCCGGCAGCTTTCCGCCGAGCTGTTAAGCTCTCTTTATGCAATAACGCCAAACGAAATTGAAGCTGAGCTTCTTACAGGGGTACATGTCGAAGATGCCGTTACTGCTGAAAAGGCAGCTCAGAAGCTTTTAAATAAAGGTGTCGGAATGTAATCATTACCATGGGAGCTGCGGGAGCATACCTGCTGACAGAAAAGATCTCGAAGATGATTCCGGTAGTGCCTGTCAGGCCGATTGATACAACTGCAGCCGGTGATGTTTTTAACGGAGCCCTGGCTGTAGCGATCTCGGAGGGAAAGGACCTGGAGGAAGCTCTGGAATTTGCCAATAAGGCTGCCTCAATCTCCGTTACCCGAATGGGGGCGCAGGCATCGGCTCCGCACAGAAATGAGATCAATCCCTGAATCAACCTGGAGTTAGATTTGTTCTAATATTATAACAATCAAATAATAAATACTTTATGAAACGGATGCTCCTTTTTTGCGCTATTCTCAATTTGTTATCCGGAGGATGTGTCTCCAGGGTTGAAGACAGAGTTAAAATTATTTTCGACACAGACCTCGGTCCTGACTATGACGATGTAGGAGCCCTCGCTTTTCTTCATGCCATGGCCGATAGCGGAAAGGTTGAGATCCTGGCAACAGTTTCCTCAAACAAACATGAACTTGTGGCGCCCTCGATCGAGATAATAAATTCCTACTTCAACAGGAGCGAAATCCCGATCGGAGGCCCGAAAAATGGAGGAGCGGCCCTTGGTTCCTCACAGCATTGGGCCGATTCAATAGTTGCAAAATATCCGCACCGGATCGGTTCCACCTCAGAAGCACCTGATGCAGTTGATGTCTACAGGAAGATCCTTAACGGTCAGCCTGACAGGAGTGTAACAATTGTCACAGTCGGTTTCCTGACAAACCTGCGAAACCTGCTTAAATTCACTGCCTGACGATAATTCACCCTTCACCGGGAAAGAACTTGTTGAGAAAAAGGTAAAAAAACTGGTCTCAATGGCAGGGCGATTCCCCGAAGGAAGGGAATTTAATATTTTCATTGATTCAACGGCATCGAAATTTGTATTTGAAAACTGGCCGGGAGAAGTAATTTTTACAGGATTCGAGATTGGATGGGAAATACGTACAGGTCTCCGGCTTATTGAATCACCTGTTCAGAACAGTCCGGTGAAAGATGTATTCAGGATAAGCATCCCTCTTTCTGAAGAGGATAGAAATGGCAGGATGAGCTGGGATGAAACAGCTGTCCTTATAGGGGTCTACGGGACCGAAGGCTTCTTTGATACCAGGAGAGGAACTATCCTGGTTAATGCTGACGGCAGCAACGGATGGAAAGATGATCCAAGGGAAAACAATCCTATGTAATTCAGAAAATGCCGGTTGCTGAAATGGCACGATTCATTGAGGATCGGATGATGCATATTCCGGTTTATCGCCCCCCTGCCCCGTAAAGGGGGTTCAGGGAGGTTGGGGGGCAAAACTGAGGTGGTGCAAAGTATAAATCATTACATAAATTAAATATCCAAATGAACAGAAAACCTCTTCTTTTTTTGTGTGCGATTCTGGTTTTACCATCATGTATGAAAGACCAGAATGAATTCAGAACTATTAAAACCGAAGTCCTGAAAGACAAAATTGCCGGAGGCTGGGCCGGAAAGATGATCGGTGTAACCTATGGTGCACCAACTGAATTCAGGGCACAGGGTAAAATCTATGATGATTCCATAAAGTGGAAACCTTCCGATATTAAAGGAAGCATGTGGCAGGATGATATCTATGTTCAGCTTACCTTCCTGATGTCGATGGATAAGTATGGAATTGATGCTCCTTCAAAGAAATACCAGGAGATGTTTGCCAAAGCCGGATATCCGTTATGGCATGCCAATATGCAGGCAAGAAAAAACTATTATGACAGCATCTTTGCCCCGCTTTCAGGTAGTCCGGAATATAATATTCATGCCGATGACATTGATTTTCAGATAGAAGCTGACTATATAGGATTTATGTGTCCGGGAATGCCCGGAACAGCATCAGAAATTGCCGATAAGATTGGCCGTATAATGAATTACGGAGACGGAGTATATGGAGGTATCTTTGTTGCAGCTCTCTATTCCGAAGCATTTTTTGAATCTGATATTCAAAAGATAATTGAAAAGGCTCTCAGATCAATTCCCTCCGAAAGTGATTATTATAAAATGATCAGGGATGTCATTAACCTCCACAGTCATTATCCTTCAGACTGGCGGGCAGCATGGAAGGAGCTTGAGAATAAATGGGGCGATGTTGACATCTGCGGAGCAGGATCGACCTTTAATATAGATGCAAAGCTGAATGGAGCATATATTGTAATGGGATTGCTTTACGGTGAAGGTGATCCTATGAAGACCCTTGAAATATCGACCCGCTGCGGACAGGATTCTGACTGCAATCCTTCAAATGCCATGGCTGTTCTTGGAGTAATAAATGGATTCAGCAGGCTTCCCTCAGAAATGCAGGATGGTGTAAAAGCCCTGGGTGATTCAACATTCATTAACACTACATATTCTTTTAATTCGGCTGTAAGCAGCACATACAAATATGCTGCCAGACCTGATTGAAAAGAATGGGGGAAAAGTAACGGAAAGAAAGCTCAGTATTAAAGACACAGCAACCTGTTGCACCTGAACCTGAGGTTTCATTTCCGGATGTTGTTTTTGACAAAAAAATCTCAGTGTTTGAGGAAAACGGATGGGAATTCAAAGGAAACTGGAAACCGTACGAGATTTATTCCGGAAGACAAGGACAGGGACAGATGCAAAAGCAATCGATGTATTCTGAAAAGAAAGGGGATGAACTTATAATTAAATTTACAGGTACAGGAATTTCACTGACGGGTAACTGGTACAAGGATGGAGGTAAAGCTGATGTATTATGTTGACGGTAACCTTCACCGTACAATTGATACATATTATAACTTTGCCAATCAGCAGCATACTGAAAGCATATGGCATATTCTTAATCTCGCCCCGGTGACCATACCGTCAGACTCGTTGTAAAGGGTGAAAAACGTCCTGAATCATCCGGAGCAAGGGTATATATTACCTCGGCAACAATATTCAGGACAGAAGCAAAGAAGAATGAGAATTACAAATTTTCGTTTGAATAAATCTACCCCCAAACCCCCCAAGGGGGGCTTAATAAACACCAATAAGTTAATAATGGAAGAAGTTGAAAAATCGGTGCATTATGAAGCAAATCCCTAACTTTCCAGGTTGCAAAAGTCCCCCTGCCTGCTCTAGGCAGGATTTAGGGGTGGATTTCCGGAAGTGGTGGAATGCCGGCTGGAACAACGCCTTTTACTTTTATCTTTTGTCTTTTTACTTTTCACTTTTATCTTTTTACTTTTATCTTTTTACTTTTATCTTTTATCTTCTAAAAAATGTTCATACCACAAAGTTACTCACTCGCTGTTATCCTCTGCATAGTTACAATGCTGTGCTGGGGCTCATGGGGCAATACCCAGAAACTCGCAGGCAAGTCCTGGCGTTTCGAATTATTCTACTGGGATTATGTGCTCGGCATCGTTCTGTTTTCATTGTTTCTTGGTTTTACACTGGGAAGCACAGGTGAAAATGGAAGAGGTTTTATCGATGACATTTCCCAGGCAGAACCGGGCAATATATCCAAAGCTATGCTTGGAGGGGTGATTTTCAATGCATCCAACATCCTTCTTGTGGCAGCAATGGCCATTGCAGGCATGGCGGTTGCCTTTCCGGTCGGTGTCGGGATCGCACTCGCACTTGGGGTAATTATTAATTACATATTTGCACCGAAAGGTGATCCGGTATTATTGTTTGCCGGAGTTGCGCTGATCGTTGCTGCTATTGTAATAGACGCGATTGCCTACAAAAAGCATAGTGCATCATTACAGAAAGTATCAGGGAAGGGCATTCTTTTATCAGTTTCAGCCGGTGTTCTGATGGCTCTGTTCTACAGGTTCGTTGCCAGTTCAATGATCAGCGACTTTGTTACACCCGAAGCGGGTAAGCTGACGCCATACTCTGCGGTTTTCTTTTTTGCAGTTGGTGTCCTTGTAAGTAATTTTCTGTTCAACTACCTGATAATGAAGAAACCATTTGAAGGAGGTCCGCTTACATTTAAGGACTATGCCAGGGGAAGCATTGGAGTGCACCTGACCGGTATCCTGGGAGGAGTGATCTGGAACATCGGAATGGCAATGAGCATCATCGCATCAGGAAAAGCCGGATTTGCAATCTCTTACGGACTGGGACAGGGAGCAACATTAATTGCCGCACTCTGGGGCGTTTTTATATGGAAGGAATTCAAAGGAGCTTCAAAGGCAGTTAATAACTTGATACTTTTAATGTTCCTTGCCTATCTGGCAGGTCTGGCAATGCTGGTATATGCAGGAACTTAAATTTTGTTATACCGGGCAGTTTAAATAATTTGAACCTATTTCCGGATCTGACCCTGACCTTCAATTATCCATTTGAATGTTGTCAGCTCCTCATGAGCCATTGGCCCTCTTGCATGTAGCTTCTGAGTTGAAATGCCTATTTCAGCTCCAAGTCCAAACTCAGCACCATCGGTAAAAGCTGTTGAGGCATTGGAATAGACCGAAGAAGCATCAACCATTTTAAGGAACAGACTTATATTCTCCTGATTTTCGGAAATAATTGCCTCACTGTGTTTTGAACCATATTCATCTATATGGGCAAGAGCTTCACTGAGTGATGCGACTGTTTTTACTGCCATCTTGTACGAAAGGAATTCAGTTCCGAATGAATTTTTATCAGCTTTATTCAGCAACTCTGAAGGATATTTGTCCACCAATGCCGCAAATGCTTTTTCATCTGCCTCTATTCCTACATTCGATCCGGCGCAAAGCTCCGTCAGGTATCCCAGATCGCCGAGCCTTTTCTTATGAATTATCAGGCAGTCGAGAGCATTACAGACACTTACCCTCCGGGTCTTTGCGTTATGAATAATTATCCTTCCCTTTTCTTTATCGCCAAATTCATCAAAATAGGTGTGGCAGATGCCGGCGCCGGTTTCAATCACAGGAATTACGGAATTTTCCCTGACAAAATCAATTAAACTGCGGCTTCCGCGCGGGATTATAAGATCGACATACTTCCTTGCATTCAATAACTGGGATGTTTCGGAGCGGCCGGCAGGCAGCAGGGCTACCACATCCGGGTCAATCCCTGATTTTTTAAGAACACCTTTAATTATACCGGCAATAGCTCCATTTGAATTGATTGACTCGCTTCCTCCTTTGAGGATGCAGGCATTGCCCGACTTAAGACACAATGAAAATACGTCAAACGTCACATTTGGCCTCGATTCATAGATAACACCTATTACTCCGAAAGGAACTGTAATTTTGGTGATCTTAAGTCCGTTAGGTCTTGTATACTCCGCCAGGACCCTGCCAATCGGACTGGATAAACCGGCTACACTTCTGATATCTGATGCAATCCCTTTTATCCTGTCAGGAGAAAGTAACAGACGGTCAAATTTCGGATCATTTTTATCCAGCCGGGCCAGATCCTTCTCATTTTCAGCAACAATGAATCCTGAATTATTTTCTGTCTCTTCCGCTAAATTCAATAAAGTATTGGCAATGACACCGGGATCCAGAACACTCAATTTCCGGCTTGCCTTCGAAACTCTTTTAAATGTGGATGTCAGATCCATCTGAATACAACTTGAAGTATGTAAAACTAAATGACTCTCGAAAATCAGGAATATGAACTCATTGATTTTCTTCGTTTACCCCAACCCCATGGGGATTGATGATCAGGTAATCATATTTGATAAAAGGTTTGCTTTGCTTCTCGCCTATTTTCAGTTCGGCTTTCTCAGAGTCATACTGTGATTTACCCAATCCGATGCTGTTCCCGTTTTCATCAAGTATTCTTACAATGTCTCCCCGCTTAAAGAAGCCTTCTATTTTTGTAATTCCAATCATAAGCAGGCTCGTAACCTTATCATTGAGAAGAGCTTCCTTGGCGCCGTTATTGATATAAGCCGCCCCCCTGGCGAAAGTATCGGAATGGTAAAGCCATTTTTTAACGCTGTTCTTCTTATTGCTGCTTGCTACAATATGAGTAGATGGCACATCCTTTCCCTTTAATATATCGGTCACAATGAAATCACGGGTACCGTTGGCAATAAAAACTTCAATTCCAAGCGATGCTATCTTTCTGGCTGTTGCGTACTTCGTCTGCATACCTCCCCTGCCGAATCCTGATTTATCGGAGGAAAAAAATTTCCCGACGTCACCTGAATCCTGGCAGATTTCATTTATAATTTCGGCACCCTCGCTTCCCGGCGTACCATTATAAATGCCATCGACATTTGAAAGTATGTAAAGAGCTTCGCAATCCATCATTGATGAAATCAGTCCTGACAATTCATCATTATCCGTAAACATCAGCTCATTAATGGAAATAGCGTCGTTTTCGTTTACTATAGGCAGCACTCGGTTCTCGATCATAGCCGAAATGCAGTTTTTCATATTAAGGTAATGCCTCCTGTCGCCGAAGCTCTCCTTTGTCGCAAGAAGCTGACCGGTGTGAATTCCGTACTTGCCGAACAAAAACTGATATTTTGACATCAGGTTAACCTGTCCGATTGCCGCCCAGATCTGTTTTGCGGCAACTATGTTTGTTTTCTTTGAGGGAGAGACCGCATTGCGTCCGGCCGCAACTGCCCCTGACGAGATAAGGATCACATCAATCCCCTGCTTGAAAAGCACTGCAACATCCTCAACAATCCTTAACATCCTTCCGACATTAAGGGTCCCGTCACTTTGAGTGATCACATTGCTTCCTATCTTGATTGCAATCTTGTTATATTTCCAGTCAGATTTTTTCAATTCAACACTGTTTATGCCTCTACAATATCAATTTGTTGCAAAATTAATAGAATATGTTTATACATTCCGGAAAATCCTCATAAAAGTGAAAAGCTGTAATTCAGGTGAAAGCGACAGAGTTGCTCTTACGATAACCCGATCCTTAAAGTAATATCTGAAATTGAAGTAAATTACAGAGAATACAAAACAGAGTATGTTACTATTGCACCATTAATTCTCCTTTAAGTCTTATATCATCAGAAGATGATCCGATCAGCAATTCGATCCTGCCCGGTTCCAGCACGAAAGCATCCTTGTCGGTACTCCAGTAAGTCAGATCGTCAGCTTTCAAAGGAATGGTTACTTTTAATGATTCTCCCCTGGGTACGAAGACACGCTTAAATCCTTTCAATGCTAATTCAGGCCGTTTTACCTTTGAATCCGGGAACCTCACATAAACCTGAGTTACTTCATCCCCATCGAAGACACCTGTATTTTGCAGGTTGAAGGTAAGATTTACAGTTTCATTCTCTTCAATGGTTTTCTTATCAGGTTTAAGCCCTGAATATTTGAATGTTGTATATGATAATCCGTATCCGAACGGAAACAGGGCTTCATTTTTTGAGTACATATAGGTTCTGCCGTTGCGGATATTGTAATCAAGTATAGGAGGCAGCTGGTCGATCGAGGTGATCCAGGTCTGTACAAGTCTGCCCGCTGGGCTTACCTTTCCAAAGACCACATCGGCTATAGCTGTTCCGGTTTCCTGGCTCGACTGGCTGATATGCAATATCGCAGGTACGTGCTCCTTTGACCAGTTTATTGAATACGGGAAGCTGGATACCATTACCAGTACCGTTTTAGGGTTTGCAGCCATTACAAGTTTTACCAGATCTTCCTGTTCAAGCGAAATAGCCTGCCTGTCAACGTCTTCCCGGCCGTCGCTTGCAACATGGTTCTGACCCCAGCCAAGACCGTAGCTCAGAGGATTATTACCGATGCACACTATTGCCACTTCACATGCCTTAGCAGCCAAAACTGCCGAATCGGCTTTGTTACTTGCTGCATACATGATCGCAACATTACTCCCGGCAGCGTCTTTAATACCATTAAGTATACTGATCCTGTAAGGAGGTGTTCCGGCATACCAGTCGGAGATAACTGAATTTGCTGAGGGTCCGATAACTGCAATTGATTTGATTTTGTCTTTTTGAAGAGGAAGAAACATATTTTCATTTTTCAGAAGAACAACTGACCGCTCCGTAGCTTTCCGTGCAAGATCATGTGCTTCCTGCTTTGTCCATGGGGCAATAGTATCTGAAACCCCAATCGTGGTATAGGGATTTTGAAATGAATTGTCCAGAAAGCCCAGTTTTAATGCCACCCTGAGATTGCCATAAATAGCCTCTTCAATCTCTTTTTCAGATATCAGACCTTTATCCAGTGCCTCTTTTACCGAAGACCTGTAATCATCGAGGAACATTGTAATGCCGGCTTTAATGCATTCTGCGGCAGCAATCGGTAAAGACGTAAAATACGCATGTGTTGTCAGCAATTGTTTAAATGCACCACCATCCGTGGAGATTATTCCCCGTAAGCCCCAGTCTTTCATTGTTACATTACGCAGGACCGGATGCACGGTACATGGTATGCCGTTATATTTGTTATAAGCCGCCATAAATGCCTGCGACCCGCCTTCTGTAACACCTTTGTAAAATGCATAGGAATAGTACTCGCGAAATAGCCTGTCATCAAAATCAGAACTGTTGTAAGTCCTGTTGTTTTCGTTGCTGTTTGCAAGAAAGTGCTTCATAAGCGAAGCTGTCTTCCAATAAACCGGATCATCCCCCTGAAGACCTTTTACATAGGCAGTTACAAGTGACCCATTCAGAAAGGGATCCTCACCAAAGCACTCCTCAGTCCTTCCCCATCTGATATCGCGGCCCATGTCAGCATTGGGAGCAAATACCACCAGGCCAGATATTCCAAATTTCGCATTCTGAGCAAGGTAGCGTGCTTCGGTAGCTTCCCAGTCTGCTACCTGTTGCAATAGTCCGGGATCCCAGGTCTGTGCCAGCCCGATTGCCTGTGGAAAAGTCGTCGTAGGAGATGCCTTCGGGCCTTTTACAGCCCAGTTAGCCGGTCCGCTGTAAGCCAGACCGTGAAGTCCTTCAACAGTTCGGGTACCCTTTACACCTAAACGGGGGACTGCTATCCTGGTTGAAAGGCAACTCATCTTCTCATCGGTGGTCATTAAGGAAAGCAGGTTCCTTATGCGTTCGTCTTCACTGAGACGGGTATCCTGGAAAGGATATTCCTGTGAAGAGACAGACAGCCACAATGAGAATAAAAACAGGATAAATGATAATTTCTTCATATTAAGTTGTTTATACGATCCAATAATTAATTCGAAAGATCCGGCCATTATGTTATTCAGCTTATAGGAAAGATACAGCTTTAAAGCGTATATGTAAAACAGCTTAGTCTAAAAAATCAAAATCCATTAACCGCAAAGTCCCAGAGTAAATTATGGGAACATCAAAATAATAACTTTGATGCGAAAATAATGCAGTCGATATAAGACCTTTTCGATCATTGACGTGGGTTTACCTCCTGCCCCAAAGAGGGTTTTTAAAAGTCCCCTTTAGGGGTCCCGATAGCTATCGGGATAGGGGTGAACAGGTGGGGAGGAACAGAGTGACCCTGAAATCCTTTCACCACAGAGTTCACTGAGTTTCACAGAGTAAAACACGGAGTTTTAAAACAGTGCAACTCCGTCTTTACTCCGTTTTAACTCCGTGTTTAAATAACTAGTACCGTCTTAAATCCATTAACCGCAAAGGTCGCTAAGTTATTATGCAAAGATCGCAAAGAACTGATAAACATTGTTTTAACTTTGCGTGCTTTGCGCCTGCTTAGCTTCATGGCAGTATAAGCTATTAATGATTACTGTTTTTTCTCGAGGGCAGCAACAATTTCATCAAACCTTCCTGACAAATCAGGATCAAACTCTGCCAGTTTCTTCCATTCTTCATCACCATTAACCCCGGCAAGTGTATAGTCGAAAGGCACAAATTTTATTTTTCTGGCAACTTTGAGGTTCTTAAAACGGAAATCGAAAGTTGAAGGACTTACAAATAAAGGATCAGCAATGACAGAATGCAGATCTTTCCCTTCCTTTTGCCACTCCGAAAATGATTTGTCTGTAAACCTGATGTCATTTGTGCGGGTATCCCAGTAACAGTTGTAATCAGTAAAAAGATTGAATTTATTCCAGTTACTGCTTAACAGGGTACCCTTATCGAAAAAGATTATGTTACTGGTAAACGAAAGTGACCTGTGTTCCTCAATCCTTGTAGCCTGAAGCTGGGCTCTGATATTCAATGCAAAAATATTGTTCCTGATAATATTTTCTTTCCCGTAATGCTGATGAAATCCTGAATTCTTACAGGCATAAACAAGGTTGTTTTCCATAGTGATCCCAAATGAACCCTCATCAGTATAAAGTCCCCAGCCTCCGTAATCGAATGAATAGATGTGGTGGATATTGTTATTGGCTACAACTGTTCCTTCCGATGCTCCCAATGTGTAGACACCTCCCATGTCAGACAGCTCACCCCAGCCAAGGTGATGTATGTGGTTGTATTTTATTTCGTTACGTTTGGTCGGACTGTCAGCATATCCCCATACCCAGCCAACAGAGATCCCTGAATAGCGAAAGTCTGCTATCTCATTATGCGTTAATTTATTATCGCTTGCATTAAATATTATTACCCCGACAGCACAAGGAAATACATGTCCTCCATCCCTGATGATACAATTGTTGACTGTAATATTTTTTGTTATCTCCTCCTGCTTCTGCCGGATCACAGTCTCTCCTATTTTGACACCTCCGGCCCCGAGATCATGCAGATAGCAATGATCCAAAACGCAATTACTGCAAGCCTGTCTGAACCATAAAGCATAGCTGCCTGTATGGGCTATTTCACAATTCGTAAACTTAATATTATCAACAAAATCAAGGGTTACAACTGCATCAACCGGCGCCGCAGCCTGAGCCGGTTCATTTCCATCAGGCGGAGTATGGTAGACCGCATCCTCAAAAACAAGGTTTTCAAAACGGATATTTTCTACACGTTTTCCCGTTAACGGATCCCCCTGAATTACAATAAACTCCTTCAGGACAGGCGCAATAAATCTGGTGTTCTGCAGAGTTTCACCATCCAATGGCATATAATACAGATATCCTGTCCGATCGAGAAACCACTCACCCCCGGCATCAAGAGCAGCCCTGTAATTTTCGACGAGATAGCCTGATTTATTGTTGATCGGATTCCATGGTTTCATACCCTCGCCCGTTGTAATAAAAGGATGAACTCTGTTTGCTGAAGCCGGTGATCCTTTTCCGTGTATTGTCCCAGTTATGGTAAAAGATGATAAGGGCATCCTGATAATCCTCTCTAGAAAATGAAGAGAACACTGATGCGTCTGAACTGTCAATCTCAATCTTCTGTACAGCCAGTTCAGGAGCCCTTCCCTCCCCCTTTTCAAGCACTGTTTCATCAACTTTTTTCACCCTGAAAAAGCCATTATTGGGACTTTTGGCACGGACAGCCCTTCTGCCGTTGACATAAAGCTGCTCAAAATATGAATCATAGTAGGCTACCTGCGGTATAAAAGCTCTCCAAAGCTTTTCAGTAACCTTTTCAAATCCTGATATTTCAGTGCCTCCGCTGAAAATCACTTTCTTTCCCTCCTCAGCTTTAAAAACCAGCGGAGAACTTTCACCTCCTCCATCAGCAACAGACAGATTCAGAGGCTGAAACAAGAAATATTCTCCTTCGAGGGCAATTACTTCGATTGGGCCTTCGGCCTTGTTCGATTTCCGGTATTCCCTCACTCTGTCGCGGGCTCCGTTAAGAGTTGCAACAGGTTTCTCAATTGTGCCAGGATATGTATCATTTCCGTTCGGGGAAACATAAACTTTCTGGGCAGATAGTATCCCGGAGCCTGAAACAATCAGTCCGGCAAAGAAGATGATTATGGCTTTACTATTCATTTGTAAATAATTTTGATTTTAAAGGCCAGGTCCCTGCCTTGGGTTTCATTGGATCAAACTACAGGAATTGATTTAAATACCTCTTGCTCAATATCAAAGCCTCCTTTTTCTTCTCAAGCGTATCTTCAAAGGCTTTATCTTCAACTTCCACACATACAGCACCATTATACCGGATGTCATTCAGGGATGATATGAATTTTCCCCAGTCAATATCACCAAGTCCAGGAAGTTTTGGAGAATGAAACTCCAGCGGGGCTGCCATTATTCCCACCTCTTTCAGCTTGTCGGGGTAGACTCTTGCATCCTTTATATGGATATGGAAAAGCTTGTTCCTGAACTCATATATTGGTTTCAGATAATCCATCTGCATCCACAAAAGATGGGAAGGGTCATAATTTAGTCCGAAATAAGCGCTGGGGATCTCACTGAACATCCTCCGCCAGATTACAGGGGTGGTTGCCAGATTATTCCCTCCCGGCCATTCATCGGAAGTGAAGATCATCGGACAGTTCTCAATGCCAACCTTTACCTTTTTTGATTCGGCATACTGAATCAAAGGTTTCCACACTCTCCTGAAGATTTCAAAATTTTCATCCACCGATTTGCTCTTATCCCGGCCTATAAAAGTATTGATCCGGTTAACACCCAGAAGGGCGGATGCATCAATTACTTTCATGATATGAGAAACATAGAACCTGCTCTTCTCGCTATCGGGGTCCAGGGGATTCGGATAATATCCAAGGGCGGAGATTTCTATCCCCTTATTTTGAATATATGTATTTATTGTAAGGGCACCCGAAGAATCCAATGCATCAACATCGATATGGGTAACTCCGGCATATCTTCTTTCCGCCTTTCCCAGAGGCCAGCAACATACTTCAATGCATTCGTAACCGCACTCAGCGGCATAGCTGACGAGATCCTCGAAGCTCAGTTCCGGCAATATGGCGCTTACAAAACCCAGTTTCATATAACTTTAATTATTCTAAACGTGACCTTAATCAATAAGCGCAGCAAGCGCAGCCCCGATAAGGCTCGATTGTGCAACTTCCGTAAACTCGACATAACGCTTCCGTTCTCCGCTGAGGTAATCCTCCAGATACTTTTCAAACATACCCTTCAGGTTATGAAGTTTATAAAAAGTAGTTCCTTCAATAGTTATTAAAACGGGCCTACCGGCAGATCTGCCCTTACCGGTTTTCAGAACAACAGCTGCAATATTTGCGGCAACCAGTTTTGCAGCACGCTCAATCAGCGACTCGATGATCTCTTTACAGCTTACCTCATCATTCCTGACTTTGAAACACTCTTTGAATTTACTTTTTTCTGATCCCTGGTCGCTGACTATGTTACTTGCGTCATTTGAGGAAAGTTCAGTCAGACTATTCAGGAATTCCCCGGCTGGCTGTGAAAAAACGCCTTCAGCTGCCGCAGCTTTCAGCACTGTAAGACACAAGCCTCCAAAGTAGCCGCCTGAAAACATCTTTTCAAAGGTATAATTCCCGGGATTCATCGTGGAATTGTCGAAAGCCAGATCTAGGTCACTTCTTGGGGCTTTGCCAAAATTGCCGGACTCTATATTTATTATCTGACTTCTGTTCTGATTCAGTTCGTTGTTCTTTATTATTTTTCCGTTATGTCTCAATGTAGCAGGTATTAGTTCCTGTACCGAGTATGTAACCGATAAAAGAATCAAAGGTTTTACTTAAAGAAGCAGATTTACCTGCCAGAAGCGTTGCAACTGTATCGTTTAACAGAACAAGGTGTTTGCCTGGTGTTCCAAGGGTTTCAAGAAGGTTTTTTCCGATAAGCTGGCCTACCACTTCCGGAGCCTGAACCTCCTTGCAGAATTGTAACAGTCTGCCATCCCTGGTGGGCAAAATTTCAGTCGGATATGAAAAGCAGAAACCAATCCTTTCCGTCTTTTCAGCCAGAGACCTGATGTAATCTGCGATCGTACGGAAAAATTCCGCTGATGAAACTTCATTCTCCAGTCCTGGCATCCTGTAATTTACAATTTCATCGTATTCAATCTTACCGCTCCGGCTAAACCGAACCAGTGCAGCTCTGAAGTTAGTTCCCCCTGCGTCAATAGCCAGCACAGGGACCTCTTTAAGAAAATCATTATCGGCTTCAATATAGGTGGGTATCATCCGGAGCGAACTCTCGCGCCCCTCCAGACCTTTAATCATATCTCCGGTAAAAGTACCGACAAGCTTTTCCATATCAATATCAGCGGCTCTCAGTCGCTGTTCCCTTAGAAATTCCTTTACCTTATCCATGTATATATGTAGTGGTTAGTTTCATGCTGTCCTAAAACAATCCGAATTTAAGATTTCAGGCAGATGTGATTCAGATCACCAAAGTATAAAATAAAATTATCTTAACTTTATACTTGAACTGCAAGGTTTAAAAAAATATTAATAACCATAGATCCATTTTCAACTTAAGCATTTCTTAAAAACCAATAATGAATGAATAAAAAAGTAGCTGAAATTGCAAAAATGATCGATCATTCCATTCTTCATCCGACACTCACAGACAATGATCTAAGGAAAGAGTGTGAAGTGGCCAGGAAGTACAATGTAGCCTCAGTATGTGTAAAGCCCTATGCCGTTAAACTGGCCGTTGAGGCTCTCAGCGGAAGCGATGTTCTGGTTGGCTGCGTGATAGGCTTTCCTGCAGGAAATTCCTCAATCCAGGTCAAGGCTTTTGAAACAGAAATTGCATGCAAGGACGGAGCTGTCGAAATTGACATGGTGATAAACATCGGCAAAGCCTTACAGGAAGACTGGCCTTATGTGGAAGAAGAGATTCAAACCGTTGTTGATATTTCACACAGATATGGGGCAATAACCAAAGTAATTTTTGAAACTGACTTTATTACAAGGGATGAGCACAAGATCCGGTTGTGTGAGATATGCTCAAAAGCAGGGGCGGAATATGTCAAGACTTCGACTGGTTTTGGTTTTGTCAAAGGTTCCGATGGCAGATATTCATACACCGGCGCGACAGCACATGACCTGGCACTCATGAGAAAACACTCTGCCCCTCAGGTCAAAGTAAAAGCGGCAGGAGGTGTCCGTACTCTTTCAGATCTTCTTAAATTTAAGGAAATAGGTATTTCAAGATGCGGCGCTACAGCTACTGCCTCAATGCTTGAAGAAGCCAAAAAACTGTTCGGAGAATAATTTCTGACCTCATAAACGGATATTTTTTTGTACAGTATGAAAACCTTTCTCATAATTATTATGTTCGTCGGCTTAGTGCCCGATTCCATGTCGCAGGCTTATAAGTTTAGCGGAAATGAGTTGGTTATTGACAACGGATCAATAAAAAGAATAATTAAATGTACAAATAACAGCCTGGTTACTGAAGGTCTCTTTCTTGAAGGAAATGAAAGAAACTATGTCAGGAGCAGCTCCCCCGAGTTTCGGTTCCTGATGAACGGGTTAAAAGTGAGTGGGGATTCAGGGTGGAAGGTAATTTCATGCAAACCATCAGGGGACGCTAACGGGGGTAATGGGACTATTTTGAACCTGGAAGGTCAGGGCCAGGCAAAAGGAATTGAATTAGCGGTTTCATATCTCTCCTATCCCGGTTTACCGGTTATCCGGAAGCACATAACCTTCAGGAACATATCATCAAACGACATCAGGCTTGAAGCAGTTGATGTTGAGAGCCTCAACCTGAACATAGACTATGTTTCAACATGGGTTTATCACAATTATGCCAGAATGAAGCATCTGGGACCTTATATCGGAAACTGGGACGATCCGGTGGTTGTGATTCATAATACTACCTTGCGGGCCGGTATAGCCCTGGGCAACGAAACACCGGGCGTTTTGAAAAGGACAGCGTTTCATACTGCCGACAGGAATGCTGATATAGGACTTACACATCAGGAGCAGGATTTTCCATTCAGAAAATGGTTAAAACCCGGTGAGATCTGGGAGTCTCCCGGTACCTTCATCGCTCTTTATGCAGACACGGACGACGGATTTAATGTGATAAACACCACTGTCAATGACTTTGTAAGGAAACACCTTGGTTCAAGGATTTCTGCTATCAGGAACAAACCACTTTTTGTTTATAATACCTGGTATCCTTTCAGGACTTTTGTCAGTGATTCCCTGATCAGGGAAGTTGCAAAAGCTGCCTCGGAATGCGGGATCCAGGAATTTATAATCGATGATGGCTGGCAGTACAATGCCGGCAGGAGATCCTCAGACAAAGGATGGGGAGGCAATTACGGCGACTGGCTCGTCGACATGAACAAGTTTCCCGGGTCATTGTCTTCAACATTTGATTATATAAAATCACTTGGTATGAAACCCGGCCTCTGGCTAAGCATTGGTTCGGCTACTGCAGACTCCAGGGTTTATAAAACACATCCTGAATGGTTTATCAGAAATGCTTCAGATAAACCGGGTGACAATCACACTGGTTCAGTCAATTCAAATTTCTATACAAGCTGTCTCGGGACCGGGTGGGTGGGTTATATCAAATCCATCATTTTAAATCTCGTTAAAGAGCATGGCCTTGCATATGCAAAGCTTGACTTTTCAATTGTTTCAAGTGCATATATTAACGATCCGTCAGTTTCAGGCTGCTATGCCACAGACCACCCTTATCACCGTGACCATGAGGAATCATTCATCGTGATCTACCAGAATGTCCTGAAGCTGTTTGATGAGTTGCACAGGGAAGCCCCTGATCTTTTTATAGATTGCACTTTTGAAACAGCCGGCAAGCTGCAGCTTCAGGACTATGCATTTGCAGAACATGCCGAGGGAAACTGGCTTTCCAACATTGAAGAACCTTTTCCAACCGGAGCTCTGAGAATGAGACAGCTGGCATGGTGGCGCTCACCAGCACTTCCTGCCGGCTCTCTGGTCATCGGGAACCTTCCTCTCGACAGTAAAAACCTCGAATTTGACCTTAAATCACTGATCGGGACCCTGCCAATTGTACTGGGAGATCCGAGAAAGCTAACTCCCCGGCAGAGATCGGAAGTGAAGAAATGGGCTGACTGGATGGTAAGTATGCAGGCTAAATATGACTACATGTCCTTCAGGCAGGATCTTCCCGGATTTGGAGAACCTGCAGCGGGCTCATGGGACGGTTGGTCAAGGATAAACACCGGGCTTAAGAACGGCGGAATAATCGGGGTCTTCAGGCAGGGGGCAAAAGAAAAATCGAGAACTGTCATAGTCAGCAATCTTGATCCTGAGAAAAATTACGAGGTTCTGCTGGCCCCGGAAGGAAAAAAGGTTGCCACGCTCTCCGGGAAACAGCTCTCATCAGAAGGATTCAATGTGACCTTTACAACTGAATTTGATGGCAGCGTCTTTGAGATCTCAAGTAACCAGTAACTGGCAACTTAGATTAATTATTTTAATGATCATGCGGAAATAAATAGAGTGAGAGAATAAAATGAATAAACAACAACTTTATCAGGACCTTTTAAAGGGTAAAAAAGAAAAGGAGAGAGTTTTTTTCCGGCCGATACTGATGCATTTTGCGGCAAGGTTCAACAATACAACCTATGGCAGGTTTGCATCCGATTATAAAACTCTTGTTGAAAGCAATATCCGGTCAATGGAGTTCTTCGATACCGATATGGTAAGTCTGATCTCTGATCCTTACCGTGAAACATCGGCTTTCGGCGCACCAGTTAAATATATTGATGAAGGGGTTCCCCGTTGCCTTGAGCTGATTGTAAAGACAGTTGGGGACGTGAAAAACCTTCCCATTCCGGATGTTACAAGATGTGAGCGAACCCTTGACAGGATAAAGGGAGCAGAATATTTTCAGAAATTGCTTAAAGGAACCGTACCCGTAAGTGGTTGGATAGAGGGCCCCCTTGCAGAAGCATGTGATCTGGCAGGGGTCAATGAGATGCTCATTTTTCTGATGACGGACCCTGATTTTTCAAATCTGCTGATGGACAAATGCATGGTAACTGCGAAGGACTTTGCAAAAGCGCAAATAGAGGCAGGCTGCGACCTTATCGGAATAGGGGACGCCATCTGTTCACAGATAGACAAAGAAAGTTACGACTTATATGTAAAGGATCGGCACAAGGAACTTATTTCATTTATTCATGCTTGCGGAGCATCCGTAAAATTGCACATTTGCGGAGATACCACACACCTCCTCGGATCCCTGCGGACCCTGAATGCGGACATAATTGATCTCGACTGGCAGGTTGATCTTGATAAGGCAAGGCAGGCACTTGGTGATGAAATTGTGATTGGCGGAAATATTAATCCGGTCCTGGTCCAGGACAAAACTGAGGAAGAAGTCTATGCGTTGTCCAGGCAGCTTGTGGATAAGTACAAGGATCAGAAATATCTGCTGGCAGCCGGTTGTGAAATAACAGTTCTTACCCCGCATCAAAACCTTATGGCAATGAGGAGGGCATCCATCCTCTAGTTAAGTTTTCCATAACCGGCAGGTGCATTGCCGAAATACATTAACCCTGCCTGCAGTGCTATCGGAAACGCGGTAAATTGATTTTAAATATGTCTTTTAATACGTCTTTCTATTTCCGGATTTCTTAGCGTCTTAGCGACTTTGTGGCATTCTTTTTTTGGCCACAAAGGCACGAAGGCGCAAAGTTCATCTGTGAAAACCTGCTACCGGCAGGTAGGTCTGCGAAATCAGCGGGAGATTTCTTTTTCCTGATACTGTTTTCTTTTAAATTAAATATGTCTTTTAATATGTCTTTCTTTTGATTTTAATATGTCTTTTAATACGTCTTTCTTTTGAATTTAATATGTCTTTTAATACGTCTTTCTAATTTCCGGATTTCTTGGCGTCTTAGCGACTTTGTGGCATCATTCTTTTTTTGTCATGAAGGCACTAAGACACCAGTTCAACAAAAATAGAAGGAATCTGCGAAAATGGTTTAATTTAGTACACAAGTAAGTAAGAATGAAAAGTCTGTATTCCTTTACATCTTCTCTGCCCGATGAAATAAAGCAAACCGGCGGGCATAATGGTCATGGCTTGAAAATTAAGTTAAAAGCTGGTGTTCTTGACCTGTTTTTCGAGGATGGGGCTTTAAGGTACATAAGTAACGGAAAATATGAGATCGTAAGGATGATCTATTTTGCTGTCAGGGACAGCGAATGGCTCAATGTGGATCAGACTATTTCAGATCTTAAAACTGAAATCAGGGAAAATTCATTCAGCCTCGCATTCAGCAGTCATTTCGAATCGGAAAAGATCAGCTTTAAGGCAAAATTTTCAATTGAGGGAAGGGCTGACAGCTCCATCAGTGTGAAAATGGAAGGTGAAGCACTGACTACTTTCAAAAAAAACAGGATAGGATTTTGTGTCCTTCATCCTATTGAAGAATGCGCGGGTAATAACTGCAAAATAACACATACTGATAACCTGATTGAAGAAACACTATTCCCGCTGTTAATAAGTCCGCACCAGCCTTTTAAGGATATTAAAAATATGGAGTGGCGAGCCGGGAAAAACAATTACATGCTCAGTTTTTCGGGAGATGTCTTTGAAACTGAAGACCAGAGAAACTGGACAGATGCCTCTTTTAAAACGTACTCCACTCCCCTTTCGCAGCCATATCCTGTAACTGTCCGGAAAGACGAAAAAATAATGCAGGGTATAGAATTCAGTTCAGAACTGTCCAACGTGATTATATCGAAAAAATCAGATACTTTATTATTACAATTAGATAACTCAATCCGGAGTACCCTGCCACAGATCGGGATCGGACATTCTTCGACCGGCGTTCCACTGGCTCCTGGTGAGGTCTCGGCACTTAAACCAGCCGGTTTTGATCATTACCGTATCGATCTCCATCTCTACAATTCGCAATGGAGGGAGTTCGCAGATTCCGCATCCGTTGATGCTGTTAAACTCGGATTGCCGGTTGAATTTGCTCTCTTTTTTGACGGGGATGTCAGTGAATCAGGCAGTAGATTTCCTCAAATGGGTATCAATAGTCAAATTCCTGAAATAGCTCTTATCTGCATTTTTGACAAAACTGCACCGGTAACATCTCCGCAACTGGCTGATTCTGTAATTCCCATATTTTCACGATACATTTCGCGGGATCGTCATTTGTTGCGGTACAAATGCCAACTTTGCCCAGCTGAACAGGAACAGGCCCGGATCCGGCAAAAATGACTGCATCTGCTATTCCATTCATCCCCAGGAGCATGCATCTGACAACACCACCCTTGTCGAAAACCTGGGTGCTCAGTCCTTCACAGTCCGGACTGCTGCTGAGTTTGCAAACGGAAAGGGGATCCGGGTTTCCCCTGTAAATATAAAAAGAAGGTTCAATGCCAATGTAGAAAATTATGAAACACCAGGATCAGCAGATGAATTTCCTCCACAGGCTGATAGCCGAATTATGTCGCTTTTTGGTGCCTGCTGGGCAGCCGGGAAGCCTTAAGTATCTGTGTGAAGCAGGAGTAAAAGGAATAACGTTTTTTGAAGCAAAAGGGGAAAGGGGTATTATTCAGGGTGATATGCCTTCGAGGTGGCCGGAAAGCTTTAATACATCCGCAGGAATGATTTTCCCGGTCTATCATCTGTTCAGGTATTTTCTCAGTGATAAGTCGCTTAAAGTGATCAGAAGTCAGTCATCAGATCCGCTTAAAGTCGATGTTTTTGCATCTGTCGGACGGTCATCATATAAAATTTATTGTTATTAATTTCACAACTGAACGGAAGGAAGTAATTTTTACCGGTATTTCAGGAGAGTTCACTAGTAAACAATTAAATACAGAAAATTTTGCGGATGCAGCGACTGATCCGGACTGGGTTAAAAACTCACCAGGGACCAAAATCAAAATTGAAGGAAAAATCCTGCTTGAACCATTTTCTTTGAGTTTTATTGACAATTTGTCTTAACTTTTATGATATTTGTAATCAGCCCGTGACAAATGATACATTTCATTTCCTAAAAACCTCATTATGATACTTGTACAAAACTATGCTTTAGCAGTCTTTTTATGTGCCGTTGCAATGATCTGCTGGGGTTCCTGGCAGAACACCCAAAATCTTATAGGCAAAGGATGGAGATTTGAGCTCTTTTATTGGGACTATTCAATTGGGATACTTCTTTTTGCCCTTATAATGGCTTTTACCTTCGGAAGCTTCGGTAACCAGGGCAGGAGTTTTATTCCTGACCTCTTACAGGCTGATGGCAAAAACTTGCTCTCTGCTGCAATCGGCGGATTTATCTGGAATATCGGCACACTTCTCCTTGTGGCGTCTATCTCAATTGCAGGGATGTCGGTAGCTTTTCCTATCGGAGGAGGATTAGGCTGGATGCTTGGAATTCTTATCAATTACCTGGGTAAACCGGAAGGTAATCCGTTCCTCCTGTTTGGCGGTACGGCAGTGATCATCCTGGCTATAATACTTAGCATGCAATCGTACAGGAAGCTGGCATCCATCAAAAGAGACCTTCTTTCAAAGGTATTTTACTGGCGCTCCTGGCAGGGCTCTGCATCGCATTCTTTTACAGGTTTGTGGCATCATCACTTGCAACTGATTTTACACCTGAAGAGGCCGGAAAAATAAGCTCATACACTGCTGTGGTTTTCTTTTCGCTTGGCGCTCTGGTAAGCACGGTTCTGGTTAATCCGATATTCATGGCAAGGCCTGTGGAAGGTAGGCCGGTTAAAATGACTGAATGGTCTGAAGGAAAGCCAAAAGCACATCTCCTCGGTATGCTTGGCGGAGCAATCTGGTGCCTTGGCAACTCTGTAAGCTTTATGTCGGTAGGCGCCGCCAGCCCTGCAATTTCATATGGTTTAAGCAATGCAGCTCCTGTTGTGGCAGCACTATGGGGAATTTTTGTCTGGAAAGAGTTTAAAGATGCCCCGAAAGGAACTAATCTTCTGCTGACACTGATGTTTGTGTGTTACATCATCGGATTAACATTGATTGTATATTCAAGATTTGCTTAATAATCTTCTTCTCTCAACTTCGTGTCAATTTTGCAGCAAAATAAAATAGCCACGAGAGGCCAGGACACAAAGCAAGGCAAAGTCAGAATTAAGAATTTTTAAAATTGAACCCCCATGAAGCATTTGATTATTTATTTTGTTCTTTTATCCTTCTTGCCGGTTGCAGTTAAATCCCAGGAACTGCCCTGGAACGGCCCCTCTGTTGACTTCTCGCATGGAAAGCTCAAAATTTCGGATAACCGCAGGTTTCTGATTCATGAAGACGGCACTCCTTTTTTCTACCTCGGCGATACCGGATGGGAACTTTTTCACCGGCTCAACAAGGATGAAACTGAAAGATACCTTGAAAACCGGAGGGCAAAGGGATTCACTGTAATTCAGGCTGTTGCCCTTGCTGAGCTCGATGGATTGAATACCCCTAATGCAGAAGGCAATAAGCCCCTTATAGATAATGATCCGCTGAAACCAAATGAGGCTTACTTTGAACATGTCGACTGGGTGATAAAGAAAGCACAGGAAAAAGGGATCTTTATCGGATTGCTTCCTACATGGGGGGATAAAGTGGACAAAAGATGGGGTGCCGGACCAGTCATTTTCAACCGGGAAAATGCCTATAAATATGGGCAGTGGATAGGTAGCAGATACAAAAACTTTCCCAATATAATCTGGATCAACGGCGGCGACCGCGATGGAGGAGGTGATAACAAGCCAATCTGGGATGCCATCGGGGAAGGAATAAAATCAGTCGACAAGAATCATCTGATGACCTTTCATCCGTGGGGTGAACGCAGTTCATCAGAATGGTTTCATGAAAGTACCTGGCTCGATTTCAATATGTGCCAGACAGGTCATGGACAGCGAAGCTATGCAATCTACAAAAGGATCATTGTGCGTGATTATGACCTGAAACCTGTCAAACCCTGCTTTGACGGAGAACCCAGGTATGAAGACCATCCGGTAGGATGGAATCCTGGCGTACTCGGCTGGTTCAATGATGAAGATATAAGGCAGGCACTTTACTGGAATCTCTTCAGCGGAGCTTTTGGCCATACATACGGATGCCATCCGATCTGGCAGATGAAAACTCCGGAAAGGGAAGCTGTCGGTCTTGCGAGAAATAACTGGTACGACGTACTTGACCTTCCCGGTGCGGGTGACCTGATTCACGCAAGGCGGCTGACAGAGTCACGTCCATTTGTTTCGAGAGTACCGGATCAGTCGATAATTGTTCCGTCATACTACCCTGAAACCGATTATGTTGTAGCTACCCGTGGTGATGGTTACGCATTTGTTTATTTCCCGACAGGCTGGAGCGCTGAAATACATACTTGACAAAATCGGAGCCGCAAACATCAGGGCATCCTGGTTCGATCCGCGCACCGGCAAGTCAGAACTCATCGATACCTTCCCGGGAAAAGGGACCAGAAAATTCACCCCCCCGTCAAACGGCCGCGGTAAAGACTGGATCCTTGTACTCGATGATGTTTCAAAAAATTTTAAGGCCCCGGGGGTATAGCTATGCAGCTCGGTATCAGTTCATATACCTACACCTGGGCAACCGGAGTTCCGGGATACTTGCCTGCGAAACCTTTGTCGGCCTTCGATCTTGTGGATAAAGCAGCCTCGGAAGGCTTAAAACTGGTGCAGATCGCGGATAACCTGCCTCTTGAAAACTGGTCCGACGATAATCTGATTGACCTCTGTAATTTTGCCAGGAATAAGGATGTATCAATTGAGATGGCCAGCCGTGGACTAACTCCCGGTCATACTTTAAAATGCCTGGATGCTGCAGAAAAACTTCACTCTCCCATCCTCAGAATGGTTATTGATGGTCCCGGTTATGAGCCTGATCTTGAGTCTGTACACCTGGTAATAGACCAGCTGATGCCCGAACTTAAGACAAGGAACATTCAACTCGCAATTGAAAATCACGACCGTTTTAAAGCGCTGGAGTTTGAGAAAATAATAGTTGCTGCAGGAAGTGAATGGGTTGGTATCTGCCTCGATTCGGTAAATTCAATGGGAGCAGGAGAAGGCTTTGAAACAGTCTCCGAAATACTTCTGCCGTACACCATAAACCTTCATCTGAAGGATTTTTCAATACGAAGGGTTTCGCATAAGATGGGACTTCTCATCGAAGGCAAGCCTGCCGGTCAGGGAATGCTGAAGATCAAAGAGATAATCGGGCAGCTTTCAGTTCTTAACCGTTGCAGGAGTGCTATCCTTGAACTCTGGACTCCTCCGGAACCGATATTGAATCCACAATTAAAAAAGAAGAGGAGTGGGCTCATGAAAGCATAAAGTTTCTTAGGACTCTTATAAATTAATAAGGAAATGGACAATGTAAAATTTGCAGTTCTAGGATGCGGTTTCTGGTCAAAGTTTCAGATTGGCGCCTGGAGTGAAGTTGAAGGAGCAGAACTTGTCGCTGTTTATAACCGGACACTTTCCAAAGCCCTTAAAATAGCCGAATATTTCAAAGTCCCACGGGTTTATGATAATCCTGAAAAGCTTTTCACCAATGAGAAGCTTGATTTTGTGGATATTATAACCGATGTTGATACCCATGCGCTATTTGTTGAAATGGCTGTAAAGCACGGAATAAAAGATATCATCTGCCAGAAACCGATGGCACCTGATTTTGAAACTGCAAAAAGAATGGTAAAGATGTGCAGCGATGCAGGTGCCAATCTCTATATTCATGAAAACTACAGGTGGCAGGCACCGGTAAGGAGGTTTAAGCAGATTGTTGATTCAGGAGTAATTGGAAAACCTTTTAAAGCCCGCGTATCATTTCTTTCCGGATTTCCGGTCTTTGACAACCAGCCATTCCTGAAGGAACTCGATCATTTTATCCTGACAGATATGGGATCCCACATCCTTGATGTATGCGGTTTCTCTTTGGAGAATGCGAATAACTGTGGTGCCAGACCAGGGCTGTAAACAGTGGGATTAAAGGAGAAGACCTGGCTGTCCTTTTGATGGAGATGAAAAACGGAATGCCGGTCTATACCGAGATGTCGTATGCCTCAATTGTAGAGCATGATACATTTTCAACACTTCACATACTTGTTGAAGGTGAAAATGGATCTGTTTTCCTCGGCCCCGGATTTGAGATCCGCACTTCAACCCGGAAGGGCACAACCTCTGAAATTGTAAGGTTCCCATCCTATTCGTGGGCTGACCCTGATTATATCGTAAATCACGAAAGCGGAATTCATGTCAACCGGAATATTCTTGACGAGATTCAGGGAAAAGGAGAAGCTGAAAACACAGGTGCAGATAACCTTGAAACAGTCAGGTTGATATGGGCTTCCTATAAATCGGCCGCAACAGGAAAGATGATTAAACTAAAAGATTTCAAATAAAATGCTTAAAGTCACATTAATTGGTGCGGGGGGGAAAATGGGCCTTCGTCTGACCCACAACCTGAAGAGGTCAGATTATGAGATGTCATACGTCGAGATCAGCCCCACAGGTATCGAAAAGCTGAAAGAGAAGGGAATTAGTGTCACCAGGCAGCAGGAATGTATCCCTGATGCCGATATTGTCATCCTTGCAGTTCCCGATGTGGCCCTGGAAAAGGTATCTGCAGAAATAATACCAATGATGAAAAGCGGGTCTCTTGCAGTAACTCTCGATCCGGCCGCTGCCCTGGCGGGAAAACTGTTTCACAGAAGCGATGTCGGTTGCTTCGTAACTCATCCGACCCATCCTTCTGTTTTCAACTGGGAGCCCGTTGAAGAGAACATGAAAGACCATTTTGGCGGAGTCGCGGCAAAACAATCGATTGTTTGTGCATTGATGAGGGGCAATGCTGAGGATTACATCACAGGAGAAGAACTTGCATGCACATTTTATGCCCCGGTGTTGAGATCTCACCGGATTTCAGTTGAGCAGATGGGATTGCTTGAACCAGCCCTGGTGGAAACACTTGCATCAACATGCATATACGTTATTCGTCAGGGGCTTGATGAAGTAATAAAACGGGGGGTGCCTGCTGAAGCTGCACGCGATTTTCTGCTGGGCCATCTGCGGATCCAGATGGCAGTTCTTTTTAATGAGCTTCCGGGAGCCGTATTCTCCGATGCTGCGAATAAAGCGCTTCAGAGAGGACTGAAGGAGTTTATTAAAGAAGACTGGAAAAAAGTTTTTGAATCGGAAAATGTAAAAGACCAGATAGCATCCATCACATGACTGAGTTGACCATAATTGGTTATCCTTTAAATTTTAGGTAAATTTTTATCTGATGAATAAACTATCTCCCTTATCCATCTTACTTATCTTTTTTACGCTTAATTGCATTGCTCAATCACCAATCCAATACGTTGATCCCCTGATTGGTACAGCACCTGCTAGTACCGAAAGCGCTAAAAAACACGGCACAGGTACGGAAGACAAAGGACAAACTTTCCCGGCTGTCGGACGACCGTTTGGAATGACCCAATGGACCCCTGAAACCAGAACCACGGAGATCAAATGCGTTTCACCTTATTATTATAACGACAGGTATATAACCGGTTTTCGCGGAACTCACTGGATGAGCGGTAGTTGTACCCAGGATTATGGGAGTGCCACAATAATGCCATTTACCGCTTCCAAACCAGATACCCTTGCACATCTGCCAGTTTCAAAATTCAACCATAAAAACGAAACTGCAACACCTGCCTGGTACAAACTCGACCTTGACACGTACAGGGTGACGGCTGAAATTACAGGATCCGTCAGAACAGGAATGATGCGTTTTACTTTTCAGGAGAATACTCCCGGATTTATTTTAATAAGAATGAACAGCGACGAAAAGGAGGGCAGGTTATGGATTGATGAAGAGAGGAAAGAGATCATCGGATTTAATCCTGTTCACCGGATCTATCAGGGATGGGGAAAATCTGCCGGTATCAGCGGATACTTTGTTATCCGTATTGATAAATCATTCAGGGTCACCGAATTCCTGAAAAGCAGCCAGCAACTCGTAGTCTCGGTTGGAAACGAAAAAAATGTCAGTGTTAAAATAGGATCTTCCTTTACAAGTATTGAGGCCGCACGAATTAATCTCGATACAGAGATGCCAGGATGGGATTTTAATACCTTGAAAAAAGCAACAGAGGATGTATGGAAGCAGACACTTGGGAAGGTTGTTGTCGGTGAAGGCACTGAGGACGACAAGGTCAAACTTTACACTGCTCTGTATCATTGCTACCAGCTGCCAAGGATAGTAAGCGATACCGATGGCTCGTATCCGGGATTTGCCGGGGATAGTTTGATACATAAGGCTGAAGGATTTGATTACTATGACGACTTTTCCATGTGGGACACCTATCGCGCCCTTCATCCGCTCATGACTATACTTGAGCCGCTTAAGACCCGCGACATGATACGGTCACTTATACTTAAGGCTGAACAGGGAGGATGGATGCCCATATTTCCTGCCTGGTCAAATTATACGGCAGCAATGATAGGTGACCATGTAAGCACTATGATAAGCGATGCTTATCTTAAAGGCATTACTGATTTTGATGCGGAAAAAGCTTATTTATTCATGAGAAAAAATGCGTTCGAAAATCCCGGGTCCGAAGAATACATTGATGGTAAAGGACGGAGAGCCCTGAGAAGCTATCTCGAATACGGATATATTCCAATGGAAGACAGCGTATGGGATGCATTTCACAAAAATGAGCAGGTTTCCAGAACCCTTGAATATGCTTTTGACGATTATGCATTGGCGCAGTTTGCCAGAAAGCTTGGTAAAGAGGATGATTATAAAATCCTGATAAAAAGATCTGAAAACTGGAGAAATGTATTCGATATTCAGTCCGGCTATGTCAGGGGCAGATATTCTGATGGTAAATGGGTTGAACCTTTTGATCCGCTTAAGAAAGCAAAGTATATCTGTGAAGGTACCCCTTATCAATACACCTGGTATGTTCCTCATGATATTCCGGGTCTCATAAAATCAATGGGCGGAGAAAAAGCATTTAATGACAGACTTGATACTTTCTTCAAAGAGGGTCATTACTGGCATGGCAATGAGCCGGGACATCAGGCACCTTACCTTTTCACCCTCTCCGGAAAACCTTACAGGACCCAGGAACTTGTGAAAGGAATTATTGAAGAAGAATACGGAACGGGGCCGGGAGGACTTAGCGGGAACGAGGACGCCGGACAGATGTCAGCCTGGCTGGTTTTTTCCATGATGGGATTCTATCCGGTTTGTCCTGCATCAAATCAATATGTTATAACTACACCCTCATTCGATGAGGTCAAAATACTTCTTCCCGGAGGCAGGTATTTTCAGATAAGTTCGGTCAGCAATAAACCCGGCAATAAATATATCAGAGTTATTACAAGGAATGGAGGTGTTTACCCACCCTGGACCTTAACACATGACGATATTGTAAAAGGAAGCAGATTTACCTTTCAACTGACCGAAAGGCCTTCGCTTCCTAAATGAAGATAAACCGGTCTCCAGGTTTTTGCATATAGGATGCAGATGAGCCAGCTAATGAATACTGATGAGCTTTTTAAAAGAGACCGGTTTGCCGTCATCTGTAATTCCCTGGATCTTAATTTCGTAATCCGAGATAAAATCAGACGCCCAGAACTCTACTCTGGCTTTTCCCCGCTTATCTGTTTCAACAGCAGGGTTCCAGTAAAGAGTATTCCGGTAGTCGGGGATCCTGCCTTCTTCCGCTTCCGGAGATGAGTGATCAGGAGAGATGAATGTCATCCCGGGTTCCTTCCTGTATGGGATCATTATGGCATTCTGAGGCAGGGGAAATGAATTGAAATTACCTTCTTTGGTGACAACATTTACAATACCATAAAAATGGTAACCTCCCACCATGTATTCGGTACTGACAATGTCAATCCGCTCAACGATTTCCGGGTTCATTTCAACTATAATTGAAGGATCGCTGATAATTATCCCATCTACCATCAGTGTTGCATCGGTATCATAAGGTTTGTTGTCCCGTGGATTGAAAACGGTTATGCCATAGTGTGCCCTGCCGGTCCTCATCGAGACTCCGGGGATAATCTCAAAGAACACCTCCTGCATTGCAGGCAGTAAAATATAATCGGCCATTATCAGTTCAAAATCAGGAACTCCGTAGAACCTGGACAATTTGTGCTGCACCATTTCACCTTCATCAGATCCTCCTGCCGGTCTCGTTTCATAGACCCTTGCCACCTGGTAATTGACTGACCATTCTTCGATATAGGGTGGAATTTCTGAATAAATAGTATCGCTTATCTTCTGAAAGTCCGGATATTTATCCCAGTAAGAGGAGGTGATCCTGATAAGGTCATTTTCAGGATTGTCAGCAACCTGGAAGATCAGATCCTTCTGCAGCCAGTCATCATTAATTTTAAAACTGAAATTACCTTCACTATCTGTGACAGCGTATTGAAAAAAAGCCCCCTTCCCGGGAACAGAAAGCAGAACTGTCTTATTGTCAGGGTTATCCTTCAGATTTTGGGAGATTATCCTTCCATACAGAAAACGGCCATCTTCTTCGGATTTATACCTGTAATCCCCGACTTTATTTGTCTCCATCCATCCTGAAGTATCAGGTCCGGAATTTGTCAAATAATCGCTGAGATCCATGGAACCCTCTGATCCTGCCCGGGAAGATACGGAAATACTTAAATGTGTTTTCTGTGCAGAGGAAACAAGAGCCGTGTCAATCGTTATATCGAGAGTGATCTTTTCACGTCGTTTGATGATATCCGGAGCTTCAACAGTGATATTATTCCACGCCGGTTAATTGCCGGTGAATTCACTCCCTTAGCATCAGATATTCTGCCAAGCAGGCATCCGGGCGGGGGTGCTGTGCCGTTAATAGAAACCGATGTGAATTTCCCGTTTCCGAAGGTGTTGTAGATATTTATGCTTTTCATGAAACATTGCTCAGGTGAAAAGTTCTTCATCAGATTTGTATATGCCCTGATAATATAGGATCCTGACCTGAGAGTATCGGGAATAACGAAAGCTCCGTGCCCGCACCCGTTGGCAATATTGATATATTTCTGGATAATCGGGATATTATTGTAGCTCAATAGTTCAATATAAGCCGTATTACCTGATACCTTGGAGCTCTTTTTTTGTTTATCGGTCAGATAGGCGGCAAACCACAGGTACTCCCCTGCAACGTATTCATCCCTGTCGGTATGAATAAAAATAATTTCGTCATTTCCGGAATACTCCTTACCGGAACTCCGTGCCTCAGGATTGTCCGAAAATCTGCCGTTTTGCTGAAGAGAGATTTCCGGTGTGATCAGGGAAATGAGCATGATTTGTAATATGGCTTTTGCAACTATCATATTTAACCTGCCTCAGTTTTTTTAATTTCCATCAGGCCAGAAATCAGGCTTCACAGTTGTTCCACGGGTTGTGCAGTCAGCGCACCGTAACTGATCAGTAATAACTTTGATCTGCAGATCATTATCTATTATTATTACCCAGAATGACTCCCCGAGACCGAGGACTGCACGATAGATCGGCAAAGTTTCATATGGGCATGATTTGTAAGGATCTTTAAATCCCTTAAAAACATCATCTATGAAGATACGTTGGGAGGATACTGCAGAAACCCTGAAATATCCCAGAACCTTTTCCGATGGATCTTCAAGTCTTCTCATATTTCCTTCTATTGTCATCGGGGTAACATCATACAGGCCGCCTGACTGCTGGGCTATCTTCTCTATTTTTTCCCAGTACCTGAACTCATCCTCATTAAGTGAATACTGGTTCACAAGTACACTGTATTTTTCCTGTAGCCTGTCATCGGTTTCGGTGGGAATCCTGATAAGGGGAAACCGGCTTATTCTGGGCTCAGCGAGATATGTTGTATTTGCCAGGTATATCCTTTCAGAACCAACCGTTCTCCAGCAGATATTATTTGTCACGTCATAAGGGAGCTTAAATATCCAGGTCTCAATGTAATCCCACCTGAAAAACCTTGAGCTGTCAGCCTGATCATGTGTATCCACGTAGATCTGGCAACCTTCTACAGGCAAGCCCAGTTCGCTGGTTTTAATGAGTACTTTCTCATAATAAACACTGTCAATTGGAGGGCCAGGCACAAGTTCACAATAGGGGGAAGCACAATCTCCCATGAAAGTGTCGAGGAAAAGAGCATATTTTCTTCCGGGGATACCCTTAAAAAGAGAGGGATCGGTATAGTAACAGCCAGGTTCCTTTTCAGTAAGGATATGGGTGTTTCCCTGATCATCCTGGATCCTTACATGTGCCCCGGAAACCGGAACCGGCACCAACATTTCCCCCGGTATCATGGAAGACGATAATTTAACCCTGTTTGCCACCGGCTGGTCAGTCAGCAATCCTTCAACAACCAGGACACGTGTGGATTCTGCAATTTCCGGCTCAAACTCATTTATGCAACTGTTTGCCAGTATGATAAGTATCAATGCAAAAATAATTCCGGTATCTTTCATCAAAATTAAAAATCAATACTGTAAGTAACTGAAGGAATAGCCCTCGCAAATACCGATAGCTGATATCCTTTTAACCTTTTCCTGTCCTCTTTAAAATAAACCGAATATACATTCCGGCGACCAAGGACATTATAAACTGAAAATGTCCAGTTTGGGCGTCCTAATTTTTTCTGTTTCAGATTACCACTGATACGGAATGAAAGATCGAGACGCGAATAATCAGGTACCCTGTATTTGTTCCGTTCCGAATAAAACGGCACAGTAACATTTCCTGATTCGTAAACGCCAATCGGGTAAGTAATTGGTCTTCCCGTATTATATGTATAACCTGCAGAAAAACTGAAACGTCGCGAGAAAAGATAATTGAATGTAGCGACAAGATCATGCGGTTTATCGTAATTTGCAGGGAACCATTTCCCGGAATTTATCAGCTCTTCTTTAAAAGCAGTGACGCTTTTAATGAAAATCCTTGAATAAGTATAGCCTGCACTCCACCTTAGCCTGCCTTCCGTGCTTCTGATCATCAGTTCTATTCCGTAAGCTCTTCCCGTGACATTTATAACCTCAGCTTCCATGTTCTCATTCATTATCAGTCTTGCACCTCCTTTAAAATCAATCATATTCTTAATGGTTTTGAAATAAACCTCCACTGAAGTTTCAATATTGTTTTTGTAGAGCATCCTGTAAAACCCGACTGCAATCTGGTTCCCGGTTTGTGGTTTCAGATGATAATCGCTTATTTTCCAGGTATCGGTTGGGGAAATAGCAGTAGTGTTTGTCAGAAGGTGAAGATACTGACGCGTTTTGTTGTAATTTACCTTGAGTGAACTATTGTCTGAAAACCTGAAATTAAGCGACAGACGAAATTCAGGTCCCCCATAGGCTTTAACGATACTGTTTGAGGGTACCGAAAGGGTATCTAGTATTGTAGACTGACTTTTGGGTATATCGGGGTCATATAACATTATATCAGCTGGTCCCGGCACAAAGAAGGAGGAGAACCTGAATCCTGCACTTAAAGAAAGGTTGCTTGTTAAGATATATCTCTCCTCAAGATAAGCAGCTGCTTCAATTCCTTTCTCCCTCATAATGGTCCTCGGTATGACCAGCGAAGAATCATTTGAGGGAAGATAGTTACCCGGTTCCAATGAATACTTAGTCAGGTCAGCTCCAAAATTCAGTTCGCTCCTCCCCTCCGGATACCAGTTGAAATCCGCTTTTATTCCCGAGCTGCCAATGGAATGTTCCAAACTGAATCCTTCCTCCGCAACCCTTTCACTTGTAATGCTGTACTCATACCTGCTTTCATTAAATGAGAGGTCAGCAAAGAACCTGTTATTGAAGAAATGCCGCCATTTAACCGAAGATATCCTGTTCCGGTATTTATAAAGTGTGTCTGAATTTAATCTGAAAGCATCGTCGCTAAGATAAGAAGCAAGCTCAATTTTGTTTTTTTTGCTGACATCAAGGGAGATCTTCCCGTTAAGATCATAAAATGAAGCCATGCTGTTTTGAAGGATCGGATTGTCAATCCTCTGAAATATCCAGTTTGAGTAGGTAGTGCGTCCTGTAAGGATAAAAGAGCATTTGTCTTTAACTAATGGAGCTTCCAGCATTAAATGGGCTGTTACAGGACTAATTCCGGCATTTCCATGGAATTCCTTCCTGTTACCCTCTTTGGCAGTAATGTCCATGACCGATGAGATCCGGCCCCCGTATCGTGACGGAATACCGCCCTTGAAGAGGGATACATCTTTTATAATATCTGAATTTACGGCTGAAAAAAAGCCAAAAAAATGGTTGGGGTTATACAGAGGAGCCCCATAAAGCAGGATCAGGTTCTGATCAGTTGAACCTCCCCTTACATTGAAACCTGATGATCCCTCTCCGACCACTTTGACTCCCGGCACAAACAGAACGCTTTTTATTATGTCTGACTCTCCGAAAGAAGCCGGCAAAAGCCGCAGGTTAAGTATACTTATATTTTCAAGGCCAGCCTCAAACCTTTGAAGTGTCCTGTTCTTCTGAGCCGATACGATAGCCTCCTTCAACGGTATCAGCACATCAGTCATCTGAACATCAATCTCCCCGTTGCCATAAAGATTGATATAGAATTTTTTTTCTTTCATTCCAATGAAAGAATACTGGATGGAATAACTCCCGCGGGGCATGGACATCGAATAGAAACCATGAGAATTCGTTACGGCTCCAATGGATAGTTTTTGATTAAAAACGGTGACTCCTGCGATTGGCTCTCCGGTATCTTCAGTTGTAACATAACCCGATATGTAAACATTTCCGGATTTATTTTTCTCCAAGGCATTGCCGATGTCAAGAAACATATTTTCAGAGGAAGCCTGCTTCCCGGTAATACCTTCTGTTGTTACCGGTGGAAGATATTTAATATTCGGAGTCGCTGAATCAATTCTCTTTATCATGTACCCTTTTGACAGGATAATGTCACCACTTTTGTTTATGAAATAGAATAGATCCAGATTATGCAAAGAACCGTTGAGTACTTTTGAAAGGGAAGGAGATTCACCATAATCAGACAGGATGATGCCATCTGTCCATTCATGCCTGAAAAAAAACCGCAGACTGTAGATACTTTCAACTTTTTCTACAAATTCACTGAAAGTCTGGTCCCTGTAATTCCAGGTAACAGGATAATTATTTTCCTGACCTGATAACCAATCTGAAGCTAAAAAAAGTGTAACAAAAATCAGAATCCTCACTCTCATAGCCGGAATAATTAGTCAGACAGACTATCGTAATACCTGAGTACCGGGATCAGGGTCCAGGGTTGCTTTGGAAAAACATCCAGCCTGTTTATCCTGATAAAATTCCTGATCTCTTTCCCTCTGTCCCCAAGAAGATCTAGGAGTCCCTTCCGGCTTCTTATCCTCGTGATAGTTCCGTTCTTCTTAATGTACAGATAATCAGTCTGTACGAATAAATCGTAAATCTTCTGATAACCCAGCGGTAAAATTTCTTTTACCGGTTTAAGAAGCAGTGCAGTTCTTCCGTCGTACAATATATTTGCATAACCGTTAAATCCAGTAATATCTTTACCACTGAAATTTCCGAACCGATACTCCTCTTCACCAATTGAAATCGAGAATCCGAAGATCTTTTCCCTGTTCAGGATGATAACTACGCCGTCGGATCTTCTGATGAGAAGATCATCATTAAGGATGTCATACCTCAGGTCATTGTTCCGGTAAATCCGGTCATTTATAATTACATCTCCCCTGTTCCAGAGAGCAGATGTAAAAAATTCATTTCCATGGACATTGGAGTGTTTTCTATACCAGAGCTTTCCGTTATACAGGGTCTGGCTGTCACGATAAATCAATAACTCCTGGGGTACCCCGAAGCTCAGAGTATCTGTTCCGTGACCTGAAATACTGATAACGGGAAATAAGCATAAAAATAATATAATGATCTTTTTATCCTGTCGCAAAACGATAAAGGTTAGGTCCTCAGAAGTATAACCCGGAATCAGCAAAAATCGTGCCTCCGATATGATTATCTGATATCTTTTATGGTAACTGATCTCTTTAAGGCGAGTGCTTTGCCATCAGGTGTAATTCCCTGGATATTTATAACATAATCTGTAACCAGATCAGACGACCAGAACTCAACTGTGGCGTTTCCCTGCCTGCTGACAACAACCGCCGGATTCCAGTAAAGGGTATTCCTGAAATCAGGAAGGCGGTTTTGTTTTTTTGCCGGATCAGAATAATCAGGTGTTGAAAATTTCTTTACAGGATCAGTTACCCGGTAAGGCAGCCTTACTGCATAATCGGGCAGTTCGAAACCGCTGAAATCACCAGCTCTTGTAATAACATTGACAAGTCCGTAGAAAAGATAGTCCCCAACAAGGTATCGCTCTTTTATTGCATCGATCCTGTCAACGGTTTCCGGATCAATGTTGGCAATAATAGCAGGATCTTTAATAACCACACCATCCACAAACAATACAGGAGGTTTTTCAAAAATTCTTTTATCGACCGGGTCTGCCACAGATATTTCAAATATTGATTTCCTTTTTCTAAGGAAAACTCCCGGCATCAGCTCAAAAAAGACTTCCTGCATCACTGGCAGTCTGATGTAGTCATCCATTATCAGCTCTATGTCCGGCTTCCCGTAAAATCTTCTGGTCCCACTGGAAAAGAGACTCTTTTCCGTTTTAACTGCTTCCTGTCCGATCCCATAAATTTTTTCCACCTGGTAGTTTGCACCAAGCCGCGAAATGAGCATCTGATATCCGGCCGGCAAGGTATCGGCAACTGACAAAAATTCAGGATATATTTCAGAATATGGTGACTCCATTCTGACGCTTATGTCTTTTCCGACAAATTCAGGCTGGATTATAAGGTTGGTAAGCTGTTCATTTACAGGTAATCTGAAACTGAATTTTCCCTCTTTATCGGTTTTTGCATACTGAAAGGTTGCATGCTTCCCTGGTATTGAAAGAAAAAGAAATTTATCCTCCGGGCTGTTCCCGGGATCATTCGAGATCAGACGGCCGTTCAGGTAATGATAAACAGTTTCTCCGGGGTATTTCAGCCCTGGATAAGAATCTGAGAGAATTGTATTGAAGTCAATCCATTTGCTTTTCAGTGATGCCAGCAACTTCTCCATCTTTTCAGGCGGAATTTCACCAGGTCCGGATTTTCTGAATTCGTCAGGAAGATCACCGAATTCCGATCCGAAAATCATATAATCATCTAAATCCTGAGTCACGTGCCCGGCCGACCCGGCAACTGAAATACTAAGAAGCTGCGAACCCTTCGATGAGATCAATTCCTCATCCAGTCTGATTTCAAGTGAGACCTTTTCCCTTCTTTCAAAACTTTCAGTGGCACTGACTGTTACGTTGGCTGCCTTCCCGGAGGGTGTATAGATATACTTCTCAGCAATTATTTTACCTGCTTCGTTAAATATCAGGATCTGATTTATTCCCGGAATTAAGATATTACCGGGCAGTATTTTCTCAGTAACGTCTCCGGAAAGGTTTAATGCGTCTTTAAAATTAATGACGCCATGGGTCTGAATGAACAGGTAGCACATGCTTCCATTGAAGTGATCTGAAGCTCCTGTCAGTCTCAATTACTATTTCAAAGATTCCTTTTCCGGGGGTGTTGACCCTGAATTTGAATCCCGGTGTTGCAGAAACTTGTGAGTTTTCCTGTGTATAAGGTGGGATTGCTGTCTTGTTTGAAATTCCTTTGAAACTATTATGGCTCAGAGCGTTGTATATGATTATCTTCTTCATGAAACAATTTGAAGGAAGAAAATTCTTCATCTGGTTTGTATATGCTCTGATCGTATAATTTCCTGAGCTTAATGTATCGGATAACAAAACTTCCCCTGGTCCGCTCCCATTTTCCAGTTTAATGCGTTTTTGAATTACAGGACGGTTTGCTGAATTCAGAATTTCAAAATAGGCAATACTGCTTGAGGAAGAGGGTTTATTGCTCTGCCTGTCAATAAGGTAAATATTGAACCACAGATACTCCCCTGCAATATAATCTTCCCTGTCGGTATGAACATATATTTCTTCCCATGGAAAAGTTTTGCAGTAACTCTGAAACTTTTCAGTGAGTCGCTCCAAAAACCCGGCTGTTCCCTGAGCGGAAATATTAAAGGATACAAAAGAGAAAAAAAGGATGACAGAAACCTGTCTTAATTGCTTTGTCATAAATTGCGGGTCCAACAGTTTTATTTTTTAGCTTCATCCCAGAAGTCGGGTTTAACAGTAGTGCCTCTTGTAGTACAATCGGCGCAGCTCCTTTGAATAGTAACAACCGAAAAGGGAGGTTCAGGGGGCGACGATTGTTCCAGGATCCATACACTTATATTAAGACCCGGAATCTGGGCAGGGTTTCGGGTATTTAAAGTATCTGATATGCACTGTGAATAAGGATTAACTATTCCATAAAAATTTTCATTAACAAAAATTCTTTTTGAAGATCTGGCTGAAACGCTGAAATAGCCAAGGACTTTTTCGCCGGGATCTTCCAGACAAAAAACATTCCCGGGTATTGATGCAGGCGTAATATCATAGAGGCTACCGATATCTTCAGAAATAAGCTGAAGCTTTTCCCAGTAGATATATTCATCTTCATTAAGTGAATACTGGTTAATCATAATACTGTATTTCTCGCGGAGTCTGTCAGTTTCACCTGTTATAAATTTTAAGGGATACCTGTTAATTCTGCTTTCGGCCAGCACTGAAGTATTTTTAATATTTATCACACTTGAGTTATTCGAGACCCAGCACCGCTTATTGACCGGTATGGAAAAGGGCAGACGGATTTCCCATGTTTCCGAATAGTCCCATCTGAAAAACTTACATCTGCCCTGAGGATCATGAGTATTTAAATAGATCTGGCAGGCTTCCTGTTTTGAGACAAGTGATTTGGGCTCTGATAATAATATCCGTTCATAAAAGACGCTGTCGATTGGTGGAACAGCTTTCATTTCCATTGGAAACGACTGGTATGTGAAATGATTTTTAGTGGCGTTATTTGTATGGATTATCAAAGTATATTTTCTTCCCACCTGACCCTTAAACTGACCTTCAACCGTTGTGTATGTTCCTGAAACCGTTTCATGAAGCTGGTTATTATTTCCTTTATCGTCATTGATAAAAACGGTGCATCCTTTTAAAGGCAGGGCAACAGCCCTCTTTCCGAGAGGTTGTGATTTTGAGAGCTTTATAGTATTTACACCCTCCTGATCAGTAACTAATCCCTCAACCACGATCAACTCCTGGGTTTCATCCGTCTCAGGGATGAACTTGGTTATGCATCCTGCTAAAGGTAAAAGCAGGAAAAAAATAATTTTGAATATCTTTATGTTCATATCGTTAAAAATCAAAGTTAAAGGTCAGTGAAGGAATGGCTTTTCCAAATACGGACAACTTGTATCCTTTAACTGTTTTATTCTCATTCTTGAAATAAATCGAGTAAACATTCTGTCTGCCCAACAGGTTGTAGATTGAAAAGACCCAGTTGGGATTGGCAATTTTGTTCGATTTGAGATTTCCGCTCAGTTTAAATGAAAGGTCGAGCCTCATGTAATCCGGGATCCTGTACTTGTTCCTGTCTGAATATTGTACCACCAATACATCACCCAGGTAGTAGGATGATACAGGATAGGTTATGGGCCTTCCTGTGCTCCAGATATAACTGGATGACATACTGAAACGGCGCGAAAACAGGAAGTTAAAAGTGAAGGTAAGATCATTTGGCTTGTCAAAATTGGCCGGGAACCAGGTACCTCGGTTAATGATTTCGTCACTGAATTTCCCGGTGCTTTTAAGGAATGTTCTTGAGTATGTATATCCCGCACTCCATTGAATCCTGCCGGCTTCCTTTTTCAGCAGAAGCTCAAGTCCATATGCCTTTCCCATAACGGAAATAATATCCTTCTCAACATGCTCATTCATTATAAGCCTGGTTCCGCCCTTGAAATCCGCCATATTTTTGATTTGCTTATAGTAAAGTTCTGCGGAAACCTGAAAGGTGTTCCTGGATAACATCTGGTAGAACCCTATTGCAAACTGGTCGCCGGTCTGAGGTTTTATATAGTAGTCACTTAATTTCCAGGTATCAGAAGGTGAAATTGATGTGGTGTTTGTCAGGAGATGCAGGTATTGCCTTGTCCTGTTGTAGTTCACCTTAAATGAACTGTTAAGTGAGGTCCTGAAATTAAGAGATACCCTGAATTCGGGACCGGCGTAGCTTTTATATATGCCATGTGAATCATGGGTGATGGTATCGGTAACAGTAGACAGACTCCTGGAAAACTCGGGATTATATACCAGTTGGGACTTTGGACCCAGAGCATGGAAGGATGATAGTCTGATCCCGGCATTAACAGACATGTAGTCAGTTACAACAAACTTGTCTTCAACATAGACTGCAGCTTCAAAAGCCCTCTCCTTTTGAATTAACTTCGGCAACACCAGTGATGAATCACTTGATGGAAGATAATTACCCGGAGAAACTTCATATCTCGTCAGATCCGCTCCATAGTTGATTTCATTCCTTCCCCTGTACCAGTTGAAGTCGGCTTTAAGACCGGTGCTGTTAATTCTATGCGACAGAATAAATCCCTCTGTTACAGTGCTTTCACTTGAAATATCATATTTATATCCACTATTGTTCACCGACAATACTGAAAAAAATCTGCTATTAAAGAAATGCCGCCAACTGAATGACACGATGCTATTGTCATAGCTGTAAACAGTATCGGAATTGAACCGGAAAGCATCATGGCTGATGTAGGATGACAGATCGATTTTATTGTTCCTGTTAATATCATAGGTGAGCCTTCCGTTAACATCATAAAATGAAGCCCTGCTGTTTTTAAGGGCAGGATTGTCAATAAGCTTGAACACCCAGTTTGAGTATGTTGTTCTTCCGGTCAGGATATACATAAGGGTATCCTTCTTAATTGGTCCTTCAATCATCAGATGGGTGGTAATGGGGCTTATTCCTGCATTGCCAGCAAATTCCTTTCTGTTTCCCTCCTTTGATGTTAAATCAAGAACGGAGGAGATCCTGCCGCCAAATCGTCCGGGAATGCCTCCTTTATATAGCGTTGCGTCCCTTATAATATCTGGGTTCACAGCTGAAAAGAATCCGAAGAAATGAGATGAATTGTAAACTGGTGCACCGTACAGAAGTATCAGATTCTGATCTGCTGATCCCCCTCTCACATTAAATCCTGCTGAACCCTCTCCTACCGACTGGACACCGGGGATCAGCAGAACACTCTTGATAATGTCTGATTCACCCATCGAAGTTGGCATTAGCTTGAATGAGGTTATATTTACCTTTTCGACTCCGACCTCAAACCGCTGGAAGATTACATTTTTCTGTGCCGAGATTGTAGTCTCCTTTATCGGAATAAGCATTGTGTTCATATCAACATTGAGCTCTCCTGTACCATAGAGGTTAACGTTGATCATCTTTTCCCTCATTCCCAGGAACGAAAATTGCAGAAGGTGAACACCTCGCGGAAGGTTGATGCTATAAAAACCATAACCGTTTGATATGGTGCCGGTTGAAAGCTTCTGCACAAAAATTGTAACTCCTGCAAGTGGTTCCTTTGTGTCCCTGTTTGTTAAATAACCCGATATGGTTACAATTCCCGGCCTGTATTTATCAGCCGGGTTCCCTATATCAATGTAAACGTTTTCAGATAATTTCTGCTTGTCCTCTGAATCATAGAAATCTGTAGGGGCAATAAAATTCTGATCCGTCTTTTACAGGCACATCAGATACCTTAACGGCAAAATCTTTCGTGATGACCACATTCCCATATCCATCGAAATAGTAATAAAGCGACCTGTCCTTAAACAGGTTATCAAGTAATTGTGTCAGCGATGTTAATCCGGGCCAATTACCCGGTTTGAGCTCTTTCACCCAATCTTCCTTATAAAAAAATCTCAGTTTGTACAGGCTTTCGGTTTTTAGAACGAAATCATTGAAGGTCTGATCTTTATAATCCCATGTAATTGGTAAGTTATCCTGTGCCATAAGGTCATGGAAGGAAGACAATATTAAAAACAGGATAAGAAATCTTGATTTCATTTTTGCTATTCTAGTGTGCAAGACTATTGTAGTATTCAATTACAGGAACTAAAGCTCCAGGGGTTTCTTTTCGTTACCATTAACTTCTTTGATCTTATAAAACTCCTGACTTGTTTCTTATTATCAATCAGTGTATTTAACAGGTCGCTTTTACTGCTGATAAGGAATATTTTACCATCCTTTTCAAGATAGACACGATGCGTTTCCTCGAACAGATCAGATTTATGGTCAACCGCAAGAAAAAGAATCTCTTTTCTGTGTTTTACATAAAGCGAAACATTCCCGTCATATAAAATATCTACGTATCCTGAAAGTGCATTTACAGAATCAGGGTCCATGCGTGCGAACTTATAAACCGTATTATTATATCCCAGGCTGAACTTACTGACCATTTCCTTGTTAAGCTGAATTATTATCCCACGGTCAGTAATCGTCAGAATTTGATCATTAAAAATATCATATTTAATTGGCAGATTACGGAATACCTTTCCATCAATAGTCACAGTGCCGGTCATAAATTCTTTGGTAAAAAGGAACTGGTCGCCGATAACTTTTGAATATAGGTTTCTCCAGGCTCTTCCGTTATAGAGCATCTGTTTATCAATGGTATCCTGATCGTCTGTATAGACAGATATGAAGATTCCGGACCTGACGGTTCAGAAGCAAGGATATCCGGGACACAAAACAGAAAAAGACAAAGAATTATAATGAATTTGGTTCGGATCATGTAATAAATTTAATATAGTCTCTTACCCGGAAATCTGCACCTTCATTTGATTCAACTGTTCCATTTCCGGGAAAAAGAATATAAAAGAGCTAAATCAGATCTGTTTGTTATTTGACAATCGGGGTGAGAACCATATTCCTGTAAGATACCTTCCCGTGATCACCCTGTAGATAAATCGGGCCTGCTGCAAATACATCCGATTTGATGGCACCTCCCGTGGGACCGTAAATTGGTTGATTATCAATTATTTTTACACCATTGAGAATCACGGTTGCATGTCTGTCGCAAAGAGTGATATCAAGAGATTGCCATTCTCCGGCCGGTTTCTCAGCAGCAACAACAGGTTTGATACGGCTGTAAACCGCACCCATGTTATGAGGATCAAGTTCTTTCTTATAAGAATCCACCACCTGGATCTCATACATCCCCCGAAGGTAAACTCCGCTGTTATTCCCCGGAGGTACGTTTACTTCGAGCTTAAGGTTAAAATCCTCAAATTCCTGTTCCGTTCTGAGGTTACCATAGCTTATATGAGCTGCTCCTTCCGTCTGAACAGGATCATTAACAAGTGCGCCGTCCACCACTTTAAATCCGTTGGTTTGTTTTTCATTGATGAGTTTCCATCCTGTCAGGTCTTTACCATTAAACAGGTTAACCGGATCTGCGAATTTCAGTTTTGTCAGATCAGGAGCCGGAGGAACCGGAGGAAGCTTTGTCCCAACGAACATGGTAGTGTCGACAGATAACCCGTTTCTTCGCGGTGACAGGAGGATACCGTTAATCTTATCACCATCTTTCCGGATCTCCATCCAATCAGTAACTACCTGGGTTTTAAGAGGATTGCTATTTTCATCCCTGCTCCGTACAACATTATTGGAACGTTGAACCGTCAGAACATGATCATTTGCAAGGAAAACAGTTGAAACAGGAAGTACACTGCCACCACCCCACAGCACATCAGCATCGAGATAATCGTTTTCCTGCCGTACTTCAAGCCATCCGACTGAGCCGCCTTCAATGTCGATGGTCCACTGGCCCAGAAACTCGGAGATATCGGTTTTCTGCACGGGAGTTCCTGCTGCCTCTTTGGACGGATTTGTGCAGGATGAAACCAAGAGGGTTCCTATCATCATTGAAAGAAATAAAAGAGTAGTTTTCATTGTAGGGTTTTTTTAAGTGTAAATGTTTTCAGGTTATGGATTTCTGGATCGCTAAGTTATAGATTTATTGGATTGGTTATTTTTCTTATTCATGAATTAAATCGTTTATTTAATATTTAAGTTACTTTAACATATTCCAACCTGAAAACATATGCCGGCTGGTAATCATCCGGTGTAAGACGGGGAGGAACTATTTCAATTCCTCCGCCGGACCTCCTTGTCATTACTGACAGCTGGAGAGCCGAGAAGACTAGCCTTTACACCGGCAGGACTTGATTCCTTTCAGCACTATATTCTTTTGAGGCCACGTCAGGCATATTACAAAAAGGTCCTTGTCCTTTTTTGTGAAAAATATTGTTTTGTTTGTTTCAGTATTTATCTGCTCATCCTTTTTATTTCTTATGAATGCCCTGGTCCCATATATTGCTTCACCGTTAACATCAAGCCACTTACCGATTTCAAGCAGACGCTGCTGCATTATAACAGGGATGGTACCGTCTGCAGGCCGGCCCAATATCGAGCAAAAGATTACCTCCTGCCGAAACAGTTGATACAAGCAGCTTTACCAGATCTTCGCAACTGGAATAATTGCTGAGGTTTTCCGTCCTGTTATAACCAAAGGATGTCCCTATCCCGCGGCACTCCTCCCATGGACGTACATTTTCTTCTTCAATACCCTCTTTCTCGCCTACCAGTCCATATTCGGTAGTAAAAAACCCTCCATGCCTGCTTCTGGTCTCACTGCCCCATCTGTCGTTTACTACAACCGTTTGCTTTACCGGTGAATCATTGTAGAGCCACGCAAGAAATTCTTCACTTTTCCAGTCCCTGCTCGGCCTGTCCCATTCTCCGTCAGTCCATAAAACATCAGGTGTATAACGGGTGATGAGATCTTTCATCTGCGGGATCATATGATTATCGACATAACTCTGCAGATCGGTCTGATAAACAGGATTATACCATTCATACAACGAATAATAAAATCCCATGTGAAGCCCTTCCTTTTTGACAGAAGTTGTAAGATCACCGCAAAGGTCACGGTGAGGCCCGACATCCACGCTGTTCCAGTTCCAGCTCTGGGCGCTCGGCCACAACGTAAATCCCTCATGGTGTTTTGATGTCAGAACAACATACCTGGCGCCTGCTTTTTTAAATAACCCGGCCCATTCATCAGGATTGAACAGCTCAGCTTTAAACATAGGCGCAAAATCCTGGTACCTGAAATTCGGTCCATAGGTCTTCAGATGGAACTGGCTGAAATTCTTGTTCACTTTATTCTCGTTTATCAAGCAGTTTGTTCCAGTACCACTCCGAATATTTGTCATAGACACCGATACTGTCGCCTGTCGGGCCCCACGACGGGACCGAATAGACTCCCCAGTGAATAAAAATACCGAATTTCGAATCCTCAAACCACTGCGGAACAGGGCGTTTGTCGAGCGATTCCCATGATGGTTTATAAGTCCTGTCCATACAATGCCACAGCTGATAGCAGCAAAATGCTAAGTAATAAGTTTTTTAACATGCTTTATAGTTTAAAATTAATTGGTTTTTGCCCTCCCACTGAGTCTGCTCTGTGCCCCATGCTCCATGCCCCGTGCTCCATGCTCTATGCTCCTTGCCCCATGCCCATGCCCTGTGCCCTGTGCCCTATGCCCTTACTCGGATCCTTCCTGGATCTCAAGCAGCTCGCTTTTATATTTTCTGTCTTCGAGTATCCTTACATACCTCAGGGCAAGTCTTGTTTTGTAATCCTCCCATGATTTCTGAGCCCATCCCAGAGCATCGTCAAGATAACCATTAATTTCATTGATAATAGCCATATTGTAACAGGCCCGTCCTGCAATCTTCATTCTGGGATTTCCTGTCTCCTTCTCCCACAAATCCCCTGCCTCATCCCATTTCCCTGTCTGAGCTTTCCTTTTGGCAATCCTGAAATTATTGGTGCCCTTTACAAAGTAATCCCGTGTTACTCTCAGCCTGTAGGGCAAAATCCTCATTGCGTATGATTGACCGGCATTACGGCTTACTTCTCTGACTGCTTCTTTTCTCCCTGTCAGTGCAGCCACGGCAACAACCGGATTAATACCTCTGCCGTGAAATACAAGCGATTCGGCAAAATTGAATTCATCGAGGATAGTTTTTTCAACCGGATCATAAATCCTCCATCCTGTTTTAATAATTGTTTCCATTGCAGCATCATGTTCCGGGACCGGAATCTCTCCCAGGGGAGTGTCGACTTTGGATGCCCTTGTCGAGTAGTTGACCCGTGTATCAGTGTCAAATCTTTCAAGTGCGAAAAGGGCATCAGTATTTGTTACCTTACAGACGCTGTCAACTATTCCGGCAGCCAGAGGAGGTGGCAGGATGCCAATTCTTGATGCCTTGAAATCGATGTCGTTCAACAGCCTGACTTCAGAAAACCTTTCATTGTCCTTTAGCTCTTCCGTGAGACCAGTAATGCTCTCCCAGGCGCCGTCCTTGTCGAGATCAGCTCCCTCAAGGGAAAGAGCCTTGTCAAGGACATCAAGAAGCTTCGTTTCATCAGTTGCAATGCTTCTGTTAATTATGCCTACCTTTTTGATATATGGAGGCAGGGTTACGGGGGCAGGTTGTAAAACGTTTATGTACAACTCGTTTGTCTTACAGGATGCAAAAACTACCGCGATAATGATAAATAAGTACTTTTTCATAGGTGTATCGTTTACTTAACATTATCATTAACGTTAATGTATCCAATAGATTGTATTTTGGTCTTGCGGTCTTGCGGTCTTGCGGTCTTGCGGTCCTGCGGTCTTGCGGTCATGCGGTCTTGCGGTCATGCGGTCTTGCGGTCTTGCGGTCCTGCGGTCTTGCTGTCTTCGGTCTTCGCTCCTTCGTCTTGCGGTCTTCGCTTCCTGCAGATATGCTCAGATTTACGCAGCGTCCCTTAGTCCCTTAGTCCCTTAGTCCCTTAGTCCCTTCGTACTTTCCCTCCCTGCAGTCTGGCTCCTTCGCTAAAAATGCCCACAGGCGCATTTTCTTTACGCTCGGCCCTGTCCCTTCATTCCATCGCCCCGTTCACATTTTGATCCTCTTCAACCTTATATTCCGTATTGCCGCGGTAGTTCTCCACGAGGCTATTCCGAAAGGCCTTGACAGCTCGACCTCAGGCCGGATGGAAATCTTTCGTCCAACTGTCGGAAACTCCACAACAGGAGTATTGTTGATCCATGCACTGATACTGTCGTTTGTTACTCTCAACCGGATATGATACCAGACATCTTTAGTGAATAACTGAAGCGTCATGGTCTCATTTTCTGATGCATCAAGTCCATCTATACTGCTGAGCCCTACAACGTTCCCGCCCCAACCACCGACAATCAGACTGCATGGGGACTTGCCAACAGGGAAGGTCATGCCGCAGAAGAAATCATTTCCATCGACCCTTTTTGCCAGAAGTGTAACTTCATAATCCATTTCCGGGAATTCCTTCAACCAGGTAATACCTGTCGGTCCGTCGCCCATACCAAGTATTATGGACCCTCCCGACACATAAACCGGTCCCTGGGGTCCGAAATTTGTAATCTCCCAGCCTTCAAGCGAGGTTCCGTTAAACAGGTAACTGCTGTCAGAGTTCTGCTCATTTTGTGCATTATCAATTTTTGCGGTTTTCTGATCCTTTTGCTTACCAAAGCAACAGGTCAGCAAAGCCGCAAAAAATATTAATAGGAATATTCTGGTTACCATTCTGTTGGCCATTGTATAGGATTTTTTTATAAAATTAGGAAATTAGCCGATAATAAGGTATTACAGACCAATAACTTTTTAAATAACTCCTCTACAGATTCCACCGTCTGGCTACCCCTGGAAGTTGAGTGTAATCTGTGCCATTTCTTTGGCACCGATTACAACCGAGTCCCGCTTCAGCGGGACGAGCTCGACGAAGTCAAATCGGCGCCAGCAGCAGAAAACTCTTTGCGATCCTGGGTTTTAAATCTTAGCGAACTTTGCGCCTGCCTGCCAGTAGGCAGGGTAGGCAGGGTTAATGGATTTCTTCAAAGACCCAAATTGAAAATCGGAATAAATATTCTAATTTTGAGACATCAATTCAAAACCATGGAATTCAACTGGTCTCTTGAATATAAGATTAAAATCAACCGTTCCGGACTCTGCTGATCAGCTTCGGGAAGGGCCTCCAGCCATTCTGTATAACCTGAAAAATCAGGTTGATCTCTTCAATATTTCAATTTAAATTCAAAATAATAAATATGGACAAACTTATTATAACCGGCTCTGGCCTTACTGTACAGGATGTGGTAAATGTTGCACGTCATGGACAGAAGGTTGAGCTTCATCCTGATGCCAGGAAAAGGATAAATAACTGCCGGGCAATGCTTGAAACGAAAATCGCAGCTCACGAAATAATGTATGGTGTGAATACAGGTATTGGTGAGTTTTCGGAGATAGTTCTGAACGATGACCAGATAAAAGACTTTCAGAAATACCTTGTTTACAATCATGCTGCCGGTATTGGCGAATCCGCATCAGCAGAAACAGTAAGGGGAGCGATGCTCGGAAGGATAAATGTTCATGCTCACGGGAACTCAGGAAACCGTCTGGAAATAACAGAAACCCTGGTTGAAATGCTGAACAGGGGTGTTACTCCGTATGTCTGCCAGAAAGGTTCCGTAGGTGCATCAGGCGACCTTGCTCCGATGTCGCAGATTGCATTGCTGCTCCTGGGTGAAGGCAAAGCCTATTATAACGGTGAACTACTGAACGGAGATGAAGCCATGAAAAGGGCAGGAATTGCAATCCCGGGGCTTCAGGCCCGTGACGGACTGGCCACGATCAACGGATCCAACATGCTGACGGCAATGAGCGCCATATGGCTTGTTGATGCCAACAACTGGCTCAAGCAGGCTGAGATAGCTGCATCAATGTCGCTCGAAGCGCTTAAAGCCAATATGAAACCCTACACACCCCTTCTTCATGAGGTAAGAGGATTTAAAGGTGCTGTAAGAAGTGCAAATGCGATCAACAAATGTGTATCGGGAGGTGATCTGAAGGAAGGCAGGGTAAAATCAAAAGTGCAGGATGCATATTCAATGAGATCAACACCACAGGTTATCGGAGCTGCACATGATATGCTGGCTTATGCAAAATCGCAGGTTGAAATTGAACTTAACGGTGTTGGCGACAATCCGATTTTCTTTCCTGAGAAAAACATTCAGCTCTCAGGTGCCAATTTCCAGGGATCACCTGTTTGTGTTCCGATGGATATGGCAGGAGCCTGTATCACAATGGTCAGCGTCATGTCGGAAAGAAGGATGAACCGGCTGAACAACCAGGCTCTGAGCGTTGGACTGCCTGATTTTCTGACAAAAGGTGCCGGGATGTTCTCAGGAATGATGCTCAGCCAGTATACAGCTGATACACTGATAGTTGAACAAAGAATACTTTCAATTCCGGCATCGATACAATCCATTCCTGCTGCAGCCGATCAGGAGGATTTTGTCTCAATGGGAATGAATACCGCAATCAAAAACAACCAGATCCTCGACTGCGCTTACGGCATCCTCGGGATCGAATTCATGGCAGCCGCACAGGCGCTTGATTTCAGAAAGGATGAATATAAATTCGGCACAGGAGTCCAGACAGCAAAGGATGTCATCAGAAAACATGTTGAATTCCTTGATATTGACAGACCTCTATATCCCGATCATACCACGATGAAAGAGCTTGTAAAATCGTGTGAAATACTAACGGAAGTTGAGAAAACTGTAGGCTCTCTTGAATAGGCAAACAAAAGCTATACTTTTCACATATATCTCAGATTATTCATCTTTTTTCTAACTTAGCATATAAATCAATCTGTCAATTATGAAAAGACTTTCACCTCTGACATTTACTCTGGTAGCCATCTCATTATTATGGTCATGTACATCAAAACAGGAAAAAATGGAGAACAGGATGAAGGAATTCATTTCCGCTTATGAAGTAAAGGTAATACCTCTTTACAAGGAGATGCAGCTCTTGCATCATGGAATGCAAATATAACCGGAACCGATGAAGACTGGGCCAAAAGTGAAAAGGCATCTTTTGAACTTGCAAAGATCTATACCGACAGCCTCGCATTTGCGGAACTGAAGGAGCTAAAGGAATCCGGCCTGGTGAAAGATTCTCTTCTTGCCCGTCAGCTTGAACTGCTTTATAATCTATACCTGGGCGGACAGGTCGATACATCACTTGCTTGCAGAGCAGATCAAAATGGAGACTGAAATAAGTAAGAAATATTCAAATTTCAGGGCAATAGTTAACGGAAAAGAGCTCTCTGATAACCAGGTGGAAGAAATTCTGAGGAACTCGACAAACAGCAAGGAACTTCAGACTGCATGGGAAGGTCATAAATTGATAGGTCCTGTTGTTGCTGAAGATATTATCAGACTGGTAAAACACCGTAACATGATTGCCCAGAAGATCGGATTCAGCAATTATCATGAAATGAGTCTGAAACTCTCAGGACAGGATCCGGCTGAGGTCACAGCAATATTTGATGAGCTTGACAACCTGACAAGAGATAACTTTGCACAGCTTAAAGAATGAAATTGATTCCTATTTTGCAAAACGATATAAAATAAATGTTACTGAACTGCAGCCCATGGCATTACCAGAACAGGTACTTTCAGGAGGCACCTGAAATCTATCCGGTTGACTTTGACAAATACTATGAAAAACAGGATCCGGTAAAGCTGGCTGCAACTTTTTATGACGGTATCGGACTCAATGTCGATGCTATTCTTGCAAAAAGCGATCTTTATGAGAAACCCGGCAAAAACCAGCATGCATTCTGCTACCGATATTGACCGTGCAGGTGATGTCAGGACACTTGACAATGTAAAGCCTGATTCATACTGGATGAATACGATGCTTCATGAACTTGGACATGGCGTCTATTCATATTATAATGACAGGAATCTTCCTTTCACCCTCAGGGATGCTGCTCATACATTTACAACCGAAGCAATTGCAAATATGTTTGGACGACTTGCCACCGATCCCCTGTGGATGAAGAACATGGGAATGATCGATGCAGAAGAAAGTGAAAGAATAGCTGATGTAAGCAGTAAGGCATTAAGACTTCAAATGCTTGTATTCAGCCGGTGGGCACAGGTGATGTACCGGTTTGAAAAATCAATGTACGAAAATCCTGATCAGGATCTTAACCAGCTCTGGTGGGACATGGTTGAAAAATACCAGATGCTCGCAAAACCTGAAGGCCGAAACATGCCTGACTGGGCAACAAAGATCCATATTGCACTCTATCCATGCTACTATCATAATTACCTGCTGGGAGAACTGCTTGCTTCACAGTGGTACAGCTTCATCGACTACCAATATCACTAAGAACCAATCGTTTGTGGGAGAAAAGGCAGTTGGTGATTACCTGAAGGAGAAGGTATTCATGCCCGGTGCAAGATATTACTGGAATGATATGATCGAAAAATCAACCGGTGAAAAGCTTACTGCAAAATACTATGCAAAACAGTTTGTAGAATAGAGTTTGGTGACAATGCGGATTTTCTCACGGATCCCATCGGAGTGGCACGGAGTTTCACAATGATCCGTGTAGACATCTGCGAAGATCCTCTCCGTGATGGCCTGTGGTGGGTAAAAGATAGATTAAATACTCTAACATATATGAAAAAATTACTATTTCTGATCTTAATAATTATGATTGCATGTTCATCACCTCAAACCAAAAAAGCCGGCTCCCCGGCTGCATTTATTGATGAAGCGGTAATATCCGCTGCAGTTGACAGTGTAAAATCGGCATATCCCTCAGCCGATGCCATCTTGCTTGAAAAAGGTGTCAGGCATGCAGCTTCGCTCTGGAGGGCAGAAGATGGCACTTCATCTGAATTCTCGGATTTGTTAAGAATAACTACATTGCGGATCAGGGAAACGCAAGGTTGTTTTCAAAAAGATAAGCGGATATTTTGAATCTCTTAACGGGAACTTCAACGAGATCACTCTTGACCTGAAGAATATCCTCGATGAAGATGCCGGAGAAATAGACGAAATTGACCGTATGTTTGGAAACTATTCTGTCAGCTCACATTTATCCGACGATTTCTATTCAAATAAGATCGCTTTTGTGTCTGCTCTTAATTTTCCTTATTACACCCTCGAAGAAAAAGAGAGTCTCGGGCCGGGATGGAGCAGGGAAGATTGGGCAATGGCACGTCTCGGGGACTACTTCTTTTCAAGGGTCCCGGCTGACCTTAACCAGGCTCTGAATACGGCAATCGGAAATGCCGAAATGTATATTGCTGAATATAATATCTGCATGGGACAGCTTCGTACGGATAACGGCAGCCAGCTATTTCCCGATGATATGGTACTTCTTTCACACTGGAATCTCCGCGATGAGCTGAAAGCTGATTATGCTGACAAGGAAAAGGGACACGAAAAACAGGAAATGATTTATAAGGTAATGGAACATATTATAAATCAGGATATACCTGAAATAGTGATAAACAATCCTGAATATGAATGGGCTCCTTTTGCAAATAAAGTTACTAAAGAAGGAAATCCTGTTGAAGCTTCTGCCGAACCTGATACCCGTTATGGACATATAGTTAATATTTTCAGGGCAATGAAGGATATCGATCCGTTCAATTCCGAAATGAACACGGCTATTCTTCGCAAATTCTCAGTCGAAATGGAGATCTCACAGGACGAAGTTGAAGCACTTTTTGATTCATACCTGAGTTCGCCACAGCTTGTAAAACTTGGCGCCCTGATAAAGGAAAGGCTCGGACGTGATCTACAGACCCTATGATATCTGGTATAACGGATTTAAAACACAGAACGGAATCACTGAAGATCAGCTGACAGCCAAAACAAGATCTCTCTATCCTGATCCTGCAGCTTTCAGGGCCGGCATGCCTGCAATGCTTGTAAAACTTGGATGGAGTACTGACAGGGCAAAATACCTTGCCGATAAAATCGTGGTAGACCCGGCACGCGGATCAGGCCATGCCTGGGGAGCAGCAATGAAAGGGTCCGTAGCGCATCTTCGAACCCGCATCTCTGAAAAAGGGATGGATTACAAAGGTTACAATATTGCTGTCCATGAATTTGGACATAATGTCGAGCAAACCATTTCTCTGTACGATGTGGACAATTATATGATGAACGGCGTCCCTAACACTGCAATCACAGAAGCTATGGCTTTTGTATTTCAGAACCGGAACCTGATGCTGCTTGGGATAAAAGACAGCAATCCGGAAGCCGGAAAGATGGAAACCTTTGATGCTGCCTGGTCGCTTATGGAGATAATGGGTGTCGGTATGGTTGATATGAAGGCATGGAAGTGGCTTTATGAAAATCCGCAGACTACTCCTGAACAGCTGAAATCTGCAATTAAAACAATTGCACTGGATACCTGGAATAAATACTTTGCACCTGTAATCGGTATTAAAGACTCTCCTATCCTTGCAATCTATTCACATATGGTCGACTCTCCCCTTTACCTGGCGAACTATTCATACGGACATATCGTTCAGTTTCAGCTTGAAGAATATTTAAAAGGAAAGAATCTCTCAGCCGAGATTGACCGGATCTACAGTCAGGGTCGCCTGACTCCTCAGCAATGGATGCAGGGAGCAGTAGGTGAAAAGATCTCCGCACAGCCTATTCTCAATGCGCTTGAGTCAGCTCTGAACTAATCTGCGACGATCTGCGAAAATTTCACCCCCTGCCCCCTAAAGGGGGTTCTAAAACCAATCAGCTTAGGGGGTTGGGGCTGAACTTCACGCAGATTCACGAAGATAAAATTTTATAGCTTTTAATCAATAAAAGAACCTTTTTATGAAAATCAAAATCAGCGATTACCCGACTTTTAACAAAGAGTGGGACAGAGAAAAAACTGAAGAAAAAACAAAAAAGATACTTAAGAAAATAGGGAAGCTGCAAAACAAAATGTTTGCCCAGAACAAGTTCAGCCTGCTTGTTATTCTTCAGGGAACCGATGCATCAGGTAAGGACGGTGTAACAAAAGGCCTTCTTAAATACTGCAATCCGATAGGTATTAAGATTTGCAGCTTCAAGAAGCCAACTGAAAATGAATATGCCCACGATTTCCTGTGGCGTGTTCACCAGGTAGCGCCACGGAAGGGGGAAGTTCAGATCTTTATCCGGTCACACTATGAGGATATCCTTGTTCCTTCGGTCGAGAAGTTTATTCCTTCTGACATTATCGAAAAACGCTATAAGCTCATAAATGATTTCGAAATGCTGCTTGAGCATAACGATACAAAAGTTATCAAATTCTTTATGAATGTTTCAAAAGAAGCTCAGAAGGAAAGACTTATGGAAAGGATCGAGCTTAAGGAAAAACACTGGAAACATAAAGACGGTGACTGGGATACGCGCGAGAAGTTCGATGAATACCTTGCGGTATATGAAAAGATCCTGAATACCTGCAACGTAACACCATGGAATATTGTGCCATCCGATAAAAACTGGCAGAAAGTGTATGCTGTTGCCGGAACCATCTTAAAAACGCTTGAAGAGCTGGATTTGAAATGGCCTCAACTTGTAACCGAAAAATTCAAACCGGTAAAATAGGGCAACCTTATAGTTTGAAGCCAGCGGCCAACTGGAAATTATTTCAGGAACACCTCCAGTACCGGAATTTCCACCGGTGGTTTCTGAACCGGGAGCTGAAGATTAAGATTATTAGCCCCATCTTCTCTTCCGGTGCTGAAGCGTATCTCCGAAGCATCATGCAGAAACTGAATATATTTTACCTTATCCGCCATATTTGAAAGCGTCATGCTACCCATCGGATATGCAAGAAGGTGAACATATAAACGTTTCGTTGCCGGATTATAGGTCAGAAGGGTATTATCCGGGGCAGTGAATCCTTCAGGAGCTTCTGTGCAGTTATAAACTGAGCGGTTGTTCAGCTTCATCCATTCCCCCATTGCACTCAGTCTCTCCTGCGCCCTGTTGTCGAAGGTACCCCTGGCGGTTGGACCAACATTCAGTAAAAGATTACCTCCCTTGCTTACCGATTCAATAAGCAGCTCAAGCAGCTGTGCCGGGCTCTTCCACGTGTTTTCATCGCGGTAGTAGCCCCACGATCCCGAGAATGTCTGGCATGTTTCCCAGGGCACTTTTTTACCATTCACTTCCGGCCATTTTGAAACTTTTACCTGCTCCGGTGTTGTAAAGTCCCAGCCACCCTCCACATCTCTAAGATCGAGACGGTCATCCACAATTATTCCGGGCTGCAGCGACCTTGCCAGCTTCAGCAGGTTCTCCGAATCCCAGTCCTCATGGCCTTTTCCGTTCTTCCCGGGGAAAGAGAAATCAAACCAGATGATACTTATCTCCCCGTAATTTGTCAGCAGTTCCCGAACCTGGTTCTTCATATATTCCCTGTACCTGCTCATATCCTTGCCCTTGTTAAGGGGCTCATAATCAGCATCATTTTCCTGACGCTGGGGATGATTCCGGTCTATTGTATAATCCGGATGATGCCAGTCAATAAGGGAGTAGTAGAAGCCCACCTTTAATCCTTCAGCCCTGAATGCCTCAACATATTCCTTGATAAGGTCTTTCCCGTAAGGCGTATTTGTCGATTTGTAATCGGTGAATTTTGAATCCCACAGACAAAATCCCTCATGATGCTTTGCCGTAAGTACAACATATTTCATGCCGGCATCCTTTGCCATCTTTGCCCATATCTTCGGATCATAAAGGTCAGGATTGAAGTTTTCAAAGTATTTCTGATACTGCTCATTTGTCAATCTTTCCCTGTTCTTTACCCATTCATGCCTGGCGGGTAATGCATATAATCCCCAGTGAATGAACATTCCGAACCGTGAATCGGTCCACCATTTCATACGGAGGGATTTCTGAGATTCAGTTTCTTTCGGGAGCTGTGCCTGGGTCAGTTGTGAAACATTTAACAAACAGACTGTCAGTAAAATAAGGATAAGGTTTCTGGTTTTCATAGGAATAGAGTTGAATTTTACGATCAATAGTAAAGATATTTAAAAGTCGGAATATTTGAAATGATTTTTTCTTCCTTTTTAAGGAGGGGTGGCCAGACGGTGAAATCATCTTGCAGGCTGAATTTAAATTCGTCTGGCCGGGGTGGTTGATTCAGAAGCTGTTTTATGGAGTCAGTTAAACTCATAGAATCCTGATGGCAGAAAATTCAGAAGACAACAGAATTCAGTAACTAAACCACCCCGGTCGGGAAAGTTGATTGTTATCTTATCAAAATCTATAGTCCCGACCACCCCTCCTTGATAAGGGGGCCGAGCGTTAAGAAATCAGCCAGTGGCTGATTTTAGCGAAGGAGCCAGCCTGCAGGAGGGCATGTGGTGGAGGGGAAAGTTAAGTTACAGAAAATCAATTACATACAGTTAGATTCATAAGTCTACCTATTCCTTAATATCGCGCATACCCTAAAGGGGGTTCCATAAATCTTTGTTAATCAATAAGTCCCCTTTAGGGGATTTAGGGGCAAAGTCCCCTTTAGGGGATTTAGGGGTAAAGTCCCCTTTAGGGGATTTAGGGGCAAAGTCCCCTTTAGGGGATTTAGGGGCAAAGTCCCCTTCAGGGAATTTAGGGGCAAAGTCCCCTTCAGGGGATTTAGGGGCAGATGAATTTATCCTGAAAGGACCCTTTCAACGAACTTCTTCATTCTCTCGTAATGCGACCCCTCCCAATAGAGCCTCCTGCACTCCCTGCACTGCCAGAAATCTGAAAAGTATTTCTTTGTTTTTGGCAGCAGATTGTCAATAATCTCACCCTTGGGCACAACCATTAACAATCCATTGCATTCGAGGCACCTTGTGAAAGGCTGAGGACTCTTTTTCAGATCAAAACGGTACAATACCTCTTGAAGCTGCTCCTCCGGATCTTGTGACCTGATCCAGTAACCATGTGTTACATTTTTATTCTTAAGAATACCCCTGTCGCGTGTAAGTATGATCCTGTGGTCCGATTTTGATATTCCGATTATTTCCCTGTCGGTGAAGTGGTTACCATACAGGGTGTCCAGCCCGCATAATCTAAGATACTTCGCCAGTTTGCCAAGATGGACGTCGAGGATAAATTTTGTTTCCCTAAGAGGCTTTGCCCTGAGTGGTGATACCCCGGAAATGTCAAAACTTTCAAATACCGGATAAACCGAAATCCGGTCCTTGTTTTTCAGCCTGTATGAGAAATCCACGGGCTCCCCGTTTACAAGGATCATGTCCACATCCACATGCGGAACGCCCAGTGCCTCAATAGTATCTTTAACCGGCGGATTGCCGTTGACTGTGCGTAAAAAGGAGATACCTCTTTTATTTACCGGAAGAAAATCGTTCAACTCCTCATAAAACCTGAACCATACCTGGTTACTCTCCATTTGGACGTTTTTAAGATTAATTCAGGGCATATTAACTGATTTAAAGCCTGCTTTTAATTATTTCCAGCAAATCATCCAGATCCAGTCGTGCAGGATTGTTTTTTATCTCAGTAAGCCTGCATATTGATTCTGCATCTTTTTCTGCAATACCGAATGGCTTCAGCGATGGCAGGTGAAGTTCCTCACAAAGACTTTCAAGGTATTGAATAAAACCATCGATGTAATAATCATCTGTTTTGTTTTCTTCTTCCAGGAACAGCTTACCGAGACGCAGATATTTTCCCATCGCCGGGTTATTTTTATTCTCTTTCCTTAATTTTCTGACAGTTACGGCATTAGCTGACGGCATAAGGGTTCCGCAAACCACCCCGTGCGGAACCTTGTACAATCCTCCAACAGAAGATGCAAAACCATGAACTACCCCAAGACCGGCGTTTGCAAGACAAATACCTGAAGTCAAAGCTGCAAATGACATCCCGGATCTTGCCTCGATATCATTTCCATCTATGAAACTTCTTATAAGCGATGACTTTATTTCCTTAATCCCCTCCCATGCCAGTGCGTCGGTATACTCATTTGATTTATCCGACATGAATGCCTCAGTGAGCTGTGTAAAACAGTCCATCCCGCTGGCCGCTGTAATGCCGGGTGGACAATTAAGGGTCAGTTCCGGATCAACAATGGCTATGTCGGGGACAAAATTTTCATGTCTCAGAGACTTCTTAAATCCATCCTGTCCTATTTTTGAGATAACTGCATTTTTTGTTGCTTCACTCCCTGTGCCCGAGGTTGTCGGCACTGCGATGAAAGGGATCTTTGTCCCCGGATGTTCCCTGTCACCCACCCCCTCCAGGAAGCTTTTGACTGGCTCATCCCTGTACAACATCGCAGAAATGGCTTTTCCTGCATCCAGAACACTGCCGCCTCCTGCGCCAACAACAACGGCAGCCTTTGTTTCCCTGAAGCTGTTTACAGCGGCATCAATGATTTCCGGTGATGGTTCGGCCGGAATAAAGACATTATGATGTGTAATGCCATGAGCTCTGAATGCATCAACAAGTATTCCGTATTTCGCTGAATTCAAAAATGAACTCTTTCCCGTTACCAGGATAATTGTTGATCCATACCTTTTTATTAATCCGGGAAGCAGTGAAAGTTTTCCCTGTCCGAAATAAATTAAGGGCAGGCGGGCAAACTGAAAGGGTTTCACCATTCTGATCTCTCCTCCGGTTCAAGAATATTGTACTTTACTCCATACCTCGGCTCTGCCATCATTTCCTTCACAGTATCACGCCATTTCAGATAGTGATCGGATGATTTATGGGCCAGAGCCGCTTCCTCCGATTCAAATGCCTCATAAAGCATAAAGCGTGCCGGGTCATCTGCCTGCTGCACAAAATCGAACCTGAGATTCCCCGGTTCTTTTACAGATCCTTTCCGGTTCAGAACCGAGGCTTCAATAAAATCATTTAAAACCAAGGGTTTTACATGAACATAAACACAAGTTACGATCATAATATGTGGTTTTTTCAGTAAAGTTAAGCCATAGGTGTCAAAGTCACAAATGACAACCAAAGACAGATAATTATTAATTTCATTTGAAACTCCGGGCAAAATGTAATCAGATTGTTATTTTTATTGTTAAAGTGTTGGATTTTTTCAATTGAACATTGTAACTTTAGGTAAGATAACTTCTTTTACTAACCAGTTAAATAGTATGTTATGAAAAAGTTGATTTTACTTCTGAATTTGATTTTGGTATTTGCTTTTTTTTCGCTTCCATGTGCATCCCAAATTGCAGTAGTCTTAGGATTGTCCAAGTCCAGTATTACAGGTAGTGAAAGCTGGAAGGATCCGATCGGATTTCAGGTCGGGGCAATTGTCCCTTTGTTAAATATAAATGATATGCTAAGTATAAGAGGTGAAGCAAATTTATCTTTTCAGGGCGCACGATGGGAGGAATCTAATCTTAAAGGCAGGACAAACCTGTTCTATATAAATGTACCGCTGGTTTTAAGGTATCAGACAGAGAGCGGCTTCTTCGGTGAAGCAGGCCTTCAACCAGGCTTCCTTCTCAGCGCAAAGGATAAATACGAAGAATCGACTGATGATTATATGGACCATATGAACAAATTTGATTTTAGTATCCCTTTGCAAATTGGTTATGAGTTTGAAAATAATGTAGGGGTTGGTTTAAGAATAATTCCTGGAATAAACGATATAACAAAGGATGTGGACGATATAGATCGTAATCTGGTATTTGCACTCAGGGGCACATATAAATTTTAAGCCAGGTCGCCGGGAGAAGGAAATAAAAGACATTGAAATGAAATTCTATAAAAAAATATTTTGGCTTGTTTTATTTATTGGATCCTCCTTTTCCCATTTAACAATCCAGGCACAGCTCCAGCGTAACAATTTGTTTGATGCCGGTTGGCGCTTTCACCTGGGTGGGGCACAAGGCGCGGAGGATCCTGAATTTGATGACTCACAATGGAGGAAAATCGATCTTCCCCACGACTGGAGTATAGAAGATTTGTCCGGGACAACCTCACCATTCAATATCAATGCGATAAGCCAGGTAAATGGCGGTTTCACAACGGGAGGCACAGGCTGGTACAGAAAAACATTTACAATTCCCTCAAATCTGAAGGATAAAAATTTCAGGATCCTGTTTGAAGGTGTTTATATGAATTCACAGGTGTGGCTCAACGGTCAGAATCTGGGCGATCATCCGTATGGCTACACAAGCTTCTGGTTTGATATTACCGATAAAATAATCTTTGACGGAGATAATATACTGTGTGTCAAAGTTAAGAATGAAGGAGAAAACAGTCGATGGTACTCAGGATCAGGAATTTACCGCCATGTTTGGCTTCAGGTCACCACTCCCGTCCATATTGCTGCCTGGGGTACCTGTATAACCACTTCTGAAATATCAGAAACCACAGCTAAAATAAGTGTAAGGTCTACACTCATAAATAAGTCATCACAGGACAGGAAAATTAAAATAATTACGGAAATTACGTCTGTCGATGGCAAAATGCTGGCAGCACAAACTGAAAAGGAAGGAGATATACAGGCTGGCAGGAGTATTGAACTTGTTCAGGAGGCTGTTATTAAAAATCCTCTACTCTGGTCGGTTGATTCACCTGTTCTCTACAAGGCGGTAAGCAAAGTATACGAAACCGGATCGCCCATAGACAGTTCCGAAACAAAATTCGGGATAAGATCCATTTCATTTGGTGCTACTGACGGTTTTCTTCTTAACGGAAAATCCCTGAAGCTTAAAGGCGGGTGTGTTCATCACGATAATGGGCCGCTGGGTTCAAAGGCTTACGACAGGGCGGAGGAAAGAAGGGTGGAATTACTGAAAGCCAGTGGATTTAATGCCATCCGCTGCTCTCATAATCCGCCATCACCTGCATTTCTGGATGCCTGCGACCGTCTTGGAATGCTTGTTATAGACGAAGCATTTGATATGTGGAGAGAGCAGAAAAATCCGCACGATTACCATTTGTTTTTTAATGACTGGTGGAGAAAGGATGTTGAAAGTATGCTGCTTCGTGACAGGAATCATCCCTCAGTAATTATGTGGAGCATCGGCAATGAGATCCCAAACCGTCACCTGCCTGAAGTTGTGCAGGTGGCAGAAATGATTGCAGATTTTATTAAGGACATTGATCCTTCCAGGCCAATAACCTCAGCAGTAAACGATCTGAAACCAGATAAGGATCCTTTTTTTGCCACTCTCGATGTCGCCGGATACAACTATGCTTCAGGAGGCGATCATAACCAGGAAAGTCTTTACAGACAGGATCATACCCGTTTACCGGACCGTATTATGTATGGCTCGGAGTCATACGCTCTTGAAGCATTTGGCAGCTGGATGGATGTTGTTGATAATCCCTTTGTTATTGGTGATTTTGTCTGGACTGCCTTCGACTACATCGGGGAGGCAAGCATCGGTTGGAGAGGATACTGGCAGAAACAGGATTTTTTCCCCTGGAACCTGGCATACTGCGGAGATATCGATATCTGCGGGTGGAAAAGGCCTCAGTCATTCTACCGTGACGCACTCTGGAAAGAGAACCAGTTGTCAGTCTGGGTCACTCCTCCCGTCCCCTCCTTCGATCCAAATCCTGAGAGACAATCCTGGTCAAAATGGCACTGGCACGATGCCGTAGATAATTGGAATTGGGAGGGATACCTGGGGAAACCCATCGAAGTCATTGTCTATTCATCATGCGAGCAGGTTGAGCTTTTTCTGAACGGCAGATCTCTGGGCAAAAAGCCAACAGACCGTTCCACAGAATTCATCGCGACCTGGCAGGTGCCGTACCAGCCAGGTACTTTGAAAGCAGTTGGCTTCAGGGGCAAAAAGCAGGTTAATGTTGCAGTCATTCAATCAGCAGAACAGCCATCTCAAATCCGGCTTTCCGCTGACAGATCCTCAATTCAGGCCGGCGGACAGGATCTGAGTTATATTACAGTGGAATTAACTGATCCAAAAGGTATACGTGATCCGAACGCTGAAAACCTTGTCACATTCGAAATTGACGGTCCGGGCGTCATTGCAGGAACAGGCAATGCAAACCCCGTAAGCCTCGAAAGCTATTCCCTGCCTCAGCGCAAGGTATGGCGCGGAAGATGTCTTGTAATTGTCAAATCCGATCCCACTGGAGGTAAAATTACTGTCACGGCATCCTCTCAGGGATTAAAACCGGCATCGGTGGAAATAAGCAGTAAGTAACGGTTTGTTATCTGAACAGGAACGTTTTAAACCCTCTTCAGGGCATACGCGTCAACTTAAGGGGATGGATATAGGGAAATAGGAAGAGAGTTTAACCCAAAACCGAATGTAAAGTACTGAATTTAAGTTTGATAACTTTCCCCTCCTTTTCAAGGAGGGGTGGTCGGGACTATAGATTTTGATAGGTTAACAATCAACTTTCCCGACCGGGGTGGTTTAAGATACGAATTGTGTTGTCTTCTGAATTTTCTGCCATCAGGATTCTTTGACTTTAATTGACTCCATAAAACAGCTTCTGAATAAACCACCCCGGCCAGACGAATTTAATTTCAGCCTGTAAGATGATTTCACCGTCTGGCCACCCCTCCTTAAAAAAAGGAGGGGAAACTTATGTAATTGTATTTCTGCTAGTTAAAAATACTAGGTTTAACACTGATTCTTAAGTTAACGCCTATGTCTTCATGAGGCAGGAGGTGAATAGTCTGCTATTTCTATTTTCTTTTTCTCTTTAAAGAAGAATATAAAGCAAATCAGCACGGCAACAGCAATATAGGCGGGTATGAACCAGATGCTTCTCCATTGATATTGCTGATTCACCGAATAGTAGGTGGTAACAAATCCCGAGAACCATGTACCGATGAACATGCCGAGGCCATAAGTTACAAAAGTAAATAACCCCTGGGCCGCATTCTTGATCCTTTCATTTGATTTCTTTTCAGTATACATGTAACCGGTTACGAAAAAGAAATCATAGCAAACGCCATGCAGGATGATGCCTGCATAAAGCATCCAGATTCCGGTACCCATATTGCCGAACGCGAAGCAGATGTAACGGAGTATCCAGGCTGTCATCCCTATAAGAAGCATTTTCTTCACACCTATCCTGTTAAACAGGAAAGGTATTGCCAGGATGAAAAGTCCCTCAGATATCTGACCCATCACCATCTTTCCGGCAGCATTTTCCATACCCGACTGGTTCAGGTAAAGATTGGCAAATCCGAAATAGAAAGAGAGTGGTATACATACGAATATTGCCGCGATGAAAAAGATAAGGTATGGCTTGTCCCTGAAGAGCACGAAAGCATCAATGCCAAGAACTGACTTGGCCGAAGAGGGTGCCTTAGCCTGCGGTGGAGTATCGGGAAGCATGAAGCTGTATAACCCCAGCACCACGGAGACTATTGCAGCCATGTAAAAGGTAGTCGGTGTCTGTTCGATACCAAGTATAGCAATCATAAATCCTGAAACAACCCATCCGACTGTCCCGAATACCCGTATCAGGGGAAACTGTTTTCCCGGGTCGCTCATCTGCCTGAATGCCACACTGTTCGAAAGCGCAATGGTCGGCATATATGCAAGTGAATAGAGCAGGATCACCCAGTAAAAAGGTGCATTTGCCGTTACCCTTGAGGCAATGAAAAGCAGGATCCCTCCTATTATATGAAGAACTCCCATAACCCTTTGTGCAGCAAAATACCTGTCAGCTATCATCCCGATAAAAAATGGAGAGATCATGGTTGCAATTGCCAGGGCACTGTAGGCTGCCCCGATCTGAATACCGCTTGAATTAAGGAATTTGGTCATGAATGTTCCCATGGTAACATACCATGAACCCCAGATGTAGTACTGCAGGAACATCATGAATCCAAGGATTATACCGGTCTTTGGCTTCATATGATTAAAAGTGTTTTAAGGTTAGAATGAGGTTTGAAATGTCAGGTTAATTTGGTCATAATTAACTGAATTATTTTGAAATTACAAAGGTTATTTTAAAAAATATAAATATTTAATATACATACAGCCCGCTCCCATTCGCTCAACCTGACTCCTCGCTCAGGCTGTCTCAAAAGTTGAAATCCTTTTAACCGCAGAGAACGCCAAGGTATTAAGCAAAGAACGCAAAGAGCACATAATAAATGATTTAGCTTTGTGAACTTTGCTTAACCCTCCGCTGGCGCCGATTTGTAATCGGTGCCTTATTCGTTTATAACAATGACGCGCCAGCCAACCTTCCAATTAGTGAGTCGTCAACCCCCCTCCCAACTTTTCACCCTTTATCAGTGAGAGTCAGTTAACCTGGATTTGGATCTGTCTCATTTTCATACACAATATTGTCTAATATTTTAACACCTTGCAAAGCTCTCTCTTATTTACACCACTGATAATCTGATTTTTATCAAATTGGTACACTCTTTGGCATAATATATCAGGATAAAACAAAATCATTGGAAGAAATGAAAAAAACAATCTGGATAGCAGCACTGTTTTTGACCATCTGGTGCCAGAATATTTCAGCCCAGCAGAAGGAATGGACGCTTGAAGACTGCATCAGCTATGCCGTTACAAACAACCTGGGGCTTCAGCGACAAATGCTTCAGACTGAAACTGCCCAAACCAATCTGCTCAAGTCAAGAATGGAAATGCTGCCGTCACTTAACTTCGGATCAGATGCACAGATGGGCTTCGGACGATCAATTGACCCTGTTACTAACCTGATAACATTCAAGCAAAACATAAGCAATTCTTATTCAATCAACTCAAATCTTCAGCTTTTCAATGGTCTTTCGGCGCTGAACACCATAGCTGCAAACCGGTTTATGTACAAAGCTGGTATTGAAGCTGAAAAAATTGCGCGGAACACTCTAATTGTCAATATAATGGGGCAATATTACCAGGTTCTCTACGCCAAAGGACTTGAAAATGCTTCCAGGATGAAACTTGAGCTTTCGGAGAATCAGCTTTTCAGGATCACCAGGATGGTTGAGACAGGAAGGGAGGCTTTGTCAAAGCAGTACGAGATGGAAAGTCAGGTCTCAGCCGATCAACTTACCTTCACCATTGCCCAGAACTCGGCAAGTCAGGCTGTTACTAATTTAAAACAGATGCTCCAGCTCGAGCCCGGTTCTGAGTTTGACATAATGATGCCGAATCTTGAAACTATGCTCATTACAGATGAAAGTTTCAATCCTGACTCGGTTTATAAAATTGCCTCTGAAACCCTTCCGAGGTTAAAAGCCATCGATTACGAATTAAGGGCATCCAGAAAACAGATCGCGGCAACAAGAGGATCAGTAGCTCCGGGGCTGTCAGTAGGCGGAGCCGTCTTTACCGGTTTCTATAAAGTACTTGGTGAAGATGCAGGTGAACAGGTCTCATTTAAAACCCAGCTGAAAAACAATAACAGTCAGGCCATATATCTTTCACTCAACATCCCTATTTTCAATAATTTTACCCTCGGGCGCAACATCAGGCTCGCAAAGATCAGAAGGGATGATAATGAGCTGAGGCTCGAACTGGAAAAGAATTCGTTATATACTGAGATAGAGAATGCCTGCCTGAATTATAACAGGGGAAAAGATGAATTTGCCGCTGCAACGTCCAATCTTGAATTTAACAGGAAATCATTTTCCGCGGTTGAAAAGAAATTTGAATCAGGACTTGTTGATGTAACAATTATTCCGCTGCAAAAACTACCCTTTTTACAGCTGAAACAGAGGCGATAAGAACAAGGCTGCAGCTTATTATCAGAAAATTCACAATACAGTTTTACTCTACCGGTGAATACGAAAAAATAATAATTAACTAATAATAAAATAGAAGAAATGGATACTCCGATTGAAAAAATGGATAAACCTATTGCAAAGAAAAAAGGCCTTCAGAAGAAACACATTGGTTTTATTGCCCTCGGCATCGGTATGATAATTCTTATTTACATGGCATTCTTTGCCGACCGTACATCCACATACAAAGTTGAAAAGGATAAGCTTATTATTGAAACTGTAATTGAGGACCAGTTCAATGACTATATAACAGTTCCCGGCACAGTTGAACCGATAAGCATCATTTTCCTCGATGCCCAGGAAGGCGGAAGGGTTGAAGAGATACTTATTGAAGAGGGTTCAATGGTCAAAAAAGGAGATATCATTTTGCGACTGAGCAACCCCGACCTTTACCTGAATATTCTTGACAGTGAAGCACAACTGGCTGAAAAGGAAAATTTCCTCAGGAATACACAGGTTACTATGGAGCAGGAAAGGATCTCAATAAAAAGAGAACTTGTCAACCTTAAATATGATATTGAAAGAAAGGAGCGCAACTATCAGCAAAATGTTACCCTTATAAAAGATAACCTTATCTCGAGGGAAGAATTTATAAGGTCAAAAGAGGATCTTGATATGGCGATCAGTTCGCAGGAACTTTTCATTGAACGTCAGAAACAGGACTCGATATTCCGGACCGTCCAGGTAGAAACAATCAGAGCCAACCTCGACAATATGCGGAAAAACCTGGCCCTGGTAAGGCAGAGGGTGGAAAACCTGAATGTAAGAGCCCCTGTTGATGGCCAGCTTGGACTCCTTGTTCCCGAAATAGGACAGTCAATATCACGTGGGGCAAATATGGGACAGATAAATGTCCTGACATCATATAAGGTTACGGCACAGATAGATGAACATTATATCGACAGGGTCAGGACACAGCTTACAGCAACCCTCGACAGGCAGGGCAATGAATTTGACCTGGTTGTAAAAAGAGTTTACCCGGAAGTAAGGAACGGCACCTTTGAAATCGATATGATTTTCAGGGACAGCATGCCTGATAATATCAGGACCGGACAGACCTATTACACAAGCCTTCAGCTGGGGCAGCCAAAGGTATCGGTTCTTGTACCGATAGGCGGATTCTTCCAGGAAACCGGAGGACAGTGGATATTTGTACTTGATCCTTCAGAGTCGTTTGCAACAAAACGCAACATATCGATAGGAAGAAAAAATCCAAAATATTATGAAGTGCTTGAAGGACTGCACCCAGGTGAAAAAGTAATTGTCTCCGGTTATGAAACCTTCGGTAAAAATGAAAAACTGATTCTTAAATAGTAACAGATGAATAACAAATAATAAAGTTGCAACCAGCAACAAGCAACAGCAACAAGCAGAATATAATTTAAATTGTAAAACGACAAATACCACAAACAATGATTAAAACAAATGATTTAACAAAAATCTTCAGAACTGAAGAAGTTGAGACAACAGCTCTCAACAAAGTGACCCTTCATGTAAAAGAGGGAGAATATGTTGCAGTCATGGGACCATCAGGATGCGGAAAATCAACCCTTCTGAATATCCTGGGATTACTTGATAATCCTTCAGCAGGAAGCTATATTTTTAACGGAACAGAGGTTGCCAACCTGAAAGAACGCGACAGGACAATTTTCCGTAAAGGGAATATCGGCTTTGTTTTCCAGAGCTTTAACCTTATTGATGAGCTTAACGTTTATGAAAATGTTGAACTTCCGCTTATCTATCTGAAAATGAAAACCAGTGAAAGGAAGAAAAGGGTTGAAGATGTCCTCGACAGAATGAAGATCGGACATCGTGCAAAACATTTTCCGCAGCAGCTCTCCGGCGGACAGCAGCAGAGAGTTGCAATTGCCCGTGCTGTTGTTGCGAATCCGAAACTGATCCTTGCCGACGAACCGACAGGTAACCTCGATTCAAAGAATGGTATTGAGGTTATCAATCTGCTTACCGAACTCAACAAGGAGGGAACAACAATAATAATGGTAACCCACTCCGACAGAGATGCCGGTTATGCTCACAGGATAGTCAACCTGTTTGACGGACAGATTGTAGTTTAGGAAGAGATCCCCCGGTTCGGTTCACCCCATCACCCCTAAAGGCCCTGTTCGACCCCAAAAAGAACCCCCTTTAGAGGGCCGACCGTTAAAAAATTGCCCGGTGGGCAATTTTAGGGAGGAGCCAGTTTGCAGAGGAGACTGTGGTGGGGGCAGGGGGTAAAAAGGGGCTTTGAAAGAACCCCCTATGGGGCAGGGGTGAACCTGACTGGAAAGGTATTAAATACCATATTTTTTAATTTTATTGTAGAGAGTCTGTCGTGTTATCCCAAGCCTTTCTGCCACAACGCTCAGGTTATTCCTGTGCCTTCTGAGCGAATCGCTTATTACCTTCCTTTCCATCTCATCAAGGGTGACCTCATCCTGCAAGGTATTTACCGCGATTGTGCTGAACGAAAAGTCAGATGGTTTTAATACCTGGGAATCACTCAGAATAACAGCCTTCTCTATTGAATGCTGAAGTTCCCTTACATTTCCAGGCCAGTCGTGGTTGGCAAGCTTCTCAAGTGCATGAGTATTAAACTTAAGCGGTTCCCTTCCATATCTTTCCCCGTGGATCCTGAGAAAATAATTTGCAAGCACCGGAATATCATCAACCCTGTCACGTAAAGGAGGAACCTCTATCATAATTGTATTTATCCTGTACAGCAGGTCTTCCCGGAATTTACCCTCGTTTACCATCTGCATGAGGTCACAATTTGTCGCGCATATCAACCGGATGTCAACGGGGATCTGCCTGTTTGAACCAACCCTCACAATATACCGGTTCTGAAGAACGCTCAGCAGCTTTGCCTGCGACTGCATTGGAAGGTTCCCTATTTCGTCAAGAAACAGGGTTCCGTTATTTGCGGCCTCAAACTTACCCTTGCGATCCTCCCTGGCATCGGTGAAAGCCCCTTTTACATGGCCGAACAACTCGCTCTCGAAGAGTGTTTCAGCGATTGATCCCATATCGACAGATACCATAAGCTCTGCTGCCCTCTTTGAAAGATTATGTATTTCCCTGGCAACCAGTTCTTTTCCCGTCCCGTTTTCTCCTGTAATAAGTACATTGGCATCGGTACCGGCAACCTTCCTGACAATATTCATGACATTTATCATTGTTGGAGATGCTCCCAGTATGATCTTCTCCCCTCCCCTGTTTATCTCTCTCTTTAACTGTTTGTTATCATTTTTCAGGGAAGCTGCCTCAAGCCTCGACAAGCGCAGCTTCCAGGCAACATTAAGAGTTGTCAGCAGGCGCGAGGGATCCCACGGTTTGAGGATAAAATCAATTGCCCCCTCCCTGATCGCCCTTACAGCCAGCTCAATATCACCTGAAGCCGTAACTATGATCACACTTAAATTGGAATCATGGTTAAAGATCTCCCTCATCCAGAAAAGGCCTTCATTGCCATTATGGATCCCGGCTTTAAAGTTCATGTTAAGGATCACAACATCAACTTCATTCCTTTTGAGTTCACCAGGGATCCTGTTGGGATTAGCAAGGGTTACTACAGTCACGAATTCGTTTCTGGTTACCCTTGCAAGAGCATCCAGATCGTCCCTGTCTTCATCAACAATAAGCAGAGTGCCTTTGATCATTTATTATGCTTTTCCCAAAGGACGGAATAAAAAATAAAATGTGTCAAAAAAATGGACATTATTTTACCTGAAAAATAAAATAATAAAAGGTGCAACATTACGATGAGTTATCCGTCTTTACCATGAAAAGCAATCTTGATTGATTGTTTTTGGACAGTAAAAACCATATTAAGAATCAAAGCCATGACAGTTAAATTAAATGCAAATGAGGTAGTCCTGAAGGCCGGAGATACAAATCAGACAATTGAAAATAAAACCGTAGAAGGCAAACTTATAGTTACCAACCAGCGTATTTATTTCAAAGCTCTGAAGGAGGAGCTCAATAATTTCAATATGGAGATCCTCTTTGATAACATCCTTGAGGTTATATACTTCAGCAGGGGATTATTCTCCGTAAAGGGATTAAATGTTGTGACCCGCGATGGCAAATGCCACTGTTTTCCCCTCAAAAATCGTGACGATTTCGGACAGCTTATCAATAAAATGTATTAACATAAACAGATAGAGCCGTAATTCGACTTAGTTAAGTTTCCCCTCCTTTTAAAGGAGCTACCCTTTATACACATCTTTTCTTTTTAAGTATTCTAAAGCCATTTGGAAACCGGTTGTCCGTACTTCTTTTCTTTTTCGCCGTAGGCGATTAATTATTGTAGAAAAAACGATCACCATATTGATTTTTACCGCGTAGCGGTTAAACAATTGCTTAGAATCCAGGGGATTATTAAATTTTTTCAGTTTTATTTCAGGAGGAATATGTTCAATATCTTAAAAAACGTGAAATGGAATTTAATGTACAATTCTTATATGAATTCTGGGAAAATCCTGTTTAACCTCAACGAGGTAGAAAAATCATCTCTCAAACTCCGGCTACAATAGTTTAAGCCCTACGGGCTAGGTTTCACCGCTGCTGCATTGTCGGACTCTTTAAGGCCATAAAATAAGAGATGTGTATAAAGATTAGTTTAAAGGAGGGGAAATGTATGTTATTGTATACCTGTTGTTTACAGAATAAAGGGTTTTATTGTTTCAGCAGTATTACTCATATCTGAGCGACACTACAGGATTCCGCATCGCTGCCCTTGCAATCTTAAAGACAATTGTCAGAACTGTTGCCACTATCATTATTAAGGCTGCACTTAAAAGCAAGCCGGCTCTTATCTCAACAAAGTAATCCCAGATGCTGTCAAGCAGCATCGTCGACATGTAATATCCCCCGGCACATCCGATAACGGATGCAATGAAGAGTATAATAAGGAATTTCCTGCTCATCAGGAACATTATGACGGGAACGGGTGCGCCCTGTATCTTTCTTATTCCAACCTCCTTTGTCCGGCGGATGATGTCAAGCGAAACCATGTTGAACATTCCGATAAGTGATAACAGGGTTGCAGCTATGGCCAGGAATAAATTGACCTTCATGATACTTGAGTTTATGTTTTTCTCCTCCTGCATAACATCTTCCTGGGTCATCCCTCCGAAAATATTGTTAGGGATCATTGCCTTCCATGTTGTCCTCAAAAATTCCAGCACTCCGGGCAGGTCGCTTTCATTTGCCCTTATTGCAATATTATAATAGGTATCGTTTCGTGCCAGCCTTACCATTGTCGGTTCAATTTCATTCCAGAGGCCATTAAGGTAGAAATCCTTTACAACACCAACTACCGTAAGTTTAGTGGTATCATAAAGCGTTAGCACTTTTCCGGTTGCTTCTTTCCAGCCAAAGTCATTCACCAGTTTCTGATTCACGATAATCGATCCGTTCTCCCGGTCGGCCTCCAGTCTCAATTCATCAAAAAGACGCCCTTCAACAAGCCTGAGTCCCATGGTTTGAGCATATTCCGGTCCTATATCCATTACGTCGACTTCAAGCTGCTTTTCCTCATTTTTAACAGGTCTGCGATAACTGCCGAAACCAATATGGTTCTGAGTCCCCCCGGCTGAGATCACTTTCGGGTTGGTGAGAATTTCAGTCCTTAACGAGGTGTAGTTTTCCGGAGGAACAGGCAGGATGAGCAACTTTTCCCTGTCATAACCCAGATCAAGAGTTTTCTGATAATCTGCATTCTTCGCAAAAACAATGCCCATTACGAGAGCAACTATAGATATTGAAAACTGAAGGGTCAGAAGGACAGCTGACAGCTTACCGGATCCCCTGAAGGCGGAAGTGCCTTTAAGTACGGCCGATGGGTTGAATGAGCTGACATATGCTGCAGGATATACTCCTGCCACAAATCCTGTGAGAAGTAATAGCAATATCAGGAAAACCCAGAAAAAACCATAATCCGTGAATGTCAGTTTTATCGACATATACGCCCACAGGCTGCTGTATGCGGGAACAAGAAATTCAGCGATCAGAATTCCGGCAAAAAGCGCCAGAAGGCAAACAATAAGAGTCTCAATCATGAATTGTGTCAGAAGCTGTCTCCGTTGCCCCCCGAAAGTCTTTCTTAATCCAATCTCCTTAAGTCTCTTACTGAACGTCGCAATCGAGGTATTCGCAAAATTGAAGCAGGCGATCAGCAATATAAAGATTGCCATTATCGGCGGAGAGATAAGGGCAGCAGGATGAAGTGACGGAAACAGGCCTGAAGACCAGATATTCCTTGTATTTTCCCCGACATCATCCAGAGGGACAAGGTTGAACCTGTTTATCTTAAAATCTTCACGTGCCTTGTTCTGAACCGTCAGGTACTCTTTTAATTCTGTTGATATTGAAGAGAGAAGTGATTTTTCGGGGATCTGAACAAAGATGCAGGTTGTAAGGAATTTCCAGTCAGCATCATTAACATTCCACATAAGTAAAAAGTTGTCAAAATGTGAGAGAATATCGATGCTGAAGCTCGAATTCTCGGGCAGATCTTTAAAAACACCGGATAACCGTAAAAGTAAATTCCTTATTCTGATCATTAATTACTGAAATTGTCTTGCCAACCGGAAACTCATCCCCGAAGAGTGTTTTTGCCATTGTCTCACTGACAATGACATTACCCTGGCCGGCGATCGAATTTTTTTCACCGTAGATTAATGGGAAAGTGAAAATATCAAGAAATTCAGGATCGATATAGGAAATTTGCGCCGGAAAGATATTATCCCCCATCTTGACAGGTGAGCCGGTTCTCATTAACCTGGCGGCTCTCCCGATCCCCGGTATATCCTTTTTTATTTCAAGCCCCAGGGTTGCAGGAACGACTCCCTATTCCTGCTCCCTCCCCTGCATATCCCTGAAGCTTGTTATCCTGTATATTTCATCGAAATTTTCGTGTGTCCGGTCAAACTCATAATTGAACATATGATTGAAAAATGCAACTATGCAAACCGACAACCCGATGCCGAGACCAAGTATATTTATGAATGTAAACAACCTGTTTTTCATCAGATTCCGGAATGTAACAAGAAGATAGTTCTTTAACATATTTCAAATTGCTTTATTCATACTTAAGTGATTGTGCAGGATTTACCCTTGCTGCCTTCATAATCCTGTAGCTTATCGTAAGTAGGGCGATTCCCAGAGCTATCAGAAGACCTGCGAACATGCTCAGGACTCCCGGATTTATCCTGTAATAGAAATTTTCAAGCCATTTCCCGGCAAAATAATAAACTAGCGGCCATGCAATAAGTGCCGAAATTGATACCAGTATCACTATCTCCCTTGAAATAACAACATATATACCCGGTACTGAAGAACCCATTGCTTTTCTGACCCCGATCTCCTTGGTTCTCTGTTCAACAGTGAATGAAGTAAGACCGAAAAGTCCAAGTGTTGCAATAAATATGGCAAGTATTGAAAAGATAACTGCCATCTGTGCATTCTGTTTTTCCTGGATATACATTTGTTCAAAATCCTCATCGACAAAATAGTACTGAAGCGGATTGTTTGAAACAAACTCTTTCCAGGTATTTTCTATTGCAGTAATCGTTTTTGAATAGTTCTGGGCTGAAAGTCTTACTGTCAGATACCCCCAAATCATCCCGTCATTTTGAAATTTCAATATATAAGGGCCGATCGGATTACGAAGCGATTCGAAATTAAAGTTCTTTACAACACCGATAACAGGTAGATAATTCATTTTTCCTGAATCTCCCGGCTCCATGAATCTTGCCTTTTCCAGATCGGTAATATTGAAATCCTTCATGGCAGTCTCATTAATAATGCAAGCATCCTTATCCGAAGTAAAAGATTCATTGAAATTTCTTCCTGAAACAAGTGTCATCCCATAGGTTTCAAGATAGTTATAATCGACCCAGTTCGTCATGGCAAGAAAGGTCTCGTCCTTCCTCCCTTCAATCATGTAACCGTTATTGTTGTTATTGCGTCCGGGAACCGCAGTTGAACTGGCAATATTTATCACACCCGGAATATTCTTCACAGATTCCTTAAACGATTTCATTTTTGTTCCCAGAGCATCAGCCCTGTTTATTACAATAAGCTGTTCTTTATTGAAACCGACATCCTTGTTGAGCATGTAATTTATCTGCCTGTACATTATCATAGTACCAATTATAAGCAGGATTGAGACAGCAAACTGAAAAACAACAAGGATCCTTCTGAGCCGCCCATTATTCTGGCTGTTTTTCACACTTCCCTTAAGTACTTCATAAGGATTGAAAGAAGAGAGGAAAAAAGCAGGATAGCTTCCTGCAAGAATCCCTACAAGCACTGCAAAAAGGATCAGACCCGGAATTGTATACCAGTTCTTAAAAAGACTAAGGGAAAGATTTGCTCCGAGAAGATTATTGAAATAGGGAAGTGTGACTTTTACAAGGAGCATTGCCAGTATCAAAGATAATGCCGAAAGGATAAAAGATTCAGACAGGAACTGCGTAATGAGCATTCCCCTGGTCGATCCGGCAATCTTCTTTATTCCCACCTCTTTTGCCCTGCGGGAAGCCTGGGCAGTTGAAAGATTCATGAAATTGACAGCAGCAATCAGAACAATAAGTATTGCAACTGCTTCCGAATATTATAAGATATTTCGGATCGCTGGCATCCTTAAATTCCTGTTGTATTGACGGATCAAGATGGATATCAGTAAGATTCTGGAGAAAAAACCTGTATTTGTTTCCCTGTTTAACAAAGTCTTCAATGCTTATACCCATATATTGCTGAACTTCAGGTCCGACATATTTTTCAAGCAATGCAGGGAACTTTGCCTCAACATCCTTATAACTTGTATTTGGTTTCAGGAGCAGATATGTGCTGAAGCTGTTGCTCAGCCAGATCGGATTATTCGCCCTGGGATTAGTCATAAATGAAGATGATCATATTTGCCTCAAAGTGGGAATTTCCGGGAACATCAGCCATTACTCCCGAAACGGTGTATCTTGCTGAATCAGATCCTATCTTGACAACCTTGTCAATCGGATTTTCTTCACCGAAGATCTTTTTTGCAGTTGACTCAGACACAACTACTTTCCGGGGTGCATTCAGAAGATTTGCCGCATCTCCTTTAAGTACCGGAATTGAGAAAAAATTGAAGAACGATGAATCTGCCTCAATAAGGTGATCCTCTGTAAACTGCTGATTATTATATTCAATTACAGTCGGTCCTCTTCCGCTCATTCTCAGAAAATCCTCAACCTCGGGGAACTCTTTCAACAAAGTCGGTCCCATTATGGCCGGAGTAGCAAAGATGGTAACTTCCTGTCCCCCGATCTTCCCGTTTAGTATCGGTCTGTAGATCCTGTCCTTTTTTAAATTGAACTTATCATAACTTGCCTCATTTATAACAAAAAGAGCGATCAGCAGACTGCAGGCAATCCCGATCGAAAGTCCCAGGATATTAATAATAATATATGCCCGTTGTCTTTTGAAAGCTCTGAGACTATGGGTCAGAAGGTTCTTTAACATAGCATTGATTTATAAAATTATTGATAATCAAATATATACAAAACATTGAAATTCTGAATCTCTCAATATAGACTCCAAAAAAAAAATTATGCTGCAAACAGATTTCGGATCATTAGCTTTAGTTTGCAGAAACGACTATCAGTGCAAAATGTTAATGTTCTGTTAATGTTCCGGTTAAATTTTGAACCATCAAAGAATCAGCATATTTTTATAAAGTACCTCCATCAATAATTTTAAAACTTACCGAAAAGTTTGGCACCCATCATGAATTATGGGAACATCAAATGAATAACTTTAAGGGAAGGATTAAAGTCTAAGATCGTTAAGAGTTTTAACCGTCGGTTTACCCCCTGCCCCCTAAAGGGGGTTTTTAAAAGTCCCCTTTAGGGGATTTAGGGGTGAGCAGGTGGGGAATAATTTATGTTAAATAGTTATATAGTAGTATGCAAGTTATAATTTTACAATTACCGAAATAAAAGCATTATGTTAAAAAACCTTATTAAAACAGCATTCCGCCATATTTTGAAGCATTTTGGCTATAGCATTCTGAACATACTGGGACTAACACTGGGGATTTCCAGTGCTTTGTTCCTCGTGATCTATGTTGCAGACGAAATAAGCTATGACCGTTACCACGAAAAGGCTGACAGGATATACCGTGTATCATCGAAAATAACAGAACCTGACGACCAGTTTACATGGATTGTGGCACAGATCCCTTTCGGACCTCAGGTAGTTCAGGATTATCCTGAAGTTCAGTCATTTGTAAGGTTTATAAACATGCCTCGTGCCCTGTATAAGTATGAAGACAAGGAATTCAATGAGGAAAACTTCTATTATGTCGATTCAACACTGTTCGACATATTTACCTATGATGTCATTAAAGGGGAAGTCAAATCTGCAATAAGTGAGCCAAACAAAATAGCTCTTACTGAAAGAATAGCTGAAAGGTATTTCGGAAGCGGCGATCCAATCGGCAAAACCCTCACTACAGGTAACACCTCCTTTGAAGTTACCGGAGTAATAAAAGACGTCCCGTCCAATTCCCATTTCCGGTTTGATGCCATCGCTTCAAGGAATAACCTGCCTAAACAACTTGGTTCATGGGGAAATTTCGGTGTATATACCTACCTCCTCTTCCCGGATAATTTTGATATAAAAGCCTTCGAAACCAAAATGCAGGCGATGTATGACGCACATATGAAAACGATTTTCGGTCCTTTGAACATCAAGATAGAATACATACTCGAACCCATAACCAGGATACACCTGTATTCAACAAATGCAGGGGAACCTGAGCCGACAGGTAGCATAACCTATGTCTACATTTTTGGTATCGTCGCAATGTTTCTCGTTCTTATCGCCGCCATGAATTACATGAACCTGGCAACCGCACGGTCAGCAAGCAGGGCCCGCGAAGTAGGCATGCGCAAGGTTGTAGGTTCAAGAAGGGGGCCGCTTGTCATGCAGTTCCTATCAGAATCGACAATGTTCACAGTTATCTCCCTGATTCTAAGCATTATTATTCTCATCATACTTACTGCCCAAATTTAATCTTCTTGCGGGAAAATCATTTAATCTGAGTGTGATTTACAGCCCGGTTGTGTTACTTACACTTCTGGGAGCTGTTATTATAGTAGGTATTGTCGGAGGAAGTTATCCTGCATTTTTTCTTTCACGCTTCAGTCCGGTTACCGTCCTTAAGGGCGAAATAACCCAGGGTTCGGCAGGAAGCCTTTTCCGGAAAATTCTCGTCGTGATCCAGTTCTCTGTGTCAGTACTAATGATAATATGCACGCTCGTTGTATTCAGACAGTTAAATCATCTAAAGACAATGGACCAGGGATTTGATCAGAAGAATGTTGTCGGCCTTCAGCTCAACCAGGGGATGGTTCAGAAATACCCGGTTCTGAAACAAGCTCTCCTTGACAATCCTGAAATCAAATATGTCGCTTCAACAAACACAGCCGTAGGTGAAGGTTCCGGGAAAGTGATCTTCAATGTGGAAACCGACCAGGGGATGTCTCAAAGAGGTGTCAACTTTGCTGTTGTGGATCATGATTTTGTTGAGACACTGGGGATTAAAATGGTTGAGGGACGTGATTTTCAGCAGGACATGCCATCCGATACTCTCACAGGAGTTGTTGTTAATGAGACTTTTGCCAAACGCATGAACTGGAGTGATCCTATTGGTAAAAAAGTTGAACTCGGCGATGAGAATACAATCCGTGCAAGAGTAATCGGTGTAATGAAAGATTATCATCAGACAGGTATGTATAATGAGATTGAATCACTGATGCTTATTTATCGCTTTACGAATAATATAGTCTATATAAAACTCAGTGAACAGAACATTCAGCAGGACATTGGCTTTATTGAAACAAAATGGAAGGAGATTTTTCCTGACCAGCCTTTTACCTATACATTCCTTTCCGAACGGTTTAACAGGCAGTTTGAGGCTGACGAAAGGCGTGGTCTTGTATTCACGTTATTTACCATCCTTGCGATACTTATTGCATGCCTGGGACTGTTCGGACTGGCATCATATATGGTTGAGCAGAGGACAAAGGAGATAGGGATCAGAAAAGTATTCGGAGCCAATGAAGGTACAATCCTTCAACTGATAGCCAAAGATTTCCTGCTGCTCGTTCTGATCGGCATTGTTATTGCAGTTCCGGTTGCATATTACTTTATGAATAACTGGCTTGAAAATTATGTATACAAGACCAACATTAGTGCGTTCCTTTTAATTGCCGCTGCGCTGCTGACGCTTGTAATAACATTTATTACTGTCAGTTACAAGGCTTACCAGGCATCGGTAATGAATCCTGCAAGTTCCTTGAAGACAGAATGAGAAGTCTGCTGGTCTGCTGGTCTGATAGTCTGATGGTCTGCTGGTCTGCCGGCCTGCTGGTCTGATGGTCTGCTGGTCTGATGGTCTGCTGGTTTAATGTTTCTGCGGGATCATCACGAGTCACCTAGTGGCGCTGCATCATTTACTGAAATTTTACGTCCTTCTTAAAATTGTCCCTGTTATTTATAAATTACATCAGATGCTAAAGAACTTTCTAATCAACAGCCTCCGAAAGATCCGGAAACAGCCGGGCTATATGATTTTGAATGTCGGCGGACTTGCAATCGGACTCGCAAGTTTCTTTTTCATTACCCTGTATGTTGTCAACGAATTGAGTTACGACAGATTCCATAAGAACTATGAAAACATCTACAGGGTCAAGGTCATCGGGAGGTTGGCGGGTAGCGAACTTGATCAGGCCATTACCGCTGCCCCAATGGCTCAGACAATGCTCAAGGACTATCCGGAGGTTCTGCAGGTTGCCAGGATCAGAAAGATGGGTGACTGGCTGATCAGATTCGGTGATAAAAAATTCAACGAAGACGGCGTTGTCTTTGCTGACTCCACATTTTTTGACGTTTTTGACTTCAGGCTGCTGAAAGGAGATCCAAAGACAGCGCTGGCTCGTCCTCAATCTATGGTTCTTACCGAAGAATTTGCCAGAAAGTATTTCGGAGATCAGGATCCTATCGGGCAAAAAGTAAGTGTGGAAGCTGATACTGTTCTTTATACTGTTACAGGAATTGTGCAGGATGTCCCGGACAATTCCCATATCAAATTCGATATACTGGCATCGATGAGCACCTTCCCGGACATGGCCAACAACCAGTTCTGGGTAAGTCATAATTTCTACACATATATTGTTGTGAGCGACGGGACCCGGAAGGATAACCTTCAGGAGAAGTTCCAGGAGATGGTCATTAAATATGTCGGCCCACAGCTGAAAGAGATAATAGGTCAGACAATTGAAGATTTCCGCAAAGCAGGCAATGATTTCGGTTATGTTCTTGAACCATTGAAAGATATTCATCTTAAGGGAGCACCGCAATATAACCTTGAACCACCCGGATCACTGACGACAGTCTATATATTTGCTGTTATTGCAATACTTATACTTGTCGTCGCAATCATTAATTATGTTAACCTCGCTACTGCCAAATCTGCTGCGAGGGCAAAGGAGGTTGGCGTAAGGAAGGTATCGGGAGCCAACAAATCAGGACTTATGTTCCAATTCCTTGGAGAGTCGCTGCTGACAGTAATGGCAGCTGCGTTTCTGGCCTTGCTTATTGTCTATGCCTTCACGCCCTCTTTCAACAGGTTGATCGGGAAAGATGTATCCCTTGGCCTTGTCAACGATGCACCAGGCATAATTTCATTTATAGCTCTGTTAATTATTATAGGAATTTCTTCCGGTATCTATCCTGCATTTGTTCTGGCATCATACAATCCTTCAGAGGTGCTGAAAGGGACCCTGAGTCCGGGATCAATGTCAAAAAAGCTCAGGGGAGTACTTGTTGTCTTTCAGTTTACAGTATCAATAGTAATAATCATCGGCTCCATAATTGTATATAATCAGCTGAATTTCATGACAAAAAAAGACCTTGGATTTGACAAGGAAAATCTTTTAATAATACGAAGGGTCGATGCTTTCTGGCAACAAATGGGATCGTTCAGAAATCAGATACTTGAAATACCGGGTGTTGAAAAAGTAGGATTTACCAGGGCAATTCCGGGTACTGATTTTAATAATAATGCTTTTTTTAAAGATAATGATCCCGAAAAAAATTCCTATCTTATTAATCAGACATCTGTAAGTCTCGATTTTCCTGAAGCTCTGGGAGTACATATTTTTAAGGGTCGCTTGTTCTCACGCGAATACAGTACTGATTCATCTGCTGTAGTCATTAATGAAGCTGCAGTAAAATCACTGGGACTTAAGGACCCGCTCAGCAGCTATCTGCTTCAACCCTCGGGTCCGGGGGAATGGCAGAGACTCAAAATCATCGGAGTGGTGCAGGATTTTAACATTGAGTCCCTTCATAAAGCAATAACGCCTGTCTGCTTTACCGTAAGCACAGGCGGTGGAGGCGATCAGTTCGCTGTCGTGAGAGTATCCGGCAATGATGTTCAGGGCACAATCAGGGCAATTGAAGAGGTCTGGCAGAAATTCACCCCGAATATGCCATTCCAGTACGACTTCTTCACTGACCGGTGGAATAATCTTTATTCCTCCGAACTGAAGACAGGAAGGATATTCATAATTTTCTCACTCCTTGCGATCTTCATAGCCTGCCTTGGGCTTATCGGACTCGTAACCTATATCACCAACAAGAGGACAAAAGAGATCGGCATAAGGAAGAGCTACGGTGCCTCTGAACAGATCGTCCTGGGTCTTCTTTCAAGGGAGGTTGTATACCTCATAGTCATATCGTCTCTTCTGGCTTATCCGGTTGCTTTTTTCGGGTCGGGATACTGGCTTGAAGGATTTGCAAGCAGGGTGTCGGTCAGTCCGCTGATATATATTCTTGCAACGCTAATTACCCTGTTAATAGGCTGGCTGTCTATAAGTTATCAGACCATCAAGGCTGCAAGGTATAATCCTGCTGAAGCGTTGAGGATTGAATAGAACGCCCGGGTTGCGAAGAATTTCTGTCCCGCAGTCCCGATCTTCGAGATGCCAGAGATTTCGCAGATTAATATGTCTTTTAATACGTATTTCTTTTAAATTTAATATGTCTTTTAATACTGCTTTCTTTTAAATTAAATACGTCTTTTAATACTGCTTTCTATTTTCTGATTTCTTAGCGTCTTTGCGCCTTTGTGGCATCATTTTTTTTAGCCACAAAGGCACTAAGGCACAAAGTTCAGTCCAATCAAGCCTGCGAAAAATTAACCTGTTCCTGCTCAATTCCATTGAACTATTTGCCATCGATTTCGGTTTTACTACAGATTAAACTTTATTTGAAATCAATATTGGGAAAACTAAGGGCCCCTGTCCTTATTAAATTTACAGAAAGGATCAGGGGTTGGTTCGGGAGGTATTTTGATTAAGATATCACCCAGGTTCCACCAGACTTCTGGTCAGGGTCGTTAACAAGGTTATATAAATCCTGAAGAAAAGTTTAAGTGGACAGTTGGCTGGTTTAAAATTAAGGTAAAACAATTAAATCCAAAGTCATGTCAAGAGGAAGTGTTTTATTAGGAGCTCTGGCAGGCGTAGCCGCCGGTGCATTGTTTGGAATTCTTTTCGCCCCTGACAAAGGTTCTTCTACCCGCAAGAAAATAATTGATAAAGGCGAAGATTATGTTGACAATCTTAAAGAGAAAATCAATGGTATTCTGCATAACGGGATCAAACGGGGAGAAAAGGTAAGAGAAGCTGCAGCCTGAACAGTGAACGATTCAATCATCAGGCATTACTTTTTAATGAAGCTATTCCATTCATTTCGAAATGGCAGGTATTAATGAATTATAAATCCATCTCTACCTGCCATTTTAATTATTTATTAAGAGTTTAAGTATCTCCTCCAATCATATGCCCAAAATCATGAATGAAGACCCCACTTTAATCGACTCTCTGTTCAAAAGGGTGACCGAATTCGGTATGACCTATATCGAACTGCTGAAGCTTAAAGCCATCAGCAGGATTACAGCTATTGCTTCAAGTGTTTTTCCGGATATTATTGTAAGCACCCTTATCGTGATATTTCTGCTCTTTGTCAACCTTGGCCTGGCTTTCTGGCTGGGGGACGTATTAGGCAGGTTGTATCTCGGCTTTTTAGCTGTCGCCGTCTTTTATCTTTTTCTTAGTCTTGTTTCCCACATCTTTATGCGTGGATGGTTAAAGAAAGTTGCCGCAAACTATTTTATAAAACGAATTTTCAGATAGAATTCAGGATGTATAATATAAATAACACGCACGATCTTAATGAGGCAATCCTTCTTCTTGAAAATGAAGTGGATGAACAAAAAGGCAAATTAAACAACCAACTGAACGAGTTATACGAAAGCTTCAAACCGGTCAACGTTGTAAAGGATGTCTTCAGCGAAGTGGTTACCTCTGATGATTTCAGAAGTAATCTTATTAGTGCAACAATAGGTATTTCAACTGGTTACATTACAAAAAAACTACTTTTCAGGAAAAGCAGCAATCCTTTTAAATCACTTGCAGGAAACCTTGTACAATATGGCCTTGCAAATCTGATCATACATCCCTCGAGAACATTGAAGACAATATTTCTTCCATTGCTTGGGCTGGTGCTTAAAAATGGCGGGAAAAAAGCCTGACATATCTCAACACCGTTGGATAATTGTTCAACTTGCCAAGCCTCATTATCAATCCTAAAATTTAAAGGACAATCCTGCATTTGCCCCTATCCAGAAATAGCTCTTAGTCCTGGCATCTGAGGTTTCGTTTGTGTAGATGTGATAGGGTAAATTCAGTGTACCATAATTATTTTCAAATATTTTCTGTGTCAGATAAAGATTGAAGGAGGGTCCGGCCAGGATTGACAAATTCCTGGTAATCCCAAACCTGTAATTTATATCAAGTTTGTTGAGCAGGTTTTCTTCCATGTTCTCCCAATCATTTTTGTATATTATCTCATTGCCTGAGGCATCAATGCTCAGGGTGCTTGTCCCGCCCAATTTTATCATTCCCCCAAAGCCTAATCCAACACTATAAACAGGCTCCTGATTATAGTATGATAATCCTGCCTTAAATATGGTATAGAACTTTTCTATACCCATTTTATAATTCAGGTTCAGGTAAAGTACCTCTCCTCCCGTCACTTCCAATTCGTAATGACCCTTTTTAACAATGCTTATAATTCCAATTGGCAACGCGCCGTCCGGGCTGCCCAGGACATTGATTACCCCGAGCTGGATTCCTGTCATATGCCCTGAAAAATTTATAACACCAAGCTGAAAGCCGGTATAATCGCTTTTAGCGAAATTGGCAGTCCCTAATTGAAATCCTTTCGAAGCATTAACATTGAAATTTGCAACTCCGGACAATTGAATGCCTTCCGTCTCTCCGATATTGACATTTAACACGCCTGCCAGTTGAATGCCATTCGTATAACCGGTATTAATATTTGATACCCCGGATATCTGAAGTCCTTTTACATCACCCTTGTTGAAGTTAATGATGCTTCCGATTTCTGCCCCCGTCACCCCGCCATTCAATCCAAATAAGATGTTCAGCGAAAGATTGTTCGTATAATTCATTGAATTAATGCCGTTGGAGCCCAGCGGGTAGGCGAAGGTGATCTGTACGGGTCGCACCTGGCTTTGGGCAGATACATAATTACCGGTTAAGAGTAAAAATGCTACTACTAATTTTACTGTCGTCTTCATGATAATAATTATTTAGTTAATATTTGTCTGTTCACTCTTATTCAAACAATTACACTTTAGCAGACTGCCAGGTAGTAAATAGTAGTATTAGGGTTAACTCAGGGTAAGCGCATATATCATTTATAATCTTGTTGTTTCAATTCAATGTGTTCCGATCATTATCGCTCTTAACACGTATAACAAACATCACTTCATATTGTTAACTCCAGTCAGGTTAATAATAATCTGAATTTTTAATGCCATGCAAAAAGAATTCAGGTAAACTGAACAACAGTCACTGTTTACTGAGTTTTTGGTAACTTTGTACCGGCCGGGATCCTGTCAAAAGTGTTTTCATCTGCAAGGTTTTAACACTAAAAACATCAGGATGCCGGCTTTTTAAGTAAAAGAGGGTGTCTTCGCGCCTTTTCCGGTTTGCCATTGCGCCTCTAAAGGCCTTATTTATTGATAACTAGTTTTCATTTTTGCTTAAAGAAAGATTTTAACTCATCAAAATCCTTCTGGCGAAAAATAAAGTCGAATAAAAAAGCCGTCTCAATTATTGTTTGAGACGGCCCTCATCCCACACCGGACCTAAAAGATTTTTGGAATCTTCACTCATCCATCTGAGTTACAACAGATGATCCTACAGGAAATGTTGAGGGGTAATTCTTTGCAGTATCTTCACTTTCGTTCCTTGTACGGCCTGAAAGTATTATTATAAAAACAAGGATTTTAATAGCCAGGAGAATCGCCACAACATAGTACGTCTTTCTTCTCCTTTGAGATCCATCTCCACGATTCATCTTCATTCTCATCTTCATTACTTTAACTTTTAAAAGGTCAGACAATCCCTATGAAATAAGAACTTGATTAGCCTGCAAATATTGCCATCATTCCCGGATCATCGATATCACATTTATCATAAAACATGCTATTCTTCTGATTTACAATATCAAACCGTGAAATGTTACAATGATTTTTTATTGAAATTCCGTGCATAGATCAACTAGTATAAAACTGACAATGAGGTCAAAAGAGAAACTCAGCGGAACTCTGTCCAGGTTCTTAATTTTTCCCTGGTTTATATTTTCGATGTTCCAATGGTATTATATTGGGGAGAAGCTTTTACGTTTAAAAAAGGACTCTTACGAGGGAAAGGAAATGCAAAAACGGGAGCTTAAGCCTTGAAATGCCATAAAAATGGATACAAAAATTCCTGATTTGAATCTAAAATCAAAATTCTAATCTTTTTAAATCAACCGTTTATCAAAATTGCAGATATGGAATTAATTTATTTATATTTCCACCACTAACTTGATTATGAATGATTTAACCCGTCTCATTACATACCGTACGGTTTCTTTTCGATTTTCCTTGCAAATTTCAATAGTATTTTGATGAATGGTTTCTTTTTATGGGTCAACCTCCACCCAATATCGATGATCCGGCCGATTTTATAGACAGGTGGAGAGCAAAATCCGAAAATATTCCAACTAATTAAAGATTAGTCACTTGACAGGGATAGCAAGGTTAGTTATCTTTACTTTGCAGGAAATAATAATTCATGTTTGCATCTTTAAGAATAGTGATCTTTCAGGTTAAACACAGTTTGTTAAACTAAATGCTGAATTAATAATGAAATATCTTTTGATAATTGTATTTACGGTCTCAATGATCTCATGCTGTATAGTAAAAAGATCCCCTTCAGTAATCAAAGAAGATGAATTGATAAGCAGAAGAAAATATATTGGCGAGTTTGTTGATTATCGCCATACGGGTCCGGAAACCTTTGGCTGCATGCATCTTATCTGGATTAAGACCACTTTGTACAGTACTTTTGGCAAATTAGCGGCATACGGGAAAAGCTGTGATTTTACTCCCGGAGAAAAAATTTACTTAAAAAGACTCTATTCCACACCGGGAGCAAATGGAAACTGGGAGTATCAGATCGAAAATGATTCCATGGATTTTTACCTGGTCAGTGATTTCAGGTATGAGAACAATGCCCTGGTTCAGGCGTCGTTCTGAAATAACACCAGAATTGGTTGTCGCTTAGCTGATATCCGCTGTCCGGCAGTCCTGATATTCTATGAAATATTTACCTTTTCAAAGCCTTGGACTGTGTGCCATGTCCAATATAAGCCTGCCCGGTATATGCAGAACAAAGTCTGTCGGCACAAGCGTACATGAAAATCAGGAATATTATCAGAATAAAGAATAAAGCAGGTTTCCTCTTTTTTGTTTCGCCTAACATTTTCATATGTATCATATTAATTTAACCTGAAAAGCGTTGATTTGTTCATCCACTGAAATTCTTTACTCAAAGTTCGGGCTATTAATTACCAATACCTACGTCATTTATAATAATAAATGATACTTTGGTCAAATTAATCATGGGAAAACATATAATTATTAAGAAGAAACAGGTGCCTGCCAAAGATCTATCCAGTCTCTCAATCTGGACTCAAAGGCATCTGCTTGTTGCTCATGCGATATTTTAAACGCTGACAAAAATATTTAATCCACAAATAAATAAGAACTGTTAACGTTTTATTACAGACCCTGGCATTTACAACAAATAGCTTTATTAACGTATGAACCAGATAGAATATAAGGATAAGAATCAATCAACTCATAAACAATTCCTTAAACCAATACAATTAAGGTGGCTTACCACTTTCATACTGTTCCTTTTTCTTATGGTAACCATAGACAGCTGTGTCACACAAAATAAACACGGTAAAATTAAAGCGGTCCCCTGCCCTGTCGATACGAGATACAGGAGATGAAATAACCTGTTGATCAGGAGATTGCGAGACAGGGTTTCAGACTTTTGCAATCAACAGAAATACATCAAACTGTTTTGTTTCGGTGTCCGATATTTTCTTGTTTATAACAAAGCATTTCGTGTGGCTAATATTTGTAAAACCTTGTCTTGCTATCTGGTTTGATAAAATTTCGACATCGAATCCTTTATGCCCGGTAGAATTCTTCACCATGAAATGAGCCATCCTCAGGATAAAGATCTGCAATTGCCATGTATCCGCCCGGATTCAGCAGATCGTAGAATTTTCTTATAATATTCTCAATATCTGTGACATGATGAAGTACCATCTGGGTAAATATAAGATCAAACTTTCCTCTGGTATAATCTGAATTTTCCAGGTCGAAGTTTAAAGGTTTCAGATTTTTAACTTTTGTGTTTTTTATCTTTTCGTTCATTACCCTGACCATTTCAGATGAACTATCCATCAGCGTGATTTCCTTCAGATAGTCTTTAAGAAGGAAACTGGCAATCCCTGTTCCGGCACCATATTCAAGGGCAATCATCCTTTTCTTTAAAGGTATGAGTTTCTTCATCAGATCTGTAATAGCCACAGAACGATCCCAATGCATTGGATTATTGTCCCACCCGGCTGCTTTTATGTCAAATTCGTTTATCATATCATTAATGAAATAATTAAGGTTTATATTTTACGTTAACCCGGCCAATCCGTGCCCACTGTTTTAAGGGTCAGTTTTAATAACAGCAAACCAATAGTCCCGGCAATAAATGAGCCAATAAAAACTGCCAATTTTGAGGTATTGATCATTTCCGGAATGTCAAAAGCAAGAAGTCCGATGAAAATTGACATAGTAAATCCGATCCCTCCAAGAAAGCCGACCCCAATTATGTTCATCCATTTCAGATCTGAAGGTAAGGTGCAAAATCCCAGGCTTACTCCGATTAACGAAAAGAGCCATATTCCCATTGGTTTTCCAATTATTAGTCCGGATATAATACCTAAACTGTAATTTTGACCCAGCCCATCAATCAAATTTCTATCTATTGTAATCCCGGTATTGGCTAATGCAAACAGGGGTAGAATAAGGAACGCGACAGGTTTATGTAAGAAATGTTGAAGCGTATACGATGGTGATTTTTCACCACCGTCTCCAAACGGTACTGCAAAAGCCAGCAGAACACCTGTTATAGTCGGATGAACTCCGGAAAAGGACATCAAATACCACATGGCAGCGCCCCCAATTAGATATGGAATTAGGCTATAAACTTTTAACCTGTTGAGTAACAGTAATAAACAAAAAATAAATATAGTAATGATTACATATATGAATGATAAAGTGGTTGTATAGAAAACAGCAATAATTATGATTGCACCTAAATCATCAATTACTGCCAGAGCTGTCAAAAATATTTTTAATGATACCGGGACCCGATTACCAAGAAGAGATAGGATTCCAACTGCAAAAGCAATGTCGGTTGCTGTAGGAATTCCTGTTCCGGACTGAGCATTTGTGCCAAAATTAAATATCAGAAAAATCCCTGCAGGAATGATCATTCCTCCAACTGCCCCAAATATTGGCAATACAGCATTTTTAAACGTGGAAAGTTCACCCTGATAAATTTCGCGTTCCAACTCCAGGCCAATTAGCAGAAAGAAAATGGTCATAAGGCCGTCATTTATCCAATGAATCATGCTGTGACCACCAATTTCCAGACTCCAGAAATTAGCATACGTAAATTGCAGGGGCGAGTTTGCCAGGAAAAGAGAAAGGGCAGTCATAGAAACCAGGATCAATCCCCCTGCCTTTTCGCTGTTAAAAAACTCTTTATAAAGTTTTGTTAGTTTCATTTGGATCTCCCCTCTTATTAACATTTAAACCTGCTATGCCACCGGAAAGTTCAGAAGTTGATTGGGGTTAAAGAGAATTCGGCCCCTAAATCCCCTAAAGGGGACTTAAAGTATAGCCCCTTTTAGGGAAGGGGCCAGCCTGCAGGGTAGACCTGTGGTGGGGGTTATATACTGTGGTATGATTATTGAACTGTGTGTAATGACCTCAATTTTTAATTATATGAAAACAAATAAATTACGATTGACTGATAAAAAAATCCAGATTTGTCCATTTTTACTGTTAATGTTAGTTTTTACACAGTGTCTCGGTCCTGAAGGACCTATGGGAAGGGATGGTTTGGATGGTATAGATGGAATTAATTACACCCGTTCTGTTATCTATGATGTTGATCCTTCCGAATGGGTTGGAGATCTGAACGGATATGATGCATTACTTGATGTCCCGGAAATAACAGACGACATATATTATAACGGTGCCGTACTGGTCTACAGGTTAATTGAGATTGATCCAAAAAGTTTTAATATGTTGCCTTATAGTTATGTGGATGATTCTTTAACAATTTATATGGACTTTGATGCCTATGTCGGAAGCATTGACCTGATCTATAAAGAAGTTTTTGGTGGGATAAACGATACCCCAGCTCCACAGGATATTCTCTCATTTAAAATAGTGATCATTGAAGGGATTCCCCTGGCTACACTAAAACGTATGGTAGACATAAATGACTATGATGCCGTCGCCAAAATGTTGAATACGGATCAAAGCCCTGATATTGATTAATGATTCCTGTTGAATCCGCAACCCCGTTCCCTCATCTTCTGTCCGGAAGTTGACATTATTTCGACCGGTTGAAAACCATTACATTTTGTCCCACGCATTTCAAATCATGCCGATATTTCGCCTGTTGTCTTCAGTATGCCTGTAAAGGGTTGAACAAATTACAGGAACGATATGTTTAAATCCTAACTTGACAGTCCGGGTCAAAAATATTGTCACTTTGAGTACTGAAAATAGATCACTCGAATTGAATCGATAAGATTTGCACCTTTCATCAAATCCCTGTTCAGATGAAACTGGATTCTCAGTCACCACTCAACGAAGATCAGATATTGTTTAAGATTCGGATTAGCTGGTTTTAGTGCATCCTTTGCATTCTACCAATTCCCAATCATGATTTTCAATGAAAAGATTGATTTTATTTATAGTTTCCGTTTTAAGCATTTCAGAAATTTTTTCTCAGAATACTTTTAAAGCCTTCATCAAAGACGTTTCAACCCGGGATCCTTTAGTGGGGGCTACTATGGTTCTGGAAGCCACAAACAATGGCAGCATCTCTGATTCAACAGGCTTAGTTGAGCTCGGGGATATCCCTGACGGAAAGCAGATCCTTATTTTCAGGTACATCAGTTATAAACAGCGGTACGACACACTTGTATTTCCGTTAAGATCCGCAGAAATTCCGGTCATAATGATGGAAAGTGAAGCTGAAGAAATAGAAGAAGTTGTAATTTCTTCAACCCGCAGTACCAGGACCATAGAGAATATCCCCACCAGAGCAGAATTTATTGCCGGAGAAGAGCTTGAGGAGAAAGGCAATATGAAACCGGGGGATATTCGTATGATGCTCAACGAGAGCACTGGCATACAGACCCAGCAGACATCTGCAACTTCCTATAATTCCAGCATACGGATTCAGGGGTTGGATGGAAAATACACACAGATCCTGAAAGATGGTATGCCATTGTATTCAGGATTCTCAGGTGGATTGAGCCTGTTACAGATTGTTCCGCTCGATCTGAAACAGGTGGAAGTAATCAAGGGAGCTGCGTCTACGCTGTATGGAGAAGGAGCTATTGCCGGACTTGTAAACCTCATCTCAAAGATACCGGAAGAAGAAGGCGAATTTCGATTCCTATTTAATGGGACATCTGCAGTTGGGGTTGATGCCAGTGGATTTATTTCCAGGAAATTCAATAAAACAGGTATGACTCTTTTTGCTTCCTATAATGCGGGTTCACCCTATGATCCTGCCAAAACAGGTCTGACTGCAATCCCAAAGTTTCATCGTTATACAATTAATCCTAAATTGTTTTTATACTTTAAGAAAAGCACAGTTCTTAATATTGGCTTTAACAGTACAATCGAGGATCGCATTGGAGGAGATATCAAATATATTGAAGGTAAAGGGGACAGTCTGCATTCATATTTTGAAAATAACCTGACTAACCGTTTCAGTACCCAGGTAGGACTTGACCATCAACTTAACAACAAATCAAAGGTTACCTTAAAAAACAGCTTAAGTTACTACGACCGTATCATTAAAATGCCCGGTTTCAGATTCTCGGGAATTCAGCTTTCTTCGTTCAGTGAGGCGAACTTCAATTACATAAACGAAAAAATTGAATGGGTGGTGGGATTGAATTTATTGACAGATAAATTTTCACAGGTAAAAACAGATACTACCCTGATTGTTGATTATAACCACAAAACTTTCGGGATGTTTGTTCAGAACACATGGAGTGTTACTGACATATTCACTGTCGAAACCGGTTTCCGTGGCGACTATCAGAATGAATACGGATTCTTCGCTCTTCCGAGGATCTCAGCACTCTTAAAACTAAACAAAAAACTGACGACAAGGATCGGAGGTGGCCTGGGTTACAAAATTCCGACGGTTTTTACTGAAGATGCAGAAAGAATTCAGTTTAGAAATGTGCTACCTGTTGATGTCTCAAAAACCGTTGCTGAAAAATCTGTTGGGGCAAATCTTGATATCAATTACAATACTTTAGTCAGTGAAAAAGCATTCGCAGGCATTAATACACTATTGTTTTATACAAGAGTAAATAACCCATTGGTATTAAATTCAATAATCTCAGGTCAGTTTGAATTCCAACAACCGGAAGGGTTCATTGACACCAGGGGAATTGAAATAAATATCAAACTGACTTACAATAATTACAAGCTTTTCATTGGTTACACACTGGCCGATGTGAAGAAACATTACAATGGCATTAAAACCGCTTTTCCATTGGTGGCCCGGCACCGGCTAAATAACGTATTGATGTACGAAATCGAGGACAAATTAAAGATAGGTCTGGAAGCATATTATTTCAGTTCCCAAAGATTAAATGATGGAACAACTGGCAGAAGTTACTGGATTTGCGGTCTGATGGCTGAAAAACTATGGGAAAACTTCTCTCTATTTGTTAATCTCGAGAACATTACTGATATACGGCAAACAAAGTTTGATACAATTTATTCGGGAACAATAACAAATCCGGTTTTCAGGGACATTTATGCGCCTGTAGATGGATTTGTTATCAACGGTGGACTTAAATTGAAATTTTGGTAACTACAATAACCTGTCCAATGTGCGGCTTCGAAAAAACGGAGACCATACCGTCTGATCCGTGCCAGTTCTTCTATGAATGCACAAATTGCGGTCAAATTCTCAAACCCAAACAAGGAGATTGTTGTTTCAATATCACACTACCTGCACTTCAGACAAGGCGAATTAGTCAGGAAGAAACCCAGAAAGCCACCCGTAATTATGCTCAGGTAAGGATTACTGGTGATTGCACAGGTTCCTGACGTGCAACCCACAAAATAGTAGTACAGGAAGCCACCTAATCCACCGATAACTACGCCAAGAAAGGGTTTCCAGAAATACCATGATCTGAAAAACTCCTTTACAGACTTTGGTTTTGGAGTTACTGTGCAATTTGAATCCATAAATGATAAATATTTAATTTTCGGCGCAAAGATAAATATTAAAATAAATAAATCGCAATAGTATCACCTAAATCTTTTTAATATCACTATTTTCTTTATCGTGACACCTGAAGGTATTGATAATGGAAGTAATCCTTTGTGCAAATGCCTGAATCCCGAGGAAAGGATTATCTACCGGGCCGGTTTTCTATTTTGGCAGTGTAAAAAGAAATTCTTCCCCTCCTGATTGTTTGTTACGAACCAGGATTTCTCCCTTGTGAATGTTGTTTAATGTTGATTAAATTATTGTTTTAAATTTAGTTAAGCCATTAACTGATTCTTAAACCAGAAATTTAGTTCCGGAGACTGACTTCAACAAATCCGTTGTTAGAGTGTTTTATTAGTTGAAACCCTTATTATTATTAAGGAATCCAAGAATGTATAACCCGAAACTAACTGCAACGATAGCTGCTTTATGTTTAATAATTCCGGCTAATCTATTATCACAGATTGATACCATTCCTAAACAAGATCCGGTCTTATTAAAACAAATTGAGCAGGAGCTAAAAGCTAAAGAGTTACAGGTTCCGGCCTTACGATCAGGTACAGCTCCCACAGCACTACCCGATATCAGTGTGATTGGTGACTTTCAGGCTTCATACAGAAATAATGCCAGAAAGAAATTTTAATGCAGGGATCAATGAAGCTGAGCTTTCTTTTCAATCAGTTGTAGATCCTTATGCCAGAGCCGATTTCTTTTTTACAGTCGGGAAAGATACTGATACAGGCAAGTTCAGTCTGGATCTGGAGGAAGGGTATATAACCACACTTTCGTTACCTGCACATTTGCAATTAAAAGCAGGCAAGTTTAAAAGTGCAATGGGCAGGATTAATCCTGTACATCCGCATGCCCTGCCATTTATAAGCCTCCCGAATGCCTATGAGAATTATTTTGGTGAAGGAATAAATGATGAAGGAGTTTCGCTAAGCTGGCTGATTCCAAATTCTCTTTTTTATCAGGAACTGGTGGTACAACTTACCGATGGACCAATTGATAATCCGAGTTTTTCGAGAAGTGTCGGAAACACATATCTCTGAACTGGTACATTTAAAAAACTTTTTCGACCTGTCAGCAAATGCTACCCTGGAGTTTGGATTATCAGGTATAACAGGAGCCAACTATTTTGATTTAAGGACCAATATTGCTGCTATTGATCTTACCTATAAATGGAAACCTGTGCAGTTCAATACTTACAAATCCTTTACCTGGCAGTCGGAAGCATGGTTCAGCAATGCAAACATTTCGAAAGAAAATGTTGTTAATTCTTTCGGAATGTATTCTTTTATCAATTTTCAATTCTCAAAACGATTATTTTTTACAGGCATGTACAGTTATTCAAATCAAGCCCTATTCTGCGAGTACTGATGGAAAATTCCTATTCGGCGACCATTGGATGGTATGCCACCGAATTTCAGAAAATGGAAATTGAAGGAAAAACAACCATCGAGCAATGTGGAAAAAGAACAATACCAGATCTTGCTTCGGTGGATTTTTGTTATCGGAACACATGGAGCACATCAATATTAATAATTAAAAAAAAATGAAACTGAAAATTATATTTATTCTTCTCTTCTGTATTGTGACTTCTGTTGTTAATGCAACAAAAATAAATGTGGTTACCACAACCACTGATTTAAAGAGTATTACTGAATTAATCGGCAGTGATAAAGTAGATGTTTCTTCTATTGCCACTGGTTTTCAAAATCCGCATTTTGTTGATCCAAAGCCAAGCTATATCATCAAACTTTCAAAAGCAGATATGTTTGTTACTGTTGGATTAGATCTGGAAACAGGCTGGTCGCCACAACTTCTTTCAAGTTCGCGTAATCCGAAAATTCAAAAAGGAAGTGATGGCTATGTGGATGCTTCTGTTGGTGTTACCTTGTTGCAGGTGCCATCCAGCATCAATCGTGGCGAAGGTGATATTCACATCTATGGAAATCCGCACTATTGGTTAGATCCGGTTAACGGGAAACAAATTGCAAAAAATATCTGTGATGGCCTTGGAAAAATTTCTCCTGAAAATAAAGCCTTTTTTGAAGCGAATCTCAAAGCCTTCAATACTAAAATTGATTTGAAGCTGAAGGAGTGGACCATGAAAATGTCTCCTATAAAGGTTCAAAAATTATCGCTTATCACAATGAATGGTGTTATTTTGAACAACGATTCGGATTAATAATTGTTGATTTTCTGGAGCCAAAACCAGGCATACCTCCAACTCCGACACAACTTGTAAAAATTATTTCTGAAGTAAAAAGCAACAATATTAAAGTAATTATTTCATCGCCCTATTTTACAACATCATCGTCGGATGTGGTTTCAAAACAAACCGGTGCTAAAACCATTATACTTGGCACCTCTGTCGGAGCATTCGACAGTATCAAAGATTATTTTGATTTATTTGATTACAATATTGACAAGTTAATTCAGGGATTAAAATAGATATTTATTTGTGCAACTGTTTCATCCTGATAGTTTAATTTCGGAACAGCTTACTATTAATTCAGATCATTAACAATTTACAAAAGAAAAAGTATGTTTGAAATGTTCGGTTTGAATTTTATGGTGCAGGCATTCATAATTTCATTAATAACAGGTTTGTTTTTGTCCTATCTTGGGATTACATGTTGTAGGCAGGGGAATCGTTTTTGTTGATCTGGCACTTGGTCAGATTTCATCATTTGGTGGTGCATTTGCAGCTTTTATTGGGTATGGTTTAACAACTATTCCAGTGGTATTCACGCTCCTTGGGGCATTATTAATTTCTTTGATTGATATCCGGGATAAGCGATTAAAACTGGAAGCTATCATTGGAATAATTTATGCTTTCGCATCAGCTGCAACAGTTATGCTTATTTCAAAGACACCTCATGGTGATTCGGATATTCAGGAAGTATTGTTCGGAAATATTCTTTCTGTAAATATGGAAGCAGATTACCATTACATGTATTGTTTTTGGCGCTTTGATGCTTATGCATATTATTTTTCGGAAAAAGTTTTTTGAACTTACCGAAAGTTTTGAAGTTGGTAAAATTGAAAATAAAAGGTTTCAATATCTGGAATTTCCTGTTTTATATTTCTATCGGTTTATCCATTGTTTTTGCTGTAAAGATCAGTGGCGTTATTCCTGTATTTTCTTATTTGATTATTCCATCTGTATGTGCAATAATGCTTGCCCGTTCAAATAAGGCAGTAGTTATTATTGCAATGTTAGTAAGCTTTTTTGGAAGTTTTGTTGGCTTAAATGTTTCTTTCCATTTTGACTTTCCTGCCGGATCATCAATTGTTGCAGTGCTGGGAAGTACCTTTATTCTGGTATCAATGATCCGGTTAATAAAATATTATTTACGGCGGACTGATAAATCCGTTATAATATGAAAACCAAAAGTTACTAGGAAGATGGAATTACCTTTGTTAATAAAGTTATTACCAATCCCAAGAACGATTACCCAAGTAACTCGATTAGGAAAACAAACTGCTTCCTTATATCATCAGAGGAAGGAAATTCACCGAAAACGAATAATTTGAAATCACTTTCATAAGAATTTCTGACCTGATCCCAGATCGTATTAAAATTCTTAAAAAGAGGGGATTCAGTATATGAAGATTTAATCCAATTATCGGGATCATGAAACCTGTTCTTTTCCTCTTCAAACATCATGGAAACTTCGGCTTTGAATTTGGACGAACCCGCTGGATCATGGAATTCAGGAGTATTTGCAAGATAATAGACATCATAAAAATGCCTGACTTTGGCTCTGATCCTTTCAACACCATCTTCAAAGAATGATAGCCTGATTAATGAAAGTATCTTTTCAATAAGAGTAATCCTTGGATCCAATATTAAGAGGTCGAAGGGCTGAAGATTATATTCATTTATTGAACCAGTATTCCCCATATCCTTAAGAAATTGTGCTATCATGCAATCAATTGTATGCGTTGCATAGGGAACTGGATTAGCGAATGAATTAATTTCAAGTATTAATAAATTCTGCAGTCCAGGAGTGACTTTCTCTGTTATCTTGTCATAATTAAAAGCTGTCTTTCTGAAATTCTTTTGTTTACTTGTTAATTCCGGAATTTCAACCTCAATCAACCCAGAGGTTATTTCTTTCTCCACCTTTCTTATTAAGACTCTTTGCTGAGTTTCTGTCTGGCCTTCTGTTTTAATTATTGCAAGGTCCACATCTTCAGAAAACCTGTTAATTAATCGGTGTGCTTTTGAAAGGGAAGTTCCACCTTTAAAAACTACCACATTTTTGAATTGAGACTGGGACAATCTTTTAAGAATCAGAGTAACCCAGTAATCCTTTTCAACGAAGACATCTCTTATTTCAAGGTGCTCACTTGCAGCTCTTATTGCATCTCTAAATACATCTTTGTTTTCATGAAGTGTCATAATATTCTCCATTTAGTTTTATTATTCAGTACCTCGCTGGCAATATTGAACTTATATTCAGAGACAGGATTTAGCGAATCAAGAAGTACCTTAGTTATATTGGCCTCTGATATCTGATCAACTATAGCCCCTGTCAGGGCTCTTGTTCCTGAGTTATATTTAAGAGCATATTTGATTAACTGATCAAGATTTTCCCTGGGTAACATCTTAATAATTGAAATTAATCTTAGACAAGATTTTGATACATCAGAATCCGGAATCCTTTTTATGAATCTAATGGCATCAAGTATTTGCAGCAGATCAACATTATCACGTATTATTGTATTTTTCTGCCTGATAAACCGGATATTATATCTCCCTCTTTTCTTAGGTTTTCTGTCAATATTGGTTCCAATCTGGATAGTGTTTGAGATCTGTGTTGTTAGTCCGAGTTTATTAAATGCACTAATTCCGGTCAGATACCCGATTATCTTTTGATCGTCTTCAAGAAGATCTTTCACAACCTGGTATTCTGCTGGCCGAAGCGATCCAAATTGTGATATTTCAGGTTTATAGAACTGCCCCTTTGAAAGACGGACAATTTTTCCGGAAGCTACCAATCGGCTTAAAGTTTTTTTAAGTGCATCTACTATATTCACCGGTATGTCAAAATCACTATAGGTGAAAACATATCCATTTTTGAATCTGTTTATCTTATTTATAACTATATCAGTTATTTTCATCTCAGATAATATTTGATACAAATATACGAATTGTCACGTTTTTACCGGTAATAACGTGACAATATTGTAAAGATAACCAACAAAAACACTCTGGATTGATAATTCTTCAGAGGGTTGATTATCCTATAGACCTAAATGTCCAAACCGCAATCTGTCGCTCATAGTTTGGCAGCAACAAAATGATTAAATCAATAATACTTGTATGAATATGGTATGTATATAATAAAAGGTTACATAGTATTAAACATTGTAACCTTCTGATTATCATGGTAGCGAGACGGGGGAATGGCCTGCCCCGATGAAATCGGGGATCCCCGGACCTTCCCGATCTGCGATCGGGACGCTCTAACCAACTTGATCTGATCTAATCAGTGATTCGATATATTTACTGACTTTTCATTCGTTTAAGTTCTGATTCTCTTTTTATGGCGCTCTTTTTATTGGTGTATTCTTCGAGATATACCAATATCCATGGTCTGCCGGATCTTGTTGAAGGCGTGGCACCTAAATTATGACCAACCAGTCTTTCTTCCGGATTGTGAGAGTAACCGATATAATATCTGTCTCGTGTCTGACTATAAAGGATATAAACGAAGTAATTCATACTCCTAAGTTACAAAAAAAGAGCCAGGTATAAATATCCGGACTCTTACGTAGCGAGACGGGGGAATAGCCTGCCCCGATGAAATCGGGGATCCCCGGACCTTCCCGATCTGCGATCGGGACGCTCTAACCAACTTGAGCTGATTTAATCAGTGATTCGATATATTTAATTCATACTCCTAACTTACAAAAAAAGAGCCAGGGTATAAATATCCGGACTCTTACGTAGCGAGACGGGGGAATGGCCTGCCCCGATGAAATCGGGGATCCCCGGACCTTCCCGATCTGCGATCGGGACGCTCTAACCAACTTGAGCTTATTAAATCAGTGATTCGATATATTTAATTCATACTCCTAACTTACAAAAAAAGAGCCAGGGTATAAATATCCGGACTCTTACGTAGCGAGACGGGGGAATGGCCTGCCCCAATGAAATCGGGGATCCCCGGACCTTCCCGATCTGCGATCGGGACGCTCTAACCAACTTGAGCTGATTTAATCAGTGATTCGATATATTTAATTCATACTCCTAAGTTACAAAAAAAGAGCCAGGAATAAATATCCGGACTCTTACGTAGCGAGACGGGGGAATGGCCTGCCCCGACGAAATCGGGGATCCCCGGACCTTCCGATCTGCGATCGGGACGCTCTAACCAACTTGAGCTGATTTAATCAGTGATTCGATATATTTAATTCATACTCCTAAGTTACAAAAAAAGAGCCAGGAATAAATATCCGTACGCTTAGCGAACGGGGGAATGGCCTGCCCCGATGAAATCGGGGATCCCCGGACCTTCCCGATCTGCGATCGGGACGCTCTAACCAACTTGATCTGATCTAATCAGTGATTCGATATATTTAATTCATACTCCTAAGTTACAAAAAAAGAGCCAGGGTATAAATATCCGGACTCTTACGTAGCGAGACGGGGGAATGGCCTGCCCCGATGAAATCGGGGATCCCCGGACCTTCCCGATCTGCGATCGGGACGCTCTAACCAACTTGAGCTGATTTAATCAGTGATTCGATATATTTAATTCATACTCCTAAGTTACAAAAAAGAGCCAGGAATAAATATCCGGACTCTTACGTAGCGAGACGGGGGAATGGCCTGCCCCGATGAAATCGGGGATCCCCGGACCTTCCCGATCTGAGATCGGGACGCTCTAACCAACTGAGCTATCTCGCCAAATATTTCTGCCTTTCAAGGAGCAACAATCATGCGCTCTAATCCCGAAAATCTTACCACTGAAAGTGGTTTAGATTTTCGTGGATCCTCGAAAAACATGCAAATCACTGATTTGCTGTTTTTCGGGACCAACTGAGCTATCTCGCCAGGCCTCTGTTTTGAGCGTGCAAATATAAATAGATAAAGCCTGAATTCCAATATGATTTTTTCTTTTGATAATTTTTTCTATATTGCAAAATAGTACAAGCGAGCCAAAATTAATCCCATGAGAATGCAGTACGAACTTGAATATTCACTTAACTGTTCCTCGAAAGTGCTCTTCTCAAGGCTTAGTACACCTGAAGGTCTGAGCGAATGGTTTGCTGATGATGTTACCGTTGATGGCGATACCTTTATCTTCTACTGGGACAAAACCCAGTACCCTGCGCGCCTCGTCTCAATAAAGGAAAACAAGTTTGTCCGCTTTGAGTGGACAGATACGGAGGATAAGAGCACCAACTTCTTTGAATTCAAAATACATGTTCATGATCTTACCGGCGACCTCGCCCTCCTCATAACCGACTTTTCAGAGCCTGATGAAAAAGAGGATGCTATATATCTGTGGGATTCTCAAATATCGGATCTGAAGAGAATACTGGGGATATAACGGCTCAACGGCACAGCGGCGTAACGGCACAACGGTTAAAAACCAAGACTTGTGGTTTATTAACTTCTGGCTTGAATTAGCCTTATGAGCATAACTGAGATTACTTTACATTCATTGATTAGCTGATCGGCATCTTTTTTGCTTATATAACCAATCTCATACCCAATAGTTAACTGTGTAAGTAGCTCTGCAGCAGACCCTTTAGCAATATAAAAATGACGGACTGATTGTTTATCAGTCCCTAGTTCATCACCTTCAGAAATATTTGAAGGTATACTGACAGCAGACCTTTGAATCTGATCTCTGAATCCAAAATCTTTTGATAACTCCTTTTTCTGAGTCAACCTGTAGATTTTAATGGCAAGTTCTTTTGCTAATTGCCATACACGAAGTTTTTGGAAATTGCCCATTTTGCAGCGAATTAAATTAATTTATAAGTTAGCACTTCCGGTAAAGATAACATTTTTTAAAATTCCTCTAAATCTTACCTGGTATAAATTGCCGTTGCACCGTTACGCCATTGAGCCGTTGCGCCTTAATCTGATTGAACACTAAGACAAAAATGAACTTCTGTCTGGTATTATATTTGTTAAAAATCGAGTAGCTTTGCAGTTTGAAAAATCGATCAGAATTGAAGAAACTCGATAAATTCATATTGAAGTCATTTATAGGCCCACTCATACTTACATTCTTCATTGTGCTTATAATACTTATCCTGCAATTCCTGTGGATGTACGTCGATGAGCTGGCCGGTAAAGGGCTTGAGATAAAGGTAGTTGCAGAGCTCCTGTTCCATTTTTCGCTCTCCTTTGTCCCGATGGCCCTTCCGCTTGCAATACTACTGGCAGCCCTTATGACTTTCGGAAATCTGGGCGAATACAGTGAACTGACAGCATTAAAATCTTCGGGTATTCCTCTGCAGCGAATTATAAGGCCGCTGGTATTCCTTATGGTCTTTATTTCGATCATCTCATTTTTCTTTTCGAATAACGTTCTCCCTTATGCTAACCGGCAGGCAAGAACCCTTCTTTACGACATCCGCCGTAAACGTCCCGACATTAATCTGCAGGCAGGAACATTCAACAACGATATCGACGGGTTCAGTATTAAGGTGACTTCCAAAGATCCGGTAACAAACCGGCTCGACAAGCTCTTTATTTATGACCACCGCGAAAACAAGGGGAACAGCTCTGTTATTTATGCTGATTCGGGTTATATGAGAGTCACCCCGGATGAAACCGCGATGTCGATGGTGCTGTATAACGGGTATTCGTATAACGAAATGCCTGAAAGAGTAGAAGCTTCTCAGTGGAAAAAATATCCCTTCCGTAAAGATATTTTTAAAGAACAGACCCTGGTCGTGTCGTTGTCGGGATTTGACCTGGAACGGACTGAAATCGATCTGTTCAAGTCAAACTCAGCAATGAAAAAGATCGGCCAGCTGACAAACGATATAGACTCACTCAATAAAAGATACACTACCAGGGTCAATGCATATTTCAAGGAGTTCAACAGCTCATACCTTTACTCTGTCCAGAACCTTCAGGAAAGGAATCATTCTGAAACCGATCCGACAAAAATAGCATCAAAACAGTCATTTGACCCGGTAACCCTTTTCGATTCACTTACAGTGTTTGAGAAGAAAACTGTTCTGACAAAGGCTATCGGAACAATCAAGGAAGGTGCAAGCTTCCTGACGACACAAAACGAAACCCTCCATAACGACGTTAAATTCATAAAGGTTTATGAAGTAAACTGGAATAAGAAATTTACTCTCTCGGTTGCCTGCCTTGTCTTCTTCATGATTGGCGCGCCTCTCGGAGCTATAATAAGAAAAGGAGGACTGGGGACACCCGCAGTAATCTCAGTACTCTTTTTTGTAATCTGGTATGTCATTTCACTTTCAGGAGAGAAGCTTGTTGAAGAGGATCTTGTAAGCACATTTGCAGGAATGTGGGCATCGACCTATATCCTCCTTCCGATAGGAATGTTTCTTACATACAAAGCATCGACCGATTCGGTGATAATGAACATTGATACTTATCTGGCGTTTTTAAAGAAGATTAAGGATTACCTCTACAGGATTATAATCGTAGGACAACAGCGTAATCCTGCTTTTGAAGATCAATAAATATAATTTAAAATGAACGATATTAAGCTAAACACGATTGAAGAGGGAATTGAAGATATAAAGAAGGGGAAGCTCCTTATTGTTGTTGATGACGAAGACAGGGAAAATGAAGGTGATTTCATCTGTTCTGCTGAACTCATAACACCCGAAATCGTAAATTTTATGGCCAAACATGGCCGCGGACTTATATGTGCAGCACTGCCTGAAGAGAGATGTGAAGAACTTGAGCTTGACCTGATGGTTGGAAAGAATACATCAATACATGAAACTCAGTTTACGGTTTCAGTTGACTTGCTGAGTGACGAAACTTCAACAGGAGTTTCAGCAAAAGACAGGGCTCTGACTATCAAAGCTCTCGTTGATCCTTCCACAAAACCATCCGATCTTGGACGTCCCGGACATATTTTCCCGCTTAAAGCAAAAGCAAAAGGAGTTCTGAGAAGGGCCGGTCATACTGAAGCTGTAGTTGATCTTACAGCCCTTGCAGGATTGCGACCCGGCGGAGCTCTTGTTGAGATAATGAATGATGACGGTTCAATGGCAAGATTACCTGATCTCGAAAAGCTGAGGAAAAAGTTTAATATTAAAATAATTGCAATCAGGGACCTGATTACCTATACTCTTGAAAGAGATTCAATAATTGAAAAAGGTGAAAAAGTAAAGCTGCCGACTGAATATGGTGAGTTTGAATTTATACCTTTCAGGCAGACAAGCAACGGAATTGAACATGCGGCCCTTGTGAAAGGCGAATGGACAAAAGATGAACCGGTGCTTGTAAGGTTGCATTCATCATGTTTTACCGGCGATATTTTCGGTTCAATGAGATGTGACTGCGGACCACAGCTCCATAAAGCAATGGAAATGGTCGAGGCGGCAGGAAAAGGTGTTGTTATCTACCTGAGCCAGGAAGGAAGAGGAATTGGACTTTTTAACAAAATAAAAGCATATAAGCTTCAGGATGAAGGAATGGATACTGTTCAGGCAAATCTCAAGCTGGGATTTGGTGAAGATGAAAGGGATTACGGTGTGGGTGCAAGCATTATGAGAGAACTCGGGCTTGGGAAAGTAAGGCTCATCTCAAATAATCCTGTTAAAAGGGCAGGCCTTGAAGGTTATGGAATCAAAATTGTTGAAACCATCCCGCTGGAGATCCCTTCAAATCCTTATAACGAATTCTATCTGAAAACCAAGGCAAATAAAATGGGTCATAACCTTACATGTTATAAGCACATTGTGAAGGATTGATATTTTTTGTAGATTTGTTTGGTAAAAGGATCTGACATCATTTATGAAAAATCTCAGGGTAGTATTTATGGGAACACCTGAGTTTGCTGTAGCTTCCCTTGGATCACTGCTTATGAACGGTTATAATGTTGTGGCAGTCGTCACAGCTCCTGACAAACCTGCCGGAAGAGGAAGAAAAATTACCAAATCGGCAGTAAAGGTATTTTCAGAATCCAATTATCTTCCTGTAATTCAACCAGATAACCTTAAGAGTCCCTGTGTTCATTGAACAATCTGATAAAACTTAAACCAGATGTCTTTATTGTTGTTGCTTTCAGGATGCTTCCTGAGGTTGTCTGGAAAATACCTCCCAAAGGTACAATAAACCTCCATGCCTCACTTTTACCTCAATACCGGGGAGCAGCTCCCATCAATCATGTAATAATAAACGGTGAATCAATAACCGGTGTAACAACATTCCTGATTGATGACAAGATTGATACCGGCAATATTCTTCTAAGGGAGGAAGTGACAATATTCCCATTTGAAAATGCAGGAGATCTGCATGATAAACTTATGAAGCACGGAGCCAGACTTGTTATCAGGACCCTTGAAGGAATTGCAGAAGACCGGCTTAAACCCCAGGCACAGACAAATTTTATGATCCCCGGGGAATTCCTTCAAACTGCTCCCAAAATATTTCCTGAAGACTGCATTATCGACTGGAACAATGAGCCAGAGAAAATCCATAATTTCATAAGGGGACTTTCACCCTATCCCTGTGCCAGATCAGCTTTCAGAAATGAAAATAAGGATATATCGTTTAAAATATTTGAAAGCCAACCTGAAGAGGCCGGACACTCCTATAAGCCGGGACAAATAATTTCCGATGGTAAAAGTTTTATAAAGGTTGCCTGCTCAGGGGGATTTGTAAGATTATGAATCTGCAGCTTGAAGGGAAAACCAGAATGAATTGCGACGAATTCCTCAGAGGTTTCAGGATTGCTGATTATTCACTGGTCGTCAGTTGACAGGTTTCGTTGCCTGCAGCCATATTTTCTGTCCGGGAACAGGTTCAATACTGTCTGACATCCTGTTCATTTCAAGAAGACTTTTTAACTTAATACCATACTTCTGGGATATTATATACATTGTCTCCCCCTCCAGGGCATTATGAAACTCTTTGCCTGCTTCAGCTTTTTCCCTTTTTGGTCCGAGATAGAGCATCTGGCCGGGAACAGGAGTAAAATTCTCAGCCAGATCATTATAATTTGCAAGGTCCCATTTCAGTAGCTGGAATTCATTTTCCAGCTTCTCCTTTGTTTCACCGTCTTTAACAATGATATACTGTATCCTGTTATTCTCCATTATCCTTGGGGCACGTGCCATGACATCGCCAAATGTTATGGTCCCGGCTTGCACCGGAGGCTGTTTAACAGAATCGGATGCTGGCTTTACAGACGGAGATTGCCTGACCGCGGCATTTTCAGCTGGCTTTTCACTTGATCTGGAAACACCGGCGGTATAACTCACGTCGAGTGTCTACAGATTATTTTCCTCAATTTTCCTGATTAGCATATTTGCATAATCAGGATTTGTGGCATATCCGGCTTTCTTCAGTCCATGAGCCCATGCTTTGTAATCAGAAGGATCAAGATTGAAAAGGAAACTATATCGTGATCCTGATCTCAGAAAATCGGAATGATCATAAAATGAATCTTCCGGTCTTTGATATTTCCTGAAACATTCATTCCTCCTGTCATCATGTTGTCTTATGGTCTGCCCTTTCCAGTCGTTGTGACATTTTATCCCGAAATGATTATTTGCTTCCCGTGCGAGGGAACTTCTCCCGAAGTCCGATTCAAGCATACCCTGGGCAAGAGTTATGCTGGCAGGAACCCCGGTCCTTTTCATCTCACTGATAGCCAGATCCTTATAATTTTCAATATAAGATGATGCAGTACCACTTATAACTGAAGTTTTTACCGGCACCCTTCCGGCCCTGCATGAGACGAGGCTGATTAAAAAAATAAGGGAGAAGATTTGAACTGTTGTTTTTACCACATCACTTTTATTTGAGGTAAAAATAAATAAAACGTTTCCCATGTCAACTCTATTTTATTAACAGGAACAATTAACAAAGCCGGATTTAGTTCTATTTAATAATTGTTAAATTTGTAACATATAATGATCAGGAGCAGAATGATATCCATAAAAAATATTTCATTTTATTACCTGGAATGTGAAAGATCCTGAAGAGCTGAGTGCTGAAGATCAGGAACTTATAGTAGCTGCCAAAGCAGCTGCAAAGAACGCATATGCGCCCTATTCGAGGTTTAGGGTAGGAGCTGCAGTCAGGCTTCAATCAGGCAGAATTGTGTCGGGATCAAATGTTGAAAATGCTGCATTCCCTTCCGGAATATGTGCTGAAAGAACCGCCATATCCAATTCAGTTTCAAATTTCCCGAATGATAAACCTGTAGCAATAGCAATTGCCGCAATGAATGATGAAGGGGTCACTGCCGACAATGTTTCGCCTTGCGGAAATTGCCGCCAGGTATTAGCTGAAGAAGAGAACAGAACAGGAAAACAAATCAGAATTATTCTTTCAGGGTCAGATATGATCAGGATCATTGAGAGTTGCAGCAACCTGCTTCCATTGCAGTTCAGCAAGAAAAACCTTACTGATGTTCCTGATTATTAGCTGAAATCCGGCACCATGTATATTTTTAATATTAAGCCGTGGATCCTCTGACAGGAACTTCCTTAGCTTGGTGATATAAACATCCATGCTTCTGGCTGTAAAATAGTCATCAGATCCCCATATTTTTTTCAAAGCCATCTCCCTGCTTATCAGTTCATTCGGATTTACAGCAAGTAATTCAAGCAACTGAGCTTCCTTTGGTGAGAGTTTTTTCTCATCATCACCCGATGGTAAGTGTCCTTAATCTGGCATTGAAAACAAATTTGCCGATCTCAAAAATATCTCTTGTACCGGATCTGAAAATCCCGTCTTGAAAGAATTGCACGTATCTTGGCAAGAAGAATTTCGGTATCAAATGGTTTTGTAACATAATCATCCCCACCTGAACCATAGCCTTTAAGAACATCTTCTTTAAGTTTTTTTGCTGTAAGAAAGATTATCGGAACCTCATTATTGATCTTTCTTATCTCACTTGCAATTGTAAATCCGTCAACATGAGGAAGCATAACATCGAGAATACAGATATCAAAAGCACCCTTTCTGAAATGATCAAGAGCATATTTACCATCATCAACCCAGTCAACCAGAGTAGTCATTTATTTCAAGGTATGATTTAAGAACTGATCCAAAACTCAGGTCATCCTCAACAAGAAAAATTTTTACAGATTTCATATTCTTCGTTAGTTTTCCCAGTTAAATGGTAAAAATATATCGAACCGGCTTCCTTTTCCCGGTTCACTGTTAACAGTTATATTACCCTTGTGGGCATCAATAATTGCTCTCACATAATTTAGTCCAAGTCCGAATCCTTTGACATCATGTACATTACCTGAACTCTGTCTGTAAAATCTTTCAAATATCTTACTTTGAACGCTTTTTGTCATTCCGATACCCTTATCCTCAACTGATAACAATAATCCCTTTTTCATTGTTCTTTGTCTCAACAGTTATATCAGGTGATTCAGGTGAATATTTTATTGCATTATCAAGAAGATTATTTACAAGATTTGTAAGATGTTCACTGTCACCATAAATTACCGGTTCTTCAGCATTGAGTTTCAGGGTTATCTTTCCATTCTTCTGATGAACCTGGATCTCAATTGTTTCAACAGCACGTTCAATAATTGAATGAATCGAAACATTTTCAAATTTGAATTCAATCTCCTTCTTGTCAAGTGAAGCTATCTGCAGAATTGTCTCAACCTTTTTATTCATCCTGCTGTTCTCTTTCTTGATCATACCGATGAAATGCCTGATACTGGTCTCATCATTAATGACCTTCGGATTTGTTATTGTATCAGCAGCAAGTGAAATTGTTGCAATAGGTGTCTTGAATTCATGAGTCATATTGTTCAGAAAATCTGACTTCATTTCAGAGATCTTTTTCTGTCTTATAATGAAAAAAAGGCTTAGTGCAAATGTTGCCAGAATGATGAGTGAAAAGAGCAGTGAACCTCCAAGTAGCCATGTCATTGATCCAAGAACATAATTTGTACGGTCAGGAAAGATAACTGACAGAATAAGGTTCTGCCTTATAATATTGTCAGGAAACAGCCTGACCATATAATTACTTTTCAGAAAATCATTTTTGTCTGATTTTTTAAAAGTTCCATCCTGCACTACCCCGTTTTTAATAACTGCAAATTCAAAAGGTGTTTCAATCCGTGAAAACAGGAATGAATTCCGGAGGGCATAATCAATTTCATTCTTATCCAGCTCCATTGTCTTTTCCCACTGGTAGATTTCCGAGATCATCTGGTCGCTCATGTTCTGGAACTCATACGCTCTTCTTCTTACCCAGTCAAGGAATTCCTGCCTGTTGATATTTAATGACCTGTTGCCGGTATTCTATCCCGTCATTATCTCTGACGACATTAAGTTCCCCTGGTTTTTCGGGTGAGTGAAATAATGTACGTACCCGAATCAGCCAAAAAAGTTGTATCGTTCTGTGATACGACAGGTGGATTGAACTTCACATTTCCCGAAGAATCTATAGAGCCGGTAACTGACTGGCTGGTAATGCTGTAACTAAAGTTTTTCCCATCCGTTGAGGAATAGCTCCCGACACTCAGATAACTTGTTATATCACCTGAAGAGGATTCAGGGAATGACGGATCATTAAACATGAAATCATTGAAAAAACTCATCCTCCTGTTCGATTCAATTGTATTTGCAGCATCGTTCAGGCTTGCAATGACTGCCCTGTTGAAATTTTCATTACGGATGCTCACTGCATTCCTTATCCATACAATCTGCACCCATATAATGCCGGTAAGGGACAAAAGCATCATAAAGATCAAGCCGATGAACTTGTTTTTGCTCATGATGCAAAATTAACTGATTTAACTACTTGGATGTTCAGGTTTTAACTTTTCCTTAACTCTAATTAACCTGATTTTAACTGTAACATGACGGAGGTTGTAGTATTTTTGTAAAGCAATCAGGCATAGGTTTTTTTTTTGTATGCTTTCATGACAATCCCGAAATGAGTCCGGAAATATCCGGCTCATTTTTTTATACTCCGGCATCTCTGAAAAGGTTCCAGATATCACCTTCAGGGAAATGAGCAGTTATTGTTATCTTTTCCTTTTTTACAGGATGAATAAATTCAAGCCTTCGTGCAAAAAGGCTTATACTTCCATCTTCATTCGATCTTGGGAAACCCATATTTCAGATCTCCTTTTATCGGACAGCCGATTCTGGCCAGCTGAGCCCTGATCTGATGATGCCTGCCTGAATGAAGCTCAATTTCCAGAAGAAAAAACGTCTCAGATCTTCCTTTCAACCTGTATGTCAGACTGAGGCTGCCTTTGATCCTTTTACCTCAGTATCATAGACATAGGTTTTATTCTGTTTTTCATTTTTCTTAAGAAAATGAGTCAGAGCGGCTTCATCTTCAGGAGGTCTTTCCTTGACTATTGCCAGGTAGGTCTTTTTGACCTGCCTTGTCCTGAACATCTCATTAAGTCGTTCGAGAGCTTTTGATGTTCGGGCAAAAAGGATGACTCCGCTTACCGGACGGTCAAGCCTGTGAACAACTCCAAGAAAAACATCTCCCGGTTTTTTGTATTTCTTCTGCCATGTATCTTTTTACTTCAGTATCAAGGGATAGATCACCTGTTTTATCACCCTGAGCCAGATCAGAATGCTCTCTTATAAACAGCAATAAGATGATTGTCTTCGTATAAATATTTCAACCATTCCGCAGATGGGCTAATACTGTTCCTTCTCATTTGGGAAATCCTGTGATTCTGACATCACTGATATAGGCCTGAACAGCACCTTTTATCTCTGCATAGAGATTATGGTACCTTCTGAGAAAACGGGGAGAAAATTCCTGTGTTATGCCAAGCATATCATGAAGTACAAGCACCTGACCATCAGTTTTTCCGCCGGCTCCGATACCGATTACAGGAATCTTCAGTGTTGCTGATACCTCTTCTGCCAGCCTGGCAGGAATCTTTTCAAGCACTATGGCAAAACAGCCTGTTTGTTCAAGCAGACTGGGCATCCTCCATCAAACGCCTTGCCTCTTCCTCTTCCCTGGCCCTTACCACATAGGTACCAAACTTATGGATCGACTGGGGTGTCAGTCCAAGATGTCCCATTACAGGAATTCCGGCCGACAGAATTCTTTCAATCGATTCAACAATCTGCTGTCCTCCTTCAAGTTTAACAGCATGAGCACCTGTCTCTTTCATTATCCTTATTGATGAAACCAGAGCCTCTTTTGAATTTCCCTGGTATGTCCCAAAAGGAAGATCAACAACAACCAGAGCTCTTTTGACTGCCCTGACCACCGAAGCAGCATGATAAATCATGTTATCGAGGGTAATCGGCAGTGTAGTATCATAACCTGCCATCACATTTGAAGCAGAATCACCAACAAGAATTACATCAATTTCAGCTTCATCAAGAATCCTTGCAATGGAATAATCGTAAGCAGTAAGCATTGCAATCTTTTCGCCCTTAAGCTTCATCTCATTTAGAACATGAGTTGTAACTCTTTTGACAGTTTTATGTATCGACATAGCAAAATTTGTTTAATAGTGTTCACAAAGTTACTTATTTGTACCGGATGAAACACTTTGAATGAATTTTCTTTTTGAATTGCAGTGTTGTTCTACCGGCCATAAAAATAATAACTGTCGTTTTGTCATATAAATGCGGTGCCATTATTACATAAAACCAGTCATTTTTCTAATGGCATAATCATTGCACATTAATCTGTCGTAAAAATAGAAATTCAGTAAAAAATAATAAAATGGGAAAAATAATTGGAATTGATCTGGGAACAACAAATTCATGCGTTGCAGTAATGGAAGGCAATGAACCTGTTGTTATCCCCAACAGTGAAGGCAAAAGAACCACTCCTTCAATAGTTGCTTTTGTTGAAAATGGAGAACGTAAAGTTGGTGATCCTGCAAAACGACAGGCTATCACCAATGCCAAAAAAACTGTTTACTCCATCAAAAGGTTTATGGGGGAAACATATGACAAGGTAAATGCTGAAATAAAAAGAGTATCATATACTGTTGTCAAAGGTGACAATAATACTCCGAGGGTAAAAATTGATAACAGGATGTATTCTCCACAGGAGATATCGGCAATGATCCTTCAGAAGATGAAGAAAACAGCTGAAGATTATCTTGGACAGGAAGTTACAGATGCAGTGATAACAGTTCCTGCATATTTCAGCGATTCACAGCGTCAGGCAACCAAAGAAGCAGGTGAAATTGCCGGACTGAATGTAAAAAGGATAATAAATGAACCTACTGCTGCTTCGCTTGCATATGGACTTGACAAAAAATCACAGGATCTTAAGATTGCTGTATTCGACCTTGGTGGAGGTACATTCGATATTTCAATTCTTGAACTTGGCGATGGTGTTTTTGAAGTTAAATCGACCAACGGTGATACTCATCTTGGTGGTGATGATTTTGACCATATGATCATTGACTGGATGGCTGAAGAATTCCTTAAGGAAGAAGGAGTTGACCTGAGAAAAGATCCTATGGCACTGCAGCGTCTGAAAGAAGCTGCTGAAAAAGCAAAGATCGAACTCTCAAGTTCAACATCCACAGAGATAAATCTGCCTTATATCATGCCGGTTGACGGAATTCCAAAACATCTTGTAAAAACACTTACACGTGCACAGTTTGAAAAAATCTGTGATAAACTGATCCAGGCATGTATTGAACCCTGCAGAAAAGCACTTAAAGATTCGGGATTTCAAGTCATCTGAAATTGATGAAGTTCTTCTTGTAGGAGGATCAACACGTATACCTGCAATACAGCAGCTTGTTGAGAAATTCTTCGGAAGGGTACCCTCAAAAGGCGTTAATCCTGATGAAGTTGTTGCAGTCGGTGCTGCCATTCAGGGAGGTGTGCTTACAGGTGAAGTAAAGGATGTTCTTCTTCTTGATGTCACACCTTTGTCACTTGGTATTGAAACAATGGGTGGTGTTATGACAAAACTTATTGAATCAAATACAACAATACCAACCAAAAAAACTGAAGTATTCACAACTGCAGCTGACAGTCAGCCTTCAGTTGAGATTCATGTTCTCCAGGGTGAAAGACCAATGGCAGCGGAAACAAAACAATCGGACGATTCCATCTCGACGGTATTCCGCCTGCCCCGAGAGGTATTCCACAGATTGAAGTGACCTTCGATATTGATGCCAACGGTATCCTTCATGTTACAGCAAAAGACAGAGGTACAGGTAAGGAACAGAGAATCAGGATTGAAGCCTCTTCAGGACTGAGCGATGATGAAATAAGAAGAATGAGGGAAGAAGCCAAAGCAAATGAAGAAGCTGACAAGAAGGCAAAGGAAAAAGTTGATAAGATAAATACCGCCGACAGCATGATCTTCACAACTGAAAAACAGCTTAAGGAATTTGGAGATAAACTTCCGGCAGATAAAAAAGCGGCTATAGAAAATGCACTTGCAAAACTTAAGGAAGCTCATAAATCCCAGGATGTTGATGCAATCGACAAAGCACTTGCTGAACTGAATTCAGTATGGCAGGTTGCATCTGAAGAGATGTACAAAACTGCTCAGAATTCCGGTCAGGCGTCGTCACAACCCGGCCCGGGTCCGGAACAACCAGGCGACGGCAAGAAACAATCAGGTTCAGGAAGCGACGAAGTGACCGATGTTGATTTCGAAGAAGTAAAATAAAAGATTTTCTGAAGATTTTAGTAAAGAGGTTGATCAGATATCATCCTCTTTTTTTTTGTCAGTATATAGTATTCCTGTCTGCGTAAATCAGCGAAATCTGCGGGAAATAAAAAAGCTCCACTTATTTCCTGCAGTTCATACAGACCTGCCCAGAGGTGATTGTTGGTTATTTATAAAACTATATGAGTATTGGGAATCAGGAATATAGAATCATAAATAGCTTGAAAATCAATTTATTTACCCCAGCCCCAACCTTGCTCCGCCGTAGCGGCTACGCGAAGGCGAGGGGGGAGTAAATTGATTTTCTTCGCTAATCAATGAATTCAAATCCCTGATTCCCGATGGTTAAATAAGACTATTCAAACGGGCAAAATTACAGGTCGTAAGTCATAATTTTGTACTTTTAGCAGAAATTTCAGGTCCCAAAAATGAATCTCAAGGTAATAGTTATATGCATGCTTTCAATTCTCAACACCCTGACTTTTTCTCAGGAAGAAAAGGCTGCGAACCAGACAGATAAGTCGGGCAGGAAGCAGGGCCACTGGGTTAAGAGATATCCCGGCGGAACCATAATGTACGACGGTTTTTTCCATGATGACAAACCTGTAGGAGAATTCAAAAGGTACTATGAAGACCAGACGCTCAAATCACTTCTCGTTTTCAATGATAACGGTACCGAAGCTCTTGCCACCCTTTACTACCGGAACGGTTATGTAGCTTCTACAGGAAAATACATAAATCAGCTCAAGGAAGGAATATGGCAGTTTTTCTCAGTTTTAAACAAAAATGTCCTTATAGGAGATGAAGAGTATCTGAATGATAAAAGGAACGGCCTTTCGCGAAGATTTTACCCTGACAGCACCATAGCTGAGGTTATCAGCTTCAGGAATGATGTAAAGAACGGGGAGTGGGTCAATTACTATCCTGAGGGAACTGTAAACTTCAGAACAAATTACACCAACGACAAATTAAATGGAAAATTTGAAGCTTTCTTCTCCAGTGGAAAGCCTGAAGTGCTTGGCCGCTATAAAAATGGATTAAGGGACGGCGGGTGGCTTATCTACAATGAAAATGGCAGTCAGAGATTCAAAATTGAATATGCCGGAGGCATCGCGAAGAACAATGACTTTGATATATATCAATCTGATTATGTTGATTCGCTCGAAAAAAATATGATAAAAATTCCTGACCCGGAAAAAACCGGAAAAATATGGTGACTATAAATTCACATTACCGGACAGATAAAATGATCAGTTCAGTGATATTTTTGTTAATCCTGACATTTTATCCGGTATCCGGTCAGGAGATAACATACAATTATTTTTACAGGGTATTTTTCCGGGACAAGGGATCGACTGATGTTAACAATTTCACTTTGTCCGGCCTGGTATCTGCGAGAGCTGTCGAACGAAGACAAAAAGCAGGGATATTATCTCCGGATTACAGGGATTTGCCGGTAAACCGGGCTTACCTTGATCAGATTTCATTGCGTGGCTTCAGATTGCACTGCGTATCCAGGTGGATGAACACCGCCCTCTTTAAAACAACAGATCCCGCGGATTATGGCAGCTTGTTGAACCTTCCGTTTGTAAGTGACGTCAAAATTGTAAAGGATCCAGGAATCAAAAGCCTGGTTTATGACAAATTATTTTTTTCAATTTATGCAGACGCTCCTCAGGCATACGACCGGCCACTTGCAATGCTTGGCGGTGATGCAGTTCAACTTTCAGGTTTTACGGGCAGGGGGGTGCTCGTTGCTGTTCTTGACGCAGGGTTCCAAAATGGCGATAATATTTCTTCCCTTGAAGGCCTTCGGGGACGGAACGGGATAAAAGGCACCTATGATTTTGTTAAGAACAGCAGTTTTGTATATGATTACCACAATCACGGGACAGCAGTGCTCTCAGTGCTTTCGGGTGTACTGCCCGGGCAGATTGCGGGTACAGCCCCGGGAGCTGATTACCTGCTTTTCAGAACTGAAGACGATGCGACTGAATATCCGGTTGAGGAAGATTTCTGGATAGCCGGTGCTGAATTCGCTGACAGCCTCGGAGCTGACATAATAACTTCGTCCCTTGGCTATTTTACTTTCGATGATCCAGGGTTGGACTACAAATATTCAGATATGGACGGTGACAGAGCATTCGTAACAAGGGCAGCTGATATTGCAGCTTCAAAGGGAATACTTGTTGTCTGCAGTGCAGGAAATGAAAGAACCAATGACTGGCTGCATATCATTGCCCCTTCAGATGGTGACAGTGTTCTGGCTGTAGGGGCAGTCAACAGTGTAAACTACATTTCTGAGTTTTCATCAGCAGGCCCTTCATACGACCGGAGAATCAAGCCTGACATCGTTGCCCAGGGAGTCAGTGTGCCTGTACAGACCCAGACTTCAGTTACCGGCAGGGCAAACGGGACCTCCTTTTCATGCCCTGTGATAAGCGGGATGTGCGCTTGTGTAATGCAGGCAGTCCCTCAGGCTACAAGTTATGATATACTGACCGAAATTCATTCAGTGTCAGACAGGTACCATAATCCTGACTCTTTGTATGGCTATGGGATTCCCAATTTTGTAGAGCTTATTGCCAGACTGCAGGAAAAACTGGTGATAAAACCCCTGGATGAATCAGTTGTTAGTCCCAATCCTTTTACAGACAAACTTACTTTAACTTTCCGACAACTGCCGGGAAGGCTCACCATTGAGATCATCAGTGCATCGGGCAGACTTATATCAAAAAAAGTGTACGGTTACAATATCAGTCGCTCCCTGCAAATTGACGATCTGGAAAATATTGAACAGGGGATTTATTTTATCCGGCTCTCAACACCGGTCGGTAAAAATATTCATAAAGTCATAAAGATCAGCAGGTGAATATGAATGAGAAATTATCACTGACTGAATTACAGCTGATCATCAAAGACTCTCTTTATATGGCTTTACCCGGCATGTACTGGGTAATAGCTGAAATCTCGGATATAAAGGAAAACTACTCAGGCCACTGTTATCTTGAACTTGTTGAAAAGCTTCAGGACGAGAAAAGCATCAGAGCACGTGTGAAAGCAGTGATCTGGAGCAACCGGTACAGGTTCCTGAAATCTTTCTTTGAAAATTCCACTGGCGAATCTCTCAGGGAAGGTATCAAAATCCTTGTCAGGGTTAAAATTGAATACCACGAGATATACGGACTCAGCCTTGTTATCTCTGATATCGATCCTTCCTTCACTCTCGGTGAGATGGCATTGAAGCGGCAGCAGATATTAAAAAGGCTTGAGGAGGAAGGCGTTTTGACGATGAACAAGGAACTTGATTTCCCTGTTGTTCCACAGAAGATTGCAGTTATTTCATCGAAAAGTGCTGCCGGCTATTCCGACTTTATGAAACATCTTGCAGGCAACAGTTTCGGCTATGTTTTTTACACTGCACTGATAGAGACACCAATGCAGGGAGGGGAAACGGAGCAAGGCGTCATAAAAGCACTCGAAAGAATAGCTGCAAGGATCGAATTGTTTGATACTGTTGTTATTATCAGAGGAGGAGGATCGCAAACCGATCTCAGCTGGTTTGACAATTATAATATAGCTTATTATATTACCCAGTTCCCTATACCTGTTCTGACGGGAATAGGCCATGAAAAAGATCTCTCCGTTACTGATATCGTTGCTCACATGTCATTAAAGACACCAACAGCTGTTGCTGACTTCCTGATCGGATGCATGAACAACGCGGAGAATCATCTGAGTGAAATGAGCGCTGTAATCAAAGAAAATTCACAGTTTATTATTGAAGAAAACAGGCAGCTGATCGGGAATTTCAGGGCAAAGCTGATACCTGTTGCCAGACTCATGATCTCAGGGATCAGGGAACAGTTATCCGGAATGATCATTGAAACCATAAATATCGGCAAAGAATATATTGTCAGGGCAGGCCTCTCTCCGCAAAATCAGAAATCAAGACTTATTATTGCAACAAAGTCGCTTCTCGTACATACAGGCTTAGAACTCAAACAGAGAAACAAGAAAGTTATAGAATCAGCCACAGGTATGCTTAATGAATCAAGGTCCAAAATTGATGGAATGGAAAACTCACTGAAAATACTTGATCCTGAGAACGTCCTGAAAAGAGGTTACACAATTACCTCTCTGAAAGGCAAAATAATCAAATTAAGAAGCCAGTTAAGAACGATGATTTAATCGACACCCGTTTCAGTGACGGATCTGTCACAAGCAGGGTCACCGGGGAATATAGGGATGATGGTGTGAAAGTGTAAAAAAAGTAATGATATTAAAACAATAACTATGGCAAAAAAAGAATTTTCATTTAATCAGGCAGTGAATGAGATCGAAAAGATCCTCAGGGATATTGAAAGCGGCGAACTTGATGTCGACAGTCTATCAGTTGAAGTCAAACGGGCTTCTGAACTTATAAGACAATGTCAGAAAAAATTAAGGTCAACTGAGGAAGAGATCAACAGTATCTTTAAGGATCTGGCATAAAAAATATCCCGCAGAATTCTCATCCTGCGGGACACTACTTTACTACCCTAAACCTAAATCCATGAAAAAAACTTATGTAACCGAACGGTTACAACCTTCATAATATTAAACGGTACATATTGTGTATTGTTTCATTTATTTCAACTTTTTTATTAACAATTTAGTTTTTTTAACTAATTATTTTTCAACTCCAAGAACATCTTTAAATGCCTTTATAAAAATCTCCTTGGGTATAGCACCCATTGCCATCTGTGGCTGACCCTCAACAGGTACAAATAAAATTGAAGGAATATTCCTTATTCCAAAAACTGATGCAAGTTCCTTCTCCTCTTCAGTATTCACCTTATAAATATCAATCTTACCGTCAAAATCCTTTGCCAGTTCTTCAAGTACAGGCGCTACCATTTTGCATGGACCGCACCAGTCAGCATAAAAATCAATCACACATGGCTTTTCCCTTCAAATTTCCATTCTTTATTGTTCTCGTAATTGAAAACTTTACTAAAAAATGTCTCTTTTGTCAAATGTTCTATCATATAAATTTTTTAGAGAAACATACGAAAGTGCTCATTGTTCAGTGGCTTGTGTCCATCTTCGTCCATCGATCCAACACTGCCTGAGTGCTTGGAATTATTTATTAATTGTAACTTTGTCATGAAAAATTAACAAATTGTCATATCTATATATGAATAAATGTCTAAATGACAAAATTTTCGAAAAGCTTTCAGAAGTAGTTACTGAGGAAAATGTAAAAGCATGGGTAATAGGAGGTTATGTCAGGGATTGCCTGCTCAAAAGAGATCATCCTGAAAAAGATATTGATATAGTTGTTATTGGAAACGGCATTGAGATTGCCAGAAAAGCAGCAAAAAAGCTGGGCCCAGGAATTAAAGTTAGCGTTTTTAAGAATTTCGGAACAGCAATGTTCAGATTTAATGAATATGAGATTGAATTTGTTGGTGCAAGGAAAGAATCATATAACAGGGATTCAAGAAAACCTGTCGTCGAAGAGGGAACGCTGGAAGATGACCAGAAAAGAAGGGATTTTACAATTAATGCACTGGCAGTCAGTCTTAAGCAGGATACTTTCGGTGAGTTTTTAGATCCGTTTGGGGGAGTGGAAGATCTCAAAAAGAAGATAATAAGGACACCTCTTGATCCTGATATAACATTTTCGGATGATCCTCTGAGGATGATGAGGGCAATCAGATTTGCCACCCAGCTTAATTTCACAATCGAAGAAAAAACATTCAATTCAATAACAGAAAATGCTGAACAGGATAAGTATTGTCTCACCTGAAAGGATAATAACTGAACTCAATAAAATCATAATGTGTGAACATCCCTCAAGAGGATTTATTCTTCTTGAAAAATCAGGTCTGCTGAAATTTATCTTCCCTGAGCTTGACAATCTGAAAGGTGTTGAAAGAAAAAATGGCAAAGCACATAAGGATAATTTTCTTCATTCCGTGAAGGTGCTTGACAATATCAGTAAAATGACCGATAATGTCTGGCTCAGATGGGCTGCACTTTTACATGATATTGCCAAATCGGTTACAAAGAAATATATCCCTGAGACAGGCTGGTCATTTCATGGGCATGAATATATGGGAGGGAAAATGATACCTGATATTTTCAGAAAACTAAAGCTTCCGTTAAATGACAGGATGAAATATGTCAAGAAGATTGTGGATCTTCATCTCAGGCCAATTGCTTTATCACAGGAAATTGTTACCGACTCGGCAGTAAGAAGGTTGTTATTTGAAGCGGGGGATGATATTGATGACCTTATGTTGCTATGTGAAGCAGACATCACATCGAAGAATGAAGCCACAAAGACCAGGCATCTTGAGAATTTCAAGCTTGTCAGGAAGAAACTTAAGGAGATTGAAGAAAAAGATGCTGTCAGGAATTTTCAGCCTCCCATTGACGGGAGTGAGATAATTGAAACGTTTGGAATTGCACCCGGAAGAGAGGTTGGCATTATAAAGAATGCGATAAGGGAAGCCATTCTTGACGGGATAATACCAAACGAGCATGATGCTGCACGAGAGCTCATGGTTGATAAAGGAAAAGAGCTTGGACTAAAGACTGTCAGGCAGTTATCTGACAAATAAATCAAGCAGTACAGGCAGATGATCGCTGAAACCTCCCTGATACCTGTACCCCCTGTAGGTCTGGTAAGTGGTCAGTCCCGGATAATTTATATCATTCTTAAGAAGAAAATCAGGCTTGTAGATCCTGAATTTTTGATGATCTGTATATAAACCCTTCGTGCAGCTTAACAGCGGTTCCGAAACAATGATCTGGTCCAGCTGCTCCCAGATACCTGTATATCGGTACGTTCCCGGAATGGAGGAATTGTCAGGAGCGAGATTTACAAGGTGATGTCCCGGTTCAATTAAAGTTTTAATGACAGGATCATCAGGAGTACAGTTAAAATCACCAATAATAATGATCTTTGAATTGCCCGATGAATTAGTGATTAAAGAATCTGCAGCTGCCCTGACCATTAAAGCGATATCATTTCTAAGTGATTCTCCGGCAAGGACCCCTCCCCTTCTTGATGGCCAGTGATTTATAATAAGGTGAAGAGTATCGTGAAAGATTTCACATTTGACATAAAGCACACTTCGTGACTTAAAATCAGCTTTCCTTACTGCCGGGATCCAGGTTCTGGAACCGAGAATATGCACAATGTCCTTTCTGAAGATAAGGGCTACATCTATACCCCTTTCATCAGGTGACTCTTCATGAATGATCCCGTACCTGTAATTTGAAAGGTAGGTGCCGAAAGTAAGATCTTCAAGGACTTTTCTGTTTTCTATTTCGCATAGACCAACCAAAGCCGGAGGGCTCCACTCACCTGCCGCAGTTATAGTCTTATAAATTGAATTCAGCTTCTTTTTATAGCGGGTCTGGTTCCATCGCCTTAAGCCTTCCGGCAAGAATTCATCATCATCCTTTAGTGGATCGTCATATGTATCAAAAAGATTTTCAACGTTATAGAACATCAGTCGGACAGACGCTGAACTACTGTCAACCTGTGAATAAACAAATGTCCCGGACAATAACAGCAGCACGAGGGTGCTGAATCTTTTCATAGAAGTCTCTTAAAATGCATTTAGCCACCTGTATCTCCTGGCGCCTGTACCGAATTTTACAGCGAGAGTCAGTTCATGTGACCCGAAGCTTTGTTTTCTTATATCTGTTAATGTGAAGTCGTAAGCATAGGCAAAATAAAACCTGTTGTAATTGATCCCCAGCAACAGAATCAGTGCATCATTTGTACGCCATGATAATCCTGCCCAGTAATCATTTTTATAATAGATCCTGGAAGTAAGATCGAGCTGGATTGCTTTGAATAGCATATCGGAAGACTTGATAAATGCTGATGGTTCAAGAATCCAGTCTGGAGAAAGAGGAAACTTATACCCGCCTGTAATGAAATAATGGCCAAGTTCAGAATGCCTGTTTCCGCCCGAATTTCCAAAAACAACCGAACCTCTGAGCATATTGGTCATTGAAAAACCCAAATAATATCTTGATGTTGCATAGCTTGCCCCAAAATTAAAATCAGGTATAAATACAGACCTGTCATAATTGTTAAGATAAGGATCGTCGTGATCATATATAAGCTCGTCAGTGTTTATTGCGTATTGATAGGCAGTAAGCGCCAACCCGAAAGCAAGGTCTTTGGGTTCCGTACCTTCAGTATTTCCCAGCGGAATATGGTAAGCGTATGCTGCCTGTATCCCGGTGCGCCTCATGATCCCGTTATTATCACTGAAAACATATCCTCCGGCGCCAACTCTGCCTCCCCTGGTGGGTCTTACCAGTCTTTTTTTAACGGTAGTGGATTTTGAGATATAACTGTTATTCAGTACCCTTGTCTGAAAACTAAGTGCATAGGTGCTGGGCGCCTGGATTAATCCCGTCCATTGTTCCCTTACCGTCAGATTCACGGTAGTGTAGCCATCGCGACCTGCAAAGGAAGGATTTACCAGAAATCCATTCATGATATACTGGCTATACATCGGAACCTGCTGCGCTTCAGATATCCCAGAAAGAAAAATGAGAAATGCTGCTGAAATAATGCTTCTGAAATGGCTCATATTTTTAAACTTCAACATTTTAACGTATTTATCTAATTACACTTATTACGCCTGATCTTGGGAGTGAACCGTCATTCAGATAAAGAATATAATGGTACGAATCTGTCGGCACAAGTTTACCATCAGAAGTTCCATCCCATGGATCAGCTGACAGATTCCTTGTTCTGAAAACAAGTTTTCCCCATCGGTTGAAAACGCGTATCTCAGCATCAGGGTAGATATCGATGTTCCTGATAATCCATTTGTCATTATAACCATCGTTGTTAGGAGTGATAACCTGAGGAATCACCAGACAGTCGAAGCTCCCTGCAAAACCGACTTCTAACAACCAATGATTTCGCACAGGTGTTCTGATCTGTCACCACAACACTGTAAGTGGCGGGTGTCATATTTGTCCTGTTTTGTGTCAATATACCATCTGACCAGATTACGTTGTAGGGACTCACCCCTCCCGAAATTGTCAGAATTACGGAACCGTCATCAGAGTCCGGGCATGAAGCAATTGTAATGGCTTGTGATAATATTAGTTCCGGAGGTTCTGTTATGTTAACGGAGCCTGATTCCTGACAGCCATTGTTATCGGTCACTGTAATGGTGTAACTCCCGGGTCCCACATTTGACAATGACGATGTTGTCTGCACAGGGGTTGTGTTCCATGAATAGGAATAAGGAGCCACACCGCCGGTTGCAGTTACTGTTGCGCTTCCCGTTGCACCGCCGTGGCAGAGGATGTTTTCAGATGATAAAGTCAGGTCAAGAACAACTGGTTCTGTGATCGTTACGGATATGCTGAAAATGGCTGAAGAAGTATCTCGTACCGTTATTTGATAGTCCCCTGCACTAAGAGAGCCAAAAGTGCCCGTCGTTTGCCATGCTCCGCTGTTGATGCTGTATTCGTAGGGCGTATAGCCACCCCATCCTTCGACTGTTACACTGCCTGTAGCTCCGCCATTGCAGGCGACATCGATCTGCGAAATCAGATTCAATGTAAGAGGAATTACCGGCTGGGAAATTGTAACCAAAATGTCTGCTGTACATAAATTTGCATCCCTGACAGTAACAGTAAACAATCCGGCCGTCAGTGATGCAAATGAACCTGACGATTGGTAAGTGCCGCCATCAAGGCTGTACTCGTAGGGTGGTGTGCCACCTGATCCCGAAACTGTCACACTTCCATCGTTGCCGCCATAAACCGTGACATCGGACTGTGATGTTATTGATCCCGAAAGAGCTGAGGCAGGCTGGGTCACCGTTCCATTGACAATTACCGTGCAACCATGGGAATCAGTCACCGTAACGGAATAGTTCCCCGACACAACGCCGCTTATATCCTCAGAAACGGCTCCGTTGCTCCACAAATATGTGTATGGTGAAGTGCCGCCGCTGACTGTTAAATCACAGGCACCAGTGCTGCCACCAAAACAGGCGGCATCTGTTACTGCAATATTGCCAACAAGCAGGGAAGGCTGGTTTACAGTTCCGGCACCATTGGCTGTGCATCCGTTTGCGTCAGTTACGACAACTGAATATATACCTGCAGGTATTCCTGCAATATCCTCTGAAGTGGCACCGTTGCTCCAAAGGAACGATACGGGTAAAGTCGCGTTTGTGACGGTAAGGTTGATAGCCCCGGTAGAACTCCCGAAGCAGTCAACATCAGTTACGGACGCAACTGCGGTTAAAGGTTCCGCCGGCTGAGAAATTATTACATCAGCTGTAGCCAGGCAGGCGTTGTTGTCGGTCACAGTTACGGTGTAGTTCCCTGCATTGAGGTTTGAAGCCGTCTGTGTGGTCTGCACAGGGATGGTATTCCATGACCAGGTGTATGGTACAGTACCTCCTGTGACTGTTGCAGTTGCACTCCCCGTGCTTTCCCCGAAGCAAAGAACATTTGTCTGCGAAGTGGTAACACTTAGGGCAGAGGCAGGTTGCGTAATTGTAACAGGAACATTTAAAGTGCACATGTTCATATCCCTGACTATTACATTATATACTCCGGCGCCAAGGTTGATAAAAGTCCCTGTCGCCTGAAATGGTCCTGCATCAAGTGAATAATTATAAGGTGATATGCCGCCCGACCCTGATACCATTACGCTGCCTGTCGAAGCACCAAAGCAATTTACATTTGTCTGGCCTGTAATTGTTCCGGAAACTGCAGAAAAAGGCTGGGTTATGTTCACAGGCAGATTGAATATACAAAGGTTGTTATCCCTTATGGTAACATTATAAGAACCCGCTGCCAGATTGCTGAATGTCGCAGCCGACTGATATGTTACTCCATCAATGCTGAATTGGTAGGGAGAAGTTCCTCCTGATGCGCTGAGGGTTACGCTCCCGGTTGCAGCGCCAAAGCACAGAACATCGGTTTCGGACCCGATGGTACCTGTAAGGGCTGCTGCGGGTTCTGTTATATTTACAGGAAGATTGAAAGTGCAGAGGCTGGCGTCGCGGATTGTTACTGCATAAACTCCTGCGATAAGGGAACCAAATGTTCCGGAGGACTGGTAAGCACCGGCATCAATGCGGTATTCATATGGTCCCGTACCTCCTGAACCTGCAACTGAAACACTGCCATTGTTCCCTCCTTTGCACAGAACATTGTTCTGGGAGGTTATCGAACCGCTGACAGCTGAGGACGGACCGCCCACTGTACCTGATGCTGTTGCAGTACATCCGTTTCCATCCGTTATGGTCACTGAATAAATGCCGGCTGTAAGATTTGCTATGTCTTCAGTGGTAGCCCCGTTAACCCAGAGGAAAGTGTAAGGAGTGGTCCCTCCGGTAACGGAAAGGTTAACAGCACCTGTTGCATCCCCAAAACAAAGAACATTTAGAACCGAGGTGCTTCCTGCAAGGGCTGCTGCAGGTTGTGTTACAACAGCGGGTACTGACACCGTGCATCCCATGTTGTCCGTTATCACCGCAGTATAATTACCAGCTGCGACATTAAGAAGGTCTTCTGTTGTGGCGCTGTTGCTCCAGACAAATGTGTATGGAGCTGTACCCCCTGAAACCGTCAGGTCGACCCGTCCGGTCAGCTCCCCGAAACATCTGACATTAACTACAGTAACACTGCCGGTAAGTGCCGTTGCGGACTCGATGATGGTAGTGCTGACACTTGTGGTACAGTTGTGGCTGTCACGGACAGAAATGGTGTAGTTACCTGCTGCCAGTCCGTTGAAAATGTTCTGATCCTGATATGCCCCGCCATTCAGGCTGTACTGATAAGGAGGGGTTCCTCCGGCAGCTAAGATTGTAACTGACCCATCGGTTCCGCCAAAACAGGTTACGTCTGTCTTTCCCTGAATTGAAGCTGAGACTTGTCCCGGCTGGATGATTATAAAAGGCAGATCAAAAGTACAGAGTAATCCATCTCTTATAGTCACAACATGATTTCCAATTGACAAACCCGTAAATGTACCGTCTGGTTGCCATGTACCTCCGTCAATAGAGTAGGAATACGGGGGCTGACCTGTTCCAGCAGTTGCCAGGGCTGTTACTGATCCATCTGAACCTCCGTTGCAGGAAATGTCTGTTTGTGAGGTTATTGAACCTGAAAGATTAAAAATCGTAATATTGACAAAAACTGAACCTGTGCATGAAGGACTGCTTCCGGCGGATATCGAAATGCTGCCTGCAGGCCCTGCACCCCATCTTACAGTAACGAAATTATCACTTACATCCCCTCCGCCTGTTATCGCACCGCCGGTAACTGTCCAGAACTGGTATGCATATGTAGCTGTAAGCGTATAGGTAGTCTCAGATTCCGAACAAACATTAAGAACCGGGTTGTTTAAAACCGGTAACAGAAAAGGAGTCAGCATAACACTATCAACAAAAGAAGATCCGCACTGTCCACCCGGAAAGAAAGTATTAGGCTCCTGAAGGGTTGCGGTTACCACACCGGCTGATACTCCCATATTCCATTGGACGTCGATCCTGTTAGTATCCTGGTCAGCCGTAAGAATTGTGCCATTGACCACTGTCCATGAATATACTGCGTCAGGTTCATTATTAACCGTGTAAGTTTTTATTTCACCTTCACAGGCCTCTGTGTATCTCATTGTCATATTGTTAAAGACAAGCCCGGTTTTTCTGATCCTTATTACCGAAGTATCGTGACATCCGTTTCCGTCTGTTGCAACAAGCCTGATATTGTAAAGGCCATCGCTCATTGTATTATTGAAAAAAGGCTTTTCAAGTGTGCTGGTATTGAAAAACTGAAGCGATGGAGGGAATGGTGTGATAACCATAAAAGGCCTCGAAGCAGCTTCAAGTCCCTGCCAAAAATACGTATAGGTTCCGTTTCCTCCTTCGATGTTTGACTTGAACAGAGCCAGTGACGGCGAGAGATCGCAGCTGCTGAGCGACATTCCGGTAATCTCAAGTGTTGATGAGACAGTCACTAAAGTACTGCGTGAGGTTGAATTGCCATATGCGTCAACTGCCGTTAAAGTGACAGTTTTCTTCCCCAGATCGCTGCATGAGAAATCAGTCTGAGAGACAGACAGAGTTATCGGACCGCAGTTATCGGAGGATCCGTTATTAATATCTGCAGGAAGAAGAGTTCCGGTTCCTGCAGAACCAAGAACCAGTTCAAAGGGTTTGACATTTACAACCGGAGGAATCATATCCTCAACCGTGACAATGGCATTGCATACTGAACTCAATCCCTCATTATCGGTCACTGTCAGGGTAACAGTATTGGTGCCGATCTGAGAACAGTTAAATGTACTCGGGGCCACCATAAGATTGAAAACCGCACCATCAGGATCATATGAACCCTGATTTACATCAGATGCGGTAATTGTTACGGAGCCATCTTCACCAAGCTGAACAGTGATATTTTTACATATAGCAACCGGAGGGAGAATACTCTTCAGTCCACCTGTGTTTGCATTTATTTCAACGGCAGAGGCTAGGCTGATGATGAGAGTCAGGAGCAGCGGTGGTCGTATGAATTTCCATATCAGGTCGACGGATACAGAAAGAGTATCAAAACATATCAATTGCTTCATACAGGTCAGGTTCAAGGGTTTTTCACAAAATGCAATACATAGTATAACAGACGAATAAGAAAATTTCGTATAATTTTCTTCATCTTTTTCGAAAGATTTTTCGACTCACCAGTACTAAATACAGCGAATGTATGAATTTTAAATGCACCTGTATCCTGTCAAATTTGACAGGTTTTCAACATATTAAGGGGTTTTCAACATACCGCAGGACTAATTGGTAGCACAGCAGGTGGTTTTAACAAAAGAAAAGGAAAAAGGTCAGTTGGAGTTATTGTCACTGATACTGAGTTGTTATTAAAAGGAGTCGATTTATTTGCAGAGAAGAAAATCTGAATTATATTTGCACGCGTTTCCGGGCGATTAGCTCAGCTGGTTCAGAGCATCTGCCTTACAAGCAGAGGGTCGGGGGTTCGAATCCCTCATCGCCCACAACTTAAAAGCCGGTTCCGCATTATGCGGAACCGGTTTTGTTATTGAAACCGTTGAAAGCTTGCTTTCATAAGGTTGAAAGAACAAAACCGGAAAGCGACACCGAAGGTGGAGCGGTAAAAATAATTTTGCCTGCCTGAATAATATTTCTGAAATTTGATTTTGATGGATGACTAATATATTTATTATTGAAATGGATAAAGAGGAAATTCATATTTTACAAACTCAAAATACTCCTGAGTTTATTTTTAACCCGAAGGGTATTATTAAGATAAAAGGACGGTCATTGATTGTAGATAATACCGAAATTCCCAAACAAATAATGAATGGATTTGAGGCTTACATCAGTAATCCTCCTGAAACAACCCTTGTCATTATTGCAATGGAATATTTAAACAGCTTTAGTACAACAATGATAGTATCAATCCTCAATAAACTTTCACAGGCTATTCTTAAACCGAAGAAACTATCCGTAAGATGGTATTATGAAGAAAATGATGAGGATATGTTTGAACTGGGTAAATATATTTCAGAGATTTCTGACATCCCGTTTGAATTTGTCATGGCTAATGATTTCACAAGTCTTTAAGCAAAATCTTTAACACTAATCCTTGATAATCCCGACATTTAATATGCCGGATCCATAAAATCCTCTCTGGTGGGGGAGAAGATCAAAACCTTATTGTTATTCCTATTCCAAATGCCATCGAATTATTTGTCTTAAAATCAAACTTCCTTATAGCTATTTCAGCTTTTGCATTTCTACTACCCCCGATTGCCCATAAAGAAATGCCAACTATAGAAACAGGAATACCGACCAGAGCCCCAAAATATAAGGGAATCAGCGTCTTAAAGGCGTCCCAGCCCTCCAACGAAGTTGCGCTTGACCAAATACTGGTTGCAATATATCCTGCCGTCACTATTCCGACACCACTTAAAGTCAAAATCATACCTGCATTTCTCATTTTATCCGCTTTTATCATGTACTGATTAAGTTGCTTAAAACTTAAGGTATCAAGGTTGGTTTTCTGGCCTGTAATGCTACTGAAACCAAGACACAAAATGAATATTAAAAAGATTCTTCTTACAGAAACATAACTACTTTTCATGTGGGCTTCATTTCCGGGAATTAACCATCAATCAAAGGTACAACACCAAAATACCGAAGTCAACTTTATTAACAAAAAGCCCCCGAGGCTGATTCCCGGGGGCAGGTGATATATTTAACAATTTTAATGTTAGGACAACAAATCTTGCATCCGGACCTTTATTCCTGCCTCGACACTGTAATCCTCGCCTTATAGTTAAGCTTCCTGCCGGGATGTTCCATGGAAGGATTCGGACTTAAGCTGATAAGCGCAATTTTATAGCTGCCAATGATAGTATCAGTCGTGAATCCCCTGTGTGTATTGAGGTTAAATAAGACAGGCGTTTCATTCATCTTTTCAAATTTAAATCTTGCCTCAGCATTTCCTTCCCAAAAGCAATATACTCCTTCCGGACATCGTGAATCACTTAAAACTGCTTCCAGACAAATGTAAAATTTATCTCCGGGATCATATAAACAGTCACCGACCGGCAGCTCAACCGTATCCTTGAAGACAAGATTATCAAAATAGTTATAGCTTGTTATGAAAAGGTTTTCATAGTTTTCTGAAGGATACATAGCTATACATGGCTTAAGTTCCTCCTGTTCCGGTTTCCTGACTTTTACCCTGAGTTTCTGTCCAACCTGAAAATCATCTTTGTCAAGGTTAATGGCATTATAGAGGTTTCCGGGGCCCATGCCCATCTCCTTTTGCACCTTAAGGTAATCCTCAGGAAAAGAGAGCAGGCATGTAGAGCAATTGAGGTCATAACCGACAACGTTGGCTGTCAGTTCGTAATCGATCTTATCAGCTCTTTCCTCACATGCAACCAGAAGGGCAATAAGGACGGCCGGAAAAAGTATTGTTTTTACAGACTTTGATTTCATTTTTATCAGGTTTAAGTACCAAGTCTTCCTTACCTCAAAAACTATTCCAAAAACCGAGCATCGCACATTGATCTTTCCATTGATGCCCGTTTTCTTCCATCTGATCCCTTTATCGCTTCAGTATTCGTAGTGCGTTTCCCCTGTATAATTTCTCCAGTGTTTTATCGCTGAGACTGAACCCGTATAACGGCCAGTGATAGCCGAACAGATCAGTTTCATAGAAATGTTCATCACCCGTTTCCAATATCCTGAAAGTCACTCTGTAAATACTTTCATTAAAACTCATATCTGTTCCATACACAAATCTGTCCTGGTATTTCTCGATGAAATTATGGACAAATCTTGGAATCGGAGCTAACTCTCCATAGCGCGCCGAAATATCAGCATATAAATTGGGACATCTGTCGAAGAATCCTCCCAGAACTGAAAGATCAGCACAGCAGTTTGCAAGATGAGCTGCAACAAATTTTGTACGGGGATGTTTCCTAAGCGTATTCTCAAGCCTTTCTAACATTTCTTCATGAGTTTTCGCCCCGTTTTCCATCCTGACTTCCCACAGAGAAGCATTCATTAATCCATCATTCGTGGAGTCCATTTTTTCGTACATCCATTTATCCTCAGAAATATGAAGGTTTACAGGAATTCCAAGATCGGCGCATTTTTCAAATAGCGGGTCGAAACGCGCGTCATCCGGGAGCATTATAGATCTCACCCTTGAGGAAGGAGCAATGCCTTTACCTTTGAACATTACCTCACCAACGCCTTTTGCTCCGTTTTTAACGCATCTTTCCAATGCCATTACTGCTGCTGCACCATAACCTGGTTCATCATACCCGCTGTAATCAAATCCGCACCATAGTTCAAACCTGTTCCCGAATCGAGAATACATTTTTACCAGAGTATCAAATCTGGCACCACTGGCGCCGGTAAAGACGATTGATTTTTCAATGCCGCAAGCGTCCATTGCCTTTACCCATCTCTCAATTTCCTGAACGGTCGAGCCATAAACATGCGTGTGCATATCAATTACAGGGTATTTTGCCTTAGTGACATTTGTAACAGGTATTTTGTAAATAGATTCAGGTCTGTAGTCTTTGAGTTTAAGTTCATTGACACCCTGCGCAGAAACGGATGCAAAAATGCAAAAGGAGACAATTATCGAAATGATAATGCGATATCGGTCCAAAATGTTTTTTCTTGCTTCTTCCTTAACCTTTTTCATCGTTTTAATATTATTTGGTTTAGCTATAAGACAATATTACCGTAATAATTCATTCCTGTAAAGTTATGAATGAAAATAAAATAAGTCTGAAAATTTATTTGCTGTTTCAATCAATTTGTGCCAAAAGACCACAAATTTACGGTCAAGCTGGATAATGAAGGATAGATGAATACGACGGGCTATCCTCACCGCGGAGCGGTTTCATCATTTTAGGAATGCATCATGATAGAGGAGTTTATACCGCGGAGCGGTTTCATCATTTTAGGAATGCATCATGATAGAGGAGTTTATACCGCGGAGCGGTTTCATCGATCAAAAGTATAATTAGGGTCTAATAATCTCATTCTACTTGATTTGATGGAACCTCTCCGAGGTTCTGATCAATATTTTAATGTTCTGACTATAATGATGTAATCCCTCCGGGATAATTTAAAATCAGAATTTCATCCCCTGGGGAATTTCCTCTTCCTTAAGACAGGCACTTTCCTTCGGTCGGGTTGTTACGATATATTTCGCAAAAAACGTTGCGATGATATTCGGAATCAGTAAAGGTGGGCATAACACCTGAATTGGAGAAGGAGATCCCTTTGAAGGATTGATGAATATGGCCTGTTAATCCTCACCGCGGAGCGGTTTCATCATTTTTGGAATGCGTCACAACACATTTAAGGCATCGCTCTGCATAAAAAAGGGCTATCCGGATAGGATAGCCCCAATAATCTCATTAACAAAGCATCAGTCTCTTATTTCAGACATCTTACATATTTTCCTGCAGTCTTAACTGCACCTTCCCTGAAGACGCCGTCATTGGTTGCGTCAAGGCGTCTGTAAAACGCGTTGGCAGCACTGACCTCGGTTGAGCTCCACCAGTAGCTTAGAGTTCCTTCGTTAAAGAATGAACCGTCAAGATAGTAGCGGAATCCTCCCGGCAGGGCTGAAAATCCACTGGTATTGGTCCCGTTACCGGTTGTCCATCCTGTGGTATTCTTCAACAGTACGCCCTGGTTGGTTCCACGCCATGAGTAACCGTCAGCCTGTACCTGGGTCATACCAAGAAACATTTCAAGTGTTTTAAACTCGGTATCGGTCGGAACATGCCAACCGGTCGGACACAGGGTAGTTGAATTTGCAGCGAACCAGTTATATAATGCTCCATACTTGGGTTTATTTATGGTCGCATCGTTAGCGTACCAGCAGTATGCAGCGGTTGTTTGCGCAATCCAATCGGCATCAAGAGTAATATTCGTAATATCAGTGTTGTTGTTGAATTTGGTTGTCTTGAGGTTCTCTGCCATCCAGACCTGTGTACCGATAGTTACTGTCTTGTACAAATTACCTTCAATATCAGACCCCATTGTAAGTACTTGTACCTGACTGCCATAAGCAGTACCAGCTGAATTTGTTGCATAAGCACGTACATAGTATACCGTTCCCTCGGCGAGTCCGGTTATGTTACTTGAAAAAGTACCGGTGGTTGCACCGTCGGTTGTGTGAAGTCCGGTAGCCACGGGGTTGGCAGTCGTAGCCCAGCATACACCGCTGGCAGTAATGGTTCCGCCTCCGTTGGATGTAATGTTTCCACCTGAGACAGCTGAATTATTGGTGAAAGTGGTTATTGCAGTCGTTGTAACTGTTCCCATTAATACCTGAGCGGTGTTAAAGGTCAGGTCCTCGCCGTAAGAAGTACCTGCGCTGTTTGTTGCATAGGCCCTTACGTGATAGAGGGTCCCCGAAGTAAGGCCTGAAATATTGCTTACAAAGGCTCCGTCTCCGGTCCCGTCAGTGGTAGTATTTGTGGCACCTACCACAGGATTGAGTGCAGTACCCCAGCAAACACCCCTGGCAGTTACGTTAGCTCCGCCGTTTGAAGTGACATTGCCACCTGATGTTGCCGTTGTCTGGGTAGGATTAGTAACAATTGTTGTTGTTACGGTTGGAGCAACCGCAAGTGTAGGGAAAGACAGATCATTACCATATGCAGTTCCTGAACTGTTGGTTGCATAAGCCCTGACATGATAGGTTGTGCCGGGAGTCAATCCGGTAAGATTGCTTGTAAAGGCTCCTGTTCCAGCTCCCACTGTTTCAGATGTTTTGCTGTTAGCGGTAGTCGGATTTGCGGTAGTTGCCCAGCAAATACCTTTTGCTGTAATTGCTGCACCGCCATCGGCTGTAATATTCCCGCCTGAAACCGCTGCAGTTGCAGTAATGCCAGTTACAGCCGTTGTTGTAAGCGTAGCTCCAATAATCTCAGCTGAAGTAAAAGATATCTCATTACCGTAAGATGTGCCTTCACTATTGGTTGCATAAGCCCTTACATAATATAAGGTTTTGGCAGTTAATCCTGTTATACTGCTGGTAAAAGTGCCTGTTCCGGTACCATCACTGGTCTTTGGTACCTGTGATAAGGGGTTTGGTGGCAGTTCCCCAGCAAATACCCCTGGCAGTCACTTCTGCACCTCCGTCAGAGGTTACATTTCCTCCGGATGCAGCCGAGGTGGTGGTAATAGCTGTAATTGCTGTCGTAGTAAGAGACGGAGGATCTGCTTTCTTTTTACAGCCATCCAGCAATGCAATTCCTGATATAAGAAAAATCAGAACAATTAAATTTGAAACTTTCTTCATGATTAAGTGTATTAGTGATTAAAATTTTTAATATGACTTGGTTTTAAAATCAAAGTCAGGAAAATTATAGCTTCTTTGAATTACCTTAGGTGTAAAATATCAACAATTACTTAAAATCATTAACACTGTCAGTTTTTCAGGCATCTTACAAATTTTCCCCCTGCTTTTTTTACTCCTTCCCTGTAAACGCCGGTTTGTCCACTATCTAAACGGCGATATAAGCCTTTTGTTGTGTCCCAGTGCTCGGTAGAACTCCACCAATAAGCAACGGTACCCATATTGTTATATGAGCCATCATGGCCAAATCTGTATCCCCCTGCCAGGGCTGTAAAGCCGCTTGAGTTGGAGTTGGTCCCGTCCACATACCAGGTTGCGGTGCTTTTCAGTTTCGGTCCCTGGTCAGTGCCCCTCCATAATGTAGCATCTGCCTGTGCCTGCGTCATCCCAAGATACATCTCAAGGACCTTAAAATCGTTGTCACCCGGGACATGCCACCCCGCAGGGCATAGATTTCCTGCCGCTGCGGTATACCAGTTATAAAGGATACCATATGTATTTCCGTAAGAAGGATTGTCATCATACCAGCAATATCCGGGGGTTACAAGGTGGACCCATGTTGTATCATCTGTGACATAAGGGATAGGAACATTATTGTTTAATCTTGTTGTTTTCAGATCAGACTGCATCCATAACTGTGTTCCTATGATCACCGTTCTGTATATGTTGCTCTCAATATCGGAAACCGATGAAGAAAACCTTACCTGGTTGCCATATGCTGTGCCGACACTGTTTGTAGCATAAGCCCTGACATAATAAATCATCCCGGGAGTCAGGCCTGTGATATTACTTGTAAAAGCACCGGTACCTGGCCCATCTGAAGATTTTGGATTTGACGTAGTGGGATTACCGGATGTATTCCAGCAAACACCACGCTCGGTAACCTGCCCTCCGTTATCTGATGTAATGTTCCCCCCTGAAGTTGCAGTGGCCAGTGCAACCGAAGTGACAGCATCCGTTGTCAGTGTTGGTATTAAAACCGGACTCGTTGGAAATGTCCGTTCATTTCCATAGGAGGTTCCGGCACTGTTAGTAGCATAAGCCCTTACATAGTAAATAGTTCCGGCTGTCAGGCCGGTGATATTGCTTACAAAGGACCCATTACCGGCACCGTCTGAAGAATGAGGACCGGTGACCGAAGGATTGGCTGCAGTACTCCAGCATACTCCCCGTGCTGTAACAGCAGCTCCCCCATTTGAGGTTATGTTACCTCCGGAGACCGCTGTAGTCCTGGTTACTGATGTAACAGTTGTTGTAGTCAGGGAAGCCGATACCGGCAGAGTTGTAAACTCAAGATCATTCCCGTAGGAGGTCCCTGCGCTGTTTGTCGCATAGGCTCTTACATGGTAAGTTGAGCCTGGTGTTAATCCGGTTATGTTTGCAGTAAAAATACCTGTTCCTGTACCATTTGTTGTCTTGTTATTGCTTATAGTGGGATTGACTGTGGAAGCCCAGCAGATTCCCCTTGCAGTAACCTCAGCACCCCCGTCATCCGTTATATTTCCGCCTGATATTGCGGCGCTTGGTGTAATCCCTGTCACTTCAACAGTTGTCATGGCGGGAACAATAATCGGGTTTGTTTTAAAAGTAACTTCATTGCCGTATGCAGTACCAACCTCATTAGTCGCATACGCTCTGAGAAAATATGAAGTATTGGGAGTCAATCCTGTAAGATCGCTTGTGAAACTGCCGCCCCCATTATTGTCCGAAGTATGGGGGTCGGTGATTACCGGCTGGGAAGCAGTGCCCCAGCAGACTCCCCTGGCGGTAACCTCAGCCCCACCGTCAGATGTAATGTCTCCTCCTGCTGTCGCTGTGCTGACAGTGATTTCGGTTACTTCTGATGTTGAAAGGGTTGGTACCACCGGATCCTCTTTGCAACCTGCAAGGAACATCAGTTCCCCTGTTAATAACGTTATCAGTAAAGCTGTTGTGATTACAGGTTTGATTTTCATTTGTCGAAAAGTTTTCATATGTTATTAAACTTAATTCTGTAATTTTAATTGTATAATCCGGAAATGAATTTTCTGGATTAGCTCTTGTTCCCGAAAGTGATAATGGCAGGTAAATTAAGACCGGATTTTATGCCGGCCAAAAAAATTTGACCATTTACTGATAATTGATGATCAATATCAGGCATATAGATCTGAAAAATCAGGATTTGTAATGCCGGCAGCAAGGAAGCGTCTGACAGGGCGGATTAATCCTTTATACAACGGACCGACATCCCGGCTTTCTCATTCCAGTAGCCTCTGAATGCCGTTTCCGAATCGTACTGAATCTTCCTGAACCATGCATTACCAGGAAAAGCTGAAGGCTCAGAGGATGTCCACCAATATCCATGCAGGCTGATGAATTCAAATACTCCTGTTTCAGAACGCCACCCTCCCGGCAGTGCGGTAAAGCCAATTTCATTTGAAGCACCTGTGTTTGGAGCGGTCCAGTGCGATGTTCCCGTTTCCTTCAGTTTACCGCCTGCTACATCCTTTCCTTTCAGAAATGTTTCCAGCAGCAAATTCTCGTCATCAGTTGAAACATGCCAGCCGGTCGGACAGAGCTTATTTGAGCTGATTGCGTACCAGTTGTAAAGCGCGCCATAAATATCTTTATTGGCAATATTATTATTATACCAGCAATAAGCAGCGGTCGTCAGATTACTCCATGCAGTCTGCAGGGAAACAAGCGCAATCGGAGTACCATCGTTCAGGTGTGTGGTTTTCAGGTTTTCTTTGATCCAAACCTGTGAACTATCCCGTATAACATTATAAACATTCCCATCAAAATCGGTGATGGTTACCGGATCAGTGGTAAAAGTTTTATCAGTTCCGTAAGCTGTTCCTACACTGTTCGTTGCATATGCCCGGACATGATAAAGCGTGTTGGGTGCCAGTCCTGTCAGACTGCTGGTAAACGCGCCTGTCCCGGTACCGTTTGTAGTTTTGTTGTTCGCGATCGTCGGATTGGCAGTGGTGTTCCAGCAGACTCCACGCGCTGTCACCGCGGAGCCTCCGTCATTGGTGATATTTCCGCCGCTTCTCGCTGTCGTTTTTCCGGTTGCAACGGGATTCGTTGTTGTGAGTGTTGGCATCAGCGGACCTGAAGTAAAGGAAATCTCCTGGCCATAACCTGTCCCCACAGAATTTGTGGCATAAGCCCTCACATAATACCTCGTATTTCCGGTCAGCCCTGCAATATTGCTGACATAGGTTCCGGATCCGGGGCCGTTTGTAGTTTTTGAATCCGTTATGAGTGGAGTAGTATGAGTGCTCCAGCAGACACCTCTTTCAGTAACTTCCAGCCCACCGTTAAAAGTGATGTCACCACCTGAAACCGCAGAAGTCTGAGTTATGCCTGTTACCGTAACTGTTGTTAATGCCGGAACAGAAAGTTCAGTTGTGGTAAATGTTACCTCATTGCCATAACCAGTTCCTTCAGTGTTTTTTGCATAAGCCCTTACATAATATAACGTTTTTGGCGTAAGCCCGGTCAAAATACTGGTAAAAGGACCTACTCCATATCCGTCAGTGGTCCTTGGATCATTAATGGTAGGTTTCTCCTTTGTACTCCAGCAAACGCCTCTCACATCTATATCAGCATTCCCGTCGTCCGTAACGTTACCTCCTGTTTTTGCACTTGTAGGTCCGATTTCAGTGACTAGAACCGTGTTAAGGTCAGGTTCCTTCTTACATCCTGTAAAAAAGAGTGAAAAAAAACAGATGGACAGAAATAAACAAAAACTAAATGCTTTTTTCACATTTAACAGTGGTTTATAATAAAATCTATATAAGAATTATAAATACTCAGAATTATCCCAATTGGATTTCCAGCTATAAAAATACTAATTTTCCTTGTCTTTTGTTTAAACTTGATTTGAAATTTTGCATACAGGGGAGAATCGCTTGTTAACAGCATTATAACTGAAGATAAATGGAATTATTGTCCGGATTTCTGTAAATGAAAAAAGAAGAGGTGGCTTTCGGCCGACCTCCTCTTTGTTGTAATATTCTGTTCTTCTAAAACTGTTAAAACCGTGAAAACCAAGTGTAACTTTTACGGATTCATTTTCTTAACGGTCATAAACCATGCTACTTTATAAATATCACTCATCCCTGCATCAGTTTTGTCTGTTTCTGATTTTGGCAGATAAGGAACGAATACATCGTTCCCGGCTTTCCAGTCTGCTGGTGTCAGAACGTTGTTCTTTTTGGCTGTCTGAAGTGCTGTTATGGTTCTCATCAGCTCCTCCGTGCTCCGTCCAACATTAGTCGGATAAAAATAAATAGCTTCAATTACATTATCGGGATTAATTATAAAAACTCCTCTTACGTCTCTGGTAGTATTTGACGGGGCATGGATCATACCATACATTTTTGAGACAGTGAGTCTTTCATCATCAACCAGGGGAAATTTAATCTTCTCGGGAGTTCTCCCTTTATATTCCAGGCTCTCAAGGGCTTTTTTCCAGTCACGATGTGTTTCAACCGGGTCGGTTGAAAGGACAACAAGTTTAGTATCCAGTTTATCAAAATCACTCTGCAGATTTGCAAGTTCCAGAATTTCTGAAGAGCATACAGGTGTGAAATCCTGTGGATGGCTGAACAGGATCTTCCAGTGACGACCGTAATCAAGCGGGAAATTAACAGTCCCGTTCGTTGATTCAGCTGTAAACGAAGGTGCAGTCTCCCCTATCAAAGGGATCCTGAAGTTCCGGGTTTCTTTTTTCTCCTGCGACCACAATATGGCTGCTGAAAATAATAACACCACGAATAAAATGTTCTTTTTCATAACTATTTATAATTTTAAATTAGACTAATTAAACATAAAAAAATAAAGTATTGTTCAAAAGCGATTTGCTTTTTTTCAGAAATCAGGTTGATCAGGATTTCACGATAATAACAAAACACGAGGATTTATGGGCTTGCGGGAAGCCGGAATGATTTTTAAAAAACAATTTATTATTTTCGGACAGCTGCTTTGAAAGGTAATGTAAAACTGAAAACAGTCCCTTCCCCGGGTCTTGAGTTTACCCAGATCTTTCCGCCCAGCAGTTCGACATAGGCTTTGCAGATAGACAAACCAAGTCCTGTGCCGCTAAACTTCCGCGAAACAGGATTATCGACCTGGTAAAACCGTTCGAAAATTTTTTCATGGTGCTCTGAAGGTATCCCGATCCCTGTATCTTTAACAAAGAACTCCAGGAAGCCATCAGTAAGCTTATATCCGAAATCTATGCTCCCTTCCTTTGTGAATTTGGTTGCGTTATTAATAAGGTTCGAAAGAACCTGAATAAGCTTGGTGCTGTCAGTCATTACATTGGCTTCTTCATCGGCTAATCCGGCCTTCAGGTTTATCGGGACTGCCTCAGGATGTTTTTTATAGCTGAACTGCTCATCGAGGCTCCTCAAACACGAATTGAGATTCAACTCCTTAATATTCAATTTTGTCTGCCCGCTTTCAACATTTGCAATATCAACAATATCATTTATTATGGAAAGCAGCTGACTTCCGCTTTTAAAGATGATGTCTATGAACTGGCGGCGTTCGGCTTCAGTTGTATCAGGCTCATTTAGCAATGCGGAAAACCCTATAATAGCATTCATCGGAGTTCGTATCTCATGCGAGACATTATGCAGAAAGGCAGTTTTAAGCCGGTCGCTTTCCTCCGCTTTTTCTTTTGCGGCAATCAGCTCAGCCTCTGCCCGTTTGCGCTCGGTAATATCACGGAAGCTCCAGACCCTGCCTACACTTTTTCCTGAAATTTTCTGAGGCTGTGAATAACGTTCAAAAACCCTTCCGTCTTTAAAGTCAAGCAGGTCAGAAGTTGTTATCTCAGTATCAGTATATAGCTGCCTTACCTGTTTAACAAACTTTTCAGGATGCAAAAGCTGGTCCATAACAAAATGAATTGCCTCCGCATCATTCTTCGATTCCATTACCTCTGCAGGTATCCTCCACATCTCCATGAACTTCTGGTTGTACTGCACTATATTTCCAGCACCGTCGACAACAAGTATCCCGTCGGCTGTTGATTCCAGGGTAGCCTTTATGAGCGAAAAAGAATTTTCAAGCTCAGCTTCTGCTTTTTTACGCAATGTAATATCTTCAACCATAGCCAGAAAGTACTGGACTTCATCATTGTTGTTGCGTATAATGCTTATTGTTGTTGAACCCCAAATTACGGTACCGTCCTTTCGGATGTATTGCTTTTCAGTATAATACACTGGTATCTCTTCAGCAACCAGTCGAAGGAGTGCAACATCATCTCCACTAATGTAATCAGGATGTGTGAAATCTTTGAATGTAAATGACTTAAGCTCTTCTTCCCTGAAACCCAACATTTTGCAGAAGGCCGAATTTGCCCGGATTATTCCGAGATCTTTTCCTGTCATCGACATGCTGAAAGGGCTGTCCTCAAATATCTTCCTGAACCTTTCCTCGCTTTCCCTGAGGGTTTCTTCGGCAAATTTACGTTCAGTAATATCACGGCAGATTGACTGAAAGTAACTTACTCCTTCAATTTCGACTTTACGGGCACTTATTTCTACCGGTATAATAGTACCATCCTTTCTTATATGGGCAGTCTCAAATGTGGCATAGCCCCTCTCGTCAAGAATTTTTTTCTCCTTGTTCAAATCCTTAATTGTCCCTGGTGCCCTTATTTTCGAGATATTCATCCCTATAAGCTCATTCCTTTCCCGCTGATAAGTCTCCACTGCCCTGTCATTAACTTCCAGGATAACATGGTTCCGGTCAGTAAGGAAAATTATGTCGTTTGCATATTTCAGAATATAATCGAAGTGAGTCCTTAAAGCAAGATGGTCAAGCTCAGCCTCATATTTTTCACGATAAAACCTGACATTTTCATTCCATTCCAGGATCCCGAGCAGTAATCCAATGGTCAGAATAAAAAGTATTATTATAATGATTATCAGGGTTATCTGCTTGTCAAGTGTTGCAAACACCTCGCTATGGTTAATTTTAGTAACCATATACCAACGCGAACCGGGTACTTTCTTCATAGCGGCTACAACTGCAGCTCCCCTGTAATCCACCCCGTCGATCGTCGATTCGATACCCCTTACAGCCATGGCTGCAGGAAGCTTCTCCTCAGAAACCGATTTACTTAATACCAGCTCGGAATTCTTCTTGAATCTCAATTCATTCAGGTAAACAACCTCATCACCTTCCTGTTCTACCAGCAATGATTCAGCCGTTTTACTGGGAATAGGCCAGGTCTGAATAAGCGGATGGAGAATTTCATGAGGGTCTATTCTGAGAGCTATCAACCCAAAAGGATTTGTATTTTTTTTCTGCCTGTCAATTAGTGGAATAATAAGCTCAAGATGAACGAAGCTGACCCTGTCAGTTCTATGCAGATCGGTCAGCATTCCTGACCGGAGTTTAATCAGCTCAGGGAAAAGATTAGTAAGATAATCACTCATCATACTTTCCTGGCCAGGATAAAAGCCTCTTACCCTGCCTGTTGAATCAATGAGGAGCACATTTTTATATTCCAGGTTCCTTGTAAGTGATTTTAGGTTTCCTGTAATTTCAGGGATTAAATTTGTGTCAGGTAAAGAATGAAGATAATCTGATAACTGCTTAATATAGGGAACATTTTCACCAATCAAAGCAGCGTCTCCAATCCGTTCATTGCGCCATTGGGCAATCTGTTTTACTTTCAGGTCAGCTATTGCGGACAGCTCAAGTTTTTTGTCATTTAAAAGTCTTGTTTTCTGGCTTTTATAATACAAAAACCCAAGCAAAATGCTGCTTGCTGAAATAATTATAAAGAGAACTATCAACAGCCATGGAGTGGCTGGTTTTTGCCTGTGCGAAATCATTTTTATTCGCCAATAGAATTATTCTGAATACTTTATCCCTTCACATAATGACGTGTAAAAATAACATTTTGCTTTTAATCAGAAGCTAGTTTTAATTTAAAATGAAATTGCAGCTACTTCTTTTTAAAAAGAACCGAAGCCAGAATCGAAATAATAAGTATTGAAATAATTACAGCCAGTGACAACAGAATCGGGATCTCGATATTAAGATAGGATGCCAGCATTTTGAAACCTACAAATGCAAGAATTATTGCAAGGCCTGTTTTAAGAAAGCGAAAGTACATCATGATTCCGGACACAGCAAAATATAGGGACCGCAATCCAAGGATCGCAAATATGTTTGAAGTATAAACAATGAAGGTATCCTTGCTTATTGCAAGAACGGCCGGAATGCTGTCGACTGCAAAGATCAGGTCTGATGATTCGATAACAAGTAATACGAGAAATAAAGGGGTTGCATATAGTTTTCTGTCCTGTCTTACAAAAAGCTTCGAGCCATGCAGCGATTCAGATACCGGAAAGAACTTCCTGAATACTTTAACGAGCGTATTATTTTCAGGATCTACCGAAGACTCCTTCTGGAACAACATCTTTATCCCGGTAATAACAAGAAATGCCCCGAAAATGATAACTATCCAATGAAATCTGTTTATCAGCGTAACTCCGGCAACAATAAATATCCCCCTCATGATAAGGGCTCCGAGGATACCCCAGAACAAAATTTTGTGCTGATATTGTGCTTTTACTGAAAAATAGGAGAATATTAAGATGAAGATAAAAATATTGTCGACACTCAGTGAATACTCAATTAAGTACCCTGTTAAAAACTCGAGTGCTTTTGTCTTTCCAAACTGAAGGAGAACAAATATATTAAATAACAAAGCAAGGGTTATCCACAATGAACTCCATGCCAGCGCCTCCTTGACAGCAATCTTATGCGCCCTCTTATTCAGAACGCCCAGGTCAAGTGCAAGCATCAGTATAATAAAAAGGTGAAATCCTATCCAAAAAACCAAACTCACTTTCATAAGTAAAACTTAATTTGCAAAGCTAAATAAAATATAGTCACCCCTGTTGTAAATTGTCTGGAATAGTCTTTTTCGACCCTGAACATTCCTGGATCAGGAATGAAAAATATTTTTTATGAAAATCTTTTCTACATTTATGGCCTTATTTCAAATCTCTTAAGAAAAAATGAAGAGAATCAAAATATATAGCCTTATTAACCTTCTCATTCTGACAGGTATTCCCGTATGCCTGTTTTCCCAAAGGCCTGTCAGAGGGCCCGGGAATATTGATTCCGGCGACCTAGAGAGCCATGTTTCATTCCTTGCATCTCCCTATCTTAAAGGCAGATCAAATGGTGAAACTGAGCTTAATATAACCACCGGATACCTGGCCTCCCAGGCAAAGCTGATCGGTCTGAAACCGGCTAATGGTACGAGCTATCTGCAGCCCTACATCATCATGAAAAAATCGATGGACACTGATAAAACGAAGGTCCTGATCACCACAGGAAACGCGGAGGCTGTGACTGTGAATGAGCCATTGATCCAGCTTCTGCCAACCGGATCCTCTGATTTTGAATTTGAAGGAGAGGTGGTGTTTGCAGGCTATGGAATAAAAGCTGACAAATATAAATATAACGATTTCGAGAACCTTGAAACTGAGGGTAAGGTAATACTGATGATGAACCGCTCCCCATTATCTGAAGATGGAAAGAGCTTCCTTTTCGAAGAACCTGTGTGGTCAACTTTCATGAGCATTCAGGTGAAACTGACAAGTCTTCTGTTCTCAAAAGCCAGGATAATCCTGTTCGTTCCTGACCCAAAGTCGGGTTATTTATCTGTTGAGCAACAATATCCGGGAATCGCGAATGAACTGAAATCCAGCAAATACCTGAAGGGATCAAAACCTCTCATGGTTGAGATGCCGGGGATGCCTAAGATAATATTTATTCACAGGGCAGTGGCTGATGAACTGCTCAGGGGAACAGGACACACCCTTGAAGAATTGCAGAAAAGCATTGATTCGGATCTTAAGCCGCACTCCTTTCCGATTACTGACAAAAAACTTAAAATAACAGAGGTTTCAAGGACCGATGAAGTGACCCTTAATAATGTCGCCGGCTGGATTGAGGGGAGTGATCCTGTTCTTAAAAAAGAATTCATAGTCTTCTCAGGTCACGCTGATCACATAGGAGGTTCAGGTGGTGATATCAATCCTGGTGCTGATGATGATGCCTCCGGATGCGCAGCTATCCTGGAGATTGCAGAAGCATTTCAAAGCCTGGATAAGAAACCCCTGAGGTCTCTTTTGTTCCTTTGGGTCACAGGTGAGGAGATCGGACTTTTTGGATCACAGTTCTATGTCAATAATCCGCTCTTTCCCCTTGGAAATACAATTGCCGACCTTAATCTTGATATGATTGGCAGGGTAAAAGGAATTGCCGACACTACTGCTGAAACACCCATGTCGGGGCCAAAAGGTGTTTTTGTAATTACGGGCAATCAAAGCCGTGAATTAGTGAATATTGCAGAAGAAATTGATAAAAAGTCCCCGGTTGATTTTGACTACAGCCTCAGTGGTCGGGATAGTCCTTTACAGTTATTCTCAAGAAGCGATCATTATAATTTTGTTAAGAAAGATATCCCGGTGCTCTGTTTTACAACAGGGCTCCATACGGACTATCACACTCCGCGTGATGTAGTTGAAAAAATTGACTTTGCGAAGATGGAACTCATTTCCAAGGCAGTTTATGAGATAGGTTTTACTGTCGCAAACAGAAAAAACAGGTTAGTAGTAGATAATCCATACAGTAAATGGTGAAAAAAATCATAAGCCGGAAGAAATTCCTGTCAACAACGATTGCGGGCCTTGCCGGGATAAAGCTGATGTCTCATAATACTGACAGAGATCCATCAGTCCTCGCAGGAAGCCGCAGTGTGGGGAAGACGGGTATAATGGTGAGCCCAATTTGTTTTGGGGCTCCCAGGACAAATGAAGAGTCATTGATAAGATATGCGGTCGACAAGGGATTGAATTTCATTGATACAGGACGTTCTTACGGTAACGGGAATAATGAAAGACTTGTCGGTAAGGCAGTCGCATCGGTCAGGAAAAATGTTGTCATCCAGTCAAAAATAAGGCTTGATCCAAATGAACTGCCATCCGGAGGGAAGGGCAATAAAGGTGCATCGGAGATAAAAGATGCGATGAATTCAAAGATTGAAGCAAGCCTCAAAGCCTTAGGTTCAGATTATATTGATATCCTCTTGTATCACGATGCCACAGAAGAGAATCTGCTTTTCCATCCTGAAGTAATGAAGATCTTTGCGGGGCTTAAAAGCTCCGGTGTGATCAAGGCATGCGGATTCTCGACACATAATGATTATATGAACCTGCATGAGAGGAATAACAGGGAGCACTTCTACGATGTCATTATGGTTCCTTTTAACCATAAAGGTTCCTTTGTCCACTCGGTTAACGGCAGATATTCGGAATGGGATCAAACCCGGCTGATCTCAGCGCTGACCGATGCAGAAAAAAATGGGATAGGTGTTATCGCCATGAAAACTTGTTCCGGAGGCAAATATTCACCCTCACCGGGTACGGAATCTTCTTACAGGGAAGCAGTAAGATGGGTAACAGGACACTCATTCATAAGCTCAGCAGCAGTTGCCATGGCAAACTTCGAGCAGGTGGATGAACATATTTCATTGCTGGGGTCATAAAAACCTCATTATAATATATCAGCAACAACAAAAGTACTTCCACCAATAAAAATAAGGTCAGTATCTGAAGCATTCCTTCTTGCAGCCTGAAGCGCAGATTTAACATCCTTGTAGCAATTCCCTTTAAGTCCAAAACCGGAAGCCTCAGCCATCAGGGCTTTTTCATCAAGAGCTCTTGGAACAGATGCCTTCGTAAAATAATAACTTGCATTCAACGGGAAGAGAGGCAGTACAATACTTAGATCCTTGTCATTTACAAAACCAAGAACCATATGAAGCTTCGTTTTCGGAACTTTATTGATCTGATTAACAACATATTCCAGCCCTTCCTTATTATGACCGGTATCACATATCGTCATCGGTTTCCTGTTCAGTACCTGCCATCGACCCATAAGACCAGTGTTTACAACTGTTTTGCGTATCCCGTCATTGATATCCCTGGTACTGACTTCAAAAACCCCGTTCAGCACCCTGAAGGCCTCAAAAACAGCCTGCAGATTTTTTGCCTGGTAATCCCCTCCAAGGCTTATTCTTCCTATATACGAAAGGTTGGTGGCTTTTTCTTTTATCAGGTAGGCCCTCCCGCCAGCCCCGATTTCACCTTCAGCCAATTCACAGACAAAGTCCTGATCGGCAAAGTAAATTGGGGAGGCTGATTTCCTGGCACTCTTAACAAATATACTTTTTATATCCGGCTGGGTTTCACTTATGACAACAGGCACATTTTCTTTAATAATCCCAGCCTTTTCTATTGCTATTTTTTCCAGGGTATTACCGAGCAGGTCCATATGATCATGGCCTATATTGGTAATAAGAGAAAGCGAAGGTGTAATAATGTTCGTTGAATCAAGACGCCCTCCAAGACCAACCTCAATAACCGCAACATCGACTTCACTTTCTGCAAAATATTCAAATGCCAGGGCAACAGTCATTTCAAAAAAAGAAGGTTTAAGTGATTCCAGATACCGGGAATGCTTATTTATAAATGCTGTTACAGAACCTTTCCCTATCATTTTCCCGTTCACTTTAATCCTTTCGCGAAAGTCCTTGAGATGCGGTGATGTATAGAGGCCTGTCTTATACCCTGCTTCCATAAAACTGAAGCTATCATGTGCGACACAGATCCCTTACCATTTGTCCCTCCGATATGAATCGTACTGTATTTTCTATGAGGATACCCCAGATAATCATCGAATGCCAGGGTATTGTGAAGATCGCTTTTATATGCAGCTTTCCCCATCCTGTGATATGCAGGAAGCTGGGAATATAAAAACTGGATTGTTTGCGCGTATGTCATCCCCTCCGGTTTAAAGCTTTCATCGTACAAATTAACATACTTTCAACATATACGAATGTGTCCTTTATTTTAGTTAATTTTGCAAATCGGTCATAAATTCTGTTCTCTGAACATATAATATTGATTTTAAACGAGTTAACTAATGAGAAAGAAACATAATAAAAAACTTTTTATTATAGATACCAATGTTCTGCTTCACGATTATAAATGCATTTACAATTTTGAGGAAAATGATGTTATAATTCCAATAGTTGTTCTGGAGGAGCTCGATAAATTCAAAAGAGGCAATGATATAATCAACTTTCATGCCAGGGAATTCACCCGTGAACTCGACAAACTCTCAGGGGATATGCTTCTTACTGCAAATATACCTCTCGGAGAAAACCTCGGGAATCTTCATATTGAGACCGGTCGGGACTTTTCTGAAAAAGTAAACCAGTCATTTCCCGAAAGAACAGCTGATCATCGTATCCTTGCTATTGCCGAGTATGTCTGCAACTCAAACAAGGATAAAACCGTTGTCCTCATAACAAAGGATATTAACCTCAGGATGAAGGCTAAATCGCTGGGGATTATGGCTCAGGATTACCAGAACGATAAGGTCGCAAACATTGATGATCTTTATAAAGGCATCCAGGTCCTTGAAGGAGTGGATCATCAGCTGATAAGCAAGCTGTATGAGGTTCCTGAAGGTGTTAACGGAGGTGATTTCAAAATTGATACAAGTTTGAAAGGACATCAGTTCTTCATAATGAAAAACAGCGGTGCAAGCGCACTTGCCCATTATAATCCTGTCCAGCAAGCTTCTTAACGGGTGATCAAGCAGACCACCTACGGCATTGATCCCCGAAATGCGGAACAAACATTTGCACTTGACGCCCTTGCAAATCCCGATATTCAGCTGGTATCGCTTACGGGAAAGGCAGGCACCGGAAAGACGCTTCTTGCTCTTGCAGCAGCCCTCGCTCAATATAAAAGATACAAGCAGATATTTCTTGCCAGACCCATCGTTCCACTTGCCAACCGTGACCTTGGGTTTCTCCCGGGCGACGTCAAGGAAAAAATGGATCCTTACATGCAGCCATTATATGACAACCTGACAGTCATTAAGCACAAGTTCAGTCACCAGAGTCCTGAATTCCTAAGGATCAACGACATGGTCAAAGAAGAGAAACTCGTTATTACTCCTCTCGCCTACATCAGGGGAAGAAGCCTTTCAAGTATTTTCTTCATTGTGGATGAAGCTCAGAACCTTACTCCTCATGAGATCAAGACAATTATCACCCGTGCAGGTGAAGGAACGAAAATGGTCTTTACCGGTGATATCGAACAGATTGATTCTCCTTACCTCGATACTGCTTCAAACGGTTTGAGCTATCTTTCTGATAAGATGAAGGACCAGGATATTTTTGCCCATGTAAATCTTGTTAAGGGAGAACGAAGCTTCCTTGCGGAACTGGCAAGTAAACTGTTATAAAAGCCGACCGTTTCAGATAATCAATTTAATAATTCCAAATACAGTAAGCCATGACAACAAAATCAATCCGCTTTTCAACTATCATGTTATTGATCATGACCGGGACTTTCTCCCTGACCTCAGCCCAAACGGTGCAGAAAAATGTAAAAAGTCAGAAAAGCCGGAGAAATCCGAAAATTGAGAATACCGAACTATTCAACGGGAAGGACCTTTCCAACTGGGTTTTTCATCTCAAGGATCCTGCTGTAAATCCAGCTGAAGTCTTCTCTGTTCAGAACGGTGTGATCCATATTACCGGAAGTCCTTTTGGTTATATGCGTACCAAGGACTCCTTTTCAGATTACAGGCTGCATGTTGAATGGCGCTGGCCTAAGGGTGAAGCTACAAACAGCGGTGTATTTGTAAATGCCCAGCCACCAGATGCCATATGGATAAAATGCATAGAGTGTCAGCTTTCCGCAGGTAATGCCGGGGATTTCATCTGCATGAACGGAGCCGATATGAATGAACGTAAGGACAAAACAAAAATGGCCGTTAAAAAGATGGCCGCCTCCTCTGAAAAACCGGTAGGTGAATGGAATACAATGGAAGTTACCTGTAAAGCAAATACAATTGAAGTTTATGTAAATGGCGTTCTTCAGAATAAAGGAACCGGGGTAACAGTAACCAGCGGACACATCTGCCTTCAGAGTGAAGGAAAAGACATTGAATTTAAAAATGTCTTTCTCACAAAACCTGAAGCGTCAGGTCGAAGATAGAAAGCTTTTAATATTTGTTAACGCTGTGTTCCGGTGCATCAGCACCAGAAAATAATGATTGAGACAAAAAAGACAATAGCATTTCATACTCTTGGCTGCAAATTGAATTTTGCGGAGACCTCGACAATCTCCAGGTCATTTCCTGAAGATAAGTTTGAAAGGGTTCCGGCAAGTTCGAAAGCAGATATTTATGTTATCAATACCTGCTCCGTTACAGATGCGGCTGACAGGAAATGCAGGCAGGCCATCAGAAAATTCATCAGCAGGTCGCCTGATTCCTTTATTGCCGTTGTAGGCTGCTATGCACAGCTGAATCCGCATGAGATATCTGCAATCCCAGGGGTTGATCTTGTACTGGGGACCAAGAGAAATTTGACATTTCCGATTACCTTGGCAGGTCCGTGAAAAGGAAGGATGCAGAGGTTCATGCCTGTGAAATCAGGCACAAGTAATTTCTATCCCTCATTTTCAATGGGTGACAGGACCCGCTCCTTCCTGAAGGTGCAGGATGGATGTGATTACGGTTGTTCATATTGTACAATCCCTTTTGCCAGAGGACGAAGCAGGAATCAGAAGATCAGCAATATTGTTGAAGAGGCCGGAAAAATAGCAGAAAAAGGGATTAAGGAAATTGTGCTGACAGGTGTCAATATAGGTGATTTCGGAAAATCAACAGGAGAGACCTTTATTTCCCTTCTAAAAGAACTAACCAGTAGTTGAAGGCATTGAAAGATTCAGGATCTCATCAATTGAACCCAACCTTCTTACCGATGAGCTGATAGAATTTACTTCGGCCAACAGAAAAATCCTTCCACATTTTCACATTCCTCTTCAAAGCGGTAATGACAGGATCCTCGGGTTGATGCGAAGGAGATACAATCGGGCATTATTTGAACGGAAGGTTATGCTAATCCGCGAAATGATGCCCTTTGCCGGCATAGGCGCTGATGTAATAGTCGGATTCCCCTCGGAATCGGAAAAGGACTTTGAGGCGACCTACGGTTTTCTTGAGGAGATACCATTATCATACCTTCATGTATTCAACTTTTCTGAAAGACCCGGAACCCACGCAGCCGGATTGCCTGAGAAGGTCCCATTCACGGTAAGGGAAAGCAGAAGCAAACTGTTGATTTCACTTTCTCAAAGGAAACACCTTGAATTCTGCAGAACGAATATAGGCAGGATCTCAGATATTCTATTTGAACACACCAGGGATAACGGAATGATTACCGGCTTTACGGAAAACTATATAAGGGTGGAGCATCCATGGCAGGGAAAGCTCGCCGGCAGGGTAACCAGGGCAAAGCTTGTTGATATCGCCCCTACAGGAAGGATGAGCGTGGAATTAACAGATTAAACAATGACCGACCTTAAAGCATTATGCGTTGAAATTGAGAATGCAGCCCGTCAGGCTGCTGAATTCATCCTCAGAGAATCAGAAGTGTTCGATATAAATAATGCAGAGTCAAAAGGCCTGAATAATTTCGTATCCTATGTCGACAAGCAGTCCGAGAAGATGCTCATTGAAAAACTGACGCCCCTGATCCCTGAAGCAGGATTCATAGCCGAAGAGGGCACATCAATAAAGAGAGGGCTGAAATACAATTGGGTGATCGATCCTCTTGACGGAACAACTAATTTTCTTCACAGGGTACATCCTTATGCAATCAGTATAGGACTTAAGGAAGGTGATGAGGTAATTGCCGGTGTTGTCCATGAAGTAGCAGGTAATGAGACTTTTACTGCCTGGAAGGGAGGAGGAGCCTGGCTCAACGGTAAAGCTATTCACGTTTCGGAGACTCCAAAATTATCAGAATCGCTTGTAGCTACGGGGTTTCCCTATAATCTCTTCGACAGGCTGGATCCTTACATGGACCTGCTGAAATATCTGGTATTGAACAGCCACGGGGTCCGGAGACTGGGCTCTGCATCAATAGACCTGGCTTATGTAGCCTGCGGAAAATTCGATTGTTTTTTTGAGTACGATCTTAAACCATGGGACATTGCTGCAGGAATCCTGCTTGTCAGGGAAGCCGGCGGAAGATTCAGTGATTTTTCCGGCAACACGAAAGGCCTTACCGGGGATGAAACAATCGCTGCCAATGAACTTATTTATTCTGAAATACTTGAGATAATAAGCAGCTTTATGAAGATAAAAGCCAGGTAAATCAATGGAGACCATCGGATTCTACATATTCTATGGCATTAACTGGATCATTACACTCCTCCCTCTCAGGGTCCTGTATGTTTTTTCAGATTTATTTTTCATTTTCCTTTACCACTTCCCTTCTTATCGAAGGAACGTAGTTACAACAAACCTTAAGAATTCATTTCCTGAAAAATCGGACAATGAACTCCGGCTTATCGAAAAAAGATTCTACAGGCATCTTTCTGATCTGCTCATTGAAACCCTTAAGCTTACTCATCTTGGTAACAAAGAGTTAACCAGGAGGTTTACAATAAGCAATCCGGAATTACTGGAAAAACTTTATAATTCCGGCCGCGACCTTGTTGTGGTACACAGCCATTTTAACAACTGGGAATGGCTGGTATGCCTGCCTCTTTATACAAAATACAAGATTCTAACCATATTCAAACCCATCCGTAACAGGTTGTTCAACAATTTCATGAGTGGACTCAGATCAAGAAATAACATGGGACTTACGCCAATGAGACACATTGTCAGGGAAATTGTTGAAAACAGGGAAAAAAACATCAGGACTCTTTATGGTTTTATTGCAGATCAGACCCCTGCCAAACCGGACATAAGGTACAGGACTTCATTCCTGAACCAGGATACTCCGGTGTTTCTGGGAATTGAAAAGATCGCCATAAAATATGATATGGCTGTTGTATTTTTCAATGTACAGAAGATAAAGCGGGGATATTACAACCTTTCTGCTGAGTTATTGTTTGAACATACGAAAGGATTGCCAGAATATCTTATCACTGAGACACATGTAAAAAGGCTTGAGGAGCTGATATCGCGAAAAACCGGAATACTGGATATGGACGCACCGCAGGTGGAAATATTAAAAATCAGATAATAATGTTTAAAACTGCGGTTGTAATACTGAACTGGAACGGACTGATATGGCTCCAGAAATTTCTTGGAACTGTTGTAAAATATTCAGTTGACAGCGAAACTGTTGTTTATATCGCCGACAATGGTTCCACTGACGGATCAGCATGAATGGGTCGCTTCGAACTTTAAGGAGGTCAGGATCATAAGGCTCGATAAGAACTATGGTTTTGCAGGCGGGTATAATCGGGCACTTAAACAGATTGATGCCAGATTTTATATTCTCCTTAATTCTGATGTTGAGGTCACCGAAGGCTGGTTTAAACCCTTGATCCGCCATCTTGAAAACAATCCTGATGTGGCATCATGCCAGCCAAAAATAAAGTCATTCCATAACAGGGATCATTTTGAATATGCCGGTGCGGCGGGTGGTTTTATCGACAAATTCGGCTACACATTTTGCAGAGGAAGGATTTTTGATAGTGTTGAGACAGATGAGGGACAATATGATGATCAGACAGATATCTTCTGGTCGACAGGTGCCTGCATGGCGGTAAGGTAGGATGCCTGGGAAAAATGCAGAGGTTTTGACGGTGATTTTTTTGCCCATATGGAAGAGGTTGATCTTTGCTGGAGATTCCATAAGGCTGGTTACCGGGTTTCATATGTACCTGAATCAGTTGTTTATCATGTTGGCGGCGGAGTGCTTCCCTATGATTCCGAATTTAAGACCTATCTTAATTTCCGCAATAATCTTTTTCTGCTTTACAAAAACCTGCCTGATTTTGAACTGCGCGGAACTATGTTCTCCAGAAGGTTCCTTGACGGACTCGCAGCATTAATGTTTCTTTTAAGGGGAAGATTCAGAAATGTTATTGCCGTCTGGAAAGCACACAGAGATTATAATAAGAGCCTTAAAAGCTTAACTGAAAAAAGAGCTGTCATTAAGGAGCTGACTGTCACTTATCCAGGTAAGCTGATTTTGAACAAGAGTATCGTTTTCGAGTTTTATATCAAGAGAAAAAAGACCTTTAGCAGCTCTCAACCTTTAAAATGTGATTAATAATGAAAACCTACCAGTTTATAATCTTTCTCACAATTGTTCTTACAATTTACTCTCTTGCAAATATTTATATTTATCTGAAGGGATACCATTCGATTGCAGCTTTCCGTAATTTCAGACTTCGATATTTCATAATATTCATATTCCTGGCTGCCACATTTATTGCTGGAAAGTTCCTTGAAGCCAGTCATTCCTCAGTTCTCTCTGATATTCTGAATATTATAGGAGGTTTCTGGATGGCCTTCATGCTTTACGGCTTTCTGTTCCTGTTTCTTTCCGATATGGTTTCGCTTATCCTGCGGATAGCTGGGGTGATAAACAGCGGAAATATAATGCAATACAGAAAATGGGCATACATTCTCACAATATCGCTCTCTTTTATACTTATTGCCGGTGGATTTATCAACGCCCTGATACCGAAGGTAAAGAAATATGATATTGTTATAAACAAATCAGCAGGAGAAGTGAAGGAACTTAAAGATAGCTGCAGTATCAGATATACATCTTGGAAGCATTATCAGGAAGACGGAGCATGAAAAAGCTTTCTGAAATTCTTGAAAGCCTGAAGCCCGATCTTGTCCTCCTTCTCGGGGATATTGTGGACGGGGAGATAGGTCCTGTTCTGCGGGGTGATCTGCTGAAATACTTCACCTGTCCCGGGTGTAATGACGGACTCTAGCAATAACCGGAAATCACGAATTCATAGGAGGAGCAAAAAAGACAATACCATATATTGAAAGCAAAGGGATAAGGATTCTGAAAGATGAAATTGTTGAAATTGAGGGCGGGATCCAACTGATTGGCAGGCTTGACAGGGATTCTCAGAGATTTTTCGGGAAAACCCGGCTGCCTTTGAGTGAACTTGTAAAGAAGACCGACGCTTCAAAACCCATAATACTGCTTGATCATCAACCATTTGATCTCAATGAACCCGAAAAATACGGGATTGATCTTCAGCTCTCGGGTCATACACATAACGGCCAGATGTGGCCTCTTAATTATATTACAGGAATGATGTATGAGCTGAGCTACGGGTACAAGAAAAAAGGCAATACGCAATTTATTGTTTCTTCCGGTTTTGGATTATGGGGGCCAAGGGTAAGATCAGGCAGCAGATCAGAGATCCTGCTTCTGAATATTAAGTTTCTCAGGTAAACCGCAAGCTTCTGTGAATTAATGGTTCTAAAGAAGATCATATATCTTCTCCAGTGTCATTCCTCTTGATCCTTTAATCAGTATAAGACTTCCTTTCAGCGGTTCCTTTTTAAGGTACTCCCTTAATTCAGCAACGTCGTGGAACGATCTGATATCCGGATCCCGATGATACTTTTTGAAACTGCTCCCTACCAGGAAGACTTTTTCCGGATTTATTGACTGGACAGTTTTTAAGTAGTTTAACATGTTCTTCTTCACTCTTTTCCCCAAGTTCGAGCATGTCTCCAAGTATCAGTATTTTTTTATCGGCTTTAAGTTCCGAGAACGACTTAACCGACACCTGCATGCTTATCGGATTTGCATTATACGAATCGCATATCAGCGTGTTGTTCCCCGTTTTTTTAACCTGCGACCGGTTGTTTTGCGGCCGGTAACTCCGCAATGCATCTGCAATATCATCCATCCCGACTCCAAGGAACAGACCTGTAGCTATTGCCGCTTTCAGGTTCTCAAGGTTGTAGCTCCCGAAAAGGCTTGTCTGGATATTATGGATTTTATGCTGATATTTTACCTTAACGATAAGGTCCATATCAGATGGTAAAGCTTCAACCGAAAGTGCAATTCCAGTCGGATCAGAATAGGGAACTGCCCTGTTGACAAGTTTGAAGATCATTTCAGTCAGGATTGGATTCCTGTCGTTGATAAATGGCAATACCGTTTACTTTCCTGAGATATTCATAGAGCTCGGTCTTTGCTTTCAATACTCCTTCGAGTGAGCCAAAACCTTCAATATGAGCTGTGCCAATATTTGTGATGATACCATAATCAGGTCTTGCAATAGAGCATAACGTTCGGATCTCCCTCAGATGGCTGGCACCCATTTCCAACATCATCATTTCAGTATCCGCCGGAGCCGACAGTATCGTAAGCGGCACTCCGATCTCATTGTTAAGGTTACCTTTTGTGAAGTGAACCTTAAACTTTTTAGACAATATTGCTGCAATCAGTTCTTTTGTCGTGGTCTTTCCATTTGTCCCGGTTATTGCCAGGACCGGGGCTTTAAGTTCCTTCCTGTAACGGGCTGCCAATGCCTGAAGCTCAAAGAGGCAATCATCGACAAGAATTGTCTTGTCAGTTTCATATACGGGATCATCAATTATCGCGAAATGATGCTCCCTTCTCAAGAGCTTCTGCAGCATATTGATTGCCATTGAAGTTCTGTCCCCACAGTGCAAAAAAGATCTGGTCCTTTCTTGATTGTCACGGGTATCGGTTGAGACACCTGTTGATTCTTCTGAATAGGCTGTAAAGCTGGTCAGTTTTCATAAATTTTAAAAAAATGCCTCATTATGGTTTCATAATGAGGCTATAATTAATTTCTATTATTAATCAAAAACCGGCAGGACTTCCGACCCGGATCATTGCACATCTGAATCCGATATCATCGCGTGCAGCTTTCCTGATCGAGAAATCTTCTTGTAGAAGGATTAAGCCAGTATGCCCTGTCTTTCCATGAACCTCCTTTATAAACCCTTGCATTGTCATTGATAAGTGTAAAGTAGATCCTTGTTATCCTGTGATCCCTGTGCATACATCCTTACGAACCCTGTTTGTTGTCTTCTGTTAATCCAGTCACCTCCACCTGAGATAGACTGATTGTAAATCGCCATCCCTGTAGTTTCTGTAATCACCCTTCTGATAATTATATCTGTTGGCTACATCCTGATCCTTAACCGTATCAATAAACAGACGACCGAGCTTATCTTTTCCGACAACCTGTCCGTTGGCGTCTCTCCTGAGATCAGTGAACACATTACCTCTGAAAGGATTGAAACCATCAACATCCTCTGATGTAAGCGGACGGTAAACATCCTGTACCCACTCATTAACATTGCCGGCCATGCAGTACAATCCATAATCGTTTGGCCAGTATGATTTTACATCTGTTGTAATACTTCCATTATCGTTCAGGCTGCCTGCAACCCCCATCAAATCGCCTCTTCCGCGAACGAAGTTGGCCATCATCTCACCACGGCTACTTTTTTCAGCATTTCTTACATTATGTCCGTCCCACGGGTAGATCCTTCTTTCGTAAATTCTTTCTTCAAAAGTATTTCCGCGAAGTGCATAAGCGGCAAATTCCCATTCTGCTTCGGTCGGAAGCCTGTAGGCGGGAAGCAGAACACCATCTTCAAAGTTGGTACGTCTTTCGGTCTGATTCGGGTTGAGACTTTCGCGAAGTTGATTTACAACACCTTCGTACTGTCCGGCCAGATATGCTTCAGTGTTGAAGTTCTTTTCATTTACCTGGTTCGGATCCGGATTAAGTTCACCTTCATCAATAAGGAGCTGTTCATTAACCCTGTCTGTCCGCCAGAGGCAGTAATCATTTGCCTTAACCCAGCTTACACCCACAACAGGATAGTTATTATATGAAGGATGCCTGAAATAATACTGAACATATGGATCGTTGAAACCCATCGGACTTCTCCATACAAGCGTATCAGGCAATGCTCTCCTGAACACTTCGGGATAATCCTTGTAAACTCTTTTAATCCAGAAAAGATATTCGCGGTAGTCAACATTTCTGACCTCTGTCTCATCCATATAAAATGATGATACTGTAACAGTACGCGGTTGATTGTTCCAGTCAAACATCACATCCTGCTGCACACGACCCATTGTAAAGCGTCCGCCTTCGATCAGGACAAGGCCGGGACCTGTTTTCTGTTCTGCTCCAAGGGCAACTTCAAATCCGCCATTGTCAGGGTCATTATACTTCCACCCGGTGGTGGAAGAGACATTGTCACCTCCTTTTTTTCCACCTTTACATGAAAAAAGGATCAGTGCTGCAACAAGTACAACCGGCAAGGTTCTGAATTTATACATAACTCCTTAATTTTTATAGCTTTTATGAACTTTCAAATATACACTAAATTCCTAAAAATAATTTTTGGACATCAAATATAACTACAATCGGGGCATATTTATTGTCCTGGCCTTTAATTCTTTTTTCAACATTGTTTAAACTGAATGCCAGACCTGTCTGATGCATGAGAGAGAATGGCAATAATGAATTTCCGGCCTTTAAACTGAATTTGTAATTGTAGAAAATGCAGACTCTCTCTTTTTTCAGGGAGAATCCTGCCTGCAGATCAATATTGTTGTTATTGTTAATAAACAGCAGAGAATTGACTGACAGGTAATTGCTTTCAAAAACTGCACCCAGGCACCCGGAAATATAGTTTTTCTGAATTTCAACTACTGCCATAGGCCGGATCTTCAAATTGTTCTTCCTGTCAAGAATCATATTCGCCAGCAGCATTGATAAAATATTTCCTTTTTAACCTGTCTGCTGATGCATCCGTTTCCTGCAAGATCAGGCTCGGCAAGATGAGAGATCCCGAATCCGCCGAAAAAATTCCTGTAAATAAAAAGGAAACCTGTACCTAAGTCAAACACTGTTCTGCTTCTGTTATTGAGAATTTCAGACGGAGGGATTGTAATCCCACCGAGCTGGTCAATCTGGTCAGGAAAAATGGCATCGTTGAAATTAAAGCCGCGATGGAAAGACTGAAGCAGACAGTCCGGCATTAATAAAAAGCTCTTTCCCTGCCTGTAAAAAGTAAGAATAGGATATTCCTCCTCTTACATCATTGACAATCCCGCCCAGGTAATCATCTGAAATAAACAATCCGGCGCCTCCGTGAATGGCCGGATAATATAGAATCATAAGACAAAATAAACGGAATGAAAATTATAACTGTTGCCCGGATAGAAATTCAAATATGACAACTTTACGGATCCATCACCGCTGCTGCCGGCATATGAGGGATTATCTGGCAATATGGTCTGAAATCCAGGTCCATAGCTCGTCTCCTGGCCTGATGCTTGATAATAAATTGAAAAAACGAGAACAAATAGCAGACCCTGTCTATTTATCATTTTCTTAAAAACTGCATTATGAACGTAATGATACTGGCTGAAATTTTATGCGCCTCTTTATTTCATTGGACAAATTAAACCAAAAACCAAAAGTACATGTTTATCTTTACCTGCAATAATGACAGGGTATTTTAAAATATTGTCTTTGTATATGTTTCTGTCCTCACTGAACCTGACTGCACAGGTAATGAAGGATGAATATGTTACGGCGTCCGTGCTCGCATCGGGAAAATGGTTTAAAATGGGAATTACTGAGGATGGCATTTACCGGATCAGTTTTGAAGGATTAAAACAGCTCGGTCTTGAAAATCCTGCAAACCCTGTGATCTATGGCAACAATGCCGGTCAATTGTCATTTTACAACGATGGAACTGGTCCGGACGACCTGCTGGAAATGGCTGTGTTTACTGTGACAGGGGGTGACGGGGTATTTAATGAGGGTGATTACCTGCTGTTCTACGGAAAGGGAACACGGAGATTTATTTTTAATAAAACCACAGGTGAATACGATTATAAAAAACATTACTATTCAGATACTGCGTACTATTTTATTACATCCCGTCCGGGGGGAGGGAAGAAAGTCAGGCAGGCTGCCGAACCTCCTTCTGAGGCAAATTTTCATTCATCGGTCTCGGACGCACTCCATGTCCATGAAATTGATGCTGAAAACCTTATCAAATCAGGAAGAGAATGGTACCAGCCGATAACTTATACAAAGGACACAGAAATCGACCCCCGATTCAAAAATGTAATTGCGTCCGAACCGATGAAATACAGGGCACGATTCCTTGCCAGATCGCCTTCCCCTTCTTCATTCCGTTTGTCTGCCGATGGCTCACTGCTTGAAAATATTCCTGTTACTCAGGTGGATCCGGCATCAACCACAGGTACATTTGCCCAGGCTGCAGGAATAACAGGGGAAACCTTTCCCATATCTCAGGAACCCGTTTTCTCAGTCAGGTTCATGAACAACGGTGAAGCTTCTGCCAGGGCCTGGATAGATTACGTCTGTATTCATGCCAGAATCCTGATGACATTTGAAGGCATTACCGCACATTACACTGACTCAAAGTCAGTTGCACCGGGAATTGTTACGGAATTCACAATTAAAAGTACAGTTGGTGGGGTCATGATCTGGGATGTTTCAGATCCGATCAACCCGGAATCTGTAAAGTATGTTATCTCCGGAGATAACATCAGGTTCAAATCAACTTCCGATACCCTCAAAACCTTTGTTGCATTCGTTCCGGCCAATGCCGGGACACCAGTAATTTACCCGCATCCGCTTCCAAACCAGGATCTGCATTCATCCGCGGATGCTGATATGGTAATTGTTGCCCACCCCTTCTTTACGGATTATGCAGCAGAGCTTGCTTCTTTCCACAATGAAAACAGTGGTCTTGTATCCCTTATAGTTACCGCCGGTCAGATCTACAATGAATTTTCAGGAGGGATACCTGATATTAATGCAATAAGAAATTTCCTGAGGATGAAGTATCAAAAGCAGAAAGGAGGTCATCCGCTTAAATATCTTTTGCTGTTTGGTGACGGGTCGTTTGAGAACAAAACTTCTCCACCCGGCAATCCTAACTTCATACCCACGTGGCAGTCATCAAACTCCAATATCTTTATCTCATCTTTTTCATCAGATGATTTTTATGGTTTGCTGGAGGACGGGGAAGGAGAAGAAACAGGCACCGAGGATATTGGCATTGGCAGATTACCGGTATCAGATACAGTTCAGGCACGAATAATAGTCTCTAAAATAAAGCTATATCTTGATCCGGCAAACCAGGGCGACTGGAAGAACAATATCTGTATCATAGCAGACGATGAAGACGGAAACACCCATATGTCCGATGCCGAAGGGCTTGCTGGTCTGCTAGCTGACAGCATCCCATGGCTCAATGTTGATAAGATCTATTTTGATGCTTATAAGCAGATATCATCGGCAACAGGACAGTTTTACCCTGATGTGTCAACCGCCATTAATGACCGTATTAATTCCGGAACACTGATATTCAATTACATAGGACACGGTAATGAAAGCAGTCTCGGACACGAACGGGTGCTTACTGAAGAAAATATTGAAAGCTGGAACAACAAGACAAAGCTTCCTCTTTTCATTACAGCAACATGTGAGTTCAGCCGGTTTGACGATATCGATATAAATATTGTAACCAGGCAGATAACCGGCAGGAATTCGGCAGGTGAAAAAATATTGTTCAGAATGAATGGCGGATCGATTGCGCTCATGTCAACAACACGGCTTGTTTATTCTGCACCGAATTACCTGTTGAACAGAAACCTTTTTGATGCTGCATTTGACCGTGATCCTGAAGGTAATGCCCTTCGCCTGGGTGATATAATAAGGATTGCAAAAAACAGGTCGGGGAACAGTACCAACAAGAGGAATTTTGTGCTTCTGGGCGACCCTGCAGTTAGACTCTCGTACCCCTGGCACGGCAAAGTAGTAACAGATTCAATTAACAATATCCCGGTAAGTGAACCTGTCGACACTCTGAAAGCTCTTTCAGAAATAACCATTACCGGCCATATTGAAGATCTGCATGGAGCAATTCTGAGTGGATTCAATGGAATAGTTTCTCCGGTTGTTTATGATAAACCTTCGGAGGTGGAGACGCTTGCAAATGATGGCGGTCAGAAAATGAAGTTCAGCCTTCAGAACAATATGATCTTCAGCGGCAGGACAAACGCAACTGATGGAAAGTTTAGCTTTACCTTCATAGTTCCGCGCGATATTGATTACAAATTCGGTAAAGGAAAGATCAGCTATTATGCATCGGATCAGAAAACTGACATGAATGGAGTCTTTGACGGGCTGATCGCCGGCGGTTTCAGCAACAATCCGGGATTTGATACAACAGGTCCGGTAATCAGCCTTTATCTTAACGATACGCTATTCAGGGAGGGTGGAATCACAGACGGAAATCCAAGGTTATATGCAATAGTTGAGGACCCGGGAGGGATTAACACAGCCGGAACAGGGGCTTGGCCACGACCTTGTCTGCTGGCTCGACAACGACAGAAATAATATTTCAATCCTCAATAATTATTTTGAACATGATTTAGGAAGCCCTGTCAGGGGAACTGTAATTTATTATTTTTCAGGATTGACAGCCGGCAGTCACGTTCTGTCTCTTAAGGCCTGGGACAATTTCAACAACTCCTCGGAGATCTCAGTTTTGTTTCTTGTGAATACAGGAGATAAATTTATTTTAGATAATCTCCTCAATTATCCTAATCCTTTTAGGAATGAGACAAAAATAAGCGCAGGGCATAACAGGCCTGACGAAAGTCTGGATGTCAGGATCAGCATTTACAACCTTAATGGCCAGATTATAAGAATAATAAAAACAACCCTGATGTCATCAGGTTATCAGCTTCCTCCGGTCGAATGGGATGGCAATGATACGGGAGGCAAACGGGTAGGAAAAGGCGTTTATCCGTATACTGTCACAGTCAGGACAAGTAGAGGCGAAATTGCCTCTATATCAGGACGAATGATCATTTTATAACATCTACACAATAAGTCGCCAAAATATTTGTTTTATATTTGCAAATTCTTAACAAGATAAAAATCAGCATGAAGAAAAAGACTTTACTCTATCATTCTTTTCTCATTGGTATTTGCCATTGGAGTAAAAGTATATTCACAGGAATTAAATGCTATTCAGACGGTTGTTCCCTTCCTGACAATTGCACCCGATTCAAGGGCAGGAGCTATGGGCGATGCAGGTGTTGCAACCTCCCCTGATGTTTACAGTCAGCACTGGAATCCTGCAAAATTTGCATTTATTGACGGAAAAGGTGGGGTCGGGATCTCATATTCACCCTGGCTCAGAAACCTGGTTCCGGATATAAATATTGCATACCTGACAGGTTACTACAGGATTGACAAGAAACAGGTTGTAAGCTGCAAGCCTTCTCTATTCATCCCTTGGGGATGTTCCTTTCACCGATGACTTCGGCAACCTTGAACGTACTTTCAAACCAAATGAACTGGCATTTGATCTTGGCTATTCAAGAATTTTTGCCGAGCACTTTTCAGGTGGCATTGCGTTCAGATTTATCTATTCAAACCTGACAGGAGGTTCATATTCAGGCGGAGATGCAACAAAGCCGGGTACTTCATTTGCTGCCGATATTTCAGGATATTATAACAATAAGGATATTACGCTCTTCAGTAAAGATGCGGAAATAGGATTCGGACTGAATTTTTCGAATATCGGATCAAAAATGAGTTACTCTGATGGTCAGACGTCCGATTTCATACCAATGAATATGCGTCTTGGGGCAGCCAGCACTATCAATCTTGATAACTTCAACAAGCTGACCTTACACTTGATCTGAACAAGCTTCTGGTACCCACACCTCCGATCTATAATAGCAATATGGAAATTATTGACGGCAAAGATCCTAACGTTTCTGTTCCGGTTGCAATATTCCAGTCATTTTATGATGCCCCGGGAGGATTCAAGGAAGAAATTCATGAAATAACATATTCCACAGGAATAGAATACTGGTATAACAATCAGTTTGCAATAAGGGGTGGTTATTTTCATGAAAATGCCTCAAAAGGCAACAGAAAATATTTTACTGCCGGTGCAGGATTCAAACTTAAAGGATTTACAATTGATTTCTCATACCTGATGCCGCTTGCCCAGAATCATCCTCTTGCAAGGACGCTCCGTTTTTCAATGTCATTTGATATAAACTCGATGCAGGAACGTACCCACGTCCGAACAATGAACAATTTAAGAATAGGTCAGGGTATCGATTTTCACCGGCTTGAACCAGGGCTTGATCTGTGGCTCGGAGGTATCCATATACCTTCTGATCACGGATGCTGTTGCCCATTCCGACGGTGATGTCCTCCTTCATGCAATTTGTGATGCCCTGCTGGGTGCTGCCGGATTGAGTGATATCGGTCATTATTTCCCTGACTCTGATCCGGAATTTAAAAATATTGATAGTAAAATACTTCTGAAAAGAACATTCAGTCTGATAAATAAGAAAGGATTCAAACTGATAAATATCGATTGCACAGTTTGTCTTGAAAAGCCAAAAATTGCTGACTATATTCCTGGGATGAAAAAGGTGATCTCCGCAATTCTTGAGACACATCCCGGATAATATTTCAATAAAGGCAACCACTACCGAAAAGCTTGGTTTCATCGGCCGGGAAGAAGGGATTGCTGCAATAGCTGTTATCCTGGTAAAAAGCTGACCACACCCGCTGTCCTGCCTCAACCTCCCCTGCAATTTTTTAAAAGCCGGCCCCCGAAAAAGCCTCATCAATTATCTTATCATCTGCAATATAGGGAACTGTAACTTTTAATCCCGGAGTTCGTTTCATTTCCCGTTCAAGTGTGAACATTGCCCCCTTGTTCCTGGCCCAGCTTCTTCTTGCAATACCATTGTTCACATCCCAGTGAAGCATCATCCTGAGCTTTTTCTCAGTTTCCCTGGTCCCGTCAAGCACCATTCCGAACCCTCCATTGATAACCTCGCCCCATCCCACTCCTCCTCCATTATGCAGCGAGACCCATGTTGCACCCCGGAAAGCATCGCCAATTACATTCTGTACAGCCATATCGGCAGTAAATTTTGAACCGTCATAAATATCTGAAGTCTCCCTGTAAGGTGAATCAGTTCCCGAAACATCATGATGATCCCTTCCGATAACCACCGGTGCAGAAATCATGCCGTTGTTTAATAGCTGAGTTGAAATGCCCTGGCAATTGCTATTCTTCCTTCAGCATCAGCATACAGGATCCTTGCCTGTGATCCGACAACCAGATTGTTCCTGCCTGCTTCCTTTATCCAGTGAATATTATCAGCCATCTGCTGTTTTATCTCTTCAGGAGAATGTGGCCATTATTTTTTCAAGTGTCTCAGCAGCAATCCTGTCGGTCAGTTCAAGATCAGCAGGATCGTTTGAACAGCAAACCCATCTGAAAGGTCCGAATCCGTAATCGAAGCACATTGGTCCCATAATATCCTGAACATAAGACGGATACCTGAATTCTCCATCTGAATTCAGAATATCTGCACCTGCCCTTGAAGCTTCCAGAAGAAAAGCATTCCCGTAATCAAAGAAATATGTACCCCTGCTCACAATGCCGGTTGATTGCCTTGACCTGCCGTCTTAATGATTCCCTCACACAGCTCCCTGAACTTTTCAGGATCAGCCGAGATCATCCTGTTTGATTCCTCAAATGAAAGCCCTGCAGGATAATAACCTCCTGCCCAGGGATTATGAAGTGATGTCTGGTCCGATCCTATGTCAACTTTAATATTGTTCTCTGCAAATTTTTCCCAGACATCAACAATATTTCCCTGGATAACCAATTGAAACGACTTTCTTTTCCTTTTTTGCCTCTGCTACCCTTTTCAGAAGATTATCCATATTATCGGTTACCTCATCCACCCAGCCCTGGGAATATCGCGTTCTGACTGCTTTGGGATTCACCTCTGCAATAACCGAAATAAGACCTGCAATTTGTGCTGCTTTTGGCTGGGCTCCCGACATTCCTCCAAGTCCGGATGAAACAAACAGTTTCAGTTCTTTCCGCTTTCCTCATGGCAGCAATTTTCCGCATGCATTGAGAATGTGTAATTGTTGTACCATGAACAATTCCCTGAGGTCCGATATACATATATGAACCTGCAGTCATCTGTCCATACTGTGAAACTCCCAGAGCATTGAATTTCTCCCAGTGATCCTGCGAGGAATAATTCGGGATCACCATGCCGTTGGTTACAACAAGCCGGGGTGCATCCTTATGAGAAGGGAAAAGACCAAGCGGATGACCTGAATAAATTACGAGTGTCTGGTCATCAGTCATTTCCGAAAGATATTTCATTGTAAGACGGTACTGAGCCCAGTTCTGAAACACTGCACCATTGCCGCCATAAGTTATCAGCTCATGAGGATGCTGGGCCACTTCGGGATCAAGATTATTGGAGATCATCAGCATTATTGCAGCAGCATGCTTTGACCTGTGCGGAAACTCATCGAGATGACGGGCTTTTAATTCATAATCAGGACTGAACCTGTACATATAGATCCTCCCGTAGTCAGCAAGCTCCCTCGCAAATTCCTGTGCAAGTATCTTATGGAAATGCTCCGGAAAATATCTGAGGGCATTTTTTATTGCAAGCTTTTTTTCCTGTGCCGACAATATATCTTTTCTTTTTGGAGCATGATTCAGATTCGTGATCATAGGGTCGTTGGCTCCGGCAGTAATTCAGGAATGCCTTCGGAAATCATTTTCTTGAATTCGGAGGGGGTCATATTGAACACGCTAATGTTTAAATGTAAAGGTAAATAAATAGTTATCTCTTTTGCCGACATCCACCCATCTGAAGAGCTTCTCCGAATTCTCCCTGCAATAGACTTAGCGAATAACAAAAGAATGAACCCCTTCTTTTTCAGGAGAAGGGGTTTGGGAATGAGGTTATATCTAATACACTTAATAATTCCCTATATTACAGATGACTTTCGCTGATTATCTCATCATCAACAAGGATCCTTCCACAGTATTCGCATACAATTATCTTCTTCCTTGATCTTGATATCAAGTTGTCTCTGAGGAGGGATCTGGTTAAAGCAGCCGCCGCATGCATCACGCTGCACAGGAACAACAGCCAGTCCGTTTCTTGCATTTGACCTTATCCTCTTATATGCGGTAAGAAGCCTTTCTTCGATAACTGACTGTATTTTTTCAGATTTCTTATAAAGGCCTTCCTCTTCCTTCTGGGTGTCGGAAATAATCTCATCAAGCTCGGCTTTTTTATTATCCAGATCTGATTTCCGGTCAGCAAGAGTAGCTTCGGAATCTGTTATTACAACCTTTTTTTCTTCTATCTGGGCATTGAACTCCCTTATTTTCTTATTGAAAAGTTCAATCTCAAGATTCTGGTATTCAATTTCTTTTGAAAGTGAATCAAACTCCCTGTTATTTCTGACATTCTTCTGCTGCTCTTCATATTTCTTGATAAGGGCTTCAGCATCAGTAATCTCATTATTCTTTTTTGAAACTGCCTTATCAAGGTTAACAACCTCTTCCCGGAGGTTTCCCAGCCTCGTCTCAAGTCCTGCAATTTCATCCTCAAGGTCCTGAACTTCAAGAGGCAGCTCACCTCTCAGTGTTTTAATCTTGTCAATTTCTGAATCAACCAACTGCAGACCATACAATGCTCTGAGCCTATCCTCTACAGAAATTTCAGCTTCATGTGTTTTGACTTTTTCCATTTATATAGATAATTTATCGGATTGGTATTTGTTTTTGAAAACCGGACTGCAAATTTAGGGAATTTTTTGATAATTAGATCGTATAAAATTTCAGTGGAGAATTTTTCCGTTTCATAATGTCCGCAATCTACAAGAAGGATCCTGTCTTCAGCTTCAAAATAAGTGTGATATTTAATGTCTCCCGTAACAAATGCGTCGGCATTCGCTGCAATGGCATCATTAAGGAGAAAAGCCCCTGCACCGCCGCACAGTGCAATTTTCTTAATCATTTTCCCCCTGGTTTTTGAATAGCGAATTCCTCCTGCATCAAAAACCACTGATATCATTTTAAGAAAATCCTCTTCACTGAGAGGCTCTTTCAACTCAGCCGTACATCCCGATCCTGCATTTATATTATCATTCTCAACTGCATAAAGATCATAGGCTACCTCCTCATAGGGATGGGCATCAAGCAGGGCATTTATTACAGCTTCCTTCTGGTATGTGAAAAAGTATTGTTTCAAACCTGACCTCTTTTTCAAAATGGGTCTTTCCTTTTTCTCCCACATATGGATCTGTCTCCTCCCCTGCCCTGAAGCTTCCTGTTCCGTTAACGGTGAATCCGCACCTGTCATAATTTCCGATCACACCTGCACCGGCATTGAAGAGTGCTTCGCTTACCTTGCTTAAATGGTCTTCGGGAATAAATAGTCAACAAGTTTCAGCAATTTGTTCTTCAGCGGTGAAAGGACCTTAACATTTTGCAAACCAGCTTTCTGAGCCATTTTAATGCTAACGCCATTGCTTACCGCATCAAGATTTGTATGTGATGAATAAATTGAAATATCATTCCTGATTGCCTTTATAAGTATCCTCTCTGTAAGTGAGCTGCCCTGTGATCTTCTTTATTCCGGTGAAAATGACCGGATGATGGGAAATGACGATATCGCATCCTGTCGATTATAGCTTCATCAATTACTTCTTCTGTTACATCAAGTGTTAAGAGGGCCGAATTGATTGTCTTTATCAGGCCGTCCAACCTGCAATCCGGAGTTGTCGTATCCTTCCTGAAAGGATAACGGAACGACTGTATCGAGATAAGAACAAAGATCCTGTAATTTCATAATATGTTTGATCTCTGTGAGTACCTCTGTGGAACCTCTGTGTCCCGATAGCTATCGGGACTCTGTGAAACTTTAAACCTTTCTCAGAGTTCAGCGACAAGACACTAGAGGATCACAGAGAATTAATTTAAATATTGTCCCGCAAATCGAGGAGCATGCTTTTTATTTTCTTAAGCGATTCGTTGATTTCAAATATTTTGTCCGCCTCATCCCAGTTGACCGCTGAGTTTCCTTTTCACACCCGACAGAGTCATCCCTTCCTCCTTTAATAAGGCGGTGAATTATCATAAGGTTTTTAATATCAGTGGCGGTAAACATCCTGTTGCCCTTTTTATTCTTCATGGGCTTCAGTATGTCAAATTCATTTTCCCAGAATCTGACTGTTGAAACAGGTACATCAAGCATTTTTGAAACTTCGCCTATTGAATAATAGAGCTTTTCAATTGTTTTTTCCTTATATGGCATATTAACTTTTGTGAGGGCTTTTCCGGATAAATGTACAACAAGAATTAATCGAATGACTGACCGGTTTTTGAAGCAATTTCGATCATAGTTTCATATTCTGCAGATGTGAGATCATTGAAAAAATAATTTACGGGATCAACATTAATATTATTGAGTTTAACTTCATAATGAAGATGCGGAGCAACCGACATTCCGGTATTGCCTACAAAGCCGATTACATCTCCCCTGTGGACTTTCTGACCTGATCTCACAGCAAAGCTGTCGAGATGGGCATAAGTTGATGAGTAGCCAAAACCATGATCAATTACAATATAAGTTTCCCATTCCTCTCCGGTTAGAGTTAACTGCCGATATTGTCCCGTCACCTGAGGCATAAATTTCGGTTCCCAGGGGTGCAGTAAAATCCATCCCTGCATGAAATTTGGATATTTTATAAACAGGATGTATCCTGAGCCCGAATCCCGAGGCAATCCGTGTCAGGTCCTTTGTTGAAATAGGTATTATTGCAGGGATCGATCTCAGCATGGTCTCTTTCTCCTTTGCAAGCAATATCAGGTCATCGAACGATTTTGACTGGACATAAATCCTTTTCCTTATTGCATCAAGTCTTTTTGTGGTTTCAATAACAATCCTTGAATTATTAAAACCCTCCAGTTCGTTAAATCTGTTAACCCCGCCGACTCCTCCCTGGCGTAGTGTGGCCGGAAGTGGCTCGGCGCCAAAAATTGTCCTGTACAGGTTATCATCTGTCTCCTGAAGATGTCCGATAACTTTTTCAAGGTTTCCCATCTCCCTGTTGATCAATTCATATTGAAGTGTTAACTGTGCTATTTCACGTTTCAGGGCTTTTTCCTTGGGAGAATCAATAAACAAAGCAAAAATAAAACTGTACATAACGGCAATTATCACCGATCCGATAATATAGGCAAGCAGCCGGAGGAAAAGTGCTTTGGCTCCGAGACGTATTTTGTCAAAGCTCAGTGAATCGGGATTGAACTTGTACTTTGGTTTGCCATGATGCAGCAAAGATAAAAAATTCATTGCATAAATGAAAAACGATGAGCAGAGAGTTCATTAAATCTGAATGAGAAACTGTAATGAGGATATTATCTGAATTTAGCCTGTGACGTGAGTGTCTGGATCATTTCAAAATACTCATCCTCAGTCAGATCATTGTTGAAGTAATAAAGTGGATTCTTATGCTGTCCGAACAGATCGATCTGGTAATGCAGATGGGGTCCTGATGATGTCCCGGTGCTTCCTGTGAGGCCTATCTTGTCGCCGCGTTTTATATTCATCCCGACAGAAACCCTTATATTGCTCAGATGACCATATGTAGACCTGTATCCATATCCGTGATCTATAACGATGCAGTTACCGTATCCACCGCTCCACCCGGCTTCAATAACTTTACCTGAACCTGTTGCAAAGACTTCTGTACCGTAAGGTGTGCTGATATCCTGTCCGTGATGCCATTGGGGTGTGCCCAGTACAGGATGCTTCTCCCTGAACTTCATCCCGTCGCCGAGCCGGTAGATAACATTTACAGGGCTGATCATCGGGAGATATTCCATCTCACGCTTCCACTCATCCTTTGTTCCTTCAATGGCCTTGAATGATTCATACTGAATTGTCGTCCTGTTTCTTAAATCCTCAACCTTTTTCCGGAATGATATCATCATCTGCGAATTATCATAACCTTCAAGTTCTTCATATTTGTCCACACCTCCAGTTCCCATATTCCTGAACGATTGCGGGAACGGTATCCATATCGAGGACCGGTCTGTACCGGTTTTCATCAGACATCTCAAGATTATCCATCTCTTTGATTGACTGGTCTATTTCCCTGCCAATCAATGAATAGCGCAGCTTAAGGTTCTCAATCTCCTGGTTAAGTACCTGTTCCTTCGGAGAACCGAATACATTGTCAAAAATAATGCTGTACAGGAGTGTAACTGCAATTGAACCAACGAACCATAATGAAAGGCGTATAAGCCTGCTTTTCCAGGGCAATCTTACCTGTTTGTACTGCAAATCCGATAAATCAAGAAAATATTTATGGCCAGACATTAAGGGTTTCGGTTTTGGATTTTTTCAGAGTTATCAACAAATCTAAAACAAATAAATTAATTTTACAAACTATAATTCTTGTCAATTATTGTTTTCCGATATGTCTTTTACATTAAAAGGAATTGAGCTCAGGCAGCTGTTTTTTGATTTTTTCCGTTCAAAAGAACATGAAATTGTGCCTTCGGCACCAATGGTTATAAAAAATGATCCTACCCTGATGTTCACGAATGCAGGGATGAATCAGTTCAAGGATATTTTTCTCGGAAACCAGCAGCCTGTCAGCAAAAGGATCGCAAATTCACAAAAATGCCTCAGGGTATCCGGGAAGCATAATGATCTTGAAGAAGTTGGACATGATACCTATCACCATACCATGTTTGAAATGCTTGGTAACTGGTCGTTCGGAGATTATTTTAAGAAAGAGGCCATCGACTGGGCATGGGAATTCCTTGTAGAGAAGCTTGGTATACCTGAAGACCGCCTGTATACCACTATTTTTGAAGGAAGCCGGGAAGAAAATGTCCCCCGTGACGATGAAGCCTATAATTGCTGGAAGAGCTGTTTCACAAATCCCGAAGGAAGGATACTTGAAGGCTCCAAAAAAGATAATTTCTGGGAGATGGGCGAAACCGGACCTTGCGGTCCATGTTCCGAAATTCATGTTGATATAAGGGATGATGAAGAACGGAGAAAAATCCCGGGCTATAAACTGGTAAATAAAGGACATCCTCAGGTAATTGAGATCTGGAACCTTGTGTTTATTCAGTATAACAGGCGGGCTGACGGACAGCTGGAACAGCTCCCTTCAAAACATGTGGATACCGGGATGGGATTTGAAAGACTGTGCATGGTTGTCCAGGGAAAGAAATCAAATTATGACACTGATATTTTTCAATCAATAATAGGCACAGATATCAGAAATAACCGGCAAAAAATACGGCGTCGAAAAGAGTGTTGACATCGCATTGCGGGTTGTCGCCGACCACCTGAGGGCTGTCGCGTTCTCAATTGCAGACGGACAGCTTCCGTCAAACAATAAAGCCGGCTACGTGATCAGGAGGATCCTCCGCAGGGCGGTAAGATACGGATATAATTACCTTGGGACCGATGAGCCATTTATCTACAGACTTGTCCCGGTACTTGTTGAAACAATGGGTGACACTTATCCTGAACTGAAGTCCGGACAGGAACAGATCTCAAGGATAATTCAGGAGGAGGAAGCTGCTTTTCTCAAGACCCTGGGGAAAGGATTAAAGATGATTGACAGGATCCTTGAAGATCTCAGAAAAGTAAAGAGGAATATTCTGCCCGGTAAGGTGGCTTTCGAACTGTACGATACCTTTGGATTTCCGGTCGACCTCACACAACTGATACTTAAGGAACATGATATCGTGGTTGACAGTGCAGGATTTGAAAAGGAAATGAAAAACCAGAAGGAAAGATCGAGGGATGATGCATCAGTGCAAGCTGGCGACTGGACTGTGGTCAGGGAAATTGAAGGCACTGAATTTACGGGTTACGACAGGACGGAGGATGATGTACTTATCTCCAGATATCGCAAGATAAAGTTAAAAGGTAAAGAAAAGCTTCAGCTGGTCTTTAACAAAACCCCTTTTTATGCTGAATCCGGCGGCCAGGTTGGAGATACAGGCTTTATTGCCAGTGGGAAGGACAAGATCATAATAGATAATACTATAAAAGAAAATAATCTGATCATTCATATCAGCCAGGGTAAAATTGGTGACCCCATGGCGGTTTATCATGCCTCGGTCGATAGCGAGAAACGCAGGATGACAGCAAATAATCATACTGCAACACATCTGATCCACTATGCATTAAGATCGGTTCTCGGGAAACATGTGGAACAAAAAGGGTCACTGGTAACGCCTGACAGGTTAAGGTTCGATTTCAGCCATTTCAGCAAACTGACAAGGGAAGAATTGCGTAAGGTGGAGAACATTGCGAACAGGATGATAAGGGAAAGCAGTAATATCAGGGTCACTGAGGGAGTGACTTTGAAGGAAGCCCGGGCAATGGGTGCGATGGCCCTTTTCGGTGAAAAATACGGTGAAACGGTAAGGGTCGTCCAGTTTGGAAAATCGGTTGAACTATGCGGAGGAACACATGTACCGAACACCGGGACCATAGGTATCGTTAAGATAATAACAGAAGGGGCAATTGCAGCAGGTGTCAGAAGGCTGGAGGCGGTTACTGCGGAAAAGGCAGAAGAGTACATCAATGAGAAACTTGATTCGGTTGAGGAGGTATCCTCGATCCTTAAAAGCACAGATATTAAAAACAACGTCGAAAAATTGCTGGCTGAGAATTCATCCCTGAGAAAGAGCCTTGAGAAATACCAGAACCAGTCAGCATTAACCGTAGTCAGGTCTCTTGAAGAAAATGCTGTTCTTATAAACGGAGTGCAATTCCTTTCCGGCAATATTGAAACCGGGTCTACAGATATAATGAAAGCTATAGCATACCATTTAAGAAACTCATCTGATAATTCCTTGCTTGTTATTGGCTCGGTAATAAATGAGAAGGCAAACATCCTTGTGATGGTAAGTGACAGGCTTGTGAAAGAGAAAAATATCAACGCCGTGGCTATCATTAAAGAGATAGCCGGAGAGATCAGCGGCGGAGGCGGCGGCCAGCCATTTCTTGCAACTGCAGGAGGCAAAAATACTGCCGGAATTCCGGCGGCTATCAAAAAGGCTGAGGAGTATTTAAGGACTTTGGTTTTTTAATATGTCTTTTAATATGTCTTTTAATACGTATTTCTTTTAGATTTAATATGTCTTTTAATACGTATTTCTTTTATTTAATTGTCTTTTAATACGTATTTCTTTTGAATTTAATATGTCTTTTAATACGTATTTCTTTTTCCGGATTTAATAGTGTCTTAGTGTCTTTGTGGCATTCTTTTTTTTGGCCACAAAGGCACTAAGGCACAAAGTTTATCTGCGAACTCAGCGTGAAATTTTTTGTTTTCTCACAGATCTATATATGTCTTTTAATTCGGCTTTCTTTTTCCGGATTTCTTAGCGTCTTAGCGTCTTTGTGGCATTCTTTTTTTTTGCCACAAAGTCACTAAGGCACCATTTTATCTATATTTTCCTTTGCCAACTGCTGATTGCCAACTGTATTTTTCCTATTATAGCCCTTTGTTTTAAATCAAATCTCCTCCGGTCATTTTTATTTTCGTATTTTTGAGACTTTCAAAACAAGATGAGGAATCTATATCCTGCAGTGCTTTCATTAATGATTACCGGATCTTCAGCCCTGATAACATCCTGCACACCCCAGGCCTGTTTTGAAGAAACGAATTCATATGTAAAGGCCTCACTTTATGATAACGTTACAAAAAAACAGAAGGCAGCAGACAGCCTGACTGTTTACGGTCTGAGCAGAGATTCTGCCAAGATCTATGATAAGGACAGAGGCATTCAGCCAGTTCTCTTTCCGCTGGACAGCTCAACGGGTAGTTGTACCTTCATTGTGAGGATCAACGGAATAACCGATACAATAACTTTCACCTATAACAGCTATCCGCATCTTATATCGAAGGAATGCGGCTATACTTTTTTTCATAATATCGACACTCCTTATTACACCAGACATAACATTAAAGGCATTTATACAGGCTCAAAAAACATAACAACTGAAAATGTTGAGAACTTACGGATATTCTATTAGCCTCTTGTTGCTATTGTTGGCAGAGAATACCAGCGCCCAGGATACAATACAGTTCCCTCTCAAGATAAGGGCAGGCTTTGATATTTCAGGACCCGTAATCTACTTCAGCGATAAAAGTAACCTGAGCCTCGAAGGTTTTATTTCATATGACAGGAATGAAAAAATGGCTTTAACCATTGGAGGCGGTTATCTTGACTACAGTTTTGTACAGTATAATTACGATTACCGGTGCAAGGGTATTTTTATAAGGACGGGCGTCGATTTCAACCTGCTTAAGCCGGAAGTATCGATGGGAAGATACCAGGCAGGATTGGGATTGTATTACGGTCTTAGTTTTTTCAATCCGGAAACTACAACCTTTAATCACCAAAACTATTGGGGCGATGTCTCTTCATCAATCCCGCGAAAGACCAGTCTTGGTCATTTCCTTGAGGTAGCTCCGGGGGTGAAGGCTGAACTTCTTAAAAATATCAGCATCGGCTGGACTATAAGGTTAAGGGTTCTCATTTCGGGCGGAGGAGGAAAAGATCTGCGCCCGATCTACTTCCCGGGGTTCGGGAACGGAGGGAAGACAGTGAATGCCGGATTCAATTATTTCCTTACCTGGAATATTCCGTTCAAAAAGATAAGGGTGATAACGAAGCCCGAAGTTGTGGAGGAGCCTGAAGAAACTGAAGAGGAACTAAACCTTCAGCAACAGACCGACGTCATCAGATAGTTATTTCGGATTGCGGATTGCGGATTTGTGATCTTTAAAGGTCACTCAGGGTTCATTGTTTTCTTATGGCTGAACGCCAGCAATCCCATGAAAGTAAGAAAACCATTCACAAGCAGCATTTCGAATCCGAACTTATAGCCATTGAACCATTCCTGGGAATTCGCTCCGATGATATAGCAGACAAGCGGGGAAAGGATTGCAACAACCGGAGTTATCCTGTCTTTAACCTGACGATTTGTAAAGAGACCGAAAGAGTAGAGTCCCAGCAACGGTCCGTATGTGTAACCGGCGATCGTAAAAAGTTTATCAATAACCGCCCTGTCGTTCATTGCCTTGAAGATCAGGATGCAAATAAAGAATATTACTGCTATTGAAACATGAACTACATAACGGATCCTTCTCTTCCCGGCTTCCGTAAGTTCCTTTCTTCTGTCAAGGCCGAGTAAATCAAGCGAAACTATTGTCGTGAGGGATGTCAGAGCGCCATCAGCACTTGGGAACGCTGCCGAAATAAGCCCGATCAGGAAGACCACCCCCGCTACCGGTCCAAGATAGTTCAAAGCGATTGTCGGGAACAGGTCATCTGTAAAAGCAACGTTAAGGCCCCTGGCCTGTGAGAAGATTAACAGAAGCGCGCCAAGGAAAAGGAAGAGGAGAACGACGAAGAAGTTGATTCCGCTGAAGGTGAACATGTTTTTCTGGGCGTCTCTTAAGTTTCTGCAGCTCAGATTCTTCTGCATCATCTCCTGGTCGAGGCCAGTCATTACAATAGTAATAAACATTCCGCTGAAGAACTGTTTTATAAAGAATCTCTCATGATGCCAGTCAGTTATGAATATCCTGGATACAGTACTGTCGGTAACCTGGGCAGCAAGCTTAAATAAAGGAACTCCCAGTTCCCTGCTTATGAAGATAACCGAAAGCACTAAAGCCAGGAGCATGAAGGTGGTCTGAAGAGTGTCAGTCCAGATAATTGTTTTAATTCCCCCTCTAAGGGTATAAAGGATGATCAGAAAAATAAAGATCATTACATTAACCCAGAACGGAACATTCCATGCATCAAAGACAAAGACCTGGAGTACGTTTATTACCAGGAACATGCGCAATGATGCACCGAGCACCCTGGAGAGGATAAAAAAACCGGCTCCTGTCTTGTACGACCAGAACCCAAACCGTTTTTCGAGATAACTGTATATCGAAGTAAGCCTCAGCCTGTAATATAACGGCAGCAAAACAAGGGCAATAACAAGGTATCCGAAAAGATAACCTATCACCACCACCATATAACTGAACTGTGTATCCTTTACCCAGCCAGGTACCGACATGAATGTCACCCCTGATAAAGATGCTCCGATCATCCCGTAAGCCACAACAAACCAGGGAGAGACCCTGTTCCCTATGTAAAAGGACTGATTATCGGCTTTACGTGATGTGATCCAGGTGACTGCAAACAGAACTGCCGTGTATATCAGGAAAATTCCAAGTATCAGTAATGGTGTCATAAGTAAAATAATTTGCAAGGATAAGAAAAAGTTAGCAGGCTAAAAAATCATGCGGAGGTTTAGTTTTAACATGATTATTGAATTAATTTTGCCTGAAAGCATTAGAAATGAGTTTTTCAGAATATCCGTCAAAACTGCTTGAAAATGCAGTAAATGAGTTTGCATCACTTCCCGGCATTGGAAGGAAGACTGCTTTCAGGCTTGTCATGAGCCTTCTGAAAAGGAACAGCGACGATGTCCGGAGATTTGGAGAGAGCATTATCAGGCTTCAGAAGGAGATCCATTACTGTAAAATATGCCATAACATTTCAGATGAAGAGATATGCATAATTTGCAGTGATGAAAAGAGGGACAAGTCACTGGTCTGCGTTGTGGAAAACATTCAGGATGTAATGGCAATCGAAAACACAAGGCAGTACCGGGGAGTGTATCATGTCCTGGGAGGCATTATTTCGCCGGTTGACGGAATCGGTCCGGGCGATCTCAAGATCGACAGCCTGGAAGAGAAGGTAAAGGCCGGGGGCATCAGTGAAATAATTTTTGCCTTAAGTACAACAATGGAAGGCGACACAACAAATTTTTACCTCTACAGGAGACTGAGCAAATACAATATTATGCTCACAACACTTGCCAGGGGAGTAGCTATCGGTGATGAACTTGAATACACAGATGAAATAACGCTTGGCCGTGCAATTAATAACCGGAATCCCTATCACCAGTGATCACATCAGTTGAGGAGATACATGTCCGGGAATGGCTCCCGGACTGAACCCGGAAGAGGTCTTTGACGCGTGGTGTGATGAAACAGTCTGTTTCAGTTTCAGCTCTGAATTTCAAACATATTTTATTTATGGTTGTTATAAAGGTATAAACTTTAGATTTAATGAGAGGTTTATCCCAAACCCCTGTTTCCTCCATAGGATAATGAGCATACCGGAACCATACCCAGCTGGGGAAAGGGTAAAGGGAGAAAAACGTAAGAATTACAAAAACTGAGCCAATGGCAAAAATGAATATTGTGCTTCCCGCAATGGGGGAAGGCGTAATTGAAGCAACAATTAATAAATGGCTTGTCAAGGCCGGGACAGCTGTAACGGAAGAAGATCCGCTTGTTGAAGTTGCGACAGACAAAGTTGATACCGAGGTTCCGGCTCCTGCATCAGGTGTTCTTGCGGAAATAATTGCCGAAGAGGGATCAGTTATAAAGGTAGGTGCACCCATAGCGGTGCTTGAAGTAAATGTTAAGGTCACCCCGGAAGAGGCAAAGAAAGTGCAGAAGGAGGTAGAAAGGATACAGGAGACCATTGAAGAAGTAAAACAGGAAAAAAAGGATGAGCACAGAGCATCGCAGGAATTGAAAAGCCGTACTCCTTCAGGGAAATTTTTATCTCCCCTGATAAGAAGCATGGCAACACAGGAAGGCATCAGTTATTCTGAGCTCGATAAGATAACAGGTACCGGAATGGATGGCAGGATTACGAGAGATGATGTCTTAAAATATATTGAAGAAAAGAAGAAGGGGACAAAAAAAGTTGTTGAAGCAAAAGTTACAGATGAAGCCGTGCCAGCTGAAAAGCCTGAAATTATGGCAGGACAAGCTGCTGAAATAAAGGCCGGTGTAAAACAAGACGAAAAGAAAGTCATGGCCGGAGATGAGGTAATTGAAATGGACAGGATCCGGAAGCTGATCGCCGAGCATATGGTGATGTCCAAGAGAACCTCTGCGCATGTAACTTCATTCATTGATGCAGATGTTACCAGGATGGTCATCTGGAGGAACAGTATAAAGGACAAATTCCTTGCTGCTGAGGGACAGAAGCTGACGCTAACCCCTATTTTTATCGACGCAGCTGCCAGAACCCTATATGAATACCCGATGCTCAACATTTCTGTTGACGGTAACAAAATCATTAAAAAGAAGAACATTAACATTGGCATGGCTACTGCTCTTCCTGATGGTAATCTTATCGTTCCCGTTATAAAGAACGCCAACGAAAAAAGCCTTACAGGTCTTGCAAGAGCTGTAAATGATCTTGCTGAAAGAGCCAGGAACAACAAGTTAAAGCCGGATGAGATAACGGGAGGGACTTTCACCATTACCAATTTCGGCAGCTACAATAACCTCTCAGGAACGCCTATAATAAATCAGCCCCAGGTAGCAATTCTTGGTACCGGCGCAGTACGGAAAGTGCCGGCAGTAATTGAGACTCCGGAGGGAGATGTCATAGCTATCCGTCATGTTATGATCCTGTCGCTTAGTTACGACCACAGGGTAATTGACGGAGCCCTGGCAGGAAAGTTCCTGAACAAGCTTAAGAATATCCTTGAAAACTATACATCTGACCTGATCTGATCCGGATTTCAATTCACCGGATAAACCAGATTAACTCTTTTGAGATAATATAATCAGCCTGCCGGACCTTTACATTTTCGAAATAAGTACGGGGCACTTACAGAAATGGTAATTTTTTTAATAAATTTGATTACTGAAACTTTCTAGTGGTCACAAAATGATTGTTTTTTAAAATTACTATATTTGTTAAAATGATTGACTTCAGAACAAAAATACCTGGCCACCTCCTTCAACTGATTCTCCTGGTAGTTTTCCCGTTCGCTGCTACTGCACAGCCGGAACCGGAAATGAAAAAGATATTTGCAGAGGCTGAATCAAGGAGTCTCTTTGAAGAATATGAACTTGCGATCCCTCTTTACCTGATGCTGGAAAATCCTGAAAATTACAATATCCAGTACAAGATCGGGGTTTGCTATCTGAATATTCCCGGGAGAAAAAGACAAGGCAATACCTTACCTTGAAACCGCCGTAAGACATTCTATCTACGAAGCGAAAGTCAACTCCTTCAGGGAAAAGCGGGCACCGCTTGATTCATACTTCTTTCTGGCAAAATCCTATATGATCAATAATCAGCTTGAAAAAGCACTAAATACATTCCAGACGTTCAAAAAGCTGACAGCCGAAATAGAAGATAAGGGGGGCATGAAAAATCCTGCCTTCACTGACCAGCAGATCCAGGCCTGTGAAATTGCCATGACCAATCAGGAAACACCCTATGTCTTCAGCAAAAAGCTTGTTGAGAAAAAATTCAGTCAGGGATCCATAAATGAGAATCCTGCTGTAAGCTTTGATGGGAATACGATAGTTTATACCGAACGAAGAGGCATTAACAACGCAATCCTGTTTTCAAGAAAAATAAGAGGGATCTGGCAGCCTCCGATCGAAATAAATTCACAGCTAAAGTCCGGACAGGACTGCTCCTCCTGTTCCCTTAACAACGACGGCACATTCCTGTTGCTTTATAAAACAGATAATTTTGACGGGAATATTTATTCCTCCGAATTCAGAAATAACTCCTGGACTCCAATCAGGAAGCTGAACAAGAATATTAATACAAAGTATTACGAGTCACATGCCGCCATTTCGCCGGATAGCAAAGAACTCTATTTTACAAGTAACAGGGAGGGCGGCCGGGGAGGTCTCGACATTTATGTTTCGGAAAGAGATGAAGAAGGTGAATGGGGACCTGCGATAAATCTCGGGGATACAATAAACACTGTCTATAACGAAGATACCCCTTTTATCACTCTCAATGATTCGATACTTTATTTCTCCTCCGAAGGTCACAGCGGCATGGGTGGATATGATATATTCAGGAGCTGGAGATCGGACCTTGCATGGAATGCTCCCCAGAATCTTGGTTTCCCGGTAAATTCCACCGATGATGACAGGTTCTTCCAGCCTTTTAATAATGATGAAAATGGATTTTATTCGATAGTTACAGATTATAAAAAGAAGGAGATCTTTTATTTAACACTGACTACGCCCAGGCTGGAGCGTATTTTTGAAATAAAAGGAAATTACAGCCTGAAGGATACTATTGTTGCATTTGACGAGAATAATACAATTTATCTTGTTGATAAAACGATACCGGATACAATTGAAATCGGATATCCGGAAAGGAAAAGCGGTGATTACAATTTTATGGTAGGACCGGGACAATATAAGCTTGTTTATACAGGACCCGGTTATTATACACAAACGAATGATACAACGGTATTCAGGAATAATCCTTCAAAAACTATTGAACTGGAAGACGTCATACTCGATACGCATCCTCCGGCTGTAAAACAAATTGTTTATGAAAAGTTAGATCTATCCGAAATTCCTGAAGTATCATCAGTCGATCCGTCCATCCTTATCCGCAACGTCCGGGTTCTGGATGTCAGTGACAGCGATCCCGCAGATACAGCAGTGCTTTATTATACCGTACAGGTTATGGCGCTTTACAATCCTGTGGATGTCAGCTATTTCAGATATGTCTCTGACATAAAAGTACTTTATAACGGAAATGATCTTTTCTACAGATATACGACAGGTCATTTTGATGAAAAGGAGGAAGCTTATACTCACAAAGCGGATCTTATAAGAATGGGATATCCCGATGATCTTTTTGTCAAAAAAGTAACAAGGATGACCGGGGAGAAAAATGTACCGGAACAGAAATATTATACTATTCAGCTAAAAAGCGTTAGCACTCCCGTAAATATTGATGTTGTATTTGCGGGATTTAAAGGAGTAAAAGAGACTAAAGAAATCGACGGTCTCCTTCATTACCTTTATGGAAGGTATACTTCACCTTCAGAAGCTGCTTCAGCACTTGAGAGAGCAAAACGTATGGGATTCAGTGATGCATTTGTCAGGGAGATAAGTGTTTTAATTAAGAAATGATAAACCTTTTTATTAACTGAATTTTGAAATTCAAAATAAGTAACTGATTCACTGTAATTTCTGTATTTTTGTTAATATAATATATAAATAATGAAACATCTTTACCCGGTGGGAAGATTTTTAGTCTTTTCAATTTTAGTAACAGGTTTCGTTTCGCTTTCGGCCCAGGAAACGGACAGGAAGGCCTACCTGAAAGCTTTTCAGCATGCCGACATGTACTATTACTATGACCAGAACTATTTAAAAGCGTCAACCCTCTATGAACCTCTTGTAAAAGATCATCCCGAGAACTACAATCTCGCAGCCAAGCTGGGTATATGCTATCTTAACCTTGAGGGAATGAACAATGATGCTTTGCAGCTGCTAAAGAAAGCTTCAAAAGGAGTGGTTTCAAGCGATCAGGAATATCAGCAAACCGGAGAGAAGGCACCTCTGGACACCTATTTATATCTTGGAATCGCTTTTCATCGTTGTGACAGTCTTGAACAGGCTTTAACTTTTTTTTATGATGCTAAAAAAAGGCTGGCTGATTCTGAAGTATACCAGGAAGACTTTATTGATCTGCAGATAAGGAACTGCAGATATGCAATGGAGATGAAAAAGAGACCTCTGAGGATCATCTCCGATTATTTTGCACCCTGGCTCAGAGATTATCCGGGAGCATGCAATCCGGTGTTGGCCAAAAATGATTCAGTTTTTGTATTCACAGTTAAAAATGAAGGAATAACACAGGTATATTGCTCTTACAAGAATAAAGCATGGGACAGGCCTTCCAATATTACAAAACAGCTTGGGGGGTTTGACAGATTTTACACAAACTCAATTACCGGCGACGGGAAAATGCTGATCCTGTTTATGGACGACGGCGGCGATGGGAATCTTTACTATAGTATCAGGAAAGACACAACCTGGACTAAAATTAAAAGTGTCGGCAAATATGTAAATTCAGTTTACTGGGAAGATTTTGGATTTATCACTCCCGACGGTCAAACGATGTATTTCTCAAGCAACAGGCGCGGAGGGATCGGAGAACTTGACATCTGGACATCCCAGAAAGCTGCTGATGGCTCGTGGGAAAAACCGGTTAACTGCGGGGATATAATCAACACACCCTATGATGAAAACACCCCCTATTTTGATCCTGAAAATAGTGCATTATTGTTCAGTTCTGTGGGGCATATGAGCATCGGGGGCTACGACATATTCAGATCTATTTCCAGGGGCAGTACCTGGACCCAGCCGGTAGGAATGCCGTATGCTTTCAATACTGTCATAGAAAACACGGATTTTATCCTGAACAACAATGCACCCGGATTTGTAGCAAGCCGTTTTGATACAAGAACAAATGTCAGAAATATTTATGCAATTGTCGCAGTCGATCCTGCAGATGAACTGACAAAAGCATCAGGTACAATAAAACTTGAGGATGGAATGGAGGTTGATCCCAGGGTGACACTTATTACTGTTAAAAACCTTAAGACCGGCGAAATTATGCAGAACATTCCAATCACAACCGACGGATCATTCAATTTCGAAATAAAACCGGGTGACTACCAGGTCTTTGTCAGCCACGATGGTTATAATACCGATACTATCAACCTCAGTCTGCCTCTCTATTACAGCGGGCAATTTCTTGCAGTCAATCCCTCACTCAAACCCGATAAGGTTTCGGCCGGTGATTTCCTGTCAATAAAAAATATCCTCTTTGGGTATGACAGCATAGCCCTGACGAATGATGCCCGGCCAAGTCTGGAATTACTTAAAAATATCATGATTAATTACCCTGAGCTGACGATTGAAGTTGCAGGTTATACAGACTCAAGAGGTACAACAGCATATAATAAAAAGCTGGCCGACAGGCGTGCGCAGGTCGTAATTGATTATTTTACTTCATCAGGGATTGATGCGGCAAGATTTGTAAAGAGAGCTTTCGGTGAATCGAACTTTGCCGCTGTGAATACAAATCAGGATGGATCTGATAATCCTGAAGGAAGAAAGTACAACAGGAGGGTGACATTTGGCATTGTAAATCCGAAGACCGGCATTGTACTGAGGCAGGAAGCCTATACCCCACAGCATCTGCGTCAGGCCTCTTCAATGAAATACAGCATTATTCTCAAGCAGACCAAAGAAAAGCTTTATCCGGGTTATTTCAGCAATCTGATAAAGGATGAGATGCTGTTCGTAAGGAGTATTCATGACAGACACCCTTAACCTTTACGCACTGGGGGTATTCTATAACAGATCTGACGCTGTGACATACCTTGCATATCTGAAGGAGAATGGACTGAATGATGCTTACATAATAAATCAGTATGATCTTGAGAATGATTCGGAAATGAATATTACCGAATCAGCTGTCGGCAAATCGTCGTTAACAAGGAAAGTTTTTACCATACAGCTGAAAGCAACCAGGACTCCGTTAAATATAGGGGTGGTTTTCCCGGGCTATCAGGGAGTTAAGGAAATGGTTGCAGATGATGGTTTATATAAATATACCTATGGAGAGTATCCCACGATTGCCAAGGCAAAGGATGTTCTTGTGGAGGTTAAGAAAGACTTTGCTGATGCATTTATCAGGGAAATTAATGTGCTGATAAATAATTAGCCGGAAAGAAATATGCGCTTATGAAATATAAGGATATCAGACTTCGTGCACTTGAGCCGGAGGATCTCGAGTTGCTATATGATTGGGAAAACAATGAATCATACTGGACCATTAGCAATACCGTGGCTCCATTTTCAAGGTTCACCCTTAAACGCTACCTCGAGAACTCCCACAGGAATATCTATGAGACAGGCCAGCTAAGGCTGATGATAGACTATCTACCCGATAAAGCAAAAGTGGGGACAATTGATATATTTGATTTTGATCCGTTCCATAAAAGAGCCGGAGTAGGGATTCTTATTGCTTTTGAGGAATACCGGAGAAAAGGGCTTGCATCAATGGCGCTTAAATGTCTCACTGACTACTGCTTCAGTACATTGCAGCTGCATCAGCTGTTCTGCAATATCCTCGCCAACAATTGCGAGAGCATGGATCTTTTTAAAAAACAGGGATTTGTGCAGGCCGGCATCAAGAAAGACTGGGTTAAAACATCCGATGGCTATCTTGATGAATATTTGTTTCAATTGATAAATAAAAAATAAGACGTGTAGGTATTAGGGGCTGTTGAAAAAGTCTAAATCCATTAACCGCAAAGGCTTCCACCAATAATGAATTAGTGAAACTTCAATAATATAACTTTAGGCGGAAAAAGGCAGCCCATATAAGACCATTTCGCGCATTGCTATAGGTTTACCCCCTGCCCCCTAAAGGTATGCACGATCTTAAGGAATAGGAAAACTTATGAATCTAACTGTATAGACCGGGGTGGTTTAGTTACCGAATTGTGTTGTCTTCTGAATTTTCTGCCATCAAGATTCTTTGACTTTAACTGACTCCATAAAATAGCTTCTGAATCAACCACCCCGGCCAGACGAAATTAATTTCAGCCTGTAAGATGATTTCACCGTCTGGCCACCCCTCCTTGAAAAGGAGGGGAAAGTTATCAAACTTAAATTCAGTACTTTACATTCGGTTTTGGGTTAAACTCTCTCCCTATTTCCCTATATCCATCCCCTATAGTTAACGCCTACGCCCTAAAGGGCTACGGTTAAAAAGGACTTTTTCAACAGCCCCTGCCTAACAGACCGCATGCGGCGAACACATCAAGTCCCCGTGATTTTCGTATTGAAGCAGAGATCCCCGATATAACCAGTTCGTGTCTGAAATATTGCATCCTTTCAGGAGAGGAAGAAACATTATTGTCTTCCGGGATCGGATGATACGGAAGAAGGTTTACCCTTATGGCTGATCCCTCCAGGATTTTTTTCAGCTCCTTCAGATGGGAGTCACTATCATTTACGTTATTTATCATTACATAGGCAACGCTCATCCTTCTCTTTTTACTCACCTGAAAATTTTTCATGATTTCTATAATCCGGTGAAAGGGATATCTTTTTTCAACAGGTATAATTTTCAGTCTCTCTCCGGGGAATGGGGAATGAAGGCTGAGTGTAAGATTACAGTTTGACTGCTCAAGGAATCTGACAACACCGGGAGTGATTCCCACGGTGGAAACAGAAACATTTCCGGGGCTTAGAGAAAGGCCCCATTCAGACGTTATGATTTTGCATGCCTTTAGAACGTTGTCAAGATTATCCATGGGTTCACCCATGCCCATAAAAACCACATGAGTGACCTTCGGGGCATCAGGCAGTCCGAGAATCTGGTTCACCATATCCCTCACACTCAAATTGCCATGAAATCCGAATTTACCCGTAACGCAGAAAGGGCAACCCATCCTGCATCCCGACTGTGTTGAGATACAAACTGTGCTTCTTTTTATATCAGGTATAAAAACAGTTTCATATTCCAGGCCTTCATCATTTCTGAAAAGATACTTAACAGTGCCGTCAGATGACTTTTTTGAGGCAACGGGCTCTGATATTCCAGGCCAGGATATCCTGGCAAGCTCCTCCCTGAGCTTTTTAGGAATCTTGGGGAACTGCGAAATGTCATTCAGCCTCCTTTTATACAGAGAGTTGGCAACAGAGACTGCCTGCAGCATTGAAAATCCTGCAGGCTCTATAAGACTGAAGATCTCTTGAGCAGTCAATCCGCAAAGGCTTATTCCCATTATTAAAAAAGATATTATGACTATCGGGAATCAGGCATATAGAATCATAAACAGCTTGAAAATCAATTTATTTACCCCAGCCCCAACCTTGCTCTGCCGTAGCGGCTACGCGAAGGCGAGGGGGGAGTAAATTGATTTTGGCTGCGCCGAGCTCGCCAGCAGAGCTGGCTCGGTTCTTCGCTCCCCATGGGGTCGGGGTAAACGAAGAACCGACGACACGAAGTGGAGGAGCTCGACGAAGTCAAAATCAATGAATTCATATTCCTGATTCCCGATACTTAAAAAAGATATTTGCAAAAATACTCCGATTATCAATATCTTAGTAGTAATAATTTTGGCTTAAAATAACCTCACCAGAAAATAGCAATCCAATTAAATGAAAGATGTTCTAATTGCAGCAGTTTGCATGCTCTCAATTGCATCATGCAACAATCCCGGAAATGTAAAGAGCAATAAAAATAAAGACAATACCATGACAGAAGACAGTACTAAACAATACGGGTATAACCTTAATTTTCTGAAAAAACATGTCAGCGTTATAGAGTTAAAAAACGGCAACTCCTCAGTTGCCATCGTACCGGCATGGCAGGGAAGGGTAATGACAAGTACAGCGGAAGGAGAACAGGGTTTCAGCTTTGGCTGGATAAATCATGATCTTATCTCCTCAGGTAAAACAGTACAGCATATTAATCCTTTCGGGGGAGAAGAGAGGATATGGCTTGGTCCGGAAGGAGGCCAGTTTTCTGTTTTTTTTAAGAAAGGAGATGAATTTGTATATGACAACTGGCAGACACCTGACTTTCTGGATACGCTGCCTTATGAAATCACAGAGCTCAGCGATTCTTCGGTAAATTTTACGCAGAAGGCTGAGATAGTCAACTACAGCGGCACCCGGTTCAATCTTGGGATAGGAAGAAAGGTAACTCTTATTTCCGCCCCGGAAGTTCTTAAACAAACAGGTGTAGATACCAGAGGAGCAAATTGTGTTGCCTACAGATCGGAAAACAAGTTGTCCAATCTGGGGGCGGATGAATGGAAAAAAGAGACCGGCCTGCTGTCAATATGGATGCTGGGGATGTTCAATCCCTCTCCTGCCGTTACTGTTATAATTCCATTCCGTCAGGGCAGTGAAGAGGAACTCGGTGTACCTGTCAATGACAATTATTTCGGTAAGATTTCCGGCGACAGGCTGAAAATTGCAGGTAATAATATTTACTTCAAAGCGGATGGCAGGAGCAGGGGAAAAATAGGTCTGTCACCTGTCAGGGCAACAGGTATAATGGGTAGTTATGATTTTGAAAACAACATACTTACTCTGCTGTTCTGTAAATTGCCTGAAGGCAAGACAGATTATGTAAATTCAGCGTGGCAGATACAGGATAATCCCTTTTCGGGCGATGCATTTAACTCATATAATGATGGACCTCTTGAGGATGGATCACAGATGGGACCTTTTTATGAACTTGAGACCTCCTCTCCGGCTGCTGTTTTAAAACCGGGAGAAAGTCTCAGTCATATTCAGTATACAATTCATTTAACGGGCGACCTCAAAAGTCTGGATTCCATAACCCGTAAGTTATTTGGTGTTGGCCTCGATGAGATCAGAAAAATCTTTTAGTTCCCGGTTGAAGAAAGAATCAATCCGCGGTTCCGGAGCAGTGGTTCAATCTGAGGTTCACGGCCACGGAAATTAACATACATCTGCATTGCATCCATAATCCCGTTTTTCTCAAGAATGTTTTTGCGGTACGACTGAGCCACTGACTGATCAAAGATCCCCTTCTCCTTAAAGGCTTCAAATGCGTCATTGTCAAGAACGGCTGCCCATGTATAACTATAATAGCCTGCATCATAGCCGTCAATAATATGAAGGAAATAGGTACTTCTGTAGCGTGATACTATTTCAGGTATCAGGCCGATCTTATTGAAATAATCTTTTTCAAATTCTTGAATATCAATATTCACCGGGGCTTCAAGGGTATAGTATGCCATGTCAAGCAGAGAGGCTGCAAGAAGTTCAGTATTAATGAATCCCTGGTTGAAATAACTGCTGTTTTTCAATTTCTTTACCAGCGCCGGAGGTATTGTTTCTCCTGTCTGATAATGCTTTGCATAGATATTTAAAACCTCCGGTTCTTCAACCCAGTGTTCCATGAGCTGTGAAGGAAGCTCAACAAAGTCCCAGGCTACATAGGTCTGGTTATATGTGTTCCTGTTAAACAGGGCATCAAGGGCATGTCCGAATTCATGGAACAGAGTTGAGACTTCATCCATTTCAAGAAGTGCGGGCTGGTCACCTGAAGGGCGTGTAAAGTTGCCAACCACTGTTATAACAGGAGTAATGGCCTTTCCCTCAACAATATGACGGTTTCTGTAAGTTTGACACCATGCACCCTGACGCTTGCTATCCCTCGGATGAAAGTCCATATAAAGTACGCCCAGATGTGTACCGTCAGCTTCTTTCACTTCATATGCTGCAGCCTCGGGATGTGGTACCGGACATTCAGGTATCGGTGTAAAAGTAATTCCGAAAAGTTTATTGGCACAGGTAAAGGCTCCCTCACGAACATTGTCAAGTTTAAAATATGGCCGCAGTTCAGCATCATTAAGGTCATATTTCTGTTTCCTGAGCTTTTCGGCATAGTACCACCAGTCGGATGGTTCAAGTTTAAAGTTTCCACCTTCTTTATCAATGATCTTCTGCATTTCCGAGACTTCATTTTGTGCGACTGGGACAGCTTTATCCCAAAGGCTGTTAAGGAGATTGAAAACATTCTCGGGCTTTTTAGCCATTCGCGGCTCCAGTACGTAGTCGGCATGTGTTTTATACCCAAGCAATTTAGCCCGCTGCGCACGCAGTCTTACAATGTCGGCAAGTATCTTGTTGTTATCAAATTCGTTGCCATTATTACCACGGTTTGTATACGCATGGAACAATTCCCTTCGCAGATCCCTGTTTTCAGAGTACTGCAGGAACGGAAATATGCTTGGCCGCTGTGTTGTAAATGCCCATTTTCCCTCCTGTCCTGCTGAGTTTGCCACTTCAGCTGCTGAGGCAACAAGTGATTCGGGCAATCCGGTCAGGTCCTCCTTTTTAACAAATAATTTGTAGTTGTTTGTCTCTTCCAGGACGTTCTGACTGAATTTAACTCCGAGAACGGAAAGCTCCTGGTTGATTTTCTTAAGGGTATCCTGATCCTGTTTATTAAGATTGGCCCCGGCCCTTACAAATTCCTTATAGAGATTTTCAAGAAGGAATAGTTGTTCAGGATTAAGATTGAATTTTTCCTTGTTTTCGTATACTGATTTTACCCTTTTGAAGAGAGCGGGATTTAAATTTATCTCATCGCTATAAGCAGCAAGCTTAGGAGAGATCTCCACCTCGATGTTCTGAAGGGAATCATTTGTATTTGCAGATGTCTGGGCAAAGAAGACAAGCCCGACTCTTGTCAGCAGATCCCCTGTCCTGTCAAGAGCTTCAATTGTATTTTCAAAGGTGGGTTCCTCCCTGTTCCTGACAAGGGTTTCGACCTCTTTCCTTCCCTCGGCCATTCCTTTTTCAAATGCCGGCATATAATGTCTGGCCATTATTTTTTCAAATGGCGGAACATTGAACGGGGTATTGTATTCAGAGAAAAAAGGATTGTTCATATCTGCTTCAGGCTGATTATTACAGGCTGGCATCAACAATCCGGGCATTCCGCATAACAGAATCATTTTAATAAGATTTTTCACATTAGTAAATTTTAAAGTGTGTTTTATTTTGTAAGAGCTTGCAGTTGCAAGTTGCAGGTTGCAGGTTACATGTTGTTATTAACCTGAAACATGCAACATGCAACCTGAAACTTTCATTAATTATGCAAAGAAAGTTTATATTACACGGTAATTCGAAAGAATATCAGGGTTATTTTTTCATTTTTCCGTCGGAACGAACTCACCCCCGGACCCCCTTCGCTGCGCTCAGGGCAGGCTCTCTCTGCCCTGCAGCCTGGCTCCTCCCTAAATCCCGCCACTGGCGGGATTCTTAACGGTCGGCCCTGTAAAGAGGGGTGCCTACGGATGAGGGATTAAGGATCGACGTCTTACTTCGGTCTTCCGACTTCGGACTTCGGACTTCGGTCTTCGGTCTTCTGTCTTCGGACTTCGGTCTTCGGTCTTCTGTCTTCGGACTTCGTCTACGCTCTTCTGTCTTCGGTCTTCTGTCTTCTTTTTTCTCTCTACGCTTTTCGCTCTACGCTCTTCTGTCTTCGGTCTTCACACATCACGAACTCACCCCCGGCCCCCTTCGCTGCGCTCAGGGCAGGCTCTCTCTGCCCTGCAGCCTGGCTCCTCCCTAAATCCCGCCACTGGCGGGATTCTTAACGGTCGGCCCTGTAAAGAGGGGTGCCTATGGATGAGGGATTAAGGATGACGTCTTACTTCGGTCTTCCGACTTCGGACTTCGGTCTTCGGTCTCGGTCTTCTGTCTTCGGACGGTCTTGGTCCTGATTCGGACTTCGTCTTCGGTCTTCTGTCTTCTTTTTTCTCTCTACGCTTTTCGCTCTACGCTCTTCTGACTTCGGTCTTCTGTCTTCTGTCTACGTAATAATGTTCGGTGTCAAAATGAACTACTTCAGAAGGTAAACTCCAAATATTTATTACTTTTGCCACCGTTCCGAAACTTCAGACTTCGGTCTTCGGACTTCGGACTTCGGTCTAAGATCACGAACTCACCCCCGGCCCCTCTCTACTTCGTAAAGAGGGGTGCCTATGGATGAGGGATTAGGTATGACGTCTTACTTCGGTCTTCCGACTTCGGACTTCGGTCTTCCTGGAGAGATGGCAGAGTGGTCGAATGCGGCGGTCTCGAAAACCGTTGTCCCGCTATCGCAGGACCGGGGGTTCGAACCCCCCTCTCTCCGCCAAAGCTTAAATATTCCCTCAACGATGTTGGGGGATTTTTATTTTTAGGTGGCCGAGCCATGCTTGCATGAGCGAGATCCATCTGAAAATAAAAAGACCCTGCGAGTGAAACGAGCAAGGGATATATTTTGGCTTTGAAGCTCCCCCTTTGGGGCTCGCCGAAGGCAACCCCCCTCTCTCCGCCAAAGCAAAATTTATGGGAAAAAACAAGTATCTTTACATTACTTTAATTTATCCCTGGATTTATGTCTAAAAATCATGAGGATGAAAATGCTCCAGTAACAGTCTTTACTGGATACGCATGGGAAGTATCGATAATAAAGCACCTTCTCGCAGAGGAAGGAATAGAATCTTTCACCACGGACGATAATATGTACCTTTTTGCTCCTGCAGCCGGAGGAACTGTTAGTATTGTCGTTGCAAGAAAAAATCTAGAGCGGGCAATGCCTGTTGTCTTTCAATATGAAGAGAATAACAAGAAGATAGATTCGTCATATGATTAGCCGGAAAGAAGATAGGATCGGGCATTTAGGTACAACAATTCTTTTTGTCCTATGTTTTTTTCTTCTCGCTGCATTTCATCAAAATTCAAATAATCCCGATGTTACAGGATCATTTCAGTATCAAATAACAACCCTGCATACCTTTGCAGTTTTATCAAAAGATATTCCACAACTTTCTTCTTTACAAGGTTTTGTATCACTGTTCGATGAAATGTACTTTAGACATTTAAACGAACAACTCAAATTACTCACGGACAATAGATTAATTAATCAAAGAATAGTTCTTCTTCGAAAAGTTGAATTACTGATAAAACCTGTTATTCATCAGGAGCATTATTATCATCATCTTTTTTTGTGTTCTGAGGATCTGCTTGTTTTAAGTTAAACACCCACTTATTCAATCTTTTTACTTCTTCCCGTTTCAGAAGGAGTAGGTTTATGCTTTAACTTGAAAATCAGTCTATTTACAATCTAGAATCAAATACAATGTTTAAGAATTATTTTAAGTCAGCCTTGCGATTTTTAAAAAAGAATAAAATTTTTGCAGGGATAAATATATCAGGGCTTTCAATAGCACTGGCCGCTTCATTCATTATGATGCTTTATGCAATTAATGAACTGAGTTATGATCGTTGCCATTCAAATAGTAAAAATGTTTTCAGGGTCCTTAATTACTACGTGAATTTTAATAAAACAATTTCAGGAACACCTTATATTCTGGCACCAACATTAAAGGAGGAATTTCCTCAAGTAGAAAAGGCAATCAGTGTAAGTGAATTGATAGACTTTAAGCTAAAACTTAAAGATGAGTTTATCAAAGTTTCTGATGCTGTAGCTACAGACTCGGAGGTGTTCGACATTTTCACTCTTCCATTGATTGATGGTTCCTCAGATCTAAATCTCCTGGATGATCCAAACTCACTTGTCCTCTCAAGTGAATTAGCTGAAAAGATTTTCACTGACAAAGATCGCGTTGGAAAGGAAATTGTGGGTATAGTAAATGATGAAGAGCATGTTTTTATTGTCAAAGGCATTTTTAAAAATATCCCTAAAAACTCCACCTTCAGAGCTCAATGCTTAGTAAATAACAAGTGGCCAATTGAATCTAATAATAAAAATCTCGGAATAACCAATGCTGATAAAAACTGGGGACTGGACTTCTGGACTACCTGGGTATTGCTTTCAAAAGATTGCAATGTTGCATCGCTGGAGCAGCAATTTCTGGACTTAGAGATAAAATACGTTAGAAAAGTACCTGACAAACACTACGTTCTTCAAAATCTATCTGATGTTTACCTTGGGTCAAATGACGTTATGTATACCCAAATCAAGGGTAATATAAACAATATCAGAATGTTTTCGGTAATAGCTTTACTAATTGTTTTAGTCGCTGCAATAAATTATGTAATTCTGTCAACAGCAGTATCGACCGGAAGAGCGAGGGAAATAGTTGGCTTAGAAAAACCACCTTGGGGCTGGGAGAAGCACTCGCCAGAGAAAAACCTGGGGACTATTATTTCCACTTCTGCAATTTTTGCTCTACTTATAGCTGTGTTTGGATTATTTGGTCTTACCTTATTTGTCTCAAAAGCCAGAACAAAAGAAATCGGAATTAAAAAGATTTTTGGAAGTTCGGAACAATCAATCATTTATTCATTCCTGCGAGGAAATTTTGTTCTTGTCTTATCTGCATCAATTCTTTCAATTCCTGTAACTCTTTATGTTATGACAAAGTGGTTAAATAACTTTTCATATAAAATCCATATTAGCTGGTGGGTATTTGCGATTGCTTTTATAATAGCTGCAATTGTGGTTCTTTCAACCGTTTTCATTCATTCTTACAAAGCATCCCGGATTAATCCTGTGAAGGCTTTGAAATATGAGTGATTTAAACCCTGATTATTTCTTATCCCCATACCTCATACTACGCACCACGCCTGAACCTCTCCCTTTTTACACCGGTCGATGAATTGTTGGTTGATCGCAGATTTTAAAGTAATATCCCGGCTAATGAAGCTGAAATATAAGAAGCCATCGTGCCACAGATCATTGCCTTGAATCCCAGCCTCGCAAGATCGGACTTCCTTCCCGGGACCATTGCTCCTATTCCGCCAAGCTGAATCGCAATTGAACTGAAATTTGCAAAACCGCACAGGGCAAAGCTTGCAATGACAATTGATTTGGCACTCAATGCTCCCTGCTGTATCATGGGAGAAAGATCGCTATATGCAACAAATTCATTTATAACCATTTTAGTGCCCATGAGCGAACCAACTTCAAAGGATTCCGAAGGGGTAACTCCCATTACTATGGCAAAGAGGGAGAAGAATGCTCCGAATACGTCCTTAAGTCGCAGGTTATCAACATTCATCCCTATAAAATCCAGGGATACACCGATCCAGGAAAGTAAATGACCGAAATATCCGAGAAGTGCATCAACCAGTGCGACCAGTGCTATCACTCCGATAAGCATTGCGATAACATTAATTGATATTTTCATTCCATCCGAAGCTCCATGGGAAATAGCATCCATAATATTGACATGCTCCTTCTTAACCTCCAGTTTCACTTTTCCCTTTGTTTCAGATTCCTGAGTCTCAGGAAATACAATTTTCGAAATAACCAGCGCCCCCGGGGCAGCCATCAGGCTTGCGGCAAGCAGGTATGATGCAGGCACTCCCATTGAAATATAAACAGCCATAACGCCTCCGGCAATACAGGCCATGCTCCCTGTCATCGAGGCCAGCAATTCCGACATTGTCATACCTGAAAGGTAAGGCCGGATCATTATCTGGGCTTCGACCTGACCTACAAAAGCGCTGGCAACATTTGAAAGCGCCTCGCTGCCGCTCACTCTCATTGCCCAATGCACAAAACGAGCAAGAAAACCCACTATTCTTTGCATGAGTCCGACATGATAAGCCATTGCCACAAGGACACAAACAAAAATTATTGTTGGAAGCAGGATAAAAAGGAAGACTCCGGCGCTGACAATACTTGCCGGAAGAATTTCAGACACTTTGGTAAGATCGCCAAAAACGAACAACCCGCCTTCTCTGGAGAAATCGAGCAGTTTATTTATGGCTTTCCCGAGCCAGTAAAATATATCCTGGCCTACCGGTACCTTAAGTATAAAAATGGCGAGCACAAGCTGAAGGCCAAGACCGGTCAGCACAAGCCTTAAATTGATGGCTTTCCTGTTGTTTGACCACAGGTAAGCAAGACCTAGAATTACAATAATTCCGATTACACCTGTAAATCGTCCCATGGAAGGATAAGTTGGTTTTGAGTCAGATCCAAACCTACACTATTTTTTGATCTGAAATTATGATATTGAAAAAAAAAGATGCTACAGGTAAACTGCTACCTGCCCTTTCCTTGGTATTGCCCTGTAAATTATTTTTGCGTCAGCTTTCGGAAGCCTGATCTTTATATACGGCCGATACTCGGGCACTTTAAAAACGGCTACCGACTTTATAGAACTCCAGGTGTTTCTAAGCCTGTCCCTAAGGTCAAACATCCTCAATTGCCTCCTGTCCGTTGCAGTATCTTCTTCGGCCTGGTAAACAAAGATCCTTAAACCTCTTTCCGTTTCAAGGACATAACTAACAGCTTCGTAGTCGGTGGTATCCGGAATAATATCAGGTTTAAATTCCGATGTATCTTTCGGAGCCATCTTTATCATCAGAGGCTCTTTTTTTATGGTTGCGAAATCCCTGACTATATTGCCGGGTGTGGCAAACATCGAGGTAATTAATTTCATATCGCCTGAGTGCAGAATCCGGCTGGTCCGGATCTCTTTCATTTTAGCAGTGTGGACCATAACCCCGTTGATTTCAAGAATCGCCGTGCTGTCCGAAAGATTGAGCGACAGGCTGATGGAATCAGTTTCGGCCATAGCGATCTTCGACTGCAGAAAAGCTTTTTGTTTCAATAAGCTGACATAAGCCGAATCAGAGAAAAGCCTTTCATCAACCGGATTCTTTTCTGACTGCTGAGTGCCATATTTTGATTCTAATCCGGTTATTGTTTTTGCCGGACCCATCAACGACATTATGGAATAATAAATCAGGAAAGCGATAACTAAAGAAATCACAATTATAATGAAGGTTTTCCTTCCCGAATTAACCTTTTTTACTTCGTTATCCATTTATGCTGTAATTTCTTTCTCTCAGAAAATATAAACTTTTGATCCGATGCTCAAAGTATTGTAAATTGCTTTAAGATCCTCATCATTAAGGCGTACACAACCATGTGTCACCGGCATTCCAAGAAAACGCTTGTAAAGGGTACCGTGTATCAGATAGCCATCCCCGATGCTCAGGGCATAATCGCCAAGTACTCCGTACTCCCATCTCGAGGGGTCGTCATTGGACGGAATGGGCAGACCTTCTTCAACAAAAGCCCAGTCGGGTCTTCTCCAGACAGGGGATGTGATCTTTCCCTGTATCCAGTATTTGCCCTTCGGGGTTTTGAAGATCCACTTTTTTTCACTCTGGGTTTTGAGCATAGTGTAACTTCCTGAGCTGCAAAATCCTTCCCGTATGATTTTCTTATTCCTGTAAAGGAAAAACCTGTTGTCGATTGTATTTATAACAATATATGAAAGACCTGATGTGTAGGTGGTATATTTTCTTGAAAGGCGTTGAACATCTTTTTGCAGCACTCCTGCCTGCTTCCTGTAATTCTGATCCTTTATAAGCTCCCCGTCAGTTGTGAGTTTTGTCATCTTTCCTGAGGATAACTCCTGAAGTCCGGGAACAAAATAAAGTAAAAATACAAGAATGAACAGACCTGCAAGGATGCTTCCGACCGACACCAGGACAATCCGGATGATCCTGACCAGTTTCTTATTGGCCAGAGCTTTCTGATAGAACAATTTAAATTCGTCCTGCAAAGTATCCGGAGCCTTAAGGTCTGTTGGATTCTGGCCCTGAATCTCCTCACTCTTTAAATCCGCACTATTATTCTCTTCTTTTACCATTTATAGTTATTATTCAGTCGAGGACCTGTTTCAGGTCTACCAATGGAGCCGACAATTGTAACAGGTGTTCCTTCTTTTGCTACTTTAAAAACAACATCCATTTCCGAATCGACAAGTGCTATACAGCCTTCGGTCCAGTCAAGTCCCTTACCACCGTTTCCATGTATCTCTATCAGGCTGCCTATTTTTGCATTGCGTGATAATGTCCCCCGGGCAATCGCTTTTTTAAATTCAGCCTTGTCGGTTTCATTCGGATAATCAATTAACAGAGCTTTATAGTATTTTGTCTTATTACTGTTGAATTTTTTTGTGATCCTGTACATGCCTTCAGGAGTAGCCTTGTCTCCTTTCTCCAATTTATCACCCACCCAGTTGGTGCTCAGCTCAACTTTATATTCATACTTCCTGACCCCGTTGAGATAAACAATGCATTTTCTTGAATATTTATCAATAATAATGGAACAGCATCTGGTTCTGGCGCGATTCTTTAATTGTTTTGTTCACCCATTTCTGCCAGAGGGGATAATCGTTAAAATACTCCTTCAGACCGAGAGAGGCTTTTTCATATGAGGCTGTCAAAAGATATTCAGAATCAGTGATTTTCTTGTTTGCCTGAAGGTACTGTCCTTTACCATATGCAATTTCCGATTCTTTAAGTAACATCCTGCCCTTTGAGATCCTGTTCCATATTTCCCCGGGTAAAGGATAGGCTTTGAAAACGCGGTTAATCTGTGAGACCAGGTTATTCAGGGAATCTATTTTTTGCTTAATTATAATTTCGAGGGTGAAGGCGTTGCTTTTTGAGTTTTCAAGCGCCTGTTCAGATTTTTTTGTTGAAAGTTCCGCAAAATCGGCAACTTTGTCATAATCCCTGAAAAAAATAAACCGCCTGTTCTCTGCCTCCCAGTTTATCATTGCCGAATCATACAATGCCCTGGCTTCGTTGTACAACCTTCTGGAATAGGTTTCCGCATCAACTGAAGCGGCCTGTGAAAGCGACAGCCGGGCTAATCCAACCTCGGCTTCGGGAGGTTCGGGTACCAGGCTGGCTAAAAGTAATATACAAAGAGGTGTCAGTATCAGGAACAGAACTATTCCGATGACATATTTCCCGGCTCTTTTTATTCTCATTCGTCTTTACTTTAAAAAAAACCCCGGGAAAACCCGGGGGATTTTTTAAAATTATAACATCTGCAACAAATTAAAACTTAATCCTTGCCTTTGTTAAAACTTCTTTAACTTCTGCATTAAGACTATCAGCTTTTTCCTTTGCTGCTTTAATCTTGTTCATTGCATCCATGTAGGCACCTTTGTCAAACAGACCCTGTGCTTCAACCACTGAAGCATCAACGGTTGCTACGTCAGCTTTGATCTGTTCAATAACAGCAGCTCCCTCTTTACCTCTCGGAAGTTTTGGGATAAGTTTGCCATTTTCTTCGATAACAGCTTTGATTCCTGTCAGCATGTTAGCTACTTCTGCTTTAACTTCTTCTTTTTTTGTTGCAGCATTGGTAGCAACCTGGTTTGCAAGTGTTACTAAAGAGGCCAGTTTTTCTTTAGCAGGACCAAATTTTTTGAATAATTTTGATTCCTGGGCAGTAATGTCAGCCATAACAGCATTTAAGGAATCCTGTACTGCTGCAAATTCAGCCGGCAGATAAACGTTGGCTTCAGCAGTTTTAGCAGCCTCGATGGCAGCTGTAGCGGCATCTATTTCAGCCTGTGGTTTCTTTCCGCAACTTGAAAGGATTGCAACCATCGCAATAGCTGCTAATCCCATTAAAACTTTGTTCTTCATTTTTTTTACTTTTTTAATACTTCGTTTGATTAACTTCCGATTATCTAAATTTTAACCGTTTTCTTCTGAAAAAATCGGTGCGAAGATAATCTATTTTCAGGACATAAATAAAATATTTCGAAAATATTTTTAATTAATTTTAACATCTCACCCATCCTGGAATTTCTTCCATTGCTCCTCTAAGAACCTGAAAATTCAAAGGTTGAACGGAAACGAATTTAACACTCCCTCTATTCAGATTTAATGACAGGGCTGCGATCCCCAATCCCGTTCTCATTTATTGCTTCAATCGAAAAATAGTATGGTTTTTCCCTGTCCATCGTCTTCAGCCAGTATTCATTGCCATCATAAACCATTATGCAGTTGTAGAGTTTATCAGGCGCAATACCATTTATCAATCCTTCATTTTTTGACTGCGGAATATTCAAAGCCTAGCTTATTGAGTCCGTTCCTGATATCGGGAGACTTCATAAAAAGATCCCAGAGAAGTCCGCTCCTATAGTTTTCGATCATCACGACTGCAGGCCCCTGGTCAATCGCAAGATAACGTTCAGGATACCAGTTGTTCTGCTCGCTGAAGGCATCATAAAAACCGTATTTGCCCCAGATCCTGTCTCCGAGGTTGTTATAGAAATACCTGATAGCATCCATCGACTGCCCGGGAGTATAGGGAATAGATGAGATTGCCGCCGTGGGTGAAATTACACCCAGATCGTTTTTTTCACCCGGTGCATGTGCGGCATACCCGCTGACAGAATAACTTGCGGTCAGCCCCCAGCACTTTTCTGAATATCCTTTGTATGAATCCGGATTTTCGGAACACCACTTCCAGTTAATGAGGGTCTGGTTCCTGTTTTCAAGCCAGTAATCTGCATATTTGTCTTTCAGATTTCGCGGGTCAAGTCCAAGATATGAATAATGCGCCCAGAATAATGGTCCCCCGTATTCCTCTGCCCCATTATGCTTCAGGCTCAGTTCATACCCGTACTTGCCGCTCCGTGCTGCAATTCCTCCTGAGCGCGCCCATCCATCATGGTAAGCTTCCGGAGGTACCGGGAATGTAGGAGAGGAAGCAGCCAGGACATAAAGTATCAGACATTCATTGTAGCCTTGTACGGGGAAGTTCATTTCCCAGCCAAAATCGGGAGACCAGTGCCAGTAAATTACATGCTCTCCTCCTTTTGTAAACCAGCTCCACTCCACTTCCTTCCAAAGCACCTCAATATCGTCCGCAAGTTTTTTTTCACGGTCATTGCCATTCTCAAAGTATTCTTTAACAGTAATCAATCCCTGGATCAGGTAAGCTGTTTCTACAATATCGGCACCGTTGTCTTTTGGAGAGAAGGGTTTGACTTTTCCTGATTCACCATTGATCCAGTGTGGCCAGGCACCATGGAACCTGTCGGCTCTTTTTAAAAATGCAACTATTTTCTGCAGCCTCGCCAATCCCTCTTCCCTTGTGATGAAACCTCTCTCAATCCCCACCAGGATCGCCATCACTCCAAAGCCTGAACCTCCTGAAGTGACAACATTCATATCATTTTCGGGGTATACTCCGTCGACATGATAACGCTCCCTTGCCATACCTGACACCTGTTCAGCACCATCCCAGAAGTATTGGAAAGTCCTGTATTGTACCAGGGTAAGCAGGGAGTCGTCAGTCAGTTTATAGTTGGCTTCTATTTCAATGTTTTTTCTGCTTTTGCAGGAGGTTCCTGAAGTACACAAAAAACCTGCTATAATTATGAAAAGAAAGAGATTAATAAACTTCATGTGCAAATATTTTTCATGTTTGGAGAATTATTTTCATTTTTGTTTGTGTTTAGAACATGTGACAACCAGTAATCCTTACAGAAGGAATACCGTTTCCACAAGGACTCCCCCATTGTCGTTGGTACTGAATTGCACTGCTTTACCAGTCGAGCCGTTCATCCAATGCGGAAAAGCACCATGAAACCTGTCAGTTACCGGATCAGATAAGAAATTTACGATTTTTTTTATTCTGCCAAACTATTCGCCCCGCGAAATACTTATAATGGCTATACCACCAAATTCATACTCCAGTTGCTCAAAATTATGCTGAGCATAAATATTTATTCCATCTGGAGAAACCGAAGCCTGCACAAATGACTCTCCCTCCGGTGTAAGCGTGTGTATATCTGATCCATCTGCCTTTACAGCAAATAATTGCCCTTTGTATGGAATGGCTGACCGGTTCGAAGAAAACAATATGGTCTCATTGTCTAACCATACCGGCCATCCATCAAACGCCTTGTTTTTCGAAATATTTACAGCATTTGTACCATCAATTTTGGCAACAAATATTTCAGAGTTCCTGCTGTTTGTCGTCATATCCCAGTTTAACCCGGGTTCATCAATAACCCTGCGAAAGCAAATTTTTTTCCCGTCCGGAGAAATGGATGGAAATGTACTGACTGTTTTATACGAAGTAATTTGTTCTTGATCTGAACCATCTCTGTTCATAATGAATATTTCATGCCACTGTCTGCTCCAGTCTGCTCCGGGATCAGGAGTGTTTCGCGGGGAATTAAAAATTATTATCTTGCCATCCGGCGAAAAATGAGGATGTGAATCATCGCCCGGTGAATTTGTCAGTCTTTTCTGGTTTTTGCCGTCTGAGTCCATAATATAAATATCACTTTCATCATTCTCCCTGCCTGAAGCAAAGGCAATGGATCTTCCGTCGGGTGACCATACAGGCGTATAATTACCCACATTATCAAACGTAAGTTGCTTCAGACCCGTTCCATCAGGATTCGTAGTAAATATTTCAAATGAACCGGTCCGATTTGATTGTAACAGTATCTTTTTTCCATCAGGTGAGAGGGATGGATAAGCGTCAACCACGCCGGTAATTCTCTTTATTGAAACCTGCTCAACCTGCGCTTCGATGTTTAGACAAAATAAAACAGTTGCTGATAACAGTGCTGCCTTTTTCATAGTATGCGGATTGGTTTAACAAATGCCATTAGTTAAAACAATCATAAACGGTTGTTGTTAAACCACAACACTTCTCCCAACCCTCTACCGTCTTCTGTCTACCGTCAAATTTTTCTCAATTGCATAAGGTACCGCCAGCTTTTGATACTTGCTCTTTGTAAGAGGATTATAGTTAAGGTATTCAATGCGGATCCTTCTGTCTAAACCATGGACAAAATCCGAAATACTGTTTAGATTTTCATCAGTATCTGTAATCCCCTTAATAAGCGGAACCCTTACAAGAATATCCTTACCGCTTCCTGCCAGACATTTCAGATTCTCCAGGATAATATCATTTGGCTTCCCCGTATATTGTTCATGTAGTGTGCCGTCAAAGATCTTAATATCAACTATAAACAGATCGATGTGATCCTTAAGGCTCTCGATGATTTCCCATTCACAAAAAAGGCAGGTTTCGATTGCAGTGCTGATGTTTTCAGATTTGCACGCTTCCAATATTGCAAGGCAAAACTCAGGTTGATAAACCGGCTCTCCTCCGCTGATGGTAACGCCACCCCCCGATTTCCGATAATAAAGAATATCCTTCCTTATTTCGTGCATGATTTCATCCAGTCTGGCAGGTGCACCTGTAAAATCTATCGCTCCGGAAGGACAGATTTTTACGCACTCACCGGTCAGATTACACAGATTGCGGTCAATTTCAATAAAACTGTTGCCCGATAAATGAAGCACGAGAGCCATGTTTGGACATTTCCCAGCGCATTGACCGCATGCAATGCAAACATTCCTGTTATACCAGATTGTGATCCCCGGATTAATGCCCTCAGGATTATGGCACCAGGCGCAGTTCAGCGGACATCCTTTAAGGAAGATGGTTGTTCTGATCCCCGGGCCATCATGGACCGAGAATCTTTTGATGTTGAACATAACCCCTTTATCAGCTTTCTCCATAGGTTGTCCGTTGGATTATTTCGTTTTGCAGGTCTTCGGCCAGTTCGGTGAAATAGGCAGTGTATCCGGCAACCCTGACTGTCAGTCCGCGATATGAATCGGGATCGGATTTTGCTTTTAAAAGATCTTCTCCGGTTACGACATTAAACTGGATATGATGAATTTTAAGCTCCACAAAAGCTCGCAGCATAGCTGAGAATTTTCTCATAACATCCTCTGTCCGGAAAAAAGAGGGAAGAAATTTCATATTAAGGAGAGAACCATTTTGAGCCAGATTGAAGGGTAACCGTGAAACTGAATTAAGAACAGCAGTCGGACCTGTTTTATCCCTTCCATACATCGGTGAAACACCACCGTCGGCCAGCGGCGATTGTGAAAGACGACCGTCAGGTGTTGCCCCTACATTGCGCCCCATGGGTACATGGGCTGAAACGGTATAGAGCCCCATGTGGTAAGCACCTCCCCTGTAATTTCTGTATTTTTCCAGTTCCCAGGCGAAAAAGGTTAACCATTTAGCGCCTTCATTATCAACTGATTCCACATCATTGCCGTACTTCGGTACTTTGTTGATACAGGTCTGTCTCAATATTTCATTCCCATTATAATTATGGCGTAATGCTTCAAGCATTTCCTCCCTGCCTGTCAGTCGCTGATCGAATACAAGCTGTTTCAGGACTGTCAGGCTGTCAGCAATATTTGCGACCTGGATCGCCTGTATGCCTGAAAAATTGTATTTTGAACCCCCCGCTGTTACATCCAGGCCTTTTTCAAGACAGTCGTCAATAACTGCCGACAGGAATGGTGATGGCAGGTGCATCAGGTGCATCTTTTCAACAAATTCACAAGCTCCTGTCATCCTCTTAATAAAAAAATCTATCTGTCCCGCAAAAGCATTCTCAAAACCTTTATAAGTTTGATGATCCGTAAGGTATCCCGTCCTTAGGCCCAACTGTTCACCGGTAAGCATACAGATCCCGTTATTCAGGGTCAGCTCAAGCACCTTTACGAGATTGAACATCGCTGCATCACTCCATCCGAGGAAGTTGCCTGATCCTGATAATTCGACGCAACCTACTACAGCATAATCCATTGCATCTTTATGGCTTACACCGGAAGATTCCAGGGCTGGAATGATGCTTTCATCATTAACGATTTGCGGCATCCCTGTTCCCAGACCAATGATCCTTGTACACTCGTCAATGAATTCATCAGAGGAAGACTTATGCAACCTCGCCGTAAGGTTAGGCTGCGGAAGTCTTACATGATCCTGGGCTTTAAGGAACAAAAAAGAGAGTTCGTTAACTGCATCCTCATGTTTTTCATTCTGTCCTCCGACCGCCACATTAAAACCTATTGGAAATCCTGCAAAATACCTGGCGCTGTTGGCGTTACGAAGATATATGACATGGTTGAACTTTATAAACAAAGCGTCGATCAGCTCTAAGGCGGAAGCCGGATTTATTTTCCCCGAATCCATGTCGTTTTTAAAGAAAGGATAAAGGTATTGATCCATCCTACCCGGGGAAAAGGATGAAGCATTTGATTCCATATGAAGGATAACAAAAAGGAACCACACCGATTGCAGCGCTTCCCTGAAACCTGACGGGGGATTTTGTGAAATATTTGCACAAACAACTGACATTTCTTTCAGGTTCCGGGCCAGTTCCGGATCAGATTGTTCATCCGCAAGTTTTTGTGCCAGTTTTGAATACCTTTGAATGAAATCACATGAAGCCTCCAGGGATATAATTACACTTTTATAGAAATCTGCTTTCGTGGGATCAGCTTTTTCAAGTTTCTCCCCTGCCACCCGGAGCAATCCTGCCGGCCCATAATGGAGCCATTTTTTCACATTCGGGCAAATATGTCCCTGGGCATGATCTTTCTGATTTATCTTAACTACTTTTTCAAGCGAGGGTAAATCCTCTCCTAATTCCGAATAAATGTGGTCCTCAAGGGTCTTTCCCTTCCAGTAAGGTTCTATTACTTCCCTGAAATAAGAAATATCTTCATTATCCACGTTAAACTGATCCTGAGGCCTTGTATGGAGAGTTTCTATCTCCTTCCCCAGCCAGGAAATCCCTGCTTCAGGGAAAACAACTCCGGATCTTAATCCGGGTGTCCTGTTTCCTGTGATCAGTTCTTCCGGATCAACAGCAACCGGTATTTCCCTGAGTGAAGAGGCTAATGCAATTGCACGCTTCAGGCAAACAGGAAGATTTTCATTTTCCTTATAGACACGCGTTATTACTTTAGCCTGCTCCAGTGAAAGAAACCTTTTTGCGGATAAGGTTTTTTGTCTGAGCGACCCTATCCGATCTGTCATTTTCGTATCAATAGTTCTCACTTCTTCAATGCCGCCTTGGTAAATATATATTCAGGAATTTCCTGGTCAAATTTAGCATTTGTTATTCTGAATTCCGTTCCGTCACCTTCTTTAAGTACGTCTTTATAATTAACCGTCATGGGAAACCACCTTCCCTGCACCTGTTTTACATCTGAAAGGATGGTTCGTTTAAGCAGCTGGCCGCTCTTTGCAAACATCTCCTGTTTGAGCGGAACAAACCGCTCTGCATCAACCCAGATCTTTTGGGAATAATAGGCTGCATCGGCTACTTTTGCAGTCAATTCCAGGACATAAGTGTTTCTGCCGTCAATAGTTTCATTTCCTGCAACTTTAGCCGCGTAGATATCGGTAAGTTTCCTGTCATCCATCATATCTTCGTACGACAGGTCCGAACCCATGACAGACTGACGCAGCATGTGACCGGAGATCTGTATTATGCGGTCGGTAGAGGGCGAGTATATCCACAGCTGATTTTCAAGCTTCAGCATCTTGGTGCCCTGTTCACGGGCAGGTGACAGATATTCGGTAAAGGATTGCTTTGTACCGGCCGAATAAGATTTCGAAGTAATTGTCCGGCTTGCCCGGCGCCCGTGAATTATCATTTCAGACTCAAAGACCCTGTTCTTCGACGACATGTTTTTGTCCACCCTGTTCAGTATCTCGTCAGCATCCGGGCCGATGAAACTCATAAATAATAAGCATACTGCAATAAGAAGCGATATTTTTTTCATTTTATACCAATAATTTGAATTTAAATCCATTAACCCTGCCTACCGGCAGGCAGGCGCAAATTCTTTCACCTATAGAAAATGATAGGAACATCAAAAAAAATAACTTTAAAGAACTTACTCAGAGTTCCGAAGTCGGCCCCTAAATCCCCTGAAGGGGACTTAAAGTATAGTCCCTTTAGAGGGTTGGGGGTGATTTACCGAGGACAAATTAAATAATCCTACACTTCCAGTTCATGGAACAATTGTGAAGTTCTTCTTTTATATATTGCAAAGCCGGCAAGAGCGCTTCCCAGAACCGTTGCAAACAACCCGGGGATGAAGCCTGTATAGAACAATGACGGGGTTACTTCAGCTCTGTATACCGTAGGGATCATCATCCCGACATTTTTGGTTACGGCCGACATGTCAAGGCCATATGTCTGCATGTAATAAGCGGCCCCAAGTCCCAATGCTGTTCCGATAACTGAACCTATAATCCCGATAAGCAATGCTTCGTAGATTGTTGTTATATAGATATGTTTCTTTTCCTCACCCAGTGCCAGGCGAACTCCAAATTCACTATATCTTCGCAATCCGCCCAGCAAACCGGTGTTCCATAATACTATTGACATGGCAATTACAAAAATGATGCTCATCATGGCACTGGAACTGTCTGCCAGCTTCAGGTAATCTCCCAGGCCTTCCTGTTCGATAAGTCTGGACATGACGGGCGAGAATTCGTCTTTTTCATTGCTGTATTTTGAATTGAATGAAGCTTCAAGTTGCTGAGCTTCGACGTCATCGTAAATTCCGTCCCTGAAGTATCCAAGTATTTCACTTGCAGCATCATTCATGTCGAGTGCAACCTGTGCATCACGTATGTCCATAAAGATTGCACCCCGGTCGAGGGCACTATTTCCGAAACTTAGTGTGCCACTGACAACAAATGACTGGAACATCATGCTTCCGTTCATCGTCGACCCGAACAGGGTTATTTTATCCCCGGGAGATACCCCAAACCTGTCAGCGAAGTTATCGCTAATAAGGGCTTCCCCGCTTTTTACGGGTAATGAGCCTTTTACAATTGATTTCCTTATGTTCATTCTCTCCACTTCGAGGGAACCCGGAGTTAACAGGTCGATGGCAGTTCCGATGGCCTGCCCCTGTCCCCTTGTTTCACCCACTGAATCCGGGACATCAAGCAGTCCTCCCGTCAGGATACGTTCCACCCATTCAATATCGGGGTAATCGGAACGAAGCTGACTTATAAGCTCACTGACATTCAACAATGCCAGGTCGTTGGGCTGCTGATCTGCGTTTTCAGCATAGGCACGGGTTAGTATCTTAACATGACCGGTTGTAAATTTTGCGTTCAGGTCAGTAATTTCGCCAAAAATGCCTTTCAGAAAACCGCTCATAAAAACTGTCAGAAAGACTCCCAGAGCTACCACAATTACCGGCAACAAACTCCGGCTCTTATCCCTGATGATCCCTTTGAATAAAAATTTAATCATAGTAATTTCCCTTTTAATGCATCTGTCGGTTTCATCTTTGAAATTTTACGGGCTGGCAGGTAACTGACTATTGTTGATGATATAACCACAAGAATAATCGTTATTATTATCAACCCGATACTATAATATGGAAAGATCTTTTCTGCAACCGGAAGATCAGTTGCCGTAGCTGCTTTCATGGGTATGCCTGCCCTGCCAAGCAACCAGAACAAGGGTATGCCATATGCTGCTCCGAGCAGGGTTGCCAGAATACTGTGGGCGCCGCCTTCGACAGTAAAGATACCTACTACCTGTGGCCTGGTCATACCCAGTGCAATATAGGTCCCTATCTCCTTCTGGCGCCGGAATATAGACAGAACCTGAGTATCAAAAATAGCGATCAGGGCTATGATCAGTAAAAGACCTTCCATAATGGATCCCCCCGCTTTCTTAGCCTGGATGATCTTATCCATATCGGCCAGTAAAAAGCCCTGATCCTTAAAGTCCCAACCCGCCAGGTTCTTCTCTTGAAATTCCTTTCCAGCCACCAGCAGGGTAGCTTCATTTTCCATTCCCATCATTTTCTGAAGGACTTCCAGCCGAAGGTAGATCTGGCCTTTATCAACTGTCGGGACATCACATTTGAAAATTGAAGCGATCTGAATTTCGCGGGCATCAAAAGTGCCGTTCTTATCACGCCACCTTATGAGCAGTTTGTCGCCGACATCAAGTTTTGCAGATTCGGCCATTCTCTTTCCGATGATAGCGTAATCAACATCATCTGAAGGCAAAAGTTTATCGGTCGGTATTTTAAGAACAGTCTGTTCGTGATCAATACCCTTAAGAATAACCGGCTGCATCCGTCCCTGCGGAAAAGCAGTTGCCTGAGAAATCAGAACCGGTACAAGGTTTTTATTTCTTACCTCCTGCAGAATTTCCTGAGACATTGGCTGGTGGGCATCTCTGATGGTAAAGGCATCGTAACGGTCATACTCGGGATGCCAGAACTGGCCGGTTCCTGTTTCCCATTCGCTGGTATCAAGGCGGCTTTGCCTGTTCCAGCCGTCGATCAGTCCGTTATAAAATATTATTATGACAAATGCAAAAGAGAGGACCGAAACATTAAGCCAGGTTCTCAGACCTGCACCCATAAGGTTTTTAAATGCCAATTTTAATGCTAACATGTCTCTTAGTTTTTTGAATCCGTTAAAAGCATATCCTTAACAATTTTACCATCCTCAAGCGAGATGATACGGTTGAGATACTTCATTACCTTTTCATCGTGAGTGGCAAACAGGAATGTTGTCTTAAGCTCCCTGTTCAGATTTTTCATGGTCTGAAGAATATGATGGGAGTTCGCGGAGTCAAGATTTGCAGTCGGTTCATCAGCAAGGACGATCTCAGGCCTCTTTACCATCGACCGGGCAATGGCAACACGCTGACATTCACCACCTGAAAGCATTGAAGGCCTTGAATTTACCTTATCGGTAAGCCCGACCCATTCCAGGGCATCCATTACAGCTTTTTTTCTTTCGGAGCCTGACATCTTTTGCAGTAACAGGGCAAATTCCACATTCTCGTATACAGTGTAAACAGGTAAAAGATTATATGTCTGGAATATAAATCCGATATGATGGTTCCGGAGCATTGCAGATTCCTTGTGACTCAGGGATGAGATTGATTTGCCCAGCACTGTCACTTCTCCCTGTGAAGGCGTATCGAGAGAGCCTATTATATTGAGCAATGTTGTTTTTCCCGATCCGCTGGGTCCTACCAGACCTGCAAATTCACCGGTTCCGAAACTGACATTAATATCTTTAAGCGCTGTAAATTCGGTTTTTCCGACCGGGAAGCGTTTAACGAGTTTTTCAATTTCTACTATTGAAGAATTTTCCATCTGAATATATTTTAGTGATTCAAAACAAACATAACCTGTAACCCTTTTCCCGCAAAAAGGTTCTCTCCGCTGCCCTGGGCCGGGATATTGTATTGTACCGGATTCCAGTATCCCATGAGATAAAATGTAATATTATTGAATTGTTTCTGCCAGTTCAGAAAGTTATAGCTTTTATTGTTTTTCCAGTCATAATAGACTATTCCGCTCAGATTATCAAATAAACCAACCGGATAAGACAATGAGAGAAGGGAAAAGGAGGATTTGTAATCAAAGTTGAAAGCTTTTTCATCATTTGCGGCAACAAGTTGCTCAAATATGACATATAATCCGTTGCCGATGCCAAAAGTGTAGTCTATGCCGGCGTTAAGTATCTCCTGGTTTGTAAATATGCCAAGATCCTTATTTTTGTGTGTCCAGGAACCTTCAATCCAGAAGCCGACTGCCAGGTCGAGTTTAATATCGAATCCGATCCTGTTCTCAGGGACCTCCGGGTAATACGGGACCAGGCTACCCAAATTCCTGGTATCAGCAATCCGGTGATGATATGTAATTGCGGCTTCACCTTTTGGTACAGGCAACTGGATCCTTCCTCCGGCTTCCGGGTAATGATTGTTTGTTCCGGCAGGCTCCCATCCCCTTGGATCCTTGTTTCCCTAGAGGCCCCACAACCATATATTGGCATTGTTAAGGAAGTAATACCTTCCCAGAACGCCCCAGACACCATCAGTCAGCTTTAAGGGATCGCGGGGGTCGACCTGATCGAACCACATGAGAGGCCTCAGCAGTGATGCGGATCCAAAGTTGATCTTCTGTAATCCGGCGCGGATCTCCAGTTGTTTAGTTGAATACCTGGCCCATAGCCTGTAGGGCTTTAACTGTCCGTTAAATCTTGCCGAATCGAATGGATGGAGACCCGTGCTTCCATTAATATTGACTGATGCTTCAAAATCGATCTTATTGTCATTTTTAAGTGAACTGACATAATTCAGCTGGGGAATGTACCTTCCCCCGAGATGAACCGGCAGGTCGTTACCATGGTTATAATTCAGCCATAAAGAGAGCTGACCACGGAAATCAAGGCTGTCCTGTGCAGGACAAGCGTTCGAAGGAACCAGAAACAGATATACGGTTACTATATAAGTGATTTTTAGCATTTATTTATTTTGCAGGTGAAATTCCATATACAAACATGTTTGCTAATTCCATTATAAGATCCTGCGGGGAGTTGTATAATTTTAACGTCTCCTTATCTGTTAAAACTGATGCAGCTTTTTGCATGAACAAAAACATGAATTCCACTTTCATATCTTTCCTGACCCACCCGTCGACCTGGCCTCTTCTGAAAAGCTCAATTGTTTCACTCCATAAAGCTTTCGTTCTTTCCTCAATATAATTTGTAAGACCCAGTTCAGGATTATTATAGAAGTCGTTTAAAAATTCATTACTTATATTATTGGTTCCTTCAAGCTTAAGTTGGATGATCTTCTTCATTTTCTCTGATGGAGAAGATTCTTCCTTTAATATCTCCCTGAATTTCTGCAGTCCTTCATCTGCCACACGGTCAAAGACCGCACGCGCAAGTTCAAGTTTATTTTGGAAAAAGCGATAGAATGTCATCTTACTGACTTTTGCTTCACGGCATATTTCGTCTATTGTTACCCTTCGGTATCCATATTTCCAGAACAACACCCTGGATGTTTCAAGGATGGCTGAAAACTTTTTGTTATTTGTGAAACCGCCCAATTAGAAAATAATAATGGTGTAAATATACGTTTTTTATATAATTATACTAATATAGTATTATTTTTATGATAATTGTATATATTTCTTGCGTTTTTAAGAATTCCTTCAAAATTTTGCCTGGCGTGCTTCGCTTTTCAAGACCATCAACCTAAGAATCAGTTCTAGACTAAGAATTATATTTAGCAACAGGTATTTAACCACTGAGTTAAAACGGAGTAAAGACGGAGTTGCACTGTTTTAAAACTCCGTGTTTTACTCTGTGAAACTCCGTGAACTCTAGTGGTGAAAGGATTTCAGGGCAGCTCTGTTCCTCCCCAGCTCGGAGGCTGAAGTCAGGCAACTTATATCACAATTATTTATATATTTGAGTATCTTATTCAAACATAGCCATGAAATATAAACCTTTAACTGTCATTTTTTTCTGCCTGGTAAATCATCTCGCTGCACAGGATACTCCGGTAAGTCCTGGAATTGATCTGATGCTGCTTCGTGGAGACTACGAGAAAGTGATTGATACATGCAGGCTCATAATGACTTATGACAGCCTGAACCCGGAAATCCACTATAAAATGGGCATTGCTTTTCAAAACCTGGCCGATGAGGGCAGGGCATTCGATTGTTATCGCCGGGCTGCCGCTCTCAGACCTGATAATAAGAACTATACCTTTTCACTGGCAAAAGAATATTACGGAAATGGTAAAATTAAAATGGCTGAACCCCTGCTGGCCAACCTCTGCGCACTGGATTCCATGAAGTGGATGTATTCCTATTATTTATCAAGCATCTATATGCAATCGAACAGATTTGATGATGCAATCAGGATCTATCAACGGTTCCTGACCCGGGACTCCGCCAACAGCGTTTATCTTGATAAAATGGCATTTGCAAATTTAAAGAAAGGAGATTATGCATATGCCACAGACCTGTATAACAAATCATTGTCAATTAACAATAAGAACCTGACGGCCATTAAGAACCTCTCCTTTCTTTACGCATCGGCAATGGATCCTGATACCGCAATTCAGCTGCTCACCAGGGGGATTGAGATTGATTCAACCGATATGGACCTGTATGTCGGGCGGGCGCAGCTCAATTTTTCAAAAAACTATACAAAAAGAGCACTGGACGATTACATGGTGATCCTTGCATCGGGTGACTCCTCAAAATTATACCTTAAAAGGATAGGCATAGGATATTCGTTCAATTTTCAGCCACGGGAAGCGATTGACTATCTTCTGATGGCATATAAGGTCGATTCCGCTGACTATGAGACCTGCAGCTACCTGGGACAATGTTACTATAAAATTAAAGACCTGAAGAACAGTATATATTACTATAAAAAGGTTCTTAAGATACTCATGCCGGTACAGACACAACTGGGATATACATATGATCTATGTGCTGAATCTCAAAAAGATAACGGTGACTATAAGGATGCAATTGCAAATTACCTTAAGGCATATGCCATAAATGCCGATCCTAATATCAACATGGTCCTTGCTAACCTCTATGATGAAAAGCTTAACAATAAAGAGAGGGCAATTTTTTACTACCAGCGATTCCTGAATACACAGAAAAACTCCAAAATGAAGTTCCCGCCCGAGTATATTGAAAAGGTACAAAAACGGCTGGAGTTTTTAAAGAAACCCTCACCTGCTTAGTAATCGGTCTTTTTTAGCGGGGAATTTAAGAACTTTCACAGAGTTACACTGAGCCCGTGCACGGCCTCTCCCCAAACCCCTCCCCCAAGAGGGAGGGGCTTCCCCCTCTCTCCCGGGAGAGGGGGCCGAGCGTTAAGAAATCAGCCAGTGGCTGATTTTAGCGAAGGAGCCAGCCTGCAGGGGAGGAATTGTGGTGGGGGATTGAGGGGGTGAGGCCGTGGGTCAAACCAGGTATATTAATAATGCAATCATAGGTATTGATAAAAATAAAATTAAATTTGTATCAATTTATGTTCACTATATCGATAGACGTTGTAGTCAAATAACTCTGAACCTGGTGTGCATAATTTCTTTTCGTGATTAGCATAATAATATATTTTCATCAGATATGGAACAAAAACAGATTCATCTTAATGGAATTCTTGAAAGATATAAATCTGCCGTGATAGCATTTTCAGGAGGAGTGGACAGTACATTCCTCGCACGGATTGCCAGGGATGTTTATGGAGAAAGGTTGTTACTGGTTACTGCGACATCAAGTACCTATCCTTTTTATGAACTTGAGGAGGCAAAAACCCTGGCATCAATGCTGGATATAAAGCATAAGATAATTGTTTCAGAGGAGATAGATATCCCGGGATATTCTGATAATCCGCCCGACAGATGTTATTTCTGCAAGAGTGAGCTCTTTGGCAAAATAAAATATATTGCCACAAAAGAAGGATATGATGCTGTTTTTGACGGGAGTAACGCTGACGATCTGAACGACTTTCGTCCCGGGATGAAGGCCAAACACGAGAAAGGCGTCATTTCTCCGCTGGCAGAGTCTGGTTTTACAAAAAACGATATCCGTCACCTCTCAAAGGAATTGAATCTGCCAACTGCGACCAAACAATCTTACGCATGCCTTGCTTCACGTATTCCATATGGCGAAAAGATAACAAATGCAAAACTGGAAAGACTTGCGATGACTGAATTAGAGTTCAGAAAACTCGGGTTTACTCAATTCAGGATCAGGAGTCATGAGAACCTTGCAAGGCTTGAATTCATTTCTTCTGAAATGGATAAAGCGTGGAGGAAAAGAGAAAAACTGACAGAAATATGTCAAAGATCCGGATTCAATTACATTACAATTGATCTTACAGGGTACAGGACAGGATCGATGAATGAGGTTTTATCTGACGCGGTTAAACTAAGTCATTGTAATCAGAAGTAAATTACAAATCCTGAAAGAAACTTACGATATGCCTTGCAACACCGTCTTAACCAAAGAGGAGATAATCAGGTACAGCAGACAGATCCGTCTCGCTGAGATAGGAAAGGAAGGCCAGAAAAGAATAAAGGGATCATCCGTCCTGGTCATAGGTGCCGGTGCCCTGGGGTGTCCCGTGCTTCAATATCTTACGGCAGCAGGTGTCGGGACGCTTGGGATCGTGGATAATGACTGGGTGGATGAGACAAACTTAAACCGCCAGGTGCTTTATTCTTTAAAGGATATAGGAAAGCCCAAGCCGGTGGCGGCGAAAGAAAGACTTGAGTTACTTAATCCTGAAGTGAATATTAAAGTGCATTTTATAAGGCTTGACAAAGGAATTGCCCTGAACATTATTTCGCTCTATGATATTGTTGTTGACTGCACCGATAACTTCTCCACACGTTATCTGATAAATGATGCCTGCGTTATTCTGAACAAGCCACTGGTATACGGTGCAATCCATAAGTTTTCCGGTCAGGTGATGGTGCTGAATTACATGAATGGCCCTACATTAAGATGTCTTTATCCTGACCCGCCTCATCCTCTGGAAGTTCCAACGTGTGAAGAATTTGGAGTAATCGGGTCAATCCCGGGTATTATAGGGTCACTGCAGGCCACGGAAGTATTGAAAATCATTATCGGGCTCGATGGAGTACTGTCAGGTAAAATCTTTATGATTGATACTTTGAATTTCAATGCCTGGGTTTCTTCATTTGAAAGAAATCCGGATTTACCGAAGGTCACCGAACTGGGTGAATATGAAGACAGAAGTCTGTGTGACAGCAAGTCAGTTAAAGAAATCACAGCGGGAAAACTTAAAAAATTGCTCTCGGAAAATCCTGACATCCTTGTTATCGATCTCAGGGAAAAGGACGATAAAGCTGATATCGGATTTAAAACCTGGCCGATGCCTTATTTTGATGTCTCCCGGAAAATAAGGCTTTTTTCCGATAAAGCTGCAGTTGTCTTCTATTGCAGATCAGGAAACAAAAGTACGAATATCATAAACTATCTTCAGAAGGTACATAAACTGGAGAATTTGTACAGTCTTGTTATCTGAAGGAAGAACCTGGCAAAAGTACAAAACCAGCCAGGGAGCTGCATTCCGGCTCCCCGGACCGTACAAATACTATATCCGGCAGGTTCCTGTCAATCAGTCTTCTTAAATTATGAACTTCACTTAAGTGGGGGGTTATTAATCAGGGCATGAGAGAGAAGAAGTGCATTACAAACAGTAATTCCACAGATTTATCTAACTTTAATCTGATTTACAGGCAGTCAGTCCGTAAAATGCCCTGTACTAAAATGACCTTATGTTAAAATCGCTGTGGCTGACGGGGCTTTGCCATGATCGGAGAGCATTGCTGAGGGGCTATATCCGGGGACAGGCATAAAGTTCAGGAAGTCCGGATAAAGTCTTTACGGAGTCAGGAACCCGGTCAAAGGAGAAGCAAGCCGGCAAAGAAACATACTCACGTAACGACGAAGGGCATTCAGAAAATCGGGAGTCCGTTTGATCTCTGTAAGAAATGATCTCTTTGAAAATAAAAAACAAAAAAGTGAACAATAACTCCTATTCACAGAAATTATGAATACCTTTTGGCGTCATATAAGCGAGTTAGGGTGCATTGTCTGATTAAATATTTGATTATTAATGAGGTCTGAGCAATTTCGAATTTTATCGGGCTGACAGAATTAAAGAAAGGGATTCCCTCGCCCAGCGCTCCCGGCACTTGCATATAGCATTCCGCGGTTTTGTTTTATAATTTACAAAACCGGTCCATGGATGCGATCTGCAAGTGCCTCCCAACCTTTGCCAACGCTCACAACGCCACCCTAACAGGTCGGTAAATGCCATGCTGGCATTTGAATAAGCGAATGTTTTTATTATTTTACAGAGTGATCATTTACCAGCAGGCCAATCGCCATTTAGTCGCACGGCACTTACCGCCGAACCGTTATGTGTAAGGTATTAAATAACTGCACGTTAGATAAACTAAAAAACTAATTTACATACCACAATTATAATATCTATTAATAATAACATACTCAGTATAGATGAAAAAGCTTTTTATTGCGATCTTCTTTCTGCTGATTTGGACAGAAATCTCAAACTGCCAAAAAGTTGACACATTGTATTATACATTGTTATTTAAGGAGGCTACTCCAAAAAAATATACCTTTTATCGTGTTGTTAGACACGATTCTGATATAATCAAGGTCTTTGATTATTGGAAGAATGGTGAAATCTATATGAGTGGAGGTTACAAATCAGATAATTTCAAAGAAAAAACTGGACCTTTCAAGTATTACCTTAATAATAGAATTACCAGAATTATGTTGTATGAACCTTCCAAATATCCTGAATTTTTATCTTCTTTTAGTGGGTTATTAGAACTAATCCCTCAACAACCAGATTCTCTTTACCTCGTTATCTATTTATTTAAGAATAATAAATTTCATTCTGCAGGATATCGTAGTGAGTGCTGCCTAAGATATGGACCTTGGATTTTCCTATCAAAAAATGGAAAAGAGGCTGCGCTCGAAACTTATAAAAATAATATTCTTCATGGACCACTTGAAGAATATTATCTAAACCAGCTCTGGCTCAAAGGTTCGTATAAAAATGGTGAACGTGACGGTGAATGGTTATACTATGATACCCGGAATCATAGTTTGTACAAAACAATAATATACTCTTCCGGAAAGAAATTAAAAGTAATACGTTCATGAACAGGCAAAAAAATTTATGAACAAATTTGTTTTAGCGAACGTGGTTGGCTTCGAGACAATTTTGAAATTAACCCTACACATAACTCGGACGGTTTAATTAAGTGCCTTCCGCAGCCCGGACAAATTTGTAATCAGCCCCCAAAGTCTATGCGAGAAAATTTTAGCCATTTATAGACTTCTCTGTACCACGACAATTTCATGCTCATCGGGACAAAGTCTATATGGGCTGCGGGCCGACGCTCTGGTGCCTTGTTTTTTGCTCGCCATCTAGACTATTTCATCGTGACACGAAACTCACGTCCGTCTATCGGGACTTGGTACCTTTTAGACAACTTCACCGTGACACCAAACCACTCGTCCATCTACCAGGACTGGCAAAAAACACGGCACCGCGACACGGACGGCACCTAATTAAACCGCCGGGCCGTTAGGTGGCATAGCTCACGAAACCACAGGCTGTCTACTTTGAAGAATTTATCATGACACAAAACTTTCGTCCATCTACCGGGACTAAGTCATCTGCCAATTTTATCTTGACAAGCAAACTTCATCCACTTACCGGGACTTAATCATCTGGACAACTTCTTCATGACATGACAATTCCTACTCATTTACCAGGACTTAAAAAAGCTACGCCACCTAACGGCTTATAAACATGTTTACTCTAACCCATGACTAATTCTTCACATATAAAAAGCCAATCAGTGACTATTTGGAAAAGCGCGATAAGTGACTGCTAACTATTTCTATACTGTTACAAAAACTTTGATGAATAAATTCAAATAAGAGCAAATATTACTCTAATGCTTTATTTAGTTTTGCTATATCCTCATTTTTAGGAATAAAATTCCAACTTATAAAATCCAGCTTCCAATTTTCACCAGTTTTTACTGCATGGTAAATAGAACGAAAAGGAATTTTTGGGCTCATTACTGACATTACATATTGTTCCACGACAAGTGCTGAATTGCCATCTACTGTAACTCGTATTTCTCTTTTGTCAATTGAATAAGTAATTTTAAGAGTAGTATCAGCAAAGGCTTGTTTCCACCCATCTGATATTTGTTTCTTATCCCAAAATTCTGATGGATCAGTTCCACAAGCCAAAACATCATCAGTTAATGCAGCTAAGAGAGTATTTGTATCCTTTGCTTTAAAGGCTGAGTTATACTTATCAAATAAAGCAGAAATAGCAGTTTTTGCAGCTTCAGTATCGACAGGTACAATTTTGGCTTTAGGTTGGCAAGCAGTAATTAATATAACTGCAATTGAAAAAATGTAAATGGTCTTTTTCATTTTAGTTTTGGTTTAAGTTATGAAAATGAGAATCAAAGGTTTCTTATAAGTGATTCCTGTTCTTTCTTATAGTTATCGAAATTACACCCTATTTAAGCCAAAGTCAAATTTATTTTTTCAAGAATTTGGGATAGTATTGATTAATATTTATATTCTACTCAGCAGTGAGTCAAGTGAGTACATATCTATATTACCTCCCCTTACACTTATTAATAGACAATTAGGAAAACACAAATTCTTTCTTTGCCTAAAACCATAGATGACTATTTCATTATGATTATTAGAAAATTGCTACGCCCACCTAACACGGACGGTTTAATTAATTGCCTTCGGCAGCCCGGACAACTTCGTAATCAGCTCCAAAAGTCTATGCGAGTAAACATCAACTCACTTATTAAATTTTGTGGCACCCGGACTGATCCTGCTGCCGAGACAAAGTCAATAGGGCTGCCGGCCGACGCGCTGGTGCCTTGTTTTTTGCTCGCCATCTAGACTATTTCATCGTGACACAGACAATTCGCGTCCATCTATCGGGACTTGGTACCGTCTAGACAATTTATCGTGACCCAAAACTTATCGTCCACCTACCGGGACTGGCAAAAAACACGGCACCGCGACGCGGACGGCAACTAATTAAACCGCCGGGCCGTCAGACTGTCTAAAAACCTATCCTGTTTGTTCATAACTCAGGAGCTGGTGATACTTATAAAAACTGAAGGTTTTGTATCTTAACTATATGAAATTCATACAGGGACATAACAGAAATCAGATCAATCTTTTCCCGGTTTCACTTGATGAGAGTATCGACCCCGGAAATAAATTAGTTTATTATGTTTTTGATGTAAATAACGATCATTCAGCTGTGAAAGAAACTATACCTGGGGGGGCAAATCAGATATATTTCCAAATATAGTTATAATGGACCTTTAGTAGAACATAAAATTGACAGTTCATGGTATCATTTGTCGGGCCAGTATAATCGGGCCAACATTACACGTCAATTCTGGACATACGTAGGGTATATTTCAGTCTCAACTAATATAGTAGGAACAAACCCAGTAAGCTATAGTGTCCTCAATAATGCAACAGTAAATTATTCTTGGTCAATCACTTCTGGTTACCAGAACATCTATATTTCTTCCTCACCATATCGGAATAATGTTACTCTTGCACCCACTCATAGTGGAACAGCTGTACTTCAACTAATAATGACATCAACATGTTCTAGTACTCCTAGAACACAGCAAATTTCATTAAATATCACCACAAATGTCTGTTTAGAAGGATCATATGATCATGGAGGGGTTTATTATATAAATCTAAATACAGTCAATCATGTTACCACTGGTGGTGTTTTTATCCGGGTTTCATGTCCAAACTCAACTACTGTTACATGGCAAAAGACATCAGGGAATATTGATGGGTACTTTCCCAATGGATATACAGCATACTTTAACATGACATCTGGAGGATTTATTACATTATTATTAACTGCTAAAAATGATAATTAAGTAAAAACATAAACTAAGTATTATTTAATAAGCTTCTTATATTCGTTTAATTGACTTAAAGACGATGCGATTTGATCCTTTGCCTAACTTCTTTATAAATCAAGCAATTATGAGAAAGGTTTCCATATTCGTCATTCTGTTCCTAATTGGGACATTTACATCTATTTGCATTGGTCAAACAGAAAAGAAAAATAAAATCTCTCTCTCATTTACTTCTGGGCCGTCATTACCAGTGTTTTCATATTCCAAACAAAACGGTAATAACTCAGCAATTTGGACTGGTTCTTGGATTGTAGGATTTTCAAAAGCCAAAAGTGGCTTTGCTAAAACAGGATTTGAATATCACCTGAATGCAGATTATAAAATCAATTCGTTTCTTAAATTCATTCTCATGTTTGGATCCTATTCAAATCCAGTGGCAACCCAAGAAATGTCGGATTATCTGACTTTGTCAAATTCAAATAAAGAAATTAAGGCTGAGGAAGGGAAATACAAGTATTACTATTTTACAACTGGTTTAGGTTATTATTATTCTATTAATATGATTGAGATAAACTTTAACCTTTTTGGTGGGTTTGGTATTTCACAGTATCCCTATTACAAGTTCATTCTACTTTATACTAATGTTAATCCTCCTATTGAATTTGAACATGTCGGACCAAGGCCTAACCTTAAAAGTTTCATTTGCGGTTCATCTTTGTCAGCTTCATATAAAATATCGAAAACTATAAACTTTGGAATTAATATTCAATATCAAATGGCTTCTTACCCGTATAATGTTTATCCTCAATCAGTACCAGGTGGTTCACCAAATCAATTTGATTTCTCAGATAAACTTAAGGTAAGAGTAATTAATATTGGACCAAAAATTGAATTATGCTTTTAATCAAGATACTTTAATTTCAAATCTTTCGAAATACCTGAATAAAAGAGCACTGGCTATAACACGGACAATATGGGTAAGTTGTTTGTCACACTTTTTGCCCCGCCAAGGCGGGATTCGGCTACGCCGAGCTCACTTCGTTCGGTTCGTATCCGCCTGTTGGCGGATCCTCAGCTTTAGCTCCTGCACCCAAGACAAATTTGTAATGGTTCTTGCACCCGGACACCCAACTTCGCTCCGCTACGTTGGGCAAAGCGCGCATCTGCCCGCAATTAAAATCCTGTATACCTTGACAGTTTTCTGGCTTCGATCAACTATGTACCCCATGACGCTCCCTTTGGTCGGTCAGGGCCTTCGGCACGACACGCGTAATGCTCAATAAAATTTGTACCATCACGGCAAAAAGTGCGCCGTACCCTTTTTACCCACCGAAGCTTTCTTTGACCTCCATAGCTTTAGCGAAGGAGGTAGCGAAGGTGGGCCTTTGGACTCCGTAGCTTTAGCGAAGGAGTCCTTGCACCGTGACAGCTTATCGGCTAAAGAATCAGGACCCCCCGGATGCTTCGTCGAGTAACGCTTACGAAATTATACCGCCGTGCCGTTAGGTGGCATAGCTCGCCCGCTTGAGAACAAGTAGTAATCCCATGACAATTCACCCTGACAGATAACTTCTGATTTCTATTAAACCTTGACTTTCACCAACCGAGACAAATAATACTACGCCACCTAACGGTTTATGTATATTTCTGTACCTATTATAAAAAACTAAACCCATCACAATGAAAAAGCAAATTTTTCTTTCAATCAGTTTTATTTGTCTGGTAATAATGGTCTTAACCCAATGCACCCAGACAGCAACTACTGGACATGCTAATGTCAACGGAGCTTCTTTATATTATGAATTTACTGGTAAAGGTGCGCCAATTGTATTCCTACATGGCTTTACATGTGATCATAGAAATTGGGATCCACAGGTTAAGTATTTTTCAAAAAAATACAAGGTTATCACATATGATGCTCGTGGACATGGACAATCATCTATGCCAGATACAATACCTTATAGCTATGCTGAAGACCTGGCTTCTTTACTTGATTATCTTAAAATCGAGAAGGCAGTGGTAGTAGGTCATTCAATGGGAGGAGCCCCTGCGTTATTTTATACATTAGACCATCCTGAGAAAGTATTGGTTCTAGTTTTGGCAGAGGGGGGTGCTGCAACAACATCAGATACCCTGATTATGAATCCCAGAAATCTTCGGGACTATTTCAGTGGATTTTCCTACGTGTATAATATTTTTCAAAAAGAGGGCATTGAAAAAGCTAGAGCAGCCTGGTTGACAATTAATCCAATTAAATCTGCAGCTGAAAATCCTTTATCAAGCGAATTGATTAAGGCAATGATTAATGATTATTCAGGATGGCATTGGCAGAACAGAGATCCACAGAAAAGCAATCCTGACGGGACACCTGAATTATTAGGTAGGTTAAAAACGCCCACCCTAATTATTACAGGGGATTTAGTGCATGAGGCAATTAAGGAACTAGTTTCTTTTGAGGATACCTATATACCAAATAGTAAGAAAGTACTATTACGCAATTCAAATCATATGCTAAATCTCGAAAATCCTGACCAATTTAATCTTGAGTTGATGACTTTCTTAAATGAGAACGATATTAAATAAAAGATTGGCTATAAACTTAAAAACTGCTACGACCACCTAACACGGACGGTATAATTAATGGGCTTGTGTGGTTTTTGCCCCGCCAAGGCTGGATTTGGCTACGCCGAGCTCACTTCGTTCGGTTCGTATCCGCCTGTTGGCGGATCCTCAACTTTTGCTCCTGCACCCTAGACAAATTCATAATGCCGTTGCACCCGCCCTTCGCGGAGGTTATCCCGCAAAGAGGGGCTCAGGGTGCGCGCATCTGTCCGCAATTATAATCCTGCACCGTGACAACTTCTCGGCTAAAGTACTATCCCGAGTACTCGGGATGCCCGGATGCGGCTCCTGACGCTCGCAAAGCTCGGTCAGGGCAGGATCGGGTAACTCCCCATCGAGGCCTTGCTTCGCTAAAGCTACGCAAGACGAAGCAGGCCGGCTCCTTCGCTGCCATCGCGGCAATCTGGCTCCTCACTAAAAACACCCACAGGGTGTTTTATTGACGCTCGGCCCTCCACTGGGCAATTTCTTAACGCTCGGCCCTCCATATTGCCGGGCCGTTATCGGCAACCTAATACGGGACTGCCAACAACCCGACAATAAAAAGCAAGCAAAGGACAAATCATTTAAGCGAAAGTATTTTTTTTGATATAACCGCATACTCTTTGACCGACAGTCCAATGAAGCAGCAAATTGGAATTATTATCAAGAAAATATACCATATTGAAAATTGTTTAACAAAATAAAAGCTGCAAACCAAGCCAGCGACAATTAAAACTGCCAGGGAAGTAAATATGGATTTATCTAACAAATTTGTTACTATTTTATGTTCTACAAATACTTTGTCTGCAACAGTACTCGCTAAATCTATATTTAGTGGCTCAGTCTTATAATACATCTTTATAGCTTCGTGAATGAGATATATCTTTCTATTTTTCATATTGTTCCAATTTTATTCATTATTTCCTTCAACGATTTCTTTGCCCTGAACAAATGACTCTTAACTGTATTGAGCGGCATTCCCATTACTATACCGATTTCATCCAAACTCATTTCATCTTGATAAAAAAGTAGTAAGATAATTTTTTGTAATTCTGTAAGCATGTTAATTGATTTATTGAGTTGTTCCATATCTTCATGCCTGATAAACATTTTCTCGGGATTATCCATCTCAATATTCTCGCTCTCAAGGGGGTAAAGCTCATTTTCTTGAGATGTTATATTTCCCAATAAAATATTCTTCTTCTTTTGTAAATAATTAATACTGGTGTTATATGCAATATTGCCAATCCAGGTAGATAATTTTGAATTAAACTGAAACGTTCTCAGTTTTTCATAGACTTTAATAAAAACGTCCTGACAAATATCTTCTCGGTCTTCATTTATTCCAATCAATGGTGTTACAATATGCAAAACCAATCCTTCATACTGTTTTATGAGTCTAACAAAGACCTTTCTATTGCCAGAAAGCACTTCACTTACTAAATCTCTTTCATTAAGTCCTTTCTGCATAATTAAAATGGCAATTAGAAAGTTAAGAATTAGACAAACAGTTTTTAGAAAAGTTGCAGCTGAGCATAAACATTATTTTCAAACGTACTGCAACTTTCTAAAGCTTCATCTGTCAAATTCCAAAGGAATCAAAATTCTTAACTTTTAACTATAAATTAAACATTATGAAAGTGAAAATAATATTTACAACTTGTGCTCTATTAACTAATGTCATGTGTTTTGCACAGGACAAAATGGGAACAACTGCTTTTAACTATGATACAGAAAAACCAAGAATTATCCCCGATAAATACTTTGAAATTGGGATCCCTCTGCTAATTATATTTTTCCTTATAAATACCTTAATATCTGTCCTTAAAAACAGAGCTGAACACCAGCTCAAATTAAAGATGATTGAAAAAGGCGTTTCAGAAGACACAATAATTAGAATATTTAAAGAAAGTAATGCAATTTCTAGACTTCAGCCTTTAAAATGGTTCTTATTCACTCTATGTTCGGCAGTGGCACTTTTAATTATATATCTTTTCGGTAATTTATTCAATAATCAATCAGGTTATCTGGCAGTGGCAATTTTCCTTTTTTTTATTTCGGCCGCTTTTCTTATTTATTATTATATCCTTTCAAAAAAGGTATAAGTATTCAATATAATATTTTCAATAATGAAAATACTAAAAACACATAACATTGCCATTATCATTTTGATCCTGAACATAGGAATTGCCAGTGCACAGAAAAACAGGAACATTTCAATTAAGGAGAAGACAGTAATCATTGAGAAAACAGTTTCCTTAATAAATGAAAACTACATTTATCCTGAACGGGCCAAATTAATTGATCATTACATTCATGAGAGACTAAGGAATGGAGGGTATGACACTCTAAATAAAACAATCTCTTTCTTAGAATCTTTTGAAATGGATATCCAGCAACAAGCAAAAGACCAACATTTTAGTATAGGATTGGATCCTGACAGAGTAAAACAGATAATTGCAGATAGTATTAATGAAACAAGTAGTAATGAGCAAATTTTCACAGAAGAGTGGCTCCAAAGAATGCAATTCGAAAACTTCAGGTTAAGGAAGTTAGAACGATTTGAAGGAAACATAGGATATTTTTATTTCTTAAATTTTCCACAACTATCTCCTGCAAAGTTAAGTATTGTTGGTTCAATGAATTTTTTAAGATATTCTTCTGCACTCATTATGGACCTTAGAGATAATGGTGGAGGATATGGCGAAACAATGAATTTTATGTTAAGTTATTTTTTAAAGGACTCTGTTCAATTGTCAGAGAATAGATATAGAAAAGATAATAAACTTATCAAATCATTTACGATTAAGGACAATCTAATCAACAAAATTCCTGAGAACGTACCATTATTTATATTAGTCAGCAATAAAACCTCATCAGCTGCAGAAGGTTTTGCCTATATTCTTCAACAATATAAAAGAGCAACTATTGTAGGGGAACAGACTAAAGGCGAAGGAAATCCAGGTGAATTATTTGTTATCAATAATGACTTATACATTATGATTCCTACTATTGAAGGGATTAACCCAGTTTCGAAAAAATCTATTGATGGAATAGGGATAACTCCTGACATTCAGATTTTATCAATCAAGGCACTCAGCAGAGCAAAACTAGAACTGTATTCAATGCTAGCTGGTAACACTGACATTAATGAACTTAAACTGTTATATCAATGGCAAATACCTTATTTAGAGAATGAATTGAATCCAGAACCTTTGTCTGAAAGCATTGTTAATGCAATCGTTGGCAATTACGAAGGTGGCCGAAAAGTAATTTATGAAAATGGCATAGTTTTCTATATAAATAGTCAAGGTGGAAAAGAAAAGCTTGAATATATTGGTAAAGGCGTTTTTCAAAATATCGAAAAAAGTTGGTTGCGATTGATAATACCATTTACTGACAAACCTATTCCAGATTTTGATTGGATATGGGATGATGGAGGGAAACCACAGAAAGTAAAAAGGATTTAAACTAATCTTTACGAGTGGCGCCACCCCGCCGATGGCGGGGACACAACCTCCCCATACTGACGGGCCGTTAGCTGTAATTAGTCCTCTACCTATTAGGGAAGTCTTCTCAAATATTACTTTATTTACATTCTGCAAATCAATTTATTTCACAAATGAGATTAATATACTTAGTTGCTTTATTGACTCTATTTTTAAATCGAGTTCATTCACAATCTAATCAGACGTATTTAATTACAGGTAATCCTCAAAATGACCTGAAAGCCTTACTGCCAAAAGGTACAACCAAAGCTGACATTATGGATGGTGTTAAAGCAAGTCCGAGATACTTAGATCTTCAGAATAAGTTTATAATTGGAGTACAAGAGCATCAGGAATGGTTTCTGGAACAACAAAAGATTGCAGAAAAGACCGGCAAGCCATTAGGTTATCATCCAAACCTAGGTATAACAGAGGCTGAATTTAATGAATTAAAAAACTTAATAGAAAGTGGAACTGGAATTGAACTAATAAGTAGCGGAACTGAATCTCTCACAATAAAATGGTGTGGTGATACAATAAAGTTCGAAGGAACCGGCCGATTAAATGCATATAATAATCTTTTTCTTATCCCAATGGGAAATATTCCAATAATCAGGGATTATAAACTTGACAAGTATGATTCGGTAAATGTAGATTCAGAAAATAATGCATTCAAAAGTAAATGGAAAGGTTATTCATGGAGATATGAATTCTCGAATAAAGGAGAAGGATTCAGTCAGATTGAAAACATGAATGATCTTCAAACTTTAAACATGAAGATTTATAAAATCACAATTGGTCAAATTGCAAAAGATTTGAAAACCTATCTTCAGATTACCGAATCTGAAATCACCAATGGTGTCAAAACTAGAAATATAGAAATACCAATAACATTTTAAAATAAAACTACAGGTAACACGGACGGTAGGGTCAATAAGCTTGTCACACTTTTTGCCCCGCCAAGGCGGGATTTGGCTACGCCGAGCTCACTTCGTTCGGTTCGTATCCGCCTGTTGGCGGATCCTCAACTTTTGCTCATGGTTAATTGGCTGACATTCTGAATGATAGATAAATTATTTTCAACTAACCATAACGCATCAATCTTAAGTGTACTTTTATTGACAAAATGAAAATATATCATCTATTTCTCAGTTTCATCCTGATCGGACTTGTAATAATGGGTTGCAAGGAGAAAGTTCCTGATTTTGAAAGGACTGTATTCAACATTAATAACCAAAAAATAGAAGTCCTGACAACCTTTAACCTGATGGACAACTATTTTTCAAACTCTGTAAAGCAGCACAAGGATATTGTTAAAGCTTCAAATAAATATATCTATAAACCTATCCAGGATGAGATTCTTGACAATGCCGAAGCAGCCTTCCTCTTCAATACCATTAAAGTACCATATGAGACAAATGACTATGTGAGGAACGAAATAGAATTACTTAAATCCTCTGATTTATTAACGATTATACAAGAATCCTTTACCAAGATTACAAAAGAACTTCCTGGACTAAACACAAAAATCATTATCCTGCCTGCAAGCTCGCTGAATCGGCCAACACTGGAAAAGATTAAGCTACCAATAAGTGGTATCACTCTTGGAAGCGGTAAAATTATTCTTTCAATTGACCCTACCTTTCAAAACTGGACAGATTTTTTACCCTATTGCATCGCACACGAATACCACCATAGTACTTGGATTTCAAGAAATTGGGTATCATCAGACTTCAGTCTTATTGAGTACCTCGTGTTTGAAGGTAGAGCAGATCTATTTGCATCAGAACAGTACAATACAATATCAAATCCATTGACAAATTTCTTAACCAAAGACCAGGAAGCCGAAATTTGGGGACTCATAAAAAACGAAATCTTCGAGAAAGGACATGACAGAATTAACAAAGTAATGTTTGGATCTGATAAAATACCTTTTGGGAGTGGATACAACATTGGATTCAATATTGTTAGACTTTTTAAAGAAAAAAATCCTGCCTCATTGACCATAGATCTCATAGATATGGATCCAAAGGAGATTTTTGAACATAGTGGATATGAAGACTATGTGACAAGAAAATAATAAACAACTAACCATACGGACGGTATAATTAATGGGCTCCCCGCCGAGGCGGGGCAGGCTGTCATAGTTTTTGCAAAACCCTGCTCCCAAAAGACCTTTTTTCCCCGGATAATATTTACCCCGGTAGAGATACAGCTATCGCTTAAATCGCATCAGATTGATCGGAAAACTTCGTGGGATAAGGGTTATTAGACAGACTGCCGTTAGCTTTAATTTGAAAATTTACTGCCCCGAACATAATTTACTCGTAAGCATTATCTTTGTAAGACAAATTTTTTGGCATGACAGCAATTGAATTAAAAACACTCATCATTCACAGGGTCTCAGAAATTAATGATGTTTCCTTTTTAAGGGCGCTTAAGACTATTCTGGATTCTAAGACCGAAACGGGAGTAATTCAGTTAACTCGGGAACAGCTTGATGATATCATTGTCTCAAAGAAAGAAATTGAACAAGGCTTGTTCATTGACAACAATTTCCTTGACAAAGAGGTTAGGCAATGGCTAAACGCAAGATAATTTGGTCGAATAGAGCAAAAATAAGGCTCTTCGAGGTCCTAAATTATTATTTAAAACGAAATAAAAGTAAAACTTACCCGATTAAGCTTTATAGGTCTATAAATAAGGAGCTTAAACTACTTCTTAAGTACCCAGACCTTGGCTTAAGAACTACAGAAGATTCCATTCGAGGTCTTATTGTTGGACACTACTTTATCATTTATGAGGTTCTTGATGACAAGATTATAATTCATACTATCTGGGACTCAAGGCAAGATCCTGACAGCCTGACTATAAAATAAAGAACTAAAGCTAATACTGAGGGCTCTATACGGTGCGCAGCACCCGGTATTTGAGCCCGGGTTGAACTAAATCCCAAAAAAGTCTTGTGGTCCTATGGTCTTGCGGTCCTGCGGTCTTGAAAACCGGATTCGAAATGGCTGTTTTCAGATAGAAGAACGGTTGAAGCAAGGGCGGGCGGGCCGTCCACGGGGGTGTGATACAGCCATAGCTTAAATGCTATCAGATTGACCGGAAAAATTTGCAGGAAAAAGGTTATTAGACGGACTCCCGTTATATGTAAGGTTTGCAGTATCTCGTCTTGAAAAAGGTTGACACTTTTTTAAACAACCTTAGGAGGAATGAGCATGGAAATAGGACAAAAATTAGTGCAGATGGGAAGGCTACCATCCTGGCAGGAAGTTCTGAAAGTGGAGATGTGGATGGCCAAGGGGCCAGTGCCCGGTTTAATTTGCCCACTGGCATTGCAGTGGACAATGATGGAAATGTTTATGTCGCTGACTTATTTAATCACAAAATCCGCAAAATCTCTCCTGATGGGACAGTCAGCACATTGGCCGGAAGTACCTTGGGATATAAAGATGGGACAGGAACCAATGCGCAATTTGGGGGTCCGCTTGATTTAGCCCTGGACACAGAAGGAAATGTGTTTGTAACTGATGGAGTTCGTATCCGGAAAATTACCAGTGACGGCCAGGTAAGTACAGTAGCTGGCAATATCCAAGGCTATCTTGACGGCACAACTGCCAATGCCCGGTTCGGTCAACTCGAATGTATTTCAATAGATACTGCGGGCAATTTATACGTATGTGATGTAGATAATACTACGTTAAATTACCTTGTAGTTCGTAGAATTGCACCTGATGGCACTGTAGTGACAGTGGCTGGAAGTACCTCCGGGCACCTGGATGGTCCGGGATCAGTTGCCAAATTTGATAGGATTACGGGTATTTCGATGATTTCAAACGGGACCTTTTATATAGCACAATCTGACGATGGACCTATTCGCAAAATTGTAATCCATTAATCCACCACATCCCGTAAACCACACAAACAAATGCAATTAAAACACCTAAGTTTGCGGGAAGAGGTTTACAGCCCATCCTTGCCTGAAGACTTGATTACGAACTGGATGAAAGAGTTCTCGTACATTTTGACAGTTTTAAAATTAACCCTACATATAACACGGATGGTATGGGTAATTGCCTTCAGCAGCCCGGACAGCTTCGTAATCAGCTCCATAAGTCTATGCGATCAACATTAAACCAACTTATTAAACTTTGTATACCGTGACTAATCCTGCTACCGAGACAAAGTCAATAGGGCTGCTGGCCGACGCACCGTTGTCATGGTTTTTGCATCGCCATCTGGACAATTTTATCGTGACATGACAAACCCTGCTCATTTATCGGGACTCGATCATCTGGAAGTACCATGCTGCATCTTTGCAATACAAATATTAATACAATGAAATTGAAAATTTGTAGCTTCATTATGATTCAGGTATTCCTACAGCCTCTGATAATTGGACAGTCTTTAAGCGAGAAGTTCCATCAAGTAGAAAACAACTTGATGCCTTATGCTCAAGTGGTTGGCAAAGATGTTCAGACATTTTATATTGAAGACAGGATGCGTTTTTATCATGTTCCAGCTATCTCTATTGCTATTATTAACAATGGAAAGATTGAATGGGCTAAAGCTTATGGATTGGCCGATTCAAGCACAAATGAAAAAGCAACAACTAAGACACTTTTCCAAGCCGGATCTATCTCTAAATCATTGAATGCTGTATGTATTCAGTTATTGGTCAGAGAGAACAAACTTAATCTCTCTGACGATTTCAGAACTTATTTAAAAACATGGAAATTTCCAGAGAATGAGTTTTCGAAAGATTCAAAGATTACTATTCAAAACCTGTTAGATCATACTGCAGGATTAACTGTTCACGGATTTAATGGATATGCTAAAGGCGATTCTATCCCATCAATCAATCAAACACTGGATGGGAAAAGACCTGCAAATAATTCTAAAATCGAATCTTTCATTAAGCCAAACGAGCGATATGAGTATTCAGGTGGTGGGATAACTGTTTTACAGAAAATATTACAGGATAATTTTGATAAAGACTACGCAAGACTTCTAGAAGTAAAAATTCTGAATCCTCTTAAAATGGGAAATAGTACTTTCTCTCAGCCTTTGCCAATAAGCTTGCGGCGTTTTGCAGCTACTGGATATATGAATCGAAAAGACATGGGATTAAACCATGCTGAAGTTCCGGGGAAATTTCACACTTATCCCGAATTGGCAGCTGCTGGACTTTGGACTACATCTTTGGACTTGGCTAAGTTTGTAATAACTATCCAGGAATCTTTAAAAGGTAGAAAGAATAGCCTTTTCGACAGTACTCTTATGAGATCATTTCTTATACCGACACGTACAAATACTGATGCGGCAATGGGTTTCTTTTATGAAAAGTTAGGAGGTCAGGAATATTTTTATCATGGAGGTGGAACTTGGGGCTTCACTTCAACCTTTTACGGGACATTCAATTCTGGCCAGGGATTGGTCATTATGACTAACTCAGATAATGGCATGATTGTTTCTGAGATATATCGAAGCATTGCAAAAGTGTACAATTGGAAGGATGCAGGTATCCCCCAAAAAAAAGATGTAGTAATTCTGGATAACTCACAAATGGATAAGTATACAGGAGAATATTATTGCAAAGACAAAAAAACAACTTTTTCAATCAGAAAAGCAAACAATCAACTTAAAATTAAACGTGATGACAATTATTTTGAAGAAATGTTTTTCACTAACGATAAACAGTTCTTTGTTTATTCAACTTTTACAGGATGGGAGTTCTCATTGACAGATAAAAAAGAATACCAGTTATTATTCAACGATGGGCAGGGGACACAAACTGCCATAAAAATAAGATGAGTTATTCTAATTGAATCTGAATCAGGATTAAATGTTATTTCAAATTATTCAAATTATCTCGACCGAGACAGAAATAAAAGCCAGCCTATAACTCGCCATACCCTTTTTACCCACCGAAGCTTTCTTTGACCTCCATAGCTTTCTTTGACTTCCGGAGCTTCAGCGAAGGAGGTAGCGAAGGAGGTAGCGAAGGTGGGCCTTTGGACTCCGTAGCTTTAGCGAAGGAGTCCTTGCACCGTGATCCCTCGTCCCGCAAAGCGGGGCTCGGGACAATACTCATTTGACATTTACTCTTAAAAATCATTATAAATGACAAACGCTGAAATTGTAAATAGCTTCATTCAGGCAATTAATGACCATGATGTTGATAAAATCTATAATCTAATGTCAGACGACCATATTTTTGTTGATGGATATGGCGATAAACATGTTGGTAAAAATGGAATGAAAGAAGGCTGGCAACAATACTACAGCATGTTCCCTGATTATAAAGTTGAAATCACAGATATTACAGAGAACGAATCTATCATAGGACTTTTTGGATATGCAAACGCTACTTATAAAAACATTAAAGATGAACGGAATAGTAATTTCTGGAGAACCCCTGCTGCCTGGAAAGCTATCGTTGAACACAAAAAGATAAAATACTGGCAGGTATTTTGCGACTATACAAAATTGCAGGCAATTTTAGATAGATATTAAATCAACTGATTACCAAACAGATTACATAATTCAGCATCTAATATGATATTTGAGAATAAATATGATAAACTCGTTTTATAATCCTTCCTGATCTGATGTCACAGTACAAATTCTCAGGACAATTATATGACCTGATCATTAAAGCTGAAAATGGAGATCCAAATGACGTGGACTTCATAATGCAGAATCTCAATTATGAATCCACATTTGCCATGACCAGATTTGTAGATTTCGCCCTGGGCCTTGTAACCAATGAAATGGGGATTTCACGGATTGAGCATTACCTATTCAATGGTAGCCAGATTCAACGTAATTACTCGAGCCTTTTCTTTAACCGCCGAGGTGATTGGGAGATAGTTAAAAAAGCCTTTCATTTAGGACTAATTGACGAGATACAAGCATTCGCAAGATGAGTAATTCTGAGATGAATATAAACATACTTTTGCAAAAACGAGTTAGTAATCCCAGACAATAGATGAATCAAATCATTACGGACCAAAGTTTGGTTTACCTTTAGCAGCAAGTGGTATTGGCAGCTATTATTACTGGGGACCTGGCAATCAAGATGCTTCGACAGTATTAGTTGTTGGTTATTCCGAAGATTATTTAAAAAGGTATTTTTCCGAGGTGACAGTAAAGGAAGTATTCAGCAATAAATACGGAATAAATAACGAAGAACAAGGAATACTAATTATTCTTTGTCGTAAACCATACAAATCAATTTCAGAAATGTGGCCTGAGTTTAAACATTTTTAAATTCTTTAAACCCGACAGATGATTTTCTTTTAAATAACAAAAATAGGCCTTCGGCTAACTCAAAAGAGGCATTTCGAATACAATGGCCTAAATATAACTCCAATATGTTGGGTAATTAAATACCTAATTTATTGAAAATACTAACTACCTTAAATCATGATGGATAAAGCACAAATATTTTGGGATAAACAGGCAAAAAAATTTGACAATAACGAAAAACAATTCGAAGCATGCCTCTCGGGAATTAATTGCCATAACAAAAGAATATCTTAATGCAAATGATAATGTTCTTGACTTTGGATGTGCAACAGGTACTAAAACATTTGAACTGGCCGATGTGGTTAAACAGATCCATGGACTTGATTTTTCTGCTGAGATGATTAGCGAAGCAACAAAAAAGAAGAATAAGGTAAATATTACGAATGTCTCCTTTTCACAAGGAACGATTTTTAATGATGTTTTGAGAAAGCTTCATTCGACAAAATTATTGCATATTCAATAATTCACTTATTGGAAGACAGCGAAAAAGTAATTCAAAGAATACATGAATTGTTAAAACCTGGTGGTTTATTAATTTCTGAAACAGCCTGTTTTAATGACAAGATGAATTTCAAAACCAGACTGGAATTTACAACATATCGCTTTATGAAACGACTCAGAATTTTTCCATTACATCTGAATATGTTCACGACTTCTGACGTAGAACAATTAATAAACAGGCAGAATTTTAATATCGTTAAAGCTGAAATTTTATTCTTTAATGGGATGACTATTAGCTTTATTGTGGCAGAAAAACTCTGAAACATCCAAGTCACTACAACGGTGCTGCCCCTGACGCTCGCAAAGCTCGGTCAGGGCAGGTTCGGGTAACACCCCATCGCGGCAGGCTGTCATTGTTTTTGGAAAACCCTGCTCCCATGACAAATTCTGCCAAATCTTGCACCAGCCCTTCGCGGGAATACCTTGTTTTAAAATAGATCATTGAATTTCAATTAATCCTTAATTTATGAACCCAAATAATGTTTTCTTCTCCATAATTATTTTATCATTTTCCCTCACCACAATGGCCCAGAATCAGGAGAAAAGTGAAGAACTCTCAAATTATAAAAACGACTCAATACCTGTAGGGGTATTGTCTTTTTTAACTACGAGAGACGGGAATTTTGAAATCTACTCAATGACTGCCGACGGAAAGAATGTCACAAATTTGACCAATAATAAAGCGTTAGACTTTTGGTCGTCTTGGTCGCCAGACGGTAAGTATATTTTATTTTATTCAAATCGTGACGGCAACAATGAAATATACAGAATAGATGCAGACGGGAAAAATCCCATAAATCTTTCGAATCACCCTTCGAACGATTATCTACCCGCCTGGTCACCAGATGGAAATAAAATTGCCTTTACTTCAGACAGAGACCATAAAAGCCGGGAAATTTATACCATGAATATTGATGGCTCTGAAATAACCAGGGTAACAATAAATGATTTTTTTGAAGAGGTACCGACTTGGGACATAGATGGAAGCAAGATACTTTTTACACGACAAATTAAAGAACCTGACGACACATCACACGCGGCTAACGGTGAAATTTTCATTTTGGATTCGGATGGAAAGAATGAAAAACAATTAACATTTAAGAAAGGTTTTGACTCAGGAGCAAAATTTTCACCTGACGGAAAAAAGATTGCTTTCTACGGACCCACAGATGATAAAAATTTTGAAATATTTATAATGAATTCAGATGGTAGCAACATTATTAACCTAACAAATGACATTTTGGAGGATTATTCACCTTCTTGGTCACCAGACGGAAAATGGATTGCCTATTCAAGTGGTACTTCAGCACAATATGATGTGTGGTTAATAAATGTTGAGACAAGAAAGAAAATTCGTTTAACGACTGAGCCAAAACGAAATGAGACACCTGTTTGGCGACCTAAATAAATATTCCGACAGTAAAATAGTCCAGTAGATTTTCCCAGCGCTAGCTTGTTAAACGTAAGAATTAGGATCACAATTTGTTAAACAATGGAGAATTTTAGAAGCTTAGTTTTAACAAAAAAAATGGCTTCACTAAAAATAAAAATTAATAATTGTTATAACATGTTAGAACAATGATTATCTTTGCATAAAGATATTTAATATGGAAACGACAATAGTAAAAATAGGTAATTCCAGAGGGCTTATAATTCCCAAGAAGCTTTTAAGCACATTTGGTGAGGCAAATCAAGTTGATATTCAAGAGAAAGATGGAGGGTTAGTAATAACACCATTAGTCGAAAATAAAGCACGAAGTAATTGGGAGCAGATATTTGCTGATGCAATTGCCAAAGGTTTTACCCCGGAGAATGATGTAATTGATATTGAGAACGATTTTGACAAAAAGGACTGGACATGGTAAAAAGGTTTGAAGTTTGGAATATTGAACTTAACCCAACTCAGGGATCAGAAATCAATAAAATGCGTCCATGTCTGGTAGTTTCGCCAAATGAAGTAAATAAATTTCTTAATACTGTCGTAATTGTACCCATGACCAGCACGATTAAACCATATCCTACAAGGCTTAATTGTCATTTTAAAAGCAAGAATGGACAGCTCGTTGTTGATCAAATAAGATGTGTGGACAAAACAAGATTGATTGAAAAATTGGGTATCATGGACACCAAAACATGTAAAGAAATCAGCATGCTCATAATAGAAACTTTTAAATATTGACAGATTTATTCCTCTGGATAATTATAACGTAAAAGTGAGCCATACCCTCCCTGCCTACCCTGCCTACCGGCAGGCAGGCGGAAGGCAGGCTTGCACCCCCGCCACTCGCTTCGCTCGCTCGGGACGCGGCGTGACAGCTTTGTGGCTAAAGTCCCATCCCGAGTACTCGGGATGCCAGGTGCTGCCCCTGACGCTCGCAAAGCTCGGTCAGGGCAGGTTCGGGTAACACCCCATCGCGGCAGGCTGGCTCCTTCGCTAAAATGATCCACCGGATCATTTTTAAACGCTCGGCCCTCCATATTGCCGGCCGTTATAAGGCATAAAATCCTACACGAAAGATACTTATCATGAAAGAAACCTCTTCAATAAATAACGAAATCCTAGCCTTAATCAAAGACTGGGAATCTATTCTTACTTCATTGCCAAACGAGACAATAACAAAATTCTGTAACAATCAAAACAGAACTGTTAAACAGATCCTTGGACATCTCATCGACTCGACTTCAAATAATATTCACCGTGTTGTTCACTTGCAATATCAACAAAGTCCCCTGACTTTTCCAAACTATGCTACATTTGGAAACAATGACCGCTGGATTGCTATACAGAATTATCAAAACAAGGATTGGATCAACATGATTCAACTTTGGAAATATTCCTTATTACATTTCTGCCACGTGATTAATAACATCGATGACTCTAAACTTGAGAATGAATGGATTGCCGGACCAGACAAAAGAATCACATTAAAAACAATGATTGTGGATTTCCCAAGACATCTTAAATTGCATCTTGACGAGATTAATGAACTGATTCAAAATAAATAAATCAATGATATACCCGGCTTCATTTGAAAGCATTCTGGTGGCTCCATGCGGAATTTATTATGGAGCGTGTAGCGGTTATTTAAGATCTATCTCCTACTGAAATAGATTGACATTTTTTAAAGACGAGACTGGTTCAACGATATATTTTTAATCCTAATAATTAATGAAGAACTACTTCTTAGGCATATTACTCTTTCTCCTGCTTCCATTGAGAAGTTACTGTGCCAGTGAGAGCTTTTTGACATTGAGAAACCTTATTTTAAAGATCGAAAAAAACGATCTCCAACATAGATCAAGGTGTGAAATAGTGAGTATTCTATTAAATGACTTGTCAACTTCCTACGATTTGGGTTTTAAGGCTACCGCAAATAACTTAGAAATTCAAATAAACAAAGATGCTATATATACAATTCCATGTAAAACAGACGACGATCTCCTGAATGTTCTTGGATATATTTATCAATATAATAAAAAGATAAAATCAATTTTGAAATACTATAATATCGATATTGAGTTAGAAAAATACTTTTGTGATTTCCTGATAAGTAGGATTGATAAGGTCAGAAGTTCAAGAATATACCCATCCCAAAGTCCTGGTGGAATTACAAAAAAGGAATTTGATTTTGAATTTCAAATTGATGATGATAATGAATATGTAATTAGTTGGGTTAGAAATATAAACTGCCAAAAAAATGAAATAGGTTCATTAAATAAGGGAAATAAGATTCTAACAATGGACTCTATACCAACTAAATACATTACAAATTGCATCGCTGATTCATTGTTCTTCCAAAAGGATTCAGTGAATCTTTGTTATTCTTCAAATACAGGATTGATTTGTAAAACTTTTAGATCCCATTTCATTCAGAGAGACAGCAGCTATATCTTTTCTCAGATTAATAAAAATATTGCTTACCTGGAGATAAGTCACTTTTTTGAGCATGAATTCAACTCGAAAATCTCTAAAGAATTATTTAAAAAGCACTATGATACTGTAATAATTGATTTACGAAATAATACTGGTGGTTATCTTCAAGAAATATCAAAATTTACAGGAATGTTCTTAGAAGTAAACGATACAGTAATTATTGTCAATTCTAACGAAGAGATATATTTTGATGTTGATTCTTATCATTCTAAAAATCTAATGAAGGCAAAACTTATAGTTCTTATAAATTCATCAACATCTTCTGGATCAAATCTGGTTGTCCAGATGCTTAGAAAAGGTCGAAAAGCATTAGTTATAGGGGAGCCAAGCTATTTGGAAAATTCCATCCACTCCTTAGAATTTCTAAATCCAAAAATGTACCGAATTAATTTAGTTGTAGCGGAAATGATGATTAAACCGGAGGATATTACTCCAGATTATTATGTTAATGATTGCATAAATGAAAATGGTGACCAAATTTTAAACTTTGCACTAAACCTTAAAAAAACAATTTCCCGTGGACAATGAATCCAAAACCGGTTGAATACCTAAACATAACACAGGATTAATTCAAAGCCTGACTGTTATAAAAGAAAAAGGTATGAATACATTTCTGAGAAAAGAAAAAGACAAAAGGACTTGCCTTTATTGCCGGGCTGTTAGGTTTCAGGCGGACTCAGGTAAAGGTTCCTCCCACAAAGAGGTTATTGAAAAATTCCGAAAGGAATATAATTGTTCTTATCGCAATTGTACCGCGATACTGCACCAGTGCCCATTTACCAAATTCTGCACCGTGACTAATTTTCGCCACTTTAGTAAGTTTGTACCGCGATAGCGCCTGCACGTAATTAAAATTGTACCAGGCCTCCTTCGCCTATGTACTTTACTTTTTGGGATTAATGTACTTTTTAAGATCATTTACGTAAGATTCAAATGCCTTAACTCCTTTATCAGTAATTGACACAAAGGTTTTTGGATAATTATTTTTAAAAGTTTTCTCAACTTTAATATATCCTGCTTCTTGCAGATTCTTTATCTGTATACTGATATTACCGGAAGCGGCCTTTGTTTCTTCTTTAATATGAGCAAACTCAACTTTCTCGGAGTAAATAAGCATAGAGATGATCGCCAACCGTAATTGCGAGTGTAACAGAGGATCTAAATCATTGTACATATTACTATACTTTTGCTGATTTTAAAGAATATCCTGGTATCAAATAACCGCAGATTATCGCCGCAAAGACAATTAATGATATGTATTCATTTGATACAAATGTTGCAGCTAAACTGAATATAAAAAATGCCATACCTCCAATTATAACAGGCCTATACTTAATAAGCAGCCCTGATGTGGTGGTTGCCATGCCTGCGATTAACAACATTATCGGTGGCGGGTTTATTTCCAATTTTATACATAGAAATGTTGCAATAATAAAGGAAGCCGCAGTTACTGTCCAAAGATTTTTGAAATAACTTTCTAAATAGCTGAATACCTTCTTATCCTTGTTTAATTTACGTTCCATAAAAAACATGATTATAAACCCAATTAAAAGAAACACAGCCCAATTACACAAACTTAAAAACCCTATTGATGCTTCTCTACTGTATAAGATCTTTATGATGATGAAATTAGAAAAGCTGGCAATCGCTAATACCCAGCCCCAAAGGAGAAAAACTTTTGCAGTTTCCTTATAATTCAACTTAAAGTTAGCAATAGCTTTATTGATGATAATAAAGCTCTCTTCCGGTGTCAGGTTAATATTTTCCATATTTCAAATTGTTAATTATATTATATAGGCACAAATATAATTATAGTTAATTATATTAACCTAATATATTTTTTACTTTTTTTAAGTTCCCATATTAACTAACACTGTATCATGATATTAAACATTGGACTAAAGTGAAGAAAAATATCAACTAGCCATAACACAGACCATATGGGTAAGTTGTTCAGCCTCCGCTACCTCCTTCGCTAATGCTATGGAGGTCAAAGAAAGCTTCGGCTGACGCAGTTGTCACGGTTTTTGCCCCGCCAGGGCGGGATTTGGCTTCGCCGAGCTCAGCTTCGCTTCGGTTCGTCTCCGCTTTTTGGCGGATCCTCAACTTTTGCTCCTGCACTAACGACAAATTTGTAATGGTTGTTGCACCCGACCTTCGCAGAGTGTAAAAAAAATTATCTTTGCAATATGAAAGCTTACAATAAAATAATCAAAATCAGCTCTGATAAAAGATTTGGGAAGCCTTGTGTAAGAAACACCAGGATCACCGTTTTTGATATTCTCGGTTGGTTAGGTTCTGGAATGACCTTTGATGAGGTAATTTCTGATTACCCTGAACTTACAAGGGAAGATATCAAAGCTTCCTTGATGTTTGCTGCCGACAGAGAACGCAAACTTCAGACACTCTGATGAAATTACTTCTCGACCAGAATATTTCTTTTCGAATAATAAATAGAATCCAAGACATCTTTCCTGGATCAAAGCAAGTCAGGGAATTAGGACTTGAAAATTTTAAAGATTCTGCTATTTTGATATTTGCCAAAGAAAATGGATATTGTATTGTCACATTTGATGGTGACTTTTACGATTTGGGACTTATTAAGGGGTTATCTCCAAAAGTTATCTGGTTAAGACTTGGTAATACAAGTACTCAAAACATTGAGAAGGTCCTGAGGAAAAACTCCGAACTTATTAAAACATTTCTGACTGATCCAGACTACTTAGAGGTTGGCTGCCTTGAGATAAATTCTTAAAATCACTTTGCCTAATGGACAATGATATGTTTAATAGTTTTGTCACACTTTTTGCCCCGCCAGGGCGGGATTTGGCTTCGCCGAGCTCAGCTTCGCTTCGGTTCGTCTTCGCCTGTTGGCGGATCCTCAACTTTTGCTCCTGCACTCAAGACAGATTTGTAATGGTTGTTGTCTACACGCAATTTAAACTCAGTAAATACCAGCCCCGATACATCGGGATGCCCGGATGCTGCCCCTGACGCTCGCAAAGCTCGGTCAGGGCAGGATCGGGTAACAGCAAACAGACTTTATTAACGGCCGTTATGGTTAATGTGTACCTTGAGTGCTAACGACCGAATGGACGATGTCATGAAGGAATATCTGTAAAATACTTTTACGAATAACTGTAAAATATATTTACAAGCCTGAAAATGTTTATCCTTAATAAATGGCTGGATATCTATAATATACAATTTTGGCATCATATTGTAGTAAGCAGAAGCAGCAGGAATCCAACCGTAGCATTTAATGCTTAAGGATAATTTAATAACAAAGAGATGTTGAAATACAACATAATAATATTTTTTAGAAAAATCATTAGGTATAAAAATACTTTTTTGATAAATATAACTGGTTTATCGACAGGGTTGGCATGTGTTCTGTTGATTACTCTTTGGGTTGTTGATGAATTGAGTACGGATAAGTTTCATGCAAATAACAGTCATCTCTTTCAGGTTATTGAATATGCAGAAACCGATGGTACTATTCTTACCAATCCTCGTACGGCAGGTTTAGTAGCGGATAACCTGATCCGGGAATTTCCGGAAATAAAATATAGTACAAGTGTCCGGGAAACCGATGAGATATATATAACCTTTGAAAACACTTATCTCAAAGCAATTGGCCTATATGCAAGTGAAGAATTCTTTGAGGTGTTTTCCTTCCCTCTTCTGGAAGGCGATAAAAGCACTGTTCTTGGAAATAAAAATTCAATAGTATTATCTAAAGACCTTGCCATAAAGCTTTTTGGCAGCTTCAATGCAGCAGTTGGTAAGACTATAACATTAGGAAAAAACAAACCATTTGTAGTTTCCGGAGTATCAGACAATGTGCCTTCCAATTCCTCAATTCAATTTGATTTTGTGATGTCATATGAATTTTTTAAAGACATAAATCCAAATACACTGAATTGGTCGTATAATTTAACAAATGTCTATCTGGTATTAAAAAACGGGGTTGATCCTAAAAGTTCAATGCAAAGATTAAAGATTTTATCAGGACTAAAAGCTCCGATAAATACCGTACACTATCGACCAGATTGTTTTCCGACAGTTATTTGTATAGCAATTATGAGAATGGAGTACAAAAAGGCGGGCGGATAGATTATGTGAAACTTATTGCCCTGATAGCCTTCTTAATATTGTTAATTGCCTGCATTAATTTCATGAATCTTTCGACAGCAAATGCCTCTCGCAGACTTAAGGAAATTGGATTAAAAAAGGCTTTAGGTTCCAAACGAAAGGCATTAATATTTCAATTTTTGAGTGAGTCCATATTCATAACTTTTATATCACTTCTTGTAGCCCTGGTAATTGCTGATTTCTTGATCCCCCAATTCAACGAGGTTACAGGAAAGCAATTGACTCTTACCTTTAGCATTCAATACTTTATTATTATATCTCTCATTTTGTTCATTACCGGAATTATAGCAGGGAGCTATCCTGCATTTTATCTTTCAGGATTGAATACTATTACCACATTGAAGGGGAAGCTAAATATTTCTATTGGTGAAGTTTTTGCCCGAAGAGGCCTGGTCATATTTCAGTTTGTTTTATCAGTAATTTTGATAGTCTTTGTCCTTGTTATTTATATGCAAATAGAATTTGTTCAGAATAAGAATCTTGGCTACGACAAGGAGAATATTATCTACTTTGATATAGAGGAAAATATTGGACAAAATCTCGATGCATTTTTATCTGCCTTACAACAAGTAGATGGTATTGAAAAGGCCAGTAGTATTGGTACAAATATCGTTGGTGGTAACAATACATTCAATTCTTTAGATTGGCCAGGTAAAATTTCAGATGAAAAAGTTGTTTTTCAAATGCGTCCCGTTAACTACGGAATGATTGAATTATTATAATATAGCAATATTAAAAGGGAGAACTTTTTCCAAAGATTTTGGCGCTGAGGATTCAAAAATTATATTCAATCAGGCTGCAATAGATGTAATGGGCCTGAAAGATCCTATAGGTAAGGAAATTTCGATACAGGGTACGAAATTAGAAATTATTGGTGTTACCGAAGACTTTAATTTTGCTTCACTCTATGAAGGAATAAAACCCCTGTTTTTCGTATTGCAACCTTCATGGACACATATAGTTATGGTCAAAATAACAAATGGAAAGGAGCAACTCGCTTTGAACAACCTTAAGGATTTTTATCAACAATATAATCCGGGGAAACAACTGGATTATAAATTTTTAGATGACACATATAAGTCCCAATATATTGCAGAACAAAGAGTATCAACAATGGCCAGGTATTTTGCTGGCCTGGCAATATTAATTTCATGTATGGGCTTATTAGGACTGTCCACGTTTAATGCTGAAAGGCGAAGGAAGGAAATAAGCATCCGAAAAATATTTGGACAGACAGCCTCGCAGATTGCTGTAATGCTATCCAGTGAATTTACAAAACTCGTTTTGGTATCGATCATCATTGCACTACCTATTGCCTATTTAGTGACAAACAGGTGGCTATCCAGTTTTGCATACAAAGTTCCAGTGCAAATCTGGTATTATCTGGGTGCCGGCATAGCTGCTTTATTGATTGCAATATTGACAGTTGGTTCACAGGCGATACATTCTGCAAATAAGAATCCTGTTGATGCTTTGAGATATGAGTGAGTCTCATTTTTTTGTTTAACTATAAAGGTTAGTTGTTCAGCCTATTCTACCTCCTTCGCTACCTCCTTCGCTGAAGCTCCGGACTGCGTCCGACGAAGCGGACTTCGTCCGGCGAAGTCGGAGGTCAAAGAAAGCTTCGGCTGACACAGTTGTCACACTTCGCTCGGCCCTCCATATCGGGCCGTTAGAGGCAATTGGCTGCATACCAGACACATAGTTGACAATTATGACGAGTAATCTTCAAATCCCAATTCTTTCTTAATTTTGCTGTCAATAAGTGACTTCCTATGACAAATAAAACCAGAAGTAAAAAAGGTATTAAACCTGCCTTATTAGTAATTGATGTTCAAAACAGATACTTGTCATTTATTCCTCAAAGGGATAAAGAATTGGCTACTTTCTTTATCAATCTTTTAATTGATCTTTTTCGGAAACATGATTTCCCAATTATTAGAATTTACCATAATGAAGAAAACGGCCCTAAACCCAAAACTGAAGAATTTGAATATCCGGATATTATTAAAATTAAATCAGAAGATATTCAGATAATCAAAACATATTCAGATAGTTTTAACAAGACAAATCTTAAGAAAATACTTAAAGAAAAAGGAAGTAATACGTTATTTCTTTGTGGCCTAAGTGCTGTAGGTTGTGTATTGGCAACCAAAACTGGAGCCCAGAACAATGATTACAAAGCATTTATTGTCAAGGATGCGATCATGAGTCACAATTCTGATTACACAAAGAATGTTGAGGCAATGTTTGATGCCATTAGTTTTGATGCAGTAGATCTGATCCTGGAAAGCTGTCAAGGATAGAATCAAAAAAATAATGACAACAGCCTTTTGACACGGACAATATGGGTAAGTTGTTCAGCCTCCGCTACCTCCTTCGCTAATGCTATGGAGGTCAAAGAAAGCTTCGGCTGACGCAGTTGTCACGGTTTTCTGCCCCGCCAAGGCGGGATTTAGTCGCGGAGTTTACCCCGCAAAGCGGGGCTCCTAAACATTTGCTCCTGCACCCAAGACAGATTTGTAATGGCCATTGCACCCGGACCGCGCCACTGTCCGCAATAAACTTAACATCTGGATAATTGACTAACACCAATCATAGATTTTATATCGAGGTAATTACGAGCATTAAACCCTTATTTTCAACAAATATTATACATGCTAATGGCTGACAAAACCGCATTTGACATACTTTTTGACAAACTTTCTGAGAGAGGCATGAATCCTTTAAAGCATTTTTCAGAAAGGAGTTTTATGGTACCTGGTAAGGATAGATTCTTGAATTCGAAATTCATAGTTGCTTCTTATAATTCATTATTCTATTTCAGCTCTGATTCATATGGGACTACTGCATATTCTTCCAGGACTTTTACTGGAATCTTTGGTGCAATAAATTTACCTCCTGAGACAGAATGCCATATCTACAAAAAGGATTGGGTTGATTTGATATTTAGAAGACATAAGCGGAAAACAGGTGTCAAATTCATCGATGAAAATCTTACAATAACTTCTGTCACAGACTGGATCCCATCGCTCCTATTGCAGGAAACAGATATTAACTTGTATCTCGAAATCAATAAAAGAATAAATCCTTTAAAGATTACAATCGAGTATGACTATTTATCAATGATTCCTGACCTAAAAGGGAAGACAATCGTCGGAATTGAGACAGATTTGTGGCTTACTGAAGATAATGATTTGGACACAATTATTCTTTTAGGTGGACGGCTGATTGAGGATATTATAAATACCTGCTCTTTAACACAGGCTCATACTATCTGAGTAGTCCATTATCCTTGTATAAACTCCATTTAAAAATTATCTTACCGAGACTATATAAACCAGTGAAGAAAATTATCTACATAACATTCGGGATCGGAGTATTTTTATCAGGATGTTATAAAACTGAAGGGACCCTTAAAATAGAGGGAAAGGTTATTGATGAATTCACAAAAGTGCAAATTCCCGGTAAAGAAATAATTATTCAGGGACTATTAGAAAGCAATAATGAATTAGTACCAATTGATGCTGGCCATTTCTCAACTGACAGCGCAGGACGCTTCATATATTCTTTGAAAAAAATCAAAGATGCCCGTTATTATAATTTCTATGTTGTGGGGGATTCAGACTATGCATCAATTATAAAAAAAATAAGTCTCTTCCAACTTGAAGAAAATGCAAAATATCTATTCTTTTCATTAGATAAATTAGTAGAACTTACAATTAAAATACAAAAAACAAGTAAAACACCTCCTCGTGATACTCTCTATTTATCATGGGAGTCAAATAAAGTTGACTTTAGAACTCTCTTTCCATATCATATTGATAACTATGGGATAACTGACGTCTCTTTTGGATTAATACCCGGTTTTGGACTAAGATGGATTGGTGGAAATATTAACTCAACAATTAAAACGAGAGTTTTTGCAGACAAAATGACCTTAATACACTGGGAATTAGCGAGAAATAAAATGAGAAAAGAAATCATAGACACAATATTATGCAAAAGAGATTTAGCGCATAATGTTTATTTTAAATACTAAATTAGTAACAGTATTTGGGAGACGTCGTCCGGCGAAGTCGGAGGTCAAAGAAAGCTTCGGCTGACACAGTTGTCACACTTGCCACCTAACGGTTTTATTAGGTTTTGTACCTCAGCAATAAGCTTTAAGTTGAAAAATGTTTATAAGAGACTTCTGTTTGCAAGGATCATTAAAAAGTAATTTTTGGAGGATTATAAATGAACTATGACCTCTTTAAATATATATTTCTGTATGTGATAAGTTCCTTCACATTGTCAACTTCTTCCCAAGTCCCAGGCGATAAGTCCATAATGCAGGAGAAGGTTTACAAAACAATAGGTTTGACTAAACTTAAGCTGTACATCTATCAACCTTCAAAATGGAATAACTCGGAAAAATTCCCGGCAATCATCTTTTTTCACGGAGGTGCCTGGGCAGGAGGACATGCCTGGCAGTTTATACCTCAATGTAAGTATCTGGCTGAGCATGGTATGATTGCAATGAGTGCCGAATATCGTGTTAGAAAGCGGCAAGGTGTTACACCCTTTGAATGTGTGGCTGATGCGAAAACAGCAATTCGTTGGGTAAGAGCACACGCCAGTGAATATCGTATTGATGAAAATCGTATCGCAGCAGGAGGAGGTAGTGCAGGAGGTCATATGGCGGCATGTACTGCATTGATAAATGATTTTGATGAAAAGGATGAAGATATGAATGTGAGTTCAATTCCAAACGCTTTGGTACTCTTTAATGCAGTTTTTAATGTGCCGGAAATATTGTTCGAGCATCCAAAAAGGGTAAGAAAAATTTTAGAAAAAAGAGCGACAGAATTATCTCCAATTCATCATGTCTTCAAAGGTGCACCACCTACAATCATCTTTCATGGGACTGATGATAATAGTGTGCCGTTTCATCAGGCTACCCTATTTTGTGAGGAGATGAAAAAGTACGGTAATTACTGCGAATTTGTACCATATGAAGGACGCAAACATGGTTTTTTCAATTATGACAAAGGAGCTAATACGGATTTTCTGTCAACGATGGAAAATACCATTAAATTCTTGACTGCAATAGGTTATATAAAAGGTGATACAACAATAAATAAATGAACATAAATTTAAAATTAAGCTATGAAAACAATTAACGTAGTTCAGCCCCTAATACTGTTAATCTTAGGACTTTGCTCTTGCTCCACAATTCCACGGGGAGTCGTTGCTGTAAGACCCTTTCATAAAGAAAAATACCTGGGAAAATGGTATGAAATAGCCCGTTTAGATTTCAAATACGAAAGGAATTTAAATAATACTACAGCAGAATATTCACTGAATGAGAATGGTAGTATAAAAGTTGACAACAGAGGATTTAACGTTGTAAAAGGAAAAAATGTACAAGCTATTGGAAAGGCAAAGTTTATTGGTGATGAAAATATCGCGATGCTTAAAGTCTCCTTTTTTGGACCTTTCTATGCAGGGTACAACGTTATCGCATTAGATGAAGAATATAATTATGCCCTCGTTTCGGGAGATCGTTTTAAATACTTATGGATACTATCACGTGAGACTTCAATTCCTGATGATATCAAGAACAAATATTTAAAGATTGGAGAAAGTTTAGGGTATAAAACATCTGAACTGATCTGGGTCGAACATGATAAAAATAAATGAGGACAGCACATAACACGGACAGTGTAATTAACGGGCTTCCCACCGAGGCGGGGCTGACTAGGATCGGGTAACACAACCTCCCTTTATTGCCCTGACTTGCAACTAACTATAACGGAATATGCTAAATTTGAAATCTGAACCAGCGAAAAATTTAAAAACCTAAAAAATGAAAAAACAAATTTCTTCCCAGTTTTTCATTATGGCCGTATTGAGCCTTCTAAGCATCTTGACAACAAATGGTCAGGGACAAACAGTTAAATATGACTTGATTAATTTATTTGAGAATGGCAAGATCGAACCATTTAATAGGAAATTGTCACAATTCTCTGAAAATGACAAGAAAGGTATTCGCTTTTCAAAAAATGAAGGTGATGGGATTGCCTGGTTAAAGGGTGTTGAATTCTCCAATGGTACAATTGAACTTGACATTAGGGGTAAGGACGTATTTCAGGAGAGCTTTGTTGGTATCGCTTTTCATGGTGCAAATAATGAAACACTAGATGCAGTCTATTTTCGCCCTTTCAATTTTCAATCGACAGATCCTGTTCGAAAAATTCACACAGTTCAATATATTTCACACCCAGACAATACTTGGTCTGTCTTAAGAGAAAAATATAATGGAAAATATGAAAAAGCAGTAACTCCTGCCCCTAATGGAAATGATTGGTTTCATGCTAAAATCATTATTCAATTTCCAAAAGTTTCTGTATACGTAAATGGTAATTCTGAACCCAGCCTGGTCATAGACAAATTAAACGATAGAAAAACTGGCAAAATTGGATTATGGGTTGGAAATAACTCTGACGGTGACTTTGCTAACTTTCAGATCAGCAATCAATAATGAATAAACAAATTAAGTCTTCACCCTGACGCTCGACCCTCCATATCCGGCCGTTAGCAATAATGGTATTCCTTGTCCGCGAGACAGTTCCTTTGAATTCATATATTAAAGTGTATCTTCGTAAATATTAGATCTTACGTTTTTTGAAGATATCATTTGACTTAAACTTCCCATAATGATGAACAAAAAAAGATCTCAAGCCAACTATAAGATTTCCCAAAAAAAGGATGTCTCCAAAGAAAAGAAATCCACTGGTAATCTTAGCAGAAAGACTGAACTAACCAATGACAAATTCGCAGTTTTGTTCGATGCTTCGCCAGTTGCAATGTCTCTGGCTACTATTGGGGAAGGTAAGATGATTGATGTTAACCAGGCCTGGTTAGATCTGGTGGGGATAACTGATAAAGAAAATGTTTTAGGTAAAACATCTGTTGAACTTGGTTTGATACCTGATGTAGAATCAAGAGAGAGAATTTTGAACAAATTTAAACAACACGGTTCAGTTAAAAATGCAGAGATTATTGCTAACAATAAAAATGGTGACAGAATTTTCCTGCTTGTTAACTTGAAAGAAATTGAAATAGGTGGAATCAGGTACCTTTTCTCTACAAATGAGAATATCACCAAGAACAAGCAGTCTGAAGAACGCCTCCGGTATCATGCAAATTTAGTTGAAACAGTTTCGGATGCGATAATTTCTACAGATACAGAGAACAAGATTCGGAGTTGGAACTGTAGTGCCGAGAAGCTGTATGGCTGGTCAATGGAAGAGGTCATAGGTAAGAAGGGCGCTGATCTTCTCAAAACGAAATTTCAGGAAGGATTCAGTCGTGAGTTACTCTTGAAGGAAATGCATGAGGTCGGCAGTTGGCATGGGGAATTAATCCAGCGAACCAAGGATGGTCGGGCGATCCAGGTAGAAGCAACCAGCATCACCCTTAAAGATGATGGAGGTAAATCAATCGGAGGAGTATCCATTGTACGGGATATCACCGGGCAAAAGAAGGCGCAGGAGGCATTGACTGACGCTCAACGGTTGACACAGAGCCTGATTAATCACACCCCTGCAATAGTATATGCCTTAGATCTGGAGGAGCGTTTCCTGTTGGCGAATAAAACCCTTGCCGACTTACTCGATTCCACTCCGGGAGCTATGATCGGTAAACGCCGTCATGAGTTTATGCCAAAAGATGATGCCGACTGGCACGAGGCAAACGACAGGAGGGTAATCAAAGAGGGCAGACCCATTGAGTTCGAGGAGCACAGCCAGCTTAAGGATCGTTCGATAACCTGGCTGACTACAAAATTTCCACTGCTTGATTCTCATGGCAGGATATATGCGATAGCTGGCATCTCCAATGATATTAGTGAGCGCAAGCAAGCCCAGGTCAAGACTGAGACATTGCTGGCAGAGATCCAGATAGAGAAGGAAAGATTAGCTACTTTAATTAAAAATATACCTGATGAGGTATGGATTGCAGATTTAAACAAGAATTTTATCTTAATGAATTCCATTTCCCGTCAGCAATTTGGTTTGAACAAGGATATTATTGGAATAGAAGAATTCGCTTCAAGTATAGAGGTATTGCGCCCTGATTATAGCTCACGTCCTTTGGAGGAATCTCCGGCTTTACTCGCTCTTAAAGGAGATATTGTTAAAAATCTGGAAGAAATTATCCGGATTCCTGCAAGTGGAGAGTTACGGCATCGGCAGGTCAATTCCTCACCGGTTAAAGATGCAAGTGGTAAAATCACAGGATCAATAGCCATTGTGCGGGATATCACTGAACGCAAAAAGGCAGAAGAAGAGCTGGTAAAGCTGGGCTTGCTTTTGTCTGAAAGCCAGAAAATTGCACATCTTGGTAGTTTTGAGTATATCGCTGAAACCCAGACCACCATTTGGTCCGAGGAAGAGTTCCGGATTTACGGGCTCGACCCTGCCGGACAATCGCCCCAATACGACGAAATGATTGTCAAATGCATTCACCCTGATGATGCAGAACTCCTTAACAGCACTTTCTCAACGGCAATGAGTAATGGCTCAGTTTACGAATTGGAACATAGAATAGTGCGGCCAGATGGTAGCATCCGTATCGTGTACGATAAGGCGCATCCTTATTTCGATTCAAAAGGGAAATTAGTCAGGTATATTGGCGCTACGCTGGACATTACCGAAAGGAAGCAAGCTGAAGATGAATTAAAGGAAGGCTCAGAATAAACTCAAAGTTGGCTCTTGAAAGTGGTAATATTGGTATTTGGGAATGGAACCTGGAAACTGATGAAGGTTAATTGGGATGAAAGAATGCAAATGATGTTTGGACTAAAACCAGGTACTTTTGGAAAAACTTATCAGGCATTTGAGGATTTAGTTAATGAAGAAGACTTACCACATATTCAAAATGCAATTCAATCAGCGGTGGAACAGGATATTCCTTATGAAACCGTATTCAGAACTAAACCAAAGGAAGGAAAACCAAGGTATATCACTTCCAAAGCTTTAATTAGCAAAGACAAGAACGGAAAGGCAGTCTCATTTACAGGTGTCTGTTTTGATGTAACAGAATTGAGAGAAGGAACTGAGAAGCTTGTCTCAAAACTTAATGAAGAGTTATTACGCTCAAATAAAGAGCTCGAACAATTTGCTTACGTTGCTTCGCACGATCTTCAGGAACCACTTAGGATGGTTTCGAGCTTCACACAACTTCTTGAAAAGAACTATAAAGACAAACTTGATGAACAGGCCATGGAATATATTCATTTTGCGGTGGATGGTTCAAAACGAATGTATGACCTTTTGAATGGATTATTAGCCTATTCAAGGATAAATACAAAAGGGAAAGAATTTATAAAGGTTGATTTGCCCCACGCTCTGGAAAGTGCATCTAAAAATCTTAGTCTCATAATTAAAGAGAAAGGGGTTGTTATTAAATCAGATGAATTGCCCGAAATCAGGGGTGATGCTAGTCAAATGATCCACCTTTTTCAGAATTTAATCTCAAATAGCATTAAGTTCAACCTGAAAGTCTCCCAGAATTGATATTTCATCAAAATCAAACCATGATCACTATCTTATATCAGTAAAAGATAATGGGATGGGAATAGAATCCCAATACTTTGAAAAAATATTTCAAATATTTCAAAGATTACATCCAAGAGATCAATACGAAGGAACAGGTATCGGTCTTTCAATTTGCAAAAGGATAGTTGAAAGGCATGGAGGAAAAATTTGGGTCGAATCAGAACCGGGGAATGGATCTACTTTTTTCTTTACTATTCCGAAAAATAACCAGTGATTTTTGTGGACACTTTTGAAATAAATATCTTTTGATAGCCCAGATAGGTTCATTTTAGAGACTTAATCATTTCCATTACGCTCCCTTCGGTCGGTAAGGGCACTGATGCTTCGATCAGTATTTACCACCTTCGGCGCGACACTGCGCCAGTGCTCGCTTTTGCCCCGCCAAGGCGGGATTTGGCTTCGCCGAGCTCACTTCGTTCGGTTAAATAAAAATTGCCAATTTGATAGTTTAGTCTTAAATTGTCATATAATTCAATATCAATGAAAAAATCTAATCTCGTACTTCTAATTTGCTTTTTGGCATTTTTATTACCACCCAATCTTAAAACTATTGCTCAGCAAGATTCTCAAAATAAACCAAGAGAGAAAGGTGCTGTTGTTTTCGAATTACCCGGAATAGATAATGTGATTGTAAAGAAAGATATTACCTTTCAATCTGTTGCAGGTACTGCTTTGAATATGGACATCTATTATCCACCGGATTTTGATTTTAGAAGTAAAATCCCTGCAATCATAATTGTTCTAGGCTACACCGACATAGCAGGACAAAAATTGTTAGGAAGTAAGTTTAAAAATTTTATAACTTTTATTTCATGGTGCAAGATAATTGCAGCCTCAGGAATGGCAGCTATCATTTATGAAACAGTTGATCCCAAACAGGATATTCTTTCACTTTCAAATTACTTAAGATCTAACGAGAGTAGGTTAGCCATTGACAATAACAAAATAGGGGCATTTACTCTTTCAGCTCATAGTCCAACAACGATTTATGAGGTACTTTCTGGACCTAACAATATTTTTAAATGTGCTGTAGTTTATTACGGCTTTTTCCTGACAAATGATTTTAAATACCTACCTCAAATTGACACTATTTCACAAGGCATGGGATTCAGTACTCCTAGATTGCCAGATCCTGCTTCGTGGAAAAAAGATGTTCCTATTATGATTGTCAGAGCAGGAAAAGATAATGTTCCCTATATAAATCAATCTTTAGCAAGTTTTTATGAAAAGGCACTATCCCAAAACTTGCCAATCATCCTGATTAATTATCCAAATGGGACACATGGATTTGATACAAGTAGTGACAATGATTTAACCAGACAAATAATAAAAAACACCTTAGAATTCTGGAAATTTAATTTAGAATAAAACTAGCTGCATCATGACAATAATATTAACAGATTCGTCACAGTTTTTACTTTAATCCTGTTACATACAAGAATTGTAACTGTTGATTAATCTGGACCATGCCACTGCTGTTAATAAAATAACGCTACCTGGACAAATCCTGCCAATCATCCAGGACTGATAACATTGACAAATTTCATTTATCGTGACAAACCGGGTTAGCTGCTATTAGACCGACGCTCCTTAGTAAACGACAGACCTTAATATGATCCTTTTAAATTCAATAAATACGATTAATCCATGAAAACCGGGATCGTTCTTTTTTTTCTATCATTAGCCGTAGCATCTGGTCAAAAAGATGATGGCAGACAACTTGTAAAAAGAATCGACCATATCACTATTTATTATAAAAGCGTAGAGGAGGTCGATTCTATGACGAATCTATTCACAAAAGTACTTGGGTTACCACTGTGGTTCAAGCCTGAAGTCCATAATGTTATAACTCCTGCTCGGCAAAGATTTTATAATTCTGGAGTATATTTAGGAAATGTCTTTCTGGAGTTCATCACTTACAATACAAAAAGGGGGACCAATGATCAATTAATAATCAGCCCATTAGCCTTTCATGCTTTTGCTTTCACAAACGAAATTTTAAATACTGATGAAGAATTGGATAAAAGAAGTCTAAAACGATCCGATTTGATGCATTTTTCTTTTAAAAACAAAGACCAGTCAATTGATACTCTTTTCACGAACATAGTTGTTAATGATCTTTCAAGTGATAATATGCTGATTTTCTTTTGCAAATATCACCCGGGTATTTTTGACCATTCTGACTTTGACCAGGGCGATCTACCTGTTATAACTAATGCAGAATATCAACATCCATTTTATAGTCATAAATTAATGACTCAAAATGGTGGTCCATTAACGATTCAAAGAGTAGACAGAATCACTTTAACTACTTCTGATTTTAGTGCCTATAGACAAAAATTTGATAAAGTATTCTTACCATTAATAGAAAAGTTTAAAGGAGAATGGAGGCCTGATAATGGCCCAAATCTACTGCTTCTCCAAGGTGATAGCATCCTTTCCTTAAAATCAATCGAAGTCAAAGTAAAGTCGTTAGCAAAAGCAAAAGAATACCTTGCTTCAAGACATCTGGGATTCGGGCAAACCGACAAATCCATAAGACTTGATATTAGCAAGAATCTAGGATTAGATCTGATTTTGAAATAATATTACAGCAGCTAACACAATCTTTTCCAGACGTGACAATTTTCATCCATCTAACTGGACTTTTTACTGTGACAAAGTCTACGTGGGCTGCGGTCCGACGCGCTGGCGCCGTGTTTTTTAACAAATGTCGGCAATTCATAATCTTTAAATAAAATACAATGCTGGAAAAATTAATTCATCTTCCGAATCCGATGCAAATACTATTGGACCCTGCATCGATAATTGTTATTTTAATCTTTTTTGTGCTGATGGTATTCTCCGAGTTGTTTCCCGGAAGGCCAATGGCTCACATCAGGTTTTGGAAAATGAAAGGAATCGTGGCTTTCATTTTATATTTTTTCCTATCAACTTATTTGCCATTGATTTGGAATGAGTATTTAGTGCCATACCAGCTAATCGACATGACTTTTCTTGGCGACTATTGGGGAGCCCTTGTGGCGCTATTGATCTATCAACTGGGTGTCTTTATCTGGCACCGCGCCATGCATAAAAACAACATTTTATGGAGGGTGTTTCATCAGATGCATCATAGTGCTGAACGTGTTGATGTTTATGGGGCTTTCTTCTTCAGTCCGATGGACATGATCGGGTTTACTTTTCTGACCAGCCTGGCCATGATATTGGTTGGAGGATTTACCGCACAAGCCACTATTTATGCTATTTATGGTGTGACTTTTTTAGGCGTCATCCAACATACTAATATCAAGACACCTCAATGGATGGGGTATGTTTTCCAAAGACCAGAATCTCATTCATTGCATCACGGCAAAGGAGTCCATGCTTTTAATTACTCAGATCTTCCAATATTTGATGTCATATTCGGCACGTTTCGAAACCCCGGGGAGTTTGCAAAAGAAACAGGGTTTTATGACGGAGCATCCTCCAGAATTGTTGAAATGATATTTTTTAAAGACATCAATATCGGAGGACAATAAAAAGTGCACCTCGGGGCTCAGGGTTCTGGCTAAAGTATCAACCCGAGTACCCGGGATGCCCGGATGTTGTATTCATAATGTGAAAAGGATCCTTTATGCAGCTTTTCTAAATAATCTATGTCATTATAGTTTGATACCATTATTGTCATGTTAAAAAGCTTTTTTAAAATAACATGGAGAAACCTGGTTTCAAACAGGATTTCTTCATTCATCAATATTTTTGGATTAACGGTCGGGCTGACATGCTTTCTGCTGATATCATTATATGTTTTCGATGAATTGACTTTTGACAGGTTTCATAAAAATGCAGATGATATATTCAGAGTAATTACTCACCGGACAACTCCTGAAGGAAAGGAGATAAAAATTGCCGGAGCAGGATATCAGGTTTCGGAAAACGCGAAGCACGATTTCCCCGAAATAGCCGAAACAGGACGCCTGATTTCATTGGGAAGAACAAATGTCTCAGCCATCGGGAATTCGAATGTTTTTTATGAAACATACATTCTCGGGAATGAGGGATTCCTGAAACTTTTCAGCTTTTCATTTTTAAAAGGTGATCGGACAACAGCCTTATCATTACCTCATAGTGTGATAATTACTGAAGAAACTGCACTAAAATTATTCAATTCAGGAGACGTAACCGGCAAAATGATAAAAATTGACAGGGATACGGTTCCCTTTACAATTACAGGGGTGCTGGAGAATTTTCCCGTAAACTCCCATCTCTCTTTTAATCTTCTGTTTTCCGAATCGAGTTTGAGCGGAGAAGGATTTACAAAATTCACTGAAACTGACTGGAATTCACAAAATTTTACAACATATCTGTTATTAAACAATAATGTGAAGCCGGGGGATATCGAGGCTAAAATAAATATCCTTGTCAGTATACATCAGCCTGGTGATCAGAAAAGCAATCTTATCCTTCAGCCTTTGAAGGATATTCATTTCCATTCTGGTGATATTGAAGGCAATTCGGGCAAGACGAGTAACTTATCATATATATACATCTTTTCGAGCATTGCATTATTTTTATTGTTGATCGCCTGCATCAATTATATGAATCTGACAACCGCCCGTTCCATTAGCCGGGCAAAGGAAATTGCAGTCCGTAAAACTTCGGGAGCCTCGACAAAGAACCTTGCATTGCAGTTTCTATCCGAATCATTTCTGATAACAATCGTTGCCGGAGTATTGGCATTTATAATTGCAAAGATTTCTGTTGAGCTGGTTCAATTCATTTACTATGAAGCATTTAACACTTGGGATGCAAAGTGATTACCGCATCTGGGCAGGGCTTGTTGTTATAATAATAATTACGGGCCTGCTCGCAGGATTGTATCCGGCCATTTTACAGTCAAGTTTCAAACCCTTTTATCTATTCAGCAAGAATGACAAAACAGGAAGGGGAAATCTTTCGATCCGGCAGGTACTTGTCGTTTTTCAGTTCGCACTCTCTATATTCATGATATTTGCAACAATAGTAGTTTACCGGCAGATGAACTATGTCACCACTATCGACATGGGATTTAATAAAGATAATCTGGTGGTGATCGATATAAACAGTCAGAAGATCAGGAGGAGCGCGGAAACAATTAAGTCTGAGTTCGGAAAGCTTGAACAAGTCAGGTCTGTTTCTGTCAGTTCGAGGGTACCCGGGGAGTGGAAGGATCTTCCCAGGGTAAAAGTTAGAAATGAAAACATAGTTACAGCAGAAGGTGAAGAGATGTATTTCATTGGCACAGATGAGCAATTTCTGAAGACTTATGAAATAATGTTGCTAAAAGGCAGAAATTTCATGACCGGACAATCTGATTCATCTTCAGTGATGATAAACCAGATTGCTGCAACGGAACTGGGTATCACAGAGCCTGAAGGGCAGATGATTGAGATATCGGGTGAATCACCGTTCAGGGCGAGGATTGTCGGGATTGTAAAAGATTTCAATTTCCAGTCACTTCGGCAACCCCTTGCACCGATGATCCTGGGGTTTCAGAATAACCCTGTCCAGAGCATTGATTACTTTACGGTCAGGGTAGGTACTGATCATACTCAGACGCTGAAGCAAATAGATACAATTCTTCACAGCATTGATCAATCTCATTTGACTGAATACCATTTTCTGAATCAGCAATGGGATCTGTTTTATCATGAAGACCGTATCAGAGAAACCATATTTATGATAGTTGCTATTCTTACCATAATTATTGCTTGTCTGGGATTATATGGCCTCTCGGCTTATTCTGCAGAACAAAATGTAAAGATGATCGGAATAAGAAAGATTATGGGAGCAAGTGTAAGCAGCATTGTGATCAGGTTGTCGAAAAATTTCCTGCTCCTCGTTCTGATTGCAGCACTGATCGCCCTTCCTGCAGCGCCATTGATGATGAATCAATGGTTAAATGACTTTGCTTACCGGATCCCGGTACGTTGGTGGGTTTTCCTGGTTTCATTTGGTGCAGCCTTATTGATCGCGGTATTTACGATAAGTTTCCAGACTATCAGGGCAGCTAATACCAATCCGGTGAAAAATCTAAGAGCAGAATAATTTAAAGGTAGTATCCATAATTCTCACCACTGAGTCGCACGGCACTTACCAGCCAGCCGTTAGGCTAAACATGATTGATAATGAAGAAATTCCTACTTTTTTTGTTAAGCGCGGGTATTTTATCATGTAGTCATAAATCAGATGACAAATACCTTAAAACAACCTCTGAATTAGTTCAGACTCTTTCATCTGATTCTATGGAGGGCAGAAAATCAGGATCTTCTGGCTTTGAAAGAGCTGCAAAATTAGTTGAGAGTTATTTGACACTTCTTAAGGTCAAACCATTTTTTGATGGTTCTTACCGTGATACTATAGGTGGATTTAAACTGCCAATCTTTAATATTGTTGGTGTTATAAATGGCGAAAATCCAACAAATGACTACATTCTTATTGGTGCTCACCTTGACCATCTCGGGAAATTCGATGCTTATGAAGATTCAGTTTTTAATGGTGCTAATGATAATGCAAGTGGGGTAACAGCTGTTTTACAGATTGCCGGAGAACTGAAAAAACATAAATTTGATAAAAATGTCATAATAGCCTTTTTCACCCTTGAGGAATTTCACAAACTAGGATCAAAACACCTGGCAAAGAAATTAAAGAAAGAAAATATCAGACTTTCATATATGATAAACTTTGAAATGGTAGGCTGTCCTTTAATCTCAAATCCTGATAAAGCATATATCACCGGTTTTAATAAGTCAAATTTTGCAGAAGTTGCAAATAAGTTACTAAAAGATGAATTCATTATCAGCAATGAGGAAGATCCCAATGATAGATTATTTCAAGCTTCAGATAATTATCCTTTCTATGTTGAATTCAAAATCCCTTCACACTCAATTTCAACTTCCGATTCTGGTTTTAAATATCTTCATTCACCAGCAGACGATTATTCGCAATTAAATGTTCAGCATATCGACTTCATAGTCCAAAAAACAAGCAAATTAATCTTAGCTCTGTTACTGGATAATTCAGAGCTCTATTTAAAAAACTAAACCTGCTAAAGAAGACTTCATGTGTCATGTAGTGCCAGGCATGAAGTCTCACGTTGCACACAAGCCGGCCAATTTTTTTGATAATTTTGAAAAGTATGCAAAATAAGAAAGTATTAGTGTTTCTGGCAAAAGGATTTGAAACTATGGAATTTAGTGTTTTTATAGATGTTCTTGGTTGGGCCAGAAATGATTATGGACATAATTTGTTCGTTGATACATGTGGTTTTACTGATAAAGTTATAAGCACTTTTAATGTACCTGTAATAGTAGATAAAACCATTGGAGAAATAAACGTTGACGAATATGACGCCTTAGCAATACCTGGTGGATTTGGGGAATTTGGTTTTTATGAAGAAGCATATGACGAAAGGTTTTTAAAATTAATTAAGGAATTTAATGCAAAAGGTAAAATCATTGCGACAATTTGTTCTGCGGCATTGCCCTTAGGAAAAAGTGGAGTTCTTAAGAATCGGAAAGCAACTACATACCACTTAAAAAACGCATATTGGCAAAATAAACTGAAAGAATTTGGAGTGAATGTTGTGAATGAGCCAATTGTAGTTGATGGTAATATTATTACGTCTTATTGTCCTGAGACAGCTCCAAATGTTGCATTTGAATTATTAAAAATGCTGACTTCAGAAGAAGAAATGGCAGTAATAAAAAAAGCTATGGGATTTTAAGAAAAATGCTGACAAAAATCCCAAAAAAGTCCTGCTGTCTTGCGGTCTTGCGGTCTTGCCGTCTTGCGGTCTTGCCGTCTTGAAAAAGGGATTCCAAATGGCTGTTTTCGGATAAAACCCTACGGGCCATACCGCAAATGTTATAAAATGATAATGGCAAAATTGCCGAAAAACAATGGAACTGGTTTTCCGAACAATATCAATATCTTTTTCTTAAGGGCTCTATACGATACATAACGGCCTTTTCTTGATTATTACTATGACTAATAACTACAGGTTTACCGAGACAAAGTTCTTCTCGGAAATACAGAAAAAGTCTAATTTCGCATTATGATTCATCTAACAAAAGATCAGATCAAAGAGATTGCCGAACAACTTGACTGTGGCAATAGATGCTATGTTAATAAAGAAACAGCTGATATTATAACTACTCCTGATTTTGATAATGGATATGCTGATGAAGAATTATGGGCAGACGTATTAGAAGAGCTTGAAGAGAATTGGGACAAATATATCCAGATCGAAAAAATGGAATCCCATGAATCTTTTGATTTAATGGCTGATTTTGCAGATAGTGTAGATAGTAGAGAACTACGGGACAGCCTAATTAATGCATTAAATGAAAAACATCCTTTCCGAAACTTCAAGTGGGTGGTTGCAATTCAGGACCCTATCGTCAGAGATGGTTTGACTTTAAAAACCAGAGACTGATCGAGTGGGTCAAAGATCAACTTGAGGTATTAGATTTTGAGGATAAAAATGAATAGCAAAGAGTAAATTTGGGCTTATTAAAAACAGGAAAAACTCTCAAATTAAAATTATTAATGAATATTCTTCTTAGATCAATGACTGAAAAGGATTGGACTTCAGTTGCTGAAATTTACAAACAAGGAATTGAAACCGGGAATGCAACTTTTGAAAAAGATGTCCCCGCATGGGATAAATGGAATGCCGGACATCTTCCTGACTGCAGGATTGTTGCTACAGTGGACAATTCAGTTATTGCCTGGGCAGCCCTGACTCCGGTTTCCGGAAGGTGCGTTTATGCAGGTGTAGCTGAAGTAAGTGTTTATGTTTCAAACAAGTATCAGGGATTAAAAATCGGGACTAAACTTCTTGAAAAATTAATATCAGAAAGTGAGCTAGATGGTATCTGGACATTACAGGCAGGGATCTTTCCTGAAAATAAGGCCAGCATTAAAATACATGAGAATCTGGGATTTAGAATAATCGGCTTTAGGGAGAAAATTGGAAAAATGGATGGAATCTGGAGAGATACCATTCTCCTTGAGAGACGAAGTAAAAACATAGGATAATAAATTTTAAAATACTTGCCCTGACAGGCGAAACTTCGTAAATGCCTGTTCGCGTAGCCGTTAGAGGTCATTATTAGGACGACAGCAAAACGACAGACAACTCACCCCCATGACATTATAAAATAATTGATAAAAAATTTTGTGCAGTCAAATAACTGCATTATATTTGCAGTCAGATAACTGCATAAATGGAAGCTCGCAGAGACATATTTCAGGCAATTGCTGACCCGACACGAAGGGCTATATTGAGTTTATTGGCAATTCAGGCAATGACACCGGGAGCCATTGCAGAGAACTTTGATTCCTCAAGACAGACTATTTCAAAGCATATTCAAATTTTGACTGAATGCCAACTTGTAAAGCAAGAGCAAAAAGGAAGAGAAATATATTATCACATTAATGTAAATAAGATAAATGAGATAGATAAATGGGTTGAGCAATTCAAAAAGATTTTGGAAACTCAGTTCACTCAACTCGACAAAGTATTATTAAAACTAAAAAACAGAAAAAATGAAAAATAATTTGCTTTCCGATAGCTATCGGAATGATTTTACCGTTGACAAAGCAACAAAAACGGTAATAATAAACAGAGAATTTGATGCCGACCTTTCACTGGTATGGGATGCTTTTACCAAACCGGAAATTCTTGACCAATGGGTGGCACCTGAACCATGGGTGTCAAAGACAAAATTTATGGACTTCAGGGTTGGTGGACGAAGATTTTATGCGATGGTAAGCCCTGAAGGACAAGAGCGCTGGTTAATCCAGAAATACACTTCCATCAGCCCAAAAACCAATTTCAAAATGTTTAATGCTTTTGCGGACAAAGATGAAAACCCTGAATTACCGGGTTCTGATTGGGATTACAATTTTAGTGAACAGAACGGAAAGACAAGAGTGCGTATTACTATTTATAATGAATCTCTTGCCCGTATGGAGAAGATGATTGAAATGGGCTTTAAAGAAGGATTCACTTTGAGCATGACCAATCTGGAAAATCTGTTGGCAACTTTATCCAAAAAATGATAGGATTACAAAATATGCCCATCTGACAGAGTATCCGAATCCAAACCTCATATTCTTCTTTGCAAATTATACAAGTACTCGGGACTGACCGTATGCTGCCCCTGACGGAAAGCATAATTTTGTTTAACTTGCCTTATAATTTTCAATGTGAACTTAGACAAATGAATCAAAGATTTAAAGTACTTCCGTACTTATTGGCTTTTGTTTATTTAAGTCAATGTAAAAAAGAGGAAACAGGTATAGTAAATATACCTGACCATTTTCTACAAGTACTCATTCAAAAAGGAATTGATGCAAATGGTGACGGTACCATTAGTTATTCAGAAGCTGCAGCTATCAGGACTTTAGATATTAATGGCAATAATCTCTCAGATATTACAGGCATTGAATCATTTGTAAATCTTGATACACTCTATTGTTTTTTTAACAACCTATCTTCTCTGGATATATCTGAAAATAAGAGTTTAGTGTTTCTGGACTGCAGACAGAACCGGTTAACCACTCTGGATGTTTCAGACAATCTCGCTTTGACCACCTTAAGATGCGGAACCAACCAATTTACAAGTCTGGATCTGTCCAAAAATATCAGGTTGAAAGAATTGATCTGTTGGCAGAATCAGCTTACATCACTGGACGTTTCAAAAAATCCGGCACTGACTATATTAAATTGCAATGAAAATCTATTGACAGGAATAGATGTCTCCAACAATTCAGATATGACCTATCTTGATTGTGCTAACAATCAAATAACAACGCTTAATATTTCAGACAATAGTGCATTGGAGTACTTGTCGTGTGGTAACAATCAGCTTACTACCCTTGATGTATCGGGTTGCAATGCATTAAAGTACCTGAGTTCAATGAGAAATTTGTTTCTAAAAACACTTGATGTCTCATCCAATCTAGGGCTTGAAACATTATATTGTGGAGAACAGCTTCTGACCACCCTGGATGTTTCAAATCATCCTGCCTTAAAAGATCTGGATTGCGCTCACAGCGGATCATTAGAGACATTATATCTTAACGGGGATACCTCACTGCAATATTTAGATTGCGCCGGGCAGATAATTTCCAATCTGGATGTTACGAGCTGTCATGAATTACTCTATCTTACTTGCGAGGGTCTTAAAATGACAAGCCTTGATCTCTCTCATAATACAAAACTGATTGGAATAATATGCAACTTTAGTGATCTGACCAGCCTGGATGTTTCAAAAAATCTCACCTTAGTATCGTTGGCTTGCAATCATTGTCAACTGACCAATCTCGATCTTTCTCACAATACTGCTCTTGGAGTTCTTAACTGTGGAGCCAACCTGATAACCAGCCTTGATCTTACCAAAAATACCGGGCTGATAGATTTGTCTAATATTTCCCCTTACAATATAAGATTGTTTATTAATGATATGCCATCTTTAAACAAGGTTTGTGTATGGATTATGCCTTTTCCTCCTCCCGGACTCACAATAGATAGATCAGGAAGTCCCAACGTTTATTTTTCTACTGATTGCAGTAAATAGGTTCATAATAAAGAAGGTGAAACAGCTGTTCAAAAAATGAAATTTGAAATGTCACAGCATTGACCGGAATAGTCCTGAATCAAGTAACATGAAAGCAATTGTCTATACAAAATACGGAACACCTGATGTTCTTGAATTAAAAGAGGTAGAAAAACCTATTCCCAGGGAGGATGAAGTCTTGATAAAAGTTTATGCGGTTTCAATAAATGATTGGGATTTGGGTCTCCTTCAAGGTGACCTCATAAATCGCCTCATCAACGGTCTTCTTAAACCGAAAATAAAAATACTCGGCTCCGACATAGCAGGACGAATTGAAGCAGTTGGTAAAAAGGTAAAGAAGTTTCAGCCCGGGGATGAAGTGTATGGGGATCTGAGCGGCAGATGGGGAGGCTTCGCTGAATATGTTTGTGCTCGTGAAAATGCATTAGCTCTTAAAGCCGGTCAGTATGAGCTTTGAGGAAGCAGCGGCAATACCTCAGGCAGCAATGCTGGCGATACAGGGCCTTCGTGATAAAGGGCAAATTCAATCAGGACAAAAACTTTTAATTAATGGTGCGGGTGGTGGTGTAGGTACTTTTGCCGTGCAGATTGCCAAATTATATGGAGTTGAAGTGACTGGTGTTGACAGCTCTGGCAAATTGGATATGATGCGCTCAATGGGTTTTGATCATGTCATTAATTACAAACAGGAAGATTTCACTAAAAATGGCCAGTGTTATGATCTGATTCTTGATGTTAAGACAAATCGTTCAATATTCGATTATGCCCGGGCATTATGTCCTGATGGAATTTATGTCACTGTCGGTGGTTCAATGGTCAGGCTTTTACAAGCTTTATTACTGGGGCCCTGGATTTCTATGATCAGTAAAAAGAAAATACGTATCGTTGGCCTGAAACAAAACAAGGATTTAGCTTATATGAACGAGCTTTTCGAAGCTGGTAAAATCAAACCCGTGATAGATAAACCCTACAAGTTAGAGGAAGTTCCTGAAGCATTCAGACATTTTGGTGAAGGTGCCCACAAAGGTAAAGTAGTAATAATTGTGGAACATGACAGCATAGAAACTAACAGAAAAAAGTAATAACAAATAGCAACCAATATGAGAAAACTAATTGCAGCAATCAATATGACACTTGACGGGTTTTGCGACCACACGGCAATGATTGCAGATGATGAAATACATCAACATTACAATGAGCTGTTAAGTAACGCAGACACCCTTTTATACGGAAGGATAACATATCAACTTATGGAAAGTTATTGGCCAACTGTCGTAAAAAATCCTACCGGTAACAAACCAATGGATGAATTTGCAGTATTAATAGACAATATTTCAAAAATTGTTTTTTCCCGCACGCTGAAAAATGTTGATTGGAAAAATACAAAGTTGAAAAAGGAAGTCATTAAAGAAGAAGTTTTAGAACTCAAGCAACAAGCGGGTAAAAACATTTTAGTTGGCAGCCCGAGTTTAATTGTAGCCTTAACGCAACTTAACTTAATTGATGAATACCAACTTTGTGTTCATCCGATTATTTTAGGAAGCGGTTTACCATTATTTAAAAACATAAAGGATAGAATTAATCTTAAACTCTTAAAAACAAAAACCTTTGGTTGTGGTGCAGTAACGCTTTACTATGAGCCGACAAAGACCGAACCATCTGCGTAAATCTGCGATATCTGCGGGAAATTGATTTAATGCAAGGGAGGAAGAGGGCGTGATAGAGCGAGGGAGCGAACTATCCACATGTCGCATGCCGTAATACCTTAACACCTTAACGCCTTTACTACTGATGGTTGTTAAATAACAACTAAAAATAGCGTAATTACAACTAATAAGTATCTGTATTTTTTTGATTCTGGAAATGAATCCGAATATCTTTGTCAGTGTCGAATAAATAAAATAAAAAGATAGTACTATGGTAAACTCTAAGATGATTGGCAATAAAATTGCCGAAGCACGAAAGAAAGTAAATATTTCTCAGGCCCAGCTTGCTCAGCGTCTATTCATCAGTCCACAGGCAGTCGGAAAGTGGGAACGCGGAGAATCAATGCCGGACATCATTACTTTTAACCGTCTTGCGGAAATTCTGGGTGTTGACCTTAACTATTTTTCAGAAAGCTTCCAATCTGCGGCCACTGAAATGGCACCCGTTGAGTCTTTGGTTAAGCAATCGGCTGAATTGCCATCCGGAAAGCAGAATGCCTGCCGGCAAGGCAGGAGAAAAAGCTTAGCTGGGATATGTCACGCGGGAACTGGGTGGACGCTGACTTTTCCGGGTTGAAAAATCTGCATGAAAAATTCAGTTCCTCCAACATGCAGCGCTGCCTGTTTATCGGTTCAGATATGTCGGGACTTCTTCTGAAAAGCAATAATGTTGATAGCTGTGACTTCTCAGGTTCCGACATCAGCAGCAGCCACATTCAGAGTTCCAACTTAGCCAACAATCTATTTAAGGACTGTTCACTGAAAGAAACTGAATTTTCAGAGAAGCAATATCATACGGCTGCGATTTCTCCGGTGCCGATTTTACCGGAGTGGTGTTTAAATCTGGTGGCTTCGCAGAAAAATACAATTGCTAATGCAGTGTGGAATCGCACCTCTTTTAATGCTATGCAGATTGCCGATATAGTTTTCGATGGTACATTGGAGGACTGCTATTTTGAAAACTGCGCCTTTAACAGGGTGACATTCCAGAATTCAACGCTTATTAACACTTTCTTTAAAAAAAAACAAGAGTTTGAAAGGGATCCGGTTTATTGACTGCAAGGCAGATCGGATGACCTACGAATTCCTGAAAAACGGGAAAGCAGATTTAACCGGTATCACATTGTTAACACCATAAAGGAGGAAATAAATAATGTCATATAATGAAATCGCCATCTCGGCAGGGCCAGTCTCAAAATCTGAAATCCTTTAACCGCAGAGAACGCCAAGGTGATATGCGAAGAACGCAAAGTGCACATAATAAATGATTTAACTTTGCGTCCTTTGCTTAGACTTTGCGAACTACTATATAACTCTTTTACTCATATTATATTCAAAAATACTTTAATTAGTTATTGAACCACGGAGTTAAAAGAGTAAAAACGGAGTTACACTGTTTTTAAACTCCGTGTATTACTCTGTGAAACTCTGTGTAACTCAGTGGTTAAAGGATTTAAGGATTCTCATTTTATGAAGTTATCAATTTTGATGTTCCTATTAATCTGTATAGGTGAAGGACTTTGCGGTTAAAAAGCAGCCCCGAATCTGTCAGGATTTATATTTCATCAAAATCAGATCCCAATAACTTTCTTATTTCAGTAAAGGATGAAGGAATGGGAATTGAGCCCCAATATTTCTCCTCCGGACTTGATTGCGAAAAATTTCGGAAGATTTGTTCCGAACTTCTTCGGAATCACGTGGCCTCATTTCAGAATTGTCCCATCAGTTAAAGTCTGAAAATATTACCGTTGCTGACACCCGGAACGGGACTTTGCTTACTTTTCCAGGTATTCTGAAAATCTTTGATCAATATGCTGGTTAAACCACTTATCAATGACTGTTTTTTTAAACCTCCATTCTTTACCTAACTTCGCTGCCGGAATCTTCCCATTCTGAGCCCACGTATATATTGTCTGAGGTTTTAGCTTTAAATACTTTGCTACTTCTTCTATGGTCATTATTTCATCCATACCTACTTCCTCCTGTGGTGAATGTTGTTGTAGTGTCGGCATCATGATGCTTGTTCAGGAGATTTAATAATGTTGTATCAGTAATTTCCGATTTTATATTATCCTGTTTTTGACTTTCAGATTTGACTTCAATATCCTGATCTGGATTTGCTGGTTTGGCAAGTTGCTGAACAGAATAAATTATAGCAGTATAAAAATTACCTTCATATTTCCTGAACAGTTTAAATTCCTCAGTCTTGTTGCATAAAAAGGGACGAAGGTTCCAGGCTATCTGAATTCCGACAAATGCCAGTATTATTATCCATATTCTGAAAACATTAACCCCAATATGCGGGTAAATATCTTTTTTCTCACAGGCAAATTTTAAGGCATCGACCATGAGTTTCATTCCGAAGATCCCGGAGAAGATAAATATTGCCACATGTAAAAGTTGCAGGAAATGATAATTTCCACCAGTCACCTGAAACAATATTACTATCGGGGCAAATGAAATAGCAATTGCAGAGGTAAGCACAAATCCGCTTAAAATAATAAAAACCATCTGTTTCATCGTCATCCTGGATCCCAAGACTTGTTGAATTACATAAAAGGATGGGAAACAGATTAGAATTGCACTAAGAAAACAGGAATGTCACTTTGAATCCGGCGACAATTGACTGAAGGAAACTATGATAACTTCCCATGACAATTCCATAAAGAAATGTAAAGACACAAATAATAAGCACCTGATTCAAGATTAATCTTCTCGATTGCTCCTTACTTCTTTCCTCAAAATATGATTCTGTGTTCTGAAATATTTTGAAAACCTCTATTAATCCACTTGTCTTTTCCATGGCAAAAGAAATTGGTGAGACTATAAAGTTATAAAATATTTTAATATTTTCCAATGTTTATTACTGTTTATTACTGTTTATTACTATTTATCCTATGCAGGGTCACTGAAAGAATATCTTAAACAATCAGAATCTCCAGTGAGAGGATTTTATATTTTTAACAATCCGGCTCATAGTCCAATGTTTGAAGAACCTTTGACTGTCATCATGACTGGCTGTTTCTGAATAATATTGTATAAACAGGTTTTCTTACTCTTTATATCGGTCTGCAAAATGAAAAAGACTTTTAAAAATGCTGTTCTTAAGGCTTTCGATCAAAACACCGGACTAAAAACAGATCCACTAACCGGGACGGATATCCAAAACCTTCCTCTGATTGTCCAAAAATATATTCGTATCACAGGGTGTATCGGAAGGTCAAAAGTTTGGAATTTTCGTGCTGAGTATAAAGGTAGATTCAGGTCAGGGTCAACAGAGAATTTTATGCCTCTTCATTCCATTCAATATAATTTTTTCCAGGAACCAACAAGGCTCTTCTACATGGTTGCCAGAAAAATGGGAATACCGGCCACGGGATTTCACCTCTATACCGGACAAAAAGCAACCATGGTAATTAAAATATTAGGACTTTTTAAAGTAACTGATGCACGCGGTTTTGAGATGAATAAAGGTGAAACTGTTACAGTCTTTAACGATATGTGCCTGATTGCTCCGGCTACCCTGATTGATAAAAACATTACCTGGAAAGAGATTGATACCAGAACCGTATTGGCTCATTTTAAAAATGGCAGCATTGAAATTTCTGCAACTTTGTATTTTAAAGAAACCGGAGAGCTTATCAATTTTGTAAGTAATGACAGATTTGAAACTACTGATGGCAAGACATATAAGAACTATCCATGGTCAACTCCGGTTAACGGATATTCGAGGATAGCTGACCATTACCTGCCCTCAGCCGCAAAAGTAATTTTTAAACACCCCGACGAAGATTTCTGTTATGGAGAATTCAAACTAATCAAGCTGGAATACAATTGTCAGGATTATAAATAACACACGATGGCATATCAGGGACCGGAATCTGAGGCTCCCACACCTGGTGATATACAAAAAAATACCTTTTAGTCGAACGGATAAATAACAATGCCTGTAAAAAAATATCGACAAAATATTAATATTAATTTTCTCATTTAATAAATTTGAATAACCATAACCTCTAAAATGTTAATTATGACCACAGGTTTAATCTGGATCCTGTTCTTCCGCATATCACAACACATATAGTCGCAATGATGCATGGACCAAAAACAACCGGACAGGTTCCACCTCACTATGATGATTGAGAAAACAGATCTTCTTCCTGACCTTTTAATATTCGGCTAGGGCAGTGTTGCCGATTCATTGGATAATCAATTGGTCCCATTTAATAATTCTGCAAATAAGTAACAGAGAAATGAATAAAAATGTAGAATACATCAATCCGGACGGACTTTCAAAAAATCCTGCATTTTCACAAGTTGTGACGACTCAGGGAAAAGGGAAGACCATTTATATTGGCGGACAAGACGCTGTAAATGCTCAAAGAGAAATAGTTGGCAAGGGAGATATCGGTGAACAGACAGAGCAGGTGATGAAGAATTTGCAAACAGCACTTTCAGCATGTGGAGCGACTTTTGAGAACCTTGTAAAATTATCCATATACATTGTTCAGGGACAAGATTTATATCGTGGATTTCAGGCTTCACAAAAGTTTTTGGGCAATCTGAAAAATCCTCCTGCAATTACAGGATTTTTTGTTACAGCTCTGGCACATCCGGATTATCTGGTTGAAGTAGATGCTATTGCATTTATTACTGAAGGCTAAAGTTTACGTAGTGAAAACCCTGGAAAAATCCGTTTGACTAACCAATGGTCCTGAATGGGGATCCGATTCCTGACAACTTAAAAAATGAAAAAATATTTAAGCAACGATTTTGATCTTTCCAAATATGTCAATGTGTCTGATGAATGTCCAATCTGGTCAGCTCCTTTTGGACTTAAACTGCTGGACTATATTGATTATAAACAAAATATCTCAGCCCTCGATATTGGGTTTGGGACAGGATTCCCCCTGACTGAGATTGCACTGAGACTTGGAGAAAGTTCAACGGTTTATGGAATTGATCCATGGACAGATGCAATTAAAAGAGTAAATAAAAAAATTGAATACTATCGCCTGACAAATATTAAAATCTTTGAGGGAGTCGCTGAATCTATTCCGCTCATGGACAAGTCGGTGGATTTGATTGTCAGTAATAACGGAATCAATAACGTAAATGATATCAATCAGGTAGTTCTGGAATGTTCAAGGATAATAAAATCAGGCGGACAATTTGTTCAGACAATGAATCTGGATAAAACTATGTTTGAGTTTTATGGACAACTGGAGAAAGTATTGTCCGATCTGAGTATGGAAGCTGAGATTGAATTAATGAGACAGCATATTTACCAGAAACGTCGTCCTGTTGATGAGATTATTTCAATGATGCAAAGCCATGGGTTTATAATAAAGGATCTGGAACATGATCAGTTTAATTATAAGTTTTCAGATGGCTCTGCAATGTTAAACCACTATTTTATCCGGCTGGCATTTATGGATTCCTGGATAAAAATTCTGCCTGAGAATAAACTGGAACAAATATTTGATACAATTGAAATGCGACTAAATGATCAGGCAAAAATATTGGGTGGTATAAAACTTTCTATTCCGTTTGTTTTAATAAATGCAATCAAGAAGTAGATACTTTTCTTCACATGACACATTGAAATCAACCAGGAAATGACTGTTGTGAAAGAATTCCGGACTTGCCCTGAATGTGGCGGACCTTCTTCGAAAATCTAATAACTATAACCTTAAAGAAATAATATCATATGGAAACTCCAGGTAACCCAAAAACAGATGCCAGAAAAGCTAAGAAGTATAAAGACTATTTTTTTGATTTTTTTATGCTCTTTCTTGCTGTTACTTTAGGCTTCTTTGTTAATAATCTGAGCGAAGATCATTCAGAGAGGCAAAGAGAAGAACAATACATGAATAGTTTGATAAATGATTTAATAAGTGATACAGTCCAGGTACAGGAAGTTTATTCAGATATTAAAATCAGGATAGCTGGAATTGATTCCTTACTGCAAGTATTGGAAAATCAGGATCAGGAAAATTTTATTAGTAATTTTTACTATTTCGCAGTTAAATATTTAAATTCAGCAACGTTTTATTCAGGTTCTGACAGAACGATCAGTCAGTTAAAATCAGCAGGTGGATTAAGGCTAATCCAGAAAATTGCTATATCTGACAGTATTGTGAATTATTACAGTTCATCAGAGAATGTTAAATATAACACCGGGTTTTGCCTGGATGAATTCAATAAGTTATTGGATAGTGAAAAAGAAATATTGTATTTTAAATATCTCAGAAGTTTTAGAATCGATTCAATTCGACATCTAAGAGATTTAGAATTGCTAATCTATGAACCTGTTAAAATAAACCAATTTTATAATCAGGTGATCACTTATCTCAGCTCATTAATAAACTACAATATTCTTATTACAGATTTAAAAAAAGAAGCAGAATCTTTAATGAACTTAGTTAATAAAAGCTATAATCTTAAAGATGCATCTTAAAGAGCCCTGTCAGATGGATATTAACAAAAGACACAGAATTATTTTAAGTTTACTTTAAAAGAGATACATAGTTTTAAAAAGATTGACTGCCCAATAATCCTTAATCTGAAATATTAATGGGAACAAAAAGAAGAACTTTCCTACAGACGGCCGCTGCCTCAGCAGCTGCAGTTATGCTTCCTGGTTATAAAGTCATCTCTGAACAACAGAAGGAGACTTTTACCCTGAACAGGAATCCTCTGAAACTGGGTCTTATGACCTACCTTGTAGGCCAGAAATGGGATATAGAAACAATCATCAGGAATTGCAGGGAAACTCAATTTGAGCACGTACAGTTACGTACTACCCATGCCCATGGTGTTGAAGTTACTCTGACCCCTGCCCAGCGTACAGAAGTAAAAAAGAAGTTTAAAGATGCAGGTATTGCTATCAGCCTTGCAAGTGCCTTCCAGTACCATTCTACAGAAAGTGCTGAATTAAGAAAGAACATTGAAGGAACCAAACAATACCTTCAGTTAGCAGCGGATGTGGGGGCACTTGGAATTCGTGTATTTCCCAACGCCGTGCCGAAAGAAGGTGATCAGACCAGGGAAAAGATCCTGGAGCAGATCGGTAAATCGGTTTCAGAATGTGCTGCAACAGGGCATAACCTTGGAGTACAGGTCAGGGTTGAGGAACACGGACAGGGTACAGCCAACATTCCTGTTATCAGAAAAATACTCGACTATGCAGAAGATCCACACGTTTATATGATCTGGAATAATTCAGACAGCGACTATACCGGTGAGGGTCTCCCGAAAGGATATGAAGGTATGAGCCTTGAAGCCCAGTTCAACCTGGTTAAAGACAGGATAGGGAATGTTCATCTGCGTGAATTGTTTACCGTTTATCCGTGGCGTCAGCTATTCAGCCTTCTCAGTCGATCGGAATATAATGGTTACTGCGATATAGAATTATCTGATGAGAGTTGTGAACCTGTGCGTATGATGAAGAATTATCGTGTTGCATTTCTTGCTTTACAAAATGCAATATAATTGTGAATAATTTCTTTGTATAGCAAAGAAATGCATTTATTAAGTTGAAATTCAAATAGCAGCAATTATAATTGATAATAATCTATTGAAACCTGTAATTATGAATCTGAAGCATTTCCTTATATCTCTTTTAGCGGTTATCCTGCTTGCGGGCTGCAACACCCGGACAGCCAAGACAACTAAAACCGGCGCATGGGATGAAAGTACTTACAAACCGAACTACTCAACCCCGCCGTTCATTATCGATGACCATGTCCATGCCAGAGTAACTCCGGAGTGGGAAAAATCATTCCTTGACATGTACACAAAACATAATGCCATGGCCTGTTGCTTTTATAGTGCAAAAGACTGGGAAGCAGGTATAGCATTCGCCAAAGCCCATCCTGACAGGGTGATCCCTTATGCAAACGTCGACCTGGACAGCCCGGCCATACTCGAGGAAATCCAAAAGGCATATGATATGGGATTCAAGGGAATTGGTGAGATTTTCGCAAGAGGCCGGTGGTCTTATAACGATCCCAGGTATGATGCGATCTGGGCATTGGCTGCGAAGCTTGATATGCCGGTTGCACCTCATACCGGCAATCTGTCAAACGGTCTGATGGACCATCTGCGTCCTGCTCCTCTTGCTGACATAACCACATGGAATCCAACACTTAAAGTCCATGCAGCCCATTTCGGAAATCCATGGTATGAAGAGGCCGCCGAGGCAGCCCGTCGCAACGTGAACTTATATTTCAATCTGTCAGGTTCATCACTGATAAAAAAGGAAAATGATCCCCAATACTGGGCTCAGTGGCTCTGGTGGACTGATGCCATCGGTAAAGCCCACATGCCTGGAACTGCGGTTCCGGCATGGGAGAAGATCGTTTTCGGATCAGATGAAGATCCCGACCAGTTTGAAGAAAACATCAGACGGTTCAACAAGGTGCTTGACGCGAATAATGTACCTGATTCAATCAGGGCTAAATGCTATGGCCTCACTATGGCCCGGCTGCTCCATATAAAGGTTCCGGCAGGCAAGTGATGCGAAGGTAGCCGGGGAGCGCGAACTGTAGAATTTGGTTTTATTGGAACAAAAATTTTTCATTTATGACAGGGTATAAAAAATTAAATATATTTTTGCAACATTAAAAAACAACAAAATGGACGATTATCATTCTAGTTGGTAATATGAATAGGGGCTAACCTGTATTGATCCTCTATTCTTTAAAATTTGGGAGGATTAAATATGATTACATTTCTTAAAAACAACAAAGGCTTAGCTCCGAGCGAAAGATGGGAACCAAACTGCTGGGTAAATGTCGAAGACCCCACCAGCGATGAGAAACGCTATCTGATTCAAGATCTTCAAATACCTGAAGCATATTTAAATGACATCGAAGACGTTAATGAACGTCCGCGTATAGAACTGGACGAGGGGTGGTTTCTTATATTGATGCAGATCCCCTTTAAGAGTACTGATAAAAAAGTTCCATTCTCAACTGTGCCTCTCGGAATTATCTTTAAAAATGAAATTTACGTTTCTATCTGTTTCTTTAAGACTGAAATGATTTCAGATTTTATTGGTTATGCTGCCAGAAAAGGGATCAATAAACAGAACCATTTTGATTTAACCCTAAGGTTCTTTTTATCATCAAGTGTCTGGTATCTTAAATACCTGAAACAAATAAACCAAAACATCAAATTAGCAGAGGATAAACTGGAAAGATCCATTCGAAACGAGGATCTGCAGACATTGCTTCAGATTGAAAAATGCCTGGTATTCTTCACCACCTCACTCAAAGGAAATGATATACTGGTCAACAGGATCAAGAACATTAAAGAACACAAAGAAACGTACGACCCGGAATTAACCGAGGATGTTGATATTGAATTAAAACAGGCTCTTGAAACTACAAATATCTATAGTGACATCCTGAGCGGAATGATGGATGCCTACGCTTCAGTGATCTCAAATAATATAAGTATGATAATGAAGCAACTAACTTCTATCTCAATAATATTAATGATCCCTACCCTGATAGCAAGTTTGTATGGCATGAATGTCCCGAATTCTTTTGAAAATAATCCACTCGGATTCTGGCTGATCCTGATAATCTCCTTTTCAATTTCTACTGTGGTTGTGATCTCATTCATTAAACGGAGATGGTTCTGAACAGCCGTCGTGCTCTGGAATCAATACTAAATACAAACAAATATTTTCTCCTCAGCCATGCCCGGTGCCGGCGGCAGGTAGTGCCAACGAATTAAAAAACCGGGCCGTTATACTTAGTTGTGTAACTTGTATATTTACTTCATAATTGAAAAAGTAATATGGAACAAACTATTGATCCTGATGACAAAATCATCGGAGATCCATCAGATCATGAGCAAAGGAAAGTACCTGAACCGGGGAATCCAATTTCAGAAGCTGAAAAAATGGTTAAAAAACAGGAGCCTGAAAGTACTGGAATTCATTCAATTAATCAACCTCACGCTCCCGGGAAAAAAATCAGGACATATTTATTTGAATTCTTAATGCTCTTCCTTGCCGTATTTTGTGGTTTTATTGCAGATAACTGGCGTGAGAAAATGTCAGAGCGTCAACGCGAGAAAATATTTATAAAATCAATTGTCGAAGATGTTAAATCAGATACGCTGGAGTCAGATAAGATAATTGAAAGGCTGAAATCGATGCATAGAGGAATTGACAGTGTTTTATTGGCATTAACTTCTCCCGATGTAATGTTGAATTCAAACAATTTATACCATCTCTGGGGTAAAAACATGGGGCTGGAAGTTTTCATTTCAAACGACCGCACAATCCAGCAGCTTAAAAGCAGCGGCGAACTGAGACTTATAAGGAATATTTCAGTTTCCGACAGGATCATGAATTATGATCAGATCCTCAAAAGATATTACACCCAATCCAATCTGATGTACAATGCAATGGCTAATATGACGTACTATAGCCAACTCTTTGATTTTATGCTCCTCAGTAGAAATCAAAATGTCCCTGTACCCTTAACAGAAGAGGGAAAGAAATCTTTGAACCAGGCCTATGGCAACCTGGATTTGTGGAACAGGGGTCTTACCGGATTGATAAGCTGGCTGGAAAACGTTAATAAAGAAGGTAAAAGCCTGGTGTTATTTATTAAAAAAGAGTACCATCTCGAATGAGATAAAAATCTGGTTGCTTCCCTGTGCTGAGCTATTCGGTTCCCAGGACAATTTGGCATACATGAAAAGAAAACCCGGATTGAGAAAATAAGTTACTGCTGTCGAAAAAGAGAATCGATGAAATGGAGTATCTCGTGAAAAGAATCTTTATAACTCTTTTACTCAACATAACCCTGTGTTTAAACCTGTTGTCCCAAAGGATTGTCACTGACAGACCCGACCAGACTGAATCATCCACAACAATTCCTTATAAAAGTTTGCAAATTGAAACTGGCATATTAACCGGGATGACCGATCATAACAATATTTCGGAAAGAGAATGGTTAATACCAACTACTTTGTTCAGGTATGGAGTAACGCGGATCATTGAGTTAAGGATAACTGAACAGCTGGAAAGGTTGAAAACCGGACAACCTGTAAATTCCTATTTTGGTTTGAGTGATTTGGAGTTGGGCGCCAAGATCCAAATATTAAAAAGAGAAGGTATAAATACAGAGATCGCTTTTATTTCGCATATCATCTTTCCAACCGGGTCAGGTGGATTATCCGGCAACTCAACTGGAATAATAACTAAAATTGCAATTTCCCATTCCCTGAGTGATTTTCTGGATGTTAGTTATAATTTAGGATATACCTTTCCGGGGCATAGGCATGGAGACCTGACCTACTCAGGCACCACAGGTTTCAGGATATCCGGAAAAAGTTGGAGTTTATGCCGAGATTTACGGGGAAGTAAATGAATTTAAAAGTCTTATTGCCAACTTTGATTCGGGATTAACATTCTTAATTCAAAATAACTTACAACTTGATTTATCAGCCGGTACCGGATTAAATCAGAAAATGAGCTTCTTTTCAATTGGCTGCAGCTGGAATATTTACAAAAAACAATCGGGCACACAGACACCCCCCTAAAATTGGTATTTCAGACATTCCTGGAATTATGAAGCGGATCGACACTATGACGGAAATCGTAATGGAGCTGCAAGTTTTGTGAAAACCCCTTTGAAGCAAAGATTAAGAAAATTAAAAAAGATACAATCCGCATAAATTATAATCTGTTTAATTCATAAATATTCTTAATTTATTGTATTCCTTTGTGTTACCTTGGTGACAGCCTTTGTGACCCTTTGTGGTTAAATTCTTTTTACCACAAAGGTGCCGAGCGTTTAAAAATTGCCCAGTGGAGGGCCGAGCGTTAATAAAACACCCTGTGGGTGTTTTTAGCGAGGAGCCAGATTGCAGCGATGGCAGCGAAGGAGCCAGCTTGTGCGGAGGATTTGTGGTGTGCTCAAAGGTTATCACGAAGGATTCACAAAGTACCTGAATAAAGTTCGACCGAATCCAACATCTGCAGACTCCAATAATAGGATTATGATTGACGAAATAAATTCAGAAACGAAGATCTCAAAAGCAGCTTTTGAAGATTTGGAGAGCATATTAAAAATTCAAAAACTTGCCTTCCTTTCGGAAGCACAACTTTATAACACCTATCAGTTAGAACCCTTAAATCAAACAATTGATTCAATCAGAGATGAATTTAAGGTGTGTACTTTCTTAAAAGCCGAATATAAAACCCAAATTATTGGATCGGTCAGAGCCAGGGAAACTCCTGATTATTGCTGGATTGGAAGATTAATCGTTGAACCGGAATATCAGAACAAAGGAATAGGTCGAAAATTGATGACCGCCATTGAGAATGAGTTCCCTGGATCAAAACAATTTCTTCTTTATACCGGGCACAAGAGTACAAGAAATATAAATTTATATGAATCAATTGGATACAATAAAAAAGAAATACTTATTGATGAAAAAACACCTGATATCCCCCTGGTAAAAATGATCAAGACATCAAAAAGGAAACCGGACAGTTAAAAAGCTTACCAATCCTGATAAGAACAAAACTGAAGTTTATATCCCTGTCAAAAAATTATGAACAAACAAGAATTATTTAACAAGCTGATCCAAAAGGATAGAGATTTACTGCAAATTGCTAAAGTGGCAATCAATACACCCGAAATTGTAAATTACCTGATCTCGGGGATTAAAGAAGAGAATGTACGTATCAAATATGGGTGCGGAAATACTTTAATAATTATAAGCGGGAAAACACCGGAACTGGTCTATGCTCATTTTGATATTTTCAAGGACTATTTAAGTTCAGAAAACAAGTTCATTAAATGGTCGGCGATTCTTACTATTGCCAATGTTACCAGGACTGATATTTATAATAAGTTTGATTCGATCTTCGAATTTTATTTTTCAGATATCAGAGGACCGGTAATGATCACAGCGGCGAATATTATTAAAGGAGCCGCAACAATAGCTCAAGCCAAACCCTATCTTATAAAAAAAATTACAAATGAATTATTTACGGTTAAAGATGCCAGGTATCAAACAGATGAGTGCCTGAATATCGTTATCGGGCATACAATTTCCTCGTTTGACAGGTTTTTTAGCATTGATTGAAAATAAAAGAGAAGTATTGGATTTTGTCAGATTATATTTAAATAACAGCAGAAAACCTACGAGAAATAAAGCTGAAAAGTTTATTAAAAAGTGGGATAAATCAGTAGTTGGAGACGCGGTTAACTGATTTCAAATGTGGCTTTTAATGGCGCTTATATAAATTAAGAGACGTTTAAAAAACGTAATATGATTGCAGTGGTCTAATTTACAAGGCATTCCAGCCTCACCCCCTCACTCCCCCCTGTTTACCACCAGAGCCCTGTCATTCTAAGGAGCAACCTGAGCCGCGCCAAGGTTTTGGACTGACAGAATCTTATACTTTAGACTTCAATATTTGCATGTCCCATTGTGATGAAAGATTAGCCCCTGGGGGTAGGATTGGGAAGAGGTGGCTTTGGGATTGCTCCCTCACTACGTTCGGTCGTGATCTCCCGCTAGCGCTGCTCACTCCCCCCTGTTTACACCAGAGCCCTTCATTCTGAAGGAGAAAACCTGAGCCTGCGAAGGTTTTCGACTGAAGAATCTTATACTTTAGACTTCAATATTTGCTATCGTCTCACTGTGATGAAAGATTAGCCCCTGGGGGAGGGATTGGGAAGAGGTGGCTTTGGGATTGCTCCCTCACTACGTTCGGTCGCGATCCCCGCGGGGGAGCTTCAAAGCCAATATTTTCCCTTGCTCGTTTCACTCGCAGGGTCTTAGCCCCTCCAACTCCGGGGGAGGAGTTGGGAAGAGGTGGCTTTGGGATTGCTCCCTCACTACGTTCGGTCGCGATCCCCGCGGGGGAGCTTCAAAGCCAATATTTTCCCTTGCTCGTTTCACTCGCAGGGTCTTAGCCCTTCCAACTCCGGGGGAGGAGTTGGGAAGAGGTGGCTTTGGGATTGCTCCCTCACTACGTTCGGTCGCTATCCCCGCGGGGGAGCTTCAAAGCCAATATTTTCCCTTGCTCGTTTCACGTCGCAGGGTCTTAGCCCCTTCCAACTCCGGCAGGAGTTTTCAAACGTTTGTCCCGGTTTTATAACATTGAATTTATTTCATTGTCTGTTGGGTCAACGATCCATGCAGTGACATGGGTTCAAACTGTATATGATTCTCTTGCTCGTTAAAATCTCAGTATCTTTCCTCCCTAATTTTAAACGCTAACTCTCCGTCTCATCGCAGTAAATGGTTTCAGAGAAGTTTTATGGTAATGCAGCAGTGAAACTTGCCCGTATGGCTTAGTGCTATTGCAGCTTGAGTTTGTGTCCGCCTGATTCTTCACCTGTGAGTAAACAATTTCCCAGAGTCTTTAAGATGGGATTTACGATTATCCATTTCACGTTTTTGTAAGAAATTGCTCATGTTCGTCTGATTGTGTTGACAATATGTTAATAATCCCACTTGATAAGCACATAAACTGCAAATCCGTAGTGATTGTTCCCTTTCTACATTATTAATCGCCTACGGCAAAAAGAACAGAAGTCGTGCAACCTGGTTCCACATCTGAAACTAAAAAGCCCCCAACTTGTTGAGGGAAGACTCCGGCTTGGCGAGAGGGGCGGGATTAACGTTCGGTCGCGATCCCCGCGGGGGAGCTTCAAAGCCAATATTTTCCCTTGCTCGTTTCACTCGCAGGGTCTTAGCCCTTCCAACTCCGGGGGAGGAGTTGGGAAGAGGTGGCTTTGGGATTGCTCCCTCACTACGTTCGGTCGCGATCCCCGCGGGGGAGCTTCAAAGCCAATATTTTCCCTTGCTCGTTTCACTCGCAGGGTCTTTTTATTTTCCATCTTTCCTCACTCATGCAAGCATGGTTCGACCAGCTGGAAAATAAAAATCCCGCAGCATCGCTGAGGGAGTAATTTGGCTTTGCGGAGAGAGGGGGATTCGAACCCCCGGTACAGTTTCCCATACGGCAGTTTAGCAAACTGCTGGTTTAAGCCACTCACCCATCTCTCCAATTCATACTCCTGGTTAATCACCCTCGCCCTCCGAAGCCTTGGCGAAGGAGGGTCACCCATCTCTCCTGTTAAATTAGTCGATTAGCCACCTTCGCCCTCCGTAGCCTTCTTTGACCTCCGGAGCTTTAGCGTAGGAGGTGGCGAAGGAGGGTCACCCATCTCTCCTGATTTAGCAAGTGTCCTTAACGGGTGCGACAAAAATAGGAAAACAAGTATAAAGTGCAAAATAAATGGCTGGTTATTTAAATCATGAACCTATCCGCGTTTCTTGAGTAAAATAACGTTCTCAACATGATGAGTGTGAGGAAACATATCCACGGGCTGAACTTCCGTCACCCTGTATTGCTGCGACATCAGCAGAACATCACGTGCCTGGGTGGCAGGATTACAGCTGATGTAGACTATCCTCTCCGGTGAAGCTGAGACAATAGATTTTACGACATCTTCATGCATGCCTCCCCTGGGAGGATCAGTAATTATTATATCAGGTTTGCCATTTTCAGAAATGAACTGTTGATTCAGCACTGATTTGATATCACCTGCGAAAAATTTTGTATTCTTTATGCCGTTGATTTCAGAATTTACAATTGCGTCGGCTACTGCGTCATGAATATATTCAATGCCAATTACCTTCGATGCCGAACCGGCAATATAATTTGCAATAGTACCTGTCCCGGTGTACAGGTCATACACGATTTCCTTTCCCGTAAGCCCTGCAAAATCCCTCGCAACGCGGTACAGGCTGAGCGCCTGGTTCGTATTTGTCTGATAAAACGATTTCGCACCGATCCTGTATTTAAGCCCGCCCATCTCCTCCATAAGATGATCTGCGCCCTTGTATAAAAGAGGATCCTGATCTGCAAGTGAATCATTCCTTTTTGAATTAATAATGTACATCAGCGAGGTTATCATTGGAAACTTGCCGGCTAAAAAATCAAGAAGACCCTCCCTCCTCTTTTCATCTTCATAGAAAAAAACTAAAATGACCATAACATCACCTGCCAGGTTATTACGGATAACGAGATTCCTGAGAAATCCAGACTGCTCCCTCAGGTTAAAAAAAGTCATCCTGTCCTTATGAGCGTATTCCCTTACAGCGTTTCTGATCAGGTTGGATGGCTCGGGCTGCAGGTGACATTCCCTGATATCGAGTACTTTATCAAATAATCCGGGTATATGGAATCCGATGGCATCCTCTTTGGCAAATTCATTATCTGATGTGATCTCTTCGCGGGTCAGCCACCGCTTATCGGAAAATGTAAATTCAAGTTTATTCCTGTAAAAGTATATATCGGGTGATCCAATTATAGGCCTGATGTCAGGCAATTCAATCTTGCCAATCCTTTGCAGGTTATCCCTGACCTGTTTTCCCTTATGGAACAACTGAAGATCGTATGGAAGATGCTGCCATTTGCATCCTCCGCAGATGCCGAAATGAATACATGGAGCCGGGATCCGGTCGGGTGAGTATTCATGGAAGCGGACAACTGCTCCCTCCATATACTTCTTCCTCTTCCTTCTGACCTGGATATCAACTACATCACCCGGAACAAGCATCGGCACAAAAACCACTATGTTGTCAACCCTGGCGATAGCGTTTCCTTCGGCTCCGATATCAGTGATCCTCACCTTCTCCAGCAGGGGTAGTTCTTTCTTACGTTTCAATATTTTAAGTTTAAATAAAAATTAAAATCCAATAACCGCAAAGCGCAAAGTTTTTGCAAAGTACGAAAAGTAATAAAGTTGATTTGCATTTCTTTGTGATCCCGAGTTGGAAAACTTAGCGAACTTTGCGGTTAAAAAGAAATTATCAGGATTTTACGGAAGCCCCTGGAGATCCCTTATAAACATCATTCCCTTTACCATGCAAGGAACCACGCCTGCTCCATGATCCAGCCCGGGTAGAATCTCTTTTGTACAAACCTGCGCTGAAGTCCCTGCCGAGATCATTGCATCATAAATGTTTTCGGTGGTTACCGGGTCAACATCCTTATCTGCTCCGCCATGAAGAAGGTATAACGGCACTTCAGTGTCCCATGCTGTGACACTATTTGATTCAAGGGCATCCCTGACAGAAGAGTATTGAGCCCCTGTCTGAAATCCTGTCAGGAATTCCGGAGTAAACAGGTCAGCAATCGTGGTTGTGAGCCGGATGTTTATTTCATCGGACGACAAATTACCGTTATAGAGTGAGCTAAGTTCTGAAGCAAAAGGCTCCTTTAGAATATCTGTGACCGGATTTGTAAACTGATGATATAAGGAGTAAGCATTTACAATATATCCGATGTAAACCGGCATCGGATAAGTTGTTACACCCGCCATTGCAGTGAAGAGCTGAGTTAGATTGTATGGTCCTGCCCCACAGACGCTTCCCTTAAGGTTAAAATCATCCGGAAAATCCAGCTCAATTGCCTTGTGAAGGGAAAGGGATGCCCATCCTCCCTGTGAGTAGCCCATCAGGTAGTATTCATTTTTTACCTTAACATCCTGAAGCCCGAAGTCACTGAATTCGTTAACAGCATACAGCATATCAGTTATTGATCTGACGGTTGGTTCGGCTATCAGATATGGGTGAGGGATCTGGGATGATGCCCCAAAACCCGGATAATCGGGGATCACAAGAATATATCCCAGGGAAGATACTGCTTCAATCATCTGGTAAAGCGGATTAAGCGGATATTCACTCGGTGCATAGGCATTTACAGTATTGGTCCCGTTCTGAAAACAGATCACAGGATACTCACCGGCATTTGAAGGAACGCAGACCAGGCCGGAAGCATTTATGCTTTCCCCGTCTGCTTCAGTTTTGTAAATAAGTTTATAGATCCTTATGTCGTTGGTAACGTATGGTTTCAGCCCGGCAATTTCAGGGTAACTGTTTTCCGCAATGTCAAGCATGTTGTTAATGTAGCTGGTCTTGAAACTGATAACAAATTCATTTGAAACCAAATATTTATAGTCAGGCCCTTCCTCCTTTTTACAGGAAGTTACGGCAAGGATAAGAATTGCTAAAAACAACCCTGATCTGTAAATAAACACGTTATTCCGTTTCATTCCGGTGTTTCTTAGTATTACGGTACCAGCTCTCAGGATACGAGCATACAATATCAGCATACGCCAGACAAAGATAACAGTTCCAAACAAAACCTCTTCTTCTGAGGCTCCCATTCTTTTCCTATATTTGGGCCTGATAAATTTGACATGGTTTCGGTTCAGGATATTTCGGTTTCATTTGGCAGTTTTGATTTGCTGACCAATATCTCATTTCTCATAAATGATCAGGACCGTATTGGGCTTACCGGGAAAAACGGAGCCGGAAAATCAACCCTGCTCAAAATTATTTCAGGTCTGCAGAGTCCCACCTCGGGTCTGGTAGACATGTCGAAGGAGGTAACAATAGGTTATCTGCCCCAGCAGATGACAGTAGATGACTCAACAACGGTGCTGAATGAAACTCTTACTGCATTTTCAGAACTTTTAAACCTGGAGAAGGATATTGAAAGTATCAGCAATGAAATTGCGCACAGAGATGATTATGAATCGTCTGATTATCTGAAGCTTTGCGATCGCCTTACCGAAACAGAGGAGAGGTACCGGATCCTCGGAGGAACAGGATATCTGGCCGAAACAGAACAAACTCTTTTTGGCCTTGGTTTTGAAAGAAAGGATTTTGACAGGCCTACCAGAGAGCTCAGCGGAGGATGGAGGATGAGGATAGAACTTGCAAAACTGATTCTAAGAAAGCCTTCTCTTTTTCTTCTTGATGAACCTACCAACCATCTTGATATTGAATCTATTCAGTGGCTCGAATCATTTCTTTCAGGATATCCGGGAGCAGTGATGATGGTTTCGCATGACCGTGCATTTCTTGATAATGTAACGAAAAGAACCATTGAGATCTCACTCGGAAAGATTTATGACTATAAAGCTTCCTGGTCAAAATATGTCATTTTAAGAAAGGAAAGGAGGGAACAGCAGATCGCTTCGTACCGGAACCAGCAGAAGATGATCGAAGATACGGAGAAATTCATTGAGCGGTTCAGGTATAAAGCAACCAAGGCAGTTCAGGTACAGTCGAAAATCAAGCAGCTCGATAAGGTTGAAAGGATTGAGATTGATGAAGAGGATACAAGTTCAATAAATCTCAGGTTTCCCCCTGCTCCGCGCTCAGGTACTGTTGTTGTTGAAGCGAGAACCTTTCAAAAAGCTACGGCTCACTTGTTGTCCTTCGAAAGGTTGCAATCACGATTACCAGGGGAGAAAAAATTGCATTTGTTGGCCGAAATGGAGAAGGCAAAACCACCTTTTCAAGGATCATTACCGGGGAACTTGATTATGAAGGGATCCTGAAAAGCGGACATAATGTTAAAATCGGATATTTTGCACAGAATCAGGATGAACTGCTTGATGAAAACATAACAGTTCTTCAGACTATTGATGAAATTGCAAAAGGTGAAATAAGAACAAAGATCCGCGATATGCTTGGTGCATTTCTTTTCAGGGGGGAAGATGTTGATAAAAAAGTAAAGGTCCTTTCCGGAGGTGAACGATCGAGGCTCGCCCTTGTCAAGCTTCTGCTCGAACCCTGTAACCTGCTGGTACTCGATGAACCGACAAACCATCTCGATATGCGGTCAAAGGATATTCTTAAACAGGCACTGATCAAATATGATGGCACGCTAATTGTGGTTTCCCATGACAGGGATTTTCTCGACGGTCTTGTTTCAAAAGTTTATGAATTCAGACATAACAGGATAAAAGAAAATATCGGAGGCATTTATGATTTCCTCAGAAAGAAAAAAATTGAAAATCTGAGGGATATTGAGGAAAAGGATAAAGCATTAAAGGAGGCCCGAAAAGAAGACAATACTTCCAATAAGCAGAAATACCTTGAAAAAAAAGAATATGAAAGGAATCTGAGGAAACTTCGCAGAAGACTTGAAGATTCAGAATTGAGAATTGAGTCTATGGAGGCTGAACTCGCTGAGATCGACAAAACACTAGTAAGCTCTGTCGGCTCCGGGAATAGTGAAGAGATTTACAAAAAATATGAGGATTTAAAGCGTCTGCTGAATGAAGAAATGAACAAATGGGCAAGTTATTCTCATGAAATTGAGTTATTTTTAAGGGACAACAACTGATAATGGAACTCAGGATACTGGAAAAGGAATACACGGTGCATGTTTATGAAACAGGACCGGACGGAAAGTTAAATCTTTATTCATTGTTTGATTATTTACAGGACATAGCCTCTGAGCATGCCGTTAAGCTTGGATACGGAAGAAATGAACTGATGGAGAAAAATCACTTTTGGGTACTTTCAAGGATATATGCCGAAATACATGAATGGCCAATCTGGGGGGATACAATTTCCTTAAGGACATGGCCAAAAGGAACTGAATCAGTATTTGCACTGAGGGATTATGAAGCTTTTTTCACTGACGGGAGACCAGTTGCATCAGCTACCTCCTCCTGGCTGATAGTTGACATGTCGACAAAAAGAATACAGAGACCCGATGTAACATTGTCGCAATATAATACAGAAATACCTCAAAGGGATTCACTTCCGCGAAATGCAGCTAAACTTGAACCTGCTGCCGGTGAGAGTATCACCCCGGAATTCAGTGTAAGAGTAAGTGATCTTGACGTAAACTATCACACCAATAATGTGAAATATATTAAATGGGTTACCGACAGCTATGACCTCGATTTCGTGATGGAGAATGTTCCTTATTCCGCTGAAATAAATTATCTTGCCGAATCAAAGTATGGTAACAGAATAGTTATCAGGGCTTCTGTGGATAAGGATGACAGTAACATGTTCAACTATTCAGTTCTGCGGATACCGGATAATACCGAACTCTGCAGGATAAGGATCGGTTGGGGAAAAAATCACCAGGATAAATAAAATAAAAGAATATGAACAGGATTTTATCTTCAAGAATTTGCCTCATATCTCTTTCCCTTGGTTTAACCTGTCTGGGTATGATCTCATGCAGTACCACCCAGCCTGTCGTCGACTCAAAAGATCTGTCCTACCTTTACAATCCGACAAAAAGCTCCATTAAACCGAGGTATGCCGTTTTGAATGAGAGCGATGAATCCTCGGTCCTTTCAATAAAATTCTTCGCATCTGAATTGTTTTTCTCAGAAGCTAATCCAAGAGGAGTCCCGACAGCACAGATCCTGATAACAGTTAAACTCTATAGTATCGACAACGGCAGGTCCCTGAAGGACACAGCGAACATGAATCTCAGCATAGTAAAGGAAGAATCCCGCCCTGAATATATATTTAAGGTTCCACTAAAGGTAGAACCGGGAACCGTTTATATGGCAGAGGTCAAGATGCTTGACAGGCTCAGGCTTGAAGTAATACAGTCCTTTGTGCCCTTCAACACCACCGACCCTGCCAACAGATATAATTTCTATGCACGCGGTCATTTCCTTAAAAATGAATTGTTTAATCCTGTAATAAGGCCTAATGAATATGTAAATCTTGTCTACTCCGTAAAACCGGTTGACACCATTTTCGTCTCCTATTACAAAACGATTCAGGATGTGCCTTATCCACCTTCAATGCTGCTTCCGGAGAAAATCATAGACTATGAGCCTGACACAATAATTACGTTAGCCTATTCAGATACGCTTGCCCTGATGTTCCCGAAAGAAGGAGTATATCTGTGCACTGTCGGGCGGGATCTGTCAGAAGGGTTCACTCTTTTCAATTTTGGTGAAAAATATCCCCTGATGACAACCCCTGTAGTGATGATAGAACCTCTGGCTTATCTTGCATCCGGAGATGAGATGAACAACCTGAGGACATCTGCCAAACAAAAGGTTGCCCTCGATGATTTCTGGATTAAATGTGCCGGAAACGTCGAAAAAGCGAGGGAACTAATAAGGATTTACTATACCAGGATCCTTTATTCAAACTACTATTTTACATCTTTCAAGGAGGGATGGAGAACTGAACGCGGGATGATATATACAATTTATGGGCCGCCTGATAAGGTGTATAAAACATCCGATGGTGAAAGCTGGGGATACAGGAAACCGGTAATCAAATCTTCCTGGGGAGGACGGATGCACCTTAAGGAAGAATTTCTATGGTTCAATTTCCGCACCAGGGAAGGTAAATTTTCTGATAATGACTTCTACCTTAGCCGGAGTGAAACCCTTGTCACACTGTGGGACAAAGCGATTGCCAGCTGGAGAAAAGGAATAGTGTTCCGGCTTGATAATCCTGAAGATCTGTAACAATTATGCAAAAAGAAACTGATTGCATTTTTGGTCTGAGAGCTGTCATTGAGGCAATAAAAGCAGGCAAGCAGATCGACCGGCTGCTTGTAAAACAGGGCTTGCAGGGAGCCCTCTTATCATGAGCTAATGACCGAAGTCAGAAATCATAATATTCCTTTTCAGATAGTCCCGCTGGAAAGGATAGAACTGGTCACGAGGAAGAATCATCAGGGGGTTCTTGCATGGCTCTCACTGATTGAATTTCAGTCGGTAGTCAACCTTCTTCCGATGATCTTTGAAAAAGGGGAAGATCCGCTGATTATTGCCCTGGACGGGGTTTCGGATGTAAGAAACTTCGGAGCAATTGTCCGCAGCGCCGAATGCCTTGGTGCACATGCTGTGATGATACCTGAAAAGGGGTCTGCAAGGATCACTGCCGATGCTATTAAAACGTCAGCAGGAGCCTTGCATTCTTTTCCTGTGTGCAGGGAAAAAAGCATGATAAGGGCAGTCGAATTCCTGAAAGAATCAGGTCTTAAAGTTATTTGCGCCGCTGAAAAATCAGGAGAGATCTCTCCTCAGTGTGATCTGACAGGTCCTCTCGTGCTTATTCTGGGTTCAGAAGACAAAGGGATAAGCCGTGAACTAATATCGCTGGCCGACCGCCAGGTCAGAATACCCATGTCAGGGACCATCGCTTCACTCAATGTATCGGTAGCAGCTGGTATTCTTTTGTACGAAATAATAAGGCAGCGTTCAGAAAAAATCAGCCAATAATTCCAAGTATCCTTTGATCCAGCATCTCCTGGTCAGCTTTAAAGGAAGCGAGGCCGGCAAGAGACAGCAACGTATCAGGTGCTATCTTGCCTTCTTTTATCTTCTGGGCCCATGTTGAGAATACCGGGATTTTTCCGTCAGATTTGATTGTTGCTTTCTCCTCTTTTGTAAGACCGGGGAACATATCCTCGCAACCCTCCTCGCATGCAATATGGATCAGTTCAGAGCTGCTGACCGGAATTTTTCCTGCCAGTCTCTCTGCCAGGGTGAGAACTTTATTATCAACCTCCCAGAATTTTTCAATATGCGCATCAGCTGCAGATGAATAAAGGCTTGCCTCATAATTTTCATGGGTTCTGGATGAAAACTTTCCGCTCAATTCTTTCCTGCCGGCAGCAGCTACTTTGGGAGGCATTGTGAATACATCGGTTCCTGCAAGCAGTTCAAGCTGATTATAGCTCCTCAGGCTTGCTGCAATCAGTTTGGTCTGCCATGGATTCTGGGCTGAAATGCCTGTGACCCAGTTCTGCGATGATATAACTGCCTTTTCCCCTGCACCTGATCCGTCACCAAGCTTATTGTTTATCATGAAAGCCCCTACCCTTCCAAGAAAAACATTGACGTAATCGGGACGGGCAACACTGGCAATTATCACATTTTGCCGGGCGCTGAACCCAAGTGTAAAATTCACGCTGATACCAGAATCTTTAAGATGTCTTGCCCCTATAAGGCCTTCTGCAGTGAATGGAACTTTTACAATAAACTGTTCAGGACAAATTTCATGGTATCTCTTTCCAAAGTTTTCAATTGCCTTTATATCATGGGCAGTGTCAGTGTGAAGCTCAATACTCACCAACCCGCCAAATTTTGAGGCAAGCCTCAGTCCATGACGTGCATTCAGCATAAAGGCAATCTCCCTGACCCTTTCTTCAACAGGCAGTTCCCGTACAACACTTTTGGCTTCTGATATAAAAATATCATAGAATCCTTTCTGTATCTCATTATTAAGCAATGAATTATTAGTTGTCAGTGCACTCATTTCCGACGACCAGATTGCTTCAGCTTCATCTATATCACCAGTATCGAGCCAGAATTCAGTTCCTGTTTCCCTGAGTGATTCCCAGAAAGGATCCTTTTTCCCGTTGACATGTTTTTCATTCAGATTTTTCCACACAAAATCACTTATTCTGGTATTGAGATCAGCCATGGTTCTAATTTTTTGGTATTAAACATATAAAAACTTGTTTTGTTTCGGATAACGCCACCAGATCTTCACCTGTTGGTAGCCGGAACACTGAAGGCCATTCCCCTGCCGCTCTGTACTTAACTTCTTTCAGCCATATTTCTGGATCATTTGAGAGGCGCATCGGATATGAATTATTTAATTGGGCAAAATTATATAAATTATTTACCTTATCACTGATTATTTTTAGCTTTACAACATTATATGTAAATATGCTCATTATGAGAATAATTTTATCCTTCATCATGATTTGCTGTTCGTGGCTGGCTGCGGCTCAGAGTAACTTTGAAAAATATTTTTCCGACAAGGTTTTAAGATTTGACTTTATGCTTGCCGGGAACTTTCAGAAAACTATGGTTTATCCCGTATGCATGAAGGAGGAGCCCTTCTGGGGAGGATCATCCAACACACTGGTTGATCCGTTCAGTTATGGAAATTTCAGGTACGAAGTTTATGATACTGCCAGCAATACACTGATATATTCACGCGGATTCTGTACGCTTTTCCAGGAATGGCAAACAACCGCCGAGGCAAAAACGATGGAACGCAGTTTTTACGAAGTTGCAACAATGCCATATCCGAAAAACACTGTAAGGTTTGTAATCAGGATAAGGGAGAGAAACGGCTCTTTTTCAAAGCTTTATGAAACATATATTGATCCATCTGACTATTTCATAAGAAAAGAGAAGACTGCAGAAGCAGGAGTCACAAAGATTTACTATGCCGGAGACCCTCATGTTAATGTTGATCTTGCATTTATTGCTGAAGGCTACAAAGCTGACGAAATGGAAAAGTTCCGGCAGGATGTCAGGAAAATGGCTGACATTCTTTTTACAGAACCGCCGTTCAGTGATTACAGGGACAGGATAAACATATGGGCTGTCGAAGCTGTATCCTCCGATTCAGGTACAGATATCCCGGGTGAGAGAATATATGTTAACACAGTGCTGAATTCAAGCTTTTACACTTTCGATCTTGACAGGTATCTTACAACCCAGGACATAAAATCAGTAAATGATTATGCCGCCGCAGTACCTCATGACAACATAATTGTCCTGATAAACAGTACAAAATACGGTGGCGGCGGAGTTTACAACTATTACAGCGGAACAACTACAGGTCATCCCCTGTCCCCTAAAGTTTTCATCCATGAATTCGGGCACGGATTTGCGGGACTGGCTGATGAATACTACTCATCAACTGTTGCATATGATGAGTTCTATCCGCTTAATGTGGAACCATGGGAACCAAATATCACAACAAGGGTAAACTTCGACACCAAATGGAAGAAATTAATATCGTCAGGGACTCCTGTCCCGACCCCTTCTGAGGAGAAGTATGGAAATGTCACCGGGTTATTTGAGGGAGGGGGATATTCTGCAAAAGGGATCTATCGTCCTGAAATGGACTGCAGGATGAAGAGCAATTCAGAGAAGGGATATTGTTCCGTTTGCCGTGATGCAGTGAGGAAAATGATTGAGTTTTATACAAAATAATTGTATTTGAAATTTCGAATTTAGAGTATACTATTTTAAGAACTTACACTGAGTCCCGATAAGCTATCGGGACTCTGTGACCTTCTCTGTGGAACTCTGAATACAGTTCTTTATTTTAGTATATTTTCTATTTGGCCTTCCTGTCAATCAGATAGAACAGCACAAGGCTGAGACCGCCGAAGAAGAATATCATTGCCGGGTAATTGGCATCCTCATCAAGCACGCCCGCATACGAAAGGATCGCACCCACTATTATTCCAACAGCAACACCCATAGCCAGCATTCCTAACTTGAGGGTGAACTTGTTCCAGCTAACACCATATTTTGTTCCTTCCTTTCCTGTATTGAACAGACTGGCATCTGCTCCTTTTTCGATAAGTGCAAGGCGTTCCTTATGCCTGGTGGTGTAAAAAATGTACAAAATCCCAAAAATTGCCGCAATTATTGCGATGAATACGATAGCTGTTTCCATGATTTTTTATTTTAAATTATTAATAGATTTGAACCTTTAGACTTAAAAAAAATCTTATTGGTTACAAAATTCTGAGTTAATTTGTAATAAAGCTTTATATGAGGATCGGGAATAAGGAATATAGAATCTTAAATAGCTTGAACCGACGACACGAAGTGGAGGAGCTCGACGAAGTCAAAATCAATGAATTCATCTGGCTGATTCCCGATAATCATTTAGTTTTTTTTGATGCATTATGGTAACCAATTTATAACTTTGAGCGTCAAAGTTCCTGAATGGATTATAAAGGTGATACATATTATATAGGTCAGGTTCTGGATGGAAAAATGAATGCCTTTTCCTATCTTGTTGACAGACATAAAGATAAGGCATTTAATCTTGCCTTCAGGATCTGCGGGAACCGGGAGGAGGCAGAAGAGATAGCCCAGGATGCTTTCCTGAAGGCGTTCAGGGCTCTCAAAGGATTTAAAATGAAGAGCAGCTTTGTCACCTGGCTCTACAGAATCGTCTACAACACAGGAATATCTCTTGTCAGATCAAGAAAAAAGGGGATACTTTCAATCGAAGATTTCCCTGCTGACGCTATCGATTTTATGACTTTCCATTCACATGTAGATGAAGCGGAAAATGAATTCAGAAACTCTCTGCTTAACTTTGCGCTCCAGAAGATTAATGAAGAAGAGAGGGCGCTGATAAGCCTGTACTATTATGATGAACTGGATACCGGAAAAATCTCAGAAATTACCGGTATCAGCAAATCGAATATTAAGGTTAAATTATTCAGGGCAAGGCAAAAAATGATCGAAATTATTGCCAGGGTTGAAACAAGAAATACAATTTTACAATGAATATTAAAGATCAGTTTGAGGAAGATACCCTCAGAAAATATATAAATCCCGGAAGGATTGAAAAAGCTCCTGAAGGATTTACTTCAAAAACCATGACCAGGCTTCAGATTGAAACCGGATCATCGAAGGTGAGAACGAGGAGTTCTATCAAAAGTCCTGTACCTCTGGTTTCCATCCTGATAACAGTTGCCCTCATAGCCGGTGTTATTTTTATCCCTGCCGGTTCATCAGATACAATCGGCCAGTCAGTCGTAAAGTATATCGGCACCCTTGATATTTCCCTGCCTCAGGTTGATCTTTCATCGTTACCTCAATTAAACCTGCCCGGCTGGTTTCTGTATGCTTTCTTAGGGATACTTTTCCTTGCGTTTTTTGACAAGGCTTTGTTCGGAATTTTCCATAAAGAAAGAAAATAGAACAAAAGTCACTGAAGAAGAATATAAGTGATCAAAAAAAAGGGTACTGAAATCAGTACCCACCCCGTTCTGGCCTTTATGTCTTTTATAGACTTTACAGACCTTGTACTCTTGAATTCAGTCCTTTTGCATTCAGGGAATTGCTCATAACCTGCAGCACTTCCCTTATTCCTGATTTTATATCACAGCTCCCCTTAAGATGTACTATAAGTGCACACTGTTCGGCTTGTGTTGAATCATGTCCGCAGACCTCTACAAGTGACTTAATGACGTGGTCAAAGGTATTAACTTCATCATTGTAAAGAATAAGTGTGAACCTTTCACCCTCGCTCTTAAGCTTGTCATCTTTATGTAATGTCTTCTCCTTCATTCAATTTTCTTAAAAAGTTCTTTTGCAGTTTCAACAGGTATCTCTTTATTGCCCAGATATGCAACAACTTTTGCTTCACGGTAACCATTCCGGTTTAATAGGCCGGCATATTCAGATGCGCTTTCAAAGGTAATAAATTTTCCTATAAGATATACTGTAGAGCCCTCTTCTGCTGGCAAAATTTCGAAACCACGATTACCTGCCGTCCTTCTGTATGTCTCTACAATATCATCATTCAGCGGTTTCGCGGATCTTGTCACTTCGACCCTGAAACTGAGTGTTGGAGGAGTGTTTTCAGCTGCCTGACTTTTATTTGGAACTGGCACGGCTTTAAACAAAGGCTTGCTTCCCCATTCCTTTTCAAGGCTGGCTGCCCTTTCCAATGAAACCGGGGTGCCGTCAGAGATTGCAACGAGAAAAGAATCCTTGAATCCAAGTTGCTTTATAGCAAGAAGGGCTTTATTTGCGTCAGCAGACCTTCTGAACATGCCTGCAAAATACCTGATCATTCCTGAAGAAGGTACTTTAAAACCTGCGACTGGTGATATTCCTTTGAAAAAAGTAGCAGTGACGGGCTTACTGAACACACCCATCTGGATCCTGTACATCAATCCTGCCGGTAGTTGCGGATCTATCTCAATTTTCTGGCTTTGCACCTGTACCGGATCTTTTATCACGGCAAAAAGGGAGTAAACCTCCCCTCCTCCCTGAACAACAGACGATCCGGCACTTTTTATCCCGGCCTTTGCCGGTTCATTATCAAGGCTTTGATTCTCATCTGCCGGTACCGGTTTTACTTGTTGCGAGGTTTTGGGAATTACAGTATCCTTTTTTACTGCTGGCTCCTGATTGCCCGTCCCCAGTTTCTGATTGGCAAGTGACTGGTAGAACGCACCGAGTGAGTCTGCTTCAGAAATTCTTGTTTTATAAGAGGTTTTCTGAGAAGGAGGAAGCTGCCCGTAAACCCTCCTGTATTCAGCAGCTACGGCGTTCAATGAATCAGCTTTGACCTGATAGTCCATCCCTTCAGTTAACATTTTATCATATTTCTCCGGGAGTTTCTCCCTCTGAGACTGAGGTTTGGTATCAGGAGTCTGTTCAGCCTTTGCAAGCACAGCCTGATGGCTCTCCGCGATAGTTGGGGGTGCCTTGGTGTCAGGAATTTCTGCGTTCAGGATTCCCGCTTCTTTAACCTGACCTTTTCCTTCATTGCATTCCTGAATATATTGCGCAACATTATAAGTCCTGGCAATTCTTTTCCCCGATTTTGATGAAAAACTGTTAAACGATTTTATGGCCTCGGCAAACCTGCCCGACATTTGCTGGGACCGACCGAGGTAAAACCATGAGTCGTCCGGAACAGACTTGATTTCCTTCGGATTGTTTACTGCGTCCTTAAGAAATGCCATTGCCTTTCCTGGCTCGCGGCTTAGCTTTACAAGACATACCCCAGAATAATATTTATACAAAGGGTCCTGTGCATAATTTTCAAGCAGAACGCCGAAATCACGGAATGCCTCTTCATAATTTCCTTTTGAGAAAGCATTCATTGCTGCCTGTCGTGATGGCTTTACCGGGGAATCCTGAGAGTACAGGTATGTAAGGTTCAGGATTGCGGTTAATACCAACAATAGCCCGGCAAGCCGGTATCTTATCTTATTTCCCATTCTTAATTCTGGTTCTATATATGTCTTACTATCAGTTTATTAAAATTATTCAAGTTTTTACAGAACCTGATTTATGTTGATAATAATTGTTTTATCTTTATAAGAAAGGTGTCGTACTGCATTTAAAAACAACTCAAACTTCGTAAATTTACCCTTAATAACAAAATAGAATATTTATGGCACAATTAAAAGAGGGAATGAAGGCCCCATTATTTGAAGGGATCGATCAGAATGGGAAAAAAATCAGTCTTAGTGACTTTTCAGGCAAAAAAGTTGTATTGTATTTTTATCCCGAGGATAATACACCGGGATGTACTGCTGAAGCCTGTAATCTACGGGATAATTATCAAGAATTGCTTAAACAGGGATTTGCAGTTGTTGGAGTAAGTATGGACAGTGAAAAATCTCATAAGAATTTTGCAGGAAAATATTCGCTCCCATTTCCACTGATTGCTGATACTTCAAAGAAAATCCTGAATGATTATGGTGTATGGGGGGAGAAAAAATTGTTTGGAAAAAGCTTTCTGGGGATAGTCAGAACAACTTTTATAATTGATGAAAAGGGAATAATTGAAAAAATAATTTCAAAGGTCAGATCCGCTAACCATACAGAACAGATATTTAAATTATATCAAAATTAAATCCAATAATATGAGCAACGAAAGAAAAGAGATCAACAAGGAGAAGCTTAAAGCGCTTGAAGTTACCCTTGGTAAAATTGAAAAGGATTTTGGCAAGGGAACAATAATGAAGCTGGGTGATCATGCTATTGAAAACATCCAGGTTATTTCAACAGGATCAATAGGACTTGATGCTGCTCTTGGAATAGGAGGATTTCCAAGGGGACGCGTAATTGAGATATACGGTCCTGAAGCATCCGGAAAAACAACCCTGGCAATTCATGCAATTGCCGAAGCTCAGAAGAACGGAGGTATCGCTGCAATAATTGATGCAGAACATACATTCGACCGGAATTATGCCGAAAAACTGGGAGTTGATGTTGAAAACCTGCTTATCTCACAACCTGATAACGGGGAACAGGCTCTTGAGATAACCGATAATCTGATCAGGTCAGGAGCACTCGATATAGTTGTTATTGACTCAGTTGCTGCGCTTACACCGAAAGCTGAAATTGAAGGTGAAATGGGCGACTCAAAAATGGGTCTCCAGGCAAGGTTAATGTCACAGGCGCTCAGAAAGCTGACTGCAAACATCAGTAAAACAAATACTTCATGTGTCTTTATTAATCAGCTCAGGGAAAAGATCGGTGTTATGTTCGGTAATCCTGAAACAACAACCGGAGGTAATGCACTGAAATTTTATGCTTCAGTCAGGGTCGATATCCGCAGAACAAGCCAGCTTAAAGAGGGTGAAGAGATAATCGGAAACCGTACAAGAGTAAAAATTGTAAAGAACAAGCTTGCACCACCATTTAAAAAAGCAGATTTTGATATACTTTACGGTGAAGGAATCTCACAGCTTGGAGAAATTGTTGACCTTGGTGTCGACTTTGATATAATTAAGAAAAGCGGATCATGGTTCAGCTATGGTGATACAAAACTTGGACAGGGACGTGATGCAGTAAAACAGATACTAAAAGACAATCCTGAACTATATGATGAATTGAAAGGCAAAATCTCAGAAGCTCTAAAAAAATAACCATACCAACCACTTAATCTTTCCCTATGAAAAGATCTCGGTACCTGTTGATGATCCCGGTCATCCTGTTGTCTGTATCATGCAAACAGAAAGCTCCGGTTGTTAAAGAAATAACAACCGGAATAAACAACCAGCTTACTCAGGAAGAAAAAACCGGAGGAGTAATGACTCCTGAAATAATGTGGAAATTCGGGAGGCTTGGATCTTTTACCCTCTCGCCTGATGGTTCTTCAGTTTTATATACTGTTACACTGACATGATCTTCAGAGTGAGACCAGGGAGACAAATATCTTTAAAGTATCACTGGCCGGAGGTGACCCTGTTCAACTGACAAAAGAGGGAGGAAGTTCTCCCCAATGGTTTGATGATGGGAAAAAGATAGCCTTTGTAAGGGGGGCCGATCTTTTTACAATGAATGCCGACGGCATCGGATCAGAAAAGAATGGACGGGATCTCAGGCTTTGAAGTATTCAGTATCTCCCCTGCCGGTAACAAGATATTTTTTACAAGAAGAGTCAAGCTTGATCAGACTGCCAATGAAAAACATAACTTCCCAAAGGCAAATGTCAGGATAATCAATGACCTGATGTACAGGCACTGGAATACCTGGAGCGATTATTCATACAGCCATATTTTTATTGCATCATTTAACGGATCCTCAGTTTCGGGAGAAAAAGATATAATGAAGGATCAGAAATTTGAATCCCCTACTGCTCCATATTTTGATGAGGGTGAAATCTCCTGGAGTCCCGATGGAAAATATATTGCATATACTACCAAGAGATTAAAGGGAATTGAGGATGCAAGAAGCACAAATTCCGATATCTACCTTTATGAAGTACGCACAGGCAAAGAGATAAATATTACTGAAGGTAACTTATGGCTATGACAAATATCCTGTCTTTTCACCCGATGGTTCAAAGATAGCATACCAGAGCATGGAAAGAGATGGTTATGAAGCTGATCTTGACCGACTTTTTGTTTATGATATTAAAGAGGGAACACGGACCTGGGTATCAAAAGGATGGGACTTCGATGTTGAAAATCAAACCTGGGCTGATAATCAGAATATTTATTTCACCTGCTCCTATCTTGGAACAGCACAGATTTTCAAAATCAATTTAGCAGGAAAAAAGGTTGTTAAAGTAACTGAAGGAGTTCATGATCTGGGACCGCTCAGTCTTAAGTCCGGAGTTCTCGTTTCGGGCCTCGTTTCAATGTCGATGGCTCCCGAAATTTCAGCTGTTGACATGACGACCGGAAAGATTAACCAGATAACTTTCATTAATAAGACTATTTATGAATCAATAAGAATGGGGAAAGTTGCGGAGAAATATATTAAGACAAAAGACAACAAGGATCTGCAGATGTGGATAATTTATCCTCCTGATTTTGATCCTGCAAAGAAATATCCGGCTCTTCTCTTCTGTAACGGCGGTCCACAGATCATCGCTTGATCAGTTCTGGTCGTACCGCTGGAACTTCCAGATGATGGCAGCAAAAGGATATATTGTTTTTGCTCCCAACAGAAGGGGCAGTTGCCGGTTTCGGACAGGCATGGAAAGAACAGATATCAGGTGATTACGGAGGCAAAAATATGCAGGATTATCTTGATGCCACCGATGCAATGGCAAAAGAACCATATGTTGATGCCGCCAGACTGGGTGCAGTTGGTGCAAGCTATGGCGGATACTCAGTCTTTTATCTTGCCGGAATCCATGGAGGAAGATTCAAAGCATTTCATTTCACATTGCGGTATGTTCAATTTTATAAGCTGGTATGGATCAACTGAAGAGCTCTGGTTTCCGAACAAAGATTATTGAAGGGCCCTACTGGAATAATCCAAAAAGCTACCAGTTTTCACCTCATCTGATGGTCGACAAATGGGATACACCTATACTGATAATTACAGGAGCAAATGATTTCAGGATACCATATACCCAGAGCATGGAAGCATTTCAGGCTGCACAGCTTCATAATATTCCAAGCAGACTGCTCTTCTTCGAAGATGAAAGTCACTGGGTTCTGAAACCACAGAATTCAGTGATCTGGCAAAGGGAGTTTTTCGAGTGGCTGGATACGTACTTGAAATAAACAGATTCTTCCGTGCTTAACTTAAGAAACAGTGTTAGACTGAGAATTATCTAATTAACAGAAATACAATTAGTTAAGTTTAGGGCTGTTGAAAAAGTCCTTTGTGAACCTTCGTGATAACCTTTGAGTACTTTGTGGTAAAACATAATTTAATACCACAAAGGATCACAAAGTATCACACTAAGGAACACAAAGGGAAAAAGTCCAAAAAATCAACTTTTCAACAGCCCCAAATGTAAACTATTGCAAACCAGTTGCATAGCCCCAATAATCCCTTATTGCAGGGATTCGTAAAGGCGGATAAAGGGGGTGAGTACATGAAACTGACTGCGAACGGATAGTCCTAGTTCTTAAGCAATTCAATCACAAGTTCAACTTTCTCCTCCAGAGGTAGTTCTCCGTCGATCCAGTTGATTTTTATTCCGCGTCGCTCCATTCCGCGGAACCACGTCATCTGCCGTTTGGCAAACTGGTGGATTGCTGTTTCAAGCTGGCTGGACATTTCATGAAAGGTCAGCTTTCCGGTTACATGTAAAGTAATATACTTATATTCAAGACCGTAATAGATCAGGTTGCCAGGGCTCAGACCTTTTTCAAGTAGTTCTTTTACCTCACTGACCATTCCGTCCTCAAGCCTTTGCTTCAATCGCATGGTAATCCTTTCACGTCTTTTAAGCCTGTCGTACATCAATCCGACAATGAGAGGCCTGATCTCAGGGAAGAGTGTCTGCTTTTCTCTCCTGTTACTGTTGAAATGTTCAATCTCAATTGCCCTTATTGCCCTTTTTTTGGTATCAATATCAGTGGTATTGTGCAGCTTCTTAAAAGTTGAAAGAATATCTATCAGTTCTTCCATTGATCTTCTTCTCAAGAGACGACCTAAGTCCGGGATCAGGTGGAACCTCAAACATCTTATAACCGGATACGATGCTGTCGATGTACATACCTGAGCCGCCGCAAACAACAGGGAATATTTTCCGCGATTTCAGATCATCATAGACCTTCAGAAAATCACGCTGATATTCAAACACATTGTACTTATAACCAGGATCAGCAATATCCAATAAGGTGGTAAGGGATCTTCTTTCCATTAATAATGTAATCGCTATAATCCTTACCGGTTCCCAGATTCATCTGCCGGTACACCTGGCGGGAATCAGCACTTATAACTTCTCCGCTCAACCTGTCGGCCAATGCGACTGCCAGAGAGGTTTTACCTGAAGCTGTGGGTCCTGTAACTACCAGCAAATCAAAGGATGACGGGCTATTATCAATCATTTTCACAACAATCAGGTCAATTAAAGCAAGTTAACATAAATTTATTTAATTTTGGGGCTCCAAATCTGGTTATAATGGATTTCAAGTTTTTGTACTACAGGATTACAAATATTATTCTTAATCCTGTAAAAGCCTGGGAAGCAATTTATTCTGAGAACAGACCAGTAAAATTTGTCAGAGGCAGTTTCTTCCTCCCGTTGATAATCCTGACAGCAATCTCGGCCTTCCTGGGATCATTGCTGTTCAGTCATACAGGATTTTCAGATGCTTATTCGATACTTGTCGGGATCAAATATTTTCTGTTGCTGTTTTTTGTGATCTATGCCACAAGTTTCATTTTTAAAGAGATATTAAGGGCACTCGATTTAAAGGGGATTTCACACTCTCCTTTAAAATCATAGCCTACTCTGTTGCTCCTTTTCTTATCTGCCAGATCATCAGCCGCCTTATTGAATCATTCATCTTTGTAAATGTACTTGCCCTGTACGGTCTTTATATTTTCTGGACTGGTACAGAAAAGATGATTAATCCGCCGGAGCATAAAAAAATACCCATGCTGATTGCAACAACTGTTTCATTTATTGCACTATTCGTGATTACAAACTGGTTATTGACTTTAATAATTGAAAAGTTGTACTTTACCTTTTTTGCCTAGGGGAAAACTATGAAGGCAGGAATTTCTGAAATAGTAATAAGAAACAAAAAGGCTTCTCACGATTATGAGTTCCTTGAAAAATTTATTGCAGGAATTAAGCTTACAGGAACAGAAATAAAATCAATCAGGGCGGGAAAAGCGACGCTTACTGATTCCTATTGTGTTTTCAGGGATGGAGAACTGTATATCAAGGGAATGCATATTGCAGAATACTGGTGGGGAAATCTGAATAATCATGATCCGCTCCGGGAACGAAAACTACTGCTTACTGCCCGTGAATTGAGAAAAATTGAAAGGAAAGTAAAAGAGACAGGTCTAACAATTATTGTAATAAAGGTCTTTATAAATGAAAGAGGTCTGGCAAAAGCTGAAATTGCAGTTTCAAAAGGCAAAAAAGAATACGACAAGCGTGAAACCCTCAAACGTAAAGATGCCGAAAGGGAAATGGACCGGATGAGAAAGAAATAATCAGAAGTTCGGACTGAGCAGGTATCTTGAGTAGAATTTAACAATATTATCCACAGCTTCATCTGAAGTATCAACAAGAGTAAAAAGATTCAGATCCTCAGGTGAGATATTATGTTCTTCCGCAAGCATTTCTTCCTTAATCCATTCAATAAGTCCGCTCCAGTATTTTTTTCCTACAAGAATTATCGGAAATTTTCCGATCTTCCTGGTCTGAATAAGTGTTATTGCTTCAAAGAGTTCATCAAAGGTTCCGAATCCACCGGGCAGAACAATAAATCCCTGGGCATATTTCATGAACATCACTTTTCTGACAAAGAAATGGTCGAATGTAATAAGCTTATCAGAATCAATATATGGATTTGGTCTTTGTTCAAAAGGAAGGTCAATATTAATCCCGACTGATTTGCCATTGCCGCGTTTTGCACCTTTGTTTGCTGCTTCCATTATTCCGGGTCCGCCTCCGGTAATAACTCCATAACCGTTCTGGGTCAGCTTGAAAGCAATATCCTCTGCCAGCCTGTAATATTTATCATTATAATGTGTTCTTGCTGAACCGAAAATTGAAACACATGGACCGATACGTGCAAGCTTTTCAAATCCTTCAACCAGTTCGGAGATTATTTTAAAAACTCTCCATGAATCCGTTGTATGAATCTCATGCCATGTTTTCTGTTCAAATGCATCCTTTATAAGATCAGCCGGTTTCTCCATCTTCATTATTTTAAAATTTTATCTGATTCAAATATAAATAAATTCTTATGCCTTAAGTTCTGGCTTCAAGATATATTCCGGTATAACTTTCACTGCATTTGACAAGTTTTTCAGGAGTTCCTGAAAAAATAATATCTCCTCCCTCCTTTCCCCCTTCCTTGCCAAGATCAATAATATAATCAGCCATTTTAACAACATCCAGGTTATGTTCAATAACAATGACAGTATTTCCTCTGTCAACAAGCTTATTAAGAACATCGAGAAGCACCCTGACATCTTCAAAATGCAAGTCCTGTTGTAGGTTCATCGAGAATATAAAGAGTTTTGCCGGTATCACGTCTTGCCAGTTCAGTTGCAAGCTTAACACGCTGTGCTTCTCCTCCTGAAAGAGTTGTTGATTGCTGTCCCAGCTTTATATAACCCAGTCCGACATCCTGCAATGGTTTTAATCTTATGATAAATTGAAGGAACATTGGCAAAAAATTCAACTGCATTATTTACAGTCATTTCCAGAACATCGCTTATTGACTTGTCCTTTATATTTTACTTCAAGTGTTTCACGGTTATATCGTTTCCCGTTACATTCAGTACAATGAACATAAACATCAGGCAGAAAATTCATTTCAATGGTTTTCACCCCTGCTCCTTCGCATCCTTCACATCGTCCTCCTTTTACATTAAATGAAAACCTTCCGGCATCTGAATCCCCTGATCTTTGCTTCAGTTGTCTGTTCAAACAGTTTCCTGATATCAGTGAAAACACCGGTATATGTTGCAGGATTTGAACGGGGTGTCTTTCCGATTGGTGACTGGTTGACCTCAATTACCTTATCAAGATTTTCAAGTCCTGAAATATCCCTGATATGGAAGTGGTGTTTTTCCTGAATTATGAAATTTCTTTGCCAGTGCAGGATGAAGTGTCTGATTTATAAGTGATGATTTTCCGCTTCCTGAAACACCTGTAACACAAATAAATGTTCCGAGAGGCAATGACCACATCAACATTATTAAGATTATGACCTGATAGCTCCTGTCATTACAAGGAATTTACCATTTCCTTTTCTTCGTTTCTCGGGAATATTGAATTTCTTTCTATTGTTCAGATAGCCTGAAGTAAGTGTATCATGATTCTTAATCTCATCAGGGTTGCCCTGGGCAACAACCTGACCTCCATGACGGCCGGCTCCCGGTCCCATATCAATTATATGATCGGCCGACAGGATCATCTCCCTGTCGTGTTCAACAACAATAACCGAATTACCTGAATCCCTGAGCTGTTTCAGGGCTGCAATCAGCCTCCTGTTATCCCTCTGGTGAAGTCCGATGCTTGGTTCATCAAGAATATAAAGAACATTTACAAGCCTTGATCCGATCTGTGTGGCAAGCCTTATCCTCTGGCTTTCACCGCCTGAAAGAGTCCTGGCACCCCTGTTCAGTGAAAGATATTCAAGTCCGACCTCAAGAAGAAAGCCAAGTCTTGCCCTTATCTCTTTCAGTATTTCCGCAGCAATCAGCTTTTGCTTTCCTGTCATTTTCTCCTCAACAGTACTCAAGGAATGATGACAGCTCCCTAATATCCATTGAAGACAGCTCCCCGATATTCTTATCCGCTATCCTGAAAAACAGTGATTCCTTTTTCAAGCCTTGTTCCGTTGCATTCAGGACAAATATCATACTGAACATACTGATCCTTGATCCTTGTTCCGTTTTTCTTCCCGTTAATTGCCTCAATATTTCCGACAAAATTAACAACACCCTCAAATGTCAGGAAATAGTTTGATGTCATTCCAAGAGGTGTATTTGACAGCTTCAGTACTTCATCAGAACCATAAAGCACCTTATTCAAGAGCATCTTCAGGAATATCCTTTATTGGAGTATCAAGAGTAAATCCGTTTTTTTCAGCAATTGCTTCTATCTGCCAGAAGATCCAGACATTCCTGTATTTGCCGAGAGGTTCAATTCCTCCTTTTCTGATGCTGAGATCCGGGATCCGGAATCAGTTTCTTCTTATCAATGCTTGAAATTTCACCGAGTCCGTTGCAATGAGGACATGCTCCCTGAGGTGAATTGAATGAAAATGTATGAGGTGCAGGTTCATTGTATGAAATCCGGTAACCGGGCACATAAGATGACGGCTGAAATATCGGGGTTCATTACTTTCAGAGTCAAGAACCATCATTACTCCATCGCCCTGATCAAGTGACATCAGAACAGAATCATGAAGCCTTTTATCGGTTATCTCACCAACCCTGAACTTATCAATAACAAGTTCAATAAAATGTGTTTTGTACCGGTCAAGCTTCATTCCGTGAACAAGCTCCCTGATCTCACCATTGATCCGGACATTGAGGAATCCTTTTCTCCTGAGCTGTTCAAACAATTCCTTATAATGTCCTTTTCTTCCTTTGACTAACTGGTGCCAGAAAATAGACCTTTTTGCCTGAAAAACGGCTCTTGACAAGTTCAAGTATCTGATCATCAGTATATTTAACCATTTTTTCGCCTGATGCCTAGGAATATGCATCAGCTGCCCTGTGCATATAAGCAGTCTCAGGAAATCATATATTTCGGTAATGGTTCCGACTGTTGACCGTGGATTCTTATTTGTAGTTTTTTGTTCTATTGAAATAACCGGACTTAATCCGGTAATCTTATCCACATCAGGACGTCTCCATTCCTCCCAGAAACTGTCGGGCATAAGCTGAAAGAGTCTCCATATAACGTCGCTGTCCTTCAGCATAAATAGTATCGAAGGCAAGCGATGATTTACCGCTTCCGCTTAAACCGGTTATAACAACCAGCTTGTTGCGCGGAATGGTAACATCAATATTCTGCAGATTATGGACCCTGGCGCCAAGAACATTTATTTCATCACTCATCATTCCTTAGACTTCACATCGATCAATTGACAGATTCAGTCTTTTCATCGGAACGCATCCCTTCTGCAGGTATCTTAATAAGATATTCTTTTCCTGGTTTTGGTGTCAGATATGGTTTTCTGAGCCATGGATTCAGAAATTTCAACATTTTGTAATTTGTCCCAAATCTTCTTGCAAAAACAGAAAAATCAGCAACTGCAGTATCAACTTTTACTTCATAAGTATTTCAGTGCGAGGATAAAGATCACTTTTATCCAGATGTAAAGCCATATTTTTCCGGATCAGTTATAACCAGCTTATATGCAACAGCCCTGAAAATATATCTTGCAGTCTCCTCAGTCAGCAGAAGATCATAATAATTATTCTCATTCTGGATCTTCATCTGTTCATCAATTGCGAGCTCTTCCTCCATTGTATGATGCTGCTGCAAGTGTCCAGTTCCCATATTTCTCATACGATTTCAGAAAATACTCACAGGCAAACTGGGTTGATTTCTCAACATCATATCGTTCATCAACAATACTATTTATCTCCATTCCTTCTTCCCTGCCTGTTTCTGCCATTATCTGCCAGAAACCTGTAGCTCCGACCGGGGAAATCATATTGCTGTATTCACTTTCGGCTGCTGCCAGGTATTTAAAATCATCAGGAATATTGTATTTTCTGAGTATTTTTTCAATTACCGGAAGGTATCTGTTTGCCCTTTTTATTATAAGAATTGTTGAAGAATGCCTGTATGCAGCTTATCAGTATTTCCCGGTCAAGACTTTCCCGTGTATCAAAATTTTCAAGAGGCATTTTTTCACCGGCAAATGTTACATTTTCAGGCAGCTTGTATGGCTTATTATAATAAACTGAATCACCGGGTGCAGATGCTATGCTGCCATTAAAATTCTTAAAGCTCTGATTTATAACACCAAATGTTGTTATAAGAACTATCAGAACAATTCCTGCTATTACAGATTTGCCGTTTGATTTAAGCATAATAAAACATCATTTTTAAAATAAAATGCAAAGGTAATGTTTTTGCATCTTATAAATAAGTTGATGCATTGTTAAAGTGAAAAAAGAAAATAGAGTGAAGTCCGGAAAAAAGAGATTCTGACGGGGATCAGAATTTAAATGAGAGCCCGGAGAATATACCGAATGAATACGGATGGACAGTAATACCCGGAATTGATCCGAACGGATTCAGGTAATATCTGAACGTAGGTTCGAGGTTCAGGGAAAATTTTTCGGAGAGGTTGTATTCCATTCCCATCCCCAGGGAGCTGCTTACCATGAATGGATTTAAGTCTGTTGTTCCGACCTTATATTTATTACCATCCACCATTGTATGGACTGAATTATTTACAAGAAGGTTATATGATAAGCCTCCGATAAGGTTAAAGTCGATAGTTTTGTCAATAAACTTATAACGCAGTATTATTGGCATTTCAAGGTAACTGAAATTCTGGTAAAGAGAACTGCTCAGATATGAAAGGTTTGCTTTTGCCGGGTCGAAGACATCTCTGGTATATCTTGTCTGGACGCGGTCGCCGGAGCCATCGAGGAGGAAGACATCAGAGTTGCTTGTGTAGATCAGTCCGGTTGAGGTCAGAACCTTAAAATTATCATCCCCTTTGGTATAATCATAGGGACGGAATCCGCCAAAGGAACTTATGCCGCCTACTTCCTGACCAACCGAAGAGTAATAAAGCCCCGACTGTATACTAAACTTCCGGCTTATCTTATATGCGAAGCCCACACCTCCCGAGTATGAGATCTGTGATTGTTCCGATGAGCTGATTTGCCTTGACAGGTCATCATTTCCCGAGGCCGGTCGCATAAAATATGTCGGCGAGGCCATTGCCATTATCGACCACCTGTCAATCTTAACTTTGGGGATGTCATAAGAATACTTATCAAGGTCATTGGAAACGGCATCCGGGTAGTTTCCAATCCTGTAGTCGGGAAGTTTCAAAATTGCATCCGGAAGAAGGAGTCCTCCGTCAACTGACAGAGTTCTGTATTCCGGGAAAAAGTCCGGATCTGGAATCACAGTCTCCTGATCCCGGGGGTATGAAGCAGTATCATCCACCAGAATAACATTGATGTGTGAATCAGTCGTCTGTGGAACAATTTTTATTTGATTAATTGAAGGTGGATTTCCGTAACTGTTCTGGTTTTTCACTGACTCTTCCCCGAGTGCCAGTACAGGATTCTGAATGCCTGAAGTCAATTCACGGCTCCACCTGTAGGCGAGGAAGGTAACAGACAAAAGGACGGCAACAAGTGCTGCGCTCCTCAGGAATATAATAAATCGCTGCTTTTTCCTGATCACCGGAAGAATTGACTCCCACGCCTCAACCGGAGGAAGAACTTCAAGGTCTTTTAGTCCGTTCCTGAAAAGAAGATCAATATTTGCATCCTTGTTAACCATTGACCACACTTTTGTTTAGTCCTGTATATAAGCTTACTTTTTTCTGAAGGATGTTCCTTGCCCGTGACAGGTTTGATTTTGAGGTGCCTTCCGAAATATTTATCATCTGGCTTATCTCCTTGTGAGAATATCCTTCAATTGCAAAAAGGTTGAACACCATTCTGTATTTAGGAGGCAGCTCCCTGATAATATCTAGCAGATCAACTGCTTCCAAGCCCTGCATAATCCTCGTATCCGGATCTGCTTCAGGCTCGGGAATAAGATCAATGTCATCGACCCTGTAAAGACTATGCTTGCTCCGGAATTTCTCAAGCGCAGTATTGACAACTATCCTGCGCATCCATCCTTCAAAAGAACCTTCATGCTTGTAATAAATGAGGTTTTCAAAAATCTTGATAAATCCTTCCTGCAAAATATCCCTTGCCTCCTCATCATTACCCGAATACTGAAGGCATACAGCATACAACTTTGCTGCATGCCTTCTGTACAGAAGTTCCTGATCCCTTCTGTTACCAGCCAGACAACCTTTAATTATATTTTTTATATCAGGCAAAATCGGGTTACCTATTTATTCGAATATAAAAATAAATAAAAATTGTCTAAAACAATAGTAATTCTATAAATATTGATGCAAAATCAGCTCTAAAAGGTTGCGTTTTCAAAGAATTATAGGTTTATAGCTTCACCGTAAGCATCTGCAGCTGCTTCCATAATTGCCTCAGACATGGTGGGATGAGGATGAACAGACTTCATAATTTCATGTGCCGTTGTTTCAAGTTTTCTGGCAACCACAATTTCGGAGATCATCTCTGTTACATTGGCTCCGATCATATGTGCTCCCAGCAGTTCCCCGTATGCTGAATCAAAAATAAGCTTCACAAAACCCTCTCTTGACCCTGAAGCACTGGCCTTGCCGGAAGCTGAAAACGGGAATTTGCCAACCTTAATATCATATCCGGCTTCCCTGGCTGCGCTCTCAGTAAGGCCGCAGGAAGCTATTTCAGGACTGGTATAGGTACATGAAGGAATATTTTTGTAATCAAGCGGTTCCGGATCGAGTCCGGCAATCTTCTCCACACATATTATTCCTTCGGCTGAAGCGACATGGGCCAGTGCAGGTCCATGAACTATATCTCCGATTGCAAAGATCCCGGGTACAGTTGTCATGTAAAAATCATCAACAACAACTTTGCCTTTTTCGGTTTTTACTCCTGTCTTTTCCAGACCTATTCCTTCAATATTGGCTGTGATACCAACTGCAGAAAGGACAATATCCGCTTCAACATACTTCTTCTCCTTTCGGTGTTTTAATTGTTACCCTGCATTTTTCTCCCTTAAGTATCTGCTGATTCCACTGTTGAATCTGTAAGTACCCTCATTTTAAGCTTTTTAAACGACCCTTTCAAGCTGTTTTGAGACCTCCTCATCCTCATTGGGAACTATTCTGGGAAGAAATTCCACAAGTGTTACACTGGTACCGAGTGACTGGTAGAAATTCGCAAACTCGCTTCCTATTGCTCCTGATCCGACAACCACCATTGATTCAGGCTGGTTTTCGAGTGTCATTGCCTCGCGGTACCCTATAATCTTCTTCCCGTCCTGCTTAAGATCCGGCAGCTCCTTCGACCTGGCACCTGTTGCCAGAATGATATTTCTGGCAGAATAGGTTCTTATCTCTCCTCCAGTTCCTTCAACTTCAACTGTTGTGCTGCCTCCCAGGCGACCGAAACCGTTTATGGTCTCAATATTGTTTTTTCTGAACAGGAACTGAACTCCCTTGCTCATTCCGTCGGCAACACTTCTGCTCCGTGCAATTATGGCACTGAAATCGGGTTTGATCTCTCCTGATACTTTGATCCCGTAATCCGATGCATGATTCAGATATTCCAGAACCTGTGAGCTTTTAAGAAGTGACTTTGTAGGAATACAGCCCCAGTTGAGGCAAATACCACCGATCTCAGCTTTTTCAACAACGGCAACTTTCATTTTAAGCTGGGATGCCCTGATTGCTGCCTCATATCCTCCTGGGCCGCTTCCAATTATTATCAGATCGTAATCCATGATGTTAATTGTTTAATATTAAATTGATTATCAACATTTCTTAATTCCATTAAACGCAAACGCAGCAACTCTTTGTCCCCTCATGAAAACATTACTTTTCTCTTTTCAAAATCCTTATTAAATTGCTTACTCCCTTACAAATTACCCAGATTATCACCAGGGTAAATATTATTGTTGCTCCAACAGGTATTCCGGCAAAATATGAAATGACATACCCTGCTGCTGTTCCCGTAAAACCGGTACACTACCGACCATAGCACAATCTTAAAGTAGACCTTTGTAAATATCATAGCAATGTTTGGCGGTATTGTCAGAAGCGAAATCACCAGCACAACACCTGCCATCCTGATATTCAACACAATGGTCAGAGCAATAAGCGCGGTAGTTATATATTTGAAAACATTTACATAGGGTGAATAAGTCCGTGCAAAGACTTCATCGAATGAAATATAGAGAATGGTCCTGTAGAAGAAGCCAAAGTAAAGGATCAGCAGAACCGACATTATGCCAAGGGCAATTATATCGGTATAAGTAACTGTAAGAATACTGCCAAACAGGTAGCTCATCAGATTCGGAGTATACCCGGGAGTAAGATAGATAAAAATAATACCGATAGCCATGCCAAATGCCCACAGGATACCAATTGCAGAATCCTCTCTGATCTTTTGCCTTACAGACAGATACTCCACCCCGAGAGCAGACAGAATGCTGAAGACTGCAGCCCCAAGGACAGGATTGATCCCGGTAAAATAGCCTATTCCAATTCCTCCGAATGAAGCATGTGTAATACCTCCGCTCAGAAAAACCATCCTTTTTGATACAATATATGTACCTGCCAGTCCGGCTGTTATACTTGCAAAGATCGCTCCGAGAAGTCCCTTGAATATGAATTCATATTGAAAAATGTTTCCGTCCACAGATCAATGGTTTTTAAGGACAGTATGAGGCACCTCCCCGTGAGTGATCAGCTGAATCGGGCAATCATAAGCCAGCAGCTGTTCATTTGTTATCTCGGGAGACGGATGATAGTGAAGGAAACGGTTAATGCAGGCAAATGATTTAATGTGCGCTGAAATTGTGCCAATATCATGGGAAACCATGAGAATTGCCATCCGCTTGTTCAAAAGGAATAAGCTTCTCATAAAAATCCTTTTCGAAATTGGCATCGACAAAATTACCGGGTTCATCAAGAAGCAAAAGCTTAGGATCGCCTATTACAGCACGTCCAAGTAATACCCGCTGAAGCTGACCCCCTGACAGTTCATTCAGTGAAGAGTCGGCCAGATCAGCAAGGCCAAGCTCCTCAATTACGCTTCCGGCTTTGTTTTTGTCGAAAGCTGACATTCTGGATATCAATCCTTTATGGATCATTAATCCTGACAATATTACATCCCTGACCGTAACCGGGTAACTATTGTCGCCTGTAGAGATCTGTGGAAGATATCCTATCTTGTTGCGGTTCATGAGGTCCCCGTTGAAAATCAAATCTCCCCTGAGCGGTTTTACAAGCCCGAGAATGACTTTCAACAAGGTTGTTTTTCCTCCTCCGTTTGGACCAATCACCCCGATAAAATCATTTTCGTAAACCCTGAAATCGACATCCTGAAGGACAATATTGGTGCCGTAGGAAGCTGATAAAGTCTTCATTTCAAGCAAATAGCAACCCATTTCCGATTCAGATTATTTAAAGCTTTTGTTAAGAACATCTATGATCTCGGTGGTCGCTGTAAGCCAGTCTTCCGACAATGGATCAATTATTTTTATCGCGGAAGAAGTTTCGTCTGCAATCACGTTGGCATTTTTAGTATCGTATTCCCGCTGCACCAGAATCACTTTCAGAGTATCCTTTCTTGCCCGGTCAATAAGTTCTTTCAACCTTGAAGGAGATGGCTCCTTGCCTTCATATTCGACGCTTATCTCTTCAAGTCCGTAATCACGTGCAAGATATGCAAGGTTGGGATGATAGATCATAAAGGCTTTCTTCCGGCCCGCCGACCGCGAGTTCTTTAGCCTTCAGATCGACACCTTCTATCTTTTCAGAAAGCGAATCTAAAGTTCGCTTCATATTGCTCTCTGTTCCCCGGATCAAGTTCAATCAACAGATCCCTGACAGATAAAGCCATTTTGCAGGGCACAAGCGGGTGAAACCCAGTAATGCGGATCAGCACCCTCATCATGTGCCTCCTTCCTGATGATGTTCAGATACTATCGGTTCAATGCTTTCACCTAAAGAGAGCTTCTTCATATCTCCTGTTTATTTCATAAAACCTGTCAAGCCAGGTCATCTCAAATCCCAGGTATCCATTGCTTATATAAGCAACTGACTTGCTGAGCTTGCTTATCTGGTCCGGGTGATGGTTCATAAATATGGGGATTAGCTCCGGCAGGAACCATAATGTTCACTTTAAAATTGTCGCCTGCAATCTCTTCAACAAAATATTTAAAAGGAGCTATGCTTACAGTAATTATTTTTCCACCCTGTTCATTGACTTTCCTTCCGCATGAAAAAATAACAGCAAACAGAAGTAAGTAAAACAATCTTTTCATTTGAGGGTATCTGGTATCAGAATACAAATTTAACATATAACAGGAGAAATGGTTTAGGTGTTGGAAATAAATTAATATACGCTATTTTTGATTTCAAATAAAAGCAAAACCTCTTTTTTGTAATAAATAATACAAGGTGATGAAAATACGGTTAAGGATCTTTACCATGGTAATACCTGCCATGATTTGTGCTTCATTGGTTTCGGGCCAGGATCAGTATACGGATTACAGACAATTGAGTAAGAAATTAAATACTCTCGTAACTGAATATCCCGGACTATGCACTTTGAAGTCTCTTGCAAAAACAGCAGGAGGCAGAGATATCTGGCTTATTACGATCGGGACAGGCGATACTGAAAATAAACCGGCTGTTGTAATTACAGGCGGAGTGGAAGGCAGTTACACTCTCGGCAGGGAACTGGCAGCGGGAGTTGCCGGGAATATCCTGAAAAACTCCGGTGAGTCGGGAATAAAGGAACTTCTCGGGAAAATAACCTTTTATATCCTTCCCGATGTAAGTCCGGATGCCTCAGAACAATATTTTTCGTCGTTGAAATACGAGAGGAATGTAAACACACAGATCAACTGATGATGACAGGGATTTCACATCCGGTGAGGATCCCTGCGAAGACCTGAATAAGGATGGTTATATCTCCCTTATTCGCATTGAGGATCCGGCAGGCAGATTATACCGAATCCGATGAGGATAAAAGGATAATGGTGGAGGCGGATCTTTCAAAAGGTCAGACAGGAGGATATATTGTTTACAGTGAAGGAATTGACAATGATAAGGACGGCAAATGGAATGAAGACGGTGAAGGAGGGATTAACTTTAACCGGAATCTGACCTACAACTATGAAGAATTTGGGACCGGTGCCGGTTTATATCCTGTATCGGAGCCGGAGACAAAAGCAGTTCTGGATTTTCTTTATGACCGGTTTAATATTTACACTGTTTTTTCATTCGGGCCCCAGGATAATCTTGGCCAGCCGATGAAATCGCAGGAACGTCCGGAACGTTCCGGCGCCGATCAGATGCCCCAGCAGGCTCAGGGACCGGATCAGGGACGGATGCGCAGTGTGCGGAAGTTTACTTCTATTCTTGGATCCGATGAAACAATAAACAAGCTGGTGTCGGAAAAATACCATGAAATAACCGGGGCTAAAGGGGCTCCTGTTCCAGTATCCGCTCCCGGTAATTTTCTGGAATGGGCCTATTTTCACTACGGCAGGTACAGTTTCGGCACTCCGGGCTGGTGGTTCCCGGTTGAAAAAGGCAAAAACCAGGAAGCTGCATTTTTAAAGTTTGCAGAAAAAAGCGGCATAAAGGATGTGTTCATCCCCTGGACAGAGATCATGCATCCTGATTTTACCGGGAAAAAAGCGGAAGCAGGGGGTCTGAAACCATTCGTCATGATTAATCCTCCTGCCGACACTCTCGGAGATCTGATAACAGCCCATTATAAATTTATCACTTCAATCGCCGCAATGCATCCGGAGCTTGAATTCCTTGACATCAAGACTGAAGATGCCGGGGAAAATATTTTCAGGTTATCCCTCAAGGTTCATAACAAGGGAGTCTTTGCCACAAGTACGGAAGCAGGCGATCAAAACATATGGACAAGGATAATGAGAATTACCCTCGGACCCGGAAAGGATCAGTCAATCCTTAGCGGACTTAAAGTCCAGAGGATTCAAAGGCTTCAGGGAGATGAAACAGCTGAATTCAGCTGGCTGATTTCAGGAAAAGGCCCGGTAACTATAACCGCAGGTGCTGCTAATGTCGGAACAACTACTGCTAAAGTCGATCTAAGGTAAAAACTGGAACGGTTCTCCCGTCAAGCGAGGCAGGCTATCTGACCTTAAAAATTAAATTATATACAGATGAAAAAAAATATAACAATCTCACTACTGGTGCTATTTTTTCTTACAGTATCATCCACTCTTTTTTCCCAGAACCCGGAAATGTTCTTCAAGGCTGCAGGTTCTCCCTGCAAATCCCAGGGTTCAGGCATCGTGGAACAAGTACTATACCTACGACGGGATAGCCGACCTGTGCAGGAAGCTGGCAAAGGAATACCCCGATCTTGTGACGATGGAATCGGCCGGGAAATCATATAAGGGAAGGGATATTATTGCCCTTACAATCTCAGATAAGAAAAACCAGGATCCTTCCCAGAAGCCCGGATTTTACATCGACGGTAATATACATTCAAACGAGATCCAGGGAACCGAGATGGCTATGTACACAGCCTGGTATCTTTGCGAAATGTATGACGAGAACGCATTCATCAACCAGCTGCTTAAAGACAAGATATTCTATATCCTTCCAACCATAAATCCGGATGCCAGGCAGTATTTTATGGATGAACCGAATACTGCAAGTTCACCCAGGTCCGGACTTGTGCCGATGGACAATGACCGTGACGGACTTTATGATGAAGACAGATATGATGACCTCAACAATGACGGGATAATCAGCCAGATGCGGAGAAAAAGTCCTGACGGTACTTACAGGACTGATCTGAAGGATCCACGGAAGATGATACGTGTTGCACCTGGGGAAAAGGGTGAATACGAGATCCTCGGACAGGAAGGTATAGACAACGATGGTGACGGACTGGTTAATGAAGATCCTGTAGGGGGTTATGATCCCAACCGTGATTATGGTTTTAACTGGGAACCGGCATATATCCAGCAGGGAGCAGGTAAATATCCGTTTTCCTATCCTGAGAATCAGGCAGTAAGGGATTTCGGACTCAAACACCGCAATATTACCGGAGCACAATCATTTCATAATTCAGGCGGGCTGGTTCTAAGGGGGCCTTCGATCCAGGGCGGCGGCGCTGAAGTATATACCCGCTCCGACGAAGCTGTCATCAATTCGATAGGAAATAAAGGTCAGGAGATTATCCCCGGGTATAAGTTCATAACGATCTGGAAAGACATGTATACTGTTTACGGAGGTGAACTCGACTGGTGGTACGGGGCTATGGGAAGCTATGTATTTTCAAATGAGCTTTGGAACGAGTACCTTATGTTCTATGATACCGCCAATACTGATCCCTATGAGTTTGACAGGCTTCTGCTATTTGAAGATGCATTTGTACCATGGCAGGAAGTTGATCATCCGGTATATGGAAAAATTGAAATTGGAGGATTCAATAAAAATTTCGGACGTACACATCCCGGATTTTTACTTGAAAGTGATGCCCACCGCAATGCTGCATTCTGCATTTATAATGCCTGGGTCACTCCAAAGCTTGAAGTAACGGGTATTAAAGTCAAGAATCTCGGAGGAGGGCTTAAGGAGGTTACGGCTACTATTGCAAACAAACAGCTGATCCCGACTCATTCAGGAACAAACCAGCGATACAGTATCGATCCTCCGGATTATGTTTTTCTCGAAGGTGGAAAAGTAATTGCAGGAATGGTTGTAATTGATAATGACAGAAATATTGCCAGTGAGCAGAAGAAGAATCCTCAGCGGATGGAGATTGCAAATATTGAGGGTTATCAGCATGTCGATGTCAGATGGATTGTCAAAGACGGGTCCAAATTCACTGTCAGGGTTGAGAGTGTAAAGGGCGGTCACACTTCAGCATCTTCAGAACAAATGAAGTAAAAAAAGGCTGATACCTCCCGATACCAGCCTCCTAAACCTGGAATGAAGAATTAATAAGTCTGAAGAGAGATTTTGAAAAAACCTGTTGCTTTATTCGCATCAATTTTAAATTTCCACGCTCCTGCCTTATCCTTGTTTTCCTCTTCAGATATTGTAAATGATTTTCTCCAGTTGAGATTTCCGAATTCATCAATGACTATATCTGAGTAAGTTTTGCCGCTGGGCATTAATATTTTTATACGTATCTCGCCTGCCTTGCAATCGCCGTTAACTGACATCACAACGTTACTGGCGGTAGGTTCCACATCAAATGTATAATCGCCGGTAAATGAATTCTCCTTCAATGATTTAGTAAAATCCCAGGTAGTTCTTTCATTGTCCCCGTCAAATGTAAGGCCGTGCCACGCATCCATTCCGGGAGCAAAAACAAAGGGCTCTCCGCTAAGTTCAAAGCGGGGACTATCACCGGTACCTCTGAAAACCCGGACTCTGTCACTGTTTCGTGCTGCTTCTTTCATCTGGTTCTGAGCTTCCTTCATCGCTTCCTCAACAACCTGACTCTGGTCTTTAAAGGCTTTCTCCATTTCTGCCTGGGCCTTTTTTTGCTCCGCTATCTCTTTCTTCTGCTGGTCTATCTCTTCCTGCAGCTCCTTCTCTTTTTCCGCCTTTGTCTTTTCCTGGGCACCTGCCGGCTGATAAAGTGCGCTTAGAGAAACGATTAAAACACTTAATAAAATAAACCTGAACTTTTTCATGACTACCCGTTTTTTATTTATTATGTATCAAAGATAATGCCCGTCTTGTGATCCTTCTGTTAACGTCCGGTTAACGTTGGGTTAATGTTTCACCCTCAACTCGTACATATTGATAAATTAAATAAATTTGAAAATGTAAAAAGAAAACCATGAAAAAAAGAAATACCATACTTCTTTTTGGTATTCTGTCGATAATAATTCTTATAACGGTTCAGATAATTATTATAAGAGGCGTGTGGCAGCAGAAAGACGAAATGTTCAACCTGCGATACAGGTTATATTCACAGGATGCATTGTCAGCAATGAGCAGAAGATGGTCTACCGATGGTTTTGACACTGCCAGGCTCATCATAAGTAATTTTTCCGCCAAATCAGTTAAGGAATTTATCGAAATTAAGGACGATTCGCTTCTGGCAAAGAAAAAGCAGGACATCATGCTTTTTGTCAGAAAGGTGCTTAACCAGGAACAGGATCTTTCTCAGTGGCTGTCGAACTTTTTCGAAAGAATGGGGGTAGAAAAGAATTTTGACAATAAGATTGTAATCAATTTCTTTGATTTGATAGTTTCCGATTCCGTTGTCCCAATCTATGTCAGTGAAGAGACCAGTAACAGACGACTCCAGAGGCAGGGCCCCCCTCCGCAAAGAGCCGGACCAAGAAGAATTTCGGAGATACTCGTAAAGGGAGATCGTTGGGAGGATAATAATTACAGGCTGGATTTTGATTATTACATTGATTTCTCTGATAAACAGAAAGTTATTCTGAAAGAGACCTCTGCTTCCCTGGCCATGAGTATTTTCAGCATGCTTGTCGTAGTGATATTGTTTCATGATAACCTACAAGAATCTGATGGAAGAAAAGAGGTTGTCAAATCTTAAGACCGACTTCATCAATAACATGACCCATGAGCTGAAAACTCCCCTTTCCACAATAACTGTTGCAGGCAAGACTCTTGAAATGCCCCAGATAAGATCAAATGATGAAAAGATACTGGAAACTGCCAAGACTTATAGGCAAGCAGAGTATTCATCTGAATCAGCTTATCAATATGATACTTGAAATAAGTATGTGGGAAAGAACCCAGTTTCAGCTTGATAAGAAAAGAAGTACAGTTTGAGGAGCTGATGAATGAAATTGTCGGGAGCTTCAAATCAGGCTGCGGAAACTGTGCTTCACTTACCCAGAAATATAATTTTAATGGTGTTAAAGCTGATCTTGACACAGTCTATTTCACAACTCTGATGAATAACCTGCTTTCAAATGCCGTGAAATACTCCGATAAGGATCCTGTAATTGACATTGAAGGATTCACGGAAGATAACAAAATATGTATCAAGGTTGCTGATAACGGCATTGGTATCAGTAAAAATGATCAGAAACATGTTTTTGACAAGTTCTACAGGGCATCTACAGGCAACATACATAAATATAAAGGTCTGGGTCTTGGGTCTCTATTATGTAAAAAAAATTGCTGAAGCTCATGGAGGAGATGTAACAGTAAGCAGCAAACCCGGAAAAGGTAGTATATTTACAGTAACAATACCCTATTAATAAATACAGGATATGAAAGTTTTATTGGCTGAAGATGACAGGGATTTCGGTAACATCCTGTCCCAGTATATTTCCATAAGCGGATTTGATGTGACCCTTGCCCGTGATGGCAAGGAAGCCTGGGACAGGTTCAGTGAGAGCAAACCTGATATTTGCGTTCTGGATGTAATGATGCCGGAAATGGATGGATTTACGCTTGGGGAAAAGATAAAAGAGGCATCTCCTGATATTCCTATTATCTTCCTGACAGCAAAAAGCCTTAAAGAAGATATTGTAAGAGGATTAAAGATCGGAGCTGATGATTATATTACCAAACCTTTTGATCCTGAAGTACTTATACTCAGGATAAATAATATCCTTAAAAGAGCCTATTCTTCAATGAATGATGAGTTTAAAGTGTCGAATACACATCCTGAAATTCAATACTCTTGAACTTATCTGCGGAAACACCAAAGAAAAGCTTACGCTTAAAGAGGCTCAGCTGCTGAAGTACTTTATAGTCAATAAGAACAAGATTCTTGCAAGGGAAGATATCCTAACCGAGATCTGGGGCGAGGATGATTATTTTCTTGGAAGAAGCATGGATGTATTTATTAGCCGTCTGAGAAAGTATGTATCCGAAGATAAAAATATTGATATCCGTACTGTCAGGGGTACCGGATTTATCCTTGAGGAGGTAAAAACAGGAGAGGAATTCAGGAAGAGGAATGACATGAGGCTGCAATGTTATTGAACTCCCAGTGAGAGGCGATATGCTATCTTGCAATTCAAGTCCACTCCCATACTCATGGTTAGAGGATTTTTGGACAGTATGTCTCGTTTACTCTACTCTCCCAGAACTTCCTTTACTTTATTATAAAGCTCATCTTCCCTGAGGTTTCTGCCGATTATTGTACCGTGTCTCATCAAGAAGGAAGTTTGCAGGAATTGAATTTACTGCATATAGTTTTGCAGCCGCATTATTCCAGTACTGAAGATCTGAAACATGTGTCCAGGTAAGTTTGTCATCAGAAATTGCCTTAACCCAGTCATCCTTTTTCTGATCAAGAGAAACACCAAATACATCAAATCCTTTCTTGTGAAATTCATTATACACCTTTACCACATTCGGATTCTCCCGGCGGCATGGTCCGCACCAGGCAGCCCAGAAATCAACAAGCAGCAGTTTTGGGCCTATTTTTGAAGAAAGAGAAACAGGATTTCCTTCAGGATCATTCAGTGTAAAATCAGGAGCTTTCTGTCCGACTGCAACTGCTTTCATCTTCTCAACTCTTTCCTTAAGGTCCCTGATAACTGGAGTATTGGCAACTGCCGTATCCATTGCATTAATATATGATTCAATCTCAGTTGCTTCCATCTCATAGCTGAGGCTTCTTAATATTGACGGAGCTACAAATGATGCAGGATTGTTCTTTACAAAGTCTTTCTGCAGAGTTGTCATCTCGTTCTGGATGCTCTCAGCTTCTTTTTCAAGCTGGGAAACACTGGCTGTGTCGCCTGACTGATTAGCTGTCTGATATTCATTATATACCTTGGTATACTTTTCATTGAGAGCTTTATTGGAATTAATAAATCCCTGGTATTCATCCTGTGTTTTTGATCCGGTGATCTTTGCACTGAAAAGTGAATCAAGCTTCCCTGTAACTGTGATCTCAGAGTTCTCAAGATAAAATGATGTTCTCATCCTGGTATTCTTTGCAACAAGCAGTACCATCTCGGGGTATTTAACTGCTCCGCCCTTCATTTTAAAGGAGCCTTTGCTGGCAACTGCAGAATCAATATTTACAATATTTGCCCCGTCCCTTTTCTGGAGAATAAAAGTAATGCTGTCAGCTCCTTCAATTTTACCGTTGATGACATAATGAGGTTCGGTTGAGCAGGCAGCTATCAGAACTGCAACAGAAATCAGGTACATTAGTTTTTTCATTGTTTGTCGATTTTGAATAAGTCATGTATATACATTTTAAATTCGCGCAAAGATATGAATTATTGTCATTTCCATTCACTTTTTAAAATATTTATCAAGGAGCCTGAGTGCTGCCTTATATGAAGTGATGGTTCCCTGGTAGAGCTGTCTTTCAAGTTCCGGTCTCAGCAGCTTAACCTTCTCATCATTATAGAAGGAGTTATTCAGGTATTCGGAAATTGTATCATGCATCCGGATCACAGCCTGTTGTTTTCTAAATTCATCAAAATATCCTGATTTCTTATTGAAAGCAACATAATTCCAGGATAAGGTCCCATATTTCACTGATACCGGTATTCTGCAATGCCGAACAGGTAAGTACCCTGGGTTTCCATCCCGACTGCTGCACCGGAAAAAGGTTCAGTGCATTCTGAAATGCTGATTTTGCGTTTTCGGCTGAAATTATATTATTTCCATCTGCTTTTGTTATTGCTATTGTGTCGGCCATTTCCATGATCCCTCTTTTTATTCCCTGAAGCTCATCGCCCGCCCCGGCAAGCATCAGAAGAAGGAAAAAATCAACCATGGAATGAACAGCTGTCTCCGACTGTCCGACTCCAACTGTCTCAACCAGTATTGTATCAAAACCTGCTGCTTCGCAAAGTATTATTGTTTCCCTGGTTTTTCTTGCAACACCTCCAAGCGTTCCTGCTGACGGAGATGGTCTGATAAATGCATTCGGATGAATGCTGAGCTTTTCCATCCTTGTTTTGTCGCCAAGGATGCTTCCTTTCGTATGCTCGCTGCTGGGATCAATTGCAAGCACTGCAACCTTCTTTCCGGCATTCACGGCATGCAATCCGAAAGTTTCGATAAATGTACTCTTGCCTGCTCCCGGTACACCTGTAATACCTATCCTGACCGAATTCCCACTGAATGGCAGACATTTTTCAATTATAGTCTGGGCTTTATCGTAATGTTCCGGCAGGGAACTTTCAATCAAGCGTAATAGCCTGACTGAGAATAGTTCTGTTCCCGGAAAGAATACCGGAAACATATTCATCCACTGAATATTTTTTTCTTTTCTTTCTGCCTTCTCCTGTCAGTACAACCGGATTGATACTGGGAGGTTGTGGTATTCCCTCCTGAATTTTAAGCGCGCTTTTAAATCCTGTTTCTTCTTCCAAAGATCTTATTTTTTTGCAGTCTCCTGATCAACATCGGCATTCAGCATAAGTACAACTTCGGAATTTTTCGGATCGTTGGTATAAACATAGATGGCTTTTGTAACCTTCCCTTTGTAACTCCCTGAATTAAATACTGCCTTGATTGAGCTTGATTCACCCGGTTTGATACCCTCCCCCTGAATTCCCTGCTGAACTGCAGTACAACCGCAGGTTGCTCTTACATACCTGATTATAAGATCACTTTTACCTTCATTCGTAAATTTGAACTCAACATCATTCGGAGTAGATCCGGGTATTTTCCCGAGATCAATTGTTGTTGATTCAAGTTTAAATACCGGGGCATTGGCCAGATCTTCCTTTGATAAGCCTGAAAAATCCTCAACAAGATTGGCAGATACAGCATAATAAACATTTTGATCAACTTCACCATTGATTTTCAGTTTGACCATATCAGTTACATTTCCCCATGACTGGTTTTTGGTGGCATCATAAGTTCCTTCGATAATGCCTTTCTGTCCTGGTTTCAGTGTCTTGGATTTGCCTTTAAGGTAAGGTGAGCCGGAACATTGTCAAACTCAATTTTGGCAGGTTCTGTGGATAGTATTGATCACCTGCATGACCCTGATCTTCTTTTCGTTCTTCTTTACATTTGTAAATGCCAGATGATTGCTTTCAAATCTGACTGGACCGACAGGGAATGTAAATAGTTCCTCAACAGTTTTTTCACGTGGAATAACTTCGCCCTTAATAACAAGAACCATAATTTCAGGTTTTGAATTTGTATAGACCGAGAGTGTCTTATTAAATGGTCCGGGCCTGTTTGCCGGATCATAAATTGCTGTAATCTTTCCTGATCCCTTTGGAGGGATCGGACCCTTTGTCCATTCAGGGGTTGTACAGCCGCATGATGCAACAATATTCTGAATTACAAGAGGATGATTTCCCGTATTCGTAACCACAAAATCAAACGTCTGCCTTCCGGCTTCTTCCTTGAATTTACCGAAATCATGTTCTGCAGCTGAGACTTTCATGACTGGCTGAGCCATTATCATAACTCCGCCAAATACAAATGTCAGGAACAAAATTAATCTTTTCATATTTTTTAGTTTTTGTTTTCAGGATTCTATATCAAAAATTAAACAGATTTTACAAAAGTTTGTTAAAACGATTATATAACAAGTTTTTATGAAAATTATTTTCCTTCTGAATTACAAAAATCAGACCAATTTAAACAATGCATAACTTCTATCGCAAAAATAATAAAGTTTGATCTTCTTACTCTTTTTATTAAAGAATATCTTAGTTTTGTCGTGTGACCAGAGTCATTTGGAACAAAATTTGAGGATTAATATCCGTTCTGTTTCCTGAAAGTATTGATAATGAGAAATACTTACAGATTATTATTTATCTTAATAACATGCATGTTCTTCCTTGAATGCAGAGGGTCAGTTTTATAATGGTCATCAGATGACATTCGGGAAAAACAGGGTCCAGTATTTTGACTATTACTGGTCGTATTACAGGTTTGATGATTTTGACTGTTATTTTAATGAATATGGACGTGATCTTGCTCAGTTTACTGCTGATTATGCCCTGAAAAAACTTGACGAAATAGAGGATTATTTTGACTATACTCTTGAAAAAAGACTGATATTCATCATTTATAATAAGAATAATGAATACCGACAATCAAATATCGGTCTGGTTACCTTCGATGAAGATACCTATAATACAGGAGGATTCAGCAGGATAATAAAGAATAAGGTAATGCTTTATTATGAAGGCGACCATGTTGCATTTCAAAAGCAGATTGCAGCATCCATTACCGAGGTCATAATCAATGAAATGCTCTATAATGCAGATTTCAAGGACAGGATTTCAAGCTCCTCAGTAATCTATATGCCTGACTGGTACCTGAAAGGTCTTATCAATTATGTTTCTTACGGATGGGACTATGATGTGGAAAACAGGGTCAAGGACGGGATTAAATCAGGCAAATACAAGAATATCAATCATCTGGAATTTGATGATGCAATTTATGCCGGTCAGTCATTCTGGAGATTTATTGGCAGAGAATATGGAGATGCCCTTATTCCCAATATTATTTACCTGACAAAGGTCTATAAGAATATCGATGACGGATTCCTGTATGTTCTCGGGGTCAAGCTGAAGGATCTGCTCAAGGAATGGAAAGAATATTATAACGATGAATATTCCGCTGACAGAAAGTCTTCCCGGTGATGATGAAAATGCTTGTCAGAAAATCAAAAAAAGAACAGATATACCAGCAGGTAAAAGTAAGTCCCGACGGAAAGTATATTGCTTATGTTACAAATGACTGGGGCAGAAAGAAGATCTGGCTCTATGATCAGACAACCGGAAAACAAAAAGTAATTTTCAGGGAAGAACCAAAATATGAACAGAAAACAGATAATACTTACCCTGTAATAGCATGGCATCCCAGCAGCAGAATCCTCACCTATATAAATGAAGAAAAGGCTGGCATGGTAATTTATTTCTACAGGATTGATGAAAAGAAGACCGAAAAAAGAAATCTTCTGTATTTTGATAAAGTACTTGATTTTTCATATTCCCCTGAAGGATCAAGAATTGTACTCTCGGCTGTAAAGGATGGTATAACCGATATTTATATTCATACTATATCTTCAGGTACCAATGAACAGATCACCAGGGATGTTGCAGATGATCTGAATCCTTCATTCCTGAAGAATTCCCCCGGTGACATAATCTTTTCTTCAAACCGGTTATCTGATACTCTTACAAACACAGGCAGATCCTTTTGAAAAAATATCCGATAACTATGATCTTTTTACCTATAATGTTGATAAGAAGAACAATGTACTGGTACGGCTTTCGGAAGGGCAATATTCAAGCAGGTATCAGGCCTCAGGAACAGGCAGGAACAGATTCGCATACATCTGCTGACAATAGCGGGGTGTTGAACAGGTATACAGCAGTATTTGACAGTTCCATAAGCTATATTGACACTGCCACGCATTACAGCTATTTTATAAATTCAGTCCCGGTTACCAACTATGACGGAATATCCTGAATCAATCTGTCCTGAACGGTTCTGACAATCTTGGGGAAGTGCTTTTCGAAAAAGGCAAATACAAGTTAAGGAAAGGTTCCTTAGGCAATCTTAAACCTGTACCTGCCAATGAAATAATAAAAAGCAACTTCAGGAAGGAACAGGATAAATTATTTCATAAAGCAGACAGCATTGAACAAATAAGAAAATGGCTTATTGCTGAAGACAAGAAGAGAAGGGATACTCTTACAAAACCTCTCTATGAATATTATATGAAGAATGAACCTATTGATATCAACCATTATATTTTCGAAAAGGAAAAACAGAACTATTATGATCAGCTATGGCGCAAAAAATATATGGATATTGATCTTGATACCGGGAGTTATAGATCTTCCGCTGATCAGGATCTATGAAACATCCTTTTATAATAATTATATTGCCAATCAGATTGATTTCACATTCCTGAATAATTCCTACCAGGTATTTAACGGTGGAGCTCCCTATTTTAATCCCGGGATAAATATGCTTACCAGGTTCGGGATCCTTGATCTGTTTGAAGATTACAGGATTACGCAGGATTCAGGTTCTCAGGTAATTTCGACAGCAACGAATACCTTTTGAGTTTTGAAAACCTTAAAGGCAAATTTGACAAGCAGTTTATTTTCCACCGGCAGGCTTATTTCAGCACCAGATGATACGGACCTTTTCAAAACACATACCCACAATATTTATCTTTCCTTTGCCAAACCTATAACTCCGGTACTTGCGCTAAGGGGAACTCTTTCGTACAGATACGACCGTCATGTAACTCTGTCACGCGACATAGCCTCACTGGCTGCAGGCTCATTCTCCAAGCACTGGGCAAGCCTGAAAGGTGAAATAATTTATGACAATACCCGCAAAGAAGTATCAATATCTATTTTGGAACAAGGTTTAAGATTTTTGGTGAATATTACAGGCAGATCACAAGCAAAAAATCAGATATGTTTGTTCTTGGTGGTGATTTCAGGAATTACACCCGGATACACAGGGAACTTATATGGGCAAACCGGTTTGCAGCAAGCACCTCCTTCGGTCCGACCAAACTTGTCTATTATCTTGGTGGTGTTGATAACTGGATGGGGTATCTCTTCAACAAATATCCGATGTTCGACACCTCAATACCTGTAAGTCCGAAGTAAATTATGGATTTCAGGCTCTTGCCACAAATATGAGAGGATTTACCCAGAATATACAGGAACGGAAATAGCTTTGCCCTGATAAACAGTGAAATAAGATGGCCATTTATAAGATATCTTGCAGGTCATCCATTACGATCCAATTTCCTTAACAGCCTGCAGGTTGTCGGATTCGGTGATATTGGCACTGCCTGGTCAGGGAAAAGCCCCTGGTCGGGTGATAATGCCTATGATACTGAAGTCTTCAGAAATGGACCTGTAACTGTTACCCTTGATTCAAACAGGGAACCTATTGTGGCAGGTTTCGGAGCTGGACTCAGGGCACAGCTGATGGGTTACTTTGTAAGGGCTGACTGGGCCTGGGGTATTGAAAACAAGTATATTCTGCCAAGAATCTTCTATCTGTCATTCAGCCTCGATTTTTAAGATTCCAAACTATATGCCATTACGGTGAGCTGACCTGGAAATAGGCAGTGGCTGTGCTTATATAGTTCAGTGAACCACTTGTTAAACAAAGAAATTTCAGTTTTCTGGCAAAGATTCTTTTTCAATTGAAAAATTTAGAATATGTTTGCGGAACTGATATTAATAAATAATTAAAATAATTAGAAATGGCTTACAAAATTAATGAAGATTGTACTGCTTGCGGAACATGCATAGATGAATGTCCTGTTGAAGCAATATCAGAAGGTGACATCTATAAAATTGATCCGGATATATGCACTGATTGTGGTGCATGTGCTGATGTTTGCCCGGTTGAGGCTATTCATCCTGAATAAGAAATTGTATGATCTAAAAAAATTGAGGGGCCCGCAAGGCCCCTTTTTTATTTCGGATTATATTTTGCCTTCTCAAGAATTTCCTGAATATCAACTATTCTTCATCAGGTCACTCAAGGCTTGTCCGATGGATTTTTCATCATATACGATTCAACAATCCTGAATCCAATCCAGACAGCAGCCCTTCCGGGTGATTCATTTGTAAAATAACTTGTAAAGGGAGCTTCCCCTATAAGTTTCCGTGATTGTAAACTGATCAGTTCTGAAAACAAGATCATTCTCAATAAGATATTGCCACATCGTGATTCATTGTTCCTGCAGAATTTCATCTGATCAGGTGTAAATCCGAAAATAATATTCATCAGGTGTTTCAGGGAGCATGCATTTTTCAAAATATCTGAGCTTACCTTCATGGATCATTTCTGAAAGAACATTATCGGCAGGGTAATTAACCGATCCAAAATCCCATTCCGAAGCACCCCATCCATACATGCAATCAGGAACAATATATTCAGGAGTCATCCTTGCAGCAATATAACTGTAAATCTCAAGCTGTCTGTAATATTCACAGTCAGCCCCCAGATACCTGTCAAGTCCGATACCAAGAACCGAATCACCTGTTATGATGCTTTTATTAAATCCTGTAATACAGGTATATACTGAAGGTACTTTTTTATCCGGAAAATAATACAGATAATGACGGAAAGCATCCTCCAGGCCCTTTTTGATGTCATCCGTATCAGGGAATAGCTTCATTGTCAATCCATAAACATCATTATTCTGCCTGTCAGTACAGAATCTGACAAGAAAGTCACCAAAAGAAGGATCATTAATGTCACCGGTATTAATTACATAGCTGAACAACTGGAGAAATCCATCGTATTTAGCCTTCAATCCGGGGACCCTTCCGGTTATTTCGTCCGGGCTCATGGTAAAGAGATCCTTCTCAAGCCGGCTAATTCTGATATCAAGCTTTAATGTCAGATGTTCTGATTTTATAATGGTCCTCCCTGCATGAAGGCATGGCTGGTAAAATCAGGAGCAGGACCGGGAAGCTTAAGTATCGTAATTTCATGAGGCTCATTTAAAAAGCTAAAATAGCTACTTTTGAATTAATTGTAACAATTATAAACGCGTCTCCGACTTTCCTTATTATTTGCTAATTTTGTGATCATTAAATATAAAGTTGTCAGTCAGGGGTTGGTGATGGATGGCATCGATCTATGTGGCCAATGTATTTAAAACTACCGATATGAGATCATTTAAATGCTTAAGTTCAGGAAAGGGAGCACTCTTATTGCTGCTCTTCCTTTTATTTTCATGTAAAATGGCGAATGCCCAGTATTACAGGTTTGGGGTATATATAAGTCCTGTTGTATCATGGTTCAGTACTGATATTGATGATGTAAAAAATGAGGGGGCACGGGCCGGATTTAATTTCAACGTATCAGCTGAGAAGTATTTAAGTGACAGATTTTCAGCTACCGGAGGAATAAGCCTTATCAGCTCCGGTGGCAGGCTTGTAAGCAGTAAACCAACATTTTTCAGGTTTCCCAATCATACATCGACTGTTGCAGCCAATAATCCAATAGTTTACCGTATCCGGTATTTATCCTTTCCTGTCGGGATAAAGTATAAAACAGATGAAATGGGCCTGTTTTCCTACTTCGGGGAGCTTGGTTTTGACCCGAAAGTAGTTGTGCGGGGCAGGGTCGACATCCCATCCATTGATATTTACGGAGCTAAGGCTATGACGGAAATAAGAAGGCTGAATCTGGGTTACCACCTGAACGCAGGGATTGATTATTCACTCGATGGAAATATTTCACTGGTTCTCGGACTTGGCTTTGAAAATAATTTCCTTGATGTTACAAAAGATGTCAGTGAACAGGAGGTGGACCGCACTTCTCAAAAGTTTCTGAAATTTATCTTCGGAGTTAATTTCGAGTAATAGATTATGAAGATCTCAATAGCACAGCTTAATTATCATATTGGAAATTTTTCGGGAAATAAAGATCGTATCTGCAAGGCCATCAATAAAGCAAAATCAGAGGGATCAGATCTTGTCATTTTTTCGGAGCTGTGCATCCCGGGTTATCCGCCTCTCGATCTGCTCGATCGGGCGGACTTTGTTCAAAAATGCGATCAGACTGTGGCTGAAATTGCCAATGAATGCAAAGGCATTACTGCCATAGTCGGGTCCCCGACCTTTAACAAAAAACAGGAAGGAAAAAAGCTTCATAACTCTGCACTTGTGCTTTCAGAAGGGAAGATAGTGTTCAGTGTCAACAAAGCCTTGCTGCCCACATATGACATCTTTGATGAATACCGTTATTTTGAGCCTGAAAAAAGCTTCTCCATCTTCACATTCAAAGGATTAAAAATAGCTCTCACTATCTGCGAAGATCTCTGGGACGAACAACCTTTTGACAACAAGTTTGAGAAATCGAGGCTCTACACGGTCTCACCAATGGAAGAACTGGCGAAGCAAAATCCGGATATAGTCATAAATATATCGGCTTCTCCTTTTTCATACACAAAGACAGAAGCTAAAGAGAATATCTTTATTTCAAAAGCCATTAAGTATCAGATACCCGTGATCTCCGTGAATCAAACAGGGGCCAATACCGAACTTATCTTTGACGGCGCTTCAATCGTTGTCAATAAGGATGGAAAAGTATTCCGCCATTTGAACTATTTTGAAGAAAGCTTTGAGACGTTTTCCCTTGATGACGTTTTGTCAGGATCCATTGTCACACAGAGCCAGAGGCCTGAACCGGTCTCTCTGATACATAAAGCCCTGGTTACCGGAATAAGCGATTATTTCCTGAAAGACCGGCTTTAAAAAATGTATTCTGGGATTGTCCGGAGGAATTGATTCTGCGGTGTGTCTTTGCCTGGCCGCTGAGGCGCTGGGACATGAAAATGTGAGGGCACTCCTGATGCCGTCCCGCTATTCCTCGGAACATTCGGTTACAGATTCAATCCTCCTGGCAAAGAAGCTACGTGTCGGTTACGACGTCATCAACATCGAAAAGCCATTCGCAGCATTTGAAGAATTGCTTATACCTGCTTTCAACGGCAAAAAGAGTGATGTCACTGAGGAGAACATACAGGCCAGAATAAGAGCAATACTTCTTATGGCATTTGCCAATAAATTCGGGTTTATCCTTCTGAACACCTCAAATAAAAGCGAAGCGGCAGTCGGGTACGGAACACTTTATGGAGATATGGCAGGCGGCCTTTCGGTAATCGGAGATGTTTACAAAACAGATGTTTATAAGCTGGCTGATTTCATCAACAGGAATGGTGAAATAATACCGCGAAACGTCATAATTAAGCCGCCGTCGGCAGAGCTTAGACCTGATCAGCTCGATACTGACTCTCTTCCTGAATATAAGGTCCTCGATTCAATTCTTTACCAGTATATCGAACTCCAAAGGCCTGTAAATGAGATCGAACTGAAGGATGCGACAGATCTGTCCTTGAAAGGGTACTCAGGATGATAAACTCCAATGAATATAAAAGATACCAGGCTCCGCCTATTCTGCGGATTTCATCAAAAGCATTCGGCGACGGAAGAAGAATGCCCCTGGCAGCCAAATATTAAAAATCTTAATTTTGTATCAAAATTAAAATGCAATATAAGGATCCGTATATAGAATTATGTCTTGAGGGAGCCAAACTCAATATTCAAGGGAATATCTCCTTCAGATAAGGAGGCTATCGACCAGCATCACGAAGTGGCTTATTTCAGGAAAGGAGACACAATTGTAAGTGAGGGAGACCGCACCCACGGACTGGTATGCCTTGCATCCGGAAAAGCTAAGGTGTTCAGGATTGGCGCCGGTGGAAGGGAACAGATAATACGGATGCTGAGACCTCAGAACTTCATCTCTTACAGGTCACTTTTTTCAGAGAACCAATATCCCTTTACAGTGGTTGCTATCGAGGATTCAGCTATTGTAATTTTCGGAAAACATATACTGTCAAAGATCCTTAAACAGAATGCTGACCTGGCAATCAAGTTTATCAAGGTACTTTCTGAAGAGCTGCTAAGCGCAAATACAAGGTTAATATCACTTACGCAAAAGCATGTCAGGGGACGCATTGCAGAGTCCATACTGTTGCTTCGCGACGTGTACGGATCTGAAGCTGACGGCAGAACCCTCCGTGTGCTCCTTACAAGGGAAGATCTGGCCCACCTTTCAAACATGACAACTTCGAACGCAATCCGTACTTTGTCCAACTTTGTCTCTGAAAAGCTTATTGAACTTGAAGGAAGAAAGATCATTGTACTTAACACGGGAAAGCTCGAAGCAATAAGTGAATCGGGGCAATGACGAATCATTCCCTGAAGAATACCCTTTTAACCCTTCCCGGTACCGATGTCAGAATTTCATAAGGAATTGTACCGCATTTTTCCGCCAGCTCATCAATAGGAATATTCTGACCAAAGATTTCCGCTTCATCTCCCTCGGCGATGCCGGTTCCGGTAATATCTGCCATACACATGTCCATGCAGATATTCCCAACAAGGGGCACTCTTTTTCCTTTAATAAAAAGATTCCCATTGCTGTTTCCGAGCTTTCTGTTAAACCCGTCAGCATACCCTACGGGAAGAATTGCGATAATCCGGTCCGCATTTGATATATCTGCACATCCGTATCCGACCGGATCGCCCGCCGGGATCATTTTAATCTGGGAGATCCTTGTCTTAAAGCGGCTTGCTGGTCGAAGCCTTATGCCTTCATAGGTTCCAACACCATATATCCCGATACCCGGACGCACCATATCAAACTGATACTGAGGAAACCGGACTATCCCTGAGGTATTGAGTATGTGCCTTAGAAAAGGGTAATCCACGGCATTTCTGATTTTTTCGACAGCTTCCCTGAACAACCTCACCTGCTTGTGGGTAAATTCATCCAGCGAGGGATCTTCGCTTCCCGCAAGGTGCGAAAATACTGAAGTGATCCTGATGCAATCGAGGTTCTTTATTCTCCCGGCAAGTTCATCAATATCCTCCAGCATAAATCCAAGCCGGTGCATTCCGGTGTCAATTTTAATATGAACCGGATATTGTGAAAGACCGTGTCTTGAAGCAGCTTCGGTAAAATCCCTGAACGACGAAAAACTGTATATTTCAGGTTCAAGATTATATCTGATCATAAGTGAGGCTGAAGAGGGATCCGGATTCATAACCATAACCGGAAGAGTCACGCCTGCATCCCTGAGCTCAACTCCTTCATCGGTATATGCAACAGCAAGATAACTGACCCGGTGATACTCAAGCAGACCTGCAATCTCAGCCGGGCCTGCGCCATAGGCAAAAGCCTTTACCATTGCCATTATCCGGGTTCCCGGGTTAAGAAGCCGGCGGAATTCATTCAGGTTATGTGAAATGGCATCAAGGTTAATTTCAAGAACAGTAATATGTATCTGTTGTTCAAGCAGTTTCCCGATCCTTTCAAGCTCAAAGATCCTTGCTCCCTTGAGCAGGATTATCTCATTACTGAACTCTGCTCCTTTGAAGCTGTGTATAAAATCATCTGTCGAGACATAAAATCTGGATTCTCTGGTGAACAGAGAGCTGTTTCTTTCAAGTGCCTGTCCAATACCTATAAACCTGTCAATCCCCGTTTTCCTGATAAGCTCAGCCACCTCGGAGTAAAGCTCCTTTTCGTTTCTTCCGCTCTGAATAAAATCAGAAAGGATAAGGGTGGTTTTCCTGTTATTCTGGGCCCTCAGGAATTCGAGTGCCATTCCAAGGGAACCCGGATCGGAATTGTAAAAATCCTCAATCAGATGGCAGTTGTTTATTCCGTTCTTCATCTCCATCCTCATGGCAACAGAAGACAAGTTCTGAAAGTCCTTTCCCGATCTCGAACGGATCTATACCGAGAGCAAAGCATGCAGCAGCTACAGTAATTGCATTTTCAACTGAGGCACGGTCAGTAAAAGGAATTTCGAAATTATATTTATTGCCCCTGTACACTGCTTCAAGCTCTGTTCCGCCACCTTTTAACTGCCCGGTCCTTACGAATATTCTTGCCTCGGGATTAATCACCGACCAGTCGATAATCTCTTTATTTTTGAAAGTTTTATCATTGATAATCAGATCTCTGATAAGCACATGATCGCTGCAATAGATTATCATCCTGGAATTCACAAACAATTTCAGCTTTTCGCGGGCCTTTGTCTTCATTATCTGAAAATTTTCGCTGTGGGCATCTCCGATATTCGTTATTATTCCTATATCCGGATCGATTACCCGCTGCAATTTCTCCATCTCGCCAGGCATTGAGATCCCGGCTTCGAAAATTCCGAATTTATATTTATCGTCAAGTTTCATGACTGAAAGGGGAACGCCTATCTGCGAGTTATAGCTTTTCGGGCTCCTTACTACCGGAACTGCCCTTCCTGCCACATCTGCCAGCCACTCCTTGACAATAGTTTTCCCGGCACTTCCAGTAACGGCAATTACAGTGGAATTAAAGCGGTGTCTGATATCGGCGGCAAGAAGCTGAAGTGCCGCTGTAGTGTCTTCATTTACAATAAACGCTGCATCTTTGTAAATTTCAGGACTTTCAGGAGGGCTGCCAACAATGAAAACCCTCACTCCTTTATGGTAAAGAGCTGGAATATATTTATGTCCGTCATGGTTCTTACCTTTTAATGCAACAAATGCAACATTTTCTGCAAAGCTTACCTGCCTGCTGTCTGTAACTATTTCATTTACGATCAGGTCAGGCAACCCTATAAGTTGTCCGTTGATGATCCGGGCAATTTCTGAGGAAGTGAGCTTCATCCCTTTCCTTTTTTAATAGCATCCCTGTAACACTCTCTGCAAAGAGGTTCATACTTGTCTTTTTCACCCAGAAGAACTACCTGAGCCTCTTCCGATTTCCTGTATGAATAGTGGGCAAGATTCCCGCATCTGATACATATAGCATGCACTTTGGTAATGAATTCTGCCACTGAAAGAAGTGCAGGTATAGGACCAAACGGTTTTCCCATAAAATCCATATCAAGACCGGCTACAATAACCCTTACTTCATTATCTGCCAGACTGTTGCAGACATCCACAATTGAATTGTCGAAGAACTGGGCTTCATCGATGCCGACAACGTCAACATCTCCGGCCAATAGCATAATGGCTGAAGAATTGTCTACCGGGGTGGAAACAATTGATTTCTCATCATGCGAAACAACCCTGTTTTCAGAATATCTCTTATCGAGCGATGGCTTGAAAATCTCAACACTTAACCCTGCAAACTGAGCCCTTCGAAGCCGTCTTATCAATTCTTCGGTTTTCCCCGAGAACATAGAACCGGTAATGACCTCAATCGATCCCCGTCTGGCGTTCGCCCTGAATGTATTCTCAAGAAATTCCATCCTGAATTAATGTAGGTTTGCAGAATGCTAAATGTAAGATTATTCCGTTATGACTTGTGGAATTATATTTACTTTTGCAAAATAAGAAAATGGTTTGTTATAATAAAACCAAATAGTATGGATTTAAATGCAACAATTGATATTATCATAAAAGATCTTCATGAAGTAAGGGATATTATTGATGATCTGAAAAAATACCCGGGGGTTCCGGCTTTGCAGGTCGAACTTGCAAAGTCAAAATGCAGAAGTGCGGCAGAAGTCATTGCCCTGCTTAAAAATCTGAATGAAAAGCTAACCACTCGGCGTACAGGAAGAAACCTGGTAAAAGAAGAAAGCCCGGGAAAAGTGCCTGAAAGGGCAGAGATGAAAAAAGTGATCCCAGAAGAAAAAGCAGTACCTGTAATGAACCTGGTAATAAATACAAATGAAGAAGACAGGCATGTAATTAATCAGGCTCCGGTATCTGCAATCACTTATGACGCAACAAGGGAACCAAAAATAGCTGTAAAGAAGCAGGTGGAAAATGCAATAATTGCTGATCAGTTCAATAATATGAGCGAAAGCTTCAATGAAAAACTGGCCAGTCTTAAGCATGAAGATGATGTATCTGATATCTTCAAGACAAAACCGCTGACAAATCTTTCAGAGGCAATAGGTATCAATGACAAGTTCCTGTTCATCAGGGAGATTTTCAATGGTGATACAGAATCATATAACAAGGCAATCTTAAAACTTGATTCCGCAGGTAATCTTGACGATGCAAAAGCGGTCTTTGCAGGTTATACAGGAGATGATACAGATGCTGAAGCTGTAAGACAACTGCTGGATCTGCTGAAACGCAAGTTCCATACACATGAGTAAACTTTTCCTGGTGCCAACACCTATAGGCAATCTCAGGGATATAACTTACAGGGCTGTTGAGGTACTGGGACAGGTTGATCTTATTCTTGCCGAAGATACACGCCAGGCAAGAAAGCTATTAAATCATTACAATATTACAACTCCGCTTCAGTCGCACCATATGTTCAATGAGCATAAAAGTGTTGAAGCAATCTGCAACAGAATTGCTTCCGGTACGGCTGTTGCATTGATCTCAGATGCCGGTACTCCGGGAATTTCAGATCCCGGATTTCTGCTGGTAAGAACCTGCATTGAAAAAGGATTACCTGTCGAGACGCTTCCCGGCCCGACAGCACTTATTCCTGCTCTTGTAAATTCCGGTCTCCCCTGTGAAAGATTCTGCTTTGAAGGATTTCTCCCTCCGAAGAAAGGAAGAAACAAAAGGCTGACAGCCCTGGCGGGAGAACAAAGAACCATGGTATTTTATGAATCACCTTACCGGCTGGTAAAAACACTTGAGGATCTTGCTTCTGTAATCGGTCCTGAAAGGGAAGCATCTGTATCGAGAGAACTCACAAAGGTTTTTGAAGAAAATATCAGGGGCAGTTTATCATTTCTTGCTGATCATTTTGAAATACATCCTCCAAAAGGTGAAATTGTTATTGTTGTTGCCGGTAATAGATCATGATTCATTTGCCTGCACGTCATAGAATCTCAGGTTTAAGGACTTTATTTTTCAGCTATATTGTTGCTTTTTTATTACCAGCCGGTAATAGAATCACAGGTCCTTAAAGGAAGGATCACTGATAAGTCAGGTCAGCCGGTTCAGTATGCCACTGTTTATATCCAGGAACTGAAACAAGGAACAACTTCAAATACCAGGGGAGATTACGAGATAAAGCTCCCTGCCGGGCAATTATACTGTTTTCTACCAGAGTCTTGGGTATGAACCTGTAATTATGAATATCAGCCTTTCAGACAATACAGTTATCCGGATATTATCCTGCCTGAACAGTTTTATGAAATTCCTGAAGTAAAAATAACGCCTTCAGGGGAAGATCCTGCTTATGTCATTATGAGAAAGGCAATAGGCCTTGCCCCTTACTACCTGAATCAGATAAGTTACTATAAAGCAAATGTTTATCTGAAAGGAAATCTTTTAATAAACAGGATCCCAAAACTGCTTCAGAGATCGATGAGGATGAACAGTTCTGAAAGAAGCACTTCGGTTTCTGCAGGAGGCAAGCCGGAAGAAAATTCCACCATATTCAGGGAGGGAGATTCTTTCCTTATGGAATCATTTAATGAAATAGAATTTACAGCACCTGACAAATATGTTCAGAAAGTAATATCATTCAACATCAACTTTCCCGGAAGAGGGAAATGAAGTCTCCCCGATGGACTATATCCAGGCAAGTTTTTATCAGCCGGTCCTTGCCGATATGGCAATTTCTCCGCTGTCACCCCAGGCATTTTCGCATTATAACTTCAAGTATCTTGGTGCTTCACTTCAGGGAAATTATACAATAAACAAGATTGAGGTAATCCCGAAACGCAAAAGCCAGCAGCTCTTTTCAGGAACAATTTACATAATTGAGGATCTCTGGTGCCTTCACAGCGTTGACCTTACCAATGAGAATCTTGCGGGAAAGATAAGGGTACGGGAATTATATATTCCCGTCCAGGAGGATATCTGGATGCCTGTCAGCCACCAGTTTGACATTGATCTTGCCATCCTTGGAATAAAGGCAGATGTCGGATATGGAAGCTCTGTAAAATATATGGAGGTAAAACCAAATACGATCCATTCAGAAACCTTCGGAAATTGCATCCGGTTTTCCGGGAAGATACGAGATTCCGGATACTTCAAAAACAAAAACTGCCTCACAGATTGAAAAGATCCTCCGGAAAGAGGAGATGACAAACCGCGATATGATAAAGCTTTCCAGTCTTATGAAGAAGGAATCGGAGAAAAGTATTACCGATACGCTTGAAAAAAGTCTTGAAATAAAAGAAAACGTAACACATATCATCGAGAAGGATGCAGGGAAAAAAGACAGCGCCTACTGGGCTGAAATACGGCCTATCCCGCTGTCAGAGATTGAATTGAGGAGCCTGAGGATAAGCGACAGTATCAAGCTGGTTGCTAAGAACGAAAAGGCAATAGCAGACACCCTTCAGTCAGGCAAACAAAAAGGGAAAAGCAGGTTCTGGAAGACATCCCGCAATATTGTATCAGGTCATACCTGGTCGGATACTTCAGGATTCAGTTTCACAAACGGCGGACTTATCGATCTTAAGAACCTGAGTTTTAATACTGTCGATGGATTTGTTTATGGAGTGGATTTCAGGATCTCAAAGACTTATAAGAACCGGACCAGATTGTCCTTTTATCCCGACGTCCGGTATGCATTCAGCCGTGAAAAGATAATGATGAGGGTTAATGCAGATTACTCAACCTTTGGTATGAAACCCGGCCGTTTTTTCATCAACTCGGGAATCACAAGCAAGGACATAAACACCGGCGGGAGGAATAAACCGGTTCCTGAACAGTCTTTCTTCCCTGCTCCTCAGAAGGAATTACCTGAAACTTTATGAAAGCAGATACCTCACCCTCGGATATTGGAAAGAGATAAGCAATGGACTAAATCTGGAGTTCACTGCAGGCTTTGAGGACAGGAGGGTACTTGGGAATAACTCTGATTTTTCGATATTCAGACCATCGCGTGAGTTCACTGAAAACATTCCTGAAAACAGGTATCTTTCATCCGGTTCCAATCCTGTAAATTCTCTTACAGATCAGAAGCATTTTGAATTTGTAACAAATGTTACATTTACACCCTACCAGAAATACCGGATTCACGACGGGAACAAGAGTTCAGCGGGATCTGACTGGCCTATTTTCAGCTTTACCTGGAAGCATGGCATGAACTATATGCCGGTAATCTCAGAGCAATATAAACACTTCGATATGTTCAGGCTTGGAGTTTCCCAAAGACGTGATTTAGGGGCTTTCAGCGAATTCAGGTGGAGGGTCAGGACAGGTGCATTTATCAACAACCTGTACGTCCCCTACTTTGATTTCTTTCATTTTAATTCCCAGCCGGTAAATGTCCTGATTAATGATTATGATGATGCATTTATGCTGCCGGCATTATTATTCATTAAGCACACCGGAATTTTTTGGTGAAGCGCATCTGAAATACACCGCACCCTATATCCTTCTCAAACTTTTACCCGGACTAAGCAACACGCTGATCCGGGAAAATCTTTCTTTTTCATTTCTTGGTTCACGTTTTCACACCACTTATACTGAGATCGGGTACAGCCTGAGTGAGATATTTTTCATAGGCGAAATAGGAGTTTATGTCGGGTTCGATGACTTGAAATACTCAGAGTTCCGGCGTAAAATTCACTCTCCGTCTTAACTGACATTAAATAAAAGGTGGTTCATTAAGCATATCAGATTCCTGGTCGAAGCCCTTGCCAAGTTTTCTGAGCTTATCATGATTCATCTTTGATCCAAGGGTGATGCTCTGGGAGCTCTCTTTTGCCTCAGAGTAGCTTTCGATATCAAAATCATCAATATCCACGAACTGAGCTTTTTCTTCACGGAACCTCAGCCTTACATCATCAACAGGTCCGTTACGGTTCTTTGCAAGGATAATTTCGGCAATTCCTTTTGTGGAGGAACCATCCTCAAATGTCAGACATTCCGAATTTTTCCTGCCGGTGAATAAATACAACCATATCAGCATCCTGTTCTATTGCACCCGATTCACGGAGGTCGGAAAGCAGAGGTCGTTTTGTACCTCCTCTCATTTCAACCGACCGGTTAAGCTGTGAAAGAGCAAGTATCGGAACATTAAGTTCCTTTGCAATGCTCTTCAGCGATCGTGAGATATTGCTTACCTCCTGTTCGCGGCTTCCGGCATTTTCAGGTCCCGACATAAGCTGAAGATAGTCAACTATCACAATATCGAGCTTATGCTGAGCCATCAAGCCGGCGGCATTTTGCCCTTAGTTCAAAAATTGAAATTGCAGGAGTATCATCAATGAAATATTGGTGCCTGAACAAGTTTTTTTATCCTTGTATCAAGCTGTTTCCACTCCTCTTCAGAAAGACGTCCGTTTTTGATCTTTTCACCCGGGATATCGGTTTCAGCAATTATCAGCCTGTTTACCAGCTGTATCGACGACATTTCACATGAGAATATTGCAACTTTTTTACCATGATCAATTGCCATATTCCTTGCCATTGAAAGTGCAAATGCTGTCTTTCCCATTGAAGGACGTGCAGCAATTATAATAAGTTCCGATTTCTGCCAGCCTGATGTAAGCCTGTCAAGCTTTGTAAAACCTGAAGGTGTACCCACAAGGCATCTTCTCTTTTACCTGCCTCCTCAATCTCCCTGATTGCTTCCTTGATAACCATATTAATCGGAGAAACCTCCCTTTTTATGTTTCCTTCAGCAATCTGGAAAAGTGCATTTTCCGAATAATCGAGAAGTTCTGTAACATCATTGAATCATCAAACGACCTTGTCTGTATTTCAGTCGATACTCTGATAAGTTCGCGCTGAATATATTTCTGTGCTACTATCCTGGCATGATAATCAACATTTGCTGCTGAAACAACCTTTGAAGTAAGCTGTGTAAGATAAACAGGTCCTCCCACACTTTCAAGCTCATTATGAGCCCTGAGCTCTTCAGTAACAGTATAAAGATCAACAGGATACTCCCTTGCTGACAGATCAGAGATTGCCTTGAATATTTTCTGATGGGCTTCCTTATAAAAACTCTCAGGTTTGAGAATATCAAGAATTGTAATTACAGCCTCTTTCTCAAGCATAATTGCACCAAGAACAGCCTCCTCCATATCAATTGCCTGTGGGGGTACCTTTCCAAAATCGGGTAATTGGGTGATAACAGGCCGGGCACTTGTCTTTTGTCTTACCATTAATATTATATTACTGATTTATTGATTATTATATAACGCTGCTAATTAGAAATCAGGGTAGATCCAAAGGTATGATATAACCAATCCTTAATAAAATTAATTCAGACTCTATTGTTACAAACATTCTTTGTTTAAAACTTGTTGAAAAGACAAAAAATCAATTCCCAGGCTCTAAAATCCAATCCATATGGTATTTTTGTATCAAATACCCGGAAATGATCGTATTTCCAAAAGCAAAAATAAACCTTGGATTGAGAATTACAGGGAAGCGTCCTGATGGATATCATGACATTGAAACTATCTTTTATCCTGTCCCCTTTGTGATGCCCTTGAGTTTGTTATCGGTGAAGACGGAGCAAGGCATGACATCCTGACATTGACGGGGCTTGATCTTCCATGCAATAGTGAAGAGAATCTGGTGCTCAACGCGGTAAAAAGACTTCGGAAAGCTTTCTCCATTCCCATATTTAACTATCCATCTTCACAAAGCGATCCCATGTGGTGCCGGCCTTGGAGGAGGATCATCAGATGCTGCCTGCATGCTTTGCACCATAAACAGGTACTTCGAACTCTCACTGAGTCAGGAAGAACTGGAATCCTTTGCACTTGAACTGGGCAGTGACTGTCCGTTTTTTATTTTGAGCCAGCCAGCCTACGCCACAGGCAGGGGTGAAATTTTAAAACCTGTTGACAAGGTATTGGAAGGCTTTAAAATATTGCTTTTAAATCCTGGCATACAAGTAAACACAAGAGAGGCTTATGAGAATTGGACATACTCCCCGACCGGAAAAAACCTTGCTGAAATAATAAGTAAACCGGTCGCAGAATGGAAGGAACTTATGAATAAATGACTTTGAAAAAACTGTCTTCAAAAAGTATCCGGCTATAGGCAGATTGAAGAATCTGTTATATGAATCAGGAGCCCTCTACAGCTCAATGTCAGGTAGCGGCTCATCGGTCTATGGGATCTTTAAGGAAGAACCGGAAGTACCTGAAGACCTTAAGAAGTTTATAATTTATAATGGGGAACTTTAGACCTGCCCCGCTAAAGGCGGTTCCTAAAAGTCTACCCCTGCTAGACAGGGATTTAGGGGCAAGTTTATTAACCACGGAGTAAAGAGGAGTAAAACGGAGTTACACTGTTTTAAAACTCTGTGTCTTACTCTGTGAAACTCTGTGTGACTCAGTGGTTAAAGGGTTTCAGGGTAACTCTTTCTATAAAGTTATCAATTTTAAGGTTCCTATTATTATGCATAGGTGAGGGACTCTGCGTTTAAACGCCTTATCATTATTATTCCAATTCAATCAGAATGCTTCCTTTTGATACCTTATCTCCTTTATTTACGCAAATCCTTTTTATTTTACCATCTACGCTGCATTGAGCTTATTCTGCATCTTCATGGCATCAAGAATCATAAGGTCATCCCCTTTCTTACATGTCTGGCCCTCCTTAACAAGAATATCGAGAACAGTTCCGGGAATAAAGCTTAGAATAGCTTTGGGATCTGCAGGTCTGATAGGGTTTCCTGTTCTGCAAATTTTCTGCTGAGCCTTGTCTTATAAAGACTTGAATTTATATTCAGATATCCCAAGATTTTCTTCTCTGTTCATCATTATTTCTGTTAATTTCATATTTAAGTAAAATCAGAACGGAGGAAGTCCATGTTTCTTTTCAGGCATTGTAACCACCTTATTTTCAGATACTCTCAATTGAATGCATCAGGAATCTTCTTGTTTCTGACGGTTCAATAACTGCATCAACATAACCTCGTGAAGCAGCAACATATGGATTGGCAAATTTGGCCTTGTATTCCTCAACTTTTTGTTTTCTCATTCCGTCAGGATCATCAGAAGACATTATCTCCTTCCTGAAAATAATATTTGCAGCACCTTCAGGTCCCATAACTGCAATCTCAGCTGATGGCCAGGCAAAAACAAAATCAGCGCGCAGATGTCGTGAGCTCATTGCAATATATCCTCCACCATATGCTTTTCTTAGAATTACTGTCAGTTTCGGAACAGTTGCTTCACTGTATGCATAAAGAACTTTTGCTCCATGACGTATAACACCTGCATGTTCCTGATCAACACCGGGCAGATAACCGGGAAGATCAACAAGAGTTATTATCGGAATATTGAAAGCATCACAATAACGGATGAATCTTGCAGCTTTGTCAGATGAATCAACATCCAGAACACCTGCCATTTCAAGAGGCTGGTTTGCAACAAATCCTGTTGTCCGTCCTCCCATTCGGCCAAAACCGATAACAATATTTTTTGCATAAAGTTCCATTATCTCAAAGAAATCGGAATTATCGACAATTGCCCTTATAACATCCTTTACATCATAAGGCAGTGTCGGATCATCAGGAACAATTTTATTCAATATTATATTCTGGTATTCGGTTCGCCGGGTTCAAATGCCTTTGCCTTCCTGCTGTTGTTCCATGGAATAAATGTTATCAGCTTTTTGATCTGTTCAAAGCACTCCTCTTCGCTCATGGCAAAGAAATGAGCATTTCCGGTAACTTCACTGTGTACCCTTGCTCCGCCAAGATCTTCCATTGAGATCTCTTCACCAAGAACTGTTTTTATAACTTCAGGTCCGGTAATAAACATTTTTGAAATATTATCCACCACAAAAACAAAATCGGTAAGAGCAGGTGAATAGACTGCACCTCCGGCACATGGACCAAGGATAACAGATATCTGAGGAATTACACCGCTTGAAATTGTGTTCCTGAAAAATATCTCACCATAACCGGCAAGTGAATTAACACCTTCCTGTATTCTTGCACCTCCTGAATCGTTGATACCGATAAGAGGCATTCTCATTTTCAGGGCATGATCCATGATCTTTGTGATCTTTCTTGAATGCATCAGTCCGAGTGATCCTCCTGCAACAGTAAAATCCTGGGCAAAAATTGCAACAGGTGCTCCGTAAATTGTTCCTGATCCAATAATTACACCATCGCTGGGAAGTGATTTTTTATCCATATCAAAATCACGGGCATCATGCTCAACAAACAGGTCATATTCGTTGAATGAATCTGTCATCAAGAAGAGCCATAATACGTTCACGGGCAGTTCGTTTGCCCATAGCTTTCTGCTTTTCAATTGCCTGTTCTCCTCCTCCAAGAAGCACTTTCTCACGTTTTTCCTGCAATTCCTGAATCTTTTTATTCACTGCCATATATCGTTTTAATATTAGTATTCTAAAATAGATCATCTGTTACCAGATCAGGTTACAATTTTAAGATAATTAGGCCATTGATTCGAACTTATTTTGGTGCCATTTTATACAAGTACCAGTGCAATTATTGAATATAAGATATTTGGGATCCACATTGCCAGCATTGGACCAAGATTTCCTTTGAGAGAGAACTGTGAGGCAAACTGCAGAAAAAGAATATAGGAAAAGCTCAGTACCAGTCCGATACCTATATTCATACCAATACCTCCCCTTACCTTTCTTGATGAAAGAGATACACCGATAAGTGTAAGAATAAAAACAGCAAACGGATTTGCAAAACGTCGGTGTTTTTCAATCAGGAAAAGTTTCAGCTCATCCGATCCCTGAAGCTGTAGCAGATTTATATAATCATTCAGTTCCCGATATGTCATGGTACCGACAAATCCCGGATCCCTTGAAAAATCCGCAGGTTTTATAGTAAGGGTAGTATCAATTCTGTTCGCCTCTGGTCAATTAATCTTCATTTTCTCTTATTTCGCGCAGATAATAATTCATCACCGTCCATTTATTGTTTGCTGTATCATATCTGACCATATTACCTGATGAGCTTTGATTCCAGCTTGCCGCTATCATTAAACTTTTCAATTGTAAAATTCCGGCCTCCCTGGCTTATCGGATTGAACGATTCCATATAGATATAAATCATTTTTAGATACCTGCCGGTGAATATTCATTACACGGTACCCTTCTTGCTGTGAGACCTGTAATATTTATCTTCAAAATCCATTCTTTTAAGATTCGCCTTGGGAATTACAAAATTGGTCAGAAAAAATGTAAAAATGGCAATAACAAGAGCTGAAATGAAATATGGCCACATCATTCTTCTGAAGCTCATTCCACTGTTCAGAATGGCAATAATCTCAGTGTTTGCTGCCATTTTTGAAGTAAAGAAAATAACAGAAATAAAACAAACAGAGGAGAAAACAGAGTTGCAAAATATGGAATGAAATTCAGATAATAATCAAAAATTATTGCCTTTACAGGAGCATCCTTCTCCATGAAATTATCAATCTTTTCGGCAAAATCGAAAACAACGGCAATTGTCAGAATCAGAACAAGACAAAAGAAGAAAGTACCAAGGAATTTCCTGATAATATATCTGTCAATTATTCTGATTTTCAGAGAGTCTATAAGCCTTTCCGAAAGTTTTTTTACCATCTGGTTCTTTCCATTTTTTGAAATTACCTTCTTCAATTTTTTTCCTTGCTTCAGCCACCAGTTTCAAATAAAATGCCAGGTTATGTATACTTGCTATCTGGGCTCCGAGAATTTCACCTGATATAACAAGATGCCTCAGATATGCTTTTGAATAATAAAGACTTACAACGGAAGGACCGTCAGGATCAATAGGACTGAAATCATCAATCCATTTCCTGTTCCTGATATTTATTATTCCCTCGCCTGTAAATAGCATCCCGTTTCTTCCGTTCCGTGTAGGCATAACACAATCAAACATATCAATACCCCTTTCAATGGCTTCCAGAATATTGACAGGAGTTCCCACACCCATCAGATAACGTGGTTTATCTTCAGGAAGTATCTCATTTACAATCTCAATTATCCTGTACATTTCCTCCGCAGGTTCCCCTACCGATAATCCTCCGATTGCATTTCCTGCCATGCCGGCTGAAGCAATCTTTTCAGCAGATATGCTTCCTCAGATCATCAAATGTGCCTCCCTGTACAATAGGAAAAAGAAACTGCTCATAGTCCCACATAGGATCAGTTTCCTTAAATCTGCACAACTGCCCTGTCGAGCCATTGATGAGTAAGTTCAACTGATTTTTTTGCATATCTGTAATCGCAGGGGAATGGAGTACATTCATCGAAGGCCATCATTATATCTGCACCAATAATACGCTGAATATCAATTGTATTTTCAGGAGTAAAAATATGCTTTGATCCGTCAATATGCGATTTGAAAATAGCTCCTTCATCAGTAAGCTTCCTGTTCCCGGTAAGTGAAAAAACCTGGTATCCTCCGCTGTCAGTCAGAATTGGCCGCTCCCAGCTGCATAAACTTGTGAAGGCCTCCTGATGCTTTCAGAATCTCCGTTCCGGGACGGAGATACAGATGATATGTATTTCCCAGAATAATTTTTGCATCAATATCATCTGAAAGATCTTTCTGCAGAATTCCTTTTACAGTTCCGGCAGTTCCGACAGGCATAAAGATCGGAGTAGGAATATCTCCATGGGCTGTTTTCAGCATTCCTGTCCTTGCCCTGGTTTCCTTATCCCTGCTCTGTACTTCAAACATAAGATCAATTTTGTTCCGGATGCACAAAGGTAATTCATTCATCCACCTGTTAAAATTAATGTCAATAATTTTTGAAGGACATCTCCGTTTTAACAAATGATATTTGGTAACACTATTTTTGCATTCAGATTATCTTAGTAATATTGCTGCCTTATTTGGAAGTCAAATGATCACCGGTGACCACCCGTTTCTTCTGATAGTTTTCATAGTCTTCGGCCTTTCAGCCGTAATACAGATATTTTATTATTTATACTACTATCTGGCTCCCGCATTGTTAAAGGCTGACGGCAACATTCCTGTAAAAGATCCGGTTTCTGTAATAATCTGTGCCAGAAATGAAGAGGAAAATCTCAGGGAATTCCTTCCTTCAGTTCTTGAACAGGATTATCCTGATTTTGAAGTTATTGTTGTGAATGATTGTTCTGAAGACGATTCCTATAATGTTCTGGGAGAGTATCTTAACAAGTATCCTAATCTGCGAGTATCTAATATTAACAAAGATCCGAAATTTACACATAACAAGAAATTTGCCCAGTTCATCGGTATTAAAGCAGCGAAGAATGAGATTCTGCTTTTTACAGATGCTGATTGCCAGCCTGAAACAGGAAAATGGCTTGGTACGATGGTATCTCATTTTGATGATAAGACAGATTTTGTTCTTGGTTACGGCGGATATTTTAGGAAAAGAGGGTTGCTGAATAAATATATCAGGTACGACAGCATGTTTATTGCAATGCAGTACCTGGGGATGGCGATCAGAGGCATTCCCTACATGGGTGTGGGACGAAATCTTGCTTACAGAAGATCTGTCTTCTTTGAGAATAAGGGATTCGGCACTCATAGCCATCTTGCTTCCGGGGATGATGACCTGTTTGTGAATTCAAATGCCACCAGGGAGAATGTATCAGTTGAATTCGGAGAAGAGGCTCATACCCGCTCAGTACCTGCTGCAAATATCACGGAATTGTTCAAGCAAAAAAAGAGGCATCTTACAACAGCAGTCCATTACAAATTAAGAGACAAAATTTTACTGACAGTTGAGCCCGTATCCAGGATGCTCTTTTACGTCTTTTTTATAGTGCTTCTCTCCAGCCGGTTCCTGTGGCCTGCTGTAACAGCAGTCTTCGGGATCAGACTGGCAATTCAGTCTGTTGTTTTAACACTTGTTCAGAAAAAACTCAATGAGCAGGGATTTAGCACCATGGTCAATATTTTTTGATATTTTTTCTCCTTTTATAAATTCAGTGATCTATATAACCAATCTTGGCGGAGGATCCCGCAAAAACAGATGGAAATAAGCAACGGATTATCAGAAAAGGCAAAAGGCGATCTCATGCTTGTCGAAATGGCAAGGGAAGGGAATGAAAAGGCTTTTGCGAGTCTGATGAACCGGTACAGGGATTCAATTTACTTCATGCTTCTAAAAATGGTAAATAATTCGTCGGATGCTGAAGATCTGACAATTGAAGCATTCGGCAAGGCTTTCCATAATCTTGATTCATATACTCCTGATTTTGCTTTCAGCACATGGCTGTTTAAAATTGCAACCAACAATTGCATAGATTTTATAAGAAAAAAACAAACCTCCCCCACTCCCATCGATCAGCTGGCAGGATGACCTGGATAATCTGACAGTAAATATCCAGTCCGATCTCCCCGATCCGGAAGAGGCCCTTATAAACGATCAGAAAATAGCAGTTCTCAGAGATATTGTCAACCAGCTTAAACCCCGATACAGACAGCTTATAGAACTAAGATACTACAAGGAATACTCGTATGAAGAAATTGCCTCAGAGCTGAAGATGCCCATCGGTACTGTCAAAGCCCAGCTTTACAGGGCAAAAACCTGCTATATAACATATTTATAAAAACCGGTAACAGGTAATGGTTGAAGCTCTTTTCCGATATTTCCCGTCTCTTTCAGATATCCAGGTCGAACAATTTACTAAGCTAAGGACACTCTACCAGGAGTGGAACAGCAGGATAAATGTAATCTCACGAAAGGATATGGAGAATTTCTACATTCACCATGTCCTTCATTCGCTTGCAATTGCCAGATTTATCAGTTTCAATCCGCAGACCAGGATCCTTGATGCAGGTACCGGCGGAGGTTTTCCCGGAATACCACTGGCAATAATCTTTCCTGCAGCTGAGTTTACACTCCTCGATTCTATCGATAAGAAAATAAGGGTTGTCTCATCTGTTGCCCGGGAACTTGGATTAACAAATGTTTCCCCGCTGAGAAAAAGGATCGAGGAAGAAAAAAACAAATATGATTTTGTTATCAGCAGGGCAGTATCGGAATTTTCTCTATTTGTGAAGCTTACAGGTAAAAATATTGATCATGTAAGCCGGAACAGCATTGAGAATGGGATCATTTACCTTAAAGGAGGTGATCTTGACCAGGAGACTTGCTCCTTTCAGGACCAGAATTGTCATAAAGGATATCAGAGATTTCTTTTCTGAACCCTATTTCGAAACTAAAAAGATCATCTACCTGCCGTTTTGAAGCTAATGGACAGTCAACATCCCCTCGATAAGACGGTAATTAGTTATTTAACCTTAGTGGCGTTGTTGGCCGGGAGGGCAACCCGGAAATGGAGCGAACTTAAGCCATGCCCGTAGCGCCAATATGGCTTGTGTAGCGGGCGCAGGACATGGCTTAAGTTATCATTTCCGGCCTCTTTTTCTTTGGTTCATTTCTTTTGGAGGGGCAAAAGAAATGAACAAATGCCCTGAGATATTCCCTAAGTCCGATTCTTAAATTAAAATGAAAAATAGATGCCAACCGTTGCATTTAAACAAAAAATAAATATCTTTGCGATCTCAAAATTAAACAGTAGGGACAATTAATATTACAGGACATGAAAAGGACATTTCAACCTTCCAGAAGAAAAAGAGCAAACAAGCATGGGTTCAGGGAAAGAATGTCCACTCCCAACGGCAGAAGGGTACTTGCTTCCCGCAGGGCCAAAGGCAGAAAGAAACTTACGGTCTCCCCTGAACTTAAGCTGAAATAATTATTGCTGTTATATGGAAAAAGGTGCCTCAAAACAAGGCACCTTTTTTTTCATTAATTTTACCTGCCGACATATTCTTAAATGACAGAACTTTCAAGATATATCGATCCTGAACTCAGAATAACATCTGAAAGGATTCTTGCCGGTACCCGTATTACCCCTGAAGAAGGCTTGCTTTTATACTCAAAGGCAGAACTTCCGCTTCTCGGACTGCTTGCCGGAAGAGTCAGAAGAAGAATCAACGGTAACAATGCATATTTCAACAGGAACTTTCATATTGAACCAACTAACAAATGCATTTACAACTGCCGCTTCTGTTCCTACCATAAGCCTGAGAAAGATCCGGAAAGCTGGGAATACACTCAGGAAGAGATGCTTGACATTGTCAAAAAATTTGACTAAAAAGAGGTTACAGAGGTTCATATAGTGGGAGGAGTGCATCCCGGAAGGATATTCATTATTACTGTCAGCTTATCAGGAAGATTAAAGATCACAGGCCGGGATTGCATATTAAGGCATTTTCTGCTATTGAACTTGAATTCATGATTAACAGGGCAGGTCTTTCAATCAGGGAAGGAATGGCATTGCTGAAAGAGAACGGTCTTGATTCGATACCCGGAGGTGGTGCTGAAATATTCGACGAGGAGATCAGGAGAGGATCTGTCCGGAAAAAACCTCTTCCGCAATGTGGCTTGAAATACATGAAACAGCACATAACCTTGGAATACCTTCAAATGCCACAATGCTTTACGGTCATATCGAGAATTATTCCCACAGGATCGATCATATGGAGAGGCTGCGGATTCTCCAGGACAAAACTCATGGCTTCAATGCGTTTATACCGCTTAAGTATAAAAAAGCCAACAATTCAATGGCGTATCTTGGTGAAGTCAGCATTATCGAAGATCTCAGAAACTATGCTGTTTCAAGGATATATCTTGACAATATTACACATATGAAAGCCTACTGGCCTATGACCGGAAAAGAGATCGCACAGATGAGCCTTTCATTCGGTGCTGATGACCTGGATGGCACCATTGATGACACCACAAGGATCTATTCGATGGCCGGGGCAGAAGAGAAAAATCCGGGAATGACAACAGATGAAATCTGCAGGCTCATCCGTGAAGCCGGTTTTGAACCTGTGGAACGGGATTCTGTTTATAATTTTATCAATACATTTGCGTTATAATTAAAGTTCTAATGCCGGTATGAGTCTTAAAAACTTTCTCCTCAGTAAAACATTTTTAAAGAATCTTGGATTAGCCGCTCTGATCGTTGTCATTTTAATAATGATCCTGCTCATCTGGCTTAACTTCTATACGCGTCACGGCCAGAGCCGTCCGGTACCCGATTTTGTCGGACTTACAATGGATCAGACTGTTAAGCTTGCAAGGAAGAGCAAGGTCAGGTACCAGATAATCGACTCTGTGTACACTTCCGAGGTTCCACGCGGCTGTATTGCAGAACAGAATCCAAAGCCAGGATTCAAGGTTAAGAAATGGAGGAATATAATGCTGACGATAAATGCATTTAATCCGGAAATGGTTGCAATGCCTAATCTTGTTAACCTCCCTAAACGGCAGGCAATTGCCCTTATTGAAAGTAACGGCCTTGAAATGGGAACGCCAAGATATATTCCCGACATTTCAATTGATGTTGTAATAAAACAGCTTTACAACGGCAAGGAGATACAGGAAGGTGATTCGATCCAGAAAGGCTCCGTCAATCGATCTTGTCCTTGGTAAAGGCCTGAGTAATCAGCGTACCGCTGTTCCTGATCTGATGGGACTTGACCTTGAGTCAGCCAGGAATAAGATCTTTAGCGCATCCCTTACTCTTGTTACCTCAATATATGACAATACAATTTCAAACAGGTAAGGATTCGGCAACTGCATTTGTTTATAAGCAAAACCCCGAATTCAGCGCCGATGCAACCCTGCAGCTTGGATCATCAATATACCTCTGGCTTACTGTCGATTCGACAAAGCTGGTAAATGATTCCGCCAAAATTTCTATTGACACAATACCAAAATTAGTCAGGGGTCAGCTCTGATAAACTGATGTTCACGAAATCAGCCTTAAATATTGCATTCCTCTTTCTGATAAACTTCATCTCTTCGGGACAGGAAGTAATTACGGGCTTCAGACCAACATCGCCATTACTGAACACCAAAAATACCAGCCTTCGTCCTAAAGGATTGGCGGCTGATATTGAACTGCCGTTCTTTGATGACTTTTCAGGAAGATCTCACCTCCCTTCTCCCGCAAAATGGAGCGATGATTTTGTATTCATAAACAACACCTATACTGATCAGCAGATAACCATAGGAGTAGCAACTTTCGATGCCATTGACAATACAGGCAGGCTCTACGAAACAGCTACTTCGTGGGGCTTCGAGGCTGATCATCTGACTTCACAGCCGGTCAACCTGAATTTTAATCCTTCAGAAAATATATGGCTCAGTTTCTTCTATCAGCCCGGCGGACTTGGGGATGCACCGGAACCTGTTGACAGCCTTACCCTCCAGTTTTATGCTCCGCTTGAAGATAAGTGGTATTCAGTCTGGAAGGCTCAGGGAAATACACAGACAAAATTTAAGGCGGTCATAATGAGGATCGAAAATCCGAGATTTCTTAAAAGCGGTTTTAAATTCCGGTTCATCAACTGGGCAAGCCTTAGTTCCAATATTAATGACCCGTCGATGATCGGGAACTGTGATCACTGGAATATTGATTACGTCTATCTCGACAGGAACAGGAATTCAGCCGATACTTCCCTTGCAGATGTCGCCTTCAGAACACCCATGAGATCAATCCTGAAGACCCATGAAGCGATGCCCTGGAAGCAGTTCAGGGAGATCTACCTCCAGGAGATGGGATCATTGATCCCGATCCATTACAGGAACAACGATACGATAGTGCGGAATGTAACCAGGAATTTTGTGATTAGGGATATCCATGCCAACACCATTGTACATTCATTTTCGGCAGGAGCAACCAATATCAGTCCTCTGACAAATGTAGATTATAACGCCGACCTGATATATACCTTCAATTCGCCCAATAATGATTCAGCTCTGTTCAGGATCACAAGCTACCTGATCACAGACGATTTTGATCCCAAGGGAAATGATACAATCCATTACAACCAGGAATTCAATAACTATTTTGCATTCGACGACGGAACATCCGAAGGGGGGTACGGTATCAACGGACAGGGTTCAAGAAATGCAATGGTGGCCTACAGATTTAAATCCTATATTAAGGATACGATAAGGGCAATCCGGATCTGTTTCAACGACAGTTACCTGAACAGCAATTTAAGGGCTTTTGACCTCATGATCTGGAACGATATCAACGATCTGCCCGGAGATGCCATCTATTCAGCCGGCGATCAGATGGTAGTGGAAGGCGCTGATATCAATGGATTTTTTACTTACCTTCTGCCCGACCCGGTAATGGTTGATAATGTGTTTTATATTGGATGGCGACAGCATACGGAGACTTTTCTCAACGCCGGTTATGATGTCAATACACCTCATAAAGGAAGGCAATTCTATTGGCTCAACGGACAATGGTTGCAGTCGCAGGTTGAGGGAAGTTTAATGATACGGCCTGTAATGGGCAAAACCCTGAAGCCGACCGGAGTCGGCAATACATACCCGGAAGAAAAGAACAGTTTCAGGCTTTGGCCCAATCCTGCAACTGATTTTATAAACCTGGAATCACCAGAATTGGCTTTGTCACCTTCGGCATATGTAACAATAATAGATCTTTATGGCCGTGAAGTTATTAAGGTTCATTATTCTGAACGAATTGATATTTCTTCCCTGAGGCCGGGAATTTATACAGTCATGACATCGATGAAAGGCAAGACTGCAGGTTATAAAAGGCTCATCAAAACTAGGTAAATCCCGGCATGGGCGAAGAAGAAACAAATCAGGAGCTTTTTGAGCACTACAGATTTAATATTGATCCGGGCCAATCGCTCCTGAGGATTGACAAGTTTTTATCATACCGTATCGAAAACACATCCAGGACCCGTATCCAGAATGCGGCCAATGCAGGCAATATCCTTGTCAACGACAATCCTGTAAAGCCAAACTACAGGGTCAAACCCGGAGATGTGGTTCAGATCGTTCTGCCAATGCCGCCACGGGAGATAGAACTCATCCCCGAGGACATACCCCTGAATATTGTATATGAGGATGATGATGTCGTGGTTGTCAACAAGGAACCCGGCATGGTGGTGCATCCTGCCTATGGAAATTATACGGGCACCCTGGTGAACGCCTTGATGTGGCATTTCAAGGATCTCCCCCTGTTTCAGACGGGGGAGCTTCGTCCGGGCCTGGTGCACCGGATTGATAAAAATACATCCGGTATCATGGTGATCGCAAAAAACGAATTTTCGTTAAACAGGCTTTCCAAACAGTTTTATGACAGGACCACCGACAGGAAGTATATTGCGCTTGTCTGGGGAACTCCGGAACCCCCGGTGGGTACTATAACCGGCAATGTGGGCCGTAACATCCGGGACAGGAAAGTCATGCAGGTATTTCCTGATAGCCTGGGAAAAACGGCAGTCACACATTATAAGGTCATTGAGGACCTGGGTTATATTTCAATTGTGGAATGCAAGCTGGAGACAGGACGGACGCATCAGATCAGAGTCCACTTCAGTCATATCAAACATCCGTTGTTCAATGATGAAGAATACGGAGGAGACAGGATACTTAAGGGAACCACTTTTGCCAAATATCAGCAGTTTGTAAGAAATTGCTTTAAGATCCTGCCGCGCCAGGCGCTCCATGCGAAGTCTCTCGCATTCGATCATCCGGTATCAGGGAAAAGATTGTCATTTGATTCTGAGTTGCCAGCTGATATGCAACAGGTTATCGAAAAATGGAGGAACTATACATCAAGTCGGGATTATTAAAGGATTGCCGACAGAGCACAGGGCACAGGGCACAGGGCACAGAGCATCAGGGCACTAGGTTGCACAAGGCAGCACAGAGCACTTAGGGCAAACACAGACCATTAAGGGCACAAATAAAAACAAATACTTAAATGGAAGACTTTAGATTTGAACAGCTTGATATCTGGAAAGAGTCAATTGATATTTCAGATTATTTGTTTGACTTTGCAGATAAAGCTGACGATAAAAGGTACTTTAAATTTGCCGAGCAAATGAGGTCTGCGGCATTAAGTATATCAAATAATATTGCAGAAGGTTCAGGATCATTTTCAGACAAGGAATTTGCAAGCTTTTTAAATATTGCTCGAAGATCAGTATTTGAGTGCGCGAATATAACTTATATTTTCCTAAGACGACAAATCATTACCGTTGATGAAAAACTGTTAGTTTACAGTAAGTTATTATTATTGAGTAAAAAAATTACGAATTTCAGAAAAACCCTGAAAAACTTATGATCAGGATCTTGCCTTGAGCTCTGAGCTCTGAGCCCTGAGCTCTGAGCCTTGATTTGCTAGCCGAAGCTTTAGCGAAGGCTAGAGCCCCTACCAGCTGCCGCCGGCACCGCCGCCACCAAAACCTCCTCCGCCAAAGCCGCCGAAGCCGCCTCCGCCACCGCCGCCGAATCCCCCTCCGCCTGAAAATCCGCCCCAGCTGCCGCTGTGCCTGTTACTCCCGGAATTCATCATTGCGAGCAACATCCAGAGAGGTAATCCTTTCTTGCTTAAATGCCGCTGGTTCGATCCTCCGCTGCCGCGGAAAAATAAAACAATGATAACCAGTATTATGATAAATATAACAGATCCTAACTTGCCTGAATCGCCCCCCTTTGACTTTCCGTACTGATCGGCAGGGAATTCACCTCTTGCCAGTGACATCAGAACCGATGTCGCTTTATCAAGTCCCTCAAAATATCGCCCCTGCCTGAAGGCAGGCAAAATCTCATTATCCACGATCTGGGCACATACGATATCGGGAATAATACCTTCCAAACCATACCCCTGTGCTATAAATACGTCACCTCTTGATGATTCGGAAGTCTTAGGCTTTATCAGAATCAGCACCCCGTTATTCAAGCCCTTTCTGGCCGATGCCCCATTTTTCTGCAAGTCGCTGAGCATAGTCTGCTTTATCGTACCCGGATAGATCACGTACAGTTACTATAGCTATCTGTGTGGATGTTGAGTCGTCAAAGGCAACAAGCTTACGCTCAAGCGCATCAGCATCCCGGGTTGAAAGCATCCCTGCAAAGTCGTTGACAAGTCTTGGCGGAACCGGTTTCTCCGGAAATTCCTGGGCAGATGCTGCAAAAGACAAAAAGGTTGTCAGCAGAAATACTACAAATGCCGGTTTAATATTTCTGTATTTCATAAGACTGACGGTTTTTCCGGATCGTCAAAAGATATTTCATCAGGAAGCTCATTGATATCGTCCTTCTTCCGTGGAAAATGTTCCCTTAGCTGGTTCCCGGCAAGAAGGATTCCTTCAATCAGCCCTTCAGTGAATTTCCCTGTCTTGAAATGTTTCTGAAGGGTCTCTTTTATTTCATCCCAGAAATTTTCAGGGACCACTGCATTGATGCCTCCGTCGCCTATGACAGCAAATTCCCTGTTAGTGACAGCCAGGTAAAATAAAACCCCGTTATGGTTCTCTGTAGCATGCATTCCGATCTTATTAAAGATCCAGGCTGCCCGGTCAAGGACACTTCCTGAAACCCTGCTCTCAATTTGAACCCTGATCTCACCGGAAGTCTCTTTTTCAGCCAGTTTAATGGCTTCACGGATCTGTAACTGCTGATCTTTGGTAAAGAATGCAGAGGCTTTGATTTCCATTTACAGCGATCACTTTAAAATTTAACCTCGGGAGCCTTTTCAGCACCTTCCATTGATTCAAAGTAAGGCCTGGCAGTAAATCCAAACATGCCTGCCAGGAAATTCCGGGGGAATTGCTTAATATAAATATTAAACGATTGGGCAACCTCATTGAATTTTCTTCTTTCCACTGAGATCCTGTTTTCAGTACCTTCAAGTTCAACCTGAAGATCCCTGAAATTCTGAGTCGCTTTCAGTTCCGGATATTTTTCGACAACGACCATCAATCTTGAAAGGGCTGAGCTCAGATCGCCCTGTGCCTGCTGGAACTGCTGCAGGTTCTCCGCTGTCATATTTGTCGGGTCAATTGTGACCTGTGTAGCTTTAGCCCTGGCCTCAATGACCTGGGTCAGTGTCTCCTGTTCAAAATTTGCAGCTCCCTTGACAGTATTTACAAAGTTGGGAATCAGGTCAGCCCTGCGCTGATACTGGGTTTCAACATTTCCCCACTGCCCGGTGACCCCCTCCTGCATTGAAACCATACCGTTATAAACTTTAGTGCCCCAAAGGATAACCGCAAGCACGATTAGCGCGACCAAACCTCCGATAATAATCCAGATCAAGCAACCTTTTTTCATATCAGTAATTTTTGAATGTTTTGTCAAAGGTAATACATATGCCGCTTATACAGATATTAACACATAAAATATTTCCTTGTAATACGCTTATCAGCAGAGTTCATCGCCAGGGTAACCCTTCTCATTCTCATTGGCACTCCGCCGGGCTGTTTTTCTCTAACCTGGTTTGGAGAAACTATTTTATAAAATTTAATACGTCTTTTAATACGTCTTTTAATACGTCTTTTAATATGTCTTTTTTTTGAATTTAATATGTCTTTTAATACGTCTTTTTTTTAGATTTAAAATGTCTTTAAATGGCGTTTATCTAAATTAAAAGACGATAAAAAAACGTAACATGATTGCAGTGGTCTAATTTACAAGGCATTCCAGCCTCACCCCCTCAATCGCCCCTCTCCCAGGTAGAGAGGGTCTTTTGGAAGCCTCCTCCCTCTTGGGGGAGGGGTTTTGGCGGAGAGGCCGTGCATAACAATTAGTTACGGTTATTTGATTTTGACTTTCTCAGTCCCCGTAAACTACTGAATTTATGAGTATTCCTCTTCTTCCCTTAGGATTAAGGGAAGGGGCCGGGGGATGGGTTTGGTTTTTTATGGTCGCGTTGGCAAACCGGAATCCGTCCAAGATTAAATTGCTTATATTTCAGTCGGCAATCTCTTTACACCCGGCCCTGTTTTGATGGCTTTCAAAAAAGACTAATTTTGTCGTGACATTTCAAAACAAGATGAGAACAATTGCAATAGTCGCCGGAGGTGATTCCTCAGAATATGAGATATCGGTAAAAAGTGCCGGTGAAGTATGTAAAGCTCCTGTCCCCAAAATATCAGGCATATATCGTAATGATCAGAGGAACAAACTGGTACTGGGAAGACAGCAAAGGCCGCTATCATAATATTGACAAAAATGATTTCACACTTGAAACAGAGGATCAGAAGATAAGATTTGATGCTGTCTTTATTGCGATCCATGGCACCCCCGGTGAAAACGGACTTTTGCAGGGATATTTTGATATGATGGAGATCCCTTACTCGAGCTGCGATGCATTTTGTTCAGCCCTCACCTTCAATAAACAGGCTTGCAAACTTTATCTTAAGGAATACAACATCCCAATGGCAGAGGCTATTCTTATAAGAAGAACCGATGAACCGGATCAGGCGGCCATCGCAAAGCAGGTCGGACTGCCCTGTTTTGTAAAACCCAATGACAGCGGATCGAGCTTTGGAGTGACCAAAGTTAAAAAAATGGAAGAGCTTCCGGGTGCAATCGAAACCGCCTTCAGGGAGAGCAATGAAGTTATGGTTGAAGCATTTATGAAAGGCAGGGAAGTAGCATGCGGAGTTGTCAAAACCAGAAGATAAATCGCTTATCCTTCCTGTCACCGAGATCATCAGCAAAAATGAATTTTTTGACTATGAAGCAAAATATACCCCCGGAAAATCGGACGAGGTGACGCCTGCTGATATGCCTTCAGAAATTACAAGATAAGATTCAGGAGCTGAGTTCCAGGATTTATGATCTACTTGGATGTAAAGGAATTGTAAGGGTCGACTTTATTGTTGATAGGAGAGGAACCTTATTTCCTTGAGATCAACACCGTCCCTGGAATGACAGAAGAGAGTATTATTCCAAAGCAGGCTGAAGCAGCCGGAATTGACCTGGCTGAACTCTATTCGATGGTTATTGAAGATCTTTTCAGGTAGAAAGCAGTTGTACGGCCCATTCGCACCTTCGTACCTTCATGCGAGCCTTCAACTTACCGTCGTACCTTCATACCGTTACACCTTCCCTTATTCTTTTGCTTTCTTCAACGCACTCGTAGTTGTATAATACTTTGTTATCATCCCCGGCACTTCCCATTCCGGGCAGCTTGCCGTCCTTCAGATATTCAAGGAATCTGGCAGTTACCTGTCCGAAATGTTCCTCATGTGACACCCTGTATTTTTTCGGGATATTGATTTTCAGCGTAGTTCTTTCCGGCAGTTTCTACCAGCAGACTGTCATATGGCAGAGTACCGAGAGCCTCTTTAAGTTTCTGCAGTAAAATCATCAAGGGATCTTCCTTTTACATTTTCAATATAAAGAGTCGGCACGAATTTTTCATCTGCTCCCTGTTTGATCACAAGATCGCATTTTGAACCATGCATTACAGAATAATGAGTATCACCGCCTCCGGGAGGTGCCATGTAATTCCATGTAACAGAAACTTTTGCCCATATACCTTTAAGCTGGTAAATCATTTCACCATTTGAAAAAACATTCAGCTTTCCATCTTTTATATCCTTCTGAAGAAAATCCGGGAAATTCATCAAATCCCTGTTACTCCCTTGAATTCTTCCTTTGAGATAATTGTCGGCCATCTCCTTGCTGCAACCATGTTTACATCCGCAGGATTCAGGATCTGTTCCGGGAAACACTCCCACTGGACAAGGTCGACAAGGTGGGTTGTAACATCAACAATACCTTCACCCTGCTGTTCAACATCGAAAAACCATGCAGGACGCTGAAGCTGGTGCTCCTGAGACGATCTTTGAAAAATGATGAACGCTGACTTTTGTCACTGCCGGCTCCTCCTTTGTTCCAGTTTATAAGCTGTACCGAAGATATCTTCATTTTGGGAAAGCAGCTTCTGAAGAATGGTTGTAACCTCATATCTTTCAGTCATAATGTCATAAAGAAGAACTCCCTTTTCTTTGGCTGCCCGGAATGCATTCTTCAAGCTTTCGGAAAATCTTCAGGAGAAATGATCATAGGCTTATCTGCCAGAACATTTAATCCAGCATTTATTGATCTGTGTTATATACTCGGCTTTTTTCCTGTTATTTCCTGACAGGACAACAACATTACCCGGTTTTTCAGAAAGCATCTTCTCAAAGAAATCATCCCCCTTATAGACTATTTCATTCCATGAGGTAGGATCAACAGCCCGTGAGTTATATGATGTAATCCTGTCGAGATGCTGCTGACATCAGGACCTTCCGGGGCATAAACATGTACATCGGGAGAGACCTGGGGATACATTATCTTCTGAACCAGGGCAGCATGAAAATGGCCCGGATCAACTGTCATTAGCTTTACCTTGATAATTATTTTCCATTGAGTTTCAAAGTATCTTCCTGAGATTGTTTCTTTGATCCTCCTGATCCACAGGATGCTATGATCAAAGCAGAGACCATTGCAATAAAGCAGTTTTTTCATCTTAACTATATTGTCAATTTGATATTTACCTATTTTCTGATATCAATTGGTTGTATCCTGTCACCCTCTATTTCCAATTAACTCTAAACTGATTCGCTTTCATCCCTCACAGATCTTATAAAAGCGTTAATATTCGAATCCTGTACATCAGGAGGCATCCCCCCTCCTGCGGACCAGATGATCCTGTCATAATTGCCTGTCTCTCCGAAAGCTTTCTTAACAGCTGCTTCAACCTGAGCGGGTGTTCCTGCTGCCAGGACATCCCTGGGCGGAATATTACCCACAAGAACAACTTCAGGTCCTGAAAGTTCACGGATCTCACCCATGGAATGGTTAAATGAGAAGTTGAACATATTAACTCCCATCTCCTTCAGGTTTCTGGCAGTGATCAATCCATCTGCATCATTATGAAGGAACCTTACTTTTACTCCGAGGCTGCTGAAGATTTTCCTGAAATATGGAAGAACAAATTCCTTGAATTCAGCTTCACCTACAAATCCGATTATATCATCGAGAATCAGAATCCGTCAATTGACGGGAAACACTCCTTCTGCCATGCAAGCCAGTCACAGATAAATCCTGTGATCTTCCTCAGCAGCCTGTGTGAACCGTCAGGATCAAGTGCAAGAGCCATCATGAATTCAGTGGTTCCCATCAGAAAGCTGGCAATATTAAGAGGTCCCCTGGCAATAGCAAACCTTATCTGGTGATCTGCGTCCTTAATTGCATTCTCGCTATTTCTCAGCCTGTTGATCATAAAAGGCAGTAAGCCGTCAGTCCTGACATTTGGTTGTGGCAGCCTGTCGGCATCGGATATGCCGGCAAGAATCTTTTCCGCATGAGGAAGATTGTTCTCGGTGAATATCATCCTTGAACCAAATGCTGAAGGTTCGGTACACATTCCGTATTCCGACCAGAAACCAGGCATAAACCAGACATCAGGGAATGAATTGACTGCGTTCAGGTTTGATTTCAGCCATAGTTCATCAGAAGAATAATAGTCGATTTTTGAAATGCCATACCATCCTGGAATCCATGGACTGTCAATAATAAATCCAACAGGCTGGTAACTAAGTTTTTTACCGTCAATTAGTGCAATCAGGTCATCCCAGGAAGAATTTCGCATCGGGTTGTCGGTTTTGCCTTCTGTCTTGAGGCATTAAAATTGATAATTTATTTTTAGAGTAAAAAATTTATTATCCTGGAATAATATACTCACCCCCTTCCCCCTCTCTGCTGCGCAAAGAGGGGGTGTTAAGCCTTGAGATTTAATGGCTTACCCCTCTTTACGAAGTAGAGAGGGGGATAAGAGGGGGTGAGTACATATGATTCTTTAGACTTTTATTGTATCAAACCTGTACGAATCTATCGGATCGCAGGTGCAAACCAGGTTCCTGTCGCCGATAGCCATCATCGATACGGCCGACTGAGGGCCAGAATTTATTCTCTACCACCCATTTGCGCGGGAATGCAGCTTTCTGCCGGTCATACCTGTGATTCCATTCATTTGCTGTTAAAACTTTAACTGTATGCGGAGCAGTTTCGCAGAACATTATCTTCCTTATCAGCTCTCCCATCCCTGATCTCCTGAATTTCATTCCATATCGATTTCAGAGCATCGATAAATTTATCGAGCTCCTGAAGCGACTCTGATTCGGTTGGTTCAACCATTAATGTACCGTGCACCGGAAATGAAAGAGTCGGTGCATGAAATCCATAATCCATAAGCCTTTTTGCTATATCTGCTTCAGTTATACCGGCTTCTGCTTTAAAATTCCGGCAATCGAGGATCATTTCATGGGCAACAAATCCCTTCTGTCCCGGTATAAAGTGTTTTATACCAGTCCTTTAATGCAGCAGCAATATAATTTGCATTAAGTATTGCATATTTTGTAGCCTGTGTAAGCCCATCAGGACCCATCATCAGAACATAGGCATGTGAAATTGTAAGTACATGTCCGCTTCCAAAGGGTGCTCCGGCAACTGCTGTTGTTCCATGACTGCCGCCTGTTCTGATAACGGGATGTGACGGAAGGAATTCGGAAAGCTTTTCATTTGCAAGAATGGGACCCATTCCCGGGCCGCCTCCACCATGTGGTATTGCAAATGTTTTATGAAGATTAAGATGGCAGACATCGGCTCCGATATGGCCGGGATTTGTAAGTCCGACCTGTGCATTCATATTGGCTCCGTCCATATAAACAAGTCCTCCATTCTCATGGATTATTTCTGACATTTCTATTACAGCTTCTTCAAACACTCCATGTGTTGAAGGATAAGTGATCATGAAACCGGCAAGACTCTCCCTGTATTGCTCTGCCTTTTTCTTCAGATCCTCAACATTTATATTTCCTTTTTCATCACATTCAACAACCACAACCTGCATTCCGGCCATGACGGCGCTTGCAGGATTTGTGCCATGTGCTGATGACGGAATAAGAACAATATTCCTGTGCCCTTCTCCCCTGCTTGAATGATATTCACGGATCACCATCAATCCTGCATATTCACCTGCAGCACCTGAATTTGGCTGAAAGGAAATTGCCGAAAATCCTGTTATTTCCTTCAATGCTTCTCCAAGTTCATCCATTACCTGGTAATATCCCCGTGCCTGATCGTTAGGAACAAACGGATGAATATTGCCGAATTCAGGCCAGCTCATTGCGAACATTGAAGTGGCAGGATTAAGCTTCATAGTGCATGAACCGAGGGAGATCATACAGTGAGTCAGAGAAAAATCCTTTCTTTCAAGCATCTTTATATAACGCATCATCTCAGTTTCGCTGTGATAGCTGTTAAAAGTTTTGGCCTTGAGGAAGGATGTCTTCCTGACAAACTTCTCCTCAACTATTTGATTGCTTAAGGAATCGATGGTTGAATGATCCTTTCCTGCAGCTTTTGCAAAAATTCCAACTATAGCATTGATTTCAGCAAGGGTAGTGATCTCATCAGTACTTAAGATCACGCTGTCATCCGTCGGGATAAAAAAAGTTAATTTCAGCTTCAAGAGCCAGCTTCTTTATTTTTTCCTGGGAAACACCGGCAGGAAGCCCGACTTTCAGAGTATCAAAGAACTGTGTATTCAGCTGGTTATAACCCAGATTCTTCAAAGAATCGCTTATTGTACATGCGCACCTCTGAATGTGTCCGGCTATATTTTTCAAACCCTCAGGTCCATGATACTGTGCGTACATTCCTGACATTGTAGCCAGAAGAGCCTGAGCTGTACAGATATTTGAGGTTGCCCTTTCCCGCTTGATATGCTGTTCCCTGGTCTGAAGAGCCATCCTGAGCGCCTGGTTTCCCTGGGCATCGATCGAAACTCCGATAATTCGTCCCGGCATGCTTCTTTTAAGTTCATCCCTTGTAGCAAAGAAACCGGCATGGGGTCCTCCGAAACTCATTGGCAGACCGAATCTCTGATTTGAACCGACAACTATATCGGCGCCCCACTCTCCCGGAGGAGTAAGAAGAGCAAGGCTCATCAGATCGGCCGCAACTCCAACAAGGGAACCTGCAGCATGAGCCTTTTCGGCAAAATCCCTGTAATCCCTTATCTGTCCTGACGCTGCAGGATACTGAACAAATGCGCCAAAGAACATCTCATTAAAATCCGCTTCATTGTATTTACCTCTAACAAGCTCAATACCAAGTGGTTTGGAGCGCGTTGTTATGACATCAAGAGTTTGGAGGAATATATCATCATCAACAAAGAACTTATTGGCGCCTGCTTTGACAGCAGCTCGCGAACGTGCATTGAACATCATTATCATTGCCTCGGCAGCTGCTGTTGATTCATCAAGAAGTGAAGCATTGGCAATCTGCATCCCGGTAAGCTCAATTATCATGGTCTGAAAATTCAGAAGAGCTTCAAGCCTGCCCTGCGAAATTTCAGCCTGGTATGGAGTATATGATGTGTACCATGAAGGATTTTCAAGTACATTTCTGATAATAACCGACAGTGGAGCAACTCCGTAATAACCCTGACCGATGAATGACCTGAACAATTTGTTTTTCGATCCAATCTTTCTTATATGATTAAGGTATTCAAACTCGCTCATTGCTTCAGGAAGCCTGAGTGGACTATTCAGTCTTATCTGTTCGGGAACCGTATTGTCAATTAACTCGTCGAGTGAGCTGACCCCGATGGTTTTAAGCATCCGTGGCAATTCATGATCGCGGGGTCCGATATGTCGGTTTGCAAATGTATCTGGTAGCATATTTCAAGATTTTAAAATAATCGACTAAATGTGATCTGGTTTAACAGATCTGCAAAATTAGCAATAAGGAGTAATTTAAAAAGCCTCAACTGTCACCCCGGTAAAAAATAAGGATTTGAACTCATTTCGGCCCTGACGGAAGTTTGATTCCCGTGTCCGGGATAAACAACGGTATCGGGGGGAAGGGTAAATAATTTTGTTCTTATGCTTTTAATAAGTGTTTCATAATTGCCTCCGGGCAGATCAGTTCTTCCTATGCTGCCCGCAAAAAGCGCATCGCCTGTAAAAACTACTGAATCCTTCGGGCTGTAAAATGCCAGGCTCCCTTTTGTATGACCGGGAACATGCAAGGCAGTAAGCTCTGTTTCACCAAATTTAACTTTTTGCCCGTCGGTCAAAAAACCTGAAGGAGCAGGAGGAGCTTCCATGGATAAGCCGAAAAATACTGCATGGTCGACTGCAGTTTCACGGTTGTACTCATCCTCCTTATGACATAAGGTACCAAGATCATACTCTTCGAGGAAGAACCTGTTGCCAAAAAGATGATCGAGATGGCAATGAGTGTTTAACAGAAGAACAGGTTTCAGTTTTTTTCCTGCAATAAGACTGGTAAGTTTTCTGAACTCATTCCTGTCATAACAACCGCAATCAATGACTGCACACTCGCCTGATGCATCGGCAAGGACATAGGTATTAACATCAATAGGGGAGAAAACAAGTTTATATATTTCCATTATCAATTAAGTTCCGTTAACTGTTCCCTTAAGCATAGGCACAAATACAAAACTGCCATGGGAGGAATAATCAAATTTATCCTCCTCTGATCTTATAACAAGTGTCATGACCTGCGAAATATTATCTCCAAGAGGCACGACAAGCCTGCCGCCGACCTTCAGCTGACGCAGCAGCTTTTCAGGAACTTCACGGGTTGCCGCTGTAATGATTATTCCATCAAAAGGTCCGTATTGCGGCTTTCCCTCATATCCGTCGCCAAAGAAGAAATCAGCGGAATATCCCAGGGAAGTCAGGGTTCGCTGTGCCTTCAGATAAAGCTCCCTGAAACGTTCAATTGTATAGACTTTAGCTCCCATTTCAGCCAGTATGGCAGCCTGATAACCTGATCCGGTTCCGATTTCAAGGATCTTGTCCCTTTTTTTAATCTGAAGCAGCGAGGACTGAACAGCTACCGTATATGGCTGTGAGATAGTCTGACCCGAAGAAATGGGAAATGCTTTATCAATGTAGGCATGGTTCAGAAAAGCAGGATCCATAAAATCGTGCCTTGGCACTTTGTTGACAGCTCTCAGCACCTCCTCATCGGTAATGCCTTTTTTCCTGAGCTCATCAATAAGTTTTTTCCTCTTTCCTTTCGCTTCAAATGAATCTCCCATAAGGCAACACTATTGATTTAATTTAAACAAAAATAGGAAAATTTCCAGGTTTTACCCCCTGTCCCCTAAGCGTTCTTAAAAGTCCAATTTAGGGGTTCCGATAGCTATCGGGCTAGGGATGAACAAGTGGGGAGGCCTGAAATCATTTTACCACAGAGTTCACAGAGTTTCACAGAGTAAAACACGGAGTTTTAAAACAGTGCAACTCCGTCTTTACTCCTTTTAACTCTGTGGTTAAATAACTGTTACCTTCTGATAGTAAATAATTTATGTTAAAGAGTTATATAATAGTTCGCTAAGATTTAAAACCCAAGATCGTAAAGAGCTTCGTTAAATCGGTGCCAAAAAAAGTGGGAATTAATAAGTCCCCTTCAGGGGATTTAGGGGCAACTGCCGAGAATGGCACAGATTACACTCAGCTTCGCTACGTTAAATCCGTGCCAGCGGGCTTTTGGCAGGGCACCGATTACAAATCGGCGCCAGCCTCAACAAGCAGGTTTTCTCCGCGCCAACCTCTACAGGCTGAATTTCCCCAAAGGTTTGTATATAGGCCCTGTTTGAGTGAGGATGCTTTCAAAAAGGATAACCTCTTTCACCAGAACTGTTTGAAACTCAGTTTCCCTGTATCTGTCGAGAACAATCTTAAGGTTTTCAGTGTCTTTTACTGATTTCACACGACCCAGGGTAAGATGAGGCTTAAACGGCTTCTCTTCAATATTAAAACCGGTTTCTTTCAACCCGGCCTTTATTATTCCGCTGAGGTCCGACAGCCTCTCCGATGACCTGATCCCGGTCCATATTACCCTCGGGTCACGATTGTTTTTAAATACGCCGGTGCCTGCCAGTAAAAACTCAAATTCATGAAAACCCGGACACCTGTAATTTAGCATTGAGTTCAGGGTCTTAATTCTTTTTTCCTCAGTATCCCCGAGAAAGGCGAGTGTAATGTGAATATTGGCCGGATCGACCCATCTTATGTTTTCTCCCCCGAGCAGCGATTTAATTGAAGTCATCATTCTCAGAAGCTCTTCTTCTGCTTCAACTTTTACAGCAATAAAAATCCTCTTCATATTAAATACTGGTTTGATTGGCTATTACAGGTTCCCGGATTCTATTTCCTGCAGGATTATTTCCATTACCGCATCATCTCCATAAGGATCATACTCCTCTTTAAGGTTTGTGCCGAAAATACGTGCAATGCTTTGCCAGAAAGCCGCTGAAAAGGAACCCCTGTATTGTCGTATCAGGGCATAGGAGGTATTCCGGGTTTCCCTGTCGATAAGTTTAATGAGAAGTTTCCCCTGGGTGATAGTCATATCCCTGACATCATCTTCATATTCGCCAAAGACATCTTTTTCGACCTGCCTGAGATATTTTTTCCTGTCTTTCTCTTCAGGGATCTGCGCGAGCCCATTATTAACTTCTTCCAGGCGTCCCCTGACTAAAAGAGCATATGGATACACTTTTTTCAGGTTATATACAAGCCGCTGATACCTCCAGAAAGGGAATTTTTTAGCAGTTGAAGGACGGCCTATTATAACGACCTCTTTTATGTCAATTTCGGGAAGGTTTATGCCATTCCTTTCGATTGAATGGAGTTTGTAAAGGTTATCAGGAAGAGTATCGTTTTCTTGTCTGCTCGTGTCAGACTGGCCGGAAACAATCACTGAGAACAACACTAAGAATAATATTGAAACCGCAAATCTCACCCTTTCAGAAGTTTTTTACAAAGGTATCAAATACCGGGCCATTTGAAAAAACGGATATGGGTGAACATAAGTTGGTCCCTTTCATTTAAACAAATATAGACTCATGGCGTTGGATAATCACCTAATTATTCCTAAATTGTTTAAAATTATTATTGTAACCAGACCTGTATAATTTTGAGATTCAATTTTCTAAAAAAAGCTGACAACTGGCTGGAAAAAACTCTCAGTTATCCCGGGAACGATAAAGATTCCCTGGCTCAGCAAAAGTTGTACTGGATTTCCAGCCTTGCCGTTTCACTGATGATCCTTTGCATGACGATAGTTTATCATATCGTCTTCCCCCAATTGAGAATTATAATTTATTACGGAATATTTCTGACAGTGATTTATTCGCAGGGAGTAATTGTACCACTTATCATACGACACAATTTCCCGGTCTGGTGGATCTTCATTAATTCGGCCGTGGTCACTCTTGGAACCTTTATCTGCATACTTATGCTAGGCGGGATACCTTATTCCGGAGGATTGATATTTGTCGGTCTCGCAATAGTATTTTTCACACTCAACTTTAAAAAGAAAAAGCATTCCTTGTGGTTATTTATTATTTATGTGATAACCATAATACTTGCAGGTGTTTTAAATCCGTATCTGGAAGTCCCGCCTGAAATGACCCCTGTGGTTAACATTTCCCTGTTCGTGATCAATCTTTTATGGATATCGGCCTTTGCCATGACGTTCATTTTAAGCTTTATTACACAGCGGATAAAGCTTGAGCAGTTGGAAACAAGTCGTATCAGGGAGCTTAACGATGCCAAAACAAGACTGTACACCAATGTAACACACGAGTTCAGGACACCTCTTACAATTATTCTGGGCATGGCTGACCTTATCAGGGAACAACCTGAGAAGTGGACTGATGAAGGACTTAAGAAAATTGAGAACAACAGCAGGATCCTCTTGCATCTGGTCAATCAGATGCTTGATTTTTCAAAGCTTGAAGCAGGAGTTTTACCCATAAATCTAATACAGGGTGACATCATACCCTATCTGAAGTACCTTATAGAGTTATTCAATTCAGTTGCCGAAAGAAAAAAGATTACTCTGACGTTTACTTCTCTTCCGGAGAAGTTCGTGATGGATTATGATCCTGATAAGATAATGGAAATTATGACAAACCTGATCTCCAACGCATTGAAATATACACCTGAAAGAGGACTGGTTCAGATCAGAGCAACGGTAGCTGAAGATCAGGACAAAAGGTTCAATATCTGCGTCAGTGACAATGGTCCGGGAATTCCGGCAGATAAGCTCCCCTATATTTTTGACCGGTTTTTCAGGATAGAAACTCTGACAAATATAAGCTCCGGCGGATCAGGATTAGGATTGGCTCTGACGCAGGAACTGACAAAATTGATTGAGGGTACTGTTGCGGTAAAAAGTACCTTAGGTGAAGGAACCGAGTTCACAATAAGTTTGCCAGTTACAAATAAGGCTCCGGCTGATGATATGGAACCTGGCAGACAGAGTTTAATCCATACCACACCGTTCATTTATGGGCAGACAGAGCAAACAGCAGAAAAAAACGGTAAAGACAAGCCCCTTCTCCTTATAGTTGAGGACAGCGCTGATGTCGTCAGCTACCTTCATGCAATGCTCGGATCTGAATTTAGCATCCGGACTGCCGTCAATGGCAGCGAAGGATGGAAAAAGGCTGTTGAAATTATTCCTGACATCATCCTCAGCGATATAATGATGCCGGAAATGGATGGCATTGAGTTACTCGACAGGGTTAAAAATGATGTCCGGACAAGCCATATTCCGGTTGTGATCCTGACTGCAAAAGCTGATGTCGTCTCACGCATTGAAGGCCTGAAAAAAGGAGCTGATGCATACATTGCCAAACCTTTCAACAAGGAGGAGTTGCAGTTACAGCTCAGAAAGCTTATTGAACTCAGGAAAAAACTGCAGGAAAGATACGCGATCAATCATTTTTTTGACCAGGTTGATGGAGAATATGAACTTGAGGCTTCATTTATGCAAAAAATAAACACCATCATGAGGGAAAGGCTTAATGATGAAAATTTCAATATCCAGATGCTCTGTCACGATCTGGCAATGAGCAGAACACAGGTATACAGAAAATTTAAGTCACTGACAAACAAAACTATAAGTGACTATCTTCGTTCACTCAGGCTGCAAAAGGCAAAGGAACTTCTTATGACAAAAAAATTCAATGTTTCGGAATCGGCTTTCAGGACCGGTTTCAAAAACCTCTCTCATTTCAGCAAGGTCTTTAAGAGCGAATTCGGCCTGAATCCAAAGGATCTTTTCAAGTGACTTTCCCTTATCCCTCTCGTTCCGATTTATCTTCCACCCTAACACTCACATTTTTTCTGTCATTTTTCCGGGACTTTCCGCACAACCCCACCATTGCAGGGTCAGAGTTTAAAAGTCCGGAAAAGTGAAGCGCAGACTTCACTTTTCAGTATTTATCAAGGCAAAATATTTGTAATACCCTGCCAAAAGTCTAAATTTGAGGAAAGCTTCTTTTATGGCACTCCATGTTGAGGATCTGGAAGACCCGTGTAAATACAGGCAGATACTTAAAATACCATATGATGAACTTGTTACGTTTGTCCTTGATTATATAAAAAGGAAATCGGGCCTTATGGTTTTTTTCTGGTCAGCCTGCATTCTTTTTCTCGGCATCGCCTTTACAGTCAGACTTAATATAAGCGGTTACTTCCCGTTCAGAAATATCTTCTTCCATACTTTACTGGGTCTTGTTGTTTTTCCTTTGCTTTGCGTACCCGTGCACGAACTGCTTCATATAATTCCCTACTATTTAACCGGCGCCAAAAGAATAAGGGTCGGCATGGACCTGAAGCAGTATATGTTTTACGTCACAGCCCACAGACATGTCGCCACAGCAAACCAGTTCAGGGTGGTGGCTGTAATTCCCTTTCTGCTTGTAAGCATCGCCCTTCTCTTTCTTGTACTTATTCTGCCAGGTCTGTGGAAATGGAGCTTTTCACTGCTGCTTTTTGCTCATGCAACAATGTGTGCCGGTGATTTTGCGATACTTAACTTCTACTTCCTTAACAGAAGGAAAAAACTCTATACCTGGGATGATTTCGATAAAAAAATAGCATATTATTATGAAGAGATTTAGGAAGAAGACCGAAGACAGAAGACAGAAGACCGAAGACAGAAGACCTCTGTTTTACCCCCTGCCCCCACCACAGTCTCTCCTGCAGGCGGGCTCCTTCGCTGCCGTCGCTGCAAACTGGCTCCTCGCTAAAAACACCCACAGGGTGTTTTATTAACGCTCGGCCCTCCACCGGGCAATTTTTTAACGGTCGGCCCCCTAAAGGGGGTTCTTAAAAGTCCCCTTTAGGGGATTTAGGGGTAAACAGTTGAGGAGGAAAAGCGATCATGAAAGACGGAAGACTGAGGACTAAGGGACTAAAGGACCAGGGGATGGAGAGACTGAGAGACTGAGAGACTAAGAGACTAAGAGACTGAGGGACTGAGAGGCAGAGAAACGGAGAGACGGAGAGACGGAGAGACAGAGAGACAGAAGACAGAAGACAGAAGATAAATATCTGCGAAAATCTGCGAGATCTGCGGGAAATTTAAAACTTATTATCTATGAGAAAACTTCTTTTCACTATTTTGTTTGTTACTGCAATCAGTATAACAGGTTTCGGCCAGAGGAAAATCGTAAATCTTCCGGATCTGCCCGGCTATGTTACACTTAAATGTGATTTTCACCTTCATACAGTTTTCTCCGATGGCAATATATGGCCGGTTGCCAGGGTTGGTGAAGCGTACCGGGATGGACTCGATGCCATAGCCATTACGGACCATCTTGAATATACCCCGAAGAAGGATTACATTCCGGTCGATCACAATGCAGCGTGGGAAATTGCCCAAAGCACGGCACATGATTATAACATAATACTTGTCCATGGCACAGAAATCACACGCGATATGCCGCCCGGACATATGAATGCATTGTTCATACAGGACGCTTCCCTTCTGGCGGTTGATTCGGTGATGGATGTTTATGAAGCCGCTATAAAACAGAAGGCATTCATTCAATGGAATCATCCGGGCTGGAAATCACAGGAGCCAGACGGAATTCCGAAATTGTATGATGTTCATAAAAAGCTGATAGCCAAGGGGTGGCTTCACGGTATAGAGTTTTTTAACGACAGCGAATACTATCCGCTGGTAATGACATTCTGTAAACAATATAACCTTGCAGTAATGGCCAATAGTGATAACCATTGGGTTATAAGCGAGGATTATAAAGAACCCGAATATACAAACCGACCTATGACCCTTGTCTTTGCACAAGAAAGAACTCACGATGCACTCAGAGAAGCAATGTTTGCCGGCCGTACTCTGGCATATTTCAGGGATATTATTGCAGGCAGGGAGGAGTATGCCAAACCATTCTTTTACAAGTGCATATCGGTTGGGAAACCATTCAGCGAGAATGCAAGGACTGTTTATCTCGAGGTGACAAACAGGTCGGATGTGCCATTTTATCTTATTAACGGCGTACCGGAAGCTCCCCCGACAATTAATCTGCCGGCTAATTCGATTACCAGAGTAGCCGTAAGCAAGAAAGTTACTTCTCCCCTGGTCTATGATGTTAAAAATATCATTACAGGTGAAAATGAGGTACTTAAATGGAATTGAACTAAAATATTAACCTTCAGTGGATCTTAAAGTCCCTCTCTTAAGTTGTCGGCTAGGTTCAGAACTTTTCTTTTGCCAGTTTCAGAATATCATCATCTTTAACTATCGGATGAATCCTGAAAGAATACTCATATTTTTTGTCAAGAAGACGATACTGCGGATGGATATGTGCTCCCCATGAATCATCACCGCCGACACCCATCTGTCCAAGGTCGATATTCAGATTGACAAGATCGCGCGGCTTAACATTATTGGTATGAGTATTTGCACTTTTTGCATCTTTACGGTACTGTGACAATTTCCCTGGTGATTCAAAATCATCATGAATATTTTTAAGAGCAGCAAAACAGATCAGAGGATTGCCGGTTACCAGAAGTCCTGTTCCGATACTCATCAGTAAGAGTGAGCCATCGGGTATCGGTCTTATAACCATTTTCCTGGGGACGGATATAAGGAACATACTGATCAGCAACAGTACTCTCATAAAGTCCGACATCAGCCGATGTTTTCCTGTCGGCATAATTTTCATGAGGTCCTCGTCCGAACCATTTGAGATTCATAAACTCTTCAGGAAGCTGCATCTGCATTCCCATTCTTGGTATTTCAGGGATTTTATCCGAAACTTTCGAGAACTGATTTTTAATAATCACATCTGCTGATCCGTAAATCGTATAAGTTGTTACATAACCTGCAATTTTCTCACCATCATTATCCAGGAATATCATATTCAAACGTCATTACAACTTTCCCGATCTCGGCTGACTGATATCCACCTTTTTAACTTTACTTTTTTCTCCTGCCTTTTTCCATACTCCAAGGGTCTTGTCCATATCGTAACCATAATCATTATCAGTTGGAGGTCTCCAGAAATCAGGTTCCGGACCTTTCCTAACAAGTTCCTTTCCCTTGAATGCAAATGATTCCATTCTTCCTGTTTCAAGATTAAAGACTATCTTAATAGTCATTACCGCTAACTTCAAATCTGGTGCCTGTGGAATTGGTCTGAAGAACTGCAAGTTCATCCATTTCAGGCGGTACCGGTTTCCCCTCAACTGGCAGCTTAAACTGAGCAGATGCATAAACATGATCTTCAGGAACATAATTCCATTCATCACTTCTTGACACTCTGAAATTCAGAAAATATTCAGTTCCCGGTGCAGGCACAATACCGGATAACGGGATTGCAACTATAGTATCCTGGTGTGGTTTAAATCCCGCAAAGGTTAACTTTCCTGATTTTACAGCAACACCATCGGAGATTATTTCCCAGTCGAAACTGAACTGGTCAAGGTTTGTAAAATCATATTTATTCGTAATTTTTATCAGGCCTTTTGCCAGATCGACAGGTTCAAATCCAACATACTGATAGACCTTTTTTACTTCACTCAGTCCCGGCTTTCCGGAGTCGGTCCGGCCAGGTAAGACCGTTGATGCAGAAGTTCCCGTCACTGGGCATTCCTTCCTCACCAAAATCGCCGCCATAAGCCCAGTATTTTTCACCGTTTTCATCAGTTTTCAGAATTCCCTGATCAACCCAGTCCCAGACAAATGCGCCCTGGAGCTTCGGATATTTTTCAATTACATCCCAGTAATCCTGAAGGTTACCTGTTGAATTACCCATGGCATGAGCATATTCACACATTATCAGTGGTCTGTCGCTTTTCGGATCCTTTGCATAAGCTTCAATTTGTTCTATTCTTGCATACATCGGGCACACAATATCAGTATGCCTTTCTGTTGTGTTTGTACTTTTCTCTGCCCGTTCGTACTGAACGGGCCTGGTAATGTCCCTTCCCTTTGTCCATTTATAGTTATTAAGAAAATTATGTCCGTCACCTGCTTCATTGCCCAGCGACCAGATGATCACTGAAGGATGATTCTTGTCTCTTTCAACCATTCTCTGCATCCTGTCGAGATGTGCTGCAGCCCATTCCGGTTTATCAGCAAGTGTGACATCCTTATCATATCCAATTCCATGAGATTCTATATCTGCTTCATCAATAAGATAAAGCCCGTATTTATCGCACATCTCGTACCAGAGCTCCTGCTGCGGATAATGGGAAGTCCTTACAGCATTGATATTATTGCTTTTCATGACCCTGATATCCTTCAGGATTGTTGCTTCATCAATAACATGACCGGTCACATCATTATGCTCATGCATATTGGTTCCTTTCAGACGGATGGCCACTCCATTAACAAGAAGCTGTGAATTGACAATTTCCACTTTTCTGAATCCGATTTTTGTGCTGACACTTTCAAGAATATTTCCGGAATTATCTTTCAGGTTCAGGACCAGTGAGTAAAGATCAGGTGTTTCTGCTGACCATCTTTTTACATCAGGGAATTCTTTCACAAAGGTTAAAGAAGCCTTTTTCTCAGATAGTTTAACATCTTTTGATTCTGAATAAATTTTCTGGTCATTTTCAAATAGTGATGCATCAACGAATAATTGCCTGTTTCATTTTCAGCGCTTTTCAGGGATACATCCAGTTTCAGAAGGCCATCCTTATAATTATTTTCAAGATCACCAATTGCAAAGAAATCACTGATAAATGTTTTTGGCCGTGCATGAAGGAAGACAGTCCGCTGAATCCCGCTCAGCCTCCAGAAATCCTGATCTTCAAGATAACTTCCATCGCTCCACCTGTAAACTTCAACAGCGAGTGAGTTGTTCCCTTTCTTCAGATATTTTGTGATATTGAATTCAGCAGGTACCTTACTATCCTCGCTGTAATCCGACAAGCTGCTCATTTACCCAGACATAAAATGCCGAACTGACTGCACCGAACTGAAGAAATACCTCTTTATCCTTCCAGTCGGAAGGAACCTTAAAAGTCCTTTTATATGAACCTACCGGATTCCATTCGTGATGTATAAAGGGAGGATTCATCTTGAAAGGATAACCTATATTAACATATAGAGGGACATCATATCCTTTCATCTGCCAGTTTGAAGGCACTTCTATTTCGTCCCAGTCGCGTGTATCATAATCATCTTTAAAGAACCAGAATGGTCTCTGATCGGGTGAATTCACCTAATTAAATTTCCAGATTCCATCAAGGGAAATATAATTTGGTGAGGCTGACTTATCGGCATCCAGGGCAGAAAGTTCATCCTGAAAACTTATAATTGTTGCATGAGGAGCTTCCCTGTTCTGATTGAACATTTCCGGATTCTCCCAGTCGCGCGGTTCCTTTTCTGTAAAGGCCACTCCTTCATATTTGCTGTATCTTTTACAAGCTGAGAATAAAAGAGTTACTACAAGAATGCAAATCGGCAGTTTCTTCATATCAAAAGGTTTTATTTAATTCTTGTTGCAATAAGGATCAGAAAGCATTCCAAATATTATCTTCCTGAAAATCTGTAGCCCAAAGAAAACTGAAAAACATAGTTTTTCCATGGATCAACATACTGGACATCGGTAGTGGCAGCCGTTAAACCATAAATATATCTGACTGACAGGTTGATCTTGTTTGGCAAATCAGCTTCAACACCGCCAACCAGTCCATAATCAGAAAAGTTATAAAAATCCTTAATATCTATTTTATCTCCAGTTTCAAGGTCTTTTTGGGTAGCCCTGATCCTGAATCCTGCCTGAACTCCTGCATGAATATTAATAAATCCCGCCGGCTGGAATTTAACAAGAAGCGGGATATCAATATAAGTAATCAGGTCTTTCTTATCGTCATAGAAATCTTTCCAGTGAGCTCCCTTCCCTGATACCATAATTTCACCCTGAACCCCCAGAAGATCAAAGGGAAAGTAATTGCAATATCCTCCTGCATTGATCCCGAGGATGTTTTTTACATCAATATTTAAGCCTCCGATTGAACTCGACTGGCCTGCAACGTTTACCCCGGCTTTGATCCCATAACCAAATTTTGGGGGTGACTTGATGTAATTGTACCTTGTAGGTTGACCCCATACCATCGAAAGGTCAGCCATCATCAATAAAAGAATAAAAAGAAAAATAATCTTTTTCATATTTATTAAAATCTACCTCTATTGAGTGTTAAAAGTAACCAAAATATAAATTTCATCAAAAAGATTCGGTCGGATCAACAAATTCAGGTAAATAGTTCCGTCGTCATCAAAACTCTTCAAAAACGAAGGTTGTCAGGTTTTTATTATTCTGATCCCCATGTATTTAAATGTTTCAGGTCCGAAGGGTTGTTTATATTTGTCAGTGCAGCTAAAGTCTCTGGCCTGTTCTCCAACTCAATATAACTGACATCCATTCTCTTGAGAAAATTATGGATGGCATAATTACCCTCCTCTGAAATGAAGTTTTCCAGACCAGCGAGTACAGACAATCTGTAAATGGCAAGCAGTGGTTCTATATATTTATTTACCCGAGGAACAATGATCTGACATTGAGTTTTGGAATACTGTTCAATAATGTAATTTATTATGTCTGCATCAGGGAAAGGCATGTCTCCTGCAAAGATAAAAACAGCCTCCTTTGAAGCTGACTTCAAAGCCGCATGGATCCCTCCAAGGGGACCTACGTTTTTTATCAGGTCGCTGATTAACCTGTACCTGTAATAGTCCTGAAATTCTTCGGGTGTGTTGGTAACAATAAGTACCTCATCAAATATTTCCCCGATAGTTTCAAGTATTCTCGCAATAATTGGTTTGCCACCCACACGGAGATTTGCTTTTGTAATCCCGCTGAACCTTTTATTGGAGCCACCTGCGAGTATTGCTGCTGAAATTTTACTGCTCATATGATTAATCCCGGCTGAAAGATAATAATTGTTTCCCTTATGATACCGGGAGGTAATTTCTAATATTTATTTTTGCAGAAATCAGAAACAATTAATAATTTAATAGCAAATTAATCCCGATAAAACCGACAGTTATGGACAGAAAAATTACTGACCTTTACAAAGACTACAGGAGAGGGCGAACTGACCGCCGGACTTTCATCAGAAAGCTGACTATGTTTGCCGGAAGTACGGCCGCTGCAATGGCTTTATTGCCTGTACTGGAGGATAATGAAGCGGAAGCCTCCGTTGCACAGCAGGAGTATCCTGACCTGGTTACCGAGTTCATCAAATATCCGGGGGAGACAGGTGACATGCGAGCCTATCTTGCAAGGCCCTCAAAAGGAAAAAAATTTCCCGCAGTCATTGTAATACATGAGAACCGGGGCCTTGTTCCTCACATACAGGACGTTACAAGAAGAATGGCAAGAGAAGGTTTCCTTGCTATTGCCCCTGATGCACTCTCTCCGCTGGGCGGCACACCTGAGGACATAAGTAATGTTGGCGCGATGTTCAAGCAACTGGACAATGAAAAGACCACGAAAAATTTTGTTGCAGCCGTCAAATATCTGAAAACTAATCCCCTTTCTACGGGTAAAGTTGGCTGCACCGGCTTCTGCTGGGGAGGCGCTATGACAAACCAGGTAGCAGTCAATGCTCCTGATCTTGATGCTGCAGTACCATATTATGGCAGGCAGCCTGTTGCAGAAGATGTAGCAAAAATAAAGGCACCTGTTATGGCACATTATGCTGAAAATGACCAGGGAATAGATGCAGGAATCCCGGCATTTGAAGAGGCTCTTAAGAAATATAACAAAGAGTACCAGATATTTACTTACGAAGGAACCGGTCATGGTTTCAATAATGACACCAATGCCGAAAGATATAATGAAAAGGCTGCAAAGCTCGCCTGGTCAAGAACAGTAGCTTTCTTTAAGGAGAAATTGAAGTAAGACTCCTCAATTACACAGAGTTCCACGGAGAAGTCGGGGCTGTTGAAAAAGTTGATTTTTTAGACTTATTCCCTTTGTGTTCCTTAGTGATATACTTTGTGATCCTTTGTGGTTCAATAAAGTATGTTTTACTACAAAGGGGCCGAGCGTTAAAAAATTGCCCAGTGGGCAATTTTAGCGAAGGAGCCAGCTTGTGCGGAGGATTTGTGGTGTACTCAAAGGTTATCACCAAGGTTCACAAAAGATTTTTTCAACAGCCCCTGTAGGTTCTTAGGTTTAGTGCTGATTCTTCCACAATTCACCAACAGCATTAATGAAAGGGAGACAGTGGTTGAAGAAGTATTTATATCCCTGACACAGGTAATTTAAACCATCTTCACCATCGGAGGTCCTTATAAACCGATTCTTCGGACATTCCCCATTGCACATGGCCCTGACCTCACAGTTTCTGCAGAATTGCGGAAGGAAATCATTTTTAGCTTCTCCGAATGCCTGCTGGATTTTTTCATTAAGAAACCGGGAAACCGTGCCTTTCATTATGTTGCCCACAAGATGCACGTTATCCACATAATGATCGCATGAGTAAAAGTCACCGTTGTGCTCCAAAACTGGTACACCTCCGCATCTTTCCTTAAAAATGCATAATGTATGTTCCTGGCCGAAAGCTGGCCTGATCATCTCTTCAAATACCTGAATCTTGATCCTGCCAATATCTTTTACAACCCAATCGTCGAAAATTTTGCTGAGGAAAACACCAAAATCACGGGAAGGAACAGAATCTGGGGTCACCTCCGATTCAGATCCCGGTATTCGGTTAACCATAGGCAAGAAAGTAATATATCTGGCTCCAAGTTGTTTAAAGAAGCTGTAAACAACCAGGGGATACTTCACATTTCCTGAATTAACAACACAAAGTATCTCGGTAGGGATACAGTGCTTCTGCAAAAGTTCATACCCTTTCAGGACCTTCCCGGATGTTTCATTCCCACGGTCAGTAAGCCGGTTCATGTCATGCAGGGTCCCGGGACCATCGATACTTATTCCGATACTAAAGCCGTTGTCAGCAAAAAAACTGCACCATTCACTATTGATCAGAGTGCCGTTTGTTTGTATCCCATTGACTGCTGTCCGGTTTGCGGGCAGGTATTTCTTTTGCAGATCAACGACTTTCCGGAAGAAATCCACGCCCGCCAGCAATGGTTCGCCACCATGCCATGAGAAATTTACTATATCTCCCGGTGAAGCTTCAATATTCTGAGCTATAAATCTTTCCAGAACAGGGTCAGGCATTTTAAATGCCTTTTCCTGAGGATAGAGGTCCTTTTTATTCAGGTAGTAGCAATAACTGCAACGCAGGTTGCACCTTGCCCCGACAGGTTTTACAAATATCTGAAATGCCTGTTCTTTTGCAGTCATTGTGTAATCAGATAAGATTTGACTACTCCCAATTTACAATTTCTTTTTCACTGTTCGACGGAACAGCCATCCTGATCCGCCATTCAACCGGATAGTAATTATTAACCCTGGTCCCGATGTTATTTGCAAATCCAAGATTAATTCCTTTGTATCTTACAAGAAACCAGCCTTTTGATACATCAGTTATTGCAGGATTACCTCGTCTCAGGTAATCTGTTGCCTGTTTGCGGTCAAGTTCCGCTGCCGGAAACGCTTTCTCTTTCAATTCCGTCGAAAGCGCAAGATCATGAAAGTGGCAGAAGATCTTTGTTCCTGACCCTGAAAATTTTTGTTCCTGCCTTTACTATCCTGAGACTCCGGAGAAGAGGCTGCAGATCGTCAGGGGTTCCCGGAAGCGCAACCACGGCATCGCCAATCCGTACAAGGTGATCTTCCGGGAATCTTGCAAGGGATAATATTCTTACCAGCTCTTCTTTACCGGCTTTAGCTATGCCTTTATTGCGGTTCACTTTCAATACTTTTGCTGATACGCCTTCTTTCCTCAGAACGGAAAAGAACAGACCTTCGCCCCTGATCTTATCCGGAAAGAAGCCGTAGCCGGTAACACCCTTGTATTCAATTTCAGAAATACCCTGAAAATCACTGATGTTCAGTCGCACTGATTCGGCCGGATGCCTGTCAAGCAGCCATCTCAGGTTATGCTCATTTTCAGCCGGATTAAAGGTACAGGTACTATAAATAAGGATTCCATTTTCCCTGAGGGCGGGCCACACATCCATCAGTATTCTCTTTTGCCTGTCAGAGCAATGGGCAGCACTCTCAACTGACCATTCGTCCCTCGCAACCTTGTCCCTGAACATACCCTCACCAGAACATGGTGCGTCAACTAAAATAATGTCGAAAAATCCAGCCAGAGTTTTGAAATCCGAAGGATCATTCTGTGTGACCAGTGTATTTGATGCTCCCCATCTTGAGATGTTTTCTGAAAGGACGGATGCTCTTGACCTTATAACTTCATTAGAAACTAAAATACCGTTATGACCGGTAAGAGATGAGAGATGCGTGCTCTTCCCTCCGGGAGCTGCGCACAGATCGAGGATCCTAAGCTGACCAGAGGTAATGGCAACCTGCTTAAATATCTGTTCAAGAAACATCCCTGATGCTTCCTGCGGGTAATAACATCCTGAATGGAAAAGGGGATCGAGAGTATATGATGGTCTTGATTGAAGATAAAAGCCTGTTCTGCACCAACTGACAATACCGGAATTCAGCGGGATTTTTTGCCATTTTTCGGGATTGACCCTGATGCTAACGGGTGAGGGCTGCTCCAGGGCATTCAGAAGCGCCTCCGGGTCAATATATTCCTGTTTTTTTATTCTCTCCTCAAACGCCTTCGGAAACATAATTCTTTTTAAAATATATCCATTAATCTCATCCCACTCTCCCCCTCTCCCCTTCTCCCTTTCTATTCCTTGCGTCGTACAACCTCGTCATTCACCTTTTAAGGGAATCCGGAAAATTGAAATGCTTGCCGGTCCTACTTTAAGTTTGCTATTGAATTTAACGATTTCCGGACCTTCAATTACAACTGCAGGATCCATTCCAGGCTCATTTGTCGACATATCATCAGGAGCAGTTATCTTCCATATCTCTGCCTCCTGAAGCGTGCTGCCTCCAATGACCTTTAGTGGAAATTCAACTGGTTCCCATGTCGGATTAACCACTGAGATTGTCAGTGTATCACCTTCGGGAGTAAGTGTTGCCCCGATATCAAGAGGCCTTGTTTCACCGGTAATTTCAACGGGGATGTATCCAAACTTCTTGCGGTAAAGCTTCAGAACCTGGCCAGTTGCGTCAAATACCGAGTGTGTTGTATTTGTTTTAATACAGCCAATTACGTTAACCGTCTGTGCATAGTTGGCCATATATATTATATCGGAATTCTTTGAGTACTCGTTCAGTCCGGCCGCTATCCCCATAGCATCCCTGTAAAAATACCTGGTACCCAGTTCTCCATAGATGTGAGGACCATACCAGTAGTTCCATTCGTCCATGCAGATACGGATATCCTTCCCCGTAAGCGACGGAATTGTCTGCCTGTATTCCCTGTGGGCAACAGCTTTTTCCCTGATAGCATCAGGGATCTGGTTTATATGCGTCATCAAGCCTCCGCCATGATAGTCCTGTTTGTAAAAATGCTCGCTTATGTAATCCATTTTGTCAGAACAATTTGCAAGGACCATTTTGTCCCAGTCGCCAAGATCGCCGACCGCAATAAGTTTGATAGAGGGGTCAGCTGACCGCATTCTGTCAGCAAATTCATTGTTCTTTTTTACAAAGTCCGCAGTCGACATATGGCCAAGCTGCCAGTCTCCGTACATCTCATTCCCAATTGACCACCATTTAACTTTCCATGGATCGGGATGGCCATTGGAAGCCCTTAACTTCCCCATCTGAGTATCCGGGCCTCCGTTTGTGTAAAAAACTTCAGCCATTGCTTCGTCCGAATTCCCAAGTCCGGCATTAACAGCAATATATGGCTCAGTGTTAAGCAATTCACAGAACTTCATAAACTCATGGATACCGACATCGTTTGCCTCAACGCCCTGCCAGGCAGGATTTTTTCTTGGCGGACGCTTATCCCGTTCGCCAATTCCATCACGCCAGTTATAACCGCTGACAAAATTGCCTCCCGGCCAACGGTAAACAGGTGCGTTCAATTCGCGCAAAAGAGCGATGACATCTCTTCTGAAACCTTCGATATTATCTGAAGGCATAAGGGAAACAGTCCCTACCCAGAGTTTTCCGACCCCTATAGGCTCAACAGCTAACATGGCATCGTGAACCAGCGTTGTAGACATGAATTTAAGCTGGTATGTTGTGTATTTATTCGTAATTCCGGTTAGTTCTACTGTCTTTTTTTGATCGTTCCAGCTCAGAGTCACAAGAACTTTATCTGTACCGCCTGAAGATTTAAGAACTATCCGTCCTGTGTATTCAAGATTTTCTTTTAATCCCAGGTTTTCCTGCACAAGTATTGCCTTTTTACCTTTTTCCGACGCCAGCACAGGAGTTTGTGAACCGGTGTAAGGATTACTTGTATCCATTGAAAGAAGTTCATTATCTCCATCGATTTTCCATGGTGATTCCCTCATACCGGGAACATACCAGAATTTACGGTCCATGATCATTTCCGCCCAGATTCCGCCGTAAATGCATCGTCCGAGATGTTCAATGAACTGACCGTAAATATAGACAGGCATATTTTCAGACCGGTTCATGGTATTTACCGTTACGCTGGTATTTATCTTCTCTGATGAGATCAGTTCAATGTTCATGTCATCAAACCAGGCACGTCCTTTTGCATTTCCTTCAATATCCAGCACGCAGCCGATTGTAACACAATCATCGTTCCCGGATTCAAACTCATAAGTCACCTGTTTCCAGTTGTTTGTCCCAACGAATCCTACAGGTTCCACCTCAAGGCCCAGCATCCTGAATCCGGCACCTTTTCCCTTATCCGTAACAATGTTTTCTGTTCTGATCCAGCCTTTAAACCTGTATTTTGACCAGGGCTTCAGGAGCACCTTTGTCGACCAGCGGCCATTGGTAAACCTGTCAGCCTGGATAAAAAGGCTTTTCGTACCGCTATGGGCGATATTATCGTAAAAATGGACAGCATACCGGGCACGGGCTTCGCTTGTCCATCCCTTAACAACAGAACCTTCAGTTATTTCAGCCGACGGATTCCCGATCATTCCGGATTCCCTTCCGTCGTTAGGGACTGTGTTTGATGTACAGCTTGCAATAGTGACTATTGCAGGCAACAATAGCATGAGGTGTGTTTTCATAAACATTGTTATAATAGTTATTAGGAAATCCTGATCACCTATCTTTAAATCACTGAAAGATAAGATATTGCAAATAATTACTCTTCGTCCTCTTCCTCCTGAACTCCTCTGTTACCATGATTTTGAGAATATTTTTTCCATATGAAAAAAACAGGGATGCCCAGAAGAACAATTGCAAGCCCTGGAAATGTATATGCTGGTTTATAAATTAAGAGAATTACCATTATGAACGTGGTGGTCAGAACATAAATTGCGGGGACCACAGGGTAGCCGAATGCTTTATACGGCCTCGGGATGTCCGGACGTTTAACCCTGAGAACAAAAATGGCAAGTATAGTAAGAGTAAAGAAGATCAAAACCGCAAATATAACGTAGTCGAGAAGATTACTGTAGGTTCCGGACAAGCAAAGCAGCACTGCCCACACACCCTGAATAGCAATTGCAAATCCCGGTACTCCCTTTTTATTGATCTCACCTACCTTCCTGAAGAAAAGACCATCCCTTGCCATGGCGTAGTAAACCCTTGGGCCGGCCAGTATTAAGCCATGGTTACATCCGAAGGTACTTACCATTATGAAAACTGCCATAATAATTGCTGCATAATCTCCAAAGACCACATTCATTGCGGATGTTGCAACCCTGTCGTCGGTTGCGAACTGAATTCCCTTTGCCAGGACATCAGCTCCATCCGGTGTTCCGGAAAGAGGTAGAATCATTATGTATACAAAATTTGTAAGGAGGTAAATAACAGATACTATAAGGGTTCCGAAGAAGAGGCTCAACGGGACATTTCGTTTAGGGTTAATGACCTCACCGGAAATGTATGTCACGTTGTACCATGCATCAGATGCAAAAAGTGAACCGACGAGCGCTGTACCGATTGCCGCAATTAGAGCGAAACCTGCGAGCTGGATGATCTGGTTCCCCTCTCCTATCTTGCTTGCCTGCCAGAAAACATCCTTATTGATCTCAAACGAGTTTATCCCTTTGGTAGCGAAAAATCCTATAAGGATAAATCCGAAGAGGGCAATCACCTTTGTAGATGAGAATATATTCTGGACGGTCTTGCCGGTCACTATACCCCTTGTATTCAGCCATGTAAGGAATGAGATCATTGCAATGGCGATGATCATTGTACTTGTGATCCTTAAGGGTCCTATATGGAACAGGATGTTCTGATCAGAAATCCAGGGAAAAAGAACCCCGCTGAACTTCGCAAATGCAACAGCAACGGCAGCAATCGATCCGCATTGAATGACCAGAAAGGTTGTCCATCCGAAAAGAAAACCGATAAGGGGATGGTATGCTTCCTTAAGATATACATACTGCCCTCCCACACGGGGCATCATCGAGGCTAGTTCGCCGTAGCTCAGCGCTCCTATAATTGTTATCACCCCGGAGATCAGCCAGACAACCATAAGCCATCCGGGAGAACCAACATTTCTGGCAATATCGGCACTTACAATAAAAATTCCTGAGCCGATCATTGCACCTGACACTAATGCAATGCCGTCGAAAAGGTTAACCCTTTTTTGAAGAAGATGGTTTTCTGCCTTCATATTAATTTATTGGGATATCAGCAAAAGTAATTAAACAATTGAAACAACAACAGTAAGACATTTCAATATATTTGGTCATTTGTACCTGTTTGAAAGTCACAGAGAATTCGGCCCCTAAATCCCCTAAAGGGGACTTAAAGTATAGCCCCCTTTAGGGGACCGAGCGATAAAAAATTGCCCGGTGGGCAATTTTAACGAAGGGGCCAGCCTGCAGGGTAGACTTGTGGTGGGGGTTGGGGGCGTAACTCTGTGGATCTCTGTGTAAGTTTTTAAATTCTTTGGGCGAAATGTATTTCCTTTCTGCATGTCATAATTAAAAATGGACAACAATTAAAAAATGACTGAATAAAGAAATAAATTTGTTGTGACTGATGTCTAATAATCAAACCTATCACATCAAATCACCAATTCGTTGTTATTAATCTTAAAAAATCTATGAAAAAGTACCTTTTATTATTTGTGGCTGCATTTATTTTTATTAGTGTAAATGCGCAGAAGTTTGACAAGTTAGCCAAAACCCCACCCATGGGTTGGAACAGCTGGAACAAGTTTGGATGTAATGTAAGTGAAGGACTGATTATTCAAATGGCTGATGAAATGGTCAGCAGCGGGATGAAGGATGCCGGCTACAATTATATCGTAATTGACGACTGCTGGCAGATCTCGCGCGACGAGAACGGTGAAATTGTTGCTGACAAGGAGCGGTTCCCCCATGGCATGAAATATGTTGCTGACTATGTTCACTCCAAGGGTCTCAAGTTTGGAATCTATTCCAGTGCCGGCACAGTTACCTGCCAGAGACGCCCGGGCGGCTTCGGCCATGAATACCAGGATGCCCGGACCTATGCAAAATACGGGGTTGACTATTTAAAATACGACTGGTGCGGTTCCGGCTCCCAGGATGCCAAATCCTCATATACCAATATGAGGGACGCACTCTTTACTGCGGGAAGACCAATAGTATTCAGCATTTGCGAATGGGGCTCAAGTAAGCCATGGGAATGGGCCGGTGATGTAGGGCATCTCTGGAGGACCACAGGTGATATCAGCGACAACTGGAACAGCATGATTGATATCTTCAGCAGGCAGAAAGACCTGTCCCGATATGCCGGTCCGGGAAAATGGAATGATCCTGACATGCTTGAAGTTGGTAACGGCGGTATGACAAATGAAGAATATAAGACTCATTTTTCATTGTGGTGCATGCTTGCATCTCCTCTCATGGCAGGCAATGACCTGCAGAAAATGACACCTGAAATCAAAGGAAATCCTTATGAACAAGGAACTTATAGCCGTTAACCAGGATACACTGGGACGCCAGGCCACATGCTACAGGGATAACGGTGATTATCAGATCTGGGTTAAAGCCCTCAGTAACAACGAAAAAGCAGTCTGTCTTCTGAATAAAAGCGATGAGAAGAAATCAGTGCTCGTGGACTTCTCACTTCTCGCACAGATAAGAACTTTCGGACGCGGACCTGGTGGATTTCCTCCGGCCGGAGGTCCGCCACCACCGGGAGCACCGGGAGCTCCGGGAGCAGCGGGTGCGGCGGGCAGAAATGCGACAGCCGCGGCACAGGCCGGACAAAGGACCCAGGGAGCTCAGGGTGCAGCAGCACGGGCACAGGGAGCACCCGGAGGCGCAGGACCAGGTGGTCAGCCCAGAATGACACCTCTTACACTTGCAAATTATAATGTAAGAGAACTGTGGGAACATAAAGATCTGACATTAGGAGAAACCTCGATGTATGTCGATCTGCCTCCTCATTCAGTAAAGGTGTACAGATTTATCAGAAAATAGGCTTATTTCTGTGGACCTCTGTGCCAGCCTCAGTGTACCTCTGTGTAATAACTTGAATTTCTATTTGTTACACCGAGATCCACAGACCTGCCTACCGGCAGGCAGGGAAGGCACAGAGAACCACAGAAATGGTTAATTTGGAAATGAGACTTCCTTCCCCGTTAACCTGATCCTTCCGGTCAGGACCTGAGTGAACTGAGGGTCAAGATATCCCTTGAAACCGGGTTGTTTACCCCCGACTGAAATGGTGAAGTAACCAGGTTCAATGACTCTTTTATCTTTATTATTGATAATTGATAACTGCCTCGGTTCAAGCATAAACTCAACCACCTTGCTTTCGCCGGGTTTGAGATTTATCCTTAAAAATCCTTCAAGCTGACGAACCGGTCTGGGTGTTGTTGCCTTTTCATCATTAAGATACAGCTGGACGACCTCGTCGCCTGCAACCTTTCCGGTGTTGGTAACTGTGACTTTAACAGGAATTCTCTCTCCTGCTGCTACCTTTTCAGGCAACACCAGACTGCTGTAGCTGAAAGTTGTATAGCTCAGTCCATACCCAAAAGGATATAAAGGCTCCTGAGTGAAATACCTGTATGTCTTTCCCTGCATATTATAGTCTTCGAATGCAGGCAGCTGATCGATCGATTTATAATATGTTACAGGCAGCCTGCCTGCAGGATTAAAATCGCCGAAAAGAACATCTGCAACAGCATTTCCTCCCTGCTGGCCCGGGTAGCCTGCAAGTAAGACAGCAGATGCCTTCTCCTGCGCATTGTTAACAGAGAGAGCACCTCCGTTCATCAGTACAACAATTAACGGTTTCCCTGTGGCGGCAACAACATTGAGAAGATTTTCCTGAATCGCCGGAAGATTAAGATTTGTACGGTCACCTCCAAGAAAACCATCAATTTTTATACTCATTTCTTCACCCTCCAGACGCTGTGATAATCCAAGAACAAGAATGACTGCATCAGCCTCCTTGGCAGCCTCAATTGCCTGCCGGGTTATATCCGTCCGCGGACGTGCCCAGAGTAGTTTCATATCAGCATCACCTGCATAGTTCTTATACAGAACTTCAATTTTGTATTTCTTACCGGCTTCCAGATCAACACTATACTCCTTGTGAAAGCATGATGTTCATTCCTTTCCGAGATTATTCTTCTTCCATCAAGCAGGATCTCATATCCTGACGATCCCCAGCTGCCGAGAGCATATGTCCCGGTTTCGGGGGGAATCAGATATGTCGTCCATCTGATCCCGAAATCATCATCAGGCAGATCGATCCGTGGTGAAAGGTGTTCCCAGTAGAAATTGATCTGATCATCGATCCTTGTAAAAGCGGGGTCTCCGGTCATCTCCCGGTTGTTAAAATATTCCCCATATGCACCCTGGTGACCATCAGGTGTCTGAAGATAACATGATGGAATAACTGTCAGATTATGAACCCCTTCAGCCAGGTCACTGCCTTCAGCATAAACTACTTTTGTTTCAGGAGTCACCTTATTGATAATTCCTTCAAGGACTGTAACAGGATCTTTTGGAATTCCGTTGTAATTGCCGATCAGTGATTCGAAATTATCCGCATTCGGTCCGATTACCGCAAGAGTCCTGATATCCTTTTTAAGAGGAAGGGTATTGATTGAATTCTTAAGCAGCACTATGGATTCCTGGGCTGCGTTCCTTGCCAGGCTATTATTGTAATCCGAGCAATTTACAAAGAAAGGGATCTGAGCATAGGGAACATATACATCCGGATCGAACATCCCCAGCTTAAACCTTGCGGTGAATATTCTTTTTGCAGCTAAATCGATATCTGCTTCCGTAAGAAGTCCACGTTCAAATGCGGTTACAAGGTTTTTGTAATCTACTCCGCACTCCAGGTCGGTGCCGGCCTTAACTGCCTGAGCTGCAGCCTCGGCAGCATCCTTTGCAAACCCAGTGAACCTGTAAAAGTCGGAAATCGCCCAGCAATCCGAAACTATATAACCCTTAAAACCCCATTCATTACGCAAAATCCCGTATAACACCGGATTAGCACAGCATGGAAAGTCCCGGAACATGTTGTAAGCTCCCATGACAGACTAGGCGCCTGCATCTACTATGAGGGTCCTGAATGCCGGAAGATAGGTCTCCCTGAGATCCACCTCGCTTACTTTTGCATTAAATGAGTGCCTGAGTGGTTCAGGGCCCGAGTGAACAGCGTAATGCTTGGCGGTTGCAACAGTCTTGAGGTATTTGGGATCATCTCCCTGCATACCTTTCACAAACTGATATCCCATCCTGCCTGTCAGAAACGGATCTTCGCCATATGTTTCATGGCCTCTTCCCCACCTCGGATCACGAAAAATATTTATGTTCGGCGACCAGAAGGTCAATCCCTGGTAAATTCCCCTTTTGCCTCTTCTTTGAAATTCATGGTATTTTGCCCTTGCCTCATCAGAAATAGCATTTGCGACATTATACATCAGTCCTTCATCCCATGAATTTGCAATTGTTATCGACTGCGGAAAAACTGTTGCATAACCTGCCCTGGCAACACCATGGAGAGCTTCATTCCACCAGTTGTAAGAAGGGATCCCAAGCCGCGGGATGGCAGGAGCAGTATAAAGCAGCTGATCAGCCTTCTCTTTTAAAGTCATTCTTGAAATGAGATCAGAAACCCTTTCTTCAATGGTAAGAGATATATTCTGAAACGGGAATTCAAATCCCGTTTGCTGTGCGCTGACAAGGCTACCAAAGATGGTAAATGTTGAAATGAACAGGGATACAGTGAATATTTTTTTCATTGGATCTGTGATTTGTTTATTGAAAATGAAAAGTAAATAAAAATACCGGGAATGGGAAAAAAAGTTTCGTAGATCGGATCCGACTTAATTCTGATTTTTATAACAGGCGATTATCTGCTTTTAAGGGATAAATGGAGAATTCCCCACTGTGGCTGGGAATTTTTCATAATATGTGAACTGGAAGTCGGAGGATCTTGTCAAAGCAGATACTGACTCATAGGTTTCCACTGCTTTTTCCAGATGACGGGCACAAGAACCTTTTTTACAATCCAGGGGAAAGGCCTGGTAAAGGATTCACGGTCGCTTACTTCAAGATTATAGAATAAAAAAGGGAGCACAAGTGGTCCCGGACCAGAATTGGCGCGACCATGTCTTGACAACCTTTCGGTAAGCTCCATCTGTTCTTTAGTTCCTAAAAACTCCTTCACTTTTTCCGGTGTGAAATTCTCTTCCTCGATCCGGATGTGGGGTAACCATATTCTTTCGATCTCGCTCAGCACACTTCGAAGGTTTGCGACTCCACCGGATGACATCTCCGGCAGATACTGACTGAGTGTGGTAAGAAGGCTCGCGATCTTTTTATGGTCATCCTTCAGACGGTCATACGGCGCATCAATATGGCTCCTGAAATATGGAAAAGCTATGTCATCTTCACTTAAATGATGTGAGTGTGTAACTGCCTTCAGTGTGGATACATACATGGTGAAACCGGCAGCTTCACCAGATGGGATGCCTTGTTTTCCGAGGTATTCGTCACACTTTTGAATGGATGTCCCAAGTCCGCGCGTAATGACCCGGTGGATTGTCAGCAGACCTCCTGCAAGCGGATTTGCCTCTGTCATGGAATTCTCCTTTCGTTAAAGTTTTCTTGTGTTCAGATGGAATTCAACTTATAAACAAGACAATTCTGGCTTGAATTTGTTTAAATATTGATCAACATTAATAAATGGATTTGATTCATCTGGTATTATATGGCTGTCTCAAATAACTAAAATCCTTTAACAGCTGAGATTGGGGCCAAGTCTGGAATGGATTCTGAAAATTAGTTTTTGAACCACGGAGTTAAAGGAGTAAAAACGGAGTTACACTGTTTTGAAGCTCAGTGTATTACTCTGTGAAACTCTGTGTAACTCAGTGGTTAAAGGATTTAAGGATTCTCATTTTATGAAGTTATCAATTTTGATGTTCCTATTAATCTGCATAGGTGAAGGACTTTGCGTGAAATTATTGATAGATTTTCTCGCAAAGGCGCAAAGTCGCTAAGAAAAAATCAAAAGTAAAGAACCGCAAGATTACTTAACGTCTATTATATAGCTCTTTTTGTATCGAAATTATTTCCAGAGAGTTATTAAATTTGAAGTTCCTGCCTTTTTAGCATGTTAGGGTCCCTTTAGGGGGCTGACCGTTAAAAAATTGCCCGGTGGAGGGCCGAGCGGTTCGAAGACTCCTTCTCCGATTGATTTTTAACTTTTTCATATTTGGCATCTTTAACCTTCATTGCATTATTTCTTTTAAAGCAGATAATACCATGTTTATATGATTCCGGGTGCAACTCTCACCCATAAGCCCTATACGCCACACCTTCCCCGCAAATTCACCGAGCCCGGCACCGATTTCAATATTGTACTCGTTAAGAAGTCTGCCACGGACGGTAGCATCGTCGTATCCTGCCGGGATCCTGATTGAATTTAACATTGGCAGCCGATATTCACGCGCTACGACAAATTCGAATCCCATAGCTTCAAGTCCGTCCCTTAATATCCGATGGTTACTCAGATGACGTTCAAATCTTTTTTCCAGTCCTTCCTCAAAGACAATCCTCAAAGCCTCATGAATTGAATAGATCATCGATATGGGTCCAGTATGGTGATATGCCCGTTTTGCTCCTGTCCAGTAATTACGTATCATTGACATATCGAGGTACCAGCTTTGCACTTTGGTCTTTCTTGAATCCATTATCTGCAAAGCACCAGGACTAAATGATACGGGTGAGAGTCCGGGAGGTGCTGAAATACACTTCTGCGATCCGCTATAGACCGCATCGATGCCCCATTCATCAACTTTTACAGGCGTTCCTGCCAACGAAGTAACAGTATCAACAAGAAACAACGGTCCCGCCTCATGAACCAGTTTGCTGATCTCTTCCAGAGGCTGAAGTACTCCGGTGGATGTTTCTGCATGCACGATGGCTACAAGTTTTGGATTTGATTTTTCCAGCGCCTCTTTTACCTGTACAGGTTCAATGGGTTTACCCCATGGCGCATCAACCCGGATCAGCTTTGCCCCGCAGCGTTCAACGATATCGCACATTCGGTTTCCGAAAACACCACTCACACATACTATTGCTTCGTCGCCTCTTTCAAGAAGATTCACCAGACATGTTTCCATGCCGGCGCTTCCTGTTGCCGATATTACCGATGTAATCTGGTTTTCGGTCTGAAACAACTCTCTGGTCATCTCCTTTACCTCATCCATGATCTGTATGAATTGGGGATCGAGATGTCCGATCAATGGTGTTGCCATTGCTTTAAGAACCCGCGGGTGCACATCACTCGGGCCTGGCCCCATCAGCACCCGGGTCTTTGGATTTAATTCTTTTATCATCTTATTAATTATTGAGCGAATACGGATTATATATTTAGCTTAATACTACAACTTCATGGTTTAAAATTGAATTGATCCTGAACTGGCACCAACCGTTTTTTACAGCAGAAATTGCCTTCTGTCCCGAAACAATCATTCTGATGTTCTTTCCCGGCACATCGTCTGCCAGCTTAACCCTGACAGTTAAAGGTCCGATAGGGATATATTCGTCAACCTGTCCACGCCATGTTCCTGCACTGATTAGATTCATGATATGCAGGATCATCCTTCCAGGCTGGTGATAAAGGTTGCAGTCAACCAGACCAGCGCCCTCAATTTCAAGCGGGATATTGTCTCTTGACGTCCAGCGGATAATGTTTGCCAGCAGGTCCCCGTGATCGGAGTAGTTATTACGGGCAAACTGACTGTCTATATCGGCGGGCATAAAAGCGATGCGACTGCCTTTGGAATTAGAGTTCAGTATCAGACCCTGGATATCCGTTTTCTTAACCCTCATCCATGCATCTTCAGGCGGCATTGTGGGACAAACCGGGATAAAAGTAAGGAGAACCTGTGCTCCGGGGTCAGTATTGACTGACTCAAGCATACCTCCAAAGGGAATGATATCAGTTTTATCGAACCCTTTAAAAACGGGGTGACGCGTCCCAGTGACCGGTGGCTCAGTACCGTTCTTCGGACCATCGGTTATTTTGCCTAATTCAGGAGTCAGACGCAGGTGAGTGTGGTAATTGCTGCCTCCTCCCATCTGTCTGCCGGTTTCTCCCGGAGCCGGTCTGCGTTGTCCTGATACATGTGCGCCGAAAAGTGCGCCAAGGGCATAATCCTTTCGGGAATCACCATATCTGTCATACAGACTGCTTTCACCTGTTGCAAACAGACCTCCGCCGGCATCGACGAACCGCCTTACACTTGCAACCTGATCATCCGTCATTGCACCAAAATTTGGCAATATCAATGATGATAATTGTCCCGCCTCCCGGTCGATATGATCTGCATTTACAGGGATAAATGGAATCCTGGCACGAACAAGTGCCTGCATAATTCCACGCCATGGGAGTTCAACCTTCTGACCGGTTTCATCGCGACCAAAGAAATCTGAATTGGCCTGCGACCACACTACCCCTACAGTCGCAACCGGAGTACGGTTGTAAAGATATTCTTCATTTTCCTTATGCCAGAGGTAAACAGGAGGCACAGTATCGTACCTGCGGCGATCTTCATGATAACCACTGACTGTGTGCCACCAGGGGGCTATACCTCCCGCCATACCTGCCAGCATCCACATCTGAGCTTCCTCGGCTGGTTTGCTTGTTAAGCGTGGACTATAAATCGCCATGCTTTCAGGAGCAATTTTATCCCAGCCGAGCAGACCATGAATGTATTTTCCCGCTTCTGCATTCTGCTGAAAGCCTGCATCATTCCTTCTCGACTGGTGATCAAGCATAATAATATCGGCCCGGTCGCATAGCTCTTTTAAATCACGAAAATCTCCCGATTTAATTACGGTGCCGCTGTTCATACCGGACCACGTACAGTTCGGACCCCCTGCTGCCTTTGTCGTGCGGGTATTTAAGTCCCAGAGTTCTGATCTCCTTGCATAATTCCAGGCAATCCATTCCCGAAAGACCGGATCGTTCCAATTCCTTGTCCGTGGGATCTCTTTACCTGTTTTTTCACGGAAAATTCTTTTGCAGTTTTCACAGAAACATGGGCTGTTTATGCCTAACCCTGCCCAGCTGTTATCTGTAAATCCCTCCGGATGATATGTAGTTGCGATCTCGGTCAGAATAGCAGGAATATGTTCGTTGTAATACGGGCTGTTGACGCAGGTTATATAACGGTCGCCGCTGGAATATGGTTTGCCTTCCGAATCAAGAGCAATCCAGTCCGGACGTACATTATAGTATTGTTGAACCACACTGCCTGAATCCATGCGGGCAAATACCACCAGGCCATCCTGATGAGCCGCCTTGCACAGGTCTCCAAAAAGATCATTTTCTCCGAGTAAAGGTGCGCGATAGTGATTTGGCACCCTGGTAGGATAGTATGCATAGATACCTCCAGCATTCAGGATAATTCCTTGAGTCTCAGTTTTTTTCCAGAAATTCCGCCACCAGGCAATGTCGAAATTTGAAGCAGTGTCCAGAGTAATGTTGATCTGTCCCCAGCGTGTTACTCTCCTGTACCAGGGGATTTCGGCTTCAGGATTTCTTTGGTTTGCGGGCTTATCCATTGCAAATGTTACTAAATTCATTCCAGCCAGACCCACTGACGCTGCAGTAGCTTTTTTCAGAAAAGATCTCCGGCTTTTATCTGAATTGCGACTTGAATCAGGCATTTCACTGTGTTTGATTTTAAATTTACTCATAATTTTAGGTTATTACTACTAACTCACCACCTAAAGGCTATATATTATAATGATATTATATCAATATCATATTAATATTTTAATTATATCACATAGCCGGATTGCCAATTTTTTCATAACCCGCCTGTCTTGGTTTAAGGATCTCTGATCCTCCCTATTCCGGGGTAAACATTACTTTTTCTTTTTTCCTGTTAAGCAGTAAAATTATCAAAGAGACGATCACAACAATTCCGAACAAAACAAGAAGGTATAAGAAACCAGTTGAGACATTAGAAACAGCTTTGGCAGCGGTTTTCTCAATCATCTCATACTTCGGAATCATCCATGAAGCAAGGTACGCCTGAATAACCGTAATAACACTTATTATCGCAAGCATTATAAAACTATGCTTGAGCGTAAAACGAAAGAGTTCTGATTCCCTTCCCACAAGGCCGACAGCCGCAGCTCCGACCGCCAGTGACTGCGGTGATATCATTTTCCCTGTGACACCACCTGAGGCATTAGCGCCCACGGTTAATACAGGATCAACACCAATTGAATCGGCTGTGGTGTACTGAAGTTTACTGAATAAAGCATTTGACGAGGTGTCGGATCCTGTCAGGAAAACACCGAGCCATCCGAGAACAGGTGAAAAGAAGGGGAAGAGTACTCCCGTGCTGGCCAGTGCCATAGCCATGCTGATCGACATACCGGAGTAGTTCTCGACAAACGCAAATCCAACTATTGAAGTAATAACGAGTATCGGGTATTTGAGCTGATTTAATGTGCCAACGAAAGTTTTCACGCCATTCTTAAAACTCATCCCGATCAGCGGCAAAGACAGCAGTGCCGATAATATAGTAGCGGTGCCGGCTGCAGACAAAATATTAAAATCAAAGGGTTTGATCTCCAGAAATCCGCTTCCGTCGGGTCTGATTATCGCATCCTTCAAACCGGGAACAAAAAATTTAATCTGTCCTATTGAATTGAGGGCTTCTTTAACAGGCTGCATACCCCAGGCTATAATCATAAGGGTCATTATGATGTAGGGAGACCATGCCCTGATAATTTGTCCGGATGTATACTTAAGTTCTGTTTCAATGGTCTGTTGTGACTCTTCTTTGAAGCGCCAGGTGGATTTAGGCTTCCAGTATTTCAGGAAGATCACCAAACAGACTATTGAACCAAGTCCTGCCAGTATTCCGGGTAACATCGGGTTAATAAAATTAGAGGTGACGAACTGGATAACAGCAAATACAACCCCTGATACAAGGATGGCAGGAACAACCTCAAATGAGCGCTTAAAACCTGACATTAATATGACAATATAAAAGGGCACGATCAGTGCCAGTATTGGAAGTGTTCTGCCTACCATCTGCGAAACAGCCATTTCCGGGAGTCCTGAGACCTGAGCCGCTGCTATGACCGGAATTCCGACCGAGCCAAAAGCTACAGGTACCGTATTGGCAACAAGACAGATACCGGCGGCGTACAGAGGGTTGAATCCCAAGTCCGACCAGCATAGCTGCAGTAATTGCAACAGGGGCTCCCATACCGGCTGCACCCTCCAGAAAAGCGCCGAACGAGAAGGCAACCAGAAGCGCCTGCAGCCTCCTGTCAGAGGTAATTGAGGCCATAAAATTCTTGATTATTTCGAACTGACCACTCTTAACTGTAACATTGTATAAAAAGACAGCTCCTATGATGACCCAGCAAATTGGAAAAAATCCGTATAAAGCTCCGTGAATGGTCGACGAAACAACAAGCTTTAAAGGCATACCATATAATATGATTGCCAGCAATACGGCTACCAGCAGGGTGAATAAGCTTGCCTTATAACCTTTCATTTTCTTGATAACCAGGGCCCAAAAGATAAAGAAGATCGGCACAGCAGCAACCAGAGCCGATAACCCGATGCTTTTCAGTGGATCAATAACCTGTGTCCAGTTCATAGTAAGTTCATTTTAGATTGTTTATGGTTAAGTTATCTCATCGGATTTTCATTTATAAATGCACAGAGCCATTTCGAAATCTCCAATTTCAGGAACAATATACTCAATCCATCCTCCGCTTTGAGAAAAACTGATACTTTTTCCTGCCCTTAAAAGTCTGACTTCTGCTACCGGTTTCAGAGGCTTAAGACGAACCGTTGTATTATTAATAGTGACCGGCTCACGTATCGAATTTCCCAAAAATCCGGAATGGTTTATCATTCCTACCCATTCGAATGCGCCATTCAGATTTGCCAGATGCGTCATTTCTATTAATGGGGATGCATCGGTCTCTATCGCACTTTCAACCTCAAGGAGTTTGTTTAATGAGCTTAAGAATAATGCCCTTTGAGCGTAGTTACCCTTTAAATTATATTCAGATCCTAACATCCATGGGATAAAGACCGTTTTCCCTTTGCCATAATCATTTAAAATTGCTCCCGGAAAATTGGTTATTTCATCCTCAGAATAGTATGTTTTTTCAGCCGGACCATACATGTTACTTGGAAGTAGTCTCAGATACCCAATGGCATTCTCCCTGACCTTACATTTCAGAAATCTTGAATTCATCATCATAAGAGTAAAGTCTTCAAACTCTTTTTGTCCGAGAGCCTGCTTATCACTTTCAGATACTTTGAGATAGGTGGCTTCAGCCTGAGGAAAAACCTCACATTCCGGTTCAACACCCAGAGACTTAAGATTGATTTTACTTATCTGTACCTGATTACCGGCATTGGCTGGCGGTGAACCGGGGAATTCAGCGTCGGGAGACCTGAACCCGGGTGCTCTGCCATCATTTGTTGACGTTCCTCCGGTCACAAGTAATTTACCACCATTCTGAACATAATCATCGAGCAGTGCGACAAGATCATCACTCATATTCGTAATATCCCCCAGGATCAGTGCATCATACTCTTCCAGTTTGCGTGGTGTTCTGTCACTTCCCAACAGGGAAGGGATGATCACGTCGTACATAATATGCTCTTCGGAAAGTAATTTCATCATACCCTGATATTCTCCTCCCTGGCCCTGTATAAGAGCTATGTTATTTACAGACTGAACATTTGTAAATAGTTTTTCGTTAGTTTTATGGAATCTGAACAGTTCATTGACGATGGGAATAAACAGCCGGTCTTCATAATGCACAAGAGTTCCGACAACTACAAAACCAACAGGCGCTCCGTGCAGCATATCTTCAAGCCACCAGGTTCTAAGCAGGTTCGGTGAACTCATGATATTGCGGTACCCGATAGCCTGGAATCCCATAATGAGATTAACCGGCGTCCTGTCTTTGTAAGAACCAAGAGTCCTTTTAACATTGTTTGTTGCATGGTAAATATTATCGACCCCCTCCCTCATCGATGCACCCGATTCAGAAGCGATCCAGGAAGTGCCTACATCATTGTAATTATAAATGACAAGATCAGGATTCTGCTCTTTAATAAATCCTGTAACCTTCGTATATAATTCATTTGATGTTTCCTGCTGGAATCGCCTGTATTCCCTCATTGCAGGATCATTGTTGCCGGCAGGAAGCTTTAACCCTGTTGCGGCCATAAACCGTTTTTTGCATTTCTCACACTGGCAGATGCCATAACTGGTGCCATCATAGGATGCGCCTGTGTATCCCATCATGTTGAAAAAGATTCCATCAATCTGATAATTGTTGATCACCTCTTTCAGGATCTCAAATGCATATTCCTGGTAATACCCCCCGTTAATACAGGCAGCAACCGTTCTGTTGAACTCCAGATTCTTCCCGTTTGTCCCCACATATAGCCATTCAGGTTTTTGAGCGGCAATGGTGGGATCAACCTTGCTGAAATCGAAACGCGCTATAAATTTTATCCCTTTTTTATGCAATTTCTCTATCAGTTCACCAACAAAATCTCTTTCCTTCATGTATGGATTCTTCCATTCAAAAGGTAGTTTTGTCTGGTAGTTGGCAACAATTCCTCCGGTGTTAAACAGGACAGTATTTGCAGAAGCATCTACTACCGACTGAACGTAAGCATCCACATCCATTGAAGCATAAACTTCCGGGAAGTTGGTCTGAACAAGTCTTATAGGCGTGCGGTTCCACCATGTTCCATCATAGCTTCCCGGATCCAGGGAATCGAAAGAATCCGGGGATGGCTGATTACAGGAGCTCAGATACAATGAGAGGCAACCTGCTACTAATAACAGCTTAATCTTCATAATCTTATTATTGAATTACGCTAAATCCAGACCGATTATCTCATGATCAAAAATCTGATCAACTTTCAGCACCACCCTTCCATCCTTCAGGGTATATTTGGGATCGACAGTTCTCATTGGCAAGTGTACTCCTGTCAGTTTCAGATTATCTGGAATTTTGACACTTACTTCTGCATCCACAGGTATCAATTCCCTGAAAGGCCCTTTCATCATCATCGGATTTGTCATGTTCACAAGATGTACTGCCATTGAGTCTTTCTGACGCCAGACAGTTGTCTCGATCAATCCGTATCCCTTTACCGTTACGACAGGCTCTTCATTCAGTACCCAGTTTATGGTGTTGTTAAGCAATTTACCGTGATCCAGGGCCATATATTGCCAGAAGGACCTGTCAATATCCCACGGAATATAAGCAATGCGCGATTTCCCCAGCTCCCGCAGATAAAGTTCTCTGATATCTGTGTCAGGGATTCGTGAATAGACATCTTCCATGGGCAGGTCAGGGTAAGTGGGAATAAGTGTGACCGGACCCGGAAAATCGATATTAGGCTTAACCTTTATTCTGAATCTACCGTTAATCATTCTGACAGCGTCTTCAAGTCCTTCGAGAACCGGATGGAATTTCTTTGTCACAGGATCATTCCTTAACCGCAGATAGCTGTTCTGCATCGGACCTTCAACCCCATTATCGAATGAAACCCCGAACAGGTCGCTCAATCCGAAGTCTTTACGCGGTGCTCCGGTCTCATCGTACAGCGAAGTTTCAAATGTAGCCAGCAGGCTCCCTCCTCCCCTTACAAACTCCCTGATCTGATCACATTGCTTGTCGGATAGCCTGGTGATATTGGTCAGAATCAGTAATTTGAACGGCTTCAGGTGTTCGGCATCCAGAACATCGGCATTCAGCATTTCAAATGACACATGGCCCTCTATCAGTGAATGGTACATGCCCTGCAGATGGAATCCGCTGTCCTGCTGCCAGGGCTTAGCCCCGGTTTGTGGTACAACACCCCTGGTCTGCTCGGAAATAATAACAGCAACCCTTGCCACAGGAGCTATATTCCTAAGGTAGCGCGCACTTTTGTAATGGCCTTCGTATACTTTTTCCATGGTCTTAAACCAACGTTTATCAATAGGGGTTGCATTGAACTTGACAAAGCATGGAAGCATGCCATTTGCAATGCCTCCGGCAGCCCAGATCTTCAATTCAGCATCAGTATTTACGGAGTCTTTCCATCTGGGCGAGTCTTCCAGTCCAACACTGAAAATATGAATGAGGGGCTTCATTGCCATTCCACCAGCCCTCAGCTCTTTTGCACCCCTTCCGCTGTTCCATGGAGGGATCGCACCAGACCTTCCCTGTCTGTCGACAAAGAAAATATCTGAATACTGACCAATTATTTTTCTGTCGGGGAATCCATTTGGTATAAACCTTGCTGTGGGCTTTATTTTACGTATTTCAGCATCCCATAAAAACCATAAATCTTTCAGACGTGCGACATTCCATTCCCTGTACTTTTCCGCAGCAGCGGCCGATTCGGCTGTCTGAGATCCCGATCCTGCTGCGTTTCCCGCACCTGGCGCACCGCCGGGCCTGGCTCCGCTTCCCCTGGGTATCTCCATCCCCCCTGAAAATTCCTTAAAATTCTTTACACAGTGCTCACAGTAACAGGTACCACTGCCGCTCCAGCGGTTTGAGAATATACCTTCAGGCTTATACATCTGCATTATCTCTTTATGAACCTGGGTCATGAAGTCAAAATTATACGGACCCAGGCCACAGGTCACCCAAAGATCGGGATTTGCCCAGTGGCGGCGTTTCTGTCCGTCAGCTGTAACAGCGATCCAATCCGGATGGGCATCATAGACATTCTGTCTTGCAGCGTGCGGGTCAGTGCGGACGCATACCGTTATATTCTGTTTATGGCATCCTTCTATCATGTAACCCAGCAGGTCAGAATTGCCCAGGAAATCGCTTCTGTGATGAAGAGGTACATTTGTAGGATAGAAAGCGACTACACCTCCGGCGCTCAGCAATGCACCTTCAACATGTATCTTTTTAAAGTAGTCAAGCCAGTAATCCGGATCGCAGCGCCCTGGATCATTCTCCACGAATGCCAGTTGAGCCCAACGTAAAGGACCATTAGCCCAGGTCGCTTCGTTTGATTGCATTATATCTCCCAGAATTGCCGGGCCTACAACAGCATAGGCTCCCCCGACAGTTGTTGTTTTAATAAAATCTCTTCTTTTCATGTGTAAATAATATTGATTTTTTTAATGGCCAGCTTTTTTATTGTGATAGGTGTAACCAATAACTCAAGGATATTACTACATATTGGACTTAATAAAAAATGGTAACTTTTTTCAAAGATTACAATAAATAGAATGATTTTAGAAAGTTTTTGCAGGTATAAAATAATTACAAGTGGTATAAAGGATGGTAGCCAATATACTTTATTCATCTGATTACAAGACCATGGTGAACAAAATGCATACTCTTCAAAGTGATTATGAATAAAAATCACAGACAAAAGAGATTTCTTAGATTTTGGTTGGTTAGGGTAAAAAAGAAGTTCTCTATTTATGGAGAACTTCTTTTCTCGGTTATAAGCGAAATGTAATAGAAATGAGAAAAAAGCAAACAAAAGATAAACATCCACTGATGAAATTCTGAAACAGAATCGTTAAAAAAATTCAAATGAAAAAATTCTATAAATCTCTGGCAATAATTGCCTTACTAAACCTGGCATGGTTCCCTCAAGTTTTCAGCCAGTCCTATTCGATGTATTCAAGTATCGATGAACTTATAGCAGCGGAAAATTCAAAATATGCTGATTTTAAAATGATTAATAAGACTAAGGGGTATACGGGGTTCTGGTTCTTCGGCATTGAGCAATTTGATAAAACTAACCGGTATGTCCTGGCAATGAAAGTTTATTTTAAAAATCGTGAAGTTACAAAAGATGATGTAGCGGATATTGGTTATTTTGATTTGAAGAAAAAAAACCGCTGGACTAAAATAGGTACAACTACCGCCTGGAATTGGCAACAAGGCTGCCGCCTACAGTGGCGTCCCAACTCAGATGAGATTGTCTGGAATGACCGTAATGAAGTTAATACTCATTTCATCGCCAGAGTTTATAATTTTAAAACAGGTAAAATGCGCACACTGCCACGTCCTGTTTATCATGTATCTACCGATGGTTCTAAAGCTACATCACAGGATTTTAATAGAATGTTCTGGGGTGGTTGTAATTATGTAGGGATTCCAGATCCCTATAGAGCCGATAATATCCCTAAAGAGACAGGTTTATGGATTATGGATATGATAACTGGTGAATCAAGGTTGATAAAGAACTTTAACGAGATGGCAAAGATTATTACCCCGGGAGAATGGAACCCGGGATGGGGTAATCTATATCTCTTCCGTGCGGATTGGAACAAAAACGGTTCACGTCTGATAAGTTACTGGAAAGTTGAAAATAATAATATAGAGCCAAGTGGATATACAATGGATTCTGATGGGAATAATTTCCGTTTTATGTATAGGGACCCAAGCCCCAGCCATTATGGCTGGCTTGATGACACAACATTGGTTGAAGGAAAAGGCTGGTTTACTGTCAAGGATGACGGGAGCGGGGCAAAATATCAACTACCTGGTGATCCAAAAGAATCTATGAATACATTAAATCCCGATCCAACCTATATCGGATCAGATTGGATTGTAGGTGACTGTTATCCGAGAAGTATCACAAAAAATTATCAGTACGTATTTCTATTCCATATACCTACTGCTACATACATACCCATTGCAAAGCAGTTGAATACAGCCCCGGCTAGTTTTTTCCGTGTTGACGAACATGTACGACCAAGCCGTAACGGACGTTTATTGTGCTGGGATTCATCTGAAAGCGGAGACAGGCAGATGTAGATTGTTATATTGGTTACATTATTGATAATCCGCCAGTTAAAGAATGAAATAAGCAAGCATAATTCCAGGCTTTGTCAATTAAAAATCTTCTGACTTGAAATACATAGACTAACATTTGTAATGCTCTTAATTATAATACCAAATATTCGTGACCATAAGAATTGATCTATACAATTGGATAAATAATATATAATGAAAAAACTTTTATCATTATTCTTCATTTTAACATGTTCATCTGCGTTGATTGCCCAGACAGGGAAGGTTTCAGATAACCTTTCAATGCATAGTAAATTATTAAACATGGACAGAAAATATGCAATATATCTTCCTCCCGATTACGAGACATCCCAACGCACTTACCCTGTGCTGTATCTGTTACATGGAATGGGTGATGATCAGACAGGATGGGTGCAATTCGGTGAAGTATTAACCATTGCAGATAAAGCCATAATATCCGGAGCTGCAACTTCCATGATCATTGTAATGCCTGATGCGAATACAGGGGAATGCGGCTATGTAAATGATATAAAGGGAGAATGGCTGTATGAGGATTTTTTCTTCCAGGAATTTATACCATTTATTGAAAAGACCTATCCTATAAAAGCAGATAAAATATACCGTGCAATAGCAGGATTATCAATGGGAGGAGAAGGTACTTTCATTTATGCACTTCATCATCCTGAATTGTTTTCAGCTGCATGTCCTCTTAGCGCACCCACGGGAACGAGAAATATTGAGGAATTTGAGAATTACTGGTTACTGCAGGGAGTTGAAGCCGTTACAAATGCTGAGTTGAAATCATATTTCAAGCGTTACAGTGTTTTAGACCTGATTGAAAATATGCCTGAAGATCAGATAAAAGCTGTCAGTTGGTATATCGATTGTGGTGATGATGATATTGATAAATATGAATATAATTCTCTTGTACATATGGCTATGTGCAAGAAAGATATTCCTCACGAATTCAGGATCCGTGATGGGGGGCATAACTGGACGTACTGGCGTGCTTCATTGCCGGAAGTACTGGAGTTTGTTTCGGTGAGTTTTCATCAGCCGTAAAAAGATGTAACCAATAGAGTAGGAAGTGAATGATTAATTTACTCGCCCTCCTCTCCCACTACCATATGTACGATTAAGCATACGAAAACTACATCTTAACATTAGACAAGTTCATAAACATGATGAAATCAGACAGTATTAAAAATGTTTTAGTATTAGGTACAGGAAACATGGGGCCGGGCATCGCCTTACTATTTGCACGTGAGAATTATTCTGTAACCATGTGGGGACCAAAAGAAAGAGACACGAAAAATGGAATTCATAATATTAAGAGGAATGTTGACGATATGGTGCGGAAGGTTTTATGGAAAATTTACAAGCCGATGAAGTAAACTCCCGGATAAAAGTCACAAACGATCTTGAAGATGCAGCCAGAGATTCACATCTTATTGTGGAGGCTATTCCAGAACAGTTGGAACTGAAACAGCATATGTTTGCAAAACTCGAAGAGCTGTGTTCAATAAATACCATTTTTGCTTCCACCACTTCAACATTACTGCCTTCTGCACTTTCTCTTTAGGTTGAAACATAAAGAAAGATTGCTTGTAGCTTACATTTCTGGAATCCTGCTTATTGTGGCTCCTCTTGTGGAGGTGTGTGGAAGTCCCTGCACTTCAAAAAAGGTAATTGATACAACAATGGAAATTTTGAAAACGCTTGGAACCGAACCTATTTTAATACGCAAGGAGATTCTTGGATTTATTGGCAACAGGATAATGCATGCTATGAATCGTGAGGCCCTGGCGCTTATTGGAAATGATGTCTGTGATCCGGAAGATGTAGACAAAGTGGTATTGTCCAGTTTTGGACCACGTTTTTCCAATCTGGGACCGATGGAATATCTCTGATTTCGTTGGGCTGGATCTTATTAAAAGTATTCAAGGGTACCTTTATGCTGACCTTGACAAAACTCAAGGTGTGTTACCGGTTATAGATAAACTGGTTACTGAGGGCAATTTGGGAATTAAATCCGGGAAGGGATTGTTTGACTGGGCGAAGAAAGAAAATAAAATACGTGAAAAACGTGATATTGAATTTATTCGGAGATTAAAAAGAAAGAATCCATAGGTTTTATACAGGAACAATGAACCAGAACTATAAACTTTAAGTACCGTATTAAATATGTCAGCATCATACATCATTTTTATTGTATTAATGGCAGTTTCGATCCTATTGCTTATGGTGTTGAAATTCAAGCTTAGTGCCTTTCTTTCACTTCTTATTACTTCAATATTTGTTGGGATTCTTGCAGGCATGCCTCTTTCTCAGATTTCCACAAGCATACAGGAAGGAATGGGAGGTACGTTAGGTTTTGTTGCAACGGTTGTTGGACTTGGAGCTATATTTGGCCAGATGCTTGAAAGTTCAGGTGGTGCAAAATCACTTGCCTATTACCTGCTGGAAAAGTTTGGAAAAACAAGAGTTTCCTGGGCTTTAATGTTAACTGGTTTTATAATTGGAATCCCGATCTTTTTTGATGTTGGATTTATAATACTTGTACCAATTATTTATTCTCTTACAAGAAACACAGGCCGATCAATTCTATATTATGCCATTCCACTTCTTGCAGGTATACTTGCCTCTCATACAATGATACCTCCAACGCCTGGGCCCATTGCTGTCGCCGAGATATTAGGTGTAGAGATGGGTTGGGTGATTCTATTTGGAATAGCAATTGGCCTACCTTCATCCGTTATTGCAGGACCAATATTTGGAAGTTATATCTCAAAAAAGATACATCTCCCCGCTCCACATATAATATTAGAAACAGATAATGAATTAACCAGCTCATCCAGGCAGCTGCCCCATTACGGAATAGTAGCGGTCATCATCTCAATCCCGTTACTCCTGATTATAGTCAGCACCTTTTTAGGGATCGGAATTAAAAGCAGCTCTCTTAAAGAAAGTATAATTACAGATATTCTGATCTTCATTGGCCATCCTTTCACAGCTCTTATTATAGCAACAATTCTGGCTATTCTATTATGTATTAAAAGAAAATTGTCCCGGCATGCTATACTTGAACTTAGTACTAAAGCCCTTGGTCCGGCAGGGATCATAATCCTTGTAACTGGAGCCGGCGGGGTTTTAAAGCAGATACTCGTTGATAGTGGTATCGGAAAAACTCTTGCTGATTCATTAGCTAATTCAACCATTCCTTTAATCTTGCTTGCATGGTTGTTGTCCGCGTTTGTAAGGATCACGCAGGGGTCGGCTACTGTTGCCATGATAACAGCAGCAAGTATTATGGCACCTATTCTATCCGCCTTTTCGTTGAACCAACCTGAAATGGCGATAGTTGTCATTGCAATTGGTGCTGGGGCAACTATTCTTTCGCATGTAAACGACAGTGGATTTTGGATTATAAGTAAATACCTAGGAATGAATGAAAAAACAAACCCTGCAGTCGTGGACTATTATGAGTACTATAATTTCTGTTTGCGGACTCGCTTTTGCCCTATTGACCAATATTTTTGTCAGACATCTCTGACATCAACAATTACGTGCAATCCGACAGATAGAGAGGTGAAATTATGAAAAATTAAATTTCAAGACTTATGGAAGAAGTACTTTCACATGGATCCTTAAATTAAGGATTGATAAGTTCAGTTTTAATAAATACTAAAAGAATTAAAATCATGAAAAGTAAAATTTTTGTTTTGTCTAAAACTATTCTCTTTATTATCATATTCCACTTCATGCTGTTTTGTCTTCCGGGTTCTGCCACTGCGTCTCACCCAGGAATTCGTGTTGCAATGATTCAAATGGATGTAATAGATGGGAATTTATCGGAAAATCTAAAACGGGCAGAGAAGAGCATCAGAGAGGCAGCAAGTATGGGGGCTGATTTAGTTTGCCTGCCAGAGGCTGCCGATTTAGGATGGCTTTACCAGATGGCGCGGCGTGACGCTACATCTATTCCTGGAAAATATACTGATTCACTTTCAGAACTGGCGAAAGAACTTAAAATTTGGATTTCAGCCGGTTGCCTGGAAAAAGACGGGGATAAAACTTTCAATTCAGCCGTACTTATCGATAGAAAAGGTACAATCATTCTTAAGCACAGAAAGATCAAAACTCTCTCAAGCATTACATCACACCTCTATGACCAGGGAAGTACTGAAGATATTAAAGTAGCTGATACTGAATTCGGCCGTGTTGGTCTAACTATCTGTGCCGATAATTTCGACATTGAGAATCCACAAAGGGTGGCGGATCTTGGTGCATGGTTATTGGTTACTCCTCATGGCTTTGCAGCAAAAACCGATGATCTGGAAAATAATGCAGTCGAATTCATGAACCATATAAAGGGGGTTGCCGCTAAAACCAAACTATGGGTGATAGGCACCAATACCTGCGTTTCATTAATTGCAGGAGGAGAATGGAAAGGGTATTTACATAGTGGTTGTTCAACAATCGCCAATCCAGATGGCAAAGTTGTAGCAATAGCCAAGCTAAAAGTACCAGATCTTGTAATATATGACATTCCTTCAGAAAAATAGGAATTGACAACATTTCACATTCCCGAATCTCCTATGGTATGTGCCAGCTTAAATCTTTCATAGTGTGTGCTTATATTGGTTGATCGTTCCAAATTGTAATTAAATGGGGACATGTAATATTTCTGATCAATCCGGATTAATAATATCATTGAATCAAGTGTTTAAAAAAAAATCTTGCAGATCAATTTTGAACAGGCTACCTGATTGTTTGGGATTATTCGAATTGAATAGGTGTAATTCAGGAGAACCGGATATTATCAATAGACAATTCGATTAGGTAGTATTTTTTGGATTTCAAATTAGATCAAAGAAATTAAAGACAGAGTAGCAATAGCGTTTTGAAATTTTTGACTATACACTCCAATAATTGCAGTTGAACGGTGAAAATCAGAATTTATGAGGGAATATTTTAAACTGAATAGAAATTTTACCATACGAAATGTTGCGTTAACTTTCATAATTTGCATTTTGTGCATCTTTCAAACAAGTCAAAATAAGGTAGGACTGGCGTTGGGCACCTGTTTCTTTAAATGAAATAAATTTAGTCTGGAAATAACATTAAATGAACTTAAAATGAAGCGCAGGGATTTTATTAAGGCTACTGGCTTATTATCAATTTCATTAAAGTACAATACCACCGGAAATATGAATAACATAATTACAGCGGGAGACCTTCAAAAATATTTACGTAGTTTATATTCTATTCCTGAACCGTCAGTTGACCGGATCATAATAGGAAATCCTGATACAATAATCAAAAAAGCAGGCACAGCCTGGACTCCTTATTTTAAAACTCTGAAGCATGCAGTTAATCTGGGTATCAATGTCCTGATTGTGCATGAGCCTACATTTTACATGCATTGGGATCTTGATGAAAAAGATCAGTTTTATGTCAACACACCATCACCTGCAAGAGAACAATACTTAGAGTCCCTCGGAATTAAAAAAAAATGGATCGAAAGCAATGGATTAGTAATTATCAGGAGTCACGATGTACCGGACGTCATAAAAACATTTGGAATTCCATTCGGACTTGGACTTAGTCTAGGTTTTAAAAATGAAGATATTATCCATTCAAAAGATTTTTATAATGTCTATCAGATAAAGAAGGATACCGCCGTAAATATTGCTCGAAAAATTGCAGAGAGACTTAAAGATTTTGATCAACCAGGAGTCGCATTCTATGGGGATCCCAATATGCCAGTATCTACAGTTGGACTTGGTACCGGATGCATTTGTGATCCACGGGATTATGCTGAATTTAATCCTGACCTGTGCATTGGGGTTGATGATACTATAAGTACATGGAAACATACAACCTTTGCTGAAGATACCGGGAAACCATTGGTCGTGATAAACCATGGAACATCAGAAGAGATGGGAGTGAGATTGTTGAACCAATATTTGATCAAAAATATCCCATCAATAGATTTTATACATATAAATCAGGGTTGCGGTTATAAATGGATTCAGGCATGATCGCTTATATCGTTTTCTTATACTCAATTTTTTAATCATCTATTCACCCATAATGAAGAAAATTATTATTAATGATTGGGCAAGGCTAATGATTACCATATTACGGATGGCAATTGGATGGCATTTTCTATATGAAGGAATCTCGAAGCTCATTATTCAGGATTGGACATCGTATTCATATCTGGTAAATACAACTGGCCCCCTTTCTGGATTTTATCACTGGATTGCATTATCCCCAGACATTTTACAGTTAGTTGATATAATTAATATATTCGGCTTAATCCTGATTGGAACATTCTTATTTGTTGGACTATTTACGAAATTAGCTGCCATTGCCGGTACTTTATTACTAGTACTTTACTACTTTGCCTATCCCCCATTTGGTGAATCCTTATTTAACCTTGGAGAAGGTCACCTTTTCATCGTGGATAAAATATTTATTGAAGTAACGGCATTGTTATTTTATGTGTTCTCCAAGGAAAAAGGATTTGGTATTGATTTTTTGATTAGAACGAAATATAAAATCAAATCCTTTATTCAAAAAACCAAAGAAGCTTCTTTTTCAAACTCACGACGTGAAGCGCTAAAAACATCGCAGCCTTACCTATTCTTGGTCTGATGGGATGGTGGGCCGAGAAAACAACAAGAAATATAACATAGATGTGATATCAGGTGCCACAATTCAGTTAAACAAGGCTGCGATAGGTGAATTGAAAGGTTCTTTACAAAAAGGAATGATAGGCAAACACCAGATCAGTCGATTGGTATTGGGCAGTAATCTAATAGGTGGATTTGCGCATTCCCGAGATCTGCTTTATGTTCCTTCACTATTCAAAGCATATAATACAGAGAAGAAAATTTATGAAACCCTGATCCTTGCAGAGAAAGCAGGCATAAACACCATTAATATAGATTTCGGCACTAATGAGCTTATGGCCAAATACAAAAGGATGACCGGTAGTAAAATCAAGGTTATTTCACAGGTAGGTCCCAATATGGATAAGAATGATTATTATGAATTCATCAACAAAGCCATTGACTATGGTGCTGATATCATCCAGATCCAGGGTAACTGGTGCGACTGGCTTGTAAGAGATAATAAGATAGATGTAATCCAAAAAATGATGGATAAGATCAGAAGTCAGCATACACAGCAGGATTAGCTGCTCATTCGATCGAGTCACTGATAGCTGCGAAAGAAATGGTATTATCCCAGATTACTATATGAAAACTATGCATCACGATCAATACTGGTCAGCACATCCACGTGAATATCGTTTTCCTTTTGAGGTTGACGGGGAAGAATACCTTGACCACAACAGGTTTCATGATAATATGTTCTGTCTTTTTCCTGAAAGAACAGTTGAATTTGTGAAAGAGCAGGAATACCAGTAATGGGTTATAAGGTATTGGCAGCTGGTGCCATTAAACCGGATGATGGCTTTAAATGGGCTTTTGAAAATGGCGCTGACTTTATCTGTGTAGGTATGTTCGACTTTCAGATTGTAAAAGATGTGAATATCTGCATTGAAACACTCAATAATCTTACTCGCAGGCAACGCGAGTGGTATGGATAAATATTAATTATGAAATTAAAAGTAAAGCAATTTAAACAAATGAAAAAAGCCAGAAAATATTATTCAATTGTTTTGGTAGCGTTTTTAGCATTTCCTGGATGCCATAACAAAAAAACTACTCCACCCTGGGAATTGGGTATTCAGACATTCACGTTCAATAAATTTACCTTGATCGAGACGCTTGATAAGACCAAACAATTAGGATTGCATTATGTTGAAGCCTGTTTTTTCCAGGAAATGGGTGAAGGTTTTCCAGATAGTATGTATTTGAACTTTGATCTTTCTCAGGAAAGTAAGGATTTACTAAAGAAAGAATTGACGAAACGGGACATTAAACTGTATGCTTCCGGAGTAGCATTTTATCACAATGAGGCCGACTGGCGCAGGTTTTTCGAATTCGGATCAGAATTTGGATTTAAAGTTGTAACTGCCGAACCTAGACTGGATGAGCTTGATATGGTGGAAAATCTTGCCAAGGAATATAATATCGCAGTTGCCATACATAATCATTCACAACCATCTGTATATGCGAATCCCGATGTTCTGGCAAAAGCACTTGAAGGTAGGTGTGATCTGATTGGAGTTTGTGCAGATATTGGCCACTGGAAACATGCTGGTGCAGATCCACTCCAAACAATAAAACGTTTCAAAGGCAAATTAAAAGTAATCCACTTTAAAGATCTGAATACGGACTTGATAGATACAGTGTGGGGAACCGGAATTTTACCTCTTGAAGAAATTATGGAAGAACTTGTCCGGCAGAATTTTGACGGCTTAATCTCGATAGAATATGAAAATTTCGGAAACACACAAATGGAAGATGTGACAAACAGCCTTTCCTACTTTACCAGCCTGACAAAAAAATAGGTACATTATTCTGATAAAATGATTTTGACATAACCAAACAAATTAGAAATATGAAAAAGATGATAAACAAATTTACCCTTATTCTTATTGCATTAATAGTTATTGCTTGCAGTGTAAAAACAAAAAATGATCCTCTTTCACTTTATTCCCAACTAGGTAAAAATGCCCCACCCAATACTTTGACCGAAAAGGAAAAGAATAATGGTTGGCAATTATTGTTTGATGGCCAAAATCCAACCGGATGGCATGGTTACAATATGGCAGCCTTCCCTGATTGCTGGATGATGGAGGAAACCGCACTAACAATGACAACTGAGGGCGGTGGAGAAAGTCAGGATATTATTACGGACAAAATGTATAAAAGTTTTGCTTTTAGTCTTGAATTCAAATTGTCAAAGGGTGCAAATAGTGGAATCATTTTCCAAGTCATTGAGGATACAATATATAAATTTCCTTATGAACCGGGCCCGAATTCCAAATTCTTGATGACGTAAATTATGATGATTCCCAGGAAGATCAGATATGTGGCGCCAACTATGCAATGTACGCACCCAAAATAAAATCCACCAAACCATTTGGTCAGTGGAACCGTATATTGCTGGTTGTAAATGGAAATCATGTAACACAAATATTAAATGGGAATGTAGTAGTCGAATATGAAAAGTATTCAGATGAATGGAATAATCTGCGCAACAGTGGTAAATGGGCTGAGTATCCGGATTATGGCAAATACGACATTGGGCATATATCCTTACAAAATCATGGTACCAGGGTATGGTACAGGAATATCAAGATCAGAGAATTCTGAAAACATAATGACTTAGGGAAGGAAACCGAAAATAGCAATTAAAAGGAATCTTTCAAAACGTATCTGTATTGCCTAATTCAATAGTTATGAAATCACGACGACAATTTATAAAGTTGGCAGGGACTGGTATAGCAAGCACAGGTTTGATGAGGGTTCAAGCTTTCCATGGATTAGAAATTCCTCATAAAAAACCTGAAAAAACTTTTACTGTTGGTTTTGCAGGGTATACATTCAAAGAATTCAATGTGGACCAGTCAATAAATATAATGAAAAGGGTTGGTATAAATGAGATCTCTATTAAGGATTTCCATATGCCTATGAAAAGTACTGCTGAGCAAATCAATGCAGTAACCCGTAAATTTAGGAATGCAGGAATCACCATTAATGCGGTTGGCGTAATCTATATGGGAAAAGGAGTCAGTTGATCAGGCTTTTGAATATGCAAAAATGGCTGGAGTTAAAATGATCGTTGGAGCACCTGAATATGGACTGTTTCCATATGTCGAAAAAAAGGTCAATTCTTATGATTTAAAACTTGCAATTCATAATCATGGACCGGAAGACCCATTGTTCCCAAATGTCACTGACATCTGGAACCATATTAAAGATCTTGATCCTCGTATGGGTATCTGCATTGATATTGGACATAATACGCGCGATGGAGCAGATCCTGCGATTGATATACTTAGATATGGCAAACGGATTTATGATGTTCATATTAAAGATGTTGATAAAGCTTCCAAAGAAGGACAGAATGTAGAAATTGGTCGAGGAACTATTGATGTTCCCAGGGTCGTGACCGCGCTTCGGAAAATAGGATATACTGGCTGTTGCAGTCTGGAGTATGAAAAGGATATGAAAGATCCCATTGCAGGAATTGCCGAATCAATAGGCTATTGGAAAGGTGTTATGAAATGCATCTACGGATAGTGACAGTATAAAAATAAAAAACTAAGTCATGAGGTCAATCTATTTATTCTTTGTAATGTGCTTTGTATCTGATTTGCAGGCACAGGTTCAAGTCAGACCATTACCATCAGACGGTTATGACCAACGGATCAGGACTTTTATTAATGACATGATTATCGTTGATACTCATGAACATTTTTTGAGTATTCCAATGTTAAAAGAAAAGACAAGCTTGGATTTTATGCTGTTGTTGAGACATTATTCAGCTGATGATATAAGATCAGCGGGATTGTCAGCAAATATTTTTGCAGAATTAGCCCAGGATTCCCTATCAACAATGGAAAAATGGAAAATCGTTAAACCATATTGGGAAAGATCTTCAAACACAGCATATAATCGGGCAGCTTTGCTTGCTGCCGATAAATTGTTTGGCATTGATGACATAAATGAATCCACTGTAGATTTGCTTTCAAACAAAATCACTGAAGCTTATAAGACTGATTGGATGAATCATGTAATAAACGACAAATGTCAGATAGAATATCTTATTCAAGACAGCGATGACCGAAGTATTGGTACAAGTAGATTCCGTTATGTCTTAAGACTTGATAATTTCATATATATCAATTCGAAAAATCAAATTATTTCAATTGCCAGGGAACAAAATACAAGTATTAATACTATTGATGATTTTGTTAAAGCACTTGAAATAACATTTATAAATGCAAAAAAGATAGGAATTGTTGGTATAAAAACTGCTATTTCTTATGACCGGATCTTATACTTTGAAGATACAAGCAGGGAAACAGCAACCAGGATCTTTGAGGAACTGATGAAATCAGATGAACCATTTCCTTTTGAGAGAATTAAACCTTTTCAGGACTATATGATGCATAGGGTTTTAAATATTGCAAAAGAAAATAATTTACCTGTGGCAGTTCACACAGGCCTTCATATTGGTAAGGGGAACATTATTGAAAATTCAAAACCAACTCATCTTGTAAATCTGTTTTTAAATACCCCTCAGTCCCATTTATTCTTTTCCACGGTGGTTATCCTTATGGGGGAGAGTTGGCCACAATCGCCAAAAATTTCCGTAATGTCTATATTGATATGTGTTGGTTATATGTAATTTCTCCCTCATATTCTGAGAGATATCTGCACGAATGGCTGGAAACTGTTCCGGCGTCCAAAATTATGGGCTTTGGTGGTGATTATATAAATGTTGAAAATGCTTATGCTCATCTTCAGTTCGGAAAGCAGGTAATTGCAAATGTCCTTATAGATAAGGTCAGAGACGGGTACATGTCTGAAACTGAGGCTAAAAAGATTGCTCAATCCATATTACATGACAATGCAGTAAGAATTTACAATTTATCAGGTGAATTTTAGATATTTCAAACGCTCTGAAGAATTGGTGCATAGAAATAAGATCCTTTTAACATCTACAATGAAATTATGATACGTAAGAGAATAAGAAGTTAATTTCAAGGAAAATCATTACTTAACATTCAAAAACATGGCAAAAATAAATGAGTCTCGACGCAAATTTGTCAAAAATGTTGCTGCAACAATTGCTGGAATAACCATTATTCCAGACTTTGCTGTAAGTGGTCTTGGAAAGAGAGTCCCAAGTGACAAATTGAATATTGTTGGGATTGGTGTTGGTGGAAAAGGGTATTCAAACCTGGTCGGGATGCATACTGAGAACATCGTTGGTCTGTGTGATGTCGACTGGAAATACTCCGAACATTGCTTTAAGGACTTTCCAAAAGCAAAACGTTACCAGGACTGGAGGGGACTGTTCGAAGAACTGGGAAAGTCGATAGACGGTGTAATGATCGCCACTGCTGACCATACACACGCGCAATTGCTGCAACAGCCCTTACGATGGGTAAACATGTCTATTGTCAGAAACCACTGACACATTCAATCTACGAATCCCGCCTGCTGACAATGCTGGCCTCAAAGCACAATGTGGCGACCCAGATGGGCAATCAGGGTAACTCACATGATGACGTAAGACAACTGTGCGAATGGATATGGAACAATGAAATTGGAGAAGTGAAAGAGGTTCATGCGTGGACTGATCGTCCAATCTGGCCACAGGGTATCCCGAGACCCATGACAAAATGCCCGCCCCAAAAACCCTCAACTGGGATCTCTTCCTTGGTCCTGCCCCGGTTCGGCCTTATCATGAAATTTACACGCCATGGAACTGGCGAGGATGGTGGGATTTCGGTACTGGTGCGTTTGGAGATATGGCCTGCCATGTCCTTGACCCGGTCTATCAGTCGCTAAAATTGGGATTCCCTGAAAAAGTTCATGGAAGTTCAACTCTTATGAACACAGAAAGTGCCCCTCAAGCTGAAACGGTGGAATATTTGTTTCCCGCTCGCGAAAGTATGCCAAAGGTAAAGATGCCGGAGGTGAAAGTTCATTGGTACGATGGAGGAATTCTACCCAGCCGGCCCGATTTATTGCAAGAAGGAGAGGACCTGATGGATGACGGGATGGGAGGATGCATGTTTATTGGTTCCACTGATTCTCTGATCTGGGATGTGGTGGATTTAATGCTCGTTTATTATCGGGTAGAGTACCTGAAGTTAAGCAGTACCTGAGAAGGATTCCAAAAGCTGTTGGATATGATGACGGACCGCACGAGCAGGATTGGATCAGAGCCTGCAAGGAATTACCGGAATACCGTGTTGAAACGTCCTCTTAATTTTAGCTATGCTGGACCCTTCAATGAGATGGTCCTATTAGGCGTATTAGCTATTCGTTTACAGAGCCTGAATAAGACTTTGAAATGGAATGCAAAGAACATGCAATTCACCAATATTTCACCCGATGATGTATTGAAGGTGGTTACTTCGGATGAGTTTAAAGTCATTGACGGGCATCCAAATTTTAATACGCAGCATGCAAAATTCAATGCACTGGAAGCGGCTAATGGTTTCATAAAACATACTTACCGTGATGGCTGGAATTTGCCTTTAATACAAAATAAAGATTTATAATTAGTAAGATTAATAATTACGATTTATATTCTAATGAAAAGTGCAGTAAATAAGCTACTATCATGGAAAAAAGACGGGAATTTATTAAGCAGGTTACTACTGGCATAGCAGGAATAGCCTTCGGGGGTAATGTCTTTTCATCAACCGCAAAAAGTTACAGAAATATTATAGGTGCTAATGAAAGATTGCGTGTGGCAATCATCGGTGTTAACAGCCGTGGAAATGCCATGGGCGGAACTTTTGCCCAACAAAAAAACACTGAGATAGCCTGGATTTGTGATGTTGATGAAAACGCTATTGCTAAAGCTCTCAAAACTGTATCAACGATCGTTAGGGGAAATTCACCCAAGACAGAAAAAGATTTACGTAAAGTTCTGGAAGACAAGTCAGTTGATGCAATCTATACGGCAACACCAGACCACTGGCATGCACCGTTAACAATTATGGGTTGTCAGGCAGGGAAACATGTCTATGTTGAAAAACCTCTATCACATAATCCTAAAGAAGGTGAAATGGCTGTTGAGGCTGCTCGTAAATATAACCGTGTTGTTCAAGTTGCAGGTTAAAAGACGTATCGGTCCCGACCCGACCGACGGAATTGAGCAACTGCAAAAAGGGATTATTGGCAGGGTTTATCTGGCAAAAACCTGGTATACAAGCAGACGTAAGGATCTTTTTTCGAAGCCTTCCGGCACAGCACCATTATGGCTTGACTGGGACTTATGGCAAGGCTGCTTACATGTACCTTACCGGGAAGGATGGATCCATTATAACTGGCATTGGTTCTGGAACTGGGGAACGGGCGAGGCGTTAAACAATGGAACTCACGAAGTTGACGTTGCACGGTGGGGATTAGGGGTGGAATATCCCACACGAATTTCTTCTGTTGGAGGTAGATATAATTTTAAAGACGATTGGCAAACTCCCGATACACAGGTTGTTACTATGGATTATCCTGGTCGTATCTCATTAATGTGGGAAAAGCAGAAGCTGTAATGGTAGAATTATAGAAGGAAAAGATCGGGGAATAATATTTTATGGTGATAATGGCAGTCTTGATACAGGTGAAGATGCCTATACTGTATATGATCTTGACGGAAAACTAGCAAAAGAAATAAAATCCTCTACTCTGGAAACATCAAACATTCAAGGCCGGAACGTTGTCAGTCCGAATGAAGGGATGGACCATCTACACGTAGCAGATTTTCTTGATGCAATAAGAAATAACCGAAGGCCAAACTGCGATGTGGAATCTGGCCATAAAAGTACTGTTTCAATGCTTCTGCAAATATATCATGGCGGTTAGGACGTGATTTGAAAACAGATCCGAAGAATGGTCATATTATCGGGGACCCGGAAGCAGAAAAATTATGGAGTCGTGATTATGAAAAAAATTGGGAACCTAAAGTATAAATAACTTGAAGGGTCTACTGTCTAAGGCTGGTGGGAATGTATACTACATTGGTATCAATATTCCAGATGAATCGAAACTATGAAACATTGAATTATGTTTTTTGATACATTTTCATGAATCATTGAATATTTTTTTCATCCTCTATTCAGATTATGATTTTTTCATTTTCAGCATCCCAAAAGACTCTCTTATTATTCTTGTAAGCTAATGTTCCCATGTGGGCTGCAATAGCTTCAACAAATCCCTGATCGACATTGCAGCTTGGGATCCCTCCTCCCCTGATACATTCAATCCATTCTTTCAAATGAAGATGAGTAGTATCGACTTCTTTACCATCCCTGTAAGTGCTAAGTAGTCCCCCCGTTCTGCAAAATAGAGTGCTGTAGCAGATGTAACTGCATCCACTGTTTTTGCACCTGGGATATAGGAATAAACCGGTACACTGGGATCAATAAGTTTGTTTTTAATTTTTTCTTTATATTTAGTTGAACTACGATCTGCGTATATTGATAAGTTCCTGCCAATTTCCATATAAGCATCGTGTCCCATTATCTTAGTACCTCGGGAAACCTCGCTTGAAAGAGTTGCAGAGTAAATAAGTGAAAGATCTCTTTTTGGGTATTCAAAAACGGTTGTGAGTACGTCCGGTACTGTCCGTCCATCCTTATAGAAATAAATACCACCTGTGGAAATTGCTGATTCAGGGATTCCCAATTTCAAAATCTGGTTGAGAGCATCAAATTGGTGTGTAGAGAAGATCTCCTGAAAGACCAGTGCTATAATCCCACCAACAACGCCACCTGAAAAACCGCTCAAGACTCAAAATCCATGCCATGGGGCTGGGCCAATAAATTGTTCCCAGTCAATAGTTTCAGGAGTTGCATCTTTATGAATATCGTAGACCCATGCTCCTCCGGGATCATTTCTATTAGTCGTGGTCTCAACAAGATTAATAGTTCCCAAAAGGCCTTTTTCAATTGCCTCCGTTGCTTTTGCATACGATTCAATTTGCCTACCCTGATGACCCAACTGAAAGACAATGTTGTTTTCCTTAACAATTCTTCGAACTTCATAGGTTTCATCTACTGTCCATGTCATTGGTTTTTCGCAGTAAATATGTTTGCCTGCTTTTGCAGCTTCAATACTCATTGGTCCATGCCAATGATCTGGTGTCGCAATAACAACCGCATCCACATCAGGAGAGGAAATTAATTCTTTGTAAGAACGGAACCTAAAGGGCACGTCCCCCATTCCTACCGCCTTTCCCTTCACGATAAATATTTGCCCCTGTTTCACGTGCCATATTGCCATAAGTGTCAAAAATATCACATACGGCAGTAATACGAACATTCAGATCCTCCAGCTCTTCAACAATTCATACCTGTGATCATCCTTATTATACTGGGCTCCGATTATCATATCTTCCACTTCATCGGGGTGTGCAAAACCAAGACCCGCGGCAAGCATTTTCCCACGGATCCCATAACCAATAATTCCAATTCTGATTTCTTTGTCATTAGATACCTTACGTTCACTTGCTGGGCAATTGATTGGGACGATGACATACCTAATTTCATCGGCAATACTTGAATTGCGGTATTGCTCATATTGCCTTTTTTTATAAACACCATAAGCTGCAGCTCCAAGTACAGGTAATGTTGCTAAACTCTTAAGAACATCGCGCCTGTTGACTTTTCTTTTATTATTTTCTTCCATAGATTCTGTTTTATTTTTTAAACATCTTAAATATCAAACGATCCAGTCCAATATATTTTCCTGTTTGAAAAGTTGAAATAATCTACAAGCGCAAAACTCAATAAATATTTTATTGATGAATAGATACTCAACTTTCGGAAGGCATCGCGAACTTTAATCTAATAAATGGGGGATGAGATAAAATAATAGAAAACAAGTAGCAGCATGCCAGCATAACATGCGACTTTTGTTAACCCACCAAGAATTAATCCCAGACCGATAATAAGCAAACCCCATTCATTTAGAAAGTCGACTGTTTTCAATACCTCTGGATTTCTGGTTAATGAAAAAAATGTAGATGCAAGAAATCCTTGTGAATCCATAAGATAACTTGCGGATGACCAGTTTGGATTAAGAATTTTAGAAATTCCCTCATAGAGGAAATGCCAACCTATCGCTATCCTTAGTATAACAAGCCACTTTAAAGAAAATCGGGGAAGCGAAATTTGTTTGTCATTCATAATATTTAAGTTATAAAGATTTATAAAATAAGTTATTCCATTCTTGCCTTAGCTTTTTAAAAGTATAAGAGTTCGAATTTCAATAGTTAAGATTGCAGACCTGGACGTGGGTCTGTTAGAAAGCAGAATATATTAGAGGCTATACCTTCTTCATTTGGGCAGGACCGATTCGACAGCTCAGTTTCAAGTCATCTTTCCTGCATTCAGATAATCTCTATTTATGGATATTCTAAAATATGAGTATTGCTATTGTTTTTCAGGCGGATTATCAATAATCTGACTGACATCAATAATGTACATTTGTCGTCCGTCTCCCTCATGGCTTGAATCAAAGGAAACTAGTTTACCGTCAGGAGAAAATCGTGGATGCAAATCAACCCTGAACGTTGAATATGTTCCATATTTTGCTGTGTTGTTTACTAGTTTAGCCAGGATTACAAACTTCCTGGTCGGAAAGTGGTACATATAAAGGTAAAAATAACCATCGATGTTATATGTATCCGTCAGCATCCATTCACCATCTTTATGAATACTACAGTGTCCATTTGGTGAATCAAAATACTTTTCCTTTGATTGGCCTGTTCCATCATCCATATAGCGGCAATATCCCGTGACAAATTGAGTACCATCCGCAATTATTTCTTCATCGTTTAGCCAAAAATGATGGCTTGGCTCCTTGTAAAAATAGCGGATGTCATTACCTTCTAAATCCATTGTAAACCCTTCCGTAAGTGTGTTTTCTTCCGAAGCATCTTTTACAAAGGCAATAAAGCGGTTTCCAGAAGGATTAAATCCTTCCCTGAAAAAATAAAGGGTTCTTCCAATTGTATCAGAAGGGAAACCATCAGGATACATTTTTTTTGCAATATCCCTGACAGACAAAATCATATTAATTTTGCCGGAATTTATATCCATTTTCCAGATCCCCACCTTATCAGTAGCCCATTGATCTTTGAACGGGTCTTCAATTCCAACATAATTGCAGCCCCCCTTATGTACAATCCGTTCGAAATTAATAGATAATGCTGTCTTTCCATCTGGTGAAATTGTATATATTGAAAAGGGGAGCGTACGCATTTGCTTTGTCCTGAAATTATATATCCGGCTAATTGCTTTTTTCCCATCCTCTGAACGGTCATTCCAGATTATTTCTTCCGATGAACCAGGGATCCACTGCAGACGGCAGCCTTGTTGGTAGTTCCAGGTGGTGGTTTCACCAATTTTTATCCATTTTTTGTTTTCATAAAGATCGAAAATGCCTATTTCTCCTTTATCGGAGGGCTGTACTTCGCGTCCCTCGATAAAAATCCGCATTCCCAACATATAACGGCCGGTAGGATCAAACTGGAATAATTCATGAGGAGAGCAGCTAAAAAAGAAAAAACCATGATATACAGCTTTTTCACTGCTTCCGGTAGGCGAAATACGAACAGGCTTAAAGTAATCTCCATTTTCAGCATTCGCCATATCGTTGAAATTGTCATATGTCGTATAGGATACTCTTGATTTTTTAAATGCAATTTTAAAATTGTATACTATTATTCCACTTATGATCAAAATACCTAATACGATTAATGCAAGATTTATTACTTTCTTGTTTAATGTAAATTTTAACATATCATATAAATATTATGAAGTTAAATATAAAGACTGACAATAGCAGGGTTTTTAATCAAACCTTATCCTCTTATGGTTCAGGAGGATTATCTATAATATGACTAATATCCATCATGTATATTTGTCTTCCAACTCCTTCATGAGCGGAATCGAAGGAAACAAATTTCCCGTCAGGAGAAAAGCGTGGATGCAAATCCACTCTAAATGATTCGCCTTCCGGAAAACCATCATGTAATTTTGCAAGCGGAACAAATTTTTTAGTTGGAATGTGATACATGTAAAGTGAAAGGAACCCATTGGAAGAGTAAGTATCTGTTAAAAACCAATCACCATTTTTATGAATTGTAATATGGCCATTTGGTGCATCGAAATACTTTTCCTTTGCCCGACCTGTTCCGTCATCTTTAAATCGATAATATCCCAGAACTTCTTCATTTTTGCCATCTGGCAATAAATATTTTCCATGATTAATTATTTCTTCATCGTTTATCCAAAAATGATGATTGGGTCCTACAAATAAATACTTAATATCTTCACCATCCAGGCCTATTGAAAAACCTTCAACACGTGTACTTTCTTTACGGGCATTTCTTACAAAAGCGATAAAACGGTTTCCTGAAGGGTTAAAACCTTCCCTGAAAAAATAAAGGGTCTTTCCAGCCGAATCTGCTGGTAAAGTGCCTTTGTACAGTACTTTTGCGATTTCTCTTAAGGACACTATCATTTTTACATTTCCAGTATTCATATCCATTTTCCAAACCCCCACATCATTGGGAGCCCATTGATTTTCATATGGATCTCTAATACCTGCATAATTACATCCCTTTTTGTGTACAATTCGTTCAAAATTAATTGATAACGCCGTCTTCCCATCAGGGGAGATAGTGTAAATGGGTATTGGAAGTGTTCGTGTTTTTTTGGTCCTGGTATTATAAATCCGGCTTTCAAATTTCTTCCCGTCTGCAGAACGGTCATTCCAGATTATTTCTTCGAAAGAACCGGGGATCCATTGTAAACGGCAACCTTGTTGATAATTCCAGGCATTAGTTTCACCAATTTTTATCCACTTGTTATTATTTTGAAGATCAAAAATTCCAATCTCACCCTTATCTTCTGGTAGAACCTCCCGGTCCTCGATAAAAACCCTCATTCCCAACATATAACGCCCGGAAGGATCAAACTGGTACAATTCATTCTGAGAACAGTTGTAAAAGAAAAATCCATGATAAGTAGGGTTATTTTTGCTTCCAGCCGGTGAAATACGTACGGGTATAAAGTACCTGGCATCAGTAGCATTTAACATATCTGCAAAACTGGAATAAGTACTATATCCCCCTTGTAAAGACTTTTCCATGATCTTTCCTGATCTGGATTTAGGATTGTCTTTTAAGGTCATCCCCAAAGCTACGCTAGTTAAGATTACCATCATCAAAGTAATTGTCAATGGAAATTTTATATATGTCTTAATTTTCATTTAAATTAGATTTAATATTAAGATTAAGATAGAATTAAACCTCCATGTTTAGAGGAACGGAACTAATAATGCTCCAAAATTTCAAAACATGGAGGTTTCAAAAAAAATTAGTAATCAGGCACTAATAGATACAAAATTGAACCTATTCATCTATAATTTCTGTAAGAGGAGGAATATTACTCTCAGCTCCGGAATAGCCTTCATTTTGATTGATATGGCCATTGGTGTTTGCCCTGATTGCCGCCCTGGGAATCGGCCACAACACATGGTATGGACTTATTGTAAATTCTTTCCCATTGTTCGTTACCACGCCTTTGTTATAGAAATCACCATACTCCATTATCCTATCATAGAAATAATTATCAAGTGAAAAATCTTCCAGATTATATGTTTTACCATTAGGCGCAGTTTTACCGGTCTCAGCTAAAATATATGAAATCCGGGTTAGTTCGGTTTTACGTGGTTCTTCAAACCAAAGTTCTCTGCATCTTTCATCTAAAACTGTTCCAATATCAACCTGATCTGATGTAAAAGGAGCTGCATTGGCTCGTACCCTTACAGCATTGATATCTGCAGCAGCCATTCCCAAATCACCTTTCCAGATATAAGCCTCTGCTCTCAATAGATACGTTTCAGCTAATCGGAAAACATACCAATCCGTATGTCCACCTTCTGGCCTTGGTTTTGTAGGATCATCAATAAATATTTTATAATGCGGCCATGAAAACCATGATCTTATCGTGTCCAAACAAAGTACTTGTCCCGTGTTACTACGTAACCTCAATGGTTGTCCATACCAAGGGTCATCATTATTTAATAAACCTGGGTCATTATAAACCAGATCTTCCATATCCACCCAATTTCCATCAGCATGTCTCAGGTCAGTCTCATCGGTCCAGATTGTTCTCATACTGTATTTAGTGCCACGAAGCCTCGCAATCCCTCTTCCATATTTAGAGGAATGATCAATTGCTATACCGACCGCATCGCTAACTCCTTTTCGTCCTGAAGGTGTAAAAATATTTCTGCCCCAGTTTGGTACACTGGTACGCATTATTTGACTTCCCCAATCTGTGCTACCTTCTATCCCTAACCTGTCTATAACCAGCATTATTGCTTCTGTGTTCTCGGCAACATATTTATTTTCATGTTGATGAAGGTCCCAGATTACATTCTTGGTTGGATCATCTTTATCAACTCCAAACCGCTCAGTTACTAATGAATATTTACCGCCATCAATAACTTCGCTTGCAGATTGAATCGCATCGTCAAATTCACCTAAAGCAAGGTTAACCTTAGTAAGCAGGTGATTTACCGCTCCTTTGGTTACAACACCTCTGATATCATTATGAGGAATCCATTGTGCTGCAAACTCCAAATCTTCTTTACATTTTCGAAGAATTACTTCACGTTTAGTTGAATAATAATCAGTTTTTGGTGCTGTAACCTCTTTCAATATTAATGGCACATCACCAAATTGATTTGTTAATCTGTAGTATTGGAACGCCCTAAAAAAATAGGCAATACCCAGAATTTCGTTTTTTTCCTCTGAAGAAGAAAATTCTGCACCATCGATCCTTGATACGACAGTGTTTGCATATTTAATTACTTCATAACCATTGGTCCAATAATCACCAATGCTATTATAAGAGCTACCGTCATAAAGCTGAGCATCGGGAGTAATTTGAGTATTCATATTTTGTGCTGGATCTGTCCTGTCAGTTGTCCCATCCACTCCTGCTTCAGAAAAAGAAAACTCCGTGATGATTGGAGCGCCCTCAGTAAGCCATTCAAATCTCATCTTTACTGCACATGCTGCTAATGCGGCCCTCATACCCTCTGAATTGGTATAAGTGTTTTCAGGAGAATAGAAAGACAATGCTTTTGGATTCAGAAATTCCTCCGTGCAGCTTATTGTAATAAAAAGTATAGTTAAAAGAAATCCTATTTTCTTATTTAGTGTTTCCATAATCGTATAATTTACAGGTATTTATAAAGTCATATTTAATCCCAAAGTAAAATACCTTGGTGTTGGCCCATCATTTTCCGGATCCCAATTGATCCATTCTGGAGCATAAAATCCCACATTGGTTATATTAAAGTTAATTCTCAAATTGTCAATATGGAATTTTTGTGTAAGAGCCTTAGGGAAATTATAACCTAGATTAACATCATGCAATCTAATAAATGAGGATTTTCTGTAAACCTGGTAACTTGCTCCACCATCACTAGAAAAAAGACTGGCAAAATCATTGAGGGCATTTTCAGGTGTCCAGTAAGGGAATCTTGCATAACCATTTGATTTGTCTGGATAGTCTTGTGAATTTTTGGCTGCATTAAAGGTGTCCATTTGTCCCCAGTTTGAATAAATCATAAATGATAAGTTAAGATTCTTATAAATCGTAAATTCATTTCTAAGTGACCATCGAAACCTGGGGGTATAGTGCCCAAGAAACTGCCTATCTTCATCAGTAAATAAACCATCATTGTTGACATCTTCAAGTTTAAAGTCTCCCGGAGAAAAACCGTAATCTGAAGCCTTTTCGGCCTCATTTTCCTGCCAAACTCCCAATATTTTCAAATCCCAGATTACATCGATATCCTTTCCTATAAACCAACCATTATTGGGATCATCAGGTTCAATTTGCCCTGTAATATTTCCATTTCCATCGAGTTCATTTATCAGACCATATAAATGAACTATTTTGTTTCTATTCAATGAAAAGTTGAACATGGAGTTCCATCTAAAGTTTTCATGTTCAATGTTTTTGATGTTCAAACTCAACTCAATCCCTTTGTTCCGCACTTCTCCAAGATTATCCATTACATTTTTAAATCCTGTGATGTCTGGCAGAGAACGCAGTACCAATAAATCAGTTGTTGCCTTAACATATGCATCAATTGTACCAACAATTCGACTATTCAATATAGTAAAGTCCAAACCAAGATTATATGAGGCTGATTGTTCCCATCTTAGTCCAGGGTTGCTCATTCTGTTCGTAACCAAAGTAGAAACCTGATAAATATCCCCATTTGGGAGTTCATTTAAATATTTCCCTGTTTTCAAGTCAGATATTGCTTGATATCTCCCAATATCGCGATTTCCGTTTATCCCATATGATAGGCGAAGTTTCCCATAATCCAGCCATTCCCAGGACTTAAGAAAATTTTCCTCACTAAATGCCCAACCTAAGGCAAGGGCAGGGAACGTTGCTCTTGGATTTTGCTGACCAAAAGCTGAATAACCATCACGGCGCAAGGAAAACGTTATGAAATATCGCTTCTTAAAATCATAGTTTAATCTAGCCATTAAAGCGTCACCAGTGCTGTATTCATCATTACTGTAAATCTTTGCATTTATTCCTGACCCAATAGTGTGATAACCCAAATTATCATTAGGTTGAAATCCTTCATTGTACATTGAATGATACCATGATCTAAATTTCTCTGCATTTGCAAGCAATGTTACATCAAAGGTGTGATTGTCGTTAAAGGTTCTATTCCATCTTATTATATTGTCTATCTGCCAGGTTAGGGTCTGTTCATCTATTCTGTCTGCCGTACCTCCAATTGCCGCTGCGTCATAAAGTCGAGACGATACACTTTGAAAATTTGAGTAAAAAGTATAAGATGGGGTGAAATTAATCTGATAAGATAGTCCCAGTGGCAAGTCCCCTTTTAAGAAAATATTTGGAGTAATAGTCCTGGTTTTTTGAAATCGGTCAGTATATTCGATATCATTAAAAGGATTTTTAGCTCTATAAGTAAGCAAAGTACCCTCATCACTGTCAGGGCTCCATCGTAAGGATCCATCGTCATTATACTTAGATCCATAAGGTGAATTTCCTATTATCCCTTCCCATACGGCAGGAACATCACCCTGATCCCTGTCTGCGAATTGCAGGTACATACCTGCTGTCAAGAACTTTGTTGCCTTTCCTTCCAGATTTAGCCGTCCCCGAATTGTGCTGAATTTATCTCCTATAACCATTCCTTCATTATTCAAATACTCCAAGGACATGTAATATGAGATATCCTCTTTTTTACCAGATAAACTAAGGGTATAATCCTGCCGTAGTCCGTTATGGAAAACTTCATCATACCAGTCGATCGTATTGCCTGCGAGATAATTTGCAATTTGAATATTCTGAAAATTTAGTCTTTGTAGCCAGATTGGGACCGGATCGCCTGTAGCCCCTGTATAACCTAACCAGGTATCTAAACTAATATTTGATGGAAGCTTCCTGGGATCAGAATACTCATATGGCTGACGTTGAACATCCAGAGCCTCCATCGCAGCTTGTCTAAATGTAAGAAACTCCTCAGGATCTCTTGGCCTTTGATTTACTTCCATTGTAGCAAGCCCGATATCAGTATTAAAAGTGATAATTGGCTTTGAGCTCGTTCCCTTCTTTGTTGTAATTAAAATAACCCCACTTGCTGCTTTTGCACCATAAACTGCAGCTGAACTTGCATCTTTTAATACATCTATAGCTTCTATGTCAGCAGGATTTATATCAATTAAATCGCCATGATAAATAACCCCATCAACTACAAGCAATGGATATGTACCTGCATTTAGTGAAGCTTTACCCCTTATTAACAGATCACCCCCCCCTTCAGGTGTGGCATTAAATGAAGCGTTTAGTCCAGGAATGTCAGCCAAAAGGAAATCTTGAACATTAGTTGAAATTTTATCCTCCAGCTGGTCTTTACTAATATGTGCAATTGCGCCAGTAAGGTCTTTTTTCTTCTGCGTACCATAACCGATGACAATGACCTCGTCCAGTCCAGCAACTGAGGTATTAAGTGCCACATTTATAATAACTTGTCCGGCGATTGGAACTTCCTGCGTTTCATAACCTATAAATGAAAAGACCAACACTGCATTTTGGTAATCTGTAACCATTACTTTATAGTTACCGTTCGCATCTGTAAGGGCTCCTGTAACTGTATTCTTTACTCTAACGTTGACTCCGGGTAATGGCTCACCGGTTTGCGCATCAGTTATTGTTCCGGATACATTTTGTTGTTGCTGATCAGCATTCTCTCCAATGAGTTTTAAGTCCTCACTTATTGGATCTGTTGTCAAGAGAATTTTTTTATCAAGAATTACATATTTGACATCTGTTCCTTTAAATAATTCAGTTAGAATATCGCTGATAAGTTTATCTTCGACTTTAATATCAACAATTCTAAAAACATCGATTTGTTTTTGGTTGAAAATGAAATAAAATTCACTCTGTTTCTCAATTTCATCCAAAACCTCCTCGAGTTTTTTATCTTTAAGATCAAGGGAAACCTTTGTAGTTTGTGAATACGAATGCATTGCAAAAATATTCGAAACACTGACCACGATAATTAGGAATGCAATTTTAATTTTCATGATTAGTTTTTTAAGGTTTGGGTGACAATACACCCAAAAATCAAAAATTTTTTTCATAACTTTGAAATGTTTTTAGTTAGGTTATTTAAAAAGTAACTTAGCATTACATACAGGAAAGCGCTTCTATCGCTTTCCTGTTTTTGCAAATAAATCATTATTCCATAGGCTCTGGCTTTAAAGAATAAAATTTAGGGTTTGACTGTGATTATCACTTTCTTTTTAGCATAGGTCTCATCAGGCGTAAGATTCCGGTTTTCAATTCTGTAATCTATTGCCAAACTGCGTTTTAAAAGACTAAGAACTTCTTCAAGATTTTCACCAATAAAGGTCGCACGTAACCTTGGATCACGGTCAATATTTCCTTTAATTTCAATATCAATATTATACCACCTTTCCAGCCTTCTCGCGATGACATCAAGCGGATCATTCCTGAATACAAGCTTACCTTCTGTCCATGATGAATATATTTGAGGCTCAACAATTTCAGTTGAAAAGCTCTTTTCTACCTTTTCATATTTAACCAGATCATTTGGATTCATAAAGCATGATTTGTTCTTTGCCTTCTCAGTGAAAAGAAGCTTACCTTCTTCGAGGACTACTTCGACGCTATTCTCATTATCATAAGATGCTATATTAAATCTTGTACCCAAAACTTTAACATAAACTTCATTAGTATTTACAACAAATGGTTTTCCATCATCTTTGGAAACGTTAAAAAATGCTTCTCCAGTTAGTGAAACCTGCCGATCTGAAAGAAAATTCCCATTGTATTTGATACTCGAATTACTGTTTAGCCACCCAATTGTGCCATCAGGTAAGCTGAATTCAGTCCGGGTCCAGTTTGGAGCGTTTATTTCAACCCATGTTTCTTTAATAGAATTACTATTTAAATAACCCTTAACACCCCAGAATGTGGCAAGTGGCAAAATAATTATTGCGGCAATACGGATTACCCAATTAACAAATCCCGATGTTTTCTTCACTCCATTTTTGCTTAATTTCGTGTTTATCTCATAATGTATCCTATATAGGATGTGACTGAGGTCCTTCTGTTCAATGTCCTCCTTAGGAAACTCATAAAATTGTTTCAATAAAAAGCGCCTTAGTTCTTCATCATTTTCACTATTACTAAAAAGTTCATCTATATAAGAAGCATCCTTTTCAGAGTGCTTTTGATGAAAATACCGAAGTATCCTTTCACTATTAAATCCCTCTTTAATCATAAATTCTTACTCTTTACAATTTGCCTTAATACTCTTTTGGAGAATATTATAATATTGTTGAAAATAGAATTAATATCAAAAATCCATTCGTAGCGTCAGCATCATAAAGCTAATCCACACATATCAATTCCCTCACTTGCGAAGGACTATCCTTATCCTGATACATAGACCTGAGAATCCAATCCTAAAACTTAAAGTTATTAACTCAAGAACTACTTACTTGAGTATTACATTCAGTAATATCCTTCCCGGATCATTTACACCCATCCGAGTATTGAAAAAAAGTACTTCTCTTATTTGATTAATTATGAAATAAACAGGCTAAGAAATAGGAGAGCAGGGATATTTTCCTGATTAATACTATTTCTAATGAATTTTAAAGCAATTGTCAACTGGTTTTCCACGGTTTTGTGGCTAATTCCCAATTCTTCAGCAATTTCTTTTATGCTTAATCCATCAAACCTGCTTTTTATAAAGATTATTTTTCGACGCTCGGGTAATTGATCAACAAGTCCTGTAATAAATTGGTATAGTGAGTCATAAGTAACTTTCTGAGAAGTCTGCATGTCCAAATCATCGTTAGTCTCCGAATTTAAATATTTAGAAATTTGAGTTTTAGTCCTGAAGTGTTTTTTAATCATGTTGAAAGTAATAGTGAAGAGGTATGACTTGAACGAGAGATCTTCATTTAAATCAGCTCTTTTCTCCCAGATTTTTGTAAAGACTTCCTGAACCACTTCTTCTGCTTCAACACTTGATTTTAGATACCCCAAAGCAAAACGGTATAAACGACCACTATATTCAAAGAACAGAGTATTGAATGCCAGGAGATTTCCATTCGACAGACTTTTTACTAACTGCGGCTCATCCTGCATAACGATAAATTTCTATTTTCAGATTTCCAAAAAGAGACTGTTCGTCAAAATTAACAATTGTTCAACACTTTTCATTTTAAAATTAATTCGAATTTTACAGAGTCAAATTTTGAAATGATTGGTATTTTGTTTTTTATGAAAAATACAACGGGTTTAATATTGTTTAATTTAGTTTAAAATAAATCAGACAGATTTTAGTTCAACAATTCCGGATACTTCCTCTCATACCCCTTGACCGCATGCCAGATTATCCTGTTAAAAACATCATCGTCAATACGGTCGACGTCTTCCAGATCCTGTTCGAGCGACTTCTGAGCCCAGTATAACCTGTTGCCTGAAAGCGAGACCAGTGCCGGATTAAGCTGATCAAGAGGAATATTGTTCTTTACTGCTTTATAGGGTGTAAAATCAGGCTTACCGGTAAAACAATCAGTCATCGGCTCTGCCGTCAGATCGAGCTGATTCATCGGAGGCAGGCCAAGGATATTTTCAATGGTCCTTACCATGCTTATCTGGGAATAATATGTCGAAACCACCTCTCCCCTTTTTGTATAAGGGCTGATAACCATCCCTACCGTCCGGTGCCCGTCAACATGATCGAGTCCATTCTGCGGATCATCCTCCGTGACCAGAATACAGGTCTCCTTCCAGAACTTGCTTCCTGAGATTGCCTCAACAATCTGTCCCAGGGCAAGGTCATTGTCTGCAACCGCTGCCTCTGGTGTGGGCATTCCCGGACGTGTTCCCGAGGTATGATCATTGGGCAGCAACATGATTATAAAGTTCGGGAAATCACCACTTTCCTCAAACGTCTTCAGTTCCTTTATAAATTCTGCTGCACGGTATGCATCAGATACTTTGCCTGGAAAACCAATATAGGAAGAACACAGATAAGGGGCAAGCTGATCAAGATTTGCTTTTGAACTGATCTTAATATTATTGGTTCCTTCAGTGAAATCCTTATATATTTCAGAAAATGTGGCATTTGAAGGCTCGATGACAGCATTCACAAATTCACCATAATCACGGAATGTCAGCCCGTGATTCAGCACATTGTCCCAGATAAACCCGGAACTGGCATAAGCAAGCGGATCGTCGCCATCATATGGATAGCTCCGGGTAAAACCTCCAAATGACTTTTCAAGATAATCCGTTACGATTGCCTCATCCGTCCATTGATGGCCGTCTGCGCTCAAAACCCCGCTGCAATAGAAATTGTCGAGCAATACAAAAGTTTCAGCAAGGAGGTGATGATTAGGTGTAACATTCCGTCCGAACATCACAAGGCTTGTATCCCCGTCACCCTGTTCAAAGTCTCCGAAGACCTGATCATATGTGCGGTTCTCTTTTATTATGTAAACAACATGTTTGAAAAGTGATTTCTGATCCGGCAATACCGGGACAGGTACGGCTCCCCTCCGGCTGGTTGATAGTTTTACATCTTTCTGACCTTTAACAGGCGAGTTGTTGAGGGCAACCGTTTCTGTCATCGTTTGAAGTTCTTTCTTGCCGGGTAAAGGGATAATTGAAAGCGTGCCAAGATGATCATGTGAATTATAGCCTGCCCTGCCTGTCAACTGGTTCCGCGAGCCAATCCCTTTTACATTGGCCACGTAAATTGATTTCCCATCCATATCCGTAATTACCGACCCCGGATACCATCCTGTCGGAATATAACCGGTTACCTCAGCCTGAGGACCCGTTTCAATGACACATATTGCATTGTCTGTGGCGTTGGCGACATAAAGGTATTTCCCGTCGGGTGAGATAGAAAGATCATTGGGAGAACTTCCAAAGAGGTGTCCTTCCTTCATCATGTGCACTGAAATTGTGTTGATCACCTCATCTGACTTTGTATCAATCACCGTAATAATATCGCTGTTGGCACATGCAACATAAAGCAGGTCATGATCAGGGCTAAGTACCATACCGCACGGATGGAGTCCAGTTTCTATTACTTTAACCTGCTCGTTCCTGTCCAGGTCCACAACAGATACTGTTCCGCTGCTTGCAATGCCTGTCTTAGGATCGACCAGGACATCACTACCCGAAGATTTATATACCGGTTCACCTTCAACGGGTTTCCGGCCGCCCCAATTACTTACGTATGCCTTTGTACCTGAAGCAATTAAAACCTCATATGGAGCAATCCCGACAGGAACTTCAACTATTGAATTACCGGCCAGATTAACGATTGCCAGTGAATTATTTCTGCTCAGAGCGACATAGATCTTGTCGCCCGGACTATTGAGGACAATTCCGCCGGGGTATGGGGAGCCTCCGATCGAAGGGGCAGGAAGTAAGATTGGATCCTCCCATTTCATGATATTGTTTTCATCTAGCGAGGCCACACATATCCGGTTATCTGCATCCGTAACATAAATCTTATGCCCATCGGGAGAGACACATATCCCAGTAAAGGATGAGCCGCTTTTTGCGAACGGAAGGGTCTGCAAAATAGTCCTGTCTGACAATCTTATAAGATCCAGATCTGCCTTGTTCTTGACAAAAAGAAATCGTCCGTCGGGTGAAAGCGACAGATCAACAGGCCTTCCGGGAAGAGTGATCTGGAATCCGGCAGGCCGCAGGAACTGGTTTGAGGGGACAAGTATGCTCCCGTCGGGCTGCAATCCGACTTTCGGATTATTAACACCTGCCGGACTTTTTTCAAGACATCCTGATAAAACAAGTAGAACGGATATTGCAGTAATCTGAACCTTTAAGAACTTCATCATTCCGGAATTATTAAAAGATTGTGGAGCGTAAACATTTGATAATCATACTATTTCTTGAGGATCTTAAGGGCGTTGTTCCTGTATAATTTCTCAAGAGTGGCTTCGCTCAATCCGAGCCCGTACAGGCACCAGCGTGTATTTGAGACATCCCATGCATAAAAGTGCTCATCAAGAGTTTCAAGTATGTGAAAAGAATTCCTGTACATAGCCAGGCTATAACCCTGGTCGGTACCCCAGACCAGCCGGTCAGAGTATTTCTCGATGAATTGTTTCGCAAACCGCGGAATACTGGCTATATAAGCTTCCCTTTGTGATACATCGGCATACAAATTTGGATATTTATCAAACATTTTTCCAAGCCGGTCTAGGTCGTATGTAAGGTTCATGAAATGACATGCGATAAAAGTGGTCCGCGGATGTCTTTTAACTGCCCGTTCGAGTGTTGCAACCATATCATCATGTTTCAGAATATCTTTTTTATTATCAAGCCTGAAATAATATGCCTCGAAAAGGAGGTCATTGTGTTCATCCATCGGTTCATACATCCAGACAGGGTCCCCCGTATGGGCGTTGATCGGCAGATGAAGGTCGGCAAGTTTTTCGAGGATCGGATCCATTCCCGGATCGTCGAGGTGTATGGAGAGGGTATTTCCCCTTAACAATCCGCTTCCCTTGTCGCTTATCTCACCAACTCCTCTGGCGCCAAGGCTGACACATCTTTCCAGCTCGGCAATGGTTGCCTTACCAAAGCCTGGCTTATCCCAATCTGAAAGTTCAAGTCCGCACCAGAGTTCAAAACGATCAGGGTATTTTCCATAAACAGCGGCCAATTGATCGAATGTCTTCCCGGTACCGCAGAAGAGAATTGTCTTCTGAACTCCAGCCTCATTCATATTTTTTATTTGTACCAACGCTATTGAATCCATATTTCCGCCACGTGGAGCATGCATATGCATATCAATCGCCGGATATTTAGCTTTAAGGACAACCGTTTCAGGCACCCTGAAAATTGATGTTGGCCTGTAATCCCTCAGTAACAGGCTGTCCTGCAAACCCGGCGCTCCAATCTGACGCTGTTGCGAGAAAGAATAACTCATGATGAAAATGCTCAGGATGGGCAGGAGGAAAACTCGTTTATAATTTTCCATAGATAAATAATTTTAATTTTAATATTTTTTTCCTTTTTTATTAGTTTCTACCCCCTTTCCTGTTTCCCCTAAGGGGGAAATGCCTGATTCCCTGCTCCTTCCCCTGCTCCTTCCCCCCTGGGGGAAGGTTGGGAAGGGGGTTGATTTTCTAGGGTGGATAGTCATTTATTGCATCTACCCCCTTTCAATTTCCCCCAAGGGGGAAATGCCTGATTCCCTGCTGGGGCTTACTCTGTCGCCAGACAGGGAAATCAGTGTTTTCACAACTATACCAACCTGATGGGAGGCCTTGTTTTCCATTTCCCTTTTGTGAAATCAGGGAAATCAACAGCTTTCCCTTTGTTTGCAACTGAAGCTTCAGTAATTGGAGAGATAGCGCTGCTTGTTACCGAATCGTATACATCCCAGTCGGGAAGCCTGTCTTCGCGAAGAGCCCTGACCAGCCTGTCCCAGTGCATTGGTGTCTGTGTACCACCGCCACCATGTCCCTCAATTGCGCCGCCCCTCCGTGGGGAAGGATTATAACTCTTTACCACAGGATGCTCAAATTCTATTAAATAGGGATCTGCCGGCTCCCATGTGTGTTCCACCGGGCTTAGTCCTTCGATGTAGATCTTCTTTCCGTAAGCATCACCGACAAAGACTCCCTTTGTTCCCTGTATGCGGTAATTCTCCCGTGGATGTGGCGTACTGGTATCATGGATCAAAGTGATCATTTTACCGTTTACTGTCCTTATCAATGATGCATTATAGTTCCCGAGAGCGATTTTCTTTTTGGTCAGAGGATGATTTTTGTTCTTATAGTAGACTGCAGCATAATCATTAAGCATTCCTCCAAAGGAACTCATTGAAACAAGAAAATCAATTTTATCGCCGTGGTTGATGTCCAGTGCAGGGAGCATCTTGTTCATGGGATGGTCAGGATAAAGATTCCCGTTACGGTCGATTGAATGTTGTAAACGCCAGGGTTCCTGACCCGGGTCGAATTTAACAAACCTCAGATCATGAATATACCCGGTTTCGGCATGTATAATGTCGCCCAGCATACCTTTCTGTATCATATTCAGCAGTGCAAGCTGACCAAACCCCTCCAGACCGATCGTAGCCCACTTCCCGGTACTTTCGTAAGTTTCAATAATCTCCCATGCCTGATCCGTGGTAAGGACAATGGGGACCTCGGAGACACAATGCTTATCGGTCTTCATTGCAGCAATACATATCGGAGTGTGCCATTCCCATGAGGTGGAGCAGATAATCGCATCCAGTTTCTCAGAGTCGCAGAGCCTTTTAAAATCTGTTACTCCTCTTCCGTAAAGTCTGGGCGTGGGAAGGCCGGCATCTTCCACCCTTTTTTTTGCCTCCTGGAGTCTTTTGGGAATAACTTCACAAATAGCAGGCACTTCAACACCTTCCATACCCAGGGCGCAGTTGAGGTGATAAGTCCCGCGGCCTCCGATTCCAACAAAACCCAGCCTTAATGAGCGGTTATCAGTCTGATTCCGGACGAAGTTATTTTCCGGGAGAGTGACACCTGACAACATCGCGGCTCCGCCAACAGCTGCTGTGGTTGAAAGTTTCACAAAATCCCTGCGATCATAATATATCTTGTTCATGATTTTCTATTTTGTTCTTTTATTTAATCTAATCTGATCCTCAAACCAGGGGCATAATTTGTGGTCTTGTTTTCCACATGCCTCGGGTAAAGTCAGGGAAATCGACCGCTTGCGACCGATTTGCAACTGAAGCGCACGACAGGGGAATAATAGCCCCACTAGTTACTGAATCGTAAACATCCCAGTCGGGCAGCCTGTTTTCACGCAGCGCCGTAACGAGCCGGTGCCAGACCACAGGTGTCTGTGTGCCACCTCCTCCGTGACCTTCGATGGCGCCACCTCTTCTGGGCGGGATAGCCTGCCGCGGAACCGCATATTCCTTAAAATATTTTTCTGCCGGCTCCCACACATGTTCCTCCGGACTCAATCCCTCGATATAAATCCTCCTGCCGTCCGAATGATATATACCTTTGGTCCCCTGAAGGCGAAAATCTTCCCTGGGATGAGGAGTACTGGTATCATGAATGATAGTCATCATTTTCCCGTTAACTGTTCTTACAATGGAAGCATTGTAATCGCCCAGGGAGTATCCGGCCTTTGCATAAAGGGAATCCTTCCCGTAATTCAGGGCGGCATAATCCCTGAGCATAACGGAATCCGAACTCATCGACTGGATATAATCAAACCTGTCTCCACGGTTTATATCAAGAGCTGGCAGCATTTTTGCCATCGGATGGTCAGGATACAGATTCCCATTGCGGTTCAATGAATGCTGGAGGCGCCAGGGTTCCTCATCCGGAGTAAATTTTACCATCCTGAGATCGTGAATGTAACCCGTTTCTGCATGGACGATCGTGCCGAATAATCCTTTACGGATCATATTCATGAGAGTCTGATCCCCCAATCCTTCAAGTCCGATAGTGGCCCATTTTCCTGTTTTTTCATAGGTCTCCACTATTTCCCAGGCCTCTTCAAGGGTAATGCACACGGGGACTTCTGAGACTGCATGCTTGTTGTTTTTCATCGCTGCAATGCACACCGGAGTATGGTATTCCCATGGTGTACAACAAATTACAGCATCCAGATCTTCCTCTGCACAAAGCCTCAGGTAATCTGCCGGACCACGATCGTACATCTTTGGTGCTGGCAGTCCGGCAGCTTCCACGGCTCTTTTTGCATTGTAAAGCCGGACCGGTTTTAGTTCACAAATAGCAGGGACCTCAATCCCTTCAATACCTAAGGCTGCATTTAAATGATAGAATCCACGTCCTCCTATTCCGATGAATCCGAGTCTCAGGGCCCGGCTTGCTGTTTGTATCGGGAGCGGTGATTCGAGGTAATCGCTTTTGCCGCCGGGGTTCCCCGCGGTTAGCCTGACAAAACTTCTGCGATCATACATTTTACTCATAGCATTTCTTTCTTTTTTATTACTTTGTCTGGAAAGTATTAACAGTCAGGACGACAACAGGTAAGGTACCAGAGATCCGCATACAGGTTACTTAACTTTTACAACTTTAAGCGCTATATCTTCAACATAGGCCGGAGAAGTTATCCCTATCCAGCCACCGGGATGCCCGTTAATCTTTGATTCTGTTACACCTGCACTCTTTGTATCAGTCCAGTTTAAATCATAAGTGCCTGCCGGAAGGTCCAACTCAATTGAAGTTGCAGCATATATTGTATCCTTCCTGGAGAGGTAGAGTGCAAATACTTTGCTTTCTTCCATCAGACCCTTAACTGCAGTATTTTCCCGGCCATTAACTCTAACTGCCTGATCACTGACAGGCTTCATATCAATATAATTGAGCGATCGCATAAAATCGACAAGTATTCCGAACTGATTACGCAGGGTTTTGCTCCCTCCCCCGGGTTCTCCTTTCATTACGACAAAACTTCCGTCTTCATTATCAGTTGTGAATGAATAATCGAGGTGATTGAACAGCGCCCCTCCGGCCAGAATGAAATTCCATGCTTCCATGCGGTATGTTGCATCATTTATGCCTGCAAATCCGGTTTCATTGTCTCCCAGTGGCATGTTAAGGTGATAATTCATCGTCACTGTTACCGGGGGCCTGGCATAGTGAAAATTATAAATCGATACTTCTGCCCTTGGGTTTGGTACCAGCTTGCGGTGATTAGCCACATTGTTTGAAATCAGGTGCTTACTCCCGAATCCTTTTTCAGCATCAGCCACAACACCGGTCATATGGACTTCCCATTCCCTGAGGGCAGTGGTATCCCCGAAATATGGCTCATTGCAAACTTCATAGTAGAGGTTATCAAAGTCTTTAAGTTCGTCAACTATCTTTCTCACCATGTTTTCCTGAACATTAAGTATCTCAGGGTGCCTCAGCGAAAGTATCTCCTTTTGATCTTTAATATTTCCTATGCCGTTTACATTGTTGGCGGAATTCAGGGGAGATAATTTCCATTGAAGTGTGTCATAGAAATTTGAGAAAAGGTCAAGCTCAACAATAATGTTTCTCTTGCCCGCCTCTTCCACAAAGTTTTTTAATCTTAAAAAATAATCAGAATCCCATTTTGTAAGGTCAAATTTATTACCGCCCACTGCATAGCCTTCTTCCGTGCTCCGTGCCCATGGACAAATAAAACGTCCCGTTCCGGGGGCAAGGGTATTTCTGGTGATGCCGAAAACGCCCTGTGGCTCAACATAAATCCCTGAAAAAGTACGGGTTACATTCAATTTACATCCTGCAAGTTCATCAAAGTACCTTAAATAATCGAAATCCAGGTTCATAACAGCCCCGTAATGTTCGGTGGACCCAATAAGGATTGCAGGCTTCCCCCGGAAAAGGAAATAGTGAGGATTCACGGGGTGCAGGCTCAGTGGCACCGGTCCCGCAGGTTTTCCGCAGGCGGAAAGCAGCCAGACCGGAAGAATAAAACAGAGAAGCTTGGCAAATGACATATAAATGAGGTTTATTATTAAAAATACTCCGGTTCAGATCCGGTTAAATGTCAGGAACAGCCTAAACCACCGGCAGCTTCCATGGCGCCCTGTAATTGGGGACCAGATAACTGTTGGCTGCAGAATCATTTGTGAATTTTGTACCATCCCACACAAGTTTTTTGCCTGTACGGTAAGCAATATTGCCCAGAGCCGAGAATTTAGCAATATGTGCAGCAATCTCAACATCCACGGTTGTCTTTGAATTACGGGTGGCTATACATTCGAGATGATTCTTTACATGGTTTTTCAGACCTTCGTCTGTTCCTTTTTTCCAGGGGACTGCTTCCATCCTGGTGACACGGTTTACCACCTCAGGAATAACTTCCCATCCTCCCCGGTCAACAACCAGGGTTCCATTTTCACCTACAAATCCCAAAACTGCATTTCGGCTATATCCGCCGTCATTGATCCCTATTGCATGATCCCACATTACATTGAATCCGTCGAATTCATAAATGGCCTGCAGGCTGTCGGGGGTTTCACATGCATCATCAGGATAGCCATACTTGCCACCCATTGCCATAATCGACTTTGGAGCAGTAACATTCATCCCATAGAGGGCAAAGTCAAGCAGATGAACTCCCCAGTCGGTCATGAGTCCGCCTGCATAATCCCAGAACCAGCGGAAAGTAAAATGAAACCGGTTCCTGTTGAAGGCACGATTTGGAGCCGGACCAAGCCACATGTCATAATCGACTCCGGCAGGTGCAGGTTCATCCGGAACCACAGGAATTGATGTATTCCACCCCTGGTAGGAATAGACCCTCACAAGCCTTATTTTGCCCAGTTTGCCCGACCTCATAAAATCGACTGCATCAAGCCAGTGAGGATCACTTCTCTGCCACTGTCCGACCTGAACAATACTTTTATTTTTCTTTGCAGCCTTTACCATCAGGTTGCACTCTTCAATTGTCCTGCCAAGAGGCTTTTCACAGTAAACATCCTTCCCTGCCTCACATGCTGCAACCATCTGAAGACAATGCCAATGATCGGGGGTTCCGACAATTACAAGATTGATATCCTTGTTGTCAATGACTTTTCGCCAGTCTTTATAGAGATTTGCAGGTTTCTTTCCCCGCACTTTTTCAACATCAGCAGCTCTCTTATTAAGAACTGATTCGTCGATATCACATAATGCAATGCACTCTACCTCCGGATGTTTGAGAAATTCACTCAGATCACTGAATCCCATCCCGTTACAACCTATCAGACCAACATTTATCCTGTCACTTGCAGGCACGCTTATCAACGAACCGGTCAGAGACGGAGCAAGGCTGATACCGGCAGCCGTCAGCGCTGTGTTCTTCAGAAATAGTCTTCTTGTAGCCATATTAATTATTTTTGGATTTAACTTTTAAAATTCAAGTACTTTGTGAATCCTTCGTGATAACCTTTGAGTACACCACAAATCCTCCGCACAAGCTGGCTCCTTCGCTAAAATTGCCCACTGGGCAATTTTTAAACGCTCGGCCCCTTTGTGGTAAAAAGAAATTAACCACAAAGGGTCACTAAGGCTGTCACTAAGGTAACACAAAGGAATACAATAAATTAAGAATATTTATGAATTAAACAGGTTAAATTCATATAAACCGGAACACGGAAAGTACTATTTTTTAACAAATACCAGTGTCGGATCGAGAGGATATCTCCCAAATTTTTCACCGTAAATTGCTAAACCACCAGGCATGGCCTCATCAACCTCAAACCTGATAGTCATTGTCCGGGCTGCTGAACCTGAAAGTAGGCGCAACGGGATATCCGCGTTTATCAGATAACCGTAAGAGCCGGCTTCATTCAGCTTATTATCCCGCGGCTGGGAGTACCACGACAGGATTCCCCGATGATCAGCAGGGTCATCCGACAGATTGAAGGTCCCTACAACTTCACCATTTACACGTATAGACACTTTGCCCGGGTATCTGTTGTCATCGGTCATCGGGTATGAATTGGGATTAAGACTATTGTCAAATGTTCCCTTACCGCGCATATAGTCACCTCCCATCTTCGCTCCCTTAGGCTTATCCTTTCCAAACAGCTGCTTCGATGATGCCTCAAGGATAAGCGAAACATATTCCGTTCCCGCAAGATCAATATATTCGGGAATTTCCACAGAATACTCAAAATAACCATACCCCGCACCATTTACTTTCAAGCCGTCAAAAATGTTCCATTGCTTGTCACTCCACTCCGCGGATGTAAAACCGGAGGGCTTAAATGTGACAAGATCAGCGCTCTTCTGGTTTATAGTTTCAATCTGGCGAGGGGATTTTATGTCATTCTCAACAACAAACCCCATAAAATTATGATGCAATGCATTTCCTGCTGCATCCTCGAGTGTAAACTTCAAAAGTACAAGCCCGGGCTTTGAGGGCATATTTACAGGGAGCCTCAGAATCTCTCCGTTCAACCATGGTTTATAAGGAACAATAATTATGTCTGATGAATATTTTTCATAACGTCCAAGCTTATCCCAGCCTGCAAGCTCAGTTTTGAGATAAACACTTTGTCCATATTCACGACCTGTCATGAATGAGGCATGCAAGGGAACAATGAGTGTTTCTCCGGTTAAAGCCTTCCGGCACAGATCTCCTTCGGGTGCAATATACATGTCACTGTGAAAATCGTTTAACGTCATTCCGGTGACCAGGTCCTCCAGTCCGGTATATTTATTTGACCTGTCATATTTGTAATATCCGTTCCACTCATTTATTACATCATGGTGCTCTGTATAGAGCCAGCCTGCAATTTTGGGGTGCATCCGCAATTCGTTCATCATAATATGATAATCCCAGCTCCAGTCAACGTCGCCGGTGCTGCCGCTGTAACCCCAGACATTACCGCATTCGCTGTTGAACATAGGTTGTTTGCCCTGCTTGTTTTCCCCGATAAAATTCCAGTCAGATCCTTCAAATGTTTTGTCAGTGGCATTATCAAGGAATTCTTTCCATTTATATCCGGGCAGGTATGCATGCCAGGAGTTCAGATCAGTAGCCACATGATCATAATTGCAGGCTGAATTATCTTCCACAAGCCTTGAAGGATCAAGTTGCTTTGCAAGGTTATACATACCTGCAACCCATTTTTGTGTAGTGGTAAGGTATTCGCGCCTCCTCTTTTCCTTATCGGTGGTAGTAAATAAACCCCAGGTTTCATTGAACAATACCCAGGAAAAGACCGACGGATGATTATAATCGCGTGCCAGCATGCCTCGCATTGCTGTTTCCCATTCCTTCTGCTGGACTTCTTCAGGTTCGCCCCATGAATTCGGGACATCAGCCATGATAAGCAACCCCAGCTTGTCAGCCCAGTATAGTTTTCTCGGCACTTCCACCTTGATATGAATCCGGTTACCATTCAATCCTATTCTTTTGGAGCGAAGGATCTCATCCCGCATAAACTCATCGGAAGGGAAGGTATAAAAGCCTTCGGGATGGTAGCTCTGATCAAGGGTAAGCTGCAGGTAAAGAGGTTTATTGTTGAGGGCAACATAGGGATAGTTCAGACCCGGAAGGGTGGTTACGCTCACTTTTCTCATGCCAAAATAGGTGGTTACCTTATCAGTCTCCGAGGTTTTGTCAGCTAACGAAACCTTAATATCATAAAGAAATGGATCATTCAGATCCCAGAGGTGCATCTTTTCAACCGGGATCTGAAAAATTGTTTCAGATTCTCCTTTCTTTATCTTCTGAAGTACATCAGGTTTTGTCTGGCGGCCATTTAAAAATGTTATCCTGACTGTCATATCCTCCCGGGCAGGCAGACTTAAAAGAGCTTTTACCTGAACCAGCGATTTATCAATATCGGGAGTGAAGTGAACATTTTTAAGAAAAACCTGACCCCGTGTTTCAAGATATACTGTCTGCCAGATCCCCTTTGCTTCACCATAACCCTGTTTGCCCTCAAGTTTAAACGGATGGGGAGTATCATCGACCTTTAAAACAAGCGTTTGGGACTGCCCTCTTTTCAGAAAGGGAGTAATATTGAACTCAAAAGGCGTATAACCGCCCTGATTGGTTCCAAGCAGCTGTCCGTCAAGCCAGACAGTTGTTTTCCAATCGCAGGCGCCGAAAACAATAAATACATCTTTCCCATCCCATTCTGACGGGACTGTAATTTTCCGGGAATACCAGGCAATGTCTGCTTCATTGCTTACTCCTGAAAGTTTTGATCCCCAGGGAAAAGGGACAAGGATTTTCTTATTGAATGATCCCGGATTTGAAAACCATTTACCGGCTTCTCCTGTGTCATCCTTGTCAAATACAAAATTCCACCAGCCGTTCAGGTTAATCCACTGCTCACGCATAAAATCGGGACGGGGGTGTTCAGGTAAGGGAATGGAATCGGTTTGTTGGCTGAAGGACTGGAAAGTAATTCCGAAGATGAAAAAAACCGAAATAATTACTGACAGGGGCTGTTTCATGAATTTTTAATTTACTAAGTTTCAGTTATCTATAAAGACAAGATCGAAATCCATTAAACGCAAAGGAAGTACAATTTTCCGCTAAGTTCGCAATGGTTTCAACCTCTCCGCTCTGTGGACTCTTAGTTTTTATGTCCATTATACAACTTTTTTACCTATAGAATAATCAATAAGATAATAAAATGTTATTTAAACACAGAGTAAATTGGAGTAAAGACGGAGTTACACTGTTTTAAAACTCCGTGTCTTACTCTGTGAAATTCTGTGTGACTTCGTGGTTAAAGGATTTCAGGGTTATCTGACTGAGAATCTGTAAATAGTCTGGGTTTTCAATGTCTCACCCGGATTCAGAATAGTGGTCGGAAAATCCGGATGGTTAGGACTATCGGGATAGTGATCTGATTCGAGGCACATGCCTGACCTGTAATTAAATGGCTTTCCGCCATGACCTATCTTTGTCCCGTCGAGAAAGTTGCCGGTGTACAATTGCATACCGGGCTGGTCAGTCAACACTTCAAGAACCCGGCCGCTGTCAGGATCATAAACGGTAACATCGACTTCTTCCTTATTGTCCAGAATGAAATTATGATCATATCCTTTCCCAAGGATCAAGCTGGTCGTAGTTTTCACCAATTCTCTCCCCGATTGCGTGAGGTGTTGTAAAATCAAAGGGAGTGCCTGCGACAGGCCGGATCTCTCCTGTAGGTATCATTACAGAATCGACCGGAGTAAATGCAGATGCTTTAAGAGTAAGCTCATGATCCAGAATATCGCCGTTTCCTGCGCCGTGAAGGTTGAAGTAAGCATGGTTTGTAACATTGACAACTGTCTTTTTATCCGTTGTACATGTATAGTCCATTATGATCTCATTATTGTCAGTCCAGGAATAAACAACCTGAACTATTACATTTCCCGGGAAGCCTTCTTCCATATCGGGACTGTGATAGGTAAACCTGACTGCCGCCATGCTGTCTTTCAGGACTTCAGTGTCCCACACAACGCTGTGCCATCCCTTCGGACCGCCATGAAATGTGTTTGGTCCGTTGTTGACCGGAAGAGAGTATTCAACTCCATCAAGTGTAAACTTGCCGTTTGCAATCCTGTTGGCATATCTTCCCACAATTGAACCATATGACATATCACCTGTAATTGTTCCATCAAAGGTATCATAGCCGAAAGTGATATTATCCTTCTTCCCACTCCTGTCAGGAACTTCAATCCACGTAATTTTAGCTCCGAAATTTGTAAGCCTGATAACATTACCAGCTGTGTTGGTTAGTGTCAGCAGGTATACCTCCTTTCCCTGATGTGTGCCAAATACATCTTTTTTAACCATATTCTTACTTTTTCCCGACTGATTGCATCCCTGAAACAAGATGCCGATAACCAATGTCAGTGACAATAACAGAATTTTTTTCATTACCATTTAAGATTAATTGCTATAAATTTAATAAACTTTATCTTCTACCCGGTTTGCCAGGTCAGTTAACTTTCGCCCGGAACTGCAAGGCCGGAAGTCCGGCGCCGTTAAACAAGGCAGCCACTGAACCATTTCGCCAGCAATACCTTACAGAAACAGGATCAATCACTTCCGGCGAAGAAACCACCACCTCATTGTTCACAATTTTCGCACTGGCTCTAACATATTTGTCATCTTTCCCGGCAATTTCGAATTCCGATATTTTCATTCTTAAGAACAAGGCCGCCTTCAATATTGTCGAACTGAATCTTAATTGCCTTGCCATCAACAGTCATTGATCTGTAGACCGGGCCGTAAACATTAAGGGTTCTGCCATAATCATTTGCGAGAGCAAGATTTGCAAGCCGTTCTCCTACTTCTTTCTTAAAAGGAGGATGAATATTCATTACCGTTGCAATATCGAAGGTAACCGCCATTCCGGTATTTACCATCTGCAGGGCTTTTTCCTGCGCTTCCCGCAGCCAGGCAGATTCCGTTGAATCGAGATCCGAATAGACATACGGGGCAATCTGAACAAAGTAGAATGGAAAATTCTCTATTCCCCAGGCATCTCTCCAGTTTTTTATCATCAGCGGGAAGATCTTTGAGTACTGGTCAGCCCTGCCGACATTTGCTTCACCCTGATACCAGATAGCTCCCTTAACAGGATAATTCACAACGGGTTTAACCATTGCATTAAACAGGGTTGCAGGTGTATAGGGTCCCAGTGTTTTTGGCCTCTGTCTTACTGAAAGCTCATTTTTTGCAGGGTCGAAAATATAAAATTCATTCCCGATGAGCTCGGCAACAGGCTGATACTTCCAATCACCGTCGAGAGGGAGTTGCACTGTTCCGTTGTCCTTTAAAGAGACCTTCATAGATCCCGGTTTGCCCCAGATACCTCCTCCTCCCTGGTTATCAAGCACCCGTACCGCAATTGTATTGGGTCCTTCCTTTACCAATCCGGCCGGAATGTCATAATTTCTTTCACTCTGCCACATACCTGATAATTCATGTGCTCCAACGAGGTTCCCGTTGAAATATGTCCAATCCATATCATCGATGGGTCCCAAAGAAAGAACAAGATCCTTGCCGGCCATTTTCCCCGGAATCTCAATATTTTTCCTGAACCAGACTACCCCGTCAAAATCTCCGGTTACACTCTCAAATTGGCCCGGTAGAGACATTGCCGGCCAGGTGCTGTCATTAAATCCAGGCTGTGGAACAATTTCATCACCCAGATTCAGGTTTTTCCACTGATCGTCACCGGCTGGCTTAACTTTTTCCTGTCTGTGGGTATTGAGCCACGATTGATATTCCTTAATAATCGGTCCGGATTCTTTAATTGCATTTATTTCATTAAGGAACTCCCCTGCATTTTCAAGGACTTCCGATGACATCCAGGCTTCGGCCGGAGTACCACCCCATGCCGATTCAATAAGGCCAACAGGTATTTTAAGTTCATCATAAAGCTTCCTTCCGAAGAAATAGGCCGTTGCGCTGAAAGTCTTAACAGATGACGGAGTACATACCTCCCAACTGCCGGTGCATTCTTCGAGAGGTTCACCTGATACTTTTCTCTGAACATTAAAAAGACGTATTTCAGGTACCGAAGCATTAGCAATTGTACCAGCCGAATACATTACAGTATCTACAGGAGGCCATCCGGCAACCGGCATTTCCATATTCGACTGCCCGGAGCAGAACCAGACTTCACCGATCAGGACGTTATTGATAGTCAGGCTGGTATCCCTGGCAGTTATTATTATGGTGTAGGGACCTCCGGCTTCGGGTGTCGGAATAGTTAAAGACCATCTGCCGTCTGCTCCGGTCTTGACCTCTCCTTCAGCATTCCAGCCTGCCGAAACTGCAATTTTACTTCCGGGAGCTGCCTTACCCCAGATCCTGGCATCGGTTTTTTGCTGCAGCAGCATATTATCGCCAATAAGTGAAGGCAGTTCGATTCCGGTTCTTTTGTTTCCGCAACCTGTGAGAATAAGAAAAATAAAAAGGATAACACCTGGTTTTTTCATTGCCGTATTATTTTCGGAGTCCAATTTGTCTCCCTGGTTATTTCAGGCTATCAGTTATTGCCAAGAAGCTGAAGCTTGTAAGTGAAGGTTTCAGGTGCAGCATATACTATATATTGCGGCAGCGGCCTGGGTCCGCAACTTGCACTACCTACTCCCAGCGTTTTATAGCTTAGACAGAAAACCGATTCATCACTCTGTGGCAGATCGACCCTGTATTCCGTCTTTTCCATTACTTCATCGGTGTATGGTATGGCTGTAAACTGCAGGAGGGTTGCATCGCACATGGCCTTTAACCCGACCCCCCCTGAATTAGTTATCTGAACCCACCGTACATCTTCATGATTTCCTGCATCCATCGGTTTTTCATACGGAGTGAGAAGCTCTTTTACAGTACTTGTAAAGACTCCCACGTCAAATCCACGTTTGCGGTCGGCATAGTTTTCCATCGGACCACGGCCGAAATATGAGACTTTTTCAAACTGCTTATCGAGGAACATCCTGACGCCGATACGGGCAACAACCTGTTGCGGATTGCTTGAACTAATGCTGTTTGATGCAGTTATCATGCCATCGCCTGTGATAGTATAAACAACATCATGGCTGACTGTGAAATTGTTTTTCCCCTGAGCCGAAAGTCTACTTGTTATCCTGACTTCAGAGGATGATGGCTGGTCAACGGAGATTCCCTGAGGAGTCCAGCTGAGTTCTTTCAATCCTGAATTGACCCAGCTCCTGTCGGCCCACATATCATCGTTGCGATGGGGTGCCCTCCATAAATGTAATCTTGGACCGCCTCCATTCTTCAGGAGGTTCATCCCATTGCTTTCCAGCCGTGAGAAGGTGCCTGAAGTCAGATCAAATACTACAGCAAAGCCATCGCCTTTTATAGTTATATCCTTTTCGCTCCTTGTCATTGCAAGGGGTTTAGCTTCCTTAGCTGCCGGCCTTGACGCCAGTTCCTGTGACGGGATCTGAAACTGCTGAGATACTATTTCAAATCCTTTCTTTGCCCATATCTCATCATTGGCAAGCGAAAAGAAGATGCGAAGAAAATATTCTGATCCTTTGTTGACATTTTTAATTTCGAAGGGCACCTTGACCATTAATTCTCTTCCCGGTTTAAATTCAGGAAGGGGAATCGTTCCTCCTGATATTTCAGTTCCGTTTTCAGACAGGGTCCAGGAGCATGTAAAACCATCCAGGTTAATGAACTGATATTTATTCTCTATTTTGATCATGCCGTCAGCAAGATTCTCTCCTGTGATGCCTATCCACTGGTAGGCATGCTTCATTTCGGGATAGTGAGGTTTAAGCGAACGGTCGGATGCAACAACACCCTTGTGAATAAAATAACGATCATTCGGGAACTCTCCGAATCCGCCTCCATAGGCAAGTATTATATGATTCGGATCGCGCCTGTTCCAGATTCCCTGATCCTGCCATTCCCAGATTGCGCCTCCAAGGATTGTCTCATATTTGTCAAAAATGTCGTTGTATTCTCCGATTGCACCCATTGAGTTGAACATTGCATGGGCATATTCACACATATAAAATGGCTTTTTAAAAGCAGTGTCGTTAGCAATACGCTCGACTTCGGTAACTGCCGTATACATGCGGCTGTCGAGATCTGCCGGATTGTTCTTTCCTATTCCAAAGCCTTCATAATGAACCGGCCGGGTATTATCAATTGCTTTTATTGCTGCCATTGCAGCCCTGAAGTTTGAACCTCCCCTTCCATTTTCATTTCCGAGTGACCAGATGATCACCGAAGGATGGTTCTTGAAGTTCTCAGTGTTGGCAATATTCCTGTCGATGATCGCAGCCTTCATTGTGGGCTCTTCATCGAACTTGCCCGAGTTGCCGTGGCATTCAACATTTGCCTCAGCGACAAGCCATATGCCCCATTCATCACACAGTTCGTACCAGCGGGGATCATCCGAATAGTGGCATGTGCGTACATGGTTGCAGTTGCCCTGCTTGATCAGCTCAAGATCACGAATCATCTGGGCTTCAGTAACGGCATGACCGACATCCGGCCAGTTTTCATGACGGTTCACACCTTTCAGCTTTATTGGTACTCCATTTGCAAGGAATACTCTTCCCCTGATCTCAACCTCCCTGAATCCTGTCCGGGCAGATAACGTTTCAACGGTTTTCTTTCCGCTTTTCAGAGTCAGGACTGTTGTATAAAGCCTGGGAGTTTCAGCTGTCCATTTTTCAGGATTCTGAACAGGGATAGTAAGTTTAACCGTTGCTTCCTCCCCCGGTTTTAAAACGGGTACTTTCCCTTCCGCAGAACAGGAAGCAACAGGTTTTTCTCCGTCATAAAGAGTTGCAGCAACAACGGTTGCTTTTGTTGGTTTACTTCCATAGTTCTTAATTTTTGCATTGACCTCAACATTTGCGTTCCGATACTGATCATCGAGATCTGTCTTCACAAAGAAGTCACGGATATGCTGCACCGGTGCGCTCCAGATACCCACATTGCGGAAGATTCCGCTTAATCTCCACATATCCTGATCTTCCAGATAGGTTCCGGTGTTGTACCTGTACACTTCTACTGCAACCATATTCTTTCCGGGCCTGACATATTTTGTGATATTGAACTCAGCAACATTACGGCTGTTAACACTGTAGCCGACCTTTTCACCGTTAACCCAGAGGAAAAATCCGGCATCTACCCCATCAAATGCAATAAAGATCGTCCGGCCGTTCCAGTCAGAAGGCACCTCGAAATCCCTCCGGTAACTGCCTACAGGATTTCTCTCCTCGAAGGCAGTGAAATTTTTAGGGGGTGTACTCATAACTCTTGGAAAGTCTTTTTTGATAGTATAACCCAGATTCCTGTAATATGGAGTCCCATAACCGAATAGCTGCCAGTTTGATGGTACCGGGATCTCTTTCCATGAGGAAACGTCGTAGGTAGTTTTATAAAAATCGACAGGTCTTGCCTGAGGCCAGGAAACCCAGTTGAACTTCCAGGTGCCGTTCAGGCTCTTGTAAAACGTTGATGCATGTCTTTTGGCAGTGAGAGCTTCCTGCAGATTTGAGTATGGCATGAGTGTTGCATGGGCAGGCTCCTTATTGATGCCGATACACTCGGGATTTTCAATTTCCGGCGGGACGGGGGCTCCCCCAAGCGAATCCCTGACAGATGCCAGCTGAGCATCTGCAAAATTGCCAATCATAAAAAGTAACAGAATTACAAAAGCATAAGCTGAATTATTTTTCATATTGTTTAACGATTGGTAGTTATGAATAAAAAAATTTAGGTTCAATAAAGGTAACAGGAATTATTCAAAATGATCTGGAGGAGATGTTAAAAACTGCTAAAAATACATTTTCTTTCCTTTCTGAAATCCATTAACCACAAAGTCCCTCACCCATTCCTGCCTCACCCCCTCAATCCCCCTCTCCCAGGAGAGAGGGGGAAGCCCCTCCCTCTTGGGGGAGGGGTTTGGGGAGAGGCCGTGCATAACAGTTAGTTACGTCCGGATATTTATATAAAATAATAACGTACAATAATATATATAAAAGCCATTAAAAGACATATTAAATTAAAAAGAAATACGTATTAAAATTAGATTTTCATTGCTCACTGAAATCCATTAACCGCAAAGGTCACTCAACTATGCAAAGAAATTTAGAGCTTACACAGAGTTCCACTGAGCCCGCCTTCGCCAGGAGGTTGATTTCAGTTGAGTCTGGAAACAACAATTCTTTTTCCATCGTAGGTTACTGAAGCTTGAGGTTTGATCTCAGGATCAAACGGAAAAGGATGATCTTTGTCGATCCAGATCACATTGAAGATCCTGCTTTTCACCATCCCGTTATATTCCCCGTTGCGGTCTCCAATGATAAGCTCCCCTGAAGCATTGTCAAAGCTGAATTTTATGGTAGCTGCAATCCCCTTTTTCATAATTATAATTCGTCCCTTCATCCTCATATAGTGTAAACGAGCAGTTCCTGCCGGAATAAACAAAAAGAGTGATCGGATCTCCCGGTTTTTCATCCGTAAACTGAATATCAGGTCCTGCAGGAATAATGGAACCTTCCCTGACAAAAAGCGGCATGCGTTCATAGGGAGCATCAACCTGTAATTTATGCCCGCTAAAAATATAATTGCCCGTATAAAGATCATACCACCCGGACGAGGATGGAAAATATACCTCACGGCTTCTTGCTTTGTATCTGCAGACAGGTGCTACAAGGATTGAAGGCCCAAACATATACTGATCGCCAATGTTGAGGACCTCTTTATCATCGCCAAAATCCATAACCATTGCACGCATTAATGTGTAATCATTGAAATATGCAAGTCCTGCAAGAGAATAGATGTAAGGCATCAGACGATACCTCAGCTTGTCGTAATAAACCATGCTCTGGTATGCCGGATGGCCTTCAGGGGAGATGTTAAATATTTCACGGTAAGGATATTGACCGTGGCTGCGGAATAGCGGACAAAATGAGCCAAACTGGAACCATCGGGTATTCAATTCCCTCCATTCATCAAGATCTTCAGATCCCTCTTTTGCAGATGTGTATCTGTTTTCGACACAAAAACCTCCTATATCAAAAGTCCAGTATGGGATACCTGACATTGCAAAATTCAATCCTGCCGGTATCTGTGCCTTCATATCTTCCCATCTGGTACCTATGTCGCCGCTCCAGGTTGCTGTTGAATACCTCTGCAAACCTGCAAAGCCTGAGCGTGTCAGTAAGAAAACCCGCCTGTTCGGATCGACGCTCCTTTGTCCCTCATAGATTGCCATAGCATTCATAAGGGCATAAGTGTTGAAGTATTTTGCAGACGGGCCCAGGGCTGTTGGAGTTGAAAGTGCTTTTCTGTATTCGATGCCTGCATTTGAAAGGATGTCCGGTTCAGAGGCATCCATCCACCAGGCGTCAAATCCCTTTGGATAAAGATGCTCCCATATTTGCTGCCAGAACAGGTCGCGTGCACCCTGGCTGTAGGGATCGTAAAAAGATCCTATATATCCTCTTCCTATCCAGTCCCTTACACTATCCTTAACAGCCTGCCTGTACATCCAGCCTTTGCTGTCAAATTCCTTAAAATGATCAGTTGTTATATAGAATTTCGGCCAGACCGAGATCATGATCCTTGCGTTGAGCTTATGAACTTCGTCAACCATTCCTTTGGGATCGGGGAAGGATTTCGGATCAAATTCATGCGATCCCCATGATTCGACGGGCCAGTAGGACCAGTCCAGAACAATATTGTCAATCGGTATATTTTCCTTCCGGTACTCTTTAACTACATCCAGAAGTTCAGTCTGCGATTTGTACCTTTCACGGCTTTGCCAGTAACCTAAGGCCCATTTTGGCATTATGGGAGCCTTGCCAGTCAGTGTCCTGTAACCGCTGATCACGCCATCAATATTGTTCCCATGGATAAAGTAATAATCTATCTGGTTACCGATTTCCGAGGTCAGGGAAAGTGACCCCTGATCTTCAGGCGATCGCGGACTCAGAGCCTTTAAACCGATATACGAAACACCCCCATCGGGTTTCCACTCAAGTTTTACAGAATATTTTTGTCCTTTTTCAAGATTCTTGCTGAATTTCCAGGTATTAGGGTTCCATGCAGTTCTCCACCGTTCGGGAACAACGAGTTCATTATTTATATACAATTTTGTATAACCTGCATAATACAATTTGAAGAAGTAAAGACCGGACTCCTTCGGCTCAATTTCTCCGGTCCATGTTATTGTGGATCTGTTAAACGGAAACTTTTCAGGAAAGTTCTTAATTGTAGTAAGATTTTCATAATCAATTGATTGTTCTTTTCTTTTGAGAAATATTCTGGTTGTGTCCGAAACTGTATAATAAGTTGCCGTCAATCCCCCCTCCTCGCCGTTATCATCATATAGTGTGAAAAGGTTAATCTGTGAATATTCGCGTGGATCGCCGAATTTTGTAAGCGAATAGTTATCCCAGAGGATCCCGTAGTTCCTGTTTGAGACAATAAAGGGGACCGATACTTTCGTGTTATACTGGTAAAGGCTCTCATTCAGCCCCTTGTAATTAAAATCCTCCGACTGGTGCTGGCCAAGCCCGTAAAATGCCTCACTCTCTGGTGATTCAAAAACCTGACCCAACGAATAACCGGCTGTTTCTCCAATAGTTACAGCAGCAAATGATCTGGATTTTTGAGATCGCTCCTTTAGCAGTACATTGTCATCCTTGTCTAAAAATGTTATCCGTCCGGTTTTTAACGACACTTTTGCCTTTATTTTGCCTGTTGAAACAACAAGCACTTCATTTTCCTGCTTTACAATAAAATCGGGAGACGGGAAAACAGGGTTGATAACGCAAAGGCTTTTTTCCTCCGAAAAATCATTAACCGGCGATGCCGCGACGTGAATTATTTCATCATTTATTACTTCCAGTTTCAAACTTCTTGTCGTTCCGGTTGTATCGGGCTTAAGATTAACAATCACCATATTGTCCTTTTTTTTCCAGGTGGTCTGGGAGCACATGGTAAAAAGCAGAACTGCTGCAGATAGAAATAAGCTTTTCATCTCAATCGTATATATTATCTTTAGGAATGAAAGGAATCTGCAGGATTATTCTGCGGAATCTGCGAAATCTGCGGGAATTTTTTCCCAGGCTGATCACGCTGAGTTTCGCAAATCCCATCCTGTATTAATCCATAAATAACAATGGGTCATAAAATTCAACTCAAAAGGCACACAAAGGACCAAAGCATCAACAGGAACTATTCTGACTAAAATGATTATATATTATACTCCGCCTCAATTTCCATAAGCAGGTCTTCCCGGCAGATATCAGCCTCAATATAAATTGACGGGACATGAGGAAAGTGATTACTGCAAATTTCTCTTACCTCTGAAAAATGCTCCTGATTTTTAACATAAACCCTCAAAAGCGTATACTTGCCGGGGATAATATCCTGGCCGCCCAGCAATTCACCGATATGTTTACTATGTGTTAGCTTATTTATGTTTTCGATCGTTACCAGGGTTTGCTCCCTTACATCACCCTTGCCAATAGTCTCCTGCCCGATTATTGAAGCTGTCCCGGAAATAAAAAGGTATTTGAACGTGCTGTTGACCATCAACAGGGCTCTTTCGAATTGAGGCGGGTGTTTTGGAGTTCTATTTTTCCCTGACAATCCCTTTAATACCTGTTGCCCGTATTCATAAGCGTTAACCTGGTTAGGATTATTCACGGATTTAATCCTGAGGGTTTCATCTGCTTCAACAGCACAGAAATCAAGAAAAACTCCCCCATATTTCATTCCGATACCGGTAGCTGCCGGATACCCATGGATTGTCCTGTATTTTTCATAATACTCACTCCTTACCTCATTAAAAATCTGGTAATTCTGGAAACCATCATTCATTTTCAGAATATCGCCTATATAGTTCCATTGCCTGACGACATTATTCAGGGTCATTTTTTCCTGTGAAAGTATTCCTACCACAGCATCAAAAGCTGCATTGGCTGCATTTCTTGTGCTTTTCTCAAAAAGATCATTACCGAGTCCGGCACCCCAGACTTCCTTATGGGTTCCCGATTTCACAACAACATAAGGCACCGAATTCCAGAATTTGCAGATGATCTCTTCTGAATCACCTGTAACTGACAATTCTTCAACACCAATTTTCCACTTTGTTTCCGGAGGATGAATCGTTATGCTGAAGGCAGGACAAGCTCCCCTGAATGTATCTAATAGAGATTCACTTAAATACTTTTTTGTTCTGATGTATGAAGAATAGTCCGGCTGATCAACGAATATGTTCAGTTTCAGAGGTATATGTCCGGCCCCGCAGTTCTTTTCTATCTGATCAAGGCATTGTTTCCATTCCTCCTTAATGCTCCCCGGAACCGCCGGTATATAAACAGAATAATTCCTCTCCATAAACTTTCACTTTTCAAGCTCAAAGTTAACATTTTTAGCCGTTGATCCAATGGTCTTAGTCATTGCCCTGCCATCCCGTGTCACCTTGCCAGTCACAAACTCGGGTACATTAAACGATCTCAGGGACTCATCATAATAATCAGGATCCCTCTGAGGTAGCATAAATGGTTTGGCAAAATTCCCATCGCTGTCCGAGTATGCTATGAAAGGCCTGGTATAAAGTCCATCTGTCCTGCGACTGCTGAATACAAGCCACCGGCTGTTTGATGACCAGGAGTGATAACTTTCAGTTTCATTACTGTTGATTGATGATATGGAATGGAATGCTCCGGTTGCAAGATCGAGCTGATAAAGGTCTGCTTCCCTGTGCCAGATTGAAAAGTTCCCATAATCCGACAATGTGAAAACCAGGTATTTCCCGTCAGGTGAAACTCTTGGGAATGAAACGCTTTTACCGGTTACGGCGGAGCTTACAAGAGTGTCTATTTTATCACCGAACGATCCGCCGGAGGGATTGAAAGAGATCCTGCACAGACTGTATTTCAGTTTGTTATAGTCATCAGGCAGGGTACCTTTTCCGGTGCTGCAGAATATTAAGCTGTTACCGTCAGGTGAAAATGAAGGAAATGTCTCGAAACTGCCGGCAGAGGAGATTAAGCTGCAGGTCAGCAGCTTATTTGCTTTGATGTCATAAACAACAAGATCGGATTTTGAATCAATGACCTCGATTCTTTTTTCTTTTGAAGAGTGAAAGACCTGCGAGATTGAATTTACCGAAAATGCAATATATTTCCCTGACGGATGCCAGTATGGATACACGCAGTTTGAGATCGTTTCAGGTGTTTTGGTATTGAGTTTAGTGATGGTTCCATCGTTGACAAGCATTGTTGCACCCACGTTACCCCTCAGGTGGAAGACCATATCATCAGGACTGTTAGCCCTGAATGAGTGACAATTCATACAGGCGCCAGGCAACAGCCTGTTGTCGATAATGGTTTCAGTATTAAAAGAGGTAAGATCGCGCTGGTACAAGCCCATCTCACTCCATGATTCATATCCCGGGGCAATCAGGCGGTACACAAGCCATGGATCAACCGGCTCGTTCTTAATTTGAATGTCAAAAGGCCTGAATTTTTTCCATTTCTTTTCCTGACGTGCATAAATTGTTATTGTAACAGTGTCACCGGAATTGTTTTTAAGAAGCTGTTGCCATTTCCTTAAGGGTATGCTGATCTTTCCTTTTCCGTTAACTTCACAGCTGCTGCCGTTCCCTTCAATGACCACATGGATTTTATTGGTCTGATCAACAAGCCTGAAATTCAACGGAGCAATGTTCACAGGAACAGTGACACCACAATAATCAGGAAATATATCAGGAAGATCATCCGTGACAATAAAATTCTTGCCCGGACCGCTGCATGAAACCAGAATAATCAGACCAGTCACAATGAGAGCATATTTATTCAAATTCATGATCTGTTTTTTAAAATCCTCACTCCTCCACTTCACTTTTCTCAAGCTCACAAAAATGCAAATAATACCAGTAAGTCCCCTTATAATTCTTTTTCAGCCTCTCCTTTGCATCGGGATATGATGTATAAATATCCGCGTAAGCTTTCATTTTTGACTTTGTCCCCTCGCTTACGTATACGGGTGATTTGGCAAACGGATCACTATCAGTCAGTCCAATTATGTACAGGATGGCTTCCTGGTAAGAGACCGGAACAGCTTTATAATTAACTTTCTCCATTGCAGGGATACAATTCATAAAATTCCTCAGATCCTTGTTGATCATGTAGAATGCCATCAGGTATTCAAAGGCAAGTTTATTATCAGGGTGTTCCTTAACCATTCTATTCAATGAAGCTTCCATATTCCGGACATGAAAGAAGTAGTCGCTGCGAACCATAAACCGCCGCTTTTCCCCCCACTCAGGATCAGTATTAATTTTTTCTTCGTTACCAAGGTATGCCAAAGTCGCTTTTGCCCATTTTCTGTAAAAAATAGTTTTTTCAAGAAGCCTCAGGTATTTTCCGGATACGTTATACTGGCCATTTATCAGGTTGGTTTCAGCAAGTCGCTTAAAAATTCTGGCCGACTTTCCCATGTTGGGTATTGTTTCCATGCTTTCAAATGCATATTCCTGCGAAGCATTGATAAGCCCCAGTTGATAAAATATTTCATTGCCCATAAGAGGGGCTACATATTCTTTTTTAAAGGAGAGAAAAAGTCCGTTTGTCCCGTGCTGGTCATAGTTAAACATCCGGTTACCCATCTGTCCGGTTTTTGCAAGCGAAAGATTAAGCATGGCAAGTGACAGGTAATTCCGGGGTGGCTTCTTTTCTGCAAATTTCAAAACTTCATTCCAGTTTTCATTTCTCGTAAGGAAATCGTAAGTCATAACCTCCTCCGCCTCAAAGTTTGCAAAGGACCTGAAACCAAAAAAGCAAAGCACAAACATAAGTGTTACCTGAACCGGAAGAACGAACTTCCCATGTTTCTCTTTTATTGAAATATTATTGACAAGAAGAATCAGCAACGGAGGAAGAATAAACAGGACAAGGACAGCAGTTGGGATACCAGTCAGTATATTATAATAGAATTCACTCATGAAGGTCATCATAACAGGCTGGAGAATAAGAAATTTCTTTACAAGGAGGGGAGCCAGGACGCCAATAACCAGGCAAGCAATTAGATACCAGACTCTGAATGAATGTGGACCTTTTTTCCGGGATCCCGGGTAAATAAGAAGTTCGTACACATAGATCAGGATCAGAAGACTCAAAAATGAACCTCCCGCCAGCCAGTAAACAGCTGGAATCATTACCAATCCTGCAGAAAACCTGAATTTATCAATTTTGATACTGACATATATCAAACCTGCTATCATTGCAAGAAGAAAGCCGATAATTGCTGAAAGCGGGTAGAACTCGTTGCACAATATCATTGCGGATAAGAGTGAGGGTAAAAAACTGACTGGGAACAAAGCCTCAGCAGGATTAATTATAGAAAGTATCCTTTTCATAATCTGCTGCAGTGCAATCAGAAGGCCTGTTATGATGACCGGACCTGCCAGGGATAAATAGTAAAATTGCGTCAGGAAACTCCCGATGTAACCTGATAAACCCCCGGGATGACTTATTTTTGAAATAAAAAAATCATCTGTCAGGAGGAAGAGTTGAAATTGTTCTTCAAAATGCAGGTGACTGTTATAAAAAAATGCAAAAAAGATGAATGACCCGGTAATAAAAATTCCGGAAAACAAGTACTTCCAATATTTAATAACAGTTTTATTGTCCATATCCGGCAGAAGCAGCCTACGGTGGTAAAACTACATTTTTTAAATCAATTTACCATATCTGGCTCCCGTACCTGTCCGGGATGTTATTTATCAGAATAATAGACAGGTTCAGCTTTCAGGGTCCTGAACTTCCTTCCGTATAATAGAGCATCATTTTCTTTTAGTGATTTCAGGATTGTTGTAAAAGTTGTTTTTCCGATCCCATTTTGTCCATAAACCAAGGTTATGGATTTGAATTCGCCATTCCAAGTAGGGGTTGTATTTACTGAATAGTCAGTAAACTTCCCAACGTTCTTTATTTGGATGACTTTATTAATCAATTTTCTTCCTATATTTTAATTGTTTCTCAGCAAGCTTTAATGCTTCAAGTGCAAATTCTTCTTCTTTCAATTCGTAAAGCACTTTTTCACTTAAATAATCAATAACCAGATTATTTGAATTCGTTTTATAAAGTTCAGCTAATTTTAAAACCAAGTCTTTTGAGAATTTTCGTTCACCACGTTCCATCTTGCTCAATATAGCAACATCAATGTCTATAGCTACAGCAGCTTTTCGTAACGAAAATCCTGCTTTTTCTCTTAATTCCCTTAATTTCAGACCTACTGTTGACATATTATGTGTTGACTAATATTGTCAAAGTTATTACTATTTCTTTTATTGAACAAAACAGATTTCTAAATATTTATCAACATTCATTATCAGCAAATGTGTTCGCAAGGAAAGCATGTCAGTGGCTGCGGAGAGGTGGTTGAAGGGGTGGCAGCAATCTTGCTTTTGAGCGCGGGCCTTTCAATATTTTCTATTTTTTAAGGAAGATAATTTTAATTGTCATACCCGCTGTCTCTTTTATTCAGCTTGCTTGTAACATTCAGATAATCCGGGTAATTATCGGGATAATAATCTGTAACCAGAACATTATCCGGCTGATTCAGACAACCCTGATTGGCCAGGATTGGCACGAGAATAAAAAGCCGGAAATGTTTGATCATAAGATTTGATGATTATAGGTTATTTCTCTTCAAGCAGCTTGTCAACAGCCAGTACCAGGAACATAAAATTGGTTGCTCCCCCTCCCATCACATATTCCTGTTGCTGCCACAAATAAGGCCAGTCAAGAAGTTCTGGAAAATCGGGACGGATCAATGCTGTACCCGATGAAACACCGCCCGGGATATAGGACCAGTCAGCCCTGTTGACCCCGTATGCTACTGTTGTTGATCTGGCGCCTACACCGGAAGCAAAGGAGGAGGTGTTTTCTCCGGGATGAACACCAAGAATGAAATTCATTGCATTGAATACAGGTGCAGACGCAAAGATGTCAGGGAAAGCGGTATAAAGGTAGTATTGCCGTACCCCGAAACTCTGGATATCCCAACCGGCACCCCATATCTGAGGCCTGTAGGGAACTCCGAACGGTGTTTCGGCAGCCTGTTTTGTGATGTCGTCAGAAAGTGTTTTTGCCGCTTCCCTGATTGCAGCGGTAAATTCACCGTTATTAACTGCCTTGATTGAACGGCCTAAAAGCCAGCCCAATTCCCTTATCCCTTTGACAACGACCCCCTGATTCTCCAGAATGTATTTTCTGTACTGATCTTCACCTGTTGTAAGAAGAAGTTCAGAAGCAGCATGTATTTTTGAATTGGCTGATCGTCCCGACACCTGGTAATCATGAGAATAAATAGCCTTTGAAATTTCAAGGCATTGTGCAGCCAGATCGTTATTGAATCCTTTCAGGACTCTTGCAGCGGCTGCCAGATGAGCTGCAGTCGTCAGCTCCCTTGAAGGATTATTCTCAGTGAAAACCCAGCGATCGTCAGCGGGAGAAGAATTTGTCCCTGTCCGTTCACCTGTCTTCAATCTTTCATCGTAAATCAGCCCGTCTGTCATTGTCGATCCGTCGCCAAGCAGAACATATTGTCTTTTTTCAGAACAGATAATTCCACGGTAAAGGCGTCCCAGGTTTTTATACCCCCCGACAACAGTAAGCATCCCATGTTCTATCTGCTGAAGGAGATCAGGCTTACCATCAGGCTGGTGTATCTCAACTACATGATTCAACTGATCGACCGAGGTCTCATCATAATTAATACCGAAAGCCTCATAAGCCATTGTAAGGATATAGACTTCCCCGCTTTGTGATTCGACCCTCAGGTCATAATCGCCGGCATCGTGCCACCCGCCCGTATTGAGCCCGGGAACATGCTCCCCCGGCTTGAAATCTGTAAGAGTTGATTCACCCTGGATATAACCATCGAAGTGATTATGATTTACCTGGGCCATCCTGGCATCGTCCATATGGCACAACCCGTGCCAGACCCGGTACTTTTCATTGACTCTCATATGGCACATCTGAACAGGCAGGAAGTACTCAAGGGTTGGCTGCCATACATTTCGCTTATAAACGTCCGAAGCAATTCTGAAAGGTTGAGATTGCTGATTGCCATATTTAATGAAGTAAAGGCCCTCCTTCTTAACAGAGGTAAAATCAAATTTCAGATAATTATATCTCAGGAAAGTACCCCAGTTAACAGGTTTGCCAACAGGTACAGAGGTGCTTTTGCCATCTCCGTTCAGACTTACAAGCACCGGAGCTTCAGTTTTAGTTTCATTCTTGTCCACTTCAACGATCGCTATTTTCTCCTGGCCGGGATGATACCCGATCTGTGAAACGTGTATGACCGGTTCACTTTTCCATCCGGGCACCATATTCGGAGTAATGACCCACTCAACAGCTCCATTTGATACACCCGACGCAACAAGTGAACGTACGACAAACCAGCCGTTGTTATGTACATACCTGCCATCAAGGAGCTGGAGATCACCTGTTTTTGACTCAATAGCCATACGCAATTTATCATCCTCGGGAGCTACAACCAGCTTCTTGCCGGTTGCCATCGGCCGGGCTGCAACGATATCCCCTTTTTTGTCGGTAAGGGCTGGTCCGTTTGCCTGCCGTGGAAAAATGCCCGTGTAACTATCCATATACCATGTCTTTCCAAACAATATGCCGGGGAAAAGCTCCATATTAAAGCCCACTTTCCCGATAAATTCCTCCGGAACCGGAGTGTCGAGATCAACAGTTACAATTATGGATTCTCCCAGTGCCTTTACCCTGACTGTGTAAGTAAGGTTAAGATCGGGATATTCAATCGGATTAAATCCTTTCCGGTTAATTGCAGGGTCGGGATATGCAAGTTTGACGGTGATTGAACCACCTGCCGGGTCAGCTTTACGTTCGAGCTGTTTGGGGATTGGCTGCCATTGGCCAGGGGTCTCATCAAGACGAATATCTCCATTTGTTGCAATGCGTTTTCCGTGCATGATAACTGCAACGCCGCCCTGGTGTCCTTCGGGATAAATATCCTGGAAGGCCATGACATTAACGCCTCCTCTTTCAAAGTACTCAAGCTTATTCAGAGTAAAGGGTGTTTGCTGAGAAGTGGCAAGCTGAAAGGAGAAGACTACTAAAAGAGAAAGTAATGGTTTTTTCATGATGATATAATTAGATGTCGATCAATTTTAAACGCAGAAATCTACGGACCTCTGTGTAAGTTTTTTAAATATCTGCCCGTCAGATACAAATTTCAAAAAGAGAAAAGAGCCAGCCCCTATCGTCTTTTTATCCACACCATCGATCCCTCTGCAGGATCTTCTCTTTCAGGCTTATAGGTTGACTTTACATGGTTGCGGTTATTCCTTAAATAATTCGGAATTGCAGTCAGTGAAGTTCCATCGTCCCATTTTCCCTTTATTGCCATTGTACCTCCCAAAAGGTCTTTATTCCATTCAAGTGAAAGGGGGCCTGTTCCAATATATTTCTCAATATCCGGCTGATCCGCTTTTTCAACATTAAAGATCAGAGGACCGTAACGCAGCGCTACTCTCCCTCTGTCGGCAACTATCTTTTCATCGGCGGTTATTGTTTGGATCTCCATAGGCAACTCAAGGTCAATTCTATCACCCTTTTTCCACAACCTTTTAATAACCGCATAACCCTTCACAACCTCCTGGTTTACGGGTTTCCCGTTGAGGCTTAATGATTTCAAACCTTTTACCTCAGGAATGGGGGTGTATAACAGGCTTGTAGTCCTGTCGGGAACCCTTATATAAACAGAAAATTCCTTTGACCGGCTGGGATTCAATGTTATTGTAACTTTCCCGCTCCAGGGGTAATCAGTTTCCTGTATCATTTCAATATCGGTACCTGCAACCTTTTCCACCTTAATGGTGCTTCCAATGAACATGTTCACATAAATGCCATCTTTCCCCTTAACATAGGTCCATGTCGGGATCATAAGAAGAGTCCTTGGGATATTTCCGACGCAACAGGGGCATACGTGCCATGAATACCGTGATTGTCCAGATGTAAGCTCATTTGTGTAGTAGAAGTTCTTGCCTTCAGTGTCGAGTGAGCCCAGCAATGCATTAAAAATAGTCTCTTCATAAAGGTCTGCATATTTTGCATCATGGTATGCCAGATTCATTTTATGCTGGAAGAATATAAGACCGCAGCTCGAACACGATTCACAATAAGCATCATTCCCGAGTGAGTAATCTGGTCCGAAGCCTTCTGAAGTCTCCCCGCTTCCAATACCTCCTGTCAGATAATACTTCTTGTTCACCATATTATCCCAAAGTGACATAACTGCACTCTGATAGTCGACATCACCCGTTTCCGCCGCCACATCCGACATCGCCGAGTAGCTGTAGGCAGCTCTCACGGCATGTCCGACAGCTTCGTATTGTTCCTGAACCGGAACATGGCTCTGATCATATTCGCTGCCGTCGCGACGGCAATCGAGCAGGAATTTTGCAAGACTGATATAGCTGTCGCCATGGCCCGAACCTTCCATATCGTTTACAAATCTGCCAAACCGAACGAGGGCCTGCTCCATCTCCTGATGCCCGTCATACCATTCTTTCTTACCCGGACCAATATTTGCCACCCAGCAATCTGCCAACCTTTTGGCAGCATTATAAAGTCTCTTGTCATTCCCTTCTGTCAGAGTGTAATGATTTATTGCCGATTCAAGAAAGTAGCCGGCTACATAACCTTCATGGTTGCCTCTTGTCCGGGGCGCCCATCTTTCCTTCCAGCGTGTCGTGTCGCGAAGGGTAAATGCCGTCTGGAGATACCCGTCAGGTTCCTGCGCTGAAAGAACGACTGGGATCCAGCTTTCAAGTGTTTTTTTCATTTTGTCCTGGGCTGCCATTATCTCCCTGTCGCCCTGGGGATCGATCATCAGGGCGATGCACATAGCCTCAATGGTCTGATGAACCCAGGCATTTGAAAATACATAACCTTTATGTTTTCCGTGCAATTCACCCCTTAGGGCTTTGGCCGCCTCAATGAAATTATCGAGGCCGCCTTCTCCAAGAGTAAGGTCGGTCCTTTCTATCTGGTTGACACACCATGGGATCCAGTTCACTATCATAGACTTAGCCCGTGAGTTCCAAAATGGGCTGTCTATCTTATACCGTTTGGTATAAACAACATCAAGGCGTTCTTCCTTAGGAGGAAGGGTGACCCTTACCTTAAGATCAGAGGATGACCTGAGATCTTTTTCCTCAGCTGTCACTGTCAGTACGTAATCACCAGGCGCGGAAAATGTTGCTGTACTTTTAAGCTCACCCGGATTTGAAAAAACAACATCACCGGGACCGGCTGTTTTGTTCCAGGTTAACCGGGTGACCGGTGTTACAGATTTAACACTGCCGGAAAGATATGTCCTGCCGTTAAGCATCACGGACCGGTCAGTGCCGGCGGTGATAACTGGAGGATGATCTGGTGAATCCTTAGCCTGAATTACCATAAATTCGAGAATGGGCCCCGGGATTCTATCGATGGAGTCAATCTCAAGTCTCAGTTTTGTTGTCTTTATGATATCAAAAGTTGTAAGATTGTATCTGTTGTTTCCAATTCCAAGGCCGGAAACATTTTTTACGGGGACAAAATCGGTACCGTCCCAGTATTTTATTCTGTATGCCTGAGGAAGTGTTACTGCATTATCGAAATTCCACCAGAATAAATTTATTTCACCTGTGGAAACCGGTTGAACCCAGTCATACTGTACCCATTGAGCGGTCAGCCTTCGCTGAGGCCGGTTACCGGTTCGCGGCAGGGTTACGTCTACAGGAGTCAGCCCATCATTCAGAGAGTTATATGAAGAGGTGTACCTCATTGATCCTGAAGGTGACGCAACAATAGCCAGGTTTTTCCCGGGTGGCTGGGAATAAGCAGGCAGGCTTGAAAATCCAGCTAGTAAAACGAAAATCCATAGGCTGAATGTTTTTATCCCTAATGAGTAAGATGATTTCATATTTTATCGGTTTGCAGTTAGGTTATTTTATGGCCCAAGATACTTTTTTATTGGTCTGAGTATTAAATTCACTTGATTTCATGAATACCCGGTTCCGGAGCTACTCCCATAGGTACAGGATTTCCATAGAAGTCGGTGGCAGAAAGGTTAAAACCAGGAGGTGATCCAGGTACTATGCCTCTGTTTCTCAGAGGTGAGTCTGGTTTTAAAGTATATCCTTTTAATTCGTCAAGCAGCTTTGGGTCTGTAATTTCTGTAATGAAAGGCCCGGTAATTCGGGGATCAATCTGAATTCCTGTAATTTTTCCATCTGTCATTTCCTGACCGGTTTTCCTTGCCCATTCTGACAGACTGCCATACTTCAGAAATGCCGTTTTGCCGTCAGGATTCCACCAGACATTTCCGATAAAGCTGCTGCCTTTGTTAATTCCAGTGATCATCAGTCCGGAATTGAGGAAAATGTTGTTGCTGAAGATGAAATTTTCGTGGTCGGATGACTTTTCAAAACTGATGCAAGGGGCTGAGTCATTAAATGCTACATTGTTATAAATATAACAATTGGCGAGCTGACGGCTTTCATCCGATCCGTTCCAGATAAAAAAACTTCCTGATCCACCGGTAGTATGGGCATCATTTATGCTCACGCAATACCGTACAACATTATTTGACCAGTCTGAGGCTCCCGGATACTGAAAGAGTCCATAACCTGCCCCCTGATTTTCATATGACAGACAGTATTGAATAACCGAGTTTGTAACGCCGCCGTCGAGGTCAAAACCTCCGCCGTCTTTTCCGCCCCTTGATGTCTTATTACGGTAACTGATGCAATACTGAATTGTTATATGGTCGCTTTGCCAGGTCCAGATTCCTACCGGGCCATTTCCCTGCCTTGGCATATCCCATCCGTTATTTGTAGCTGAACAATGATCAATTATAACGCTGTCGGAAACACCAACGAGAATCCCATTTCCGCTGTGATTATCCAGCATCGTCGGGTCGCCGGGATTATTTTCGGCTTTGCAGTCACGGATCAGTATATTCCCTGATTGTCCGGTGTCTGAGCCCATCACATTTATCCCGCAAAAGCCATTGTATAATGCAAGAACATTAAAAACCTGAATCTCCCTGCAATCGTATAAATCAACACCTGATTTCTGGAAACCTTCTGCTATAATGTCTTCAACAACACAATTTTTGCTGCTGATCAACTGCAGTCCGTTAGTAGTATTGCCATCCTTTCGTCCGCTGCCGGTCACATAAAGGTTTTCAACTCTTATAAACCTGCAGTTTTCAATCCTGACAGCTTCATTGTTACCTCCATCGATTTCAGCCCTCCCCCCACCAAATGAACCAACAATAAAGGGAAGTGAATCAATACCCTGAATGTTCTTCAAGGTCAATGTTCCTTCAAAAACCTGGCCTCCTGCAAAAAGGATGCTTGCTGGTTTGACCTGAATGCGTCTGTTGACTTCAGATATTGATCTTACTGGTTTCTTTATAGTTCCGGGGAAACTGTCATTGCCAGTTTTGGAATTAACATAAATTTCGTTTACAGACTTAAAGTTACTGCAATTAAACAGTGAAACCGACAGAATTAAGATAAGGGATGGGATTAAGAGGTTTTTCATATTATAATTAGTCACCTTGCAAATTCTGAAAACCAAAATAAACAATTATAAGAACTTACACAGAGTTCCACTGAGAAGTCGGCCCCTAAATCCCCTGAAGGGGACTTATAGCCCCCTTCAGGGGGTTGGGGGTGATTTAACTCTGTGGAACTCTGTGATACCTCTGTGTACCTCAGTGTAAGTTCTTAATTTCTTCCTGAACGTTATAGTGGGTGCCGGCAATGGTTTCGTGACTTCAGGAGTAACAGGCAGCCACACCATCATTTGCCCGGGTCCCCTGTTATTCCATAAAGCGTAAGGGATAAGAGTTACCTGCTCCTTTTCAAGAGTTTCAATTTTCCCGTCAACATTTTTTCTTGTCTGTGAACCTGTGGTTCTTATTGACATGGTGCCATCAAGGAGTGATGGAATGAATTCACTTGAAAAGCCAGAATTTTTGTCAACAACAAGATTAAGTATATTCCCGGTGTTATTATCGGGCCATTCTGCACAAAAGATAACGGGGCCGCGCTGGATGGCAATTTTTCCTGCGTCATCCTTAATTCTTTCATCAGCAACTACGGTGCGGACCGGCATTGGAAATTCAACACTCACCCTGTCGCCCTGTTTCCAGTTTCTTTGAATATCCACATACCCATTAATGACTTCGCCGTTAAATGGTTTTCCATTTACCGCAATAGTGAAATTTTCATTATTCTGATCAGAGAATTTATAGAGCCCACCGGGAATTGCTTCATTACGTACCCATCCCGGAATCCGTACCTTTAATCCAAATTTCGCACGCGTCAAGGGGTCAACAGAAATTTCTACCCTGCCATTCCATGGAAAATCAGCTTTCTGGGTTATTTTGACTTTTTTATTGCCCAGCGTGATATCTGCATCGTTTGAGATAAACAGATTCACATATAGCTCTTTATCCGTCACGGCATAGATATAACCCGGTATTGCAGGGACGAACCTGGCAACATTTGAAGGGCAGCAGGCACATCCGAACCAGGCCTGGCGTTCATGCTGGCCATTGGATTCAAGGGGATTCGGATAAAAGAACCTGTCGGCTGATAAGGAGACTCCTGAAAGCATTGAATTATACAAAGTTTTTTCAAGAATATCAATATATTTTCCTTCACCATGCAAAAGGAATAGCCGGTGGTTGGTAAAGATATTCCCGATTGATGCGCATGTTTCGCAATAGGCAGTGCATATTCGGCAGGACAAATGGATCTGCAAATCCTTCATTTCCTCCTGTTGCTCCGATTCCGCCTGTAATATACATTTTGCCATATACAATATCTTCCCATATCTTTGTTATAGCATTCAGATAAGCGTCATTCCTTTCAATAGCTGCAATATCAGCCATACCTGAATACATGTAAGTAGCTCTTACCGAATGACCTACAGCCTCAGTCTGGTCAACCACTAGCTTATGGGCCTGGTTATAGGCATCTCCCTCAGGGCCCCGGATATCAAGGAAAAACCTTGCAAGATCAAGGTACTTTTTTTCACCTGTTGTCCTGTAAAGCTTCACAAGTCCCATTTCAATCACCTGGTGTCCGGGATATACCTTTACCTTGTCCCATCCAAAATCCTTATTTACAAGATCAGCGGATTTAATCGCAATATCCAGCAGTGTCCGTTTTCCTGTTGCCTGGTAGTGGGCTACTGCTGCTTCATAAAGATGACCAAGGTTATAAAGTTCATGACTCAGGATTGAATCGAGTTCCCACCTGTTCGTGACTTGCCCATTCGTGCAATCCTTCGCCCCCATGCATTTCAGCAATTGTACGGTTTGTATAAAGATAACCGTCATCTTCCTGGGCTAGTCCTATTTTATAAATCAGAGTATCAAGGTAAGCATCAAGCTTCGGATCAGGATATGTCTGAAGAGAATAGCTTGCTCCTTCGATAATCTTGAATACATCTGAATCATCAAAAGGATATATAGTTTTGAATCTGCCTGTGTCAAGTCCTCCGGCAATCTCAAAGTTTTTGACCCTGTCCCGATGATTCGCAATAGGAAAATGCAATGGGAATTGTTACAGTCGCATTCTTTTTTATCCTTGGAGCCCAGAAATTATCAGTAAGTCTTGACTGATGTGAAGGGAACCGGTTGAATTGGATAATCTTCTTCCTGATTTTCGGCACATCCTGTAATCAGAAAGATGAGGGCTGCAAAAGGGATCAGGAGATTCTTGGATTTTTTCATTATTTAAAATTTCTTATATAAACTTACACAGAGTGGCTACGGAGGTTTCACAGAGTTCCACAGAGAAGTCGGCCCCTAAATCCCCTGAAGGGGACTTAAATTATAGTCCCTGGAGTGCGATTTTAACTCATTTTGTTAACTCCAGAACCACCACCGATTTTGAAGGCATAGTTATTGTAATTACGCCATCTTTATAGTTAAATCCGTTAAAAGCTGCCGGTTTTACAGATTCGGGTTTTTCAAAGGTATTCATTGCATTCATTTCGGTTGCCGTAAGAACTTCCCCGGTTACTTTTTTATAAGTGTCACCTATCACCGGACAGGTAACGATAATCTGTTTGTTCGGATTCAGATTTGCCAGTGAAATATGCATTTTGCCATCTTTGTCCACTGATGCTGAAGCTGAAACCGCAGGGATCTTCCTGTTATCAAATGTATAATCTTCGCATCTGAGGTCGGTATTGAGAAGCCTTGCTTCCTGGTGGACCCTGAACATCCTGAAAACATGATAAGTCGGAGTAAGTACCATCTTATCATCCTTTGTAAGGATGACCGACTGAAGAACATTTACCATCTGTGCAAGATTTGCCACCTTAACCCTGTCGGCATGCTGGTTGAAAATATTCAGGTGGATTGCCGCTGTTATTGCATCCCGGAGTGTATTCTGCTGGTAAAGGAATCCGGGATTTGTGCCGGGTTCGACATTGAACCAGTTGCCCCATTCATCAACCACAAGGCCTTTTGTTTTCTGCGGATCATAACGGTCCATGATGGAAGCGTGACCTTTAATGATCTGGTCCATCTGGAGGTTTGCCCTCATCGTCTGGAACCACTGCCTTTCATCAAAATCGGTTGCAGAACCCTTATTATTCCAGCCATCGACAAGGGAATAATAATGTATTGATAATCCCTGAAATCTTTCGCGTGAAGCAGGATCCTTCATCAGTGTCTCGGTCCAGGCAACATTGAAATCAGAGGGTCCGCAGGCAACCCGGTAAAGCCGGTTTTCACCATAATTATTTAGGTAGGTCGAAAACTGCCTCATTACGTTTGTATAGAATTCATCTGTCATATTTCCGCCGCAACCCCAGTTCTCATTGCCAATTGCAAAGTACTTTACTTTCCATGGTTCATCCCTTCCGTTTTCCTTGCGAAGTCTTGTCATCGGACTATCGGAATCTGATGTCAGGTACTCAACCCACTCTGCCATCTCCCTTACAGTTCCGGAACCGACATTGCCGTTGATATAGGCATCGCAGTCTAGGAGTTCTGTGAGCTTCATAAATTCGTGAGTTCCGAATGAATTATCTTCAGTTACACCTCCCCAGTGGGTATTGACAATTGATGCCCTCTTTTCCTGCGGACCGATCCCGTCCTTCCAGTGATAGGTGTCAGCAAAACATCCTCCGGGCCAGCGAAGATTAGGGACTTTTATTTCCCGCAGGGCAAAAAGGACATCATTCCTGATGCCGTAGGTGTTGGGGATCTTTGAATCTGTGCCAACCCATAGCCCTTCATAGATGCATCTCCCGAGATGTTCGGAAAAGTGACCGTAGATATCCTTGCTGATAACGCGGTCCGGAATGATTGGCAACAACAACCAGTTGATTTACAGTAACAAGATCTTCCTTTTGAGCCGATGCAATGAAGCTCGTCTGAAAAAGGAAAACTAAAATAAGATAAAATGATTTTCGCATTGTGTTAAAAATTAAGTTTTGTTAATGATATTATAAAAACTTACACAGAGGACACTGAGGTATCACAGAGAGGTCGGCCCCTAAATCCCCTGAAGGGGACTTAAATTATAGCCCCCTTTAGGGGGTTAGGGGCGATTTAACACTGTGGATCTCTGTGACTTCGTTCTAGCAGCACGCAGGCATCAGTTATGTAAGTTAATCTATATTAAGTAAGTTCTTTCTCTATAAATGAACCAAGTTTTTTATACTTACGATAGAGTTCATCATATTTCTTTGCCCTCACCGGATCAGGATGATACTCTTTTTCGAATCCGCCGCCCATTGCTTTCTGTGCAGAAGGAATATCCGTATGAATTCCGGCAACAACCGAAGCTGCCATTGCAGATCCGAGGGCACATGTCTGATCTGATTCTGCAACCTTTATCGGCATATTCAGAACATCTGCAACAATCTGCATCACAAACGGATTCTTTTTTGCAACACCTCCAACGGCAATCACACCATCAATTCGTACACCTTCGGAAATAAAACGCTCATTTATCATTCTTGAACCGAATGCAGTAGCTTCAACAAGAGCTTTAAAGATCCTGGGTGCATCAGAGCCAAGTGATAATCCGGCAATTGCACCCTTCAGTGCCTGATTTGCATCAGGAGTCCGCCTGCCATTCAGCCAGTCGAGTGCAATAAGTGTTGTTTCATCATCTGAAATTGATTCAGCCTTTTTGCTTAGTTTGGCAATAATACTGTCAGTGGTTTCTTTTCTGATCCTCTCCCTTGTCTGGTCATCGAGCCAGGTCATATTGGAAATGATCTCAGTAACAGGCCATAGTAAGAGATTACCGAACCAGGCATAAATATCCCCAAAAGCCGACTGTCCGGCTTCAAGTCCAAGCATTCCCGGAACAATTGATCCGTCAACCTGTCCGCAAATACCGGCAACCAGTTTATCTCCGATTTCTCCGTGAGGCGACACAAGCATATCGCAGGTTGATGTACCCATTACCTTAACAAGCTGATATGGCTTTATTTCTCCGCCGACAGCACCGAGATGGGCATCAAATGCTCCCGCCCCGACTTTAACATCTGCCGGGATTCCAAGCTTCTCTGCCCATTCCTCTGAGATGGTTCCGACAGCAACATCGCATGTATAGGTCCTGGAGAAGAGCCTCTCCCTGAGTCCGGTCAGAACAGGATCGAGCCTGGCAAGGAATTTCTCATCGGGCAAGCCGTTGAAATCTTTATGCCACATAGCCTTATGTCCGGCTGCACAACGGCTTCTCTTAAGTGCAAGAGGATCCGTATTCCCTGTCAGTAATGCCGGTATCCAGTCGCAATGTTCAACCCACGACCAGGCTGCTTTTCTTACTTTTTCACTGTGACGGAGAACATGTAGGATCTTTGCCCAGAACCATTCTGATGAATAAATTCCGCCTTCAAATTTTGTAAAGTCAATACCTCCCCATGTTCTTGCCAGTTCATTAATCTCGGCAGCTTCCTTTACCGCAGTATGATCTTTCCATAGTACAAACATAGCATCAGGATCATTTTCAAATTCCTGCTTCAGGGAAAGAGGAATACCTTCCCTGTCGACTGCTACAGGTGTTGAACCTGTTGTGTCAACAGTAATTCCTGCAATATTTTCTGTAATTTCAGTGCCTAGTCCCTTCAGGGCTCCCTTAACTGATTGCTCCAGACCTTCAATATAATCAAGAGGATGCTGGCGGAATCTGTTGAGCGAAGGATCGCAATACAAACCCTTCTTCCATCTGGGGTATTCAAATACAGATGTCCCGACAATATCTCCGTTGGCTGTATCAACAACAACTGAACGGACTGAATCTGTTCCATAATCGATGCCGATAACATATTTCCCTGTCATGTATTAAAATATTAAATTTTGTTTTTCTTATTCTGACCATAGTAAGCATTTGCGCCATGCTTCCGTAAAAAGTGCTTATCAAGAAGATTTTGATCAATAGGAGTCTTGTGTCCAAGAAGAACCGTATAAAATGCAATTCTTGCTATCTCTTCAAGAGCAATTGCATTATAGACTGCTTCTCCGGCATCAGCACCCCAGCAGAAAGGGCCGTGAGAATTTACAAGTACCGAAGGAACAGCAAGCGGATCAAGATTGCCCAATCTTTCGACAATAATCTTTCCTGTATTTAACTCATAATCTTCTTTAATCTCTTTCATCGTTCAGCTTCCTCGTGCATGGGATCTCTCCATAACAGTGATCGGCATGGGTCGTACCGAATGGTGGAATATCCCTGCCTGCCTGAGCCCAGGCAGTAGCAAATGCAGAATGGGTATGAACCACTCCCCCTATCGTGGAATATGTCTTATAGAGCAGAAGGTGTGTCGGAGCATCTGTCGATGGTTTAAATTTCCCTTCCACAATATTGCCTTCGGGATCCAATACGACCATATCATCAGGCTTCATTGCCTTATAGCTTAAACCTGAAGGTTTGATTACGATCAAACCGCTGCTTTTGTCCCTCCCGCTGACATTTCCCCAGGTGTGAATAACCAGTCCGTTTTTAACAAGATCGAGGTTGGCATTAAAAACGGATTGCTTTAGTTCTTCAAGCATAGATGCACTGTTTTAATTCTGACATAAATACATTCCTCATTCATCACCCCTGAATTCCGAAAAGAGAACTTTTAAAAGAGGCAGTCTCAAAAGATGTTTGAAGAAGGTCTTCCTTGGTGCGACTTTATGCTTTACTTTGTGACCCTTTGTGGTATTGATTTTAAATTAACCACAAAGGTAAACAAAGGTTCTCACAAAGGCACACAAAGGGCTTTTGAGACCGACTCGAAAGGATGAGACTCAGTTGACATCAAGATTAAAGTAAAACCCAAGTTCCTTGAACGTTTTATACCTCTCCTTATTGAACTGGTAATAATAGGCACCTTTTTTTGAGGTCTCTTTTTCCTTTTCTTCAAGCTTTTCAAGAATATTCATCGACAGGATTTTCTTCCTGAAATTCCTTTTATCAATACTTTTCTGATAAATCGCCTCATAGAGGTTCTGCAGCTGAACCAGCGTAAATTTCTCCGGTAGAAGGGCAAAGCCGACAGGTCTGACCTTGATTTGCATCTGAAGTGCCTGCATGGCTTTTTTCACCATTTCAGAATGATCGAAAATCAGACGGGGAAGACGGGAAATCGATTGCCAGTGAGCCTCGTTCTGCTCTTTAAGCTCTTTATCAATATCCTGAATTTTTATTAAGGTGCTGTATGCCACCGATATCACCCTTGCACCCGGATCCCTGTCGATTTCTCCATAGGTGGAGGATTGTTCCATAAAGACATCCCTCAACCCGGTAAGCTTATAAAGTATTCTGCATGCAGCATCATCGAGACTTTCGTTTTCGTGCACGAAACCTCCGGCAAGAGACCATTTCCCTTTTGCCGGTTCGAAGCTTCGCTTTATGAGGAGAAGTTTTATCTCCTTCTCCGTTAAGTCATATCCGAAAATTATGCAATCGACAGCAACAAGATGTTTTTTATATGCAGAATAAATCGTCATAGGTGTTTATCTTCCCTCAGGGGATTCTGAAACCTTTGCACAGGAAGTAAAAAATGGAAGAAGTGATTTCTTCAACAGCTTCCCGTTATACAATTATTTTATTCCATCAGCCAGATGATAGTATGCTTCATTCCACCTTATCTCATTTTTAAAGGAGCGAAGGTCACATTTCTCATCAATCAACAGGAATTCAACTCCCAGCATTGATGCAAAATCTTCAATATATTCAGCATTAATCGCTGTACTGAAACCGGTATGATGAGCCCCGCCTGCAAGAATCCATGCAGCTGCCGCGGTCTTCAGATCAGGCATCGGTTTCCATAAAACGCTTGCAACAGGAAGGTTTGGCATGTCGGGACAATCTACAATTTCGACCTTGTTAACTATCATTCTGAACCTGTTGCCCAGGTCAATAAGAGATGCTGCAACAGCCTTCCCTGTTGCGGATTTGAACACAAGTCTGGCAGGATCTGCTTTTCCCCCTATTGAAAGCGGATGGACTTCAAGATAGGGTTTATCGGCCGCAATTGAAGGGCAGACTTCAAGCATGTGAGCTCCCAGAACCCTCATACCTGCCGGATCAAGATGATAGGTATAGTCTTCCATAAATGATGTTCCTCCGGGAAGCTTGACTGCCATTACCTTCATTGACCTTACAAGAGCCGCTGTCTTCCAGTCGCCTTCTGCACCAAAGCCGTATCCTTTTTCCATAAGCCTCTGAACAGCAAGGCCGGGTAACTGTTTCAGGCCGTGAAGATCCTCAAATGTTGTTGTAAAAGCCTTGAAATTACCGGCATTGAGAAATTTCTCCATACCTATCTCAATTCTTGCAGCGTCCTTGAGAGTTTCTGATTCTTCAACTGCCTTTGTCACGTTATAGACAGATCTTATATTCTTCAATCAACGCTTTTACCTCGCTGTCAGATACTTCATTTACAACTGAAACAAGGTCCCCAATACCATAGCCATAAACCGAATAGCCCATCTTGATCTGTGCACTGACCTTATTCCCTTCTGTTACAGCAACATCACGCATATTATCCCCGAACCGTGCCACTTTCATATTACGGGCATCATCATATGCAGCTGCAGCTCTTGCCCATACAGCAATTCTGTCAATACATTCAGGATCCTCCCAGTGTCCGACAACCACTTTCCGGTTCAGCCTCATCCTGGAGGCAATAAATCCAAATTCCCGGTCTCCGTGAGCTGACTGATTCAGGTTCATAAAGTCCATGTCAATGGTATCCCATGGAATGTCCCTGTTCAGCTGTGTATGGAAATGGAGGAATGGCTTATTTAAAACAGACAAGCCCCTGTATCCACATTTTAGCCGGGGAAAAGGTATGCATCCATGTAATAAGCCCAAGACAATTTTTGTTATTGTTTGCTTCGACTGCAAAGCTCAAAAATTGAATCAGGTGTGGTAAGCACCGGTTTAAAAATTACTCTTACCGGAATCTTTACCGAGTTGTCGAGAGCTTCTGAAATCGCCCTGGAATCAGCAGCCACCTGTCTTAGAGTTTCAGGTCCGTACAAATGCTGACTGCCGGTTACGAACCAGATCTCCTTGTTGTTTAAACTATTCATGTATTGAATAAATTTTTATATATCCTACCAGAAGTAAGCATAAAATGCCACAATAACTGCTATAATAAGACCTGAGAACAAAAGATCCCAGTTATTCTAGCTGGCTCGTGTTACTGCTTTCTCCTCGGGAGTGGCAGAACCGAAGTAGAATCCTTTTATCGTAAGCGGATCAGCTTTTGGTAGTAACCATACTTGTTACTATCATCAATACTATCACAAGGAAGAACAGTACTATTTCATAATGAAGCCCGTTCGGTTTAAGAAAAATCTGATAAAGAATGTTATCCTGATCCATCCCCGAGCCCAGAACTTTAAATGCCAAGTCTTGTCATTCCAAGTACAAATCCTGTTATAAGTCCAAACAGTCCCGCTTTGGGAGTGATCTATTTAAAGGTGACTCCCAGCAAAAATACTGCAGCAATACCTGGAGCCAGCATTGACTGGACATCCTGAAGATAAGCATACAAGGACTTTTCCAAGACCTTTCATAACAGGTATCCAAAGAATTCCAAGAACAACAACAACTACTGTTGCTATTCTTCCTACTTTAACAAGCTCTTTTTCAGGAGCATTGGGTTTGTATTTCTGATAAAAATCGACAGTAAACAGTGTTGCGGAAGAATTGAACAACGAGGCAAGTGAACTCATAAGTGCAGCAAGAATTCCGCCGACAACCAGTCCTTTAAATCCCAGGGGAAGCAGTTCCTTTACAAGTACTGAGAATGCCGAATCAGAATTGGGCAGACTGATCATTCCTTTAGCATTAAGAGAATATGCTATCATACCCGGGATAAGAAATATGAAGACAGGGGTAAGCTTGAAAGCAGCTCCAAGGATTGCACCTCGTCGTGATTCTGTCTGGTTCCGGCCTGAAAGTACTCTCTGAACAATAAACTGATCGGTACACCAGTACCAGAAACCGATTATCGCTGAACCCAGAATTACACCGGTCCAGGGATATTCCGGATCATTCGCCGATCGCATAAGCTGTGTCATTGTATCTCCGTCCGCATTTACAGGTACTGCCCTGCATATCTCCATCATCTCCGACCATCCGCCAAGCTTGATCAGTCCAATTACAAGAATTGCCAGTGAACCGACCAGCAAAATAGGTGTTTGCAAAACAGATGTCCACAAAACTGCCTTCATACCTCCCAGAGTGGTATAGATTCCGGTGAGAACAACAAGTCCGACAGCACTGATCCAGAAGAAGTCAATCCCCAATATTGATTCGATGCCGAATACCTGTTTAAAAACAATACCTCCGGCATAAACAGTTACAGCAACTTTGGTGAAGACATAGCTGACAAGTGAAATAATTGAAAGGACACTCCTGGATCCTTTGTTGTAACGTTTCTCGAGAAATTCCGGCATTGTAAATACTCCGCTGCGGGCATAGAACGGTACAAAAAACCATCCCAGGATAAGAATCAGCCAGCCATGCATCTCCCAGTGAGCCATTGCCATACCGCTTGAAGCTCCGGCTCCGGCCAGTCCTACAAGGTGTTCAGATCCGATATTGGATGCAAAAATTGATGATCCGATTGCCAGCCATGTTGCATCCCGCCCGGCGAGAAAATAATCTGTTGATGTTTCATTTTTTTTACTTGTAACCCAGATAATTATCCATACCAGGCCGGGACAAAAGAGTGCCAAGAACGATCCAGTCTAATGTTCCCATAATAATGCACTTTTAATTATTAATATCTGTATAATTGAAACTTACGAAATTCAGGTCAGGCAAAAAAGGTCATTGCCCTTCTCTTCAAATTTAAATAAATTATTTAAATGTACGTTTTACACTTAAAAAAAATAATGCGTTATTTCCATTCTTTAAGAGAAGACTGAATGAAATCAATAATTTTCTGGTTTTCCGTCCTGCCATTGCCGGTTACTGCAAATGGTTCACCAAATTTAAAGTAGATTGGTTTTCTGTGATCAAGTGGTCCAAGCTCCTTTAATAACCTTTCCCTTTCCCCAGAAATCGGTTTTTAATGCGATCGGAACAACTTTCACTCCAGCCTTCTTTGCAAGCTTCACACCAAGTGAATTAAATTCTTCAGGTTTAAATTCAAGGCTTCGGGTACTTTGAGGAAAGATAACAATGGAGATCCCTTTTGAAAGAAGTTCCAGCGCCTTTTGTCATTACCTCCTCAAAATCCTTCCTGGGATCGGTCCTTCCGACAACAATCGGATCCCTTGATCTCATCACATGACCAAAAAGAGGATGATTTACAAGACTCTCCTTAACAACGAATGTAACCTCACGCAGTGGAGAAATGAGCGAGGGCAGAACCATTGTCTCGAGAGTGCTCATATGGTTGCCGACAAACACCACCGGATCAGGATCCTTTGAAATATTTTCCATGCCTGAAAGCCTGAATTCTCCACCGGTTTTTTCAATAAATCTGAAAATATAAAAAGATGAATCAGCCCATGCCTTCGTATCATATTTTCCCCTGATCGCGTCCTTTCTTGTTTTAAATACAATTCCGGCAAACTTTGCGGTAAAATACAATCTGTTGCAATGAATGATCCTTTCCCATAAATTCCATTTTTCCCTGACGGGCGTATTATATGAAGCTGAATCAAAATAGCCAAATCTCATAGTTATTCTATTTCATATTTTGAAAGTAACCTTATATAACTTCATGCTGTCATCTATAATTTCATAAGCCTTTTCACGGTTAACGAACTCCTCAACAGTTACATTTTTATGCTCGAGCTTCTTATAATCCTCAAAAAACCTTTTAAGTTCAACAAGGGTATGAGGCGGTAATTCGGAAAGCTCATTTATATAATTTACCGACATATCATTCCTCGCAACAGAAATTATCTTGGCATCTTTTTCCTGTTCATCGATCATCTCCATTGCACCTATCACCTTGGCTTCCACAATGCACATCGGATAGACATCTATCGAACAGATAACCAGGATATCGAGAGGATCGTGATCGTCACAGTAAGTCTGAGGAATAAATCCGTAATTGGCCGGATAATGTACGGAAGAAAAGAGGACCCTGTCAAGCCTTAATGCACCTGACTCCTTGTCAAGCTCATACTTTCCCTTTGAACCCTTTGGTATTTCGATGAAACACCTGACATAAACAGGAGTCTCATTTCCGGGATTAATCCCATGCCATGGATGCGTGGTAGATTTCATAGTGTTAACATTCCCGTTGTTATCATAAGGATTTCCTGCCGGAAATAGAGTAATACAAATCTACATTAAAATTGTAAATTTATCCGGTAAAACTAAACCTAATCCAAGCACCTTTGTTTTATGAAGCTATCTTTTCTGGATGCACTTGTCTTTTTCATCCTGGTAATCGGGAATGTCGTTCTGGGAGCCAGCTTTTTTTTCAGGAACAGAACCTCTGAACAGTTTACTACCGGCGGCCGCAAAATCCCAGCCTGGGTTGTCGGAATGTCAATCTTTGCGACATTTGTCAGCAGTATCAGCTTTCTTGCATTGCCCGGAAAAGCATATATGTCCAACTGGAATGCATTCGTTTTCAGCCTGTCGATCCCGTTTGCTTCATACCTTGCAGTAAGGTTCTTTGTTCCGCTTTACAGGAATGTCGGAAATGTCTCAGCTTATTACTACCTCGAACTAAGATTCGGTTCGTGGGCACGGATTTATGCATCGCTGTGCTATATTCTTACACAGCTTATGCGTACTGGCGCAATTTTGCTTTTGCTGGCGCTTCCCCTTAATGCACTTTTCGGCTGGAATATAAAAACTGTAATTGTAATTACAGGACTTGCGGTTATGCTCTATTCAATGCTTGGAGGTATCCAGGCGGTAATCTGGACCGATACCATCCAGGGAATCATCCTGATCGCAGGAGCAGTCATATGTGCAGTCATTCTCACTTTTTCAATGCCCGAAGGCCCCAGGCAACTCTTTGAGATAGCATCAGCCGGGAATAAGTTCAGCCTGGGCAGCTTCGGACCAGGCCTTAAAGATTCAACATTCTGGGTTGTACTGATCTATGGACTCTTTATCAATATTCAGAATTATGGAATTGACCAGAACTATGTACAGCGTTATATGACAACCAGCTCTGACAGGGAAGCCAAGTCCTCGGCACTGTTCGGCTCCCTGTTGTATATTCCGGTTTCACTTTTGTTCTTTTATATTGGTACGGCTCTCTTTTCATATTATACGGCCCAACCTGATTTGTTACCGGAAGAACTTAAACAACCCGGCACGGGAGACAGGGTATTCCCATATTTTATTGCTACAGGATTGCCGGCAGGGATCACAGGATTACTGATCGCCGCAATCTTCTCAGCTGGCATGAGCACGGTTTCGACAAGTCTTAACAGCACTGCAACCATTGTCCTGACAGATTATTACAAAAAGTACATCAATAAAAAGGCAGATGAAAAATCTTCAATGAAAGTTCTGTATATTTCATCTTTTATTACAGGCCTGCTGGGGATTATGATTGCGCTTTCACTGGTTGGTGTCGAAAGTGTACTGGATGCATGGTGGTCGCTTGCATCAATATTCAGCGGAGGGATGCTTGGCCTCTTTCTTCTCGGATTTATTTCAAAAAGGACCGGAAAGGTTGAAGCTGCAACCGCGGTAATAGTCGGTGTCATTTTAATAATCTGGCTGAGCCTGTCACCGGTCTTTTTTACCGAAGGGAAAGAGCTTGCTTTCAGGAGTCCGTTTCACAGTAACCTGACAATAGTATTTGGCACCATGACTATTTTTCTTGTGGGATTTGTAATGACAAAGATCATTAAAAAACCGACCGTTTAACCCTTCCCAGGAGAGCCTGCCCCGCTTTAGCGGGGGGTTGGGGGTGGGTTCTTTTCTTTGGCTCCCCTCCTGGGAGGGGGCCGAGCGTTAAAAAATGATCCGGGGGATCATTTTAGCGAAGAGCCTGCCCCCTCAAGCGGGGAGCCCGCCTGCAGGGCTGGCCTGGGAGGGGTTGGGGGAGGGTTCTTCTGTGGTTGGTGTAAACAAAATGTTTATATGAACAAATAAATATTAAACAATGAAAAAACTTCTTGCTATTGTTTTCCTGATATGGGCTGCCAATTTAATTTATTCACAACCATACAAAGGCGAAAAGTGTATTGTTAAATCGGAATTCATTTACCAGCCTGAAGATGTTAAATTCCCAAGCTGTCATGCCTCAACGATCATCCAGACAACCGAAGGTTTACTTGCGGCATGGTTTGGAGGCACAGCAGAGAGGAATCCCGATGTCGGCATCTGGATCAGCAGGTTCACTGATGGCAGGTGGTCAAACCCTGAGGAAGCTGCGAACGGGATCAGAAATGATAAGAGGTACCCATGCTGGAATCCGGTACTGTTCAATGCCGGGGATGAAATTCTTCTATTCTACAAGGTTGGCCCCTCTCCATCAACCTGGTGGGGAGAATTAGTCACGTCGAATGATAACGGAATATCCTGGTTCCCATCACGCCGGCTGCCGGACGGAATAACAGGACCTGTAAAAAACAAGCCGGTACTCCTGAGCACCGGTATCCTTTTGTGTCCTTCAAGCACTGAAAATGACGGATGGAGGGTTCATATGGAGATGACTCCCGATCATGGCTTCACATGGGAGAGGACGCCCGCTCTGAATGATAAGACAATGGGAGCGATCCAGCCTTCCATATTGCTTCATCCCGGCGGGAAATTACAGATAGTGTGCCGCAGCAGGCAGGCACAGATCCTGACATCATGGTCAGATGACAACGGGAAGAACTGGACTCCTCTTGCACCTGCCGGTCTGCCCAATCCTAATTCAGGCATAGATGCAGTTACCTTAAAAGATGGCAGGCATATCATTGTCTACAACCACCTTGCTTCAGGACGCAATATGTTAAATGTAGCAGTTTCAGAAGATGGAAAAGCATGGAAGGCAGCAGCGCTTCTCGAAAATGACGTGAAAGAGTCGGAATATTCTTATCCGGCCATTATTCAATCAAGCGACAATTTGATCCATATCACCTATACATGGAACCGCAAACTGATAAAACATGTTGTTTTAAATCCCGATCTGATTGAAACCAAACCTTTTGTAAACGGGGAATGGCCCTCAGAATAAAGGTATAATGGATTTCGATTCCCCCGGCGACTCAAATAATAAAAGGTATCACAGCTTTTCTTTGAGGGGGGTAATCGGGAAAGTTTTTCCTGTACCATTTATGCGAGCTGATTGCCCTTGGGAAAAGATTCGCGAAGGTGAAAACGAAAAATGCAAGTCCCGGCAGCGACCAGGTAATAAGCGCCCACCCGCCCCATTCGATTATTTCACCAAAATAGTGGGGGGAGGAAATGTATTCAAAAAGCCATCCGTCCGGTATTGTGTATTGTTCCTGGCTCCTTTTTCTCAGATCCCTGAGTTTATGATCAGCTATCTTGTTGATAGTAAATCCAACCGTGAACAATATAATTCCGCCAATGAACTGCCATGTCAGCATCCAGGTGTTAACATAGGAGGAAACATGGAAAACTCCGTATCCGTTAATAAAGCCATTGAGACAATTGAAAAGAAATGCCATCAACACTATCAGAACAGGATAGGCTTTTTCCTTGCCTGAATGTCTGAAAGGATAAATAAAAGTCCTGTGTAAATAATGAATGAGCCACAGTAATAAAAACACAAAACAAGGCAGGCTTTTATGATCTGAAATAATGAAGCAGATCACAATTAAAGCCGGTGAAGGGAATTCCATTAACATCCATGCCCATTTGGATTTTATTGCAGGCCCCCATCCCTTCCGCGAAAATTTACCGTAGGGTGCGGAAATGAAGAACAGAAGCATAAAGACAATCGGGGCCAGTACAAAGATTGTTAAGGAGGAGAATTTATATAAATTGAGCATAAAGGAGAATTGTCTGCTGATCTGCTGGTCTGGGTCTCTGTAAAACCAGGTAACTTAACAAGTATTTCAAAGCTTTATTAAAATGACAAAGAATATGATATAAGACTTAAGGAGTTCATTATTCCTGCAATTTATAAACAAATATTTGATATTTTTGCCGGATCTACAACCGGCAATTTTATTGACCACCATGTCAGAGCTTGAAAGATATTTTAATAAGTTCAGGAAAAACATAATAGGCATCGACAACTATTTTGAAACTCCCTGCGGAACCAGAAAGCTTATTTATGCTGACTGGATCGCCAGCGGAAGGCTATATGGGCCAATTGAAAAGAGGATTACAGAAGAAATCGGACCGATGGTGGGGAATACTCATTCGGAATCATCAGCAACCGGAAAAGCGATGACAGATGCCTATCATCTCGCACAAAAGATAGTCAAGCGCCACCTGAACGCAAATGAAAATGATGTTTTGATCTTCACCGGTACCGGAATGACCTCCGCACTTGCAAAGCTGCAAAGGATACTTGGACTGAAGGTTCCGGAGCAGGCAATCAACTATTGTGTGTTTACTCACGGGGAGTACAACAACTGCAGGGAAATTCCGAATGAGAACCGTCCGGTTGTATTTCTAACCCACACCGAGCATCATTCCAATCATACTTCCTGGTTTGAAACACTTGCGGATGTAGTGGTGCTTGAGCCATCGGCGGATTTGAAAGTCGATCCTGACAATCTTCGCAGAGAAATAGTTAAATACAAGGACAGGCCTTTGCTAATCGGCTCATTTACTGCCTGCTCAAATGTTACCGGATATATTCCGCCATACTATGAACTTGCCAGGATAATGCATGAGCATAACGGATTTTGTTTTATCGATTTTGCCGCATCGGCACCTTATGTCGATATCAATATGCATCCGGCCGACAGAATGGAAGATCTCGATGCAGTATTTTTCTCTCCGCATAAATTTCTGGGAGGTCCCGGAAGCGCTGGTGTCCTCGTATTTACAAGGCAGCTTTACAGGAATGAGACACCCGACACACCGGGAGGAGGAACTGTGAAATGGACAAACAGATGGGGAGGTTACAGTTATATTACCGATATTGAGGTCAAGGAGGACGGCGGGACACCGGGATTTCTGCAGGGGATCAAGGCTGCCCTGGCAATCACGCTGAAAGAGCAAATGGGGATTGAAAAAATTCGTCAGCGCGAAAACCAACTCGTTAATCTGGCATTTAATGAACTTTCACAAATCAAGGGATTGCATATTCTTGCTGACAATATAGCTGACAGGCTGGGAGTATTTTCATTTTATGTTGACAGGGTTCATCATAACCTGGTTACCAGGTTGCTCAATGACAGGTTTGGCATCCAGGTAAGGGGAGGTTGTTCCTGTGCTGGCACTTATGGCCATTTCCTCTTGAATGTTGATTTCAAACTCTCAAACGAGATTACCAGGATGATCGATGCCGGTGACCTGTCTATGAAACCCGGGTGGATACGGTTATCCCTTCATCCTACAATGACCGATGATGAGCTGCATATATATTGCCGGGGCAATCAGACAGGTTGTTGAAAACGCCCCGGAGTGGGGTAAGGAATACTGTTACGACCGGCATACCAATGAGTTTAATCACATCAGTTTTCCGGAGGCCGGCAAGGTAGCGGTAACTGAATGGTTCCGGCTTGACCGGAATGAGTGAGACCCTCAGGTATAGCCGTTTTGTGCTGATCTTTCAACATTTTTATAAACCTGTCGATTGTTTTATTACTTTTGCAATCTCAATTTCTTGCGGCCCGTAGCTCAGCTGGCAGAGCAGCTGACTCTTAATCAGCGGGTCGAGGGTTCGAGTCCCTCCGGGCCGACAAAAGCCTTTTTACCTAAGGAAAAGAAATAATTGATTTGCAAAAAAAACCCGGAGGCGAACCCCGGGTTTCCGATATATTTAATATCCTTATCAGTTTACATTGTTTGTGACATTCTGAGCGGAAAGAGAGGCTGCCTGGATGCCGTCTGGTGTCTGAAGCGGATTGGCTGCAGGTTTTGTGTATGCCACAGTAACAACGTCACCCTTGACTACAGGACCCGAAAGGGTCAGCTGGACTTTTTTGTCTGAAATAGCAACTGAACTTACGGTTCTTGCAACAGTAGCAACAGTTACCGCAAAAGCAGAAACATCAGGTACAGGGGTACTTGCCAGAGTGAGGCTATAATTCATGACCAGAACGGCAGGAGCAGTATTTTCAATAACTGAACTCACGTAAACGGGGAGAGCAGCAAGGGCAAAATTCCTGGTTACTTTGTTTCCCGGGATCACTACGACGCCGTCAGCACTCGCTGCAATAAAGTTATCCTTAGTTGCGGACATTGAATAGGTACCTGCGGGTACTCCGATAAATACATAATGACCTGTTGCATCCGTTAAAGCTGTTACCGCTTCTTCCGCATCTTTCTGTAGAGAAACTGTTGCGTTTTCAATTCCAACCTTTTCCTGTGAGTTGTCTGATACAATACCTTCAATTCTGCCTGCAGTAGAGTTGTTTGTCGCTCTGATACATGGTTTGAAGAGAAATCCGTTGTGCGCATTATGTCCTCTCATTACAAAGGATTTTGACAGGTCAAAATCCAGGAGCAATTCGGCTGAGATACCACCCTCAACATGTATTACCGGGTTTATAAATACTTTTATCCCGGTTTGTTGCCCGCTGGGGACTTTCATATTGAATGGGTCATCAATGTCTTTGATTTTAAGATTTGCTTCATCGACAAAAAGTCTTACAAGGTCGTAGTCCCCCTCCGGAACCTCGAGATTCACCAGTTCTTCGGTGATGCCGTTTCTCAGTTGAAAAACATCAATAATCACCGGATCCATAGGTAATTCAATAAATGGATCTCCCTCATTCGCTCCTGCTTTGCGGATTTCAATTTTTGAGATGGTAATTTCAGCCGATTCAACTGAGCTGATGTTGAAAGGATCATCAGTGATCTTAACTGACAGCCTTCCCGGTCCGTCATGTTGTTTCTGTTTTATTGCAGCCTGACATAAGTACAGCTGCGGCAAAGATTGCAAATAATAACTTCTTCATAATTTCCTATTTACGTGTGATTCTATATTATTATAAACATGAATACGGTCAAATATAGAATCACGAAAATGAATTTTTAATGAATTTTCCGAAGTTCAAACTATTCTATCTTGAAACCTCCAGCAATTTTGAAATAGCTTTAATATCCCCTTTGGGCTATTGATCAAAACAATAACTTTATAGAATTTAAGAACTTCCTCAGAGTTCCACAGAGAGTCACAGAGGGGCTGTTGAATAAGTCCTTTGTGAACCTTCGTGATAACCTTTGAGTACTTTGTGGTAAAACATAATTTAATACCACAAAGGATCACAAAGTATCACACTAAGGAACACAAAGGGAAAAAGTCCAAAAAATCAACTTTTTCAACAGCCCCACAGAGCTAATTCCCAACCATACTCAAAGACCCTCTGTGGAACTCTGTGAAAGCTCAGTGTCCCGATGGCTATCGGGACTCGGTGTAAGAAATTAATACGGACATCTTAAATTGTATAACTAATATTTCTTAAATTTAGCTGTTGACACAATTTAAATACCCCAGATGAAGAATCCTGAAAGATCCCTTATAATGTTATTTTTTCTGTTAAGTATTCTACATTCCTGCAGGAAGGGAGAAATTCCAACATTGACAACCACGGAGATATCAGGAATTACAACTACCTCGGCTTTAAGCGGTGGAAGTATAATCAGCGACGGGGGTGATGAGATTACCTCAAGAGGTGTCTGCTGGAGTACATCTGCAAATCCAACCACTGCTAACCAGAGAACTTCAGATGGCAAAGGTTCAGGAAGCTATGTCAGCAGTCCTGCACAATTAATACCTGAAACTTATTATACTTTAAGGGCTTATGCCACAAATAGTGCCGGAACCGGATACGGCAATGAACAAACCTTTATTACACTTAAGATTCTAACAGGCACTGTAAATGATATTGACGGGAACACCTACAGGACTGTTACGATTGGCACCCAGACCTGGATGGCTGAAAACCTCAAGACTACAAAATATAATGATAATACATCCATACCTGTTGTATCTGATAATTCAGATTGGATCAAACTCAGTTCTCCGGCTTACTGCTGGTATAACAATGATTCTTCAACCTATGGATCTGTCTATGGTGCATTATACAACTGGTATGCTGCTACAGGGAATATATGCCCATCCGGCTGGCATGTTCCCACGGATCTCCAATGGTCATTACTTTCAACTTACCTGGGAGGTGAAATTGTTGCAGGAAACAAATTGAAAGAAGAAGGCACATCACACTGGAAAATCCTGAGCAGCGGAGCTACCAACGAAAGCGGCTTTACAGCCCTGCCAGGCGGCGGCCGGGTTGACGGCGATTTCCTGTTTATCGGATCGTCCGGTGCCTGGTGGTCAGCAACGGAGTATGATGCACTAAATGGCTGGTGCAGGGAATTGGACGACAATATAGATGAATTGCTTACGGGTTACCTTAAAAAGAGTAATGGTTTCTCTGTCCGATGTATAAAGAATTGATCAGTCAAAAATTAAACTGGTTTTTCGTGACCGCCCGGTATCAGAACCGATGACTTTTTCCAGGAATTATATTTGAATATAAAATTTACAATCTGTAATTTTATAGAGACTAAAAAATCCGCAGATTTTAAAACAGAAGGGATTCAGGTTAAGGTTATCGAAAAGCTAATTTTAATAATCAGATGAAGTTACTAGATTTTAAACACTAAAACCGCAAAATTATGGGACAAAAAGGAAGAGAAATAGTAAAAATGAACGTTGATGAACTGATCAACCTGCTCAACAAGGCATTGTCTGACGAATGGCTCGCATATTACCAGTACTGGATCGGCGCCAAGGTTGTCAGAGGACCTATGAAAGATGCGGTAATTGCAGAACTTACCCTTCACGCCACAGAAGAACTTGCTCACGCGGAACTGATATCAACAAGGATCATCCAGATCGGCGGAACGCCGGTTCTCTCTCCCGAAGAGTGGTTCAAGAAAACTAACTGCGGATATGAGCCTCCTTTCAATCATTATGTGGAGGAGATCCTTGATCAGAACATTAAAGGTGAGCAATGTGCTATCCGCACATACAATTCGATGCTGGATATCACAAGGGAGGGCGATCCTGTAACCTATAACATGATTCTTACGATTTTGTCTCAGGAAGTTGAACACGAAGAAGATCTTTCAGCATTGAAAGAGGACCTTGAGCTGATGATGCTAAAATCAAAATAGCGTCTAAAAATACCTAACTTTGCCCTTCAGACAGTTTATTTTATTTTTATTTGAGTATCAGGAATCATGCATATAAATTCATTGATTTTGACTTCGTCGAGCTCCGCCTTCGCTCCGGTTCTTCGTTTACCCCGGCCCCATGGGGAGCGAAGAACCGAGCCAGCTTGCTGGCGAGCTCGGCGCAGCCAAAATCAATTTACTCCCCTTGGGGCTGGGGTAAATAAATTGATTTTCAAGCGATTTGGATTTTATGTTCATGATTGCCGATAGTCATTTATTTAATTATATATTTATGGAAATTACATTTGACGGAGGGAAAGTTGTTTCAGCGCATACACATGGTCATATCATCAAAACAGACCAGCCGGTAAACAGCGGCGGGGAAAATTCGGCTCCCTCCCCGTTCGAATTGTACATGGCTTCAATAGGTACATGTGCAGGTATTTATGTAAAGTCGTTTTGCGATAACAGGCAAATACCTGCTGAAAAGATAAAGATAGTTCAGACTGCAGAATTTGATAAAGAAACAGGATTGCCTGTAAACATTACCCTTGATATCCGGTTGCCTACTGATTTTCCCGAAAAATACAGGGGATCGGTCATCAGTGTAGCTGAACTCTGCAAAGTTAAGAAGTCAATAAAACATCCTCCTGAATTCAAAATAATATCCTCCTTTGAATAGTACGGAAATCTGCGAAGATCCTCAGGCTCCTGGGGTTGGGGCAATAGACTGAGAGTTAACAGGTTTTTAAATACTCTTTCCACCTCTGATAGGCCTCTTCATAGGCAGTGCTTTTCCTGCCATCAGGTTCTGAAATGCCAACTGTTTTAAGTCCGTTAAAGGCTTCCTTTTCTGATTTATAGTACCCGCATCCGATCCCGGCACCCCTGGCTGCTCCGGCTGAACCATCTGTATTGTAAAGGTGGATAGCTGTTCCTGTAATACAAGACAATGCTTCCCTGAAGACAGGACTCAGGAACATGTTTGCTTCACCAGCTCTTATTAATTGCGGATCTATACCGGTCTCCTTCATTATGTCAAGTCCGTACCGGAATGAAAATGCTATTCCTTCCTGCCCTGCCCTGAAAAGATGGGAGTTTGAATGACGGTTAAAGTCCAATCCCATTATCCTGCAGCCAGCGTCTCTGTTCATCAGCATTCTTTCTGCACCATTTCCAAACGGGAGAACTGACACTCCTTCAGATCCTGCGGGCACTTTTGCTGCAGAATCATTCATATCGTTGTATGTCAAATTATTGCCAGATATCCGTCTCAACCATGAATTAAGGATTCCTGTGCCGTTGATACAAAGCAATACGCCAAGCCGTTGACTTTCAATAGAATGATTTACATGCAAAAATGTATTTACTCTCGACTGCGGATCATATTTTCTCATGTCAGTAACTCCATAGATGACACCTGAGGTACCTGCTGTGGCGGCAACCTCACCGGGATTAAGCACATTAAGCGAAAGTGCATTGTTAGGCTGGTCTCCGGCCCGGTATGAAACAACAATATCCGCATTCAGACCAAGCTCATGTCCAACCTGACTATCCAGCTTTCCCTGGCGGGAAAAGGAATTTACAACGTCAGGCAGAATTCCGGATCCAAAACCAAAATAATCCATCAGTTCCCGTGAAATCCTGCTATTTTTAAAATCCCAGAAGATACCTTCTGAAAGTCCTGTAAATGAAGTAAATGTCTCGCCTGTAAGTCTCATGGCTATGTAATCACCTGGCAGCATTATTTTGTCTATGCGGTTAAATGCCTCAGGTTCATGTTCTTTTACCCATGCCAGCTTGGCGGCCGTAAAATTGCCGGGAGAGTTAAGCAGATGTGAGAGACAAAAATCTCTGCCAAGGGCATTGAATGCCTTGCCTCCGTATTCTACAGCCCTGCTGTCACACCATATTATAGAAGGACGGATAACTTTTTTGTCTTTATCAACAATTACAAGGCCATGCATCTGATATGAAATGCCGATGGCTCCAATATCGTTTTTCAGCTTGCCGAGTTTCGAAGTGCACCCGGCGATCGCATGTTTCAGGTTGGTCCACCATTCTTCAGGATCCTGTTCTGCCCAGCCCGGCTGGCGGGCAATGATCTTCATCTCTTCCTTCGGGTAAAATTCAGAAGCAAGGTTTTTACCAGATTCACCGTCAATAACTGAAGCCTTAACTGAAGAGCTTCCCAGGTCAATTCCGAGTAGTAACATAATTGTTTATCTGATTTCAGGTATAGCTGTATATTTATACTTTATATAATAATCCATTTGTGCTCAGGCCTTTAATCAAATAACGACCCGTTTCTTTACAAGGGATGACTCCCTGATAATAAGAGAATGTTTAAGAACTATCGTGCTTAAATTGACTGATTGTAAATTATTCAGTTTGTTGATCAGGGAAGTGGCGGCAATTTCTCCAATCTCCCTGGCAGGATACTCAACTGTTGTAAGATTAGGTTGGATCACCTGGCTGATAGGCTCATTATTAAAACCGACCACTGCAATGTCATCAGGGATCCTGATACCTGATTTCTGCAGTTCAACAACAGCAGTTACGGCAGAAGTGTCGTTTGCTGCAAAAAGGCCGTCAGGACGGGGATCCATATTTTGGACCTTCTTTGTCAAAACCTTAGCTGACTCACCTGTAAGGTCACTGATCAGAACCAGATTCTGATTGAATTCTATTCCGTAATCGTTTAACGCCTGCCGGTATCCCCTGAACCTGTCGGCATAAACATTCCTCAGAAGGTTCCCTCCAAAGTGTACAATTCTTTTGCATCCCTTGCTGAGGAGGTGAGAGGTCGCCTCATACCCGGCTTTGTAGTTATCAATGACAACACTTATACAATCATGGCATTCGGCAATACGGTCAAAAAACACTACAGGAATACCTTTATCGAACAGGATATCAAAATGATCCAGGTTTTTTGTGTCAAAGGCCAGTGATATAAGGATCCCGTCAACCCTGCTGTCGAACATAGTTGTAATGCATGAAATCTCCTGCTTGCCTGATTCCTGTGACTGACTGATTATCAGACCATAACCATGTTCATTTGTGACTTTTTCAATCCCTGAGATAACAGTTGCCATAAAATAACTGTTCAGCTTGGGCACTACTACTCCGATGGTTTCTGTGCGTCTTTTCCGCAAACTGCTTGCAAACTTGTTTTGCCTGTAACCCATGCTTTTCGCTGCAGCTTTTATTTTTTTCTTTGTATTTTTATTTATCTGAGGATGGTCCTTTAATCCCCTGCTTACCGTTGACGGGGATAGATTCACCGCTTTGGCGACATCGTAAATTGTGATCTCTCTGTTGTTTTTCATCATTCTGACGGCAAGCAAACAAATTTAGCATAAAAACCCTTATTATGAAATAAATATAAAAAAATCCTGCAATCGGTTGCAAGTATTTATTGAAATCTTTTACTAAATGAAATTAACTAAGTATTTTTATCCTGTTGAACCTGTAAGTTCTTTGTGTTTCGCCGGAAAATTATTTCAATGAGATGATCTGATTCAATATGAACCCTTAAATTTCCAAAGATCACAATGTTTAACCATTATAAATGAGAGCATAATGCAAATCCTGAACCCCTGGAAAATCTTATTTTTATGTTCCTTTTGTTTACTGTCAGTAAATACGTTCTCCCAAAAGATTGCCGCTATTGAGGTTGATCTTCCAAAAGCAGCTAACGGACTCGAGATCCCTGTAAGCTTCAATCTTGATGAAGTCACCTTTATATCAGACACTCTGATTTCACTGTTCGAAGTCATTGGTACAACCAGAAATGAGATACCATTTCAAACAGAGCAGGGCTACTCACGCCGGATTCACTGGTTTATTACAGGTGGAGCAGTGGCAGGTGAAAAGCGATATTTTGAACTCCTGAAAGCGAGACCAATTCATACCGGTGGAGTAAAAGCCGTGGTCAGCGATGGTGCATTGATCCTCAAAGAAGGCAATAAAAATCTGCTTCAGTATTATTTCAAAACAATCTATCCTCCAAAAGGAGTAGATACGGCGTACAGGAGGAGTGGATTCATCCATCCTTTATGGTCGCCTCACGGTCAGGTCCTTACCCGGATCCAACCACCTGACCATTATCATCATTATGGAATCTGGAATCCCTGGACGCATGTTGCCTATGAAGGAGACACAATAGACTTCTGGAACATTAATACAAGGCAGGGCACTGTTCGTTTCGCCAATTTTGTTTCAGTTGATGAAGGACCTGTTTATGGTGAATTTGATGCATTGCATGAACATGTTGTATTTAAAAAATCAGGAGGTACAAAAGTAGCAATGAATGAATTACAGTGCGTCAGGGTTTTCCGTCCGCAAAAAAATCAGGACTGCTTTATCGTGGATTTTAATATTCAGCTTAACTGCGCTGACAAAAGCCCTGTAAAGCTGCTTGAATACCGGTATGCAGGCCTTGGATGGAGGACAACAGAAAAGTGGGACAACAAAAACAGCATGGTTCTGACATCAGAGGGCAAAACACGGAAAGATGCCGATGGCTCAAAAGCCCGCTGGTGTATTGTACAGGGTGAAATTGACAACGATTATGCAGGGGTTGTAATGATGTCTTTTCCAACCAACTACAACTATCCGGAACCTCTCAGGATCTGGCCTGAGGATCAGTATAACAGGGGTGACATGTTCGCAAATTTCTGCCCTACAAAGGATAAGGACTGGCTCTTAAGTCCCGGACAGAACTATGTCCTGAAATACAGGTTCCTTGTTTTCAACGGCCAGATTGATAAGGATATGGCAGAAAGTGCATGGTATTATTTTGCCAGGCCTCCAAAGGTCACGGCCACAGGAGTAGAAAAGGATTTTTAGCTATTCCTGATTTCATTCTCAGCCAGAAGAAGCATAACATTAAAAATAAATAATTACACATAATTTCTTCAATCAAGACAGTTTATCTTTAATTTGCGACATTCAGGTGAAAAATGTAAAATAAAGGTTCGCTATTTATAAGAAAGAATATGAAAAGAAGACACTTCATTTCCAAATCAGTAACAGCAGCTGCAGGTGCAGTTATTCTTCCAACAATTGTTCCTTCGGGAGTTTTCGGGAAAAATCCTCCCAGCGATAAGATCAACATCGGATGGATTGGTTGCGGCAGGCAGGGAAGAGGAGATATTGCAGAAACCATGAGGTTTGACACCGCAATGGTAGTAGCTGTCGCTGACGTTGATTCAAACAGAATGGCACTTGGCAAACAGCTTGTTGAAGGGTATTACACCAAAAAAACAGGAAATAATAATTTTGTCAGCGTAAAAACCTATGGTGACTATAAAGACTTACTTCTCGATAAATCCATAGATGCTGTCATGATAACAACTCCTGATCACTGGCATTCGCAACCTGCAATTGAAGCTGCCCTTGCAGGTAAGGATATTTATCTGGAGAAGCCTACCTCACTTACTATTGCAGAGGGCAGATTACTCAGCGATGTGGTAATGCGTAAAAAGGTAATCCTGCAGGTTGGAACCCAACAGCGTTCAAGTGCTCAATGGAGAGTTGCTGCAGAGCTTGTCAGAAATGGAAGAATAGGAAAGCTGCATACAGTGAAAATAGGACTTCCGGGAGATCCCTCCGGACCTGAAGCGCCGGAAATGCCTGTTCCAAAAAACCTGAATTATGATATGTGGCTAGGATCAACTCCCATGGTCTACTACACTGAAATACGTGTGCATCCGCAAAAGGATTTCGATCGTCCCGGATGGCTGAGATGCGAACAATTCGGTGCCGGTATGATAACCGGATGGGGGCAGCACCATTTTGATTCGGCTGCCTGGGGTATGGATACTGAATTAACAGGACCTGTATCAATAGATGCGGTTGCTCAATTCCCAAAATCAGGTCTGTGGGATGTTCATGGGGACTTTATGTCAATAGCTGAATATAAAAACGGAATCACACAACTCACCAGCGGAAGCTATCCCAACGGAGTAAGGTACGAAGGAACTGAAGGATGGATCTTCGTTACACGAGGTGGCTATACCGCAACAGCAAGCGATCCTGTGGTCCGGGATTTAAATACCAAAGCTCTTGATGCAAGTGATCCAAAAATCCTGACTTCCGTAATCGGACCAAATGAAATACATCTTTATGTGAGTGAATCACAGCAGGGTAACTGGCTCGATTGCATTAAATCGCGCAAAGAGCCAATATCGCCTGTGGAGATAGGTCATCGTGCATGCACTGTCTGCCTGGTAACCCATATTGCTATGAAATTGGGAAGAAAACTCAACTGGGATCCGGAGGCTGAGCAATTTGTTAATGATGCAGAAGCAAATTCAATGCTTTCACGTCCTCAAAGAGCTCCCTACGGCACCAACTATATAAAGATGTAATTGGTCGGTATGAGAAGAATAATTGTTAACGCCCTGCTGCTAATTGCAGGCGTATTGATTGCCTTGCCTGCCAATGGGAGCCAAGATAACAGCTGTTAAAGTCGGTTCTAAAATTAATGTTACAATCGATGGGAAGTACTTTACCAGTTATATCTTTTCAGACGACGAGAAATATCCTTTTTTCTATCCTGTCAATGGTCCTGTCTCAGGAGGATCTGTAACCTCGATGCGTAATGCAATATATCCTCATCACACTTCCCTCTTTTTCGGCTGCGACCTTGTAAACGGAGGAAATTACTGGCAGGAAGGACTGGAACGTGGAAGAATAATTTCGGTAAATGCCCAGATAGTCAGGGAGGGCGGCGATACGGTTGTCATAACTGACGAATGCATCTGGAGCAGGCCGGGAGCTTTATCTCCCGTTAAAGACTCACGAAGGATATTCATCACTTCCCCTTCAACCGGGATAACCCAGATCGATTTTGAGATAACACTGGAGATGATGATGGATGTGCACATTCTCAAGACGAATCATTCTCTTTTCAGTGCAAGAATGGCAGCTGACCTGGCTGTTACAAACGGCGGAACCATGATAAATGCAGAGGGATCCAGAGGTGAAAAGGATACCTTTGGCAAGGGCTCTCCATGGATCGACTGCTATGGCAAACGGGGAAATTCAATTGAAGGTCTTGCAATAATGCAGCATCCTTCCAACCCATGGTATCCTTCACCATGGTTCACGCGTGACTACGGATTTATGTCGCCAACTCCGATGTACTGGCCACAGAACGGAGAAGAGACATTTATGAAAAAAGGGACCCGGTTATTGCTGAAGTATCGTGTTCTTGTTCATGCAGGCACCCATTTAGATGCTAAAATCGCGGAGCAGTTCGAAAAATATAAATCCGAATAACCAGATTAGCCTGCGGGAAATTGATCTTACTTCTGCGTCTTTTTTTTCCGGTAAATACAATCCTTCATACCACACAGATCACATGTGTAGGAGTTAAACCTCACATTTTCTCCTATACCGATGAACCCGCTGATCGATTTCACTGGATCCATCAGGGCAGAAGAGGTAAGCCTTATTCCGCAGTAGTTGCAGGGCATTAGCTGAAAGAGCTTGTGCTGTTCGGCTACATCCCAACCGCAATAACCGGGGCTGTACCTGTTGGTGATCTTTCTTCCATCCCCGGCGACTTTAATTTTAAGGCTGCTCTGCATCAGGTCAGCAGCCGCTTCAACTATCTCGCTGCCAATAACGTCATATACGTAACCTGTCAGAAGGTCTCCCTCAGCCATCGCTATACGGCTTTTGATCCCGATCTCTTTCCCTGCAGTACAGAGAAAGATGGCAATTGATTCTGAATTCCTTATCTGGTTGAAGATAATTTTCTTAATATCGAAGATGCTATTATTTATATTGATAGTCTTTTCCAGGTCATTCAATTTCACACCATCAAAAATCCGATATTCAGCTTTTACGCTGACAAATGACTCTGATTCTTTTAACAGACTTTCGATAAGTTCTGAAACCGTCTCCGGTGATTCACCTTGCTTGTATCCAAGGATCTGTTCAATCTGCAGGACTGTGATTTCCAGATCAGAAAAACCGAATTTAAGTGTTGATAGCTCCATATTTTTCCTTACTGTCACCTTCCGTCAGAGGGTTGAAATCCGCTTTCCCTGACTATTCTCTCAACTACCGGTTCCCACCCGAGTGTCATAAGGTGAATTCCATTCACTCCCTTTTTATTCCTGATTGAATCAATGAGTTCCAACGCTATCTGAATTCCTTCTTCAGGCGCTCCTTCACCTGCTTTTTCCATCCGGTTTAAAATCTTCTCAGGAAGGTAAACCCCCGGTACCTTATGATGAAGATAATTAGCTGCTTTAAAACTCTTTAATGGTGTAATGCCTACCAGTATGAACACTTTTTTTAAAACATCCCTTTTGTCAAGCTCTTCAAGCCAGGAGTCAAGCCTGTCAGGTTCAAATATCAGATTTGTCTGAAAGAACTGGGCACCGGCATTAACCTTTTTCTGATCCCTTATTGCCTGTAATTCAGGATCAGAGGCAAAGGGAGATGTTGCAGCACCAAGAAAGAATTTTGGAGGATATTTCATCTTTCTGCCATCAAGATAGATACCTTCATCCCTCATCCTTCTCAGTATCCATAGCATCTGGACAGAATCGAGATCAACAATATTCATTTCGCTTGTCGGTGACGGGCCGATCTTCGAATTGTCGCCGGTAACACAGAGGACATTTTTTATTCCAAATTGCCCTGCTCCTATGATATTTGACTGAAGGCCCATCCTGGTCGTATCGCGGGCGGCGATCTGGTAGACAGGCTCCGCTTTGAGATCCGCAGCGACCTTGCAGCAGGCAATCCCTGACATCTTTGGGTTTGCCGAAGATGCATCTGTAAAATTTATTGCTGTAACCTAGGGTTTTACAAGCTCAATATCCCTGATCAGCTTTTCTGAAGATGCACTGAGTGGAGGAGTTACTTCTGTTGCGACAACAAATTCACCATTCCGCAACCGTTTTTCAAGATTTGAAACAGGTTCGCTATACATGGCAGGATGGTAGTCCGAATCGCCGTTCCACCATAACGGTTGGCGTACGCTCCTGAAAACTGAATCCCACACCCTGGAATTCTTTTCTATGTCATTTGAAATCAGGCTCTTAATGAATTTACCGGTTCCTACCTTCCTAACCTGACTAATAACATCCCCCCAGGTTTCAGTGCCAACCTTATCCCAGTCAAGAGGAGGCAGTACTTCAAGCAGGGTTTTTTCCCTGCCTTTCTTTAAAGCTCTTTTATAAATTGAGTACCAGACACATTTCCGTGTTTCATCGACATAACATTTTTTTTCAGGAGTAACTCCTCCGCAGGGGCCGTTCCTCATGCCTTTCGGGCACTCCATCGGACAGATGAAAGCTGTCTCCTGAAGCAGGCAGTTGCCGCACATCCGGCAGCCATAAAGAGGTCCTTTTACAAGAAGTTCAGTCCTTTCAAGAATACGTCTGCCTATTTTCTCCTTCTTAAAAGGATAAAAAGCGGGTTGCCATCTGCGGGCTGGTTTAATTCCTGACATTCAGGTTAATGATTTATGGTCCGGAACAAAATATGTTAAGTGCGACTCTGGAAATGTTCAACAAATCTTACTGCAAAATCATCTCTGCCAAGGATCAGGTCAGTTGCGCGGACAACAGGGGTAATCTTATCAGGATTGGCAATCGGACATGTCAGTCCGTAAAGAATTGAAACAGCCATAAAAGATGCATTCAGTGATTCCCTGTCAGGCAATCCGAATGAGATATTGCTTGCTCCCAGGGTAATATTGTGTCCAAGTTTCTGATGCACAAGTTTAATGGTCTCAAGAGTAACAATGCAGGCCTGAGGATCAGCGCTTACTGCCATGGCAAGAGGATCAATTATCACATCTTCAGCTTTAATTCCGTTTTGAATGGCTCTTTCAATTATTTTTTCAGCAATCCGGAGTCTCTTTTCAGGATCATTGGTGATGCCTTCATCATCCATGCATAGTCCGATTATAGCTGCGCCGAATTCCCTGGCAACAGGAAGCAGAGCATTAACCGATGACTCTTTTCCGTTTACGGAATTGATAAGGCATTTCCCGGCGGCAACTTTCAGGGCAGCTTCAATTGCTTTCGGATTTGGAGAATCGAGACAGAGAGGAATATCAAAATTATTCTGGATTGCAATTACTGCCTCAGGAAGAAGCTTTTCATCATCGACACCCGGAAAACCGACATTAACATCAAGAACATCAGCACCTGCTTTTATCTGGCTTTCCGCAAGCTCAAGCAAATAATCAAAATTGCATTCCTGTAATGTCGCAACCAGCCTCTTTCGTCTTGTAGGATTTATGGACTCGCCAATAATTACTACAGGACCTTCGGTATCAATTACAACTTCCCTGGTTTTTCCTGTAAGAATTGTTTTCATTCGTATTAATTTTGTTCCATTATGCAAAGAAATTAAGAACTTACACAGAGATCCACTGAGTTAATACCTCACCGGCATTGTTCCTCTGTGGAACTCTATGATACCTCTGTGGACCTCAGAGTAAGTTCTTATAATAGTTAACTCTATACCTGAACTTAAGATGAAAAAAGAGATTATAGCTATGATGCCAGCTGCTTAAGATAATTTACGGCGCCCTGCGGATCGGGAGAATAAAAGTCAGCACCAATTTTGTTGCAATAATCCTGGGTAACCGGGGCTCCGCCAACAAGGATCTTTGATCCGGAATGTTTTTCCCTGATTGCAGCAACTGTCTTTTTCATATTTTCCATCGTTGTAGTAAGAAGTGCAGACATTCCTACAACAGCACCCGGATTTTCATCAATAGCTTTCAGGAATTTGTCCGCCCCGACATCAACACCAAGGTCGATAACTTCCCATCCTCCTCCTTCTATCATCATGGATACCAGATTTTTCCCAATATCATGCAAGTCGCCTGAAACAGTTCCGATAATGAATTTTCCTTTTCTTTTTGTCTCACCCGACTGAAAAAAGGGCTTAAGATGCTTCATCGCGCTATTCATGGCTTTGGCAGCCATAAGCATCTGGGGCACATAGATCTCTTTCCTTCTGAATCTGTCACCAACAGCAGCCATGGCAGGGATAAGTGCATTTTCAAGAATCTCATCCGGTCTGACGCCTGTCTCCAGGGCCTGTTTTGTCAGTTCATCAGCACCATCCTGTCCTTTCATATCCGGCGGGTAAGGAGAATTCCTGTCTATTTTTCCAGTCTCAACACACCTGGCAATTCGCTTCAGAATATCATCCATTGAATTTGATTTTAAGAAAAGGTTTGAAAAATAAGTTCCTAAAATTATAAGATTCTGTCTGAACTCGGTTCAAAAATATGAATTTAATTTTTCCCTGCAACCGATTGCAATGATTTTTTTGGTATATCGCAATGTTGCTTTTCATACTTTAATTTAATTAACTTTATTGTATTAAAACTTATCTGAATATGAGACACACATTGTTTTTCCTTTTTTGTTTTATCTTAAATTCAGCCATCGCTCAGGATAATCCGGTCGGAATCTTTCAGTCAGGCGCCGACATAGGCAATCCGAAAAATCCGGGAGCAGCCCGGTATAGCAGTGCGGATCAGGTCTATTCGATGAAGGGATCAGGTTACAACATCTGGTTTGCGAGGGATGAATTCCACTATTTATACAATACTATCAAAGGTGACTTTATCCTTACTGCAAACTTCAAATTCGAAGGAAAAGGCACTGACCCGCACAGAAAAACAGGATGGATGCTGAGAGCTTCTACAGATGAAAAGTCCCTCCATATATCCGCCGTTCTCCATGGGGATGGCCTGACAGTTCTGCAGTGGAGGGATTTCGATGGAGCGGAAATGAAAGATCCGGAAGATGAAATATTCGCAACCGGTTCAAACTATGAGATATTACAACTGGAACGCTCCGGCAGGGTAATTTTTATGAGAGCAGCCCATCCCGGCGAACCGCTACAGACAATCGGTTCCTACGAGATGGAAAATCTGCCCGATGAAATCCTGGCAGGTCCCTTTGTGTGCTCACATAATGTTGATGTCACAGAGGAGGCAGATATTTTCAATCTGCGGATAGACAAACCTGTCGGAGAAAATTATAATCAGTCAAGGGATGGGGTGGTAGGATGCAGGCTTGAAACGATGAATGTGTTTGACGGAAAAAGAAAGGTCATTTATGAGAAGCAGGGAAGGTTCGAAGCTCCGAACTGGATGCCTGACGGCAAACAGCTTTTGTTCAATATGGATGGTTTATTGTATAAGATACCGGTAACCGGTGGGGTTCTTGTTCAACTTAATACAGGATCCGTTACAAGGAATAATAACGATCATGGAATCTCATTCAATGGCAAATTATTAGCTGTCAGCAGTTCGGGCGAAGGAGGAGGTGGTTCCGCAGTATATATTCTGCCCCTCAAAGGCGGAAAACCAAGGAAGATCACTGAAAACACACCTTCGTACTGGCATGGATGGGCCCCCAACAATAAGGAGGTTATATATGTAGCCCAGCGGGATGGAAAAAATATTTACAATATATACAGGAATTCCATTAAGGGAGGTAAAGAGGTAGCCCTGACAAACCTCAATCCCGGGGAGCATGTAGATGGATGTGAATACTCGCCTGATGGCAAGTACATATATTATAACGGAAGCCAGTCGGGCAATATGCAGCTATGGCGAATGAAGCCTGACGGAACGGGAAATGAGCAGCTGACTTTTGATGATTACAGAAACTGGTTCCCCCATGTTTCCCCTGACGGCAGGTGGATAGCTTTTATTTCATTCCCTCCAGATATTGAAAAAAATAGTCACCCATCATATAAACGTGTGATGCTGAGACTTATGCCTGCAGACGGAGGAGAACCGAAGGTGATGGCTTTTCTTTACGGCGGCCAGGGAACCATTAACGTACCGTCCTGGTCACCCGACAGTCAGCAGATTGCTTTCGTGAGTAATTCAGGAAAATGATAAACTGATAATCAATAAAATCAACCGGTATTTTAATATTTGAAGTACATACATAATCAGTCAGAAAATAATCAGGTTGACCAGATGAGTTCTGGTATATATAATATTCTTACAGTCCTCGTCTTCGCTGTCTTATATGTCTATACTGCTGCCGGAGTTCTTATAGTTATTCCTCTTTCATGGCTGAATGCCAAAAAGCCGGTGCGGACTCTTTCCCGATTATGGGCAAAATCAGTATTTCTGATTATGGGTAAAAAACTCATTGTCAAAGGAATAGAAAATATTGATAAGAAGAGGAAATATATCCTGCTGGCCAATCATTCCAGCCTGTTTGATATTGTTGCTGTCACTTCCTTCTACCCTGAGGTTTCATGGTTCGGCCATGAACGGCTGCTAAAAGTACCGGTATTCGGCAGGTTTTTAAAACTTATGGATTATGTGCCTTTCAAAGAACCAACAGTTAAAAATACAAGGCATATGCTGGAACAATTGATGGAAAGAGCAAATAACCAGTCTGTTGCATTATTCCCTGAAGGGACAAGAACCCTTGACGGAAAGATCAATCCGTTTTACAGAGGTTTTATTTTCCTGTTCAGAACAAGGGAAATAGGGATTCTCCCGGTAACATTAAATGGCTTTTATGAACTTAAACCCAAAAACCGTTTCTGTATCAATTTTGGTTCAAAGCTGGAAGTGATCATTCACAGGCCGATCCAGAGGGAAAAACTGATAGAGAAATCCGATAATGAAATTGTCGATAGTGTAAAAAGAGTTATAGAATCAGCTTATCACTAGATACATAATACAGATTCAGAATGGATTAACTGGTGAGGCTTGGCGTTTTAGCGCACACGTGGCAAGAAGTAATTACCATAAATGCAAACAGAAGGTCTTTTCATATATGGAAAGAACAAATAAAAGCATATTACCGTGGATAAAGAGGAAAAGTGGGTTTTTATTGTCAATCCTATTGCAGGCAATGGTTATGCAAAAACGATTGTCCCTGAAATTGAGATGATGACAAAGAAGCACGGAGTTAATCCGGAAATAATCTTTACAGAAAAACCAGGCCACGCTGCTGATCTCTCCCGGAAATATCTTGAATTGGGATTCCGGTATATAATAGGTGTTGGAGGTGATGGAACTGTAAATGAGATTTCACGATCTTTAATAGGGGGAAAAAATGTCGTGACCGGAATTATCCCTGCCGGTACCGGCAATGATTTCATCCAGATACTAGGCTTCCCCAACCGATTTCAGGAGAAGGAATGGAATATCTTTTTTAAGAGAACTGTTATTTCAATGGACGCCGGGATGGTGAACGGTATGGTTTTCTTCAACGGAATGGGACTTGGATTTGATGCACAGGTTGCTGCTGAGAACTACACGGAGCCCGGAAAAGTAAAAAAAGGCGGAGCTCATAAATATATTTGGCATATTCTGAAGACCCTTCTCTTCTTTAAGGAAAAAAAAATGGTAGTAACGGAGGGTGTCGCCAAACATGAAACTGATTGCTTTATCAACACTATTGCAATAGGCAGGAGATTTGCAGGCGGATTTTTACTAACCCCAAATGCGATTGCGAACGATGGACTGCTGGACATTTGTATGATTAAAAGACTGAATCTTATTCAGCGGTTTCTAATTCTGCTAAAAGTTCCTAAAGGTCAGCATATTAAAGACAAGAAAGTTAACTATTATCAGACCAGTGAAATTGAACTTGAATTCATTGATGAAGTTCCTTTTCATGTTGATGGCGAACTTAATTACGCAAAAAAATTCACTGTAAGTACCATTCCTAACGCCCTGAATCTGATCTACAATCCCGATGGCCCCCATTTCTTCAGAAAATAGTAACAAAGGCACAGGTTATATTGCATTTTTTGACCTTGACCGGACATTGATCAACACAAACAGCGGTCGATTGCTGGCACAACTGGTCTTTAAAAGGAACATGATGAAATTGTCTGATCTTGCAAGAGCCCTTTGGCTTACATTCTTATACCGATTTAATTTCAAGGAGACAGAAAAAATAATTTCTGATATGGTTGAGTGGGTGGCGGGGGTGTACGAAATAACCTTAAATGGACTCTCGGATGAATTATTTGAGAAACATCTCATAACATCAATAACTGTGAATGCGAGATCAGAAATCTCCTTTCATAAAGAACAAAATGCAAAAACAGTGATCCTGTCATCTTCAATTTTGCCTCTTTGCAGGAGGGTGGCAGATTATCTTAAGATAGATGACATAATCTGTTCCGAGCTCGAGGTAAAGGATGGAATTTTCACTGGTCAGACCAGGGGGCCTCTCTGTTTTGGGAAAGAGAAGGCTAGGCAGCTTTTAGAATATTGTGAAAAGAATAGCTCGCTCCCTGGTGAATCGTGGTACTATGGTGATTCAGTTTCAGATTTTCCCGTGCTGAATGTTGTCGGTCATCCGGTTTGCATCAATCCCGATAGAAAGCTAAAACAATTAGCAGGAAAAAATGGCTGGCAGGTCAGATACTGGCAATAGCAGGCTATATTATTCACTCACAAATTCCTTTACACTGATCTCTCCGTAAGCAACATTTAAAAATGGCTTACCGTTTTTAAGACCAACATTTCCGAAACCTGTTTCTGTTGATATGAAACCGGTAAAATCGCCAACACGTGAATCAATATACATTTTCTGTGACAGGGCATCATACCTCACTCCCGTTAGACCCTGCAGCAGACCATAGCTCGACAGGGCTCGGGCATACCAGTGCCCGCATTCGTATTCGTCGAACGGATTTCTGATCCTGCCGTCATATCTTTCCCTTGCTGCCCTCACTATCTTAAGTCCTTTTTCCACTTCTCCCGACATCATCAGATGTGAAGCTACCTGGTATTCTATTCCTGTCCACACCTCGTTGCTGTATACAAACGGAAGAGAGAGCATGCCCCCCTTCGGCCAGGTGCAAATCAGAAGCCCGCCGTCATTTCCCAGGGCATAGGAAGGGCGCTGGGGATTCGAATGATTATTAAGATCCTCCTTGAAATTATATTTAAACACTGAGTTCAGATGGCTTTTAACTTTCACCGGGTCAAGTATACTGTCAAGTCCGCAGACCTCCCCTATCCATGCACCCAGAACTCCATCCGACAGGCATCCTGTGCCATACTGATATTTGGGTCCCTCCTTCTGAAGCAGTGTCTTGGCTTCTTCTGAATAATCTGAACTCCAGGAACCCAGCGAAGCTTTTACAGGATCAGGAGAATTCAATCCCTCCCATCTGATCTTCTGAATAAAATATTCTCCGTCAAAAAGTTCTGTCTCGACAGCCTGTTTGCCTTTGTTATAAAGTGCCTCATATCTGGCAACATCCTCTCCTAAATATCCGCCCATTGCCATAACAGCCTTCAAAGCTCCAAGATAGAAGCTTGTACACATCCCGTCAGGTCCCCAGAATTCAATGTCGTAGGTGTTATGATGAGGTTCTTCCAGAGTACCGGTGTTGCGCGGATCCCATGTCCTGATGCAATAATCGATACTTTGAATTACTTTGGGATACAGCTTTTTCATCCATTCACTGTTCCCGCTGATATGCCAGTCGCGGTAAACCTTCATGATCCCGCCCAGCTGACCATCAGAAGCCGCATAAAAAGTTGTTGCCACCGGACGGACAGGTAATGCAGATCTGAAAGTCTGATGTCCTTCATTATCCTGACTCTGGTTAAACTCCGTTTCCCGGAGGGTGCGTTCAAGCTGCGGGAAGAGGTGAGGAACAGCCTGGGCATAGTTCCAGACATGCGTGCATGAACCGGCACAGCAACCTGAATTATCGCTGCATCCTTCCCAGTTCCATAGCCTTCCATCAGGCTGACGCAGGACAGTAGGTGATTTAAGGATTGTCAGATTTGCCGCGACAGCTTCAATGACTTCGGCAGGCAGGGTCATTGAATAAAATGAATTGCTGAACAACTCTGTCTTCCTGTGCAGTTCTTCGTAATTTGTCTTCCAGTAGTTGCAAATATCCTCAATACCTGAAAATTTTCCGGAATACCACGGTCTATAAAAGGGATCTTTACAGGAACAATTTGGGTCTGTACACTCTTCCACTTCCCCATTTTTCGCATCCTGACCGTATTTCATATCAGTGTCAGGAACATACCAGGCCAGCATGAGGCGAACGACTTTAGTATCACCGGGATTCAGGGTGAAAGGTACAAAGAGTGAAGCTCCGGGGGCAGCTCCTTCAACCGGGGAATTCTGCCTGGTTTCTCCCTTCAGAATCGTATTCCATGTCATTGTCAGAGGGTCCCACCAGCCTCCTCTGAACCAGCAGTGATCGACAACAGTGCCTGGCTCATTTGTGAATATGGCAAAGTCACCTTTTGTTTCAGGTTTGTCCTTAACTCCGCCTTCAGAAAGGATGAAACCGTTCATAACTGGTTTTATTGATGGCATTCCGCCATTCCTGGCCATAAAATTCACCGAATTATATGAAAAAACAGCCTCAATTGCTTTTGATCCGGTATTTCTGAATGAATATTCCATCCCGCCCACAGGAAGACTCGAATTATCTGCATCTGTCGGGATAAAAGGGCTCCATCCGGTAAGCTGAACTTCCAGGGGCATATCGGGGTCTTTCAGGTTTATGCGGGCAAAAGGGAACCTTGCAATAAAATCCGCTTCTTCAAAACGTGGCAGCCCATAGGTTGCCCCACCTGATCCGTTTCCTGTGTCTGGTTCGCCAAACTTCTTCCACTCCGGAACAGAGCCCTCAATTACAAGCGCTCCGTTTTCAATCCCTTTGACTGAAATTGCAGCGAACATTGAAGGTTCATTAAACACCTCGGGACGGTTCCTGACCGACATATGTGATATGGCTCCTGTTCCCTCGATACAGAACATTCCGGCACCAATACCTCCGACCGGAAATGCTATTCTGTCGAGATATTTTCCTGAGTAGGAACCGTTGAAATCATGTCCCTCCTTTTTTAAAACCTGATCATTTTGTGAGCAGGATATTAAGGGTCATGCATGAAACGGCAACAATGGAAAAACAAAATGGTGCAATTTTCTTCATTTCAATAGGTGTTACTTTTAAATGAAATCCTTTAACCCTGCCTACCGTGTAATTCTTCACAATTTGGGTAACATTTTTGCATGAGGCATGAAATATGTGAAATCGGTTTCGTTAATTACATTAACCCCCTTCCCAACCTTCCCCCAGGGGGGAAGGAGTCAGTTAGCCTTTCCCCCTTGGGGGAAACTGAAAGGGGGTAAAAACTATTAAAGATGGCAAAAAATCTGTTACTGCAATCCGTGCCTTTTGCTCGGTTGCAATCCGTGCCTTTTGCTCGGTTGCAATCCGTGCCTTTGCCTGTTGCAATCCGTGCCTTTTATCCAGCGCCATTTTCCTTAACTTTCCAGAATAAGCTTTAATCTGTCGCAGAGATCCTTTAATCCTTCAGGAGTATCTCCTCCCGGCATTTCAATATTAGTCCAACCCTGATAACCGGACTCATCCAGCGCCTTCATCACTGCACTCCAGTTTACATCTCCTTCCCTGAGCTTTACTTTAAATCCGGCCGACTTACCCTGGGTATCTGCTATCTTACGGCTATATTCCTTGATATGAACTTTAGCCAGCCTTTTTCCCAGGATCTTTATCCATTGTTCCGGCCAGCCGTATGCCAGAATATTACCTACATCGAAATAAGAACCAACCCACCCGCTTTGAAACTGATCAATATAATGAGCAGCTTCAAGCGGACTCAACAGAAAGTTGTTCCACACATTCTCAACAGCAATTTTTACTTTCAGCTTTTCTGCAAGAGGAATGGCTTTTTTAATCTCCTCCACTGAACGATCCCAGCATTCGTCATATCCGACTGTATCAGTAACACGTCCGGGGACAAGCAACACGGCATCAGCTCCGTATGCACCTGCATCCTCAAGAGCAACTTTAAGGGCTTCAACCCCATCGGCTCTTACCTGGGGATCAGGGCTCGACAAGAGCAGTTTCCAGTGCAAGGAATCGCATACGCTTGAAACAGCCAGCCCAGTTGATTTGCTGGCTTTGATCACTTCATTCCTGTCGAGATGGCTGTCTGTTTCCACACCGTCAAATCCGGCATCTTTTGCAGCCTGAAATTTCTCCATGATTGTCTTGCCCACCCCGATGCCTCCCCACATTATCCCTTTTTTATAATTCCTTGCAGGGGTTGTCATAAATCCTGAAAAACCGGGAAAAGAAGCAGATGAAAGAAGTACAGACGCCATGGCAGTATTCTTTGCGAATTGTCTTCTGTTCATACCTATTTAGCTTTAAATGATTTAAGTAAGCTTGGGTTCAGCTCCTATTACCGGAGGGGTTTCAGGTATTCCCGGGACAGGTCCGAACTCATAAGTTTTAGGACCCAGGTAAAGATCCGAATTAAGAACTTCATCCCAGGTAACATCCTTTCCGGTGTAAGCCGACATCCTCCCCATAATTGTAATCAGTGTGGAGTTTACCTGTGCCTCGGCATCGTTCACTGTATTCCCTGTTCTAATACCGGTTACAAGATTGATATGTTCCTGAACATAAGGATCGGTTACCTTCCACGTCTCATCAGTTGACCCTTCTTCGGGAACCGGATATTTCCATATCTCCTCTCCTTTCAGGTTATAAAGCATTCCTTTTGCATTGGCAAATCCTTTTGTGCCGACTATAAACTGTTCGGTCAGATTGCTGCAGCCCGTGATCTGCCTTGCAGCACAATGTGTATGCATGCCGTTATCATAGATGTATTCAACGCTGAAGAAATCATACTGATCGCCTGTTACCCTTCTCTGACGGCCACCCCATGCCATCGCCTTAACAGGATTTTTACCAAGGTACCAGTTCATCACATCCACCTCATGAATGAACTGTTCAACGATATGATCGCCCGATAGCCAGCAGAAGTTAGCCCAGTTACGCAGCATATATTCCATATCGGTCCAGCCCTTTTGTCTCTGTATTACCCAGAGTGAGCCCCCGTTCCTGGTTATATGTGCACTGACAATGTCCCCTATTTCACCATTTGCCACCCTTCTCCATGTTTCCATAAAATCCTTCTGTACCCTTCTGATTGTTCCGCTTATCATGCAAAGACCCTTCTCCTGGGCTCTTTTCGCAGCAACCATTACCCTCCTTGCCCCGACAGGATCGACGGCGATTGGCTTTTCCATGAAAATATGCTTTCCTGCATTGACTGCAGCTTCAACATGGGCAGGTCTGAAATGAGGAGGTGTGCACAGTAACACTACATCAACTCCGGAGTCAATAACCTTCTCGAAGGCATCAAATCCGATAAAGCATTTTTCATCAGCTATTTCAATATTCTTTTCCTTTTTCAGCTGAGCACGGCATTGATCCAGTTTATCCTGGAATACATCCCCGAGAGCCGTTATCTGAAGATTCGGACCTGCATCAAGAAAATTAATGGCAGCGCCTGTGCCTCTGCCTCCGCAACCAATAAGTCCTGCCTTCAGCAACGGGCCGTCAGGAGCCTGGGTTAGAAGTACCGGCAGCTTTACTTCTTTCCTTCTGGGTTCACGGGAACAGGAAGAAATTAAATTTGAAGCCCCCATAGTTCCGATTGCAGCAAGGGTAGTCTTAGAGATGAAACTCCGACGGTCAATTCCCTCATTTTCAAGGGATCCGGGTTTTAAAAGTCTTTTCCATATTCAATTTTTTTTAATTAGATCAATATACTTCAAGTTCCTGCCATGCAGGCATTTTTGGGAATTTTGAATGCGGGTCAGTCTGATACCAGTAACAGACAGAAGCAATATCCGATTTCTGTGCCAGGTATCTTCCGCCCTGTCTCCATCCAAGATCCTGGATAGTCACCTTCAGGTCCTTTTCAAATCTTACAGGATCCATTATATGCCATCTGTACAAGCCAAAACGCTGCATTACATTATAATGTCCGTCGCCCCGAATTACCTGATGCAGTCCGGAGTAGGGAGTACAAAATTCAGTATAGTTAACTTCTTCAACACCTGCAGCATTTTTTTTGCGGGTATCAAAATCATAAGAACCGCAGAAATAATCCTCTGTTCCCGTACCGCAGATTGTTGGGAATTTTGTATCGCCGTCAATAAAGAATTTTATTTCACCTTCACCCCACCAGCCATTGTTATTTACACCCCATGCCAGATAAACTCCGACATACTGTCCTTTGCCTTTTATTCCATCAACAATAGTATAATCAGAAGTCACATTTGTGATTCAGGCGGCGAAACTGAGCATGAAAATAGGCTGCATCCTCAGGAACGTCGGTCAGTGTATAGTCAATCTGGTAGTATAATGTCATCGGATCAGTCTCGGGCGGGCTCACATTTTCCATTGTGATCCTGCATTTCTTCCTGAAAGGCATTACCCAGTAACAGTTAAATGCGCTTCCGGGATTTACGCAGACAGCTGAAGAAACCAGTGGGGCATACTGGTTCCATCCCATTCCGAAGAAATCTCCGACCGGGCATTCAACAGAAGGTTCAGTTTCATCATCCCAGTAAATCCGTAAAATTGAAAAACGCCATTTACCTGTTGGTGTCATCCAGATATGCTGAATAGCACCCGGGCCGTCAATCACAGCCATTGTAAATGTTTCACCGGGTTTGATACGGACGTAAGGATTTACTTTCCATCCCTGGCCAAGATCACGGGAGGCATTATAAGCATTTGCAGTATTTGGCTTATCCTTATCTGCCGGATTAGCCATCCCTGCTTTGCCTTTTTCTCCTGTAAAATTCTCAGGACTTATTGAACGGGTTTTCGCATCGGATAACCTGAACAGGTTGCCCATATTCATATCGAGCCCGTTAAATTTATTCTGTGAGAATGCCGTTACAGGCAGCAGGCAAACCAATAAAACAAATGTGAGGCTTCTTTTCATTTTATTACTATAATGGGTTTTACATTTCAACCTAAAAATAATAAATACGAAGGATTTGAAGAGGTTTATTTAAATAAAGTTGAAAGAAAATAAAAGAGTACCAAATCCGACTTTGGAAATTTTCTTTGGCACGGATTACGCTTCGCTAAATCCGCGCCAGCGTGGGAGCAACGTATTTCTTTTGAATTTAATACGTCTTTCCCAGGAGAGAGGGGGAAGCCCCTCCCTCTTGGGGGAGGGGTTTGGGGAGAGGCCGTGCATAAGAGTTAGTTAAATCCGGATGTTTATATAAAATAAGTACGTACGAAAATTTATATAACTGCCCCTATAATACTGGTTTTAATACGTATTTCTTTTGAATTTAATATGTCTTTTAATACGTATTTCTTTTAATTTAATATGTCTTTTAATACGTATTTCTTTTAAATTAAATACGTCTTTTAATACGTATATTAATTTAATAGTCAATAATTTTCTGCTAATCCAGTTCTGCGACAATAACAAAAACTTATGTATCTGGCAACATAACTCTTTCCTGACATGATATTGCGGGTTCAGAATATAAACCTTATCGAAAGGGCTCCTCCATCACCCCAGAACCCGGTTTGTCCAATTATATTGAACGCAGGTTTCCAGTCGAGACCAAGGTTGATCGGGACTTCTCTGAAACTATATTCAATACCCAGAACACCATCAATACCGACAACTGTATAGTTAACACCCGCATCTCCCCAGTACTTATGAGTGTAATCACCATTCCAGAAGCCGATATGGCCTCCGAAGCCGTAGTACCATCTGAGTCTTTCAACATCAAATGCCTGATTATGTATCTCATAAAGACCGGTTATCTCAAATCCTCTCCACCTTGAAGCAAGCAATCCTTCAAATGCATTTTTCTGTGTCATGAAATGTTTTATTGTCAAACCGTTGGTAAGACCTCCTCTGAATCCAATGCCCGTTTTATAATCCTGGGCATTAACGGTTAAAAGAATTAAAAGAGCCAGGGTCAGGGTTAAAATTGTTTTTTTCATAGCAGAGATTTAAGTCAGGGCGTAAATTTAATAATAACTTTTAAAATTAATATCAGTTCCAGGTTGTGTATGGTTTAACCGGGAACGATTCCTTTTTGCCATTACTTTTATGGGAACATTCCATTTTTTATCAGGATATTTGATATCAGCTTTTATAGAATCCTGAACAAATATCCGGATTCGGATCTTTAATAAAATTAATATATGAGTATCGAGAATCAGGAATACGAAGAAAATCAATTTACTCCCCCTCGCCTTCGCGTAGCCGCTATGGCGGAGCAAGGTTGGGGCTGGGGTAAAAAATTGATTTTCAAGCTGTTTATGATTCTATATGCCTGGATTCCCGATAGTCATAATTTAAAAAGACTGATGATCCTTTATTATAACGGGAAAATGAGTTCCTCCGTAAAAAATTTTGCTTTTCTGATCTTATTTCCGCTTTTTTTTACTCCGGAATCTGAAGCCCATACTCAAATATCTGAAAGGACAATAATTAAGGGGAAAGTAACAGATGCCAATTCCGGTGAAGCTATTCCATGGGTTTCCATAGTGCTTAAAGGTACCTCAACAGGAACAAACACCGGCAATGACGGAAGTTATGTAATAGAGACCGCGGTAAAGGCTGATGAAATTGTTTTTTCATTTATCGGTTATCAAACTGAATCACGAGATATCAAAACCGGTGTAACCCAGACAATTGATATCAGTTTAAAGCTTTCGGACATAGCGCTCAATGAAGTTACTATAAAACCAAAAAGAAAGGAATACAAAAACAGGGATAATCCTGCGGTTGAACTGATAGGGAAAGTTATCGGGAAAAAAGACCTGAACAGGAAGGATACCTATAGTTATCTGGAATACAATAAATATGAAAAGATACAATTCGCTCTTAGCAATATTACGGAGGGTTTTAAACAATCAGGCTTATTCAGTGACTTTCGCTTCATATTCGACAACCTGGATACTACAAAAAGAATAGGTAATGATGTTCTGCCTTTTTTCATCAGAGAAGTTATTTCCGATCATTATTACAGGAAGGAACCTGAAGCCACAAAAGAGATCGTAAGAGCTGAAAAGACAATAAATTTCGAAAAATACCTCGACAATAAAGGGGTCAGTGCGAACCTTAATTATCTGTATCAGGACATAAACATTTACGATAATGAAATCCTGTTTATGACAAACAAGTTTCTAAGTCCCATTGCCAACACCGCTCCGGCTTTTTACAGGTATTATATCCTTGATACCCTGACAGTAAAAGACGTAAAGTGCATTAAGTTGTTTTTTGAGCCGAGGAATAAGGCTGATTTCCTTTTTCACGGTGATATGTATGTCACTTTGGACAGTACTTATGCGGTAAGAAAAATTGATATGGGCATAAACAGGAATATAAATATCGACTGGATTCAGGACATAAGTATCAGCCAGGATTTTGAACAGTTTGCTGAGAAGCAGTGGATGCTTTCAAAAGAAGAGATCTCCATAGATGCCGGTCTGGTGAAAAACTCCCTTGGCCTGTATGGGCAGCGGACAATATACTACCAAAACTATAAGATCAACGAACCTGTCGAAGATAAAATATTCAATGGCCCCGTGACAGATGAAATGATTGATCCTTCATCAACAGCTCCCGGCTTTTGGGAAGCAAACCGCCAGGCACCTCTGACCAGGTCAGAAACAGGAATTTATGCAATGGCTGACACTATTCAACAAATTCCTTCTTTCAGACGAAAGATGGATATCGTCATGCTGCTGACAACAGAATTTCTGAATCTGGGAAAATTTGAGATCGGACCAGTCAGCAGCTTTTACAGTTTTAACACGGTCGAAGGATCCAGATTCAGGTTTGGAGGGAGAACCACTCCCGACTTCAGTAAAAAGATAACTTTCGATGGTTACGCAGCTTATGGCTTAACTGACAGGATCTTTAAATTTAATGCAGGTGTAACTTATTCCTTAACTCCACGGACAATCTATCAATTCCCGGTAAAATCGGTCAGGTTAAGCATGCAGAAGGACGTCAGGATACCGGGACAGGAACTTCAGTTCACCCAGGGAGATAATATTCTTCTGTCATTCAAGCGTGGAGTTAATGATAAAATACTGATGAATAATACTTTAAGGTTTGAATACCTGAATGAATTTAAAAATCACTTTTCCTATCTGCTGGGGTATGTTTTTACAAGGCAGGAACCTGGTGGAAACCTTCATTTTATCAATAATCTTCCACCATCGGGGAATATGGTCGGGAATATCAATATTTCAGAGCCCTACCTGAGTCTGCGTTATGCACCAAATGAGACGTTTTACCAGGGTAAACTGTACAGGGATCACTTCCCAGGAAGGTATCCGGTCATCCAGTTTAAAATGGCAGGCGGATCCAAAGCAATTTATAATGACTACGATTACCTGAGGCTTCAGTTAAATATAAGCAGAAGATACTATGTGTCGATCCTGGGTTATACCGATATCTCTCTGGAAGGAGGGAAAATATTTGGAACAGTGCCATATCCGCTTTTGTTTATTCACACTGCAAATCAAACATACTCCTATCAGAAAAATTCCTATAACCTTATGAATTTCCTTGAATTCGTAAGCGACAGGTATATATCCATAAATGTAGATCATTCTTTCAATGGGTTCATACTGAACAAGATCCCCCTCCTGAAAAAGCTAAAACTCAGAGAGATAATTACTTTCAAAGGACTTTATGGAAGATTGGGCGGCAATAATAATCCTGATATTAATGGCTATCTGTTTAAGTTTCCGGTTGATAATGAACTTATTCCATTAACATACACACTTGGCCAGAAGCCCTATATCGAGGCGAGTGCCGGTCTTTCAAATATACTCCGGATTTTCAGGGTCGACTTTATCAGGAGGTTTACATATCTGGATAATCCGAATGTTTCAGATTTCGGAATTCGTGTTCAGTTCCGGCTGGATATATAAAAAAAGAGAAGAACTACCTCCAATTCTTCTCTTTTACACGAGCCGGATTTATCCGGGAGAGCTCAACAAACCTAAATTTACCTAACCTTTAATTGACAAAAAACATATACTTATATGTGAATCCGTTTTCACGTAACCACCACCGCAAAGCTTTTGCGATCTTCCTCCTTTTTAATAAGACCGTCCCTGTTTCCTGTGATGAGATCCTGTAAAACGTTTTCATTTCCCTGTATCTTTTAATTATTTCCTTTGCATTAATCAATACATGTAAAATTAGAGTAAAGGAGAATGCATGTCAATACGTTTGCGCCCAACCAGTGGTGGAATGGGATGTTTAACAATCAATTTTATCACCAGAATACGTCCTGTTATTTATTAATACCAACGCCTTATGAAAGGATTAGGTTCATTCGTCAAAATCGGGTAAGAATTTACAGAAAAATGGGTGAATGTCAGGCTTTTCGCATTATTCTAATAACTGAATATTTTGATTATCAGATTATTGGATCGCATTCTTAGGCTAATGATCAGTAATACGGGATTTTGACAAATGCTTAAATCGGGTTGACAAATTTAACCGGAATTAATGCATTTTTAATGATAAATTAATAGAAGTGTGCCTGCGGGATGTCATAAAATCCTGATTTTTCATGAACGCAGTGAGTTATGAACATCTGAACTTTGAAAATTTATCTCCCCGGGCAGGTTAATTACCAGTTCAAATCCTATATTTGAATTTAATTCCATAACTATCTACTATTCGTCATTCCCTGGATAAAAAATCAGGCTTAAAAATCAACAACCATGAAAAACAAACTGAATGGCATCCTGAACTATATGAGCCGCATTAAAACAGCATCCTGGATGAAAATTTCCTTTTTGGCAATGGGCATTGCATCTACTGTCTGGTTTCTGGTTCGTGTAATACCCAAACCCCAGAGGGCAACATATCCATGCATGCGCGTAGCGGCACCGATAATGTCGGGCTTTGTGATTTACCTCCTTACCCTGTTTGGTACCATTGCGGCATACAGGAAAGCAAGACTCAGTTTCAAACAATTGAATTACAGGTACGGAACCCTGTTCCTTATAGTAGCAATTGTCGGTTCTGTATTTTTCCTGAGCCAGAGAACCGGGGATGCTTATGCAAAAAGTCCGGCCGAATGGGTGATTATGCCAAACCAGCCGGTTGGCGTTGCAAAAGGGATATTTCCCGGAAGGGTCGTATGGGTTCATAATCCGGGTGTTGCAAAGTGGGATGGCAAGACCGGTAACTGGTGGGATGAAAATGTTGTATCACAAACCGGATCAGATAAAATGTTAAATCAATCGCTTATTTCACTTACAGGTGAAAAAACCGAAAAGAAGGCATGGATTGCCATTTTCAAATACTTCAACAACAGGCATGACAGGAAGGAATTGGAATATCGCCCTGATCAGAAAATTGCGGTTAAGATAAACACCAATAATACTTACGGACATAAGGATTCGGAAGAGATCAATGCAACCCCACAGATGGTATTGTCTCTGCTGAAGAGCCTAGTCAATGAAGCCGGCGTACCCGGTAGAAACATTACTGTTTTTGACGCCAGCAGGTTTATAACTGATAATATTTATAATAAATGCCATGCCGCCTTTCCTGATGTTAATTTCGTCGACAATGTGGGCGGCGACGGGCGGATAAAATCGACTTATATTGATAACGCAATTCCATATTCGGAGGATAATGGCAAACTTGCCACGGGACTGGCTACATGTGCCGTTGAAGCAGACTACCTGATAAATATGGCTTTGCTGAAGGGTCATGTCGGACAGGGTGTTACCCTGTGCGGAAAAAATTATTATGGGGTCACCAGTATCTACAATGACTGGAGAAAAAATGCCCACAACAATTTCAATCCTGACAGGGAAGGAAAATCTCAGTATCTTACCTTTGTCGACTTCATGGCACACAAAGACCTGGGCGGTAAAACAATGTTGTTCCTCATTGACGGCATCTATGGGGCCAAACTGGTAAACGGTGTCCCTGCTCCGAAATGGCAGATGTCTCCGTTTAACAACGACTGGGCATGCAGCCTGCTTTCTTCACAGGACCCTGTTGCAATTGATGCAGTGGCTCTTGATTTCCTTCGTTCCGAATGGCCTGAAGCTCCTGATATGGCGTTCAGCGATCAGTACCTTATCGAAGCGGCACTGGCTGACAATCCTCCGTCAAAAACAAAGTACGATCCCCAGAGAAACAACGCCAGGATATCGAGCCTTGGGGTTATGGAACACTGGAACAATGCAAGGGAAAAGAAATATAGCAGGAACCTGGGTGAAAAAGAAGGCATTGAATTAGTTCAGAATACTCTTTCAGCAAATTAATTAACTCCTTGGTGGTTTATAAGAACTTACACGGAGTTACACAGAGGAAAACAGAGATCCACAGTTCATATCTCCGTGGAACTCTGTGAAAGTTCTTGATTTCTGATAACACAGCGGCCAGGAAAGTGAAAAACCTGCGCTAAGGGTAATTAACCCTGATTTAGAAATGAATATAGATATTTTAAAAGACGTTGTAATAATTTTTGCACTCTCAACCCTTGTAAACCTGATCTTTACAAGGATTAAGGTCCCCACAGTCATCGGATACCTGCTGACAGGTATAATTGCAGGCCCTCACCTGCTTTCACTGGTCGGAGCCGGCCATGAAATAGAGCTGATGGCTGAGATCGGAGTCGTTTTATTACTTTTCACAATAGGTTTGGAGTTCTCTTTAAAGCACCTGCTTAAAATACGGAAAATCGTTTTTTTGGGAGGATTTATGCAGGTGATCCTTACCGCCGCCGCTTTCTTTGTTGCATCCCGCTTTTATGGAATGAGCGTGAAGGGCGGTCTGTTCATAAGCTTTCTTGCAGCATTGAGCAGTTCAGCACTGGTGCTGAAACTCCTTCAGGACCGATCTGAAATAACTTCTAATTACGGGCGTACTGTTGTCGGAATTCTGATTTTTCAGGACCTTTTACTTGTTCCCCTTCTGCTGTTTACCAATATTCTGTCAGATAGTTCACTCAACCTTCCGAAAGAACTGTTGATACTTGTTGTTAAGGTTGTATTTATTATCGGGCTGGTTTATGTCGGCAACAGATGGCTGATACCCAGACTGCTCCACCTGATAGCAATGGCTAAAAACCAGGAGTTGTTCCTGATGAGTATTTTCCTGATCTGCTTTGCGATTGCGTTGCTGACTTCACAGATGGGCATGTCGCTGGCAATTGGCGCTTTTCTGGCAGGACTGATGATCTCCGATTCAGAATACAGCCATAATGCTTTCGGGGATTTTCTCCCTTTCAAGGATATCTTTACAAGCTTCTTCTTCGTTTCAATAGGCATGCTCCTGGATCTCTCCTTCGTGATTGATAACTTTCAGCTTGTTATTTTAAGCGTTCTGATGGTCTTAGTACTGAAAATGGTAATTGCGGGAGGCACGGGATTTATGCTCGGCCACACATTTCAGGGGACGATCCTGATCGGGCTTTCACTAAGCCAGGTTGGAGAGTTCTCCTTTATTCTGGCCAAACTGGGCTTTGATAATTCTATTCTTTCTGATTTCCTTTACCAGCTGTTTCTGGCTGTTGCAGTTATAACCATGGCTATGACACCGTTTCTGATCTATCTGTCAAAGCCGATTACGAAAAGCATGCTAAAATTACCATTGCCAAAATTTCTTATAAACGGCCTGTTCCCTCTTCCTGAACCCGAGATCCCTGAATTTAAAAACCACCTTGTTATTATCGGCAAGGATGCGAGCGCCACTAAATTGTCGGTGATGGCCAGGTATAATAACATACGGCATATCTCAATTGTATTTGACCCTTCAATATCAAGGGAAAAAATGAAACACGGAGATCTGGTGGTTTACGGTGATGCAGTCAATGAACCAGTCCTGAAAAAGGCACACGTCGATAAAGCTGATATTGTTGTGATATCCGTAGGAAGTATAATTCCCTCGATGTCAATAATTGAAAAAGTAAGGAAGATGAACAAGAACGTATTTATCCTTGTCAGATCGCCGCTTATTCAGAATATCGAACAGTTGTACAGGATCGGGGCGGACCAGGTGCTTCCTGAAAAGTTCGAAATAGCAGTTGACATGCTGAACATAATTCTTTTCAGATGGCTCGTGCCTCAGAAGGAGATCAACCGCATAATCACACATATCAGGAACACTAACCTCGGGGTATTTACTGAAAAGGACCTGATCAATCAACCATCAATCCTGGATGACTTTTCACACATTAAAATATCGGCTATAAGGGTTGAAGCAGACTCTCCTGCTGAAGGCAGATCACCAATTGACATTGATCTGCGTAAAAGGACCGGTGTGACACTTCTGGCTATTGAAAGAAATCATGAAATTCTTGAGCATCCAGTACCGGAAACAGTTCTTCTGAGAGATGATATTGCATATGTTCTGGGCGATCCCGAACAAGTGAACTATGCTTCTGAACTGTTCCTTAAGAAAGCCTGATAATACCTGTTCTGCTTATTAAACCGGCCATCAGAAACGCGGAATCGGGCACAACATGAGTTTTTAAATATTCTGTACTTTTTTCTTATCCAAATACAGGTATCCATTCTGTTCGACAGCATTTACATTTAAGAAAAGCTGTTCTTCAAACTCCGGTCCGGAGAAATCAAAAACCCTGACGGCATCCGACAATTTCAAATCTTCAGGGAAGATGTCTTTCAGACAGCTTGCAGTTTGATTCAGGAAATTCCTGTTAATTATGTTTTCACATTTTTCAGGATATATTGCCATATATAGAATATCAAGTTCAATCAGATCGTTAAAGAAATGTGTACCCAATGACACGTCAGGGACAAGGCCTTCATGCATCTCTGCTATTTCACAAAGAACAGATACATTACGGATATCAGCAAATCCAACCGGTACACCCAGCGATGCAGTAGTTGTTCCCCAGCGTCCGGGTCCGAGGAGCATTATTGTTTTCGATTCCCTCCTGTCAAGATTGGCAATTCTTCCTACCAGGCCGGCAACTTCATACTTCTCTCTCTCCGATAACCTGGCGTAGACGGAAGACACGACATATATAAGTTTATGCACTACCGTATGTACACTGGTGCCAAGAATAGGACCATGAGTTTTAAGTAAGAGATTCTTCTCATGGATCTTAGGCTCTTCTACTGTACCAACAGGTCTCTTTATCTGGAATGGACGACACTGAAGCAGGTTTATCTTATAATTATTGGCATCAGTTAAATTTACAGTGAATTCAATGTCAACAGGATAGTTATAAACCTCCTCCAGCGTCTTTAAAATAACTCCGATATCGCTGATAACCTTAGTCTCTGAAAAAAGCCTGTCAAATGTCAATATCCATGGGTACCGGTTTTTAAAATTCCTCTCCCGGCTTAATCTTTCCATCTCCACGTCCTGCGAGGCAAACAGATCGAATGGTATACCGGAGATACTGGGTATTATATCTGCGAAGTATTCTGAGGTAAAGCTGTTTGATTTCAGGTTCAGGAGATCTACTTTCCTTTGTGCATATTTTCTTAGTTCGTCAAAACCGGCCACAGGTCTTTTACAGGGCTCATTAATGGCAACTATCCTGGTATAATCGTTATCGTGCCGGTTAACGGCTCTTGTTCCCAAACCGAATACAAGCCTGATAACACCGGCTTTCGGATCTATACTTTCATCCCAGACATAAAGGTTATACGAATAGCCTACTCCGGCGATCTGAGGGAAATAGTAATCATCATACATTGCACCTGAAACACGTTGGACAAGAAGAGCCATCTGTTCATCACTCTCAAGTAATCCCAGGTGATAACGGTAGAGTAACGCCTCTGAATTCATTGTGCTCGCATATACCCTTCTGACGGCATTTGAAAAGTTTTCGAGTCTTTCATCAGGGGTTCCCTGATTTGCACAAAATACGCTTTCATATTTACCTGAAAATGAATTTCCGTAAGCATCTTCCAGCAGACTGCTTGAGCGTACAATTATTGGGGATTGACCGAAATAATTTAAAACTTCCCTGAATTGCTCTTGGATATCTTCGGAAAAAGTGCCCGAAAGAAGCCTCCGGCGGGCTTCATCAACATTTTCAAGTAAATTCCGGCCGTTTTTCTGCTTCCATCTTATCCACCAGCATTTACTATTTATAAGATATGTATAGAACACATCAGAACCTATAAAAAAAGAGTCATGATTTTCAAGTCTGCTTTTCCAGTAGTCATTCTTTCTGAGAATAGCCTGGGCAAGGAGCATTCCGACTGTTTTACCACCTACCAAACCTGTCCCTATCATATGTTTCCCGATGCTTATAATATCTGACAGATCCAGATATCTGCATGCGAGATCAATGAGCTGTTCATCTCTCGTGACTGCCATTCGGATCAGCCACTGCTTGTATTCTTCATATTCCTTATCCTTTGACCGGCCATCCTCAATTTCTTTCTGAATGTCCTTGGCTTTCGTGAAAATATGTTTCCATTGATCGTGGCAGGTCTCTGACAAATTAAGCCTCACGTGGGGGACATCACCCAGAATATCGACAATAGCTGAACTGCTCGTTATTGGATTTAATTTTGCATTGTTCCAGTTATGAAGCAAATACATTGTTTTTGAATGTCTCTTGTCCACTTTCTGGGGATGTATAAATACCTCTCCATTCTTTATGTAATTATCGATCACAACCTGTGCGGTATTATGAATGGCGTTGATTGTATAGACCGAATGACAGTTTCTTATCAGTGCAAAACAGGCCACTGTATTATATTCATTTAAGTACGGGCAGGTAAGCATAAAAAAATTTCCAACCATCATGTCACTGTTCCAGTCTACTGCAAGTTCGGACAGGGAATCAAAAACATAAAAGGCACCCTGACCATTATTCTCAATAACTCTGAATATCTCCCCTATAAAAGACTCAAATCCTTTTTCTGGTTTTAAAGGGTAAATATCGGCTTTAACACCATCGGGAATTAAGATCTGATGATCGGCAAAACGAAAATAAACCAGCTTCTTTCCTGTCCTTTCTGCAAAAATGCAAAAAGGGTGAGTATATCTGATATAATCTTCAATGGAATCCAACTGCCATACAATGTTATCACCGGGCATTACTCCATGGATAACTGAATCCAATTCAGTGATCCCTGTGCTCAGTTCATCCTCAAGGGCACTATTTACGAAGACTGAATCTTCCATGATGTGTTATAAATTGTATTTTAATTATTTAATTAATAATGTATTATTAATTAATATTTTAATATTTATATAGATGTTTCCATACAAATTTAAATTAAATATTGCATATAAGTTATATTTATTAATTTATTGAGATATTAAGGCTTTGCCAGGCCAAACCCGTAGCTTCGTTAAATTTTTCTTGGGGGCTGTTGAGAAAGTTGATTTTTTAGACTTTTCCCCTTTGTGTTCCTTAGTGTTATACTTTGTGATCCTTTGTGGTTCAATGAATTACTTTTACCACAAAGGTTCTCAAAGGTTTTCACCAAGGTTCACAAAGGACTTTTTCAACAGCCCCTGAAAGAAAAGGCGCCCAAAAATCCAAATTAATGGCTTTGTTTTCGCACAGGCCAGCCCGAACCAGGGCCAAGGACATTATTCCGGGATTATCTGAATGATCCGTCCCGGATTTTCTACTGATACATATATTGAACCATCAGGTGCCTGCTTGACGTTCCTTACCCTGCCTGATTTCTCGAGTAAAATATGTTCTTCAGTTATCTTATTTTTATCTACCACACATCTGAAAAGCTTCTGGGAAACAAGCCCGCTGACAAGAAGGTTGCCCTTCCAGGATTTGAATTTGTCGCTGGTAATAAACGCAATTCCGCAAGTTGCGATCGATGGTGTCCATGTATAGATAGGCGGAACTATACCAGGAGCACTATGTCCCGATGAAATTACAGTGCCATCGTAATTGAGTCCGAGCGAATAATATGGCCATCCGTAATTTGCTCCTTTTCTAATGATGTTTATCTCATCACCTCCCATGGGACCATGTTCGGCCTCCCAGATTTCATTTGTTTCAGCAAGTAATGTTAAGCCCTGAGGATTCCTGTGGCCATAGGAATAAACAGATGCAGGCCCTGAATTTCCTGGTAAAACCGGGTTGTCGGCCGGTATTGTACCATCATCCCTCAGTCTGTGTATTTTACCCCAGTCTGATGACGGGTCCTGGGCATTTTTGTTAATGGTATTCAGACCTCCATAAGTTCCCGGACCACCTTCCCCGACACTCAGAAAAAGGAATCCATCCTTATCGATCACTATCCGGCTTCCATAATGGCCATTCCATGTGTTTGACCCGTTCGTAGAGAACAGGTTCTCAATATTTGTAACCTGGTTGCCGGTGATCCTGAAGCGGATCAGTTTCAGCTGTCCGCCACCACCGGGATTGGCCGCAGAATAAGAGGCATAGATCCAGCCATTGGTTGAGTAATCAGGATGTACCCGGATATCAAGTAACCCTCCCTGTCCTAACGAACGGACCTCCGGAAAACCGGTAATCTCCGTTACGGTTTCGTTGCTTTTCCTGTAAAGTTTGCCCCGTTTTTCGCTAAAGATAAGATCACCATCAGGAAGGAAATCCATACCCCAGATGATCTCGTATCCTGTCAAAATTGTCCGGATCGTCAGCTGTGGAACTCCTTTTGGATCGTCACCGGGAACTTCATTTGGAACTCCGGAATCGTCTTTGCTGCATGAAAAGAGAAGAAATAAACTTATACTTAATGATATTAACACTTTTTTTCTCATTTATGGTATTTACTAAATTCTGCTGTTATGCTTTCTAACAATATTCCGCATGAATAAGTTCAATGAGGGTAAATGCAATTTCAACCTCCTGAAGCAAAAAAGATATTTTTTGACGAGGTGCCTATATCCATTGATATAAATATTCAAAATTACTTGCCCGGACCTGTTTGATTACCTATCTTTGATTATGCAAAAATGATGAAATCAGAAACATCTAAATTTGCAGTAAAGCCCCCGGCCTCAAAACACCGGGGGCTTTGGTATTGGTTATGAGGATACTTAAGAGACATTCGCCACAATATTACCTTATAATTTTTAGTTTATATTTAATCTGTTTTGTAAATTTAAGGTAATGGCTCCGTACGATCCTGATAGATCCGAAGGTCCTTCACATCCGGGAAATGATCCCGGAGTAGAAGACCATCTCGCAAGCCTTCGTTATGCAGGCATGATTCAGCATGCATTAATGCCTGATCCATATATTCCCAGAGCTGTATTAAAGGATTATTTTGTTCTTTTACTTCCGAAGGACATTGTAAGCGGAGATTTCTATTATACATATTCAAACCACCAGTTTACATGTATTGCTGCAGGTGATTGCACCGGGCATGGAGTCCCGGGTGCGCTGATGAGTTTTCTTGGAATAAGCTTTCTGAATGAGATTCTTCAGTCGAAAGCAAATATCAGGGCCAACCGGGTTCTGAATTGTATGAGGGAGAAAATTATGAAAGCTCTTAACCAGACAGGTACAAATGAAGAGACAAAAGACAGTATCGATATTGGTCTGTGCATCATTGAACATGGATCAGGATCTTTACAGTTTGCCGGGGCTAACCGTCCTTTGATAAGGATAAGAGACGGAGAGCTGTCTGAATTCAAACCTGACAAAATGACTATCGGGATTGCACCACATATAGAGCGGCCGTTTACAAATACAGCGATTAGTACCCGTCACGGTGATTCATTTTACCTTTTTTCGGATGGTTTTGCTGATCAGTTTGGTGAAATAACTGATAAGAAATTCAAATACAACCAGTTTAAGCAGGTTCTTTTGACTGTGAGCAGACTCCCGATGGCATCCCAAAAAGAGTACCTTGAATGTTCATTTAAAGAATGGAAGGGTAAATCACAACAAATTGATGATGTTCTCGTTTTTGGATTTCAGTTATGATCTTATTATATTATGAGGCTTTCAGCTTTCAGGATTAAAAATTTCAGATCAATTCTGGATACCGACTGGCAGAATCTGTCACCCGATAATGTAACATGCCTTATCGGACAGAATGAATCTGGCAAAACATCGGTACTGGAAGCTCTGGAGGTCTTTTATTCCGGTGTTATTTCTGAAGATGTTCTCAGAAGTGATCTTTCACTTCCGGAAATAAGCTGCAGATTCAGTATTCCGGAAGGGTGGCTGTTAAAAGTGACCGAGAATCCGGGTGCTGAGCTTAAAGAGCTTTTATCCGGGCTTACAGAACTCGAGCTTACCAGAAAATGGATTGCAGATCTCTCATCTGAAATAACAGTAAGCGGGAAGATCAGTCAATATCTTGATTCACTGGAAGATGCCTGGAGGCTTTATCTTGAGGATGTAAAATTAAAGCTCCAGGGATGAGTTTTCGCAAATTAAAGAAAAGGAATCAATCCTTAATGAGCTTGCATCACAAATATCAATTCTGAAAAAACAAATTGCCGAAGCAAAAGGAAACAGGAAAGGATTTAAACTGTTTGGTATAAAAGCAGTAGATTTTATATCCTCTCCGGGAGCTCAATATCAAGCTTTGAAAAGTCAAATAGTTGATTTAAAGAAAAAAGAAGAGGAGGCTGCTAAAGATCTGATAAAATATCAGGCATTAAACCGGGCTGGCGAAGCCTGGATTAAACTTGAGGAAAAATGTGCAGCTATCGATAATCATCTCAGCAATATAGCAGTTAAACTCGAAGAGAGGCATCAGAAAATGACTCTCTTAATGAGGTCCGTGGACGGCAATGAGGATCTTGAGTGGAACAACATTCTTAATGATTACAGGAAAGCAAGGATTGAAAAGGAACAAAGCAGGGAGGAACTCAACAGGCATATCGCAATGTCGGCTTCCTGATGGAAGGACTATCTGAAGAGCAGGCAGCAGGAAAGTCGATGAAACTGTCAGCTCCTATAAGTCACACCTGAACAGCAAAATACTGGGGGAGAAGTATTTTGAGTTCTGCCCTGTTTTTGAAATGTTCGAAGACTTTGGAAGCCTTCTCCCAAACAGGATCGACCTGGCCGACATTATTTCCGGAAATGAAAAGGTTGAAGGTTATAAGGCTGCCCGAAACTTCCTTACTCTAGCCCAGCTCGACTATTCATTTTTCGAGCAACCATCAAGCAGGATTCTTAAGCAGAAGATTGAAAACCTGAATCATTCCCTGACATGTAATTTCCAGGATTTCTGGCAGCAGTCGATCGGACGCAATAACAAGATAAATATACAGTTTGAGCTGGATCATTATAATTCAAGTTTTGCAGGCAAAGCCGGAAAGCCTTATCTTGAATTCTGGATTAAAGATGAAGGAGAGAGACTTTATCCCAAGCAAAGGAGCCGCGGTGTAAGATGGTTCCTGTCCTTTTATATGGAACTGAAAGCATCAGCCTGTGATGACAGCAGACCGATGGTACTGCTTGTTGATGAACCCGGCGTGAGTCTGCACGCCAGGGCCCAGGAAGATGTTCTTAAAGTTTTTGAAGATATCAGCAACAAGATTCAGGTAATATATACTACCCATTCACCTCATCTGGTTGAAATAAACAAGCTTCATCGCGTACTTGCTGTCCAGCGTGACGATATCGACAGTTACAAAAGCACTACAAGCATCCTCGATCCCATGCGATTATCATCGGCAACACCCGATACACTTACTCCGCTGCAGAGTATTCTGGGAAATCCGATGGGAAAAGACGGATTCTCACCGGAAAGGTTCAACCTGGTTGTAAATGATATCGGATCATTTTACCTTTTGAATGCCATCATTCATTTAACAGGCTTCATGGGGAATATCAGCCTGATCCCCTCTACAGATGTTTCATCAATACCCTTATTATGTAATATACTTATGGGATGGGGAATGGAGTTCGGTGTCCTGCTCTTTGAGAATGAAAGTGAAAATCAAATAGAGGAGACCCTCAGAAAAAATATCTTTAAAGCTGAAAAAAACAGCAAGGAATTGATTATTAAGCTTCCTGAATCATTTCAGAACGCCGAGGACCTGTTGTCAACACTCGATTTCAAGAATTTTGTACTTAATACACGGGAAGGAATTACCATATTGAATTCAATATATATAAGAGATAAAGAAATAGCAAGGAATTTTTTACTGAGCAGATTCCAGAGCAATGTCAGGTCGGGAAAGATCAAAGTCAAAGACCTTGATGAGGAGACCCTTGAAAACTTTAAGCTGTTCACCGACCTTCTTGCAGGGTTGAAATAAGGATACCACTTTCCAATCCTTTCATGGGGGAAGGACATAATAAAGGGGGGGCTTGCAATTACGTCAATAGGAAATTTAAAGACCCTTGCAGATCGTTGATCTTCAAGGGTCTATGATTTGAGGATGTGGTGCCACCAGGAATCGAACCGGGGACACATGGATTTTCAGTCCATTGCTCTACCGACTGAGCTATGGCACCTCCTTTTCGGACTGCAAATATATATTTCAAATTTGAGTAACCAAAACTTTATCCTGAAAAAATCCAAATTTAAGATTTTGTTTTGGGATTTCCTTTCCGTTTCTCTTTTAAACAGCTGAATCATAATATATTAAATTCACTCAGTTACAAGTAAATTTTAATTAATCTCGTGAATTTAATTTTATCATAATTTCTCTGAAGCCCTAAAGTCCTGCTTCAAGGTTTTCTATTATGTTAGGGGGGTTGCAGAAGGACCTGACTTTACTGACTATTGAAGAGGTATTGTTATTCATATAATATGAAGATTATCCTGTTCCCAATTAATGGGATTATTAAAAATGTAATCAGAAATTGTCTCTAATGTTTTTTCATCTCGAATGATATGTTCATAAAACGAACGTTGCCATGCAAACGTAGGGACAGGTCGCGACCTGTCCCTACTGTATTACATTATATATATATTGTATAACATGATATATGTATTGTATATCAATATTTATATATTATATTTGTAAAATAAATTTAACTAAAATTACTAAGAAACATTATCATTCAGGCATCAAACAACCAATCTCAAGATCAACCTTAGCCGATGCCAATGAAAAAAGAGACTGGCGTATTTATGCCGATTTTGCCCAGGTTCTTATCAAAAAAGCAAGGCCATTATATTTTAACGATAAGGAGTTCAGACTTGATTTAGACAACATGGTCTATGCTTTTGATAGCACAACCATTGATCTCTGTTTAAGTCTTTACCCCTGGGCTAAGTTCCGTCATCAGAAAGGTGCCATCAAGATGCACACGTTGCTTGATCTTCGTGGTTCCATCCCGATATTCGTTGATATTACCGAGGGTGCCGTTCATGACGTTAACTCTCTGAATAAAATGCCTGTAGAGCCTGGTTCATACTATGTTATGGATAAAGGATATATCGATTTTCATCGATTATATACCCTTATTCATCAATGCCGGGCATTCTACGTTTCAAGAGCAAAAGACAATATAAAGTATGAAGCCATTTCTTCTTCAGAAGTCGATAATCTGCCGTCAAGGCTTCTACGGAAAATAACAATTACTGTGCGATGTGCCTTATCGATTTGGATTTACGGACGCATGAAAATTACTTCTTTAAATCAATTCCAATGAAAAAAAGCTCAACAATATTTCTTCAGGTGGTCATTGTGCTCATTGGCATCGGCGTTCTTGCACTTATGCTCTGGGAACCCCGCATTGAGGGCATCTATGCGAGGCAAGGATGACATTGCAGGTGGTGTTATGATGGGTCTTCTTTTGATTTTTGTGTCTGCCATAATCGCCACTGCCGCGGCCGTGTTTGAAAAGATTGTGCAGAATGCTGTAGATATCAAGTCTGAGAACGACTTAACCGTTTAACACAATGGCAATTATTATTAATATTGACGTCATGCTGGCAAAGCGGAAGATGAGCGTCACCGAGCTCTCCGAGAAAGTCGGCATCACAATGGCCAACATTTCCGTGTTGAAAAACGGAAAGGCAAAAGCAATTCGCCTCTCAACGTTGGAGGCAATTTGCAGGGCTTTAGAATGTCAGCCAGGTGATATACTGGAATATAAAAAGTAAGTCAGGCTGGCACCAATCCGGTGAGTTGTAATCACTGATTATCTTTTGGGATTGTAAACGAGAATGTGGATCCTTTTCCTAAATCTGATTCAACCCATATTTTCCCTCTATGACGTTCTACGATCCTTTTGCAGATAGCAAGGCCGATGCCTGTTCCTTCAAATTGCTCTTTTGGATGTAACCTCTGAAAGATCTGAAATATCTTTTCGAAATATTGTGGCTCAATTCCCATTCCCTCATCTTTAAACGAGATGACATAGTGATCAGTTTCGGATCGTGATGAAATATAAATCCTGGGAGTTTTTGTGCTGAACTTAATGCTGTTTGAAATCAGATTCTGAAAAAGGTGAATCATCTGACTCTCATCTGCAAAAACCTTAGGTAATACATCAGATTTAATGATTGCGTTTCTCTCTTTTATTGAAAGAGCCAGATTTTTTGTGGAAATTTCCAAAATTCCACCAAGATCAACAGTTTTAAATTCTCTGCCCTTAGTATGAATCCTTGAATAAGCCAATAATCCGTTCAAAAGATCATACATCCGTTTAGAGCCATCAACTGCATATTGAATATATTCATTTGCCTTTTCATCAAGTTTATCCTTATACTGCTTTTCCAGTAACTGGGTGAAACTGGTCACCATCCTGAGGGGTTCCTGCAAGTCGTGTGATGCAACGTATGCAAAATTCTCCAGATCTTTGTTGGAGCGTAGTAACTCTTCATTAAGTTTTGAAACAAGCTGTTCAGTTCCTTCCTTTAATCCTGTCACATCAAAACATACACCAATCATGCTGACAGGTTTTCCGTCTATATCCTTGTTTACCAGTGCTTTTGAACTGATATATCTTGTGTTTAAGTTTTTAGATCGCGTCCGGAACACAGTTTCATAAGGAAGATCTTTTTCCAAAGCATTTTTGGTGGCCATTTGAATATGTGATAAGTCTTCTTCATTCACCAGATTTACAAATGCATTATAAGTTTTGCCAAATGACCCTGGTTCAATTCCGAACATCTTTTCAAGTCGCTTGTCCAGGCTGACCTCATCCGTTTTTAAATCCCATTCCCATATTCCGATATCACCTTTATCCAGCGCTATATTGAGTTTGTCCTGGGCTTCCTTTAATTCAATTTCTGCTTTTTTGCGAACAGTGATATCCTCAACAAGTGACATAACAGACTTCATTTGCCCGTTTTCATCGAGCAAAACCGAATTATACCAGGTGCATTCTATAACTTCACCGGACTTTTTCAAGTTTCTGTTGGAAGAAATAACCATAGTCTCTTTTCCGCTGGTGAGCCTTTCCATCGTTTGATTGACTATGGGCATGTCCTCAGGATATATTAAATTGAGAGCATCTATTCTTTTCCCAAGAGTTTCTTCCTTCATCCAGCCAAATATGTGATCTGCTTCTTTAGACCATTGTGTTACAATAAAATCTGCATCCCACTCTACTACTGCCAGAGGAGAGTTTTCAAAATGGAATCTCAGCCTGTCTTCACTTTCACGCAATGCTTCTTCCGCCTTTTTGACGTTCGAGAAATGTCTGAATACATCAGGAGATTTCCAATATAGTCACCACGTCATTGAAAATAGGGGCACCATTACAGTATGTCCAGAGCAGAGAGCCGTTTTTTCGGACAAAGCAGAATTCATCCTGAAGTTGAATTTTATTCTTTAGTTTCGCCCTGCCGTCAAGCACTTTTTGCTTTTGTTCTTCGGTTACGAAATCAATGCCAGGCTTTCCAACCAGTTCCTCAACCGAATAACCAAGCATATCAGCCATCTTCCTGTTTACATAATTAATTTTGCCATCGGAGCCTCCCATGATGATGCCTTCTGATGCTGTTTCAATTATCCTGCGGTATTTTTCTTCGCTTTTCTGCAGAGCTTCTTCCGCCAGCTTATTTTTAGTGATATCAGTATACATGCCAAGATTGCCAATATGCAAACCCTCAGGATTGTAAACTGGTGTTCCATTCGCATGCATCCATATAAACTCACCATTTTTGCAGATGAATTTGATATCATACGAATCTGTATTACCGGCCTTTCGTAATTTTATACGGTCATTTGATAAGCTGATCTCTTCCGGAGCTATCAACTCTATGCCCCGTTTACCGGTTAACTCCTTAGCCGTATAACCTAACATTCCAGCCATCTTGTTATTGACAAAAGTGATACAGCCATCAATATCGGTCGTTATGATACCTTCGTTGGCAGTTTCAACAATTCTACGGTACTTTTCCTCACTCTCCCGCACCTCTTTCTCAGCCTCACGCAATTTTGTGGAATCATAGTAGTAGCAAATCACTCCAAATTGACCGTCTGGAAGTGTCAGCCGATGGAGTTCCCATTCATAAGATTCTACGATATCAGCGTCGTGGCGGGGATTGGTGAAGCGTGGTGAATAGTAAGGCTCACCTGTCGTGAGTGTGTGACGAAAGTTTGCAATTATCCCTTCGGCAACAGAATCCGGCCAAAGGATATGCATAGCCTCACAAAAATCCCGTCCGATAAGTGGTCTCACATTTTTAAAAGCTCCGGTTTGGGACTCCCTGTTCATATTTGAAATCCTGAACCCTGAATCAACCACATAAATACCAAACGGGGCATTTTCTACCAATCCGGAGAACATCTTCTGGCTCAGCCGCACTGTCTCAGCCGATTGTTTGAGTTCAGTGATCTCCCGGTTTAATGCCAGGAATCCGACCGGATTTCCATTAGTGTCCTGATGGACAGTGGTAATTGAGTCGAAAAAAACAATGGATCCTGATTTAGTTCTATGTTCAACCTGAGTTCTGACCGATCCTTTTTCCAATAATTCTCTTGTCAGATTTTCCCGTAATTTCGGATCGAACTTCGAACCTGTAACTTCGAGGATTGATCTGCCGAGTACATCCGCTTCATTCAATCCATAGACATCCTCAGCAGCGCGGTTCCAGTAAGTCACTTTCAGGTGCAGATCAGTCGCATAAACCACATCAGAAATACCGGAGATCAAGTCTGTAAGAAATTTGAGACGATCTGAATTTTTGAGTTTGGACAACTTCGGATTATCTATTCCGATCTCAATCTTTTTTTTGGGAGAAATTTTCACTTTTGGTTGAGACTTTTTTTGATTCATTCTCAGGACGTTTTAATATTATCAGCCCTTAATACAGAATTGATCACTTAATTTATCAAAACTAGCGAAATTATCCACCTGAATTCTAAATGACCAGATTTTTATTGAAAATTTCAAGGTTTAAGAGGGAAAAATCAAACTGGAATTTAGGCAAGAACTACCTCGGAAGCGCCATTAATATCATTTGTTTTAGTTTCAGTTTTCATTTTTCTTTCGATAAACATTTGTGCAATAGTAAAACAGTAAGTTATTAAAAAACAGTTAATCAGGATTTGATAAGTTTTGGTGAAATTATTTATTTAGTTCAAGTAGCACTTGAACTATGCCAAAATGCATTAATAAGAAGGAGATATATTAGTCTATATATAGAAATTGAGGCAATTTTCTACTCTATGAATTGTTATCTAATTGCCAAATTAGAGGAATAGCGTGATTATAGTTTTAGATTAACAGATACTGGTAGGTAGCTATATTAAATAAATATTGAGAGGAGTAATGCTGCAAGAAGACCTATGATTCCCACAATACTTTCCATAACGGTCCATATGAGGAAAGTTTGCCTTATACTAACATTATAATATTCTTTAAACATCCAAAAACCGATATCGTTAAAATGAGAAAACATCAGGCTGCCAGAGCCTGTAGCCAGGACCATTAATTCAGGAGAAATTCCTGTCTGCAGCGCAATGGGTAGCATAATTGGAGCTGCTGTCATCGTTGCCACCGTAGCTGACCCCACTGCCAATCTAAGCAGAGCAGCAACAAAAAATGCCAGGATTAAAGGATTGAAGTGTAACCCACCCGTAATAGATCTAATAAATTCATTTACCTGGCTATCTTTTAATACCTGAGAGAATGCTCCCCCTGCCGCTATAATAAGAATAATCATCGAAATTGAGCTAACAGCTTTTCCCATGCTTACCATTACATCCTCCATTTTTTTCCCATTACGTAGACCCAAAGTAAGGATTCCAATAAAGACAGCCATCATAAGGGCAATGTTTGCATCACTTAGGAACTTAACCACCGTGATTATCCATGAAAATAGTTGTGAGACTCCTTGATTCAAGCCTTTTGTATCAAGGACTTGCTGATAGAAAGAAGTGAGAGTAGGTAAGCCTCTCGCTAGTAATTCCTCCTTAGGAGGAGCAGGTCCTATAAGCATGTCAACTATGGCACCAATTAACATCAGGATCACAGGGGTTAAAGCAGCGATTACACTCACACCCAACCCTGGTAATTCTTCATTTTTAAAAACATGCTCTTGATGTAATTGTTCAGGTGGTGTGACCTTCAGATTCTTGAAAAATTTGGATAAAAAGATCCCTGCTACTAAGCAAGCAGGAATTACAGGAACTAATCCAATCAGTAATACATAATTTATGTTAGCACCGTATATGAGAGAAACATATGTTGGAGCAGGATGAGGTGGTAAATATCCATGAGCAATCGATAAAGAGGCAGAAAGAGGAATCCCAAGGTATAGCAATGGCAGTTTTGATGCAGTTGAGAAAGTATATATAAGTGGAATTAGAACTAAAAAACTCGCATTATACATCATAGGTAGACCAACCAGAAAGCCTGTGATCAGTATGGCATACTGAACATTTTTTAGTCCCATCAGGTTGGTAAGTCTGTAAGTGATAGTATGGGCTGCACCACTTTCCTCGATGAGTTTTCCGAGCATGGCACCAAAACAGAGTATTAGGATGATTTTTCCCAAGGTACCTCCGATACCAGCAAGCACAGACTCAAGCACTTGCATCAAATTCATTCCATTAAGTAATCCGACAATTAAAGAGGTTACCAGCAGTGCGAAAAATGCATTCCATTTGAATTTTACTATCAGGACTAGTAATAAAACAATTCCTAATCCTACAAAGAGTAGTGGCATGTTCTACTGGAATTATAAGGTTAAGATATTATATTGACAATCTACCATCGAAATCATTTTTTAATTCTGGTTTCAAAGGCCACTTTATTGTTCTTTTATCACGTGTAGACCGATAAATTGCTGTAAATATTTCAACAGTTACCCTCCCCTCCTCGCCTGATATCAGAGGTTTATTTCCACTGATTATTGCTTGAAGGAAGTTCTCAATTTGTTTTTCATGAAAATATTCCATGGGATTTTTTAATGAAAGGAAAAAGGCAGAATCTTCTTTAACCCAGCTTATAAGATTTTGTTCCTCCCCGGGTATGGTCCAAAGGTCATTTATTGGAGGTTCAAGTATGTTCGACATACCAGCAATAAACATTGCACCCCCGTCAGTTTGAACACCAACGGATGCCCCAGTTTCCCCATGTATATGAACCTTCCCGAAGATCCCTGGTTTTTGTGAGTTAGAAACTATGATATTAGCGATCGCTCCGTTTTTAAACTTAATAATAGCGTTGGCGGTATCTTCAACTTCAATGTATGGATGATTAAGATTTGACCAAACGCCATACAACTCGTCAATTTCACCCATGAACCATTGTAAGAGGTCTAACTGATGCGCAGCTTGATTAACTAGTACTCCACCGCCCTCGCCTTCCCAGGTACCCCGCCACGGATCGCTACTATAATAAGCTTCATCGCGCCATCCAAGCATATTAACAGTTCCAAAAACAGGTCGGCCTATTTTACCGGCATCAATGGCCGATTTAACTCTTTGTACTGGTAAATACCAACGACGCTGACTTACCACACCAATTTGTTTTTTATATTTTTTTGATGCTTTTAGCATAGCGTCACAATCCTCCAGAGAGGATGCAAAAGGCTTTTCAATTAAGACATTTGAGCCAGCCTCAATAGCCGCTATAGTAGGTCCAACATGAAATGGATGAGGTGTACAAATTATTGAAACATCTATTTTCTCTTTGTTTACCATTTCGGAAACATCCACAAAACCTTTTACATCGTACTTTCCAGCGAATGCGTTTGCTTTATCTCTTTTTGAACTACAAACTGCTGTAAATTGTGACCCTTCAAGTTTTGCAAGAGCTGAAGCGTGTAAATCAGCTACTTTACCTAAACCAATTATTGCTGTCTTTAATTTCTCAACCATTGTGAAGTTATTATAATAAAGTCTAATTATGGAATTAATATGACCTTCATCAATCCAGCTTCTTTTTTATATAACTTATCCAACCAGAATGCGCCTTCAGATAATGGTACCTCGGCGGAAAGAAGTGACTTCACATCAATCTGTTTCCTTGCAATCATATCCAACGCTGATTGGTATTCACCACAAATTGCACAACTTCCCAAAATCTTTAATTGACGTGTTACAACTGCTTGTAAAGGTAATCTTACAAAAGGAGACAGGTTTCCGATAAGGGTAACCGTTCCTCCTTTTCTTACTGATTCAATTGCAGTCTCAACAGTGGCATCAATCCCTACCACTTCAAAGGAATGGTCTGAGCCGCGGTTAGAGGTTAGAGCAAAAATTTTCTCCTTTAATCCGTCTTCAAGGGGACTTAATATATAATCTGCACCAAGCTTTTTTGCTAATTTAAGCTTCTCAACATCAAGATCAATGGCAATAATCTTTCCACATCCTTTTGACCGCAAAATCTGAATTACGAAGAGCCCAATCATGCCTGTTCCCACAACAACCACATTCTCATTCCATCCAATGGAGGAAAGCTCTACTGCGTGAGCAGCTACGGCTACCGGCTCCACCATTGCAGCTTGTGTAAAACTAACCTCGTCTGGGAGCTTGTAAAGTATATGTTGCGGGACATTTACATATTCAGCAAAAGCACCATGTCGTCTGTAATTGCCTGGAGAAACACCCAGTACCATACGGTTGTCGCTGAGGTTTGAAAAACCCTTGAGGGTATACCAATCATTTAATGGAAATATAGTTGAATCAAAAGTAACTCTATTACCAGGTTCCCATCCTTTTACTTCAGGGCCAGTTTTAACAATTACCCCAGCTGCCTCATGCCCCATAATAATAGGAGGTATGCGACGACCCGTACTTCCATCCATTCCATGCACATCGCTTCCGCAAATTCCAACTGCTTTAACTTGAACCAACACTTCATCCGTGGCTATTATCGGTTCAGGCCAATCTCTAAAGATAAATTTATTGTAATCTTCAAGAACTAAAGCTTTCATATTCTTTTCTATTTGTTATTGATTAATTCCCCAAGTGAAATAATTATCACTATTTAATTTCTGAAGTAAACAAACATACCATAGCGTCAGCACCATTGCCGGTTTTAATTCTATTTACAATTTGGAATGTTTTTAAACTTATGACATAGACGTAGTTTTCTTCCTCACATGATATAAATACAAATTTCCCATCAGGCGAAATACAGGTTCCTGCAGGATGGGGGCCAACTTGAATTGTATGGGTTACCTTCTTGCTTTTTGTATCAGCAATTTGTACAGAAGCTGAGTGAAACAATGGTATGCATAATTGTTGACCATCTAACGACATAACAATTCTAACTGGCCCATTTCCAGTTTCAATTGTATCTATCATCTTTGCTTCTGCTCTGTCAATAATAGCAACAGCTTTTGCTTCCCGGCAGACACAATAAATTATTGACCCGTCAATTGAGAAAACCATCCCTTCAGGTCGCTCAAGCACTCTAATATGGTAAAGTACCTGGTAAGTCAAGCAGTTTACTGCAGTAATGCTGTTGGACATTATATTTGCTGTGTATGCGATTTTACCATCTGGGCTTATATTAACCATATGAGCACAATCTTGATCAAGGTATACCGCCTTGATAAGTCTCCCTGTTTTAAGATTGAATATTAACAAGCTTTTTGTACTCTCACTGGTTATGAAAAGTTTGTTTCCATATAATGCAATCCCATGTGGCCTATCATAGTTTCCAGTATCAATTTCGCTGACAAGACGACGTGATTTGATGTCAAACACAGAAATAGTGTGGCCACCAGGGCCCTCAGATTCGATACCCCTTACTCCCATTTCGGCGATAAATATTTTCTTGTGACCAGAATCAAGGCAGATTTCATGTGGATAAGGTCTGGTTTTTATTAAGGCTAGCTGTTCCCCCGTTTGTACATCATAATAACCGAAAGATTCTTCAAGTTTATGAAGCACAATCAATATGAACTTTTTATCCGTCATTGCCATAATAAGTAAATATTTTCGCCCAAGCTTTTCTAATCCGTTATTTCAAATCCTAAATTGACTAGATCTTTGGTTTCAACCTTCTTATAAATTCCTTATCCCGGTTTTCACGGATATTATTAACTTTCTTTGACCAGTCAAATAATCCTTTCCCGGTTTTTATTCCTAAGTTGCCTTCAGAAACAAGGTTATCAATAATTGGTAAAACACCTGGTGTGGTGTCAAGATCTCCATAAAGATAACCCTGTATACTTTTAATCAGGTCCAGACCACTAAAATCAAGATATTCCATTGGACCCAGGTTGGCAAAACGGGGGCCAAAACTTGACAATACTACTTTGTCAATATCTTCAGGATCACAAACGTCGTTACCAATTAATGACAAGGCCTCCCTGTTCATAGCATGCATAATCCTGTTGCCAATAAACCCGAGAATTTCTTTGCGCATTAAAACAGGTTCACTTCCAATCTGTCTTAGTATTTCCATCATTGTATTAATTACCTCTCCTGAGGTATTGGAACTCCCGCAAACTTCCACAAGGGGTGCTAAATGCGCTGGGTTCCAGAAATGGGTTACAATCAATCTTTCCTTATGATTTATTTTTTGAGAAAGTGCGGAGGGTAGCAACGTTGAAGTATTGGAAGCAAAAATCGTTTCCATGGAACAAATCTTTTCGAGTTCTGCAAACATATCCTGTTTCAATTCCAACTGTTCTGGTATGGCCTCAACTACCAAATGGGCATTTCCCCCTGCCTCAGAAAGATCTCTTGTTACTTTTAAATTTGAGTATAAATAATTGGTAAGCGCACTTTCAAGTAAACCTTCATGCACCATATCATCTATATTCCTTCTAAAATTGTTGATACCGCTTTTCAGGTCATTTTCTGATGGTCCCCACATAGTAACATGGAACTTTTTACGTAGAAAAAGAAAACTGATGCCTGGACCCATGTTCCCAGTTCCTAATACTGTTACATTTCTTATACCTTCTGAATTCATTTTGTTTCTTTTAAACCACTACTATTTAAAATTTTACATAAACATTATTCACTAATTAATTTAAATTTGAACAAATCAACATTACTAAAAATTACCTGGATATTGCAAAATGGAAGTAGGTTTTAGTTCATTAATTTTGCAGTCTCCAACCAAGAAGAATCTGGGCTAAACCCGATTATTTGTGCAAGTTTTTTATTATACCAAGTTTCGGTTTGTTTATTCCTTTTTATAGGAATTTTAGCCGGTGAGGTTCCATGTAGAATATTCTTAGCTGTCTCAGCTGCAAAGATTCCTTGCTCAATTGGAATCTTGGTAAATCCGAAAACGCAATAATCCATCATAAAATCATCACAGGTAAACACCGGTTTCCTGATATTTTCCTTAACGAATTTTATGGCCATTGACTCATCCCAATCTTTAATTGCTCCGTTAGTCGGCAAATAAATTATATCTGCCTGGTCATTAGCCATAACAAACATCTTCTTCCAATCCTCAAAATTATCTGCCAGAAAGTACTCGGGTTTCATTCCCAAATTTTTGTATAAAGTATCGAGCAACTTTGTGTTGTTTAGTTCGGAGAGCGATTTCTCTGATAATACTGCCAGTTTTTCTGTTGTTGGATAAAATCCCTTTATGAATCTAATGGCTTCATGAAGAGGTAAAACTTCAATCATTCCTGTAATATGTGAAGGAGATAAGTTATACTGTTCGGCTGACCAGTTTACCCCACAAAAAACTATTGGAATGTCAAATTGATTGAAAAAAGGGTTAACGAGATACTTTACTGCATAATCATCAGAAACTATCAGTACATCTGGTTTAAAGTCAAGAATAAAATTTCTGGCCGAATCAATTTTTTCAGAAAGGCGTTCTAATGAGGTTTGCCGTTTGGAATCAATAAAAAGTATTTGCAAATCAAATTTGTCAGACGTCAGGGTTTCTCTAATACCTCTCATAATTTCATCACTTGGTTTATACCCTGAGTGGTAAGAATTGACATATACAACACGATTCCTTATGCTTTGACAAGAGATCATTACATTTATTGAAAATGTTGTCAGAATTAATATTATGGGAACTTTCACTTATGTTTATTAGTTACCGAAATTAAGAAAAAGTAAGGGTTAAAATCATTATCTTTGGAAAAAACGTTGGGAACGATACCGGAAATTAATTTTGATTTCACATTAGGAATTGGTTTGTTAGTGTAAGAAAAAACTATAAATCATAAAGAATCTAAGACACAGTGGACAACAAAAATCCAATAACAATAATTGATATTGCCAGAGAACTAAACTTGTCAAAATCTACTGTTTCCAGAGCTCTACGTGATTCATATGATGTGAATCCTGAAACTAGACAACGTGTACTGAGATTAGCTAGGAAGCTTGACTTTGAACCTAACGTAATCGCAAAAAGTCTCCGGGAGCAAAAAACCTTCAACATTGGCGTCGTAATTCCCTCATTTCTAATACCATTCTATTCTACTGCAATTGGTGGCATTCAGGAAGTTGTGTCAACATCAGGTTTCAATGTAATGACCTGCCAATCAAATGAATCATATGAAACAGAAGTATTCAATGTTAATTCGCTTTTGAAAAGCCGGGTTGACGGTTTACTTATTTCTCCATCAAAACATACTCGCCAGTATGATCATATTAGAAAATTTGTTCAAAAGGGACTTCCTGTCGTGATGTTTAATCGGATTACAGAAGATCTAGACCTTCCCAGTGTAACAGTAAACGATTATAGGGGTGCCTATAATGCAACTGAATATCTTATAAAAAGAGGATGTCGCAATATTGCCCATATTTCGGGACCAAAAACTCTCTTGCTCTGTAACCAGAGAAAATCCGGGTACATTGACTGCTTAAAAAGCCATAACCTGGCTGTAAATGAAAAATGGATATTTGAAAGTGATTTTTCGATGGAAAGCGGCGTAGCTGCTGCTGTAGAGCTGCTTAAGCTTTCTACATTACCTGATGCTGTTTTTTGCATATGTGATAGTGTTGCCATAGGGGCAATGATGACTTTCAAAAAAAGGGGTATTAGGATACCCTCGGATATTTCTATAATGGGATTTACAAATGATTCTTTTGCTTCCGTAGTGGATCCATCTCTAACCACTATATCCCAACCAATATCGGAAATTGGTAGAAAAGCTGCAGAATTGCTATTGTTACAATTACAAAGGAAATTTAACAAATGGGATAATAGACATATCGTACTTGAAACATCACTTGTTGTAAGAGAATCAACACGTTAATTTTTTTATGCTTGTACAATACCGGAAAGCCTTTAAACTAATTTGCTTTTAATGATAAAACCGGGCCACAGAAATTTCACTTTCGAGGTAACCGGTTTTTTATTAGCAAAATAACCAACTAAGATACTTCCCTGTTTTTAAGCAAACTTCAAAGCTTATCTAATTAAGCTCCATTCTAGAAGAAATCATAGAATTCCCTATTTAAATCTCTTTTTCCTAATTCAGATATTTATTGATTACAATATTATAAAGATCATTTTGCAAAAAAAGTAGTGACCGAACCAGCAGGTGCCTCATATTCAATCTCCCCGTTAGTAATTGTAAATGTCCCTACATTAGAATACTTTTCTGATGAACTGGTCCTGATTGCATCAAAATTCTTTCCTTTCGAACCAGTTAAAGATAAATTAATCTTTTTAGGATTCGCAGAGAAATTAAGGACAATAAAAGCATCGGGATTTTTTGTATTATTCGATGCAAAGGCTATCAAATTCACTCCCTGATCATCTTTAGTCTCAACCTTGACAGTTGCAATTGTCATTCCAGGCTTACCAGCACGAGTTAGTTGCTTATAATAATAGTATTGTGGCTTAACTTCATAATTCCCATCAGCACCTACGAAGAAAGCCGTTCCCGGATTAGGATCTCCACCTACCCAGGTAAGTGTCTGGATACAAGCCCAAGGTATTACTGCATTGACTTTGGCATCATAAATATTGCGCCGGATTAAGTTAATAAAATCATAATCATTTGGCATTCTTTTTGTTCCCCAGGTCATTGATGTTGTCCATGCATGAAGGTCAGGGCGTTTCATACGAAGTAAATCATTTACTTGAGAATTAATGGCATTACCTTCTCCGAATCCATGACTGGTTATAAGTCCAATATTTTTTATTGCTTGTGGGTTATCAAAAATAGCCCAATGATAAAAGCCCGATGCAAAACTAGCCCATGTAGTACATTCTCCAGGAGTTAAACCCACATCCAAACCAGCCTTTTTTATCATAGGAGGCATGAAATCGAGAAAATGAGCTATATCCCATGGACGCCAGAAAGCATTGTAATCAGCTCCTTTTCCTATGTTGCCATGGCTCCCGTCAAGCGGCCAGCGGCCCGGAGAGTCACCCTCATTGTGCAATGATAAGTATTTTACTGGGAGCTTTTCTTCTTTTACTAAAAATTGAACCCAAGAGATCATATACTTAGCAAGGTTTTCGTACTGTGCTGGATCAAGGTCTCTGCCACGTAAAAATTTCTGTTTTGTAGCCCAGGCCGGGGGACCATAAAGCGTAGTAATAATTTTTATTTCATCCCCACCTCTTTCCTTTGTTTTTTTAATACCGTCTTGTACAAAATAACGCATCCAACGTGTTGTACTTTTATGGTCGAAATCAGCACCTGGCTGCTTCTGTTGGAAAGGATCAAAAAACATTTTGATGAGCCCGGGTTGCAGTCCCTCAATACCGAAAATCATATTTAAGATTTCCTGTCTTTTATCTTCATTTAACAAACTAAACCCACCGTATTCTTGTGGATCAGTTATAGGATCAGTTGATTGAGCAAGTTCAACATAATTGACTCCAAAGCCATCCCAGTTTTGCAGTTTTTGGGAAAAATCGACATTCGCTTTTATGTGCGTTGTTGCGTCCTGATTACTATTTTGAGCAAATGCAGAACCTGCTAACGCAAAAGCAACTGCTAAAGAACAAATAATTGATTTTTTCATAAGTAGATTCGTTATATTTATTTATTTGATTTTTAGAATTATTGTTTCTCTTGTTTCTTTAAAAACGCCTTTAAATATTCATGTTTTTTATTTGGACTAATTTCTATAATCTGACTTTTAAAATCCGATTTATCACATTCGTTTAGTTATTACTATTCCGAAATTATTACCCCACTCAAATCCATCTTAAAGCTGCCAGAAAAATAACTCAAACAAACGCTGTCAAGAACTTCTATCTATTCATTTTCTGATAGTATTGTCCAATAACCTGATCAAGAGATTATATTTAATAACCCGGATTTTGTGTTAGACTCGAATTCAGTTGCATTTCTCCAATAGGAATTGGTAGTAAATTAAATTTTTCAGTAATAGTGCCAAACTCCTCATAGAATCTCAACTTTCGAACTTCATTGGTCAAACCGTATGTATCTTCAGCATATGGGAATGTCACAAGTCCGTCATCATCAATTATTGGTATATTAGTCGGAGCTAACGCTGTATAGTTCTCAGCACGGCCATAAGTTCTTCTTTGGTTTAATGCTTTCACTAAGATGCCCCACCTCTTAAGGTCTTCATAACGAAAGCCCTCAAAACAAAGTTCCACCTTGCGTTCCCGACGAACAATCTTACGTAATTCAGCCTGATCTGTTGTAGTAATTCTTGGATAGTTTGTTGCTTCAATGTCGGTACCAGATGAAGTGGTATTACCATAAGCTCTGGCTCTAACCATATTGAGGGCATCCAGGACGCTTTGATCAATTTGTCCTGATTCTATTGAAGCCTCTGCATATATTAATAATACTTCAGCATATCTACACAAAATTATGTTCAAAAAACAATTGTTCGGGGTGGCTACATTGGCTTCATCCATATATTTATAACTAACATATCCTGTACGAGACAGATAAGGATTAGTTACGTCTTGATTTTCAACTATTTTATTTGATTTTTGATCCAAAACTGTCTTCTCTTTCTGATATAGACAATTGGAAATTATTGTCTTTCCATCAGTCTCATAAAGGATTTCTTTTGAAGACATATATTCAAATCCATAAAATACAGTCCCATTTGTTTTCACAGTAACCCCATCCCAAACACGTGGAATAATAACCGCTCCAAATAAGCGTGGGTCACGGTTTGCAAAAGGATTAGTCGGATCATATAAAGGTGATTCATTAATTGGTTTCCCATCGATACATTCAAAAGACGCAATTATATCTTCTGTTGGAAATTGCTGAATTGTTCCTTTGGAATTGCGAGTACCAACTTGTTGTTGAAGAGCGTATTCTCTTTCTTTTTGCATATATTGACAATCAAGAATTATTTCAGAACAGTATTCGCCCGCGTACTTGAAAAGGTTTTTATAACTTGGATATAGTTTATACACATTCAAATCCATACAAGCCTTCGCCGTGTTCTTTGCCGTAACCCAATCACTATTGTAAAGTGCAACCCTTGCTTTCATAGCCAGGGCAGCTCCTTTAGTTATTCGTCCTTTATCAGTATTAGCGGTATAGCTTACAGGAAGATCGGCAGCAGATTCGTCCAATTCCTTATATATGAATTGCAAAACCTCACTTTTACTTGTTCTGGTAATCTTAAGTGCATCCTCTGTACTTATTAATTTATCTATTAAAGGAACATCACCGAACTTTTGAATAAGATTGATATAGTTTATTGCTCGTATAACCCGTGCTTCACTTTTAATTCTTTTAAATAAAGCAGGGTCAGTAAGCGCCTCTGCCTTATTCATATTATCCAAAAGCGCATTAGTCCTATTAATTCCCGAATAAGAGTAACTCCAGATCAATCTCGGCAAGTTGTCACTTGAACCTAAGGCACCAAATTTTATTGGATTCCAATAAGATCCGCTTGATCTGGTTCCAAATATATCAGTGATAGCCTCTTCTGTAAATTGATTTGGAATGCTCCACTCAATACGCTGAGTAACGTAGTTATAACAAGCATTCACGGCCATAAGTAGTTCCTGCTGATTTGAATAGAAGGTTGCATCCGACGGTTTATCCAGTGGAAATTTATTTAGATAATCATCACAAGAAGCAAACGTAAGTAAAACGATAAGGGAAAATATATATTTAGTTTTCATAATGTTAAAATGTTAATGTTTAAAATTTCAAATCAATTCCAAACGCAAATGTTTTAACGTTTGGGTAGTACATAGCTCCTTGAGTTTGACTGGGCGCTTCCGGATCAATGAAATTAATCCGTAGATTATCATATGTGAAGAGATTTTGTCCGCTAAAATAGACTCTGGCTCCAACTATATTCAGTCTGGCCAAGATTTGCGTTGGAATAGTGTACCCAAAAACTAAATTTTTACAACGCAAATAAGCTGCATTAAATAAAAAGAAGGAATTGTCTTCTGGATTAACGTTATCGTCACTCACTCTGATCCAGGTAGCCGTCTGATGGGTTGAAGGATCATCGGGTACTAAACGACCTAATTGATATGTATAATAACTTCCGCTGTAACCTGCTTGTCTTGTGCTGAAGTAAACATTTTTCTTTCCAACGCCTTGGAAGAACACGCTCAAGTCAAAATTTTTATAACCAAAGCTTAAAGTGGTTCCAAAATTAAACCTGGGTATATTAGAGCCTATTATTTTCTTATCATTTGTTGGATCTATTTTCCCATCATTATTAAGATCTTTATAGATCAAATCACCCAATTTATAATTGGTATTAAGTCTCGGGTATTTATCCAAATCCTCCTGAGAACGATATATACCAATACATTCATAACCATAAAACGCTTGAAATTCAGCGTTTTCAAAAATAACATTTCGGCCGTATTGTGGCTTCCCTTTCAAGTCCAGAACTTTGTTTTTTACATCTGAAAGGACAATATCGACTCCATAATTGAAATCTGCTATATCATCAGTCCAACCCAACTGAAGATCCCAACCAATGTTTCGGACCTTGGCAATATTCTGGTCAGAGGCTGTCAAGCCAATTACAGCTGGTATATCACGTTGGTAAAGAATATTTATAGTTTTCTTATTGTAAACGTCCAAAGATCCGGTAAGACGGTTGTTTAAAAAACCAAAATCAATTCCTCCATTTAGAACAATCGTTGTTTCCCAGGCAACATTTTTGTTAGCCAAAACAGTTTGAGCCGCACCCGAAACGACTGTTTTACCAAAATAATATGGTTGACTTATATTTATTACGCCTAAATATGGATAATTGGCAATATTTTGATTTCCAAGTTGCCCCCATGAAACCCTGAGTTTTAAGCTAGAAAGAAAAGCAATGTCCTTCAAGAATGACTCCTCTTTTATTCTCCAACCCGCAGATAAAGATGGAAACCAGCCCCATCTATTTTCAGGAGCAAATCGAGAGGATCCATCATACCGTAAATTAGCTTCAAACAGATATTTGTCCGCAAATGAATAGTTTACTCGACCAAAAAATGATGCTAAAGCCCATTCGCTGGCGGATCCATCATTATTCTTATAATTTGCATCCCCTACATCTAATACTTCATATTGTGGGAGTAGAAAGTTTTGTCTTGAAGCAGAGAAATTCTCACTTCTAAAATCATTGGATTCAAATCCAACCATAGCACTTGTTGAGTGTTTTCCGAATGATTTGTTGTATCTCAATAATACTTGATAGAAATTCTCAAGAGAATGAGCGTTGGTATTACTCAAACTATTAAGACCATCTGGTTTTACTCCAAAGGAACCATCAAGCTTTTTATACGTATATTGTTTTATTGATCTTTTTACATTGGAACCTAGATATTTTGGAGCATAACCTGCTTCCAGATTCAGCCATTTGAAGATTTCATATTTTGCACGAATGTTCAATTGTATACGCGATGATGTGGTTGTTGAACTCCCACCCTTCTGTATAAAAGCCAATGGATTACTGCCATTCCAACCTTCACCATAAGAACCATCCTCCCATATCCCTGGATATAGCGGCGGAATTTCGCACATCATCTGAAACAAACTGCCTATGCTTTGACTTGGAGATAAGTTATCTTCCTTTCGCAGGAAGCCGTCCAATGTAAAACTCAATTTGTTACTAGCCTGAAGTGTATTATTAAACCGCAATGATGAACGTTTAAGGCCTGCATTATCAATTAATGCATCCTGATCAAGATAAGAAAGCGACACCAAAGAGGTAATCTTATCAGATCCACCACTTATAGTAAGGGAGTGTTGTTGTTCAATTGCATTTGGCTTCATCGCAAAATCAAACCAGTTTGTGTTAAAATATGGCTCTTTCCCTGCATTTTCCTTATAAGTGGCCATATAGGCATCTGTATAAAGATTAGGGCGCCCGGAGTTTCTTTCGTTCTCATTTTTCAACACCATATAGGTTTCGCCATCTACTAGCTGTGGCAAATCGGTTGGTAATTGAATTCCTGCCATACCATTATAAGTTACAGAGATAGCCTGGTTTTTGTTACCTCGTTTGGTGCTGATTAGAATAACGCCGTTGGCCGCTCGAGAACCATATATCGAAGCTGAGGAGGCGTCTTTTAATACAGAAATATTTTCTATGTCGTTAGGGTTTATATCATTCATAGTTCCTTCTACTCCGTCCACGAGAATTAAAGGATCATTTTGACCAAGTGTCCCCACACCGTGAATCCGTATCGTACCATTATCACTACCTGGTGCACCGAAGTTTTGAGTAATGGTCACACCTGCCATCTTGCCTTGTAATGCCATGGATGTTTGAGTGATCGGGACGCTTGTAAGCTCTTTGGCATCAATTGTGCTTACAGCCCCAGTGAGGTTTATTTTCCTTTGAGTTCCGTAACCGACAACAACAACTTCATCTAATCCCATAGTTTCAGGTAATAGAGCAACATTAATCTCACTAGTCCCTGTTATGTTTATTCTCTGAGTAACATATCCGATGAAGGAAAAAACTAAAACAGCATCGGTTTTTTCAACTTCAATGACAAACTTTCCGTCTATATCTGAAATTACTCCAGTTGTGGTTCCTTCAATTTGGATATTAACTCCAGCCATAGGCTCACCGGTACTTCCATCTGTAACGACACCTATTTTTTTATTCTGTTGTAATGGTATCGCTGAAACATTTAAGGTGGCAAACAAAAAAAGAGGCATTATGATTTTAATTATCAAATAGCTCATTTTGTTCTTCTTTGAAAAGGATAGCCAATCTTTTTTACAAAAATTTTTCATGAGTATTTAGGGTTAAGTTATCGATTGTTTAAAATAGGTTACACCATTTTCAGTTAAAACAAGAGTATACAAGTTCATATAATATTTCATTCATTTTCCATATTATTGTTACCTCATATATTCCAATTTTAATAGTTCTTTTGTACAAGTATCTTTAATAATTCTTCCCTTTATTCTTAACGCTAGTACAAGAATTCAAACGGATTATTCAATATAAAAATCGGGTTTAAAATATTCAATTCAAAATAAATCAATGGGAACGGTGCCGGAATTGAACATTTAAAAGAAATAAACTTTTAAGTCGATGTATTTGAATATCAATGACATAAATTTGTGAATCAATTCAATACCAATCAAGCTTATGCTTCATAGCCTGAAATTAAATTATATCTAATTCACTCATAAACCTTCCGAGAATAGAATTTGAAATCTATCATTTAATAATCCCCTTTATCATGGTCCAGCAGATTTACATTAGCACTGGATTTGTACTACTTCTATAAGTATTAATTAGTCAAGATCAATACCTTGCGGGATTTTGTACTTGTTATGCTGGCGGGATTGGCGATGAATTTATACGTGCATGTTATCAAATAATACATACACTGCATAATCACACGCAGATTTTGTTGCTTCTTTAAATCAATGGTAACACGCTTAAGGGATGTAACCCGGATTAGTTTTTATCGTCAAAGAGTAAATAGAAAGAATTAGCATTAAATTTGATTGAGAAAATCATAAAACCTTGATTACCATGATAAAAAGTTACTTTCTTACAGCATTCAGGAATATATTGAAATACAGGAACTTTTCCATAATCAATATTTTCGGACTATCAATAAGTCTGGCAGTATGCATGCTTATTATATTAGTGGTCCAGGATCAGCTTTCTTATGATAACTTTCATAAGAATCGCAATCGCATTTACAGAATTCAATCGAAAGATAATCTTAGCAAAATAGCGATAAGCAAATATGCAACAACTACCTGGCCCCTTGCAAATGAGCTGAAGGATAATTATCCTTTCGTGAAGGATTTTGTTGCTCTGCATAACAATTTTAATGGTGAAGGTATTTGCGATGAAAAAAGATTTCAGGTTTCAGGTTTTTTTGCAACACCCTCGTTTTTCAATCTTTTTGATTTTAAATTAAAGAACAACCCGGGATCAAATCCTCTTAACGAACCTAATTCAATAGTTTTAACAGAGGAGGTAGCCAACAAATTTTTTGGTGATAATGACCCTGTCGGTAAAGTAATAATTTTTGAGAGATATGGTAACTTAAAAGTAACCGGGGTCATTCCAAAAATGACGCAAAAATCTCATATCCAGTTTGAAGTATTGGTATCAGCTGCATCACTTACTGTTCTGGAAAAAGAAAAAAAGATCAATGATATTACTGATAACTGGGAAGAATTTGGCTCCAGTTTTGTGTACATACTGCTTAATGAAAATGCCAGGCAAAGTGAGCTTGACACTGCATTGGTTAAAATAGGTAAATTAAAATATCCTGAAAATGGGGAGGTAAATATTTCATTTTACAGTACTCCGATTTCCAAAATAGTTCCGGGACCATTACTTGCAAATGAGAACGGTGTGTTCCTGCCGAAGGCATTTGTTATTTTCTTTGCCGGACTGGCAATTGTAATAATGCTTTCGGCTGCATTTAATTATACAAGTCTTTCAGTTGCACGATCTCTTATGAGAGCAAAAGAATATGGAATACGAAAATCCTTTGGTGCGTCAAGAGGTCAGCTTGTTTCACAGATTCTTACAGAAGCAGTTATCCTTGCATTGATTTCGCTATTCTTTGCATTGATAATTCTTCAGTTACTCGTTCCGGCATTTTCAGGAATGAGATTTATGACAGAATTGAAAATTGATCCGCATCAGAATCTTACAAGTTACCTGGCCTACCTCATTTTTGCCATTGCCACCGGGTTACTTGCCGGCCTGATTCCTGCAATGTATGTATCATCTCTGAATCCTGTTAAAGTATTTAAAGCCTCTTCAAACGTAAGGTTATTAAAGAGAGTTACCTTCAGAAAGATACTCCTTGTGGCCCAGTATTCTTTCTCAATTATCTTTATAATATCAATTATCCTGTTATACAGACAGATGAGCTTTATGTTAAATAGTGAGCTTGGATTTGACCGGAATGTTGTCTATAATATCCGGCTTGGAATGCCAGCAGTTTTCCAGGGTTAAGGATAAATTTACCCAGTTGCCGGAGGTCACGTCAATTTCAGCCGGATCACATATTCCGGGGGTTGGCAATTATTGGAGTACCGGCATAAAAATCAAACCTGAAGATGAATCATACGATGCCGCCTATTTTTCAGTTGAACCGAACTACCTCAATACTATGGGGATAAAGATTATTGCAGGTGAAGATTTCCCAAAAGATCCGGCCACGAATACCAATTTAGTAGTTATAAACAGAAAGGCAGTTGAGTATTTTAAATTTAAATCTTTACAGGATGCGGTAGGACAAAACATATTAATTTATGATACGGTGCCGGTCAGGGTCATAGGTGTGGTTGAGAATTATAAATATGTTGCTCTGTTTCTGCCTCTTAAACCGCTTATCCTGAGGATGAATCCTGAGCAATACAGAATTGCAGTACTAAGGATCAATTCACCGGACCGGGAAGCTACTCTGGATAAATTTAAAAGTGCCTGGACTACAATTGATCCATATCATGACCTTGAGGGTTCATTCCTTGAGTATGAGATAAAGGATTACTATGGCCTGTTTGGAGATGTTTTATACACAGTGGGCTTTGCAACAATACTCGCTATTGTCGTAGCATGTCTTGGACTTTTTGGAATGGCATCTTATAGCATCCAGACAAGACTGAAAGAAGTTGGTGTCAGAAAGGCTTTTGGTTCACAATCACAAACTGTTGCACTGCTCATTGGGAGAACATTTATTATCATGCTGCTAATTGCCGCTATTATAGCTGCTCCGCTTGCATATTTAATAAATTCAGCCTGGCTTAAGTTTCTCGCCTTCCATGTTACGTTTGGTGCAGGAACCCTCTTCGCCGGTGTTACGATTGTGTTTTTAACAGGTATTTTGACAGTTCTTTCTCAAACTCTTAAAGCTGCCAATTCAAATCCTGTTGATATTCTTAAATATGAGTAGGAAGCGTGTGATGGAATTTATATCATGGATAGTCAATTTAACTTAACTGCAAGCACTTAACTCCGTCAAAAGATGATCAATTCCTTCCTTTACTCATTCCTTAATGTGTCAGCCGGATTTAAATTGGCAGCCCTGAGAGTATGAAAAGCTAATGTTACAACTGCGATCATGACAATAAGGAGAACTGTCACGAGAAAATATGATGGTTTTAACTCAACATGATACGCATAGGAGTGCAACCATTGTCTGATAATGTAATATCCCGCCGGCAACGCAATAACTGAAGCTATCAAGATGAGTTTGCCAAAATCCTTCTGAAGCATGAACAAAACACTGGTTGCTGTGGCCCCATAAGCTTTCCTTATGCCTATCTCCCTACGTTTTTTTCTGATTGTAAAGGCAGTAAGACTGAAGAGTCCCATACATGATATGACTATGCTAAGAAAAGTGGCTGCATTTATGAGCGTACTCAATCTTTTCTCCTCATCATAATACCTGTCAACCTCCTGATCAAGGAATAAATAGTTTGCAGGAAATCCCGGAGTACTCTTATTTACGAGATCAACAATATTATCGACTATATTTTTATGGTCTCCGGATTCAAGCTTTACAAAAATCCTCTTCATCCACCAATCCTTATCTTTATAAATAAATACAGGAAGGATCTCATCTTTCAGCTTATGAAAATGGAAATCTTTGACAACCCCTGTAATTGTATACCTGACATCACCTAACCAGATAAACTTTCCAACCGGCTTCTCCATTTCCATCTTTTTTACCGCTGTTTCATTAATAATTACTTCACTGCCAATTGAACCGGTATTAAATTTATTCCCTTCAGTGAGCTTAATATCAAAAAAATCCAGGTACCTGTCATCCACCTGCATTAAATGAAATTTTAAAGATTTCCCCGGGGTATTTCCATCCCATTTACTTAATGTACTGAAGTTGCCCATATTAACAGGAACATTAGCCCCAAGGGAAATTTTATTTACCCCGGCTATTTCTTCTATCCGGGCTGCAATTACATCTACCTTTTCGGGACTGGTTTGAGGAGAAATAACCATTACCCCGTCTTTATCAAAACCCAGATCTCTTTGCTCCATAAAACTTATTTGTCTGTTCATGACAAGGATGCAGAAAATGAAAATAATTGACAGCGCAAACTGTGTAACAACCAGTATTTTTCTCAGACCGGAACCTTGAACAATATCTGCCGGCATTGGTTTGATCACCTTCACCGGACTAAAAGATGAAAGTACAAGTGCGGGATACATACCGGCTATTAATCCGGTAATGACTGCCAGCGCAAAATAGATACTTACATTTCTGAATGAAAACAGGCCCATCAGCTCAAGTTCCAGTCCACTGACCTTGATAAAAACAGGAAACAGAAGAATGACTAAAATTAAGCGCAGCGATAGTTGCCAGAAAGGTCTGCAAAAGTGATTCACCAAACAGCTGTATAACAAGATTGGTCCTGCCCGCCCCATTTACCTTCCTGATTCCTATTTCTTTTGCCCGCTGTGCAGCAAAGACGGTCGACAGGTTGACAAAATTGATACATGCGATCAGCAAGATCACAAACCCGATAATAGCGAATAAGATAACCCTGGTAATTGGCCCTTTGTCGGACGAAGGGTAAATTATAGATTCAAATCCCGGATCACGATACAGATAAAGTCTGGTAAGCGGATTAATAAAAAGTGTTGCTGAAGCATCCTTACTTTTTGTCTTCAAATAACCCGAGATCTTCTTATTGAACTGTTCCGCATCAGTCCGTTCTTTTAGCAAAACATAAGTAATATAATCAAACTGGTTCCACCTGTCAAACCTATTATTTCCTTTTTGCAGTAATGAAAAGGATAAAAGGTAATCAATTTTCAAATGTGTATTTGATGGAGAGTTTTCTATAACGCCTGAAACAGTCAGTGGATCGACATTGTTAAGAAGTATGGATTTACCAACCGGATCTTTCTCACCAAATAATATCTCTGCAATTTGCCTTGATATGACCACATTTGAAGGACCGGCAAGCAAAGTGGAAGGATCACCTGAAATTACTTTTGTTGAGAAAATATTGAAATATGAATTAGTTGTATAATACAGATTCTTAGCCGCATACAACTTATCATCAACCTTCAATACCTCCTGGTAACCTGATTTAAGTTTTACAGCATTCTCAACTTCAGGAAAGTCTATCAGAACAGATTCAGATACCGGGGCCGGAGCTACAGTCCAGACGAACGGAGTACCCGAAAAATTTAAAAGTGATTCAACCCGAAAAATCCTTGCAGCATTCTTAAAATACCTGTCATAACTGAATTCATGTCCGATCCAGATAGTAATGAATATAACACTTGCAAGTCCAAGCGCAAGTCCTGAAACATTTAATAATACTAATCCACTAAATCTATGAAAGGGCTTGAAAAATACTGAAGTTATATTTTTTGCCATATCTATTTTTAAGCAGATAAGATTTACATAATGACTATCAGTATGAAATTTTGCTGCATGCGAAAGCATACTTATTAACTTCAATTTCAATTTGGAATCGTTTTGCCTATATGGTACCTTTGCATCCGGCTAAAAACTTTTAATGGATCTTTTTTTTCATACTCTCGATAACGGAATCAGGCTTGTTCACCACCGGATCCCCGGCGTTGTAGCTTACTGCGGACTTGTAATAAACACTGGTTCGCGCGATGAAGATCCCCCCGAACATGGCATGGCTCATTTCATCGAGCACATGCTTTTCAAAGGGACAAAAAAGAGGAAAGCATACCATATTCTGAGCCGTCTCGAAGATGTGGGAGGTGAACTGAATGCTTATACGACAAAAGAGGAAACGACCGTGCATGCTTCTTTTATGAAGGATGATTATGAAAGGGCTGTCGAAATCATCAGCGATATAACCTTTAATTCACAGCTACCCGAAAAAGAGATCGAAAAAGAAAAAGATGTTGTTGTTGAGGAGATCAATTCATACCTCGACAGCCCGGCAGAACTGATCTTTGATGATTTTGAAGAGCTGATTTTTTCTGGCCAGCCTATTGGTCACAACATTCTTGGAATAGCTGATACTGTAAGATCTTTCACACAAAAAACATTGTCGGATTTCATGTCAGGGAACTACAACACCGATCAGATGGTTTTTTGTTCGGTCGGTAACATTAAGAATGAAAAGCTGCTAAAACTGTTCCGGAAATATTTTGAATCCATACCTACAAAGAAAAAGGGCTCCGGAAATGTTATCCGGTGGAGCTATAAGCCTGCCTCGGTAACTAAAAAGATGGATACATTCCAGAATCACTGTATTATAGGGAATGTAGCCTACAATCTGAAAGACGAGAGACGTATAAGCATGTTCCTTCTCAATAATATCCTGGGCGGACAGGGGCTCAACTCAAGATTAAACATGTCGCTGCGCGAGAAAAACGGATTCGCTTACAATGTCGAGTCATCCTATAATCCGTATTGTGATACTGGAGCATTTTCAATCTACTTCGGCACCGATAATCACAACCTCAACAAAAGTATCTCAATCTCCCTGTCTGAACTGAATAAGCTGAGGACCACAAAGCTAGGCAGCATTCAGCTCAGCAAGGCAAAGAACCAGATTAAAGGTTATCTTTCAAGAGGTTACGAGAACCATGAAAGTCTGATGCTGAGTCTTGGTAAAAGCCTGCTGGTTTTTGACAAGATTGAAACTCTTGAAGAAACCTGCAGGAAGATCGATAGGATTTCCGCTTCAGATCTTCTCCGGACAGCAAACGACATTTTTAACCCCGACAACCTTTCTACACTGATCTATAAATAACCAAACAATGCCTGGAGTTTGGAGTGCCCGGAGTGCATATTGTACCATACTTCAAAACTGACCCTGATTTATTAACTTTAAGTACTCCAAACTTTAGCTCACTTTAAATACTAATTCGTTACATAATAATTATGGAGAGAAGACTCGAGAAATATATTCTGGATCATTCAACACCGGAAGACCCTGTTCTTGAAGAACTTTTCAGGCAAACGTATCTGAGGTTCGTCAATCCAAACATGATTTCAGGACATATCCAGGGAAAACTGCTTGAGTTGATCTCAAAAATGATAAATCCATCGTATATTCTTGAGATTGGAACATTTACAGGCTATTCCGCGATTTGCCTGGCAAGAGGATTGAAACCGGACGGATTACTGATCACGGTTGAGGCAAATGATGAATTGAAAGAGTTTGCCGAAACATATTTCCGTAAAGCCGGAGTAGCTTCAAAAATAAAGGTTATTACAGGCAGGTTACAGGATGTAATTGCAGACATCAATCAGGAATTTGATCTTGTCTTTATTGATGCCGACAAGCGTGAATATACTGAATACTATAGAATTGTATTTGATAAAGTAAAGCCCGGAGGGATCATTGTTGCTGATAATATCCTGTGGGGAGGCCAGGTCCTCGATAAAAATACAACCGATCCTCAGGCAAGGGGGATAATTGAATTTAATGAGATGATCAGGAGGCAGAAGAATATTGAAAATCTGATCCTTCCCCTGAGGGATGGGCTGATGATCATCAGGAAGGTATGATTAATTGGGGATTTCGGATTTTCGATTTCGGATTTCATAAAATCCGCAATCCCAAATCCGAGATCATAAATATAAAGACTGGTATAGTTTTTGATTATTTCAGGAAAAATCAGTTATATGAAGAAGATTTTATTTTCTTTCCTTCTCCTGGAGATTTATATTTCAGCCGGTGCCCAGGTTAGCCGGACCGACCTGCTTCAGGATCTGGAAAAGAATCAATCGGGAAGCCGGAACGTGACGGTCACATTAAAAACAGCGAGCCGGCTATTTTCAGACAAACAGGACCTCACATCAGTCATTACTATAATTCCCTCAGGGTCAACTGTGAGTGTTACCGGATATGACAGTACATTCCTTCAGGTTGACTATGAGGGGAATAAAGGTTATATTTATTCATCACATGCGACGATGAATAAACCGCCTGTTTCCAGTCTTCCGGCTGATCCGCAGGTACAGCAGATGCATAAGGAGATGGCTGCCCAGCAGGAGAAGCAGTCCACCAGGCTTTCCAACCTGATAAGAAAGTACGGAGTGGATATTGCCGGTAAAATATATAATGGCAAGATCTGGAAGGGAATGACAAGCGAAATGGTACAGGACAGCTGGGGTTCACCAAGGAAGATAAGCAGGGTTATCAGCGGTAATACTGTAAAAGAAGAATGGACCTATCGAAATACCTGCCTCTATATGCAGAACAACATTCTATCGGAATGGGGGCCTGTGAAGCAATAATCTTTCTTGAATAGACCACCCGTTTATTTATCTGCTCTCTTTTGCAGATAAAAAAAAATTCTTATTTTTGCCCGTGAATTTGCGGGAGTAGCTCAGTTGGTAGAGCACGACCTTGCCAAGGTCGGGGTCGCGGGTTCGAGTCCCGTCTCCCGCTCACGTTTCAGGCAGGGATGTTAGAATGCTGACACGAAGGCGTCAGCATTCGAGTCCCGTCTCCCGCTCAAACAAACAAAAGCCGTATCAGCGGCTATTTTGTTTTTTACGACTGCCTACCTGGTGAAATGGTGCTTATATAGATTATGCTGTGCGCGCTCTTGTTCGAAAATAATCTTCTATAATACTATCGGTTGCTCTGTAAGTTCCAAAAATTTCAGATAACTCTCCCTGAATTTCGAATTCACTGTCAAAGACCTCTCCCCAACCCCTCCCCCAGGGTGGGACGGGGCTTAAATACCAATTGTTTAGGTTCCTTTTGTAAATCAACAGGAAGATTTGGGTATAAGTCCCCCTCTCACACCGGGAGAGGGGGATATAAGGGGGTGAGGTGCAGACGGGTTTTAATTTATATAAGCGCCTGTGAGATACTTATTTTAATTTTCTGCGCAAATCTGCGTGATCTGCGGGAAAACAAAATAGTTCCCGCGATTTCGACTGATTATCGCAGATCTGAAATCTCAGGAAAAAGGTCCGGTAATTGCATTAAAGTATGGCCTTATATGTATTAAATTGTAACAGAATTCAGTCTTACATTAATTTTTTGTAACTTCGGTTCCAAACCAAAACAATTTCAACTTAATCTTCTTTCCATGAAAAAACTATTATCTCTTGCAATGGTCCTTTCCCTGGCAGTTCTGATCTCCTGCACTTCCAAAAAGACCGAACCTGTCTTCTCAGTACCTTTTGAGAAATATACCCTGCCAAACGGACTGACTGTCATTCTTCATGAAGACAAATCTGATCCGATTGCTGCAGTTGCAATCGTGTTTCATGTCGGTTCAAGCCGTGAAACAGAGGGCAAAACCGGATTTGCTCATCTTTTCGAACATATGATGTTCCAGAAATCTGAGAATGTCGGTGAAGATCAGCTTTTTAAACTTATCCAGGGAGCTGGTGGCGAACTTAACGGAGGTACCGGCCAGGATGCTACAATGTATTATGAAGTTATTCCCAAAAATGCCCTTGAAATGGCTCTGTGGCTTGAATCGGACAGGATGGGATTTCTTGAAAATACTGTTACACAATCTGCCCTTGCAAACCAGCAGAATGTAGTTCAGAATGAAAAACGCCAGAGTGTCGACAATGCTCCTTACGGATTTAATGAATATCTTATTCTCAAGAACTCTCTACCCCAAGGGACATCCCTACAGCTGGGATGTGATAGGTGAAATGGAGGATCTGCAGAATGCAACTGTTGAGGATGTAAAGGCATTCCATAAGAAATTCTATTCTCCCAATAATGCAACCCTTGTCATAGCAGGTGATATAAATAAGGATGAAGTTAAAGCTCTTGTTGAAAAATATTTTGGAGAGATCCCCGAAGGTGAAGCCATTGAAAAAAGGGGTCCGATGCCTGTTGCCCTGGCTTCAACTGTAAAGCTTTATCATGAAGATAATTTTGCCAAAGCTCCACAGACTTACCATGGTATTCCCTACTGTTGAACAATTTTCAAAAGATTCATATGCACTTGATTATCTGGGTGACCTGCTTTCAAACGGCAAAAAAACACCACTATATAAAATACTTGTCAAGGATAAGAAACTGACCTCATCTGTTTCAGCAAGGAACGGCTCACAGGAACTTGCAGGAAGCTTTGAGATATCCGTTACCGCTAATCCCGGGTGTAAGTCTTACAGAAGTGGAAAAAGCAATTTTTGAAGCATTTGATATGTTTGAGAAAGAAGGATTCACTGAAGATGATCTGACAAGGATCAAAGCAAGAAATGAAACCTATTTCTACAATTCATTCAGCAGTATCCTGAGCAAAGCATTCACACTTGGACAATACCAGATGTTCAAGGAGGATCCGCAGTTCTATGCAACTGACTTTTGCAAATGCCCAGGCTGTAACATCGAAGATGTGAAAAATGCTTTACCAGAAATATATTAAGGGTAAAAATTTTGTTGAGACCAGTTTTGTTCCTAAAGGAGAAGTAAATCTTATTGCTGAAAATTCAGTTAATGCAGGAATTGTTGAAGAAGATGTGACAAAAGCCGCTGAAGTTAAGGACGATTAGTTGCAGAACGGAGCCTGTTGTTAAGACACCGACAAAATTCGACCGTTCAGTTCAGCCGCCTGTTGGACCTGATCCTGAAGTAACCATTCCTCCCGTATGGACAGGTTCACTCAGCAACGGGATGAAGATTTAGGGAATCACGCAGAAGGAACTTCCGCTTGTTCAATATTCAATTGTAATTGACGGTGGTCATCTGCTCGATGACACCTGATAAAGCCGGTGTGGCAAATCTTACAGCTTCACTGATGAATGAAGGAACAAAGAACAAAACACCTGAAGAGCTTGAAGATGCAATCAGGCTTCTTGGTGCAAGCATATCAATGTTTCAGGCGGAACTGAAAATATAACGATAAGAGTCAGTACCCTTGCCCGCAATTTTGAAAAAACAATTGGCCTTGTTGAAGAGATGCTTTTTGAACCCCGATGGGATGAAGAACAGTTTGGTCTGGCTAAAAGCAGGATTATCAATAATCTTAAAACGGAACAAGGCAAATCCGAGTTACCTGGCATCCATCACACTTAATAAGCTTATTTTTGGTGACAATAATATTCTGGCTATTGAATCAGTCGGAACTGAAGCATCTGTTGATTCCATTAACAATTGATGACCTGAAAGAGTTTCTATGACAAGAACTTTTCTCCATCACTTGCACAGATTCCTTATTGCAGGAGATATTGATCAGCCAAGGGTTGAAGCAGCTCTTGCAGGACTAAATACAAAATGGCAGCCAAAAGAGGTTGCTATTCCTGAAATTAAAGTTCCGGAGCCACCTGCAAAATCACAGATCTATTTTGTTGATGTTCCGGGAGCAAAACAATCGGTAATTTATATCGGATGTCCTTCAATACCGCGGACAAATCCTGATTATTATCCGGCTTATGTTACCAATTACAAGCTTGGAGGATCATTTAACGGATTATTTAACCTGATCCTCCGGGAAGAAAAAGGATTTACTTATGGTGCCAGGTCAAACTTCATCGGGTGCAAAAAATTATGGAATCATTTACTGCTTCATCGATGGTACGGACAAATTCCACACTTGAATCAGTAACATATTTTCAAAACAGAGATGGAAAAGTACCGTGAGAGTATTCCGCAGGAGTATATTGATTTTACAAAATCAGCACTTTTAAAAAGCAATGCACGTAACTTTGAAACACTTGGCAGCCTGCTGGGCATGCTGAACACATATTGCGCATTACAATCTTCCGGCTGATTATATCAAGCAGGAAGAGGCATTTGTAAAGGGCCTGACAGTTGAAAAGCAGCTTGAACTTGCGAAAAAGTATATTGATCCGTCAAGGATGTATTATGTTGTTGTGGTGATGCAAAAACACAGCTTAAGGATCTTGAAAAAGTTGGATTGGGAAAACCGATACTGGTAAAAATTGAATCACTCACCCTAAATCCCTCTCCCAGGGTAGATGGACTTTTAATGTTTTGATTAAGGATTAATTTTATAAATTTGCACGTCCACTTCTGACGATGGCGCAAGACTGCATGACCGCATGACTGCATGACAGCAGGATTCAAATAAGACATGCATTGACGATTAATTCGCCCGGATGGTGGAATTCCCGCTAAGCGGGACAGGGTCCGACACGCAGGACTATGTTTTTTGAGATCAGGATATTAATTCCGCCCGGATGGTGGAATGGTAGACACGCAGGACTTAAAATCCTGTGACCATTACGGCTGTGCGGGTTCAAGTCCCGCTCCGGGTACTGAAAAAGAGTGAGAGTGAGAGTGAGAGCGAGAGCTCGAACGAACACTCTCATCTCTTTTTCCTCAAGACTCACTCTCACACTCACACTTCTAATCCTTTCATATTTCCCAGATTCTTCATAAATTAGTGTTGCTGCTAATTTATTTTCAATAGTGCTAACTTAAAACTTATTATCATGTTTGATTTTCAAAAACTTGATGTCTATCAGAAGTCAAAGAATTTCTGTAAAGAAATTTATTCGATTCTGGATGAAAAGAATTTTGACAGGGTAACAAACGATCAACTCAGAAGAGCATCATTCAGCATTATGTTGAATATTGCTGAAGGAACTTCACGATTCAGTAACAAAGACAGGAAAAATTTCTTTGTGATAGCCAGAGGCAGTGCATTTGAATGTGTAGCTATTCTGGAATATCTTCATGAAACAGAAGAAATAACACAGCAGGGTTTCCTGGAGAGTGAGCAAAGACTTGAAGAAATCTCAAAAATGCTGTTTGGATTAATCAAGAATCTGGATTAATGTACCGAACGGCACAAGAGGTCAAAATCGACCTCTTGTTTCTTTTTATGACATTCTGAAACCCTCACTAATTCATAGGATGAGATGTATTGTAATTTTCACGGAGAGGGTTGCAACTTTTAAATTATGAAAATAGTTTTTTTGTACGAGTTGCAACCTTGATATTGTCAATGACAATCGTGTAGCTATCTAAAATGTTCAAAATGTGTATATTGAAAAAAATAGTTGATACATTCCTTATTGTTGCAATAATGTCACCACTTTATAGAATTGATCAGAAGCTTAGTGCATAAGCCGGAAGGGTTGACCACATTCGGCCGGACAGATTACCTTTTGAATAAATTGTTTGGCCTCAATTGTTTATCACCGGTAGCAGATGGTCAATATTCTCCGGCTGGAAGTGGTCAAGGGCACTGGCTTTTCCAGTTTTGAGAAATATTCTGGAATTAATACACTCAAAGTTATAAAGTTGAAGTATTTGTGATCTTTCTGTGATATTCGCTGTTTACTTTTAAAAACTAAGAAATCAAAAACATGGAAAAAGCTTTAATAATAGAAGACGATCAGGATATTGCCAACCTGATTTCTATTCATCTGTCAGATATGGAATTTGATGTAGAAACTTCATCCGATGGAAAAGGTGGATTGTTAAAAGCATTGAACAATATTTATAAAATTATTATTCTTGACGTCAGGCTGCCAGGAATAGATGGATTTGAGATTTGCAAGAAACTACGCCTCGAAAAAAATCAAACCCCTATTCTGATGGTCACTTCCAAATCTGAGGAAATCGATAAAATAATTGGATTGGAAATCGGAGCCGATGATTATATAACTAAACCGTTCAGTATCCGGGAATTGATGGCTCGTGTGAAATCAATCCTACGCCGTGCAGAAATAGTAAAGCAAACTTTGACAAGTGACGGGAACCATGAACTCAGCTACGATGGTCTTTACATCAATACTGCACTTCGGAGTGTTGCAGTTCATGGAAAAAGAATCGAGCTGTCTCCCAAGGAATTCGACCTTTTGGTACTGTTTGCATCCAATCCTGGAAGAACCTACACACGTGTTCATTTATTAGAACTAGTTTGGGGCTACCAATTTGAAGGGTACGAACATACCGTGAATACCCATATTAACCGGTTGCGTTCAAAAATAGAAAAAAACCTGAATGCACCTGAATTTATACTTACCACATGGGGAGTTGGATATAAATTCAGGGAACAATAAACATTATAAAATTAAATCATCATGGAACAACATTCAAAATTATTCTTCAGCCATTTATATTGGAAAATATCTGCCATCTTTATCCTGATTCTGTTCATTTTTGGAGGGATTACCTTGTACATCTCGGTTCATACGGCGAGTAAATATTCAGTGGAAGTCAACCAGAAACTGAACTGGAATCTGGCTGGCAATACTGTAGATTTAATAAAACCTAAGTTTCAGAACGGGACGGTGAACAAGGAAGCTATTGCAGACATTATGCATTCCATGATGGTAATCAATCCCAGCCTTGAGGTTTATCTTCTCGATCCAAAGGGAAAGATACTAAGCTATGTCGCTCCTGAAAAGGTGGTAAAACTCGACAGTGTTTCTCTATTACCGATCCAAAGCTTTTTCAATGATAATAAACATAATCTTATATTTGGAGACGATCCGCGCAATCCTGGTGAGAAGAAGACTTTTTCAGCCGCCAAAGTGATCGACCAAAATAATATAACGGGGTATATTTATATTGTTCTGGCAAGCCAGGAATATGTATCCACAGCCCAGATTGTATTGGGCAGCTATATTCTGGGACTTTCCATCCGGTCAATTATTATTATACTGGTGGTATCGGCTTTTGTTGGTTTATTCTTCATCTGGTTCATCACCAATAAACTGAATGTTATTGTGATGGGCATCCGTGAATTTCAATCGGGAAATTTTAATGCACGGATTCCTGTTAAAAGCAGGGATGAATTGGACCATATCGGATTAGTATTTAATGAGATGGCCGGCAACATTTCCAAAAACATTAATGAGCTGAAAGAAACCGATGAATTCAGGAAAGAATTGATCGGTAATATCTCACACGATTTGCGAACGCCTGTTGCTTCCATACAGGGCTATGCTGAAACACTTATACTGAAGCAAGGTTATATTACCCCTGAGGAACAGGTAAAGTATCTTGAAATTATTTATTCAAGCTGCGAAAGACTTAAAAAACTTGTAGGCGATTTATTCGATCTTTCCAAACTTCAAACCAACCAGGTAAAACTGAATCCTGAGCCATTTGCCGTTGCTGAACTGATTTCGGATATTGCCAACAAGTACCGTATTATTTCGCAAAAAAAAGGAATTAGTATCAATGCTTTTTTACCCAATGAAAATCCGATTGTTGAGGCTGACATCCTGCTGATCGACCGCGTTTTGCAAAACCTTATTGACAATGCAATTAAATTCTGCAAAGAAGGCGATTACATCAACATCATCATTCGTAACAATCAAAACGGGCAAGTAGAAATCAGCGTTACCGATTCGGGCGAAGGAATTAAATCAGATGAACTTCCCTACATTTTTGAGCGATATTACAAAGGTAAAAACTATAGTGAAAGCACTGGTTTAGGCCTATTTATTGTCAAGAAAATCATCGACCTGCATCATTCGGTTATTCATGTAATGAGTCAGCCAGGAAATGGAACCACATTTACCTTTCATTTGCCGCTATCGGCTGCTTAAAACTTTATGAAATCGTGTATTTCAACAAAAAACCCGCTTGACATTTTTTTTGAGCAAGCGGGTTATAACCACTAAATATTATTCACTGATTCAATCATTCTCCCAATGGCCTTCTCCATGATTGTTTCCATTATGGTCTCCATGATGGTTTCCATGATTGTAATCATGTTCAGGTTTCATTTTGATTGTAACTTTGATCACCTTTGAAGCATCAGGCCATGACAATCCGTCATCTAGGCGACGAACATTTCCGTTTTCTACGGTATTGGCTTGTGTTTGTGCCCCAGGATATTCATTGACCTCAGTTCCGGCATCATATAATTTAATAAATTGAGTGAGGTTTAAATAGTCATCATCATTTGTAAGCTTAATTCCATCCTCCCCTGTTGAGAAGAAAATATCATTTGAAGCACCAAGCATACAGGCCAGGCTTAACATCTGCCCGGCATGTCCTTCCATCGTAAATTTGTACTTTTGACCTGGGAAAAGCGGGCCATCCCCCAGGTTATTTTCACGAGTTGCATAAAACCCGGTTGTATATCCTTTAGCCATCAAAGATTGGTACAATGGTTCCGGATTCCCGGTTTCTGCCAACGTTTCAAGTCCCATCCCATAGTCAGGCTTGCCTTTGGTAAAGATGGGCATATCGTTTTTATCATGGAAAACCCAAAGTACCGGGGCTACCGGTGATACATAACCACTATTCATTGAAAGATACTGACCCAATGGGCCGGCATTGCCTGTTTCAGCTAAAGGTTCAAGTCCCTTTTTAAAGTCGGCCACTCCCGCTTTAAAAACAGGAGTTTGTCCATCCGTATGAACCACCCATGCCACTGGTGAAATAGCTGTTGTGCTTCCCTCCAGATCTTTAATAGTTACAGTAAACATACTGTGTCCATCATAAGTTAAAGTTGCTTTAAGGTTAGTGGCAACAGTTCCATAGTCAAAGCCATCACCTACAGCCATCTTATCTCTGACTACTCCATTTTCATCAGCGCCGTTATGCGGGTTGTTGGGCCCTGGTTCCTGGTTGACCTGGGTTCCGGCATCCCATAAGATTATGTCAGAAGTGATATCCCTCTCAACATTAACCGCAGGGAAGTCTCCTTCATAGACATTGATCCCTCCTTCATTCAGAGCATAAAAACCATCGTTTGAAAAACCATACATTGTTGCAAATGACAGTTTGTGGTTAGGACCTGCATGAAAAGAGAATTTAAACGATTGACCCGGATGTGCGGGACCTGCAGCACCTTCGCCCTCCGGAATGCTGGTTACTCCTGACTCAAAGAACATGTAATTGGTTGAAACATTTTCAACAATCACGGTATAGGTGCGATTTGGACCCATATTGAGCAGTTCTTCATTTTTTGGTGAACGCACTTCTGTGAAAGTTTGATCATTTAGAATGTCCTTTTTGCACTGGGTAAACATTACGGTCCCCAATACTACAATCATAGTTAAGCGTAAAGTTTTCATAGTCTCAAATTTTAAATTAATATGAGACAAAATTCCCTAAAAAGTATCACAAGAGTATCACGATAAAATCAACTTTTTATAACGTTGATAAGAATGGTGGGAAAAAACTCAAATTAGCCAAAAATGCAACTTTTGTCCGTTCGGAGTACTGAAAAAGAGTGAGAGTGAGAGTGAGAGCGAGTAGCTCGAACGAACACTCTCACTCTTTTTCCTCAAGACTCACTCTCACACTCACACTTCTAATCCTTTCATATTTCCCAGATTCTTCATAAATTAGTGTTGCTGCTAATTTATTTTCAATAGTGCTAACTTAAAACTTATTATCATGTTTGATTTTCAGAAACTTGATGTCTATCAGAAGTCAAAGAATTTCTGTAAAGAAATTTATTCGATTCTGGATGAAAAGAATTTTGACAGGGTAACAAACGATCAACTCAGAAGAGCATCATTCAGCATTATGTTGAATATTGCTGAAGGAACTTCACGATTCAGTGGCAAAGACAGGAAAAATTTCTTTGTGATAGCCAGAGGCAGTGCATTTGAATGTGTAGCTATTCTGGAATATCTTCATGAAACAGAAGAAATAACACAGCAGGGTTTCCTGGAGAGTGAGCAAAGACTTGAAGAAATCTCAAAAATGCTGTTTGGATTAATCAAGAATCTGGATTAATGTACCGAACGGCACAAGAGGTCAAAATTGACCTCTTGTTTCTTTTTATAAACATCTGAGAACCTCACCAGCTGAAGGAATGAAATAAAATTGTTGTAATCTGACACATACCAAGTTTAATTGCTTTTCAGTCAATGAAGAAGATTTGTTGTTTTTTCTTCGTTCAGAACTCTTCCTGTCCGGCTTTTGTATAAGGAATATATATAAAGGAAATTGTTGATATTCAGTGAATCTATTCTAAACAGGAAATCCAACCGTTTGGCCAAAGAGTACCCGTTGATCGCGACTCAAGTTTAACTTTTCCGTAAGGGATGGTTTATTACAGTTATGAAACCATGCTGCCAGACCCTGAGATGCAGCAAAGAGATAAACATTACCAGCAATAAGTCCGGTATCAACAAAATAATATGACTTCTGAACTTCAGGGTCTTTCAGTCCGGGTTCCCTGAAACCTTTAGGATTCACAAGTTTATCAATATCAACCACATAAATAAGGCGAACAGGTGCCTTAACACCAGGATCAAAGTTAGCCTGAGCCTGACCGATTCCTAACGGCCTGAAATCACCGGCAATAATGGGAATAAGCAAATTTTCAAACGGATCATACTTATAAATTCCTTCTTCCAAAACAGGGTAAATGTCAATTTCCTGGGAATTACTGGCAGATGCAACAGTCCTTCCCGAAAATTCATAGGAATCTTTATTACGATTAACTCCGCAAGCAGCCCAAAGAAGATTAGAAAGAATTTGTAATGGTAGTTTTTTATCACTTATCTCCTTTATGGTTTTTCTGTTCTCAAAGGTCTTAAATGCCAATTCAATTTTGTCGAACCTAGGTTCTGGTAGCCCTATTTGTTGGATACTTAAATTTTCAATATTCATCTCTTTCTCTTTGATTAATGGCACATAAAATTAACTCAAGGACCTGTATTCATTTGGCGAATAACCTATACTCTTTTTAAACATCCTGCTGAAATGCCCCGGGTATTTAAATCCTAAATCGTATGCAATTTCTCCGACTGATTTACTCATATCGAACATTTTCTCTTTGGCGATATCCATCAATTTTAACTGGATGTGTTCCTGAGCTGATTTTCCTGTCTCTTTTTTAATCAGATCACCAAGATAGTTTGCGGATAAAAATAGTTTCTCAGCACAATATTTTACAGAAGGTAAACCAAGAGTATGAGGTTTATCTGATTGAAAATAGTCATCCAGTATTGTCTCAAATCTGACCAGTATATCTTTATGAATATTATCGCGCGTAATAAACTGCCTGTCATAAAAACGGACACAATAGTTAAGGAACAACTCTATATTGCTTACAATTAAAGTCTTACTATGTTTATCAATGGCATGTTCCAGTTCATACAAAATTTTTTTAAAGCTCTCCAGTATAATTTGCCTTTCACGTTCAGAAAGATGTAGCGCTTCATTTACATCGTATGAGAAAAAGTTATAATCCCTGATGTGCCTGCCAAGAGAAGTTCCACGGATCAGGTCAGGATGAAATGCAAGCGCCCAGCCTTTCGGCTGAATAGTTTTCATCTTTTCTTCAGTTCCCCATACTTGTCCGGGAGAAATAAATACAAGGGTTCCTTCCTGGTAATCATAATTATTCCGGCCATAACTCATCTCACCGCACTTAATGTCTTTTAAAAAGATTATGTATAGTCCGGAATAAAATCGGGCTGCCGGTACCGGTTTAGATTTAGATTGATCCAGAACGCTTACCAGGGGGTGAAGGGTTTCCTGACCTCTGAGGTTATTGAACTGGGTAACGCTTTCCTGTTTTATGATCTCATCCATAGCTTTCAATTTTTTCTCTTGCAAAGTTATAGCTCTTTCTATATAAATTCCAGACTCAAAATCACTTTCCGTAATAATGGTATAAGAAACAGTAATTTATATAAATGCTCCCCGGGTAATTAAGACCAATTTTGCATCGTAATACTTTTATTTTAAAAATCAGGCTATGCAAAAACGTAAATTAGGAAATACCGGGCTTGAAGTGTCAGCTCTGGGACTTGGCTGTATGGGAATGAACCACTCCTATGCACCTTTCCCGGAAAAAAAAGATATGATCTCCATGATCCGTAAGGCAGTCGAAAAAGGAGTTACTTTTTTCGATACTGCTGAAATCTATGGTCCTTTCATTAACGAGGAACTTGTCGGAGAAGCTCTCCAACCTCTTCGCAAAGAAGTCGTAATCGCTACCAAATTTGGTTTCGGATATGCATCGGAAGATGGGATTAAATACAAGAGCACCGGAGTTGACAGCAGTCCGGGAAATATTAAAAGAGCTGTTGAGGGTTCTCTGAAAAGGCTCCGGACCGAAGTGATAGATCTTTATTATCAGCACCGGGTAGATCCAAATGTGCCAATTGAAGAGGTAGCCGGAACAGTGAAAGATTTAATTAAAGAGGGAAAAGTGAAATATTTCGGATTATCCGAAGCAGGAGTCCAGACCATCCGTCGTGCACATGCAGTTCAGCAGGTTAGCGCCCTTCAAAGTGAATACTCAATGTGGTACAGAAAGCCGGAAACAGAAGTGATACCAACACTTGAGGAACTCGGTATCGGCTTTGTTCCATTCAGCCCTCTTGGCAAAGGATTTCTTACAGGTAAGCTGAGTGAAAACAAAACATTCGAAAGTTCGGACATTCGCAATATTATTCCACGGTTTACACAGGAATCAATGAAGGCAAATCAGGGTTTAGTGGATTTACTTTCAGTGATTGCCCGACAGATGAACGCAACTCCCGCTCAGATAGCTCTTGCATGGCTTCTTGCTCAAAAACCATGGATTGTTCCTATTCCGGGGACGACAAAGCTGAACCGTCTTGAAGAAAACATAGGTGCAGCAAGTATTTCATTAACTTCTGAAGATTTAAAAAATATCAATTCCGCACTGGACAAAATAAAAGTGATTGGCGACCGCTACCCTGAAGCGTTGGAAAAAACCACAGGTCTTTAATATTGAAAACTAATTACAAACGAAGTGAAAAAAACAAGAAGTAACAGTGATTTCGGATTTAATTCCGAAATCCAAAATCCGAAATCCGAAATTCTTCAATATTTATACCAAACAATTGATTTGATGAAATATCAAAAAATCCTTTTAATCAGGAAAGCGCTATCGTTTGTGCTCTTTCTCACGTTTAGCTGTACAGTATTTTCCCAGGAAAGTGACAGCACAAAACGTGTCAGTCATTTTGGTGGTACTGTTACTATTACCAATAAAGGAATATCAACAATACCCAATCTTACACTGGGAAAGCCGGCAGCACTATTCACCATGTCAGTGGGCAGAAAAATCAGTTTTGAGCCAGAATTTCGTTTTGCGCTGGAAGGGAAACCCTGGTCATTCATTTTCTGGTGGAGATATCAATTGTATAAATCTGACAAATTCATCACGAGAGTAGGGATAAATCCTTCGGTTTATTTTAAGACAACAACTATTACAACTGATGGAGTTCCGTACAGAAAAGATAATTGCCCAACGATCCCTTACAGGAGATTTATCGCCGACTTTCTTACTTAACAAGAATATTAGTATTGGACTATATTACATGTACATACATGGCTTTGAAGAAGATGCTGCAAGGAATACCCATTTTCTGGCTATCAGACCCTATTTCTCCAATATTAAGCTCACAAAACAGTTTTTTATGAGATTTTATCCTCAGGCTTATTATTTAAATGTAGATGCAAACGAAGGATTTTATGTTTCTTCAACATTGATTCTGGTAAAAAGAAATTTCCCTTTTTCGTTTTCCTCAATGATTACAACACCCATTCAGACAAATATTCCGGCTGGCAGCAGCACTATCTGGAATGTCAGTCTGGTATATACTTTTAACAAAGATTATGTTGAAAAATAGAAACATCTCCTATTATTCTGGCTGCAACTTGCTGCTTCAATTCCTTTAATTGTTCTTTCCCTCTATAAGTTTACTTCCATCGTTTTCAGGATGGCGATTATCTGAAATATTACCAATCCGAAAATAAATAATAAATAAATTTTGCCATATTGGATAGCAGTAAAATGAATAGCATCTAAATTCCTTTCTATTGATCAGTTTTTTCCATTTGTAATAGAGCTCAATATATCACTCAAAGTCTTGCCTCTTTTGCTCAGGTAAATATTGTTATGGAAATAATCGAGTTTTTTTAGTAAGTACGAAAGTGTGTTGATCTCTTCAGCACTTAGATTACCAACAACTATTTCTGTCACTTTGGTCATCATCGGAAGTATCCTTAGTATCTCCTCTCTTCCCCGTTCAGTTATAGAAACTCTTATGCTTCTTTTATCATTCTGATCGGCAGTTTCAGATATAAGTCCTCTCTTTACAAGCCGGTTGATTACTTCTGTCCCCGAAGTTTTTTCCATTATCTGCTTAGTGATAAGTTCACTCTTATGCAAACTGTCGTAAGTCATAAGTGTGATTAGGAATGAAAACTCGTCAGGAGTCTGTAACAGGCTATCCCTGAGTACTTTTTTAATATACCATTTTGCATACCGATTCATCAAAACAATCAAAATTGAGATATCTCTGGGGGCACTTGTAGGTTCATATTTAAAAGAATCTTTGTTTTCGCCTGACAATTTCCTGATTTCCAAATCTGCTCTGTCCGATTTTGCATTCAGGTAACCTACAAACTCATCAAATAAATACTCTTCCTGGTTGCCGCTTTCTGAATCAAAAGCAAAGAAACTGTTTATAAGGGTAGTCAGAATTTCATTCTTTTTCATCATAATCTAATTTGATTCTAAAGGAATGTTGAAATCAAACATTCAATGCGGCTTTAGATATTGGTAAATCAAGTAGGTTTCATAACGGACCTTTTTATTCATAAAACAAATTTATAGAAATTTAGTTCATTAACGTATTATTATTATATATATTGAACTTTTACGTTCTTTTATTGTTTATTGTTCAATATTAATTATTCAAACCTGCTATTAATGAAGATTGTATTTATTTCTCTTTTCTTACTCAATTTATCAATAAATTTATTCAGTCAGGCAAGCAACGGGACAATAAAAGGTAAGGTAGTCAATTCTAAAACCAATATGGGAGTTCCTTTTGCCAGTGTTGCTGTATGGGAAACAACTACCGGAGTTATAACCGACGAGGACGGGAATTTCGCATTTTCCGGTCTAAAGCCCGGATTCGTAGTGCTGCGTGTTTCAAGTATTGGCTTCAAACCGTATACCTCACAAGGTATTATGGTTACAAACGGTAAAACAGTAAATATTGAAATACTTCTTGAGGAATCACAAATCCAGATACAGGAGGTAGTTATTAAGGCTTCTCCGTTCATGAAGAAGGTTGAGACTCCTGTTTCTGCACGCATCATCGGGATTGAAGAGATTGAACGGAACCCGGGCGGGAACAGGGATATTTCAAGGGTAATAGAATCATTTCCCGGAGTTGCCTCAACTCCTGCCTTTAGAAATGATGTTATTGTAAGAGGAGGAGGCCCAAACGAAAACAGGTTCTATCTCGACAACGTTGAGATACCGTATCTGAATCATTTCTCAACTCAGGGGGCATCAGGAGGACCTGTAGGCATAATAAATGTTGACTTTGTCCGCTCAGTTGACTTTATTTCAGGAGCTTTCCCGGCTTCGCGCGGGAATGCTCTGAGTTCGGTGCTTAGCTTCAACCTTACCGATGGGAACAAGGAAAAAATGAAATACAGGGCGACTCTAGGAGCATCAGACCTTGGATTGACACTGGATGGTCCTACCGGAAAAAACAGTTCTATCATAATGTCAGTAAGGAGATCTTATCTTCAATTCCTGTTCAGCGCCCTTAAGCTACCGTTTTTGCCTACTTATACAGATTTTCAGTTCAAATATAAATGGAGAATTAATGACAAGAATGAACTTACTGTATTAGGACTGGGTGCTAAAGATGATTTCAAGCTTAATCTTAAGGCAGATCAGACTGATTTTCAGAAATATATTCTCGACTATATTCCGGTTCAGACACAGTACAGCTATGTCTTCGGGGCAGTGCTGAAGCATTTCATTGAAAAAGGCTATGATACATGGGTTATAAGCAGGAATTATCTTAACAATATCCAATACAAATACATGAACAATGTGGAGGTTGATTCCAATAAAGTGCTTAATTATCTTTCCGGAGAAGGCGAAATAAAAGCGAGGTATGAGAAGACCATAATAGGCGATAATGGATTCAGGTTTAGTATAGGCACGGGGCTTGAGTATGTACATTACAGGAATTCAACTTACAATAAAATATTTACGGAAGCAGGAACTGAGACAATTGATTACTCCGCAAATCTGAAACTCATAAAATACGGGATATTCGGACAGATCAGCAAATCGCTTTTTAGTGAAAAACTTGCACTTTCGTTTGGGATTAGAACTGATATAAACAATTATTCATCCTCAATGGCCAACCTTATAAGTCAGATCTCGCCCAGATTCTCAGCTTCATATGCAATAACAGGCAAACTGAATTTAAACATGAATATTGGCAGATACTACGAACTTCCACCATATACTGCTCTTGGCTACGCCGATAACTCAGGGGTTCTGATCAATAAAACAAACAATCTTAAATATATCAGATCTGATCATCTGGTTGCGGGTATTGAATACATACCTATAGAAAATATTCAGATTTCAGCTGAAGTATTTCATAAGCACTACACTAACTATCCATTTTCAGTTCGCGACTCTGTGCCAATATCCAGTAAAGGCGCTGATTACGGAATCTTCGGCGATGAGGAACTCAAATCATTTTCTCAGGGACAGGCATATGGTGTTGAGTTCATGGGAAGAATAAAAGAATTTAAGGGCTTCAATCTGGTTTTTGCTTATACATTTGTAAGGAGTGAATTCAAAAATTATCGTGGAGTATATACCCCCACAGCATGGGATAACAGGCAGCTATTCAGTCTTACCGGAACCAAAAAACTCAATAAGAACTGGGATGTCGGATTAAAGTTCAGATATGTGGGGGGAGCTCCTTATACCCCTTATGACATTGAAAAATCTTCGCTTAAAGCAGCATGGGATTTGCAGGGAGAAGGGTATCTTGATTATACAAAGTTTAATACCCTGAGATTTAATGGGTTTAGTCAGCTCGACATAAGGGTAGATAAAAGATATTTTTTCGACAAATGGTCTTTAATGCTTTATGTTGATATTCAGAATGCTCTTAATTCCAAAGCTGCTCAACCACCAATTCTGATAAAGGAGACCGACAGAAACGGTATTCCAATAATTAATCCCTCCGATCCGTCAAGGTATGTTCTGAAATATATTAGCGGAACTGCAGGAACTGTTCTTCCAACTGTGGGAATAATTGTGGAATTTTGACCATTGCCGGGTTACATTTAATAAGATCCGATAAACAAGTTTAATATATAATCAATATGAATATTAAAAGCACAATTATTAGTTACATCCTTACTTTCTGTGTCTTCCTGATTATTGATATGTTTTGGCTCGGCATTGTCGCTAAAAACTTATATCAAAAGTACCTGGCTGGTTTTTTGACAGACAAGGTTAACTGGACTGCAGCTTTAATCTTTTACTTCATATATGTTGTCGGAATTTCAATTTTTGCGATTTATCCGGCAGTGAAAGAAGGTTCATCCATAAATGCAATTTTGATGGGGGCCCTATTTGGTATCTTTACGTACGCCACCTACGATTTGACGAATCTCGCCACATTGAAAGGATGGCCACTTAATATTGTTTTTATTGATATTTTGTGGGGAGCCTTTCTCTCTGCAATAGTTAGTTTTTCTGGTTTTCACATAGTTAAATGGCTTAATTAATAGTAAAAATGTATAAAAGTGTCATGCACATAACCTTGAGGGTGCTCAGAAAGCAGAAGAGAAAATGAGGCACATAACTGGGATAAACGCTGTTTCTGTTGTAGATATTTCTCCTGTAATTGGCATGCATGCCGGAAACGATGCCGTTGCCATTTCCTTGTTATTTTGCTAACCAATCCTATATGCTATGCTCGCGCTATTTTTAAAAGCTTCCCTTATCATCCTTATACTCATGACCCTGTTATGGTTATTGAGTGTTATTATTAAAAATGTCAGTATTGTTGACCTTTTCTGGGGATTTGGTTTTGTGGTTGTTAATGCGTTCTACATATTTATATCTGGCGAACTGAATGCCAGAAAGATACTTATATTAGTGCTTGTCACCGTTTGGGGCCTTAGGCTCTCCATATATCTTGCCTGGAGAAACATTGGCAAAGGAGAGGATTTCAGATATAAGGAATTCAGAAAGAAATATGGCCCTGAACGCTATTGGTGGTTTAGTTTTTTTCAAACCTTTTTATTACAAGGCGCATTGATTATGATCGTTTCGTTGCCCTTATTAGGAGTAAATGTGAGCACTCATTCAAATGCCTTTAATGTTCTGGATTACCTCGGAATTTTGGTATGGATAATTGGTTTTACATTTGAAGCAGGTAGCGATTTTCAGTTGTCGCGTTTTAAACAAAATCCCGATAACAAAGGAAAAGTTCTAAATACAGGGTTTTGGAAATACTCCCGTCACCCAAATTATTTTGGCGATTCGGCTGTTTGGTGGGCTTATGCCCTTTTTAGTATAGCTGCCGGAAGTTACTGGCAAATTATTGGTTCCTTAATAATGACTCTGCTGATTATTAAAGTCTCGGGTGTTGCCTTGCTTGAAAAGACCTTAAACAATACGAAACCTCAATATAGGGAATACATTCAAAAAACCAGTTCTTTTTTACCATGGTTACCTAAAAAATAAACGATCACAGTTTTTATAACAAACCAGCTGTTCATTGTATAAAATTTAATTTAATCATGAGGATCTGGTCAATACATTCTAAATATCTGGATACTAAAGGTCTGGTTGCACTTTGGCGAGAAACCCTCCTTGCGAAAAATGTATTGGAGGAAAAAACAAAAGGGTATAAAAACCATCCGCAATTAACTCGTTTTAAAAACTCTGACAATCCGCTCCAATGTATTAATCAATATTTGGCAGCAGTTTACCAGGAATCAGTAATCCGTGGATATCATTTTAATAAAGAAAAATTCAATGCTTATCAAGAACCGGTAAATATAACTGTTACCCGGAGGCAAATTGAATTTGAGACGATGCATCTGTTAAAGAAATTGAAAATTCGAGATAAAAAGAGATATCATAGATTATTAAAAGAAACTAATATTGATCTCCATCCTATTTTTAAAGTAGTGTATGGAGAAATAGAGGAAAGAGGTGCTAAAAAGGTTACTTAACGGTTGCAACTTTTGTCCGTTGGGGGTACATTGCCCGCCGAAGCTTTAGCGAAGGTGGACAGAAAAAAGAGTGAGAGTGAGAGTGAGAGCGAGTAGCTCGAACGAACACTCTCATCTCTTTTTCCTTACTTCGTCCACCGTAGCTTTAGCAAAGGTGGAAGACTCACTCTCACACTCACACTTTCTTCTTTTCGCTTATCACACTCAACTATTTAATTTCTTATCTTTACTTTATAGTCTCGCAACTATTATTTTCATATTATTAACCATTAAAAACTCGTGCCATGTTTGATTTCTGTAAACTCGAAGTCTATCAGAAAGCAAAATCATTTTGTATTCTGGTAAAAAAACTTTTCGATTCTGGATCAAAAGAAGTATGACAAAATAACCAACGATCAACTCACGAAGAGCATCTTTCAGCATTATGCTCAATATTGCTGAAGGATCTTCAAGGTTCAGTATTAAGGACATGCTTATGTGTCGATATGTATAAGTTATTCCGGGAATAAATACTAAATTTCTCCTGTCTATCAAAAGGCAATTGCCATTAACGTTATTTTAATCAATACTTAGTCCATAAACAACTAATAACCTATGAAAACATACCAAACAATTTTAAAATTTCTGGTAGTGGGCCTGATGGCAGGCATTTTAATGTCCTGTTCAGAAAATGCCGGCCAGAAAACACAACCTGCACTGGGGACAAGATCCGCACAGATAATCAAGACCAGAGGTCTGCAGTTCAGGGATCTTAACAAAAACGGGAAACTGGATAAATACGAAGACTGGAGACTCACTGATGACGAAAGGATTTCCGACCTGGTTAGTCAAATGACTCTTGAAGAAAAAGTCGGATTGATGTTCCATCCCAACATTGCCGTTCCTGCTGATGGAGTCGTAAAATATGATTACACGGAAGAAGAGAAGGCTGCAATGGCGAATGCTGCCAATGAACAATATGCAGGTCCGATTGGTCCGGGTGGTCAGGCACCGGCTGGGGGTGGAATGCCAATGGGACAGATGAGAAGAACGGCAACCGCCAAATCATTTATCGAAGAAAAAAATTTCCGGAGCATCCTTAACAACGGTGTTGCACCTGTCATGGAATTTGCTGCCTGGTCGAACAAAATGCAGGAGATTGCTGAAGCTACCAGGCTGGGAGTTCCGATAATGTTTTCAACTGATCCGAGGCACGGCGCTACATTAGGTGCTCATGTGAGCGGGAAGCAATACTTCTCACAATGGCCGAGCAAAGAAGGGCAGGTAGGCATAACTTCATCTCGTGATACAAGCATTGTAAGAAAATTCGGAGAAGTTGTTGCTGAGGAATACCGGGCAGTTGGGCTGCATATGATTCTCGGTCCACAGATTGACGTAATGACAGAACCAAGATGGGGACGCAATATGGGCTGTTTCTCAGAAGATGCAAATCTTACGAGCGAAATGCTTGCGGCTTTTATGGACGGCGCTCAGGGTAAGAACATCGGACCGACCAAGATCCTGGTTCACCTGAAACACTGGCCAGGCGCTGGCCCTCATAAAGGAGGAACAGGTCAATGGCTGGATTATCCGGGGAACAATTTCGATTATCACCTTATTCCCTGGAAAACCGGGATAGCAAAAGGTGCCCTGGCTGCAATGGGTTACTACAGCGGTACATATTCTGATTCCCTCAACGTGAATTATTCATATCATTTGTCAACTGAAGTGCTCTACAATCAACTTGGATTCAAAGGTGCGATCTGCACCGACTGGGGAGTCGTGAGCCGTGGCCCGCTCAAACCAAGCCTTCAGGGGAAAACAACGCTTAAGGATAATATGGGAATGATAATTAATGCCGGTGTTGACCAGATGGGAAATGAAACAAACAACGAGCTGGTAATCGAACTTGTGAAGGAAGGAAAAGTAACAGAAGAGAGAATAAATCAGGCAGCAACACGGATCCTTCAGTGGCACTTCAAACTGGGACTTTTTGAAAATCCTTATGTCGATCCTGAAGCAGCGGTAAATATTGTTCAGAGTGAAAAAAACCAGAAACTTGGATATCAGGCACAACTCGAATCAATTGTTCTGCTTACCAATGATGGAGTTCTTCCGGCTAAGGAAAACATTAAAATTTATTTAGATGGAATTGACAGGGAGATTGCAGCAAAATATGCAACCGTTGTTGATAATCCCAAAGAAGCTGATATGATCCTTGTCAGAGCAGCTACACAGGAAGAAAGAGGTTTCGGAGGCCGGCGGGGAATGTTGGCAACAGGCCCAATACAGCAGGTGCTCAAGGTGGGAACAGGCCAAATGCCTCAGGAGTACAGAGGAATCCACGGCAGATGGCGGCAAATACGAATCCTTTTGCAGCACGCGATGTTGATATTGCATTCCCTTCAGTTAAATGGGAAAACATAAAGGCACTTGCCAAAACCGGCAGACCTGTCGTTGTTGCTTTCAATCCCTCAGGTTCAAGCTGTGTATTACCAGCTGACTTAAAACAGGTTGTAAAAGGAACAATTATGATCTTTGATGCTCTTGACAATGCTTTGCTCGATGTTGTATTCGGTAAATTCAATCCGATCGGAAAACTCACATTTGAGATCCCGTCATCAATGGATGCGGTCAGGAAGCAACTTGAAGATGTACCATTCGATTCGGAAAATCCTGCCTTCAAATTTGGTGACGGCTTGTCATATGATAAATAGATTGGTCATCTAAACTTCCTGTGATTTTTGTATTGGTAAGTAACCAGGACAAACCAGATCTTAAAAGACATAACTTTAATACATTATAAATATTCTGATTCATTAATAACACTGTTGTCATGAAAAAAATCCTTCTTTTTAATATGATTGTTTCTTTAATGGTTGTAAGCTGTTCACAGGAAAAAGTTAAGTTCCCAATAGGAGCCTGGAGTCTGGTTCAAACCCAAAGGGTCACCAATGGAAAAACAATAGTTACATTTCCCACCGAGAAAAATAAGGACAAAACAACCCAGATGAAAATGTATACTGAAAAGTACTGGATGTTTGTTGGAAAAAGTGACAGGGATACAGTAGTTGCAAATGTTTATGGAGGTGGAACTTACTCTCTTGAAGGAATTCAGTATGAAGAAAATATTATGTACCACTATGGTAAGCAATGGGTGGGTCGCGTAAGTAAGAATATGACAATGGAACTTGTAAATGATACCCTCGTGCAGTCTTTTCATCCAATAAACGCAACTGATGGACAGCCGGTTGATTCAATAACAAACGTTCAAAAATATGTGCGCCTGAAATAAATATGCTTTATTATTTTGGTATATGCCCTTGAATAGTCTCATGAGATGCCACCATTTTAATAAATACAATCTTAAGTACTTATTATAAATAGTTTCCGGTGAATATATATCTCATCATGGAATCCTGACAGGTGCCATACTGGCATATGAAGATACCAGTTCGGCAGGTCCCTTAGTATATCTTGGATAATTCGGATAAGAGCACAGAAGATATCCTTTACCTTCAACCTTAATATCTATCCGGCCATTTTCACCAACTACCAGCGTTTTGGGAGGAGCCTGGTTTTTCTCCACCCAGCCGATAAGCAGATCGATTTTATCATCACTATCTGGCCTTGGTATATTTCTCATTGCAACCGATTTCCCTTCACCGTTCATCTTATAACTTTTCCCCATTAAAGCATGACCTGCCTGAGGAATAACATATAAACGGGCAAAGTCATCAATCTTTTTCTGTCCCATTTTATCAATCAGCGACTGATAATAGTCCAGCTGGGCCCCAGATGAAGCTGTGTTATCCATTGTACCTATTGTTATAATAATCTTTCCTCCGCGTTTATAAAATGCAAAAAGATCGGGATTAGTCGCATCGAGCCACTCCGATATTTCTTCCCTGCGTTTGTTCAGAGGACCTCCTTCAACATAATCAAGTGAATTAGCATTAAGATCCTGCATCAGGAATCCGGTAATACCCAGTGTTCCCAAAAATGTGAAAAAAGAAGCATTTTCACCGGCTCCTTCCTGTCCTTTATATCGTGCGGGGGTTATCATCCCAAAATCATCGGGCGTTGTAGTAGGTAACCACATACCAAAGGATTTAATCCCATTGGCAAGCGGAGTTGTCAATTTGTACGGACCATAGCAAAACTCAAGAGTTTTAATTTGTCCATTGGTAAGCTTAGCTGAAGCTGATGTATCTTTGGGATCGGGGTCGATTCCGTTTAGCGTCCTTAAAGCGGCCCACGGATCAGTTGGACCAATCCCGTCGGTGACATCAAAAATTGCCCTTGAAGCCAAATAGTTATTTATTATTCCATCGGCAAGTCCGTCAAGAGTGTCACATTGTCTTAAAAATTCAGCTCGGATGGCTTTCACTTTTGAAGGAGTTACCCAATTTGCTACCGGTTTTTCCTTTATCCTTATCAATGCGGGGGCGAGCATCAATGTAGAGAAGTTAACAATTGGTACGTCAGAAATTATACCATCATAATCAGCCGGGTAACGTTGAGCAACAACAAGGCCTTCCCGACCTCCCTGGGATCCTCCAATGTAATAATTAAAATTAGGACGTTTGCCATATACTTGTTCGATTATGACCATTGCAACATCATGAGTTTTTTTCATCTGCATATAAGCAAGATTACGGATAGCTTCATCGTTCAGGGACCATTCATCTCCTGAAGTTGGTCCGGTTGCCACTGGCTTACTTTGCCTTCCACCGAATCCCATTCCGGAGGCCTGATGTCCCGCATCGCTGCCATAAATTGCAAATCCTTTGCTAAGCATAGGGTTTCTCTCTTCTCTTATCATAATCATCCCGTTCATACCGCCACCTCCGGATTGCATGGCACGGTGTGACCAGCTTGCAGGCAACAGCACTCTGAAGTTGATAGGCCAGCCATTTGGATCTATGGGAAAAATAGAACCTTCGACAACACCATAAGCAGGTGTGGCGTCAGTTGCTGCGACCCAGCGGGGTGCGTAAAGCTTTACGGAACTTACAGGCTCCCCGATTCCTGAAGCAGGTACTGATAAACCAGCTTTTTCGATATCAGTTTGGGAGATTATAACATTTGCAGTTGGATCCTGGCTAAATGCGACAGCCCTGGTAAATACAAGGGTTGTAAGGATAAAAGATAATACTCTTGTCATAAATAAGTTATTTGTTTAGGTATTTATTTTAATACTGACATTCAATCCTTAATAAATCCCACCTCACGGTAGTATCTTTCAGCGCCAGGGTGTAAGGGAACTCCAAAATTTTGCCATACAGTATTAGAGTCGTAAAAATATACCCAACTCGCCCCACGGACATCCTGCATCACATGCAGAGGCCATTACCGGTCTTTTTACTTTCCAGCCTGTCTCTCCTACATCAATTGTTTCCTGAGCAATGATTTGATTATTTTGGTGCGAAATTGTCAGCCCCATCATCATTGCCGCAAGAATTTCTGCAATTTTTCGTGATAATTTTATTATTTGTTTTTTCTTCATGTAATAATTGATTTTTATGGAATGATGGAACCCACATGTAACTGATTATTATAATATTGTATTTGTGTATTCAAATACATGTGAGTAACATAATTACTTAAAATGTTTTGGAACAAAATCTGTCAATTTTTGAAAAAGATGTTGTTTTATTTGAACAATCGGGGTAAAAAGTCGGTAAGGGACATACGCCATACTTTCCACTCATGTGATCCGGGAAAACCCTTGAAAATCACATCTAATTTATTTTCTTTAAAGGTATTAACTGCTTTTTGGGTATATTCGTATCTTGGATCCTGCTCTCCACAAGTGATATAGAACAATTTTAAACTCTGGTTAAAAGCGCCGGATTTTGTCAATAATCCGGGTATTTGTTTCTCGGGATCAAATGCCCCATATCCTCCTTGTACACCGCCGAACATACCTGAGCTGAAAATCCCTATCCAGGCAAATTTATCGGTATTTCGCAGTCCGATGTTAAATGTCTGACCTCCACCCATTGACAATCCTGCAATTGCTCTGTATTCCTGGCTGGCCAATACCCTGTAATTGGCTTCGATATATGGAATAATATCATTTACTATGCTGGTCTCATAGCCTCCACCTGTTGCCAGGGGAGGAGGAATAGCATTTTGAGATCTGGTCGCCCGTTGGACTTCAGTAATTGCAGCAACTTCATTGGCATTGCCATTAGGCATCACAATAATCATAAGTTTCGCTATACCCTGCGCGATGAGGTTATCTGCAATCTGAACAGCTCTTCCCATGGTCGCCCATGCATCTTCGTCGCCACCACCTCCATGATGGAGGTAGAGAACAGGATATTTATCCTGGTTTTTATTATAACCGGCAGGAGTATAAACATACATCCTTCTATCCATTTTTAGAGTTGGTGAATTGTACCATTCTTTTGTCAGATTCCCGTGAGGAATATTCTTAACGGTATATAATTCAGATTCCCTGCCAGGAACAACCAGGACACTGGCATACCTCGAACCATCGCGTACAGTCAAAGGATTTGACGGATCAATTGTTCTTATTCCGTCGACCGAAAAATAATAATTGTAATATTCCGGTTTTAACGGACCTAAAGTAACCTTCCATAATCCCGTGTCATTCTTAACCAGTTGCTCACTCGCCCCTGGAGCAGACCAATCACCTGAAACTGTAATTACCTCAGCTTCTTTGGAATACAACCGGAAAGTTACCTTATTATCAGGTGAAATCTCAGCAGAAGCCGAAGTAGAAAATCCTGGCTTCTGTGGAGGCTGGGCCGGTATAGTAACAACAGGTACAATGCTTAGCAGGAATAGATTCGCTAACTTAAATGAATTATAAATAAAATTATTATTCATGAAATTCAGGTTATAAGTATTCAAATCGTAATCAATTCATTTTTAATTAATATATATTTTGAACCATAAGGAAGAAAATAAGGCTAAACCGTCGGCAGAAATTTTCTTGCTTCCCTGTCAGGATCATTTTTAACTTCACATAAATCGTCGAGGCACATTACTTCACCAATCTCCGAAGTATATTTCGACCATGTCGGAAGCCCTCCTCCATTGGGATCACCGGTTTTCATAAATTGCACTAATGAACCTGCCATCATTGCTGACAGTTTTCTTGGTCTTGCTCCTCCCCCTGTATGGCTTAACATCAAGTCCGTATTTTTAAACCAGAAACAGATATCCAAACAATGGAATGCCCGCATCCTGTTATCAAACAAAGGAGGCTGCCAGCTGAACCATGCTACATAAACGGGAGCTGCCAGCTTTGATTTAGAGTCGGCCAGGGCAACTGTCGATTGTCTGTTTGCAGCAATCAACGCCCAAATCTCAATCGGCTTTTTGTCAGGAAATACTTTTGCATACGCATCTACAACCTCACCTGCCCTATCTCCCAATCCTCCAATAAAACCTGCTCTCACTTTTACTTTTTCTTTTACTTCATCCAGGGTGATATTTTCAAGTGTCGCATCATCCCTATTTGGTGGCAATTCCTCACGGACTGATGAAATTAACATTGGAATATTGGCAGCTAATGGCGTGGCAGCAGGAAAATAGGGATCCTGCGGCAGATAGTTTCCATCAATTACCGGTGCAAAACCCCAGCTGCCAATACCTCCGTCTTTCAAAAGCTTGGCTGCCGCCCTACTGGCCAGAGAGTAATATTCCTTCCAGGGCATCTGCTGTAGTTTATCAATCTGGTCGCCAGTAATACCGGCTTCTTTCAGTATGTATTCACCTAATTTTAAGGCATTTTCCTTTTTTGCTGATAAACTTAATGAACCGCTGAGTACAACAGCCTTATGAAACAGGCCGTGGGCGGAAGGCATCGCTGTGAGTGTAGTAACCTTCGATCCGCCACCAGACTGACCCATAATAGTTACATTGCCAGGATCTCCCCCAAAGTTCCGGATATTGTCCCTTACCCATTCCAGGGCTGCAACCAGGTCAAGCATGCCGACATTACCGGAAGCTTCATACTTAGCACCGCCATCTACTGCCAGGTAGCTAAATCCCAATGGACCAAGCCTGTGATTAACAGAGCAAAAAACAACATCTCCGTCCCTGGCAATGTTTTCCCCATTGTAGCCATCATGTTCAATGCCATTGCCCGAAGTGAAACCACCACCGTGCAGCCATACTAGTACCGGCCTTTTCTTATCATCTTTTAATGCAGGTGTAAATACATTGATCTTAAGACAATCCTCGCTGATATCGTCATAATTCCAATGGTCCCCAAATGTCGAATATCTATTCCTCGAATACATACCATCCAACATTTGAGGTGCCGAATTTCCCCACCATACCGCAGGAAATACTTCAGTCCATGGTTTCGGTTTTTGTGGTGGCATAAACCGATTGGCTCCTGAAGTGTCAGCACCATAGGGAATACCCAGGAAATAATTGATCCCCCTCAGAACATAGCCCTTAACTTTCCCATACTGAGTATCGGCAAGAGCAATATTGTCTCCGATAAAAAGGACCTGTCCATCTTCTTTTTCTTTATTATTTGCCGACGAGGTACATGATGCAAATGATAATGTTGTATTGCCAAGAGTTAGTCCGGTAGCACCCACACTGATGGTTTGTAAAAAATTCCGTCTATTGGTTTTCATAGTTTTAATTATTTTCTAAGTCAATATCTTTCTCCCTGATTTTTATATGATTCATTATTTAACATTCGCTCTAGTGAATTTACATAACAGTACTATTTGATTTTAAAGTTCTGGAAATGGCTTTCTCAACCAGATCATCCATCACTTTATAACCCTTCAAATTTGGATGGACTCCGTCAGGTGAATACTCAGCTTTCATTCCTTTTCTTTCATCAGCCAGGACGGAATGAAAATCAACATATACATTTTTATTCTTTTTGGAATAGGATTGCAGCATGGCATTTAACTTCATAATTTTTTCTGCGGGTTCCAGCCCTGGACTCCAGGGATATTCATATACAGGAAGAATTGAACATAATACCACCTTAATATTGTTTGCTTTTGCTAACTCAACCATTGAAACAATATTCCCAAAAATACTCTCAAGTGTGGTTGGGCCGGTGTTTCCGGCTATATCATTTGTGCCGGCCAGGATAACTACAACAGAAGGGTTTAAATTAATAACATCATCCCGGAAACGTACAAGCATCTGGGGTGTTGTCTGGGCACTGATTCCTCTGTCAATATAAGATTTATTCTTTGTAAAGAATTCACCATCAATGGTTTTCCAGAATTCTGTGATTGAATTACCCATGAACACTACACGTTTTTCTCCTGGAGCAACAGCCGGTAGATTTTTATTTTCCTCTGAGTATCTTTTTAGAAAGGCCCAATCCTTATGCAATCTTTCATCCATAACCTTGCGTAAGGAATCCAGTTGTGCAGGAGTAACCCTTGGCATCATGACATTGCCTTTCTTATCGTCAGGTTGATTTATCTGGCCAATGCAAAATGATATATTGCTTACTAAAAATAAGGACAGTAATGCAAATGCAAATAATTTATTCATTGAGGTTTTCATAATAATATATTATTGACAATAAAATCAAGTCCTAATAATTTTTTGCTTTCTCCATCATATCCAGTATTCCATTTACAATTCCACTTTCAGCAAATCCCGGTTTACACCTTGATGATAAGACTTCAAAAGTTTGATAACCATAGGCAGCATCATTAGGGATATAACCCGAGTTTGCACTTCCGTTAGTTACTGTTGCCATCAGGGTTCTTGCATAAGGTGATTCCTTCTTTAATCTCTGCGCTATCAGATTGAATACTTCGCCGTTGACTGCTGTGAAAGCTATGTCGTCAATTAGTAATAGTCCAAGTCTTATTTTTACCGAATCGGCATCCTCGTAAGTGCCGGCATAACCTGCCCGGCCGGTATTGGTTATTTTGCGCCCGGGTAACGTAATGATTTTCTGTTCTCCATATATTCTGGCAATTGTCTCAGTGCGATCAACTGTTCTCATTACATGTAATACTTCCTCACCTAAAAACTGACCCATAGACTGTATCATTTGTTTCTGCTGGTTCATTAATCTCATAACGGTTGGATCTTTTTTATTTAACCCCTTCCCTCCGGGAGGCATTGCATTACTGATATCTTCTCCTCGCTTTGCGTAATCCTTTATTCTAATATCTCTTAAATCAAAAGTTTGTTGAAAATAGATAGGATTCTGATCGCCACAGGCGCCGGTTGACCATAATGCAACAATCTTACCGTCAAAAGAATCCTCGATATATTTTGAAGCGGCGCCTGGAGCGTCTCCACTTACCAAATCAAGCTGTCCCACAGTTACAGCATGCATCGCGTAGTTGTAACATACAGCAATCGGAGCTCCGTTGAGCGTTTCAAACTTGACCACTGCAACAGTTTTGTCTGAAGGGCCGTCATAGTTCGGGCCCTCCCACCATTGTCTGGTCTCTGGGATCAATTATATTACGATTAACATTGATATAAGAAACGCCTGTACCATACGTAAAGCATGCAGGTTGAAGATTCTCTTTTGCTAACCTGACAGATGTAAAGACTTTGTCTTCAAAACCCTCACCCATAACCCAGGGTACACTGTGGGTATGTGTGGCAGTTAACATTACATTTTTTAGAGGTATTCCCAATTCCTTTTCAACCCGTTTGGATAAATTCGTCCAGATTTGATCCGACATCATTCCTATATCTACACTAACAAGAGCAGCGCTTGATATTCCATTATCAATCACAATAGCCCTGGAATAGATTCTATCATATATACCTTCATAATTAGCTGGTAGTTTATCAGCTGACGGAGTAACATCCACTTTAGCAGCACCAACCTTTATTGAAGCCCAATTATTACCCTGCCCCAGGCATTGTAATGAATTACCAATCATAGATACCGCCAGAATTACTGACAAGAATGATTTTATTTTAGCAATCATATTTAATTAAGTTTAATTGATTAATTTTTACCAAAAAACAGGAAATCCAAAACATTTAAAGCGTGTGTATTCGAAAAGAAGTGGTTTTTTCGGATTAACAGATCAAATCATTTTTTGGATCTTTCCAAAAAAAAGCCAGATACTTGTTTGCATAGAAGTTAACAAGTGGCTGAGGAGTTGTATTAGATTCCAAAGGTTAATCTGGCACCCCCGGCACCCAGATTTTGAATGAATTTACGTCTGTCCAATTTCATATTTTAATGTTTTAAGATTATAACCTTTATAAAATAATTACTTGTTTTCAGAAATACTATCTCCATATAGATCAATTGAATTGAGCTCCCACAGATCAAGGGATTTGACTTTCACTTTCCCATTATTCGAAAACAGTTCGATACCAATACTTGTGGGATCAGGATATATTTTATCGGAAATTGTTGTTTCTCCACTATTTCCTAACACTTCCACAGAGCATTTATCAATAAAAATATGCAGTTTAATGGTATTAGACCTGTTCTTCAAGGGTCCCCTAGTAATACTTGGAAATAAGGCGTTGAAATCGGCATAACCGCTTTTACGCCTGTCAACATACAATTCCTCACTGGGAACATTATAGCCAACGACAGTCTTCTGGTTTCCGCCAATACACAAATTCAATCCGAATTCTTCTGCTGAGATATTCTCAAACTCCACTACAAGTTCATACATGTTTTGTACAGGCAGGAATTTTTTGGGGGACCACGTTCCTTCAAAGGTATTTTCTCCTGCCACTTTGTGTGATTTCCTCAATGATTCAAGCTCCTTTATCGGAGTCTGGACAATCCGGATACCTTCAGGGAGGGTTTTCAATTCCAGACTTCTTGGGATCGAAAAATTTCCCAGTATTGGTTCATTATTATATCTCCAATTTCCCATCCATCCCACTACTATCGTCCTTTTCTCATCCGGTGCGTAATTGGTCCAGGTTCGTTGTGCATAGAAATCCTGACCCCAATCGAACCAGAATGCCTTTTCCCATCCCGGATTATACTCTTCATACGCCGGTTTTGGCAATTCATCACATAACATTATATCATCGCAGGAAATAGATGTCCTGGAACCCATACTGCCTCCTGCGGTTGAAGTAGTATTATTAACAATTTCAATCCGTGCTTTCTTACCCCTGAATTCTGTTACATCCCACCCTTCCCAATTTAAATGGGCATTACCACTATTCCCTGATTGAGTCCGTACTGTTTTTCCATCAATTAAAAGACTGACACATTTACCATCAGGATCATAGCCCCCTCCTATCATAAAGTTTATAAAATTTTTGGTTATAGGAAACTCCGGCGAAGTTAATTTCCCATTTCCCCTGCCAGCCTTGATACTACGACTCCCTCCTTTGCCATTGGTCCCCTCTGCAACCGTCGGACAATCAATGAAAGCATTGCCTTCCATCTTCCATTCATCGATACCTCTTTCAAAGTCGAACAATATAATACCCGATGGTTTGTATCTATCATATGAAAGATAATCAATGTATGACTTATCCATGGTAAATCTCTTACCATCAAAGTCACCGATAAAATACTGTCCGTTGCGTGGTTGAAGACCGATTACAAGTACCCATTTGATATTTTGCTGATTCCCGTCTACCGGCAACGGGAAAAAATCCACGCATTCCCATTGACCACCAACAGCACCCCAGGGACCGAATTTACTAATGTATTCCCAGTCTACAAGGTTTTTTGAACTGAAGAACCTTATCTCCTGGATCTCACACCATGGCATCAGCATCACCCATTTCTTATCCGGCTCATACCAGAATAATTTCGGGTCACGAGCACTTCCGGAACTATTTGGTAATACTGCAGGCTTTTCATACAGGAACCATGTCTTTGCCGTATCGTTACTATAGTAAAAGTTAGTGCCCCGCGGTGATATATTATATCCAATTAATGGCGGATTTCCATTTTTCCCTGCCCCTGTGGTATTATTCCAGTCCACAACAGCCGAGCCTGACAAACCACCGATAACCTGTGGCTGATTTAGCTGAGGTTGACGGTTCCCAGCCGCACCTGGAGCTTGTTGATTCCTGTTTCCGTCAGTTGGTGGCTGACCGGTAACGCCTCCAGTCGGTGGCTGACCGGAAATGCCGCCAGTTGGTTGCTGACCGGGAATGCCACCAAAAGGAGGTCCCTGTCGATTTCTTCTGGAGAGTCCGTATGGTGTCATTTCCCAATGCACAAGATCTTTACTGGTTGCTGAACCCCAGTTAAGAAAATACTGACCGGCATAGAAAAATAATCCTGTTGGATCAATTGACGGGTAAAAATGATATCCCGGATTATATTTATCTGTTGATTGGGTTGAAGCACCCTGCCCGTAAATGGAGATGTTACAGAACAACAAAAGGGGCAATACACCTATGAATATTACTTTTATTTTCATTATATATTTATTAATCACCATTCATTTATTACACAATTAATTCAAACCGGAAGTTCACCTCGCATATATCATCAAGAATCATAGTTTCGCCGTCGATTGCTGTATATTTCGGCCATTCAGGCAAGCCTCCTCCGTTTGGAGCCCGGGCCGCTGCCCGCCCCCCATCGATAAATTATTAATATGGCCGGATGTTTTCTTGCTGCCTCCATTATCGTAAAATCCTTATTACCTGATCTAATCTATCTTTATGAGTGTACCCCTTAAAGGTGTTGCCGCCGGCATAGCCATACCAGGCATACCCATAAACCCTCCGCCTTTTGGTTCAATTGAAACGCTAACAACCCCAAAGACTTCCGAGAACCTACAAACAATTGTCTCTGAACCAAGACTTTCCTCAATAAATCGAGCTGTCAGTTCAAGTGTATTTTTATCTGTCCAGGAATAACTCGCCGCAACTCTTATTGTTGGTTGCACTATTTTATAATTCGCATCAACCGACTTTGAAGCAGTACGGGGAGGAGCTAACAAAGAGGATGATTGTGTATTCGATTTTTTCCAGCTTTCCAGTCCGGCTTTTATGGCAGAAATGTTATCATCTCTTTTTATGGCTAAACTGCATTCATTACCATTAAAAGAAAAATACACTGACTGGATATTGTTATTGTTTTTTGCTAAATCAAACTCTTTACCTGAAATTTTTGACTCAAACTCTGATTTTGACAATCCTGGAACAGTAGTCGGTTTCAGACTCAGATGCTGCCTCTCTTTTCTGAAGTTCACTATTAAGCCCGGCATTCTCAGGAAGAGCCTTATCTGATTTTATTGCAGGAATAAGATAATTATGCATCAGGTTCAATTCATTTTGTGTATTTCTTGCATTGGCGGTCATAATTACAACAGCATCCTTATCAGGGAATAGTACGACAAACTGCCCCCCCATTCCATCTAAACGAACGCTGTTATTTCTGCCCCGCCACATCTGGTAGCAGTATCCCTGTGCCCAGTCATTTAAATCTTTTGGATTTTTGTTCCCCGGGTCGTTACTTTCAATCTTAAAAGAGGTTGCTTCTTTGATCCATTCTTTCGAAATAAGCTGCTTGCCGTTCCAAACTCCGTTCTGCATCAATAACTGTCCGAATTTAGCCAGATCCTCCGTGCGAAGTCTTAACCCTATCATACCCAGGTTTATTCCCTGTGGATTAAGATCCCAATCGATCCCTCTGATTTCCAAAGGCTTGAAGATCCGTGGTTGCAGGTAATCAAAAACTGTCTGACCCGTAACCTGCTGCACGATGGCTGAAAGCATGAAAGTTGCTGTGTTGTTATATTTAAATACGCTGCCCGGTTCTTTCGATGGCGCAGTTGCTATGAATGACATAATCTGGTCAGCATCCCCCATTCCTCTCCGGGGTTCCTGATCCGCTCCTACTGACATCATTAGCATGTTTTGCACTGTCAGCTTCTTCATGTTCGTGCTCACTGAATCAGGTAATGAGTTAGGGAAAAATGAAATAACTTTATCAGTTGTCTTCAATCTGTTTTCTGAAACAGCAAGACCTACTGCTGTTGCAGTAAATGTTTTACTGGCAGAATAAAGAAGATGCTTATACTCCTTACCGTATGGGTTCCACCAACCTTCAGCGATAACTTTTCCATGGCGAAGAAACATAAAACTATGTAATTCGACCCTTCCTGTATCTACAGCATTAAGAAAATCAATAATACCTGCGGAGGATACTCCTTCCGATTCAGGATTACTTCTTGGCAGTTTCTCGATATTTTGTCCTGAAAGGTTAGCTGCTAGACCCGAATTAACCATCATCAACAAAACGATAACAAGAGTTTTAATTGTTTTTTTCATATTATATCATAATTAGTGTATAAGCTTAATCTGCAATTAATAGATACTCCTCATCTGCCATGCATCAAGAGAAATAAGTTCTGCTTCCTGTCCCTGGGATCTTATTGATACACCCATGCTATCATGACGACCTGTTCTGACACTAGCAGCAAGGGCTTGTTTGCCATTCACAAAAACTTCAACCAGACTTTTGTCGATAAAGATTCGAAGCCTGACTGTTTCCCCGGGATTTAAATAAAATGGCAAAGTCAGTGGTGCACTAAAATTAGCATCAGGAATTGATGATGAGAACGTGGTTTCAATCGATAAAAGACTGGATGCGGGAACCCGGGGAGGCAGTTGTGAACTAAGCTTCCCCTCTGTGAATAAGGGGACCAGGTCCGCCGGCATAAGAGCAGTTTCTGGCCCTGAAATGTAACTCAATCCTTTACCATTGTAACCTTTTCCCTTATAGACAATGATACGTGTGTATTCCTCCTTTTTGGGTGATCGTAAAATATTCATCTCGACCATTTGTGAATTCTTCATATCGATCTCAGCAGAAATTTCCATGGCGTTACCGATGATACCTTTTAAAACTATTTCCTGGCTTCCGGGAAGTTTCACGTTCCCAATATGTTTGGCATCATAGCGAAGGGAAGAGATGTCAGCAACCGGCTCCTGACCTACTTCATCATTACCGATCAGTGTCACTCGTCTTGGAATCGTATATCCACCGCCACAGCTGGCAACTAATATGACTCCACCTTTCCCATCAGGAGTGGCAGAGGGTGGTCCTATTCCAGCATGACCGGACCCGCTTGTAACACGAAATTTATTATCCTTTGTATCATAATCTCCCAATAAAAACTGACCACCGCTCATATGGCTGAAGAAATACATAATATACCGATCACCAATTGGCCAGAAATAGGGACAGGCAAAATCATCTCCTACCATTGAAAACCTGTCGCCCTCCACAAACTGATGCATATATTCCCACTTTCTCAGATCTTTAGACCTGAAAAGATAGACTGCACCTGCAGACATGCCACCGGGGGCAATTGTTTTACCTGCAGATAAAGCATAATAAACACTGTCTCTCTTCCAGATACAAGGATCAAATACACTGTAAGGCAGCGGGAAACCTGTTGTACTTCTTGTTGGGATAACAGCATTGCCGCCAACTTTCTCCCAGTTCAGGAGCAGGGGATCATCGGATACTGCGATCATATTTCCCAGAGCTGTTCCGTGATACATGGCAATCACACGGTTTTCCTCAACCAGTGTAGAACCTGAATAAACCTGACGTTCCGGGCCAGGATAGATGGCATAGGGAAGATCCTTCCAGTGAATCAGATCAGTGCTGATCGCATGGCCCCAATGCTGCCGTCTGTCTTCAGACGGAAAGCCCTGATAGAACAGATGCCAGCTGTCTTGCCAGAAACATAATCCGTTAGGATCTCCTATCCGACCTTCCGGCCCACAAAAATGATAGATCGGACGATAACGATCGGTGGACAGTTTTTTGCGAGAGTCAGCAAAATGTTTTACCATTGGATTAGCTTTAAGCTCTTGCTCCTGCCCGGCCAGCGTCTTAGAAAAAGTATATTTTGGAACCGCCGAAATGTAAGGTGGTTTGTCAGCCTGTCCGGAAGATGTATTAGATCCAAACAAAACAATGATAATACACTGGATAATAACAGCTTTACATTTCATTATTTTATCTAATTAGTTTACTTTGCCCACGCTTCTCCCTCCGGCGTTCGCCGCCACGCGAAATAGGCATCCAGTACCTTTAGTGATTCGGCGCCGGGCACCGGACCCGTGTGCGGTGTTTGGCTGAAGTACATCACTACGGGGTTTGTATCGCTGAAGGTTGGCCAGGCAGGAACCCCTTTGCCGTTGGGATCGCCATACTTGGCAAAGTTGGTCCAATAAGTAGCCATAGCTTCCGAGATCACCAGGTCCGTCTTTGTAGTCTCAGGTTTCGAGGCATCAAGATGCATGAAGACATAAGCCACATCCTGACCATGCGGTGAGCCATAACCGGCCCGGGGCGAGCCTTCCGGATATTCCGGGTGTTGATCGAAACAATAATAGAAAACCTTGGATTTTCCAGCCTGTGACTGAAGCCGTGCCCAAATCCAGGTATGCCAGCCAAATGCCGCATCACGTGTAAGGTCACGCGCGGTTTTCGGTACTATGTCCGAGCCAACGGGATAGGCTTTAATAAGGTCATCTGCATATTTGCCGTAACGAGCCTTAACGCCGGTAATATAGTCCTCCGGGGTTTTCGGTGGTGAAAAGCTCGCACCTTCGTCGGAATTGTAGCCAACGAGAATTGGCGTGTCATTGTATTTACCAGCCGAGTAGAGTTTGTATTGATCGTCGGGAATCACCCATCCATCGATAATCGGCCATGCAAGTCCCCGGATTGGGGGTAGTTTGTCGGCGCTTATCTTCCGCAGGACCGCTACAGACGAAACTCCCGCGCTCTTGACGTAAGCTTCACCGTCACGTTCCGCTTCAGAAAGTCGTTTCATATTCTCGCCCGGAAAGAGGGTGGGCCGTGGCGGTCCAAACGATCCGCCGCTTTCCGAGATGGCGCCATGGAATAGTCCTTTGGCCAGGGGAGATGCGCATAACATACTAACGGCAATGCCACCGGCCGATTCACCGAAAATCGTCACCTTATTCGGGTCGCCACCGAAAGCAGCGATATTTTCCTTCACCCATTTTAGTCCGGCTATCATATCAAGCAAACCATAATTCCCAGAAACATGATTCGGGCTCTCGGCGCTCAACTCCGGATGTGTCAAAAATCCCAGTTGACCAACACGGTATGAGATGCAGACCAACACTACTCCCTTTCTGGCCAGACTATCTCCGCTGAATATCGCTTCGGAGGCGGACCCCATATTGAATCCACCGCCGTGGATCCAAACAAGCACTGGAATGCGTTCACTGGCTGATTTCGCAGGTGTCCAGATATTCAAATACAGACAGTCCTCGCTATTTCCGAAAGCAAATTTCATACCCTGTATTGGACCGGGGGCAAACCTGGTGGCTTGTCGTATGCCCTCCCAATGCGCAACAGACTGAGGGGCTCGCCATCGGAGGTTACCGACAGGGGGTGCGGCGAAGGGGACACCTCTATAAACAGTCAACCCGTCTTCAGATATTCCCTGTAACAATCCGCTCTCAACTGTTATCGGCTCTGGCTGCTGCGCGAAGCCAGAGCTAGTGGAAAACAGCACAAACATCGCAATTAAAATATTTATGTACTTCATTATAATGGGTTGTATATTAAACATTTATTTCCCTTCCAACGGATTCAACAACACATACATCATTACCCTCCTGACTAATTGTTCTCAGTATTCCAAATAGATTTGAGTTCATGTACCTCCATCTTTTTAAGATTTAACTTACGATTACCACCGCCAAAGCCAGGGCCACCGGGACCTCTGCTACCTGGAACTAATGCTTCGATCTTATTGGTTTTTCCCCCATTAAATGCTGTTACATAATACAATTCACCATCATTCACATAAAATTCCAGGATATTCTTATCAACTATTGCTTCAATTTTAAAAATGTCAGAACCAGGTACATATGTTACCGGCGTTGAGGCAGTTGGTGCAGGAAATGGGCCGGCCGGGGCTTCAATTTTTACTTTTCCTTCGTCTGGAGCAGTTGTTGCAAATATCCATTCATTGTCATGTCTGAGCTCATAGCCCAGAATATTAAGGGTAATCGGGGAGTCACCTCTTTCAAATTCAGCGATAACATGTATAGGATTATCTCCTTTTACAGTAATACTTTCACTTTGTCCTGTCTGAATAACCTTGTCTGTAATTACCTGTGAGTTCTGATGAAGAGTATTTATTTCACGAATAGGGGTTGGACACAGGCGATAACCATTAAGTGTTTTCCTGAGCTTCAGTTCACACGGAAACAATAGTGCCTGATTGAAGGGCATTCCTGGATTTGTTATATTACGTCCCCAACCCACCTGAATCCTCCTGCTATCAGGACTATTATTGAAAGTCTGGGATGCATAGAAATAGCCACCGCCGTTTTCATATCTGGTAAAATCCTGGTCAATTATGAATTTTTTACCATTGAAATCACCTACCACATAGCGGCCATTTGCATCATACATCACCCATTTTGACAAGCCTGGTTCACCTTCAACAGAAAGCTTAAAGAGCTCGGGACATTCATAAAATCCTGAAATGCCCGACTGATATGTCCAATTCTTTAAATCGGGAGATGTATAAATTGAGTGTTGCCGAAGTGACACCTCTTGTCCCAAACCAATCTTTTTGGTTATGCCTGATTCCCATACAACCATTACCCAATGCTTGCCGGGTGCATACCAAAACACTTTCGGATCACGGCCATTATGTTTCAGAATAGGATTTCCTTCATAATCAACAAAGCTTCGTCCCTTGTCATAGCTCATTTTTAAACACTCTCCTCTTCCCGTGCTGGTATAAATTGCAATAATGGGATCTATTTCATCTTTCCTGAAACCTGATGTGTTCTCGGGGTCTACTACAGCTGATCCGGAAAATGCTGCATCGCCACGTCCTGTAGCATTTTTTTCAATGACAGGATAAAGCGCCTCCTTTAATTGTTGCCAATGGATAAGATCATTGCTTACAGCATGCCCCCAATGCATATTACCCCATTGCCAGCCATAAGGATTATGTTGAAAATACATATGATATTCTCCTTCGTCATAAACAAGTCCGTTTGGATCGTTAATCCATCCCCGTTGCGCAGAAAAATGAACCTGAGGTCTGCCCTTTTCTATATAAAGGCTATCCTGTCCGGGAAACTTTGAATCTGCAAAAACCTTATTCAATCCCTTTGAATTTAACGTTGGTATTTCGGAAGGTATGCTCACGTTCGGAGGGTTCTGACCCGGAAATCTGTTGGGTGCATCTGCTATTTCAATAGTTATTGTTTTTCCCTGATATGCAGAAACATCAAAAAATGTCCAGAACTCAGGGTTCTTCTCAGCCAGGTTGATAGTAAAAAGATCAAGTGGTTTCCCGTCCACACTTATTGTTGCTCTTACCATCCGATCAGAATTGTTAACCGGCAGGTTTAAAAGGGTTTGCCCTTTAAGGATTTTTATTTCACGCTTCAGGAGATATTCTTTTGAAACCTGGCAAAATACCTGCATGCCAGATAATAAGAGAAATAACATAGTATAAATACTGGGCAGTATTCTTGATCTTATTACATTCTTCATATCTTTTTATTTTTATTTTCTAAAAGACATCCTCATGGAAACGAGATGATAATTTTAAACAGGCAAAGACTTTCTTGCCTCCCGGTCAGGATCATTCTGGACTTTACTTACATCATCCAGAATCATTGTTTCTCCATTTGCCGTTGTGTATTTGGGCCATTGAGGAAGTCCGCCACCATTTGGATCACCGGTTTTCATGAATTGCACCAGAGAGCCTGACATCTTTGCTGCCAGATTCCTTGGTCTTGCACCACCGCCCGTATGAGAAATCTGAACATCGGTATTATAAAACCAGAATGAAATATCCATTGTATGGAAGGCTCTCAACCTGCCGTCAAATACAGGAGGATTCCAGCCGAACCACGCCAGAAATACAGGGGCTGTCTGTCTGGCTTTTACATTGCATAATTCTATTGCGTTCTTTCTGTTACTCAATACCATTGCAAGAATTTCTATTGGCTTCCTGTCGGGAAAACTCTTTGCGTATGCTTCAATGATCGCAGGAGCATTCTCCCCCAGTGCAGGTCCGAACCCTCTCGTCGTTTTAGAAAGCTCTTTTGCTTTGTCAAGTGAGATGTTTTCAAGAGAAGAGTCAAATGCACTCGGAGATCTTTCATAGAATGTGCTGCAAACTATCATGGGAATATCCGAGGCTAAATCCGAAGCCTCCGGAAAGAAGGGGTGCTGTTTTACATAGATTCCGTCTGCAACCGGACCAAATCCTCCCATCATACCTGTTACTCCGGTTTCCTCCCTCAGTTTCATACCTGCTTTTCTGGTCAATTCGTAATAGTCCCTCCAGGGCATCTCCTGTAATTTATCTATCTGAGAAGGAGTTAAACCTGCTTCTTTTAAAATGTATGAGGCAAGTTTCTCAGAATTACTCTTCTCTCCCACTTTCAGGGCTGATCCGCTAAGTGCTACGGCTCTGTGAAACAGACCTTTTGCAGAGGGCATAGCTGTCAGGGTACACACCTTTGCTCCTCCGCCTGACTGACCTATAATAGTTACATTATTTGGATCTCCGCCAAAATTTGATATGTTATCACGTATCCATTCCAGGGCGGCTACAATATCCAGCATACCCACGTTTCCTGATGCAGCATATTTCTCACCTCCTATACCGGAGAAATCTGAAAAGCCCAGGGGACCCAGCCTGTGATTCAAAGAACAGAAAACCACATTCTCTTTCCGGCTCAGATTCTCACCATGATATTCAGGATGCTCAATAGAATTGCCGCTTGTGTATCCTCCTCCATGAATCCACAGTATTACCGGACGTTTTGTATTGTCATTATAGCCAGGAGTCCAGACATTTATTCCAAGACAATTCTCACTAACATCATCATAATGCCAGTAATCTGTAAAGGCAAGATATCTGTCTCTGCTGATAAAAATTATCCAGTTAACTGAGGTGCTGCATTAGGCCAATAAACAGCAGGATATATATCTGTCCATGGTTCAGGTTTTTGCGGAGGCATAAACCTGTTCTTTCCTTCTGTATTTGCTCCATAAGGTATTCCCAGAAAATTATAAATGTCCTTATGGATAAATCCTCTTACTTTCCCGTAAGTTGTTTCGGCAATGGCAATATTATCACCAATAAAGATTATCTGACCGTCTTCTTCATTCTTCTTGTTTGAAGAGGATGTGCAGGACGAAACCGAAAGAGCACTAGTGCCTATCGTGAGTCCGGCCGTCCCGGCTCCCATAGTCTGGATGAATTTACGTCTGTCTGATTTCATTTTGGTAAGTTTCTATTTTAGTTATCATTTGAATAATAAAGGAGCCATTTCTGAAAGATATATGCGCCAGTTGGCCCATGTATGACCACCGGGAGTCTCACGAAATACAAAGTTAAATCCATCTTTTTTAAGCAACTCTGCCAGAGTCTTGGATCCCTGGTAAGCCAACTGGTCGTTTACGCCGCATCCTACCCAATATAGTTTAGGATTCTTAGATTTAAGTACTTTGAACTGATTCTCAAGCTCCTCAGTAACATTTCTGGTCCCGGCACTGAATATCCCGATATATGCAAACATATCAGGATTTGTAAGAGTAATTCTTTGTGTATGACCTCCACCCATAGATAATCCGGCAATAGCACGATTATTTTTGTCTTTTAGTACCCGATAATGGCTTTCAATATAAGGGACCACATCTTTTACCAGGCTTTCTTCAAATCTGCCCGTTGTTGTTATTCCGCCCGTTGCAGCAGTGGGTCTGACTTCCTGGGCCGGTAACACTGGCGAACCGCCCTGTGCTGCTGCCTGGTTGGCGTTACCATTAGTCATTACAATGATCATGGGTTTTGCCTTACCCTGGGCTATCAGATTATCCAGAATTACAGGAGCCCTTCCAAGAGTCGTCCAGGCATCCTCATCTCCACCACCGCCATGCAGAAGATACAATACCGGATACCTGCTCTTACTATCCTCATAACCAGGAGGTGTATAAATATACATTCTTCGGATTAAACTCAAAGTTGGCGATTCGTACCAGACCTGGGATAATGTTCCATGTTGAATGTTTTTTACAGAATATAGATCTGATTCTTTACCCGGAACCAGCAATACACTTGCATTTCTTACTCCATCTCGTTTAATCTGAGGATTTGACGGATCAAGAACAGTTACTCCGTCTACAATGAATGTATATCCGTAAAATTCAGGCTGTAAGGGACCTAATGTAGTGCTCCATAAACCCGTATCATTCCTTACGAGGTACTCTCTGGGTACAGCACCGGACATCCATTCGCCGCTTAAAGCTACACTTTCAGATTTCGGTGCATATAGCCTGAAGATAACCTTGTTATCAGGTTGTATCTCAGGAGAAGTAATACGTGATCCCATTCGGGGAAAAGGCCTGGGAGCTACCTGAGTCTGCCGGGTTGGATTATCCTGTCCGCTTATAACATCCAAAGAAAAGAACATAAACAGGCAAAAACCTACTAAAATCATTGATCTTCTATTTCCTATCATTTTTATAATTTATTAGTTTAAAACAATCTAGTTTAAAACTCTCTTTAGAATGAACCAATTTAATAATTGATATCTTACTTTACTTTTCTTTTTCTTCACACAATAAGTAACTCGACAATTATTTTAAGTTTATTAGTCTCCAATTTCTTTATTAGCAACATTATGATAAGTTGAAAAATCTTAAAAAAGGGAGGAAGATAATTACCTGACAAACCAGGTGCTAAAATCCTCCCTTTGAACCCTAACTAACCAATTGCCAATTAACTATCCAATTAAAGTTTATTCATAATAAATTTCAGGTGATCCTGTTTCCCCCAGCTCACATTCCTAAAGAGCTCTGAGATGAATTAACAAATCCTCAATACTTATTTCTTTATTATAAATCTTTATTAAATCTCCATTTTTATTGTACAATACCATAAATGGAAGTTGTCCAACTTTGTAGTATTTCCCGACGAAATAGGAGTCCTCTTCAGTGCCTATAAATATGTTTGAATACTTATCTAACTGATATTTAAATATAAATTGTTTAACCATTTCTTTAGGCTGGGATGTAATCATAGCAATCGATGTGTTCTTTAATTCACTTATCCGTTTTAATAGTTCTATTGTCAATTGCTGGCAATCTTCACAATCCGGTGAAAAATAAATAATTACTATCGGTTTACCCAAAGGCAAATTTCCGGCGAAAAAAACTTTGCCGTCGGCTTGAATTATTTTAAATGGCGGAACTTTATTGGATTGAGCATCAGTAACAGATGACATTAGCAGCATCATTGCTGACAAAAGAATACACCGCATCATATTGTTTCTCATTGTGTGTCTTTAAATGTTTCCAGAGGTGTTAGGATGGGAACTATTGATTCTTTTACGTAGCTCTGTTGTGTATTCTGGCATAGCGCCATCATTTTCGCATACAAAAGCGGAGATTTCAACAGCTAACGCATGACATTTGACTAATGTATTGCCATTAAGTAATGAAATCATTAAAGCTGCTGTAAAAGAATCTCCTGCTCCTATCGTATCCCTAACTTTTACTATCGGGGTATTAAGAAAAGACTTTTCATCTTTGCTAAATAAATAGCTGCCCTTTGTTCCGCAGGTGTAGGCAACCAGTTTAAGTTCATAGTTATCTAATAATTTCCGGCATAAATATTCTTCATCTCCTTCCCACCCGAATAATTTTGAAACAATCGAAAGTTCATCATCATTAATTTTCAATATATTGGAGTTCCTTAAGGACTCATCGATCAATTGTTTATCATAGAAATTCTGTCGTAAATTAATATCGAATATTTTAAGAGCCTTCCAGGGAACAAGATCCAGAAGTTTTACAATTGCATAATGCGATACAGTATTTCTTTGCGCAAGACTCCCAAAGCAAACTGGCATCAAGTTGTCTGGCCAGGTTTATAGTATCGTTTTTGAGTTCAATATAATCCCAGGCCACATCTTTGGTTATAACAAAATCAGGCACTCCCTTATCATCGAGAGTCACTTTAACAGTACCAGTAGGGTAAGTTACTCTGCTGATTAACAGATTAATTTTTTTTGTTGATAATCTGGAAATAATTTCATTGCCCAATTTATCATTCCCAACAGCACTTATAATATAACTTTCGGCTCCAAGCTGACCGGCATGATATGCAACATTTGCAGGTGCTCCTCCTAATACATCCCCATGCGGCAATTGGTCCCATAGTACTTCTCCGATTCCTGCAACTTTATATCTTTTATTCATAATAATTTAATCTTTAAGACCAAGTTGTATTTCGATCTCTTCCAGTGTTTTACCTTTTGTTTCCGGTATCCAGATTCTAACAAATATAAATGCTAAAATACTTAAAACTCCAAATATGCCGAATAAATAATTTAATCCCAAAGTGCCCTGGATAACTGGCGCAAAATAAACTGTCAGGAAAGTGCATAGCCAGCTTACGGCTGTGGAAAATGACATGGCCACACCCTTGATCCCGTTAGGATATATTTCAGAAATGATTACCCACATAACAGGAGCGAAAGAAGCGGCAAAAAAGGAAATATAAACTAATAAAGCGATTAACACACCTATACCGTTTTGGACAGGTTTTGTAAATTCAAAGCTTAAATAAGCCAATGAAATAATCATGCCGGCTGCACCCCAAAGCAATAAAGTCTTACGGCCTTTTTTATCAACCAGCCAAAGAGCAATTATTGTCATAAAGAAATTTACCAAACCGACTATCACTGATAACATCAGGGAATCTACTGCTGCTGAACCTGCTGACTGAAAAATGTTTGGAGCAAACATAATAACAGCGTTGATACCGGTAATTTGTTGAAAAGCGGCTATCAACGTCCCAATAAGAACAATTTTCCCCATTTTACCTTTGAAGATGTCTCCCAAACGAATTTTTTCTTTGGCTTTTTCAATTAAAAGGATTTTTTCCATTTCCGGCAATTCATCATCGATAAGTTGCTGTCCGCCAATTTTCTTCATCACATTTACAGCCTCTTCCTTTCTATTTTCAGACAATAACCAACGAGGACTTTCAGGAAGTGATGTTAAAAGAAAAATCAGATATACTGTCCCAAAAATGGCTGGTATTGCTAACATATAGCGCCAACTGTTTTCCCCAAACCCAATCAGTGAATAATCAATCACATAGGCCAGTAAAATGCCAAAAGTAATGGCAAACTGGTTCATCGATACCAATCTTCCACGACTATGTGCCGGAGATATTTCTGAAATGTACATCGGTCCCACCACTGATGTTGCGCCGACAGCCAGGCCGGAAAGTAACCGGAACATTATCAACATTACTGATGAACCCGCGAAAGAACAACCTAAAGCGGAAATTATGTATAAGATTGCAGTTGTGATCATTACATTCTTCCTGCCAAATTTTTCGGTGAAATTTCCAGTAAAAAGCGCGCCGATTAAGCAACCTATGGTTAAAAGCGCGGCGACTGTTCCCAAACCGCTGTCGCTTAGCGTGAATTCACCTTTTATCATATCAACTGCTCCTGATATTCCGGCCATATTTAATCCGAAAAGCAAACCGCCGTTAATGGCAACGAAGATTATCCAATACAGATATTTCTTATTCATTTTGATACTATTATTATTTATGAAACCATGCCCCAATTGACAGATAATTTGCAAAGACTTAAGAAAATGAGCATGATGCTTTGAAAATAAAATCACAGACACCATGCTCATATAATCAGATACTTAGATACTCTGATATTCGGATTAATCTACCAGGTTCCTGTATTTTGAATGTAAAGTCCCTCGGATAATGTAATTTCTGTATTAGGTATTGGCAGATACTCATCCTGATTTTTTCTAAAGTTACCGGCTGTCAGATATGAGCGTAATGATTTCTCAGTATTAAGATATCCATTCAGTGTCTCAGCTGCAATACCCCAGCGAACCAGGTCAAAGAAACGAGGGCTTTCCATGGCAAATTCAAGCCTTCTTTCCGTTCTCAGTGCTTCTCTGGCAAAAGCCTGGGTCCAGGTACAGTTGACTCCATCCTGATATGCTGCAATATTGTAATTTGAAAATGTGGTATTGTCCGCAAATTTCAGCCAGTCCGTGTTTGCCACCCTTGTCCTTATCTGATTTATCAGAGGAAGTGCAGCATCTTGCTGTCCAAGCTCAATTAAAGCTTCAGCTTTCATAAGGAGAACATCGTCATAACGAAGGATATCCTGATTCTTTGATGATCCGAAAAATGGACCAACTGCTTTAAATGATGGACTGGTAGGTAACTGGGTTTCTTTCATCGAAGAATAATTGCCATAAACCGAAGGAGTTCTTGCCCATGTAGTAGAGTAAACAAAATTAAGTGTGTACTTAAAAGGATGTGTAGGTATACCTACTGTATGATCAAGTCTTGGGTCTATAGTATTAGTCTGAAAGTCTGCAGGATTTTGCATAGTTACACTGTTATCCCCGGGAAGTCCGTTGACGGTTCTGAAAGAATTCACCAGAGCCTGACTAGGAATATTAAACCAGCAGCAACCATAACCCGGGGCCATGTTATAATTAAGCAAATGAACCATATCAAGCTTGCCAACTCCGACACCATCATTGATAGAGTACTGAATGGCAAAAATAGACTCCACTCCATTATCGTAACCATAAGTGAAGTTTTTCCCAAAATTATCAAACAATGAATATTTACCGGAATTGATAACAGCATCGCACAAAGTCACTACTTGCTGGAGTTTTGCCTGATTAATACCTGTTACATTATTGTTCTCATCCTGTTCGTAGGCCTGGTATAATCTGGTTTTAGCGAGGTAGGCGGCAGCTGCCTCTTTATTAGCTCTACCTTTTTGTGATTGATTTTCAGGAAGTTTATCATATGCAAATTGAAAATCTTCGGCTATTTTGTCCCATAATTGATCGTTGGTGTAAGTTTTATTAGAGAGTTTTTTCAGATCATCAAGTGACACTGTTTCATCAAAATAAACCGGATATTTAAACAGCTTTTTCAGCATAAACATGTAATGGCCCCTTAGAAAACGCATTTCCCCGATACGTACCTGACGCAGAGGCATTTGTTCATCGGTAAGTTTATTGAGCACTATAAGGGCTTTATTGCACCTGGATATCTTGGTATAAAGGCCCCCCCACATAGCTAAAACACCGTTATCAGGAGTTATAGTGTTATATAACTCAAGCGGATGCCAGTTACCTACGTCGCCTGGTCCGGCTCCACCTTTATAAGCATCATCGGAGCGAATGGCTCCAAATATGAAGTCATCAAAATTGGCTCCAAAAGAGGCCTCTGATAAGAAGGCATAAGCAGAGATAACCAGAGCGTCAGCATTTGTAGGAGTTGTAAGCGATTCCTCCGAAACTGTTCCCAGGGGAGAAACGTCAAGAAACGATTTTTCACATGACATTAGCATCAGCAATGCCATTAGTAGCGAAAGTCTGAATATATGTTGTTTCATAATTGTATAATTATATGGTTCATCAATAAACTTAAAATTTGATATCGGCTCCAATAGTGAATTTTACAGGTCTTGGATAGCCACCAAAGTTTGCTGATGGTGTCTCCGGATCAGGTCCTGTAAAGGCAGACGTACCTTTTTTCGGAAATAATAACAGCAGGTTTTCACCTGAACAGTACACCCTTACAGATGCTAGTTTGATAACATTAAGAACAGTTTGAGGGAGGTCATAATTTAACTGCAATGTCTGAAGTTTAACATAAGATCCGTTTACAATTGCATAATCTGAACTGCGGGTTTCATTATTATTATTATTGAAAGAAAGCATCGGAATAGTTGAACCTGTATTTTGAGGGGTCCAGGCATTCAACAAAGATGGACCTTTATTCATACCTGCAACACTACCTAGAAAACTATTCTTCTCCCACTTATATGTGTCGTTTACCAATACACCTTGCACACCGATTACAAAAAAGCTCAGACTGAAGCCTTTATAAGAAATTCCTCCTGAGACACCATATAACAATTTTGGATTGAGTGTTCCAAGCCAGGTCTGATCCAATTGATCAATTTTGCTATCATTGTTAAGATCCTGGTACCTGATTCTGCCAATCCCCTTACCAGGTTGTGATGCCCATTCATCTACTTCAGCCTGTGACTGAAACAAGCCATCAGTCTTATAACCGAAAACGGATGTGCGAGAATGACCGATAATGGTTTGCTCGGTGTTTCCGACATAATTTCTTACAACTGAAGGTGGCAAATAAGTGATTTTATCAGCAAAATGTGATAAATTGACATTTAAATAATAACCGAAATCCCCGGCTTTTTCTGAATAACCTAAAGTAGCTTCCCATCCCTTGTTTTTCATGGTAGCACCATTAACCGTCTGGCTTGCACCTTCACCCATAACTCCAAGAATTGGAGGAGTAGTTAAAATATTCCTGGTTTCGCGTGAAAAATAATCGAAGCTTCCTGTGACTTTTTGGTCCATTAAACCAAAATCAATTCCAAGGTTTAATTCGCTGGTAGATTCCCATTTAAGATTATCGTTGGCAGCCTGGGTAGATCTAAAACCTGAAGGTAAAGTGCCAGTATCCACTCCGTTAATGTCGTAAGCAGTTCCACCGGAGCCTCCAAAGAATCCTACTACTCCAGCATAATCGGGCCTCCAAATCTGAAACCTGGAATAATCTCCAATTGCCTGATTTCCTACAACACCAAAACCAGCTCTTAACTTAAGATTGGATATTAACTTTATCACTTTCATGAATTCTTCTTTGTTAATTACCCAGCTTGCTCCAACAGACGGGAATAATCCAAACCTGTTATTCTGACCAAACCTTGATGATCCGTCATAGCGTACTGTACCTGTTAACATATACTTATCGTCAAAAATATAATTAACGTTACCAAAATAGGACAATAACTTACTTGCACTACCTGATCCCCCATTCGTTTGACTACCAGTACCGGCATTGAGATAATAAAAGTCCGGGTCATCAACTGCAAATTGTTCCCGTTTGGCTTGCAGCGAGTTTGAAAGATTACTGATTGCTTCGGTACCAACTATTACAGTCCCTCTTGACTTGCCTTTGACGAGTTGATATGTTAATGTGTTTGACCATGTCCAGTTATAACTTTCTGTTTCGTTAAGATTTACATAGTTTGTACTATTACCAAGAGATCCTTCCTGCCACTTTGGATAATATACATTTACTCTGGATAACCCATACTCAAGACCTATATTGGATCTGAATAACAGATTTTTAATCGGTTTGATTTCCACAAAAAGATTTCCGAATAAACCATTATTGAGATTTCTGTTATTTTTATTAACATCAGCCATATGAACCGGATTTGCCCTGTCAGAAAATCCTGCACCAAGAGGACCTGCGAATGTCCCATCTGTTTTATAAACGGGCATCATCGGAATAATATCGGATGATAAAGCAATGACTGATCTTGCAGCGTCAGCAGGAGTAGGTACATAGGATGTCCTTGTAATCATTACATTTTCTCCAAATTTCAATTTTGTGTTAAAGAAGTTTATAGAATTATTTACTCTCAGATTTACTTTTTTGAAACCAGTCGTGATTATTGTACCTTTTTCATCATAATAAGCTAAGTCTACCAGAGTGCTTGTTCTGTCAGTACTTCCCGACAAAGTCAAACTGTTTTGAGAGATCAACCCTGTTTGAAACACCTCATCCTGCCAATTAGTATTTGCTGAAGGATAAAGTGGATTACCATTTCCGTATTCAGTCGGTGTGGCAGACCCAAGAAGAAGCGTTGAACCTAAATATTGAACCGGACGCACACCATCTAAAATTGCAGCACCATTGGCATCCCTGTGCCAATCGTAATTAAACAATGCATTATTAGGATTATGATTTGCAACACCAGGATTAAACAGGGCATCATTAGCGACCAAAGCGTCATTGATTGCACCCTGCCAAAGTATTCTGCCATATTGGTCGGTGTTACAAACATCGTATCTCCGCACAAATTTCTGAATTGAATAGCTTGAGCGAAGTTCAACATTTATGCCACCTTTTCCTGATTTAGTGGTTACAATAATGACTCCGTTAGATGCGCGAGATCCATATATAGATGTTGCTGATGCATCCTTTAAAACCTGCATTGACTCTATTGAGTTTTGATTCATGTTCTGGAGTACATTTGGATCAATTGTAGGCACACCATCGATAATATAAAGAGGGTTTGTATTACCAAGTGTATTAACCCCACGGATATTAATAGTACTTGATCCACCCGGATCACCGGTAGTTCTAATATACACTCCGGGAACTGTTCCCTGAATGGCCTGCAATAAGCTTCCGGTAGCTATGTCTTTGGTCTCATCAACCTTGACTACTGAAATTGCGCCTGTCAGATCAGATCTTCGTTGTGTTCCATAACCAGTTACCACAACTTCATTAAGCAAACTTACGGTTTCCTTCATTGCGACATCAATTACTTTTTGTTCTCCAACAACCACTTCCTGAGACTCCAATCCGACAAAGGAAAATACCAGGATTGAATTTGTATTGGTTACTATGATGGAATAGTTACCGAAAGCATCTGTCAATGCTCCATTCGTTGTGCCCTTTTCAACTATTGTAACACCACCCAAAGCTTCGTTGGACTGGACATTTGTCACTTTGCCAGTGATGTTAATCTGTTGGGCCAATAGAATCTGTGCATTCATCAAGCCCAGTAGAATTAAAACACCCCCTAGCAATCCTCTAATACTCTTACATTTTTTTTTCATAGATTAATTAGTTAAGGTGGAAGAAATATGGTTATTTGTAGTTAGTTTAATGATTAGATGCTTCAAACGTACTGAAATGAGAATCATCGTCGAATTGAGAAATATATTAAACAAATATCAGCTTCTGTTTAAATTGATATGTGTGAAAAACAGGTCAGAATGGTATGAAAAAACCATCATTAACATCTTAGGATGGATCAAGTGGGAAATCTATTATTATTTTGGTGTTAAAATTTAAAATAGGATTCTATATAATATTTATTAAACCAGTATCCCAAATGTTCTTAGATTTGAAATCTAATTCCCTGATTTATGTTTTATGGTATTAAAACCGGCACCTCTTCATTTTAGGTAACGATATTTATTAATGTAGTGAGTGATTTGTTTGAAAGGTTACTGCAAGATAAAGGATGAAGTTTTTATTCTATTCTGTTGCTGGAATGATAGATTAAGTGATATAAACCTAATGGAAAAGAATGTGAAATGAAGAAATACTTCTTAATAGGTTTGATACTTCTTACTGGCTGTTCATATAACTATGATAAAAGACTTGAAAAAAAAATTGTGATAGGATTTTCTCAATGCACCATGGTTGATGAATGGAGGAAAGCAATGGTTGATGAGATTCAGAGAGAAATTGTCTTTTATCGTGAATTTAATATTGATTTTATTATCAAAGATGCCAATGACGATAGTCAAAAACAAATAATAGATATCAGGGAACTCGTTTCTCAAGGAATTGACCTCCTGATTGTTTCTCCCAACGAAGCGGAGGAACTTACTCAGATAGTCGAGGAAGTATTTAATAAAGGAATACCGGTTATTGTTATAGACAGGAAAATTAATTCAATTAACTATACCGCTTATATCGGAGCTGATAATTTAGAGGTTGGACGGGAAGCTGGTTATTTTGCAAGAGAATTACTGAGAGAGAAAGGGAAAATTCTTGAGATAACAGGATCAAAAGGATCCACCCCGGCCATTGAAAGGTCCAAAGGGTTTCATGAAATTATGGATAAATATCCCAAAATCCTGACAACCAAAATAATTGAAGGATCATGGCTTGAGGAAAAGACGCTTAGCCTGACAGATAGTCTTTTCCAGGCATTTTCTGATTTCAATCTGATTTTTGCGCATAACGATTTTATGGCAAAAGCAGCTTCCAAATCTGCAAGAAAGCATAATCTTAAAACTTTTATTATTGGGGTAGACGGTATGAGCACCCCCAATGGAGGTGTAAACATGGTTATTAAAGGAGATATTGATGGTACTATTTTATACCCGACAGGTGGAGATAAAGCAATTCAGCTAGCGGTTGAAGTACTTTCAGGAAAAGTCTTTGAAAAGAATATAACTCTGAATACCTTCAGGATTGATCAGAACAATGCGAGAACCATCTGGCTTCAGGGTCAGCAAATAAGGGATCAGCAAAACAGGATAGATAAACAGGGAGAACAAATGAATGACTTATCAAGTATCCTGTACAAGAGAAATACTTTTTTGATACTGACCATTTCAACTATAATACTTCTTATTCTGGTGACAACCATTATTTTTATTTCATATAGAAATAAAAACCGGATGAACAAACTATTAGACGAAAAGAATAGAACCATAATTCATCAGAATCAAATTATTACAAAACAACGTGACGATTCACTTCATCTCCTTATAGTGGCTGAAGAGGCAAAAGAGAACAAACTCCGTCTTTTCACAGATCTGTCTCATGAGTTAAGAACTGTCGTAACGCTTATTACAAATCCGATAAATGATATCCTGAACATTTCAGGAAATGAATTCGTTAAGAATAAGCTTAAAATGGTCCAGCGAAATACAGAAAGACTTGCACGCCTTACGGATGGAATATTAAAATTCAGGAGCATTGATGAGAATAAATATCCCCTGACTTTTTACACTGCAAACATATCTCATTTTGTGGAAACCATTCTTGAATCATTCCAGGAAGAGGCAAATAAGAAAAACATTAAACTTTTTAAAGAAATTGACAAAGATATTTACGCCGAGTTTGACCTTGGGGTCATAGAAAAAGTTATGTATAATCTGCTCTCCAATGCAACTAAATTTACCAACAATTCTGGAACTATCTCTGTATTCCTTAAGAATTGTGATGCAAAAGTTATTTTAACAGTTCAGGACACTGGAATTGGTATTTCGAAAAAGGAGTTGCCATTCCTTTTCAATCGCTTCAACAAAATCAACAATTCTAACAATTTAAATGACTATGATAAGATTGGGATTGGAATGGCTTTGACTAAAGAACTTATTCAGCTGCATGGAGGCCAGATCATAGTTGAAAGCGCAGAAAATAAGGGCACAAAATTTTGCATCTCCATACCCCAGTTTCATACCTTTCTGGAAAAAGACGATAAAAAAGGAGGAGCAAAGGAATTAAATACTTTAAGACTTGAAAATATATTAAATCAAAAATTTGAAAAAACAGTATTAATTGTTGAGGATAATCCCGATATATTAATTGTTATTTCCGACATTATTGGCAAATATTATAAAGTTCTGACAGCCAGGGATGGAATCGAAGGATTGCAAATAGCCATTAACAAAATTCCTGACCTGATATTAAGCGATATTCTGATGCCTGCCATGGATGGGATGCAAATGTGTATTGAGATTAAAAAGCATGTGGCAACCTGCCATATTCCGGTAGTTCTGCTTACTGCTATTGAATCTCAGGAGTACACAATTAAAGGATTTGACATCGGGGCGGATGCATACATTACAAAACCTTTTAATGAATTCCTGCTTTTATCTAATATTAAAAACCTGATTGAAGGGAGGGAAAAACTGAAGGACTTTTTCTGTCCTTCACCATTTTTCAAGAATCTTCTTTATTCAAAAGACAATCCAATTGGTGATTTTATAAAAAAATGCCTCAACAATATTTATGAAAATCTTGAAGATGAAAATTATACCCTGGAGAATCTGACAGTAAAAATGAATATGTCAAGGTCTTCACTTTACCGAAAGATAAAAGAGGTAACTGCTCTTAAACCTATTGATTTCATTAAGAAAGCCAAACTTAATTATGCTGCAAAATTAATTTTAACACGTAAGGATCTAGCTATGAGTGAGATTTCCTGGAGATCCGGTTTTCCTGATCCAAGATATTTTAGCCGATGCTTCATTCGGGAGTTCGGAATGAATCCGAGTCATTTTGCAGAGTCCTTCATGAATGAAAAGAAACATGAACAGATACGGGTTTGAGCTGATTAAATGGATAGCGAGCTCCCTCCTCTTGGATTGGTCAAAATCGACTTCTTTCTTTTTTTCTGACCTCCTCCGTAGATTCCTGTTTTTATTGGCTTGTTTATTACTTATAAGATGCAAATTATTTAATATTTATATGTTTTTATGATCCTTCTTATTTAAACTAATAGGTATTTTATGATCCTTCTTTTAGAAATATGTATCTTTGAATAAACTAAAGCCCATGCTTAGGAGCAATCTTGAAAACCAGAAAAGATAAAACTCTAAATTGATCTGATCAGATTCTTTATCCGGTTGCAAGAATAGCGATGGGGTATCGGGCATGCCCGCCCATTAGTAGATTGGGAGTAAGAAAGTACTAATTCACGCCAGCAACAGATCAATGCCTGCTTTTTTAAATTCAGCCTGATAAGAGCCATCGAGTTCATTGTCAGTAACTATCCGGTTGATCTGGGTACTCTACCTATCCTTATTTTGTAACTTCATCAAAATGCATCTGCCCCCATTCTATCATCTGACCGATAATCGGCATCAGACTTGATCCGAGTTCTGTCAGCGAATACTCAACACGTGGCGGTATTTCAGCATAAGCCTTTCGTTTCAACAGGTTGTCCTGTTGAAGCTGTTTCAGAGTACATGTAAGCATTTTCTGTGAAATGTCGGGTATGGCATTCCTTATTTCCGTGTATCGCATTTTGTCTTTCCCCTGAAGATTACATAAAATCAACAGGGACCATTTATCGGCAAACCGGCCTAGTACATTTCTTATCGGGCATGTGGGGAATTGTAGATCAAGTTCTTTCATACAGATGTAGTTTGTGGTGCAAAAATAGATGTTATACTCAAATAGAGAGTAATAATATAAAATTGTTATTACTCTTTCAAAGGATCTAAAATAATTTATTAAATATAGATGCCTAAAAAATTGATAATCAATAATTCTAACCTTTAAGGTTCGTTAAATACCTCTTTGCATATTCCGTCCTGACGGCATAATATTGCCGGTATAACCAAATATAATAAGAAAATGCTCCCCCTGGGGCTGGGGTAAATAAATTGATTTTCGAGCATATAAAAATTCATAATTTACAATTGCAATAAAACTTAATAATATCTACTTTATGAAAACTTTCAAATCATTGATCATTATTATGCTTATAGTATTGGTAATGAGTCCTGCTGTTACAGCGCAAAAAAATGACATCTACATTAATCCAAACACCGGAAATGATCAGAACGCCGGCTCGCTGGAACAACCTGTCAAAACATTAAATGAAGCTGCAAGAAGGGTAAATGAATCCAACGGGACAGGAGCGGTCACAATTTACCTTTCAGAAGGAATTTATGGTCTGGCAGCCACTGTTACATTTCATCCGGTAAACTGGCATTTTTCAAAAGATCAGCGGTTAACTATCAAGGCAGCTATATTACCGGATGATGAAGACTGGAATCCCGGAAAGATGCCAGTAATCGTATCAACAATGCCTCTTGATTTTAAGCCTAACGGCAGGCAGGATCCGATTGGAGGGGCCTCATACGGTATCCAGATTGAAACAAGTTATGTTACAATTCAGGGCTTACGGGTCTTAGGTACGCCGGTTCATGAAAGACCAAAGGAAGGAATGGTAAAAAGAAATTATCCGATTGTAAGAGAAGGCAGAAATCTTGATGATCTGAGAATTACTCAATGCCTGTTTGTTGGTGATGAACTTGTTATTCCGAATCATCTTGGTGTATTAGCCAGTGGACAGGGAATTGTAGTTGATCATTGTGTATTTTACCAGTGCAAAGATGCAGTTGTATACTGGTTTTCTGACAAACCTGCTGAACGATGCGAAATGCATCATAATCTAATGATTGACAACTATGGAGCTGCTGTCTGGTCGTGGACTGTGGCGGATGATTTCAAATTCTACAATAATGTGGTCAGCAACAATAATGTTTTCTGGGAAGCAGGGAGAGATGAAAACAGAACCTATACTATATCTAATTCGATTGTAGTTGGGTACAACTCACTTGTAAATAAGGGAGGAGGCGCATCTGGTTATGGAGAACCTACCGATCCGAAAAGATTAAATTATGGCAAAGATGTTATAATCAAAAAGGACGGATCACTGCAAATCGAAAAGGATCCGACAAAACGCAACTTTTTGCATCTGATACCTGGCACTCTGGGTTCTGACATGGGTGCGGGATTATTCATTAAAAACTAGGGTAATCAATACCGGCCATGCAAAACATCGATACATTACTGAATTTTTTAAAAGGAGAATATCCACAGTACAGTAATATGATCATTCCATCAGAATTAGTCGAAAAAAGGCGACTTATGCGTTCATTGATGAATGTCCGTCCGGCTCAGGAAGTTTCGACACAATTTCTGAAATCTCAAGACGAGGAATTGCAACAACAGCTTCATGAAAAAGGAATAATTGGATTTGACCAGGTTCAGGTATCCGCAAAGTATGATCGTCTGAAATTATGGCAGGGAGATATTACAAGACTTAGAGTTGATGCAATTGTCAATGCTGCCAATAGTCAGATGCTTGGTTGTTTTGTCCCATTACATAACTGTATAGATAACGCTATCCATTCAGCAGCAGGAATTCAGTTGCGACTGGAATGCAATGAACTGATGAAGAAACAGGGACATTCTGAGCCAACCGGTTCAGCAAAAATAACATCAGGATATAATCTTCCTGCAATATATGTTATTCATACAGTCGGACCGATAATTGGGAGTGGAGGAGTGACACAAAAGGAAGCTGACGAACTCTCTGACTGTTATCGTTCATGTCTCAGGTTAGCAGGTGAATACAATCTGAGGAGTATAGCATTTTGCTGCATTTCAACCGGTGAGTACAGATTCCCGAATCAGCTGGCAGCAGAAATCGCAGTGAGAACGGTCAGGGAGTATCTGGATCAGTCTGTTGATTCGGCGATCGAAGCAGTGGTTTTTAATGTTTTTAAGGATATTGATTACTCCATTTACAGTAAAATATTAGAGTGCGGTCAGAAATGAGTGAATTATACTCAGATAGAATTAAAAGGGCTGGAACTGCAATTAGAAATGCAGAAAAACTTGTGATCGGAGCCGGAGCCGGTCTATCAGCAGCCGCAGGGATTGATTACAATGGCAAAAGGTTTACGGAGAACTTTAAACCTTTTATTGAGAAATACGGGATGAAAGACCTTTACACTTCCAGCTTTTATCCGTTCAGAACTCAGGAAGAAAAGTGGGCATACTGGGCAAGACATATAAGTCTGAATCTGTATGAAACTTCAGTTAAGGAATTGTATGTTTCACTAATGGAGTTTGTCTCTGCACATGATTATTTTGTTATCACGACAAACGTTGAAGGGCAGTTCAGGAAAGCTGGAGTTGAGGAGGCCAGATTTTTCGAAGTACAGGGTAATTATGGCTATTTCCAGTGTGCAAAAGGTTGCCATGATAGTTTGTACTATAATGAACAGATAGTTGTACAAATGATTTCAGAAACAACAGATTGCAGGATACCCTCCTTCCTGGTTCCACAATGTCCTGTTTGTGGCGGTAATATGGAAGTCAATCTGCGGAAGGATAATATTTTTGTTCAGGACAGTAAATGGTTTACTTCTGAGAGTAATTATAGAAAATTCATCTCCGGCACTGAAGGGAAATCGACTGTATTTCTTGAACTGGGAGTAGGTTTCAACACTCCCGGAATTATAAGATACCCTTTTGAAGCAATGGTTCATGATAATCCTAATGCCACTGCTGATCAGAATTAACAGGGATCACATGAATGGTAAGTCTGAAAACCTTGGATCGACAATATCTTTTGATGAGGACATGACGAAAGTCATTTATGATATAAGGTATTATTAAGCAAAAGCTCGCTTACCAGGTTGCAACTTTTATCCGTTGGGGGTACTGAAAAAGAGCGAGAGTGAGAGTGAGAGTGAGAGCGAGTAAGCTCGAACGGACACTCTCGATCTTTTTCCTCAAAACTCACTCTCACACTCAATCTTTAATCAGCTCGAGCGAGCACACCCGTTCTGTTTTCTCACTCTCGCACCCACATTTATTGGAAGTTCCTAAAACCTCACTGGTAATGATTTATTGTATGAGTCCGATGAAAGTACCGGATGCAAACGAAATCATTTTTTCCAAAGATTTTCCCCGTATTCCCATCCTTTACGAACAGGTTCCTTAATATAAACATCCAATTCAGGATGATTGCTAACTTTCATATTTGCAGCATCATATTCTATGCGGGTATTGAATCTTTGAGCCAATACCCCTGTGATGGACATCTCCACTAATTTTGCAGAATAATCGAAATTCGAACCCGGCAATGTATTGTTTTTGATGGCTTCAATCCATTCGCGCTGTGGATTTTCTTCAAAGACTCTCGGGATTGTTTGTGCTGGCAGATTTTTCTGAAATTCAGTCCATTCTTCGCCAGGTAATAAAATTTTAGGATTATTTGGACGACCGCCTGTCATAAGACAATGCTTATCACCTACCATAATCATACCGCTTCCCGGCAAATTTTTAAGGTTCCATTCCGGACGATTATCAGGTTTCAATCCTCCTTCGTACCAGCGCAGGGTAACAGGAACTTTATCTCCCCGTTTTGGGAAATCCCAGCGTATAATGGCCTGGTCTGAAACAAATCCGGTATCAGGAACAGGTGTCTTAAACTCAGTTTCAACAACATCAGGCATTCCCAAATCCAATGACCAGAAAGGAGCATCGAGGGTGTGGCAACACCAGTCTCCCAATTCACCATTGCCGAAATCAAACCAGCCACGCCATGTTTTTGGGGCATAAACACCATTGTATGGCCGGTATGCTGCCGGTCCCAGCCACAGATCCCAATCGAAATATTCAGGAACAGGCTGTTCTGCCGGTGGAAAACTTTCGGGTTTATTGAAATACATTCCTTTACCAAAGGCTGGTCCATCAAACCAGGCTATTACTTCGGTAACATTGCCCAATATTCCGGCTTCATACCATTCTTTCACCTGACGAATACCGTTTGTGGCATGTCCCTGGTTAGCCAATTGAGTAATTACTTTATAGTGTTTGGCTGCTTTCTGGAGGGTTCTTAATTGCCAGACATTGTGTGCAAGTGGTTTTTCAACAATAACATGTTTGCCAAGCTCCATTGCAGCCATTGCTGCCGGGAAATGAACATGGTCAGGAGTACAGACCATCACAGCATCAATTTCTTTGTGCATCTTGTCAAACATCACCCTGAAATCTTTAAAGCGCCTGGCATTTGGCATAGCTTTAAAACCATCAGCAGCCCTGTTGATGATCAACATCGCATAATGCGACAATATTTTCGTTCCATTTCGGATCTTTCTGATTAATCAGCCTGCTCCAGTTGGCTCTGCCTTGTCCGCCAACGCCAATAACTGCAACATTTAACCTGTTCGACGGTGAATAATGTATCAGGTTGGGAATAAAAAATGCACCTGCTGTAAATGCACCTGCTGATTTAAGAAAATCTCTTCTTGTTTGTTTCATGGTTGTTTAAAGGTCTTAATAATTTAATCCTTAAATATAGAACAAAAATATCTGACCTGATTTTTAAACCGGAATTATTTCAGGGTATGTATATAAGCAATTTGAACAGAAGGCATGGTAATCCGGTGCTCCAGGTCCCTCAGATCCGATCCGACAAGGCTGGTCTTATATTGCGTAAGATAAATCCTAATTATTATTTATCTGAGATTAAGCAAGAGACTGCAACAGAAGTCATAATCTTCAAATGATCAGGATCTTTCCTGATCTGCTTACGTTCTGGCCTGAGTTGGTCAACGCCTCAACCTCATAATTATATACTCCCTTTGGAACTTTTTTCTGTGAGGAATCTGTGCCATTCCAGACTATTTCGTTTCCCTCGCCGGTAAAAACAGTTGTACCTGACAGGCTTTTTATTTCGCACTTATAGGTAGCGACTTTTTTGCTTTTAAGTCTAAATACAGGGTCATTTGATCGCTGGCTATGGGACAATGGAATATTAATACCCAGGTCCTCGATCGCGATATCCGATACTCTTTCAATGATTCTTCTGGCTAATGTATCAACGATAGCCTGCTTCCTTGAAGGTTCTTTATCTGATCCATCGTCTGGCTCATTAAGAGCCTCCTTCCCTGACATCCTGTTATCTAACCTCTCGATCCTCGCCTTGGACTGCGGATTCAGGGTGACATACTCCTTTACCCAGTCGCTTAATTGTTGGCCCAGTTCGGGATTCATCAGGCTCAGTAATCCGATGGCTTTTGTTTGCTTGTCGGGATCCGCGGAGCTTATATCCTGATAAAACAATTCAAGATATTTCAGCTCCAGCTGTCTTTTAGAATCTTCAGCCTCTTTTGCATTTTGAAATTCAATCAATTGCGTCTGCTGAAGCGAAATCTTGTTCCCTGACCTTGCTGTATAAAATGCAAGAATGCCCAGAAATACCGGAACAATAAGCTTTTCGAGAGCTGTAAAGAATTTATTCATCCTTAATAAGGGTTGAGATTGGGATTAATACCAGGGGCGACGACCCCATGTACGTTGAACAGGATAACGACGATGCCAGATACCAGCCTGTACAGCTATACCAACAACAACCAATCCAAGGAAAACCAGCCAATAAACGGAGCCGGAGATGTGCAGGAGCGGCATAAGTATTTCAGCCCCCAGCAACGTGGATAGAATGATAATTGCCCAGTCGAAAAAGACAGCCACCAGTAGAAGTCCTATAATGCCTCCAATGATGTAAATTACCGAAGGTTCAGCTGAGACAGAAAAGCCGATGGAAACTACTAATGTAGTCATTAAATAACCGCCAGCCAGGAAACCGGCGATCAGGATGGCCAACCCTTCCAGCATAATGGCAAGGAAGGCACCAATAATTCCGGCGATTATGGCTATCAATAGAATGGCCAGTTCTGACTGGCCGCTTATTAATTGCGGAACAAGGGTTAGTCCTGCTATAAAACCAGCCACTCCCACAAAAAGCCAGAAAAGCCTTCTTCCAAAGAACAACAAAAGTATCCCCAAAATCATTGAGAAAAATACCGTAATAGTCATTTTAACCTTTTTTAATAAAATAAACTTAGAATTTGAATCTGATATCTTTTCTGCTGACAATTGCTGAATAATATCAAATTACATATTAAACAGAAATAGAATAAAATAGTTCTATGGTTTATAACAAAAAATAATTTTTGAATTAAAAAATGAATAGGAAGAGGCTTCATGAGGGGCCTTTTTTTATTTGAGAATAAAGATCTCTTTGATCGAAACAATCTTTTTTTGGATCAATGTACAAAATAGCTGAGGACAGGTAAAAATGAATTAATACCGTATATTTAACACAGTTTGTAAACTGTTGAACACTCAGACAATAAATCATGAAAAAAAGAGAATTTCTGAAAAAGGCAGGTATTATATCTGCCTCATTATTGACAGTTCCGGCTTTTGGAATAAAGCAGTCAGGTGTTGATCATGTAAAGATCGTTATTGGCAGTGATCATGCAGGTTTTCCCTTGAAAAGCCCCCTCATAAATGTACTGAAGTCCTGGGGACACAGTATCAAGGATGTTGGATCATTCACTCCCGATCCCGTCGATTTTCCCGACATTGCACTCCTTCTCGCCGATGAGATAAAGAGCGGTCGTGCGGAAAAGGGCATAATGGTATGTGGTACAGGGGTAGGTGCATCCATTGCATGCAACAAGATTCAGGGCATCAGGGCAGCGCTCTGTCATGACACATATTCGGCGCATCAATGTGTTGAGCATGATAATGTCAACGTAATTTGCATAGGGGCACAGATCATCGGGCTGAGCTTGGCCGAAGAGATCCTTTCCAATTTTCTGAATGCCAAATTCAGTACTGAAGAGCAATTCCGCAGGAGGGTTCAAAAGTTGGATTCATTCGACCTGGTTCTTCCAAAAAAATAGAGCTCAAAATCAACTGGGATCAGATTAGAAACTGACCTGGGAGCGAGAGCGAACACGCTCGTTATGTAATGTCTCACTCACCTGCCTGAGCCCTGAGCCATTCTATGAATATTTCGGAAAAAAGGCAAAAAAGGGACTAAATTATTTGCGGCACTTCTGACTTCCCGGGATTCCAGGATATTCTCCAAATGGGGATTTCTACATCAACATAAAACTTATGTCTGAAAGTTTGCTGCATCAGTTCATTATGTTATTTTTTACCATACTTAGAATAGTTCATAAATTTATTATAACTTGATATGCTCATAAATTTCAATTTCCCTGATTCATATAACCTTTTCACCTATGAAATTGTTTTTCCGACAAATTAAAAAAGCCGGGTTGTTATTAGTATTAATGACAACCTGCTCATTTGTCTATGGGCAAATCCCCATAAAAGGCAAAGTAATCTCTTCCGAGGATAACCTGGGAATGCCGGGTGTAAATATCCTGATTAAAGGGAACTGATCAGGGCGTTGTAACAGGATCTGACGGTTCATATAATATTTCTGTCAGAAGGCCGAAGATGTACTGGTATTTCAGTTTTATCGGCTATAATGCCCAGGAAATAACCGTAGGCAAATACAACCACTATATGATGTCACTGGTACCTGAAATTACATCGCTTGAAAGTGTGGTGGTAATGGGATACAGTACCAAGAAGACGAAATGAAATTACCAGTGCCGTGACTACACTTTCATCCGATAAACTGATGGATGTTACTTCCAATGACATCGGAACCATGCTTCAGGGAAAAGTATCAGGCATACAGGTCATAAACAGTTCCGGTGCACCGGGTTCAACTTCTGAAATCCGCATCAGGGGAATATCCTCATTCAGTGCACCACAGGGTCCTCTCTATGTCGTGGACGGAATTATCGGCGGAACTTTTGATCCGAATGATGTTGAGACCATAACAGTTCTGAAAGATGCAGGTGCAACAGGAATGTATGGATCACAGGCCAATGGAGGAGTGGTGGTGGTTACAACAAAAAAAGCCACGTCCGATAAACCGCAGTTTGAGTTCAAGGCAGTCGCCGGATTCAGGGTTGCCGATCATGGAAATGTCAATATGATGGACAGCAAAACATTATATGACTATCACAGGGAATTTTTCCGCGATCCTCGTAACATTTGTTGTGGATGACAGAAAATTCAAGGAGGCAAGACCTGAATCACTGCTGGATATAAATACTGATTGGCTTGCTGAGACTTTTAAACCGGCCCTGGTACAGAATTATTTTCTGTCATCTTCAGGCAAGGAGTGATAAACTCTCCTATTATATCGGAGCAAGTTATTACGATGAAGAAGGCACTTTCATCAATTCCAATTTCAAACGAGTCAACCTGCGGGCAAATACAACCTATAAATTTTCCGATAAAGTCTCCCTGACCAATAATATAAACCTCAGCGGATCAAAGAACCGTGGGCGCTGACTATATGAATATTTATTATGCCTATGCCAGCATGCCATGGGATGATCCGTACGATGAAAATGGCAATGCCCGAAGTTTTAAAACTGCTGAAGGATATATGGTCAAAAGACAAGATAAATCCGATTCAGGCAGCAGAAAATTCAGAACTAAGCAATAAGTCATTCAGTTTCGATTATGATCTTGATCTGAAGTATTAAAATATATGAATGGCTGTCATTTTCCACCACAAACGGTTAAGCGCTTATTACCGCAATGGATAAAACCTATTATTCAAAAGCTGCAGATAACATTGTCATATTATGGCATCGGTTATGTAAGTTCACAGAGCAATTTTAATTATGGCGGAATAACAACGAATCTGCTGAAATTCAATTTTGAAGGACCAGTCATTCATTCAGCGGACTGGTCGGATTTGAAGCCCAGGGAGGAAATGATGATTACATTTTTGGGTCAGGCATGGGTATCCCTGAAGGGCTGAGCGTTCCATCGGTTGCATCAGGTCAGTACCTGATAAGCGGTGCTCCTACCAGGTCAGTAATGCAATCATTAATTTCACAGGTAAATTACAATTATGCCGATAAATATTTCCTGTCAGCTTCTTACCGGATTGACCAGTCGTCACAATTTGCACCGAATAAAAGAACTGCCAGATTCCCCAGTGTATCAGCAGCATGGCTGATGAGCAATGAAGATTTTGTGAAAAATATATCGGCTGTTTCAAATCTTAAGCTGAAGGCCAGCTGGGGCAAAACCGGGATGAAAGATATTGGTCCATACCGGTATATGGAAATGTTCAGTTTTTCATCACAATATGACGGGCAACCGGCAGCAGTTCCAACCCAGATGGCAAATCCTGACCTGACCTGGGAACAGACCGATCAGCTAAATGCCGGACTTGAAATTGGATTGTTTAAAAGAATCGATCTGGAAGTGAATTTTTACAGAAACATGACCAAAGATCTGCTGGTTGAACGAGCTTTGCCTCCTTCCGGCGGATTCAGAACACAATGGCAAAACATTGGTAAGGATCTGAATCAGGGTGTTGAGTTAAGCCTTTACGGCAGCTATTGTTAAAATCAAGCGATTTCAACTGGTCAATTGGATTTCTCATTTGGTTTTAACAAGAATAAACTGTCGGGTTTTGGGAATGATACAATCATTACCTCGAATAATTATGGTGTGACGCAGGTATACCATAATGGAGCATCGCTGTATTCATGGTATGCAAAAGAATTTTATGGAATCGATCCTGCAAATGGATCAATGCTATGGGTTGACAAAAACGGAGAAACAACTCATGAATACCAGGATGCCAGATATATTGAATATGGTACTCCAATGCCCAAATTTCAGGGAGGATTTGCAACCGAGTTCAGATATAAGGCTTTATCCCTAAGAGGCAATTTCTCCTATGTTATCGGGCAATAAAATATTCAATTATTTCAGAAGATATGTCGATCATGACCTGAATGAAACCCAATTCAATGTAATGATGCCGCGGGATGACTATAAACTATGGCAGAAACCGGGTGATATAGCAACAAAGCCGCTTCCGCAGAATGCCAGAAACTCCTTTGATCCTTCCACCCGTTTCATCGACGATGGCAGCTTCCTGAAAATAAGAAATATTACCCTTTCCTATGAACTTCCACAAGCAGGTGATATCAAAAATAAAGCTCAGCGGCATGACAGTTTCACTGTCAGCTGATAACGTATATACTTTTACGAATTTCTGGGGACAGGATCCTGAAGTATCCATTGATCCGGGACCATGGGAATCTTCCGGGATATGCAGAGTTTAAATATCCGAATAACAGGCAATATCTTTTAAGTCTGAATATTCGATTCTAATATAATTAAAATAACTATATGAAAAAGATATTAAAATATTCAGGCCTGCTGCTCATTGCATTTACACTTGACAGAATGCGATCTGAATGTTATACCGCAGGATGCACTTACCAGTGAGCAGATGACAACTACCTCCGATGGACTATCGAGTCTTGTTAACGGACTGTATGCCATTTTTAAGGAATCGCGATATGGTAGTCATTGTTATATCCGTCAGTTTTATCAGATGAGCGATTTTGCCAGCGATGACATTGTCTGTGCCTATAAAACGGAAGATGACCTGATCAATAGTTTCAGGTATAAGGACAGGACTGCTGAAAAGTCCAACATAAACTACTTTCTGGGAAATGTCCTATAAAATAGTCTATGGAGCAAATGTTGCAATATCAATGGCCGACCTAAAAGGGGATGATCCTTTAACCAACCAGCTTAAAGGGAGAAAGTTATTTTCTACGGGCATATGCAACCCATAACCTGGTCCGCTTTTTTGCTAAACCTTACAGTGACTGCCAATAAATCAGCAACCTGGTGTAATCATCCGGGAAGACAAGTCGGATAATATGCCTAAGGCAAGAGCTACCCTTGAAGAAACATATAAATACATTATCAGCAGTCTGAAAATTGGCTGAGTCGCTTATGAGTGAGGAAATGCCCTCTGAAAGGAATAATGATAACCATAAATTTGCAAGTATCTACTCAGTCTGGGCACTGCTCTCACGTGTTTATCTTTATAAAGGTGAACTGGATAGCTGCATAATATATTCTGATATGGTGATCAATTCCGGAATGTTTGAGCTTGAAACAGCTGAAAATTATCCCGGGATATTTTGCCTCTGCAAAATCAGGATCAGAAAGTATATGGCTTATCCCCTTCAACCTGGTCGATGATCAGCTGAAGGGTTCAGTAGCTTCAATGATCTATAACGGAAACAATTGCTGGGCTGAAGAAGGAGCCACTTCCTCACTGATGGAAGATATGGGATTTGGAACCAGCTATGGTGGATATTGATCAGCGATGGAAATATATTGTAACAGATGCCGCGGTTGTTAAGAATGGAGTCAATATGTACTATATCAGCAAGTTTTCAGAACAGGACGGATCACCTACCCTGAGCTCTCCGGTAATGTTCCGTCTTGCTGAAGTCTATCTCAACAGGGCTGAAGCATTTGCCAAAAAGGAGATGTTCCGAATGCTGTTGCTGATCTAAATACGATGCTTGAAAACCGTCTGATTGTTCCTGAAGGTGAAGTTATTGATGATTACCTGTATGATGATGCATCAATTACAAGTGATGAAATTGTTGATGTAGTTCTTAAAGAAAGAAGAATTGAACTTGCCTTTGAAGGACATCGGATATTTGACCTTTTACGAAATGGTAAGGATGTTGTACGCAATTACTGGGGTTTTCATCTTGACAGTTATAATGGTGTGCCATCCGTCAAGTGAGCCGGGCACTTGATGCAGGCGGGGTTCTTTTTCATTCTCAATGATCCTGAGCTAATATATCCGATCCCATCAAGCGAGATCAGTACAAACAAACTTTGTATCCCTAACTATAATATTAAATATTATGAAATACATTATAAAATCACAATTATATATTGCTGCATTTTTAATGCTTTTATTTACGTCCTGCAGTAAGGAGGGCAGCTACAATCTCGAAGACACTCCACCATTGGATTTCCGTTCATATTTTGATGGTCTGACTGTCACCTTCGCCAATGCAACGGAAGGAGCAACAGCTATTTCATGGGAGTTTGGAGACGATTCACCTGTTTTTCCAGGTGATTCTGTGAAGCATACTTATACTGCAATAGGTAATTATGTAATTACAATGAATGGATCTTTCGAAGGGAAATCATATATTTTCCATACTATCCTCAGAGTGGATAAACCATCTGTCGTTAATCTTGAGGATGGGACGTTCGACGATTGGAACGGAGTATTATACACCGATTTCCAGCTGTCAGGCAAGGGTACAATCAACACCGGGAAAGTCGATTATGATGCCAATTATATTTATATATATGTCGAATTTGATTCAATAGCAGAAAATGCCGGTTTAATTGATCACATCTTTGGGGTGTACATGGATGTTGACAATAGTGTTGCAACAGGGTTTTCCATGAAAGAAATGGGTGTAGATTACGGTTGTGAAGGGAATTTATGGGATGGCGGATGGTTTGCACCCAGTAAAGTGGATTTAATTAATGGAGACCCGGGGTGGCCGTTTATGGGTTTTGATAATGAAAAAGCAATCAAACCGGGTTATATTGTTAAGGAAGGCAATACAATAAAAATGGAATTTGGTATTTCAAGAGAAATCTTTAAAATAAATTCAGATGCCATGTCTTTCTCTATGAGTATCATGAATTCTGACTGGTCAGATGTAGGCAACCTGGTAACACCCTTGCCTGACTTCAGTGAAAAAATTCCTGTAACGATGAACAAGAGCACCAAATAACAGATTAGAACAGAGAAATATGGACCCAAATGTGCAGGCAACCAGTTCCCCGCTAGCCGACAGGGTAATGGGGGCAATTAGTTTGAGAAGTATGATATGCAAAGAAATATTGAAGACAACCATACCTTGTTTTACGAAATTTTTAATTCAGAAAAAAGATGATCAAGAGAACGACATCACTATTTTTTGCTGTCAGTTTAGTTTTAGTGCTGATTATGATGGAGAGCTTCAACATTGCAATCCGGATACCCCATAATCAATCTAATCCGGATACCGTTATTTTAAAAGTTGATCTGTCCGCTGAGACAGGTGAGATGAATCCTGTATGGGCCTGGTTCGGCTATGATGAGCCTAATTACACCTTTCTCAATATTTGTCCGGGCTTTATCACTTTTATCTAATTTTTTTACTTTGGAAATGTCCTCAGGATCCATGTCTTTCTCTTTCTTAAATCTATTGTAGATATCTTCACTTTCAGGATATAATGGGTATTCCAGGTGATTGTCCGTCTCATCATTGTCTGGCAATTGGTCAGATAGATTAGTATTCAGATTCTTTTTCATTGCAATAATATGATTTCCGTTTTTCTTAATACTTAATTGGATTTTAATTATCCTCTTATCTTTCTGTGTATCATGTGCTTGTGCAATAACGGCGCGTTACAAACCAGGAATCCCAATTTATCAATGAGTTTAGAGTATAAATTTAAACTCCTTTTGACAAACAAATGTTATAAAACTTTATTAAAGAGTTACATAATTTACACATTTTAGGAAAAGTGTGAATGCATCATTGATTTTCTTCGTTTACCCCGGCCCCAAGGGGAGCGAAGAAAATCAATTTACTCCCCTTGGGGCTGGGGTAAATAAATTGATTTTCAAGCGATTTGCAATTTGTTTTCATGATTGCCGATAGTCATAATTTTTAAAAAACAGCAAAGTGAAACGCTGTGTCAAGAGTTTAATAGGTTACACCATCGGCGCTATTAATGGAGAACTGGGAAAAGTAAAGGAGGTTTACTTCGACGATAAAACCTGGACAATCCATTATTTGATTGTTGAAACAGGTAATTGGCTCTCTGGTCGCAAAGTGCTTATCTCACCCGAAGCAGTATTAATGCCAGATTATGCGTGCCATATAAAAACATTTTACGGTATTGTTCACGGGTTCATTTCCTTGACCGAAAGAAATTAACCTCCAAAATCCGGAGTTAAGGAGACAAATTCAAAATAACCTGGTTGTTCTCCGGGTAGATTTTAAATCCGGGTCCGGCATCCGATGAAACAAACACGCCTCTTGAAGCCTTTACGGCATAGTTAAAACCCTCGAAATTACAGTCAATTTTACTGTGGTGAAGTTTTGTGAATGGCAACTCTGTCTTATCGGATGCAGCTAGAACTAAAAACCAGTCTGCAGCTTTTTGGCTTCTCAGTGCCATTTTAACTTCGTGTTCATTTATGTCAATAAGGAGTGTTCCTTCGATCGATTTTAGGGGCCATGCAATGTGCAATAATCCTTTGCGGATACTGGTTATCACCGGGTCGCCGCCGACTTCAGGTCGATAACCTGAATATGAATATCCGCTTACAGTGGCGTTTTGCACCGGTGTCGGATCTGTTTATTGTGTATACAGGGAATTCCTACACGGAAAATTTTGTGAATAAGAACCGGGGATTAGTCATTAAGCTATCATACTGGTTTAACTAGCCTGGAACTTCTTCCTTATTGTCTACTTTGAAATATCCTCGACCCATAAGGAAAACCCTCTCCCTCTTTCTCCCCCTCTCCCTTTCTCCTGTTCTCTCTTTCCCAATACGAGTAGAGTGAAGAACGGAGACTTAGTTAAGTGACCTGTAATCATTAGGGGTTTGCCCGGTTTCATTCTTGAACATACGACTGAAGTGCTGGGGACTTTTAAAGCCTAACTCATACGCTATTTCGCTCAAGGTTTTGCTCCTGTCAAAGATTCTCTCTTTGGCAAGCGTCATAACTTTTAACTGGATATTTTCCTGAGCGGATTTTCCTGTTTCTTTCTTTATAAGATCTCCGAAATAATTGGCCGAAAGATGCAACTGGTCAGCACAATACTTAACTGTAGGCAATCCTGCACTGTGGACGAGTTCAGATTGAAAATAATTGTCGAGCAGTTTCTCGAATCTTACCAGTATATCTTTATTTACAAGACTTCGGGTAATGAACTGGCGGTCGTAATACCTCATGCAATAATTGAGAAGTAACTCGATATTATTTGCTATCAGTATTTTGCTATGTTTGTCAATTGACTGTCCCAGCTCATTTTCGATGTTATCCCAGGCAGTCCAATACAACCTGCCTTTCCTTTTCTGAGACGTGGAGTGCTTCATTGGCTTCGTATGAGAAGAAAGTGTACTTTTTAATATTCTGCCCCAGCGAAGTTCCCCGGATCAAATCGGGATGAAAAAGTAGTCCCCAACCTTTGGGCATGGGAGCGTCTGGTTTACTGCCTATCCCGACTATCTGTCCGGGGGCAATAAACACGAGTGTACCTTCCTGGTAATCGTAATAATTACACCCATATTTTAAATCGCCGCATTTAGCCTCTTTCAGAAAAACACAATAAAACCCATAGTGTGCCCTTGCTTCCGGAATGAGTTTCATTTTTGAAAACTCAAATACACTAACCAAAGGATGAAATGTTTCAATCCCCCTCAAGGTATTAAATTGGGAAATATAATCCAGTTTAATTATTTCGTCCATAACTCTACATTTAAACTTTTCTCAAATGTAAAGCATATTTATCTATATGATAAACACTGAAATGAATTATCAGTAATCCGGATACAAAAAACAGTAATCCGTATAAGTTAACGCCTGAAATTAGCCGGAACTTTGTAACGTAAAATTCTTATTGAATTGAAGTAAGAAATGAGGAAACATCTGATTGACACCGGAGCATATTACAATATGAATAAAACTTTAAAAACATATCAAAGAATTCACTATTTCCCTTTAATCATAATTCTATTTGTTCTCATAACCTCATGTAAGGATATTAAATATAGTGCTGACAAAGAACCTTTAATTATTCAGCAACAAGGAAGCTTTGCAGTTGGCGGAACAGTGATTACCAATCCCGGCGCGTTCGATCCATATAATCAATCCCCTTCAGGACAAAGCTTTCATGGCGATCATGCCTATGTTTTTTACCAGATTCCTGTTAATGCCCGCAAATTTCCGCTCGTTATGTGGCATGGTATCGGTCAGTTTTCAAAAACCTGGGAAACAACACCCGACGGAAGGGAAGGCTATCAGAGTATTTTCCTTCGCAGGGGTTTCGGGGTTTATCTTATTGACCAGCCAAGGAGAGGTAATGCCAGTCGCAGTACGGAAGAGGCAACCCTTACACCAACTCCTGACGAACAAGGGTGGTTTGGAACTTTTCGTGTTGGTATCTGGCCAGACTATTTTGAAGGTGTTCAGTTCGCCCGTGACCCGGAGACATTGAACCAGTATTTTCGACAGATGGTACCCAACATCGGACCAATTGATATTAATGTCAATGCAGATGCTGTTTCGGCACTTTTCAATAAAATCGGTCCGGCAATTCTGGTGACGCATTCCCATTCAGGTGGAATGGGCTGGGCAACCGTTATCAAAAATCAAAATGTAAAAGCCATTGTTTCCTACGAGCCCGGAAGCGGCTTTCTTTTTCCCGAAGGAGAAGTGCCTGCACCTATCTCCAATGGCCGGAGGCACGCTCACCGCATCTGGAGTGCCGTTATCAGATTTTATGAAGCTCACCAAAATACCCGATCATTATTTACTATGGTGATTTTATTCCCGAAAAACCTATGGATAACCCGGGGCAGGATGGATGGCGGGCCCGTCTTGAAATGGCAAGGTTGTGGAGGGATGCAGTAAACCGGCATGGCGGTGATGTTACAGTAGTTCATCTGCCGGAAATAGGTATTAAAGGCAATACACATTTCCCGTTTTCCGATTTAAACAATATTGAAATAGCCGATTTGATGTCGGAATGGTTAAAGGACAAAGGACTCGATTAAATTAAAAATGTCATAAAAACTTAATATATGAAAACAGTATTAATAAGTTTAGCAATCATAATGAGCTGCTCATGCAGCGCTCAGAAGCCAGCGGTCAATTCTGCCCAGGATGAGCCTGTCATCCGAACTGTCTCAGGTATGGTGCGCGGAGTGAAAGAAGGGGATGTGAACATTTTCAAAGGAATTCCCTATGCCGCTCCTCCGGTGGGTGAATTTCGCTGGAGACCTCCACAACCGGTTGCTTCCTGGGAGGGAGTGCGTGATGCAAGAGAGTTTGGACCAAGTTGTGCCCAGGCAGGATTTGGGGTGGCCCGGGAGCAATTTCCCAGGGATCATCTGAAGATTGCCTGTTATCTCAATATCTGGAAACCTGCAGGCGCTAAGCAGGGAGCAAAGCTGCCGGTTATGGTGTGGATCCACGGCGGGGCATTTGTCGGAGGCAGCGGGCAATACTTCCGGAAATGGGTTTGCCAACAAAGGGGTCATCCTTGTAACCATCAATTACCGTCTGGGGCGCCTCGGTCATTTTGCATTCCCGGCATTGAGCAGCGAACATCCGGAAGAACCCAAGGGCAGTTATGCATTCATGGACCAGATAGCAGCCCTCAAGTGGGTACAGCAAAACATTGCGGCATTCGGAGGCGATCCTGAAAATGTTACCATTTTCGGTTTCTCTGCAGGTGGCGTTTCGATACATTCACTCCTGACCATACCAGCAGCCCAAGGTCTTTTCCAAAAGGCAATCAGTCATTCCGGCGGTGGCCGGGATGGTGTTCTGACCGGCAGACCGATCAGTAAAGAAAATGCAAGTCAATACTACCCTGTTTCAGCGGAAACGATCGGAATAAACTTTGCCCGTAAACATGGGATCGAGGGCACAGATGCAGCCGCACTGGCCAAACTGCGTGCCCTGAAAGTTGAAGAGATTGTGGACGGGGGACAGGAAAATGATGGACAGGGAGGTCCGCGTATCTATTCAGGCCCGATTCTCGACGGTAAACTTGTTGTAGAGACTGCTGAGAGTGCATATAAGGCAGGCAGGCAGGCACGTGTTCCGCTCATGATCGGGAATAATAGTGCAGAAATAGGTGGACCCTTTGTTAATGCCAGCAGTTCAAAGGAAGAACTGTTTTCACTGTTCGGGGAACTGAAAGATGAGGCAAAAGCTGCCTATGATCCTGATGGTAACAAAGAATTCGCTGAGGTATCAAACAAGGTTTAACACGGACAAGGTATGGGCTGAGCCTGCCCGGTTTGCAGCGCAAGTTCTTTTGCTGCCAAGGTGATCCGGCCTACATTTTTCTTTTCTCTTACGTACCTGCTGCCATGAAGGAGCGGATGCAGTTTGGCCCGGGACACGGAACCGATATTTCTTTTGTGTTCGACAATCTCGGAGTACCGGATTCGGGCAGCCCGAACCCTGCCGACACCCGAGGACAAAGAGGTCGCCAGGATGATGAACGCCTATTGGGTAAACTTCGCCAAAACCGGCAATCCTAATGGTAAGGGTCTGCCGAAATGGCCTGTTTACAATCCCAAAAAGAACGAGATACTCGATGTACAATCCGATGGTAAACCAGTCGGTAAACCTGATCCAAGGAAAGCGAGACTGGACGTGATTGAAAAAGCAGTGAACATGGGGGATAAGCTACAACCAAATGGCATTTAACCGGCAAGGTGAAACAAATAAAGTACTGCATGGAACTCATCAATAGAAGTAACTGTATGATATTTTCTATGACTATTCAGATTCAACTATGCATTAACAGTCATTGTCAGCTTATTAGCTTCTGTCTTATGGTTTCTCTCATATTTTATCAGCCCAGAAAAATGACAGTACCAGTTGCCAAAATAAATAGTTTTGGCGGTGCTGTCACAATTCAAAGCAAAGGTATCTCAACAATTCCAAACCTGACATTGGGAAAACCTGCCGCTGTCTTTGATATGAAAGTGGGAAGAAAACTGACTTTCGAACCACAATTTCGTTTTGCTCTTGACGGAAAACCCTGGGCTATGGTTTTCTGGTGGAGATATTACGCATCGATCAGCAATAAGTTCAGAGTGACTTTACATACAAATTATTCCCTGTCTTTCAAGTCCATTACTTCTGATACATCTTCCGGAACATCTCAGGAAATTATCAGGACAACAAGGTATCTGGTAGGAGCATTGGCACCTAACTATCAGTTCAACAAATATTTAGGTGTTGGCATGTATTTGTTTTATAACTATGGTATTGAAAAATATCATAACCAGAAACACTTATATGGTTTCGTTCAGACCAGGTATTTCAAATATTCCCATTGCAAAGAATATTGTTGCAAGGGTTAATCCGGAGATATACTACCTGAAAATGGATGATAAGGATGGTGTGTATTTAAACGCCCGCTTTTCAATAAGCAACAGTAATTTCCCGGTTTCAGTGTCGGCACTGATAAATAAACCGCTGGAATCAAATATTCCATCCGAATACGATTTCCTCTGGAATGTAGGTCTGAGTTATACTTTTAATAAAAAATACATAGAAGTGCGTTAGATTTTCCAGTAGATTGATTTTTTGAAGTTGAATCTGAAATAAAACAATTTATCACTTTCCATTCGTTATTATTTTTTGTTATATCTCAGTGTTTAAACAAAGAGAAGCTTTAAATGAAGATAAAACTGATCAATAAAAAAAGTATTATTAAAGCATTATTAACAGGATTGTTTTTAATCATCCTGGGTTCGCGATTAACCTGTTCACGAAGGAGAAAATGGGCACAAATTGATTCGCTTTAATTCACTGTTTTTTCGTTTTAATATATTTCGGGAACAACCTGCACATGATCTATTTATTTTTATATAACTCATAAATATGAAACCCCCATGTTTCAAAACACAAACAAGAATGAAAATTTATCCATATGGGTTCAATGTAACCTTTAAAATCAAAATTATTTACACATGAAAAGAATTAATCTACTCTTCACTTCTATCATTCTATTTGCGTTCATATCTAACGTGATGGCGCAGGACTGGCCACAATATTTTTGGGCCAAACAGGAACAGCACTTCTCCCCAGAAAGGCATTTTGCGCTCCTGGCCTGCGAATGGACCTGAAGTACTCTGGACCGCGAATGTTGGTCCCGGGTATGGCGGACCTGTCATCAAAGCAGGCAAAGTTTATTTGCTCGACAGGGATGATAAAACAGGTGATATTATGAGGTGTTTTGATTTTAACACCGGAAAGGAATTATGGAGCTTCAGTTATGATGCACCAGGATCAGTTTCATATCCGGGTTCAAGAAGTGTTCCGGCCGTCGATGGCAACAGGGTCTATTCCTGCGGTCCTTACGGAGACCTGTACTGCATTGATATCAACACACATAAACCGATATGGAACAAGAACATAATGAAAGATTTCGGTGGAACCAAAATACCTGTATGGGCGATATCGCAATGCCCGCTTATTTACGGTGACCTGCTTATCGTGTCCTACTCGAAGGATCCTAATTCCGGACTGGTTGCCTATAATAAACTGACAGGAGAAATCATATGGAAGACAGAAGCTATCGGAAATGAAACTTATGCCAGCCCTTCTGTCGCAAAGATTGCAGGAGAGGATCATATTGTAATGGTATTTTCATCCACGAATACCTTTATGCACAAGGAAGTTAACCCATCCAAGGGCAAGATTATAGGGCTGAAACCACAAACAGGGCAAATTCTCTGGGAATACAACAACTGGGAGAATATGATTCAGACAGCTCCGGCTCTTGATGCCGGTGAAGGCAGAATCATTGCAGTGGGAGGATATGAACTGGGAACAGCAATGATAAAAGTGGAAAAAAAGGCTGATGGCAGCTATACAGTAAATGAACTTTTCAGACATAATGATTTCGGCGATCACACCAAACCACCAATATTGTACAATGGTTATTTCTATGCACAGTTCTCAACAAACAGCAAACGTGATGGTCTGTGCTGTATGAGCATGGATGGCAAGGTTATGTGGAAAACAATGCGTTCACCTCTTTTTGATAAAGGCAGTATGATACTGGCTGACGGGCTGATACTGGCCACCGATGGCAGGCAGACATTGTACCTGATAGAGCCGGATCCTGCAGGATTCAAGCCTCTGGCTTCCGCTGAGATCCTTGAAATGGGTCAAAACTGGGGTCCGATAGCGCTTGCCGATGGAAAATTATTAATCCGGGATCAGGGTAAGCTCTTATGTGTTAAAGTTACCAAATAGAAAAAAATCATAAAATGAAAAACAGCAAATTGTACATAATACTGGTTCTTTTTATAATCAACACAATTATTGTTCAGGCACAGGACTGGCCTCAATACCTTGGACCAAACAGGAACAGTACATCTTCTCAGAAGGGCATTTTGCGCTCCTGGCCGGAAAGTGGACCCGAAGTCTTATGGACAGTAAATGTCGGTCCAGGTTATGGTGGACCTGTTATCAAAGACGGAAAGGTCTATTTACTCGACAGAGATGATAAGACAGGTGATATTATGAGGTGTTTTGACTTTAAAACAGGTAAGGAATTATGGAAGTTCAGCTATGATGCACCCGGGTCTGTTATGTTTCCGGGCTCAAGGAGTGTACCAGTTGTGGACGGTAGTTATGTTTATTCATGCGGTCACAATGGAGACCTGTATTGCATTAACATCAAAACTCAGAAACCGGTCTGGAATAAGAACATCTGGACGGAATTTGGCGGTACTAAACTTCCGATATGGGCTATTACCCAGTGTCCTCTTGTCTATGGTGATCTGGTGATCGTGGCCCCGCAGGCACCTGAAGCAGGTGTTATCGCTTTCAACAAGGGCACAGGCAAAATTGTATGGAAAACTCCCTATCTCGGGAATGAATCATACGCCAGTCCTTCTGTCGTAAAAATAGATGGGAAAGATCACATTGTGGCTGTAGTTTCTTCTACAAATCCTATCGGTAATCGTGATCTGCCCCAGACACCCGGCAGGGTCGCAGGCATGGACCCCCTTACAGGAAAAATCCTCTGGGAATACAATGACTGGTTATGTCATATTTCGGTGCCCAGTGCACTTGATGCAGGGAATAATAAAGTCCTTGTTGTGGGTGGGTATGAACACGGTGTCGTGATGATAAAAGTTGAAAAAAAGGCTGATGGCAATTATGGCGTAACAGAGCTTTTTAAACATAATGAATTTGGAGATCACACAAAACCGCCCATATTGTACAATGGCTATTTCTATGCTCAATTCACAACCAACAGCAGGCGCGACGGACTTGTTTGTATGGACATGGATGGTAAAGTTCTGTGGAAAACTCTACGTGCTCCTCTATTCGATAAAGGCAGCATGATCCTCGTCGACGGAGTGATACTTGCCACAGACGGCCAAAAGAGTTTGTATGTGATAGAACCATCACCCTCCGGATTCAAACCTCTTGCATCTGCAGAAGTGCTCAAAACAACCGGTAATCCGGAAAATGCTCAGACGAACTCATCAAGAATGGGTGGAGCGGCTCAGAACTGGGCGCCGATAGCGCTTTCAGATGGAAAGCTTCTTATAAGGGATCGGGACAGGTTATTGTGTGTCAGGGTTGCTAAATAGTCAGGCTCTTTCCTTCAGTCGGGTTGCGATATTTTTCGCATAAAAGATTGCGATAATATTCGGAATCAGGAAATGTCGGTACTTCCACGCCACCCTCCATCTCATGCACCTGCTCATTCGTACTTGAGCGACCGGGCCGGATTAACCCTGGCAGCCTTTATTACACGATAGCTTATGGTGATCAGAGCAACGCTCAGTGCAATGATAAGACCTGCAATAAAACTGAAGAAACCAAGATTTATCTTATAGTAGAAATTTTCCAGCCATTTTCCGGCATAGAAATAAATGACAGGCCATGCCAAAAATGCTGAAATTGAGACCAGCAGGATAATTTCCTTCGAGAATTCGATGTATATGCCTGTGATCGATGATCCCATGGCTTTTCTGACCCCGATCTCCTTGGTTTTCTGTTCCACTGTAAAGGATGTAAGGCCGAAAAGTCCAAGAGCTGCGATAAAGATAGCCAGCAAAGAAAAGATCATTGCCATCTGTGCATTTTGCTTCTCCTGGCTGTACATTCTTTCAAAATCAGTGTCCAGAAAGTAATATTGAAGGGGGCTGCCGGAGGAATATTCCTTCCATATCTTTTCGATACCATTGATTGTAGCGGAATAATTTCCTGCGGACAATCTCACTGAAATGTATCCCCAATAATTATTTTCGCCCTGAAGCATGAGTACATAGGGTTGAACCGGATTACGGAGTGATTCAAAATTAAAATTCTTTACCACTCCTATTATCGGGTAAGTTTCAGGTCCATTCTCTTCCAATCGAAGTATCCTTGTCTTTTCAAGGTCGGTGATATTAAAATTCTTGACGGCACTTTCATTAAGGATACATACCTGCCTGTCGGTTGTGAATGATTCGTTAAAATCCCTGCCGGTTTCAAGCTTCATTCCATAAGTATCAAGGAAGTCATAATCTACCCAGCTTGTTGCCATCAGATATGTTTCATCCTTCCTGCCTTCAATCAGATAACCATTTTTATTGTTGGTACGTCCGGGTAAAGCAGTCGAACTTGCTATATTTACCACTCCGGGTAACATTTTCATACTCTCCTTGAAGGACTTCATTTTATTTCCCAATACTTGTGCCCTCTCGATAACTATCAGTTGTTCCTTGTTAAAACCCACATCTTTATTAAGCATAAATTTTATCTGCTTACTCATTATCAGAGTACCTACAATAAGAAGGATCGATACTGCAAACTGGAATACAACAAGTATTCTTCTGAGTCTTCCGTTGCCTGCACTGTTCCCGGTATTTCCTTTAAGTACCTCGTAAGGATTGAACGATGACAGGAAAAATGCAGGGTAGCTTCCTGACATTAACCCAACGATCAGTGTGAATAAAATTAATCCAGGGATAGTGTACCATGCTGCAAAAAGGTTTAAGGCCAGCCTTGTACCAAGCAAATTGTTGAAAAATGGCAAACTCAGCCTGATAATGACCAGAGCAAAAACAAGGGAGACGAAAGCGATGATAAATGATTCGGTAAGGAACTGAGTAATAAGCATACCCCGGGTTGAACCGCCTACTTTCTTGATCCCAACCTCTTTTGCCCTTCTGGATGCCTGAGCTGTGGCCAGGTTCATGAAATTGATGGCTGCAATTACGACTATCAGAATAGCTATGCTGCTGAAGATGATGAGATATTTAGGATCAGCCGGAGCTTTAAATCCTCCCTCGATTGTATTGTCGAGATGAATATCAGTCAGTTTCTGGAGAAAAAACCTGTATTTGTTGCCTCTTTTGATAAACTCCTCAACATTTGTTCCTGTATACTTCTGTATTTCCGGTCCGACGTATTTAACTATCAGATCTGTGAATTTAGCATCTACAGTTGTGTAGCTTGAATTGGGTTTCAGTAGCAAATACAGGTTGAAACTATTGTTCAGCCATACCTGTTCCCTGGACCTTGGATTGGTCATGAAGGAGGTAACCATACTAGCCTCAAAATGCGAATTTGAAGGTACATTTTCCATTACCCCGGTAACAACATATCTGGTTGTATCGGATCCGATCTTTATAAGTTTGTCAACCGGATCTTCATTGCCAAACAGTTTTTTTGCCGTGGTTACTGACAGTACGACTTGATGAGGTCTGTTAAGAAGGTTATCCGGATCTCCCTTGATCACCGGGATTGTGAAGAAATTAAAGAAAGAGGAATCAGCCTGAATAATATCATTATCGGTAAAGAACTGCTGTTCATATTCCACCACAATGGGTCCGACATCATTCATTCGCAGAAAATCTTCAACTTCAGGGAATTCCCCTGGCAGGGTGGGTCCCATAACGGCGGGAGTGGATGAACCGGTAATCTCCTGCTCTCCGATTTTACCATTAAGGATAACCCTGAAAATTCTGTCTTTTTTTAAGTTAAAACTGTCATAGCTTGCTTCATTTATCACATAGAGGGTAATAAGAAGGCTGCACGCAATCCCTATTGCCAGTCCCAGGACATTTATTATTATATATGCACGCTGTCTTTTAAAAGATCTTATGCTGTGCTTCAGCAGGTTATTAAGCATATATTGAATTTATTATACTGCAAAGACAGGCAAATTAATTCAGTGTTGCAAATATTTTTATTATACCGGATCATAAGAACCGGCAGGATTAATTCCTCCAGCTTCGAGGTGGGCGGAGAATCAAAGCCGGGATGCAGTATCGGAGTACTGAGTTTTTTTTCAAAGAATTCACCATTAGCAAAATTAAAGTTTGTGGAGTAAATTTAGCCGCAAATTATTTTGACAGGGAGAATGAAAGGACCCGGAAAAAGATCATTGGCAGTTACGGAACAGAAGGCAGGATTGTTCAGTCTTCTGGGACCTTATAAGGGAATCGTCGCCATATTGATCTTTATGGCCCTCGCGGGAAGCAGCCTCAACCTACTTATTCCCAAAATTATTGCGCAAGGCATTGATGCCTTCTCGGCCAACAGGTTTAATGCTGGAACGATCATTACAGAATTCCTCCTGGCCTCTGCAGGTATATTTATTTTTACGCTTTTTCAGGGCTTCCTGCAGACCATTACAGCTGAGAGAGTGGCAAAAGATTTACGCAACAAACTGGCAGACAGACTATCCCGGCAAAGCTATTCATATATTCTTAAGTCAAATCCTGCCCGGCTTCTGACAAACATGACATCCGACATGGACTCTGTAAAAATGTTTGTTTCACAGGCTTTTGTCACAATCATCTCTTCCCTTTTCGTAATCATTGGTGCATCTGTTCTGCTGATAATGATAAACTGGAAGCTGGCCCTTGCAGTTCTTTTAATAGTTCCAATAATTGCTACTTCCTTTTTTGTGGTGTTCCGGAAAGTAAGGGTCATTTTCAGAAAAAGCAGGGAGGTGATAGATGCTCTTAACAGGATTATTAATGAAAGTATCCTGGGTGCGGCACTTATAAGAGTCCTTAACTCACAGCAGCCGGAGAGCCAAAAGTTTCTGGAAAAAAATATTGTATCGCGCGACTTGAGTTTATCGATAGTACGGCTTTTTTCAGTCCTTATCCCCATTATCATGTTCGTTTCAAACCTGGCTGTGGTTACAATTCTTGCCCTGGGAGGTCATTTTGTTGTTCTCGGATCGCTTTCACTCGGTAACTTCGCTGCATTCAACAGCTATCTCTTAATGCTTATATTCCCGGTAATAATGATTGGATTTATGAGCAACATAATTGCCGCTGCCACGCCATCGCATGAAAGAATCAGGAAAGTCCTTGATGAACCTCCGCCGGAAGAAACGGGTACAATTAGTTCTGATCTCAGTGGAGATATACAACTGGAAAACGTTTTTCTCAGTTATGGAGAAAAACCCATACTGAAAAACATCTCTTTAAGCATCAAAGCTGGCAGCAAAACCGCTATCATCGGGCCCACGGCAGCGGGTAAAAGTCAGCTGCTATACCTTCTTATAAACATTATTGCTCCTGATTCGGGCAGCATAAAATTCAATGGAATCTCCATTGAAAAATATTCAAAAGAGATATTTCACAAGCAGATAGGTTTTGTATTTCAGGACAGTGTAATATTTAATATGAGTATCAGGGAAAATATTGCATTCAACGATAATGTAACAGAGGAGTCCCTCAAAAAAGCAATCGAAACGGCTGAGCTGGGGGATTTTATCGATTCACTTCCTGAGAAGCTCGATACAATGGTCTCAGAAAGAGGAGCCAACCTGTCCGGCGGACAAAAACAAAGAATAATGCTGGCGAGAGCCCTGGCTCTTAATCCTAAAATACTGCTGCTTGACGATTTTACCTCCAGGGTTGACAGGAAAACCGAGAATAAAATTTTATGTAATATTCAGAATAACTATCCCGGGCTGACACTCCTGTCCGTTACACAGAAAATTTCACCGGTAAGGCATTTTGAGCAGATAATTCTACTTATGGAGGGAGAAATAATAGCTTCCGGAAAACATAAGGATTTAATGGAAAGTTCACCGGAATACATTCAGATATACAGTTCACAAAGAAGCACACATCATTATGAATTATAATCTGAATCAGCCGTCTGAAGAAACAGCCGGTAAACTCACCATTCTGGCATCACTGAGGAAACTGATTTCAATTATCAGCGGTGAGCGTCGCAACCTTACAATTGCTTTTGCAGCAATTTTCCTTAATGCCGGGCTAAACCTGCTTGGTCCATACCTGGTAGGTTATACAATAGATACTTATGTCCCGGCAAAAAATTATCATGGGGTGCTCTCGTTTGCAGGGATCCTTCTTGCCATGTATATAACAGCATTTGTTGTCAACTATGCTCAGATGCGTATGATGGGGGGCATTGGTCAACGGATGCTCTTCAGCCTGCGGAATTCTGTTTTCAATAAGCTGCAGGAGCTGCCTCTCGATTTTTTCAATCAGAATAAGGCAGGAGACCTGATATCGCGGATCAACAACGACACTGATAAGGTAAACCAGTTCTTCTCCCAGTCACTCATGCAGTTTATAGGAAGTCTCATAACAATGACCGGAGCAGGGATCATTCTCCTGGTGATTAACCTGCCGCTTGGACTGGCAGCACTCTCCCCGGCAATATTCCTGTGGATCTTTACAAAGAGCGTCTCTCCGTGGATAAGGAGAAAGAACGAAGCGAGTCTTAAAAGCCTTGGTTATTTATCTGCAGAGATCCAGGAAAGCCTGGCAAATTTCAAGGTGGTCGTTGCTTTCGACAGGCGGGACTATTTCCGCAAACGGTTCGGGGAAGCTAACCGTGAGAATTACGATAGATCAGTATATGCAGGTATTGCCAATAACATTCTCATACCGGTTTACACTTTTGCATCAAATATCGGACAGCTTATTATTCTATCCCTGGGTATCTGGCTGATTATCAATGGGTATTTTTCTATAGGATTGCTTATAAGCTTCATTGCATATATATCCAGTTTCTATAATCCATTGCGGCAGATGGCTGCCTTGTGGGCTAATTTCCAGATAGCACTGGCAGCATGGGACCGGATCTCACATTTGCTTTCATTCGAAAACGATCTTACGATTGTGGGAGAAACAAAAGAGTCTACAAGCAGATCTTACATTCATTTCGGGGATATTACTTTCAGGTATCCTGACGGGAAAGAGGTGTTGCACAAGGTCAGCTTCGATCTCCAAAAAGGCAGGACTTATGCATTTGTGGGTCCGACGGGAGGTGGAAAAACCACAACGGCCTCTCTTATTGCCCGGTTGTACGATACAACGAAAGGTACAATACTGCTCGATGGCAGAGATATCAGGTCGTACACCCCCTGTGAGCGGGCTTCGAAGATAGGATTCATCCTTCAGGAACCTTTACTCTTTTCAGGAACAGTACGCGATAATATTCTGTATGGTAATCCTGATTGTGCCGGACTTACTAACGACCAACTGGAAAAGGCTATTGAGGAGGTGAAACTTAAAGACCTTCTTAAACGGTTTGACAGCGGGCTTGACACACCGATTCAGATAACAGGTGATGGAATAAGTCTCGGGCAAAAGCAGCTTATCGCTTTTATGAGAGCAATTCTAAGAAAGCCTGAACTTTTAATACTTGATGAAGCAACAGCCAATATTGATACGGTAACCGAACAGCAGCTCGAAGAAATTCTGAAGAATCTTCCGGCATCGACTACAAAGGTTATTATAGCTCATCGTCTGAATACCATCGAAAATGCCGATGAAATCTTCTTTGTTAACTCAGGAAACATAATTGCGGCAGGATCATTCAACGAAGCCCTCGACCTGCTTATGCATGGTAAGGTTCAGAGCTGAATTCAATAAGGTATATTGAATCACTGAGTATTCGCTCAACCCAAATGCAACAATGTATAGTAAATTCTCCTCCTCTCTCCTTCATTACACCACAGGACCCAATTTTAATTACCCATTTCATGAAATTGATTAAATTTACTTTATCAAAACTATTTGAATATGGATAAGCGGTATTTTCTTATTGCAATTCTTCTTGCTGCATTACTTCATGTTAAAGCACAGACCGGCAAACAGATGGACTCCTTCATCAGCAAGCTGATGTCGCAGATGACCCTTGAGGAAAAGATCGGGCAGCTTAATCTGCCGGTTTCAAGCAGTTTCATTGCCGGGGAACGGAAAAACGGTGAACTGAACCCCCTGGAACAGAGAATTGCGAAAGGGGAGATCGGCGGTCTTTTTGGAATGAAAGGTGCGAAACAGATACGGGAAAAACAGCAGATAGCTGTTGAAAAAACCCGTCTGCATATACCTCTTTTGTTCGGCCTCGATGTGATACACGGTTATGAAACCACCTTTCCGATACCATTGGCTCTGTCAACATCATGGAATCTGGAACTTATTGAGCGTGAAGCAAGGATTGCCGCTACAGAAGCAAGTATCGACGGAATAAACTGGGTATTCAGTCCGATGGTTGACATCTGTCACGATGCCAGGTGGGGAAGAATCGCAGAGGGTTCCGGGGAGGATCCTTACCTTGGAGGTGAGATAGCAAAAGCAGTGGTAAGAGGATATCAGGGTAAGAACAATGATTTTTCAGTTGAGAATACGGTAATGGCATGTGTCAAGCATTATGCCTTATACGGAGCAGGTGAAGCGGGCCGTGATTATAACACTGTGGACATGAGCCGTCAGAGGATGATGAATGAATATATGCTCCCGTATAAAGCGGCTTGCGAACAGGGTGCAGGCAGTTATATGGCCTCGTTCAACGAATTTGAAGGCATTCCTGCTACGGCCAATAAATACCTGCTGGATGATGTATTAAGAAAGCAGTGGGGCTTCAAAGGATTTATAGTATCGGACTATACAGGGATACCTGAGATGATAAACCACGGCATCGGTGACCTGCAAACCGTAAGCGCCAGGGCTCTTGATGCAGGTATTGATATGGACATGGTAAGCGAGGGATTTACCAAAACCCTTAAGCAGTCATTATCCGGGGGAAAAATTTTCCAGGCACAGATCGACCAGGCATGCAGAAGAATACTTGAAGCCAAATACAGGCTGGGCCTATTCGAAGATCCATATAAATACTGCAACGAAGAGAGATCGTCAAAGGAGCTGTTCAGCACCCGAAACCGGGCTATATCGCGTGAGATTGCAGATGAATGCCAGGTCCTGCTGAAAAACGAAAATAATTTACTCCCCTTAAAGAAAGAAGGCAGGATTGCGGTCATAGGCCCTCTGGGTGATGCCGCCGGCGATATGCCGGGATGCTGGGCCCTCACAGGACAAGGGGCGCAGTCGGTTTCACTTTATCAGGGTTTAAAGGCAGCTGTCAAGGCCAATGGTACTGTAATATATGCAAAAGGGAGCAATCTGGTCGCGGATTCACTCCTTGAATCAAAGTTGAACGGGATGATGGGATTTGTAATTCCGGGTATGCAGGCCAGAAAGATACATGACCGTAAACCTGAGGATCTGTTGAAAGAGGCTCTTGATCTTGCAAATAACTCTGATGTAATAATTGCCGCAATGGGGGAAAATGCGAATATGAACGGGGAAGGTGCATCACGCTCTATTCCTGACATCCCGGAACCGCAGCTCGAACTGCTTAAATCACTGGTTTCCACCGGTAAACCTGTTGTACTTGTTATTTTTACCGGACGTCCGCTGATCCTGACCTGGGAAGAGGAAAATGTACCTGCAATTCTTAATGCATGGTTCCCTGGCTCGGAAGCGGGAACTTCTATAGCAGGGATACTATTCGGTGACCAAAATCCAAGTGGTAAACTTACAACCTCGTTTCCACGGAACGCCGGTCAGCTGCCAATCTATTACAATCATAAGAATACAGGGCGTCCTCACGGAGATTATGATCAATATGCCCGTTTCACAAGCAATTACATAGATGTATTAAATGCTCCGCTTTATCCTTTCGGTTATGGTTTAAGCTATACCAAATTCGATTATGGAGATATTACTCTTTCAGCTCCTGAAATGACGATGAATGGAAAAGTGACAGCCAAAGTCACCCTGACAAATTCGGGAAAATTGGACGGGAAAGAAATAGTTCAGCTTTATATACATGATATATTCAGTACATCAACCCGTCCCGTGAAGGAGTTAAAGGGTTTCCAGAAAATATTCCTGAAGGCAGGTGAAAGCAGGGAGGTCTCTTTCGACCTGAAAGCAGAAGATCTGAAATATTATAATCATGATCTGGATTACGTATGCGAACCAGGCGATTTTGAAATAATGGTAGGACCAAACAGCCGCGATGTCAAAAAAATCAGATTAACTTTGAAATAATCTAAGCTGCATATGAAAAAGACGCTTTTCATTCTCTCAGTTTTCATTTCAACAATTTCATCCACCGGGCAGAATACAAATGACAAAGATGTACTGCAGTCGATGCGCTCAATAGCAAGTAACGACCTGATGAATTATGTTAAAATCATGTGTGATGAAAAATATGCAGGAAGACTGACAGGAACAAAGGAATACCAGGATTGTGCCGAATGGCTGGCCTCAGAATTCTCAAAATGGGGCCTTTCACCCGCCGGTGATGACGGGAGCTGGTTTCAATGGTTCAATGTCCCGTATACGCTTGTTCTTCCCGATTGCGGTGTTACTCTTCACATCCCTCTGAAAAAAGGAGACATAATATCAAAACAATACAGGTATGTAACCGAATTTGTTCCCGGCTCAACGTCAGGCAGCGGCGAAGTGACGGGCGAAGTAGTGTACGCAGGATATGGAATTACAGCACCTGAACTCAATTATGATGATTATGCCGGGATTGATGTCAGAGGGAAAATAATTCTGATCGAACGGGAATCACCGGTTTCACCGGGAGCAGGCGCTGAGAAATTCAATCCATGGTTCAAATATTCCTTCCATCAGCATAAACTGGAAAATGCATCAAAGCATGGAGCTATAGGTATGTTGTACAATTACGGACCAATAGCCAATCCAAACAACTCATATATTGAAAATTTTGTATATGTGCATGTCGGAGACTCCGTTGTAAAGGACATATTTACCGGAACTGGTATCAATTACAGGGAAAATTTAGCAAAGATCAATAAAACTCTCAAACCCGGGAGTTTCAATACCGGAAAGAATGTCACGATAAAGATGAGCACCCGGCACTTTCCTGACGGGAAAGGGAGTAATGTCATCGGACTCCTTAAGGGCTCCGATCCGGAATTAAACAGGGAGGTAATTATTATAGGTGCTCATCTCGATCACCTCGGCAAATGTTATGAAATGATGCCAGGTGCCAACGACAATGCATCGGCAGTTGCGGTGATGACAGGAGTGGCAAAAGCTTTGGCTCAGAATCATATTACCCTGAAAAGGTCAGTAATGTTCATTTCATTCGGATCTGAAGAGCAAGCCCTTCTTGGATCAAAGAAGTATATCAAAGACCCTGTATTTCCTTTGGAGAACAGCGTTTTACTTAATATGGATGGTGTTGGTGTCGGCAACGGAATAAGTGCAACCGGAGGTGAGAATTATCCCGCAATGTGGTCGATCGTTAAGGAGGAAAACACTGCTTACATCCATGCCAGTCTCAATACAAATTTCTTCCCGAATCTCGGAAGACCACGTCTCGATGCTGCCATATTCATGAGTGCCGGTGTCCCTTCTTTAAGCTTTGCAACCACTGGTTCGCAATCTCCCTACCACCTGCCCGGCGACAATATTGATGTCATAAATCCTGAAATTATGGAGGATGTATGCAGGCTTTTATTCTTGACTACCGTGAAAATGGCCAACAGTCCGACTCCACTTAGATAACCTGAGCCGGCACATACATTTTTTTCCAGGTGGACTAGCAGTGTGAACTTCTATTTAAGCCACCTGTCAAACCAATTGAAAGCTTCTGTTTGCATGTCGGCATCGAACTTGTGTTCACCCGGGTAATATGAACATTTGAATTTATCAGCTGCTCCTGCTTTTCTGTAGATCTCGAGAAGAATTGTTTCGGCTGCTTTCATTTCAGACAGAGTATAAAGATTGTCATCATTATCATTGAGGACCAGCGTCGGAAGCGGGACACGCAATCCAAGGATCTCAGGGAAATCAAGTTCATTCGGCAGCAACGGAACATAGGTCATCCAGGTATGGGTAAAGGATTTATTGAGGACAAAATCTTTCCAGGTTGTCATAAAACCTACACATACCGCACACTTGATCCTGCTGTCGAGGCCTCCGGTGAATACAGTCCGCATACCTCCGCCTGACAGGCCACCGCATCCGATCTTTTCCTTGTCGACATCTTTCCGGGCACAAAGAATATCCAGGGCTATCCTGTCCTCGGCAAGAAATACTCCGGGCCAGGTCGTGCCGGCGCTGAACAACGATTTTGCCATTATATGTTCATGATTCCCTGCCCATCTGTTATAAGCTTCAATATTTATAGGTTCCTCGGGATTTTCGTCACTTAGTCCGTTCCGGAGATTTTCGGGTATGTCCTTCAGAAGAACCCGCCGGGAGGCAAAGGGAAAAGCATCTGAAACCAATACTACATAACCTCTTTTTGCAATCTCATTTGCCCATGCCCGGCCGCTGTAATAATTTTGCTGGTGTTCCTTCATAAGCGGGTGCTGATCCTGGCTTGTCCTGGTTATCTTCCTTGTCCCGAAATACTTGTTTCCTCCATGGTCATGAAATGCAAGTATTCCCGGCAATGGAGTCTTTGCTTCTGCGGGTTTGAGAAGTATGGCTTCGGCAGGCTGACCATAGGGCAGTTTCCATGAAAGCTCCTCAACATGTAAAGAGTCATATATATATTGTTTTTTGACTACCACCTCAGGTGTGCCTTCTATAACAGGTATTGCCAGCCGCTCTCTGACTTTTGCATCGGCAGCCAAATGCCATTTCTTAAGGTCATTCCACTCCTTTCTTCTGAATGAAAGAGAGGGTATTTTTTCTGTAAGCGAAGCAGCCCACTGACCATATTGTCCTATTATGCTAAGACCATTCCCTCCGGGACTAATTTGCTGAATATTTATTTCAGGCACACGGATTAAGGAAATATTATCAGTTGTTCCGGGAAATAAACCGGTTATTCTGGTCCCGACAATTCCCATACCTGCGGCACTGGCATTTTTAAGGAATTTTCTTCTGCTGTTTCTCATTTCAGGCATAGCTTTAAATCTGGAGGAGTATTGAACCTGATCCCGTATTAATAAATATAAGTCTTCTCATTGAATTTATTGTATTCCTTTGTGATACCTTGGTGACAGCCTTTGTGACCCTTTGTGGTTAAATTCTTCTTACCACAAAGTCACACAAAGGATTACACGAAGGATTCACAAAGTACTTGAATTTTAAAAGTTATGCTAAGCTTGATTAACTCAAAAGTAATGTTTTTTAGCTTATGAGATGGTTATGGTTGCATCCTCATCGGACATCATTTACATTTAAAAAGGATGGAAGTCCCGATTTCGGAGAACCGGTAAGGTGTGGCATTTTTATTCCTGTTCCATCCGGAGGTAAATAATAACATACCATACAAAACCGACTTTTTGTCCAGACAGAAATTGTTTGACTGATGTGCTATTTCGAAAGAAAATTTCTTTTCTATTACCATCATCGATAGATTCACCTTAATTTGTATTTTAGGGGAATTTAATTTGATAAAACCTACCTAACCTGTAAATGCGTTATCATTGTCCGGTTTTAATGCTTCTTCTGATTCTCACAGGACCTGTTTCGGTATGCCAGAATAATTCCCCTGTTCAGACCGATTTTGAGATCAGTAAACTGCAATATCCCGTGAATTTTGATGGAATTCCCAATGAAGAGGGATGGAACATCGCCGCCCCTCTAAAAATGACTATGCATTCACCTTCATACGGGCAGGAGCCTTCCGAAGAAACAGATGTTCGTTTTGCATACGACGAAAATTATCTTTATATGGGCGCAAGGCTCTATTATGAGGATATCTCGATGATCAGGTCATCAAGCTACAAAAGAGATTATACCGGACTCGGTGGGGATCTTTTCGGTTTCATCCTTGATACCTACGACGATAACGAAAACGGTGTGGTTTTTTACACTACTGCGGATGGTCTGCGTTTCGATGCAAGCATCCAGCGCGACGCCGTGCTTACCCGTCCCGATCAGAAACCTATGAACCTGAGCTGGAATGCATTCTGGGATGTTCGTACTGCCACGGATGAGAAAGGATGGACCCTCGAGATAAGGGTGCCACTCTCCAGCCTGCGTTACCAGCAGAAAGATGGCATAGTCCGGATGGGGCTGATAGTCAAGAGATGGATCTCTTCAAAGAATGAGATCGATACTTATCCGGCCATACCTCCCGATTGGGGTGAATATTCGACAATCAAACCATCGAAGGCTCAGGACATTATCCTCCGCAATGTGTCGCCGACGAAACCACTGAATGTAGCTCCCTATGCCATGATCGGATACGAGAAGAACTATTGTCTTAACGAAGAGGGAACAGAATACTGGAGCTGGGATAAAAAACCGGTCGAAGCCGGACTTGATGTCAAATACGGGTTATCGAGTAACCTGGTCCTGGATCTTACTGTGAACACCGACTTTGCACAGGTTGAGGCAGATGATGAAAAGATAAACCTGACACGTATGGCCCTCTATTTTCCTGAAAAACGCCTTTTTTTCCTTGAGAGGGCAAACATATTCGATTTCAACTCGAGCGGCAACAATAACCTTTTTTACAGTCGTCGTATCGGCTTGTCTGATGACGAAGAGAATCCTCAACCCATAAGGATATACGGAGGTGCAAAGCTAACGGGACGGATCAACAAATGGGAACTGGGTGTGCTCGATATGCAGACTGCACCTCTCATGAAAAAAAACCCATCCGGACTGACCAGGGAGCTTCCCTCTGAAAACTTTGGGGTTTTCAGGGCACGCAGGCAGGTAATAAACGAGAACTCCTATTTAGGTGCAATATTTACCAGCCGACTGGGTGCTGATGGTTCCTTTAATCTTGCCTACGGTATGGACGGTATTTTCAGGGTGTCCGGTAGTGATTACCTGACTCTTCTCTGGAGCCAGACCTTCGAAGACAGCGTGATGAACTCCACACCATTTGAACCTGCCCGGTTTATGGTTTTGTGGGAAAGAAGGTCGAGGAAAGGACTGGGCTATGATTTTGCCTACAGCCAGTCCGGAATTCATTATAATCCGGGCATCGGTTTCGAGACAATCGAAGATGTGACAACCATGAGGGGATCGCTGCGTTACGGCTGGATCCCGGGTGCGGAATCCGCCATATTTTCCCACGGCCCTGAATTCAGGTTCAGACACAACAGATATATTGCCGACGGATCGCTGATGACCTGGAATCCCCAGGTGGGATGGTCGTTTCAGACAAAAAACCAGTGGATCGGGTATATTTCGCTTGTCTATAATTATGAGAACCTGAAAGATCCGATGGAGATCATTCCGGAAGAGGTCTATGTTGACCCGGGCAGGTACCGCTTCGTCAATATCAGAGCTGAATTCAGCACTCCCCAGTCAAAAGACCTGTTCACCCTGTTCTCCACTGAAACCGGACAGTATTTCGGTGGCAGCAGAGTATCTTTCAGGTTTGAGCCTACATGGAATTTATCGCGACATTTCGAAATAGCCGGCACTTATAATTTTGATTATATAAACATTCCCTCAGGAAACACCAGGATGACAAACCACATTATCGGGATAAAGGCACTTTACATGCTCAATTCAAAGTTTTCCATCAGCACCCTGATACAGCACAACACAGCCGACCACAGCATCCTAACGAACTTCAGAATAAGATATAACCCATCGGAGGGCAATGATCTCTATTTCATGTTCAACGAAGGACGTAACACAAGCCTCACCCGCGAGGAACCATACCTGCCTGTCTACAACTGCAGGTCAGTTATGGCAAAGTATACATATACGTTTAATTTCAGTATTTAGTCTAAGTTGCTGGTTACTGGCTACTTGTTGCTAGTTGATAAAAAGTGAGCATTATAAAACTTCTGATTTTTCATGACGTATTAAAATTAAGACAATATAATACCCTCTTAGTTAACAATTTAACCAGCAACCAGCAACCAGAAACCAGCAACCAGAAACCAGCTTGAGAGCAGTCTCCAGCATTGCAATTGTCCGGTAAATCAGGAAATCACCCTTGGAAAAAGAAACGAGAGTGAAGTCGCTTGCAGTCCCGCGCTCACTCTCATTATCCCTTCCCTACACCGATATTGATCCCGTGGCCTGGTTTTACCTCCTCAACACTAATTGTTTCTGAGTTGTTTGAAATTTATGATCTCCTCCGCCTTCTTTCTCGGTGTTGCAGCTGACACGGCATCCACACTTTTATCAACATTGCCGATTCGCAGGACAACCACAGCTTTAAACCCTGATGGGATCTGAAAAAGTTCTTTATTTGAGTTGATGTTTCCGGCGGGACCGCCGTATATCCGTGCCCCAAGCCCAAGACTATGTGCTGCTACGAACATACTCTCCGTAGCCAGTCCGCAATCAAGATCAGGAGTGCCTCCGCCTTCTGATTCCATCCCTGAAACAATTACCAGGACATTTCCGGGAACTACATCATTGATGATCTCTTTCATGGAGGCTAAGTCATTAACCACAGTAAATCTCCATGGCTGGTTGTTCCTTCCGCTGGGAGCCTTGATACCGCATTTCAGTATCAAATCAAGCTGTTGATCAGTTACAGGATCTGATGTGTATGCCCTTTCCGAGTATCCGGAAAGTATTACATTGGCAACACAATTATCAGAAATCTGGCCATTCAGTTCTGATAATGCAAATAGTGTAATGACGATAAATGATAATCTGATTTTCATGTCACATTAGTTTATAAGGATTATACATGTTTGTTACAGCCCTTTAAATTAAAAAAATTTAAGTAAACTTATTCAACCCAATGAACTCTTTTTACCAACTAAATCACTTTTTGCCGGAGATGAATTACCTGCGCAGTTCCTTGAAATAAGCAGTACAGGGCTGGTGCTGTTCCGAATGTTTGTTTCAATGATGAATTATCTGAACGATTTGGTGGCACGAAAATTACTTATCTGTCAGAGTTATAACACATTTATTTATTTCTAAGTTTACCGATTTCCAAACTTGCCATTATCATGTAGATGGAATATTTAGAATTTAATTTTGCCTGTAAATCAATCCCAATGCTAATAGAACTGGAAGGTAACCATTTAAATCCCAGTTTTAATGGTACACCAATAGTGGAAATCTGCTCGGCATCATTATAAATTATCCCTTTTAATGTACCCAGACCACCTTGAATTTGAAGTCGGGTGTTCCAGGATTGGTTATCAAAATATCCTCCGAATAAGAAATCAAATTGATTAAGCAACTCTTCTTTACTACCGATGAAAGTAAATTTACTACGATAGTAGTCCAGGCTGAAAATTAACTTGTTCCTTAGAAAATTAAATTCTATACCCCCCACAGATCCAGGGAGCCCTCCAGAAAAAGGGCCATATAATCCAAATTTTGGGTTAACGGCAAATCCGTTAAATTTAGTTTGACCATTTATCAAACAATTTGTACATATTAGAAGAAAAACTGAAATCATCATTATCAAAAAAAAAGATTTCATAGGATTGTAATTTCTAAATGGGAAAGAATTTTTAAAGGATCATTTATATCATGTAAGTTACGAGATGAAACAATCACAGTCAAGTATATTTTGAAAATGACTATTATGTGTGTACAAAGTTGGAAATCCCAAAGTGATTTTAACCAATTATTATTTAATTCATGACCTTTGTGACAAAATTGTACTTGATTCTATTAAAAGAATGGATTTAATTTGTCAATTTCCGTCCAGCCTCTTTGATTAATGCCTGGCATGGACTAATTATACCTGAAAATGAATAAAATAAGAAAACTTTATAAGGATATCTCCAGTCCGATAATTATAATAGGAGTCTTGTTTTTTGTTTTTGGTTTTATTACCTGGCTTAGTGCAGTTCTTGTTCCCTACCTGAAAATAGCTTGCGAATTGAATAATTTCCAGTCATATTTGGTCGCATTCTCATTTTATATTGCCTATTTCTTTATGTCCGTGCCTTCGGGTTGGTTCCTTGAATATACTGGTTACAAGAAAGGGATGACTATCGGACTTATTATTATGGCATTAGGATCCCTCATTTTTGTTCCTGCCGCAATAACCAGAACATATGGGTTATTTCTCACAGGACTGTTTGTTCAGGGAGCAGGCATGGCTTTACTTCAGACTGCCTCCAATCCCTATGTGACTATTATCGGGCCAATTGAAAGTGCTGCCAGGCGTATCAGTATTATGGGTATTTGCAATGGTATTGCGGGTGTTTTGGCTCCTGCAATATTAGGCTTTATTACACTAAAAGGCGCGGATGAAATTGTCCTGAGACTTATAAGTATGACCGGAGACCAAAAGAATCTTGAACTAAATGCGCTTGCATCAAGGGTGATAATTCCATATATACTGATAATGATATCATTATTTCTGCTTGCGATATTGCTCTATTACTCCAATCTTCCTGATATTAACGCCGAGGAGGAAAATGCAATTATTGATGAGGGAAGTCTGGGAAAAAAGAGTGTATTCAGATTTCCTCACCTGTTACTGGGTGTTCTGGCAATTTTTTTGTACACAGGAGTGGAGGTTATTGCAGGCAACACTATAATTAGCTATGGGGTATTTCTCGATATACCGATTGCCACCGCAAAATTCTTTTCATCATTTACGATATTTGCAATGCTTGTTGGTTATGTCATAGGGATAATAACGATCCCGAAATATCTTCAGCAAAAGAATGCTTTGATAATTTCTTCAATCCTCGGAGTTTTCTTTGCATTAATGGCCTTATTTACATTTGGATTCACGTCCGTAATGTTCATTGCATTGCTTGGGCTTGCCAATTCGTTGATGTGGCCTTCAATCTGGCCTCTGGCCATAACGGGATTAGGACGCTTCACAAAAATTGGTTCTTCAATGATGGTTATGGCAATTTCCGGAGCCGCAGTGCTCCCTCTCCTCTATGGCCGGATAGCTGATGTCATTAATGCACAGACAGCTTACTGGATTCTGATTCCCGTTTATCTGTATATCTTGTTTTATGCCGTTCTCGGGCATAAAGTAAGGAGCAGCTGATTGCTTCTTATTTTTTAACTTACTGCTGTTTGGATCTTGACAATCGCCTCTGCAAATTTCTCCATATCCTCTTTCGTCCCCAGCATGGCATTCTGCATTATCCAGACTGCATCTTCGTAACACGCCTTTTCAGCAACCGGACAGCAGACATTCGTATAATCCACTTCCTCTGGTATGGCATAGCACATGAAATTTTTCTTCTGGAAAAGCGGCTGTTTATATAATGGCTGAGGATAACCCATAAAGCAGGGAACACCTTCTGCAGCAAGCATTTTTGCAAATTCAGGTTTTGACAGATTATTGAACTTAGATTTGTCATACTTGAAAATATAAATATGATAGCTGTGTAAAGTCTCACCCAATCCCCGGATTAGTGGTTTTATTCCATCTATCCTGCTAAGAAGGGAATTAAGATATGTGCCGTTTTCGTGTCGATGTTGGGTTTGATCCCTAAGTCTCTTGAACTGAGTTAGTAACAATGCCACCTGAAGTTGAGTGATCCTGTAGTTGCATCCCAGATAATGATGTTCGTACCATTGCCCACCCTTAACCCGGCCGACATTCCGGAGGGAGTTCATCATATCATAAAGCTCATCATCATTTGTAATCACCATTCCGCCTTCACCGCTTGTAAGATTTTTTGACGATTGAAAACTGAAACATCCTGCATCTCCCATGCTTCCGAGTTTTTTTCCTTTATATTCTGCTCCGTGCCCGTGGCATGCATCCTCAATCACCCTGAGGTTGTTATTCTTTGCGATGTCCATTATTCTGTCCATTTCGCAGGCTTGTCCTGCGAAATGGACGGGGATAATCGCTCTGGTCCTTTCAGTAATTGCTTTCTTAATTTCGTCGGGATCAATATTGTAAGTTCGTGGATCAATGTCAACGAATACCGGGACACAATTGGCTTCCAAAACAATCGATGCGGTTGCAATAAAGGTATAAGGTGTAATTATAACCTCATCTCCTGGACGTACATTGCAGGCTATCAGAGCGAGCCTTAATGCCACCGATCCATTGACACATGCAAGAGCGTATTTTGTTCCGCAGAAAGCAGCAAACTCGTCCTCAAATGTCTTTACTATATCTCCGCAGTCGGGATTACCCCACTGACCGCTGTTTACGATATCGGTGATTGCTTTAATTTCTGTTCCATCAAATATTGGCCAGGGAAAACTTTTATTGACGGTTCTCGGTCCACCGTTAATAGCTAAATCCTGTTTCACAGCACTTAATTTTAATATGTTGATAGCAAAGACGCAAGAATCTGGCATCAAGCCAGTTATGCAATTTAAAGTATAAATGGCTGACTAATATTGTTGCCTGGGACTTAACCCGGTGCTTCTTGATACTGATCAAACAACTTTAGGTATATTGAATGGTTTTCTCCCGCCGTCAGGACGAGAAAGGTATGAATTAGCTTCCTTGTCATTTACATACTGTTCAGTCTTCCCGTCAAATATCAGTTTCCGTCCGGTATGGTAAGCTGTGTTACCCAAATGCATCATAGCAGTTGAAATATGTCCTTCTTCTATATCTGCAATGAGCTCTTTGTAATTACGGCTTTTCACACAATCCACAAAATTCTGGAAATGATAATCAATTTTTGAATTTGCGATTTCTTCCCATCTGGGATTGGGTTCCAGATCTTCTGCTGTTACCGTTATCGAAGGTTTGGTGCTTCTGTCCTGCTGCCTTCCTGTGCTGAAGGCTGCTGTGCCGGCCTGACCATCGACTGCGGCACGTTCATTTCCGCTCAGGAAAACCTGAAAGCCATTCTGCATCGTTGCATATCCTTTTGTTCCAAGCCATAAGTTGCCCCACGGTTCATTGGGCGTTGGCAGACTTCTCACCTCGAGCTCCATTATGGACCCATTGGAATATTCAAATGTTGCAACCTGGAGATTGGGAACATTCTGGTCTGACTCTTTTGCATATGCATAGAATCCTCCACAGCATGCTATTTTAGACGGATGTTCGTTAATACTCATTCCCTGGCGGACTATGTCCATCGCATGTATGCCATTATTTCCAAATTCGCCTGTACTGGTATCCCAAAACCAGTGCCAGTTATACAGGAAGTGATTTTCATTGAATGGTATCATCGGAGCCGGCCCCCTGAAGAGATCCCAGTTAACACCCTGTGGAACCGGACCATCAGGTTTTTTCCCGATACTGGGCCTTGAGCGGTATACCGTGCCACGTCCCAAATAGATATCACCTATTACTCCGTCGCGTAACATCTGGATAGCTTTCATTGTAAGCCTGTTGGCTCTTCTCTGGGTTCCCGCCTGAACTATCCTGCTGTATTTCCTGGCAGCCTGGACCATTTTCCTTCCTTCATCGAGGTTATATGATATTGGTTTCTCAACATATACATCCTTGCCTGCCTGACACGCATTTATTGTCATGAGCCCATGCCAGTAACCCGGAGTTGCTATCGAAATAATATCGAGATCCTTGTTCTCAAGCATCTTGCGGTAATCAGTGTAGGTTGAAGGTTTGGCTCCGCCAAGATCCTCTATATCCTTGATTGCCTGTGGCATAAGATAATCAACGCAATCGCAGATTGCTGCCACCTGTGTCTCCTTTATTTTTGTAAAGTTGGCTGTGTGACCTGATCCTCCATATAATCCTCCGCGATCATGTATTCCGATCACTCCGACATTGATCCTGTCACTGGGTTTTACCTGCTGAAATCCCCTGATGTAGGAAGGAGCTCCGATGGCAAAACCTGCTGTTGCCATTGCTGATTTCTTAATGAATGTGCGTCTTTTCTCAGTTTTCATAATTCATTTCTGATATTAGTTAGATTATTCAAGGATATTTCCCATAAAACAAAACATTGCTTACCTTCTTTAACGGAATCTGATCCTTCAGGAATGTTCAAAATGTTATTCTTACCAATAATCTGGCATGTATGACTACGAATATACTAAAAAAGACAAAGGGACACAGAAGAAAATAAGGGATCATTTAACCATAGCCTGTTTAAATTCGCAATTCTGGTTGCAACTTCTGAAAAATCCTGTAATTTGGCTTAAAACTATTAATTAGCTACCATAAGAAAAATTCCACAAATCATTTTGACATATGAAAAAGAACGAGAAAATAAAAAGCCAAAAAGGTAAAAGTCTGTCGAGACGGAATTTTATACGCACAGTTGGTGCGGCATCAGCGGCATTTACTATTATCCCGCGTCATGTTTTGGGTGGGATTGGCTATACTGCCCCCAGCGACATGATCAATGTTGCAGGGATAGGAGTTGGAGGTCGTGGAACAAGTGATATACGGGCAATAAGCGATCCTGATGAAGTTGTGCAAGCCAAAAAATAACATATGACGACGTAGCTCCTGCTCCGGCACAAACCGGCACAAGATCGCAGGAAGCAAGAGAACCTGTTAAGCTAGCCAACATCTACGCATTATGCGATGTGGATGAAGAAAGAGCAGGCAATACCTTTAAAGGTTATCCAAAAGCGAAGATCTATAAAGATTTTCGGAAGATGCTTGAAAAGGAAAAATCAATAGATGCAGTCGTGATTGGCACACCGGACCATACCCACGCTGTTGCCGCCATGATGGCAATGAAGATGGGAAAGCATGTGTATTGCGAAAAACCGTTAACTCATACCGTATTTGAAGCCCGTGCATTGGCTATGGCTGCAAAAGAAGCCAAGGTAGCCACACAGATGGGAAACCAGGGTATGGCTTCTGATGCCAACAGACAGCTTAAGGAATGGCTTTGGGATGGAGCTATCGGTCAGGTACGTGAAGTACATGCCTGGTCAAATCGCCCTATCTGGCCACAGGGAATTGAACGGCCATTGGATACTCCCCGTGTACCCGCTACCCTTGACTGGGACTTATGGCTTGGACCATCTCCTGATCGACCTTATAATCCGGCCTATGTGCCTTTTGCCTGGCGCGGCTGGTTCGATTTCGGAAGCGGAGCCATAGGCGATGAGGCTATTCATAACCTTGCCCCTGTATTCACTTCCTTAAAGCTGACTGCCCCCACGCGTATTCACGGAAGTTCTTCACCCATCTTTCCGGAAACATTCCCGCTTGCTTCTTTGATTCACTTTGAGTTTCCTGCACGTGATAAAATGCCTCCGGTAACAGTACACTGGTATGACGGAGGTCTACTGCCCCAAAGGCCCGGTGGAGCTTGATGCGGATGCTGTTAATGGTGTTTACAGTACAGATCTGCCGGATTGGGATAAAGCAAATGGAGTAATTTTTGTCGGTGATAAAGGCAAGTTCCTTTCACGCGGGGAAGGAACAAGAACACTAAGGTTCATACCTGAATCAAGGATTAATGATTATAAGCAACCGGCTCAAACCTTACCACGTTCTATCGGACATCATAAAGAATGGATCGAAGCATGCAAGGGTAATGGAACAACCGAATCCGATTTCGGCTTTGCCGGCCCATTGACCGAAGCATGTCAGCTCGGAAATATCTGTTTGAGAATGGGTGGTAAAGAAATTGAATGGGATTCAGTAAACTTAAAAATTACCAATAATGAGGAAGCCAATAAACTTCTTCACTTTGAATACCGCAACGGGTGGAGTTTGTAAATATTTATTATTTTTTACCTGATAGCTATGATTAAATTTTTCTTGTCTTTCCTGCTAATCTTATCAGTGCTGATAAGTTGCAACACTTCCTCACCAAAAAAGGCATCTATCTCCCATGAAGAGATCATGATAAATGCAAGCCGGACTGAAAAGAACGGATGGATTCTGATCCACGTTGAAGGAACACCGGAAGTCATCGGTTATCAGCATGGATACCTTCTTGCAGACGAGATAATCGATCTTCGTGGTGCCATGGCAATGCTGAATGAAAATACTACCGGCAGAAGCTGGGATTTTTACAGGAATGAGTCGTACAGATTGTTCTGGTCGAAAATCCCTGCGGAGTATCGCAAGAAATGAATGGAATTGCAGCCGGAGTAAATGCAAAGCTCGGGGAAGGCAAAATTGACATCAGAGATCTGGTTGCAATAAATTCATTCCTTGAAATGGCAGGTTATTTTGTTCCGTGGCTGGATAAACAGGAAAATCCGTCACCTCCTGAACATTGCAGTGCCATTGCTGCAACAGGTTCATGGACATCAGACGGTAAAATCGTTATGGCACATAATAACTGGAGCGAGTACGTAGTTGGCGAAAGATGGAATATAATTATGGACATTCTCCCTGAAAAAGGTAACAGAATAATAATGGATGCTCTTCCCGGATTTATTCATAGCGGTGATGATTTCAATATCAACAGTGCCGGATTAATTGTAACAGAAACCACCATTTCGACCTTCTCAGGATTCGACACAACAGGAGTGGCTGAATTTGTCCGTGCCCGTAAAGCAATTCAGTACTCATCATCAATAGATGAATGGACAGCAATAATGATAGAAAATAATAATGGAGGATATGCAAATGACTGGCTTATAGGTGATAACAAAACCGGAGAGATTGCCCGTCTTGAGCTTGGCCTTAAAAATCATTTTCTTGAACGGACTAATGACGGATATTTTACAGGAGCAAACTTCCCGGTAAATGAAAAGCTCATCAAAGAAGAAACCTCTTTTGATCCCTCAGATCCTGATGCTTCGGCAAATATGCGTCGGCTAAGGTGGGAGGAGTTAATGAAAGACCACAAAGGAAAAATAGACATTGAATCAGCAAAGGCATTTATGGGCGATCATTACGATATGAAACGTAAGAAGGAAAAAGCCGGCCGTTTTTCTCTCTGCGGACATCTTGATGAAGATGAGGCAGGGAAAAAAGAAATAAGCTGGGATGGCGCATATTTCCAGCCGGAGCCGTTCAGGCAAAAGCAACCGACAGCAATCTTGCCAGTAAAATGCAATTCTGGGCAATTATGGGTCACCCCTGTGGTCAACCTTTTATAGCAAAGAGTTTTCTTGAAGCTCATCCGGAATATGATTTTCAGAAAGAGTACCTCAGGGATATGCCAGGGCAGGAATGGTTCCTGGCTGGAAAAATTACAAAATAGGGGATTTAGAAACAATGAAAAACCTATTCATTTTCCGTCTCCTTTGCCTCATCTGTTCCGGCCTATGCTGCCATCAGATGGACAGATGGCCATCAACTGATCAGCTCAAAACCAGGATCAGGTTACTCATATCCAGGAAATTTACAAAACGATTGACACATTCAACCTTAAGATTGATATTTTCTATACTAATCAATCGTTTGAAAGAGAGAATAATACAGCGATTGTTTTCTTTCACGGAGGGGGATGGGCTTTTGGCACTCCCAGTGAGTTTTTTACTACCTGTGAACGATACGCAAAGATGGGGATAGTAACCTGTTCGGTAGATTACCGTTTGTCAATTGAAAATGGTATAACCCCACATAAAACGATCAGCCCCATCGAATCATTGATGGATGCAAAATCAGCAATGCGCTGGGTCCGGGAAAACGCCAGGAAAATTTCATATTGACAGAAACAAAATAGTTGCAGCAGGTCAGTCTGCCGGAGGTCACCTGGCATTATGCACAGCTATGATTGATGATTACAATGAAAAATCAGATGATCTGAATATCAGCTGCTGTCCGAATGCGATTCTTGCTGTTTTCGGCATGTGTAAATGCAGTTGAGGGCTGGTGTGACCGTTTGCTGGCTGACCGCAGGAATAAAATCTGGAGCATCTCACCAGCCCATAATATGAGGAAAGGATTACCTCCGATGATTGAATTTCATGGTACTGATGATGAACAGGTTCCTAAATGGACTGTTCAATTTTTTGAAAGTGCGATGAAAGAGAAGGGCAATTATTTTGAACTGCATCTGTATGAGGGAAGGAAACATTATCTGGGGGAGGGAAACCCAAAATATTCACGCTATTTTGATGATGAAATACTTAAGCTTGCAGATGATTTTCTTCGAAAATATAATCTACTGGAGTAATAGATTTATCTTCATTCATTTCAATTTTAAATTCTTCTTCAAATCCGGGAACAAGCCATATACCAACTCCGATTCTGTCCGTAATGGCAAATCTGGAAGGCCACCTGAGGTCCGGCAGCTTAACAGGTAGTTTCGACCTGAACAGGTTTCAACTAAGTCATGATAATTAGCATAACCCCGGGCGCAATATCCATTCTCTTAAACTGTTTTAAAATTATCCGGAAATCATCTGAAATTGAAATAACCTGACTCTGTTCAGGTATAAGAATAAGACACTGTTGGCAGACATTGGTCAAAACAGAGGATTAAGACAGTTTTAATTCAAACATTAACCTGATGTCCAAAGGTGCTCATTTTACTTTTCTAAGCATGTTTGTTGCTGTAATTTTAATTGTCACCATTATCGGGGCATATTATGGCCGTTCGTATTATGTAGTCAACCTTGAGGACAGGTTTTATCACCCGGATAATAAAAGTCTTAAACCAAGTGGTTCTGTTGGTCACAGTATTGGAATGATGGGATCTGTTTGTATTATCAGCGGTGTTGGATTATATATGGCAAGGAAAAGATATCGTTTTTTACACCGGCTTGGAGAACTGATGTACTGGCTTGAGTTTCATATCTTCATGTGTATCCTGGGAACAATAATGGTTGTATTTCATACATCTTTCAAGCTAGGCGGTGTGGCTGGTTTCAGCTTCTGGTGTATGGTCACAGCCGTGGTAAGCGGAGTAGCCGGTCGGTTCATTTATCTTCAGATCCCCAGGACAATCGAAGGACGGGAGCTTGACCTTAAAGAGGTAAGGGAAATTCGAAATGACATTCTTTCAGAGATCAGGGATTCCTACAATATGGATGAAGAAACCTTTAAATACATTTCATTTTCAATTGAAAAGAGATCAGTAATTTACGTTGAAAACAGGCATCCCCGGTTTTTGAAGAAGTCAAGGGATGACAGGAAAACCATCTACAAAATAAACAGCTTTCTCAGGCAAATTAAATTGTCACGGTCCAAACGCTTGCAGATAATGGCTCTTGTTAAGAATGATATAAGACTTGAGAGAATTCTGGAGCGGCTTGAAAGGATGAAAAACCTTTTCCGCTACTGGCATGTTTTTCATTTTCCGATTACCATTGTAATGCTGATATTTCTGATTATACATGTGATCATAATTGCAGCCCTGGGATATGCATGGAACTTTTAGTTATGGACCATACAATTTTTAAAATATTGTTTTATTGCTTTGCAGCATTCCTGAGTTCCTGGGTGATAATTCTTTACATCCGCAGAAAGGCAAAACAATCAAAAATTACTGATGAGAAGATTGAAAAAGCTCTGGAAAATGGTCTTCATGAGCCGGTTTCACTATATCCGCATATCGACATTAACAGTTGCATCGGTACAGGTGCATGTGTAAATGCATGTGTTGAAAAAGACATATTGGGATTAAAACATGGAAAAGCAGTAATTATAAATGCTGCCCGGTGTATAGGTCACGGAGCATGTTTCCATGCCTGTCCCACTCACGCGATCTCCTTAAAGATCGGCACCGAGAAACGGGGTGTCGACCTGCCTCATGTCAGCAAAACCTTTGAAACCAATGTCCCTGGCATATTCATTGCCGGAGAACTAGGTGGAATGGGGCTAATAAAAAATGCCGTCGAACAGGGAAGACAAGCTACTGAAAATATTATCAGATCGCTGAAAAAGGGAAATGGTGTGGAATATGATATCATTATAATTGGTGCCGGTCCGGCAGGCATTTCAGCATCGCTTACAGCAAAAAAGAATGATGTCAGATTCCTCCTTCTTGAACAGGATTCCCTCGGAGGAACAGTCTTTACATATCCCCGCAAGAAAGTAGTGATGACTTCACCGATGTATCTGTCGCTCATGGGCAAAATAAAACTATATCAGACAACCAAGGCAGTTCTTCTCGATCTTTGGAAATCCGTCCTGTCGAAATACAATATTCCTGTCCGGGAAAACTGCAAAGTGGAATCGATTATCAGATTGAACACTCATATCGAGGTGATCACATATGACAGTCAGATTTACAAAACCGCCTCTGTTCTGCTTGCAATAGGAAGGCGCGGAAGCCCGCGTAAGCTGAATGTACCTGGCGAATTAAAGGAAAAGGTAGCTTACCGGCTCCTCGAACCTGAGGGTATCAGGGGTAATAATATACTTATTGTGGGAGGTGGCGATTCCGCAATTGAAGCTGCATTGCTGCTTGCTGATGAAAATCATGTAACAATTTCCTACAGAAATGAGGTTTTTAACCGTATCAAACCTGTTAACAACATTGCTATTAACAAAGCAGCCGCCGAAGGGAAGATAGAGTTAAGGTTTAATACAAGTCTCATTAACATTGAGGATGAAAGCGTAACTCTTTCTTCTGGGTCTGATGGCCGGAATTTAAGCTTGAAAAATGATCTCGTATATATCTTTGCCGGAGGTGAATTACCTACCCGGTTCCTTGAAAAAACCGGAATACAGGTAACAAAGAAATTCGGCGAAACAATAATGAAACACTAGCCTCAAAGGTACTTGAATTTAAAATATCTTCCGGACAAGAAATCAAATGTATTAAGCAACTCTTCTTTACTACCGATGGATTATCTCAGTTTTCTTTTCCGGATCAGACAAAATGCTTTATCAATATATATTGCCAGCACAGTAAAGGATGCAAAGACGGCAAGGAACCAGAGGACGTTTTTGAGGTTTATTTTTTTACCTCCCGGGAATTCACCTCTTCCCCTTCCTTCACCGTTTCTCATTCCCCGCTCAAAAGAGCCTCTTTCCATTCGCTCCCCATTTCCCGGGCCAAACTGCTGCCTTAAGCTGTCGGGCATATTTCTGTCCCTGTTTCGTGTACCAGTACGACCTTCCCTGACTTCGAATCTCCCCCTTAAACTGTCGGGAAGATCACGCATTTCCGGCCGAACAAATCCATCCTCTTGTCTTTCCTGCCTGTTAAATCTCCCCATTTCACTATATTCTCCTCTGCCTTCCGGACCTCTGCCCATTCTTCCCCCGAAAGAGGCGTCTGAGCTAAAGCTAAATATCCTGACGCTTCTGTCCCAAAAGCTTAGTTTATTGAATGATATCACCCCGGTGATCAGTATTCCGACTGACAATATCAGGAAGCTAATTTTCTTTACCATTTTTTGCTTTTTTAATGTGTAACCTCAAAAGAACCCAGTTCCAGTGCAATCCAAGATGGATGCCGAATAATGCGAGCGTTATGAATGAAGAACTTGTATGCATAACTCTCCAGAATATCCGTGAACCGCCCAGATTGAGCCACGAAAAGTCAATTGTCCGTGCAATAGCTATTCCGCTGATTATCATAAGTGTGATGCCTGCCAGAAGCAGAACATCAAGGAGATAATTAAACCTGGCTCTTCCGGGCATCTCACGAAAAACCCAACCGTGACTTTCTTTAATCCAGCCCCAGTTAAGGATCTTGTGAAGAATGAAAAATATTCCGATTATCAGCCCTGCCCATTCATGAAAGGCAAGGCCATAGAATGATCTCGGATCCATCAGCAAAAGCATTGCTATAGTGATAGTAAGGCTAAGAAAAAATTTGAAAATATTCATATTTGTGAATTTAGTGATATTAGGATTCTTTCAATATAGACATCAGGAACATAAAGATTATTCTGGCTGGTTCAAGGATTAACAGAGCGTTAACACAATTTAAAGAATGAAGGTATGGGTATACTTGACCATTATTGTCTTGTTGAAGAATTTTGGTCGTTCTGGTATGGAATAACTGTTGGCTATACCCCTGAAATCGTTAAATACCAGGTAGAAATCATTCCCTTCGCGGGGATTATACCGCAATCTGAAATTAGTGATCAGTTCATCTTCGGTATTTACATATTGAGCGAGTAGTGTTGCAGAGAGTTTTGTGCTGAACATATATAATGCTTTCATGTTTACAGAGTGGATATTGAGGGAATTGTTGATTTCCCTTTCAGGAAACCTGATGGCATTGAATTCATATCCCCCCGAAAGTTTGAAACTTGAAGAGAAATTAATATTGGATTCAACTTCGAGACCTATTCTGTTTCCATCGTAAAATTGTCCACCGAAAATTTCTCCCCTGAAAGAAATGAGTCTTGATTCCGAGGTCCCGAATCTGCCTTCAAATCCCAGGAAAGAATAATTACCGGCATTTATCCAGATATTTTCGGATAAGGGGAAATTTTGAAGAACTCCTTCCTCCAGGTATTCCAGCGAAATTTCTGCATGAAAATTTTTCTTTGTATTGATTTCAAAGCCCGGAGAGATCCGCATTGATTCAAGATTTCCATCTTCCAGTCTTGTGTAACGTTCAGCCCTGATATTGACATTATAATTAAACAGTCTTGATTTCTCACCGGGAATCCACCCGTATAACATTCCGGCATTCAAACCCTGAACACCTCCTCGCATAACGAATCCTGTGCCCGGATTGAATTTCTGACCGGAATAGGTATAATTCACATTGTATGCAAATCCCTCTTCTGATCTCCTTTCCCAATCGATCATAATAAATGACGGATCAAGCGAATTCATTTTGTTTCCGATCTTGCTGTCGTAGGTCTGAGACCACTTTACGTTAAGATAATCATCACCAAATAGTCTGAAAATACCATCAAGTCCGTATGCAATATTCTGATCCCCGTTCATTCCAATTCTCGAGGTCATAATTCCTCCGACATAGCTATTCGGATTTATAACCTGCCTGCGCATTCTCAGAACACCAAAATTCTCTCCCGGGGTCTCCTCATGTTCTTCGGTCTGCATATTCATAAATCCCATGTCCCATTTTCCCATCCTCCCGACCAGCCTGGCTCCTCCATATAATCTTATAAGTTCTCGACCGGCGATTCCAATATTCCTGCTGTAAAACAGGTTGTCGGAATGTCCGCCAAGACTGAAATCGAACAGGCTTGACCGTTCCTGGAAGAACATTCTCTTTTCAGGAAAAAAAAGTGAATACCTTGTAAGATTTACCTGCTGATCGTCAGCTTCCACCTGCGCAAAATCGGTGTTTGCAGTCAGGTCAAGAGTAAGATTGCTGTTGATATTGTATTTTATGTCAATCCCGGCATTGTATTCGGGATCATCTTCTTTAACATATGCGGTCTCTCCTTCATTTATAGACCAGTCTCTTGATAAACCTCCGATGACATAAGGTGAAATATAGACAGGTTTTGACGGTCTGGCTCCCTCTATTTCTATAGTCTTGGCTAGTGAAGGTTTATTTGGCGCCATAAACCCATATTTCGGATCAATCGCCGGATATGTGTCCGTCTCATTGTTTGAACTTATATTGCGGGTAATTATAAGGCCCATAGTTGCAATATCATTTTCAGGCTTGAATTTCAGGCTTGAAAAAGGGATCCTCATTTCAACATACCATCCTTTATCATCCCTTGTTGTCTTTACATCCCAGAAAGTGTTCCAGCTTAAATTCATTGCGGAATTCATTCCAGGACCGCCACCATTTTGTGAAGCATCATTTGAAATTGTATAATCTGTCCTGAGACCGGTTGGAGTTGTAAAAAATGCCAGATCCGTTTTCATTGTCATTATAAGTGTCAAGGATAATTCCAAATGCATCATAATCAAAAAGTTCTTCATCCCTTTTCTTTGTGACGGCAAAGATTTTCGATGCATCCTGCATATAAAGACTGGCACCCACCCACAGGTATTCATTATCGTATCCGATCCTGACTTCACTTTTTTCTGAAGGCTGAGCCCCATAATTTGGCTTATGCATAGTCAATGAAAAAAGATCAAGAGCCTCCCATGATGCTTCTTTCGGTATACCATCAAATTCAACGGGGAGAGTAAGCCTTTTAATCCTGATCGCCTCCTGACTAATAATATTAGTCTGAAGACCTGACAAAAAAGCTATCATCAGAATTCGAAAAGCGACTTTGTTAAATTTCATTGCTATTTTTCTCATCCTCATATAAGATTTGATATATTCCGGACCAAATCTATTGGTAATAGACTGCCCGTTAATAAAAAAACATATTGAAGCTGAAAAAATTGAAGCTGAACCATCCCGGTTAAGAGGTGAAATCTCTTATTCCCCGAACCATTTTTTGAATTCAGTTATTCTGGCTTTACTAATAAGAATTTTTTCCGGAACATCTATTCTTAAATTCACAGATAAACGACTGTTGAACCAGATATCGATATCCTTTATCGAAGTCCTCGAAATTATATATTGGCGATTTGCACGGAAAAATAATTCAGGATCGAGCATTTCAGCAAGTTCATCAAGTGTATAATCAAACTTGTAAGTTTTGCCATCAATTGAAAATGCTTTGACAATCCCGGCATCAATATAAAAACATGCCAGGTCACTTGTTTGCACCGGAATCAGTTTGTCTCCTTTAGAAGGGATCAGAAAGTGCTTTTTGTATTTTGAAGTCCGACCGTAGGAACTAATCAGGTTATTTAATGCCGTTTTAGAGCTTTCTGAAACTGAAAGCTCCTTTAACTTTTTTAATGCATTCTGTACCTCACTTGCTTCAATTGGTTTCAGGAGATAATCAATGCTATTGACTTTAAACGCCTTCAGGGCATATTCATCATAAGCAGTTGTAAACACGATCGGGCAACTGATATTTATATGTTTAAATATCTCAAATGCAGATCCATCAGCCAGGTGAATATCCATAAAGACAATATCAGGCTGCTGGTTTTTTCTGAACCATTCAATTGTTTCACTTATGGATTCCAGTACCTCAATAACAGATACATCTCCGACTTCATCAAGAACCTGCATCAGATGCTTTGATGCCAGAATTTCATCTTCAATTATTAACGCCTTCATTCATCATGGTCTAATTAAAGGGACTTCCACACTGAACCGGTTATTTTCACTGCGAATAGTAATTTCCTTATTAACAAGCAATTGAAATTGTTTTGACAGGTTTATCAATCCAATCCCCGTACCATCTTCTTCTGTGATCTTCTTCTGAATATCATTTTTAATAATAAGGCTTTCATTCTCAGTAGACAGAATATCGATCCTGAGAGGGTGCCGTTTGCTTATCTCATTATGTTTGATTGCATTTTCAACAAGAGTCTGAATTGTAAGAGGTGGCAAATTGAATGATAAATAATACTCATTTATACTTGTGTTTATGAAGAGATTTTCACCAAACCTCATCCTGATCAGAAATAAATAAGATTCCATAAACTCCATCTCCTCCTTTAAAGTAACAAGTTGTTTTTCATTACTCTTCAGGGTATATCGAAGTGCTCTGGAAAGACTGTTAACATAATTCTGAGCCGTATCGGGTTCGTCCCTGATAAGCATTTTAAGGGCTGTTAGTGAATTGAACAGGAAATGAGGGCTTAACTGGTTTTTTAAAGACTCAAACTGGCGTTCTAAAGCTTCCCTTTTTAATGTCTCATTCTCAATTGAGATGGTCTGTTTCTGAAAGATCAGCCTGATGATCAATACACAGCCGATAACCAGACCTGAAACAAAAAAATTGGTATAATCAAATTCATCTCTGCGTCCTCTCCCGCGCGGACGTGATTCAGCGTCAATCATGTCCAGCAATGAAAATAACAGGTCATTAAGTATATAAACTGAAACAACAGTCAGTATGATTGCAAGAAAAACATTCAACAATTTGAGTCTCCCATGTGTATCTACCGGATTTAAAATGAAGAAGTTCAGGGTAAACATAAGGAGTGCAACAATATATGTTATTATAAGATGTCCTCCCAGGTGGGTAAAGCTCATCAGGAATCTATGCCTGTCCCTCCCTTCATCCCGAAAAAAGTATTCTAATACAATCGGAAAATGAATTGTTATCGCGATTGCAAGTGAAAGGAGCAACGCGATCATGAAATATTGTTTTATTGAATTTGTCTTCATTAAATTCAAAAATAAATATTCCTGTCGTTTAAATTATTAAATGTCAGTTTATTTACGGGGGCTTTCAGCTCTTTTATAACTTATTAAGGTCCCCCGGTTCAATGTGGTTTCATAGTTTTGTAAACTCCTTACGTATTCAAGGTAATCGCCTGATCCTCCACTTCCTCCCCGGCCTCCCTGTCTTCCATATCCACCCATGCTTCTGTCTGAGATATTATGAGTAGTGTAACATCCTCCCACCTTAAGTTTGGGATCAATCTCAATAAAATAGTTTTTGTACCAGTCCTTGTCAGCGTCACTGAAAACAAAATCAAAGGGTCCTTTCAGCTGTCTGACAAGTTCATGTGCATCTGTAAGACGGGCATCAATAAATTCCGATAGCCCGGCTGCCTTAAAGTTCTGAAGTGCCTGTCTATGCCTTTCTGCATCAATATCGACAGTGATCAGCCGGCCACCTGTCTTACTGAGTGCCCATGCTATCCAGATCCCTGAATGACCCGTCGAAGTACCTATCTCAAGTGCACTTTTATAGTTCCCCTTTATGATCAGATCATAAAGTAACTGTCCATCCTGAGCGGAGATATTAAGATCATGCCATTGGCCGGAATGTTCGGCCAGAAATTTTTTAACAGTTTCATCTAGTGCCTGATTATTTTTCAAATCCTGAGCCCTGAGTTCGCATGAGAAAAATGTTGCTGCTATCAGTATCCAAAAAATTGCGCCGAAGAACTTACTGGTTTTCATAATAATTTGATTTTCTCAAAGATAATCCCTGATGAGATCCGTCAGAAAGAATAAAAAGTGAAGCAGTTAAAATTGAGTTTGAATTGGCGATTTTAAGTACTGAATTTTCAGTTTCGATTTAAAAGCGTTTGAAATTTTTCACGAAACCCCGTCTGACGTATTGATTCGCGTCCTGCAGTCGTGGGGTCATGCAGTCGTATGGTTTCTGAACCGGTTACGGATGTATCACTTTTGTACACAACCTGTTTTATAGATGACCTTAAGCAATGACTTTGAGCCGCGGGCATCTCCTCCCAACTGCCAGATCATGATACCGGAGGCTTTTTCTGTTGCAAGCTGCGTCTTCTGCCTTATGGTAGGTATACCATTATAATAAATAATTTTGCCGTCATCCATTTTCCATTGATCGACAGATTCGGAACCAGGGAACTCAGAAACGATCTTATTATAATTCATGGATTTAACCGGGGAAGTTATTTCCGGTCCAAAACCATACCCATAAAAAGGTATTCCCAGTACCATTTTTTCCGATGGAATATTTCTTTCCGCTCCAAAGTATTTGAGGTCTTCCACAGCATCATTATAAGAGGAATGTTGACCATGCACTTCAGGCCTCCATGGCCCGGTACGGTCATAACACATAATATTGACAAAATCATACTGTGCCAGGGCATTGTCAGGAAGATCTTCTTTATAATAAACCGCAATAGCCGATGTAATTAGTTTTTGGTGAAGTCTTAATTCCCGTGCCAGCTCCGTAACAAATACTTCATAATTTTCATCAATGTCTCTGCCTTCAAGATCAACATCAATTCCGTCAAAATTATACCTGAGAACCTGTGAAATCAAATTCTGAATAAACCCTGATCTGTAACCATCCAGCAAAAGCTTATGGTAATACGGATGATCACCTCCTCCTGCGATTGAGAACAACACTTTTACATTATTTTTGTGAGCTTTATTAATAAAATGTTCAAGGGTTGAAAGATCCTGATTGAAATTTCCAAGAGTATCGGGGTTAAGGAAAAACAAATTAACATGGGTCAGTCTCTTAAAAGGAAATTTGCCAAAATCATTCATTGCCGACCTGAGGGAGAAATATCCAACAACCTTGAAATCAGAGTCTTTTTGATGTGCACTAACTTGAAAAACCGGAAAACTGAACATCAGGATAATTAAAAAAGTTGTTTTTTTCATCACTGCATATTGATTAGAGTCAGTTAACTGAATAAAGTTACACTCGGGTACCCGGGAAAAATAATAAATTTAAAAGTAACATCAATAGTAAGGTTATTGGTTCCATTAAAATTATAAAATATAAATCAATTTGCATGATGTTATGAAACTGTAATAATGGCGCTAAATCCTGCTATATTTTACGCATGAAAATAGAATTTAAATAAGTATATTGGATGGTAACTTTCATTCTGACCGGGATAATCTCAGTGAATTAAAAACTACATTCAAAATGACATTAAGAATAATTATTGGAATGTTGGCAGTTTGTTTAACAACGAGAGGACAGGAGCCAATGCAGGTAAATGTTCAGAATTCGGCATTGTACAGGTGGCTTAATAAGGAAGTACTGGAAAGCAGGATTCTGGATGATATGGAAAACACAGGTCATTGGGTACCTTTTACGACTGGAGCTATTTCACTTGTAGATTCAAGGATTACGACTAAAATAGCTGAATCAAAATCCATGGTTGCTGAAATGAGACTCTCCAATGAAAAACCTCATTCCGGCAGTAATTCTCTTCTGGTAAAGTTCCCTGCAAAATTAGATGGACCTGGTCCCAAAAGCGGTCGGGGCTGGGGGAATGCAGGGATATGGTGTATTTTCAAAAACGAGGATTGGAGTAATTTCAACAGAATATCCCTATGGATATATCCTGATAATCCCGGGGCTTATCAAAACTGGCTTGAGCTCAGGCTCTTTAATGAAGGTTTGGAAAAGTTGCCGGCACTCTTCGGACAGGAGGGTGAGAATACTATTACCTTACGTAATCACGAATGGAATCATATAGTCTGGGAAATTGGTAATGTTGCACGGGACAAAATATCAAAGTTTGAAATATCTTCTGTTATGTCCGGAAATGAGCCTGAAACTACCGATACTTTAGTTTTTTATTTTGATGATCTGGAACTTGAAAAAGTAGTACCTGATTACATTGAGGGATGGCCGGTCTGGCAGGGAAGAATATCTTTTAGTCATACAGGTTACCAATCAGAATCTCCGAAAAGTGCTATAGCAAATGATCTGAAAAGCACTGAATTCAGAATAGTTGATAAGGAATCTGGCAAAACAGTACTAAGAAAGCCAATCCAGACCATTACATCACATTTGGGAACATTTCAGCTCCTTGATTTTTCTGAGATTCAACAAAGTGGCACATACTTTATAGATGCAGGCAAAATAGTAACCCAGCCCTTTCGTATCGGTCCTGACATCTGGGAGCAAACAATCTGGAAGGCATTGAATTTTTTTTATGTTGAGCGATGTGGCACTTCTATTCCCGGTGCACACGGCACTTGTCATCGCGATTGGACCTGTGTTCATGGTAATAAAAGCCTGGTCATCAATGGCGGGTGGCATGATGCCGGTGATTTTACACAGGGGCTCCGCAACACAGGTGAGGCTGTGTATGCAATGTTCAGCTTTGCAGAACAGATGCACAAAAGGGGAGATGACTCCCGTCTTTTTGAACGACTCCTTGAAGAAGCGCAATGGGGTCTCGACTGGATTCTGAAAACAAGCTTTGGCGATGGATTTCGCAATGAAGGATCCGTAAATAGTCGAAGAACGAATGGAATTATAGGCGATTCTGACGATGTTACCTCAATAGCGAAAAATACATCTAAATCCAATTTTATAGCTTCCTCTGCTGAGGCTATAGCGTACAGAGTTTTGAAAGAAAGAGATCAGCGTCTGGCGAATTATTCACTTAAAATGGCTAAAGCCGATTGGCAATTCGCTGTTGAAAAGCTTGTTTTTGATGAAGATACGGCTTCAAATGCAGTTTGGAGCGTATCATTCGATTCAGGTAACATTTTGCATGAGGCAGCTTCTGCCGGAATATTAGCTTCGGTAGAGCTGTGGTATGCCACGGGAGATAACCGCTATGCAGGCAAAGCAATAGAACTGTCGAAAATTTTAATTGAATCGCAGCAACGGAAACTCACTAAAATGGACGTGCCATTAACCGGTTTCTTTTACACCGGCCCGGCAAAAAGAAATATCCTTCATTATTGTCATAACGGCAGGGAGAACGAAATTATCGCTGCACTCACTAAACTCTGTGAGGCGTTTCCCGATCGTCCCGAATGGATGAAATGGTATTCTGCGGTGGCATTGCATTCAGAATACCTGAAAACAATTGCCAGATATACTGAACCCTATGGGGTTCTGCCTTCGTCCATATATACAGGACAAAGATTACCTTCAGGTACCGGAAAGCAGGCAGGAGTCGTTCCGGCTGCAGGTTTTAAACGGAATCCATTTAGGCAAAGGATATTACCTTCGCATTTTCCCTGTATGGATGGATTACAGAGGACATTTCGGGACTATTTTACCACAGGCGCAATCTCTCTGTAACGCGTCCCGTCTTCGTTCTGACCCGGAATCGGCGAAACTTGCCCTCCTCCAGTTAGAATGGATAGTAGGTCGCAATCCATTTTCACAGAGCACAATGTATGGAGAAGGATACGACTTTCCACCTTTATATACACCCTCCTCAGGTGATATTGCAGGTGCTCTTCCAGTTGGTATCCAGACTCGTGCAGAAAGTGATGTACCATATTGGCCGGTTCAAAATACCTGGACTTATAAGGAGGTCTGGGTACATCCTGTAAGCCAGTGGATCGGAGTTGTGGGAGCTATCAAAGGGATGACTGCCGTCCTTGGAAAAACTCAAGGAACATATAATCCGGACCTCCGGCCTGAAAACGCATTTAACTTTGAGGTTTCAAAAGTGGATTCAGATAATGGTGAGGTTACTATTACAGCAAAAATTCAGGGAAACGGAAGTCACAATTTCGCTATCAGAACCAGCAACCTGACAATTAAAAGATCTTCAAAACAGATAAATTTAAAATCAGGGAGGGAAATAACACTCGAATGGCATGGAAAAACAGAGTCAATTGACGAACAATGGGTAGCAGTAATTGTACCTGATAATGACCTTGCCAATCACAAAGAGTTGATTGGTTGAGCTTCAGAGTGATGTTCCTGGAAAAAGCAGTAGGACAAATATTTACTACTCCTGCAACGTCTTCAAGTTTTATCAGCTTCGTAAAATTAAGTATGATTTGTTCATGTATTTTGTTAAACCTGTAAAAATAATAGATTTGCAGAAAAATCATTACTAAGTTTAAACAGATAAAATAATTAGAAATCTTACTGAATGAAAGAATTTACTTCTATCGACTGGATCGTTTTCGTAGGATATGCACCAATCATAGTTTTTGTCGGATTATGGGTCTCGCGAAAAAAAAAGGGGAGCAAAGAACTTCCCAGGACTATTTTCTGGCGGGCCGTTCACTTCCCTGGTGGGCAATTGGCTCAACACTTCTGGCTGCCAATATTTCCGCAGAACATTTCATTGCCATGTCCGGTTCCGGATATGCAATTGGACTGGCAATAGCTGCTTACGAATGGATTGCTGCCATTGTCCTGATTTTTGTTGCCAAGTATTTTCTTCCGGTCTTCATTAAAAAGGGGATCTTTACAATGCCTCAGTTCCTTTCGCAACGGTATGATAAACGAGTGAGCACCTGTTTTGCAGTATTCTGGATACTGGTCTATATTTTCGTAAATATGACTGCTGTCATCTATCTGGGAGCGCTGGCGATGGAACGGATAATAGGGATTCCTCTGATTTATGGAATTATCGGATTTTCTTTCTTTTCAGCAATATACTCTCTCTGGGGCGGCATGAAGGCCGTTGCATGGACTGATGTCATTAATGTAGCTGTATTAATTTTCGGTGGTTCGTTACCACCTCTTTTGCACTCAATGCACTAGTGGTGGAAATGGAATCCTTGCCGGTTTTGCCGAACTTGTACATAAAGCTCCGGAGAAATTCCATATGGTCATTGAAAAAGGGATTCTCTTGATTCCAAATGGAACCGGCGGTAAAAAAGATGCATTTTCCGATCTGCCGGGCTAGGAGTAATATTGGGATCAATGTGGCTGACTAATCTTAGTTTCTGGGGATTCAACCAGTTTATTATCCAGCGAGGACTAGCAGGTAAAAGTTTAAAAGAAGCCCAACTTGGGGTAGCCTTCACAGGCTACCTAAAACTCCTGGTTCCCCTTCTGGTTGTTATACCCGGAATCGCAGTATATGCCCTGGGAGTTAAACTGGAAAATCAGACGAGGCATATCCATGGCTTATAAGCAATATTGTACCTATCGGAATCAGAGGACTCTCATTTGCTGCAATTGTTGCTGCTGCAGTTCTGCACTCAGCTCAATAGTCAATAGTGTATCAACGATTTTTACTATTGATATTTATAAAGGTTTTCTCAATAAAAAAGCTACCGAAAAACAGATGGTCAGAACCGGTATGATAGTAGCCTTCACCGCCCTCGTCATCTCAACATGTATGCGCCACAGTTACGATCCCTCGATCAGGCATACCAGTATATCCAGGAATATACAGGATTTATTTATCCGGGAGAATTTCTGATATTCTTCTGCGGACTTATTCTGGCAGCAGGCTACATCAAAAGCAGCATTATGGACAGCTTTGCTTACAATTCCATTGGGAATTTCTTTCAAATTATTAAATCCGGGAATGCCTTTTATCCTCCGGATTGGTTATGTATTTATAATTTTGGCTTTTGTAATGATCGGAATAAGTCTGCTGATAAGGCATAATTCAGAAACAACAATTATGACCGATTATAAATGAGACAGGAAAACTGCAAACACCGGGATAAAGATGGTTTCAATCGCATTACTTATAGGGATCATTAGCTTCATTTTTCGTGATTCCTCTAAAAAATTTTGCCCTGGAGTGCTATCTATGTTCCGGTAGCAGGCTTCATTTTGATTGGTCTTATCATGATCCTGAATAACATGCTAAAGAAAATGGATATCAATGCTATTTTAATAGAAAAAGGGCTATTCAAAACCTCAATGACATTTAATATCGCTGCGATAGGTATTTGCGGAATATTTGCAGCACTTATATTATTTCTTCTGGTAAATCAATAATAGCGTTAGAAATTATTTTCATAAATGTGTTGGTAAATATAGATTCAAATATAAAAATGAGAGTCCCTATCCGGAAATTATATTTCAGGCCTACGGTAAATTTGGTATCGGAGCATTTAATGTGTTCAATGGAGAACAGATCCATGGTGTTTTCAGGGGAGCCTGAAAAGTAAAATGCCCCTGTGATAATTCAGCTTACTCCGGTGGCGCGTAATTATCTTCACCCCGATATGCTCGAAAATTTGAATTGCAGCCGCTGAAAAAATTTATCCCGAAGTCACTTTTACGGTGCATCTCGACCACGGTACATTATGATCATTGCATGAACGCAATAGAATCAGGATTATAACGTTCAGTAATGATTGATGCATCACATAAACATTTGATGAAAATATCCGCATCACAAGTGAGATTGCAAAAAGGCCCATGCCAAGGAATTGCGGTAGAAGCTGAATTAGGTTGTATGAGCGGAGTTGAAGACAATCGGTCGGTGGAAGAGAAAGAACGCCGCATTATACCGATCCTAACAGGCGGATGAATTTATAAAAAGCTACCGGATGCGATAGTCTTGCAGTGGCTGTAGGAACAAGTCACGGTCGCATATAAATTTTCCGGAGGCAAAAGGCTACAGCTTACAATTCTCGCTGAGATTCAGAAGTAACTCCCGGGGTTTCCGCTTGTTCTACATGGCGCATCTGCTGTACCAGTTGATGAGGTTAACCGGATTAACGAGGCCGGAGGTAAAATTAAAAAGATGCAAAAGGACTGGATGATAAGGAACTTTTACCGCTATAAAATACGGTGTCTGCAAAATAAATATTGCCACTGACATGAGAATGATATGGACAAGGATACACCGGGAATTTTTCCGGGATCCACCCGAAAAGTTTGACTTGGTAGTTCCTGGTAAAGAATACATGGATGCACTGGAATTATTTGTGCCGGTAAGTGCAAATGCATATTATAATAAATAATGATCCATGAACAAAGATAAAAAATGCCCTCTCCTATCCAGAATCAACTCCGGAAAAGAAGATCTACCAACCCACCGGGGAAGCCGGTTGGGACCATCTCAACTTCAACGCCCGAATAATCAACCCGGTAAAATAGGATGGGTGATACGGGAAAGAATGAATATCTTTTTGTTTTACTAGGGGAAATTTTTCTGCCAATTCATCAGAACTGGAAAACATCGAACGGAAGAAAAAATGTTTTCCAGTGGTCTGCCTCATGCATTATACCTTCCGCAAAATACCAAATTTGAAATTTCTGCCGCGCGAATTGATAGACATTGCCTGCGGTTGGTGCAAAGCTCGAACAATATACACCGGCGACATTCATAACACCTTCCGATGTTGTTGGATGGGAATTGAATACAGGGGAGGTGATAACGCCAGTCGTCAGATTAACCGGATCCTGCCGCCCCGGATCACACTGCAACGGGTGATATGTGTTGAAGTCTACACTCCTTCGGGGAACTGGAGCTCCTTCCCGGCTCATAAGCATGATAGCCGGAAAATTGACCCTGGAACAGGCAAACTCCTGGAAGCAGACCTTGAAGAGATCTACTTTTATAAAATTGACAAACCTCAGGGGTTTGCTTTACAAAAGGTTTACACTGACGACAGGAGCCTGGATGAGATCGCAGAGGCACATAATAACGATGTAGTCCTGATTCCGGAAGGTTACCACCCGGTGATAGCAGGTCATGGCTACAATGTCTATTATCTTAATTATCTGGCCGGCAGCGACCAGAGCCTGGCCAGCACCGACGATCCCGATCATAAGTGGATTTATGGCACATGGAAGGGAATGGATCCGAGAATTCCCCTGGTAACGATTGAAATGAACGACAAATAAAATACCAGGATATTAATTATGACAAACAAAGAGTACGATGTACTTACCTATGGACGATCCTCTATTGATCTTTATTCCGCCAATATAGGCGCCGCCTTCGTAGATATTAAGGCATTTAATGCTTATGTGGGCGGTTCTCCACTGAATATCGCAGTTGGAACAAAACGGCTGGGCCTTAAATCAGCCTTATTGACAGGTATCGGTCAGGACCAGGTTGGTGATTTTCTCCTCAATTTTCTGAATAAGGAAGGTGTTGAAACAAAGTTTATTCCAAGAAAACCCGGATCGCGTACCAGCGCCGTTGTGCTGGGCATACAGCCGCCCGATAATTTTCCACTCGTCTACTATCGTGAAAACTGTGCCGATTCAAAAGTAAATATTGATGATGTAATAAATGCTAATATCGGATCCTTTCGTCTGTTCGAAATTTCCGCCACCGCCCTGAATGTAGAACCGTCAAGATCAGCAGGCTTTTTTGCAGCTGAAGAAGCGGTAAAAAACAATGTACCGATATTAATTGATCTTGATTTCCGGGCCGATCAGTGGCACGATGCCCGTGCGTTCGGAATCACCGCCCGGGCCTATCTGAGGAATTGCACAATAGCCTCTGGGCACGGAGGAGGAGATCCTGGCAACGATGTCAGTGATCCTGCTAAGATTAAGATCAGAAATCAGCAGATCTCTGCTCCTGAAATACAGGGAGATATAGATGCTTCAATCAAATCATCATGAAGCTTGGAATTGAGGCACTGGTTGTAAAACGGGGAGCAAAGGGATCAACTGTGTATTTGAAAGACGGCCAGTGATTGATGTTCCGGGTTTTCCAGTAGAGTGGTGAATGTACTGGGAGCCGGTGATGCTTTTGCCAGCGGATTTATTTATGGATATCTGAACGGCTGGGATTGGTATAAAAGCTGCCGCATGGGCAATGCCTGCGGGGCAATACTGGTTACCAAACCAGGATGCTCAAATTTTAATCCGACCCTCGATGAAGCTTTGACTTTTATTGAAGCAAACGGAGGGTTTTAGAAATACTGATTCTGATCAAATAAGAACTATAAATTCATGAAAACTAATCGATTAACTGTCGGTCAGGCAATAATCAGGTTTCTGAAGAACCAGTATGTTGAACGAGATGGAATTGAAAATCCTTTTCTTTGCAGGATGTCTGGGAATATTCGGTCATGGTATTGTCGCAGGCGTGGGTGAGGGTTTAATGGAAAATCCCGATTTCCGGTTTATTATGACCAGGAATGAACAGGCCTCGGTGCATATTGCCATTGCATATGCCAAAATGAAAAACCGGCTGGGAACATTTGCCTGCATCTCATCGATCGGACCCGGTGCCACCAACATGATAACCGGTGCAGCCTGTGCAACAATAAACAGGCTGCCTGTGCTCTTGATACCCGGAGATATTTTTGCACGCCGGAATGTAGCACCTGTCCTGCAGCAACTTGAATCGCCTTCTTCCCAGGATATTTCGGTAAATGATTGTTTTAAACCTGTTTCAAAATACTGGGACAGGATCAGCAGGCCCGAACAATTAATCACCTCCCTGCCCGAAGTAATGAGAGTCCTCACTTCTCCATCCGATACAGGTGCTGTCACACTTGGCTCTTCCCCAGGATGTACAGGCAGAAGCGTTTGACTTTCCCGGAGGAACTATTCCGGAAAAGAATATGGAGAATTGCAAGACCAAGACCCGATCTTATCTCCTGAGAGAGGCGCTGAGATGATAAAACTTCAAAAAAACCGGTCATTATTGCCGGCGGCGGAGTCATCTACAGCGAGGCTACAGAGATATTGAAAAAATTGGTTGAACAGACCGGAATTCCGGTTGCAGAAACCTTTGCCGGGAAGGGATCCCTGCCTTATAACCACCCTTCAAACCTTGGAGCAGTTGGTGCTAACAGGAACTCCGGGAGCAAATGAATTATCACAGAAGCAGATCTGGTAATCGGATATCGGAACCACGTTACAGCGATTTTACAACTGCATCAAAAACAGCTTTTCAGAATCCGGATGTGAAATTCATCAATATAAATATTGCTGAATTTGATTCACATAAACATTGTGCATTACCTGTTACTTCCGATGCAAGGGTATGTCTTGAAGAACTCCTGGATCTACTTGCGATTACAGGGTCTCGGATGAATACAGCAAGAATGCAGCCCAGTTAAATAAAGCCTGGGATGATAAGGTAAGCGAATTCTATAAAGTCTCCGGTTCACTACCGGTCACCCAGGCTGAAGTTGTCGGAGCTGTAAATGAATTTGCAGGATCCCGCGATGTTGTTCTTTGCGCTGCAGGAAGTCTGCCGGGCGACCTTCATAAGCTCTGGAGGACCACTCGATCCGAAAGGATTTCACCTTGAATACGGATATTCAACAATGGGATATGAATGTGCAGCAGGAATCGGTGCAAAAATGGCCTGTCCCGACCGTGAGATATTTGTGATGGTTGGTGATGGAAATTACCTGATGATGAATAATGAAATTGTCACAGCGATCCAGGAAGGAATCAAAGTCACTATCATCCTGCTGAATAACAACGGATTCGGAAGTATCGGCGGCATTGTCCCAATCGATCGGATCACAGCGTTTCGGAACGAAATACCGTTACCGGGATGAAAAAACCGGACACTTAACAGGTGAGAACCTTCCCGTAAATTTTGCACAAAATGCCCGCAGCCTTGGAGCGCATGTAATTGAAGCACACTGATATTAACTCCCTGAAAAATGCCCTGAAAGAAGCAAAGAAGCATACAACCACAACTGTGATCACAATTGAAACAGACCTGTACAAAGGTGTTCCGGGTTATGCCTGGTGGGAAGTTGCAGTTGCAGAAGTTTCTGAAATTGAAACTGTCAAAAAAGCCTATCAGAACTATATTGAAAATAAAAAGAAACAGAGGTACTTTTTATGAATACAGAAAACAATAACTTAGCCTGTTTAATTCATAAATATTGCTTAATTTATTGTATTCCTTTGTGTTACTTCGTGACAGCCTTTGTGACCCTTTGTGGTTAATTTCTTTTTACCACAAAGAGCCAAGTAATTGACTCTGTAAATTAGTCAAGACCAGCTTTTCGGGAATTGCTACACAAAGGATTCACGAAGGATTCTCAAAGTACTGAATTTAAAAGTCAGAAAAATGACAAAAAATTTAAAAAACTATATCAACGGACAATGGTGTGACAGTAGTACCCGGTCTATCGGGATGTAATTAATCCGGCAAACGGGGAGATCCTTGCCAGAGTTCCTGCAGGATCGAAAGATGATATATTCGCTGCAGAAAGTGCTCAAAGGCATGGTGGTCGTGGAGGAACACTCCGGCAACGCAACGGATTCAATACCTTTTTAAAATGAAGCAGATCCTGGAAGAGCATGCAGATGAAATTGCTGAAATCTGCACCAGGAATGTGGTAAAACCTTTGCTGAATCGAAGGCGAAATAGTTACGTGCAATCGAAAATATTGAAGTGGCATGCGGAATACCGAAGCTCATGCAAAGTGATTTTTCCGAAGATATAGCAACCGGCATCGATGAGTTTTATATACGGCAGCCGCTGGGTGTCGGTGCAGCTGTCTCACCTTTCAACTTTCCTATAATGATTCCGTTCTGGTTTATGCCCTATGCCATTGCCTGCGGAAATACATATATTGTAAAACCTTCGGAAAAAGTGCCTCTGACGATGACACGGATCTTTGAACTATTTGAGGATCTGAACCTGCCAAAAGGTGTATTGAATCTGGTTCATGGAGGTAAAGAGAGCAGTCGATGCAATTCTTGAAAATCCATCTTATTCAGGCAATAAGTTTTGTCGGTTCCTCTCCAGTCGCAAAATACATTTATCAGACCGGTGCCGTTCATGGGAAAAGGGTTCAGGCACAGGGAGGAGCTAAAAATCCTGTTGTTGTTATGCCCGATGCCGATAATGAAACTACAGTCAGAATAATTACCGACAGTGCTTTTGGTTGTGCCGGACAGAGGTGCCTTGCAGCTTCAGTTGTTATTACCGTCGGCAGAGCTGGAAATTTCCGGAAAGTTTTATCAAAAAATTATCTACAGCGCTAAAGCAAGAAAAACCGGAAACGGGATGACCCCGGAATTGAAATGGGACCGGTTATTACAAAAGAAAGTAAGGAGCGGATTGAAAAACTGATACAAAAAGGGATCGATGATGGGGCAGATTTATTGCTTGATGGGCGAAACCTAATAGTACGAAGGATGTGAAGACGGAAATTTTATTGGTCCGACAATATTCAAAATGTAAGCAATGAAAGCGAAATCTACAAAACCGAAATATTTCGGACCGGTTTTATGCATGGTCAATGTCGATACTCTTGAAGATGCGATAGAATTGATCAACCAGAGCCGTTACGGCAATGCTGCCTGCATTTTTACCCGAGCGGAGCTGCAGCCCGAAAATTCAGGCACGATACAATGGCAGGAAATATTGGTATAAACATTGGTATTGCCGCTCCGATGGCTTTTTTCCCTTTCAGTGGCTGGAAAGAGAGCTTCTTCGGAGACCTTCATGGACAATCGTTGCATGCCGTTGAGTTTTATACTCAGACCAAAGTCGTCATTGAACGCTGGCATGAAGAATGGACAAGAAAATTTTAATAATTTTAATAAAAATATTTAATAACTTAATAAATATGATTAAAATAGCCAATGCCCCATGTTCATGGGGAGTACTTGAATTTGACCTTGAAGGCAAAGCTGCCGGTTTTGAACAGGTACTTAATGAAATCCGGGAAACAGGTTATCAGGGTACTGAACTTGGCGACTGGGGTTTTATGCCCACTGTTCCGTCAGAATTAAAAAAAGAGCTCGATAAACGCTCTCTTGCAATGGTTGGCGCTTTTGTTCCGGTATTTCTGAAAGACCGCTCAAAGGCATGCTGCCGGTGCCGAAACTGCAGTAAAAACTGCAAAGCTGATGGCAGATGCAGGTTACAAAATGCATTTATTGTACTTGCGGATGAAAATGGCAGTATAAAGGAACGCACCCTGAATGCCGGAAGGGTAACGCCATCAATGGGACTTACAGATGATGAATGGAAAGTCTTTGCTGAAGGTGCAGATCTGGTTGCACGTGAAGTAAAAACGCAGACAGGATTGCGAACAGTTTTTCATCATCATTGTGCAGGATATGTTGAAACACCAGCGAGAAATCGACACATTGCTCTCATTGACCGATCCTTCACTTGTAGGACTGGTCCTGGATATGGGTCATTATATGTTTGGAGGAGGTGATCCTCTTGAGAGTACTGAAAAAGCAACAGGACCGCATCTGGCATATTCATTTTAAAGATTGTCACCCGGATACTGGCTGAAAAATCGAGGACAGAGAAATGGGATTACTTTAAATCGGTTGGTAACGGTGTTTTCTGTGAATTGGAAAAGGATCTGTTGATTTCCCTTCAATTGTTAAAGAACTTAATAATCAGAAATACTCAGGATGGATTGTTGTTGAACAGGATGTACTCCCCGGAATGGGCAATCCGAAAGTATGCGCACAGCGAAACCGTGATTATATCAAATCTCTTGGCTTATAGAAGATAATTCTAAAATAAAAAACTAATGAAATGAAAAAGCTAAAACTTGGAGTTATAGGAACCGGACGGATTGGCAAAGTTCATATTGCAACATTGGTACAAAGTGTTCCGCAGGCAGAAGTGGTTGCAATCGCCGATATTAATTCTGCAAGTGCAAATGAACTGGCAAAAATCTTCGGAATAACATCTGTTTTCACTAATTACATGGATGTCATTAATCATCCGGATGTTGAAGCAGTTGTTATCTGTTCCCCCACCGATACCCATGCAAAATATGTTGTTGATGCAGCAAGAGCCGGGAAGCATATTTTCTGTGAAAAACCTGTTGATCTCTCTCTTGATGTAATTAAAGGAGCTATTGAAGCCGCCGACACTGCCGGAGTAAAACTGATGGTAGGATTTAACCGCCGATTTGATCCGAATTTCCTGAAAATAAAACAACTGGTCAGGGATGGAAAAATAGGATTACCCCATATACTTAAGATCACCTCACGCGATCCCGCCCCGCCGCCTGCTGAATATAGCGCCACTTCGGGAGGAATGTTCATGGATATGACCATCCATGATTTTGATATGGCAAGGTATATAACAGGTAGTGAGGTTGTTGAAGTCTATACCAAAGCTTCGGTCCTCGTCGATCCGGCAATAGGTAAAGCAGGCGATGTTGATACAGCTGTTATTACACTGACTTTTGAAAATGGTGCAATCGGAGTGATTGACAACAGCCGCAAAGCTGTTTATGGATATGACCAGCGTGTTGAAATTTTTGGTTCAGGTGGAATGGCCTGTGCCGATAACAATTATCCTGAAAACCATCGTTATTACAGCAGTGAGAGTGTTCAGGGTTCTCTTCCGCTGAATTTTTTCATGGACAGGTACCTGGAGGCTTATGCCAATGAAATGAAGATCTTCTGCGATGCAGTCATAAATAATTTGCAGCTCCCTGTTTCAGGCAATGACGGGTTAATGTCGGTTGCTATCGCGCTTGCTTCTAAAAAATCATATCTGGAAAATCGTCCGGTAAGACTGGCAGAAATTCTGTGACAAAATAACTTTTGCTTTGCCGTCATGTGTCTAACAAAAAAACGATGAAAAGTCTGTACAGAACAACCTTAATGCTCATCCTTCCTCTGATTGTCATAACCATCCAGGCGCAAACCCCTGAAAAACCTGTCCGTATCGCGGTTGCAGGAATGACACACGATCATATCGGATTTATAATGAACAGGGCAAAGAAGCCGGATCTGGTGATTGTTGGAGTGTATGAACCCAATCGTGAACTTGCGGAACGGTATGCCGGGTCATTTCATTTTGATATTAAGCTTATTTATGACAACCTTGAAAAGATGCTTGATGAGGTAAAACCTGAAGCTGTTGTAGCATTCGGCTCCATCTACGCCCATATGGCAGTTGTTGAGGCATGTGCTCCAAGGGGGATCCATGTCATGGTCGAAAAACCCTTAGCCACAAGCATGTCACATGCAATTAAAATGGAGGAACTTGCTTTAAAATATAATATACACCTTCTCACCGATTATGAAACATCCTGGTATCCATCCACTGCAAAGTCCTGGCAGCTGGTGAATGACAGTAATTTTGTGGGAGGATTAAGAAGAGTGGTGGTACACGACGGGCACCAGGGACCCAGGGAGATAGGATGCAGTAAAGAGTTCCTGGAGTGGCTAACTGATCCGGTCCAAAATGGCGGAGGAGCAATCATTGACTTTGGTTGTTATGGGGCAAACCTGATGACATATCTTGCCCGGGGACAGGAACCTGTTTCCGTTACGGCTGTAACCAGGCAGTTTAAGCCTGTGATCTATCCGAAAGTGGACGACGATGCAACGATCATTGTTTCATATCCGGAATGTATATGCGTCATACAGGCATCGTGGAACTGGCCGTTCGGCAGAAAGGATATGGAAATATATGGTGAAAACGGATACATCATTGCCGAGAACAGCAAGGACATGCGAATGAAGAACCGGAAATCATCCGGTGAAATGAAAAAGCACGTGACTTCGGATGACATTGCAGTATACGAAGACCCCTTTACTTATTTTACGGGAGTCATCCGTGGAAAAATAACAGTGTCTGATTATGACAGTTATTCACTGAAGAACAACGTAATGGTGGTCAGGATCCTGGATGCCGCCAGAGAATCAGCGAGAACAGGGAAAACTGTGAAATTTAAATAATGCCCAGGTGACTGAGAAGCAACAGACCGGGATCAGAAATCAACTTAACCTACTTTAAAGCGTGATTTATTTTGAAGGCGATGGCATAGGGCGAAGGGATTGCCTTGCTCTGACTATCCCGAAGCAGAATTTTAAAGGAGCCTTCTCCTGAAATCCACTTTATTGAAGCTCCTTTTTGTCCGAGCATGGTTATCCTGGCTCCACTGGCAGGGATGATTCCTTTTATGAGAATCTCTTTCGGAAGCATCTCGTTTTCATCCAGCAGGTAAATTATATAGGTTGATCCGTCCCTGCCTTGTGTGTAGCGCAATTTACCATCATAATAAGGAGTAATGGGGCGGGTGCTGTAAATTGCCTCTCCGTTTATTCTGAGCCAGTCACCAACCTCATTCAGACGGCTGTAAGCCTCATCATACCAGGTTCCATCCGGACCCGGACCAATGTTGAGCAACAGGTTTCCGCCTTTGGAGACAATATCCGAAAGCATATGGATGACCCTGCGGGTTGGCATCATTTTAGCATTAAATGAATACGACCAGCCACCACCTAAAATCATACACGATTCCCACGGATAAGGTAGCATCTTATCCGGAACCGTGTTTTCGGGGGTGAGGTAATTCTGGTTTTTCCCCGCTACAGCGCGGTCAACAACGATTGCTTCAGGTTGTTTTGTCCGGATTTTTTGGACAAGCTCATCCATTTTAACGTCCTGATTATAAGGCTTCTTTACGATGAATCCGGGAATGCGGGGAGTTTCACCTTTTATCTCCTTCTTCTGAACCCAGCCTCCGTCGAACCAGAACAGATCGATCTTTCCGTATTCCGAACAAAGTTCCATCACCTGATTTTGGGTGAAATTCACATAATTATTCCAGCGCTCCGGATAAGCAGCGGGATCATAATTTACATTCCGGTCAAGTGGCGGAAATTGCGGCCACCAGTAATCCGGGCAGTGCCAGTCGGGCTTTGAAAAATAAGCACCGACCCACATACCCTCATTGCGGAATGCATTGAATATTTCCCTGGTCACATCAGCTTTTGGATCAGTGTGATACAGACAATCTTTTCCGGTGATCTTATAATCTGTATACCTCGTATCGAACATGCAGAACCCGTCGTGATGCTTGGTAGTAAAAACCACATATTTCATACCTGCATTTTTTGCTGCTTTAGCCCATTTTACCGGATCGAAGCTGACCGGATTGAAAGTTTTCTGCAGACTTTCGTATCGTCTTTTATAAGCGAAATAGTCTTTTACCGTATCGGGAACACACCAGCCTTCATCTTCCGGACAGATTGACCAGGATTCAACAATACCCCACTGACTGTAAGGTCCCCAGTGCATGAGCAGTCCAAACTTAATGTCCTGCCATTGTTCTATCCTTTTTTGAATCAACGGGTCAGGGTCCGGAACATAGATCTGTTCCTCATGCTGTGCAGATGCTATCAATCCTGACAGGACCATAAAAATGAAAAAGAGTTTTATAGATTTCATGGTGAAATAAAATTATGAACTAATTTAATCAAATTCAGGTTATCATCTGGCGCTTATTAATTAAGAGACGTTTAAAAAACTTAATATGATTGCAGTGGTCAAATTTACAGCATTCCGGGCTTTCATAATCTGTTTAACCACAAAGTACTCAACCTGCCTAGCGGAGGCAGGGGTTTACGAAGGTTCACAAAGTGACTTAAAGATTCTTATCTGACCATGAATGATTTAACCAATGATAAGATTTCACCGGTTCCTGATATACCCTTTATATTGATGGTATAATTACCTGGAAGGTCCGAAGTCCAGAATTCTATTTCAACCTCACCTTTGATATCTGTTTTTACCGAAGGATTCCAGTAAAGAGTATTCCTGAGGTCGGGCACCCTGCCCGGGTTGTTCTGTTCGTCAGTATAGTCCGGAGCATTAAAGGTCCAGGGTTTGTCGATAACCCTGTAAGGCAGCACAACTGCATAATCAGGCATAGTCATATTGCTGAAATCACCCGAACGTGTTATTACATTTACAATCCCGTGTAAGATGAGGTCTCCGGTCAGGTAAGGTGTTTTTACAACTTCAATCTTTTCAACTATTTCCGGATTGAGGTCAGCCAGAACAGTCAGGTCATTGATTATCACACCATCTATCATTACCAGAGGTGGTTCTGCATAAAAATTTCCGGTGAGAGGGTTGGTAATCTTTAATTCATATCCTGTCTTTCTTGATCTCAGAATGATCCCGGGCAAAAGTTCAAAAAAGACCTCCTGCATCACAGGCAGGCTGATATAATCATCCAGGAATATTTCCATCTCCGGTATCCCGTAAAACCTTCTTTTTTTAAGGGCGGTGTCACCATCTGTCACAGGCTCTTTTCTTATGCTGCCATATATCTTTGCTGCCTGGTAATTAAAACTCAGGTCTGAAAACACATCCAGCTGAGAATCACTGAAAGAATCCCTGTAACTGTTTGTTTCCGGCAAGATCCATGAAAACGATGGTTCAATTTCAAGTATCATGTTACTATTTGCATTTTCCGGCTGAAGGATCAGATTCCTCATCTTATCATCTACAGGCATGGTAAAGGTGAACCGGCCTGCAGAATCTATGACTGCATATTTAAAATCAGCTACCTTCCCCTGGATGGACATAAAAAGGAAATCTGAAAAATCAGAAAAATTACTCTCCCTGTATTTTATTCTTCCGGATAGATAATGCCCTTCTCTCTCGAAGCTGTATTGTTTGGGATCTGTTCGCACATTCATAAAAGATTTTTCCCACCTGGTGTCTGAAGCAATTTCTGCCGGAGTTACAGCGATACTCATTTCAGAAATTCCGGGTTGATCAGCAATGTCATTACTAATTCGCACTTTCAGTGTGACTTTTTCCCGTCTGTTATAAATAGTGTCTGCCCTTAAATCTACAGTTCTCTTCTTTTTATCTGTTAAATTGATAAGTCTTTTATCAGATGATCCGGCAGGGTCAGCTTTGCGCCAGAAGTCAAAACTCCTGAAAGGGTTGCAGATATCAATATCCTGCATGTAACAATTGTCAGGAAGGAAATTCTTTATCCAGTTTGTATACGCCCTGATAGTGTAAGTTCCCGAGCTGACCGAATCGGGAAGGAGAAAACTGCCCTCACCCCTGCCTCCGGTAAGCTGAAACCGTGACTGAACTAACGGGCATATTCCACGGATTCAGTAATTCAATATATGCAACAGCGCTCAGGTCTGATAGTTTTCCTGTTTCCGGGTCGACGGTATAAATGCTGAACCAGACATCCTCACCTGCAATGTACATACCCCTGTCAATCTGCAAATAAACCTGTTCCCTTGCCGTGGCCTGTAAATATCCTTCCGGACTTACTGCAGGTTCAACTTTAGTAAGGCCCTGAGCTTCAAGCCGGAAAGCTGTAAAAAGAGTACCCAGAAACAGAACAATAATGACCGGTGTAGCTATTCTTTTCATCGTTGATCTTATCTGTCCTCAAGCCAGAACGATGGCATTACGCCTGTTCCCCTCGTAGTGCAGTCAGCACACTCCCTGAAAGTTGTTATTACCCAGAATGGGGGAAGTTCATCCCCATAATCTTCAATCACCCAGTATTCAGTATTCAGACCCGTTTCAGGCAGTGCTCCTTCAGCTGTATCGGTTGCACAATAAATAAAAAAATGCGGCAATCCGTAAAAATGATCTTTTATGAACAGCCTTTTCTGTGTTACTGCCGATACGCTGAAATAACCAAGAACTGTCTCCTTCGGATCATCACCACGTCTTATGTTGCTCGGTATTGCCATAGGTGTAATATCGTACAGATCACCAACGTTCCGGGAAATACTCTGTACCCTTTCCCAGAACTTATATTCTGTTTCATTCAGGGAGTACTGCCTGACCAGAACACTGTATTTCTCTTTCAGCCTGTCGGATTTATTTGAGATAAAAAGGACCGGGTATTTTGAAACCCTGGCCTGGCTGTAAAGTGAGGTATTTTTTATCAGGATCTCATCTGACCTTTCAGTGACATAGCAGACTCTGTTTGTAACGGCGTAGGGAATCCGGTATTCCCAGGTTTCAGCATAGTCCCACCTGAAAAAAAGACACTTCCCGGAAGGATCATAACTGTCAACATATATACTGCATCCCTCTTCCACCTCAGTGGTATCCCGTGAAGCGGTAATAACTACTTTTTCATAATATAGCGAAGTGATAGGCGGGACAGGTTTCATTTCAATAAAGTCAGTCACATAATTCACATTATTTATTTTAATATTGAGCGAATAACTGCCGCCGATCCGTCCCCTGAATTCTGTCGAATCTGTAGAATATGTACCTGCGGGAGATTCCGTGAGAGTTGTAACAATTCCTTTTTCATCGGTAACCGTAACGATGGCTCCGGTTACAGGTTTAAATGCAAGAGGTTTTCCAATGGACTGGGATTTCGATAACCTGATCCTGTTTACCCTGTTCTGATCGGTGATCATTCCTTCAACCACAAGCTGCTCCTTGTTTTCATTCGAATCAGGATTGAATTCAACAGTGCAACCGGCAACCATTACCAGAAAAATGCTTAATCCTATGATCCTTAGTGAACTCATTATTGGTTAAAAGTCAAAGTTGAACGAAATGGATGGTATCGGTCTTCCAAAAACAGTCAGATAATATCCTCTTACAGTGTTTTTTACATTTTTAAAGTAAACCGAATAAACATTTTCCCGTCCGGTCACATTATAAACTGAAAATATCCAGTATGGATGCGCTATCTTTTTCGATCTGAGGTCTCCGCTTACCCTGACCGAAAGATCAAGCCTGGAATAATATGGTAACCGGTATTTATTCCTGTCAGAATAGTGTGTAAGCACAATATCGCCTATCGCATATGAAGAAACAGGATATGTTACCGGTCTGCCCGAGCTGAAATTATAATTCGCCGATATGCTCACCCGCCTTGAATGGAGATAGTTAAAAGTAAGGATAAGGTCGTGCGGTCTGTCAAAATTAGCAGGAAACCAGTTTCCCGAATTAATAAGCTCCTCACTGAACGATCCTTTGCTCCGGATCAGTACCCTGGAATAGGTGTAGCTGATACTCCAGCGGGTCCGTCCTTCAGGTTTCTTTAGCAGAAATTCAAGGCCATAAGCCTTGCCATAAACATTTATCAGGTCTCTTTCAACATTTTCATTCATTATAAGATTAGTCCCTCCCTTGAAATCAATCATATTGTCAATTTTTTTGTAATAGATCTCGGCAGATGCTTCAATTTTATTTTTATTGATCATCCTGTAATAGCCGGCAGCAAACTGGTCGCATGACTGGGGCTGCAGATGATAGTCGCTGAGTTTCCAGGTATCGCTGGGAGAGATCGAAGTGGTGTTTGACAATAAATGCAGGTATTGGTTTGTATGGTTATAGTTCAGCTTAAAGGAACTGTTATCGTTCAGCCTGAAGTTTGCTGACAGTCGTAATTCCGGACCGGCATATGTTTTATAATTGTCTTTCCTGCCAAAAGTGATTGTGTCGGTAATTGATGAGATACTCCTGGGGTAAGCAGCATTATACATGTAAACTGTCTGCGGGCCCAATGCAAAAAATGAAGTAAACCTGAGACCGGCATTAACTGAAAGATAATCAGTTACAATATATTTATCCTCAAAATAGAGTGAAGTCTCGATGGCTCTCTGTCTTTCAATCGAATTGGGAATCACAATTGATGAATCATCTTCCGGCAAATAGTTGCCTGGTATAACATCATACCTTGTCAGGTCTGTTCCGAAATTTACTTCATTCCTTCCGGGAAACCAGTTAAAATCAGCTTTAAACCCGGTGCTGTTGATCCTGTGAGTAAGGACAAAAGCCTCCTGGGGTACCCTCAGGCTTGATATATCGTACTTATAAAAACTATTGTTGATTGTAAGTGCTGAGAAAAAACGGCTGCTGAAATAATGGCGCCATCGCAGGGAAACAATATTATTCCGGTACTTGTATGTTGTATCTGAATTGAACCTGAATGAATCGTGACTGTAATAAGCTGAAAAATCAAGTTTGTTATTCTTGTTAATATCATAAGCTATCCTGGCATTAAGGTCGTAAAATGATACCCGGCTGTTCGCCAGTGCAGGGTTCTCCATGAGTCCGAGCACCCAGTTTGAATAGGTTGTTCTGCCGGCTACAAGATAGAAAACAGAATCTGTTTTAATGGGTCCCTCAGCTACAAAATGGGTAGTTATCGGACTGATTCCTGTATTGACGGCAAATTCTCTCCTGTTACCGTCCCTGGGCACAATGTCAAGCACAGATGAAAGCCTTCCGCCATACTTTCCGGGAATCCCGCCCTTGTAAAGGGTAACATCCTTTATAATGTCAGGGTTGACTGCAGAAAAGAACCCGAAAAAATGTGACGAATTATAGACCGGGGCGCCATAGAGGAGGATCAGGTTCTGGTCGGCGGAACCTCCCCTGACATTGAAGCCTGCCGATCCTTCTCCAACCGATTGGACACCCGGTATAAGCAAAACGCTCTTTGTGATATCCGATTCACCCATTGATGTGGGCATCAGGCGGAATGAGGTGATATTTATTTTCTCAACCCCAACTTCAGGGCGTTGCAGCTTAATGTCCTTTTCAGCCGTTATTACAGCTTCCTTCAATGGAATCAGAACGCTGATCATTTCCAGGTTAAGCTCTCCGGAGCCATAAAGATTCAGATCTATTGTTTTTTCTTTCATCCCAATGAAGGTGAACCTCACGGAATAACTGCCCCTTGGTACACTCATTGTGTAAAATCCGTAGGCATTCGAAATAGTGCCGACAGAAAGCTTTGGAATATAAACAGTTACTCCGGCGACGCTTTCCTTTGTTTCCTGGTTTGTAATATACCCTGATATCGTAACATTACCGGTCCTGTTCTTTTCAGCAGGATTTCCTATATCGACTACAAGGTTTCCGCCGTTACTCTTCACTCCTTCGTCCTGGGAATAATCAATGCCCGGGATGTAATTCCGGTTCTCAACCTGCCTGTCTTTTAATATTTTAACCGCGAAATATTTTGTCAGGATAATATTCCCGGACTCAAGCGAATAATAATTAATTGATTCCCCGATGAAAAGTGTGTCAAGTATCTCGTTCAGCAACCGTTTCTCTCCGTAGCTGCCAAGGGTAAGATCTTTGACCCACTCCCTGTTATAGAAGAATTTAACATGATATCGCGACTCAGCTTTCAGGACAAATGCTTCGAATGATTGACCGGTAAAGTCCCAGTCAACAACATATTTCTCCTGTGAATGAACCACAGAAAATACAAATATGAAGAGAGCAGCAAATAAGGCCCTGATACTCATCTCTTTATGTTTAATCCCTTATGCGGTCATAAAATTCAAGTACAGGGGTGTAGGTTCCGGGGTCCTTTTGCCTGACTTTGATCCGGTTACCTCTCAGCCAATCCCTGATCTCCTTCTTCTTATCTTCCAGCAGATTCATAAGCTTTCTCTTCCCCTCAACCGGTAATATTTCTGAACCCTTCCTCAGATAAACCTGATGTTCCTGGAAGAAAAGGTCATACTTACCATCAACAGCAAGTGGTTGAATCTTTTTTGTGTATTTTACATAAAGGGAAGTAGGGCCATCGTAAAGTACATTGACATAACCTCTTAAAATACCGGTTGTATCAATTCCCATATTTATGACATTATAAATCCTGTTCCCGGAATAAAGGCTGAAGCTATCGACCATTTCTTTATTCATAAATATAACAGGATAAGATTCAATTCTTAATATGAGCTCGTCATTGTATATATCGTATTTCAGGTCAAGATTTTCAAATCTCCTCCCGTTAAAAGTAACGGAACCTTTAAGATATGTGCCTGTCAGGAAAAACTGATCCCCGGTTACCTTTGAATATTCGTTCCGCCAGATCCTGCCGTTGAGAAGGAGCTTTTTTTCGGAAGGGCTCTGCTGAATACCTATTGAATATGAAGTGCCTCCCTGTTTAAATTCACCTCCGCCCCAGCAAATAGTCAGAAAGAATATTGATGTCAGATAAAATAAAACCGGATTAGTCATAATTTCATATGATATCCTGAATGAAAGCAGATCTCTGTTTTCAAAGATAATTATTAACAAGCTCTCTCTGCATTTTCTCATCTTTATCAGCAGGATTTCCCGTGGGTGCGGATTATTAACTTTTCTGCCTGAAACCTGCATGACTTCACGAACTATTTTTTATTCAGTCTGTTAAACGCAATGAAGTACTTTAATTCCGGAAACATGAAAAGAGTAATAACTAATTCGATTGCGTTGTTTTTCCTGCTGTCTGCATCTTACGTTCGTGGACAGAGCCAGTCCGATTGTGAGGAAAAGCTCCGGCAGGAGGAGTCCAACAAAAAAATGGTAGTTGAATTTTACCAGGAACTCTTTGGAAATAAAAATCCTGATGCCATCAATAAATACATTGGCGATAAATACATTCAGCACAACCCTTCCCTTCCCGATGGAAAAGAGGCATTGCTTCAGGCAGTAAAAGTCTGGTTTAAGGATGCACCCAGGGAAAAAGTCGATTTTCAGCACGTAGCAGCTGATGGTGATCTGGTATTTTTACACATCAGAGGGAAATCGGGCCCTAAAGTAAGGGCAGTATTGGATATTTTCAGAATCGAGAAAGGCAAAATTGTTGAACATTGGGACGTTATCCAGGAAGTTCCTGAGAAATCCGCAAATGATCATCCAATGTTCTGAAATCTGATCTCGTCAGGCTCGTCCTGCTAAAAACTTTGCGTTCCTGGGATTTCTCTGCGAACTATTATATAACTCTTTAACATAAATTATTTACTATCAGAAGGTAACAATTATTTAACCACAGAGTTAAAACGGAGTAAAGACGGAGTTCCACTGTTTTAAAACTCCGTGTTTTACTCTGTGAAACTCAGTGAACTCCGTAGTAAAAGGATTTACACCTGTTCACCCCTATCCCGATAGCTATTCCCATAATTCATCATGGGTGCTAGGCTTTGCGCCTGCCTGCCGGTAGGCAGGGTAGGCAGGTTTTCGCAGATAAACTTTGTGCCTTAGTGCCTTTGTGGCCAAAAAAAAGAATGCCACAAAGACGCTAAGACGCTAAGAAGAAAGACGTATTAAAAGACATATTAAATTCAAAAGAAATACGTATTAAAAGACATATTAAATTAAAAAGAAATACGTATTAAAAGACATATTTTATTTTAAAGAAAAACGTATTAAAAGGGCGCTTATGTATTATCGTAAGTTATTATTTTATATAAACATCCGGATGTAATTAACTATTCAGCAAGGCCTCTCCCTAAAGTTACCGCGAGAGAGGGTGGGGCTTCCCCCTCTCTCCTGGGAGAGTTACTTGAATAATGTAACCGCTCCGCGGTTTTCATATTTTGTATTATTGAAGTTACTAGAATAATGAAACCGCTCCGCGGTAATTACTTTTTGTAGCATCCTGCTTAATCTGAACCGCAGAGCGGTTCCATCATTATAGGGAAATTGTCTAAGTCCCAATGTTGAACCGCGGAGCGGTTCCATCATTTTATAGATAAATCCGGTGCAGCTCTCACCTGATCATTTCACGTCTTCTGTACCTATGCAGTAAAGGTGCTGAAAGCCCCGGAGGTAGATTTTCCCATTGCTTATGGCTGGCGAAGCATTCATTCTTTCGCCGATAGAATTTCTTGCAACATATTCGAATCTGGGACCTGGTTTAATAACAGTTATTACACCTTCATCATTGGGCATGTAAACCAGGCCGTTAGCCAGAACGGGAGAAGGATACTGCAATCCAAGATTTTTTGTCCAGAGAATATTACCGGTAGCTACTTCAATGCAGTGAACCTCACCTGTGGTCATTGTGGTAAAAAGATAATCATCAGTACAAACTGGCGATGGTACATAATAAGCTCCTTTTCTGGTTTGCCATGCAACATGACTCTTCGTAACATCACCCTGTCCGTCGGGTCTTACTGCCACCAGATTACGAAGCGGCCATGCACTGCTGACAAGCACTAATCCTGACTTTTCATTATAAACAGGACTGGAACAAAAGTCCTCAGAAGGGCCACTTACAAACCAGTATCGCGAACCATCGCCGGGATTATAGGAAGCAATTTCCCTGTTACCACAAAAAATCATCTGCATTTTTCCGGCCATTTTCCTGAAAATGGGAGTGCTAAAACTATGTGATGGCTTCTCGTGCGGAACTTTCCAGATTATATGGCCATCTGTTCTGCTTAATGCAGCGACAAAAGAATCCCCCTGGCTATCACCGTTAATTATTACCTTATCTTCAAATAACACCGGCGAACAACTGTAACCATGCGGACTTAAAAATGTACCGGGTCGCTGCAGCCAGACCTGTTTTCCTGAAAAGTCATATGCACATACCACGATATCCTGACCATCCAGAAAAGACACATAAACCCGTGTGCCGTCGGTTGAGGGTGTGCCTGAAGCAAAACTGTTGTTATCGTGTTTATTTTCGAATGAGTTTTTGAGCACGGTTTTTCTCCATAACAGATTGCCGCTTTTGGAATCATAGCAAAGCAGAACTTTCTCCTGTGTTTCGGGAAAAGCTGTCGTCATGAAAATCCTGTCTTTCCAGACGATAGGTGAAGAATAACCTGTACCCGGTACCCGGATTTTCCATATCACATTAGTAACTGAATCCCACTTTACCGGCAAATTGGTTTCGGTACTGGTTCCATCTCCGTTTGGACCGCGCCAGCATGGCCAGTTTTGGGCTTGCGTAAAAGACAGGGAGTCTGTGATCAGCAATATGAGAATAAAGCTTAATAATCTAAGGTTGGTCATCCGGCTTGTTTTTAATTAAGAAAAAAGAATTTCTGTCAAAAATATAGAAAAATACTTATTGGCAAAGGGTACTCGTTGGTCTTGTATACCACGATGCACCGGCCACCCTTTTCACATTGTTACTCTGTTTAATTAAATTTAACTGTTTACAAGTAAACTAATTTATACATTTACAACTAACAGGTACAGTCAGGCAGGCTGTCAGTTATTGTAAATAAACTAACAAAACAAAAAATTACTATTATGCAACGACGGACTTTCATAAAAAATGCAGGTATAGCCGGCGGGATGTTGGCTGTATCACCACTTTTAAGTAATGAAATTACCAGTAGCAACAACGAATTTCCACTTATGGACCTGCATGTTCATACTACTGATACTTTTACTATTGATGTTATCATGGATATTGCCAAAAGAACAAACATCCAATTTGGCATTGTTGAAAATCCCGGATATCGGGTCAGGGATGATGCCAGCCTGAAAATTTTTATTGACAAACTCCGTCCATATCCTGTATACATAGGTTTGCAGCCGATGAGTCCGGGATGGTCCAAAAACTTTTCTCCGGCAGCTCTGTCTCAGCTTGACTATGTACTTATGGATGCCCAGACTCTGCCTATGGGGAACAGTTATAATGAAACCCTGCGTATTTGGAATTTTGATACTTATGTTGATGATCAAGATAAGTTCATGGAGGTCTATATGGCACATACGCTTGAAGTCATCAACAACAACGAACCCCTCACTACACTGGGATGGCCGCTCTTTCTGCCGGTTTGCATAGCCCGTGATTACTATACTTTATGGACAGAGGCACGTATGCAGCAGATAATTTCAGCTTTAAAGAAGAAAAATATCAACATTGAGATAAACGACCTGGCTCACACGCCACATGAGAAGTTTATAAACATGGCTAAGGACCAGGGCCTGAAATTTGCTTTTGGCTCTGATACCCGCGATCAGAAAGCAGGGAGACTGGATTATTGCAAGTATATTGCAAAAAAATGTAACCTTACACAGAAAGATTTCTTTATCCCCAAAAGGATTCCGGGAAAATAAAGGGGATCAAACTTTACTAATTATCTCAATATCATTTCATCCTAATAAATACTTTTTCTTATTTTTGGTTCCACATTCTTATTTAATGCTATGAGAAAGCTACAGTTGATGCTCTCCAAATATGATGCCCCTCAGAAAGCAATGCAGGCAGGCATTTACCCGTACTTCAGGGAGATAGAATCAGATCAGGATACGGTTGTGTCAATTAAGGGAAAGAAGGTCCTGATGTTTGGCTCCAACAGCTACCTTGGTCTTACTAATCATCCCAAGATCAGGGAGGCAGCAAAAAAAGCTATCGATAAATATGGTACGGGTTGTGCCGGATCAAGGTTTCTTAATGGCACTCTGGATATTCATGTAAAGCTTGAAGAGAGAATTGCTGAGCTTGTTGGTAAAGATGGAGCGCTTTGCTTCAGTACAGGTTTTCAGGTTAATCTAGGGGTTGTTTCAATTCTGACAGGTCGCAATGATTATGTTTTCCTTGATGAGCTGGACCATGCCTCAATAATCGAAGGAAGCCGGCTGTCGTTCTCCAAAGTGCTTAAATATGCTCATAACGACATGAACAATCTTGAATGCAAACTTAAACTTTGTGCTCCCGATAGCCTGAAGCTTATTGTCGTTGACGGAATATTCTCTATGGAGGGTGACATTGTAAAATTGCCTGAACTAGTGAAACTGGCAGATAAATATGATGCGACTATAATGGTTGACGATGCACATTCAATTGGTGTGTTAGGTAAAAACGGATCGGGCACCTCCTCACATTTTGGTCTCACCGGTAATGTTGACCTGATTATGGGGACTTTCTCAAAATCCCTTGCCGCCCTCGGAGGTTTCATCGCGTCGGACAAAGACACTATAAACTATATAAAACATAATTCACGAACACTTATCTTCAGTGCAAGTATGACACCTGCTTCAACAGCTTCAGTTCTGGCTGCAATTGAAATAATGGTCAGCGAACCTGAAAGAATAAGCCACCTGTGGGAAATTACCAATTATGCGTTAAAGGGATTCAAAGAAATGGGATTCGATACCGGGAAATCTGAGACTCCTATTATACCTTTATTCATTCGTGATGATATCAAAGCCCTCAGCCTGACCCAAACATTACTGGCTGATGGAATTTTCGTTAATCCCGTGGTTTCACCTGCCGTACCTCAGGATGATTGCCTTATCCGATACTCCCTGATGGCAACCCATACCAAAGAACAGGTTGAGATTTCAATTGAAAAGATTTCAAAGGCTTTTAAGTCACTTGGTATTCATTAATATAACAAAAATCTTATTTCACCAAAAGTATCTGCTCCTGCCCCTCTTGTTAAAGAGTGATCCCGTTATTTGACCGGGAAGCATTGACAGGGCGGATTCAGAGGAGACCAGGATGAATGAAAAAAGTAATTTTAATAACAGGCATTTCATCAGGGTTTGGGAAACAGACAGCCCAGCTCCTTGCAGAGCAGGGTCATTCAGTTTATGGTACAGTGCGGACAGAATGTGAGACAGCCGACAACGTCAATGTACTTAAGATGGATCTTACTGACATTGAATCAATAAAAAGCGCTGTTAAAACTGTTATTGAAAAGGAAGGTAGAATAGAAGTGCTTATTAATAATGCCGGTATGCATACCGGCGGGCCAATCGAAACATCCACACCTGAAAACATCAAACTACAGATGGACACGAGTTTTATGGGGATGGTATATCTTACCAGGGAGGTGTTGCCTTCAATGCGTAACCATGGTGGCGGTAAAATAATAAATGTCAGTTCAATAGGAGGTTTAATGGGTCTGCCTTTTCAGGGTTTTTATTCAGCAAGCAAGTTTGCAATAGAGGGATTCAGCGAAGCTCTGAGAATGGAAGTCAGAAGATTCAATGTCAAAGTTGTGGTAATAAATCCTGGCGATTTCCATACGAGCAACTCCGCAAACAGAAGGAAATTCCTTTCACCCACGGGACCTGAAGATCCTTATCAGAAGCAATTTGAAAGGACATTATCGGTTATTGAAAATGATGAAGCAAAGGGATGGGATCCGGTTATCCTGGCAAGAAAACTTGTGAAAATTGTTGATAGGAAAAACCCCGGGCACCGGTACATTGTCGCATCATTTGACCAAAAACTCGCTGTATTGCTGATGCGTATCCTTCCCGGTAAATTATTCATGAAAATTCTTAACGACCATTATAAAATCTGATGGTTATTTGAACTATTTATTTATCACACTATACGGGATTCGTTTCTTTTAAACGGCTCACTGTTTTAACGAATTTTCAGGTTAATCATTTACAGTGGCAGGTGCAGTTTGAAACCGGATTTTTATTTCCCGGCTCTGACTATATCCAAAATTAATACAGGCGATTCAATATACTGGCCTGAAGGGTTGATTGAATGTATCCGTTTTACAACATCCATACCCTTTGTTATTTTTCCGAATGCTGCGAAACCCTGCCCATCGGGATTCCTCTTCCCACCAAAGTCTAGTTCGGGCTGATCCCCGACGCAGATAAAGAATTCTGATGTGGCGCTACCCGGCCTGGTTCTTGCCATGGAAATTGTTGCGTTTCTGTGACGAATGCCGGTCATTTCGGTTGTTTCATGAATAATGGGAGGAAATCCGTTATCCTCATTTTCATATCGTCCGCCCTGAATCACTTCAATGCGTATTGAATCATTGGGCTGATTATCAAGTCTGACAACCCTGTAAAAACAGGTACTGTCAAACAAGTCAGCATCAACATAACGCAAAAAATTAAGAGAGGTTACCGGTGCTCTTCGCAAATCAAGCCGGGCATGAATTTCTCCCAGTTCAGTCCTGATTATAACTGTCTCATTCTTCTTCCCTGCCAGTTCCTGATCCTTGTCGGCCGGGAACTTGATTTCCTGTATAAGAGTAGCGCCGGACAGAAGGAAATTCCCGATTCCTGTCACTATAAAAAGGGATAAAAAGATTTTTGTTTTCATTGATCTCTTGTTATAATCTGGCCCTGATTACATCCTGTATATGCTTCTTTACTGAAATTCATTTTGTATTTAATTTATCTTTCTTCCATTTCGCGGGATTATTAATGATGTATTCTGAAATGGTTTGATATGATTTTCTATTACGGATTATGTGTTCGTAATAATTTCGTTGCCAAATGGTTACAATTTCTGTATTGGAACGAAACCATTTCGTAACACCAATTTTGAATCCTTTGATAATTGAACCGATTGAACGGGGGATCATTTTTTGAAATTTGTTTTGGTGTTGTAGGGATTGAAAATTTTCAATCCCTACAACGGTTTTTTCAAACCCTACATCGGTATTATTTATATTTTTTTGTTTCAATTCAATTATCCCATGAATATGATTTGGCATTATAATGTATTCATGCAAAACGGCATCAGGGAAATGCATTGGAATTTCTTTCCAGCATTCATCTGCAATTATTCCTGCGTCATTCAATTTCATACCCCCATTTTCAATTTCCCCGAACAGACGCATCTTGTCGTGACAACAAATCGTTATAAAATACAAACCGGCCTGTGAATAATCATATCCTTTAAGACGGATACTGTGGCGATTGTGAATTGAACGGACAGTTAGCATTTTTAATTTTCTATTGTGGCAAGGCTGGAAAGTAATTAATCTCTAATTAAGAAAAAAAAGACCGTGTTGATGTATTTATTCTTCATAAGTTAATTGCCAGGTAACCCTGACTTAAACGATATAAAATATTATTGAAGGTAATAAATTTTTATTATTTAAACCAGATTTGTCAGGACAAACCCGATTCCACTCATTCGCTCACTATCATTCCTGCAGCTACAGTCTCATTTGTTCCTTCATCAATAAAGATCATGCTTCCGGTGATATTGTTTTTCTTATAGGGATCAAAGAAAACTGGTTTTGAAGTTCTTATGCTGATATTTGCGATATCATTCATATTTACTGAAATATTTTCAGTATCCTGTTCAAGAGTGTTGATGTTCATCCTGTAATTTACTGATTTAATTATACACCCGGCCTCATTACTGTTAATCCGGATCAGATATCTTCCTCCGACTTTTAATGGCCTTTCATTAAACCAGCAGATCATCAGGTTTATATCCTGACTTATTGCAGGGAGATCATCAGGAGATACAAGCATATCACCACGGCTGATATCGATCTGATCTTCAAGTGAAATGGCAACTGAATCGCCTGCACAAGCTTCCGCAAGAGTTTTACCCATTACATCAATGCTCTTAATCCTTGATTTGAGCATTGAGGGTAAAACAGTCACTTCATCCCCGGGTTTGAAAAGCGCCACCTGCCACTCTTCCTGCATAACCTCTGTAATCGTGATACTCAGAAGTCTGAGGACGAATAATTGTCTGAACCGGGAATCGCGGATAAACTGAATTCTTATCCTTTCTTATTTCAATTGTTTCAATAAGCCGTAAGAAATGTTTTTCCGTTATACCAATTCATATTTTCAGACCTGTCAACAACATTATCACCATATTTAGCGCTTATCGGAATATAGTAAGATTCTTCAATTTGCAGTTTCCCGGCTAATTGTTCAAGGTCAGTCTTAATACCGGAATACACTGTCTCTCTGATAATTCACCATATCCATCTTGTTGATACAGAATATTATATGCCGGATATCAAGAAGCGAAGCAATATATGAATGCCTGATAGTCTGTTCAAGGACTCCTTTCCTTGCATCAATAAGTATTACTGCAAGATCAGCAGTGCTTGCTCCGGTTACCATATTCCTGGTATACTGGATATGTCCGGGAGTATCGGCAATTATGAATTTTCTTGCAGGAGTTGCAAAATACCTGTATGCAACATCAATTGTAATTCCCTGTTCCCGTTCTGCTCTTAATCCATCAGTCAGAAGTGACAGATCAACTTCCTCTCTTCCCAGTCTTTTACTGGACTGGACAATATGATCCATCTGGTCTTCGAAAATCGATTTGCTGTCGTATAAAAGACTTCCGATCAGAGTGCTCTTTCCATCATCAACACTTCCGGCAGTTGTAAATCGCAGCAGACTTTTGTTCTTATCTTTTCCGTTAATTTTCATCCTGATAATTAGTTGTAATTTGTTTCGTTGTCCATGTTCGCATACTCAGCAACCTGCAACCTGCAACCTGCAACCTGCAACTAAAAATACCCCTCCTTCTTCCGGTCTTCCATTGCTGCTTCCGATCGTTTATCATCATATCTTCCTCCTCTTTCGGTTACTCTTGTAGCTGCAATCTCAGAAATAATTTCTTCCAGCGATTCGGGCTGTTGACAGTGTTACTCCTGTACATGTAATATCTCCGATTGTCCGGCACCGGACATCTGTCTCAAAAACTTTTTCAGTGGGTTTTAGCTGCATGAAAGGAGCCCAGGCAAGATAAACACCATTGCGGCTGAATATTTTTCGCCGGTGGGTATAATAAAGTCCGGGAAGTTTGATATTCTCACTCAGAATATACTGCCATACATCAAGTTCTGTCCAGTTGCTTATCGGGAATACCCTGAAATGTTCTCCCAAATTTTTATGTCCGTTAAAAATATTCCAGAGTTCGGGTCTCTGATTTTTAGGATCCCATTGTCCAAATTCATTCCGGTGTGAAAAAAATCGTTCCTTGGCTCTTGCTTTCTCTTCATCCCGTCGTCCGCCGCCAATGGCAACATCAATTTTCAGTTCCTCAATTGCATCAAGAAGGGTGACCGACTGTGCTTTATTACGGCTTGCATTGATACCCTGTTTCTTCGGTTACCCTGCCCTTGTCAATTGAATCCTGAACATATTTCACAATAATTCAACTCCAAGTTCTTTTGCCAGATCATCCCTGAATTTCAGAGTCTCTTCAAAATTATGACCTGTATCAATATGCATAAGGCTGAAAGGCATTTTTGCAGGCCAGAAAGCTTTTTTTGCAAGATGAACCAGTACAATTGAATCCTTACCGCCTGAAAACAGGATTACCTTTTTTTCAAACTGGGCAGCAACTTCTCTCATCACAAAAATCGCCTCATCTTCAAGTTCTTTGAGATGTTCATCGTTTATTTTCATCATGAATATAACTTTATGATTTTATATCCATCTTCGGTCTTCCCGATCTTCCCTGCATCAGCTCATCCCTAAAATTCTTCCGGGTAATTGCTTCGGTTGGTTCTGAGGTGACTTCGACTTACTTTCTTCGATCCGCCAGTCTTCGTCTTGCAACTTTTATCTTTTTACTTTTGTCTTTTATCTTAAATGACATCCGCACTCCTTTGTGCTATCTGTCTCCCACCACCATCTGCCTGCCCGGAAATCTTCGCCCTGTTCGACAGCCCTCGTGCAGGGTTCGCAGCCAATGCTTACAAAACCTTTGTCGTGCAGAAAATTATAAGGCACCTTATTTAGCTTTATAAATTCCTTCACTTCGTCGAATGACCAGTCAAAGAGTGGATAAAATTTAAATAACTTTTTATCTTCATCATATTCCAGCCAATCCATCTGGCTTCGGTTATCGGACTGGGAAGCCCTGATTCCCGAAATCCAGATTTTCATACCTTCAAGTGCTCTGTTCAGGGGTACTACTTTTCTTAGACGGCAACATTCCATCCTGTTTTCTTTTGAATAAAAGAAGCTAAAAGGTCCTTTTTGAGTTACCATGTTTTCCACTGCTTCATGATCGGGATAATAAACGATAAATCTTTTTCTGATATTTTTTTAAAGTCTCATTAAACACCTTATATGTCTCCGGGAAATAATCTTCCGGTATCCAGAGTTACAACTTTGACAGGGGTGTTATTGTCAAAGATAATATGAGTTAATAACCTGGTCTTCAATTCCAAAACTGGTTGTAAATACTATCTTTTCAGGAAACAATTCTGCCAGGTTCCTGAGTTGATCTTCGATTGATTTTCCTATAAGCTGTTCTTTTAACTCAACTAATTTCATTTTCATATTTATTAAAACTGTTTCACCCGGGTATAATCTATCTTTACCAATCGGAATCTGCGAAGATCTGCGAAATCAGCGGGAATTTTTTGTTTTCCCGCAGATCGCGCTGATATTCGCAGATTTAAATCCTTACGTCATCACGTAATTAATTAAAAACCAGAATAACTTAATTTTCATATTCGTTTGCGCTTAGCAAAATCAGGACCGTTTAATAAAATCAGCTGAAGCTCCCCGACAGATAATCCCTCGTCAATTGTTTTTTTGGATTATTAAAGAACTCTTCTGTTGGACCTGTTTCAATAATTTTTCCCAGGTACATAAAAACAATATAATCTGCAATTCGTCTTGCCTGCCTGAGGGTATGTGTTACAAGAATAACAGTATATTTTTCTTTCAGCTTTATAAAAAGTTCTTCAATTTTTTTTGTTGAAAGCGGATCGAGAGACGAAGTAGCTTCATCTCCCAGAATATATTCAGGTTCAATTGCAAGACCCCGGGCGAGACATAACCTTTGCTGCTGTCCTATGGATAACCTGGATGCGGAGGAACGAACCCTTCCCCGTACTTCGTCCCATAGTCCCACGTACTGCAGATACTGGATTACAGTCTGGTTAATTGTTTTCCTCTTTTTAATTCCATGAATCCTCGGGCCATAGGCAACATTGTCAAATATCGACATCGGCAGGGGACATGGACGCTGAGCCAGCAATCCCATTTTTTTCCGGGTATCGATAACATTTACCCCCTTATCATAGATATTAAGATCATCTACATATACTCTTCCCTTTATTTTAACCTCAGGTGTTTCATCATGCATACGGTTAAGGGTTTTCAGAAATGTTGTTTTCCCGCAGCCTGAAGGTCCGATGATACAGGTAATGCTTTTTTCAGGTATTGCCAGATTAATGTCTTTCAGAATATGCTGATCTTCAATGTAAACATTAAGGTTCTCTATTCTGATTGTGTGATTATTCATCACTTTCTTTAACAGAACGGGTCTTGTTCAATTCCTTTACCGGATCAACAGTAAGGGTTTCCAGATGTTGATTTGCATGATCATAATTTGTTTTTTGAGAATTTCGAACTGAAATATCGTGCTGAAAAGCTCAGTATCAATATAATAACTGTCAGAATTATTGCAGATGCATAAGCCCGGTTCTGTACTTCTTCAACCGGACTTCCAAGCTGGAAAAATATTGAAAGGGGCAATGTTGCGGCAGGCTGATCTAAGGAGGAGGGGATATTATCAGTATATCCTGCAGTGAAGAAGACTGTTGCAGCATCTCCGATTCCTCTGCCTACAGCCAGAAGAATTGCTGTCATCAAACCCGGCATCAGTTGTCGCAACAAGACTTTGGTCATTTCATATTTGGTTGATCCAAGCGATAATAATGCATCCGGAAGATCACGTGGCAGAAGTCTTGTAACTTCATCAAGTGAACGCATCATTATCGGCATTATCAGCATTGCAACTGTAATAATTCCACCCAGTAATGATGCTTTGATTCCCAGGTAAACCATGAGAGCAAATCCGAATGCTCCGTAAACAATTGACGGAACTCCGAAAAGTATATCAAGTGAAAAGCGGATTATACTGGCAAAAAGTGACTTGACCGGGAGATAGAAATTTATATACATTACAAGGGGAACACTGATAAGCAGACTGATTGCAAGTGCCCCAGCAATTATAAAAACTGATCCGACAATTGCATTTAAAACTCCACCCTCTTTGCCAAGATAAAATCCTCCGCCGGGGATCCTGGTTATCATATCCCATGTGAGGGAAGGCAATCCTTTATAGAATACTGTACCAATAATATATATCAGAACTCCCATTATGATCACTGCTGCCCCGATCATAATGATTTTAAATATTTTTTCTTCCAGGTATTTCATAAAAATCTGATCTCATTTTACAGTTTATGAAAGCTGATATCTCTTCTCAATCTGGTTAAGTGTAAATCTTGAAAGTCCGTTGAAAAGGACTACTATAATAAACAGAAGAAATGCTGCAAGCATCAGGGCCGATTCATAACTTGGCATTGAAAGCATTTCACCATAATTATTTGCAATTAAAGCCGGAAGAGGGTAACAGGCATCAAAGAATGAATGAGGTATCTGTGCAATATTCCCGCAAACCATAAGCACAGCCATTGTCTCACCAAATGCCCTTGATAAGGCAAGAACAGTTGCTGCAATTATTCCGGGAAATGATTTCCTGAGTATGACTTTTTTTACTGTCTGCCATTTTGTTGCACCCATGCTTAATGAAGCATCTGTCATTTCTCCGGGAATGGAGCGGAATACTTCTACCATAATACTGATTAACAGAGGGATTATCATAATAGCAAGAACAATTCCTCCGGCAAGAACAGTATAACCTGTTGAAAATTCCACAAACTTCGGAGCTATTTTATTTGAAATAAGAGGAACAATGGTTAATGTACCCCATACTCCATATATTACAGGAGGTATACCTGAGAGAAGATCAACAACAGGTTCAAAGAAGCGTCGTATACTCCTTGAAGCATATGAATTCAGATAAATACTTGTAAGAATTGAAAACGGAAGAGCAATAATTATTGCAATGAGAGAGACATAGAGAGTGCTGAGAATATAAGGAAGAAAACCAAAATCACCCTTAAAAGGTTTCCAGTTAGCAGAGGTTAAGTAATACCCACAGGTTTTTCTCTTTCATTATCGGTAAAGCCTTGAAGAAGAGACTAAATCCGATAACCAGAAGGAAAAGTATGGTAAAAATGGCAATGCCCAGCATAAAATGCCGGGCAGTTATATCTTTAACTAACCTGATCTTTCGCATGTTTTTACTGGATTCTTTTCAATTCTGCTGCAACTTTTTCTTTTGATAATGTTATGTAACCTGATTCATTGACATATTTTTGCCCGTCGGTCAAAACCCATTGAAGAAATTTGATTACCAGCTCTTTTTGTGGTTTGCCGTTTGTAACAAAATAAAGCTCACGTGCCGGGGGAGATGGATATTTACCATTGGCAATAGCTTTTATCAGATCATCCATGGAATTATAAAAATCCTCATCCGGAGTTATCTTACCATCATTGTTTATATCAATAGGAAGTACCCTGATCCCGGCAAGTTGTTTTTTTGTTTTGCTGTCGTAAGCATAACCTATATTATTAAAACCGATGCCAAGAGGATCTTTTTTTACAGCCAATGCCAATCCAGGATCCCCATAAACACCGCTGCCCAGAAGATCCTCCTGCTTTTTGTTGAAATATTTGGCCCATACTTCAGCAGCGCCGCAGGCATCAGAACGTGTATAAACATGTATCGGGGTTGTTCCTTTGATTCCAAAAGCCTGTGCCCATGTTTTATACATTCCGGTGATCCAGATGTTGTTGCCTGCATCTTTCTTCAGTCCTTTACTCAGCAGAATATCCACTGATGGATTTGAAGCATTGATAACAGGTACTACTGCATCTTTTGTAACAGCAATCGGAAATGCACCTTTTTTTATTTCTTCAGGATAAATCTCACGGGATACCATTCCAAGGTCAACCATATTATTCAAGTGCATCGGTTATTCCTTTTCCGGCTCCGCCTGCCGACAGGTCGATCCTGACATCAGGATATATTTTTCTGAACTCCTCTGCCCATCTGACTGCCATCGGATAAAGAGCCCAGGCGCCTGAAAGAGAGATTGTACCTTTGGTATTTTCCCTTGTAATAACGGGATTCTTACTATTGGAGCAGGACAGAACTCCAATAGAAATGAGAAGTGGAAAAATAATATTCATTATGTCTACCGATCTTGTGAACAAAAGTAAAACACATCCGGCTGATTAGAATTAGCTAAAAGGCCAATAAAGGTTAGGTATTAATACTTAACTTTGCCAGCCTATAGTATTTCCCTATGATATTATCCAAAAAAACCAGGTATGCAATTGTCGCCCTGGCAAGACTGGCCAGAGATTATGGTAAAGGCTCGTTGCAGATTCGTGAAATAGCAGAAGAAGAAAAAATACCGAGGAGCTTTCTCGAGAACATCCTGCTTGAACTTAAGAAAATGGGTATCCTGGGAAGCAACCTCGGCAAAGGAGGAGGCTATTATTTATTAAAGAAGCCGGAAGATGTGAACCTTGCTGATGTTGTCAGACATTTTGAGGGGACAATCTCCCTGATGTATTGCGTTTCGGAGACTTCCTACCGGCCGTGTGAATTCTGCAAGGATGAAACTACATGCCAGATTAAGAGGGTATTCAAAGAGATCCGGGATACCACATTCAGCATCCTGAACAAAACTACTCTTGATCGATTGATCGAAAAATGAAGAGGACTGGATTTCATCCGGGTGTTTTATCTTTTTCGGGGAATCCCTGAAACAGGGAAGGACCTCACTTCCGCTAATTTAAATTTAGTATTTGCCTGATTGCCTCAATATTTTTGGGATTCACGATACTTTTACCTTCAGGCGTGTATAAATAGTCAATTTTATCCTTGTAACATTCAACAATTTTGGCTCTTATCATCTTGCCCGTGCTGCTAAGAAGAGTATTGTCAATAGTAAATGGTTCATTAATTATTGCGACAGAAGCAGGCAACCAGTTGGATGGGAAAAGGTCGCCATATAAACCATCCTCCTTATACTGGTCAATCACCGACTTAATCTCAAGCAACAGTGCTTCCTGCCCTTTTATGTCAGACAGACTGATATTCTTATCTTTTGCCAATCTTAATATTGCTTCTTTATTTGGTACCAGGATTGCGGAAGTATATTTACACTGATTATTATAGAGCATAAGCTGGTCGATATATTGTGATCTGTCTGTTATAGTCTCTTCAATTCCTTCAGGACTGTACTTCTCCCCGTTATCTGAAATAAGCAGGCTTTTAAATCTTCCGAGAACATACAGAAATCCATCAGTGTCAACATATCCCAGATCACCGGTATGCAGCCAGCCGTCGCGGATGGTCTCGCCGGTAGCTTTTTCATTCTTCCAGTATCCCTTCATGACATTTTCACCACGGATAACTATTTCACCTTTTTCTCCAGCTGACACCTCTTCCCCATCTTCATTGCAGATTTTCAGTTCGAGCATCCTGACTACAACACCGGATGATCCCAGTTTATGTCTTTTTTGAGTATTACCGGAGATCACAGGGGATGCCTCTGTTAACCCGTAACCCTGAAACATAGGAATGCCGATTGCATAAAAGAACTTCTGAAGCTCTATATCCAGGAGAGCAGCTCCTCCGAAGAAAAATTTAAGACGACCGCCCAGGTTTGCCCGGATTTTTTTAAAAAGAATCAGGTCATACAGTTTATATAAAGGCTTAAGAAATATCCTGAGTCCCCTGCCTCTGTCAAACCCGATTCCATTGTAACGATAAGCGATCTTCATTGCATGGTTAAAAAGCTTTTCTGCAACAGGGCCCTTATCCTTGATTCCCTTTAGAATACCTTTACGAATATTCTTTGCAAGTGTCGGAGCGCTCAGCAGGAACACAGGTTTGATCTCTTTAATGTTTCCGGGAAAATTCCTCAGGTTGTCAAGGTACGACTTGCCCTGTACTGCCGCGAAGCTGGCACCCGTTGCCATCATAATGTATATTCCGACAGTATGCGCGAAAGAGTGATCCCATGGCAGTGCCAGAAGAGTGGTCCACCACTCGGGCACATCCATTAATGTCAGCGTTTGTTCAATATTAGCCGTATAATTCCTGTGCGACAATATGATCGCTTTTGGATCGGCAGTTGTTCCAGAGGTATAACAAATATTGACATAATCATCCGGTTCTGCCCTATTAATGATTTCAATAAATTTGTCATGATTATTTTTAAGGTACTCCTCTCCTATTTTTTTCAGATCACCCATGTAAATCTCGTCAGTTGCATAGCTCTCCTGGGGATCGAGAAGAATTAATTTCTCAAGATTTCCCAGCTCATTTTTAATTGACCTTATTTTATTAACCTGGCTTCCGGAAGCTATCACCCATCTGGTTCCGGAGTGTTCAAGCCTGAATCTCAGGTCAGCCCCTTCCTTGAGCAGGATGGAGAGCGGAACGCATATAGCTCCTGTGTGTAATATGCCCAATTCGCTTATAACCCAATCTGTGCGGGATTCCGAGATCAATGCAACGCGGTCACCTTTCCTGAGTCCCAGAGCCAACAGCCCTGCTGCTGCTTTATAAACCTGATCTTTGGTTTCACTGTAGGTCAGGGCTTCATACCTGTCAGCTTTCTTTTCAAGAATATATTGATTGCTGGCATACTTCTGCGAGCTGTTTTCCAATAACTCGATTATTGTTTTCATAGCAAGAGTGTAAGATTTTTAATGAGCAGATTTGTTTAAACCACGTTGGATTGAAGAATTAAGTTTTATATCAGGATATCTGAATCAGAGGTCTCTATGTCAGTTCATGACACACCGCACTGAAACGCCGCATTTCTTGGGAAAAAAGGACTTCTGAACATGATAGCTGTTGGCATCCATAGTCCGGCTTGAGGCCCAATCCCCGGTGGAAGTTGCAGTCCACCAGCAACCCAATTCAAAGAGACTGCTGAATGATTCATCAGAATCTGCCAGACGGATGCCACCCGGAAGAGCCTTAAAGTAGTGTTCATCTGTAGCGCCGGTGTTTGGGCTGTTCCAATGGCTGAATCCGGATTCTTTCAGTTTGCCTCCTGCAACATTTTCGCCTCCCAGGAAATCCGTCAGGATAGTCCATTCGGCATCGTTTGGGATATGCCACCCGGCAGGGCAGAGCCTGCCAGTGTTAACTGTATACCAGTTATACAGTACACCATAAGTTACCTTACGAACCGGATCATTATTTTGCCAGCAACAGGCAGGGGTTGAGAGATCTCTCCAGGTCAGTGCATCAGTAACTATGGGTATGGATGCTCCGTCATTATATTTCGTAGTTTTCAGGTTTCGGGCCATCCAGGTCTGAGTACCTATTTGAATCGTTTTATAAGTGTTCCCGTCACAATCATTCATACTTCCGTATTCAATCCACGGATTAAGATTCATGTACAGAATATCGGAATTCTCCTCCTTGCTGCAACTGAAAAACAAAATAAACATGCCAATTGACGTGTAAAGGTAAATCCTCTTATTCAGTCCCATACCTGTAGAATTATTAAATGTCTAAACTCATTGTTATATGACTGATGCTTCATCAAAGTTACACCTTGTTCAGGATGCAGTCAACTTTTTTTTGTGAATGAACTAACCCAAATTTCCTTTCCTTGCTCCACCTACGGTAAGCTTTATTTATCAGGTCCTATATTTTAAATAAAATATCTGATTAACTTGCAGTAATTTGACTAACCATTAAATATTTAACAAATGAAAACTTACAGAACCTTTGCACTCTCATTTATTGCACTCTTTTGTGCGGCCGCATCAGCCCAGACTGCTGATGAAATAATAAATAAATATGTCCAGGCAATTGGCGGGAAAGAAGCACTGACCAAAATATCTTCAGTCTACACCGAAAGCAATATGGATGTTATGGGTATGCAGACAGTAGTCAAAACCACCACACTTAACGGGAAAGGGATGAAGCAGGAAATGGATATACAGGGCAGCCTGATGATTACCTGTTACACTGACAAAGGTGGCTGGAGCATTAATCCTATGGCTGGAAGCACATCGGCCGAAATTATGCCGGAAGGTCAGTACAATACAGGCAAGGAACAGATAGTTGTGGGGGCACCATTTATCAACTATGCCGAAAAAGGATATAAGGTTGAATTACTGGGAAATGAAGCAGTTGGTAATGTGAGCGCATTTAAAATCAAAATGACCTCACCTGACAATGTCTCAGCCATATATTATTTTGATCCGAATACATCCTACCTTGTAAAATCGACTCAGGACGTGGAAATGCAGGGACAATTAATCGATAACGTGATCACATACTCAGATTACAAACCATCAGAAGGATATTCAATGCCGTTTAAAATGGATATGGTTATGGCAGGAGGCCAGTTCAGCATGACAATGACAGTCGCAAAAGTAGAGTTAAATAAGCCCGTCGATGAGGCAATATTTACAAAGCCGCAGTAAGATTCTGATTGACACAATCTAAAAGCAGACTGTTTACAGTAGTATTAATCTATTCTTAATTCTTCTTTAATCTGTTCTTAATCCACTGGGTTGGGTGCGGATTTAACTTTATAGGTTATAAAAGGAGAAACCCATGCACAATCAGGCAGCTTCGGGAAAAGCGATTTTAAATATCTTTGTGATTACCACGTTATATAAGAAATATCGATCTTAAATTATAACCGCCTGATGTCCAAAGGAGCTCATTTTATCTACATAGGGATTTTTGTTGCAATAACTTCAATAACCTTTATTACGCTGGCATACAACGGCATATCATATTACAGGGTAAGTCTTGAGGAAAAGTTTTATCATCCCGACCACAACAAGCTTAAATCGAGCGGCAACATTGGCCATACTCTCGGAGTTGCAGGATCATTGTGCATCCTTACCGGTGTCGGAACCTACATGGCAAGAAAAAGATACAAATTCCTGGCCCGGACTGGACCTTTAAAATACTGGCTTGAATTTCATATCTTCCTGTGTATCCTTGGTACTTTCCTGGTTGTATACCATACAGCTTTTAAAATTGGTGGATTGGCAGCAGTAAGCTTCTGGAGCATGGTTACAGTATTTGCAAGCGGAATTGCGGGACGGGTTATTTATCTCCAGATCCCAAGGAGTGTTCAGGGTCGGGAGCTTGACCTGAAAGAGGTAAGGGATATGAGAGGCGACATAATTATGAAAATCAGGGATTCCTATAACCTTGATGAAAGCAGCTTTAAATTCATTACCGTATCGGTTGAAAACCGGCCGGGAATTTATACATCAAGCGGGTTCAGCCAGATGTTTAAGAAACGCCGTGAGGACAGGAAATCGGTTAAGGAAATAAGCGGCTTTCTGAAGGACAAAGAATTATCGAGGTCCGAAAGTTCACGGATTGTAGCCCTTGTAAAGAATGATATCAGACTCGGAAGAACTATAGAACGGCTTGAAATCATGAAGGAAATTTTCAGGTACTGGCACGTCTTCCACCTTCCCTTTGCAATACTTATGCTGATCTTTATGATCTTCCATGTAATTGTAACAGTTGCCCTCGGATACAGATGGATCTTATAGCAGTTATGAACCAGACACTTGTCAATATCGTTTTCTATGGGCTTACGGCAATTCTGTTTGCAGGTATTGTTATTATTTATCTGAGAAAGAAAGAAAGGCAATCCAGAATCACCGATGAGAAGATCAGGAAGGCGACGGAGGAAGGTCTCCATGAACCGGTTTCACTTCACCCGTATGTTGATGTTAACAGGTGCATAGGTACCGGTGCCTGTGTCGAAGCCTGCCCCGAAAAGGATATACTCGGAATAAAAAACGGGAAAGCTACCGTTATAAATGCTTCACGATGCATTGGTCATGGGGCCTGCTTCCATGCCTGCCCCACTGAAGCTATCTCTTTGCGGATCGGAACGGAAAAACGCGGAGTTGATATTCCTCATGTAAACAAGAACTTTGAAACTAATATACCGGGTATCTATATTGCAGGGGAACTTGGAGGTATGGGTCTTATCAGGAATGCAGTCGAACAGGGCAGACAGGCAGTTGAAAATATTGTTAAATCTCCCAGAAAGAACCATAATGCTGAATATGACCTTGCAATTGTGGGAGCAGGTCCCGCCGGTATCTCTGCTGCGCTTACTGCAAAAAAGCATGAACTCAGATTTGTTCTTCTTGAACAGGATACCCTCGGAGGTACAGTCTTCACATATCCGCGCAGTAAAATTGTAATGACATCTCCGATGGATCTTCCGCTCATGGGAAAAGTCAAACTGTATGAGACCAGCAAGCCTGTACTGCTTAATTTATGGGAGACAGTCCTCTCAAAATTCAATATTTCTGTGAAAGAAAACAGCAAGGTAGAGTCGATTGTCAGTATGGAGAGTTATTTTGATGTCATTACATCTGACAACCGGCATATTACTTCCACTTTCGTGCTGTTGGCAATAGGAAGGCGTGGTACCCCCCGAAAACTGAATGTGCCGGGTGAAGAGAAGGAGAAAGTAGCCTACAGGCTGCTCGAACCGGAGGAGATCACCGGGAAAAATATCCTGATAGTCGGAGGTGGCGACGCTGCAATTGAATCTGCTCTTCTGCTGGCAGATCAGAACCATGTTACTGTTTCTTACAGGAATGACATTTTCAACAGGATCAAACCACTTAATAATGTTGCCCTGAATAAAGCACTCGCTGCCGGGAAGCTCCAGGTCAGGTTTAAAACCAATATCCTTAAGATAGAAGATGATTGTGTAACGCTTTCAACGGAATCTGATGGTTCCAATATTCAGCTTAGCAATGATCTGGTCTTTATTTTTGCCGGAGGTGAACTGCCTACCCAGTTCCTTGAAAAAACAGGTATTACGATAACAAAGAAATTCGGGGAAACCATAATGAAACATTAAAATAAAAGACAGAAGACAGAAGACAGAAGACGGAAGACAGGGCCGACCGTTAAGAACTAGCCCGGTGGGTTTACCCCCTGCCCCCACCACAATCTTCCCTGCAGGCGGGCTCCTTCGCTAAAATTGCCCACCGGGCAATTTTTTAACGCTCGGCCCCCTAAAGGGGGTTCTTAAAAGTCCCCTTTAGGGGATTTAGGGGTGAACACCTGAGGAGGAAGAGGTCGATCATCGAAGACGGAAAACAGAAGACAGAAGATGAGTATGAAGAGGATTTTAATAACGACGTTTGGATTTTTGTTCGCGGGGGTTATCGCAACGTTTGAGATGGCCGCCCAGATCTCCCCGGGCGATCTCTCAAAGCCTCATGAGTACCTCGAGGGGATTTCCAATTGCACGAAATGTCATATTCTCGGGAATAAGATAACCGGTGAAAAATGCCTTGACTGCCATACTGAAATAAGAGAGCGGCAAACAGCCGGAAAAGGTTATCACTCCTCCTCAGAAATAAAGGGAAAGCAATGCATTGAGTGCCATAGTGAACACCATGGAAAGAACTTTCAGCTTGTCAGGCTGAATAGCGCGGAATTTGATCATAACCTGACAGGCTTTTCCCTGTCAACGCCTCATTCAAAAGTGGAGTGTGCGGAATGTCATGACTCAAAATTCATCGGGGACCAGAAAATCAGGGATAAAAAATTTACCTACATGGGAGTAAAGAGGGAGTGCCTTACCTGCCATGATGATTATCATCTTAACACTCTTTCCGCATCATGCCTCAATTGTCACAGCCCTGAATCATTTAAAACTGCTCCGGCTTTCAGCCACGATAACGCACGTTTTAAGCTGATGGGAAAACATAAAAGTGTTGATTGTGTCAAGTGTCATAAGATGGAAACAATCAACGGATCGCGGTTCCAGGAATTCCGTGGCATCGTATATGCCTCGTGTGTTAACTGCCATAAAGATCCTCACCAGAATAAATTCGGACAGAATTGCCGTCAGTGCCATAGTGAACAGTCATTCACCACGATCAAGGGAATAAGTAATTTTAACCATAACAAGACAAGCTTCCCCCTCGAGGAAAAGCATCTCACAGTTGAATGCAATTCGTGCCACAAAACCAATTTCACCGATCCTCTTAAGCATGACCGATGCACCGATTGCCATCCTGACTACCATAAGAGTCAGTTTGCGGACAAGGGCATTTCGCCCGATTGCTCGACATGCCATAGTGTAAAAGGTTTTACCACCTTTTCGTATACTCTTGAGCAGCATAACCGGAATCAATTCCCACTCAGGGGTGCACATGCAGCCCAGCCCTGCATCTCATGTCACAGGAAACAAACTGAATGGGCATTCAGGAATATTGGTATCGTATGCAGCGATTGCCACACTGACATTCATAAGTCCTTCATAAATGCAAAATTCTATCCCGGCGGAAATTGCCTTAGTTTGCCACAATGAATCAGCCTGGAGGGGGGTCTCCTTCGATCATTCAAAAACCAGCTTCCCTCTTACGGGGGCTCATTCCGGTCAAGTTGTACCACATGTCATATTACAAGGAACCCGGCGGGGACTTTAACCCAAAAGTTTGCTCTTGAAACAAATTGTTCCGCCTGCCACAACGACAACCATCAGGGTCAGTTTAATACAAAACGGAATGGAAACCTGTACTGATTGCCATGTTACTGATAACTGGAAACCCTCAAAATTCGATCATGACAGGACATCCTTTAAGCTTGACGGAAAACATGCCGATGTTCCATGTGCCGGATGTCATAAGACTCAGCAGAACGGGGCTGTAAGATTTACTTTGTATAAAATAAAAGACTTCCGATGCGAATCCTGTCACTTTTAATACTTTGTGCCTTCCTGGTAACTGCTTACAGGACAACCCAGTCATCACCACACGGACCGGGGCTCAAAATAAGCTGTAAAACCTGTCACAGCACAAAAGGGTGGCAGTTTGACAGGGAGGTTTATTCCTTTGATCACAGTACGACCCGCCTTCCGCTTTCAGGCCAGCATACCAGCCTTAACTGCAGGGAGTGCCATGTGTCCCTTGTATTTTCAGAAGCAAAATTCAACTGCATCGATTGTCACAGGGATGTTCATCAATCGACCGTCGGATCTGATTGTTCCCGCTGTCATACCCCGGAATCATGGCTTGTCAGCGATATTACCGAGATTCACCGGATGAGCCGTTTCCCGCTGCTGGGAGCTCACCGTACTGCAGATTGTGTCATGTGCCATAAATCAGAAAATCCTGTCAGGTTCGATGTGCTGGGAGTTAACTGCATCGACTGCCACCGGAATAACTTTCTGGGCACCACCAGTCCGAACCATATCCAGTCAGGTTTTTCGGAAGATTGCACCATCTGCCACAAGGTTAATGCCTTTCAATGGGAAGGGGCAGGAATAAACCATGATTTCTTCCCCCTGAAGCTGGGGCATTCTACACCTCAATGTGCTGACTGCCATACATCGGGCAATTACGGCAATTACAGTGGCCTTAGCCCGGAATGTTACTCGTGTCATCAGGAAGATTACCTGGGGGCAACAAACCCTAACCACAGTGCTTCCAAATTCTCAACAAACTGCCAGCAATGCCATTCGCTCAATCCCGGCTGGAAACCAGCTACTTTCGATCACAGGACATTTCCACTGACTCTGGGGCACGCCTCTGTAGCTTGCGACCAGTGCCATATAAACGGAAATTTCTCAACGACCTCAACGGAATGTTCTTCATGCCACCTTGCCGACTTCAATGGTACCACCAATCCGGCTCACAAAACTCTCAATTTCCCGCTTACCTGTACAACCTGCCATACTACCAATCCGGGGTGGAAGCCGGCCTCATACAGGCAACACGATACTCAGTATTTCCCGATCTTCTCAGGCAGGCATAACGGAAAATGGACAAGCTGCACAGATTGTCATAATCAGCCGTCAAACTATGCAGTGTTCACCTGCATAAGCTGTCATGAACACAGCGCTGCTAATACAAACGGTCACCACAACGAGGTCAGGAACTATACCTATACAGCCACATCATGCTATACATGCCACCGGAACGGAACAGCCGATGATTAAGTTTAAGATATGAAATACCTTAAGTTAATATATTTCCTTTTCTTCCTGCTCAGTGCATCTTTGCATGGACAGAGTGTCGTCAAAAATGTTACAGGACAGGTCTCCTTTATCTCATCGCAGAACATCTATGTCAGGTTTAGCAACACCAGGGGAATAAATGTACATGATACACTTTATATCTCATCAGCGGAAAAGCTGGTGCCGGTACTTGTTGTCAACAACATTTCCTCAACTTCCTGTCTGTGTTCTGCAATTTCAGCCGAAGATCTCCCTGTGGGCCATCTGATAATCGCAAAGGCCAAACCTGTGGAGGCCGAAGAGGATATTAAAACTCTCGAAGAAGTCAAAAAAGAAACACCCGGTACAGTTTTTACAAATGAGCCTGCCGTCCCGAAGAGTGTTGCAGGATCCACGGGTGCGGAGGCAGGTCCTCCCAAGACAAAGCAAAGGATCAACGGCAGCTTAAGTGCCGCTTCCTATTCTGACTTTTCAAATACAGCCGGTACCGACGTTCAACGCTTCCGGTATACATTGTCCCTTAATGCAGCAAATATTGCAAATTCCAGGCTGTCGGCCGAAACCTACATTTCTTTCAGGCACAGATCCGGCGACTGGAGTGAGGTAAGGAGCAACATTTTCAATGCACTAAAGATCTACAGCCTTGCTTTAGGCTACGATATCGACAGTACGATGCATTTAAAGTTTGGCCGCCAGATCAACCCGAGGATTTCAAGCATCGGATCATTTGATGGTCTTTCAGTTGAAAAATCAATTAAAAGAGTAACTCTGGGATTAGCAGGTGGCTCACGTCCTGATTATATGACCTACGGGTTTGACCCTCATCTTCTCCAGTACGGAGCATATGTGTCGTATGACTATTCCGGCAGAGGGGCTTATTCCGGAACATCCCTTGCCTTCATGGAACAGCTTTATTCGGGAAAGACCGACCGGAGATTCTTATATTTCCAGCATTCGGGCTCACTTGTTAAAAATATCAGCCTGTTCAGCTCGTTCGAGATCGACATTTTCAAACTTAAGAATAATAAGCCAGTCTCTACTTTTGACATGACATCCCTCTACATGTCTTTGAATTACAGGATTTCGAACAGTGTAACAATCAGCGGTTCATATGACACAAGGAAAAATCCAATATATTACGAGACCTTCAAAACACTCCTTGACACATTGATGGAAAACAGCTTACGCCAGAGTTACAGGTTAAGCACCTATATCCGGATCAACAGGTCGTTGATGCTGGGTGTCCAGTCATCATGGCGCTTTGTGAAAACTGACATTCACCAGTCTAAAAACATTTCCGGTTACCTGACTTATAGTCACCCGGGGAACAATTATTTCTCAGCAACCCTTTCAGGGAATTATATTGAAACAAGTTACATTAACGGGTATAATGCCGGTGTATCAATTTCAAACGGATTTTCGAATGGCAGGGTTCAGACCGGTATCGGATACAGTTATCAGGATTACAAGCTTCCGGAAGGACAGCAGAATATAATACAGCATACTGCAAAGGCTGACCTGTACTGGCAGGCTGCCGCCAAAACATCTTTTTCCCTGAATTATGAAATCGCCCTGGAAACCAGCGAAATTTTTAACCGACTTTATATTCAGGTCAGGCAACGCTTCTGATTTCTATTCATACTCCCTGGGTTTGGTGTTCTGAACACACGTACTCACCCCCTTTTTCCCCCTCTCTATGTGCAGGCTGGCCCCTTCGCTAAAGTTGCCCACTCCTTGTTGAATTTTTATTGTCCTTTCTTTTTACGCAAAAAGAAAGGACGAAAGAAAAGGCGCCCAAAAATACAAATTAATGGCTTTGTTTTCGCACAGGCCGGCCCGAACCAGGGCCCAAAGCCATTAATTTCGCACATTTTTGGGTTTTCCCAACGCGCCTTAATTTACTTGGCTTAATTCTATTTTAATAAAACTTTTTTACCCCCTGCTCCTCGATTAGATATTCATTGAACAGAAGCGCGGTGTCCCAAAATTCTCTGAAGCCGTCTGAAATCCAAAACTCAAATCATTTTTTTAAACACTATGTAGATAAGGGTGTGAGGGCAAACCGGAAACGGCGCGAAATTAAGCCTTTTTGGTGGCGCCATTAAGGCTACGCGTAGCGGGTGCCCAAAAAGGCTTAATTTTTCGTTTCCGGCAGCTTTTCTTTGTTACTTTCTTTTTCTGCAAAAAGAAAGTAAAAGACCAATTAGAGGCAAGCAAAAAATGAACAAAGCGCAAAAAATAAACAAGGCTCAGACTCTTGAAATATAGATTAACCACCCCGGCCAGACGAATTTAGTTTCTGCATCGGTTTGTTTTAGTAATTGATTAACTAAAAGTTAGGAAACTTAATCAAGAGTGGCATATTTTTTGAAAATAGAATTCCTGACACATATCTAATATTTTATTATTGGTTGACAACCCATTCTGGATTATTTATCTTCACCACCCTATTCGACTACAGGCAATACTTCTTTATCAAACCTTTTAGCCTTGCATTCCGGTTTTATAATTATGGAATGTACGGTAAGGATGCTGAAAACAGTGTGATACCACCTCTTTACCTTGGATATCCATGGCTGATAAGAGGATATCAGGATATTATGTGATGATGGCTCCCTGAACGGAAATACATTCAATATTTCATGGCTCAGCGGTTCAAAGATTGCTGTTACAAATGCTGAACTGAGGCTACCGTTCACCGGTCCGGAAAGACTCGCTTTAATTAAGTCAAGTTCCTTTTGACAGATATCAATCTGTTCTTAGATGCCGGACTGGCATGGAACGATGGTGACAGGATAAGGTTCGATCTGAAACCTGCATCGGGTATTGATGATACCAGGAGATTTCCAATATTCAGCACCGGCGCCTCGGTCAGGATTAATGTTTTCGGGTACCTTGTCCTGGAACCGTACTATGCTTTCCCGCTTCAAAACGGGGGATTCAGGAACGGAGTATTCGGATTTAATTTTGTGCCGGGCTGGTAACCATAACCATCTGTTTATAACTCTGTGAATCCCCTGTGGACCTCTGTGTAAGTTCTGGAATTCGTTTAAGTCACACGAGTTCCACAGACTTGCCTGCCGGCAGGAGGGAAGGCACAGAGGTTCACAGAGAAAGAAATTCACTTTGGCTGATTTTCATATTTTGCCTGGAAACGCCTGTAGAGCTGTTTATGCTTATTATCCAGGCTGATATTCCGTCCGGTGATAAAAGCCAGTTCAACATTATTGGTTCTCATATCCAGCAGGTCACCTGTAGAAACCACAATATTTGCATCCTTCCCCTGCTCAAGCGAACCTGTAATATCATCAATTCCCAGGATCTTTGCGGTATTCAGGGTGACGGTCTGCAAAGCTTCTTCCCTTGTCAGACCGTATGCAGCAGTCTCTCCCGCAGCAAACGGAAGGTTTCCATATGCCTGGCTTGAATATGTTAGTCCTACCGTTATCCCTTCCTTTCCAAACATTGCTGCAAGCTTGAAAGGTTCCTTTATATCGCTGTAGTCATATTTTGGAAGGCTCAAAGGATTATCAAGCAGAACCGGTATATTGTTGTCTCTGAGAAAATCCTTTAAGTCCCATGCCGTTTCATCTGCACCCGTAAGAACAATCTTTTTGACCCCGTATCTTTTTGCAAACATCACTGCTTCGATTATCCCTTTGGCTTCTGAAGCGCTGATGAACAAAATCTTGGTTCCGTCAAAAAGTCCTTTCATGGCATCAAGTCTCAGGTTGAAGTCAACAGGCTTCTCAACAGCTGCAAAAGCAACTGCATCGGTGAAGATCTTTTCAAGGAGCTCAACATTTTTGTCATAGGTGCTTGTTCCGGCAGCTGCCATCGGAAATGAGGCCCCTCTCCTGCCCGCTGCCATAGATTTCCTGGGCCAACCCAGCATAAGGCCGTTGTCTTTCCTATATGCCGCATCTTTCCAGTTCCAGGCATCGAGCTGAACTACACTTGAGGTTCCGGGAAGCAGGGAGCCCTGGGGCACTATCTGAGCAAGAAGTATCCCATTTGACCGTATTACCGGAATAACATGGGAATCGGTATTATATGCTGCAATGGCTCTCACATTGGGATTAAGATCGCCTGTTTCCCTGGTGTCATTTGCAACATCAACTCCGCTTCCGATCTCGGTAAGTCCAAGAGTTGTATTCGGGAAAATAAGTCCCGGATAAACCTGTTTGCCTGTAACATCAATAACCTCATAACCTGACCTGTCAAGCTTGCTTTCAGAAGCTTTCCCAACCCATGTGATTTTTCCGCTGAAGAGAATGCGATCAGGCCATTTTCAATGACTTCACCTGTTCCGGTATGGATTGTTCCGCCTGTAAGTATTACCGGTTTTTTCTGTGCCGGAGCCACTACCGGACTTTGTGCCGATACCTGCAGTACTATCGCAGCCAGCACCATTAATGTTAGAATATTTTTTATCTTCATCGTCTTGGAAATTTGGATTGGTTGGATGTTGCAGGCTGTGATTCTCTTAGAATATTGGCAATTATCCTGTTCCGGTCGTTGTCCATTTCAGTTTTCAATTGTTTGTCAACTTCTTCATCAAAATAGAATATACCATCGACCATTGTCTTGCTTGCACGTGATAAACTGAAAGGGGGTTATCTGTCCAAAGTACCAGGTCCGCATCCTTGCCGGCTTTAATGCTTCCCATCCTGTCGTCGAGATGAAGTATTTTTGCAGGATTCAGAGTTACCAGCTTAAGCGCCTCAGTCTCAGATATTCCACCATATTTGACTATTTTTGCCTGCTTCCTGATTGAGCCTTCTTCCCATCTCAGCATCATCAGAATGAAGACAGGTCAGAACCCCCTGGCTCATCAGCAGTGCAGCATTATAGGCAATTCCTTCATAAACTTCATATTTATAATCCCACCAGTCTGAAAACACTGAAGCAGCTGCTCCATGTTCCTTTATCTGATCAGCAATCTTATACCCTTCATTGAAATGGATGAAAGTGTTAACCTTTCACTCCGAAATCCTTTGCAAGCTCCATGATCATTGTTCCTTCTGACTGAACATATGTATGACAGGTGATAAAGCTTCTTTTTTCAAGAACATCAACAATTGCATCCAGCTCAAGATCGCGTCTTGGAGGTATCTTACCGGCTTTGTCTGCAGGCTTCAGTGAATTCCATGCTTTCCATTTGTTGTTATAGTCAACCGCTCTCTGGTAGGCATCCCTTATTATCTGTTCTGTTCCCATCCGGGTATTTGGATAGCGGCCTGCAGATCTTTTTACATTTTCACCCAGGGCATGTTTCAGGAATCCGGCCTGATTGTCTAATTTTCAGCTCTTCTGCTGAGATGTCCCCACCGGTGTTTTATTATCACTGATTGCCCTCCGATTGGATTTGCAGAGCCATGAAGGATATGTGCTGCCGTAACACCACCTGCAAGCTGCCTGTAAATAGTTATATCTTCAGGATCAACAACATCGCCTGCTCTTACTTCAGAAGTGATTGCCTGACCCATTTCGTTCGTGGCATCGAGCGCTATATGTGAATGTTCATCGATAATCCCGGGAGTTAAGTGCATTCCGGTAGCATCGATAACTTTTGCACCACCTGATGAAAGGTTTTTTCCGATTCTTGTTATTTTACCTTTCTGAACAAGAACATCAGTATTAAGAAGATTGCCTTCTTTTTCATTTGTCCAGACCGTGGCATTCTTAAAAAGCACATCCTCCTGTTTTGGAAGCTCAGTCCGGCCGTAGGCAGTAAAAGGATAAATTACTTTCCCTGGTTCAGGTACCGGAGGTGATGGCTTTTTGCGCTGATCAGGCTCAGTGGCATGGGCTGTAGTACGTTGCTTTCCAGTTGATCCATTTTCCATTATCGAGCTGCCCTTTTCCTTCAAGATCTTTCCCGGAAACATAACCTGTAAGTCTGTATCTTGTCTTTGCCCGCTCAAATGTCATGCTGACAAGGTCTTTCTCTGCACTGAAGCTGGCACCTCGTATCTGGATCGTGTCGTATGTAAGTTTTATTGCTGGTTTATCAAATGTACCTGACAGAACCATTTTAAATACTGAGGTATCAGCAGTAAGATTATAGGTTCCTCTGAGATCTTTGATCCTCAGGTCAACAAATCTGTAAGGGACTCCCTGTACCCAGTTTTCATAGATCACGCAATCATCATTGAAAATATTGCCGGAGGTTATCAGAAGATTCGCAATCATATTCTTTTTTATGGCTCCGACAAGGTCCGTTGCGCCTACCATTGCTGCAGGTGTTGCTGTAAGGGCTTTCAGTGCCTCGGTTTCGGGAAGTCCATATTTAACAGCCTTGCGCAGGTTTGCCAGGAATGAAGACCGCTGTCTCAGGTCGGATGAAGTAATTGCAAAGGTTATGCCTGCCGCCGACAATTTTGAAAGGTTTGACGGTGCAAGCTCATAGTGCTTAAGTGTTGCATATGAAACCGTTGCAGCGTCATATGGATCCTTTACATCAGGAGCTTCAGGAAAGTTAAGAGGAATAATAAGCTTATTGCCGGCTTTTTTTATCTCATCCAAAGCCTGATACTCATCCCCGCCACCTTTTATTATATAGTTGATGCCGAATTCTTTTCCGATCCTGTCTGCCCTCATCACCTCCAGTTTATTTGTAACTTCAAATACCTGGGGCAGGGTAAGGTTGACAGTATAGGCTTCAAGTCCGTCATCATGAAAATATCCGGGTGGAAGCTGTTTGTACCATTGGGCATCATAATTCACCTGCCTCAGCAGTGCTATTATACCAAACTGCGATGCCGGATAAATATCAGCAGACCGTGATCTGGCAAACGAGTAATTTGCAGTGGTCTTGTTCCTCAGAAGAACATTGTTCGCCCGCCCCTCACCTGTGGTGACAAGGGCTGAAGTACCCCTTGCAATGCCATCGGCCTTGAAGGTTACAACAGCTCCGAATCCTGCCTGGCGATACTCGCCTGCCGTTCTGGTATCAGGTATAAACTCTGTTGAAACATCATATGAAGCATTTATACCATCATTCCAGTAGTCAGCAATCCTCGGCTCAGGTGTAGCAGGTGTGGACTGCCTTCCTGTCTGCATCTGAGTGATAAATGCCGCATAAGGATTTGCATCAGCCGGCTGGGTTTGTGTCTTTATTCCATAATTGCCGGCATAAACATCCAAAAGTGAAGGGTACACTGTCTTTCCTGTAAGGTCAATAATAGTTGTCCCTTCAGGGAAAGTCAGTTTCTGCCCTACAGCCTGAATCCTTCCTTCAGAAATCAGGATATCGGCGTTCTCAAGTGTGGTTTGATAATCTACCACGATACGGGCATTTTTAAATCCCCAGATATCGGCTCTCCTGTCGCTTACGCCTGCAACAGGTAGATTGTCCTGTTGTCCGGACAGCTTCAGGGGTACCAGCAGAAGGATCAAATAGAGGTATTTTCTCATGTCAGTTTGGCTTTTAGGATAAAGCCATGAATATAATGATAATGTGAAAGATTTAGGAGCATGGAGAAAGTTAAATAACCTTAAATGGGGGGTTAGCCCTAAATCCCAGGCCGTCAACCTAAGTGGATGGGTCCGGGGAAATAGGGTGAGAGTTTATCCCAAAATCGAATGTAAAGTACTGAATTTAAGTTTGATAACTTTGGGGCTGTTGAAAAAGTCCTTCGTGAACCTTCGTGATAACCTTTGAGTACTTTGTGGTAAAACATAATTTATTGAACCTATCAAAGGATCACAAAGTATCACACTAAGGAACACAAAGTGAAAAAGTCCAAAAAATCAACTTTTTCAAGCAGCCCCAAATTTAAGTTACAGAAAATCAATTGCATACAGCTAGATTCATAAGTTTTCCTATTCCTTAAGATCGCACATGCCCGATTGGGGGTAGGTAAAGGCCGGGGCATTTCAGGTATTGACAAGGAAATCATACATGTCTGCAGCGTTTTTATTCTCCGGATCAAGATCTATTGCCTTCTTGAAATATAATTTAGCTTTCTCGTAGTTGTAATTTTTCATATAAACCCTTCCCAGATGGTAAAGAGCCGAAACATGCTGGTCAGTTTGATTCAGAAGCTTTTCGAAATGCTTTATTGCTTCATCATATTTACCCGACGATTTTAAGGCGATTCCCATGTAATAGTTAGCCATTATAGTTTCGGGGCAGGAATTAAGCAATTCCCTGTATGCCTCAATGCTCTTCTCTTCCTTTCCAAGATGGTAATAGGCAAGACCGAGCCAAAGGTACGTCATGGGAAGATATTTTCCTGAGTCAACGATTTTTCTGAAAACTAACGATGCTCTCGTAAAATGAGTTGACCGATATAAGGCAACACCCATTCTGTAAAGGATATAGGGGCTATCGGGTTTCAGGGTAAGTGCCCTTTCATAATAAATTATTGATTTAGCCATTATACCGAGTATGTAATAGATATTGCCCAACTCCATAAGGAGATGAATGCTGTCAGGATGTTCTTTCAGCTTCTTTTCAAATAGTTTTGCCGATTCATTTAAATCGCCTTCAAGGAGCAGGTCATACGCCTCTTCAATAGTCTCGTCAGTAAAAAGTTTCATGATATTATTAGATTTTTTAAATATGTCCGTACCTTTTTTCCATCGGCTTATATTCCTGTTCCGGATATACGCATTTAAACGCCGGACGGATAATGCGCTTTGCAGAAAAAGTAAGCTCCTCAATACGGTGAGTACACCATCCGGAAATTCTTGCCATTGCAAAGAGAGGTGTGAAAAGTTCTTTCGGAACGCCAATACAGGAATAAACAAATCCCGAGTAAAAGTCAACATTGATGCAAACAACTTTTTCAGTTTGTTCTCCTTTAAAAACTTTGAATACTCTTGGTGTGATCCTTTCTACAAGTTCATAAAGAAGAAACTCATCATACCTGTCCTTTTCGATTGCCAGGTCCTTTGCTTTTTCTTTCAGCAACGCTGCCCTCGGATCTGAGATTGTATAGACTGCATGCCCCATGCCATATATCTTGCCTGATCCGTCGAATGCCTGCTTATTTAGTATTTTTAACAGGTGTTTTTCAACTTCAGCCTCATCTTTCCAGTTCCTCACATTTCTTTTTAAGTCGTCCATCATATCAAGGACCTTCAGGTTGGCTCCTCCATGCAAGGGTCCTTTTAATGAGCCTATTGCAGATACAACAGAAGAATAGATATCTGTCTCGCTGGAACTTGTGACCCTTATTGTAAAAGTTGAGTTATTTCCACCACCATGCTCAGCATGAAGGACAAGCGCCAGATCGAGCAGGTCGGCCTCAAGCTTGGTATAACGGGAACATTCCCCTTTTATCATGTAGAGAAAGTTTTCTGCAGTGCTCAGGTCTTTCTGCGGATATCTGATCATCAGGGTTCTTCCCTGATAGGCGTGACTGAAAGCCTGGTAGGCGTAAGCAATTATCGATGGAAATTTGGCTATTATATTGAGGGTTTGCTGGACCATATTGGTCAGGGAAATATTGTCAGGATCTTCATCAAGGATATAGAGTCCGAGAACAGAGCGGGCTAGCATGTTAAGTACATCTTTACCCTTCATTGAGAGTATCATATCCTTGATAAAACTATCAGGCAATGGGCGAAGCGAAGCCATATGAACTGAAAATTTCTTCAGTTCATCCTTATTGGGAAGTTTGCCGGTCAGCAAAAGGAACACAGTTTCATCAAATCCATGTCTTCCTTCCTTCTGAAATCCCTGAGTAATGGCTTCTATGTCGATTCCCCTGTATAACAGACGGCCGGGAATCGCAACTACTTTGCCATTTTCCTTTTTATAACCCATTACCTCGCCTATATTGGTAAGACCGACCAGAACGCCGGTACTATCTTTATTTCTGAGCCCTCTTTTTACTTCATATTTTTCAAAAAGCTCACTATCAATCTGGCACGATTGCTTAATTGAATCATTTAACTGCGATAAAAATTTTTTGTCGTCCATAATAAATATTTTTGAGGAGGTAATTAAAGGTTGGAAATTATAACATCGGCAAATTCGGAAGTTTTAAGCAATGTAGCATTTTCCATCAGCCTGTGAAAATCGTAAGTGACATTTTTAAACTGGATTGTCCGTTCAAGTCCTTTATAGATATTTTGTGCAACTTCATTCCATCCGATATATTCAAACATCAGCGCACCGGAAAGAATTACTGACCCCGGATTAACTTTATTCTGACCGGCATATTTCGGGGCAGTTCCATGTGTTGCTTCGAAAATAGCATGTCCCGACTCAAAATTGATGTTTCCTCCCGGAGCAATCCCGATACCACCGACAATAGCTGCAAGTGCATCCGAAATATAGTCTCCGTTAAGATTAAGGGTAGCAATAACCGAATATTCTGAAGGACGGGTAAGAATTTGCTGCAGGAATGCATCAGCTATCACATCTTTAATAATCAGTTTGCCTGAAACTTCAGCCTGATGCATGGCAGCATCGGCTGCTGAAGCTCCTATCTCTTCCGAGATTTTCTTATGCTGGTTCCATGTAAATACTCTATCCCCGAATTCCCTTTCAGCAAGAGCATAACCCCATTTCATAAAGGCTCCCTCGGTATACTTCATAATATTACCCTTGTGAACCAGCGTTACTGAAGGAAGTTTCTTGCCTAATGCAAATTTTATTGCCTGTCTGACAAGCCTTTCTGTACCCTCAACCGAAACAGGTTTTATGCCGATTGAAGATGTCCGTGGAAATCTTATTGATTTAACATGCATCTCTTCAATAAGATAAGATTTGATCTTATCAGCTTCGGGAGTGCCGTTTAAAAATTCAATCCCGGCGTATATATCTTCCGTATTTTCCCTGAAAATATGCATATCAACGTTTTCCGGGTGTTTAACCGGACTGGGGACTCCGTTAAAATACCTTACGGGTCTGTAGCAGGTATACAGATCGAGTTCCTGCCGCAAAGCGACATTCAGCGAACGCATGCCTTCTCCAATGGGGGTTGTTAATGGCCCCTTGATGCCAACAAGATATTCCCTGAAAGCTGACAGCGTCTCTTCCGGTAACCAGGTTCCGGTTTTCCTGAAGGCCTTTTCTCCGGCCAGCACTTCTTTCCAGATAACCTTCTTACCACCTTTATAGGCACTTTCAACAGCCGCATCGAATACTCTTACCGCTGCCATCCATATATCCGGGCCTGTACCGTCACCTTCTATGAAAGGAATAACAGGATTAACCGGCACCTGAAGAGATCCTTTTACAATTTTGATTTTTTCACCCATGTATTAAATATATCGGTATGTTTTATAAATAATAACATCTGATGTAAATCATGATCCTGTCTTCAGGAAATTCTTCCCTGAATTGTCCGGAGTCATCTTGATATTATTACCTGTAATAAGATCATTTTCAAATTGCTCCTTATCAAACCTGTATCTGTTATCCAGAAATTCCATGAGCTTCATCGCATCCTCAAATGCATTTCCGAGGCATGTAGAAGCGCCGGGAGAAGGTGTAATATTAAAGATTATTTTTTCTCCAACTATTTTAGCTTCTCCCATTTCGAGTTTTCTTGTTGTATTATTTATGATCTGTGGTCTTGTTCCGCCAACCCGCCTGGCAAACTTTATTTCATCAAGTCTGATACTTGGCACAATCTTCCTGATCTCTTTTAAGAATGATCTTTTACCGATACCCGGGAAGTCATAAATAATATTTTTTAAAATGTACCTGAAAATAACTTTATCGGAAATGATGGACAAGATGCTCAGAACAGGTCTTATTCCCGGTCCGAATGTTTTCCAGTATTCGAAGAAGGTTGAATAGTTGTATCTCTCCAAAAGAAAAATTGGTTTGGCAGTAGGTCCGAACCTTGTAACATTTTCATTATGTACTTCCGGATCGCCGTGAATTGCCGCAAACGGAAGCTTTGCCTCCTGCATGGTATAAACCTTGCCATTAAGGACTTTGGGTGCAGTGAAAAAACTTCCTGCCATCGAAAGAATTGAGTAGTTCTTTCCATAGCCCAGTGATTTTGCGATCTTCAGGCTATGACCACCTGCTGTAACGACTACAGCATCTGCTTCAAATTCTTCTTTGTCGGTTATGACTTTGAAGAGGTTCCCGCTTTTTACAATTTTTAAAACCTTTGTTGAAAGGTAAACAGATAAGCCGGGATTCTCTTTTTTTGCATTTTTTACAAACGAATGACTTAATTTTCCAAAATCGATGGTGTATCCGTCATCGGTCAGAAGTGCCAGAAGATCCTGCCCGGGATCACGTCCCTCAAGTATCCTTGGTTCTATTTTCCCGATCTCTTCTTTACCGATCATCCTCAGCTTCGGAAAGAGCTGGCTAAATGATTTAAAGCGCTCTCTCAAAGTTGTGACCTGATCGCTTCCGATAGCCAGCACCATCTTCGGAACCCTGATAAAGATATTTTCCCTCCGGTCCCGCTTTTTCTCATCTTCAAGATAGTGTTTTACCATGTCAGCACTTTGCTTGACTTTTCTGGCTTTTTCGAGGGTATAGTTTGTTTCAATATCCCCAAAATGAAGTGTCTGGCTATTCATTGTTGAAGCTGAATTAACCAGGCCAAAACTCCGGTACTTTTCAATTAAGCCGATATTCTTAATGTTTGAATACTTGGACAGGGCGTAAAGAAGGGCCGTACCACTGACGCCTCCACCTACGATAATTATTTCATGTTTCATAGTAATAAATTTTTACTTCATTAGCCCGGAATACCAACCTCATAAAACTAATGAATGTAAAAATCTCAATTACTAAACATGATATCTTTTAGTTTTGTTCAACCATTTCATAAGTTAATTAAATATAATTAAGGAGAATTAAGAATTTCCTACAGAGTTCCTGAGAAATCAGAATACACAAAGTTCCCACAAAAGAGCCATGACCGTTTCATGATTTTAATAGACATGGCAAAAGGATCAAACACCGGCGATTCTTTTTTTGTATTCAGCCAAAGCATCATCCAGCCTTTGTTTGGCGGTTCCATCCCCCGGAACATTATGTGAAGGATGAATATATAATTTCACTCCCCGGCCGGCAAGGATCTCAGCTACAGTGGTAATTGTCATCCAGACGCATGTTACAAAAGCCATGGTTGACACAGGTCCGATCTTATCCTGATGATTTATCAACGGAACCGAAGCATCTTCCAGAGGAGCACATGTATCAACGATGACATCGGCAAGTTCAAAAATAGTCTTCCCGCATGAGTGCCTGGTTTTCTTTCCTTCAGCAGCTGCTGCAGCTCCGAAAACAACTACTTTCATGCCTTTTTCCCGGGCATCAAGTGCAATGTCTATATTTACATTGTTGATCCCGGAATGAGAAAAGAGCCACATGATATCGCGTTTGTCAAAATCATAGCCCTTCATTATTTCCCTGCCGTAGCCTTCAACCCTTTCAAGAAAGACAAACTGATGAACTCCCATCTCTCCTGTTATCCTGGTAAAAAATGTAAGAGGTAATTCTATCATAGGATGAAATCCCACAAAACCTCCTATACGGGGATACATCTCTTCAATAGGTAGTGTGGCATGACCACAGCCGAAAGTATGGACCCACCTGTTGCATTCAATTGTGTCAGCCATCAGCTCGGCTGCTTTGCGGATATTGTCCATCTGTGTTTCTTCGATCCGGGTCATAATGTCCCTTGCGTTTTCAAGCCATTGTTTTGCTAACATGATATCTGTGGATTTTTGGTTAATCAAAATAATAAGAGGCTGTCTCAAAAGCAGATTAAAAAGGTCTTACCTGGTGTGACTTTATGATTTGCTTATTGATCCTTTGTGGTATCGATTTAAAATTAACCACAAAGGGACAAAATGGTTCTCACTAAGGCCCACAAAGGGCTTCTAAGACAGCCTTGATTCTTTTCATACCTTTACTTATACTCTTTTTTTGTTTAACATTTTCACTATTATCAAACACAGAACGATCATAACAATTGTTTCTGCAAAAGCTACTGTCACCAGGTGGCCGATACCGAACTTCTGGGAGATGAATCCCATACAATAGTTAACAAGCATATTCCCTATTAATCCTACAACAAGAACAAAACTGAAAGCTGTTCCCGAGAGACCTGCATACCTGTCGCCGACAAATCCAAGCATTATCGGGAAGCCGCCGGCAAGTCCGGCACCCAGGATCATAAATCCCATGAGAGTAGTTGGAAGTGTAAATCCGGTCTTTATTAAAATCAGCCCGAACAGTATCAGAATAAATGATGCTATCAGAATCATTCTTACACTGACATTTCTTAAAAGTGTCCCTGTTATCAGGCGCATTACTGCCATCCCTGCCACGAAGAGTGAAAGACCATAGAGTGCACTGCTTTGCTCCGTCAAATGCATATCGATTAGGTATGTGGTTGTCCAGTTATTGATAATACCTTCAAAGCTGCTCTGGAAAAAGAGGAAAAATGCTATTAATATCAGCAAGCTGTCCTTAAAAAGAGAGAGTCCGGCTGAAAGCGGAATCCCCTGTTTTTGTTTTGGCGGAGGAAGTTTGATAAGCATAAAAAAAATGCCTGTTGCAAAAGAAATGATCCCGACAGCGGAGATTATAGCCTCAAAGTCAAAACTGGCTTCAAGAATGCCGAGGACAAGAGGCATCCCAAGGGCTCCTATCCCGAAAAAAACTCCAAGCAGGCTGAGATTAGATCTCTTGTCAAAGTCGCTTATGTCGGCCACCAGTGAGTTTGTGGAGCCGTTTACAATGCCGCCGCTTAATCCGACAATGAAAATAAATACTTTCATCAGACTGGCATCTGCGGACCAGGCAACGCCTTCAAATCCGACAGCTAAGAGTATGCACGATGCCGAAAGCAGTACCTTATAACCAAACCTGTCAACAACGGGACCGAAAATCAGCGAACCAATCAATATTCCAAAAGGAAGGATCGAGAACAGGGTCCCTGAACCTATTTCATTCAAGCCGAGCTTTACCTTAAGGTCAGGGGCTACTGAGCCAAGAGTGATAAGACTTACCCCGAACAAGAGCATGCCGGCACATGCAGACCAGAAAACCAGTTTTTTCCTGTACATCAGTTTAATTTAAGCGCTTAATTCCTTTCAGGTTTTTTAAAGCCAGAAAAGCTGAACCGTAAACTCCCGCATCCCCTCCTAATCCTGAAACCTCGAGGCTTACCTGATTAATGCTTACAGGTTGTGCCCACCGGACGGCCTCTTTTCTAATTTCGGGCAGGAGTAACGATGCCGGACCAAAAACTCCGCCGCCAAAGATTATCTTTTCCGGATTAAAAAGGCTGACAAGGTTTGCCACCGCCATTCCCCAGTATCCGATACATTGTTCTATAACCCTGGCTGCAATCTGATCGCCTTTTTCATAAGCATCAAACAGATCTTCAGAAGATATCCTTTCAATCTTTTTTTTCCTCAGAACCCCATGGTAATTATTTTCCTCGCGCAAGAAATCCCCGGTGACTTTTGCAATACCTTCACCTGATGCATGGTACTCAAAACAGCCACACTCATGATATTTATTTCTGAAAGGTCTGCTTAAAGCCATCCAGCCGATTGCTCCTGCAATATCATGACTTCCCCTTAATATCTCACCATTGACGAGAATGCCGGCACCTATACCGGTTCCCACTGACAGGAAAATAGCATCTCTACAACCTCTGGCCTTTCCCTGCCACAATTCACCCAGAATATAGCAGGCTCTGTCGCTGTCGATTAAAACAGGAATGCCGGGGACTGCCCTTTTTACCTCCGAAAGAAGCGGATAGTCGGTCCAGCCCGGAATATTTGGTGCCCATACAGTTCCGGATCTTATATTACTTATCCCCGGGACCGAAATTCCGATTGATCTTATTTTGTTCCCCTGCAGATCAGCAGACTTAAGCAGCCTTCTTATAGTATCCGTAACAAATTTTCCGACGGCAGTTCCTTCCCGGTTTCCACGCTTCAGGTGCTCCTTAGAAAGGATTTCGCCATCTTCAGAAAAGATCGCAGCCGCAAGCTTTGTGGCCCCAAGATCGATACCCAAAAGTGCCATATTTCAGGAATATTTCTTTCTGTTAAAATTAATCCAAAAGTTCATCAATCCTTACAAACTTATATCCTCGCGATTTGAGTTCAGTAATCAGATCAGGAAGCAGGTGATAGAACTTATCGGTTCTCCGGGGATCAGTTCCAATATGGACCAGCAGAATAAACCCATTCAATCCGGTTGTAAACTTCTGTTCGTATTCAAGAACAGAATTAAATATGGTTTTGCTGTCCACATAATTGTTTCCCATACCCGGGAATGTATAATCTGCATTGCTTCGCGTACCAGGTGTAAAATTAACCAGCCTTAGGCCCATCTGGCTTGTCCATAAAGCGATCGAATCGTTATACCACTCGTATGGCGGCAGAAAATAACGGGCTTCTTCCGGCGTTACTTTAAATTTATTAAGTTCAAGGTATGAGTTTCCAAGGTCATCTGTAAACTCCTTTTTGGTCACAAGAAGAATGTCCCTGTTTGCCCATTCGCAATAGAGCAGGTGCTTATCGGAATGGGAGCCAAGATAATTCCCGTTCTCCCTTAATTTTGAGATCAATGCCTTAAAATGCTCATTCCGGTAAAAGTTCCCTGTTAAAAAGAATGAAGCTTTTATCTTAAGGTTGTTTAAAGCTTTTAAAACAAATTCTCCCCCATCGCCGAATTCATCTCCGGTAAAGACAAGTGAGATATTTTTGTCCATTGTATCTCCCCTGATGATTGCCCCGGCAAATTTTATGGTTGGTTTTATCGCAGGATCAGTAACGTTTCCCGAAACGGCAAATGGCGGTTCTGAATTTGTACGGGTCTGCAGGTCGCTGTTCACGCAAGCTGAAACAGAGATCAGAAGCATCGCAATTTCAACAATCATTACGGGATACCTGGGCATTGAAAAGGAGGCTTTTAGACTGAAATCATTTCACCATTTACAAAGACCCGCTTCACCTTAAAACCAGCGTCAAAAACGACAAGATCCGCTTTATACCCGGGAGCTATCTGACCTTTGTCCTTTAATCCCATTAAAGTTGCCGGATAGGAAGATGCCATGCGCAAAGCTTCTTCAGCAGGAATTCCCGCATTCTCCGTGCAATTCTTTACTGCCTTCATCATTGTCAGAAGTGAACCGGAAAGAGTACCATCAGGGAGTGTAAATCTGTCAGCCTGACGAACGTGCTGATAGGCGCCTTTCAGATTTTCTTCAACGGCGTCGGAAATAAGGAACAACCTCTCATTTAACAGTTTTTTTGAAATTGATATGACATTGTAATCAACATGCAATCCATCTGCAATTATGCTCGCATAGGCATTTTCAGCCTGAAAGACGGCACCCGGCAATCCGGGGTCGCGATGGTGCAGCTGTGACATGGCATTGAAAAGGTGGGTGGCTGTTTTGATCCCCCATTTAAATCCCTGAAAAGCTTCCCTGAATGTTGCATTGCTATGGCCGGCAGCCACAACTATTCCCCTGTCATTTAACATCCTGATTATATTTTCATCACATACTTCAGGAGCTATTGTTAACATTTTCACAATTCCTTCAGCGCCATCAAGTAAAGTTTCAATCTCTTTCTTCCCTGGTCTTCTGATATACTCCTTAATATGCGCCCCTCTTCTTAGAGTACTTATAAAAGGTCCTTCCAGATGCAGCCCCAGAACCGCCGGATGAGGATTTTCCCTTACAACCCTTATTACTTCATGGTAAACCTCAGGTGTATTTGTCGGGATTGCAATCAGAAAACCTGTTGTACCGCTCAATGTAATTGCGTTGCTAATGCTTTCTAAAGCTTCTGCGGTAGGACTGGATGAAAACAAATACCCCCCGGCACCGGCGATCTGCAGGTCAATCAGTCCAGGGGCCAGATAATTATTTTCACAGTCGATCCTTTCAGCTGAACCGGGTATTGATGAGATATCAACCAGGGCTTCAATCCTGTCATTGTTTATAAGAACCGCTTTGCCTTCTGTCGCTCCGCTTCCGGTGAAGGTGGTAGAATTTATTAAAGCTTTCAACATAAGAATATCCGCTTACTGCAATTTAATCTCCTTCGCCGCCACATTCCATCCCGATACCTTCAGAACCGGCATTCCCTGTGTCAGGCTTGCCGATGGTGATGTAACAGTAACCGTTGTGCTCTCAGCAGGTGCCAGCGTGAAATAATTTCCGGACCAGAAACAAGGCAGAAGCTCCTCTCCTTCCGACATCAGCTGCGGCCGGATAAAAAATGCAATCCTGTCCGAAGAATTGGTAATCTTAACCGTTACTTTCCTGTTTATTTTTCCCTTCTCATCACTCAGCAGTGTTACACCCACACTTGTTTCAGCCATCCTGTTCATTGGCTTATAATCGCCATCGGATGAAATCCAGTAGACATTATGCGAGATTATTTTACCTGAGGCATTCTTGAGATTGAGAACTACAAAAACAATTCCTTTTGTGTCTGCAAGTATATTTTCCAGATTTGAAGTTTCCTTAACGTCCGTAGCATCAAGACTGATATTTAAATTCTCATGAAAAATTGATTTTGAGTCAAGATTATAAAGATTGACCTGTGCTGAAAGGCCGGTTACCTTTTTGTAAGTCCGGTTGAGCACCATCACTTTTTTGCTGCTCCGATTCAGCTGGATATGAACCGGTTCACAGGCATTCTGCATAAAATAGTAACCAGCATTCGGCATCAGGAACCAGTCATAAACCTGCCACACGACACTTGGAAAGGCAGCGTTCAGTTTCCAGAGCATAACTCCGCCGATATCATTCAGTTTATGTCCGGCAGCTTCAAAAATTCCCTGGTAACCGATGGCATTCAGGAGCTGCATCTTATCACAGAATTTTTCCATACTTTCCGGTTCACCGAATCTCTTCACCATCTCCATGTAATATAGATCCCACCGTCCGTTACCTGTGGCAGCATCATGATAACCCCATGTATGGTTCAGGGGAAAAGGCAATGTTTTATCCCAGACCAGGTCGGGGACTATTCTGGACATAATGTTATAAGGTGGTTGTGATGGTAATCCCGTTTCATCCTTAAATACCCAGTCTTTCCCGGCTATTGCCCTTGCATAATAATCTCCGGGATCCCTCCATGTATACGGACCACCGCTGTAAACGCCACCCGGAAGGTTATCCGGCCATGATGCAGGCCATCCTTCGGGAAGTTTTGCAAAGCCTGAGGAGCTTGGGATAAAAGGCCTTGTCCCATCGAGTGAAGTTATGCTGTTCCTCATAAAATCATAAAGCTCCCGGCGGGCATGACCCTCATTTCCGCCGGTCCATACCAGGAGGCTTGGATGATTCCTTATCCGGAGAATCGTACTTGTAACATTCCTTTTGAAAACTTCAGCCTCGATTGGCCAGTCGGGCGATCCCTTAAACTCACCCTGGGTATCTCCCGTGATCCAGAAATCGGACCACACCATAAGGCCGTACCTGTCGGCTGCTTCAAAGAATTCATCGCATGGTGTAACCCCGCCACCCCATATCCTTACGAGGTTTATATTTGCATTGCGGCACAGACGCATTTCATAATCATACCTTAGTGAATCACGGTTAAGCATGAAATCCGGAACCCATGCGCCTCCGGTCAGATGTACCCTCCGGCCGTTAACATAAAAGTCGCGGCGCCAGCTTCCGCTGACATCGACAGCCTTAGATGAGACCGTCCTGATGCCGAATAAAAATGTAGTGTCGTCTGAGATACCCGAGGCATTGCTGAACTGAAGCCGAATCCTGTAAAGATTTGGTTTGCCATAACCATTGGGCCACCATATTCCGGGCTTACTGATGTTGAATTCTTTTGTGTTGCCAGGATTGAGGTCGACAACTGTGCTTCCATCTTTGGCAACAGCGGCGCTTTTTACAGACTGGTATGAAACTCCCTTGAAGTTTTCGGGAGATATCTTAACTGTCAGCTTACCGGTTTCGTTATTACCGGTATGATTTAAGAGTGTCAGGGTAAGAGACAGCTTTGCCATTGAGGTATCGGTCTCACCGGAGAACTCAGTGGTTATTTTGGGATCGCTTATGGTAACGCCGCCAGTAGTCCTCAGATAAACCGGCAGCCAGATGCCCATATTCCTGTCGCGGACTGGCGGTACCCAGTCCCATCCCACTGAACAAAGCATTGTGACATTCTTGCCAATATCTCCTGTCGGACCTCCATTTGGATAAAAGTCACCGAGAGCTTCAAGCTGTTCAGCTGATGGTAAACCCGGGTAATCGAGCGGATAGATCTTTATTGCCAGGGCATTTTCATCACCAGTCTTTACCTCTTTACTGATATCAAGGCTGTATTGTGCAAACATACCGGACATTTGCGTTGAATCGGCAACCTGCCGGCCATTGATCCATACTCCGGCACGGTAATTTATACCTTTGAAGATCAGCTGGAAACAACGCCCTTTGTCCGAAGCCGGGACTTTGAAAGTTGTACGGTACCAATAGGGCTTTTTCCATGGATTTGGATTGTTCGGAAGATGGCTGAACTGCTCCAGCTTATACTTTTTGTTGAATTCATCCGATGCATCAGGTATCAGCATATTATTCATACCGGAGTACGGATCGGGATAAATGCCATTTGCCACAAGCCCGGTGAGCACAGTTGACGGCACACTGACCGGAAACCAGTAAACATTTGAACTGTACCCTGTGGTTGAGAGCTCTTCGCCGGATTCAGATATTGCAACGGACGACTGTAAATCAAAATTAACCAGCTTCACCTGCTTTACGGTACCCGGCTGAGAATAAGCCAGAACCGTAAAGGCCAGAAAGACTGATGTGAGAAAAGCGAGATTTCTTTTCATATTTTATTTTTTAAAAAGGGAAGATAACAATTTTATCGCTTTTTAAAATTTAACAACAGGTCATTTTTCAGGAGAATATTTCCTCTGCTAATCTTCTGCCCATTTACTGATGATATCTGTTTTATCAGAAGGAGCCCTGTCCTTCTGATAAAAAATATTGCCCATCATAATTATAATTGTGAAAATGATCACAATAGTTATCACCTCTTCGCTGATAAATGGGATTCTTGATGACATCGGAATGCTCAGGAACAAAAGGATCGTAATGAGGCCACGGGGTGAAAAAAAGACCAGCGGGACAATGGGCATTCTGAGAACCTGTTTAAAAAAGATCAGCCGAAGCAAAAAGATACCTGCAGTAATTGCTGCTCCTGCGAGTATATTCTGCAAGTCGAGCAATCCTTCAACTTTAGTATAATACCCAAACATTATAAAGAAAAAAGATCTGACCAGAAAAGTCAGCTCTGTAAGGATAACCTTAAAGGACCTGAGGTCATTTCTGAATTTGGGAAAATCAACGAATACTTTTATCGGTGTCTTTTCAAGGATGAGATTGTTCGACAGAATCAGCCCAAAGATAAGGACAAGCATCAAGGCAGGAAGGTACGCCAGCTTTGCCAGGACATAAACCATTACGACTGAAGTCATTATAATGACATAGGTAATATGGTACGTAATTTTATGAAGTAGAATTCCAAGAATGCTTGTTGTAACAAGGGCAATGATGATTGTAATCAAGAAGCTTAACGTAAAGCTTGAAACCCCCTGGATAAATGTTCCCTGATTTATAAGAATAAAATCGAAGGCTATAATACCAAAAGCATCCGAAAATGCACTTTCATAAACAACAAATTCCTTATCATCTGGTTTCAGGGTGGCTGCTGCCGTTATTGCCACCGAACTGCTTATGATTCCCAACGGAATGCCGTTCAGGACAGAATCCCGTACAGGAATATTCAAGAATTCAACAAGGATGTAAGTAAATACTCCCGTAAAAACTGCGAACAACATAAAAGCAGAGATTATTGATTTAATAATCAGTCCCTTTTTCCTTCTTTCCAGCTGCAGATCCAGGCTTGCCTCCGTCACGATCATTATCAGACCCAAAGTACCGATAACAGGCAGTACAGGTTGCAGATTAGGAATATCGAGGCGGATAGCCTTTACGATGAACTGGATGGCAATCCCAAGGGATATAAGAAAAATAACCGAGGGTATCCTGACATATCTGCCCGCGATTTCGAATAAATATGAAAGGATCACGATAATACACAGGACCAGAATAATGTAATTTGTCATATTAAGGGTTTTAACTTCAAATCCTAATCTTCTACAAATCGTTTTATATCGATTATCCTGCCTGCCACAACTATTATATCTTTTTCTCCCAGGGGAAGATAAGTATCGAATGACATATCAACCTTATAATTCCGCCTGAAAAGTGATGTTAAAAGGCCTTCTTTGGGAGCGCTCTTGACAGCAATAAGCATAAGATTGAACCTCTCCTTAATATTAATTGTATCAAGTGTATGACCCTGATATTTTCCCGGCACAATTACCTCTGCAACAGCAAATTCATCGTTGAGCTCAGTTAACCGCAGTGTGTTCTTAAGCTGAAGCATTGATGAAACATGCCGGGCTGAATCTTCGAGCGGCAGGACTATCTCTTCAATTCCTATCTGATTGAGGATATCCTGATGAACCTGGTTTATCGCCCTGCCAATAATCCTTTTAACCTTCAGGTTCTTAAGAATTGAAGCAGTAAGGATTGAAGATCCTACATTTTCACCGATGGCAACAATTACCGCGTCTGTCTCGGCCAGTGGCAATGACTTTATTGCATTGACATTTGTGGAATCCATCTTCATAACCGTTGTAATGGCATCCTTTAATTCTTCCAGCCTTTCAGAGTGATTGTCTATACCGATCACTTCGTGTCCCAGGCTTGTAAGATTTGATGCCAGTTTTGACCCGAAGTATCCTAATCCGATTACTATGTATTTCATAATACTATATATTATTAACAACCATGTCAATTAATCACAACGTCAATCTCAGGATATCTTGAATATCTCTTTCGATATGATAACATAAAACCTGTTATCAGGGTGAGTGGCCCCACGCGGCCGATATACATCAGTAAAATATCCACAATTTTACCGGCGCTGCTGAATGTAGCTGTATCGGCGAGGCTAAGTCCAACAGTACCGTAAGCAGAAAAACATTCAAATAAAAGATGTGACGGATCTTTACCTGATTCTGAAAACAAAAGGCAGAAAAAAGCCGTTCCGGTAATCAGCAGCGAAAGAAATATTATTGATAACACTTTGGTTATAGTATTGTGACCTATCTCCCTGTTGCCTATTTTAAGATAATCCCTGCCTCTTATGTTGTTCCAGACTGATCTGAAAGCAAGTGCAAAAGTTGTGGTTTTTATCCCGCCTCCTGTTGATCCCGGGCTTGCTCCAATCCACATAAGGAATATCATAAGAAATAGTGTCGGATAGCTCCAGGCAGTAATGTCAACAATATTAAATCCGGCAGTCCTGGCACTTATGCTTCCAAAGATAGAGACAATAATCTTATGCACAGTAGTATTACCTGCCAGGCTTCTGTCAGCTTCAAACAGATAATAAAGCGATGCTCCACCGGTAATTAACAGGACTGTCATAAAAAGCACAATTGTGACAGACACATTTCTTTGTACTGGTTTTACAGGGGTTCTTCTCCTTCCTAATTTCCTGATGAGAACCAAGATCTGATATTTAACAGACGAGTAAATGTTCAGTAAAACAGGAAATCCAATGCCACCAAGCACTATAAGCAGGGCGATTGATATCTGAATTGTGTGATTTGTTCTCACCGGGTCCAAAGAAAGATTACCCGGTAAAGTTGAGAAGCCGGCGTTACAAAAAGCAGAAACTGAATGAAAGATTGAAAACAAGATCTTATCCGGTATATCCTGACTGAGACTGTCATAAATAATAAAAGCACCAGTAATCTCAATCAGAAATGAAAAAATTATAATTTTTGTAAGGATCTTGAACAAATTATTCAACGATTCCGAAGAAAAAAGTTCTTTTAAAATAACAGTGTCGCGGAAAGATGATCCGGATGTAAAAACATAACTAAAGAAGCCCGTAAATGTCATGATCCCGAGACCGCCTATCTGAATAAGACTTACCAGTATAATTTTCCCTGTTATGGTAAATGTGGTTGCAGTATCAACAACTGTCAGTCCGGTAACACAGACAGCGCTTACCGAAGTGAAGAGCGAATCCAGAAATGATAACTGGCAGGTACGTGCATTAGGAAGCATTAAAAGGCCTGACCCGATAAGTATGATTATTAGGAAACTTGAGGAAAAAATAAGAGAAGAAGGTATTTTTATGGAATTCAATATTCCCAGTAATCCGGATATCTCAGATGCTCCGATAAGAAAAACAGCTGCCATGACCGGCGCAAAGCCCTTAAAAAACTCCCATAATGGTTTTCCGTCATTGACCAGGTTCCCATTTGACAGGAAAACAGCCAGGGAGAAGAGAAAAACCACAGACCTGAAAACAGTTGATATGCCTCTATTCTTTTTAAATGATAATAATACGGGCAGATATCTTGATAAAAACAGGATCATGAACAAAACCCTGAAGGCTGAAATCAATTCTGCCCTGGCTTCGGGAGAATTAGTGAATCCTATATAGAATATTATCCCTAAAACAAACAGGAAGAGTGTAACAGCGTAGAAGAAACGGCATAAGGAGCTGAACCAGGTGAAAAATACCTTGTATTTATCGCTTGTAAGGAATATCCATTTGAAGAACCTTTCACGGATCTTCAGCCTCCTTCCGGACTTATTCATGTCGACATTAACAGAACAGTATTTCGGATCTGAACTCTGTCAATATAATATTTTTATAGTGAAAAATAAGTTATCCTGAAAGTTACTTCTTGCTTATCAGCATCCAGGTGTCGGAATACGGGGGAAATTTTGCCCAGATCCTTCTTACCTCAGCCCTTGCAGCTGTGATATCATCGGTTGCCATCACCGAAACACGGTATAATCCGGCATCATTCTTCAGTACTTCTGATTTAAATCCGTCTTTAAGGACAATGGCCTGATGATCCCTGGCATTAACCGGATCCCTGAAGCTACCGATTATAACGAAATACCTGTGCGGATCGGGAGCTTTCTCATCATTGGGAACAAGCTTTTCTTCCACTTCACGTATGGGACCGGAAGGCATGAGGAGTGTCTTTTTTGATGTTTCTGAGTCATTGCCTGATCTGAGCCGTTTATTTGTGCCTGCACAGGAAGTAGTTAACAAAAGTGCCGAAAGGATAAAATAGGTAAATATTTTCATACTCTTATCTATAATTACAGCTGGCAAAGTTGCAAAAATTAATTGAAAGAAGCCTATCCCCTTTTTAAACCTGCTTTTATATCTAATAAGCTATATCGAGGATTTGAAGAAAGCTTTTTTCAGTAATTATCGTGTCGGCCACAAGGTTCAGGTAGTTATTCTGAGAACGAAAAGCTATTCCGATCCCGCTATCCCTGATAAGACAGATATCATTTTCGCTGTCGCCGACAGCAATTATATTCTTAATATCGATTGCATATTTCTCGGCAAGCTGGAAGAGAACATTTGCTTTGCAAAAATCATGATTGCATTTGCTGTGTTTATTTTTCATAAACGCCGATGGCACCTTGACTTCGCCTGTAGCCACACTTCTCGAAAACTCAAGTTCATTTGCGATTGAAAAATCCATTTTAAGCTTGTTCTTAAGGTGATTGGTTACAACGTCGTAACTGTCGCTAATGATTCCGCATATGTAGCCTTTCTTTTTTAATTCCCGGATGACATAGGGTGCATCGTCGATGATCTTGATTTTATCGGTTACCTCCAGTATCTCATCAAATGACTTGTTCTTCAACAGCCTGGCAATTGATTTTGTACGGGTATATGGATTGCCATATTCAGTAACGATCCTTATCAGTTCATCTTTGAAATTGAACTCCTCTGCAGCAGTGGTAATAAAGCTTCCTTCAAGGAGTGTGTTGTCCATATCGAAGATTATCATCTTTTCCAGCCCGATCAGACTCTCCCTGATGGCGTAGTCCATCTGCGTCCTGATAATACTGATATTTTCAAGGGTTTCAAGATTTCTGACCTCAATTCTTTTCACACGTTTCAGTATTGCCCGTGAGACTTCCCTTGACATTTTGGAAAGCTGCTCCCATGTCTGCATCCTGTTTTCTATATATCCAATTTTCACTTCTTTCAATCTTGCTCCGGCGGAATTCATATCAAGAAGGATTCCGATATCAACCCCATAATCATTTTCAAAATCGAGTTTTTTTAACATACTTTTCCTGGCGCCGATCATTCCGCTTAATGGCTGGGAAAACCTTGACAACTCAGGAAAAAGAAGGCTGAGAAGCGGCTTTGCCACCAGTTCCGTAACTCTGCCAGCCTGTCTTTCAAAGGACGATTTGACAAAGTCAGCTTCCCCGTCCAGGATCGGACCGGCAAGAAGTTCGACTATGTTTGGGGGATAAGTAACGATGTCTGCATCAAGGTAAACTATTACCTCATTTTTTGCAAGAAGCATCCCGTCGCGCATGGATCCCCCCTTGCCAATTGTCGGACTGGTATATATCCTTACTTTGGGGAGCCTCGATTTTTTGATCGTATTGTCAAAAGACTTATCATCGATCACAAGTATCTCATCAACAAGAGGAGAGCTGCTAATCAGCTTTATTACCTGTGCTATGGTCTTTTCTTCGTTAAGTGCCGGAATAATAACTGTTACCATTAAAAAGATTTTAGGCTGATTAAGTAATCCATAATATTACCTGAAAATGTTATTTAAGGTACTTTTTGATATTGTAAAGTTTATTCAGGGCTTCGACAGGAGTAAGATTATCAATGTCCATACCCAATATTTCGTCACGGATCTGCTTGAGCACCGGGTCATCGAGCTGGAAAATGCTAAGCTGCAACCCTTCCCTGTGACCAGCAATATCGGCAATTGGTTTCGCAAGCTCCTTTTTTTCATGACTCTTTTCCAGCTCCTTAAGAATTTCATCTGCACGCCTGACGACACTTCTTGGCATCCCTGCCATCTTTGCAACATGAATTCCAAAGCTGTGCTCGCTCCCTCCTCTTTTAAGCTTCCTGAGAAAAATCACCTTGTTATTGAACTCCCTGATTGAGACATTGTAATTCTTCACCCTTGAAAAGGAGTTCTCCATCTCATTAAGTTCATGATAATGTGTTGCAAACAGTGTTTTAGCCCTCATCTTGTTCTCATGAAGGTACTCGACCATAGCCCAGGCAATTGAAATGCCGTCATAAGTGCTGGTGCCGCGCCCTATCTCATCAAGAAGGATAAGACTCCGGTCCGACAGATTGTTAAGGATGCTGGCAGTTTCATTCATCTCCACCATGAAAGTTGATTCCCCGAGACTTATGTTATCTGAAGCTCCAACCCTGGTGAAGATCTTATCGACGACACCTATCCTTGCAGATTTTGCAGGGACAAAACATCCTGTCTGTGCCATCAGGACTATAAGTGCAGTCTGCCTTAGCAGGGCTGATTTGCCCGACATATTGGGACCTGTCAGTATAATGATCTGCTGATCATCAGTGTCAAGATACAGATCATTGGGAACATACGATTCCCCGGGAGGAAGTTGCTTCTCTATCACAGGATGCCGACCGTCGGCAATCTCAAGTATCCTGGAATCATCAAGAACCGGACGAATGTAATTGTTTTCACCTGACACAGCAGCAAATGATTGCAGGCAATCAAGACGGGCTATCAGGGATGAATTTAGCTGGATTGGCGGAATAAACTCAAGGATTGCAAGGATCAGTTCGTTAAAGAGCTTTGTTTCAAGGTCAGTTATCTTTTCCTCAGCACCGAGTATTTTGCTTTCATATTCTTTAAGTTCCTCTGTGATATACCGTTCTGCATTTACCAGTGTCTGCTTTCTTATCCATTCGTCAGGGACTTTATCCTTATGAGTGTTTCTGACTTCTATGTAATAGCCAAAAACATTATTGAAGCTTACTTTCAGCGATGAAATCCCGGTTCTCTGGCTTTCGCGCATCTGAAGATTGTTCAGGTAGTCCTTTCCGCTGTAGAGGATGTTCCTGAGATCATCAAGCTCATCTGAAACACCTTTTTTAATGACATTTCCCCGGTTCACCTGTGAAGGGGGATCATCATTCAGCTCCCTGGAGATCCTTTCAGCAACCGACCTGCAGGGATTCAGCTGTTCTGCCAGTTTGGCAAGAGGAATGCACCCGCTCTCCAGGCATAATCTGTTTAATGGATCAATTGCCCGCAGGGCATTTTTGAGCTGAACCACCTCGCGCGGATTGATCCTGCCTGTAGCAACCTTTGAGATGAGTCTTTCAAGGTCCCCGATCTGCCTCAGCAAGCCCGAAATTTCTTCCCTGAAGAGAGTGTTCTCAACAAGATGCTGTACTATATCAAGCCTGTCATTTATCGGCTGCTATATCTTTCAGCGGCATTGAGATCCATCGTCTTAACAGGCGGCCTCCCATCGGAGATATTGTATTGTCAATCACGTCAATGAGAGTCCTGGCACCTTCATATGGAGAATGGAACAACTCCAGGTTTCTAATCGTGAATTTATCGAGCCAGACATATCTTTCCTCCTCGATTCTTGACAGGGTAGTTATATGTCCGAGATGTTCATGCTGGGTTATGTCGAGGTAATAGAGAATTGCCCCGGAGGCAATTATTCCAAAGGAAAGGTTTTGAACTCCGAAACCCTTTAATGAGCTTGTCTCAAATTGTTTAAGGAGCCTGTCATTTGCAGCTTCAGGTGTAAAGATCCAGTCGTCGAGCTTATAGGTATAGAATTTTGATCCGAAGCTTTCGGTGAAAAGCTCTCTCTTACGCTTTTCAAACAACACCTCTTTCGGCTGAAAGTTGTTCAGCATCTGATCTATGTATTCTATAGTACCTTCCGAGGTAAGGAACTCGCCGGTGGATATATCCAGGAAAGCAACTCCTGCTATTTTCCTGTCAATGTGGACAGCAGCCAGAAAGTTGTTTTCCTTGTGATTGAGAACATTTTCATTAAGTGAAACTCCCGGGGTCACAAGTTCGATAATGCCCCTTTTGACAATTTTCTTCGTCAGCTTCGGATCTTCAAGCTGTTCACAGATGGCTACCCGTTGTCCCGCCCTTACCAGCCTTGGCAGATAAGTATCAATTGCATGGTATGGAAATCCGGCAAGCTCGACAAAAGATGCGGATCCGTTTGCTCTCCTTGTCAGGGTTATGCCAAGTATATCAGAAGCTTTAATTGCATCTTCCCCGAAAGTCTCATAGAAATCGCCTACCCTGAAAAGCAGGATTGCATCAGGGTGTTTTGCCTTGACGTCAAAGTACTGCTTCATCAGCGGTGTCTCAACATATTTCTGAAAATCAGACATTTTGAAGTCGTTTGCCGGGATTTATCACACTTTTGAAAACTCGGGTATTTAACAAAGATACACTGCCGGCAATATTATTGAAAGCCTTTTGGGAAAAAAGATTCGTTCCCGCCTCTGTGGGAACGAAGTTTATAGAATCCCTAATAAATCTCATGAAATTTGTTAAACCAAACGCTTAACTTGCTCAGGTATTTATCCGGCGGATTATGAAAAAGGTTTTAATTCTCGGTGCAGGGTTGGTTGTTAAACCAATGGTTGAGTTTCTGCTTGAAAACAATTTCAGGCTGACGGTTGCAACCACAACTAAAGAAAAAGCTGACAGGATGATCAAAGGTCATCCCAACGGAGCTTCCCTGAGGTGGTCAAGTGACGAAACAGAAACACTGGAAAAGCTTGTAAAAGAACATGATATAACAGTTTCATTTCTGCCTTACAGGTATCATCCGCTGGCTGCACGCATCTGTGTAAAATGCAAAAAGCCACTTGTCACAACCTCTTATGTCCAGCCTGAAATGAAGGAGCTTGATGAAGCTGCAAAAAAGGCCGGCATCCTCCTTCTCAATGAGGTTGGGCTTGACCCCGGAATTGACCATATGACTGCAATGAAGGTTATCGACTACATTCATGGTAAAAATGGTAAAGTAGAGGAGTTCTATTCCCTGTGTGGCGCTCTTCCAGCCCCTGAGGCTGCGGATAATCCCCTTAGGTATAAATTCTCCTGGAGCCCGAAAGGCGTAGTTCTTGCAAGCAGAAACAGCGCCCTCTACCTTAAGAAAGGGAAAGAAGTAACTGTAGCCTCCGAAAATCTTTTCAAAGACAGGTTCAGCTTTGATTTTCCAGGACTTGGGGAACTTGAGGTATACCCTAACCGTGACTCAATAAGCTATATCGGCATCTACGGGATCCCGGAGGCTGCCACTGTGTTCCGGGGAACATTCCGTTACAGGGGCTGGTGCGAGACTCTCGATGTCATGAAGAGCCTTAATATGCTCGATGACGCTGTAAAAGACTACAGCCATATGAGCTATGCTGAATTTCTTGCTGAAAAGGTCGGGATTGATTCCAGAAACCTGCGCGCAAACATTTCGCAAAAAATGAAATGGGATGAGAATTCTGCGCCGCTGAGATCGTTGGAGTTTCTCGGTTTTTTCAGCGATGAGAAGCTTAATTATACTTCAACATCACCCTTTGAAATCACTGCCAGCCGTATGATAAGCAGAATGTCATTATCTGAAAATGACCGCGATGTAGTGATGATGCAGCATATTTTTCTGGCTTCATATCCCGGGGGAAAAAGGAGGTTATCAAATCGTCGATGCTCGACTACGGATCGCCTTCAACAAATACTGCAGTTGCAAGAACTGTCGCACTTCCGGCTTCAATAGCGGTTAAACTGATCCTGAATAAGGAAATCAACCTTTCCGGTGTGTACCGGCCGGTTGTACCTGAAATCTATGTACCTGTCCTTAAGGAGCTGAGCAGGCTTGGCATTGAAATGAAAGAGGAATACGGCCTTCCGGAAAATGAAATGATTTGAAAATCACACAGACCTGCCTGCCGGCAGTGTAATTCTTCACAATTTGGGTAACATTCTTGTATGAGGCATGAAATATGTGGAATCGGTTTCGTTTAATTACATTAACCCCCTTCCCAACCTTCCCCCAAGGGGGAAGGAGTCAGTTAGCCTTTCCCCCTTGGGGGAAATTGAAAGGGGGTAAGAACTATTAAAGACGGTAACAAATCTGTTACTGTAATTCTGAAGTGTTACACAGCAGGCAAGGAAGCTAGAATTTCAGATAAAAATCCCTGGTAAGGTTCATGTAATCATCTGTGAATTCGTGCCGTTTTCCTCTTTCGATAGTGAGGAATTTTTCAGTGATCCTCGTCCTCTTCCTGCTGAAACACAGTATCAACCTTCTTATTTCAGCTGAAAGATGAGGTTTGATTTTCAGGATATCATTACAGTGAAATCCATATTCCTGTGCTTCAGCAATGAAAATATTACCCCCGGGATATGGCAGGATAAGCTGCAATTTTCCATCTTCCGTGAGAAGCCTGGAAGTGCCTGTCAGAATATCTTCATGACTGAGCAATACATTATGTCTGGCCATTGATTTAATTGGGTCGGGATTCCTTAAAGAATCTGTGAAATAGGGTGGATTGCTGACAATCAGATCAAAAAGGGTATCGCCGGGTAAAAAGTCCTGAAGCCTGCAGTTTTCGATGCTAATTCTATCCTCCCAGTTACTCCGCCTGATGTTATCGCACGCCTCAGTGAATGAATCAACGTCAGGCTCAATTGCAACTATTTCAGCACCAGATCTTTGTGCCAGCATTAACGCAATCAGACCTGTCCCGGTACCGATATCCAGAATTTTTTTTGAGTTTGAAATATCAGTATATGCCCCCAGCAGAACACCATCTGTCCCAACTTTAAAGGCTGACCTCTCCTGGTACACTGTAAATTGTTTAAATCTGAAATAGTTGTTGGCCATTAATGACTTATCAGGTTTTTGGTCCAAACCGGTCTCAAAAGTGCAAAATAATTTCTTAAGGTTGAATCACTAAAACAAAATGAAAGGTCAGAGGTGTGAACAATTTTGTTCCGCTCAGGTTATATCCTGAAACAAGTCGCAAATGGGAAAAGCATTTAAAATAATCTTTGTCGTTTTTGTTTCTATGATCTTCCTCAAGAGTCCGGCTTCAGGTCAGACTGTCAAAAACATCCGGACCCCGGATCTTGAAAAGATCCTTAAAAACCAGGAAGATAAGCTGCATATAGTCAATTTCTGGGCCACATGGTGTGCTCCATGTGTAAAGGAGCTGCCCTATTTTGAGAAACTGTCGAAGCTTTATGATCCCGGAAAGGTCAGATTTATTCTTATCAGCCTTGACTTTCCCAGTGAGGTTGATAAACAGCTTGTGCCATTTCTGAAAAGGAACAAAATTTCGCTTGGAGTCGATTTAATGCAGGACCTTGATTACAACTCCTGGATTGCGACTGTCGATCAGGAATGGTATGGTAACCTGCCTGCTACCCTTGTATTCAATAACTCCCGAAATATCAGGATCTTTCATTCCGGGGAGATCGACGAGCCGGGATTAAGGAAAATGATCGATGAAAATTTGAAATAGTTGTGAGAAATCAATATCATTCAAAATGAAAAAGTATCTGTTAATCACTGCAATCGGAATCCTTCTGCCCTTATTGTCAACCGGGCAGGCGCCACCATATAAGGCGGGTGATCTGGCATCCGATTTTCACCTGAAGAATGTCAGGGGAGAAATGGTATCCCTTTCTCAGTTCAATGATGAAAAGGGATTCATCGTAGCCTTCTGGTGTAACACGTGTCCCTTCGTAAAGAAGTATGAACAAAGGCTTATAGACCTTGATAAAGAGTTCCGTTCGAAAGGATTTCCGGTAATCGCAATCAACAGCAACGACCAGAATATATCACCCGGGGACTCATATGGAGAGATGAAGAAACTGGCTGAAAACAAAGGCTATACATTTGAATACCTTTATGATGAGTCACAGGATGTTGCCAGGTCGTATGGAGCCACAAATACCCCTCATGTTTACCTCCTGTTGAAAAAGGATGGAAAGCTGATCGTTCAGTATGTAGGCGCAATTGACAATAATGCTGATAATGCTGCCGCGGCAGACAAACAGTATCTGCGCGAAGCAGTTAAAAGCCTGCTGAACGGTGAACAGATTGCTGTTAAAGGCACCAGGGCTGTCGGATGTTCCCTGAAGTGGAAAAGGATTCAAGGAGTTATAACCTTCGGAGGACCTCAATCGGACCTGATTTATTACAGGATGCTCGTTAACAGGGAAGCCTGCTGATTTAATGAATTATCTTTTTGCTGTCATCAACTGAAAACTCAGGCTGAATTGTCGAATGAGTGATCCGGTGCTGGTGAAGAACTTCTTTTATACCTACCAGGATCTCTTCGAACGTGCTTACTTTTATATCCTCAGAGATATCGACATGAGCTTCAAACATCATATCATGTTCATTTATCTGCCAGACATGAACATGATGAATATTTTTTACGCCTGCAATGTCTTCTATTTCACTGACGATCTTCTTAACATCAACATCATCGGGAGTGAATTGCATGATAATCCTGAATGAGGTTCGGAATATTCCCCAGCTCATATACAACAGGTAGATGGCAATTAAAAGTGAAAGCAGTCCATCAGCCCTGTACCAGTTCAGGTATTTTATGGCGAGGCCTCCAGCCAGAACGGCAACAGAAGTAAGCATATCACTGAAAAGATGAAGATATACCGATCTTATATTCATGTTATCGCGGGAATCCCTGTGGAGAAAAAGCGCACTGACGCCATTGACAATAATGCTTGCGATGGCAAGGCTTATTACCCACATCGCTGAGAGGGCAACAGGATTAAATAACCTTTGAATTGCTTCAACCATAATAACTACCGCTATTATTATCAAAGTTGCCGAATTTATGAATGCGGCAAGGATCTCTGACCGTCTGAATCCAAACGTCTCTTTTTCAGTGGCATCTCTTTTTGATAATCTGTTTGCAAAATAGCTGATGACAAGGGAAACCACATCGCTTAAATTATGAGCCGCATCGCTTATTAACGCCATGCTCCCTGATATGATGCCGCCAATTGCTTCAGCTATTGTGATACCTGCATTAAACAGAATTGCCAACCCAATGTTTTTGCCACTTACATGCGCCTGATGATGCTCAGCTGTTTTCATGAGAAAAGGAATTATTATGCTTTCAATTCGGCTAAAATTTACCTTAACTGAAGACACTATTGAAACAATCGGATACCTACTGTAGTTTAATCACTTTTGTACTTACAGATAGTTAATGGAGCAAACCCGGGTTGCTGGTAGGCATCATCCGGCTCAAGGTGAAGAGGTACTTTTGTAACATTTCCATTTGATTTATAAGGTGCTTCTTCTATTTTTCCTGTCCCGGGATGCCAGATTTCTGCCTCTTTTGTAAGTCTTTAGAAATTCTCATAAATCCCAAGTCCGAACAGGGCAAAGTCGTACTTTACAGGATCCTTTTTGTCAAAACTTCTTAATACTGAATCCAACTCTTTTACAGCTTTCGAATCATTCTGATTTCGCTTCAGCAAACCAAGTTTCCTTGCCACATTACCTGAATGAACATCGAGTGGGCATGATAGTATTGATGGTGGTGTTGAACCCCAGATTCCGAAATCAACTCCCCTGCCATCTTTTCTTACCATCCACCGGAGAAACATATTCAATTTCTTTGCTGCTGAACCTTTGGATGGATCTGAAACATGCCGCTCAGTCCTTTTAAGGTGTGGCAGTTCAAAAAAAACTTTATGGAATTCATGTATTGCCGGCTGAAGAGACTCTGAAGTCATGTGTGAATGGAATATTCTTTCAAGACCACCTTTTTTCCTGTATATATTCTGCAAGGCTTTCAGAAAATAAATCAAATCAGTAGAATTAAAAGTCCGGTGCACAAACCTTCCGACCATTTCCATGTCGGCCTCACTTGAGTTCAATATAAATTCATATGGTGAATTATCAAGCAATTCCATCATGCGGTTTGCATTCCTCAGAATCATCTTACGGTTTCCCCATGCAATAGTTGCTGCAAGGAATCCAGCTATTTCTATATCTCCTTTTTGTGTATAAAGGTGCGGGATACTTATCGGATCAAGCTCAATGAATGATGGTCTGTTGTATAAGTCAACCTTCTCATCCAGAAACTCCTTCAGATCACTCCGTTTTAACTTCATATCCATTGAATTGCTTACAAAAATAAGGAATATTGGCAGCAAATTATGATGCCTTAATAATTCGCAGGAACATTTTCCGGACAGATAGTAAGAAAAGACATCAAAAGGGTTGATGTTGGAATATTAACTTATCCTTCTCCTTTCGCGATAGTTCCTTATTTTTTCTTTTTAGCGCATAACAGACAATTTATAAGGGTCAGATTAGATCCTGTATAACATAATAATCTTTATATTGGAAACTTGGTTGGTGAGAGGATTCCATAAAGCATTTGACAGCACAATTCAATCGCAAAATTATTTCGCTCTTTTTTACAAATAAAAATATAAGGAGTATTGAAAATGAAACAAAGCAAGAGGTTTATTCCGGTGATTGTCTTTTTAGCTCTCCTATCGGAAATCTATGCACAAGACTGGCCACAGTATCTCGGACCCAACAGGAATGGTGTGTCAGCCCAGAAAGGTATCTTACGCACCTGGCCGCAGCAGGGGCCGCAAGTTCTATGGACTGTTGATGTGGGTATAGGTTTTGGCGGGCCTGTTGTCAGGGACGGTAAAGTCTATTTACTGGATAGAGATGACAAGACCGGCGATAAGCTGAAGTGTTTTGACCTCTCCGGTGGAAAAGAACTCTGGAGTTTTGGTTATGAGGCTCCCGGATCTGTTATGTTTCCCGGTTCGAGAAGTGTGCCGACTCTGGACGGTAATCGGATTTATACTTGCGGACCTTACGGGAACCTGTATTGCGTAGACATCAACACGCATAAACCGATCTGGAATAAGAATATCTGGACGGATTACGGTGGAGGTCAGATTCCAAGATGGGCAATTACCCAGTGTCCATTAGTTTTCGGTGATTTACTTATTCTGGCTTCACAGGCGCCTAAGGCAGGGGTTGTTGCTTATGAAAAGCTCACCGGTAATGTTAAATGGATAACGCCGTCTCTCGGGCCCGTTGGATATGTTAGTCCAGCAATCGTAAAAGTTGGCGGAGAGAGCCATGTCGTTATGATAACCGCTTCATCCCGTGGCGGTTATGGAGAAAGCGGCGGCGGCGGCAAAGTCGTTGGAATTGACCCGCTTACCGGGAAAATCCTGTGGGAATATACAAACTGGAATTGTTCAATTCCGGTCCCATCTGCTGTTGATGCCGGTGAAGGCAGAGTGCTGATCACAGGTGGATACCAGGCCGGTGCTGCAATGATAAAAATTGAGAAAAAAGGAGATGGCAGCTACAGCGTTACGGAACTTTATAAAAATCCTGATTTCGGAGCGCACACGCAGCCTCCGGTCCTATATAATGGCTATTTCTATGCTCAATATTCAACCAACGAAAGAAAAGACGGTATGGTTTGTATGAGTATGGACGGCCAGGTCAAATGGAAAACTGGCAGGTCTCCGTTATTTGATAAGGGCGGCTCGATCCTCGCCGATGGTTTGCTGCTCAGCACCGATGGCAGCAGTAAGTTGTATCTTATTGAGCCTGATCCATCTGCCTTTAAGCCGATTGCAACAGCAGAGCTGCTCAAAGGAGAGACTGGCGATCAAAGGTTTCCAACTCAAAACTGGGCACCGCTTGCACTTGTCAGCGGCAAGCTCCTGATCCGGGATCAAAACCGGCTGTTGTGTGTGAAAGTTGGTCAGTGATTCCTGTTGCAGGTAGCCGGTTATACGACAGTTTAAGCCTCATTAATGATGAGTCCGTCTTTAATCTGGAGTATCCTGTCTGACATTCCTGCGAGCTGTCTGTCGTGGGTAACAATTATGATCGTCTGTCCAAAAGAATCCCTTAGCTTAAAAAATAATTTGTGAAGCTCGTTTTTATTTTCACTGTCGAGATTTCCGGATGGCTCATCGGCCAGTATGACTGAAGGATTATTGATAAGAGCCCTTGCAACTGCAACGCGTTGCTGCTCGCCTCCGCTGAGTTCTGATGGTTTATGTTCAAGTCTGTCAGAAAGACTCAGAAATCCGAGTATTTCTCTGGCCCTGGCTTCAGCTTCAGCTTTTGTTTTGCCTGCAATAAATGACGGGATGCACACATTTTCAAGTGCTGTGAATTCAGGGAGCAGCTGATGGAACTGGAAAACAAAACCGATATTGCTGTTTCTGAATGATGCCAGCGCTTTTCCCCTTAACCTGCTTGTGTCGGTACCATCAAAGGTCACAGTTCCACTGTCCGGTCTGTCGAGCGTGCCGATGATCTGAAGCAAGGTAGTCTTTCCGGCTCCGCTTGCGCCAACAATGGAGACTACTTCTTTCTCCTTGATTTCGATGTTGATCCCCTTGAGAACCCTCAGTTCTCCATATGATTTGGTAATACCGGTGGTTATGATCATGAATTATAAATGGATACTCTGCTGTCGAAAAAGCTCCCCACGGGGTCGTTGAAAAAGCCAAAATCCTGAATTTATGTGTTTTAGCTTTGCGTTCTTTGCTACATCTTAGCGTTCTTTGCGGTTAAAAAGAACTTTTCCAACAGCTCCTGGATTAATTTATTTTTTCGACCTCTCTTCAGAAATAATAAGAATTTTAATCAGAATAATCGTAATGGTATGGATTGTCAGTTGACGGATCGGATTCCTTCCTGACCGTATCCTTTACTTCGTTGGTTTCCTTTTCAATATTATCCTTAATTTCATTTAAATCCTTCTGAACATCGCCGGTAACGTCATTTACCTCATTCTGCAGGTTTTCGGAAACCTCATTCACTTCATTTTTGATATTATCCTTAATATCAGTCACATCATGGGTTATTGAATTTGTAACCTCATTAAAATCACGCCTTATTTCACTGGTACTCGATTCAAACTCCCGTTTAATGTCATCGGTAGCCTTTCTGAAATCGCGCATGCTTTTTCCGATTCCCTTTGCGATCTCAGGCAGCTTATCTGCTCCGAATAACAGCAGCACCACTATAATTATAACAAAAATTTCCTGTCCGCTCATTTGAGTTCCTGACTATAAATTACAGTCAACAAAGTTAGGAAAAATAATGTTCAATTTTATGAGCCCTCCGGAATATACTTATATCGACAGTTGACCTCCGTATCCGTCGAAGCTTTATGCGAAGGCGGATTAAATCCCCAATAAATAATTTTAAGGCGTTGTCAGGTTTTTATTCCCTTTTTACGCGTAGTGTCATACACAATTGAACTTGCTACAAATATTGAAGAATATGTTCCGACGACAATACCTACAATCATTGCGAACAGGAAACCCCTGATAGTCGCTCCTCCGAAGAAAAACATAGCTATAAGAACAAGGATTGAGGTTACACCGGTATTCAGGGTGCGGCTTAGTGTGTCGTTCATTGCCAGGTTAATAACCTCATTTACAGGACGTTTTCGGTGCAGAGGAAGAAATTCCCTCAACCTGTCAAAGACCACCACCGTATCGTTGACCGAATAACCCATAACAGTCAGGATAGCTGCGATAAATGACTGGTCGATCTCCATAGAGAACGGCAGGATACCCCACAGTAGTGAATAGATCCCAATAACTATCATTGAATCATGCGCAAGGGCTACAATTGCACCAAACCCGTATTGCCAGTTCTTAAAACGCATGAATATGTAAAAGAACATGATAATCAGCGAGATACCTACAGCCCATATAGCTCTCCTTTTGATATCTGCGGCAATTGTTGGTCCTACGGTTTCAGAGCCTCGCCTGTAGGTAGAGAGAAACTGTTCTTTGGTGACATTGTTGCCTATCATCCCTTTCAGCCCATCATAAAGGGTGGTCTCCACATCGTCGTCAACACCTGTTTCGTTGATTCTGTACTTTGTAGTGATCCTTACCTGGTCTTCGCTCCCGTACGTTACAACCTGAGGTGTTTCGCCAAAAACAACGGTAAGATTCTGAGCAACATCGGCGGTTTTAACAGGCTGATCAAATCTTATTATATAAGTGCGGCCACCTGTAAAATCGATACCCGGATTAAGTCCTCTGATAAAGAGGGATCCGATGCCGATAACTGTAACCAGAATTGAGATTGCATAGAATATTTTTCTCTTTCCGATAAAATCAATATGAGTATCTTTTAATATATTGGCTGTCATTTTAATAGAGAAAGTAAGATTTGCATTTCTTTTAAGCAGAAATTCATAAATAAGACGTGTAATGAAAATCGCACAGAACAGTGAGGTGAAAATACCTATTACAAGAGTTGTGGCAAATCCTTTTATAGGACCAGTTCCAAACACATAAAGAACAATACCTGTCAGAAGTGTTGTAATGTTTGAGTCAAGAATTGCTGACATAAGCTCCTTTATAACCATCAGCAATTGCAAGTTTCATTCCTTTTCCGGCTCTCAGCTCCTCCCGGATCCTTTCATAAATAAGAACGTTTGCATCAACCGACATACCCATTGTAAGAACAATACCTGCAATACCAGGTAAGTGTAAGTACTGCACCCAGTGAAGCCGACACCCCGATGATCAGAAATACGTTTCCGAACAAGTGCAATATCTGCAATTGTTCCTGCACTCCTGCTGTAATAGAATATCATGTATGACAGGACAATTATGAAAGCATATTATAAATGAGATCAGACCTGAATTAATTGCCTCCTTTCCAAGAGTGGGACCAATGATAGTATCTGAAATAATTTTTGCAGGTGCAGGCAGTTTACCTGATTTCAGGATGTTTGCAAGGTCATCGGCTTCTTCAATTGTGAAATCACCTGTAATCTCAGTATTGCCACCTGTAATTTCATTTTCAACCCTTGGGTATGAACGGACATAACCATCAAGAACAACTGCAATGCAGCGATCAATATTTTCACGGGTCATTCTTGCCCATGTCTTTGCTCCTTCGGCATTCATCGACATATCGACTTTTACTTCGGAACCTGTAATTCCTGAAGAAGTTCTTGCAGCGGTAATCACATCACCGCTCGAGAGGTGGCCTTCCATCACGGGTAGTAACTTTTATGGCATGAAGTTCATAAAGTGATTTGGTAGGATCATATTTATAAGGATTCTGGCTCCAGGCAAATTTCAGATCGCGGGGAAAGAGAGCTTTTATCTGATTCATTTTCAGATATCTGTTTACCTTTGCAGTATCGATGCCTGCGCAAAGACCAACCATGCTTGATGGCAGAGGCTGTCCCTGTTCTGTTACACGTGGATTCAGCAGACCAAACAGAGGATTCTGAAGAGTAAACTCCTCCCGTGTACCAGCTGCTCCTGCAGTCTGGGCTGTATCTTTTCCAATAAGATCCAGAAGTGACTGATCTTTTTTGTTGTATCTGAAGGAACTGCTGTTGCTGTCACTTCAGTTTTGGTAGTATCTGGTTTTGCAGTACTGCCTACCAATTCTCTCAGAAGATTGATTTGCCTGTGAAAGATATCCGATGACCTCACCGTTTTCATAAGTCTCCCAGAATTCAAGGTTTGCTGTTCCCTGAAGAAGTTCCCTTACCCTCTTCGGATCATTCTGGCCGGGAAGCTCAATAAGAATACGTCCTTTGGTGGCAAGCTGGGTAATATTGGGCTGAACAACTCCAAAACGGTCAATCCTGGTACGCAGGATATTAAAGGCATTGGTTATAGCGCTTGACAACTTCATCATCAAGAACTTTTAGTACATCTTCATTTGTTGAATTGAAATTGATTTTGTCCCTTAATTCAACAGTCCCAAAGATTGCATGCAAGTTTGGCATTGGGATCGATTTCCTGGAAAGCCCTGCCGAAAAGTGTAAGGAAATCAGCCTGGCTCTGTTTCTGTATTCTCCTTTGCACGTGCAAGTGCATCATTAAATGTTTTATCAGTATTGTAGTTTGAAAGTGCTTTCAGAATATCTTCAACAGAAACTTCAAGTATAACGTTCATTCCTCCTTTAAGGTCAAGACCGAGGTTCATCTCTTTTTTCTGACACTTCCTTGAATGTGTAGCCAAGAAAACTCCATTTTTCTTTTGGTAATGTTGAAATTGAATCGAGATACTTGCGTTTCTTTTACAAGATCTCCTTTTGCATATTCTTTTGCTTCTTTTCTCACTTTATAAGTTGCACCTGTAAATGAAAGCTGGTAAATTGATACCAAGTGCCAATGCAATTGCCAGAATGATAATAGCTGCTTTGTTCTGCATTTGTCTCTTTTTTGGGATTATTAGGATAGTTCTTTTCTTAATCTTCTTTATTGAGGCGCAAAGATATTAATTTTTTACAAAAAACAGTAGAATAATAAAAACCGTAGAGACGTTGCATGCAAAGAGACGTTGCATGCAACGTCTCTACAATATTTATGTATTTTAATTTCTATGCTTAGAGGAAGCCTTAGATCTCTTACTCAAGCAGTTTCTCGTACTCAGTTTCAATCGGTTTTCTGTTGACAAAATCATACAAGGCAAGACTCCTCAGATTATAAAAATAATTCCAGTAATTCTGTAAAGACTGTACATAAGCTCTTCTGTTCTGGTCCTTTCTTGTATCTGCATTATTCAGTTCCAGAACTGCAATTTTCCCGATAAGGAACCTTTGTTTGGTCACTTCGAACATCTTCATTGCCACAGTATCGGATTTTGCCGCTATTGCCACCTGGCTGGCCTGAAGATTAAACTGCTCAACATCAAGTAAAAGGTTCTGCTCAAAGTCAACAAGTGCCTGTTGTGACTGAACCTGGGCAAGCTCAAGGCTCGACTGGGCCATTTTATACCTGCCCCGTCCCAGTCCCCAGTCGAGAATTGGCATAGTAAATCCCAGCCTGACGGTTTGCTGCCTGTTCGACTGCTGGTATGCCAGCCTGAAATCAGGATCCTGGTCACGCAAACCATATGAGGCAATAAGGTTTGCATTAAGGCCCCTTTCCGCCTTTGCCTGGGCCACGACTGCTCTGAGCTGTTAGTAATGTCAGCTGCTGGTTCAGTATCTCAGGATTATTTGCCATGGCAAGGTCAAGAACCTCCTGTGAGTTCACCTGTAAATCAGGGATCTCGTTCGGCAATATAAGCTCAAGTCTAACAGTTTCATTAAATCCGAGAAATGATCTCAGACGGATCTCCCTGTCGCGCAGGTTCATTTCTGCCTCTTTCCGTGCTGTTTCGGTGTTAAGCCACGAAAGCTGCATCTGCAGCAATTCATCTTCGGCAATGGTACCCAGTTCATACCTTCCCTTTGCAATCCGGTACAATGTATCGGCATTTGAATAGTTCATCTCGGCTATCTGCTTGTTAATCTGGGCAAGTGCAAGCGAAAAGAAGCTCATAACAGCCTGCTGATGGACACCTTCAATATTTGACAGAAATGTCTTTTTTGCAGCTTCATATTTCAACGGTTCCGTCTTTTTCTGCCATTTAAGGGAATTATATCTGAAAACCGGCTGAACAAACCTGATGCTGATAGGTGCAGTGATATAGTTCCTTGAATCCTCTTCAAGATTATTCTCAAGTGTAAGATCCGAATTAAGCGAGATGGAACCACCCGAAAATCCCATATTCTGAGACAATGACAGCGATGCCAGGTTCTGGAGAACGTTAGTCGCACGATATTCCCATTGTTCCAGTGCTGAGTTCCAAACCCTTGTGAAAGCAGTGCTGTAATCGGGTGTTGATCCGGTAAGTGTGAGTGAAGGTCGGTATTGTGCCACAAAGGTCTTATACTGCCAGTAGCTTGCACGGAACCTGTGTTTGGCAATAAGGGCATTTGGCGATTGTTCCTCAGAGAGTCTGATAACCTCGTCGAAAGTAAGTTTTTTAATTTCCTGTGCTGAACTTTTCTGAACCGGAAAAAGGCAAAGCGTTATTGCTGCCAATAAAAATAATTTCTTCATTGTTAAAATTTTATTCATATCTTAATGATTCGATCGGATCTCTTTCTGACGCTCTCTTGGCAGGTGAATATCCAAAAATAACACCGACTGCTGCTGATACTCCGAATGCTATAAATACCGAGAAAAATGAGACTATGGTCATAATCCCGGCAATCTGCTCTATCAGTTTTGCCATTATCACCCCCAGGAATATGCCGATAAAACCACCTGTTACACTTATAAGGACAGCTTCGGAAAGAAACTGCACAACAATATCCATCTTTTTCGCACCGATTGCCATCCTGGTGCCTATCTCCTTTATCCTTTCCATGACCGAGGCAAACATGATGTTCATAATTCCGATACCTCCTACTACAAGTGAGATACTTGCGATAGCTCCCAGCACAATATTGAAAATATCCTTTGTCCTCTGCTGCTGCTTCAGAAGTAATTCAGGAACAGTTATTTCAAAGTCCTTTACATTTGTGTGACGACGTATCAGCATCCGGCTCAGGATTTCGGTCGTCGGATTAAGCTGTTCAGTTTCGGTCACCTGTACAACAATCCTGTCGAGCTGGTTATAATTGGTTTCCGTGTCGGACGAAGCATCAGAGCTGCTGACGACGATTCTTGCCATTCCGCCGCCACCCGGGCCGCCGAAGACCATCGTATTGGAGGAAGCTTCCGATACCAGCTTGGTATTAAGCAGTGCCCTGTTCTGGTACCTCAGGAGCATTGTCTGGATCGGGATATAGAGATTGTCGTTGTAAACATTTACCCCCTGTTCTTCAAATCCCGTGAGGTTGACATTGGTCTTCTGAAGAACGCCAATCACCTTAAGCCATATACCGTTAAATTTAATGTACTGCCCGATGGGATCTATTTTGCTGAAGAATTTTGCCCTGATATTAGCACCGATTATGCAAACCTGGATACCGTTCTCTTCCTGGTAGTTGTTAAAAATAGTTCCTGCAGTAAGGGGTAGGTTGTACAGATAGAAATAGTCATTGGATACCCCGACAAGCTTGGCAATGTATTTTACGCCGTTAAGCATGGCTGTTGAGTTAAAAGAGATCTCCGGACTGATTCTTTTAACCGATGGAAGAGTCTCCCTGATGGCATCCACATCGAGCATATTAAGTCCCCTTGAAAACTTCTTCTGCTGTTTCTCGCCCTCTTCGCTGGATGAAGATTTATCGGGGATCACGGGGTTTATAAGGATGTTGTTGACCCCTACCATTTTCATCTGCTCCATGATCTCCTGTTTGGCTCCCTTGCCGATAGCCAGCATCGCTATAACTGCCGCCACGCCAAAAATTATTCCAAGCGCTGTAAGCATCGACTTCAGCTTATTTGAAACAATTGATTCGACGGCGATCTCTATGTCGTGAAAATATCTGAAGAAAAACTTAAACATATCTTTTTAGATTAGTTGTTGTTTGTAAATATTTGTAATCAGGAAGAGAGTTAATTCTGATCAGGTCCCTGCTGGGTGGGATTCTGGACATTCACCCTTCGTCTTGCGCTAGTGTCCCTGGGTGTTCCCTGGCCCTGCCCCTGACCAGGCCTCTGGCCCGGCACTCCCTGCTGATTACGCTGCTGCATGAATCTTCTCATGGCAGCTGTATCCCTGGGCCTGCCTCCCGGAGTTCCCGATGCTCCCTGTGGCATATTACCCCTCATGTTCTGAAATTGCTGCATCATTTCGGGAGTAACTCCTTCCATCATTCGTGGTCTCTCGTTTGCTTTTGCAGCCTCTTCCCTTAATCTCATCTCTTCTTCTTTCTTAGCTTTCGCACGTTCTCTGTTGACTGCAATCAGTGGTTCACCTGCAAGCCTGAACCTTTCCGGTTCCTCAGGAGTGCTGAGGTAGATAACATCTCCGGGTTCAAGTCCCTGATCAACAACAACATTATTTTCATTTGATTCACCAAGCACAACAATCTGCTTGCTTCCGCTTTTGGTATAGACAAACGGTATACTGTCAACACCCGCCTGAACGCATTCAAGAGGTATATAAGTGACATCTTCAATTGTTTTGGTAATGATCTTGTTACCTGTGGTCATCGAAGGCCTCAGGATCGGATCTGATCCATTCACTTTAATAAGCACCTCGAACACCTTTGCATCAGCGTTTGGCAGCTGTTCTCCTATATTTGCGACAGAGGTAACTGCCCCGTTATATGATCTTTCAGGAAAAGCATCCACAATGATGTCGACATTTTGTCCTGGCTTAACTTTGCTGACATCGATCTCGTTCACATAGGTTTTTGATATCATCGATGACATATCAGGCAGAGTGGCCACAACATTATCCCAGGGAGAGATAGATGAGCCAACTTTTCTTTTTGCTCCTGTCCTGTCCCTTTTATATATAACCATTCCGTCGGAAGGAGCCGTAATGACAAACTTCGAAAGAATATTCTGCAGGTCTGCCACTCTCTGGCGCTGCTCTGCCAGATTGGATTTAATGGTTCTCATGTCCGACCTTGCCTGCTCAACTCTCAGGGAATAACTCTTTATGGTCTGTTCGAGCGACCGTTTGAGCTTTGTCAAGGTTCATTTCAGCCTGACGAATCGTAGTTGGTGGTTCATATTTGGATTGCTGAAGCGTAATGTCGGCTTCTTCAACAGTGAACCTCAGGTTTTTGATATTATCCCGTAAGTTACTGAGTGTTACAGCAGTATCAAGCATTTTAACTTCAAGGTTTGTTTCAAATGTTGTAAGTCTCTCAAGCTCGTCCTTCAGACTGTTATCGAAAGTAGTCCTGTCGAGAGTGGCAACATAATCACCTGCCTTAACCTCAGTGCCTTCTGGTACAAGATCTGTGATCTTTATATCCATGGCCCTTATATTCCTGCTCTGGGTAAATTCAGGACCGGTAATATCTTTGGAGTTCTCAGCCTGCAATTCGCCCGTCGTGGTTACTACAATTTCAAACTGACCTTTTTGTGCCTCGGCATACAGATTGGCAATATCTTTCTTCTTGCTTAACTTGCCAAAAACAATCAAAGCGATTATTGCAACTGCTAAAACAATACCTGCGATAATAACTGTTCTTTTCATTGAGATTATACTTATTTATATTTGATATTTCAGAAAAACGTTACAAAAGTATTGAAATGAGGATTTAATTTGATTTTTTAACAACTTTTAATATATTCCAAATCGTCTGTTCACATTTTAAAGACACTCATTCCCCTATTTTTATTCCGGCAAATCTTAAAAAAACTAAATAAATTAGGCTTTTTTAACAATTTTTATAATGTTATCTGCCAGATTTTCAGCTTCTTCAGCAGTTCTGCCTTCAGCATATATTCTCATCACAGGCTCCGTATTTGACTTTCGGATCTGCACCCAGCCTTCCGTGTGCTCTATTCTCATTCCATCTCGTTCATCAATTTCATGGTCCCTGAATTCTTTTCTGATAGTATCAAGAATAACATTAAAATCAGTGCCTTCTATCAGATTCATCTTCTTCTTGGCAATTACATACTCGGGGTACAGTTTCCTGAGGGAGGTACATTTCATTCCGCTTTTTGCCAGATGTGTCAGGAACAAGGCAATCCCAACAAGTGCATCACGCCCGTAATGCAACCCGGGATAAATTACTCCTCCGTTTCCTTCGCCGCCTATAATGGCCGCATGCTTTTTCATCTCCTCAACAACATTAACCTCCCCGACAGCTGCTGAGAAATAATTTTTGCCATAATTCTCGGTAATATCTTTTAAGGCTCTCGTGGATGACATGTTTGAAACAGTATTTCCTGGTGTATGTTTTAAAACATAATCAGAAACTGCGACCAGCGTGTACTCTTCACCAAACATGGAGCCATCTTCACAAATAATGGCGAGACGATCCACATCAGGATCAACAACGAAACCTACATCAGTCTTTTCATTTCTTACAAGTGCAGAAATATCAGTCAGGTTTTGGGGAAGAGGCTCCGGATTGTGAGCAAAATATCCGTCGGGAGTTATATTCAGACCTGTCACTTTTGCAACACCGAGCGAGCTGAGCAATTCCGGCAGGATGATACCTCCTACCGAATTAACACAATCAATAGCAACCGAGAAATTGGCGGCCCTGATAGCATTTACATCCACCAGGCTTAGTCCAAGGACTTTATCGATGTGCTTCCGGCCCCACGAGTCGTCATTAATCAGGGAACCCGTATTGTCGAGAGGACTGAAGTTAAATTCTTCAGATTCTGCGATCCTGAGTACTTCAAGGCCATCAGCTGATGAAAGGAATTCCCCGGCTTCATTAAGGAGCTTTAAAGCGTTCCATTCTGCCGGATTATGGCTTGCCGTAACAATAATTCCTCCCTGGGAGCCCGTTCCCGTGACTGCCAGCTCAACAGTCGGAGTAGTTGCCAGTCCAATGTCGGTAACATCTATTCCAAGACTTCGCAGGGTATTGTTAACAAGGCTGCTGACCATACTCCCCGATCTTCTGGCATCACGTCCTGTAACGACAGCAAGCCTTATGGCTCCATGCCTTCTGCCAAGCCATGTGCCGTAAGCAGCAGCAAATTTAACAATGTCGACAGGAGTAAGTCCTTCCCCTGGTTTTCCTCCTATTGTTCCCCTTATACCTGAAATTGATTTTATTAACGACATAAGCCTGAAATTTAAAGTCACAAAGGTGCAAAAATAACGCGAAAACATAATATTGTCAAATAATTGTACCTTTGCAGACTGAATGAAAAATAAGCATGTATTCCAAAAAACCTGAAAGGAAATCAAGACCCCGGATAGGTGCAGCCAAACCTGAAACAGAAAAGAAGGATACTCAGCTGCTACGGTTGAACAGGTTTATTGCAAACAGCGGAGTATGTTCAAGAAGGGAAGCTGATGTCCTGATTCAGAACGGTTTGATAACCGTAAACGGGAAAAGTGTCACAGATCTTGGCGTTAAAGTATCACTCAGCGATGATATCAGGTATAAAAACAAAAGACTTAAAGCTGAGAAAAAAGTATATATCCTGATGAATAAACCTAAAGGTTATGTTACAACTGTTGAGGATCCGCATGCTGATCACACCGTCCTTGAGATTATCGGCGATGCCTGCCGCGAAAGGGTTTATCCGGTAGGAAGGCTCGACAAAGCCACAACAGGTGTCCTTCTCCTGACAAATGACGGTGAACTGACAGGAAAACTGATTCATCCGAAATATAACAGGAAAAAGATCTACCATGTTTTTCTGGACAACCCGGTTACCAAAAACGATCTTTTCAGGCTCACCGAAGGGATTGAGCTCGACGGTGAGATGGTTGTTGCAGACGCAGTTTCGTACGTAGACCCTGAAGACAAGACCCAGATCGGGATTGAACTGCACTCAGGCAAGAACAGGGTCATAAGAAGGATATTTGAGAAGCTCGGATACGATGTCAGAAAACTCGACAGGGTTTATTTTGCAGGACTGACCAAGAAAAATCTCTCCAGGGGTAAATGGAGATATCTGAACGACAAGGAAATAGGAATGCTGAAAAGAGGAATATTTTAATCTGCAATCATGAATCACAGGTCAGGCTTCGTAAACATACTCGGAAATCCAAATGTAGGGAAATCGACAATCATGAATGCGCTTGTCGGTGAGAAGCTTTCCATCATCACACCGAAAGTCCAGACAACGCGCCACAGGATCATGGGAATTGTTAACGGGGAAGATTTCCAGATTGTTTACTCCGACACGCCCGGTATCATCAAACCCAGATACAAGCTTCAGGAGTCGATGATGAATTTTGTCAAGGTTGCTCTTTCTGATGCTGACATCATCCTTTATGTGACGGATGTGACTGAAAAGGCAGGGGAGGAAAATGAATACATCAGACAAGATCAGAGAAGTCGGAAGTCCCGGTTATAGTTGCAGTAAATAAAATTGACCTTAGCAATCAGGCTGCCCTTGAAGTGATTATCAGATCCTGGGAATTGGCGTTCCCTCAATCCCCGGTAATACCGGTCTCGGCGCTGTTAGGCTTTAACCTTGACACGCTCCTGAATGCGATAACAAGCAAGCTCCCGGAAAGCCCGCCTTATTTTCCCAAAGATCAGCTTACAGACAAGTACGAAAGATTTTTTGCTTCTGAAATCATACGGGAAAAGATACTTTTCAATTATCAGAAAGAGATCCCATATTCGGTTGAGATTGAAATAGAAAGCTTCATAACAGAGGAGAGGGACTTATCAGAATCAGAGCATTGATACATGTAACCCGAGACAGTCAGAAAGGGATCCTGATAGGGCACAAGGGAGAAAAGCTTAAAAAGGTAGGAACCGAAGCCCGCCGTGAAATGGAGGACTTTTTCGGGAAAAAGGTATTTCTTGAAATGTATGTCAAAGTGACAAAGGACTGGCGCGACAAACCTCAGATCCTTAAAAGATTCGGATACAGATAAAAAATAAATTGCGGAATGCGGATTTGTGATTGCGGATTAATAAATCCAAAATCTACTTGCCAAATCCGAAATAATCAGAAAAATGGGAAGGATAGTGGCAATAGTAGGCAGACCCAATGTAGGAAAATCGACTCTTTTCAACAGGCTTACCGAATCGAGGGAAGCCATCGTGGATGAGGTGAGCGGAGTAACCCGCGATCGTAATTACGGACGTTGCGTCTGGAACGGCATCACTTTTTCCGTAATTGATACCGGAGGATACGTTAAGAATTCCGAAGATATCTTTGAAGAAGAGATTAACAAACAGGTCATGCTTGCCATCGAGGAAGCCGATATCATATTGTTTATGGTTGATGTCACAACCGGGATGCACGACCTCGATTCATCGATTGCCGCAACTGCTCAGAAGAATCGACAAAAAGGTGATTCTGGTTGTGAACAAAGTTGACAACAATGAAAGGTTAATGGATGCAACAGAATTTTACAGCCTTGGCCTCGGTGATTATTTTCCTCTCAGCTCGGTGAACGGAAGCGGTACAGGCGACATGCTGGATGAAGTTGTAAAAAATTTGCCGGAGGAGCCGGAAGAAGTTGTTCCCGAAATTCCAAGAGTTGCAATTGTCGGCCGCCCAAATGTCGGCAAATCATCACTCGTGAATTCAGCCTGCTCGGGGAAGAAAGGAATATTGTGACTCCTCTTGCGGGAACAACACGTGATTCGATTTATACAAGGTATAATAAATTCAATCACGATTTCATGCTGGTTGACACGGCAGGACTAAGAAAAAAGGGAAAAGTAAGTGAAGATATCGAGTTCTATTCTGTTATGAGTGCTATCAGGACAATTGAAAACTCCGATATCTGCCTGCTTGCTTATTGACGCCACACGAGGTATTGAAGCCCAGGATCTTAATATAATGTCCCTGATTCAGAAGAATAACAAGGGAATGATAATCCTTGTAAATAAATGGGATCTTATTGAAAAAGAAAACAATACTTCCACTGCGATTGAAAAGGAGATACGAGACAAAACAGCTCCATTTACCGATTACCCGATCCTGTTTATTTCCGCTATCAACAAACAGAGGATCCACAAGATCCTTGAACTTGTCGACATGGTAAACCAAAACAGAAAAAGAAAAATATCCACCTCTGAACTGAATGAAGTAATGCTTGCAAATAGTCCGTGACAATCCTCCTCCTGCCCTTAAAGGCAAATATGTAAAGATAAAATATGTGACCCAGCTGCCCATTTATACTCCTTCGTTTGCATTTTTCTGTAACCTTCCCCAGTATGTAAAGGAACCGTATAAAAGATATATTGAGAACAGGATGAGAGAGAAATTTGAATTTTCAGGTGTACCGATCAGAATATTTTTCAGAAAAAAATAACTTACTTTGGTGTGGTTTTTGTGCGAGAAAGATTATTAACTCATACTCAATGGAAAAAATTAAATATCTCCGTAATTATTGTTTTTCTTGTTTTTGCCTTCAGTTCCTGCGCTGAATATCGAGACATTGCCGGATGAACCCCGTATAGAGTTTACAAGTTTCACTGTTTTTGACACTACTGATATCCTGGGAAACTCAGTCAAAGGGCGGAAGGCTGAAATTCTACTTTGAGGATGGTGATGGTAATCTTGGACTCCCTGCTCCCGAACCAGGCCAGGAAAATGATTCAACAAATCTTTTCTTCACACTTTACAGGATGACAGACGGAGTTATGGACCCTGCACCTGATGATGATCCTCTGAAACCTTCAGATTACAGGATCCCATACATGGAGAGAACCGGACAGAATAAAATTCTTAAAGGGTACAATTTCGGTTACTTTCCTTTATCTTTTCTATTTCGAAGACGATACTATAAGATATGATTTTTATATGAAGGACAGGGCATGAGAATTTAAGCAACACTGTTTCAACAAGTGCAATATCGCTTTTCTGTAAACGGTGTTTACAAGAATAGATGCGATTCAGATCTTTACTCCCATAAACAGAATATCATCAACCTGTTCATAATTTGCCTTTCCATTCCTCATAGAATTTTGTAAATGCCTCTTCCTGCTGGTCAATTGGTAAGTCTGGAGACTTCACTCTATAAGATTCTTCAATCGTGCAATTTTCATTTTTTTGCCGTCCGGTCCGCCAAACTGATCAGGAAGTCCATCGGAAAACAAATAGATCGTATCTCCTTCATTAAGATAATATTCCTGGTCATCAAAATATTTCTCCAGTAACTGTCTGACCCCCTACCGATGCCCTGTTTCCTTTTATATAATAGGTTTCACCACCCATTACCAGTAATTACAGGCCGCATTGCAGAAGCAAACCTGACATGCCGGTTCTTAAGTGTGAATTCACAGACAACCATATCCATGCCGTCATTTGAAACTCCTACTTCAAGATTCTGGTTAAGGGTCGAAAATATCTGCTTATCAAGCATTGTAAGTATCTCAGATGGTTTTGATATCCTTTGTCTCGAAACAATATCCTGAAGCAGGGTTGAGCCGATCATCGACATGAATGCACCCGGAACTCCATGACCTGTCGAATCGGCACAAACAAGAATGAACCTGTCATCATCGAGCTTGTCAAACCAGTAAAAATCACCGCTTACAATATCACGGGGATACAACATTATAAAAGCATCATCTGAAATGTTCTTTCAGCCTGTTTAATATCAGGAAGAATGCTGGACTGAATCCTTCTGGCATAATTTATACTGTCGGTTATTTCCAGGTTCTGAAGCTCAATCTCGGCTTTCTGCTTCATTACAACCCTGGTCCTTGCATCAAGCTCTTTCTCAAGATATTCCTGAATTTTTTTCTGTGCTTTTTCACGTTCCCTTACGATCAGGATCACAATTCCGGTTGCAACACCGATCAGTGACAGGATAAACCACCATGTTCTCCAGACCGGCTGCTTTAATATTTATCTCAAACGTAAGCGGATTCTCCTGAGTCAGTCCATCCTCATTTACGGATAACAGATTGAACTTGTACTTTCCATCGCTCAGGTTATATGTGACTTCCCGTGAATGCAGATTCTTCTGTCCAGTCATCATCATAATTTTCAAGGAAAGTGCTGTAATATACTTTTTCAGGATCACGTGAAATTTATGCCTGTAAAATTTACTCTGATTGTATACCGTTTCTTGTACGGAAGGGAGTATGATGGCTGATAAGGATAATCAACATCATTTATCGTAACCGAATTAATATTGTTTACAGGAGCCATCATGAGATTTTCTCATCCTTTGATCCTGTCATATATTATAAGACCTTCGGTTGTTCCGATAAATATTTTACCGTCAGGCGATTCATACAATACCGTTCATATTGCATAAGCCTCCCTTTGCAAAATCGGTCTCATAGACTTTTAATAGTCCCGTTTCCGGATTATACCTTGAAATACCCTCTTTCATGGCCGATCCAGATGTTATTATCCTTATCAGCAAGAATACTGTATGTGTAATTTGACAGAAATCCGTTGGCGGTGCTTATTGATTTCACTGAATCCCTGTAACATTCAAAGACTCCGTTGCCATGAGTTGCAGCCCAGATAGCTCCATTCCTGTCCTTTGGCAATACCGGTGATCTTATTTAAAAGAGTACCATACATCACTGCATCGGAAACTATTATTCCCGAATCAGGATCAATCCTGTTCAACCTGTCACTTTCAGTGGCAATATAACCGCTTCCATCCTCCAAAAGCAGGACCTGATTTATGCTGTTATGAGGAAATCCATTATTTGTATTGTAACTTCTTCAACCTGGTCCTGTTTTTCCTTGAAATTATATTTACTCCATTAAGCGTGGCAAGCCAGATTTTATCCCCATCTATCTTAATATCACTTATGTAATCCGCGCCTGAATCACCCGATCTGTAAAACTGGCTTATAACTCCCCGCTTCGTTCCTTACAAAGAGTCCGCTTCCCTTGGTTCCGATCCAGAGATTATTTTCATTATCAATATAATAGGAGCTGATCTCGTTCCTTCCTGCCAGTTTTGAAAAAGGAGTGAAAGATTCAGCTTTTCTGTTCATTAAATCATAGACATAGAATCCTGAAGGAGTGCCAAGAATATAATCTTCCTCTCAGCTTGCCCGAAAAAATTATATTGTTTGGATTGCCATTGGTTCCCGGGGTATTGAATTCAAAGGAATCAGTATGAAGCATCGAAAGCCCATCCCCATTAAAGCCTATCCAGATATTTCCTCCCGAATCCCGGTAAACCAGGTTGGCATTAACTCCTGCAAGTCCCGATTCCGTATTTAACAGGACTGTACAGAGATAAGTGAATCACTGTTGCTCAGGAACTGCATTTTTATAACACCTGTTCCTGAGGCAGATACCCAGAAGTTATTCTGCGAATCACGAGTGACTGATCTTACTGTCAGAGATTCAAGTAACGGGTATCCGTTGAAACGCGATAAATTGTATTTTCCTTCGCTTATCGTCAGCTTATAAATGCCGTTTCCATCAGTACCAATTATGAATTCTCTGCTGTCAGTCAACTCATTTATTGACATTATCCGGGAATAGTCAAAGCCCTCAACAACACTTTTTACAACGATTGAATCCCCTTCAAATTTACAGATCATCAGGTTTTCCTGTGTTCCTATAAGAAAGTTTCCGCCAGCTGAAAAACAGGCTGAAAACATGTTGGGGTCAGTACTCATAGAGATTGTCACGACTTCTGAAGGTTTTCCAGGATTGATTCTGAAGATAGGTTTTCTCTGGGCAATGACATATATAAAATCATCAGGACCTTCAAGTATTGAACTTATGCCTGTTCCTGATGAATCTGGAAGTGTAACCTGTTTGAGATCCCTGCCGGCTGAATAAAAAAGAGTGCCGTCATTGCATCCAAACCACAGATATTCCTTTTTTATCTTTCAGGGAGACAGTTGGATAACGCCCTGCTGATGGAATCCGGGAATTGTACTTTGTAAAAATTCAAAGCCGTCAAACCTTGAAAGCCCTTCGGTGGTTCCTACCCAGAGATAACCGTTCTGTTATCCTGGTTAATTGTATAAATAACCTCGCTCGGAAGGTTATTTTCAAGCCCATAGTTTCTAAACCTGTAAGCCTGGCCGACTGACTACCTGAAAATAAAAATAAGCACACAAAGGTGCTGATATTGATTTTACGCATGATTATAAGCCTTATTTAAGCTTTCCCTATTATTTTTGAATTTTTCTGATCCTCGTTACAGGCTGGTAAACCGGAACTCCGCCAATTGGTGAACTGAAGAACTGAAGGGCATCGCCTCGCTGGTTTTCAAGTGAAACAACAACATTATTGTTTCTTACAAGTATCCTGTTTTTTATGAAACTGAAAATCAAGTGATTTGCCGATCTCCTGCGTGTTCAACCGGAATTCCTGGACTCAGCATAATCATCTTCATTTGAGATAGGAACCGATATCCCCTGCTTATATGTTGAAACCACCAGAATTGCCCCATCATCATCCCAGTCAAAGTTCCTCTGCTTTATTGATACTATTCCGGTATCGACATACGGGTAAATATGTGCAACACTTTTTGTATCGTTCCACATTCTGAATGTATATTCATAAGTAAATGCATTGGCGCCTTCAATCGGAAGATCGCTGTTGGCATCACGGCTCAGAAAATACCTGTACAGATTTCCGTCATCTCCGGTTATTCCTTCACATACAATCTTGAAAATGTAACTTTTCCATTTTTCATTATAATCTCCTTCGGTAGGATTAAAAGGTCCGAAAGCATAATAATTATTATCATACCGGGCTTCATTTCCAAATACCCTTGATGCCAGAAGGTTTCCGCTTTTGAAATTATCTCCTTGTTTCAGACCCCTTGACTGCAAGGTTTTTGTCAGGATCAACACCTTTCCCGCCGTATACCGAGAACATAGTCCTTGAATCCCATATTCCCTGTATTTCATCATTCTCACCACCGCCATCAGGATCAAAAACTTTAATATAAAACTGGCGGTTGTAATCTTTTGGGATCGTAAAGAAAAATATTGAACTGAAATCATCATCACCCCATGAAGTCTCTCCATTTTTGCCAAAAGTGACGAGGAAAGGTATGTTTTCATCCTTTCCGGGAACAGCCTGTCCAAAAATATCCAGCCACGAAATTCGCGGAAATAAGAGTCAGAAAAAGGATCTTTATATACTGAAGCATTAACTTTCATTAATTACCAAAAATAATAATTTTCATTTTCAGGGTTGCTGTTTAATCAAAATATCTTTTGAAACACATGCTTCCCTGACTATTCCACCTGTCTCAGGCTTTGTTGTCACTATAAGCTGTATATTATAAGTACCCGGGCCGAGAATATATCTTTTCAACATTCTTCCCGATTGCGATTGTCTCATCCCCAAAATTCCAGTAGTACCGAGAAATATCCCACCCCGGAAGGTTCGTGCTGTCGGCACTTAAATTTAACAGGGCTGCCGGTAGCAGAAACTTCGGGACAGGAAATATAAGGCTGTTCAATATCCTCTACTATAAGAATTTCTGATTTTTCATTAACTGTTACTTTCTTTTGTTACAAGATTAACCACATCAAGTTGAACATTATAGGTTCCGGGTCCGGAATAACAATGTTCCACCCTTGCACCAACGGCATCCTTCCCGTCTCCAAATCTCCATTCATAGCGGAAAGGCATCGTGTCGTATTTAATTGCATTCTCCTCCACGAATTCATAACAGTAATTATTCTTTTCCAGAGGATTGCATGAAGATTTCCGGATTATTGTTGTTATAAATTCATAAATGTCATCATTTCTTAGCCTGTTTGATGAGAAGATAACCTTTCTGAAGATCGGACTGGGCCACAAAAGCAAAATCATCCGACGGGGAATTTACAGGTTCGGAAAGCCTTTCAGGAACCTCCCATGAATTATCTATTTAATGAAGTAAACAGACATCGAGCCCGCCGATTCCTCCCTGGCGGTCGGAGGTGAAATAGAGCTTTCCCGATGAATGGATGAATGGATAATTTTCTGTCCCCGGTGAATTTACAGCCGGTCCAAGATTGACAGGATTACTCCATTCATTGTTAATAATTTCACAATAGTAAATATCAGATCCGCCCTGTCCTCCGGGCATATCGGAAGCAAAGAAAAGGGATTTTCCATCGGTGCTTATTGAAGGCTGCCCAAGATTATATTCAGGATTGTTAAATTTGAAAGGCTGTATCGACACCAACTCATTCCCGGTAAGTGTTCCTGTAAATATTCCGCTGCGATTCCTGAATCTTCTGCTCTTTGATGGCTCTCCGGTTTCAATTTCACTTGTAAAATATACTGTCTTCCCGTCAGATGCAATACATAACGGACCACTGTTAAACAGTGAGCTCCTTTCGCTTTTTATTTCAAGCGGCCTTTGCCAGTCTGGTGGTATCTTTCTTTTCAGCTATATATATATTGTATAGCCTTCGATTATCAAATGATGTGCGGTCGACAATACCGCTGGTCCGGCGTCGGAACAAAAGATGATACCATCCCGGACCATTACAGGGGATATTTCACTGAACGGTCCGGAATTCAATGGGAGACGTTCAACTTTATAAACAGATGCTTCCTGGGCCAGAAGTCCTTTGCCCTCAGAAACTGCAAAGAATATTAATATAATTATGGCGGGTTTTAATCTCATGAGAATCAGAAATACCTTGGATTTGCCGCACTTACACTTGTACCGGAACTCATATCTCAGTATAAATTCAGTCGATCCCTTTGAATATGAATTCATCCTTCCTACAGGATAATCATATGAGAAGCCGAACATCAGCTGCTGGTTGATTTGAACCTGCACTATTGCGACCGCCACCTGTTCCGAAAATCTCCACGAACCGCCAGCCCAGATAAGATCAGCTATAATAAAATTACCGTTCACATCGAACTGATTTAATTTCCTCGTCTCGTCAAGTGAGTAATCAATTAAGACCGATGGCTTTAATTTCAGGAGCGGGCTAACAGAGAAAAGGGCTCCGGCTGAGATGAGAAAATCATACTGGCTGAAACTATGATACGGCGTTGCAGTCCCATTGCTGTTCCTTCGGTAATTCAGAAAAGACGGAACTGAAAGTCCGGCAAAAAATCTGTCTTCGAAATAGTAAATTCCGGCCCCGACATTAGGTAGCAAAAGAGGTTTATCGTTAGTTTTGAACACAGGATCATCCGGATCAATCAGCAGCAATCCTGTATAATCAGTATTCGACAGATCGACTCCGGCTTTCAGTCCGAATGAAAGCTTCCCTTTTTTAAGCCTGATGTGATATCCATAATTTCCATAAATGCTTGTAGTCTTTGTTGTCCCATACTGCATGAACTGAGCCAGAAGTCCAAGTGCCACCTTATCATTCTTAAGTGGTGAATGAAATGAGACAGACTGAAGAAGAGGCGAACCTTTAGTGCCCATCCACTGCATCCTGTATGACAATGAACTGCTTAAAACCTCCCTGGTACCTGTATAGGCCGGATTTATAACAAGACCATTCTGCAGATACTGGCTGTAAACAGGAAATCCGAGATTTATTCTCGCTGAATCCGGAATATTCTGGCCTTCAGCAACATTTATTAAAAAAAGGAATAGCATGGAAAGACCTGCAATTCTCATGCAAAAGTGATCTTCAAATAATGTCAGATATTTCCTGCGATCAAACATTCCTTAATATCGTTTTAATACAATGAATCCGCTTTTCTTAAATACCTGGCCGTTTCCCTTCGAGGTAATCTTCAGCAGATAGTAATAAGTGCCCTCAGCCATGTCAGTTCCTTTTGAATTCGTTCCATCCCAGTCATGCCATTCATTGCCATTGCGGTTGGAGGTTGAGAAGACTTCTGCTCCCGCGCCATTTATAATTACAAGTTCAGCAACCTGATTTGGCAGATCAAGTCCTTTAATCACAAATGTATTGTTATAGCCACCGGGATCATTATTGGGTGAGAAACCTTCCGGAATAACAATGTCAGAAATATTGACGACGACCATATCCTCCAGTTTGCAGGCTCCTTTTGTAACAGTCCACAGGAATTTGTTCATTCCCTTTTCCAGGCCATTCACCCTTGTATCGTTCTCAGTATCATTTTCAAAGCTACCTGATCCTTCAAGCAGGGTCCACTTGCCTGTACCTCCGGTAAATGCCGGATCGGCTTTCATTCTGACTATGTGATCAAATGAATAGATTGTGGTATCGGGTCCTGCATTAATTGTTGATCCGGGCGGCAATGAATCAAGAGTAAGCTCAAGAATATTGGAGGTGCTTGACAGCAGCCGTTTGCACCTGAAGTTACATTTCTCCGGTATTGCATTGTTCTTTTCATGACAATCGGCTGGTAACTTCCGTTTGAATTATTGTTTGTTCCTGCCGCAGGAGCCCATGTTGTTCCGTTAATGCTCTCTTCCCAGAAGTAAGAATAGGAACCTGAACCAGCCCCGCCTGAAATAGCTGCACCTGCAGCCTGCGTCAGCGGAGCGGGAATGTTGTCCTTGCATACCGTCTGGTCCACGGATATTGTATTATCCCTGATCAGCGGCAGCACTGTTACTTTTACCGGGATGCTCTCCGAAAAACACTGTCCCGATGTAGCCCTTCTTCTGTACCACGCTGTTGATGACAGCGCTGCAGGCTGATAAAACCGGCCATCTGAGGAGCCTGTAATATCCGACCATGCAGTATTGTCAGGAGAAGATGACCACTGGTAAACATAATCTCCGGCTATATTTGTCCCTCCTGACGGCACTGATCCAATAAAACGGTGAGGTGTTGCACCGTCACATATCGTGGTATCGGTAAGTCCACCCGCAAGAAGTGAAATTGTATTATTTGAAATTGGCTTATGGACATTTACAATTATCGACCTGCTTATATTACTGCAGGCTGATGAGTAAGCAATCCTGCGGTAGCGGGTTGTATCAGTAAGTGCAGGGGGAAGAATATCCTGGCCTGGTACCGAAACATAACCCGGGATATCAGTCCATGAATGGTTCTTAGTACTATCCTGCCAGGTAAAAGTATAAGTTCCGGCGCCTTTGCCGTTCAGTGGAGCTGAACCTGTCAGCTGAAGCGGGACAGCCCCTGAGCAGATAGTCTGATCACCTGAAACAATCGAGTTATTGGTAATCACAGGGTATTCGCTCAGAAGAACTGATCCGCTTCTGTCAACACAGACATTCCCGCTTCCTGAAAATACTACTCTTCTGTAATATTCCTGCCCCGGGAAGGGCGCAGCATTTTCATCAGGATTGTAGTTTACAGTATTGATTATTCCTGTGGCAGTAAACCAGTTTGACCCGTCCGCACTTCTCTCCCACCTGAAACTATAGCTGTTGTCTCCGCCTGCCAGGGCCGGTACAACTGTCCCTTCAAGGTTTAAGAATGTCATTCCTTCGCAGATCTCCTGGGGAGGAGTTAAAATTGAATTATTGCTGATTGGTTCAAGAACATTGATCCTTATAGAAGCGCTGGTATTCACACACGATCCGGAAGTAACCTTACGCCTGAACCATGTCGTCTGCGTCATAGCCCCGGGAGGAAGAAAGCTTTCTGCAGTAGCAGCTGCATTCGTAAAGGAAACATTGTCCGTGCTTGATTCCCAGTTAAAGGCATAAATACCGTTCCCGTCCTGTAAGGTCAGCCGGGAACTAAGCAGTGAAGGATCCTGCCCATAACATAGCGTATCGGGATCTCCTATAACATTGTTTTTTATAAAAGGATGAACCACAACCTCTACCGGCAAACTTATGTCAGTAATTATACTTGGCGTACTGTTGTCAGTCACAACCCTTCTGAACCAGGTTGTCTGCGTCAGCAGCGACGGGGGAGTGTAATGCTGGAGGTTATTTGGCGCCTGGGCTGGTGCAAACCCGGCAGTCGCCGATGTTGTGCTGCTCTCCCACCTGAAAGTATAGGGAGGTGTGCCACCAACCGGCTTTGTCCCTATTATCTGACCGTACAGCATGTTTGAACAAACTGAATCGATCCTGTTCCCGCTTACAGCTGCCCATACGGAATTAAACAGGAATCCGTTAAGATTTGGGGAGAAATTATACTTGATTTCACCGATACCGTCTGCCGGAACTGTGGGCGCCGGAGTACCATTGCCGACTGATGCACTCGTAATAGCTGCCGGAATCGATGATGAACTCAACCAGATCAGGCCTCCGCCACCGCCTCCGCCCTCACCAAAACTGCCACCATTAGTGCCGCCATTGCCTCCGTTAGAAGTTATGCCCATCTGTCCTGAAAATTCCTGGAAAAAGAGAGCCACGGAACCGCCGGCTCCTCCACCTCCGCCACCGGCATCTGAAACAGAATTTAATGCGGTTAAGCCATTCGCTTTTAATAAATGATTATTCCCGATTATAGTATCTGCAATTATGATGATAATTCCGCCCCCGTTACCGCCTGCTGATGCTGTTGATCCGGTTGCCTGGGTTGAAGCCCCCCCTCCGCCACCGGCAAAAATTCCATCTCTGATAATTGTCCCGATAATGTTCATACCACCAAAGCCGCCATCGCGTGGATCATTGCTGCATTGAAGGCCATTTTCAAGACCGCCTGTAGTGCCCTTCCCGCGGTTGGAGCCGCCGCCACCACCCGAAAACCTTCCATTGCCTCCGCCCCCACCTGTAAAATTCGGGCCCTGTCCTTTTGCATGATTAGGATATAAAAGAGCCCCGAATTGATCATGAATAGCCACACCTTCACCTTTTAAACCGGAATTATTCCATGTCAGCGGGTATGAATCCTGATTATTCAGTACATTTATATTAATACACTCGCCTATTCCGCTTACTCCTGCAGCTCCCGCAAATCCTTGTCCTGTAACGTCAATATCAGCATTAAGGGTAAGCTTCCTGCTGACCATCATTGCAAGAACACCACCGGTCCCGTTTGCACTGTTCCAGGGCTGGCTTCCCAGTACTCCGGTAACAACCGGTGAATTATAAAAAGGTACCTGGATCAGCTGGATATTTCCGGCTACATTAAAGTTGTTTATATAAACGTTCCTTGTAAAATCTATCCTGCCACTTATCGTATTGACTGATTGAATGATCAGTAATTCATACCCGCCCGGGACTCCGAATCTGGCCTGCACATTCGTACCATAGGTATCCTGGGCCGTTTGTATCCCGACCCCCTGCATCTGGATAAGCAGTACGTAATCCCCTGCCGTGAAAAGGCTTGCCTGGGATGGAGTACCCAGTATAACATACCCCGGAGCAATAGTACTTACCCTGGCATAACTGTTTATAACGCCGCTGATTGGCTCCTGACCCGTTAAGGAATAGATCCCGGTTAGAGACAGTATTAGTATGGTGATAATCAGCTTATTGATATGACAGGTCGGGTCGTTCTTCATTAAAGTCCGGGTTGAACTTCTAAATAAACGCTAAAATTGCTAAATAATTGAAAAAACGGTAAGTTAATTTAAGTTGGCCAATGATCTCAGGGTATCTGATCAGAACTTATTAACGGGAATTCAACATAGAAGACCGATCCTTTATTTTCCTCCGATTCAAACCATATCCTGCCGCCTGCACTCTCAACATATCTTTTTACTATTGAAAGGCCAAGTCCGGTTCCTGATGATTTGGTGGTAAAGTTAGGCGTGAACATTTTTTTCTGCAATGAATCAGGAATACCGATACCATTATCCGCCACAGAAACAACAACCTTATTCTGTCCTTCATCAAGGCTGACTTTAATTATGCCCTCCCTGTCTGCAGGTATTGATTGTATGCTGTTTTTAATAAGGTTTGAAAAGATACCGTTGACCTGTTCCCTGTCGGCATGGATAAATATCTTCCCCTGATGGGGCCATCCCAGCCTGAATGATATATTATCGCTGTTCTTGAAGAGCTCCAGAGTTGTCCTGATCTGTTCAATCAGATCGACAGTTACCGGGACCGGTTCAGGTATTTTGGCAAAGGATGAAAAAGCCGTAGCGATGGAAGAGAGATTGTCAATATATTCTATCTGGTTCCTGGTAAATTTCTCAAGTTTCTTTTCGAAACCGGGAACGCCGTCCTTCCACGATTTGAAGAGTTGCTGGACATTTAGCTTCATCGGTGTCAGCGGATTCTTGATTTCATGAGCTATCTGTTTTGCCATCTCCCGCCAGGCAGATTCCCTTTCTGAACGGGCGAGCTTCTGTGCACTTTCGTCAAGCTCATCAACCATCCGGTTATACTGTTTTACAAGATCTCCTACCTCATCACTGCCCTTGTATGACAGATGCTCACTCTTCTTGCCAAGTTCAACCGAAGCAAGCCTGCTGCTGATAAGGGCCAGGGGGGCTGTCAGACGGCCGCTTATAAATACCGCCAGACTCATTGCAATTACTATCAGAAGCAGGGTGAAGTTAATAACTGCAACAATCATATTTGATATTTCCTTGGCAAGTACACTCTGCATTCTGAAATACGGGAGGTTGAGATACGTCAGAATCTGATTATCCCTGTTATAAAAAGGAATGTATGCCGAAAGATAGTCCAGATTACCAACCTTTTCTTCCTGAAAGAACTCACTCCGGTTAAGGTCCACCAGGAAGTTTGTAAATGCCATATTATTCATCCTGTGACTGGTAAGGTTACGGTAAAATATTTCAGGTCGTGATGTAGCCAGGAGATACCCGCTCAGATCATAAAGGTTAATATCAGTATTGAAAATATTCGAGAGATTTACAAGTAATTCATCCAGCGAGCTGTAGGTGTTGGTTCTCCAGTCGCGGCGAAGGCTCGTTTCCATTGATAGCCTGCTTTCAAGTTCCACGTAAACCGAATTCAACTTTTCTTTGATGTTTTCATAATGTTTGGTCTGAGACTGCTTTATCGCAAGGGATGCTATCACAATTCCAATAAGGGTAAAGGAGACAAGCAGTATGCTTATAAATGAGAGCTGCAGCTTCTGCCTGAAATTGAAACTAACGGGCGTCTTCAGTGACGTGCTTTTTAGTCAGCAGGACTATCAGGTTTGAAAAAATAAAAATAAATGCAAACAGGTATGCAAAAGAAATAATAATGTCCTGTGCCGTGATCGCCGGTTTGCTTATAACCACTGTAACGTTTCCGTTCCGGTAAAGCACATGCCGGAATGAATCAGCCTTGAAAAGCCTGTAATCGTCGGTCTTGCCCAAATATTCCGAATCTGTTTTGTTGTACGGAAAATCGCCTGTGCTCAGGACCAGGTCTCCGTTGATATATTTGGCAAACGAATATTCCTTCAGCCTTGCATAACTGTGATATTTTTTGTCAAGTAAAATCTCAGAATAGCCTGGCTGGAAAACATTGATATCACTGTAAAGGTCGATAAAAAGCCCGTTTTTCCTTACATTGTCATAGTCAAAGTACACCTTCCCCAGGTAATTGGATCTTCCATGGTTGTTATCCATAAAATAAAACCCGGTACCCGTAAGCTGATGTCCGTTCAAAAGTACCTTATCATCAAAAAACCTGAAACAATCTTCGTACCTTTCATTCCTTTCCCCTATCCTGAGTGAATCCTCCCTCATACACAGGACAATATTGAAAGTAAAATTCCCCCAGTACCCGGTAAAGTACTTTGAATGCAGATAGTTTGAAATCTTATCTACATCGCCCTTTTCAAAATAGGAAACATCCATCAGCTGTCTGAGAATGGAATCCTGGGATATCTGGGGCCAGATATCAAGCAAAAGATGCTCGGCATACGGATCATTCTCCGTGGAGTAGGTAACTAACTGTATTTTTATATTTTCTTCCGTCTTCTTTTCAGACAGAACTGTAATAAGGAAAAGAGAATACAATGCGAAAATGAGCGCAAATATTACTGTCTGATTGAATAACCCTGTCCGGGATTGTCCAAAAAACCATATACGCAGTAATCAGAAAATACAAAAGCAGGATTGAAAGCAGCATTTCTGGCTTCCTGAAGAAGAAAGCAGGAAAAGACAGGGATGATAATAGTATTCCATAAATAACTGTCTTTGATTCAGTATTTTTTACGGCGTTAATAACTCTCATGACATAAAGCATGGGAAGGCAGAAAAGCAGGGCGAGCGAAATGAAACCTGTCAGGCTGAAGAGGTTGAGATCAAGCACTTTAAAGGTCTCAAAATTAATATTTGAGCTGAATATTAAATGGCTGAAAACAAGCTGATACAATGTAAATAACAAGGCACCGGGAACAAGTAACATCGTAAGACGCAGGGTGCCAGTCCATGGTGTTTTTGTAATCTTTTCCCTGACAGGAAGATAAAGATAGAGCACATAAGAGAATGCCGCTACAAGAATGCTTGCCAGAGTAAGGTGTCCCAGTGAAGGGATGGCCGCATTCATGGTATAACGGTATGGTGAGAAAAGATCTGTCAGGAAAAAAACAGCCGGCTTGCGGGTGAGCAGAATTAATAGATAGATTGTCAGGAATATTGCTCCGCAACTGATCAGAGCCAAAGCATTCTGGTTCCGGGTGCCGGGATACTTAACAAATTCGAGAGTGAGCCAGATCAGAAAAATGAATGAAAGCCCCCATAGTAACAGGGGGATGAAAATAAAGAGTGTTACTACTTTAACCTCAGGGAATAATAGGCAGAACAGGAATGTTCCGTTGGAGGTGAAAACTTTAAATTCAGATGCGTTCTTATCCCTGCTGAAGCCAACATTTCCGAAGACTCCGTAATCCTTTAAAAAACCGTTCTTAATTATGTCATTTTCAAATCCGTAATCACTCCGAAACCTTAGAAGGCCGACAATTTTTTCATTTCCTGCCTGAACTGTCTCTGTAAGGAACCACCCGTTCTGAATAAAGATCAGGGGTGATGAAAAGAGGGTATCATTAAAAAAAAGAGGTACATCAAAATCATTGTCTGACCAGTAAGTCAGCTTATTCCCGAAATATTCAAGAATAGTTATCCTGTTCTGTTCGGCTATTGAAAAAAGATTAGTCTCCGACAATGATCCGTGGCTTTCTCCTTTTGCCAGGATGGGCTTCATTCCGTTGAGGCATTCATCCATTATCTTCTCTTTCTCCCTCAGGATCCTGTTAAATTTCCTTGTCCTGTACCTGAATTCAAAATCACCGAGATAGACCGATTCAGCACCAATCGCCAGAAGGATCAGAACAACAGTCAGACATAGCGGAATTATTTTAAATCTACCTTTTTTCATTTAGCGCTTTTATAACAGCTATTCGTGATGATAAGGTTCACCCTTAATAATTGTAAATGCCCTGTAAAGCTGTTCAAGAAACAATAATCGTACCACCTGATGTGAAAATGTAAGCCTTGAAAGAGACAACCGTGCATCAGCTTTTTTATAAACCTCTTCTGAAAGACCCCATGGACCTCCGATAACAAAGACAATTCTTTTTTTCGGCAGCATAAATAACTTTTCGAGCCAGCCTGAAAATTCGAATGTTGAAAACTCCTTTCCATTTTCATCAAGAACAATTTTAAAATCATCATCTGTAAACGACCGGAGGATCTTTTCCCCCTCCCTGAGCCTTTGTTCCTGAGGCGGCATATTTCTTGTATTCCTTAAATCGGGGAGTGTAATAATTTCAAATGGAATATATTTTCTTATACGACCGGTAAATATGTCTGCACCCTCTGATATATATTTTTCTGATGTTTTTCCTATCTGCAATAATGCAATTTTCATAATTATTGGCCCGACTTTTGTGCATAGAAAAAGACATTGCACTATTTACAAAAATAATAAATATAACGTGCAGGAGTAATTATAATATCAATGAACGCAGTCAACAGGTTTTATTTACGCAAATTATTTTAAATTTGTGCTGGTATTGAACCTGAAAGCAGAAAAATATTAAATATGAAATTCATAAGTTTCACAGCAGCGGTTACTTTCGCGGTAATCATCCTGACCGCAACAAATCAGGAACAGGCCAAGATTCCGGCTGGAATTTCAAATGCCATAAAATCGGGGAATGCTTCAGAGTTATCCAAATTTATGAATTCAACTGTTGAGCTTCTGGTTCTCGAAAAGGAGGATTTCTATAAAAAGAATGTTGCAGAGACCATTCTGAAAGACTTTTTTAGCAGTACCAGGCAAAAGATTTTATCATCCGTCATCAGGGAGCAAGAAATGATGCTCAGTATGCAATAGGCAACCTCAAAACTGAAAAGGGTGATTTCAGAGTGCATATTCTTCTTAAAAAAGTTGGACAGGAACTGTTGATTCATCAGATACGGATTGAACCCGATAATGAAAAATAGCGTTCTAAGGGAATTCATAATTAACAGTCTCGAAGAAGATATTGGTGACGGGGATCATTCATCCCTGGCATGTATTCCGGAAGATGCCACCGGAAAAGCAAAGCTCCTGATCAAGGAAGAAGGGCTGCTTGCAGGCTGCAGAGTAGCAAAAGAAGTTTTCAGGATAGTGGACAGGGATTTGATATTTGATCAATTCATTGAGGACGGGTCGGGTATCAGACCCGGGGATATTGCCTTTCATATTATCCGGAAGAAGCCGGTCAATTTTAAAATCCGAACGGTTGGTCCTTAATATAATGCAGAGGATGAGTGGCATAGCCACTGCCACAGGATTGTATGCTGGCAGGCTCAAAGGCCTTAAAACCAGGATCCTGGATACCCGTAAAACAACTCCGGGAATGAGATTCCTTGAAAAGGAAGCCGTTAGGATCGGAGGCGGATTTAATCACAGGATGGGATTATACGATATGATAATGCTTAAGGATAATCATATCGATTATGCCGGCGGCATTGAAATTGCGATTTCAAAAACACAGAACTATCTGAGGGAAAATAATTTAAATTTGAAGGTTGAGATCGAGGCCAGGAATCTGGATGATGTTAAAAGAATATTAGCAGCAGGAGGAGTAGATCGCATCATGCTTGATAATTTCAGGATCAGCGATACAAAGGCAGCAGTAAGGCTTATCGGTGGCCGTTACGAGACGGAATCATCAGGTGGTATAACCCTTGAAACCATAAGAGCTTACGCTGAATGCGGTGTTGATTTCATATCCGTGGGGGCACTTACTCATCATTTAAGAAGCCTTGACATGAGCTTAAAAGCCATATAACTTATGCGGATTGCCAGAAGTGTCGGAAAGTTCAGGAAAAATTCCGGAATCAGTAAACTGGTCCTCCCCGGTTTTGATGGCATCCCGATAAAAGAGGTAATCAAATTTGTTATAAAGGGATTCAGGAAAGGAGTGCTGGTTACCAGGGCATCATCGATAGCATTTAATATGCTGATGGCAATACTTCCGGCAACAATTTTCCTTTTTACACTGATCCCCTTCATCCCGATTCCCAACTTCCAGCAGGAGCTGATAAAACTGTTTGAAAGCATTCTTCCTGTAACTGCCTTTAACCTGATGGAGAAAACGATTGTGGATATTGTAACAAACAAAAGTGGCAGCCTGCTTTTATTTATGTTTGTTGCCACTATTATTTTTTCAACAAATGGCATTCATGCGGTTTTGCATGCATTTGTTGTGACATCGCACTCTTTTAAATCAAGGTCATGGATCAATCAGCGGAAAGTTTCAGTCTTGCTTCTCCTTATAGGTCTCTTTATGATAGCCATTGCAGGATTTCTGATAATCTTCGGTAAAATGGCGGTAAACCGGCTTGTTGAGCTTGAGATACTTGAAAAAAGCCTTGTTATTTCCGTTCTTATTCTCCTCAAATGGATCGTGGTTGTACTTCTCCTATTTCTGGCCATCTCTTTTTTATATTACCTCGCTCCGGCCAAAAGACGAGATTTCAAATTCATCTCTCCGGGATCTACCCTCGCAACAATTTTGTTCATAATTACTTCACTTGGTTTTTCAGCATATGTTAACTCATATGGACCATACAATAAGTTTTACGGCTGGATCGGAACCCTGATGGTAATACTGATCTGGCTGTACCTCAATTCCATTGCGCTCCTTATTGGTTTCGAACTGAATGTAAGCATAAAAGATGCTATCGGGATTGAGACCGAAAGGAATGGAAAAGTCAGCTGCAGTGAAGAAACTGCCTGACAAGTCTGCTAATCTCGTCGTTTTTGTTTAACAATTTTTCAACAAGATCCTTTTCATTGAACCACTTATAAAATTCTATAGTAACTTCATAAATAATAACTCTGAAAAGCCATTAAAGTTACAGATGCAAAGAAATTAAGAACTTACCCAGAGTTCCACAGACCTGCCTGCCGGCAGGCAGGGAAGTCACAGAGGCCCACAGAGTTAGTACCTAACCGTGCTCATTGTCCCTCTGTGGAGCTCTGTGATACCTCTGTGGACCTCAGTGTAAGTTTTTCTTTGCGAGCATCAATATTCTACCATTTGCGAAAAATTTATTTATTTTTGGGCCAACAATCCGGTAAAATGAAAAAGTGGATTTATTTTATTATTCTCGTTTTGAACTTCAGCTGCAGGGAAAATGTGGAGGAGACTTATCTGACTCCTGAAAAGGCTACAGCATATTTCAAAATGATCGGGGATCTTTGTAACAGGGATGGCGGAAAATTATGGGGGAAGAATATTATTGGTCCGGTAATGTTTGTTGACAGGACAAGCAGGAAGGTAATTGCTGATAAACCAGACGCAAACGGAATTCTCAAGCTTAAGGACGGAGTCTATACCGGTGTTTATCCAAGGGAAAGCATTATAGGGACCACAGCCGTTGAAATTGGAGGGACATTATTTGGTTTGGTACCGCTTCCTGCTGAGGAAGACCCATACAGGATCACATCAAGGGCAATTCACAGCCTCTTCCACGGGTACCAGCAATCGATCGGAATTGGTTCAACAAGCTTCAATGTCACCATTATGGATGAAAAGGATTCAAGGATCTGGCTAAAGCTTGAATGGAAAGCCCTCAGGAAAGCAATTAATTCAGAAGGGGAAGAACAGATGCTTGCGATAAGGGATGCCCTTATTTTCAGAGGCTCCAACCGTGAAACATATCCTAAATATGCGGATCTTGAAAACCAGTTCGAAGCCTATGAAGGGCTTGCAACATTTACGTATACACTTTTTGAGGCTCAGTCTCCCGAAGCATATAAGACAAGACTTTTTGAATATCTTGACAGAATTTACTCTTTACCTTCATATGCGCGCATCTACGGAAATATAGATGGAGCCCTTTATGCCACACTGTTGTATAATAAGGGTTTTGACTTTAAAACGATAACAACTGATAAGATTGACCTGGGCAATCTTGTAAAGGAGCTTTACAACATTGAGCTGCCCCGGGTCTGCAGGGATGTTGCGGGAAGCATTGCGATAAGCTACAGCTTTGATGAAATTATAAATGAAGAAGAGGCAAGAAAGCAGGTAATCGAAAAGAACCTGAAAGAGCAGCTCAGTGATTTCACTGAAAAGCCTGTCGTTTATCTTGAACTTGAAAGTCCCTACTTTGACTTCGAACCTGAGGATGTAAATCCCCTTGATACACTTGGAACCATATACTCCTCAATGAGGGTATCTGATAACTGGGGAAAGCTCACTGTCGATAAGGTCGGGTGCCTTGTTTCCAACAACTACAAACTCATGCGCATAACAGCCAAGGGATTTAAAGCTGAAAAGAACCATTTCTATGGGGTGGGATGGCAGCTGGTCCTGAATGAAGGCTGGGAACTGGCTGAAGTTGACCAGAATTACTATGTCAGGAAGCTGATCCCCTAAGCTGGTCTTCGCTTAGTTGCATCTTTGGGTGGCTGGACAATGTTAAGTATCCTTGGTGCGGTGGAAGACTGGAAACGGCGCGAACCGAGGAGGACTTTAGCCTGACGAGCTCGGCGAAGCCAACTTAAGTCTAATTCGAAGCGCCCTGTTAAATTTTTCTTGTCCTTTCTTTTTACGCAAAAAGAAAGGACGAAAGAAAAGGCGCCCAAAAATACAAATTAATGGCTTTGTTTTCGCACAGGCCGGCCCGAACCAGGGCCCAAAGCCATTAATTTCGCGCATTTTTGGGTTTTCCCATCGCACCTTAATTTACTTACCTTAATAAAAGATATTGCCTTATTCGATTTCAAAATATTTTTTTACCTCCTGCTTCCCGATTAGATATACATTGAACAGAACTGCGGTCTCCCAAAATTCTCTGAGGCCATTTAAAATCAAAAACTCTATTCTTTTGTAAAGACTTTGTTCCTTTGGGTGCGATGGCAAACCGGAAACGGTGTGAAATTAAGCCTTTTTGGTAGAGCCTTTCTGGCTTTGTGTAGCAGGCGTACAAAAAGACTTAATTTTCGTTTCCAGCGCCCTTTCTTTGGTTCATTTTTTGGGCGAGCAAAAAATGAACAAAAATTGTTTGAATTAACCCTCGCAATGAATCGTAGAAAGCTGTTATAAACCTTTCAGCAGTTCCTCCAAAGAATTTATTTTTGATTCGGTATCAGCTTTTTTCTTTCTTTCCAGGTCAAGAACATTTGCAGGAGCATTCTTAACAAATCTTTCATTTTCAAGTTTTTTCATGACTGATGAAAGAAATCCCCTGTAGTATTCAAGCTCTGCTTTGATCCTTGTTTTTTCACCTTCAATATCAATCGTGCCTGTCAGAGGTATATAGTATTCGGTCGTATTTACCATGAATGAGTATGCCCCTTCCTGCTTCTCCTTTACAAACTTCACCTCCGAGAGGTAGGAAAGCCTTGAAATCACGGGAAGAAGGCTGGTATCAAATTCGCTGATTTCTGCACGGATCCTCAGTTCAACACTTTCCCTGACAGGGATCTGTTTTTCCTTTCTCAGTGTACCGGATGGCACTGACCGTTTCCTTTATCACTTCGAACCTTGCAACAAGATCCTTGTTGAATTTTTTCGAATGAGGCATATTGCTTATCATCAGGCTTTCCCCATCTTTTCTTTTTTCGATCATCTGCCATATCTCTTCGGTTATAAATGGCATAAAAGGATGAATAATACGAAGAAGATTATCAAAGACTGAAATTGTTGCCTCATAGGTCAGCCTGTCAATTGGCTTCTTATATTCCGGTTTGATGATCTCAAGATACCATCCTGAAAATTCATCCCAGAAGAGTTTGTAAGAATTCATCAGAGCTTCGGAGATCCTGAATTTTTTGAAGTTGGAATCAATTTCAGCAATTGATTTCTTAAGGACTTCATTCATCCATTTAACTGCAGCCGCTGAAGATTCAGGCTGAGTAATATCTTTCATCAACCTTCCAGCTTTTTACAAGTCTGAAGGCATTCCATATCTTGTTGGCAAAATTACGTCCCTGTTCAGGAAGGGAGTCATCATAAAGAAGATCGTTCCCTGCCGGTGAACATAGCATCATTCCGACTCTTACACCATCAGCACCATATTTTTCAATAAGATCAAGAGGTTCGGGAGAATTGCCAAGCGATTTTGACATTTTTCTTCTCTGCTGGTCACGGACAAGTCCGGTGAGATAAACATTGCTGAATGGCTTTTTACCCTGGTATTCATATCCTGCAATTATCATTCGTGCAACCCAGAAAAAGAGTATTTCCGGAGCTGTAATAAGATCATTTGTCGGATAATAATATTTAAGATCCGGATTATCAGGATTGTTTATGCCATCGAATGATGTTATCGGCCAGAGCCATGATGAGAACCAGGTATCAAGAACATCCTCATCCTGCCTGAGATCAGTTTCCTTCAGACTTTTCTTGCCGCTTTTTTCCCTTGCAAGATCAAGGGCTTTCATGATATCTTCCGCAACAACAAACTCATTGTCAGTATAATACCATGCAGGTATCCTGTGGCCCCACCACAGCTGACGGCTGATGCACCAGTCATGGACATTCTCCATCCAGTGGCGGTAAAGGTTCTTGAATTTTGCAGGATGAATATGAACATCTCCATTCATCACAGCATCAAGAGCAGGCTTTGAAATATCTTTCATCTTCAGGAACCACTGTACTGAGAGCCTTGGTTCAATAACGGCATTGGTACGTTCTGAACGGCCTATTTTATTATTATAAGGAACAACTTTGACAAGATTGCCGGTTCGCCGTAATTCCTTTTCAGCAAGATCTTTTGCGACAAATCTGTCAACACCTTCAAACATCCCTGCATTTGCACTTATTGTTCCATTATCATTAAAAACATCTATTGACGGAAGCTTATGCCTGAGTCCAATTTCATAGTCATTAATATCGTGGGCAGGAGTTATTTTCAGACAGCCTGTCCCAAATTCCATATCAACATAATCGTCAAAAATAAATGGCACTTCCCTGTTGGCCATCGGGACAATAACCTTTTTACCTTTCAGATGCCTGTATCTTTCATCGGCCGGATTGGCACATACAGCAGTATCTCCGAGGATTGTCTCGGGACGTGTGGTTGCAACCATTATATAATCATCCTCTCCCACTATCTTGTAACGGACATAATACAGCTTTGACTTTTCCTCAGTATAATTGACCTCTTCATCCGAAACGGCTGTCATGGCCTGCGGATCCCAGTTAACCATTCTTACTCCCCTGTAAATAAGTCCTTTATTATACAGATCAACAAATACCTTAATTACAGAAACATACCTCTTCTCATCCATTGTGAAAAGAGTGCGGTCCCAGTCGCATGAAGCTCCAAGTTTCTTCAGCTGTTCGAGGATAATGCCACCATGCTTGTTGGTCCATTCCCAGGCATGGTCGAGAAATTCCTCCCTGGTCAGATCTCGCTTCTCAATTCCTTCCGATTTAAGTTTGGCCACAACTTTGGCTTCGGTTGCAATTGAAGCATGATCGGTACCCGGAACCCAGCATGCATTTTTCCCGAGCATCCTCGCCCTGCGTATAAGAACATCCTGAATGGTATTGTTAAGCATGTGTCCCATGTGAAGAACACCGGTAACATTTGGCGGTGGGATTACAATTGTATATGGCTCCCTGTCATCAGGTCTGCTTTTGAAAAATCCATGTTTCATCCAGTAGGCGTACCATTTGTCTTCAGCTTTCCCGGGTTCATATTTTGAAGGAATGTCCATGTTATAATGTGCTAATTGAATTCATTTGTTAATTGAAGTGCAAAATTATAAAAATTAGTCATATAAGTCTACTGGACTGCTTGTCTTTTGGTCTGCCGGTTTAACCTGAGTTCCCGGCAGGTGTAAAACTGAGGGAGTATTTTAGTGGTAATCAAGTTTCCTGAAATCCATTAACCACGGTGTTCCACGGAGTTAGGACGGAGTTCCGCGGAGATAAAATGACATTTTTCTGTATAAATAATTTTCAATTACTCACTGATATTTTGAATTTAATATGTCTTTTAATATGTCTTTTTTTAAATTTTAATATGTCTTTTAATACGTCTTTCTTTTTCCGGATTTCTTAGCGTCTTAGCGACTTTGTGGCATAATTCTTTTTTTGGTCGCGAGGGCACTCAGCACCAGTCCGACAACAACTGAAGGAATCTGCGAAATCAGCGGGAAATTTTTTGTTTCCCCGCATTCAGTTTCTTTTTTTGCGTTGATCTTCGGGAAATCTATTAATGCTGCTTAAGCTCCCTGAAATCCCATTATTTCTTTACTTTTGCAGATGTCTTTAAGATCTAATTTTTTTAAATATGCCATCAATATCCGACAGGGGTAAGGCAATGCCCGCCTCTCCCATCAGAAAACTGGCTCCCTATTCAGATGAAGCCAAACGTAAGGGAAGAAAAGTATATCACCTGAATATCGGTCAGCCTGATATTCCGACGCCTGATGTTGCACTTAACGCCATCCGCAACCTGGGCCTCAAAGTAATTGAATACACACATTCAGCCGGAAATGAATCATACCGGCGCAAACTGGCAGGTTATTACAGGAATATCGGAATTGATGTGGATTATACAGATATTCTGATCACTACAGGAGGTTCTGAAGCCATCTTTTTTGCCCTTTTGTCCTGTGTCAACCCGGGTGAAGAAGTCATTACGCCTGAACCCTTCTATGCAAACTATAACGGGTTTGCGACTGCCTCGGGAGTAAAAATTATCCCTGTTACATCTTACATAAAGGATGACTTTGCCCTTCCCCCTATTAAGGAAATAGAAAAGAAAATAACATCCGAAACAAAGGGAATCATTATCTGCAACCCGAACAATCCTACAGGGTACCTGTATTCCAGGGACGAGCTTCTGCACCTGAGGGAAATCGTTAAGGAACACGATATCTTCCTCTTTTCTGATGAAGCCTACCGCGACTTCTGCTATGACGGTGCGGAGCATCTGTCAGCCATGCAGCTTGAAGGAATTGAGGACAAGGTAATCCTTGTCGACTCAGTATCGAAAAGATATAGTGAATGCGGAGTCCGGATAGGTGCACTTGTAACCAAAAATAAGGAGGTTATTTCAACGGCGCTCAAATTTGGACAGGCTCGTCTGTCTCCTCCCGGACTGGGGCAGATTGCAGGGGAGGCTTCGATCGATACACCGCCTGAATACTTTTCAGAGGTGAACAGGGAATATACTGTCCGCCGGAATTATATGGTTGAGGCTCTTAACAAAATACCTGGCGTTTACTGCCCTAAGCCAAAAGGAGCATTTTATACAGTTGTTAAACTGCCTGTTGACGATTCCGATAAATTTGCACAGTGGCTCCTTGAAGAGTTCGAATATAAGAACCAGACTGTGATGGTGGCTCCTGCATCAGGCTTCTACTCAACTCCGGGCTCGGGTAAAAATGAGGTCAGGATTGCATACGTGCTGAAAATAGATGATCTTAAAAATGCCATGGAGGTTCTGACAGAAGCCCTGAAGGTCTATCCGGGACGATTATAGCACAGGGCACAGAGCACAGGGCACAGAGCTCAGGGCGCAGAGCACAGGGCGGAACCCCCTCGGCTCCCCTCCTGGGAGGGGGCCGAGCGTAGAGGTTAAATCGTAAAGAGCACCAGCCTACGTTACCTCCTTTGCTGAAGCTAAGGAGGTCAAAGAAAACTTCGGCTGGCAAAGCAGGGCATGGGGCATTTGGCAGGGGGTATAGCCGTCAACCTAAGAATCAGTTTTAGACTGAGAATTATATTTAGCAGAATTACTCTAAATAAGTTTCCCCTCCTTTTTTTAAGGAGGGGAAATGTATATTATTGCAACTCAGCTGTATACAGTCCAATTCATAATCTATCCTATTTCTTGGGTTGACGGCTATGGGGCAGGGGGTGTTAAAGTGTGTATGTTTTCTTGTATTTCTGGATTAACTTTGAAAAATGAACAGATCATTAAATTGCATCGCCATTGATGATGAACCCCTTGCGCTGGACATCATCAGGGAATTCTGCTCAAAAATCAAGCACCTTAATCTGCTTGGTACATTTATCAATCCTTTTGAAGCGGTTCAGACTCTTAACAACGAACAGGTCGACCTGATTTTTCTCGAAATCAAGATGCCTCAGATATCGGGTTTTGAATTCCTGAAGTCGCTGTATAACCCTCCGATGGTAATTTTCACAACGGCATATAAAGAGTATGCCTTTGAAGGATTTGAGAATAATGCCGTCGATTATCTCGTTAAGCCAATTGCATTTGACAGATTTTCAAGATCAGTAAGCAAAGCATTTCAGTTGCTGAGTCTGAAATTGCCCGCCGATACTCCGGGTGAAGAAATTCCTGCCATCCTGCCCGGATTTCTCATGGTCAAGGTCGAGTACAGCACAATCCGTGTGAACCTTGAAGATATCCTGTATATTGAAGGGTTAAAGGATTATGTAAAGATCTACACTGACGGGAAGCTGGTCCTTACAAAGACTACCATGAAGAATATCATGGAAAAACTCCCGGCAGACCGATTCTTAAGAGTCCATAAATCTTACATCGTGTCGATCGATAAAATAGAGATGATTGAAAACAGCAGGATAGTAATCGGGAATCAGCGCATCCCGATAGGAGAATCATTCCGGACAACCTTTTTTAGCATTGTAAACAGGAATCTGATCTGAAATCCTAATCATATTTCTTCTTCATAAACCAAATGGAACGCAATGACATATCAATATGCAGAGTTACAAAAGTCTCTCTGAAGAGTCCTTTGTTTACGGTACCATTCTGACCTAATTCAAGTGACATGTTTATGACACTTAAAAAGCCTGATAACGGTACTCCTGCACCAAATGATACCGCCCTGTAATTTATCGGCGCATTGTCAATAACAAGGTAAGATTCACGATATTCCGCTCCAAACCTGTACAGGATCATTCTGCTTGTTCCTTTTGTCAGTCCCTGTGAAGGAAACTCAACCCCGAACGAGTACCTGTTGCTGTTTCTTGTCCTCAGCAGCGGATTTGAAAAATCGACTTCACCCCATTGGCTTCTTTCAAAGTCAATACCTGCTCTGAAATACTCCTTCCCTACTGCTATACCGGCTCCAAAATGCTGAGGGATGCTGTATTTATGGCTTCGGCCCTTAATTGTCTCACTTTCAGAGGCAGTCCGGATTGTTGTTACGTTATTTGTATTCAATGCTTTTGAGCTGCCGTACGTAAGTCCTATGTTGTAATTCCAGTTCTTTATCGCGAATCCGTAATTCAACCCGTAATCAAATGTGACGTTTGACAAATAGGTAATATTCTGAAGGGAATAGAAATAACTTTCAGCGGATTCAGTACTGGTTATATTGCCAAAAAGATAAGCTGCATTAACCCCCACGGAAAGATTCCTGATCAGTTTCACTGCGCCCCCCAGATAGACCTGGTTAACGCCGCCCTCACCCGTGAACGATTTTGCATATTTCTGATTGGTCCCTTCAACAGATGCTGTAGTATTAATGTTGTATCCGACCGAACTGTAGGGAGCAAAGCCAAAGCTCGTTGCAAGCCAGGGAGATAGTCTGAATCCCATTACAACATACTTCAGATTTGCATTTACCTGTGACTGATTGTCATTTTTGCTTTTAAACATTGTATACTTTCCGAACAACCCCAGTTCAAATATTGAAACAAGGCTGTCAAGGCCACTGTACGAGGCAGGATTGAGAAGATTGATGGATCTATCCGAAAGAAATGCTATACCGGTTCCCCCCATCGCCTTCGATGACCCCAGACTGTTTCCTTCCAGATAGCCGAGACCAAAAACTGAATAAGGAGATGAAGTAGTTTGTGCTTTTAGGTCATGAACCAGTGATATAATAAAAATTAATACCAGGGCATTTATTTTAACCACCTTATGCATAGTCAGTTTAATAAGTTAAATAATAAACCCTTAATTTAACGGGAGGATTCCTTCCCTCAATGACCAGTCTGTCAAGGGTCGAGAGAAATTTGTTCTGCTCAAGCGAGATCAAAAGGCCGTGTTCCACATCAAAATATCTATCTGAAAGCTCCTGATTTATAAAATCGGTGATGTCAAAAGTATACCGTGTATCAGTCTTAAAAAATTCATCATAAACAAACTCAGGTAATAAAGCATTTCCGTCCCGGTCCCTGAGCAATGAAATTATCCTGTTTTCCCTGTCAGTATCATAAATGTACAAACGTTCAGGCAGTTTAAAGAAATCATAGCTGTTTCTGGCAGGCTCCAGTACAAGATCAACTTTCAATATTTTCCATCGTGTTTCCATCAGAATATTCTGAAGCGTCGGAAATTTGAGTTTTGCAAAAAGGCCTGTCATACCCTGAACAAAGACAGTATTATTTGTTTCGGAACCTTTTATTTCATTATGACCTGCTTTAATATCCTTCAGGGGAGAATTTGTGAAATCATATTTAATATTGTTAAACTGGTGATTTGTTTCGTTGATCACAAGGCTGATCTGCTTATTCTCAGGAAACTCATTGTTAAGATGATAATAAAATCTCAAAACCAGGTTCTCTTTGTCGGCGGTGAAGCCGATAACGGCATTATTGCCTTCTGCAGACGAAGCAAGCACAAATCCTTTCATGTAATCATTAAATGCTTCCCCTGTAGAGATACTTTCATCTTTGCTTTTTATCAAAGCAAATAACGTTTCCCCAAATTCATTCACGGAGATGCTTACAGCGGTATCGGCAGAATGCGGTCCCGGATAAAACTGCAACGAACCCAGTGCAACCGGTGAATGATCAAACGAAGTTGTATTATACAACCCGTCACGGTAAGGGACTATCTGTTCTGAAAGCTGGTATATGCCCAATGACATCAAGGAAGTCGTATCTCCGTAACTATAACCCGAATAAGGAAAAATAAAAGCTGCAGAATCGTATATGGCCAGCTCCTCCAGATTGTCAAACGTCTGGAAGCCGAGATCAAAAAAAGCTTTACAACTGACTGAGCCGAATTCCTCATCACTATAACTTCCGGCAAGTGCTACTTTTGAAGAAGAGGTTGCAATAGAATCTGTCAGGACAGTTCCAATATCTACTTTAAAAGTGTCTACTATCTGTAACCGGGTCTCAGACTCAACAAAATTCTGGCCTATGGTAAATTCACTGATCTTTGTACAGGAACCTAAAAAAAGAGCTCCTGTAACAGAAATGAACAAAAACAATGAAGAAATCCTTGTAAATGAGAAGATTTGCCCTTTCGTTTTAATCTCTCCTGTAACCTTCATCAAATATTTAATTTTTGCAAAAGAAGCCTAAAACGGAGTCGGAACAAAGCAAAATATACAAACAGGATAAAAGAGTAGACCTACAGGCACTTTGAAAAGATATTAATAAAACTTTAACAAATACATATACATTTAATGGTATATTTGGAATAAGGTAAGATTTATCGATAATAAATGCTATCTGGTCTACAATTTCAGGGCATATATCTACTAGGCTTTTAATTGAAGTAACCTTCAGATAGTTTTGTGCTGATTATTAACAAAAAAAATGTACAACATGACATTCAAAGGGTTTAAGATTTGGGGCGTACTTATGATCGGAATTCTGGCTTCGCCGCTTTTTACTTCCTGCAATGGTGGATCTGACGACCCGGAACTGATCGGAAACTGGGTAGAATTATCCGATTTTGACGGTATACCGCGAAGCGACGCTGTCGGTTTTTCGATAGGAACAAAAGGATATCTCGGCACCGGATACGACGGAACTGAAAGGCTGAAAGACTTCTGGGAGTATGATCCGGGCAGGAATACCTGGACTCAGAAAGCTGACCTGCCGGGGGTTGCACGGAATGGTGCAATAGGTTTCGGAACCGATACAAAAGGTTACCTTGGAACAGGTTTTGACGGGAAAAACAGGCTCGCCGATTTCTATGAGTATGATCCTGCAGCAAATACATGGACCCAGAAAGCTGATTTCGGCGGTTCCGCCAGATATGGTGCTGTTGCAATGGCTTTAAACAATAAAGGTTATGTAGGCACCGGATATGATGTAAGCTACCTGAAGGATTTCTGGGAATATGATCCGGCTAACTGATACATGGACCCAGAAAACAAGTATAGGCGGAAGCAAACGGAGGGATGCAGCATGTTTTACAATCAGCGGTAAAGGATATATTCTGACAGGGTTGGATAATGGAGAATACCAGACTGACCTCTGGGAATATGATCCCGCTGCCGATCTATGGACCAAAAAAAGAGCTATTACCAACCTGTCAACTGAAGCTTATGATGATAAGTATTTAACAATAACAGGTATAGGCAAAGTCGGTTTTTCTATTGGAACGAAAGGATATCTTGCAACCGGAGGTCAGACAACCGGAGTTGAATGCTGGGAATATAATCCTGGTACTGATCTATGGATAGAAAAAACATCTTTTGAAGGTTCAATAAGATCAGATGCTGTCGGTTTTACAATAGGTAACAGAGGTTATGTGGTAACAGGCCGAAGCGGATCCTTCTACTTTGATGATATCTGGGCATTTGACCCGGATGCCACATATATTGCCAATGAGTAAGAAGAAAATCCTCGCAGGCTTTTCTATCTTACTAATCATAATTACATGGATCATTATTGCTGATCCGGGAGCCCGGTACAAGGTAAAAGTGTTTGAAAGCAGCGGCGGCTGGGGATATGATATCCTGTCTAAAAAGAAACCTTATATACATCAGCCGTTTATCCCTGCAATCGAAGGACAGATCCCGTTCAATAATAAACGTTCAGCAAGGAAAACCGGAAGACTTGTAATTCAGAAACTAAGGAAACATCAATCTCCGGCTTTAACCAGAGAAGAACTGGAATCTCTTTTCACACTCAATTGAGGTTTTATATTCAAAGTAAATCATCAAGAACTTGCACAGAGTCCACAAGCTAACCTCACAGAAGTCTTCGACTGTGCATAAATCCACGAGCGGTCAATGGAGTTCGCTTCTGTGTTAGCTGGCATGAATTGATTTCTCAGCTGTCCTACCGTCATGCTGTCAGCGGACCTCTGTGTACGACTTTTTATTTATAGAGCAAATATTTAGCCCTGACCTCCCCGAATTTTTTGAGTCCCTCCTGCCACGAAGCCCTGATCTCTTCCGCCGTCAATCCCTTCTGGATCTGCTCCCTGAGGGCCGGTCCGGACGCAAGTACATCAAAGTAGGAAGTAAAGAATTTGTCTTTTTCAGGATAATCACGATATGCACTGATTACCCACTCCAGATTTATCTTTGGGGATGGTACAAGCTTATCCTTAATTGCATTCCGCAGATCAGTTCCATAACATACCTCACCAAGGAGCGGAGGATTTTTAGCTCCGGGTACACTTGCCGGGGTAAAGCTGAATCCCCTGTCGGGAAGTTTTGGAGATCCAAAAACCTGGAAAGGGAAGGCAGTTCCCCTGCCGAGTGAAATATTGGTTCCCTCGAAAAAGCAAATTGACGGATACAGATAAACAGATGTCTGGTTTGGCAGATTTGGTGATGGCTTTACCGGCAGTTCATAATAGGTTTTATGAGTGTAATCCTTACACTTAATTACCGTCAGGTCACATTTAACCCCGTTTTTAAGCCAGCCCTCGCCATTGAGCATCCGGGCATATTCACCTGTCGTCATTCCGTGGACTATCGGCACCGGATCCATACCAACAAATGAACGGTAAGCAGTATCGGCTATATTCCCGTCGAAATAAAATCCGTTGGGATTTGGCCTGTCAAGGACAATGCATTTAACATTGTTTTCAGCACATGCTTCAAGTACATAATGCAATGTGGAAATATATGTATAAAACCTTACTCCCACATCCTGAATATCGAATAGGACCACATCAATACCTTTAAGATCCTCCGGAGTAGGTTTCAGGTGTTTTCCATAAAGGCTTATCAATGGGATCCCGGTCTTAGGATCTTTTCCGTCTGTAATGGTTTCGCCGGCATCAGCCAGATCCCTGAAGCCATGCTCGGGGGCAAAAATAGTCTTTACCTTTATCCCTATTCCCTGCAGGTTATCAACAAGATGTGTTTTCCCCACCATTGAAGTCTGGTTAGCAACAACTGCAACCGTTTTGCCTTCAATCAGCGGTATGTACTGATCAACCTGGTATGCTCCGGGCAAAGTTTCCTTCTGCAATGCGTAACATGCTGTACATAAAGCAATTAATGTTATTGTAACAAAAATGGGGAATAGTCTTTTCATCGTGAATGGGATTAATGAATGTAAATCTAATATTTTTTTCGTAATTATTTTTACTTAAGTGGTCTCTGTTTCTTCTGCCCCTAAATCCCCTGAAGGGGACTTTTACTGGAGGCTGTCTTTAAAGCCCTTTGTGTACCTTAGTGAGAACCTTTGTGTACCTTAGTGGTTAATTTTAGATCAATACCACAAAGGATCACAAAGTAAAGAACGAAGTCGCACTAAGGAAGACCCTCTTTAAACTACTTTTGAGACAGCCTCCTGGGGGCGGAAAACTCACAGAAATTTACAGAGAAATGATTAAATTTGACACTATTATAAATGAATTTACCATATTTCATAGCACAGCGCCTTATCAAGGGAAGACGTGAAGGCACATCCTTTTCGCGTCCCATTAATGTTATTGCCATAATTGGCATTGCAATGGGCCTTGCAGTCATGATCCTTGCGGTTTCGATCCTCACAGGTTTCAAACAGCAGATAAGGGAAAAGATAGTTGGCTTCGGATCCAACATATCCGATTATGAATTTCGATTCGAATATTTCACTTGAAACAATCCCTATAAGTGATACCCAGGCATTTATACCCAAAATAAAAAAGATACCCGGCATAAGACATATCCAGGTATTTGCAACAAAAGCAGGTATAATCAAAACCGATGAGGCGATCCAGGGTGTTGTACTGAAAGGAGTCGGAAGCGATTTTGACTGGAATTATTTCAGGAGCAACATGGTTGATGGATCAGTGTTTACAGTTACCGATACAGGAAGAACAAATGAAGTGATCATATCAAAAAAGATATCCGATATGCTCAGGCTTAAGACAGGAGATTCATTTGCAATGTACTTTGTTCAGGATCCGCCCCGGAGCCGTAAATTTACAATAAGCGGGATCTATGAAACCAGCCTTGAGGAATTTGATAAGATGTATGTCTTCTGCGACATAGGCCATATTAAAAGGCTTAACGGATGGGCAGATGACCAGGTAAGCGGGTTTGAGATATTCATTGACGATTTCGACAAGCTTGATGAAATGACAGAAGCTGTCAGGGATGCCATTGGCTACAGGATTTCAGAGGATGAGACAAAATTCAAGGTGACAAATATCAGGTCGAAATACCCTCAGATATTTGACTGGCTTAATTTTCAGGATATTAATGTTATAATAATTATAACCCTGATGCTCGTTGTTGCAGGTTTTAATATGATTTCAGGTCTGCTTATCCTTATTCTTGAAAAGACCAATATGATAGGAGTTCTTAAAGCGCTTGGTTCTGAAAATACAATAATACGCAAAGTGTTCCTTTACCAGGCTGCATATCTTATTGGCAAGGGATTGCTCTGGGGCAATTTAATCGGAATCGGACTGGCTTTTCTTCAGCTTAAGACAGGACTTATCACCCTCGATCCAACTTCATATTATATCAAAACTGTCCCTGTAAATCTTGAACTGAGTCACATCCTTCTGCTAAATGCCGGAACAATGGCAGCAATAATTCTGATGCTTTTGATCCCGTCGCAGCTGATAAGCAGGATCACTCCGGTAAAAGCGATAAGATACGATTAGAAAGTAAGACAGAATGTTGTCTCCTTATCGGGTACTGATCTGACTTTCAGATTTCCGCCATGCACCCTCATTATCTGCCTTGAGATGCTTAAACCAATACCTGATCCGTTCTGCCTGGTGGTAAAAAACGGGACAAATATTTCATCAAGGTTTTCTTCAGGTATTCCGGGGCCATTGTCAATGACACATATTTCGGGACGAAGATTTTGATCCTTCCCTGCAATTATCATTATCTTCCCTTTCGGGTTTCCTGCATTGGATTCCAGGGCATTCTTGACAAGATTTATCATAACCTGGGAAATAAGATTCTTGTCAGCAAAAATTTCAAGATCAGGATCTTTCAGAGTAAAAGACAATTCAACAGTATCGCTTTTCTCAAGAGATAAATAGAGTACCTCAACCCTGTCCAAAAGATCAGATGCTTTAAATAATTCCTTATCAGGCTCAGGCACCCTTGTCAGCTTTCTGTACGATTCAACAAATGACATAAGGCCCCTGCCCTGTTCCTTTATAACATTCAAACCCTGAAGTGTTGTTGATATTGTTTTCGTGGTAACAGCCCCGGGGTCAACCGGTTTCCCTTCAACGCAATAGATATTGGAAAGACTCTCCGACAGGGATGTAATTGGAGTAATCGAATTCATTATTTCGTGCATCAGGATCCGGATCAGCTTCATCCATGATTCAACTTCCTTTTCATCGAGTTCATTCTTTATGTCCTGGATTGACAGAATTACCAGTTCATCGTCATTTGTCCTGAAGGAAGTGGTCTTAAGTGAAAGCTGTATTTCCCCACGTTCGGTACTGATAGGTACAAGTCTTCGTTCAAAAGGTTTTATGCTTTTTATTGTCTGATACAATCTTTGGTCCATCCGTTCAATTTGCTTGATATGAGTAAGGACATCCGACGTCAGCAGTCTTCTTGCAGATGAATTGGAATGAAGGATGAATCCTTTCTTATTATAGGTTATAATGCCTATTGCAAGATGTTCTATCAATATTCTGAAATATTGTTCCTGATTCCTGTTCTCCATTTTCAATTGCTGGATCTGCTGATTTACCCTGTTCATGCTCCTGTATATTTCCCTGGTGGTAATGTTTTTGTCATCAACAGGAAAAGAGAGATTGGAATCATCATTTTTGACTGAATCGAAGAAATACCTGATCTTCTTATTTGTGGTGTTCAGAAATGATATCAGATTCGCGATCAGAATTCCTGTCAACAAAAGGCAGATAAGAGAGATCCTCAGTGACTTGCCGGAAGCTATCAGCCAGCCCAGACATGCAGAGAGAGTAACAATCAATAAAACTCTGATCAGTATATTAAGATAAAGGTTTTTACTTATCATTATTCCTGTTCTTTAACTTGTTATATAATGTCTGCCTTGTTATTCCCAGCTGTTCGGCAGCTGCAGTCAAGTTACCATTATTGTTTTCAAGAGCCTGTTGAATCATTTGCTTCTCCATTTCTTCAAGAGTGGTGAAAGAACTGCCGATACTAACGGATACAGGCGGTTTTAAATAAAAATCATCAGGTTTTAAAACCTCCGTTTCACTTAGGATCACTGCCTTTTCAATGGTATGCTGAAGCTCCCGGATATTTCCCGGCCAGGAATAATTCAGAAGTTTTTCATGGGCCTGCTGGTTTATTTTAAGATTAGGCTTATTGTATTTCCAGGAAAATTTCTTGAGAAAGAATTCAGAAAGGATAGTTATATCATTCCTCGCTCCCGCAGGGGAGGTAATTCTATCTGGATCGTGTTAATGCGGTAGAGAAGATCTTCACGGAACAATCCGGCATGAACCATGCTTTCAAGGTTCCTGTTGGTGGCGCATATCAGCCTTATATCTGCAGGGATCTGCTGATTTGATCCGATCCGGGTAATCTGGCGGTTTTCAATTGCGGTAAGCAATTTGGACTGGAGATGAAGGGAAAGGTTTCCTATCTCATCAAGGAAGAGGGTGCCCTTATCGGCGATCTCAAATTTTCCCTGCCGGTTTTCATGGGCATCGGTAAAGGCTCCTTTTACATGTCCGAACAGCTCACTTTCAAACAAGATTCGCTCAGAGCGCCCATATCAACACTTACCATCACCTCTTTCGATCTTGCCGATAACCGGTGAATCTCCTGGGCAATCAGTTCCTTGCCAGTACCGTTCTCTCCCGTGATCAGAACGTTGGCTTCAGTCTTAGCCACTTTCCTGACAAGGTTAAGAACATTCAACAACTGGGGTGATGACCCGATAATGAACTTCTGGTCACGGTTTATCTCCTTTTTCAGCTCAGTTTCTCTTTCTTTCAGCTGTTTAACCTCCTGTTTGGAAAGGTTCAGCTGCAGAGCCATTCTGATAGTTGCAAGGAGTTTCTCATTATCCCATGGTTTCAGAATGAAATCTGAAGCTCCCTCCTTCAAAGCCTTTACAGCCGTATCAATATCTCCGTATGCAGTTATCATGACAACAGAAATTTCCGGATTTATCTCCTTTATTCTTCCAAGCCAGTAGATTCCTTCATTGCCGGTATTGACCCCCGCCTTGAAATTCATATCAAGGATAACCACATTATAATCCAATCGCCTCAGTTCAGTGGGTATCTGGTTGGGATTTGACAATAATGTCACATTCTGAAAATGAGGAGTCAACAGTATTTCAAGAGTACTGAGAATGCTTTTGTTATCATCAACTATCAGTATGTTCCCTCTTTGTGTTTGCATTTACTTTTTAATCTCCGCGTAAGTTTTTTTGAACAAATGTGAATTTCCGGACAAATATGCAGTTTTAGAGATTTTGAAAATGTCCCTCAAATATATTTAAATCTGAAATCAAATATACCGGATAAACAAGATCATGTCAAGAAGATGTAAAAATATTTTACGAAATAACGTAAATTAATTTTACGGATAAATATTGCCATAAATTATATGATCCATAATTTCAGCTACATACAAAGTTGGCACACGATTGGCAGATCAAAGTAAAAAACCTCCTATGTTAACTTCAGATTTTAAGTCAGCAATAAGAAGCATTCTCCGGAATAAAATTCCTTCACTAATAAGTATTCTTGGTCTTGGGATTGGCCTTGGATGTATAATAATACTCCTGGCCCTGATAATACATGAAAAATCTTTTGATAAATCAATTCCTGGACACAGGAATGTTTACAGAATAGTCTTCGGATCATCAGGCCAGACATATCCTGCCCTTGCGGAAAACATGGCAATTGAATTTCCGGAAGTGAAAGGTTTTTTCAGGTATTTCCAGCCCTATTCCATTCAGCTTAAAACTCCCGCAAACGAAGTAGTAAGCGAACAGAATTTTGGTTTTGCAGACTCATCAATTTTCAGAATTATCGGGATTAAATTCGTATCAGGAACGTTTGCAAAATCTGCAACCGAAGTCGCTGTTTCTGATAAGGTAGCTATGAAATATTTTGCTAATCTTTCACCGATCGGAGAGGTTATCCGTGTAAGATTCCCGGATGGTTTTTTAAATCTTATTATCAGTGGTGTTTTTAGAAGCTTCCCCTCAAATTCAACACTCAATCCTTCATTTATAACTGATATCAGGATGTCCGAAAAGATGCTCCTGCAATTCCAGAGAACGCTGGGTGAATATGCATTTAGCGAAAACCGGTCATCTGGCTGGAAGAGTCCCGATTTTCTATCCTATGTGGTACTTGATAAAAGTGCAGATCCCGGTGAACTGTCAGTCAAAATGGAAAAGTACAGGGAATTCATTCCTAACGAAAGGAAAGATTCACTAAGTTTTAAGCTTCAGCCGGTTACTGAGATCTATCTGGGATCTGGTGACATTACCGGTAGTTTGTATTTGAGGAGGGGAAATCGTGAAGAGCTGAAATATTATGAGATAATATCGGTTCTGATCCTGCTTATCTCTATAGCTAACTATGTGCTTCTCGCCCGGGCCAGTGTATCGGAAAGAATGCATGAACTCGGAACCAGGAAAGTATTTGGAGCATCACAAAGGAAAATAAGGAGACTCATTCTGCTGGAATCAACTATTATCGTTTTGCTTAGCCTTATACCTGCATCTTTCGTATTAGATATTGGATTGTCATTTGTCAATGCCACTCTGAATAAGACCCTTACAAGTCAGGTATTCATGAGCCCGGTAATGTGGCTGCTGCTTGTTGCAGTTGTATTACTGACCGGTTTTCTCTCTGGCTGGATAATCGGTCTGAACTATTCAAGGATCCCAGCCTTAAAATTGATTTCTGGTAAGTTGAATAGCCCTTCCAGGTCACAAAAGTGGAATTACTCATTTCTTGTCCTACATTTCACAATATATATGATGCTTGTTTCAGGAGTTATAGCAGTTTCAAAACAGTTAAACTACTCCATGACCAGCTACACCGGTATCAATGTTGATAATATCCTTGTAGCTGAACTTAATTCAGATGAATTGAAGAACAGTTTTCCGACCCTGTGCGATGAAATGGAGAAAGTACCCGGAGTGGTTAGCACGGCAGGGGGAACATATATTCCTCCGCTTAACTTTTCTCTGCCTGTAACTCTTGCTGTGGCTGAAGGGGAAAAAATAAGATTCGATGGCCTGATAATGGGAGAAGGGATGACAGAACTTCTGGGAATTGAAGTGATTGAAGGATCTTCGTTCGGACCATTTAAACCAGGCACTCCTGAAATTCTTATTAATGAATCCACAGCAAAAAAACATAATGTAAAAGCAGGAGATAACCTGCTTGTCTTTAAGGTCAGAGGTATAGTAAGGGATTTTCATGCACATTCCCTTCACAACCTGATTGAGCCAATGGTCATTATTCCACAGAATCCTGTTAAAATGAGTATAATGGCAATAAAGACAGATGGCACCAATGATGAAACCGTCGTTAAAAAGTTCAGAGAGCTCTATACACAGATCTCTCCTGACGAGATCTTTGAAGTAAGCTACCTGTCCGATGTGATTGATGATTTTTATGAGAGTGAAAAAAACCAGTTCCGTATTATAGGTGCTTTCTCGATCCTGGCTATGGTTCTTGCCGTGATGGGACTCTTCGGCATAACACTGATAAGCATCTCGAAACGTAAACAGGAGATAGGAATCCGGAAAGTCAATGGTGCTTCGATCCCTGAGATATTATTTATGCTGAACTCAGATTTTGTAAAATGGGTTATTGCAGCTATAATAATTTCAGTTCCTGCCTCAGTCTGGCTTCTATCTCTCTGGATGAAAAGATTTGCCTATAAGACCGAAATGAGCTGGTGGATCTTTGCAGCTGCCGGACTTTCAGCTTTAATTATTGCAGTTCTTACAGTAAGCTGGCAGAGCTCAAGGGCTGCGACGAGGAATCCTGTTGAGGCATTAAGATATGAATGACAGACAAATTATTTGAAAAGTATGCAATGTAATTAATGATAAAACTATTGAGATGTATTTATTTCTGAAAACAATCATCCGGAATTTCGCACATAAACCAGTAACAAATCTTATCAATCTATTAGGTTTATCTGTTAGCCTGACCCTGGTGATCATCCTTTCTGTTTATTGTTACAGCGAGCTGACTACCGATAATCATCAAAAAAATGGCAACCGTATATATATATATGGTATAACTGAGGATCGTATTTATACACCTGGAATCCTGAAAGATGAAATTGACCTGAAAATTCCCGGAGTGGAATTCACTGTAAGGATGGGAGGATCGTGGGAGGCTCCTGTTTTCCAGGTGAATGAAAATGAGCCTGTTACCTCCGATCTTATTTTTGCTGATAAAGACTTTTTTAATCTCTTTACTTACAAGGCAGTTGAGGGAAATCTTAACAATACTCTTGAGGATCCAATGACGATAGTCATTACAAAATCATTATCGGACAGACTCTTCGGCTCCTCAAAAGCCATAGGCAGACAAATAAAATTAAACAATTCTCATATTTTAACTGTAAATGCTGTTATTGAAGATCCAAAAGCCAACTCCTGCATTTCTTTCAGCTCTGTTACTTCAATGGCCACCCGAAAAATAATCCAGAATGAGGAGGGAGAGTTTACTGCGTGGAATCAATGCAATTTCCAAACATTTATGCTTCTGAAGGAAGGAAGCGATCCGGAAATAATTTCTAAATCCATATTATCCCTTTTTCCGGAGAAATCAAAGGACAGGTATAGAAACGATGACCTGGTCCCTCTGAAAAAGATCTATTTCTCAGAATTTACACTTTTTGGGAGTAATTATCTTCTAAACGGGGACAAGAACAAAGTCCTGATACTGGTTCTTGTAGCTTTCCTGGTACTTAGTATTGCTCTGATAAACTTTATTAATATCTCATCAGCGCAGTGGCAAGATAAGATAAAACAGACAGGCGTTATGAAGATAATCGGAGCAAAAAAGGAAACAATCTTCAGGAGAATCCTCGGTGAATCAATCCTTTTCTTCCTGTCCGCTCTTCTTATAGCTATTTACCTTGTGAATTCTTTCAGCTCCTTAATTCATAACTCAACGGGAATCCTATACAGCAAAGGCCTTACTTTTTCCCCGGGATTTATTATAATATCCCTGGCTCTCATAGTCATTTTAAGCGTCCTGATCAGCATAGTTCCGGCATCAAAAATCTCATCATCGCGTGCGATAGATAATCTGAAAAAATCTGTTACCAAAAATCGTAATTCCGTCAGCGGAATTCTCGTCACATTTCAGTTTACGATTGCGATGGGGCTCATTGCCTTTACCTTACTCGTCCAGAAACAGATAAACTTCGGCAGGACCAGCCTTGGAATGATGCAAAAAAATATTATTGGCATAAAACTTACTGACCAGTTGAATCAGAAAAAAGAGGTGCTTAAGAAAGAGTTACAGGATATGCCTGTTATCAGTCAGATCTCCTTTTCGCAGTACTATCCCGGGAAAACAATATCAGAATGGGGAACCAATTTAAATCTTGCAGGAGAGAAAAAGGAAGTCGCCTTTAATACATTTTCAGCTGACCCTAAGTTATTTGACATCCTTGGTTTGCAATTAATCATGGGACGATTCCCAAATGAAGATATAGCTTCCGACAGAGGGAAAATGGTAGTTAACGAAACATTTCTGAAAACCCATGAGATAATAAATCCACTTGGGGGAGTACTCGACATGACAAGGAACGGATATAATTACGAGATTGTCGGAGTTGTGAAAGATTTTAATTATAAGCCTGTTAACCAACCCATTGCGCCTCTGGCTATTAGGAATGAAACTTACGCTTCATACTGTCTGATAAGCCTGCTCACACCAGACTTTAATGCATTGCACGGTGTAATTGAAAATTTAAAAAGAATCACTTCGGAGCTTTCGCCATCTTTTCCCGTTGAAGTCAGCTTCTTTGACAAGGCCGTCCAGGATATGTACAGATCCGAACTTAATTTCCGGGCTGCCTTTTCTCTTCTCGCTTTTTGTGCCATAATCATATCAAGTATGGGGATTTTAGCCATGTCAATTTCTGCCTGCCAGCGTCGTATTAAAGAGATTGGGATCAGAAAGATAAATGGAGCCGGAGTATCTGAAGTTATGATAATGCTTAATAAAGATTTTATAAAATTGGTCGGAATTGCTTTTGCAATAGCCTCCCCTGTTGCATGGTTTGCCATGCACAAATGGCTTGAAAATTTTACATATAAGACGGTGCTGAGCTGGTGGATATTTGCCCTTGCCGGATCGATTGTGCTTGGAATTGCCTTACTTACAGTCAGCTGGAAAAGCTGGAGAGCATCGACAAGAAATCCGGTTGAAGCACTTCGATATGAATAATCAACGACATTTAAAAAATACTTAAAAAATAAAAGAAATGTTTTTGTATTATTTGAGGATCGCCTTACGTAATATTCGTACAAATAAAAAGTTTTCGATAATCAATATCGCCGGATTTGCATTCGCAATTTCAATATGCCTGGCAATATGGCTTTTCCTTATCAAAGAATCTTCATATGACATGTATAATGAGCATGCGGAAAATATAGTCCGGCTCATTGATACCAAAGATAATTCAAGCCTCATCGATTACCGGGTAAAAGACATACTTGTTAAGAGCTATGCAGAAATAGAAAATGCATGTCTGGTAATACGTACAAGCCATCCAATCGAAGTCAGGAGCGGCGACAAAGGATTTTATCTCAATGATCTCATGTCAGTTGACAACAGTTTTTTCCAGATTTTTTCAGTCCGGTTTGTATCCTCACCACAAGTCCCTCCATTCATCAATATTAATTCTGCGGTCGTTACCGAAACAACGGCAAAGATTTTTTTTGGTTCAGACAATCCCCTGGGAAAAGAACTCATTGTATGGGGAATGGAACCTGTTACAATAACAGGGGTGATTAAAGATTTTCCTGATAACTCGAGCATTACTGCCGGATTGATTGTAAATGCAGAAAATGAATCATTCAAATTCAATAAATGGATTGGCGATTCGAGGGATCTTTCAACGTATCGCTGGCCGTTCCAGATATATCTTCAACTAAAGGAGAAAACAGATCCCGATGCCTTTGCGGCAAAATTAAACAGTCAGATTGAAGTGCTTAAGCCTTACAATGACCAGGTTGGATTTCTTAAGCTCAGGGATATTTATCTTCATGATCACACTACCGGAAGCGATACAAAGCAGGGAAATGCCGGCCTTTTGCAATTGCTTGGTGCGATAGCCTTAATAATCCTTATCCTGGCAATAATAAACTACGTTAATCTGACAGTGGCCCAGCAAAACAGGAGAAACAGGGATACCGGCCTAAAAAAGAGCATCGGAGCCGACAGAGCCACAATAATTCTTCAATATTTATTTGAATCAATTATTGTTATACTTCTTGCATTCATTTCGGGAATTATCCTGGTGTGGCTGTTTATGCCATTTTACCAGACGATTTTTAATACTACCACGGATATTAAATTACTGCTGAACTTACCATATGTTGTTATTTTACCGGTATCAATTTTACTTATAGGCGCAGTCAGCGGCATTGGTCCCGCTATTGTCCTTTCGGATATAAGTCCGGTAAGGATCCTGGGCGGATACTCAATTTTAAAAGGGAGAAACCATTATTTGCGTAACTCTCTTACTATTTTCCAGTTCACCATATCCATTGTTTTAATATTCTGTGTTATTGTGGTTCAAAGACAGATAAGGTATGTCAAGCATAAAAATCCGGGTTTCAATGAAGAACAATTACTAAAAATTGACCTTCCCAGAATCCAGGAAAAGGATACAATAAAAGCCCTTGTCCTGCTGGGTGAGTTCCGTAAGTCCCCATATATCGAGAGTCTGACCCTCTCCTCCGGGGTTCCCGGAGAGATCAGCTTCACCATGAATTCCAATATGGAAAATATCCCGGGCGATATGGGTGTACCATGTATTCTGACCGACACATCTTTTCTCAGAACATTCGGACTAAATGTAATAATGGGAAGAGCTCCCGGACCGGGTGACATCAATAAAGCCTGCATGATAAATGAGGCGGCATATAAATTCTTCGATTTTGAAAATCTTGAGAATAAGCGGTTTAACAACTTCGGTGGATTCGATATTATCGGGGTGGTCAATGACTTTCAATACAGTTCCCTTCATAAGGCAATAGGTCCGGTTTGTTTAATGTTCACAACAAAGAGCATGCCCTCAGGCATAACTGTCCGGTTTAACAGGAATGGTGTTGGAAACGGGATGGAGTTCATAATAAATGAATGGCAGAAAGTATTGCCGGATTATGGATTTAGGTACAGGTTTTATGATGAATGGTTTGACTCACTTTACCGGTCAGAGGAATATTTTGCAAAAACTATCAGTCTGTTTGCAATACTGGCTGTTGTAATCTCATGCATCGGGATATTGGGGCTGGCAATTTTTTCTTCCGAGCGCCGGACAAAAGAAATTGGGATCCGAAAAATCAACGGATCAAAAGTCTCCGAACTTCTTGTTTTGCTGAATCGTGATCTCATTAAGCTGGTAGTCATCGCATATTTTGTTGCAGTGCCGGTTGCCTGGTATTTGATGAACAGATGGCTACAGTCATTTGCATACAGAATAGATTTGAGCTGGTGGATATTTGGCCTGGCCGGTCTGCTGGCTCTTGTAATTGCATTGCTATCTGTCAGCTGGCAAAGCTGGTGGGCAGCAACCAGGAATCCGGTGGAGGCTCTCCGGTATGAATAGATTCTTAATATAAACGAAGGAATGAAAAAAAACATCCGGCTGGCTCTCAGAAGTATCCTTAATGATAAGGGAGTGAGCAGTATAAATATCCTGGGTCTGGCAATCGGGATGATGGCTGTTTTACTCATCTTTCAATTTATAGGATTTGAAAAGAGCTTTGACAGATTCTTCGATAAAACAGACCGGATTCACAGGCTTGTATTTTACAGATACTATAAGACCGGACTTGATAAAAGCGTAGGAAATAATTATTATGTAGGGCAGATTGCTTTTGAGAAGATACCTGAAATAGAAAACTTCTGCCGTTGTAAGAGGGAAACTCAGTTTGTTCAGGTTGACGATCAAATCTATAAAGAGGAAAGAACCCTGTTTGCAGACAGTTCTTTCTTCGACATTTTTTCACACACGGTGATCTCAGGCGATAAGAATACCTTCCTGAGGCAACCCGGAATGGTCATCCTTACCGAGTCAACTGCCAGGAAATATTTTGGAAATTCTGATCCGGTGGGGAGAACAATTTACGGAGTTAATCCCGGCAAGAAGCCGGTAACAGTCCAGGGTGTCGTAAAAGACGTGCCAAAGAATTCGCATCTTCAGTTCGATCTGGTAATATCACTGGCAACCGTAACCAACCAGTCATATTGTTATTCCTGTAACAACACCAATACATATTTTCTCCTCCGGAAAGAAGCAGATCCGGTAAAAATCGGGAGCAAGATCACCGCTCTCGCAAAGGAAGAATTCAAATCGAGGAAGGTAGAAATTGATTTTCCGATTGAATACCATTTACAGACCGTGTCAGGCATTCACCTCCATTCCAATTACCGTTTTGAATTTGAATCCAACGGGAACAACAAATACCTTGTTATATTGACCGGAATAGCTTTTCTGATCCTGATCAGTGCAGCCCTGAATTATTTTAACCTTTTGTCATCAATAACCGGAAGAAGGATTAGTGGTATTGGCATACGGATCTTTAATGGTGCATCGGGAAAGGATATAATACTGGAATTTATTACAGAGGCTGTTCTGACTGGAATTATAAGTCTGGCAGTCTCCTTTATCCTGTTGTTCATGCTTTTCCCTCTCTTAAAGAATTTTCTCGGCCTGAATTTTTCATTAGCTTCAGTTTTCAATATCAGGACATGGTTTATCCCCACGTCGGTACTCATAGTATTAAGCTCTCTGGTGGGTTTGACCCTGGGATTAAAAATCTATAATGTTACACCCGTATCATTTATAAAGAAGGAAGCAATTTTTAAGAATAAAAAGTACTCACTTAAAATATTGCTTGTCGGTCAGTTCATTATTGCAATAGTACTTACAGGCATAACTATCGGAGCCATGAATCAGATAAGGTATATGCAGGATGAAGCCTTTACTATGAATATTGACCAGGTGCTCGTGGTGAAAAGACCCGTGGCAAGTGAATTCAACGCCTCTCAAAAAACCTTCCAGGAAAACCTTTTGAAGATCCCCGGGATAACAGGTATTACTTTTTCGACTGTTACTCCAGGTGAAAAGAATGGCTGGGTTAAAGGGGGGATTACAGTTAAGGGTAAAGAGAATCTGGATTACCAGATCTTTCAGTCGAATGTGGCTCCCAATTTTTTTGATTTTTTCAGTGTCAGGCTTCTGGCCGGAAGACAGTTTTTCAAGGATGAGACCAACTGGCTTGGAGGGCCCCGCCATCTTATTCTAAATAAGGAAGCTGCAACGGTTTTAGGGGAAGGGAATTATAAAGATGTGATCGGAAAGACTTTGTACGATTCTGATAGTAAGGAAGATATCGGAGAAGTTGTAGGCGTGATAGATGGCTATTTCCAGAATTCACTCGATCAGGAAGTAAAACCGACTATTTTCAACTGTGATCAGGGCGGTTATTTCATTTTCATCAGGATAAAGAATGCAAACGTCCAGAACATTATTGGAAAAGTAACAGCTGAATTTAAAAGTGACTTTGAAAATCAGTACTTTGAATACTATTTTCTTGATGACTATTTCAATGTTCAGTATAGATCACATACTCAGCTTTTTAAATGTTTCATTCTTTTCAGCCTTATTGCAGTTGTTATAACAGTTCTTTCACTTTTCGGCCTGGTGCTTATGGCTTCAGTATCGCGGACCAAGGAGATCGGAATACGTAAATTGAATGGGGCAAAGGTTTCTGAAATTCTATATCTTCTGAATAAGGACTTTCTGATACTTGTATCTGTTGCTTACATAATTGCCGTTCCGTTAATGTGGTATGGTTTAAGCAGATGGTTGCAGTCGTTTGCTTTCAGGATCCGGCCTGGTATTGAGATTTTCATTTTGGCCGGGGTGTTAGCATTCGGAATAGTTTTCCTCACAGTCAGCTGGCAGAGCTGGAGGGCAGCAACCAGGAATCCGGTCGAAGCTCTGAGATATGAATAACCTCCAAACCCCCCGGCGGGCTTACCCCCCAACCCCCCAGGGGGGGGTGGATTTAAGAGGTGGTTGAATCCTTATAGTAGGGACAGAAAAGTTTATTAACCAGACATAATAACATGATCTATCTCAATATCAGATTAGCCTTCCGCAACCTGTTAAAGAATAAAGTCTATTCCTTTCTTATTATCGGAGGCTTCGCAATAGGCTTTGCAGCCTGCATAATGATAGGCTTGTTTTATCATACCGAGACTACCGTAAATAAGGGTTTTATTGACCATAAGCAGATATACAGGATCTATGATGTAAAGAAGAACCTTTGTAACCTGAATTGGGATCTGTTTCCGATACTCACCTCCGATTATGCAGTTGTTGAAGATGCCTGTCCGGTTGATTATCAGGACAATGAACATTTAAGTGTCAGAAATGAACAGACTCAAACCAATGCTGAGTTCAGGTATCTGGTGGCAACAACAAATAATTTCTTTTCAGTCTTCTCGGTGGATATAGTCGAAAGTCTTTCAGGAAAGCCATTCGACGGGAAAGAATCGGTATCCATTTCAAGTGCGCTTGCTAAGTCGCTTTTCGGAACTCAAAGACCTATTGGTCAAAACGTTAACATCAGCAATTATTTCTTCGGCACTGTAACCTCAGTTTTTAATGAATTGCCGGTCAATTCCAGTTTCCAGGCTGACGTCATTATAAACAGCGAAAATGAGAAATTTCGTTTATCAACAACCACAATCAATGGTAAAAGATACAATCCGACAAATCATTTTGTAAAGGTGAAAGAAGGGGCTTCTGCAGCTCTTCTTGCTCACGAACTTAATAAATCAGCAAGCCTCAGGTCACTGGATATAGACAGCCTGGCTCTTCAGAGTCTTGATGACATTTATCTGTCAGAACTTACAATCAAAAGCAGGCATGCCAGGGGGAACCCGGCTCTTTTAAAGATTTTTCTTGCTATTGCTTCCTTAATCGTGATTCTTTCAAGCATTAATTACCTTAACTACTCGGTCTCGATGCAATACAACAAAATAAGGGAAAAAGGTATTAAAAAGACTTTTGGTGCAGGCTTTAATGACCTGGTAAATTATGCAATCGTTGAAGTCACTCTGGGAATAATAATCTCCCTTTCACTGGCACTGGTTATTACCGATATGGCATTGCCATACTCCGAAAGCCTGTTTGGAAAAGCTCTTCAATTAAAGTGGCACGATCTGCTGGCAGTTGGTCCGTTTTTTCTCATCCTTATTATTGTTGTGATTCTCGTAAACAGTCTTGCTCCGATATACATGCTGTCAAAATTCACAATTACCGAGTTCCTCTCGGGATTCAGAGGAAAGAGAAACCGGAAACAGATCTGGAAACAATCACTTTTAACATTCCAACTGACTGCGTCATGTGCCTTAATTACTGTGGTTATAATAATTTACAAACAGCTTTTCTTCGTGAAGCACTCCGATGTTGGCTTCAATCGTGAAATGCTCCTGCGGATTGATATTCCCTATAAGTATCAACAAACCAATGCCCTGATGCAGGAACTGGGGAAACTTTCATTTGTTAAGAATACGACTTTGAGCAGTGGCTGTCCGGGTATGATCAATCATAAGATGGATGGTGACATAGGAGGGAAGACATTTGATGTCAACTGCATTTATATAAGTGACAACTACCTTAATACAATGGGAATGGAATTGGTTGGGGGCGTTCCTTTCTTGATGGCGATCTGAACAGGTCCTGTCTGATTAATGAAGAAGCCTTTAAACAATTCGGATGGGAAAATTTTGAAGGGAAAAGATATAACCTGGGACAGGGAGCAGACTTCGAGGTAATAGGCATAATTAAAGATTTTAAATTTGAATCGTATCATTATGCAGTTGAACCTCTGGCTTTGCTCTTTACAGGAGCAGATTTTGGTAATGTGCTTTCTGTTCGTCTGACAACCGGAAACACCGGACAGCAAATCGATCAGATTATGAAAACCTGGAAATCCCTTTCCCCCTATGAACCCTTCAGTTTTATCTTTTATGATGATTTTTTTCAGTCAATGTATTTGAAGGAGGAGAAACTTGCCAGTTCTGTTACCTTCTTTTCGCTCATTGCTGTTGCGCTTACCTGCATGGGTATCCTGGGTCAAATTTTCATGATCTGCCTGACCAGGGTTAAAGAGATAGGCATCCGGAAGATCAACGGAGCCAGAGTGTCGGAAGTGCTTATTATGCTGAACCTTGATTTTATTAAGTTGGTTGTCTTGGCATTTCTGGTTGCCACTCCCGTAGCATTTTATATCATGCAAAAATGGCTTGAGAATTTTGCATATAAAACCAGGTTAAACTGGTGGATTTTTGCTTTAGCCGGTGTACTCGCACTTTTCTTAACTCTGGTGACGGTAAGCTGGCAAAGCTGGAGGGCAGCCACAAGAAATCCGGTTGAGGCACTCAGGTATGAATGACCTTTCCCTAAATCCCTCCCCCGGAGTGGGAGGGACTTTAAGAAAAAGCTAAAGACCCCGGAAGGGGGATTTAAAACATTATTAAGTCGAACAACAAGAAAATACTTAAAGGCTAAAAAAGAATATAAACCTAGAAACTTGAAAAATGAATTCGCTAAAAATGGCCTTCCGCAAATTGTTTCGTAAAGGAGAACATTCTTTAACCCGCATAATATCGGTGGCTGCCGGATATGGCATTCGGAATGCTTCTACTTTCTGAAGTATTTTACTACTACAGTTTTGACAGTTTTTATCCGGATGCCAACCGCATTTATGTGGTTTACGAGAACTTTAAAATGGATAAGTCGTCTGACAAGATGAGTTCTTACAACCGTGTCAGTGGAGCTATAGCTCCAGGATTAAAATCCGAGGTTCCGGGTATCGAGGCTGCATGCACGTATTAATAGCATAGGCCCATCCGTCTTTTATACTGACGATAAGAAAAGCTATAAAGGTGAATTTTCACTTGCCGACGAGTATGTATTTGATGTACTTCCCCGGCCTATGATTTACGGAAATCCGAAAGAGATATTGAAGAGTCAGATGAACTGCATGGTATCCGGCAAAATTGCAGAAATGATAGGTGGTGATGTGATTGGGAAGATGATTGAATTAAAAGAATACCCAAATAAAAAGCTGACAATTGCCGGGATCTTTAAAGCATTGCCTGAAAATACAAACTACAAGTATGATGTACTTATTTCGATGGTTTCCACCCCTCAGTTTACGTGGGATGGTACCAATAACTGGATGGGGAATGACCGTTATTATGCTTGTGTTAAGCTGGAATCCGGAGTTGATCCTGAAAGTCTTATGCCTGCTGTTCGCAAAATGCAGGAAGTTCACCAGGATATAGAACGTCTTGAAATGATGCAACAAGGGGATGGTTTTAAAATACAGTTTTAAGCCAATAAAAAGAATCCATATCGAAGACGTTAAAGACATGGTAGTTATTCTCAGCGCAATAGCATTTGCTGTTCTGCTGGTTTCCCTGCTAAATTATATTTTACTGACACTAAGTGCGTTGGTTAGCAGAGCTAAAACTTCAGCTATTCATAAAACCTATGGTGCTCAGGCCGGAAATCTGCAACTAATGATTTTTTCAGAAACTGCTTTAGTCTTTCTTTATTTCACTTTTAGGTGCTTTCATGATCATCCTGATCGTACAACCCCTGGTTGAGGCACAAATCGGACATCCTCTTTCTGCTGCCCTGAATCCTTATGTTGTATGGCCGCTGTTGATTGTTATGGTTGTTTTGTTAATATTCACAAGTTATCTCCCAGGACGATTTTTTGCCAGTATCCCGGTAGCTTCAGTTTTTCACGATTATCCTCAGAAAGGTAAAAAATGGAAACTGGCACTTCTTTCATTTCAGTTTGCCGGAGCTACATTCATTCTTACAGTCCTGGTTATTGTCACACTTCAATATGACAGATTAAGGAATTCTGATCATGGTTATCGTGCATCTGGTGTGTATTTCGGATCTACCAGCGGAATGCCGGGTAGCAAACTCTCGACAGTATTAAGTGAGCTCAGGGCTATTCCTCAGATCGAGACTGTTGGACTGGGAATATTGCTTACCGACAGAAGGTGCTTCCGGTAATAATTTTTCGTTACCAAATGAAGAAAAAGAGCTTTTTAACGTTGCTGATTTTTACTGGATTGATGAAAACTATCTTTCCATACTTAACATACCGGTGACTGAAGGCAGTAATTTTTCAACAGAATCCTGTGTCCCGTACGATTTCCTGATCAGCCGTAAAGGAGCAGATATGCTTATGATCAATAGTGGATGGAAAGATGGTGTCCTCGGGAAACAAATTACCCTGAGTGAACATGGAACATATACAATACGGGGTGTTTTCCCTGACTTTGTCATTCAGTTCCATGGCCGATCCCGATCAACGTCCTGCTGTGTTTTCTTTTTTACCGGATGATAAGTTTCAGGAAAAGATCGTAAAGAATCCTTCTTTTTCGTGTTATATACTGGTAAAGGTTTTTGAAGAAGCACAGGCAGACATCATGAAAAAAATGACAGATGTATTAAACCTGGCCTTACCTTATCAGGACGCAGTTGTGAAAAGCCTGGAAAATGAAAAGATAGAACTTTACTCATCAGAAAAAGGATTCCGTACTGCTATGCTTGCAGGAAATGTTATTATTTTACTTATTACATTTATGGGGCTTGCTGGGGTACACTATCACTGAAGCATCCCGTCGGAGCAAAGAATTGGCAGTACGGAAAATAAGCGGGGCCAGGCTATCCGACATTTTAAAGATCTTCATCAAAGACCTGGAGTATATTGCCATTCCGGCAGTTTTAACCGGATTAACGGGAGCATGGTTCACTGCCCGCAAATGGATGGAGAATTTTGTCTCTCAAACGCCCCTCCACTGGGGTATTTTTGTCTCATGCAGTCTTTTTGTTTTATTGTTGATTGCACTGATCTCTGCATTAAATTATATAATTATTGCCAATAGAAATCCTGTGGAGGCGCTGCGATATGAATAACCTCAAAATAATACTCAGAAGCATTTTGCGACAGAAGCTCAACTCAGGGATCATCATTTTCAGCCTTTCAATAGGATTAGCCTGCTTTAACCTCATTATATTGTTCATAACCCGCGAATTGAAAACCGACAGTTTTCATGAAAATGCAGATCGGATATTCGCGTTGAAATGCGATGATCCCTGGATCCCGGGCGCTAAAATGTATCATTGCAGGTTCGGATCTGCTGAGTATATGAAAGTGAATTTTGCACAGGTAGAAGATTTCTGCCGTTACAATAATTCAAATGCGCTGAAAATAATTGCAGATAACGAAGATTACTTTGACCATCCTCAAATAATCGGAGCATCAGAAAATTTCTTCAGGTTCTTTTCATATAAGCTTTTGACAAATAATCCGCGGTACAGCCCTGGAAGCGAATAACAGCCTTGTCATTTCATCTGATCTGGCAAACAAATATTTTGGCACGGACGATCCGCTGGGAAAGGTAATTACCCTGGTCAACCGGAATAAAACAGATCAGATGACGGTAACAGGGATCTTTGAGAAACCCGTCGATAACACCCAGCTCAACTTCGATATGGTTCGTCTGATCGGTGAGGTTGACAGCAGGTGTTATGTAAGGTTAGTCAAAAACACTGATCCTGAAGAGGTGGAAAAACTATTATCAGAAAAAAAAGAGACGATACCAGTTATAAATACCGGTACTCCCGGGCAATATTACCTGCTGCCGCTCCGGAAAGCATATTTCGATACTCTGCGCGGATTAACAGTTGATGTCAGCCGGGATAATAGAGATTTGTGGATTTCACTCATAATAGGACTAATGATAATAGGAATTGCCACCTTCAATTATCTGGGGGTCCTTACAAATAAGTTTCAGGGTAAGGTTAAAGAGTTTTATTTGCGAAGAATTAATGGCAGCACTATCCAGGATCTGATTGCCCGTTTTATGGTGGAAAATTCAATCCTTGTAGCGATATCCTTCGTCATTGGTATGATCCTGATGCTTGATGTCCTGCCATTTTTCAATGCTCTGACAAACAGTAAAATCACTGAAACATTTATCTGCCAGCCTGAACAGATCTCAATCCTGGCCGGAGTCCTGGTATTAATACTGCTTTTAACTTTGATTTTTGCTTTTTACCTGATCCGTTCGAACCTTAATTTAAATTATCTAAAAACTGATCGGGCTCAAACAGTCAGAAGCATTCAGATCCCTGTCTTTAATATATTTCAGTTAGCCAGCTCCATAGCACTTATCATTTGCGCTTTTCTCATTATAAGGCAAATGAATTACATCACAAATAAACCTATTGGTCTGAATAAAGAGGTAATTGAGATAAAAATACCTCCGCAGTATAAGGACAAAGCCCCTGTATTCAAAGAAGAGTTATTGAAAAGCAGCTCTGTAAATAGTGTTTCCGTTGTAGGGGCTTCCCCCGTACTTGAACATTTCATGGTCGCCTTGAAATATCAGCAGGATGGAGTGGAAAAAGAATATTCCCCCTCAGGCTTCAGTGGTGATGAAAACTATCTTGACGTGCTTGGGATAGGTCTGATCGACGGTACCGGATTCTCCGAAATCCTTTCTGCCAACACAAAAAAATGCCTTATCAACCAGTCATTTGCCAGACTTTTTCCTGACCAGGATTTAATCGGTAAAGGAATCCCCGGGATGGAAGATATGATTGTGTCAGGTATAGTTGAGGATTTTCACTATTCCGATTTAAAATCGATTGTTGAACCTGCATTCATTTCATTCGACAATAAAGGAGGTCACCTTCTTGTTAAAGCTACAGAAAATCAGACACAGGAAGCAAGGATTCTCATTTCTGCCCTCTGGCAAAAACTGATCCCTGATTACCCTGTGGATATTGAATCCGTAGGAGACCGCTTTGGATGGTTTCACAGGGGTAATCTAAACTTTAAAAGGCTGATTGGGGCATGTTCCGTAATAAGTCTTTTTCTGTCTATGATCGGTTTGTTTGCCGTCTCGTATCAGAAAACCATTTCCCGGACAAAAGAAATAGGAATCCGCAAAATAAACGGTGCAAATATCATTGAGATCCTTGGTAATGATAAACAGAGACTTTGTCAGATGGACAGTAATTGCTTTTATAACTGCCGTCCCTGCTGCCTGGTTTGCCATGAACAAATGGCTTGAGAACTATGCATATAAGACAGAGGTGAAATGGTGGATCTTTGCTGTTTCGGGTGTGATTGTACTGACAATATCATTGGTGACAGTGAGCTGGCAAAGCTGGAGGGCGGCGAGGAGGAATCCGGTAGAGGCTCTCAGGTATGAATAATTGACCCCCAAACCCCCCGCCGGGCTTACCCCCCAACCCCCCAAGGGGGGCTTGAAGAGTTGGAATGGAATTAAAAGAATTGAAAATGAAGTTAATACCAGAATTCAAAGTCCCCCGCTAGGGGGATTTAGGGGTGGTTTTCTGGCAAAGCTGGAAGGCGGCGAGGAGGAATCCGGTAGAGGCACTCAGGTATGAATGATTGACCCCAAAACCTCCCGGCGGGCTTACCCCCCAACCCCCCAAGGGGGGCTTGAAGAGTTGGAATGCAACCAGGAATTCGGCTGAAGCCCTAAAAATTACGTTAAATATCCATGCCGGAGAGAAACAATTACTTAAATTTATAATTACAAAATTTAAGTAATGTTCAAAAACTACCTGAAAACCGCATTACGTTTCCTTAAACATAACAGGGCATTTGCCTCGATAAACATTCTGGGCCTTTCAATTGCGTTTGCTGCATCATTCATAATCCTGCTTTATGTTATTAATGAATTCAGCTTTGACAATACCCATAAAAACAGGAAGAATGTTTACAGAGTTCTCAATTATTACAAGGATTTCAAGCAGACAATGGCAGGTACTCCATACATCCTGGCTTCTGCCCTTAAGGATCAGTTTCCACAGGTTTTAAAAGCCTCCAATGCCAGATTTGTCGGTTTTCAATTAAAACTGAAAGAGGAATTCATTACTGTTCGTCCCGCCATGGCTGCAGGATCTGACATCTTCTCCATATTTACCCTCCCATTTTCTGGTGGTATCCGCAGAACAGAATCTTCTTGACGAAAAGAATTCTCTGGTCCTGTCAAAGGAACTGGCAGACAGATTGTTCCCGGGAGAAAATCCGGAAGGAAAGGAGATAACAGGTATTATTAACGGCAAAGAAAACATTTTCATCGTAAAAGGGGTATATGAGAATGTCCCTGTAAATTCCACTTTCCGGCCTCAATGTCTTATAAATAATAAATGGACTCTTGATCCGATAAATGAGACATTTAAAGTGACCAACGCAGATGTTAACTGGACATTCGACTTCTGGGATACATGGATATTTCTTGCAAAGGGAGTTGATCCTGAAGAGTTTGAAAAACAATTCGAGACATTCGCGAAAAAGAATATAAGCGAGGAGCCTCATAACAGCTATTCATTGCAGAACTTATCGGATGTCTATCTGAATTCCGAAAATGTTGCCAATACGGGCTTAAAAGGGAATATGAAGAATGTAAGGTTATTTTCACTTATTGCATTCCTGATCGTGCTGGTTGCTGCAATAAACTACATAATTCTATCAACCGCTGTTTCTTCTTCGAGAGGAAAAGAAATCGGAATCCGGAAAGCCTTTGGCTCTCACGAACAGAACATCAGGAAGCAGTTACTCAGTGAATCAATCCTGCTTGTTCTGCTTGTACTTCCTGTTGCTCTCCTGATGGCAAGGCTGGCACTTCCTGCAGCCGGTAAACTTTTCCAGACGGAACTTAATATTATTCCAGCCAACATTCCGGCTTATATAATGGTCTATCTGCTGGTCACAATTTTGATCGGTTTTTTTTCAGGTCTTTATACCTCATCATTTCTTTCACGGCTGAAAGTAATGGAGATTCTGAGAAATGTTATTCAGACAGGCAGGAAAAGACAGATTATACGGTCATCACTGATTGTAATACAACTGGTTATCTTTTGCACATTCGTATCAAGCACCATGATTATCCGTTCACAATATAATTATGCTCTTAAAAAAGATACGGGTCACATTACTAAAGACATTCTGATAGTTGAGCTTGGACGTAATTTCAAGGGATATTCCGCTTTTATAAACAGTTTAAAGTCGAGTCCAAATGTAATAATGGCAGCAGGAGTAATGACCGGGCTACCGATGCGTGGCTGGATGACTTCCATGTACCCCCATTTCCAGGAACCTGAACAAAAAATAAAAGTTGAAGGACTTGCTGTCGATTATAATTTTATTAAGACAATGGGAATACCGGTGATCAAGGGCCGTGAGTTCTCAGAGGAATTCGGCAGCGATCTCACCGGGTCGGTAATGCTTAATGAAACAGCAGTCAAAGCACTTGGAATTACCGATCCGATAGGGCAAAAGCTGGGAAACAATAATATAATAGGTGTGGTTAAAGATTTTAACCTGCATTCCATTCATTCTGAAATTCCTCCACTTTCAATAAGCATGACAGACCGGTACATTCAACAGGTCGCGGTTCATTATAAACCCGGGACACTGAATAATATATTGCCTTTCATTGAAGCAGAATGGAAAAAAGCTGCCCCGGACAGATCTTTCAGTTATTCGACAATCGAATCCTTAATAGAAAGACTTTATACCTCCGAGAAGAATTTAAGTACTATCGTATCCATATTTGCTCTCTTTACTTTGCTTATTGCAGCTTTTGGATTGTTCGGACTCGTTCTTTTCATTGGAAAATCCAGAACCAGGGAAATAGGAATTAAAAAAGTATTTGGCAGCTCCGGCAAAGCGATAATATATACATTCCTGAGGGCAAACCTGATCCTGGTATTTATTGCGTCGGTAATATCTGTTCCGGTAACTATCTATTTTATGAATAAATGGCTGAATAATTTTTCATACAAAATCAGCATTAGTCCATGGGTATTCATGATTGCATTGTTAACATCTGCTTTTGTTGTACTGGCAACTGTCTTCTTTCATTCGTACAAAGCATCCCGGACAAATCCGGTTAAGGCTCTGCGTTATGAATAAACCGGGACCCTGTTGAGGCGCTTAGATACTAATGATTTACCCCCCATAGCTTATAATCGATTTGGCTCTTTTAAGTATTTATATTTTAACAATTAAATTATGCTTCGGAACTATCTTAACCTGACCATTAGAAACCTCAAGTCGAACAAGGGGTATTTCATAATTAATCTTCTGGGATTGATAATCGGTATTACCTCTTTTATCCTGATAACCTTATGGATAAAGACTGAAACATCATACGATAAATTTCATAAAAATGCACGTAATATTTACAGGGTTGATTACCTCCTGTATGAAGAAGGTATCCTTGAACAGCATTCTGCAGCAGGATCGACCGGGGTCGGAAAAGAGATAAAGAACATGTTTCCTGAAGTTGAAGACTATACACGGTTTTATCGTACTGAAAGTCTGGTAAAATACGGGGATAAAACCTTTAAGGAAAGAGACATCCTGTATGCACAGTCATCTTTTTTTGACCTCTTTTCGTTTCCTCTTTTAGATGGTAAGGCGGATTCCAGCCTGCTTGCAATAAATCATGCTGTAATTACAGAAGAGACTGCCCGGAAATATTTCGGCAATGAAAATCCGATCGGGAAAATGATAACCCTTGACGGAGCAAGCGATTTTGAGGTGGCAGGGATTGTCAAATCCATACCTGAAAACTCTCATTTTAAATTTGATATCCTGTTGTCCTATGAAAATCTGATAAAAAGCTCCAGATACTGGGATAATTCGTGGGTGAGCGAAAGGGTTTACTCTTACATTCTTCTGACTCCCGGGGCTGATGCAAAAGCATTAGAGGCCAAATTACCACAGATTCCTGAAACCTTTATCGGGAAATTTATGAAGGACGCATTCTTTCTCCTGGAATTTAAGCTGGTAAAACTTACTGACATTCATTTGCATTCATCTATCAATAATGAACTGAAGGTTAATGGCAATTACCGGAGTGTAGTCTCACTTGGCATTGTTGCTCTTCTTGTTCTGCTGATTGCGTTTATAAACTACGTCAACCTCGCTACCTCAAGGTCAATAGAACGTGTTCATGAGGTAGGAATCCGCAAAGTAACCGGGGCATCAAAACGGGATCTTGTTTTCCAGTTCCTGACAGAGTCGGCTTTGTTAAACCTGATTGCACTGATTATCAGCATTACAGGCGTTCTTCTCTTGCTTCCGTTTTTTAAACAGGCTATGCAAAGCCCTCTACAGGTTGATTACTTAATTATTTTGCTTCTCTTCATTCTTCTTCTGGTAACAGGATCATTGTTTACCGGACTGCTCCCTGCGATATATATTTCACGTTTTGCTCCCGGCCTCGTTCTGAAAGGGAAAAATCCAACAGAAGCCGGATGGATAAGCCTTCTGAAAAACTTTCTTCTGGTTTTCCAGTTTACCGTTTCAATAATTCTGATTATTGGCACTATCACCATTTACCGCCAGGTTAATTTTATGCGCAATCATGACCTCGGATTCAAAATGGAGGGATTGATAGTCCTTGATGGTCCGAGAATACTCAGGGCAAATACATTTGAATCATACATGAACAGCCTCGAATCATTTAAGAATGAAATAATGGCTCTTTCGGGGGTAAACGGTATAACCGCTTCATCAAATGTTCCCGGGACCGAGATAAAAAACTCACGTGTTTTCGGGATCCCGGTGGAGGGACGTAACACAGAAAAAAGGATTGATGTGTATTATATTGATAATCACTTTTTTGATACCTACGGCCTGACTATACGTGCAGGTGAAAACTATAACGCATCCATTGAAGAGGAATCAAATAAAATAATAATTAATGAATCTGCACTTCCCTATTATGGATTTGAAGATGCTGTAAGTTCTGTTGGAAAGATCCTAAGGAGTGGCAAACAGGAGGTCACAATAAAAGCCATAATAAATGATTTTAATCAGCAATCACTCAAACAATTACCCAGTCCGATCGCATTTTTTAATCAGCCGGCAAATACTTTTTACACAATCAAAGTGAATATGACAGGTGTAGATCAGATCTTACCTGAATTGGAGAAGATCTGGACCTCACATTATCCCGGAAATCCGTTCAATTATTTTTTCCTTGACGATTTTTACGACGAACAATACCGGGCAGATCAGCGTTTCAGCGGATTGTTCCTGGCAAGTTCAATACTCGCAATAATCATTGCTTGCCTGGGTCTTTCCGGTTTATCTGCATATGCTATCACACGTCGGACAAAAGAGATCGGAATCCGGAAAACGAATGGTGCAAGGATCGTTCAGGTCCTGATCCTGTTGAATAAAGACTTTGTAAAATGGGTCGCGATTGCATTTGTAATAGCAGTTCCTGTTGCCTGGTTTGTCATGAATAAATGGCTGGAGAACTATGCTTACAGGATAGAACTCAGCTGGTGGATCTTTGCAGTTGCAGGGGTAATTGCCCTGGTTATTGCCCTGATCACAGTGAGCTGGCAGAGCTGGCAGGCAGCAACGAGAAATCCGGTTGAGGCGCTGAGGTATGAATAACAAAATTCCGGGAAGAATGAAGAACCTTTTCACTTATCCTCTGTTATTCAATCTATTTAAAGATTAATGATTTCATTTCCGGAAATACTAAGATCCGAGCTTCAGAGGCCTCTCCCCGGAACAGAAATACAAATGAAGATGGCGCCCCCGGACAGGATTTTCAGAAACTTCCCTAAGGTCCCGGGGCCGGATGCCAGAATTGCCGCTGTCCTGATACTTCTTTATCCAAAGAATGGATCAGTATCTGTTGTTTTCATGCAACGTCCTGATTACGAAGGTGTTCACGGCGGACAAATAAGTTTCCCGGGTGGAAGGAAAGAATCGTCTGATGCAGATCTTATTGAAACAGCCTTGCGGGAAGCCAATGAAGAAGTTGGGGTCAATCCGTTCAAAAATAAGTGTAATAGGTACACTTACACCTCTTTTCATTCCCGTCAGCAACACAATTGTCACACCGGTTGTCGGGTGGATCGATGAGAAGCCTGAGTATAAGCTTCAGCATGAAGAAGTGGTTTTTATTATTGAGGGTGAACTGAAAAGATTTCTGGATCCTTCAATAATCAAGACAAAACATATTGAGATATTGGGTGAAATGCGGGATATCAGATATTTTGACTTTGACGGGTATGTTATCTGGGGGGCTACTGCAATGATACTTAACGAATTGCTGACAATTATAAAGAAGGCACATCTGACTCAGCAACTTTGATAATAGCCTTTTTAAACCACGGTGTAAAACGGAGTTTTAATGGAGTTACACTGTTTTTCCATCCTGTGCCTAAACTCCGTGATTTACTCTGTGCAACTCTGTGTAACTCCGTGGTTTAATGGATTTTAAAAGATCTCATTTCTTCCGTCAATAATTGAATCATTCAGGGATTTGAGAAGGAATGATGTTCTTGTAATGTTCGTACCGTTCGAGGATTTCGCTTACGAAGTTAACAGATTCCTTTCCACGGAAATAACCATTTTTAACAACAGTGTCATTATAGTATTGAGGATCTGATTTTTTCAATAGCAACTCAGCAACATTCCCATCCCAGATCGTCGGGTCTTTACCATGGTTCTCAGCCAGCTTCATTGCATCAAGGATATGCCCCGGACCAGCATTATAAGCTGCCAGGATGAACCTGTACCTCTCATTTTCGTCCGGGATCTTTGGTTCAAAGATTTTTTTGAGTGATTCAATGTACATCGTACCAGCCCTGATATTATTCCCCGGGGAGGAAGTAATGTTAATCCCGAATTTTTTACCGGTTGAAGGCATTAACTGCATCAGTCCGTAGGCGCCTGCCCATGATTTTACGTAGGGTTCAAACCTCGACTCCTGGCAGATGAGCGATGCAAGCAACCGCCAGTCCCAGCTTATGCTGTCGCTGTAAATTTTAATAAGTTCATCATACGGCGATATTTTCCCTGTGCTCAAGGTATAATAATCGCTTTTTACAATTTTGCTTGACCGTTTATTCTCATAATATTTATCAAACAGGACTGCATAAGTTTTTGTTTTTCTGAATTTTACAATCCACTGATTCAGCTCCTTCAATAACTTGCCCGAATGAGTCCTTCTTATTCCCCAGGTAATCCCCTGGGGAGAGCTGACAGGAGTACTGACATCAATATCAGGGTAATATGTAGCATTAACAAGGGAAACATTTTCATCACACACTGCATAATCTATTTCCCCGTCTGCAACACGTTGTATCAGCTCCTCGGAATTGGATTGGACTTTTTTTATAGTCAGTTTTTTACCGATCTCTTTTGAAAGTGAACGGAGTCCGCGCGAATGGGAAGTACCCTCCTGGACAAAAATTGTCTTTCCTGCAAGGGCAGGATGAGTCCTGGTGAGCCTGTTTTCGAGAGAATCGGAGGTCATATTCCTCCAGGATTGCGGTTTTCGCTGAATAAGAACCTGACGGGTTTCATATATTGGTTCCGTGAACTTCACCCGTTTCTTACCGGGTGAGCTTGCTGTAAGCCCGATTGCCAGGAGATCGGCTTTTCCGGTCTGAAGCATTCTTATGGCATCATCGGGATGATTTTGTGTAATTATCTCCAGATCAACTCCAAGATGATCTGTGAAGGCTTGCAGAAGTTCATAATTAAACCCCATGGTCTCGCCCCTGTAAATAAAATAATTCGTTGAATTATAATCTGTCACTGCAATCAGGTTGCCTCTGGCCACTATTGAGTCAAGATCAAATGAAACAGCATCAGGGTGATACCGGGAGAACAGAGTGAGGGAAAAAAAGAGAATTACAGTTACGGAGAGTATTATCAGAATATCTTGCTTCTTGATCAAAGATGTCTTATTTATTAACGCTATCAGTATTTTTTGCAGAAGCAAAGATACAAAAATTTGTCAATCGTAGAAAGTCCAGCCGATACCGTACCTTAACATCCTGATATTCTGCGGATAAGAGGGTACCATAAAATAATCATATCCTGTAAATCCCTGGTTGACATGATCAAACATAACAAAGATCCTTGTTCTCCTCACCTTCAGGTTCAGGAAGACATTTATGAAAGGATAATTTCCGGTCTGAACCTGATCCTGTCTGAAAAACCTGCCTGTTGCCGGCATATAGGAATAGGCATGATAAGCTGTATGATATGTGACCTCAGCACCAATCTGGGTATTCAGCTGGCCATTTGTCTTTTTAAAATTGAAAAGATGCTCAAAATAACCGGTCGATCTGACTGCTATCAGTGGAAGATCAAGGATTTCGCTGTTGCTGCTTTTCTGTAAAAGCAGGTCATTTGCAAGATGGAATTTCCATGCCCGAAGTTCTTTCCTTAAAAGAAGGGATGCAACTGAAAGTCCCCCCCTGTTTTGTGAAGGCAGCATTGCTGTATCGAAATCCGTATAATTATCAATAATGGCATAATTAAACCTTATTTCCGTCTTCCGTGCAGGATAAGAAAAAACTGTCCCTACATCAATCCTGAATTCCTTGTTAAAATTATTATGCCACTCAAAGTTATTGCTTCCCCACTGCTCATACCAGAATGATGGTTGGGTGTTAGTGATCCCTCCGGTTATATCCCATGATGCTCTGCCTTTCTTCCAATCGAACGATTTGGAGATCACACCGTTAAGATTAAAATCACCGGCTCTGTAACCGCTCAGAAACAGTTCCCCGGTTGCGACCCACCTGAATTTATCGCCAATATCACTGTACAGACTGCCGGTCAGAACATTATTGCTCCTGTGCCAAACCGCAGTATCGGCCAGTTGTTGTATCATGAGTTGGTATTATCTGGCTGTACCTGAATAATTCATTTCGTAATTCCGGCTCCCCCTCCAAGCCTGAATTTCCTTGACTCGTCAGTAGTAAAATCAAACCTTACCGTATTTTTGATGCTTCTTGAAAAAAGAGAATCAAAGGTCTGGATATCATTAATATATATTGAGTCATAAAAACCTGAATTTGGAGATTGATCCGAATAGGTCCGCTTGTTATTATCGAGAATAAAAATGTGTGAAAAAGTTCCGCTAAGTCCGAAAAAACCTGCTTTTTTACCTGCAGTGCTGTCACCAGGCACCGGTTTGGGGGATCCTATCGTATAACGCTGAACCAGAAGAAAATTCCTGTTCTTAAGGATACTCTGTGCCTTGTTTAGTCCTCCCAGATTTACAGCAACCTGACGTGTATCGAAGTTTTGAAGCGTCGTAACATCTTCAACCCCGCCATTCTCATTCCCCAGCAAATTGTTCATACCAGCGGCAAAATAAAGTTTGTATTTGTCACCCCTGTAAGAAGTATAAAAAGTGAAATCCTTATCCTCTGATCTTTGATAGGTATATTGTCCAAGACTGTAAACAATATCATAGATAAGACCGAAATTGAGATACCGGTTCACATTCTGGGAATGCCTGACCCTGAATGTCTGTTCTGCTATTTCCCGAGGTCCGCCATATGTCCAGACAAGTTCGGTAAAAGGCACCTGTGTATTCATAAAGATGTATCTTTCAGGCTGATACATCAAAGGATAATAATAACTGTAAAGAAATTTATCAGGATCGGTTACCCTGTCAAAAAAGTTTATCTGGTAAAAGGGCAAACCGTAATTGCCAAGTGTTGCATTAAATGGAGAATATTTGTCAGCAAGCCGGTAATGGTTAAACAGTGAAAAAACAGTATCGATACTGACATTTACCTCTTCAGTGAAATCAGAGGACAGATTCCATTGTTTCAGGATTCTCGGTTTTACGGTATCCTGTTTCTGGCCAGATAAAACTGATGATAATGAAAGGAGAATTAATATTGCAGCATTTCTGATCATCAGCGGCAAATATAGGAAAAATGCTAATCAACATTATCGTTGAGATAGGCATTATTCTCCCTTAGAACCGGTTCATTGTCATCGTCCGAGGTTAGTGTGAATTTTGAAATCTTGCTTTCGTTTTCGTTCTCTTTGGCCCCGAGGGACATATTTCTTCTTACATAAGCCGGAACATCTTCAAATGTATCAATATTCTCCTTCATGGTCTTATTTGAAATCCCTTCCTTTTTAAGAAGGTTCTGCATATGTTTTACCTTCCGCAGAGTTGTTTCAGGTTTCTCCTTTTCCTCATCTTCATCCTGCAATCTCCTGTTCCTTATTTCATTCATCTCCTCAATTTTGCCTGAGATTGAAATCAATTTCTCCCTGCATATCCTCATCAATATTTGAAATAATTGATCCTGTTCTTTTGTCATGCACTGAAAAAATATCATTCCCCTGTTTCAGGAATAATATGTGGAGGAACTGGATTATTTATTGCCAGCAATTCAACCTTTCTTGGGCTTTGGGTGCTTGTATGGTGTGAAAATACTGTTTGATTCAAATCCTGTTGCAATAACCGTAACACTTATATTCTCATTAAGATTTTCATCCTGCGATAATCCTCTTATGATCAGAGCATCATCAGATGCTGCTTCATACATATAATCAGTTATCTCACCCAGTTCATCCATTGTAAGCTCATGGTCTCCGGTACCTGATGAAATATTTATAAGTATACTTTTTGCTCCGGTGATATCATTCGAATTCAGAAGCGGTGAAGCAAGTGCATTTTCAATTGCCTTTATTGCCCTGTTTTCTCCGGCTGCCATACCCATACCCATAATTGCAACTCCTGAATTTTTCATAACTGTTTCCACATCTGCAAAATCAACATTAATATATCCGGTAACAGTAATTATTTCAGCAATTCCTTTTACAGCAGTTGTCAGAATATCATCAGCTTTTGCAAAAGCAGTTGAAACACCCTGGTTACCATAAATCTCCCTGAGCTTTTCATTATTTATAACAAGAAGTGAATCGACATGATCCTTAAGCTCTGTAATACCATCAATTGCATACCTTATCCGTACCTTACCTTCCGATTTAAAAGGAATTGTTACCACGGCAATTGTAAGCAATCCGGCATCCTTGCATGCTTTTGCAATTACAGGTATTGCTCCTGTACCGGTTCCTCCTCCCATTCCGGTTGTAAGAAATACCATTTTTGTATTGCCCGACAATGCATTCCATTACATCATCAATATTTTCCATTGCTGCCTGTCGGCCTACTTCAGGTTTGCTGCCGGCTCCCCTTCCTTCCGTAAGTGATTCTCCAATCTGAACCTTTATCGGAACCGGGCTTTTGGCAAGGGCCTGGTGATCAGTATTGCAGACAACAAAATTCACATCCCTGATACCTTTTTCAAACATGTGGTTTACAGCATTATTGCCACCGCCGCCAATTCCAAGAACTTTTATAATTGATGATCTTTCAACAGGCAGATCAAAATTCATTATATCGTCTGACATAGTATTGTTTTTAAATTGTTTATGAACAGTATTAATTTAACAACCAAACCATATTTATCATTTAATTGATCTTCTGATCTTCAACCTCAAACATTTTTGACAGCATCTGCTTGATCTTTTCAGTAAGAGGTATCTTTTCCTCTTCCGGAGCCGTTTCAGACTTCATCATCTATTTCTTCCGGAATCTTCTGCCTCAACTGTTTCAACTACCGGTTTCCTCGGTCTTGACAAATTCTTCCTGGCGGCCTGCATTGAATGATTTCTTATATGTCTCAAGATATTCAAATCCGCGCATTATAAGTCCGACACTTGTTGCATACATCGGCTGGTTGATCTCATTCTGTCCTGTTCCTGCAAGATGTTCATTCGGTAGACCAATCCTGACATCCATTGCAGTTTTGAATTTCATCAGCTGAGGAAGATGTTTCAGCATTGCTCCTCCTCCTGTAATAACAACTCCTGCAGCAAGCTTATCGGCATAACCTGAATTCTGGATCTCAAAATTCACAACATCAATTATCTCTTCCATCCTCGACTGGATTATATATGCAAGGCTTTTGAAAGAGATCTCCTTTGGTTCCCTGCCGCTGATCCCGGGTATTGAAACAACCTTATCTTCAGGAGCTATATCCCCAAGGGCTGAACCATACTGGATTTTAAGCTGTTCGGCATGCCGCTGGAGTATTGCACATCCTTCCTTGATATCTTTTGTCACAACATTTCCGCCGAACGGAATCACTGCAGTATGCCGGATAATATTATCATAATATACAGCAACATCAGTTGTTCCTCCTCCGATATCAACAAGAACCACTCCTGCCTCTTTTTCATCATCTGTAAGAACTGCATCTGAAGATGCCAGAGGTTCAAGAATCATATCCTTGACAGTCAGATTTGCCTTTCTGATGCATTTTTCGATATTCTTTGCAGCAGCAACCTGACCGATAACAATATGGAAATTAGCTTCAAGCCGTCTGCCGCACATTCCAATCGGGCTTTTTACCCCGGTTTCATTGTCAACAATGAAATTCTGAGGGATAACATGAATTATCTCCTCTCCGATATCGATATGTATCTTATGCATATCCTCAATCAGCCTGAAGACCTCCTCCTTTTTTATTTCATCTTCATATGCTTCACGCATTATATAGCCACGGTTCTTCATGCTTTTTATATGCTGACCGGCAATTCCGACAAAGACCTCGGAAAACATTATACCGGATCTTTTCTGAACATCATCAACGGTTGTCTGAATGGCGTTTACTGTCTCTTCAATATTGAGAACCACACCTCTTTTAACACCTTTGGAAGGAGCTTTGCTGAGTCCGAGAATTTCAATTTTTCCATTCTCGTTTTTCTTACCGACAATTGCCACAATTTTTGTGGTTCCGATGTCGATTGCTGCTACATACTGTTCCTTTTTGTTCATAATCTTAAATATGGTTTTTCTGTTTATCTCCTTTTGCAAACTATCTGATCCTTAAATTCCAGGTTTATAATTGAATATTTATTCCATCCAACCTCAGGAAGCACCTTATCATAGAATGCTTCAAGGTTCCTTAGTTTCCCTTCAAAATTTTCAGCTGTTCCAAGATGAACTATCTGATTGCCCACCCGTGGGATAAGGTCGATTTCATCATTGTCTGTCAACAAAGATCTGATCGATCTGTGCTGACCAGAAATTATCATTATTTATATAATTCACAAGGTGATAATATATCTTTCAGAATTGAGTTTTTAATGCTGGTATCAAGGACGCTTACCCCATTCAGCATTGCCTGAGCTGATATTAATATTACCGCCAACAATATGTAAGCCGGGGAGTATAAAGATTTCTTCTCCTCACAACAACACCATCCTCATCAATAAAATAATCACCTCCATTATCTGGCATTACCCTCATTACCGGATTGCGCTGATCAGCATAAATATGAAGTGTTCCGTCAATTGTCATATATACTTCAGCAACTTTCAAGTTCCCTGTACCTGCATTCATGCTGTTTTCAATTTCAGCAACCTGATATCTCCTTAACGGCTTGCCCAGATATGCCTCCACTGTTATCCGTAACTGTGATTCTGAATATCTCTTTTTGTAACAAAATGATAATCAGATGAATCATTAATATGTAATTTTAATTCCTCTGCATGGTTTTGAATTAGCTGCAGTATGCGCATAGTAAACAGGCATTACAATAAGATATAATACCGGAATAAGTAACAATATTTTAAATATCCTCCTCATCAGTCCTCTGCTCTCTTTAAGCTTTTCCTCAATTGGTGCCAACAAGCGTGTCAATATCTCCGGCTCCTATTGTCACAAGCACATCCAGATCTGCTAATATCAAGTTTACCAGGAATATCTTCCATTTTCAGCAGTCTTCTTCTTCCGTGATTTCATTTTGTTAAAAATCATTTCAGATGTAACCCCTGGTATTGGTTTTTCACGTGCAGGATAAACAGGAAGAAGAATTGCTTCATCAAGTTCATCAAGGATTGCTGCAAATCCATCAGCATGATCACGTGTTCGTGAAAAAAGATGCGGCTGAAAGATCCCGGTGATTTTTCTTCCCCTGAAATACTCCCTTACTGATGTTATGCATGCCCTTATCTCCTCAGGATGATGTGCATAATCATCAATATATGCAAGTCCCGGAAGATTTATCCTGATATCAAATCGTCTCCTCACTCCCTGGAAAAGAATAATAGCTTTCCTGATCTCCTGTTCGGTTACTCCGCAATTAAGCGCAACTGCTATAGCAGCTGTAAGATTTTCAATATTAATGATTCCCGGGAATGGAAAATGAAGATCACTGAACAGTCCCTGCAGGTGTTTTAGATTGAAACTGTAATAAGTCTTTCCTGTGTTCAATATTGAAATACCTGTAATCAGAACTCTCATCAGGACCGTATGTGAATCAGGTAACTCCATCAGGAACTGATATCTTATCGCGTATTTTGCTGTTAACAAACAGTTTGCCTCCCTTTCTTATCTTTGCAGCAGAATTCATTATATGCCTCTATCATTGTTTCATGATCACCATAAATATCAAGATGATCGGCATCGACTGATGTTACAACTGCCATAAGTGGATTGAGCCTGTGGAATGAACGGTCAAATTCATCAGCTTCCATAACTGTATATCTGCTTTCGCCGATCAGAAGATTTGAATTATAATTCTTTGAAATACCTCCAAGAAATGCCGAACAATCGACATGAGACTGCTTCAGCAGATGGGCAATCATTGTTGAAACAGTTGTTTTACCATGAGTGCCTGCAACTGCCAGTGTATCTGTGTGAGCTGAGATCTCACCAAGAATCTCCGATCTTTTATGACATCCTGTATCCATTATTCCTGAAAAATGAAATAATATTGTTCTCAGCCGGAATTGCAGGAGTATAAACAATAAGCACCCTGCTCTTATCGGACAGTATCCTGAAAAGTGCAGGAAGGGTTCAGTATTGATCCTCATATGTAATTTCACAGCCATGATTCAATCAGTGATCTTGTAATTACTGCTTTCCGATCTGTCATAACCTGCAATAGTAAAGCCTCCCTTTGCAAAATAGAGAGCAAGGGCGCTCATGCCGATTCCTCCAATACCGACAAAATAGATTCCTTCTATATTTTTAAAATCAATCATTTTTCTGCAAGCTTAAGTACTTCTTCTGCAATTCTTATATCAGCATCCCTGTCTGCCATTCTTGAAATATTTTCTGAAAGCATCTCTCTCTTATGCTTATCCGAAACCAGTTTTATTGCTTCATCAACAAGTATTTTTTCTGCCTGGTCATCAGCTATCATCAATGGCTGCATTCCTTTCAGATAAGTGCCTGTGCATTCCTGGTCTGGTGATCTTCTGCAACATTTGGAGAAGGAACAAGAATTACAGGTTTTCCGACAAGACATAATTCAGAAATTGTTCCTGCCCCTGCCCTTGAAACAATAATATCGGCTGCTGCAAAGGCATAGATCCATTCTGTTGATAAATGCATGAACTGAAATATTGTCGCTTGATCGATTCTGATACCAGTCCTTATAATATCTTCATAATAATATTTTCCTGTCTGCCATAGCCACTGGCAATCTGAATCTATCATCATTTCTGATGTTGTCAGAAAGGCTTTTATTGATACTTCCGGCACCAAGCGATCCGCCAAGAATAAGTATCACAGGAAATCCTGTCTTCAGATTGAAAAATGTCAAGCGCTTCATCCTTCAAGATTCTCAAGATTTTCAAAATTCTGACGCACAGGATTGCCTGTCTTTATTATCTTTTCCGCCGGAAAATATTTCTCCATACCATCATATGCAACACAGATTACTGATGCTTTTTTTGCCAGAAGTTTATTTGTGACTCCTGCATAGCTGTTCTGTTCCTGGATAAGTGTTGGAATTCCCATTTTTGCCGAGCCTGTCTCAGTACCGGACCGCTTGCATAACCTCCGACACCTACCACAACATCAGGTTTAAATTCCTTATGATCTTTCTTGCCAGTCCTGAGGCTTCTTAACAAGTTTGATACAGTACTGAAAAATTCTTCAGAATGATTCTTCCTGTTGAATCCTGCAACCGGTAAACCGATTATCCTGTAACCTGCAGCAGGAACTTTTTCCATCTCCATTCTTCCTTCAGCACCGACAAAAAGGATCTCAATCTCAGGATCAATTCTCCGCAGAGCATTGGCAATAGAAATTGCCGGGAAGATATGTCCTCCTGTACCTCCTCCGCTTATTATGATCTTTTTATGTCTTTGCAGGTTCATATATCTTTTCTCCTTCATCAGTTTTTTCCTCTTCAGGCAGTTCTTCCTTTTTTATTCTTGCATTTACCACCCTGCTTACACTCAGTATTGCTCCGATTGAAAAACTCATCACAAGAACCGAAGTCCTTCCCCAGCTTACCATAGGCAGAGTCTGTCCGGTAACAGGAAATAATCCGACTGCAACCAGCATATTAAGCATTGCCTGAACTATAATCATTACTATCAGTCCCATAACCAGAAAAGCAGGAAATGCTGTTTCGCATTTCTTTGCTATTGTTATTCCCCTGAACAGCAATATCATATAAGCAAGAATCAAGGGAATGGCTCCAAACAGTAATCCATATTCCTCAATTATTATTGCAAAAATGAAATCGGAATTTGATTGGGGAAGCATATTTCGCTGGGTGCTTTTTCCGGGAGCTTTTCCGAAAAGACCTCCTGTTGAAATAGCAATCTTTGCCTGGTTTGACTGATAATCACCATCATCATCTGCCTTACCCGAGAAAAAATTCTCAATCCTGTTTTTCCATACCTCAACCCTGTTGTCTTCTGTGACAAGCGTCAGCACCATTGCAAAAAGAATAACTCCAACAACTGCTATTCCGACATAAGCCAGAAGAAATTTGAATGGAACTCTTCCGATGAACATTATTATCATGCTGATTCCAAATATCATCATTGCAGTTGAAAGGTTTTCAGGCATGATAAGCGCACAGATTATTGCCACGGGAACCATAAAATATTTGGTGACAAGCATGAAATTATTCAGTTCATTCTGGTATTTTGCCAAGGGCTCTCGCCAGATAAAGAACAAGAGCCACCTTGGCCACATCAGAGGTCTGAAGCCTGAATCCTGTACCGGGAATCACAAGCCAGCGTGTAGCTTCATTTACCCTTGAACCGAAAGCAAATGTAAGAATCAGCAATCCGACTGAAAACAATAAGAATCAGTCCGGCCAGTGAAGAATATATCCTGTAAGGCAGATAATGAACAACAACAATTATCACCAGGCTCAGCACAAGCATAAAAAACTGGCTCCTGAGAAAATATGTTGTATTTCCGCCATACTTCAGAAATGCCACACTCACCGAAGAACTGTAAACAGCCAGCAGTGAATAGATCATAAAAATGACAACAAGACCCCATATAGCCCTGTCGCCTTTAAATGTCTTTGTAAGCCAGCCCTGTTGCATTTATGTTATTTTTAAAGATTTCTTACTGCCTGTTTAAACTGACGTCCCCTGTCTTCATAATTGTTGAAAAGATCAAAGCTTGCACAGGCAGGTGACAACAAAACTGTCTCTCCTTTCTTTGCCAGGTAATAAGAAGATCTTACAGCCTCTTCCATTGATGTTGTCTCAACAATTGTTGGCACCTTATCCTTAAAAGCTTCAACAATCTTTCTGTTATCCTTTCCAAGGCAGACAATTGCCTTTACCTTTTGCTTAACAACAGGGAAAAGTTCTGAATAATCATTCCCCTTATCGATCCCTCCTACAATCCATACAACATCAGTTTCCATACATTCAAGAGCATACCATGTTGAATTGACATTTGTGGCCTTTGAATCATTTATGAAGTTTATACCACAGACTGTGATTACCGGTTCCAGCCGGTGTTCAACTCCCTGAAAATCAGCCAGACTTTCCCTGATTACATCCTTACGGATATTCAGAACTTTACCGGCAATTGCTGCTGCCATTGAATTGTAAATGTTGTGACGGCCTTTTAATGCCAGTTCATGAATGGTCATAAGGTTGGTTTTATTTGTGGTAATCAATTATCAATTCGTTGTTTTCGATATAAGCAGTCATACCTTCTTTTGAATCAGCAGAAAATGGAAGAAGGGTCATTCCATATTCTTTCTTGGCTAGTTCAGCCCTGATTATGGATCATCAGCCCAGTAAATAAGGAAATCAGATTTTGTCTGGTTCTGAGTTATCCTGAATTTTGAATCGATATAATTCTGAAATTTATATCCATACCTGTCGAGATGATCAGGTGTAATATTCATCAGAATAGCAATATCAGCCTTAAATGAGTACATGCCGTCGAGCTGGAAGCTGCTGAGCTCAATAACATAATAATCATATGAGCCTTCGCAACAGCCATTGCAAAACTGTTTCCCACATTACCTGTCATTGCAGCATTTTTGCCGGCTTTTTTAAGCATATGGTAAATAAGATTTGTAACTGTTGTCTTTCCATTACTTCCTGTCACACATATCTTTATCACCGGTTGCATATCTGCCGGCAAATTCAATTTCTGAAATAACCGGGATACCTTTCTCCCTCAATATAACAATTACAGGTGCATTTTCGCGTATGCCCGGACTTTTAATAACCTCATCGGCAGAAAGGATCTCCTCTTCCGTATGTTTGCCTTCCTCCCACCTTATCTTGTTATTGTCAAGCATTTCCCTGTACTTCTCCTTTATCTGCTCCTTTATCCGAAACAAATACATCAAACCCTTTCTTTTGTGCAAGTACTGCTGATCCTGCCCCACTTTCTCCTGCTCCCAGTATTACAATCTTCTTCATATCCCTATCTGATCTTAAGTGTCACAATACTTATTACAGCAAGTATTATTGCCACAATCCAGAACCGTGTGACAATCTTCGGTTCAGGATATCCTTTTTTCTGATAATGATGATGAAGGGGAGCCATAAGGAAAATCCTCCTTCCTTCTCCATATTTTCTTTTTGTTCTTTTAAACCATGAAACCTGAATAACCACCGAAAGATTTTCAACAAGAAATATCCCGCAGAGAATCGGTATAAGAAGCTCCTTCCTTATTATAATTGCAAACACTGCAATTATCCCTCCAAGGGCAAGGCTCCCGGTATCGCCCATAAATACCTGTGCCGGATAGGAGTTGTACCATAGAAATCCGATTGTAGCCCCGATAAAGGCACTGGCAAAGATAACAAGCTCCTCCGAACCAGGTATATACATTATATTCAGGTAATTAGCATAAATTATATTACTTGACACATAGGCAAGTATGCCAAGAGCAGTTCCGATAATGGCCGATGTTCCTGTCGCCAGTCCATCGAGCCCGTCAGTCAGATTGGCTCCGTTTGAAACTGCTGTTACAATGAAAATGACAATTACTACAAAAGCTATCCAGGTAAATAGCTGCCTGTGCTCTTTTCAGGTATAAATGCTACCAGCCATGAATAATTGAATTCATTATTCTTTACAAAGGGAATAGTGGTCTTTGTGGATTTCCGTTCCATTGATACTTCACTTTCAGGATAATAAGGCTGTGCCGGATCAAGAAGCTCAATCTTTTCACGCTCTGAGAGATGCAGAAACCGGACCTTTTCCACAATTATTACATCATCGCTGAAAAAAAGGGTAAAGCCCACAATCAGTCCAAGGATTATCTGTCCTGCTATCTTGAATCTGCCTGCAAGTCCTTCCTTATTCTTTTTAAATATCTTAATATAATCATCGAGAAATCCGATCAATCCCAACCAGATGGTTGTCAGCAGCATAAGAATGACATAAATATTATCAAGCCTTGCAAATAACAAGTGTAGGAATAATTATTGAAGCAAGAATTATTATTCCTCCCATTGATGGAGTTCCCTTTTTCTGATACTGGCCTTCAAGACCGAGATCTCTGACTACTTCACCAACCTGTTTTTTCTGAAGATAATTTATTATCCTTTTCCCGATAAGCAGTGAAATTATCAGTGATGTTATAACAGCCATGGCCGATCTGAAGGAGATGTAGTGAAACATCCCGGCTCCCGGAACATTAAGTTCATTCAAGATATTTAAAAAGATAATAAAGCATTTCTTTTTGTTTATTTCAGTCAGCAATGCTGCTCTTAGTTCTTCCCTGTCGTCGAAATGATGTTTTACTCCGTTTATCTCCTGGTAAGTTTCATGTCCTTTCCCGGCAACAAGAATCACATCGCCTTTTCCTGCAAGCATAACAGCAGTTTTTATTGCTTCCCGCCTGTCAGCTTATCCTGAGCACTTTTCTTTTAAGATCAGGGGTTATGCCGGCTTCCATATCATCAAGTATCTTTTCAGGATCTTCAGTTCTTGGGATTATCGGAAGTAAGAATAACCTTTGTGCTTCCTTCGGCAGATATTGCTGCCATTTTCGGACGCTTTGTACGGTCCCTGTCACCTCCGGCACCAACAACTGTTATAAGCTGCTTCCCTCCCTGCGGATTTTGTTAATTGTATCTATTACATTTAGAAGAGCATCGGGGGTATGTGCATAATCGACAATTCCTGTAATTCCTGCAGGTGTTTCAACTGCTTCAAGTCTGCCCGGAACAGACCGGAGATCACTCAGAATTGTAAGAATCTCTTTTTTCCCTGCACCAAGAAGTTCGAAGCAGCATATACTGCCAGCAGATTTGATGCATTAAAATCACCGATAAATCTTGTCCATACCTCTTCCTCCCTGATTCTCAGACCCATTCCGTCAAAGTCCTGTTCAATTATCCTGCAGCGGAAATCAGCCATGCCCTTCACTGAAAATGTATATTTGCGGGCTTTGCAGTTCTGAAGCATCACCCTGCCATTCCTGTCATCAGCATTTGCAAGTGCAAATGCAGTCGGAGGCAGTGAATCAAAAAAGCTCTTCTTTGCCGTCAGGTAATTGTCAAATGTCTTATGATAATCGAGATGATCGTGTGTAAGGTTTGTAAATATGCCTCCTGCAAATTTCAATCCTGCAATACGCTTCTGATCAGCCGAATGAGAACTTACCTCCATAAATGCATAATCGCATCCCGCTTCAACCATTTCTGACAAGCAGCCTGTTCAGCTGAACAGGATCAGGAGTGGTATGTGTTGCCGGAAGTTCCTTATCATTAATATAATTGCAGACAGTTGAGAAAAGTCCGCATTTATAACCAAGACGCTGTAAACATCCTGTAAAGCAGGGTTGCAATAGTAGTTTTTCCATTTGTTCCTGTAACCCCTACAAGCTTCAGATGAGGATGAAGGATTTCCGAAAAAGTTTGAAGCAGCAATACCGAGAGCTTTTGCAGAATCGCTGGTTTTTATCCAGCATATTTTCTGATCGGGATTTTCAGGAAGATTTTCACAGATGACTGCTGAAGCACCTGATGCAATAGCACTGTTAATAAAATCATGACCATCGGTTTTGTATCCTTTTACTGCAACAAAAAGAGTACCCGGAGTAACTTTCCGTGAATCAAATTCAATATTTGAAATTACCGGATTCTCTTCTCCCGTTAGTAGAGATAACATCAATATCCCTTATTAATATTTCTAATCTCAGTCATAATCTATCACATATTCATATCAAGTGAAACAACACTGTCCTTCATATACTCTGGCGCCATGTTCGGGTGATTGCCTGAGTACTCTTCCTTTACCGCTGTATCTTACTCTTAGTCCTGAATTCTCGAGAAGATAAATTGCATCCCTCAGGCTCATTCCTCTGACATCGGGGACAAGTCCTTTTTGCAGGTTAACACCGACAAGCCTGATAGTATCTCCACTTTCCCGTGTTGCCACCCAGTCATCCTTTGCAGTTCTTCTATACCTTACATCAAGATTTCCCAGGACTTCATTGATATCTGCCCTGTAACCATTTCCTGCTTCAGGTGCTAGCTAGATTTCTTATCTGTCTTATTGTCAGCCTTATAATCCCTGAAAAAACTTGTTGCATATACCTTATCGGAAATCTCCTTGAAAACTGATCCTGCAACAAGATTTCCGTAATAAACTCCGTTTGAAGGTGCATTAACAACCACAATGCAGGAATAGAGAGGATTCTCAGCAGGAAAATAACCCACAAATGATGCCTGGTAAGACATTCTTGCTCCCTGCCTGTATCCAGATTTGTCTTTTGCAATCTGGGCAGTGCCTGTTTTGCCTGCAATTTTATAATTGGCATTTTTAAGATTGGTTGCAGTGCCATGTTCAACAACACCTTCCATCATTTTTTTTGCCTTTCTGATTGTCGATCGTGATGCAATTGAATTGATAATAACATCGGTTCCGAAGCTTTTTACGACTGATCCGTTCCTCATGATCTGCTGTGACAAACCGGGGACGCATCATTTTTCCGTCATTTGCAACAGCATTATAAAAAGTAAGTATCTGCAGGGGTGTCATCTGCACTTCATAACCATGCGACATCATCGGCAATGAAAGTCCTGACCAGAATTTATCGCCCGGATATCTTATCAGAGGTGTGCCTTCACCCTTTATCTGAAGATCAAGCTTCTGATTAAGCTTCATGGCATAAAGCCGGTTCACAAACTCCTTCGGATTGTCTTTATAATGTTCGTATATAGTTTTGATGTACCGACATTTGATGATTTTTCAAAGACCTGTTTTACTGTCAGTTTGCCATATCCCTCTTCTTTTGTATCCCTGATTATCTTGTTGTAAAATTTTACACTTCCGGTTCCTGTATCCACAATATCACCGGTATCAATCACACCATCTTCAATTGCAGCCATAAGAGCCGGAAGCTTGAAAGTTGATCCTGGTTCTGTGCTCTCTCCTATTGCATAATTATATGTTTCATGGTAAGTCCCGTTCCCGCTCTGCTTCAAGGTTGGCAATTGCCCTGATATCACCGGTTGCCACCTCCATAAGCACTGCACAACCATGATGGGCATTGTGTTTCCTGAGCTGATTCTCAAGTGCACTTGATGCAACATCCTGCAGATCAATATCAAGTGTTGTCACAATATCATTTCCGTCTCTTGATTCAACACTCTCGCCTGTCGTCAACCGTTATCCAGTCACCTCCTGTAAGCCTCTGTTTGACAACCACTCCATTCTTTCCGGCGAGTTCCTTGTCGAATGATCCTTCAATTCCAACCTCATTGTCCTTCATTCTCCCAGGTTCAGGTAACCTATAGTACGGGCTGCAAGATCACTGTTCGGAAGAATCCTCCTGTTCTCAGCCTGTGCTACCATTCCGCCTTTATACTGTCCTTCCCTGAAAATTGGAAGCTCCTTCAGCTTTTTAAGAGTCTGCATAATCAACTTTCTTTTTGATAAGAAAATAACGGTCACCCCTTTTTCTGGCCTCTGTAATTACTGCTTTCCATCCGGCAGGCGGATCTTTCGCCCAAGCAATCCTGACAAACCCTGCTGATAATCCGTTTATTCCGTTTGACCAGGTGTCAGCTGACATCCCGGTGCTTCTGGTATCCATATAAATTGTATAATATGGGACCGAACTTGCCAGCAGACGTCCGTCATGGGCAAGAATATCTCCTCTGTTTGCCGGCATTTCGGCTGTCTTGTAGACATATTTCTCGCTCATCGCCGACCATTTGCCACTGCTGGACATACTGCAGAATCAGGATGCGGACAAGCAATGCAAGCAGCAAGCAGTACTATTGCAAAATATACAATACCGCTCCGCCATACTATTTCATCCCTTACTGCCATTTCTTCACTTTTTGTCAACAATCAGCTTATATGGAGGGGTTTTAAGCTCCTCAAGATTCAAGTCCTTTTTCCCTTACCAGCCTGTAGACTTCCGACTGCCTGCTTACATGACATCAGGTCTGCAGAGGTTGAAAGTGCTTCAGCTCTCAGATCTCTTACCTCCCTTGAAGCCTTGTTGTTTCCCGGGTTATCTTTTCCGCATGAAACCTGTTGCCGATATAAATTGCAGCCAGAAGCGTCAGAAGAATAAAGTACCAGAGGTTCTTGAGAATGATCTTTTCAGAAACCATACTCCCGCTCAGCAGCTTCCTTTAATAAAACTGCCCTGCTTTGCCTGTTTCTGTTTCTCTTTCGTTATTCTCAGCCATTTTCTAGATCTTTTCAGCAATCCTTAACCTTGCACTTCTTGCCCTTTTGTTATCTTCAATTTCAATATCCTCCGGGAGTGATTCCTTTTTTGTTAATTATCCTGAAAGGAGTGATCAGATTTCCATAGAAATCTTTTTTCTCTTCCCCTTCAAAATTGCCGGTCCTCATAAAATTCTTAACAACCCTGTCCTCAAGTGAATGGTAGGTTATTACAACAAGTCTTCCATCCTTATTCAGCATATCAAGAGCCTGTTCCAGCATCTCCTTCAGATAATCAATCTCATGATTGACAGCAATTCGCAAAGCCTGAAATACCTTTGCATAGAATTTATGTTCCTGCCTGTGAGGAGCAAGTTTTCCGATTGCATCAATGATATCATTCACAGTGGTGAGTGGTTTTTCTGCTCTTGCTGTCACAATTTCCCTGGCAATTCTTCTTGAATTGACAAGTTCCCCGAAATCGTAAAAAATATCTGCCAGGGCATGCCTCATCAAGAGTCTTAAGAAGGCTGGCGGCAGTAACAGGGCCTTTTTTATTCATCCTCATATCAAGAGGAGCATCCTGTCGGAATGTAAATCCTCTTTCAGGTTCATCAAACTGATGGAATGATACTCCCAGATCAGCTATCAGTCCGTCTATTGAATTTATTCCGTTAAAGAGGAGATTATTTTTCAGGAACCTGAAATTCTGATTCAGGAAGATAAACCTTTTATCATCAGGAACATTCTGCTGTGCATCCTCATCCTGATCAAAAGCAATAAGTCTTCCCTGTTCTTAAGCCGTTTCAGAATTTCCATTGAATGTCCTCCTCCTCCGAAAGTAACATCAACATAAATCCCGTCAGGCCGGATATTCAGCCCATCAATACTCTCATCCAGCAATGCAGGAATATGGTAAAACATTATTCTTCAGGCTCATTTATACTTCCACCCATAAGTTTTTCAGCCAGATTGGCAAAATCTTCAGCAGGCATTTCAATTGTATCATAAACAGCTGCTGCCCATATCTCAATTCTTCCATCCTGGCCGGCAAGAACAACATCCCTTTCTGCTCCGATAAGATCCATTAGTCTTTTCGGGATCAGCATACGGTTGTTGTTGTCAAGAGAGAGTTCAGCAGTTCCTTTGAAAAAATTCCTCAGGAACATATTATGCTCACGGTTATAAGGATTCATCCTTTTCCTGATCTTTTCGAGCTGCCTGTTCCAGTCCTCGATGGAATAGAGCACAAGGCAGTTCTCGAAAATATCTTTCCTGACCACAAAATGATCCTGTGCATCAGCAGGCATCTGCTTCTTGAATGCCATCGGAAGGATTATCCTTCCCTTTGACATCCACTTTGCACGTGTAATCACCAATAAATGTGGCCATACTCGTTTTTTCAGAATTAAAACGCTAAAAGTAAGAAAAAATTATCCACTTTCCTCCACTTTGCTCCACTTTTTTTTATATTTTGTTAATAACTTTTTAAATAGATATTATCTAGAGTATTCTATACATTCTGAATGCCTCTTACGTTGAATTAAATTCAATGAATCACCAAGCCTTTCCATGTCTAATGACAAATATCATCCCTATCAGCCTCTGAAGTAGTCTTAATCCATTCACCCTGAGCAGTACGAAGATTTGTACTCACCTAGTCTCCCAAAGAGATGAATTAATGTGCATTGCCTTAACTTATTGGAGAGATCTTTAGTCAGCTGCAGTGACAGGGACTCTTGCAAAAGCTACATGGGGGTGAGTTCAGGTTATATTTAGTATGGTCAACAAGTATTTTTTGATATCTTTGCATGCTCGATTTTAAATAGTTCCCGTTAAATGGATAGCTACTCAGATAATAACTGAGGTTCTGAAGATTGATGTTGAAAAGGTTCTGTATTCCAAAAATCCGGCGCTTAAAAAAGCTATTCCCGGATTTATTATCAACTATCTGAAAAGGATTGTCCATCAGGATGAACTGAATGATTTCCTGAAGAAATGCGGACATCTGAGAGATGCTGAATTAATTGAAGCCGGACTGAATTTTTTCGAAATAAAATACAGGGTCTTCGGAAGGAAAATATTCCTCTGAACGGGAAGATATATTTTTGTTTCAAATCATCCGCTGGGCGGACTTGACGGACTGGTTTTCATTTATGAACTATCAAAATATTATACAGAACATAAAATTCCCTGTAAATGATATTCTTATGAATATTAAAAATCTGTCGGGAATTTTTCTTCCGGTAAATAAGCATGGTTCACAGGGCAAAGGAAGCAGCAAGGCTGATTGAAGAAGCTTATGCTTCCGATAGTCAGATACTCTATTTTCCGGCCGGATTATGTTCAAGAAAGAAGAAAGGGGTAATAAAAGACCTTCAATGGCATAAAAGCTTCATTTCAAAAGCTATACAACATAAAAGAGATATTGTTCCTGCATTTTTTTCAGGCAGGAATTCCAATTTCTTCTATAACCTTTCCAATATCAGGAAATTCTTGGGCATCAAAGCAAATATTGAAATGCTTTATCTTGCCGATGAAATGTTCAAACAGAAAGGAAAGGAGATAAATCTTGATTTTCGGAAAGACTATTCCCTGGCAAACATTTGACAAATCAAGATCACTGCCTGAATGGGCTGAATGGGTCAAAGACAAGATCATATGAACTGGAATCGATTTATTACCGGAAAATCAACTAAATAAAAAAATATCTAAATTGCATCGAATTTTTCAGAGAAAATATTCGGAAATCATCAATAACCATATCAGAATTAATGAAACCTGTTGTTGAACAGTTGCCAAAAGATCAGATAATTGCCGAACTAACACAGGATAAGCTTCTTCGCAAGACCAACAATGGCAACAATGAGGTTTATATTTTTGATAATAACAACTCACCTGCACTGATGCACGAAGTAGGCAGGGTAAGGGAGATAACTTTCCGTCATGCAGGAGGAGGTACCGGAAAGGAAATCGATATTGATGAATTTGACACTGACAAGGAGGATCCTCAGAAGCAACTGATTGTATGGGATCCTGAAAACAAGGAAATTATTGGTGGTTACCGTTTTTATTTCCCTGAAAAAGGATGTATCAAATGTGATATTACAAAACTTGCATCATCATCATATTTCACATTTTCTGAAAAATTCCTGAAAAAGTATTATCCTCATCTGATGGAACTTGGCCGGTCATTTGTTCATCCTGATTATCAGTCACGTACAATGGGAAGGAAAAGTCTTTTTGCCCTTGATAACCTGTGGGATGGACTTGGTGCCATAATAATTGATAATCATCATCTTAAATATCTTTTCGGGAAAGTTACAATGTATCCTCATTTCAATCAGAAAGCAAGGAATATGATCCTCTATTTTCTGAAAAGGCATTTTAATGATCCTGACAGCCTTGGTGATTCCGATTGATCCGGCAAATATTGAAATTCATGAGGAGGAGATGAGAAAGATTTTCAGGGGATGGAGATATAAGGAAAATTATAAAATACTTTCAAGGGAGGTCAGAAATCTGGATGAAAATATACCTCCGCTTATAAATGCATATATGAATCTGTCACCCACAATGCGAACATTCGGCACATTTATAAATCATAAATTCGGGGATGTTGAAGAGACAGGAATAATGATAACACTTCAGGGATATTTATGTTGAAAAGATAAACAGGCATCTCGCCTCCTACAAAAAGGATTTTCTGATAACCTGGTTTTCGCACGAGAATCAGTAAGCTCTTATATTTCTCCCTTCAATATAATTGATGAATGACTGGTTTACCACTTTATTGCCTCCGGGTGTAGGATAATTTCCTGTAAAATACCAGTCGCCGGTATGACCCGGACAAGCCTCATGAAGACCTTCAATTGACTGAAATACAATTTCAACTTCTGCATTTATATCCTCTGATTTTAAGCAATGAGGAAATTTTTCCGGAGATCTCATTCGGTGCAGAATGGTTTATAAATTTCCCTGACAAGATTTCTCATCTCCTCAACAGGTTTCTGAAGTTCCGCTTTAGCCTCCTCATAAATCTTCTTGATAAGTGATTCCTTCCCGGTATCCTTTAACAGTTCAATTGCAGCTTTGAATGCAATAAGATCACCCAGTTTTGCCATATCAATTCCATAGCAATCGGGATATCTCAACTGAGGTGAAGAAGAAACAATAACTATTTTTTTTGGATCAAGCTTGTCAAGAATTCTTATTATGCTTTTTTTCAGTGTAGTACCTCTGACAATTGAATCATCAATAACAACAAGATTATCGATTCCCCTTCTGATTACTCCATAAGTAACATCATAAACATGTCCGACAAGATCATCCCGGCTCTTATCTTCAGTAATAAATGTCCTCAGCTTTGCATCCTTTACAGCAATTTTTTCCACCCTTGGCCTCTGGCTTAATAATCTTCTCAAGTTCATCCCTGTGTAAGATTATCCCTTCTCTTGATTATTGTATCTATTTTTGACTGGTTAAGATAATCCTCAACCCCTTTAATCAGTCCGTAAAATGCACTTTCAGCAGTATTGGGGATATATGAAAAAACAGTATTGTCAAGATCATAATTAACAGCTTTCAGAACCGGATGTGTAAGAAGCTCTCCCAGTTTTTTTCTTTCCCTGTAAATTGTCTTATCGGTTCCCCTTGAAAAATAGATCCTTTCAAATGAGCATTTTCTTAGTTCAGTCTCTTCCCTGTATCTTCTCAATTGATAGTTTCACCTGATGCTTTAATTATTATTGCACTGGCAGGAGGAAGCTCAATTACATTATCCGTTCGTGACATTAAATATAGTCTGAATTACAGGTCGCTCAGAAGCAACAACAACTACCTCATCATCAATATAATAAAATGCAGGTCTTATTCCTGCCGGATCTCTCATCACAAATGCATCACCATGACCAATCATTCCGGCCATTGCATAACCTCCATCCCAGTTACGGCTTGCTTTTCTCAGAATAGAAGCAACATCAAGATTTTTTTCAATCAGAGGAGAAATATCCTTTTTTGAAAATCCCTGGTCCTTGAATTTTCGGAATAATCTTTCATTTTCCTCATCAAGCCGGTGTCCTATATTTTCAAGAATAGTAACTGTATCTGAAAAATCGACAGGAGTCTGTCCAAGTTCGACAAGACTGCTGAAAACCTCACCCACATTTGTAAGGTTGAAATTACCGGCCATAACCAGGTTTCTGTGATTTCCAGTTATTTTCGCGGCTTACAGGATGAACATAATCAATATTATAATTTCCATATGTACCGTAACGCAGATGACCAAGATAAATATCACAGGCAAAAGGAACATTTGTCTTTAATAAAATCAGGATTGTTGAACTCCTTCGGTTGTGCATTTGTTAATGCTATCAATATCCTCATAAATAAGGCTGAAAATTTCCTTTATTGGATTTGCCTTGTTTGATCTCTGTCTGAAGATATATCTGTTCCCGGGTTGCACATTCAGCTTTATTCCTGCAATTCCTGCTCCATCCTGTCCCCTGTTATGCTGCTTTTCCATCATCAGGTACATCTTCTGCAGTCCATAGTTCCATGTACCATATTTTTCAATATAGTATTCCATCGGCTTTCGCAATCTTAACATTGCAATGCCGCATTCATGTTTGATATTATCGCTCATAATTATTTTTTATTCAGATCCGGGAAATTAATTATATCCGGGACAAGATATGCATCAGGAAATTCCTTGCGGATCATAAGAAGGTCCTTTGTACCTTCTGTTCTGGTTCTGTAATCGCCTACCCTGATTTTGTAGTATCCTGGTTCTGTCAAAAGTCGCATATGAATTTATATCAGGAAATTTAGCTAATAAATTCGGCTCTTGCTCTTACCTGATTCCTCCCTCGCATTTCTGTTTGAACTGTTGTAGATCTGAATCCTGAAACCTTCCATTCCATCCTGCCTTTCTGATTTTATTTGCAAGAATATACCTGCTGATCAGGGTATCAATTGCGTGGATCCTGGTAAATATTAAGCTTGACCCAGCCGGTTGTTCCCTTCATTATTTCTGTGCAGAAGTATCTGCAATGCTGTATTGTAGCTCCTGCCGCCATGCAAGAAATCAATGAAAACATCTGATCAGGGCAAAAGTAATAATACAGACAGATTAAAAGGATTCCTTTTAATCATTTCTATAACTATTGTCATTAACCCAGCTCCTCAGCCAGTCTCATCAGTCATCTCAAGATTATGATAAACAAACTGAATATCATCATCATCTTCAAGAGTTTCAATAAACCTCAGAACTTTTTTTGCAGATTCAAGATCAAGTTTTTTGGTGTCATTGGGGATTCTCTTCAATCCTGCTTCTTCAGGTTCTATGCCAAGTTCATTCAGTTTCCTGTTAACACTTCCGAAATCTTCTTTGGCACATGTAACAGTAAGTAGTATCACCGTCAACTTCAAAATCTTCAGCTCCGGCATCAATCATTTCAAGTTCAATATCATCAAGTGAAAAGCCTTCATTTTTAATTGTAAAAATACCTTTTCTGTCAAACAGAGAACTTAAGTGATCCGTTTGTACCCAGCTTCCCTCCATGTTTATTGAAAGCTGATCTTACAGAAGCAACTGTCCTGTTATTATTATCAGTAAGACATTCAACAAATACTGCAATACCGCATGGTCCATATCCTTCAAATGAAGTTTCAATATAACTTTCAGCATCAGAACCTATAGCCTTCTTGATTGCCCTTTCAATATTATCCTTAGGCATATTGGCACCTTTGGCATTCTGAATAGCAAGCCTCAGCCTGGCATTGGATTCAGGATCACTTCCTCCCTCCTTTGCAGCAATAATTATCTCCTTGATAATCTTGGTAAATATCTTTCCTCTTTTAGCATCGATTGCACCTTTCTTCCGCTTAATTGTTGACCATTTACTGTGACCTGACATACTATTAAGTGTATTAATTATTCAGGTGCAAAATTAAATATTTCTTTAATACCTCATTCATAGTTTATACTTTTGTGCGAATATTGGATGAGGCATGGGGCATGAGGCATGGGCATGGGGCATGAGGCATGGTGCATGGGGCATGAGGCATGAGGCATGAGCGCGTGATGGTACATCGTAAGCACATGCACAGGCGTGACTGAGTTCATGAAGATGCACAACGAAAAGGGAATTTAATGATGAACAAAAAAGTATATATAGAAACATACGGTTGTCAGATGAATGTTGCTGACAGTGAGGTTGTTGTGTCAATTCTTGCAGAAGCAGGATATGAGCCATACAGAAAATATAAATGAAGCTGGATCTAATACTGATAAACACCTGTTCAATCCGTGAAAATGCCGAACAACGGATCTGGGGACGGCTTAAAGCTATAAGTCATCTGAAAAAGAAGAAGACAGGATGCTTGATAGGACTAATAGGATGTATGGCTGAAAGGCTGAAAGAGAAGTTACTTGAAACAGAACAGCTTGTTGATATTGTTGTCGGTCCTGATGCTTACCGTGAACTTCCTTCACTGGTAGCTGAAGCTGAAGCAGGACATAAAGCTGTTAATGTTCTTCTGTCGCGTGAAGAGACCTATGCTGATATTTCACCGGTAAGAATGGATAAAAATGGAGTTTCATCCTTTGTTTCGATAATGAGAGGCTGCAATAATATGTGTGCCTATTGTGTTGTTCCCTATGTACGCGGAGCTGAAAGAAGCCGCGATCCTGAATCGATACTTGAATGAAGTAAAGGATCTTTGGGATAAGGGTTACAGGGAAGTAACACTTCTCGGACAGAATGTTGATTCATACAAATGGGAAAACAATGGATCCAAAACCAGGTTTCCCTGAACTTCTTGAAAAAGTGGCAGCGATAGATCCCCTTCTCAGGGTCAGGTTTTCAACTTCACATCCAAAAGATATTTCAGATGAGCTTCTTATGATGATGTCAAGATATGAAAATATCTGCAAACATATCCATCTGCCTGCCCAGAGCGGAAGCAGCCGGATTCTGAAACTCATGAACCGGGAATATACCAGGGAATGGTATATGGACAGGGTAAATGCAATACGGGCAATAATTCCCGGATGTGCCCTTTCAACAGATATGATCACAGGATTCTGTACTGAAACTGAAGAGGATCATAATGAATCACTTTCACTGATGGAATGGGCAGGATTTGATTTTGCATATATGTTCAAATACAGTGAAAGACCGGGAACAAAAGCTGCAAGAAAATATAAGGATGATGTTCCTGAAGAAATAAAAGCAAGACGACTGAATGAAATAATATCACTTCAGAATAAGCTCTCCGCAAAATCAAAAAAACAGGATGTTGGCAAGATTTTTGAGGTGCTTATTGAGGATCTTTCAAAAAGATCTGCTGATCATTTGTCAGGACGCACTTCACAGAATAAGGTGGTTGTGTTCCCGGGCAATGGCCACAGGAAGGGTGAATATGTAAATGTATTGATCGAGAGATGCACTTCGGCTACGCTGATTGGAAAGATTGTTTAACACTTTAGGAAGGAGAAGAGTTGCAACCGGGCAAAGGGCACGGATTGACGGATTTTGGAACTGGGATTGCGGATTGATTGATAATGAAGGTTAACATTATTCTATTGCTTTATTTTATAACTTACTCTAACTTGCACAAATATTTAAATCCATGAAAATGAAAACGAAAGTGCTTTTCCTAATGCTCTGTTCTGTTATTGCCTTCACAACCGCTTCCGGTCAGAAGGCTAATAAAAAGAGCAACAAAAAGATCACTATAAGCGGATATGTGGCTGACGAAACCCATAAGCCCGTTGCCAATGCATTTGTTATGATAGATGGCAGGAATACTTCAAAGGTTACCGATGATAAAGGGTTTTACAAGATCAAAGCAAACCCGGATGTTTCCAAAATCAGCATACTGACATCAACAAACGGAGTCGTTGAAGAAGCTGTAAACGGCAGAACAAGAATTGATTTTACATTTAAGGGGTCCGTCCCAGATCAGCGGGATGCCAAGGCTGAATGGAGATGAGGAAGTAAATGTCGGGTACGGCACTGTTAAGAAAGATAACCTGACGAGTCCTGTTGGTCAGATCGATGCCTCTCAATCAAGATATGCATCATACCGTACCATTTATGAAGTTCTCAAAGCGGGCCAGGTCCCGGGTGTTCAGGTGGTCGGAAACAGCATCAGGATTCAGGGGGCTTCCTCACTTACCTTAAGTACGGAGCCACTGTTTGTTGTTGATGGTGTTCCGGTGACTAGTGTTGATGATATCATGCCCCAGATGGTAAAATCAATCCAGGTTCTTAAAGGTTCGGCCGCAGCTATATATGGTTCCAGGGGAGCTAACGGGGTGATCCTTATCAACCTCCTTAAGGGAGGAGAAACCAAAAAATAGTAGTTCTTATTTTTCTTTCTTTATAACCAGTTTCAATTCATCCAGCTGCTTAACTGATATTTCGGATGGGGTGTCAAGCATCACATCACGACCAGAGTTGTTTTTCGGAAATGCTATAAAATCACGGATTGAATCCTGTCCTCCGAACATTGCAACCCAGCGGTCGAATCCGAAAGCAATTCCTCCATGAGGCGGAGCTCCGTACCTGAAAGCATTCAGACAGGAATCCAAACTGCTCATTTGCTTCCTCATCACTGAATCCCAATACTTTAAACATCAGTTTCTGAACTGTTGCGTCATGGATCCTGACTGACCCTCCACCAATCTCCACACCATTTATTACAAGGTCGTAAGCATTGGCTCTTACCTTACCCGGATCAGTTTCCATCAGGTGAATATCCTCTGGTTTGGGGGAGGTGAAAGGGTGATGCATGGCATAAAAACGGTTTGTTTCCTCATCCCATTCAAGAAGCGGAAAATCAACAACCCACAGGGGTACAAACTTGTCCTTCGTTCTGAGACCAAGCCTGTTGCCCATTTCAAGACGAAGTTCCGACAGGGCAGTAAGTGTCTTTTTACGGTCACCTGCAAGTATAAGTAACAGATCGCCTGGTCTGGCACCTGTTGCAGAGATCCATGCTTTAAGATCATCGGAAGAATAAAACTTGTCGGCCGATGATTTTAGAATTCCATCTGAACCAAATTTAAGGTAAACAAGACCCTTGGCTCCGATCTGTGGACGTTTTACAAATTCGGTGAGCTCATCAAGTTGTTTCCTTGAGTATTCTGAACTGCTGCCGGCACATATTGCCCCGATATATTCCGAATTGTCAAAGACTGAAAATCCTTTTCCCTTAACAATATCTGGTGAGGTCAACGATCTTCATGTCAAAACGCAGATCCGGCTTATCATTGCCATATATTTCCATTGCTTCTTTGTAGGACATCCTTCTGAAGGGCTCATTGAATTCGACACCCTTTATCTGCCTGAACAGGTACTTTGCAAGACCTTCAAAGGTGTCAAGAATGTCATCTCGTTCAACAAATGACATCTCACAGTCGATCTGTGAAAACTCCGGCTGCCGGTCGGCTCTCAGATCTTCATCCCTGAAGCACTTAACTATCTGAAAATACCTGTCAAAGCCTGCTACCATCAGCAACTGCTTCAGGGTCTGGGGTGATTGAGGTAAAGCATAAAAGGTGCCGGGCTGCATCCTTGACGGGACGACAAAGTCACGGGCCCCTTCGGGTGTCGATTTTATCAGGACTGGTGTTTCTACTTCAATGAAACCTATGGAATCCATATAGTTCCTTACCTCCTGAGCGACTTTATGCCTGAGTATAATATTATTTTTAACACTGTTTCTCCTGAGATCGAGATACCGGTATTTCATTCTGAGCTCTTCTCCTCCGTCGGTATCTTCTTCAATTGTGAAGGGAGGTATATCGCTCCTGTTAAGTATGTTCAGATCCGAAACATCTATTTCAATATCGCCAGTAGGCATTTTCGGATTTTTATTACTTCGTTCCCTGACTTTCCCTTTTGCCTGGATGACAAATTCCCGTCCGAGTTTTCTTGCCTTTTCACAAAGTTCAACGTTGATCTCCATATTGAAGACAAGTTGTGTTACTCCATAACGGTCACGAAGGTCAACGAATGTCATTCCGCCCAGATCCCTTGACTTCTGCACCCATCCGCATAAAGTAACGTCTTTCCCCTGTGAAGCAAGTGTAAGCTCCCCGCATGTATTTGTCCTGTACATTTTTTAGCTTTTGAATTTCAGCAAAAGTAAGAAAAATATAGTTTGTCCCCTGCATGGTACGCCTCCGGATCCGGTCCCCTTTGTTGGGGTTGTTGAAAAAGCCTTATTTAACCGCAAAGTCCTTCACCTATGCAGATTAATAGGAACATCAAAATTGATAACTTCATAAAATGAGAATCCTTAAATCCTTTAACCACTGAGTTACACAGAGTTTCACAGAGTAATACACGGAGTTTCAAAACAGTGTAACTCCGTTTTTACTCCTTTAACTCCGTGGTTCAATAACTAATTAAAGTCTTTTTGTATATAATATCAGTAAAAGAGTTATATAGTAGATCGCTAAGAAGTTGCAAAGCACACAAAGTTATAACGTTAATAATTAGCTCTTTGCGGTCTTTGCGAAAATCCTTTGCGATCTTTGCGCCTGCCTGCCGGTAGGCAGGGTTAATGGATTTAGACTTTTTCAACAGCCCCTGAAATCCAGTAATGATTGAAAGGCCTTTTCACCCGATTTGAAGAACCATCAATAAAAAGTAACAATTTTTTTTAAATTTAGACCAGAATCTTCACCAATATGTCAGGGAACAGGGATGAAATTTACATGAATGCAGCTATTGCTGAAGCCAGGAAGGCATTTGACAGACAGGAGATCCCGGTTGGAGCGGTTGTAGTTTGCAACGATGTAATTATAGCAAGAGCCCATAATCTGACGGAAACACTTAAAGATCCGACCGCCCATGCCGAGATGCAGGCTATCACTGCTGCAACGGACTGGCTGGGAGGAAAATATCTTACAGGCTGCTCCATTTATGTAACTCTTGAACCATGTGCGATGTGTGCCGGAGCAATAGGCTGGAGTCAGGCAGGGAAGCTGGTTTACGGAGCAAATGATGAAAAGAAAGGATTTACTCTTGTTAAGGGCAATCTGCTTCATCCAAAGACAAGTGTTAAATCAGGTGTCCTGGCAAAGGAGTGCGGAGAACTGGTTAGGAAGTTCTTTAAAACAAAAAGGGCGGTTGCCCCTAAATCCCCTGAAGGGGACTTATAACTTCGTAAAGAGGGGTGCCTATGGATGAGGGATTCTTCATTCTTCGGTCTTCTGTCTCCCGTCTTCATGTACTCACCCCCCGGCCCCTCTCTGCTTCGCAAAGAGGGGTGCCAATCGATGAGGGATTCTTCATCTTCGGTCTTCTGTCTTCGTGTCTTCGCGTCTTCCTATCTCTTTTACCGTCATATTATTCCTTCTTCGGCATGGTTTTTACGAAAATTGAACTTAAGTTTACATAAAACAACCGCTATGACCTTCGATAACAGCAAATCAATAATCGGCTTCAGGATCAAGCTATTTATTGCAACCGTAATTTTTCTCGGCTACCTGTTTCTCACCTATGCTGCCAGTATAATAAAGTTCCCTTTACTGGGGATGGAAGAGACAGGCTGGACAGTCATTATCGCTGCCATATATTTAGTTATCGTTTTTATCCCGATGATTCTCAATTACCAGTACGTTTATTACTCTGACGATGGAAATAACATAGTATTCAGATATTTTTTATCAGGTATTTTCGGAGGAAAGAAAAATTCAGTTGAGATCAATAAAATGACTTTTTCAGGATTTTCTATTGAGAAACGATTCTTTGGGCTTATTCAGAGTATAATCCTTTTTCAGGATCTGAAAGAAGGGAAAGCCAAATACCCGCCCATCTATATCAGTGCCCTTACACGGGAAGAAAAAGCAAAAGTAATAAGGTCTCTCAATTCTTTTTCTTCGAGGAAATGAAAACCCAAATTAAAGAAAGTATTACATGAGTTAAATCATTTTTAATGAATAAAGCAGAGTTCAACTTTGAATCCATAAAACAGACAGAAGTTTTATGCTTCAAGAACTTACACAGAGATCCACAGAGGTTGCGCAGAGTTACACAGAAGAACCCTTTTCCTGGCTCTGTGAAAGTTTTTCATACAGACTGGATTAAGGGCATTTCGGATAAAGGAAATTCTAATTCTAATTAAAATACAAAATACATGAACGTAGATAAAATCATGAACAACCTCGAGAAGAAGCATCCCGGAGAGGTTGAGTATTTACAGGCTGTCAAGAGAAGTACTGGAATCAATTGAAGAGGTTTACAATGAAAATCCTCAGTTTGAATCAGCAAATATTATTGAACGGATCATTGAACCTGACCGTGTTATTACGTTTAAAGTTCCATGGGTTGATGATGAAGGCAATGTAAAAGTAAATCTTGGATACAGGATTCAGTTCAATAATGCAATCGGTCCATACAAAGGAGGTCTTCGTTTTCACCCGAGTGTAAACCTTTCAATCCTTAAGTTCCTTGGTTTTGAACAGATCTTTAAGAATGCCCTTACCACTCTTCCGATGGGAGGTGGCAAAGGAGGTTCTGATTTTGATCCGAAAGGAAAATCAAATGCAGAAGTAATGAGGTTCTGCCAGTCATTCATGCTTGAATTATGGAAATATATCGGTCCTGAAACAGATGTTCCTGCAGGAGATATTGGTGTTGGCGGACGTGAAATAGGTTTTCTGTATGGAATGTACAAGAGGCTGAAGGGTGACCATACCGGTGTTCTGACCGGAAAAGGAAGCAACTGGGGAGGTTCGCTTATCCGTCCTGAAGCTACAGGTTTCGGAGGTATCTATTTTGCCAAGGAGATGCTTGCAACCAGAAATGAAACACTTAAAGGAAAAACAATTTCGATTTCAGGATTTGGCAATGTAGCCTGGGGTGCTGCTCTTAAGGCAACAGAACTTGGCGGAAAAGTTGTCACAATATCAGGTCCTGATGGTTATGTTTATGATCCTGAGGGTATATCAGGCAAAAAAATTGAATATATGCTTGAACTGCGAGCTTCAAACCAAGATATTGTAAAACCATATTCCTATGTTTTTGAAGGTGTTGAATTTCATGAAGGGAAGCATCCATGGGAAGTGAAAGTAGATATTGCTCTGCCATGTGCCACACAGAATGAACTCAATGGTGAAGATGCCAGGAAACTCATAAGCAATGGTGTTATGCTTGTTGCGGAAATATCAAATATGGGATGCACTCCTGAAGCTATTGAAGAATTCAATAAAAACAACATTCTTTTTGCTCCGGGTAAAGCAGTAAATGCAGGCGGTGTTGCAACATCCGGACTTGAAATGACACAGAACTCAATGAAGCTGAGGTGGAACAGCCAGGAGGTTGACGGCCGTTTGCATGAGATAATGGTCAATATTCACGGCCAGTGTGTGAAACATGGCAAGCGTCCGGATGGATCTGTTGATTATGTAAAAGGTGCAAATATTGCAGGATTCCTGAAAGTGGCAAATTCAATGCTGGATATGGGGGTGATATAGATTACATCTCCATGCCCGAGTTTCGCCCTGCTCATGAGCAGATAGCCTGCAGGGTTTTGACCCTATCTTGTGTAATACATAACGGAATTTATATTAAAGTAGGGATTGACTGGTAAAATTTTTATATCTTTATCTGTCTCAATTTCTCGTGCTATGTCTAGAAATCTCGCTGAAGCATAAAATTGCTCTTAGCCTTATTCCACGTATCGGTGATATCAATGCCCGGAAACTTGTATCCCATTTCGGCAGTGTTGAAGCAATTTTTCATGAACCTTACCAGAACCTTATAAAAATTCCCGGAATAGGATCCGGACTTGCAAAATATATCAGTGACAAATCATATCTCGAAACTGCTGAAAAGGAAGCAGAATATGTTATAAAACATAATATCAAGACCTTTTTTTATCTCGATAATGATTATCCTTTCAGGTTAAGACAATGTGATGATTCCCCGGTAGTCTTTTTCTTCAAGGGAAACTGTGATCTGAACAGTCAGAAAATATTAAGTGTAGTTGGTACACGTAATGCAACATCCCGGGGAAAAGAACTATGTGAAAAAATAATCGGAGACTCTTGCTGCCGGACATCCTGATCTGATAATCGTCAGCGGACTGGCATATGGCATTGATATTTCAGCACATAAAGCAGCCCTGGCAAATAATCTTCAGACAATCGGAGTTCTTGGACATGGATTTAAAACCATATATCCTTCCATTCACAGATCAATAGCAAATTCAATGATCAAAAAGGGAGGTCTGCTGACTGATTTTATGTCCGATACACTTCCTGAACGGAATAATTTCCTTAAAAGGAACAGGATAATTGCCGGAATCTCAGATGCAACACTGGTTGTTGAATCAGGAATAAAGGGAGGAGCACTGATTACTGCCGACATGGCAAATTCCTACAACCGCGATGTATTTGCAGTTCCCGGAAGACCGGAGGATCAATGGTCGGCCGGATGCAACAGCCTGATTAAAAGCAATAAAGCAGCACTGGTCGAATCAGCTGAAGATATTGAATATTTTCTTAACTGGAAACCTGAAAAATCAAAACAGCCTGTTCAGAAGACACTTTTTTCAGAATTGAGTGACACTGAGCAGAAGATCTTTGAACTTATTATGAAAGAGAGAGAACTGACAATTGACGCTATCTGCAGGTCGCTCGAAATACCTGTAAACAAACTTTCTTCCCTCCTTCTGCAGATGGAATTCAAGGGAATAGTAAAATGCTATCCGGGGAATCTTTACAGGACGAGTTGAGATGCCGCCCGGACTTTTGCCTCACCCCCTAAATGGGGGTTTTGAAAAAGTTGATTTTTAAGTTCCCCCTTGGTGTTCCAAAAGTCGATTTTAACTTTGTGATCGGCTTTGTGGTTCAAGTGAATTACTTTTACCACAAAGGCTACACAAATGGTTATCTCTAAGTGTTCACAAAGGACTTATTTCAACAGCCCCACAGGAGGCGGGTGAGGCAGATATGGGGGGACAGGAGGGGGTGAGGCAGAGTATATGGGGAGGGAACTGAAGTGGGTGAGGCAGAGTATATGGGGAGGTGAACAGGAGGGAGCGAGGCAGAAATTATGGGGAGGCGGATTGGGGTGGCGAGGCCTAAAATTTAAATAACACAGTAACAGATTAGCGTGTCTTTATTTTATTAATTTTAGTCCTTCAAAAAATTTAAATCTTAAGACATATGGATCCAAGAGTACAACAATTCATGGCAATGATAAAAGCCAAAAATCCGGGTGAAAATGAATTTCATCAGGCTGTTCAGGAGGTTGCAGAATCACTGATCCCTTTTATCGAAGAAAATCCAAAGTATAAACATGCAAAAGATCCTTGAAAGAATTGCAGAGCCTGAAAGGACAATAATCTTCAGGGTTCCATGGCTCGATGATAAGGGAGAAGTTCAGATAAACCGTGGTTTCAGGATTGAGATGAACAGTGCAATAGGACCATACAAAGGAGGCTTGAGATTTCATCCGACCGTTAACCTTGGTATTCTGAAATTCCTTGCATTTGAACAGGTATTTAAAAACAGTCTTACAACCCTGCCAATGGGTGGAGGAAAAGGCGGTTCGGATTTTGATCCGAAAGGAAAATCCGATAATGAAGTGATGAGATTCTGCCAGAGTTTTATGACGAACTTTTTCGTCATATCGGTGCTGATACAGATGTTCCGGCAGGTGATATAGGAGTTGGCGGACGGGAAATAGGATATCTTTTCGGACAGTATAAAAGACTGAAAAATGAATTTACAGGTGTCCTGACCGGCAAAGGTATTGAATGGGGAGGATCTCTGATCCGTCCTGAAGCAACAGGTTACGGAGCTACCTATTTTGCCCAGGAAATGCTTGCGACCCGCGGTGAATCACTTAAAGGGAAAATTGTATGTATTTCAGGATCAGGCAATGTGGCACAGTATGCAACTGAAAAAGTTACAGAACTTGGAGGCAAAGTTGTTACATCATCCGATTCAAACGGATTTATTTATGATCCGAAAGGAATTGATGCTGAAAAGCTGAAGTATTATAATGGATCTTAAAAATGTCAGAAGGGGAAGGATAAAGGAATATGCCGAAAAATACGGTGTTGAATATTTTGAAGGCAAAAGGCCATGGATGATCAAATGCGATATTGCAATGCCAAATGCAACACAGAATGAAATAAATGAAGATGAAGCTGAAATTCTTGTAAAAAACGGATGCATCTGTGTTGCTGAAGGAGCAAACATGCCATCCACTCCTGAAGCAGTTGAGGTATTTCTTAAAGCAAAGATTCTTTATGGCCCCGGGAAGGCAGCAAATGCAGGAGGTGTTGCCACATCAGGACTGGAAATGACACAGAACTCAATGAGACTGCCCTGGTCGCGTGAGGAGGTTGATGAAAGACTGCATACAATAATGAAAAATATTCATGCACCTGTGTTAAATATGGCACAAAGGAAAATGGATTTATTAACTATGTCGACGGAGCCAATATCGGAGGATTTGTCAAGGTGGCAAATGCCATGATTGCCCAGGGAGTTGTTTGATGCAGCTTATTGATACACATACACATCTTTATCTTCCGGAATTTGATACCGACAGGGATGAAGTTGTAAACAGAGCTGTCCAGAGTGGCGTTGGTAAGCTGCTGATGCCAAATATTGATATTGATTCAGTCTGATCAGATGCTTTCGGTTGAGAACCGATATCCCGGCATCTGTTATCCGATGATTGGCCTTCATCCTACTTCAGTAAAGGAAGATTATCTTTCACAGCTTGATAAGCTTGAAGATCTTGTCGGCAAACATAAATTTTATGCTGTCGGTGAAATCGGAATTGATCTTTACTGGGATAAGACCAGTCTTAATGAACAGATCACGGCTTTTAAGAAGACAGATTGCCTTTGCAATTGAATCAGGATCTGCCGGTTGTAATTCATTCAAGAAATTCATTTCCCTGAAGTCTTTACAGCTCTTGAAGAATTTAAAGGATCAGAGTCTAAAGGGGTTTTTCATGCATTTCACCGGAACATATACAGGATGCTGAAAAAGCAATAGGCATGGGATTTAAGCTTGGCATCGGAGGTATTGTGACTTTTAAAAATTCAGGACTTGATAAAGTTGTTAAAGAGACAGGCCCTGAAACATGTAATACTTGAAACTGATTCTCCATATCTTGCACCTGTACCTCACAGGGGAAAAAGAAATGAGAGTTCATATATTTGTATAATAAACAATAAACTTGCTGAAATTTTTGGGATAAGTGAAGAAGAGACTGCTTCAATAACATTTGCCAACTCTGTCCGGCTTTTTAATCTCTGAAAGGAACTTATGAAAGATAAAAAAGAAATATCAATACTGATAATCTATACCGGCGGAACTATAGGAATGGTACATGATCCTGAAACGGATCGCTGGTACCAATTGATTTCAAACATATTTCCGATCATGTTCCTGAACTGGGGAAGTTTGGTTTTGATCTTCAGTCAGTCTCATTTGATCCGGTAAAGGATTCATCAAATATTGATCCTGCGGTATGGGTAAAGATGGCTGAAACAATTGAAGAGAATTATGATACATTATGATGGATTTGTTGTTCTGCATGGTACTGATACAATGGCATATATCTGCCTCAGCCCTGAGCTTTATGCTTGAGAATCTTGAGAAAGCCGGTAATACTTACCGGATCACAGTTGCCAATAGGACTTCTCCGGACCGACGGACAGGGAGAATCTTATAACTGCCATTGAGATTGCTGCAGCAAAAGAAAATGGGTTAGCGCTGGTGCCTGAGGTTTGTATTTATTTCGATAATGAGCTTACCCGCGGTAACCGGACAACCAAGTTGAGTGCTGAACATTTTGATGCTTTCAATTCACCAAATTATCCTCCTCTTGCAGAAGTAGGACTTCATCTGAAATATCAATTACAATCTGATCAGATATTCAGATCCGGCAAGGAAGTCTTATAGTTCATAAAGCATTTGACACCAATGTTGCAATTCTGAAGCTCTTTCCCGGGATCAGCAGAAATCTTGTTCAGGCAGTTATAAACACAAAGGATCTTAAAGGACTTATTATTGAAACATTCGGATCAGGAAATGCTCCTACCTATCAATGGTTTATTGATGATCTCAAGACATTTATCGAAAACGGAGGAATAATATTCAATGTCACCCAGTGTCATGGAGGAAGTGTTGAGATGGGACTTTATGAGACAAGCCGTGAGATGCTGGCTGCAGGTGTGGTAAGCGGAAAGGATATCACATCTGAAGCATCGGTTACCAAGCTGATGCATCTGCTTGGCAGGTATTCGTCGAGGGAAGAAGTTGTAGAATCATTGAGTAAGTCGCTGGCAGGAGAAATTTCCTGACAGGCGGCATTTTGTAAAAATATTTTTGTAATTTGCGCCGCCGGTTGCAGGTTGTTATGTAAGCATCCGTTCGATACACTTTTGTAATTTCCGTCGTCAAAGCTACGGAGGACAAGGGAGAGATGCAGGAGTGGTTTAACTGGCACGCCTGGAAAGCGTGTGTACCTCAAAAGGGTACCGGGGGTTCGAATCCCCCTCTCTCCGCAAAGCTAAAATAATCCCGCAGCGTCAGCTGGGGGATTTTTATTTTACCAGATGGTCGAAAGCCATGCTTGCATGAGCGAGGACATCTGAAAATAAAAAGACCCTGCGAGTGAAACGAGCAAGGGGATATTTGGCTTTGAAGCTCCCCCACCGGGGATCGCTGAAAGGCAATTTCCCTCCCAAAGCATCCTTACTCCCCAACCCCTCCCCCGATGTGGGAGGGGCTAAGACCCTGCGAGTGAAATGAGCAAGGGAATATTTTGCCTTTGAAGCCCCCCCGTCGGGGATCGCCGAAGGCAATCCCTCCCAAAGCACCTCTCCCCAACCCCTCCCCCGATGTGGGAGGGGCTAAGACCCTGCGAGTGAAACGAGCAAGGGGATATTTTGGCTTTGAAGCTCCCCAGGGGATAATGAATTTCTGTGTACTTTTAAGCTCCTCACCATCTGGGATGATCCTGCTGATTCGCAAGGGCTTGCTTTGAGCCCCTGCCGAAGGCAATCCCTCCCAAAGCACCTCTCCCCAACCCCTCCCCCGATTTTAATTAGAACTTTTATTTTGATTTAAATCCCCTTAAATTATAACTTTGTCTAAATCGTTCTGAAGTATTTTTCCTTTTTAATATACATCATGAAAGAAGCAATTAAATCAAACATTAAAAATCCTGAGATCCTTGAAAAGCTGTTCCGGGAAAACCAGAAAGATTTTGAATCGGGTTTTGAGACTGTATATGCTGAAATTAAGGATACAGAAACGGCAAGATTCTGGAAAGCAAGGCTGGATTACACCAGGACCGGTGAGATCATGAAAATAACAGCATTACCTGAAATAGCCACAACGATTATAGTGTGCCTGATCACAGTATTCCTGATCAAGCTTCCGGTAATGTTTAAAGTTAATTTAGATGCCTCCAATTTTTATGAGAAGAACGCAGCGATCATCCTCTTTTTAGGACTGACTCTCTTTACAACCTGGGTAAACAAAACCGGAAGTCAGAAGCAAATGCTTTTAACAGGACTGGCTTTCCTGATTCCGCTTGTTTATATTAATCTATTGCCTGTGTATAAGAGTGATTCCGTCAATCTCGCATATATTCATCTTCCACTTTTAATGTGGTGCATATATGGTATTGTTTTCTCAGGTTTTGACCTTAAAAACAGAAGTAAAAGAATCGATTTTATCAGATTTAATGGCGACCTGGCAATAAACTATGCCATTATCGCAATCGCAGGCGGGGTTTTAACTGTCATAACCGTTGGTCTTTTTCATGCTATAGGCATTAATATTCAAAAGTTTTATATGAATAATATTGTTGTTGCAGGTGCAGTCGCTGCTCCTGTAGTTGGCGCATTCATTATCAGAAATTTCACCACCCTGACCAACAAAATTGCTCCCTTGATCGCTGCCATTTTCAGTCCGTTAGTCCTTGTTACTTTGGTGGTTTATCTCGTTGCCATGGCGATCTCCGGAAAAAATCCTTACAATGACCGCGATTTTTTAATGATATTCAATGTTATGTTGATCGGTGTCATGGGAATTATTGTATTCTCAGTCTCCGAAACATCATTGATAAAAAATCAGAAATTCAATCAGTCAATCCTTTTTATGTTGTCTATAGTTACTATAGTGATCGATTTAATTGCTCTATCTGCAATTTTTTACCGTCTTGGTGAATTTGGCGTTACTCCCAACAGAATGGCAATACTCGTTTCTAATATTCTGATCCTTATAAACCTTGTTTTAATAATGATTGACCTGTTCAGGATCAATTTCAAAAAGAAGGAATTCGTTATAGTGGAGATGTCAGTCGCTAAATTTATCCCTATATATCTTGGATGGATCGTGATAGTGATTTTCCTGTTCCCACTGATATTTGGTATGAAATGAAAATCAAGCTTAAAGAAACATTTATTGACCTTTGGAAGAAGTATTTTGGGAATGCAGAACTGCCGATAATCTTCTATTACACTGAAGGTGACGGTGGAGCAGAATGGACAGAAAAAGCTTCTGAGCATAGTTGCCTGATATGCGGGCTCACGAAAGTGAGGAACGGTAAATCGCTGGTTTATAACGGAGAAAGGATAAAGTGCGCAGGGGCAAGGAGATATCTCGGGTACTCTGATAAGATGAGATCTGGATTTGAATATTTCCTGTCGTGCGGAAACGAGCAGACTGAAGGGGAAAGATATCTGCGCTCCCCCGAACTTGTTAAAGAGTTCATGAAGAATCAAGAGACACTTCCCGAAAAGGGAAAGAATATCGTCTTCAAAAGATGGGATAACCTGGAAGAGGGTGACAATCCAGACGTAGTGATCTTTTTTGCCAGACCTGATATCCTGTCAGGACTTTTTACTCTTGCAAACTTCGACCAGAGTGATCCTAATGGCACTTTCACCCCTTTCGGCGCCGGATGCGGTTCAATTATCCATTTCCCTTACCTTGAAAACAAATCGGGACGTCACAGGGCAATCATCGGGATGTTCGATCCATCGGCCAGAAAGTGTGTTTCTGAAAATGTTATGACTTTCGCTGTCCCTATGATAAGATTTGAGAAGATGATCGGGTATATGGAAGAGAGCTTCCTTATCACTGAGACCTGGAGTACGATCAGGAATAGGTTAACTTAAGAAGATAAAAGACAAAAGTAAAAAGACAAAAGTAAAAAGAGGAACAGGCGAAGGACGGAGGGCGATAGACCCTGCGCGTTAGTTGATAAACGATATGAGCAGGTGTGAGGCGGTGGGCACCAGGCGGTAGGCGATAGTCTTAGGTCTTCGTGCTTCCGTCTCCGTACTTCGGTCTTCAGTAAGGAACAAGTAATGAGACAGCTGAATTCTGAATGCTAACTTCAGGTCAATTACTTTCCAACACTATGAAAATCATCGATATCACACCCGAAACTGAAGCAGATTTTTTCTGCTGTCTTGAAGAATGGTCAGAGGATATGAAAGAAGCCGGGACCTGCAAACAGGACTGGTACAAGCAGATGAAAGAGAAAGGGCTGAGAGTAAAATTTGCTCTCGACGACAATGATGTCATAGGAGGTATGATACAGTATGTCCCAATAGAACACTCAATGCTTGATGGAGAGAATTTATATGTAGTGCTTTGCATTTGGGTCCATGGCCATAAGCAGGGACGCGGAGATTACCGGAAACGCGGCATGGGAAAAGCTCTCTTGCAGGCCGCTGAAAAAGACAGTCTTAAGCTCGGCGCACAAGGGCTGGTGACCTGGGGGCTGGTAATACCTGTATTTATGAGGGCTTCATGGTTCAAAAGGCAAGGATATAAAGTCGTTGACAAAACCGGGTTAATGAGGTTATTGTGGAAACCGTTCAATTCAACTGTAAACCCGCCGAAATTCAAAAAGCTCAAAAAGCAACCACCCAGGGGAGAAGGGAAAGTGCACGTGATGATGTTCAGAAATGGATGGTGTCAGGCTACGAACATCTCCTGTGAGAGAGTCAGAAGAGCATCCGAAGAGTTTCCGGGGAAAATTAATCTGGTTGAACTTGACACAAAAGACAAGAAAAACCTTGAGGAGTGGGGAATCTTTGAAGCTATTTATCTTGATGGGAAAGAAGTCAGGATTGGTCCACCGCCAACTTTTAAATCAATAAGAAAGAAAATTGACAGAAAAGTTAAGAAAGTGGAGAAAAAGTATTCTTTTAAGCCGTTTAGCGAAAATTAAGCTCGATTGACTTTTACTGAAATCCTTTAACCACTGAGTTACACAGAGTTTCACAGAGTAATACACTGAGCTTCAAAACAGTGTAACTCCGTTTTTACTCCTTTAACTCCGTGGTTCAATAACTAATTATCGTCTTTTTGTAATTAATATGCGTAAAAGAGTTATATAGTAGCACGCTAAAAAGGCTAATGGATTTTGACTTTTTAAACAGCTCCACTTTAACTGACTGATTTTAAGCCCCTCCCTCTTGGGGGAGGGGTTTGGGGAGAGGCAGAACCAGGTTAAATGGCAATTAGTTATTTGCTGTCCACCAGGATTGGCAGGTTCTTCCCGTTAGTCATGAATATCAGCTTGGAATTTGGAGAAACGGAGATCGCCTTGATCATTTCATACTGTAAAAGCCTGTCACTCAGACCAGTGCTCAAGATCTTCTGATAATCTGCAATACCCTGAGCTTCAACTCTTTTTCTTTCAGCTTCCTGCCGTTCTTTCTGAAGGACAAATGTCATCTTCTGTGCTTCCTGTTCGGCATTGATCTTTGATTCGATGGCAGCTTTTACCGATTCAGGCAATGTAATGTTCCTGACCAGAAGCTGTTCCAGCATGAGGCCTCTTTCTTTAAGATTTGCTTCAATCGTTGAAAATATGCGGGATTGAAATTCATCTCTTTTGGTTGAATAGAGGGCTACCGCATCATAATAAACTGCGTTATCCCTGATCTTCGTACGGCAGATCGGTCTGACGAGAACATTGCGGTAATCTGTTCCAACCTCTTTGAGAATACGTGGTGCGGCAGCCGGAATTACTCTGTAGAGTACCGTCAGGTCAACAATTACTTCCAATCCGTCTGCAGACAAAACCCTGATAGCATCATCTCCCTGCTTCACACCCTCATCACGTATAGCTGACATAGTATAGTTCTCGGTCCGAACGTCGAACATAACTACTTTTACGAGAGGATTAATAACATTAAGTCCGCTTTCAAGTATCCTGTCGCTGACTTTGCCGAAAAGCTTCTGTACGCCAACCTGTCCTGGCTCCACCTGAACAACCGATGCTGAGGTTATTCCGATGACTATAACTATTATGCCGACAGTTTTGATCGTTGTCCTGTACCTTCTGAACTGCGGGTCAGCTTTGTCGATTACGAAACCGACAATCAGAATTAGAATTCCAATTAAAATTATTGCCATGGTTTAAAAGTATAAAGGTTTATAAGATGAACGGTTTGGATCAGTTATGTTGCAGGTTGCGGGTTGCAGGTTGCGAGTTGCAGGTTCGATCACAGCACAACTGGTAACCAACATGCGACTTAGAATAGAGTAAATTCATTTGAATTGCTATGCCGTTACGCCGTCCCGGTATCCGTTTTTCATCCATTCCAGGTTCTCATGCCTGAAATATGGAGACAGCATCATGGCAAATTTTGTCATCTCATCCTTGCTCATCGGATTGAAATTCCTCAGGATCTTTAAGTTAGAATCGACAACCTTTTTACTGTCCATGCCGACAGCTAACCCGCTCGGGCCATCAAGTGACAAGGGCAAACCTTACAAGGTTTTCCGGATTTATACCTTGTATCGTTTCTTTCGGACGAACAGTTTTCATCAGCATAATGCCCATTCCCTTTGACTTTGCAGCGGGGATCAGATTGCCCTGCCTATCCTCCCCGGTTGTATAATGATTCATTGCAAACAGCATGCTGTCAAACCGTCCGGTATCGATCATGGCTTTCAGCGCCATGGCATTACCATGACCTGAAAATCCTATAAACCGGGTCACCCCCTCCTCCTTTAGTTTTGTGAAAAGATCAAGGACCCCACCTTTTTTGCAAATATCCGTTACCTCATCAGCTGATTCAACGGCATGGATCTTAAGCATATCGAGGTGATCAGTCTGAAGCCGTTTCAGGCTCTCTTCGACATGAAGCTTTGCCTGATCAGGTTCCCTGGCAGAGATCTTTGTGGAAAGGAAGATCTCTTTCCGGCGGTATTTTACTATATGTCCAAGGCGTTCTTCGCTTATCGCTCCTGTAGCGGTATTCACGTAGTCATGAGCTGTGTCCCAGTAATACAATCCATTATCAAGCGCATGATTGCACATTTCGATGGCTTCCTCGAGGGTAGCAATGGTGAGGAACCTGCTGCCAAGTCCGATTGCTATTCTGGGGATTACAACACCTGTTTTACCAAGAACCGTGGTCGGCAATCCCTTTGGATCGTACTGATTTTTAACGGTTCCCTGATTTTTTTCTGAACCAGATACCCGGGCAAAAGCCATGCCTGTACCTGCAATAGCCACACCTGCGCCGAGAGTGCTTTTTAAGAATTTTCTCCTTGAGTAATTTTTCTTCATGATTACCGTATTTTAGAAGGTATTGGTTTCCGATTCCGGGAATAAAAGTACGATAAATCGGGAAATAATATGAAGTTTGGAAGGTTTAAAGGAGACGAAGTAAATTAAGACGGAAGACGGAAGTCAGAAGACGGAAGTCAGAAGTCAGAAGACGGAAGACTGAACCTGCAGCGTTCAGGTTGCTTTGCAAGAGGGTGCCTATGGATGAGGTGATCTTTATTCTTTAGGTTTGTCAGGTCTTCAGGCTTCCGTCTTCATGCACTCACCCCCGGCCTCCTTCGCTGACGCTCAGGTCGGACCTCTCTACTTCGTAAAGAGGGGTGCCAATGGATGAGGGATTCTTCATACTTCGGTCTTCGGTCTTCGGTCTTCGGTCTTCCGTCTTCCGTCTTTATGTACTCACCCCCGGCCCCCTTCGTTGCGCTCAGGGCAGGCTCTCTCTACTTCGTAAAGAGGGGTGCCTATGGACGAGGGATTAGTAAGGACGTCATACCTCTGTCTTCTTTTTTCTCTCTACGCTTTTCGCTCTACGCTCTTCTGCCTTCGTCTTCCGTCTTCACGTACTCACCCCCGGCCCCTCTCTGCTTTGCAAAGAGGGGTGCCTATGGATGAAGGATTCTTTATTCTTCGGTCTTCGGTCTTCATCACCAGCTATTTACCCCTAAATCCCCCAGGGGGGACTTTTAAGAACCCCCTTAAGGGGGCAGGGGGTAAAACCCAGGGCTTCTGAGACAGTCTTCGGTCCGTCTCCCTAAAAAACAACCCCTCCGGAGATACCGGAGGGGCTGCTGTTGAAACACGAATACACCACCGTGAATACGGTGTCAAAGAATCGGGTTAATACTTAATAAGCTTACCGGTGAACATTAACTGTCCGTCAACAGTCAGGCGGTATATTAAAGTACCTGTACTGAAGTTTTCGGGAGTATATTCAAGCCGGTAACGGTCGTAAGCAATCACGACATCATCGTAAATGGTTGCCAGTTTCGCTCCGCCGATAGTGTAGATCTCGAGACGGACTTTTGAGTCAGTCTTAAGCTGGAGATCGAAATAGACATGATCGACAAATGGATTCGGGTAAGCCTTAACTCCAAATTCAGCCTGAAGGATTGACTCCGGATAACTGGTATCCTGATTGTCAATTACGCCTCCAAAAGTATTTGAAGAATTGATCATGATGTTACCACCACCCAGTTGCCTTTCAGTTGTCGAGAAGCCGTTCCAGTAGCTCGAGAACAAGAGTGTAGTCCCGTTCCTGAGGGTGATGGCTATCCTGTCATTTGATCCTGAGTTCGATCTGTCGCTCATATTTACCTGTAATGTCAGGTTATTTCCTATCAGAACCGGAGCCGACGGATTAGTGATATCAACCAGACTTGCACTGCCAACAATTACAGCAGTCTTATTCTGAGAATTTCTCACATTCACACCCAGAGAAGTAATTGTAGTTGATCTAATCTGGTATGTATGGAGTACCCCATTCATCGTCTTGCGTAACAGGAAGTCCAAAGAACCAGTCCGGTTATTGCCGCTACCTGTATACTTCACAACATAACCAAAGTGAGTCCTGAGGCCTGGATCTCCCGCATATTCGCCAGCGGTACTGGTCGTATTTACCAGATAACCACCACCGGCAACATAGTTCTGCGAGGTTCTGAAAACAGTACTAATTGATCCATCGGCAGGATTGTTCCTCGTATAATACCCGGTTCCGCCAATTTCAATATTGATATCATTCGGCACATCATTAGCTGAACTGTTATCCGTTGACCAGTAAGCTGTAACGGTACCTGTTCTCTGGTTTTGCCCGCTTAACTGCGGGGTCAGCCAACCTGATATCGGAACCGATCCTTTCAGGAACCGAACCCTGGCTTTGCGTATATCACCGCCATACTGATCATAAGCAGGATCTCCTGAAACAGCGGTAATATCCCGGATTGTTGCAGTCAACCTTAATGTTGGCCTGCTTGATCCCGAGTAACTTGTAAGGTACGGTCCGGTATACTCAGCGCGTGCGTCTTCCATTGTGATGGTAAGGCTTGTGGTTGCCGGATTCGGACTTACATTACCTGCATTGTTAGGCCCGGTGAAAGTAGCGGATACAGTTTTGCTGCCCGGAGCCATCTGACCATTTACGGTCTCAAGCAATGCCGTGGTCAGACTACCTGTAAGGTCGTTGCCGCTGACTGTCAATTGTACCGATCCCATGGATTGGGTTCCAACTCTGAAAGTTGCTCTGTATCCTGTCCGGCCTCCGGGGAATGAAGCACCTCCCGTGATTCTTGCGGTGAAGGTAACCCGGTCGCTGTACTGGGCAGTAGTTGGGTTTACGGTGACTGAACCAGTGCCAGTGCTTACCGCAACAGTGATATTGAATGATTCAAAGTCGCTGAGGCTGGCAGGATTGGTACCGTTATCCGTTACCGTTATGGTTACCGGATAGGTAACACCTCCCTGTGCTGCTGTCGGAGTCCAGCTGAAAACACCACCCGGGGTGATACTCATTCCGGCTGCAATTGAAGCTGCATCCAGTCTGAATACAAGAGTCTGAGCCGGAAGATCCTGATCCGTAGCGGTGGCTGTGAAGCTCAATGCAGTCTGTGCATTAACGGATCTGTTACCGATAGGTGCAAGTACCGGAGCAACGTTGACTTCTCCAACAGTGACAATGAATGTTTCAAAGTCGCTAAGAATTGGTGTACCGTTATCTGTCACAGTTATAGTTACCGGATAGGTATGACCTCCCCAGTTCTCTGGCGGAGTACAGCTGAACACACCACCCGGAGTAATACTCATTCCGGCTGCAATTGAGGCTGCATCCAGAGAGAAGGTCAGTGTCTGGGCCGGAACATCCTGATCGGTGGCAGTAGCCGTGAAGCTCATTGTAGCCTGTTCGTTGACTGATCTGTTACCGATAGCAGCCAGTACAGGAGCAACATTAGATACAGTAATTACATTATGTACGGTCCCGGATGTGTTATTATAGTTCCCGGTTACGTCAGTGAATGTCCACGGATCTGAAGGATAATCACCTACAGCTGTGTGTGTCGTTCCACTGAGAACAAGACCGGACAGTGATTCACCTTTAACACCGGTTGCTGTTCCAATAGCTGTATGTGGATTGCCATCAAACGGCACATTGTATGGAGTTACTATCGATTGAATAGCATTAGCCTTACCGATAGCATCGTGAACAGTTCCGGATGTATTATTGTAGTTTCCGGTTGCGTCTGTGAATGACCATGGATCTGAAGGATAATCACCTGCATTAGTGTGGGTTGTACCACTCAGAACAAGTCCGGCCAGTGATTCACCATTGACACCAGTTGCTGTTCCGGTAGCTGTATGAGCATTGCCGTCATACGTTACACTGTAAGGGGTAACAACTATTGCAGCAGCAGCCTTGATAATAGTAAGGGTCACCGTCGTTCTTGCTGCACTCAGACAACCGGTAGTTGCATTTCTTGCTTCAGCCCATGCAGTATAAGTGCCTGCATTTGTAGCTGAAGGTACAGTTGTCGGAGTGCCTCCGATCAAGGCTGTATACCAGTCGATCACAATCCCGGCACCGACGCTCGCGGTGGCAGTTTTTGCATTTCCATCATATAAATAAGTATTACTTCCTGCCAGAGGAGCTGCCGGTAATGCATTTACCGTTACGGTTACCTGTGCCCTTGTTGCAGATTTACATACTCCACTTACTGCTTCTGCATATAGAGTCGTAGTAGCGGTTACTGATGCTGGTGGAGTTACTACGTTTCCATTCGTCAATGCGTCGTACCATACTATAATACCTTCACTTGCAGTTGCTGAGAAAGTTACATTTCCCGGACCGCAAAGTGATGTTGGTGTTACAGAGGCTGAAGTAACGGTTACTACACCCGGCTGGCTTATGGTTACCTGTGCTGTTACACTGCAGCCCTTGCTGTCTGTTACAACTACACTATGTGAACCAGCATTCAGTCCGATTGCTGTTGCTGTAATTTCTGCATTATCCCACAGATATTTATACCCGCCATTGCCACCTGCTGCTGTTACTGTGGCTGTTCCGTTGCTCTCTCCGTTGCATACTACTGGTGTTACCTGTACTGCATCGGCCTTGAGAACATCCGGCTCCGTGATGGTTACCTGTGCTGTTATACTGCAGCCCTTGCTGTCTGTTACAACTACACTGTGCAATCCTGCATTCAGTCCGATTGCCGTTGCTGTAATTTCTCCATTATCCCACAGATATTTATAACCGCCATTGCCACCTGCTGCTGTTACTGTGGCTGATCCGTTGCTCTCTCCGTTGCATACTACAGGTGTTACCTGTACTGCATCGGCCTTGAGCACATCCGGTTCCGCGATGGTTACCTGTGCTGTTACACTGCAGCCCTTGCTGTCTGTTACAACTACACTGTGCAATCCTGCATCCAGTCCGATTGCCGTTGCTGTAATTTCTGCATTATCCCACAGATATGTATACCCGCCATTGCCACCTGCTGCTGTTACTGTGGCTGATCCGTTGCTCTCTCCGTTGCATACTACAGGTGTTACCTGTACTGCATCTGGCCTTGAGCGCATCCGGCTCCATGATAGTTACCTGTGCTGTTACACTGCAGCCCTTGCTGTCTGTTACAACTACACTGTGCAATCCTGCATTCAGTGAAAGGGTTGTTGTTGCTGTGGTTTCTCCATTGTCCCACAGATATGTATACCCGCCATTGCCACCTGCTGCTGTTACTGTGGCTGATCCGTTGCTCTCTCCGTTGCATACTACAGGTGTTACCTGTACTGCATCAGCCTTGAGAACATCCGGCTCCGTGATGGTTACCTGTGCTGTTATACTGCAGCCCTTGCTGTCTGTTACAACTACACTGTGCAATCCTGCATCCAGTCCGATTGCCGTTGCTGTAATTTCTGCATTATCCCACAGATATGTATACCCGCCATTGCCACTTGCTGCTGTTACTGTGGCTGATCCGTTGCTCTCTCCGTTGCATACTACAGGTGTTACCTGTACTGCATCGGCCTTGAGCACATCCGGCTCCGTGATGGTTACCTGTGCTGTTATACTGCAGCCCTTGCTGTCTGTTACAACTACACTGTGCAATCCTGCATTCAGTCCGATTGCCGTTGCTGTAATTTCTGCATTATCCCACAGATATGTATACCCGCCATTGCCACCTGCTGCTGTTACTGTGGCTGATCCGTTGCTCTCTCCGTTGCATACTACAGGTGTTACCTGTACTGCATCGGCCTTGAGAACATCCGGCTCCGTGATGGTTACCTGTGCTGTTATACTGCAGCCCTTGCTGTCTGTTACAACTACACTGTGCAATCCTGCATCCAGTCCGATTGCCGTTGCTGTGGTTTCTGCATTGTCCCACAGATATGTATAACCGCCATTGCCACCTGTTGATGTTACTGTGGCTGATCCGTTGCTCTCTCCGTTGCATACTACTGGTGTTACCTGTACTGCATTGGCCTCGAGAACATCCGGCTCCGTGATGGTTACCTGTGCTGTTATACTGCAGCCCTTGCTGTCTGTTACAACTACACTGTGCAATCCGGCATTAAGTGCGGTTGCTGTGGCTGTGGTTTCTCCATTGTCCCACAGATACGTATACCCGCCATTGCCACCTGTTGCTGTTACTGTGGCTGATCCGTTGCTCTCTCCGTTGCATACTACAGGTGTTACCTGTACTGCATTGGCCTCGAGAACATCCGGCTCCGTGATGGTTACCTGTGCTGTTATACTGCAGCCCTTGCTGTCTGTTACAACTACACTGTGCAATCCGGCATTAAGTGCAGTTGCTGTGGCTGTGGTTTCTCCATTGTCCCACAGATATGTATACCCGCCATTGCCACCTGTTGCTGTTACTGTGGCTGATCCGTTGCTCTCTCCATTGCATACTACTGGTGTTACCTGTACTGCATTGGCCTCGAGAACATCCGGCTCCGTGATGGTTACCTGTGCTGTTATACTGCAGCCCTTGCTGTCTGTTACAACTACACTGTGCAATCCAGCATTAAGTGCGATTGCTGTGGCTGTGGTTTCTGCATTGTCCCACAGATATGTATACCCGCCATTGCCACCTGTTGCTGTTACTGTGGCTGATCCGTTGCTCTCTCCGTTGCATACTACAGGTGTTACCTGTACTGCATTGGCCTTGAGAACATCCGGCTCCGTGATGGTTACCTGTGCTGTTATACTGCAGCCCTTGCTGTCTGTTACAACTACACTGTGCAATCCAGCATTAAGTGCGATTGCTGTGGCTGTGGTTTCTGAATTGTCCCACAGATATGTATACCCGCCATTGCCACCTGCTGTGTCACTGTGGCTGATCCGTTGCTCTCTCCGTTGCATACTACTGGTGTTACCTGTACTGCGTCGGCCTCGAGAACATCCGGCTCCGCTGATGGTTACCTGTGCTGTTACACTGCAGCCCTTGCTGTCTGTTACAACTACACGTGTGCAATCCTGCATTCAGTGACGAGTTGTTGTTGCTGTAGTTTCTCCATTGTCCCACAGATACGTATACCCGCCATTGCCACCTGTTGCTGTTACTGTGGCTGATCCGTTGCTCTCTCCGTTGCATACTACTGGTGTTACCTGTACTGCATTGGCCTCGAGAACATCCGGCTCCGTGATGGTTACCTGTGCTGTTATACTGCAGCCCTTGATGTCTGTTACAACTACACTGTGCAATCCGGCATTAAGTGCGGTTGCTGTGGCTGTGGTTTCTCCATTGTCCCACAGATATGTATACCCGCCATTGCCACCTGTTGCTGTTACTGTGGCTGATCCGTTGCTCTCTCCGTTGCACACTACTGGTGTTACCTGTACTGCATCGGCCTCGAGAACATCCGGCTCCGTGATGGTTACCTGTGCTGTTATACTGCAGCCCTTGCTGTCTGTTACAACTACACTGTGCAATCCAGCATTAAGTGCGATTGCTGTGGCTGTGGTTTCTGTATTGTCCCACAGATATGTATAACCGCCATTGCCACCTGTTGCTGTTACTGTGGCTGATCCGTTGCTCTCTCCGTTGCACACTACAGGTGTTACCTGTACTGCATCTGGCCTCGAGTACATCCGGCTCAGTGATGGTTACCTGTGCTGTTACACTGCAGCCCTTGCTGTCTGTTACAACTACACTGTGCAATCCAGCATCAAGTGCGATTGCTGTGGCTGTGGTTTCTGAATTGTCCCACAGATATGTATACCCGCCATTGCCACCTGTCGGCTGTTACTGTGGCTGATCCGTTGCTCTCTCCGTTGCATACTACAGGTGTTACCTGTACTGCATGGCTTTGAGAACATCCGGCTCGCTGATGGTTACCTGTGCTGTTATACTGCAGCCCTTGATGTCTGTTACAACTACACTGTGCAATCCAGCATTAAGTGCGATTGCTGTGGCTGTGGTTTCTGCATTGTCCCACAGATATGTATACCCGCCATTGCCACCTGTCGGCTGTTACTGTGGCGATCCAGTTGCTCTCTCCGTTGCATACTACTGGTGTTACCTGTACTGCATGGCCTTCGAGAACATCCGGCTCCGTGATGGTTACCTGTGCTGTTATACGCAGCCCTTGCTGTCTGTTACAACTACACTGTGCAATCCAGCATTAAGTGAAAGTGGCTGTGGCTGTGGTTTCTCCATTGTCCCACAGATATGTATACCCGCCATTGCCACCTGTCGGCTGTTACTGTGGCTGATCCGTTGCTCTCTCCGTTGCATACTACTGGTGTTACCTGTACTGCATTGGCCTTGAGAACATCCGGCTCCGTGATGGTTACCTGTGCTGTTATACTGCAGCCCTTGCTGTCTGTTACAACTACACTGTGCAATCCAGCATTAAGTGCGATTGCTGTGGCTGTGGTTTCTGAATTGTCCCACAGATATGTATACCCGCCATTGCCACCTGTTGCTGTTACTGTGGCTGATCCGTTGCTCTCTCCGTTGCATACTACTGGTGTTACCTGTACTGCATTGGCCTCGAGAACATCCGGCTCGGTGATGGTTACCTGTGCTGTTATACTGCAGCCCTTGCTGTCTGTTACAACTACACTGTGCAATCCTGCATTAAGTGCGATTGCTGTGGCTGTGATTTCTGCATTAGTCCCACAGATATGTATACCCGCCATTGCCACCTGTTGTTGTTACTGTGGCTGATCCGTTGCTCTCTCCGTTGCATACTACAGGTGTTACCTGTACTGCATCGGCCTCGAGAACATCCGGCTCCGTGATGGTTACCTGTCGCTGTTGTATGCAGCCCTTGCTGTCGGTTACAACTCACACTGTGCGAATCCAGCATCAAGTGCGATTGCTGTGGCTGTGGTTTCTGCATTGTCCCACAGATACTGTATACCCGCCATTGCCACCTGTCTGCTGTTACTGTGGCTGATCCGTTGCTCTCTCCGTTGCATACTACTGGTGTTACCTGTACTGCGTCGGCCTCGAGAACATCCGGCTCCGTGATGGTTACCTGTGCTGTTATACTGCAGCCCTTGCTGTCTGTTACAACTACACTGTGCAATCCAGCATTAAGTGCAGTTGCTGTGGCTGTGGTTTCTCCATTGTCCCACAGATACGTATACCCGCCATTGCCACCTGTTGCTGTTACTGTGGCTGATCCGTTGCTCTCTCCGTTGCATACTACTGGTGTTACCTGTACTGCATTGGCCTCGAGAACATCCGGCTCCGTGATGGTTACCTGTGCTGTTATACTGCAGCCCTTGCTGTCTGTTACAACTACACTGTGCAATCCAGCATTAAGTGCGATTGCTGTGGCTGTGGTTTCTGCATTGTCCCACAGATATGTATACCCGCCATTGCCACCTGTTGCTGTTACTGTGGCTGATCCGTTGCTCTCTCCGTTGCATACTACTGGTGTTACCTGTACTGCATTGGCCTCGAGAACATCCGGCTCCGTGATGGTTACCTGTGCTGTTATACTGCAGCCCTTGCTGTCTGTTACAACTACACTGTGCAATCCAGCATTCAAGTGCGATTGCTGTGGCTGTGGTTTCTGTATTGTCCCACAGATATGTATAACCGCCATTGCCACCTGTTGCTGTTACTGTGGCTGATCCGTTGCTCTCTCCGTTGCATACTACTGGTGTTACCTGTACTGCATTGGCCTCGAGTGCATCCGGCTCCGTGATGGTTACCTGTGCTGTTAATGCAGCCCTTGCTGTCTGTTACAACTA
>CAVPGA010000008.1:0-167632 GCA_963703935.1 uncultured Bacteroidales bacterium | reverse complement strand
TAACCGTTGAGGAGATACCGGCTGGATTTGAATCGATAGAAACCGACACCAGGTACATCGGAGTAAAACTTGGAATTGACAGCAATGCAAGCTATAATCTCAATGCAAAATTGTCGTACGGTGACCTGAAATTTGATGAGAGTAATTTTCAGAATCAAAAAAGGATTATTCAGAATAGCTCAAATGAAACAACAGGTATTGTTGGAAAAGACAATTCTCCTTCAGCAATGGTAAAAGTAACTGCTTCTTATGGTTCTGTAAGACTTTACGAATAAATCCGAATTTTCAGGTAACATTTTGAGGCTGTCTCAAAAGTTGAAATCCTTTAACCCTGCCAAGCCTGCGCAGAGTTAAGTCATGGTATTAAGTGCAGAGAGCGCTAAGGGCACATAATAAATGATTTACCTTTGCGCACTTGCTTAAACGGTTACGGCAGGGTTAAAGGAGTTTCTGAGATTCAGGGCTCTTTGTTTTTAGGAATCAGCGGGAAATTTCTTAAAAATCAAGCTCCACTATAGTAATACCTGATCCCCCAAGGTCTACTGATTCATCACGGAAATCCCTGACGACATTCATTGTTGAAAGATATTCCCTGACCAGCTGCCTTAAGATCCCATTCCCTTTCCCATGGAGTATTCTTAAGTGACGATGCTGGACAATCAGTGCATCATCGATAAAGTCCGTTACAATTTTCATAGCTTCTTCGCCCCTGACTCCTCTTATATCTATTTCAGGCTTGAAATTCAATTTCCGCTGTTCAACTGCCGGATCGGATTGATAGACAGGCAGATTTGCCTTCTGACTCTTTTTCAGCTCCGACCGGGTTATCCGTTCAATTTTTTCCACAGGGACAATCATCCTAAGGCTCCCTGTTTCGATCTGGACCATTTTATCATCTATTTTAATTATCTCACCGGCGGCCATTGTATCTGTCATTCTTACAGCATCACCAACATTCAGGGGCTTATCCCCTTTTTCTGATGTCTCAGGTTCCTCTTTGATAACCTTTGGCCTGATGGTTTTAACGGTTGTGGTAAGCCTTACAATTTTTTTTTCTGACGGTATTTCAACAGGCCTTACTTCTCCAACATTGGTTTTAAAATCTTCAAGCTTCTGTCTCGCTTCCCTGGTTTTCTCCTTGTCTGCCTGTGTTTCCTTAATCTGACGGATAGTGTTTTCTATTATCCTGTTTGAAGAATTAAGCAATGACTCTGCTTCATTCTTAGCCTTAAGAATAATCTCCTTTCTAAGGTTTTTGGCTCCTGAAAGTTCTTTTTCGTACTCTTCGATAAGCTCTTCAAGCCGCTTCTCGTGCTGCCTTATATTCTGTCGTTTTGTCTCCCAGTATCTCTTATCCCTGGCAATATCTTTCAGGTGCCTGTCGTAATTAATATTCTTTATCCCGACCTTTTCTGACGCTATCTTAAGCACCTCTTCAGGCAGGCCTATTTTTCGCGCAATCTCAAAGGCGAATGAGCTTCCTGGTTTCCCCATGCTCAGCTGGAACAGCGGTTGCATCAGGTGATTATCGAAAAGCATTGCCCCATTGACAACTCCTTCAGTTAATGATGCAAAATGTTTCAGATTGGTATAATGGGTAGTTATCACGCCGCTTACTCCTGCCTTTGTCAATTCCCCAAGTATAGCTTCAGCAATAGATCCGCCCAGCATGGGTTCCGTACCTGTCCCGAACTCATCTATCAGGACAAGCGTCCCTGCTGACGAATTTCTCAGGAAGTATTTCATGTTGATAAGGTGTGAACTGTAGGTGCTCAAATCATTATCGATACTTTGTTCGTCACCAATGTCAATAAAAATATTGCTGAAGATCCCGGATTCCGAACCTTCACCTACAGGGACTGTCAAACCGCACTGGATCATATACTGGATCAGACCAACAGTTTTAAGGCATACGGACTTCCCTCCCGCATTGGGTCCGGAAATCAAGAGTATCCGTTCCTTTTCATCAAGCTTTATATCCAGCGGGACAACCCTCCTGTCTTTTAGTTTCCTGAATGTCAGGTATAAAAGAGGGTGGACAGCTTTTCTCCAAAAGATCCCCGGATTTTCTGCGATTACAGGTTTGATGGACCCTAATTGATTGCCCAGCAAAGCTTTGGCTCTTATAAAATCAATTTCCCCAAGGAAACCGTTCGACTCTATGAGGTCGTCAATATATGGCCTTATATCATCTGCAAATGTTGTAAGTATTCTGACGATCTCCCGTCTCTCTTCATATTCAAGTTCGATGATCTCATTGTTGAGCTCGACTATTTCAGATGGTTCGATATAGACTGTTTTTCCCGATGCGGACTGATCGTGGATCAACCCTTTGATCTTTCTTTTATCCCATGCATTTACCGGTATAACTCCTCTTCCGTTTCTAACTGACGCAGCTGTATCTGAGTCCACAATCCCATCAGCCTGTGCCGCTTTGAGAATCGCATTCAGTCTCCTTGCAACAAGGGTATTCTTGCCTGCGATTTCATTTCGGATCTCCTTTAGCTTCGGGGAGGCATTATCCTTTATGTTGCCTGTTTTGTCAATGATCCTGTCAAGTGAATCAAGCACATAGGGATAAACTTTTATGTTTCCGCAGATAGATTTCAGAACAGGATAGCTGTTGTCAGTCTTCTTTTTGAAAAAACTTATTATTGCTTTGACAGTCTCAAGCGATCGTTTCAGATCGAATACTTCCTGCACTTCGGGAAATGAACCTGCAATCCTGATCTTATTGAGGCAATCGGCAACCTTGTAATAATGTTCAGAAGGAAAATAGTCTTCGAACCGCAGCAAATGCTGAAATTCATATGTGGCGTTAATGTTAAAGTCAATAGATTCCCTGTCGGAATGAAACCCGGTCGTCTCAACAAGGTCCAATCCCATGGGACTCAGGCAGTTTTCAGCGAGAAGCTGCCTGATCCTGTCAAATCCAATTTTCGATTCAAAATTCTCCGGGTAAATCACGGTGTAAAGATAAAAGATAAAAGCATAAAGATAAAAGTTGAAAGACAGAAGACAGAAGACAGAAGACAGGGCCGACCGTTAAGAACTAGCCCGGTGGGCTAGTTTAGGGAGGAGCCAGGTTGCAGGGAAGACGGGCGACAGAAGACGGAAGACAGAGACGGAAGCCCCCTGGTTTTACCCCCTGCCCCCTAAAGGGGGTTCTTAAAAGTCCCCTTTAGGGGATTTAGGGGTGAACAGTTGAGGAGGAAGAGAAGACAGAAGACAGAAGACAGAAGAACGATCATTGGTGTGAAGTTTCAAATCAGGCGGTAGTGGAAGAATTAGCGATTGACTGAAATCGTGAAGTGTTGTGCATAAAATTTAAGAATCCAGGTTCTTTTAATTGAAATCTGTCACGAAGAGCAGATTTATAGTTAATTTATGTTAAATCATCACAAAGAGAAACGTAAGTGGTTTTCTTTTTTCTCTATTTTTGATATTCTGAAAAATAAACCTAACCAAAAATCAAATGAAAATTAAATCAAGTCTGATCAGCATATGCCTGCTGATTTTCCTTCCTTCAATTCTATTGTCTCAAACCGAGAAAGTTGATCTGAGCATGATCTATAAGATCAAACAGGAAGGAATGAGAAACTCATCAATTGAAGAACTTGCTTTTGGATTGACAGATCTTACGGGTCCCAGACTCACCGGTTCAACAGGTGGCACAAGGGGCAATGAGTGGGCAAAGAAAAAGATGGAAGAACTTGGATTTCAGAATGTGAGGATTGAGGAGGCAAGAGATTTTACCCGTGGCGGGTGGGATAATCTTAAAACTTATGCAGCCATGACGGCACCCTATTATTCAAATTTTGCCTGCAACCCGGTCGCCTGGACGGGAAGTACAAAGGGGGAAGTAAGGGGAGAAGTTATGCTGCTTGATGTCAGATCGGAAGGCGATCTTGAAAACTACAAGGGAAAGCTCAACGGAAAAATTGTTCTGATACCTTCGACAACTACCTATGAGGTCATTTACACACCCCTTGCAAGCAGGAGGACCGATGAGGAGTTGAAAGAACTTTCCATGGCAGTTTCCCAGCAGGTAAGAAGGGCGCCGGCAGACTTTGCAAATTTTGCAGGCTCAGCGGGCGCTGAGGACAAAAATTGCAGCATTTATAAAGGATGAAGGTGCTGCAGTTATATTGAACAGCTCCGGAACATTTAATGTACCAAGGTCAAGTGGAGGAAATTATGTTTCAGGCACTCCGGAACCGGTTGCAGAGCTAAATCTTCCCATTGAGGCACATGCAAGAATGGAAAGGCTTTTAAGGCATAATGTCCCTGTTGAAATGGAAATTGAGATCCAGAACAGGTTTATTCAGAGTCCAAAAATATATAATGTCATTGGAGAAATACCCGGAACCGACAAGCTGCTTAAGAATGAAGTTGTTCTGCTGGGCGGCCATATTGACTCATGGCATGGCGGAACCGGAGCCGCAGACAATGCTTCAGGATGTATTGTAATGATGGAGGCTGCCCGCATTCTTAAAAGTCTCGATGTTGCTCCCCGCCGGACAATCAGGGTGGCACTCTGGGGTGGTGAAGAGCAGGGATTGAATGGTTCACGCGGATATGTCGAGAAATATCTCGTTGATCCGAAAACCAGGGAACATAAACCTGATTTTGACAAGTTTGCTGCTTATTTTAATATGGACAATGGCAGCGGTAAATACCGGGGTATATATCTTCAGGAAAATGATATTGTCAGGCCGATATTTGAGGAATGGCTAAAGCCTTTTGCAGATATGGGAGCTTCGACAATATCTATCAGGAATACCGGGGGCACTGACCACCTTTCATTTGATGCTGTGGGGTTGCCGGGATTTCAGTTCATCCAGGATGAAATAGAGTACGGCCGGGGATACCATACTGTTATGGATACATATGAAAGGCTTGTAATGGCCGATCTGAGACAAAATGCAATTATCACGGCTTCTTTTGTTTACAATGCTGCAATGAGGGACTCAAAACTACCTGGTAAACCAGTTTTGAAATCCATTAGCCAGCAGTCACAGAGGCCGGCACCGGTAATGAATTAGTCGGGGGAATAGTTTATTACCATTAACGTAGGGATGTTGACATGTCGGGGGGACGATGAGCGCAGCATCCCTACAATTATTTATATTTATTGATCCCAAATCGTTGGGATGCAGACTTTATTGCCTGATACCCGCAAGATCAAGAATAAATGTATATTCAAGCGCCGTTACCCTGTAACGTTCATATCTTCCGGATGCTCCGCCGTGGCCTGCATCCATATTACAATCCATGATCAGGATGTTATCATCTGTTTTCATATCCCTCAGTTTTGCGACCCATTTGGCAGGCTCCCAATACTGGACCTGTGAATCCCAGAAACCGGTAGTAACTAGCAGGTTGGGATAGTCCATGGGCCTGACCTGGTCATATGGAGAATAGGAAAGCATATAATCGTAATATTCCTTTTTTCTTGGATCGCCCCATTCATCCCATTCAAAGGTGGTAAGAGGGATTGTTTCATCAAGCATTGTTGTAACAATATCAACAAAAGGTACAGCTGCAACAACTCCTTTATAGAGATCAGGTCTCATGTTTACTATTGCACCCATTAATAATCCGCCTGCGCTTCCTCCCATAGCGAACAGCTTATTACTGCTTGTATATTTCTCATTTACAAGGAATTGAGCACAGTCGTTAAAATCTGAAAATGTATTCTTCTTATTAAGGAGCTTCCCCTCTTCATACCAGTAACGACCCATGTCGCTCCCACCCCGCGTATGTGCCATGGCATAAACAAATCCCCGGTCAAGCAGGCTTAAAACCGAAAGGCTGAAAGAAGGATTTGTTGAATTGCCGTACGACCCGTATCCATAAAGCAACAGAGGTGCATTTCCATCCTGAATAAAACCCTTCCTGTAAACCAGAGATACGGGGATCATTGTACCATCCTGTGCTTTTGCCCAGAGCCTTTTTGATTCATAGTTCGATTTGTCGAACCCTCCAAGAACAGTTTCCTCCTTAAGAACTGTCTTCTCTTTTGTTTTCATGTTATAATCAATTACCGAGTTCGGTGTTGTAAGAGAAGAATAGCTGTATCTTAAGAAATCTGTATGGGCAACAGTATTTATATTTATCCCGGCTGTGTAGGTTTCCTCTCCAAAATCGATATAATGTTCGCCTTTGCCTTTCAAATCGATGATCCGAAGTTCGCTCAGTCCTTTAATACGTTCAGCAGTTACCAGATAGTCATCAAAAAGTTCAAAACTCTCGAATAAAACATCGCTTCTGTGGGGTATGACATCGTTCCAGTTTTCCTTTGATGTTTTACCTTCCGGCGTGCTCACCAGCTTAAAGTTTGAAGAACCATTTATGTTTGTCCGGATATAAAATTCCTTTCCAAGGTGATCGATCTGGTATTCATGGTTTGCACTTCTGGGTTCAAACACAACAGGTTGAATATCAGGTTTTGACGCATCAATAAGCCATGTTTCTGTCGAAAGTGTCTGATTACAGTAGATAAAAATATACTTTTTGCTTTTTGTTTCCCCAAGACTGACGCTGTATGTTTCATCAGCTTCATAATAGGCGGTATCATCTTTTGTAATATCATTTCCCAGTTTATGACGCAGGATCCTGTCTGACCTCAACGTTTCAAAATCCTTGCCTGTATAAAAGAGCGTATTGTTATCTGCAGCCCAGACCATTTGTCCCGATACATTATCAATCTTATCAGGCAGGAGACTGCCGGTCGAAAGGTCAAGAAAATAAAGCGTATAACGTCTGCGGCTTACGGTATCAACACTGTACGCCAGTAATTTATTATCACGGCTGACAGTTAAACTACCAACAGAACAGTATTCCTGCCCTTCTGCAAGTTTGTTGACATCGAGCAAAACTTCTTCCGGGCCATTGAGGGCGACATTTTTTCTGTAGTAAACAGGGTACTCCTTACCCTCGGAGTATTTATTAAAGTAAAAATACCCGTTGTCAAAATATGGAACAGATTCATCATCCTTCTTAATCCTTCCGGTTATCTCATTATAAAGGGTTTTCTGAAGGTTTTCGGTGGGCTTCATTATTTCATTCTTGTAGGAGTTCTCACTATTCAGGTAGGTGAGAACCTTTGAGGTCTGTTCATCGGGTGCGGCGGCTGATTTCTGTTCATCACTCAGCCTCATCCAGAAATAATTATCCACCCTTTTGTCGAAAACCTCATGTGGAATTTTCTCTGCAACAGGGGGTTGAGGTTTCTGATTGGTGCAAGCAAACAGGAAGATAAAAACAACAGCATACAATGGGAAGCTAATTTTTTTCATAGTACTTTACATATTATATGATTATAGAGAAGACCAGATCCGGCGATTAAGAATTTTTCATTATTGATCATATTATCTTTTTTGCAGATACTTTGCATGTAATGTATCTATTATTACACTATTTTTCTTTGATATCCTTCATCGATAACTGGATCCGTTTTCTTTCAATATCAACAGCAAGCACCTTCACCATTACATGCTGATGTAATTTAACAACTTTTGACGGATCCTGAACATAGGTATTGCTCAGATTTGAAATATGGACCAGTCCATCCTGCTTAATTCCGATATCAACAAATGCTCCGAATTTTGTAACATTTGTTACAATTCCCGGGACTATCATTCCGGCTACCAGGTCCTCCATGGAATGAATATCTGCAAAGCTGAACTCTTTAATTTTTGACCTTGGATCCCTTCCTGGTTTTGCAAGTTCATCCATTATATCCTTTAACGTAGGCAGCCCTGTAGAAGGAGTAATATACTTTTCAAGTTTTATCTCTTTGCGCTTTTTTTCATCTGTTATGAGCTCCCTGACATCACAACCCAGATCTTTTGCCATTTTTTCAACAACATGATAACTTTCCGGATGGACAGCACTTGAGTCAAGTGGATTCTCAGCATTCCTTATTCTGAGAAATCCGGCACTCTGTTCGAAAGCCTTTGGTCCCATCCTCTTCACTTTCAGCAGTTCCTTACGGGACCTGAAAGGACCATTTTCAGTCCGGTAATCAACAATATTCTGAGCAAGCTGCGGACCAAGACCTGAAACATAGGTAAGAAGATGCTTGCTTGCAGTATTAACCTCAACACCTACAGCATTCACACAGCTCATAACAACATCATCAAGGCTGTTCTGAAGTTTCTGCTGATCAACATCATGCTGATACTGTCCGACTCCAATTGATTTGGGATCAATCTTGACAAGCTCTGCAAGCGGATCCATCAACCTTCTTCCGATCGAAACTGCTCCCCTTACAGTAACATCATAATCAGGAAATTCATCCCGGGCAACTTTTGATGCCGAATATATTGAAGCGCCGGCTTCACTGACAACAAAAACCTGTATATCCTTTTCGAACTTTACCCATTTTATGAAATCTTCAGTTTCACGGCTTGCTGTCCCATTACCAATTGCAATTGCTTCAATCTTATATGCATTGACAAGAGAAAGAATCTTTTTAACCGACATTGCAGTCTCATTCTGGGGTGGATGAGGATAAATGGTCTCATTATGAAGAAGATTTCCCTGCCGGTCGAGACAAACTATTTTACAACCTGTTCTGTAACCGGGATCAATGGCAAGAACATTTTTCTCACCCAGAGGAGATGCAAGAAGCAGCTGACGAAGGTTGTCGGCAAAGACATTTATAGCTTCCTCATCAGCTTTTTCCTTCGAAATATTTCTGAATTCAGTTTCCATCGAAGATGAAAGAAGTCTTTTCCAGCTATCCCTTACGGCACCGGCAACGAGTTCAGATGATTCATTTCTTCCTCTTACAAATATGGAATCAAGTATATCAAGTGCATTTTTCTCATCAGGTTCGATTGAAAGCCGCAGGAAACCCTCCTCTTCTCCCCGTCTCATTGCCAGCAGACGATGCGAAGGACATTTCTTCAAGAGTTCCGACCAGTCAAAATAATCGCTGAATTTAATTCCTTCTGCTTCTTTTCCCTTAATGACCTTTGAATAGATTACAGCCTCTTTTTCAAAAAGATATCTCAGCTGTTTCCTTGCTTTTTCATCCTCGCTTATCCATTCGGCAATAATATCAGCTGCTCCGGCAATAGCCTCCTCCACATTCTTTACTGCATCATTAAGAAACTCTTCAGCTTTATGCCACGGATCAGGTTCGTTCTGGCTCATAATTATTTCCGCCAGAGGTTCAAGACCTTTTTCCCTGGCAATTGTTGCCCGTGTCCGTCGTTTTGGTCTGTATGGCAGGTAAATATCTTCAAGTTCCGCCATTGTAAGAGCAGCGTCAATTCTCTCCCTTAATTCAGGAGTCATTTTTTCCTGCTCTTCAATTGATTTGATAATGCTTTCACGACGGGCATCAAGATCCTTAAGTCTTGCATATTCGTCCTTAATATGCATCAGTTTAACCTCATCAAGACTGCCTGTCATCTCTTTCCTGTACCTGCTTATAAATGGAATTGTTGCACCGTCATCGAACAGTCTGATGGTGTTTTCAACCTGCCATTCATGGAGTCCAAGCTTTTTGGCAATAAGTTCAATATGTTTATCTGCGCTCATCTCAGGCTATATTAATACTATTCGGGTTTACATATTCGGAGAGTACAATATTTTATTTTTTATATATTCTGAATCTATAATATTCTATTCCATAATATTCTTTTCAATAATATTTTAGTTCCATAATATTTTAGTTCCATAATATTTTAGTTCCATAATATTTTAGTTCCATAATATTCTGTTTTTAAAATATCCACATCCGAGTCTATTCCACATAAAGTACCAATCCTTTAAGATATTCACTCTCAGGATGATAAATATTCACCGGATGATCCGGAGGCTGGCTCATCTGATAAAGTATCCTTACATCTCTTCCTGTATTTGCCGCTGCCGCAAATACCGATTTCCTGAAATTCTCCTTAGTAACAACCTGCGAACACGAAAAGGTGAAAATTATACCTCCGGGTTTTATCTGCTCAATAGCCTTCATATTCAGCCTCTTATATCCCTGAAGTGCATTCGGCAATGCATTGTTGTGTTTTGCAAAGGCCGGAGGATCGAGAATTATAAGATCATATTTTCCATTTATATCATTAAGAAATTCAAAAGCATCAACCTGAAAGGTCTTATGCCTTGGGTCATTCCCGAAATTCAACATGATATTTTCATCTGCAAGTTCGGTGGCAGCAACAGAACTGTCAACTGTATGTACAAGCGAAGCATTTTTCATTGCATAGACCGAAAATCCTCCGGTATATCCGAACATATTCAGAACACTCCTTCCTTTTGTAAATTCCGCTAGCAGTTTCCGGTTATCCCTCTGATCAATAAAAAATCCTGTCTTCTGTCCTGTGGTCCAGTCTATCTTAAACCTGAAACCGTTTTCCGTGACTTCAACCGGATCGGATTCTCCGTAAAGGAATTCATTTACCCCGGTTACTCCTGACATATAAGGAATTGTGGTTTCACTCTTATCGTATATAGCTTTGATCCTCTCACCCAGCAATTCTGATAAAATCTGTGAAATCTCTTTCCTTATCCTGTACATCCCAACCGAATGCATCTGCATCACGATTACACCATTGTAATAATCAATGATCAGTCCCGGAAGATTATCACCTTCTGCATGGACCAGTCTGTAAACATTGGTTAATGGATTGTCAGTCAAACCAATCGATGTCCTGTAGTCAATAGCTTTCTTGATCCTTCTACGGAAAAAGTCAATATCCGGTTCTCCCATTTCAAATGAGAGTATCCTTACTGCAATTGAACCCGGCTGATAATGACCTACTGCCAGAAAATTATCCTTATTGTCATAAACATCTACAATATCGCCTTCAACAGGATTGCCTGTTATTTTTTTTATTGCGCCCGAGAAGATCCAGGGATGGTATCTGCGAATTGATTGTTCTTTTCCTGATTTCAGGATGATTTTACTTCTTTCCATCCGGATATTATTCGGTCAATTTTTCTGCTGCATCCACAGGTCCGCCATTTGCAAGTGTTTTATATATCTGATGACAAACCCATGCATCAGTGGCTGCATAAATCTTTTGTGCTTCTGTCAGGTTATCTGCCTCCCAGTCAGTGACCTGCTGTCTTTTTGAAATTTTAAAGCCAAGAACAATCGCTGCAAGTTTCTTCAGGCCGGAACTTTGAATACCATAATCCTTAACCATCCTCTGGAGGTCAATAAAGCCTGAAGGATTAAATTTCTTCACACCCCTGAGGAACCTTATATCATCATGAACTGCAACTCCGGCTTTGATGACTGAAGGATTGGCAAGCAGGTCAGCCAGTTCTGAAGGAATTCCAACCCTGTTTATTCTTATGAGACAGGCAATATTTTCATTAGCCAGCTGGATAAGTGATACCTTGTTTTTTCTTCCTTTTCTGAAAGATGGCCTGGTTTCAGTGTCAAAACCCAGAACTCCAGAATCAAGTAGTTTTGGAAATGATTCTTTGAAAGTACTTAAGTCTTCGACAACTACAATTTCTCCCTTAAACCATGACACTTCATATTTTTCCAGGTCCTCCGAAGTTAAAGTCTCAGCGTATTTATTATTTTTCATTTTTTCTGTACTCCTTTTGTCGGCGTGAGATAAACCATTCAGATCTATCCTTTACGTCATCATTTTCAAAATTATTCTCCACCTTGCCTATCTCCTCACCCGAATAAATGAACTTATGGATTGCCCTTAACGAATTAGTAAGTTTCTGCCCCCAGTAATTTTCAAAGTTCATCCTGCACTCCCATACGGCATCATTCATCACCTCCTGCGTCCCTGTCTGATAGAGTAAAAGAAAGTCTTTGAGATCCTGGTAGATATCTGCCATATTCTCAGCAAGACTGGAAACAACAGGTCCCTCCGTATCATTTATTTTTTCATCAAAAACTTCAAGATAATCATTTGCTGTTCCAAATTTCTCTTTCAATGTATCATGAATCCTGAACCAATCCGATTCTGAAACGAACTTTTCGTTTCCATCTTCAAAGAATGGTTCAAGTGATGGCAAAAGAGATGCTTTCAGATAAAGGAACGGAAGAAGGCGCTGCAGGATCTTGAGCATTTCATCTCCATTTATCCCGGCTGCATGTTCCTGGTATTTGCAAAACTCATTTGCAACTGCAACAAACTCAACAACATTCCTTGAATATACCGGATCGGAACTGTTATCCATATTTCACCTTTTAATTAACGGACAAAATTAGAGAATTTTTGTTCTGAAATGCGAATTGAAATGGCATTATCTCAGGATGTAAAAAGATATTATAATATATTTACACTCTAAGTGTCTTAGCGTCTTTATGGCATTTTGCTTTTGAGGTTAAGGCGCTAAGTCGAAAAGTTTTACATAGAATAAATCCAATCCAATTATAACCATGAAGAATAATCGCAGAAACTTCCTGAAGATCACAGGACTTACAGGCTTGAGCCTGGCTGGTGGCAGCCTTCTTAAAGCTTTTGGTGCTCAAACAGAAACCATTACTAATTCAGAATTCAAAAGCCTGCCCGGGCAATCAGGGAGAAAACGCAACCAGGCGTTCAATATGTCGGGTTATGCTGCGCCCAATCTTGAAACCGTCAGAATTGGTTTCATAGGTCTTGGTAACAGGGGGCCGGGTCATGTCTCAAGCATGAGCCTTATTGAAGGAGTAGAGATCAAGGCATTGTGTGACATTGTTCCCGAGGAAGCTGAAAAAACGAGGAAAGCTATAGAATCAAGGGGATTTAAGCCTGATCTCTATTCCGGGGATGCTGAAGCATGGAAAAAGTTGTGTGACCGGCCTGATATTGACCTTGTATATATCTGTACTCCGTGGGATATGCACACACCCATGGCACTCTATGCCATGGAGCACGGAAAACATGTTGCCATTGAGGTACCGGCAGCCGTAACAATGGATGAATGCTGGCAACTTGTCGAGACTTCCGAAAAGACAAGAAGGCATTGCATGATGATGGAAAACTGCTGCTATGACTTTTTTGAGCTGTTAACGCTGAACATGGCAAGACAGGGATTCTTTGGCGATATTGTACACTGCGAGGGTGCATATATACATAATTTGCTCTCCAGCAACTTTAATAAAAAAGGATACTGGAATATGTGGCGCCTGAAGGAAAATTCAAGCAGAAGGGGCAATCTCTATCCGACACACGGGCTGGGGCCAATATGCCAGGTAATGGATATCAACAGGGGTGACAAGATGGATTTCCTGGTCTCGGTAATGAGCAAGGATTTCCAGATGAACAATATGGCAAAAGAACTTGCTGCTACCGACAACTTCTATAAACAATATGTCGATAATCCTTACAGGGGTAATATGACTACCACCACCGTACTCACAAATAAAGGACGTACAATTATGATCCAGCATGATGTGACATCTCCGAATGTCTACTCACGAATTCACAAGGTGAGCGGTACCAGGGGAGCTGCTTTGAAATATCCTCTTCCCGGCAAGATCTCTGTGCATGACAGCTGGGTTACAGATGAAGAATTAAAAACTCTTGAAGAGAGATATACTCCGGCAATCGTCAGGAAGGTTGGCGAGATGGCCAAAAAAGTCGGCGGACACGGCGGAATGGATTTTCTCGAAAACTGGCGGCTTATCGATTGTCTCCGCAACGGGCTTCCCCTCGATCAGGATGTGTATGATGCTGCCCTCTGGAGTGCAATTTCACCACTAAGCGAATGGTCAGTCGCCCATAAGTCAAACCCTGTTAATATACCGGATTTCACCCGTGGCTCATGGAAAGTAAATACTCCGGTAGACTTGTTAATGGAAAAGGGAGGCACAACTAAGGTGCTCGGCTGGAACCAGGTCAGATAAACCAATATTTTAACCACTAAAATTATATTCATTATGAAACAAAAGATCTCTTTCTGGCTGCTAATCCTTATCCCGGGATTATTCTATACGGGCTGTAAACAAGGCGCCAATAAGCTTACCGATCAGGAAGCTGAAGACGGCTGGGTATTGCTTTTTGACGGTAAGAGCCTTGATGGCTGGCGTGATTTCAAAGGTGACACGGTCACTGCTCCCTGGAAAGCTGAAAAGGGAACACTGACCTCCCTGGGTCGTGGCAGCGACAGTACAGGGTACATTGTTACAAAAAAGCAATATGAAAACTTCATAATAGTATTCGACTGGAAAATTTCAGACGGAGGCAACAGCGGCCTCTTATACCACGTAGTGGAAAGGCCCGAGCTTAAAGTGCCATATGTAACAGGACCAGAATACCAGCTGATTGACGATGCAGGCTTTCCTGATCCAATCGAGGAGTGGCAGAAAGCCGGTGCAGATTATGCAATGTATGTTTGCGACCCTGCAAAAAAAGTGCTGAATAAAGCCGGTGCCTGGAATACATCTAAGATCGTTTTTGACAATGGTCATGTGGAGCACTGGCTCAACGGCCAGAAGGTACTTGAATTTCAGGCCTGGACCGACGACTGGTTCACACGCAAGGAAAGCGGCAAGTGGGATTTCGCTCCTGAGTACGGTCTGGCAAGAAGCGGGCGCTTTGCCGTGCAGGACCATGGCAGCAGGGTTTGGTTTAAAAACATGAAAATAAAGGAATTGCCGCGAGCTCCAAAACAGGAAACCCTCTTCAACGGGAAGGATCTTACAGGCTGGGAAATGTACGGGACTGAACTATGGTATGTGGATAATGGGGAATTGGTTTGCGAAAGCGGACCCGACAAGGAGTATGGCTATCTCGGAACCCGGAAATACTATGATAACTTTGACCTGAGCCTCGATTTCAAACAAGAAGCAAACGGCAATAGCGGAGTCTTTATCAGATCCTACATCAAAAAAGGTGTTGAGATTTCTGGATGGCAGGTTGAAGTGGCTCCTCCCGGACACGATACAGGTGGTATTTATGAATCTTATGGAAGAGGATGGATTTATCAGATCCCCGATGAAAAAGAGAATATCCTCAAAAAGGAAGACTGGAATTCAATGCGGATCAAAGTGACCGGAGATAAGGTCACAACCTGGCTGAATGGAGAAATTATGACAGATCTGACAGATGAGAAGATAGGCCAGGGCAAAGGACGGATTATGTTGCAGATTCATAGCGGAGGCGGAATTAAAGTAAGATGGCGGAATATTAATCTGACCGAATTATAATGAAAGAGGCGGGACGAGGGCGGCTAAGTCAAATCCGCACCAGCCTGATTTCTGGAAATATCAAGAGACAGAGATCGGAGATTAAAGCCCCCCTTGGGCATTGGCGTCAACTTAAGGAATAGGATAGCTTATGAATCAATCTGTACGCAACTGATTTGCAATAACTTACATTTCCCCTCCTTTTCAAGGAGGGGTGGCCGGGAATGATTTATTAACTGGTATTTACCTGTTTTATTTCCCGGCCGGGGTGGTTAGAATTGGTGTTATTTCCCTGAAATGATCTCAGAGGTTTTAATCTCTTTCGGTTAAAGAGGTGTTTACTATCCACTTGAATAAAAATAATAAAAAAGACTTGAATCAACCACCCCGGCCAGACGAATTTAGAATCGCCTATGCCCCCTCGAGGGTCTGGGGGTTCTTCCACGAAAGCTTATATTCCCTGTCTTTTACAATCTTATCATGATCGAGAAGCCACCTGAGCACTTTGATCGTTTTATCTTCAGGATATGCGATCATTTTCACAAGTTCCTCAGCATCAGGGTTTTTACTAGTCAGAATTGTTTTGATCTCTTCAAGGATCAGATCAAATTCATATTTGCTCAGATCAAGTTCATTTCTTTCGCGGCAAACATCGCAGATACCGCATCTGTCTGATTCCTCACCGAAATAATCAAGCAGGATAACTGATCTGCACCTGTTCTTTGATTCAGCATAGTCTATCATTTTTTCCAGACGCAGGGTATACTTCTCCTTTACATGAAGATAGTTATCCGGAGATATCATCAATGCTTTCCTGACCAGCCTTTCCTCGGTAAAAATGACAAGAGCAGTCTTTTTACCTGGAATATACCTTATGATATTCATTGATGATAGCTTTACAAGATACTGATATACAGTTTCCCTTGTTATTGCTGCCTTTCTTGATAAGGATTCCTCATTTATAGCGACAAACTCTGTAAACATCCCGGTATAAGATCTTAACAGCAACTTTATAAAGCCGTCGAATGATTCATTTGCAACCTGGAATTTATAAAGGTCATCGCGGCCGACCATAAAATGGACCCTTGATGGATTATTTATCTCTTCCGTGAATTCAATATAACCTTCCCTCTGAAGGAATGCCAGACTGTTGAATGTTTCAATAACCGGCAGCCTGTACCTTGAAACAAAATCAGCCATATTAAAGTCAAACACATTGTCCTTTCCGGCACCGAGGGGAACCTGAAGATAATTGCAGAGAGCCTCGTAGGTGTCTTTAATTTTCTCAACTGGGGGAAATTTATGCTTCAACGACTCATTAAGGCGGTTTTTATCAGAAGGAGAGTACAGAAGAACTGCACAGGCTTGCTTCCCGTCCCGTCCTGCCCTTCCGCTTTCCTGAAAATAGTTTTCAATTGAATCAGGTATATCCCAGTGGATTACAAATCTGACATCAGCTTTGTCAATTCCCATTCCGAAGGCATTGGTGGCTACAATTACACGTGTTTCACCGGCTGACCATGCGTTCTGTTTCTTATCCCGAAGCTCATCAGGTAATCCGGCATGGTAGAAATCGGCACTTATCCCATTATCAACAAGAAGCTCTGCAACCTCCTTGCATCTTTTTCTGCTCCTGACATAAACAATACCGCTACCCTTAACTTTCATGAAGAGTTTTTATAAGATATGTGCCTTTCTCCTCGACCTGTCTGACCAGGTATGAAATATTTTTTCGTTCGAAGCTTGTTCTCAGAACATTTTTTTCCCTGAATTCAAGCTTGTTCATTATATCGTCAATAACCTGCGGAGTTGCTGATGCTGTAAGTGCAAGAAAAGGCACTTTCTCAGCAATATGGTTCCTGAGCGAGGCTATCTTCAGATATGATGGCCTGAAATCGTATCCCCATTGTGATATGCAATGGGCTTCATCAATTGCAACCAGCGACAGGTTTAAGACGTCCGACTTTTGCCTGGAAAATCCGGGTTGAGATTCTTTCGGGTGATATATAAAGAAATTTATAATCTCCGTAAATGCAATTTTCAAGAGCAATATCGATTTCCTCCCTTGACATTCCTGAATGAATAGCTATTGACTTTTATTTCCAGACTGTTAAGACGATTAACCTGGTCTTTCATCAGGGCAATGAGAGGAGTAATTACAAGACATATTCCCTCAGAAGCCAGGGCAGGTACCTGGAATGTTATTGATTTGCCTCCGCCGGTAGGCATCAGACCAAGTGTATCCTTTCCTTCGGCAACAGATCTTATAATATCCTCCTGCAGAGGCTTGAAGGATGTGAATCCCCAGTACCTGGTCAAAATCTGCCTGTATTGTTCAAATTCCATTTAAAGTTGAAGTATATACAAATGTAGTAACTGTAATTCAATTACCACAAAGACTAAAAATAAAGACCTTGTTTTCAGAGTGCTGTTTTTTTAGTAATTTGCGCCAGCAAAAACTTAAAAGATCAGCAATGTCATTTATTAAGGATAAGATACTTTATGAAGGACTGACATTTGATGATGTACTTCTGGTTCCTTCATACTCTGAGGTGCTTCCCAGGGAAGTTGATCTGAGTTCAATGTTCACCAGGAATATCCGGATCAATACCCCGATTGTTTCTGCTGCAATGGATACTGTAACAGAAGATGAGCTTGCAATTGCAATTGCACGGGAAGGCGGCATCGGTGTGATCCACAAGAATATGACGATTGAAAAACAGGCTGCCCAGGTAAAAAGGGTAAAGAGAGCTGAAAATGTAATGATCTTTGATCCGATTACAATAAACCTGAATGCAACTGTTGCTGAAGCAATTAACCTGATGAGTGAATACAAGATCGGAGGCATACCTGTAATTGACGACGAGTGGAATCCTCAAAGGAATTGTGACAAACAGGGATCTCAGGTTTGAAAACAACCGCTCAAGGAAGATAACCGAGGTAATGACCTCAACCTGTTATCACCACAAATCATCAGACCAATCTTGCATGCAGCTGCAAGGATACTTCAGAAGCATAAGATTGAAAAGCTTCCGATGATTGATGAAACGGGCAAGCTTATCGGCCTGATTACATACAAGGATATAACAAAAACAAAGGACCGTCCCAATTCATGCAAGGATGAAAAAGGAAGGCTGAGGGTTGCAGGTGCAGTTGGAATTGCATCCGACACTCTTCGGCGAGTTGAAGCCCTTATAAATGCAAATGTCGATGCAATTGTAATTGATACTGCTCATGCTCATACAAAAAGTGTAATAAATATCCTGAAAGAAATAAAAAAAAGCTATCCTTCGATTGACGTGGTTGCAGGAAATATTGGAACTGCAGAGGCTGCAAAAAAACTGGCAGATGAAGGTGCCGATGCACTGAAAGTAGGCATCGGTCCCGGTTCAATCTGTACAACAAGAGTAATTGCAGGAGTAGGAATACCTCAGCTTTCAGCAATTTACAATGTTGCAAAAGCTATTGAAGGATCAGGCATACCTGTTATTGCAGACGGCGGGATCAGGTATTCGGGCGATATAATCAAAGCAATTGCCGCAGGAGCTGATTCAATAATGGCAGGATCACTCTTTGCAGGTGTTGAGGAATCACCAGGTGAAACAATAATCTATAATGGACGTAAATTCAAAGCATACAGGGGCATGGGATCAATTGAAGCCATGCAGCAGGGTTCAAAAGACCGCTATTTCCAGGATATGGAGGATGATATCCGAAAGCTTGTGCCTGAAGGAATTGCAGCAAGGGTTCCATATAAAGGAACCCTGGCTGAAGTAATTTACCAGATGACAGGCGGTTTAAGGGCAGGAATGGGTTATCTCGGAGCAAAAAACATTGCAATCCTGAAGAAGGAAGGGAAATTTGTAAGGATAACAAATTCCGGAATTATTGAAAGCCATCCCCATGATGTTTCAATAACCAGGGAATCTCCGAACTACAGCAGAAAATTATTTGAATAACGGATCCTATCAAATCCCGATGAAATCAAGATTTCTACTTTCAGTAATAATGGCACTGCTGTTGCAGAACATTTGCCAGGCACAGGATCCTGACAAGAATGTACTGATGACAGTTGCGGGCAGGGATGTTGAAGCAGGAGAATTTATCAGAATGTATCAAAAAAAGTCTGGATCCCGGCAACTAAAACCGATATTAATACTTTTTTGCAGCAATTCATTGATTTTAAGCTTAAAGTGGCTGATGCTATTGTCCGAAGGATATGATACCACAAAGGCTTTCAGGAATGAGCTGAACGGTTACAGGAATCAGCTTGCGCAGAGTTATCTGACAGATCCCGATATTAAGGAAAAGCTTCTTCATCAGGCATATGAGCGATCGCTGTATGAGGTGAATGCTTCTCATATACTGATAGGCTGTGCACCTGATGCTTCACCTGAAGATACTGCAAAGGCATATGGGAAAGCCATGGAAGCAAGGAAAAGGATACTCGGAGGAGAACCGTTTGAAACAGGTCGCAAAGGCTGTCTCTGATGATAAATCAGTTAAGGTGAATAATGGGAACCTTGGATATTTTACTGTATTTCAGATGATCACACCATTTGAAGAAGCCGCTTACAATCTTAAGCCCGGAACTATTTCAATGCCAGTAAGAACCTCGTTCGGATATCATATAATCATGGTGGCTGACAAACGCCCTTCAAGAGGCAAAATTAAGGTCGCCCATATTATGAAAGCAGCCCCTCCCGGTTCCAATGATACTATTATTCAAAAGGCAAAGGCAGAAATAGATAAGATTTACCTGCAGCTAAAGAGTGGAAGCTCCTTCAGCGAACTAGCTGCAAAATACTCTGATCATAAGGAATCGGCAGCCAGGGGAGGTGAAATGAACGTGTTCGGAGCAGGTGAAATAATCCCTGATTTCGCAGAAGCCGCCTTTGCCATCAAGGATACCGGTGAGTACACAGAACCTGTCCGTACACTCTATGGTTTTCATATAATCAAGCTGCTTCAAAAACAGCCCCCTGCTTCCTTTGAGGAAGCCAGCCCATTTCTTGAAAGTAAGCTAAACCAGTCTGATCTTAGTTCATCCGGCAAAAAGTCATTCATTGACAGGCTTAAAAAAGAATACAATTTCCTGCTCGACTCGGCAGTGTACAGATGGTTTACCAGTAATACAAATTCACTTATCATCAGCGGCAAATCTCGGTTTGACAGGAACCACCTGCCTTCCGGAAACATTTATTCATTTGCAGATCAATATCTTACAGCTTCTGATTTGGCTGATTACCTTGAAAAGAACAGTAACATGGTTACTACCACCGATCCTGTTTTTTTCGTCAGTTCTTTGCTTGGATCAAAGATTGACAAGGATATCATCAGGTATGAGGATTCTATGCTTGAAAAAAAATATCCGGATTTCAGGTACCTGATGAATGAATTTCATGATGGCATCCTTCTCTTTGATATTTCATCAAAAAAGGTTTGGAATAAGGTCCAGGAAGATTCAACAGGCTTAAAGGAGTATTATAATCTTCATAAGAATGACTTCCACTCGAGGAAGGGAATTGAAGCCAGGATTTACACCTTAAAGTCGGCAACTGGTATGAAAGAGCTTGAGTCCGCATACAGGAAATATTCCGGTAAACCAGATACAGATAAGAAGCTAAGTGATAAATTCAACGGGAAAGGTGATTCACTGCTGTTGGTAACTGAGGGAAATGGTTTGCAGGAGATGATCCGGATATTGATCAATTGAGTGGACTACAGGAGTGCATCCCCTGATGAAAAACGGCTGGCCAACCCTTGTCATAATTAATAAAATTGAAGATCCTGTGCCGTTACCTTTTGATGAAGTAAAGGCAGATATCCTTACAGGATATCAGGATTGGCTCACTTCAGAGTGGATGAAGCAATTAACGGAAAAATATACCGTTAAAATTGATAACCGTGTGTTTGAAGAAGTGAAGGAACGGATTAATAATGAATAGAGTTTTAACTGTAATTCTGGTGTTGCTGTTTTATTCCGGGTGCAGGCAAAAGGACGGATCTGTAAAACGTATTGCTGTCGCCAGAGCCGGAGATGCTACATTGTACTATCGATGAGATCCCGATTGAACTGATGGAGGGAATTTCGGATGCTGACAGTGCGGTTTTCGTCCAGAACTATATAAACAAATGGGCAAAGAAGGAACTTATGTTTCAAAAAGCAGAAGATAATATCACTACCGAATTAAAGAATGAAATTGAAAAACAGCTTGAAGAAACAAGGATCAATCTTGTGATATATGAATACCAGAGACAGATGATGCTCCAGAAGATGGATACTGTGATTTCGGATGAAGAACTTGAAAATTATTATTGCTGCCAATGAGAACAGCTTTATTCTGACTTCCAATATCGTAAAAGCGCTTTTTATCAAGCTGCCGGTTGAAACTCCCAATTTGTACAGAATAAAATCGCTCGCACGGTCAAATAAACAGAAAGATCTTCAGGAACTTGAAAGTCTTGTTATCAGTTTGCCGAAAAATTTGATGATTTTAATGAAGAATGGATAACGCTGGACAGACTTTCCCTTGAGCTTAGGTATTGACATCAGCGACCAGGAGAACTTTCTAAGGAGAAATACATTTTTTGAAACAAGTGATTCATCTTCAGTCTATCTGATTACTATAAATGATTACAGGCTCAGAGGTTCACTTGCACCTTTTGAATATGTCAGGGATGATATAAAAAGAATAATATGGAATAATCGCCGGATAGAGTTTATTCAAGACCTTGAAAACGGAATTTATAATGAAGCCCTTAAAGAAAACAGTTTTAAGATTTATTAATAATGAAAAGAATATTAAAAATAGGTTTATTGGCATTTACAGGACTGGTATCCGGCTCTTTCCGCTGCAAATTCCCAGAAGCTTGTTGAATCAATTGCTGCAATAGTTGGAAATGAAGTTATATATCTTTCAGATCTTGAAAATACGGTAAGCGATCTTCAGAAGAGGAGGCAACAGAACTCCAATTGGAGATCTGCGATGCAATGTTTTTCAGGAAATGCTGATTTCAAAACTTTTTCTCGATCAGGCAAGGATTGACAGTATAGTTGTTACTGATGATGCGGTTGAAGGTGATCTTAACATGCAGATGAATGATGCAATAAGGAAGGCAGGAAGTGAAGAGGCTCTTGAAGAATATTTTAAAAAGAGCATGGTGGAAATCCGAAGGGATATAAGAAAAGCCCTGGTTGAACAGCAGATTGTTCAGAGGTCAGAGTAACATTGCAGCAGATCTGGCAATTACACCCATGATGTAAAAAGATATTTTGCCAATCATTCCAAAAGACAGTCTGCCGGTTATTCCTGCAAAATTTCAGATAAGCATTATTCAGCTTGATCCTCCTGAAAATGAAGAGAATAAAGCTGAAGCAAGGCAGAAGCTTCTTGATATCAGAAGTCAGATTCTTGCCGGAAAAAGTTTTAATGTCCTTGCCATTACTGAATTCTGAAGATCGGATCTGCAAAAAACGGAGGTGAAATTGGATATAATTAAGGGGAGAACTTGAAAAAGAATATGCTGATGCTGCATTCAGTCTTACAAAAAATACAGTATCCAAAATTGTTGAAACAAAATATGGATTTCATATTATTCAGCTGATCGACCGGAAAGGAGATATGGTTAATACCCGTCATATTCTTATCAGACCAAAAGTAAAACCCGAGGAAGCAGAAAAGGCAATTGCAAAACTTGACAGTCTTGCCAGACTCATAAGAAAAGACAGCCTGAAATTTGAAGATGCTGCTTTAAGATTTTCAACCCATAAGGACAGCAGGATAAACGGAGGTAAATTTGTAAGTACGAATCCGTCCGAAAGGATCAACTGGTTCTCACTTGAAGAACTGAACAAGGAGATGTATGTGAAAGTCAGGGATCTTAAAGTTGGTGAAATATCTGATCCCTTCAGAACAACTGATGAAAATAATAATGTTGTTTTCAGGATTGTCAGGCTTGATAATGAGATACCTGCACACAGAGCAAATCTGAAAGATGATTATCAGATCCTTTACAATGCTGCTCTGATGAATGAAAGACAGACATCGTACCAGAAATGGATAAGAAGAAAAGTTGAAACCACCTATATTAAAATAAGTGATGAATTCAAATCATGTGACTTTCTTGAACAGGGATGGCTGAAATAACATTCTCGCGTAATCTGCTACTTTACTGCTATTATCAGAAATATATTCTCTGCTGTTACTGATTCTTCTGTTATTTCTCCTGACAGTTATCAGCCAGGATAACCAGGCAAAACAGCAGCGGGAAAAAGAAGATTGAAGTGATCCATGCTGATGAAGGATATTGATGAAATTGAGACATCAACAGGCAGGAGACTGACACCGTCTTCTTGGAAATGTGTCACTTAAGCATAATGAAATCTTTATGACCTGCGACAGTGCCCATTTCTATACCGGATATAAACCAGATAAGGCATACAGCAAAATTCATATGGAACAGGGTGATACACTTGATCTTTACGGTGATTATCCTCTTCTATGACGGCACAACGTGAAATAGCCTCTGTAGACGGAAATGTTGAACTTATTGATAAAGAAACACATCTCTATACAAACTCAGTTAAATATGATGTTAAAATAAAATAGCCAGGTATAACGACAGACGGCAAGAATAATCAAATGGTGATAATACTCTTACAAGCATTATTGGGATCTATTATGTTTCACAGAACCTTTTTCATTTTAAGGATAGTGTGAAAATTGTAAATCCTGATTATGTAATGACTGCTGATACAATGGATTACAATACGAAAACTGAAACTGCATTTTTTACCGGTCCTTCAGAACTGGAGGGCGACAGCATTTATCTGTATTGTGAAAAAGGCTGGTATGATACAAAAAATGATATCTCAAGGATCTGGAAAAATGCAGTTATTGACAACAGGCAGCAGATTATACAGGGTGATTCGCTTTATTATGATGATATTACAGGGTATGGTCAATCATTCAGAAATACAAGTATTGCCGATACAACAAATAATATTATTGTAAAGGGAGATTATGCCTGGTATTATAAAAAACCTGAAAAATTTATGGTTACTGACAAAGCAGTATTCATACAGGTTTCGGATAAGGACTCTCTTTTTCTTCATGCTGATACAATAAGTGCAATTACAAGTATCTGATTCCACTCTGCAAAGGCTACAGGCTGATGAGGGCATATCATGGATGCAGGATCTTCAGCAAGGATCTGCAGGCAAAATGCGATTCCCTCTCCTATTCATTTCAGGATTCAGTTATCAGGCTTTATACATCTCCGGTACTCTGGTCAGAGGAAAACCAGCTTACCTCTGATTCGATGGCAATATTTACAAAAAACCAGACAGACAGACAGGATGGAATTATACAATTCAGCTTTTGTTGCCAGCCAGGTTGACACGATGAGGTTTAACCAGATCAAAGGAAGGATCGCTCACCGGCTATTTCAAAGATAATGAATTGTATAAAATCGATATTGAAGGTAATGGAGAATCAATTTACTATCTTCTTGACGGAGATGAAATTGTAGGAGTTAAATCAGGCCAAATGTGCAGAATTGAGATCTTGGTGGAGAATGGGAAGATACAGTGAGATAATTGAATATCAGAATCCTGAAGGAGTTATTGATCCGCCAACTCAGCATAAACCCGGTGAAGCTGAGGCTTGAAGGTTTTACGTGGTATCGAGAGTATCAGACCTAAAAAAATGAGCTGATATTTTCAGAAAATAAAAAAGGCTGACTAGTTGAAGTCAGCCTCTTTTTTCAATATTCATCTTCATTAAAGAAGAAATCATCCTTGCTTGGATAATCAGGCCAGATATCTTCAATACTTTCGTAAATATCTCCTTCATCCTCAATTTCCTGCAAATTTTCAATAACTTCCATTGGGGCACCTGACCTAATGGCGAAATCAATCAGCTCATCCTTAGTGGCAGGCCATGGAGCATCCTCAAGTTTTGATGCTAATTCAAGTGTCCAGTACATATTTTCCTGATTAAGTATTAGCTTTAACAAAGTCTGCAAATATAAATATTATTTTATTTAAAAAACAATACCTTTTTTAAGATTTTTAACATATTAAACAGACCATTTAATCTCCTCAATATCAAGCTCTAAGCTTATTTTACGGGATAATACGAATAAATAATCGGAAAGACGGTTAAGAAATTTAGTGACTATTTCAGGAGATTCTTCAGTTTCATTTAGCCTCAAAACAGCCCTTTCTGCCCTGCGGCATACACATCTGGCTATATGACAATATGATACGAGAATATTTCCTCCCGGGAGAATAAAATTTTTCAGCGGAGGAAGTTTAGTCTTCCATTCTATCAATTTCTTTTTCAAGTACTGAAATGCAATCAGGATCAGGAAGACATTTTCCGGTATTCTTATCTTCTTCAGTTGCAGCGAGATGCTGCAGCACATCTCATAAGCTGATCCTGGATATAAATCAAGAATTCCGTCCGGCTGTCATTCTCCCTGAGATCCCGTAAAAGCCCGATCCAGGCAATAAGTTCATCAACAGAACCATATGCTTCAACACGGAGATGATGCTTTGGGAACCCTCTTGCCTCCCGATAATGAAGTAGTTCCATCATCACCTGTACGGGTATAGATCTTCATAGAGTCAGATGATAAACTATTACCTTAATAAAGAAAACTTATATGAAATTATAATGCTTTTACATACTTTTCATTAGATAGTCCTGAGCAATCTCTCCATCAAACAGCCTTATAATACGGGCAGCATGTTTGGCAATATCCTCCTCGTGTGTAACAACAATAACAGTATTCCCTTTCTTATGAATATCATCGAGAAGTCCCATAATATCAAGTGAAGTCTTGCTGTCGAGGTTTCCTGTAGGCTCATCAGCAAGAATAATTGAAGGTTTGTTTACAAGAGCCCTGGCAATTGCAACACGCTGTCTCTGTCCTCCCGACAATTCATTTGGCTTATGGGTCATCCTGTCGGCAAGACCAACCTGTTCAAGAGTTTCAATTGCCACTTTTTCCCTGTCAACTTTTGGAACACCTGCATATATCAAAGGTAAAGTAACATTTTCAAGAGCAGAATATCTTGGAAGAAGGTTAAAAGTCTGAAAAACAAATCCAATCTCCTTATTTCTGATCTCAGCAAGAAAATCATCTTCCATCTTGCTGACATCAGTACCATTAAGAATATAAGTTCCGCTTGATGGTGTATCAAGACAGCCAAGAAGGTTCATAAGAGTTGATTTTCCTGAACCTGACGGTCCCATAATTGCAACATATTCATTCCTGTCAATATTGACAGAAACTGACCTTAAAGCTCTCACAATCACTGATCCAACCTGATAATTCTTAACAATATCCTGAATCTCAATTACTTTATCCATAACGTACTAAAATTTGAATTTTCGAAATTAGATTAAATATATCAAATAAGAAATTATTAAATCTTAATTTTTGTTAATACCTTATTACATAGTGAAAATGATTCATCCTGTCTCCCTGAAAAAAACAATTCCCATCCTGAAAATATCAATTGTCAGAGTCACCTTGCTGTGGTCCTTTATTTCACTCCAGGCTTCTTCCATTTCTGCTGAAGAATAAATATCATCAATTATAATAACTGTATTTCGGTCTGACATTTCAGCTATCTGGTTGAAATAACTGATTACAGGATCTTTCCTGTGATTCCCGTCAATAAAAACAAGACCCGGAGAGATTCCTTCTGCTTCTGATTTCAGGTAAAAGCTCATCGAATGAACCCGTTGAACATTCTGATATTTGATAAGTCCTGCCTCTCTGAAATTCTCAGCGGCAATTGCAGAAGTTTGCGTGACAGCCTTCCATAGTGTATACCTCTGCATCCGGGGCACGCAGCAGCCATATACATTGTACTTATCCCAAGAGAGGTGCCAAATTCAAGGACATATGGTCCCGCAAAAACTCTGGACATATTCGAAAGGAAAATTCCATATTTTTTCGGAACCGCTGAATATCTTGCTATATCCGACACTTTTCTTAAACTGGTTTTCATTTTCATTGATCCCGCTCCCAGATCATTTACGACTATGGTTTCAGGATCTGAAATCATCTTTCTTCGTATGGCTTCAATACTACAGACAACATCAGGTTCAATTTTATTCCGGAACGTTCCTGAAACAAGATCAAAGACAAAGGGACTGTGAATTCCATGTCCCCTCCGGTGGCGGGAAAACAGAAAATATTTGATATACTTCAGTGCTGGCAGAATATTCATCAGAACCCGAATTTTTATATTAGGTCAGGTCTTCAAAATTAAGTAATTTCGGATATCAAACATAGCTGTTTGGAAAGATTAAAAACTTGCACAGAGCTTATCTGAGGAGGAATTTTCCCGGAGCTGATTATCATGCTGTATATGAAGCCGGGTTTAATGGATTTTATCCTTGCCGTAAATTGAGGCAATTAGGGATTAATTGTAATGTAATCCATGCTGCCGATGTGCCAACCAGCAATAAGGAGAAGATACAGAAGATGGACCCGGTAGACAGCCGTAAACTTGCAAGGTCGCTCAGAAGTAAGGAATTTAAACCAATACATGTTCCTGATCCAAATCTGGAAGCAGACCGGGCTCTGGTTCGCCAACGGTTCAGAGTGATGAAAGATGTTGCCCGTATAAAAGCAAGGGTAAGATCTCTTCTCTTCCAGTTTAATATCATCGTCCCTGAAAGGTTTACCACTGGACAGACCAGGAGTTGGTCCAAGGTATATATAAACTGGCTGAAGGAACTTAAAACAGAACATGAAAGCCTGAAGCAGACTTTTGATAATTACATTAGTATCGGAGAGTTGCAAAGGAAGGAGTTGTTATCAGTTAACAGGCAAGTGAGATCCTTGTCACAGACAGATGCTTACAGAAGCAACTATAACCTTTTGATCAGCATCCCCGGGATTGGATTTTTGACCGCCATGACTTTCCTGGTTCAGATCGGTAACATAAGACGGTTTGAAAGTCTTGATGATCTTTGCGATTATATAGGACTGGTTCCGATGATGCACGGTTCCGGAGACAAGATGTCTACAGGGAAACTAATAAACCGTGGCAGGAAGGAACTCAAGATCATGATTATTGAAGCAGCATGGGAGGCAGTAAGATTAGACCCTGCCCTGATGGCGAGGTTCAATGAACTGGCCAGGAGAATGAATAAGAATAAGGCAATTATCAGAATTACACGAAAGTTTATCCACTGACTTAAATTATAGGAGGCTGTCTTAAAAGCCCTTTGTGTACCTTAGTGAGAACCTTTGTGTAACTTAGTGGTTAATTTTAAATCCATACCACAAAGGATCACAAAGTAAAACACAAAGTCGCACAAAGAAAGATCTTCATTAAACTACTTTTAAGACAGCCTCTTGAGGGCGAATTAACTCTGTGAATCTGTATCTTTATGGACTTCCGTGTAATTTTTATTAACGTTTGCTGAGAGATTTTTTATGCAGGATTTTCTTGATTCTGATATTACATATTTAACCGGAGTTGGTCCGAAACGGGCTGAGCTATTCAATAAAGAACTCAGCATTAATACCTTCCGTGACCTGCTTTATTATTTCCCATATAAGTATATAGACAGAAGCAGATTTTATAAAATTTCAGAACTGGATCCTGATCTCCCCTTTGTACAGGTAAAAGGTGCGATTAAGGGATATTACTCTGAGGGGCATGGCGCGGGGAAAAGACTCGTTGCAGATTTTTCAGATGAGACCGGAACCATAAAGCTGGTCTGGTTCAAGGGGGCCAAATGGATTACAGGCAGTTACTCACCAGGAGTGGAATTAATTGTGTTTGGAAAACCCGGCGTATTCAACGGAATTGTAAACATCATCCATCCTGAGATTGAGGCATCGGAAAAAGCTGCACAACGGATTTCTTCTCCTCTTCAGGCTCAGTATGGCAGCACAGAAAAACTTAAAAACCAGTTTGTTACATCTAAAACTATCAGCAAACTTATCGGGAACCTGCTTAAGCAGATTAAATTCAGAATTCCTGAGACACTTCCATCCTACATTGTAGCTGGTTATCACCTGATGGAACTTCATGATGCCCTGCAAAAAATTCACTTCCCCGAAACTCCTGTAGAAATAGAAAAAGCAAGATACCGCCTGAAATTTGAAGAACTGTTTTATATCCAGCTGAACCTGTTAAGGTTTAAAACAAACAGGAGCAGGAAGTATAAGGGATTTGTATTCTCAAGTGTTGGCAATTTCTTTAACAGTTTTTATTACAACAACCTCTCTTTCTCTCTTACTGAAGCCCAGAAAAAAGTGATGAAAGAAATAAGGAGGGATCTTGGATCGGGAAAGCAGATGAACCGGCTTCTCCAGGGTGATGTCGGCAGCGGAAAGACACTTGTTGCCCTCATGAGCATGCTTATTGCCATAGATAACGGTTACCAGGCATGCCTGATGGCACCGACCGAAATACTGGCAACCCAGCATTTCAATACCATAAGTAAATTGCTCAGGGGAATTGATTTGAAAGTACGGCTGCTAACCGGATCTTCAAAAAGAAGTGAGAGGAAAACCATTGATGAAACTCTACAGGATAATTCTCTGAATATTCTAATCGGTACTCATGCCCTGATCGAAGAAAATGTAAGGTTCAATAACCTTGGCCTTGTTATTATTGATGAACAACACAGATTCGGAGTTGAACAGAGGGCGAAGCTGTGGGAAAAAAGAGAAAATCCGCCACATGTGCTGGTAATGACGGCAACACCTATTCCCAGAACTCTGGCGATGACACTTTACGGGGACCTGGATGTTTCAGTGATCGATGAACTACCTCCCGGAAGGATCCCTGTAAAAACAATGCATTTTACAGATTCAGAAAGGAATAAGGTTTTCGGGTTTATAAGAAATCAGATTGATGAAGGACGTCAGATCTTTATTGTTTATCCGTTGATTAAAGAATCGGAAAAAATGGATTACAAGGACCTTGAAGACGGATGGGATACCATTTCAAGAGTTTTCACTGCTCCTAAATATTGCATAAGCATCGTCCACGGTAAAATGACTTCTGCGGAGAAGGAAGTTTCAATGAAGCTGTTCAGGGAAGGTCATGCCCATATTCTTGTGGCCACCACTGTTATAGAAGTTGGTGTTGATATTCCAAATGCATCGGTTATGGTCATTGAAAGTGCCGAAAGGTTTGGTCTTTCCCAGCTTCATCAGCTCCGGGGGCGTGTGGGAAGGGGCGCTGACCAGTCTTACTGTATTCTGATGAGCGGCGACAAGCTTTCAAAAGAAGCATCGCGAAGGATCGAAGTTATGGTAAGCACAAATGACGGCTTTGAAATAGCTGAAACTGATCTCCAGTTGCGGGGGCCGGGTGATATTGAAGGAACTCTTCAGAGCGGGATCCCTTTCGACCTGAAGATAGCCAATCTAGGAAAGGATGGACAGATAATCGAATATGTCAGAAATATTGCCGAAGATATACTCTTGAAGGATCCCCTTCTTGAAGAGAACCGGAATCTGGTTCTTAAGACAGAAATGAACAGGCTTTTCAGTGTCAGGCAGTCATGGAGTAATATCAGTTGATTGGCCTTTGTTTGGATTCATTCTAAATAATTAACAGTAAACCAAAAACTGACAAAAAACAGGAACTAATTTTACAGGAATTGTAAATTTGCCGGCGTCAACCCGGTCGGCAATTCAAATGAAAAAAGCAGACATTCATGAAACTATTCAGCATGATGGTATTGTGCAGGAAGTTGGCGATAATTCCGTACTTGTAACAATATCATCCTCATCATCCTGTTCAGGCTGTCATGCCCAAAGCATATGCAATAATTCAGGAAATGAAGAAAAAACAATTAACGTAACAGGGAATTATAAAGTCTCTCCGGGCGATCAGGTTACAGTTATTATGCGGCAATCAATGGGATATAAAGCAATTGTTATGAGTTATTTTATCCCGTTACTGATCATAATTGCCACTCTCTCGGTGCTCACCTCGCTGGATGTTCCGGAATTAACTGCCGGGCTGGTTTCAATATTGATTCTGATCCCGTATTTTTTTCTTCTCTACCTGTTCAGAAAGAAAATTAACAAGAGTTTCAGGTTTACGTTAAAAACATAGTTAATGAGTTCCACTGTTCTTATAACCATAATCTGCCTTAGTCTTCTTGCTTTGTTCTCGGCTGTAATTCTGTACTTTGTTGCCCGGAAGTTCAAAATTTTTGAGGATCCGAGAATAGATGAGATCCAGGCAGTCCTCCCTGCTGCGAACTGCGGTGGTTGCGGATTTGCAGGTTGCAGGAATATGGCAGAAGCGCTGGTCAAAGCAGATACATTCGAAGGTCTGAATTGCCCGGTTGGCGGCGCTCCGGTGATGGCAGAGGCTGCAAGAATACTCGGGAAAACTGCTCCGGTTGTGGATCCGACAGTCGCAGTATTGCTATGCAACGGGTCACCTGAATACAGGCCAAGGACATCGGAATATAACGGCGCTTCCGACTGCAGGATAACCAACAACCTTTATATAGGTGAAACGGACTGCAGTTATGGCTGTCTCGGCCATGGCGATTGTGTAAGGGCTTGCGCCTTTGATGCCATGTATATGGATAAAGCTGCCGGCCTGCCCGTCATAATTGACGACAATTGTGTATCATGCGGTGCCTGCGTAAAAGCCTGTCCGAGGCATATCATCGAACTTCGCAAAAAAGCCAGGAAAGACAGAAAGATATATGTCGCATGCTCCAACTGTGACAAGGGAGGTCCTGCAAGAAGAGCCTGTAAAGTGGCATGCATTGCCTGCAGCAAGTGCTTTAACGTTTGCGAGTTCGATGCAATAACCATTGAAAATAATCTTGCATACATAGATGCATTAAAATGTACTTTCTGCAGAAAATGCTTTCCGGAATGTCCGACCAATTCAATAATTGAACTCAATTTCCCTCCGAGGAAGCCAAAGGTCGAAGTTCAGGCTGAGATTATTAACGGATAGTTTTAGATGTTAATTTAAATTACTAGATTGTTTTGAAAACATTTCCCTTTGGAGGTGTTCATCCACCTGAAAATAAGATTACTGCAAATACACCAATTGAGCGGATTCCTGTCCCTGAAAGCGTTGCCATTCCGGTGTCCCAGCATATAGGTTCTCCTGCAACTCCGGTTGTCAACAAGGGCGATATGGTCAGGACAGGACAATTGATAGCTGAAGGAAAAGGATTTGTTTCAGCCAATATACATTCATCCGTATCAGGAAAAGTAACTAAAATAGACTTCATTGTTGACGGAACCGGATTTAAACAGAACGCAGTTTTTATTGATGTCAAAGGGGACGAGTGGGTAGATACTATTGACAGAAGCACCGGGATTCAGAGAGATATAAAGCTCACTTCTGAGGAGATTATAAAAAGATGCTTTGAATCAGGTATCGTCGGACTTGGAGGTGCTACTTTTCCTTCTCATGTAAAACTGACCATACCCTCAGGCAAGAGATGTGAGGTGCTGATAATCAATGGCGTTGAGTGTGAACCATATCTTACTTCCGATCACAGGCTGATGCTTGAAAAAGGTGAAGAAGTTCTGACAGGAGTCACTATACTTATGAAAGCCCTTAAGGTCGACAAGGCTATGATCGGTATTGAAAACAACAAACCTGATGCGATCGCTCACCTTTCAGGTCTTGCAACAAAATTTAAAGGCATTACGGTGTATCCACTGAAAGTAAAATATCCTCAGGGCGCTGAGAAACAGCTTATAAAAGCTCTAATCAACAGGGAAGTGCCTTCAGGCCGCCTTCCGCTCGATGTGGGTGCTGTGGTTCATAATGTGGGAACTGCATTTGCAGTATATGAGGCTGTTCAGAAGAATAAGCCTTTGTTTGAAAGAGTTGTGACGGTCACCGGAAAATCCCTTTCAAAACCGGGTAATTACCTTGTGAGGACCGGCACACCACTTTCAAGGCTTATTGAAGCTGCAGGAGGAATGCCCGACGACACAGGAAAAATTGTCAACGGCGGGCCAATGATGGGAAAGGCTGTAAGCAATACCAATGTTCCTGTTGTAAAAGGAATGTCGGGGGTAGTTCTGTTCCCGCGGTCAGAAGCAATAAGAAACGAAGTAAAGCCATGTATCAGATGTGCAAAGTGTGTTGCCGTCTGCCCTCTTAACCTTGAGCCTTATCTTCTTTCTAACCTTTCTGAAAAAGGATTATTCGAGAGAGCTGAAAAGGAAAGAATAACCGACTGCATGGAGTGCGGATCCTGCAGCTTTACATGCCCTGCTGACGTGCCTTTGCTAGATTATATCAGGCTCGGCAAGTCGACTGTAATTAAAATGGCGCGTGAAAGAAATTTGAAATAATAAGGAATTTTAAAACTATATGAGTAATCTTCTTAATGTTTCTCCGTCGCCACATACGCACGGAAAAGAGTCGACGCAAAAACTAATGCTCAATGTTGTAATTGCCCTGATACCGGCTCTCGTAACATCGGTATTTTATTTTGGCATCGGTGCAATAATTGTAACAGTCACATCGGTAGCTTCATGCCTCCTGTTCGAATTCCTGATACAAAGATTCGTACTTAAGAAACCAATTTCAATTACTGACGGGTCAGCCTTCGTAACAGGTATTCTTCTTGCGTTTAACCTGCCCTCAAACATCCCGGTGTTAATTATTGTGATCGGCAGTTTCATCTCTATTGCCGTTGCTAAAATGACTTTCGGAGGGTTAGGGAACAATCCTTTTAATCCGGCCCTTGTCGGACGTGTCTTCATGCTTATTTCTTTCCCTGTGCAGATGACAAGCTGGCCGGTGCCGGCAGGATTCAGTACAGGTTACACTGATGCCATCACCGGGGCCACACCACTGGCAGTAATCAAGGAAGGTCTGAAGAACGGCGAATCTTTGTCGAGCCTGATGGATCAGATCCCGACGCCGGCACAGATGTTCCTGGGCAATATGGGAGGATCAATGGGAGAAGTTGCTGCTGTTGCACTTCTCCTAGGATTTGTCTGGCTCCTTTACAAGAAAGTAATAACATGGCATATTCCTGTTTCTGTTATCGGAAGCCTGGCATTGTTTTTACTGCAATTCTATGGCTTGTGAATCCTGATAAAAATGCCAATCCGATGTTTCATATGCTGGCCGGCGGTGTTCTGCTTGGAGCTATCTTTATGGCGACAGATTATGTTACTTCACCGATGGTCCCAAAATCCATGATGATCTATGGATGCGGTATTGGCATCATAACCGTTATTATCAGAGTCTACGGGGCCTATCCCGAAGGCGTATCATTTGCAATACTTATAATGAATGCATTTGTTCCGCTTATGAATGCTTATATCAAACCAAAACGATTTGGGGAGGAGGTAAAAAATGGCTAAGACTGAATCGACATTCAAGAATATGGTGCTGTCGCTGACTCTTATCTCACTGGTAGCATCAGCATGCCTGGGTTTTGTCTATGAATTTACAAAGAAACCGATAGAGCTGTCCAACCTGAATAAAAAGCTGAATGCCATAAGGCTGGTTGTCCCGGAATTTACAAACAATCCGAATGATGAGATGTTCCGGTCTGCCTACAGGCGAAGGTGACAGCCTTGATATTTATCCTGCCAAGAAGGATGGAATTGATTGTCGGCTATGCCGTAAACACTTATACCAAGAAAGGATTCAGCGGTAATATAAGCCTGATGGCCGGATTTAAACCTGATGGAACAATCATTAATATTACAGTGCTCGAACAGAAAGAGACACCGGGCCTCGGAACAAAAATGGCGGAAGCCGGAATTCAAGGATCAGTTCAATGATAAAAATCCTTCGGAGTTTGCACTGAAGGTAAAAAAAGACGGTGGACCCGTTGATGCCATAACAGCTGCCACAATAAGCTCAAGAGCATTTTGTGATGCAGTTCAGCGCGCATATAATGCACTTGCAGAAAGGAGGTATAAAATGAATCAGCTTCAGAATTTCACAAAAGGATTACTTAGGGAGAATCCCATACTTGTACTGGTACTGGGCACCTGCCCTACCCTGGCCACAACATCTTCCTCACTTAATGGAATGGGAATGGGTGTTGCAACAACGTTTGTGCTTATAGGTTCAAATGTCGTGATCTCTTTACTGTCGAAATTCATTCCCGATAAGGTAAGGATACCTGCATTTATTGTAATAATTGCATCATTTGTTACAATAGTTGACCTTGTAATGCAGGCTTATGTGCCCGATCTGTACAAGACACTGGGAATTTTTATACCGCTTATTGTTGTTAACTGCATTGTTCTTGGCAGAGCTGAAGCCTTTGCCAGTAAAAACTCCGTTCTGTCATCATTGATTGATGGTCTGGGCATGGGACTCGGCTTCACACTGGCACTTGGGATTCTTGGCGCTTTCCGTGAAATTGTAGGAAGCGGTTCGATTTTCGGATACAAATTCATACAGGGAGATGGCATTCTGGTATTTATTCTTGCTCCCGGGGCTTTTATGGCACTCGGTTATATGATTGCACTTGTCAACAAGATCAAAAAGACTTAAAAAGATACTCTATGGAATATATCTTAATAATTATATCGGCCGTAATAGTCAACAATGTTGTACTTGCCCAGTTCCTTGGAATATGCCCTTTCCTTGGGGTTTCCAACAAAGTGAAGACAGCACTGGGTATGGCTGGTGCGGTCACTTTTGTAATTGTTCTTGCCACAATGGTAACTTACCTTGATCCAGGTTTATGTTCTGGACAAACTCGGTATCGCCTTCATGCAGACAATTACCTTTATCCTTGTTATTGCTGCGCTTGTTCAGATGGTAGAGATAATACTTAAAAAAATAAGCCAGCCTCTTTATCAGGCACTTGGTATTTTTCTTCCTTTGATAACAACCAACTGTGCAGTACTTGGCGTTGCTATTCTTGTTATCAAGAAAGATTACAATCTCCTTGAAGGAGTAGTTTACGGCGGTGCTACTGCAATTGGTTTTGGACTGGCACTTATAATACTTGCCGGAATAAGGGAACAGCTCGAACTTGCAGATATTCCGAAAGGGATGAAAGGAGTCCCGTTGTCTCTGGTAATTGCCGGTATTCTTGCCCTTGCATTTATGGGATTTACAGGAATTGTGAAATAATTTTCAACCCCGATTGCTGATTTCACTTTCCGGTACCCTCCCCCGCTGGTAAGAATAAATTTTATAATTTTAACAGGGTCCCGATACATTGAATGATGGTACATTCTGAATATTACGAAATCCTGGGTCTAACTGCCGGCTGTTCGATTGAAGATATTAAGAAAGCCTACCGGAAGAAAGCAAGGATGTATCATCCCGATATTAACCATTCGCCCGGGGCAAAAGACCAGTTCATCAAGGCTACTGAAGCATACGATTTCCTCATCTCAAACTTCGGAAATAAGATCGCTGATGACACTGAGTACAACAGGATCGTGGAGGAATGGAGGAAGTACAGGCAGGACAGATCCCGCCAGCGGGCACAATATTATGCACGCAAATCATATGTAAATTTTAAGAACAGTAAGTACTACCGGTCTTCAAGGATACTGAACGCATCAAGCATTATATTCAACTTTGCAATTTCTGTAATGGTCCTTATCTATACAATTCTGGGGTATATTCTCAAACTAAAGGACCCCAGTCCTGATGATCCGCCTTCAACCTTTTCATTTATCGTGCTTTTGCTGTTAAGCCTGATCCTTTTTACTGTTTCCTTCATTTATCTGAAAGCATTTATCCAGACACGTAAGAAAAGAGGTAAAGACAAATAATCCGGTGGCATGATTTTTGAGCCTTTACAGATTAAAGCCCTGAATTATTAACCGAATCCTCAGAAGGTTTTAAATTCTCAATAAAGCGTGTATTATGAAGACCTGGAAATCAAAAACAACGGCTGTCATTTTTTGTATAATAACCGTATTCTTCACATCCTGCAGCAAAACAGATGATAACCTGCCCACTGAACCTGTGCCGATAGATCTTACGCAGGAACAGGTTACGCTCATCGAGTCCGAAAATACATTTGCATTCGACATCTTCAATAAAATTATAAGAAATGCGACTGCAGGCGAAAATGTTGTGATTTCTCCACTGAGTATCTCCTATGCCCTCTCTATGACCTTAAACGGAGCCAACGGCGGGACACGCGATTCGATCCTGAAAGCATTAAGGCTAATAGGGATCACTCCCGAAGCTATCAACAGCTCATATAAAGATCTTACGCATGCACTCCTTACTGTCGATACGCGGGTATTGATCTCCATTGCAAACTCAGTATGGACTGAGAATGACTTTATTGTAAAACAAAACTTTATTGATATCCTTACAAATTATTATGACGCTGAATCACAGTCGTTTGATATTAATGATCCAGCGGTACCGGGCAGAATTAATACATGGATAGCGGATAATACGAACGGACTGATAAAAAATATGATTGACCGGCTTGAGGATAACACCGTTATGCTCCTTATAAATGCAATTTACTTTAAGGGGAAATGGAAATCACAGTTCGACAAGGCAAAGACAGAACAGATGGCATTTTATAAACCTGGCGGTTCTTCGGTCGATGTTCCGATGATGAAGCAGAAGACCGAATTTAAAGTTTATCAGGGGAGCGGATTTGTCCTTGCTGAGTTTCCATATGGCCAGGGAAATTTCGTTATGGATGTCATACTTCCTGACAGTCAGGATGGTCTTAACAATCTGGTCTCTTCTGTCACAGGGGCCAACTTCAGCGGATGGATCAGCCAGATGGCCAAAAGGGAGATTGATCTCTCCTTTCCAAGGTTCAAATACGAATTTAAAAAGAAGCTGAAAGATGTACTGACAGATATGGGAATGGGAATTGCTTTCTGGGATGGAGCCGATTTTTCAAACATCTCCGAACAGTATGATCTTTTGATCAACGAAGTAACGCATCAGGCATTTATTGAGACCAACGAGGAGGGAACTGAAGCAGCGGCCGCGACAGTAGTGGAAATTGGTGTAACATCGGCGCCGCCGCCACCTCTGGAGCTAAAGCTCGATCATCCGTTTATATATATTATCAGGGAGAGTTCTACAAATTCAATACTTTTTATGGGGCGGGTAACAGATCCATCTTTAAATTAAAGCTGAGGCGACTGTCTGTCATTACCTCTGTTAAGACCTTCCGCCGTAAGGGGGGAGGTCTTGTTTATTTTGCAATAATTTACATTTGGGCTCTTGTCAAAATGCATTAGCCGAAAGTCTCACCAAATATTATGGGAACTTCATGATTACTTTACTGAAGAGCAGCCCATATAGACCATTTCGCGCATTGGATGTTTACTCCTGCCCTTAAAGGGTATTCTTATCCCCTTTGGATTTAGAGGTGCTCATGGAGACGTAAATCTTACCTTAATCCTTTAACCACGAGTTACACAGAGTTTCACAGAGTATACACTGAGCTTCAAAACAGTGTAACTCCGTTTACTCCTTCACTCTGTGGTCAAAACTAAATATCGCCTTTTTGTATGGAATTCTGAAGATACCTCGTGATCGCGAAGGTTTCATCAAAGTCGTAAAAGCTCTATTAACGTTTTAGCTTTGCGTACTTTGCATGTTCTTAGCGTGCTTTGCGGTTAAAAAGGCTTTTTCAACAACCCCAAGTTATCAACTTATTAGTGCGTTACATGGGATTGGTTCTAAATACCTCTTTTATTTACGGATTAAAATCTTCTATAACCGATAATCATTACTATTTTTAAAGCCACTATTTTTCAGAATTATGAGAATTTTAATACTATGGATTGCTGCAGCTTTGATTAATCTGCATACTCACGAAGTCTACCTGAGAAAAGCAGTTCCAGTCAACCAGAATGGTTCTCCCCTCTTTTCCTTCGGTCTGATTGCCGATGTCCAATACTGCGATTGTGCACCGGCCGGAAGCAGATATTACCGCTCCTCTCTTTCAAAACTAAAGGAGGCTCTTAATACCTTTAAGCAAGATTCAGTCTCATTTATAATAAATCTCGGGGATCTGATCGACAGGGATTTTGAATCATTCAGCCCGGTCCTTGAAATTTTGAAGTCATCAGGGCTCAGGGTATACCATTGCACGGGCAACCATGACTATGCTGTCAAACAGGAACTAAAGGAAAAGATCCCTGTGCTTCAGCCTTCAGGAAGCGGATACTATGCATTTAATGTCAATAACTTCAGGATGATCGTTCTAAACGGCAACGAAATAAGTACTTATGCCTCAAATAATAAGGAAGTGATTGCACAGGCAACTTCCTATATTAAAAAACTGAAGGAGGAAGGTGCCGTAAATACATTCGACTGGAATGGAGGGATAGGCGGGAAACAGCTTTTATGGCTTGAGGGCCAGCTTAAGGACTCTCAGGTCAAAAGGGAAAAAGTAATTGTATTCTGTCATTTTCCCATTGCTCCTGAAAATATACATAACCTTTTAAACTATAAGGAGATACTGCCTGTCATTGAAAGAAACAGCAACATGGTAGCATGGTTTAGCGGGCATAATCATTCAGGCAATTATATCAATCTGAACGGAGTACATTTCATAACGATGAAGGGAATGGTCGAAACTGAGGCTGACAATAACTTTGCCACGGTTGAAGTGTACAACAACAGGCTTGTTATTAAAGGCTATGGAAATGAAAAATCTCAAATCATCCTGTTAAGTAATTAATTACCGGTAGTACAATTATTTGCTCCAGATGACAAACCTTGCGAAAGAGCTGACGCTTTACGGGCTGATAATGGTGGCGATAGGCTCATGCATTGGTTCTGGCATCTTTGTTACTCCCTCACAGATTGCGGGACTGCTCCCCTCTTCAGGTCTTATACTGCTTGTTTGGGCTCTAGGGGGGCTTATTGCGCTGACAGGAGCACTTACTTTCGGGGAACTGGGCTCGCTGTTCCCGAAAGCAGGAGGAATCTATGTCTTTCTCAGGGAAGCATACGGCGGCTGGCTGGGATTCCTGTATGGCTGGGCATATCTGGTTATCATCACATCCGGATCTATTGCAGTTCTCTCGCTCGCATTTGCACATTATCTGGGCTTTTTCATACCAATGGATAATACCTGGAAAATGATCACCAGTATTTTTACAATCTCCCTGCTTACTACGATCAATGTTTTCAGGGCAAAATTTGGTGAAATATTTTCAAATATTTTTACAGGGCTGAAGATCCTCGGGATATTAATGATAATAGGTTTCGGCTTCATCTTTGGAAACAGCGATCTCTCATTCAGGGAAATCACAATATCCCAGTCAAATGCAGGGCTCTCCGCATTTGGAGTTGCTCTTACAGGTGTTCTGTTCTCCTACGGCGGCTGGCAACACGCATCGTTCCTTGCGGGAGAAACAAAGAACCCTTCAAGAAATGTACCAATCGCAATGATCACCGGCGCGGCCGTTGTTACATTGATCTACCTTCTTGTTAATATATCTTATATGCTGCTTCTTCCGGTCAGCACAATCGCCACTTCCGAAAAAGTAGCTGCAGAAGCGGTAAGCACGATACTTCCATTTGGAGGCATGCTGGTTGCGGGATTGATCGCTGTCAGCACATTCGGTACAATCGGGATTTACACTCTATCGGCGCCACGTATTTATTACGCAATGGCTTCAGACGGCCTCTTTTTCAAAAGTATTTCAAAGGTACACCCGGTTTTCAAAACACCTGTCAATGCTATCATTGTCCAGTCGGCCTGGTCGATTATCCTGCTTCTTTTCTGGGGCACACTCGAAAACCTTATAACTTATACGGTATCGGTAGAATGGATCTTCTTTACGCTTGCTGCAGCAGGTATATTTATCTTCAGAAGAAAAATGAAGGATACTGAAAGGCCGTATAAAACATTCGGATATCCTGTCACTCCACTGATATTCATCATCATAAACATATGGTTTGTTATTAATATAACAATCAATAAGCCAATGCATATGGCCATTGGAATCGGGTTTCTGCTGCTGGGTGTGCCGGTTTATATGTTTTTCAAAAGAAAAAATCCTGTACAAAAAGAAGAACATTAAGTAAGTCATGACTTCGGACTTTGGTCTGTCCTGATACTAAAATTATTTAAAAATGAAGAACATCTCATACATTATAAACCATCTTGGAGAAGAACGTGAAAAATACTATAACGCAATCACTCCACCTGTATTTCAGACAAGCAATTTTGCATTTAAAACCGTTGATGACCTTCGAAAAGCAATAGCATCAGAAAAGGAAAACTATATCTATTCAAGAGGCAATAATCCTGTAACTGATATTCTTTGCCGGAAAATTGCCGCTCTTGAAGATACTGAAGAAGCCCTTGCCTTTGCGAGCGGAATGGCAGCAATTTCATCTGCAGTCATTTCATTCGTCAATGCCGGAGATCATATAGTATCTGTGAGGAACAACTACAGCTGGACTAATATTCTCATGACGAAGTTCCTTCCGCGTTTTGGGGTCGAAACAACTTTTGTTGACGGACGGAAGGCTGAAAATTTTGAAATGGCAATCAGGAAAAATACAAGGCTCATCTACCTTGAAAGCCCCAATTCACTTACATTTGAGATTCAGGATATTGAAGCGGTTGCAGCCATCGCAGGGTCGCATGGTATTAAGACACTGATTGACAACAGCTATTCTTCCCCTTTAACCCAGTCCCCCGCTTCAATGGGAGTCGATATCGTGCTCCACTCTGCCAGCAAATACCTGGGAGGGCACAGTGACGTTGTTGCAGGCATTGTATGCGGATCCACAGAAAACATTACGAGGATCTTCAATAGTGAATACCTGGGGCTGGGAGGCATTATCTCACCTTTTAACGCATGGCTTTTGCTTAGAGGTTTAAGGACTCTGCCAGCCAGAATCGACAGAATTTCAGAAACCACGGCTAATGTTGTGGAATATCTTGAAAATCATCCTCTTGTCAGTGAGGTCCTTTTTCCCCTTTCACCAAAACATCCGCAATATGAGCTTGCACGCAAACAGATGCTTAAACCAACCGGACTTTTTTCAGTCAGATTGTCTGTCAGTGATAAGAATAAAACGGAGCTCTTCGTAAACAGTCTGAGACAATTTATAATAGGAGTATCATGGGGTGGCCACGAATCGCTGGTTTTCCCGGCAATGTCATTCGATGAAGAAAGATCAAAGGAAGGATACTCAGATAATCTTATAAGGTTTTATGTTGGCCTTGATGACGCAGACTCTCTGATTTATGATCTTGACCAGGCGTTCAGGAAGATCATTTAAGTCTTATAAAATTAAAGGGCAGATTCAGAACGGAAGAAAAATATTCGCCCCTTTCCAGTATGTCGTCATCCCCCTCTTCGTAATACCAGTTGATAATGAATTTCTTGTATTTTAACTGAACATGCGAGAGACGCTGACAAAGAGTGATAAGGACCTTGGCACTCGCACTGTTGAAATACTCAAGGTTTATATCAATGCACGTAACGTCAGCGGGAAGTTTAATATATTCATTCACCCATGCAACGACCGGTTTGTAAAAATCAATAGTGTTCTCATGAATTGAACGGCCCTTTATCTTAATGATTCCATCAGGAGACATAATTACCTCAGGTGTTGTTTTTGTTGCAGGGATCCTTAATTCATTCATGCCGAAAACATTTCTTAAGAAAGTATAAATTTCCGATTAATACACAATTATTCAATTAAACCTGGCAAGAGGAACTACATCATGGCCTGCAAACTCACCCCTAAGATACTTAAAATATCCTGTAATGCCAATCATGGCGGCATTGTCCGTGGTATAGCTCACCTTTGGAATGAATACGTTCCACCCTCTCTTTCTGCCTTCACTTATTAAAGCCTCCCTTAATCCGGAATTGGCCGATACCCCGCCTGCAATTCCTACTTCATTTATCCCTGTAATCTGGGCAGCTTTTACGAGCTTGTTCATCAGAATGCTAATAATTGTATTTTGAAGTGAAGCACAAAGATCCGCTTTGTTGTTCTCTATAAATCGCGGATCGTTTTCAAGCCTGTCCCTCAGAAAATACAAAAAACTGGTTTTTAATCCGCTGAAACTGAAATCAAGTCCCTTTACCGAAGGTTTTGAAAAAACAAAAGCATTTTTGTTTCCTTCCTTCGCGAGCTTATCGATCAGAGGTCCGGCAGGATACGGGAAATCCATAACCTTTCCGCATTTATCAAAAGCTTCACCTGCTGCATCATCAATAGTATTGCCTATTAACTCCATTTCAAGATGATTTTTCATTACTATTATCCTGGTATGGCCACCCGATACCAGCAGACATAAAAACGGGAAGGATGGAATTTTGTTATCGGAGTCTTTCTCAAGTATAAAGTGGGCAAGCACATGTGCATGAAGATGATTTACTTCAATTAAGGGAATATCAAGTGCCAGGGCAAATCCTTTGGCAAATGATGTGCCGACAAGAAGTGATCCAAGCAAGCCGGGTCCCCGCGTAAAGGCAACAGCATTGATCTCGCCGGGAGTTATGCCTGCCTTTCGCAGAGCCTGGTCAGTTACCGGCACAATATTTGCCTGATGTGCTCTGGAAGCAAGTTCAGGGACAACACCGCCATAGGACATGTGGATATCCTGGTTCGCTATAAGATTTGAAAGAATATAGCCATCCCTCAAAACAGCAACAGAGGTATCATCACATGAAGATTCTATAGCTAAGATTGTAACTGTTGTCAACACTTTGATTTTCCGTATATTTTAGGTTATTTTGACCTGTGTTTTTTAATACCTCCGAATAAATGCTCAAAAGTATTAAAAAATCGATTAAGTACCTGATAATCGTGATCGGTATCATTATACTGACCCCTACTATCTTTTACCTGATAATTCGTATTCCTGAAGTTCAGACATTCATTGTTAAAAGGATAACAGGCCATTTTTCGGACCAGATCCAATCAACAATCACAGTCGGAAGACTTGAATTCTCATTTTTCAATAAGTTATTGATCAACGATCTGTTAATAAAGGATGTCAATAATGACACGATGCTTTATTCAAGGGAAGTAACCCTTGGGATCCGGAAACTTGATTTCAGGAATAAGATCATTGTACTGGGAACTGTAGAGCTTACAAGTCCATTGGTTTCATTTGTTACTGATTCTTCGGGAGTGATGAACCTGAAATGGTATCTCGATATGCTTAAAAAACCGGGCGGGGAAGAAAAGAAGAGTAATAGTGTCGTCTCAATTAACCAGTTAACCATTAAAGAGGGAAAATTCTTACTGTTGAATAAAACTGCCGATAAAAGCAATAAGATGATCGACTTTAATGACATCAGGGTATCCGGGATAAATGGGAGAATTTCAGATCTGAGAATACAGAATGATTCAACTTCTTTCAATATACGAAGCCTCGAATTTACGGAGGCAGGAGGATTTATTGTACAAAGGATGAGCAGCGGTGTGCTGCTTGCTGATAATGATTTCATTTTCAGTACTCTTTTCCTGAACTGCGACAGTTCAATCATCAATGCCGATTATGTCAGTATCAAAGCCGATTCATCTGCATCATTCGGCAGATTCATTGAAGAGGTCAGGCTTGATATCGGACTTCAGAAATCACTTATAAGCAATACTGACCTTCAATACTTTCTTCCGTTTTTAAAAGGAAGCAATGAAGCATTCGGTCTTTCGGGGAAGGTATCCGGTACAATCGCTGAACTCAAAGGAAGGGATATCCGGTTAACGTATGGTAATATGAGTGATCTTGACTGTGATTTTGACTTTTCAGGACTTCCTGAAATTAAAAATGCATTTATTTATATAGGTGTCAACAGCCTGAAAACCAATTCTACAGATCTTGAACACTACAGTATCCCGGGCAAAAAAAGTTTTGAAATCCCGGAGGTTGTCAGAAAAATGGGGAACATTACCTTCAACGGAAGTTTTACCGGCTTCATCAACGATTTTGTGGCTTATGGAAAAATAGCTTCCGAAAAAGGAGATATGTTGATTGATGTCTCCCTTCGTCCTGAGGAAAAAAACAGGTTCAGGGTCAGGGGATTGATCAAGGGAAGTAATATTGATCTGGGTGAACTTACCGGAAAACCAGATCTGCTTGGCAAGCTCAGCATGGAAACAAATCTTGACGGCTATGCTTCTTCTGCAAGAAAGATCGCAGGAACACTTACCGGGAAAATTGACAGCGTTGAGGTAAATAAATATGTATACAGAAATGTTGCCCTCAATGGACTTTTTACCGAAAAAACGTGGGACGGAAGCATAAAAATTTCGGACAGGAATATTAAGATGGACCTTCTTGGAATGTTTGATTTCAGCAATGACCTTCCTGAATTTGATTTTACCCTTAATCTTGCAGAATCCGACCTTTACGGGTTGAACTTTGAAAAAACTGATACCACTGCACATCTGGCTATGCTTCTTACAGCCAATTTCAGGGGAAATAATATCGACAACCTGTATGGAGAGATCAAAATGCTTAATTCAAACTTCAAAAAGCATAACGAAGAACTTGATCTCTACGACTTCTCAATAAAAGCATTTACAGAGAACAACAAACCTGCAATTTCGCTGAGGACAGATTTTGCTGATGCTGATCTCAGAGGTTATTACAATTTCGGGGAAGTGACATATGTTTTAAAAAGTGCCCTTGCTTCATTGATGCCTTCACGTTTTAATGCCCCTGTTGCCGGGAAAAGCCAGAGAAAGAACAATTTCAATTTTTCTGTGAACTTTAAGAATACCGATAAAATAAACAATTTCTTTAAAACAGGCATTCTTATTTCCGAAAGTAGCATACTTAACGGATCGTTTATTCCTGACAGTATAATTAAAATCGACCTGAAAGCAAAGGCGTTGAGCATTAAGAATAACACCTTCAACGATTTAATAGTTAACTCTGATTACTCCGGTTCAACTTTTACAACACAGGTGAAAAGCTCATCCCTTTCGATACTGGGGAAGTCAGATCTCAAAGCCTTCAACCTGGGCCTCAATGTAGTTCCTGACAACTTTATTTTCAGTATTGACTGGGATAATAAGGATAAGGTACTGAATAAAGGAAATTTTGTTGCCCGCGGATCGTTGTTAAAAAAGTTGGAAGGGGGTAATGGTGCAGTACTTAAGATTGGCATCGATTCTTCAGACATATATGTCCGCAATAAACTCTGGAAAATCAGCAAGTCAGACATCACAATAGATTCGAGTGCCATTAGTATTAACAAATTCATGGCAGGCAGCGGGGAAAACTTTTATCTGATCAACGGTAATATCACGGAAAATGCTGATGATACGCTGCAGCTTAAATTCAAAGGTTTGGATCTCAGCCCTCTGAACAGGATCGGTGAAGAAAAACGCAAAGAGGAAAAAAGCGAAATAGCGTTCAACATAAAGGGTATCATCGATGGTAAAATATTCATTTCTAATGCTTTAAAGAACCCTCTAATTGAAAGCAACATTACTGCCAAAGGGTTTTCACTTCTTGGAGCTGAATACGGAGATATCGCAATAACATCTGTGTGGAATTCTATTAGAAAAGTTGCTGAAATCAATGCAATCAATAATCTGAATGGTGTCAGGAACCTGGATGTCAGCGGCTTTTATGATCCCGCAACAAAAAAGATCAATGTGAAAGCCAAAACGTCCAAGCTGCCGATAGAGGCACTTAATCCCCTGCTTAGTTTTTTTGCCTCCGGAATAACCGGGACTGTGTCGGGGAATGTCAGCCTTACCGGCGAGATAAGCAAACCAGTGCTCACCGGAGCCCTGATGGCTGAAAACACCTCGATGAAGATTGAATACCTTCAGACCAGGTACATGATCAACGATACCATACGTTTTGATAATTCAGGAATAAAATTCCGGAATATCAGGCTAACGGATGAAAAGGGTAAAACGGCAACCCTTACAGGCTCAGTCAACCATAAGTACTTTGATGACTTTGTTGTGGATCTGATTATAAATATGGACGATTGCCTGGTTCTCAACACCCAGTCCAAGGATAACGATTTGTTCTATGGAACAGCTTATGCATCGGGTGTCACTACCATCCGGAGCGGGCCTAATTATCTTTCCTTCGATATTTCAGGGACGACAAATAAGAATACGAAGGTCTTTATACCTTTGAATTCCGGCCTTTCAGTCTCAGAGTATTCGTTTGTTAAATTCCTAAGCCGCGGATACAACAAAGAGTGATAATGTTATAAAAACCCTGGCCAAACCTTCCGCTGGTTCCACAAACGCACTCGAGCTCAACATCGACCTTAACGTTACTCCCGAAGCAGAAGTCCAGTTACTTATCGATCCAAAAGCGGGTGACGTAATTAAGGGAAGAGGTGAAGGCGACCTGAACATCAGCCTTGACAGAAAAGGTGTATTTAAAATAACAGGTGACTATACAATCTCTGAGGGTGATTACCTCTTTACTCTTGGCAACATTTTAAATAAGAGGTTTGATGTGGAAAGCGGTGGGAAAATCACCTTTAACGGAGATGTTGAAAATGCCGAGATCGATTTGAAGGCGAGCTATAAAAACTTAAGAACCTCGCTTTATCCTATTCTTGGAGAAGGATATGATGAAAGAGTTTCTGTCGAACCACAATTGAACCTGGCGGGAAAACTTTTCAATCCCCTTGTAGCGTTTGACATTTATTTGCCAAACTCTGATGAGAAAACCCGTACTTTCCTGAAAAATGCCATTTCCACTGATGAGGAAATAAGTCGTCAGTTCCTTTTTCTGCTTGTTATGAACAGTTTCTATCCGGACATCGGAGCTCCCGACGTATCAGCTTCAGCTACCACTGCGGCCACCACGTTCGAAATGGTTTCAAACCAGCTGAGCAACTGGCTTTCCCAGATCAGTAATGACTTTGACATAGGTTTTGTTTACAGGCCGGAAAGTAAAGGCATCAATTCGCAGGAGGTCCAGGTTGCATTGTCAACCCAGCTTCTAAATGACAAAGTCATGATAAACGGGAATTTTGGTGTCGGTGATCCTTCAAACTATTACGGAAAATCAATTGCAGGGGATTTTGATCTCGAATATAAAATAACTGAAAAAATACGGTTTAAAGTATTTAACAGGTTTAATAATATATACACCGGAAGAGGTACTCCCTACACCCAGGGATTAGGTATATTTTATAAACAGGACTTCAACAAATTCTCAGATCTCTTAAAGAAAAAAGAGAAATCCGATATTAAAAAAGAGGATGAAGTAACTGTCAGATAGAAGAGTTAATAAATTTTGTCGCATTGTTATTAACCCTGAATAATAGACTGTACTGTTTTTACGTTTTGTAATATCTTCGCCTCTGAAAAAAATCTTAGAGAATAAGATAATTACTTGTATTTAAAATAATTAATTAAAAGGACAAAGATGGCATTTTTAGAGTTCATTATGCAGGATATTCCCGGTACAGTTGAGCCAGCAGCCCAGATGAAGCTTACACTTCTCGACCTGGCAATAAAAGGAGGATGGGTAATGATCCCTATCATTCTTTTATCTTTTGTGGCAGCATATATCTTCATTGAAAGGTATTATGTGATCAGGAGGGCGACCAAAGAGGACACAAATTTTATGAACAGGATAAAAGACTATATACATGACGGGAAAATCGAAGCTGCCCTTGCCCTGTGCAGGTCAACCGACAGCCCGTCGGCACGTATGGTTGAAAAAGGAATAAGCAGGTTAGGCAGGCCGTTGCAGGATATAAGCACTGCAATTGAAAATGTCGGTAAACTTGAAATTTCAAAGCTTGAAAAGACATTTCCGACTCTTGCTACAATAACCGGAGCTGAACCAATGCTTGGATTTCTTGGCACAGTTATTGGAATGGTTCAATCGTTTTATGCTATGTCGCAGGCAGGAAATAATATTGAGGTATCTTTGCTGTCAGACGGGATCTATACGGCACTTATTACAACAGTTGCCGGACTGATAGTCGGTATCCTCGGATATTTTGCTTACAACACACTGGTAGTAAAGGTTGAAAGAGTAGTATTTAACCTTGAGGCAACACTTACCGAATTTATGGATATTTTAAATGAACCATTAAAAACAGGACGGTAACATGGCAATATCATCAAGAAATAAAGTCAGTGTGAACTTCAGTTCGGTAGGAATGACTGATGTTGTATTTAACCTTCTTATATTCTTTATGTTAACCTCAACACTTGTTCATCCTACTGCTCTGAAGCTGCTTCTGCCGAAAGGAAGTACCCAGACTTCAGCAAAACCTCAGACAACTGTTTCGATCACACGTGATCAAAAGTACTTTATTGAACAACAACCTGTTACACTTGCAGATCTGGAGAAAGCTCTGAAGCAAAAGCTGGGATCAAATCCTGAGACATATATTTCACTTCATGCCGATAAGAATGTTCCTTTTGAAACAGTAGTGGCTGTATTAAATATTGCACAGGCTAATAATTACAAATTAATAATTGCAACCTCACCCAAATAACGATCTTCGAAGGTTTCCCAGCGAAAAAAAGAAGGGGATTCTGGGTACTGTGATAATTCACGGTACGCTACTTTTATTACTGATTTTTGTTGCATTCAGAGCTCCTAAGCCACCTGAACTCGAAGAGGGGATCCTTGTCAATTTCGGAACTGATGAAACAGGTCTGGGAATGATTGAACCGTCTCCACCGCCTGTCCAGGAGGAAGCATCAGCCCCTCCGCGGAGCAGTGCGCCAAAGGTCCAGGCAGACGAGCCATTGCTTACCCAGAATAATGAAGAAGCTCCGGAAGTTAAGAAAGTGGATCCTGAAGCTGAAAAGAAAAGGCTTGAAAAGATCGAGGCTGACAGAAAAGTAAGGGAGCAGGCTGAGGCAGAAAGAAAAAAGAAGGAGCTGGAAGAAATTGAAAGAAAAAGGATTGAAGCCGAGCAGAAAAGACAGGCTGACATTATGAACCGGACCCGCAATGCCCTGGCAAATTCCAAAAATGCCGGTACGACCAGCACAAGTGAAGGTGATGCAGGAGGAGCAGGAAACCAGGGAGTTCCAACCGGATCTGTTGATTCAAAAATAAGGGGCGACGGAAGCGGTCTTGGTACCAAGGGTATTTCATATGTCCTGGAGGACGCGGATTTCAATCATTACCATCTCCAAAATATGACTACCAGGGCGAAGGAAGAGTTGTGGTTGAGGTGAGTGTCGACAGGTCTGGAAAAGTTACTCAGGCTACCCCCGGAACAAAAGGTTCAACAACCCTTGATGAATATCTTTTAAGAGTTGCAAAAGAGGCTGCCCTCAAGGCACGGTTTGATCCGAAGTCTGATGCTCCTGTAATCCAGAAGGGAACAATAACCTATAATTTTATACTGAAATAGCTTTACCCTGTCACATTGAAAAGAGAGGAAAAGATTTCATCATATTAATTACTTTTTCTCCGACTCTTACGGATAACTGCTTCATTTTCAATATTTGAAATCACCTCATCAATAAGTTCAACAATTATTCCCATATGCTCCTCCTTCAGTCCCCTGGTTGTAATTGCAGGTGTTCCAACCCTAAGTCCGGATGTCAGGAATGGAGACCGGCTGTCAAACGGCACCATATTTTTATTTACTGTAATATGTGAAAGGACAAGTGTATTTTCAACCTTTTTACCTGATATATCAGGGAATTTTGTCCTGAGATCAATAAGCATCAGATGATTATCAGTTCCTTCTGAAACAACTTTATAACCTTTATCAATAAATGCTTCTGCCATAACAGATGCATTCTTCTTCACCTGCGCCTGGTATTCTTTGAATTCGGGTAGCAGAGCTTCGCCGAAAGAGACTGCTTTTGAAGCAATTACATGCTCAAGAGGACCGCCCTGAATACCGGGAAAGACAGCTGAATTAAGAAGTGAAGACATCATCCTTACCTCTCCTTTTGGTGTGGTTATTCCCCATGGATTAACAAAATCCTTTCCCATAAGAATAATACCGCCTCTTGGTCCTCTCAGGGTCTTATGAGTTGTTGATGTTACAATATGAGCATATTTCAGAGGATTCTTCAGAAGTCCGGCTGCAATAAGTCCTGCCGGATGTGCCATATCAACCATCAGAATTGCACCGATTCTGTCAGCAATCTTTCTCATCCTTTCATAATCCCATTCCCGCGAATATGCTGATGCCCCTCCGATTATCATCTTTGGCTTCTCTTTCAGGGCAATCTCTTCCATCATATCATAATCAACAAGACCTGTATCTTCCTTAACACTGTAGGCAACAGGCCTGTAAAGAATTCCTGAAGAATTAACAGGTGAACCATGTGATAAGATGTCCTCCATGTGCAAGATTCAGTCCCATAAAAGTATCTCCCGGTTTTAAGTACTGTCATAAAAACTGCCATATTTGCCTGGGCTCCTGAATGAGGCTGGACATTTGCATATTCAGCATCAAACAGCTGCTTAAGCCTGTCGATGGCAATCTGTTCAGTCTGATCAACAATCTCACAACCTCCGTAATAACGGTTACCCGGGATAACCTTCAGCATATTTATTTGTCAGAACCGATCCCATGGCTTCAAGAACCTGAGGACTGACAAAATTTTCTGAAGCTATAAGTTCAATTCCATTTATCTGACGCTGACGTTCCTTTTCAATAAGGTCAAAAATCAAAGTATCTTTTTTCATTTGTATATTTAATTATTTTGATTATGAGAGGGTTAATACAGGAAAATCCGTTATTGTCCCTGAAAATAATTTCAGCCTGTTTCAGGCAAATATAATCTTAAAAAATAAATAAAATAGTAAAGTCTTTTGTCTATTCCTCCGAAAACTCAACAAGCAACTCACGGTATGTTGAATAAATCCTTGATTTTGAAATAAATCCGACATAATATCCATTATCCAGAACAGGCAGGTTCCATGCACCTGTTTTCCTGAAAGTATCCATTACAGTTTCAATGTTTTCCTGATTATCTATATACGAAGGAGGAATTGTCATCAGATCCCTCACATAATGTTGTTTTGTATAGATCATTGTTGAACATTATTTCCCTGACATCATCAAGGTTATACAACACCTTCCAGAATATTATATTCATCAACCACAGGAAAAAGATTTCGGTTTGATTTTGGAATGAACTTTAACAAGATCTCCAAGTGTATCACCTGATTTGACTTTAATCAGATCCGTTCTCAATATCCTTTTTCCAGTCCATCATAGTCAGAACAGCTTTGTCCTTATCATGAGTTATAAGTTCTCCTCTTTCTGCAAGCTGAACATGATAGATTGAATGCTTTTCAAAGCTTCTGGTTGTAATATATGCCACTGTTGATGTGATAATAAGCGGAATAAGAAGATGATAACCTCCGGTTATTTCTGCAATCAGGAAAATAGCAGTAAGGGGAGCATGCATTACACCTGCCATCATTCCTGCCATTCCGACAAGAACAAATCTGTTATCAGGAAGTATCAACATTCATGCAAATTTCTTCAGCAGGCTGGCAACAAGAAATCCATTAATTCCTCCGATAAACAAGTGTCGGAGCAAATATACCGCCGACTCCTCCTGCTCCATTGGTTGAGCTGCTGGCAATAACCTTCAGGAAGATAAGCCCGAAGAAAAACAAAATATATATCAGAAAGTTATCAGAAAATTTATTGAAAATGCTGTTCCCGAAAACTGCATCGAGGCATTGCCCTGCAGAAAGCATTATTGTATCATAACCCTCACCATAAAACGGAGGAAAAAGATAGATCAATCCGCCAACCACAATGCCTCCTGCCAAAAGCCTGACAAATATATTGCTTATTTTTTCATACTTTCTTTCAAGGAACAAGGTCATCTTTGAAAAAAAGAGAGAGACAAGGCCTGAGATAACTCCAAGAACCAGATACCAGGGAATATTCGTGATATTAAATGCTTCGGTGACATCAAATGAAAGAAGTACTTTATCACCCATCAGAAAATAGGCGACTGTGGCTGCAGTAACAGAGGAAATAAGAAGCGGGACAATTGATGATATCGTCAGGTCGAGCATAAGTATCTCAAGAGTAAAGACCATACCTGCAATCGGAGCTTTAAAAATACCTGAAATTGCTCCTGCAGCACCGCATCCGATAAGCAGAGTAATATTCCTGTAATTCAGCTTGAAAAATCTGCCAATTGCTGATCCGATTGATGATCCTGTCAAAACTATCGGAGCTTCTGCTCCTACAGAACCTCCAAATCCTATTGTAAGAGTTGCTGGCAACAAGTGAAGTCCAGGTATTATGGGTCTTCAGGTGGCTTTTTTTCTTTGAAATTGCATATAAAATCCTGCTGATTCCATGCCCGATATTATCCCTGACAATATATCTCACAAACAGTAATGTAAGAAACATACCGATCAGAGGGTAAACCAGGTAAAGATAACTTCCTGATTCAGCTGTTATACCTTCTGTAAGCATTTTATGAGTATAATGAATTGTATTTTTAAGCAAAGCAGCTGCCAGTGCACTGAGTAAACCGACAATCAGGCTAAGAAAATAAACTAGCTTGACCTGATCAATATCTACAAGGCGTGTATTGAAAAGTCTTTTGTAAATACCTGTTCCTGAACATAATTATGCAAATATAAAAACAATACTAAACCTTCATTGTTTTTTAGTTAAGTTTGTCGAATTGTTAATCTCCTTCATACAGATGATAAATTTCAGCAGATTCAGTCTGGAAAATGGTCTGAAAAGTCCTGGTACATGAAGACAGATCAACACCTCTTGTGGCCATGAATATCCTGTATGATGTAGGATCAAGGGATGAAGATCCTGAAATGACCGGACTGGCCCATCTTTTTGAACATCTGATGTTCGGAGGTTCAGTAAATATTCCGGAATATGATCTGCCTCTCCAGCTGGCAGGTGGTGAAAATAATGCATTCACAAACAATGATATTACCAATTATTACCTGACAATTCCTTCCGAAAATATTGAAACCGGATTCTGGCTTGAATCCGACAGAATGCTGGAACTCGATTTTTCACAAAGAAATCTGGATATTCAGAAAAATGTAGTAATTGAAGAATTCAAGCAGCGTTATCTTAATCAGCCATATGGAGATGCCCTGCTTCTTACTCAGGCCACTGGCCTACAAAGTTCATCCGTACAGATGGCCAACTATAGGAATGGATATATCACATATTGAAAATGTCGGGATTTCCGATATTACAGATTTCTTCTTTTCACATTATGCTCCAAATAATGCAATATTGACACTGACCGGAAATATTACTCCTGAAAAAGCTCTTAAGCTTGCTGAAAAATGGTTCGGTCCAATCCCTGCAAGGATCTGTTCGAACCCGCGAATCTTCCGGTGGAACCTGAGCAGAGGTCTGAGCGGAAACTTACAGTTGAAAAAGATATTCCCTCTGATGCACTATATAAAGTCTGGCATACAGGCCCCCGCAAAGCAGGGATTTCTTTTCCCTTGATCTTATTACCGATCTGCTTGCCGGAGGTGAATCGGGAGACTGTATACAGAACTGGTAAGGAAGAAGAAACTTTTTAGCGAAATAAATGCCTATATTACCTCTGATATTGATCCGGGACTGATTATCCTTTACGGGAAAGCTAATGAAAGATATTGATATTTATGAAGCTGAAAAAGCAGTAACTGAGGTAATTGACAGCTTAAAAGAGGTTGCCACCGGGAAAGAAGAGATTGAAAAAGTAAAAAATAAGTTTGAATCCTCAACAGTCCTTTCAAATACCAGCATTCTTAATAAGGCAATGAACCTTGGCTTTTATGAACTTCTGGGTGATCCGGCACTGATAAACAGGGAAATTGAAAATTACAGGGAAGTTGACAAAGAGAGAGTACAGAAAGCCGCAGAAAAATATTTTGCCTCTGAAAATTGCAGCACCCTCTATTACCTTTCATCAAGAAAAAATTGAAAATGAGTACTCTTGAACGGATACAACCGCCTGTTTTCCCTTTTGATGCGAAGATTCACAATCAGGTTAAAAGTATTCAGCTTAATAACGGAATTGACGTGTTCCTGATTGAAGCAGGAACTGAGGATGTTATGAGGATTGAATTTATTTTCAGGGCAGGCGCTGCCAGGGAATATTTTCCACTGCTTGCCAGTTCTTCAAATATGATGCTTACCGAAGGTTCAGAAAACTATACATCTGAAGAACTTAACAGGATACTTGATTATTACGGTATTTTTTTGAATCCTTCATCCGAAAAGGATACAGCCGGAATTGTTGTGTATTTCCTGAGTAAACAGATAGACAAAGTGCTCGAATTAGCCGCTGAAATTCTTTTCAGGCCTTTATTTCCCGAAAAGGAACTCGCCCTGCTGATGAAGAAACGGCTCAGATGGTACCAGGTAAACAGGGAAAAAGTACAGAATATCGCAATGGATCAGTTTTTTGAATCAGTTTTCGGCAGTCATCACCCCTATGGCAGGCAGGTGACTGAAAATGATTTCGGGAACATGACACCATCAGTTCTTAAAGATTTTCATTCCAAATACTATACGCCTGAAAACATGGCAATCATTGTATCAGGCCGGATACATGAAAGGACAGTTGACCTGCTGAATAATTACTTTGGCGAACTTCGTTCAAAAAAGATATATATTGAAGAAACAGCAAGCCATTTAAAGGGGGATCCACGGAGAAAAGTTACTGTTGATAAACCGGGAGCAGTTCAGGCAGCGATAAGAATCGGATCGTCAACTATTATCAAGACTCATCCTGACTATCCGGGTTTAAAATTTCTGAATTCAATTCTTGGTGGCTATTTCGGTTCACGACTGATGAAAAACATAAGGGAGGAAAAAGGCCTCACCTACGGCATTCATTCGGCATTTCGTCACTTGAACTTTCCGGTTTCAAGGTAATTTCAACTGAGGTAGGGATTAAGAACACACAGATAGCCATCGATGAAATCTATAAGGAGATAAGGCTGCTTCAAACCGAGCCTGTTAAACCTGATGAGCTTGAGGTCGTCCGGAAGTACATGTCAGGTGAACTGGTAAGAATGTTTGACGGTCCATTTGCACTTGCCGAAAGTTTCAAAGCAGTCTGGGAATTTGGCCTTGACTTTACCTACTATCAGCGTCTGGCTGAAACGATTAAAACTATCACCCCCGACGAAATAATCAGGCTTGCAGAAACGTATTACAATATTGATGATCTGTATGAAATTATCGCAGGATAATTTGACCGGAATAATTAGATTCTGTTGTCATTCTGCTATTGCTAATAACGGCATTACCCGCTGTTTGCCAGACAGATGAGGATCCTCCGGTATCGCCCGTCTTCAGAACAGTGACTATTAATCAGACTACCGGCAATACTGAAATGACATGGTCGTTAAGTCCGTCCGCCGATGTTGCCGGATATGTTGTCTACCTTTTCCAGGACGGGGAAGGTTATGCGATTGATACCATACCTGATCCCAGCGCTGCATCCTATTCGGTATTTCGCCCTGAAACATCATACTTCAGTGAATCATACGTAATTGCTGCAATTGACAATGCCGGGAACATAAGTCCGCTTTCAAATGAACTGAATACAATTTTTACAGGATCGCAGCTTGACACATGCAATAAGAAAATTATCCTCTCGTGGAATAAGTACCTGTCATATCCGGTAACCGTCACAGGTTATGATGTTCTTGCTTCAGTTAATGGCGAATGCATACTACCTTGCCGGACATGTATCCGCTGATGTTACAAGCTTTGTCCTGAATGATTTTACGAATGGTTCTGCATATTGTTTCATCGTAAAAGCCATTCTGGCAAACGGGTTTTCATCCTCATCAAACAAATCATGTCTGACAGTAAAAATCCAGACTCCTCCGCAATGGATCAATGCAGATTATGCAACAGTTACTTCATTTGATGAAATTTCACTTAAATTCACGGTTGATCCTTCCTCGGAGATTGACTTGTTCGGTCTTGAAAGAAAGTCAGGGTCATCGGGCAGTTTTCAGCAGATTGCCCAGATCAGAACTGCAACTGGGTCAGTGACGTTCACCGATAAAACGGCAGATATCAAATCTGTAAATTACTACAGGCTATCTGCAATTAATAACTGTGATATCCTGTCAACGTCCTCAAACATCGCCTCAAATATGGTGCTCAATGTTCAGGGTACCGGAAATGAGATAAGACTGATCTGGAACCAGTATCAGGATTGGCTCGGACAGGTCTCCGGTTACAGGATCTTCATGGACACCGGTAGGCGGATTTATTGAAGAGGCCCAGAAGAGCCGGGAGATACCGTTCTTTACCATCAGCATTCCTGAAATAATGTACAGGATAACAGACGGTAAGGTCTGTTTTTATGTAGCTGCCTCCGAAAACTCAAATCCCTATGGAATTACAGGAGAAAGCAGTTCCGGGCAGAGTATGCTTTACTGTTAATGAGATTATTACAGTTCCAAATATCTTCACCCCCGACGGGGATGGTAAAAATGAGCTGTTCAGACCGGTCATTACCTTTACTCCGTCAGATTACAGGTTAATAATCAGCAACAGGCAGGGAAAAGTCATGTTTGAATCGCGCGATTTTAACGACATCGTGGGATGGGACTGATAACGGGGATCCGGTTCCCGAAGGAGTCTATATCTGGATCCTTAAGGTTTCAACTCCCACCGGGAAATCAGTTTCAAGAACCGGAACCCTCACACTGTTTAAAAACAGGTAGTAAAATTGGCTGCTCTGTATCACTCCAGGTTAAAAGTTTGAGCTAATAAAGTTATCTTTGTAGAGAGTGTATTTGATGACATGCAGTTTTTATGGGGAGCAAGGATATTTTTGATGAAGAAGATATAAAACATATTCAGACTGAATATGATTCGCTTGTAAATAATCTTCTCAGGTGCAATAAACCCGGTGACAGGGAACTGATTGACAAAGCATTCAAGATTGCAAATGAGGCTCACTGGAATATGCGGAGAAAATCAGGTGAGCCCTATATTATTCATCCGATATCTGTTGCAAAAATAGTTAATCAGGAGATCGGTCTTGGTGCAAAATCAATTGCCACTGCACTTCTTCATGATGTTGTTGAGGATACTGAATATTCGCTTGAAGATGTAAAGAGGGATTTCGGTGACTAAAATAGCCTCTCTGATTGATGGTCTGACAAAAATATCAGGCACATATAATAAAGAAACTTCATCTTCGATGCAGGCTGAAAACTTCAGGAAGATGCTTCTTACTCTTTCCGACGATCTGAGGGTGATCCTTATAAAAATTGCTGACCGTCTGCATAATATGAGAACCCTCGATTCGATGCCTGAGAATAAAAGAATGAAGGTTGCAGGTGAAACAATATTTCTTTATGCTCCTCTTGCCAACAGGCTTGGACTCTATGCAATAAAAAGCGAACTTGAGGATCTCAGTTTCAAATTCCGGCAGCCGCAGATCTATGAGGAGATAGCATCAAAGACTGAAACACGGTGAAAAGAAATATATTGCCCTTATAAATAAGTTCAGTCTTCCGATAATTGATAAACTCACAGAAGCCGGATTTAAGTTTGATATAAGCGGACGACCGAAATCGATCTTTTCCATCTGGAAAAAGATGCAGTCGAAAAATGTTCCTTTTGAAGAGATTTATGATGTTCTGGCTGTCAGGATAGTATTTGAACCCGTGCCGGGAATTCCTGAAAAAACACCTGCTGGAATATCTATTCAATAATTACCGATTCATACCTTCCAAAACCCGACAGGCTTCGCGACTGGGTAAGCAGGCCAAAACCAAATGGTTATGAAGCTCTGCATGTGACTGTTATGGGTCCTGAAGGGAAATGGGTTGAGGTTCAGATAAGAAGCAAGCGGATGGATGAGATTGCTGAAAGAGGTTATGCCGCACACTGGAAATACAAAGGAGATAATTCACCGGAAAGCGAACTTGACAAATGGATAAAAAAGATAAGGATGATGCTTGAAAATCCGCTTGAAGATCCTATTGAATTCCTTGATGAGTTCAAAATGAATCTGTTCTCATCCGAAATAATGGTATTTACTCCAAAAGGAATCCTTGTCAGTCTTCCCAAAGGAGCATCTGCTCTTGATTTTGCGTATGAAATACATACCGAGATAGGCAATAAAGCTATTGGAGCAAAAATAAACTATAAGCTTAATCCGATAAATGCCATTCTGATGAGCGGTGACCAGGTTGAAATAATTACTTCCGATATTGCAAAACCTGAAAAGGAATGGCTGTCATTTGTCAGAACATCAAAAGCAAAGGAAGCAATAAAGAATGCACTTAAAACCGAGTCAACAAACAGGATACAGAAAGGAATGGAAATACTTGAAGCAAAACTTGGTGAGCTTGGTGTCACGCCAAATTCCGAAATTGTTAAGAAACTGATGCTTACATATGATGTTCTGAATAAGGATGAACTGTACTCAGGAATTGAACTCGGAACAATAAATCTTGATAATCTTAAAAAGATAGTAAGGAAAAGCCCTCAAAAAATGTCATAAAATACTGGGAGCTTAAACTTATTGGATCAAAAAAAGAGAAAAAAGAGGACGGAGAGGAACATACCGGACAAAATTGATAACAATGTTCCATTCCTTCTGAGGGAAAATGTCGAAAATGCAGAACAATCGTATGAAATTGCCAAATGCTGCAATCCGATTCCGGGAGATGAAGTTATTGGATACCATTCACCTGAAGGAACAATTATAATTCATAAACCAAAATGCCCGGTTGCTATAAGGATAATGTCGAATGAAGGAAACAGGATCATTGCAGTAAAATGGGCAATTCATAAACTGGTTTCATTCCTTGCCAGGATAAGCATGACAGGTATTGACAGGATCGGTCTGGTAAATGATATCACAAATATTATCTCATCAGAACTTAAAGTCAATATGACAAATATCAATATCAGTGTCAGGAATGGAATATTTGAAGGAACAATTGATCTGTATGTTCATCATACCAAAGACCTTAACAATCTGATTCTGAAAATTTCAAATATCAAGGGGATTAGAAAGTGTCAAAAGAGTTGAAGATTTTTCAGAATAGGCATAACTTCTGTCTACTGCTATCATTGATCTAGAAAAAAAACATACTTTTGTTATTATTTTAAATTAGACCAAATATGATTAGTGATGATACCAAGTCAACTGTAAAGAAGATCTTCACTGAATATCTTGAAAAGAAAGGACACAGGAAGACACCTGAGAGGTATGCCATTCTTGATGAGATATATTCCCGGAGCGGTCATTTCGATATTGAATCGCTCTATATTTTCATGAAGAATAAAAATTACAGGGTAAGCAGGGCAACACTTTATAATACAATTGAATTACTTCTCGACTGCAACCTTGTTATTAAACATCAGTTCGGTAAAAACATAGCACAGTTTGAAAGAGCATATCAGTGCGGTCAGCACGATCATCTTATTGATATTGAAACAGGGAAGGTCATTGAATTCTGTGATCCGAGGATAGAGGAGATCATAAGTACAGCCAGCGGACTGTATAACTTCGCTCCAATGTATCACTCCCTGTATATTTACGGTCACCTGAAGGGCACAGGTAAAAAAGACTAACCATCAGTTCCTACCCACCTGTTCACCCCTAAATCCAAAGGGGACTTAGCCCTTTAGGGCAGGGGAATCTACGGCAATGTGCAATGGTCTTATTGGCTGCCCTTCCGCTAAGTTACAAATTGATGTTCCATAAATCATTACAGGTAAAAGACTTTGTCGAGAAGCTTCAAGCAGCTCAATCAGTCAGACTCTAAAAAGCAAAACCAAGCATAAATCCCACTCTTGTGTGAAATCCATCAAACGTGGTTATGCCAGGTGCCTCAGTACCGGAAGTCAGCTTGGCATCTGCACTCGTGTAGTGTCCGCCAAAAAACAGGTCCATTACGAAACCCTTTGGAAAGATCCATTGCATTCCGAGAGCAGCTCCACCGCCAACTGAAGTTAATGAACCATTGGATTCTGTACCATCAAAGTTATATTTCTGATAACGTAAGTAAGGCGCAACGTAAAATCCGTCGATGGCATTCTTTCTCACATAAAATCTCATTTCAGGAGTGAGAATAAGTCCTGTGAATTTTGCATCATTAATTTTGTAATTCAGATAACCTACACCCAACTGGCCTGAGATTAAATCAGAAATTTCACGCTCATAAAAAATAGATCCTGTGGCTATAATAAGAGCTAATGTATTGACTTTAAGCACATTTTTTTCAGAAGAAACAGCTGACTGATCCTGTGAATACAGTGGTGCTGTTGTAATCATAAAGATCAGACCAATTATCAAGGGACAAAATGACTTTTTCATAGTTAAAAACTGTTAGTTTTGGGTTTTAGAAATTAAAAAATTAAAATAACGAGTGTAATAAATCGGTTGAAATATAATCAAAGATTCTTTTTGACATTCGCCTGCCATTTATCAACAATATGTGTTCAACGTGATAATTACCTGAATTATTTTGTAACTTGGAATCTGTTTTGAAAAATCCTGATCATTATATAATATGAACATTGACATACTATTAGGACTACAATGGGGTGATGAGGGCAAAGGTAAGATAGTTGATGCTATAAGTCCTGCTTATGATGTTGTAGCCCGTTTCCAGGGAGGACCAAATGCCGGTCATTCACTTGAGTTTAATAAAGTTAAGCATGTTTTGCACCTGATACCGTCGGGCATATTTCATCCTGAAAAATTAAACATAATTGGCAACGGGGTTGTCGTTGATCCGGCTGTCTTTAGAAAGGAAATCGAAGAACTTGGCCCGCCCCTTGAAGAGCTGATAAAAAGGCTTGTTATTTCAACAAGGGCTAACCTGATCCTGCCCACTCACAGGATACTGGATACAGCATATGAAATGCAGAAAGGCAATTCAAAGATAGGTTCAACCCTGAAAGGGATAGGACCTGCTTACACCGACAAGGCAAGCAGGAACGGACTGAGGGTCGGTAACATACTCCAGCCCAATTTTACAGAACTGTATAATGAACATTTAACAGCCCACCTTGAAATCCTTAAAAACTATAATTTTAAATTTGACCTTAAGGAGTATGAAAAGGGATGGTTCGAGGGAATTGAATTATTAAGAAAATTCAGGATTAAGAATACAGAGTACCTCATTAATGAACTGTTATCAAAAGGGAAAAAGATACTCGCCGAAGGAGCCCAGGGAACAATGCTTGATGTTGATTTCGGCTCATACCCCTTTGTAACCTCTTCAAATACGATCAGTGCCGGGGCATGTACCGGACTTGGAGTCTCACCCAAAAAGATCGGGGAAGTTTTTGGAATTTTCAAGGCTTATTGCACCCGGGTAGGCAGCGGCCCTTTTCCTACTGAACTTAACGATACCACCGGTGAGCTTATGAGGACAAAGGGATGTGAATACGGAGCGACGACCGGACGTCCGAGAAGATGTGGCTGGATTGATATCCCCGCGTTGAAATACGCCATCATGATAAATGGTGTCACAAAACTGTTTATGACAAAAGCTGATGTCCTGTCAGGATTCAAAACCGTCAGGATCTGTACTTCATATCTGACTGCAGGTAAAGAACACAGCGAGATCCTGTTTGACAACCTGGCAAAAATTGATCCGGTCTATACTGATCATGAAGGCTGGGATGAGGATATTTCAGAAATAAGGGAGTATAAAGCATTACCTGATTCACTTAAACATTTTATAGAGTTTATAGAAAAACAGACCGAAGTTCCGGTTTCAATGGTTTCAGTCGGCCCCGACAGAAATGAGACAATATTCAGGTGATATAATCGGTATTCTGATATCCAGCCAAATAGATTAACTTGCAGCATTCAATCCAAAATACGCTCTGATGAAATCACTGATACAGTTTTTTGAAGAAAGTGTCGAGAAGTATGAAAGCAATGTTTACATGTGGGAAAAGCCGCAGGATAAATATGAAGGCACCACCTACGGAGAAACAAAGAAACAGGTTTATGAATTTGCGGCTGGACTTATGTGCCTGGGAATCAAGAAAGGCGACAGGCTGAGTCTGGTTTCGGAAGGCCGCAACAGCTGGGTGGTCGGAGAGCTTGGGATACTTTATGCAGGTGCAATGAATGTGCCTCTTTCAGTGAAACTGACTCCGGAAGAAATAAAATTCAGGATCAATCATTCGGAATCAAGAATGGTCCTTGTTTCCTCAATTCAGGCTCAGAAAATAAAGCACATTATTGACGAGTGTAAAACTATTGAAAAAATAATCCATTTTGATACACAGGAAGAATACTCTGCCAGAGAGATCCATTTCAATGAAGTGAGGAAGATAGGAAGGGAATGGCTGGAATCGGCTGAGAATAAAGCCAGATTCGAGGAAACTTCAAAAAGCATAAAGCCATCGGATTTTGCAAATATATGCTACACTTCCGGAACCACTGCCGATCCTAAGGGTATTATTCTGACTCATGGCAATTATGTAACCAATGTGTATCAGGCTTACAGTCTTATAGACATTCCCTCCTTTTATAAAACGCTTCTGATCCTTCCATGGGATCATTCTTTCGGACATACATGCGGAATATTTGCTTTCATGGGGAAAGGTGCAAGCATTGCATCGGTCAAGACCGGCAAGACACCCATGGAGACACTCAGGAACCTGCCTTCATGCCTGAAGGAGATCAAACCAAACCTCCTTATGAGTGTACCTGCCATCGCAAAGAACTTCAGGAAGAATATCGAAAAAGGGATTAAGGAAAAGGGGAAAATGGCAGAAATTCTTTTCAATCATGCCATAAAGATCTCATATTCATATAATAAAGAGGGGTGGAATAAAGGGAGAGGATTGCAGACTGTTAAAAAACCACTGATCGATCTTTACGACAGGATCCTCTTCAGCAAAATCCGTGAAAGCTTCGGCGGAGAGCTCGACTATTTCATTGGCGGCGGGGCACTCCTTGACATTGAGCTTCAGAGATTCTTTTATGCACTGAAGATCCCGATGTATCAGGGCTATGGGCTCAGCGAAGCCTCACCTGTAATATCCTCCAACTCATCAGGGAAGCATAAACTGGGTTCATCAGGTGTTCTTGTCAATAATATGGATCTTAAGATACTTGATGACGAAGGGAATGAATTGCCGGTAGGTCAGAAGGGAGAGATAGTCATCAGGGGCGGTAATGTGATGCACGGGTACTGGAAAAATGAATCTGCCACAAGGGATACCATTAAGGACGGGTGGCTTTATACAGGTGATATGGGCTATATGGATGCCGATGGATACCTTTATGTGATGGGAAGGTTTAAAAGCCTTCTGATTGCTGACGATGGAGAAAAATTCAGTCCTGAAGGTATAGAGGAGACCATCACTGAACAATCGAAATATATAGATCAGTGCATGCTTTACAATAATCAGAAACCATATACTGTCGCCCTCGTTGTTCCCAACCAGCACACCACTGAAACTTTACCTTGAAGAAAAAAACCTTTCTGCCGATTCGGACGAGGGTAAAAGGGCTGTGCTATTCTCTAATTGAAACTGAATTAAATGAGTACCGGACAAACGGGAAGTACGGAAGTATGTTCCCCCAGCGATGGCTCCCGGTTTCATTCGCCATACTCGATGAGGGATTTTCAGAAGACAATGGTCTGATGAACTCCACTATGAAGATTGTAAGGGGCAAGATAATGGACAAGTACCAGAACCTTATCGATTACCTTTATACTCCTGACGCAAAGGACGTTGCCAATGAAAGGAATATTGAGGAAGTTGAAAAGATGAAGCTTGGATAATCCGGTTTTTCTTACGTAATCAGGCGGCTCTTGAATGGCAGGAATGTCATAAAGTCGGCATGATGCACAATATACGCTTCTGTTGTTCTTTTTACAAGATCACCCTCATGTGCATGGGCTGCAATTATATGGCAAACTTCCGCCGGGACCCCGCACTCCTCTGCAAGTGAAACCCCTGAAAAAGGGTGCCTGAGATATTGCCCATATTTTCCCTGCAGCATCTTTCCGTCTGCATCAATTTCATATTCAAGTAGCTTACCGACATCTGCAAGTATTGCACCCGATATAAGTACATCCATATTGACGGGAAGCTCATCTCCAAGGAATTCATTCATCTTTTCACCACAGGCTCTGGCAATATGAACCACACATCTTTTATGCTCCATGAAACTTACTTTCATTTCTGGTCCGCAAAGCAGTGTAAATGGTATAACTTCAAGATCTTCAACAGTTAGAACACTGCGCTCAAGTGCAATTTCCCAGGTTTTTGCAGTTTTCTCCCTCAGTTGTCCATCCATTATCCATTCCAGCTCAGGCCATAGTTTTTCTACTGTTCTGTTCATCTCCTGAATATTTTTTCTATCTGATCTTCGAAATAATTGCATCGGTCATCTGTACAGTAGATGCCGCTCCGTTCCCAACCACCTCCGGCCTGCCCGCCATCTTCATCATATCGTAAGTCCTTACTTTCCCCTCCTCAATTACATCTGCAATCGCTGTTCTGATTCTTTGTGAAATATCAGTTTCATTGATATAATCAAGCATCATACAGGCCGATTCAATCATAGCTATCGGATTGACAATCGGAATTTCGTAATCTGCGTATTTCGGAGCTGATCCGTGTGTTGGTTCAAAGACGGCAATCTTATCCTCCGAAAACTGAGCGCTGCAAGCGAAACCAAGCCCTCCTATAAGTCCGGCAAACGCATCAGACGCTATATCACCAAACATATTACCTGCCACTATAACACCATAATCCTCCGGATTTTTCGTAAGCCACATCATCTGGGCATCAATATTGGTATTGACAAGCTTAATATCAAAATATGAGTCTCTCTGGATCTCTTTTGCGAGTTTCCACATCAATCCCGATGTTTCCCGAATGACATTGGGTTTTTCGCACACAGTTACAGAAGGATATCCATGTTTCCGGGCAAATTCAAATGCAGCCAGCAGGATCCTGATTGTAGCTTTCCGGGTAAAGATTCTCGTTGAAATGGATAACTCCTCTACAGGCACCTTTCCGAAATTTTCTGCAAATTTCCTGTGGGTCATAAATGCCTGATAGACAACCGCCGGAGGGTTGGTCCATTCCACGCCCGAATATAAGCATTCAGTATTCTGGCGGAAAATAACCACATCGATGCGTGGTTCCTCTGTAATATTGTTTTTACCTCTTCTGATAAAGTTAAGTGGATTGCCTTTATAGGACTTGCATGGCCGTACGCAGATATCGAGATTGAATTTTTGCCTTAGTCCTACGATCGGGCTTGAATAAATAAATCCTTTCCCCTGAAGGGAAGGATTGAGTTCAGCTTTTGCTTCTTCGTTTGGTTTGGAGGTTATCGCGCCAAACAGAGCGATCCTGTGCTTCTTAATAAGGTCAAGTGACCTTTGGGGTAAAGGATTACCCTCCCTGCGCCAGAACTCCCAGCCAATATCACCATGGACATAGTCTGCTTTGAAACCTGCTGCATCCAGGACCCTCAGGGCTTCCTTCATAACGATAGCACCAATTCCGTCCCCCGGTAATGTAACAATTGTCCGTTTAGCCATATCAGATGATTTGGTTGAATATAAAAGTTGTCAGTCGTAAAATTAACAAAAATCTGCTGATCTTAAATTCAACAATTATTTTGTTCAGTCGGGTAATAGTATGAAAATTAAAGTACCTTTGTACCTAGTTTTAAGATCATTATGAAAGCATGAGCATTTTATCTCAACTAAATCCGGCGCCAATCTGGATCTATTTCGAGGAGATTTGCAGAATACCCCGGTTAAGCAAGAATGAAGGAAATATCAGAAAATACCTCCTTGATTTTGCTTTGGGGCACAATCTTGACCATAAAGAAGACACCATTGGCAATATTTTGATTGTCAGACCTGCTTCACCAGGCTTTGAAAGTTATAAAACCATTGTTCTGCAGAGTCATATGGATATGGTCGGAGAGAAAAATGCGGATTACCCTCATGACTGGTTGAAAGATCCCATAATCCCGATCATCGAAAATGAATGGGTAAAAGCGAAGGGAACAACTCTCGGTGCCGATGATGGTATCGGCCTTGCTTCGCAGCTTGCAATTCTTACAGACAGAACCCTGAAAGCAGGAAAGATAGAATGCCTTTTCACGGTTGATGAAGAATCAGGCATGACGGGAGCAATAAATCTAAAGCCGGGTTTTTTTGAAGGAAGGACTTTGATAAACCTGGATTCAGAAGATGAAGGCATTCTGTTTATCGGGTGCGCCGGAGGAATGGATACTATCACTAACCTGAAATATGACAGACGGCCGGTTCCAAAGGATCAGACCGCCTTAGGGATCTCAGTAACAGGGCTTCATGGAGGCCATTCAGGTGACGAGATCCACAAAGGATACGCCAATGCCGTGAAACTGATGAACAGGATTCTGTGGAACCTCTCAAATCAGTTTAAAATACTTATAAGCCGTTTTGATGGTGGTAACCTGAGAAATGCTATTCCAAGGGAATCCTTTGCCGATATAACCTTCAATGAGTCTTTTAAGGAGCAGGTAACCGAGTGGATCTTAAAATTCCAGGATGTTCTGAAAGAGGAATTCGGAGAATTTGAAAAGGATCTTAAAATTTCAATACGTGAAATCATGACTCCCCGTGAGGTTATGGATGAGGAAACCCAGGCAAAACTGCTCAATTCCCTTTCCTGCTGTCCTCATGGTGTAATTGCCTGGTCGAGGGATATGGATGATCTTGTCGAAACATCGACTAATCTTGCTTCCATCAGTTTTAGCGGAGGAAACAATATAAGAATAATCACTACTCAGAGGAGTTCAGTCGAATCCGCAAAACATGACGCTGCAGCGATGGTGGAATCATGTTTTAAACTTGCGGGCGCGGAAGTCAAACATTCTGAAGGTTATCCGGGCTGGAAGCCAGATCTTAAGTCTGAGATACTGAACATAACTATCAGGTCATATTTTAAACTGTTCGGAAGGGAGCCGGCAATAAGAGCAATCCATGCCGGACTTGAATGCGGCCTCATCTATGAAAAATTCAAAGGTATTGACATGATTTCCTTCGGCCCTACTATCAGGGGCGCACACACACCTCAGGAACAGATTGAAATAAGAACAGTGCAGATGTTCTGGGATCTGCTTATCGACGTCATAAAGAATACTCCCTTAAAGACCGTCTGATTTCCCGTCATATTTCACAAAGGTCTATTCATAGGGAAAGTACTCTTCCTTCGGCGCCCCGCATATGGGACAAACGAAGTCGGGAGGAAGCTCGCTGAAAGGAATGCCGGGTTTAATTCCTACTGAAGGTTCACCTTCCTCAGGATTGTAAATATGCCCGCAGACTGAACATTTATACATATCATGGTATAATTAACGCTGTTAAACCTTTATTTTTCTGACCACATCGATTACTGTCCCATCAACCCATTTTATGACAGCGACAATATCTTCCTCAAACCCTGGTTTATCAGGTTTTCCGCAGATACTCTCCGCCTCTTCTTTAAGGTCCTGAATAGTTCTGACCGGCAGTCCGCTGCCGCGGACGCTTTCAATCAGGTCCTGCCGCAACGGATTGATTGCAATACCTCTTTCAGTTATGATCACATCGATAAGCTCCCCGGGACCGCACAAGGTTGTTACCTCGTCTACTATCACAGGAATCCGGTCACGGAAAAGGGGCAGCGGAAGAATGACATTCCTTGCATGAAGGCAGTTCTGCCAGCCTCCTATACCATGAAGAAGCCAGCCATCCGAATGGGTAACCACATTCCCGTTGTAATTCAGGTCAACTTCAGTTGCACCGAGTATCATTATGTCCATCATACTCGTCAGATTACCCTTCGAGTGATAATTATAGGCATTAAAAACCGGATATGGAATGTGTTTGGGATTTCGTTCGACCGAGGCAACAGAATCTAAATCAAATGCCTGTGCATCAAGAATATATCCCATCTGGCCCTGTTCCAGCATTTCAACCATATATTTTGTGGTGCCGCCAAATCCGAACTTTGATTTCCAGCCTTTTTTCTTGAGGATTTCATGGAGGAAGACAGCAATTGCCAGTGAGGTGCCTCCGGCGCCTGCCTGCATGGTAACCCCATCCCTCAGAATTCCGGATTTTTCAAGAAAAGCGGCAGTAAGGTCCGCAATAAGAAGCCTGTCGGGACTACGGGTGATCTGTGTGGTCCCTGAAACGATCTTTTCAGGTATCCCTATCTTGTCAACAACAACAACGAAATCAACATAGTTGCCTTCAATTTCCATTGGATAGCATGGAAGATCAATCAGATTGTCGGTAACTATAATAACCTTGCTAGCATACATGGAATCGGCCTTTGCATAACCGAGTACACCGCACGCTGAATTTCCGCCTGTCCCTTTTGCATTGCCGAAGCTATCAGCTGAAGGAGCTGACAGCACCGCTATGTCAATTTTAACTTCCCCGTCCTGAATTGCCTGAACTCGTCCGCCATGGGAACGAAGTACTGCTGTTCCCTTCATCTTCCCCTCAGAAACAAAGCGTCCGAGGGGTCCGTTCATGCTTCCTTCGATCCTGTTTATCGTCCCGTCTTCAAGATACCTGATCAGAGGATCGTTGCACGGGAATGAAGCTGACGGGAACCAGACCAGATCTTTTACCCCCATCCCAGCTGCAATTTCAAATACCTGGTTGCTTATGAGATCACCATCACGTAAATGATGATGAGTGGATATTGTCATCCCGTCACACAGCCCGCATCTCCGAAGAGCCTCTTCAAGAGTGGGTACGACCTTGTTGCCATCACCAGGATAGTCGGAACATGTTGGTACCGGCGGACCATATTTATTTCCGGAAGGTTTGTATTTTCCAACCCCCATGAACGGGATAACGGATTTGCCGTTTACCTCAAGGGGAACTGCCCTGCCGGCCGCATTAATGACAGTTGGGATTGGCATGATGGATGCTCTGTTTACAAATTTGATTCTGATTGATTTAAATTGTTCCCTGTTCCTGTTAACCCAAGTTTAACAGCAAGGTCAATTGTCTTTTGAGCCCTGGCTACCACCGGAGGATCTATCATTTTTGAACCCAGTGCAGTAACAGCCGATCCTTTCTCAATGGCCTCTTTATATGCCGCAACGATCTTCATTGCTTTCTCAACCTCTTCAGCCGCCGGAGCAAATCCCTGCCGGATCACTCTTATCTGCCGCGGATGAATACATCCCATGCCTTCAAATCCCAGAGCTTTTGAAGCAATAACATTTTGCCTGAGAGCCTCCATATCCGCAACATCTGAAAACACCGAATCAATAGGCTGGATGCCTGCAGCTTTTGCGGCTACCACAAGCCGGGTCCTTGCATAAAAGGATTCTGTCCCCCCGGTTGTTCTCTGAACTCCCAGGTCTGCTGTATAATCCTCAAGGCCTATTGCCAGAGCAACAACATTGGAAGAAGACCCGGCGATTTCAAACGATTTTTCAATCCCAAGTGCAGACTCAATGACCGGCATAAGATAGACTGGGCCAGTCAAACCGGCTTTTTCACTGATGACTGTGATCTTTGCGTCGATCGCCCTGACCTCATCAGCGTGTTCACATTTCGGGACAATTATAAGGTTAACATTCTGAGGGATAACATATTCCAGGTCCTTTAAGCCCCTTTCGCCCTGGTTTATCCTCACCATCCTCTCCGATCCGTAAAAATTTACCTGCCTCAGGGCATTCCTGACGAGGATCCTCGCTTCATCCTTCTTTTCCGGGGCAACAGAGTCTTCAAGGTCAAGTATTATTCCGTCGGCCGAATGAAGTCCGGCATTGATCATCATTCCAGGCGTATTTCCCGGGACATAAAGCCGGGAAAATCTGAACCTGTCCCGCGTTGTAGAGTACCTTCCCCCTTCCGCGAATTCCGGAAGGAATTCCAGATCAGTGTCAACAAGCTTCTTTATAACCGATTCCACGCGGGCAGAGATCACAAAAGGAAGGGCTCCTGAATCATCTATCTTCAGCAGGGCATTATTGATACCGAAAAATGTCAGAATATCAGTGCATAGCTTCTTTATTGACGATCCATACAGGGTCTGAACCCTGGATTTCAAATCAATGACTATCCCTCCTTCATTCCGCAGCCAGAGGGTCACTTCACAATCGGACCTGATCTTTGGGCTGGCGTTTCCTGAAGTTGCAGAATTGTTGTTCATCAGGCTTTCGGGTTTTCTTATACAAACCTACTAAATTATTTCAAGTTAACAGGAAGAGATGTGTCCTCTTTATTTTCACATAATTCAATCAGAATGCCGCCTGTGGATTTTGGGTGGAGGAAGGCAACCCGGAGTCCCTCCGCTCCCTTTCCCGGAGTGACATCTATAAGTCTTACTCCCTCTTTTTCAGCATTTTTAAGTTTTTCTTCAATATTTTTAACTGCAAAGGCAATATGATGGATCCCCTCCCCTCTCTTCTCAATGAATTTTCCAATGGGGCCTTCAGGATCAGTCGATTCAAGCAGCTCTATCTTCGTTTGTCCAACTAAAAAGAAGGCAGTCCTTACTTTCTGTTCCGGTACATCTTCAATATTATAGCACTTTAGTCCGAAAACTCTTTCATAAAAGCTTATTGAAGCTTCAAGATCAGAAACAGCAATACCAATATGTTCAATATGTGAAGGATTCATGCGGTTTAAGTATTAGAGGTAAAAAATTAAATGCACAGGGAACAATATCAAAAGGGTGAATATTGCGTCACTCCCGGAGAAAAATCATGTTTCACTATTCTACTGGCCGGAGCTCTTGTCGTCAAAACGGAAATTCAACAGGTGTTTTTATTTCTGACTGCACATTTTCAGGTTTCTTGGCAGCAAGGTGAACGGGATTTCCGTCAACAAAGATAGCCTTGTACGGCACTGTAGGACAAGAAAATTCACAATGCCCGCAACCGATGCATATCTCCTGGTTTGTTTCAGGGATTAACAGGTTCCCTTCATAGGGGATCATGTAAACGGCTTTTGTCGGGCAGCTTTCCGAACATGCACCGCATGCAGTCTTTTCGGTCTTTACTATGCAGTTGTCCTTAATGAAAATGACTTTCCCCAGCTGGGTTAATTTCTTTGCCTCAAGGGCAAGCGGTTTTAATGCATATGTAGGGCACACTTCGGTGCATACTGTGCAGTTAAAAGTGCAAAAACTCCTGTGATAATTCATCACGGGCTGCATTAATCCTGCAATGCCATATTGCCTCACTGCCGGTTGCAGGACATTGTTAGGGCATGCAGTTATACATAATGAACATGCAATGCAGCGTTTCGTAAAATCGTCAAATGATCCGGCTCCCGGAGGACAAACAGGGAAAGTCCTGTTTTCTTTGACTGTTGATTCCCTTTTAGGGACCGGCACAATCTTTTCCTGTCCTTTCAAAAATTGAGATAAGCCAAAGAACATCAGCAACGATCCGGCGACGAATTTCCGTTTGCTTTCATCTGTTCTGACCTCTGCTTTCTTAAGCTTTACAACCCCGTACGACAGTGCCTTGTCGGGGCAGGTACTGATACAGTTAAAGCAGTCGACACATCTTGAAACATGAACGTTGTAATTCAGAAAATCAATGCATGAAGATTTGCATACTATTGAACATCGTCCGCATCTGGTACACTTGTCCGTATTGAATTTAACCCTTAAAAGTGAAACCTTCGAGAATAAGCCAAGCAGTGTCCCCACCGGACATATCATATTACAGTAGAGCCTGCCCCTTAAAACTGAAAGAATGGCGACAAGCAATAAAAAAGCGGTTGGTACCGAATAGGCGGCAAGCTGGAATCCTTTTATCTCAATATGGTTAAGTGTGTAGTTATCAAATCTTCCAAGTATACCTGCCAGAAAATTATTAGCAAGCAGAACAACCGGTTTGCCAAAGAAAGTCATAAACCTTCCGAAAATACTATACGGATCAAGGAGTGTTACAATATAAATGCCCCAGATAATGGCAACCAGCAAGGTTATGCTCAATAAAGAATACCTGATGACGGTAAATGGCTTTTTATAACCGAATCTCCTGAATTTCTTTTTAATGTGGCCTCCAAATCTGCTAAAAACGTCCTGCACAAATCCAAGCGGGCACAAAAATGAACAATATGTACGTCCCGAGAGCAGTGTCAATACAAGAACAATAAGAAATCCACCTGCAGCAAGGGTCCTCAAATCAAGAAATTTAACCAGTGAAGGTCCAAATTGAAGGTAGAAAAGATAATTTTTATAGGCCTCGGGGACAAGTGACTTGAAGTCCACAAATATCAATATAAAGCAAACCAGAACAACTACCGAGAATCCTATCCGGAATCTTCTGAGGAAAGATGACGTCATTTGAAATTACATTTTTATGCGCTTTATATTCAGGGAATCCAGGTTCATATTCCCCAGTCCCATTTTATGTGCGATAGGAATATAGTCGATCCGTGAAGGTTCAACACCGAGCATTTTGGCTGCCGCGGCATCGCCGGCTACCCAATCGGTTGTCAGTATCATGGACTTCATCTGAACGATATCCTCCTTCGATACTCCCTGGGGTCCATGTTTCACCATAACATTATAACAATCAATGATATTCAATGCGGGCTTCTTTTCATAGAGCGCATAGTCGGCAATGCATTGATGAAGGTTGTTTGAATGCCAGAATCCTCTGTCCCAGACAAGTCCCATGTTATTTTTAAGGCAGGCCGTCATTCTTGTTGAATTATGATCTTTCAGGATAGGAACGTTGATAAATACATCGGTCTCAAGCAATACTTCATGGACTTTTGCACTTTTCAGTTTTACACCCCCGGGGATCTCAATCTGTTGGTAGTAGTTTTCCGAATTCGCTGGCACCACCTTGGCTCCGGCTGCTTTTGCAGCCTTCTCAATACCTGAATTCCTGTAGGTATTTACCCAGTTATCGCATGTATGATCAAAAATATATACTTCCTTTGCACCAGCCTTAAAACAGTGTTCAATTATCCGTTTTACCAGCAGGGGATTGGTGTTGGCTCCAAGTTCGGGAATTACATCCCATCCTATATTTGGTTTTACAAGTACCTTCTGACCTTTTTTTACGAAAGCGCCTATTCCTCCGAGCTCCTGAATCCCGAGGTCGAACATGGCTTCAGGAGTACCTCCCATAACCGCAATCATATCATAACTTGCTACAACCGGAGAGGATGCCCACAGCTTCTGATATCCGCCCAGACTTAGTGCTGCTCCCGCAGCAAGTCCGGCTCCTGCCGATGTTTTAAAAAATTCCCTTCTTCTCATATTGTATTTTCAGTGTCGAAATAAAATATAAATAAAAAAGTTCTGAAAAATACGACTTTTTTTTATATTATTCCACTTTGAATGTAAATTGTATATTAGCAACCGGATTGGCTGTAATTGGCATGTTTGTTATCGTTAAATAACATTCATCAACTTGGATTGTTTTAAGAATTAAAAACACTTTTTATGAAAGTACTTTATTATGACTGCTTTTCGGGAATAAGCGGTGACATGAATCTTGGTGCCATGATTGATCTTGGAATAGAAAAGAATTTTCTGATCAGTGAGCTGCAAAAATTAAACCTTAAAGGGTGGGAACTGATAGTCGAAAAGGATCAGAGACACGGTATAATGGGAACGAAAGTAACTGTTAATCAGACAATTCATGAACATTCCCACAGACATCTCTCTGATATTGAAAAGATAATAGCGGGATCATCCCTCTCGGAAGAGAACAAGAAGCTAAGCAGTAAGATTTTCATGAAGGTAGCTGTCGCAGAAGCAGCCGTTCACGGAATTCCGGTCGATGAGGTTCACTTTCACGAAGTCGGTGCAATCGATTCAATTGTTGATATTGTTGGCGCTGCTGTCTGTTTTAATGCGCTGGGAGTTGAGGCTGTGCATATATCAGAAGTTGAGCTCGGCAGTGGTTTCGTCAATTGCGATCACGGCAAATTGCCGGTACCTGCCCCTGCTACCGCTGAGATCATGAAGGGAATCCCTTCCAGGAGCGGAGGAGTCGATTTTGAGGCTACCACCCCGACAGGAGCCGCTATCTTATCTGTACTCGGTACTGAATTTGGGGCTTCAGGCGCTGTTGTATTTGAAAAAACCGCCTACGGTGTCGGACATAAGGACCATCCGGTTGTTCCCAACCTCCTGAGAGTATCGATCGGTGAAAAAACAGGAAATACAAATCCGGGTCATGAGGCTCAGCTTATCCAGTGCAACATTGATGACATGAACCCCGAATTTTATGATTACATCTCGGAGAGACTCTTTAAAGCCGGAGCCTCCGATGTTTATTACTCACACACGATAATGAAGAAAGGCAGACCCGGGATAGTGATGAATGTTATATGTGAATCCGGGCTGACAGACAAGATAAAAGAGATCATTTTTACAGAATCCACAACACTTGGCCTTCGGACATTCAGATTTCAGAAAGACACCCTGGTAAGGGAATTCAGGAATCTCAGCACAAAATACGGTGAGGTTACAATAAAGCATTCCTTTCTCAATGGCAGGGAGGTTTCGGTTAAGCCTGAATTTGAAGCGTGCAGAAAAATTGCAGCTGAAACAGGTGTTCCTGTAAAAGAAGTTTACAATTATTTAATTTCAGAAATTATTCACAAAAAAAACAAAATATGATTGCAGAACCAGAAATTGAGACGATAGAAAGAAAGACGGAAAAGCTGGACGCGATACTGAAAGATTTGAAGTCCATTGTAGTTGCTTTTTCGGGTGGTGTTGACAGTTCATTTCTCCTGCACAGAGCTCACTCGCTGAAAAAAATCGAATTGATAGGAGTTACAATCAGAACTCCCTATATTCCTTCAGTTGAGATAGAAGAAGCTGTTGATTTTGCTAAGACATACGGTATAAACCATAAGATCATTGATTTCGAATTCCCTGAACCCATAAGGTTTAACCCGGTCGACCGCTGTTATACCTGTAAAAAATCACTTTTTACGGATTTGATTGCCTTCGCCGGTCAGAACGGTTTCAGATATGTAGTGGATGGAACAAACGCAAGTGATACAGATAGCTTCAGACCCGGACTGAAGGCATTGGAGGAACTTGAAATAAGAAGCCCCCTGCTGGAATCCGGCCTGACCAAGAAGGATATAAGGGAAATATCTCACAAACAGGGGCTGGCATTCTGGGATAAGCCTGCCATGGCCTGCCTGCTTACGCGTGTCCCTTATAATACTGAAATTACTGAAGGTGTTCTGCAAATGGTTGAGCAGGCTGAGCATTATTTGTTCGAAGCTGGCTTCCCCGGCACCAGGGTCAGAATACACGGAGACCTTGCAAGAATTGAATGTCTGCCCGGTTATATGGAAAAGATGGTTCATAATCCTGAAAAGGAACTTATTATAAGTAACCTTAAAAAAATTGGATTCAGATATGTATCTTTGGATCTTGAAGGTTACAGATCAGGAAGTTCTGATCCGGAAATAAAACTTGTATGACCAGAAAAGACATTGAAAAACTGCTGAAAGAGGTAAAAACAGGTGACAAAAGTGTTGAAGAAGCTCTTGAAGTCTTAAAGAATTTCCCATATACCGACCTCGGCTTTGCCAGGATTGATCATCACAGAGAGATGCGCACAGGCTATCCCGAAATTATTTATTGTGCAGGTAAAACGGTTGAACAGGTAGCTGCCATATTCGGGGTGATGTATCAGAGGGAAAATAATGTTATTGGCACAAGGGCTGACCGGAAGATGTTCGATGCAGTAAAAAAGGTTATCCCTGATGCGGTATTTCACCCTGAAGCAAGAATAATAAGTGTCCAGAAAAAGAAACCTTCCCCTCCGGATACCAAGATAGCGGTTATCACGGCCGGAACATCAGATATGCCTGTCGCCGAAGAAGCCGCAGTTACTGCCGAGCTTCTCGGGAACAAGATCATAAGGATCTACGATGCAGGAGTTGCAGGCATTCACAGGCTCGTGGATAAGCTTCCGGAGATACGGACCTGCAGGGTCATAATTGTAATTGCGGGCATGGAAGGAGCACTTGCATCGGTAGTCGGGGGGCTCGTCGACATACCTGTTATTGCCGTTCCGACAAGCGTCGGATATGGCGCCAATTTCGGCGGAATTTCTGCCCTTCTTGCAATGCTGACCAGCTGCTCCGCCGGGGTCACTGTTGTGAACATTGATAATGGATTTGGGGCCGGATTTTCAGCCAGCATGATCAACCAGATGAAGTGATATTTGGCTATGCCGGGAGAAATTCTGCTTTCCACTGCCTACTTCCCTCCCGCTGAGTATTTCAGCCTTATTAAAAGCGCTGGCAGCATCCTGATCGAAGGGGAAGAAAATTATATCAAACAGACTTACCGTAACAGGTGTAAAATACTGACTTCATCAGGTGTCCTCGTACTTTCAGTACCTGTGATGAAAGGTGCCTCTCTGAAGATTGCGGTCAGGGATATTGTAATTGATTACTCAAAAAGATGGCAGCAGGTCCATCTGAGAGCACTTAACTCCGCCTATAACAGGTCACCCTATTACCAGTTCTATTTTGAAAACGTTGAAAAGGCGATAATGCGGAATCACAAATACCTCCTCGATCTTAATGATGAATTATTGAGGATATGCCTTGATATCCTCAAAATAAAAAGGGGGATTTCCATCACCGCTTCATTCGGGCCCGTTGCAGGAAAGAAAAATGATTTCAGGTATGCCATAACACCAAAAAAAGCCTCAGGGTATGCTCCCCTGCCCTATTACCAGGTATTCGGCGAAAAGGGGTTTGTTCCAGGACTGAGTATTCTCGACCTGATCTTCAACATGGGCCCTGAATCTTCGGATCTTATATAGCACGATAATAAACCCCATAGTCAGGCTTATCTAAAATCTGCAATTGTTATCATTCCTATGATGTTCCTATTGCATAATCTCTTAATGAACCCACCCCTAGCCCCTCCCAGGAGGGGAATCAAAAGAACTAATCTGCGAGATCCGAAGGAAATTTTTTGTTTTCCCCTCGTCAAAATGATATGTCTTTTAATGGTGCTTAATTATGCTATCATACGTTCTTCTTTTATAAAGATCTCCGGATGTAACTAACTGTACAGCAAGGCCTCTCCCCAAACCCCTCCCCCAAGAGGGAGGGGCTTCCCCCTCTCTCCTGGGAGAGGGGGATTGAGGGGGAGAGGCCGGAGAATAATACGTATTTCTTTTTTAAATAATACGTATTTCTTTGGCGCTTATATCGTAAGTTTTTATTTTATATAAACATCCGGATGTAACAAACTGTTATGCACGGCCTTGCCCCAAACCCCTCCCCCAAGAGGGAGGGGCTTCCCCCTCTCTCCTGGGAAGGGGGATTGAGGGGGAGAGGCCGGAGAATAATACGTATTTCTTTTTTAAATAATACGTATTTCTTTGGCGCTTATATATATTGTCGTAAGTTTTTATTTTATATAAACATCCGGATGTAACAAACTGTTATGCACGGCCTTGCCCCAAACCCCTCCCCCAAGAGGGAGGGGCTTCCCCCTCTCTCCTGGGAGAGGGGGATTGAGGGGGAGAGGCCGGAGAATAATACGTATTTCTTTTATAAATAATACGTATTTCTTTGGCGCTTATATATATTGTCGTAAGTTTTTATTTTATATAAACATCCGGATGTAACAAACTGTTATGCAAGGCCTTGCCCCATACCCCTCCCCCAAGAGGGAGGGGCTTCCCCCTCTCTCCTGGGAGAGGGGGATTGAGGGGGAGAGGCCGGAGAATAATACGTATTTCTTTTTTAAATAATACGTATTTCTTTGGCGCTTATATATATTGTCGTAAGTTTTTATTTTATATAAACATCCGGATGTAACAAACTGTTATGCACGGCCTTGCCCCAAGCCCCTCCCCCAAGAGGGAGGGGCTTCCCCCTCTCTCCTGGGAGAGGGGGATTGAGGGGGAGAGGCCGGAGAATAATACGTATTTCTTTTATAAATAATACGTATTTCTTTGGCGCTTATATATATTGTCGTAAGTTTTTATTTTATATAAACATCCGGATGTAACTAACTGTACAGCAAGGCCTCTCCCCAAACCCCTCCCCCAAGAGGGAGGGGCTTCCCCCTCTCTCCTGGGAGAGGGGGATTGAGGGGGAGAGGCCGGAGAATAAAGGCAAAAAAAAGAGGCTGTTGCCTTAATCAACAGCCTCTGAAATCAGAAGTAACTCAAAGTATTAGTAGCCAAATTTATAGCCTACGGTGACGGTAAAAAGATTTCTTCCTGTACTCAGATTGGCCAGGGCAGTCTCTTCAGCTGTATTGTAGAGGATATATCTTTGAGGATTCTTAATATTTGTATAGCCGAAATCAACATTAAGATTTTCTTCCCTGAAGCCCAGACCGAATGATATTGAATTATAATCCATATCATCATTAACTTCCCCTGACTGAAAAACCTTGCCGTAATAGCCGTAACCGCCCCTGAAGTAAACCTTGTTCCATCTGTATTCACCTCCGAGACGTATATTGCTTGTTGGCTTCAGCGTATTTTTGATTGCACTGTTCTTTTCGCTGTAATCGTAATTATCACCTGTTTCTGAGAATCTTGCAGAGGTGTAGTCAACAAATTCATAATCTGCACTCAGAAGGGCGACTTTCTGGATCTGAACAGCTACGCCTGCAAGAGCTCTGAATGGTGTAGTCAGGGCGTAACTATATCTTGTGGGTTCGTTTTCAAATTCGTAATGTTCATTCCCTGTGAAATTTGAATTTACATTATCATAGTAGTATTCATTGATCCTGTAAAGTGTCGGGGAATGGAATGCGAGCCCTATCCGTAAAAATTCAACAGGTTTAAAAATTGCCCCCATTTTGAATGAAATACCTGTTCCTGTATTTTCAAAATGTTCGGTATAGGTAAAATTTTCAAACCCGGAGACGAGATTATAGTCAGCTGTTTCCTGATGCTCATAATGTCCCGTGTACTTCAACCTGTTTATCCCCAGGGTAGCTCCGAAGTAGATCTTATTCGAGTAATTGCCTCCTATTGAAAAGGCATGTTCTCCTGTGTAGCCTTCATTGTTTATCAGGCGCCTTATGTTCTGCCCGTAGATTGAAGGGGGATTGTCGCCGTAATTCGAGAATACAGTTCCATAGCTTGTTGCCCCGGAGCCTGTTATTGTATCAAATATCTAGGCATCAAATGCGATTCCTGCGGCACCTTCCAGGTCCGAATAGTAAGTTCCTGAACTCTGGTCGGCCCATGCATCGGCAAGTGAGTTTGAGCTGCTGTTACCCTGAATTCTTATGGATGAATTCAGATTATTGGTTTTGTTAAATGAATATCCAACATTCAGCGATATAAGCCCTGATTCCTTTGCATTTGTTATTAAATTGCTTACAATACCTATCTGCCCGATATTAAAGTTATACAGGTAATCCTTTGAAAGACCATGAAAATTTGCTGAAGTACCAATATGAAAAAGCTGAGGTGTAAAGGATATCTCTGATGATCTGAAAACGCCTATTCCTGCAGGGTTCTGGCTAAAGGTCGACATATCACCGCCAAGAGCTGTAAATGCACCACCCATTGACATGAACCTGGCAGTACCGCCATAGAAAATCTGGGAATATCTCAAAGCATCATCGACATTCTGGGCAAAGGTCCCGGAGAGAGTCAGGAATGCTGCTGCTATGATCAGTGTTATTCTTTTCATTATTTTTTGTTTTTTGGTTAAAACTATACCTGCACTCTGAATCAGAATGGATTTAAAAGTCTTAATATATATTGTTTTGAACTATCTCCTTCTGCTGCCGCCAGACGATGAGCCTGATGAAGATGAACCTGATGAAGATGAACCCGAAGATGATGATCCTGAGTAGGAACCACTGCTTCTTGACATGGAACCGGATGAAGACCCGCTGCTATAGGACGATCTGCTTCCAACTGACCCGGAAGAGGACGGACTGCTATAGGAGCTTCTCCTTGATGCTGACGGTACAGAATAACTTCTGGGGGCGCTGTAAGAGGAGCCTGATCTGCTTTGTGCTGGAGAATACGAGGAGGAGGATGTACTGGTTCTCCTGCTGTTTGAGTAGCTGGGATTCGATTGAGAACCTGATCTGGCGGGTGTGGTGGTGTTTACCCTGCTGTTGCTGCCCGGATTGTTATACTGACCGGCGTTTGAATTAACTCTTGTGTTATTATAAGATGGACGTGTGCTCAACCTTGGATTGCTGTAGCTCGGCGTATAGCTTCTGTTCACGGAGTTATATTCCGGCCTGGTAGTGGTGACAGCCCTTCTTGACTGGGTCCCGCTGACGGTACCACTTCCCGACTTAACGGCTTCCTGCGTTGATTTGGATGTACCTGCCTGCTGGGAACCGACAGACTGTGTTACGGTTCTTCTTGAACCGGTAACTGCCTGTGATCCGCCAGGAAGCAAAGCCCCGCCCGTTCCGGTTGAAATACCGGTGCCTCTTCTGGAGGAAGTGCCGTTTGCCGGAGTAGAGCCTCCACCCCATTTTGTTGAAAGATTACTTGCCCTTTCCCTTCTTCCGTAATTCACACCATAATTATCATTACCCCTGCTGTAGTAGTTTCCGTAGTAATATGGTGAATAGTAGGATCCGTAGAAAGGTGAATACCTGCCGAACATTCCCCCGTAATAGCTTCCGTATAACCCTCCGTAGTAATAGGGACTGTAGAAGGGATCATAATAATCATAGTAGAACGGATCATAATAATTGAAGAAAGGAGATCCGCCATAATAATTAAATCCGAATGATGGATACCAGCTGGAGTAAAAAGGATCTCTCCAGTAAGGTTCGAAGTAATTCCCGTAGAATCTCCTCAACCTGCCGGTATATGAGTAGTTGTCGTAATAACCATAATCTCTCAGCGAATTATTGTCATAGAGTGTTGCATCATCATAATCTACAGCATCTGAATATTCTTTTGAAACAAGTGTGTCAGCTGCATATATATTATCATAATAATCACCCGACCTCAGATTCCCTTCGGCAACCTGTCTGTTCGCCTGGGTCTGAACCCTTGTAACAGGCTGGTCTGAAGGCAAATAGTAAAGATCATCATATTCAGATCCCACATAGAGTCCGGATGAGCAGGATGCAAGTGTTAGAAGGGCACCTCCGAATATGTAATATAATGCTTTCATTTTATTTCCTATTAGTCTATTGATTAACTCTCAAATATTATACCAATTGTTAATTTTTAAACATTCTTTTTACAGTTTAGCAAATTTAATATTTTTTTCTAAGATACAATTTATTTTCAATGTGGGTCACTTAAATACCTTTCTTATGTTCCTTACCTGAACTCAAATCTGCCCCGGGTGAACCCCATTTAGGGGGCAGGGGGTGTATTTTATTTTCTCCTGCCTCCTTTTGAATCCGACCTGCCCGAGGCCTGACTGTTCGATTCTGTTCCGGTTGTGGTACGGGTCTGCGATATCGTTGATTCCCTCCTTCCGGAAGAAGAATTTCCTGCGGGGTTGCTCACCGATCTGTTCTGCGACGGAGCACTGACTGCAGAAACTGAGGATCTTCTGCCTTCTGATGCCGGTGCACTTACACTTCCTGATGACCTGGCCGGGGCGGATCCGGTCTGAGTCTGCCTTCTGACAGCAGGAGCTTCGCTTCCGGTTGCCTCCTGGTTCGTATTACTGCCGCCGGAAACAGATGTGCTGACGCTGCTTCTCCTGGTTTCACTGGTGCGGGCGCTGCCGGTATTGGTGCTGATCTGCGGACGTGTCCTGCTTACCTGGGTTGAGCTGCTTGTGGAAGCATCCCTTCTTGATACGCTAGCCTGTCCGGATGCTGAACCCGGTTCGGATCTTCCCGACTGATACCTTCCATCGTTAGTACCTGCCGGAGTACTGTTTCTTGTCGAATTCCTTGTAGAATAAATTGTGGAAGGAGAATCGTTAAAAACAGGCCTGTAACCGTTTCTCCAATAAGAGTCGTTCATGTGGTTGTGGCCATTCCATCCGCGGTAGTGGTTATCCCATCTGTTACCGAACCTCAGATTTACTATTACCGGAGTGTACCAGTAGGCGTAGTAGGGCTCATATCCCCAGTAGTATGAACTGCTGAAGAAAGGATCGTACCAACCATAATCATAAAAGTAATCGGACCCGTAATAAAGCGGATAGTAATAATTGTAACCCAGGTTGAAACCAAGACCTCCCCTGTAAATGCTGGCACCCCAGGTATATGGGCTGTAACTATACCAGTAGGTTTCGGTGAAAACAGGAGAATAGTAATTAAATGCAACATAGCTTCTGTGAAACCTGTTTATCCTCGATGAGTAATAATAATCATAATCACCATGGTAGTTATTTGTTACAGTTACGGAGGCAACATTGCTGTAATTACCAAAACCGGCGTACTGTGCTTTTACAGGCATGCCTGAAAGAACCAGGGCCGATAAAATTCCGATGTAATATTTTGCTTTCATGATGAACCTCCTGTTTTTTTAATTCTCCAAGTTTTGTCTATTTTTACCAACCAATTTATTAATACATATAAATCAAATACCATACCAAAGAATGGCAAAGTTTTTAACAAACAGGGACGAGAATTATGCTCAATGGTATAACGACCTGGTTATCAAGGCAGATCTGGCTGAAAACTCAGCGGTCCGCGGATGTATGGTAATTAAGCCATATGGTTATGCGATATGGGAAAACATCCAGGCTGAACTCAACAAAATGTTCAAAGCTACAGGTCATGTCAATGCATATTTCCCTCTTTTTATCCCAAAATCATTCTTCACCAGGGAAGCTGCCCATGTTGAAGGATTTGCCAAAGAGTGTGCAGTTGTTACACATTACAGGCTTAAAAAAGATGAAAACGGCAAGGGAATAATTGTTGATCCTGCTGCAAAGCTTGAAGAGGAACTGATCATCCGGCCGACTTCCGAAACAATTATCTGGAACTCATATAAAAACTGGATACAGTCGTACCGCGATCTTCCGATCCTGATTAATCAGTGGGCAAATGTTGTACGGTGGGAAATGCGTACAAGACTGTTTCTGAGAACTGCTGAATTCCTGTGGCAGGAAGGACATACTGCACATGCCACCAGGGAAGAGGCAGTCGAAGAAACAGAACGGATGATAAATGTTTATGCTGATTTTGCCGAGAACTACATGGCACTTCCTGTTATAAGAGGATACAAGAGCGAAAACGAGCGCTTTGCCGGAGCTATCAATACCTTTGCAATTGAAGCTCTGATGCAGGACGGCAAGGCCCTTCAGGCCGGGACGAGCCATTTTCTCGGACAGAATTTTGCAAAAGCTTTCGATGTCCAGTTCACTGACAGGACAGGTAAACTTGATTATGTATGGGCAACATCGTGGGGTTTGTCGACAAGGATGATTGGTGCTCTGATAATGGCCCATTCCGATAATAACGGGCTTATCCTGCCACCACGTCTGGCGCCTCTCCAGGTAGTGATTGTTCCGATTTATAAAACTTCGGAACAGCTTGGCAGGATATCGGAAAAAGCAAAATTGATCAAAGATGAACTGGAGAAAATGGGGATCTCGGTTAAATATGATGACCGGGAAAATAATAAACCGGGCTGGAAGTTTGCGGATTATGAACTTAAAGGAGTTCCTGTCAGGCTTGCAATGGGTCCCCGCGATCTTGAAAACGGTACTGTGGAGATTGCCCGCAGGGATACCCTTGAAAAAGAGACTATTCCGGTTCAGAATATCACTGCACGGCTGCCGTTGCTTCTTGAAGAGATTCAGGTCAATATTTACAACAAGGCTCTTAAATTCAGGAACGAAAACACTTTTTACATTGACAAATGGAGTGAATTTCTGGAAATACTTGATAATCAGGGAGGATTTATAATGGCTCACTGGGATGGGACTCCCGAAACAGAGGAAAAGATAAAGGAAGAGACCAAGGCCACAATAAGATGCATACCGTTCGACAGCCCTGAAGAGGAAGGAAAGTGCATATATTCGGGAAAACCGTCAAAAAGACGTGTACTCTTTGCAAGATCTTATTAATAAGGCTTTTGGGCCCGCTTCACTCCCCCCTGTTCAACCACCAGAGCCCTGTCATTCTGACCTGGCCTGGGGTTGTCTGAAGAATTTATTTTTTGGCAATGTTTTCACCCTTGTGTTCTTTAGTGGCATAACTTTGTGATCACTTTGTGGTTCAATAATTTATGTTTTAACCACAAAGTCTTTCAAAGATTTTCACGAAGGTTCTAAACAATGGACTTTTTCAACAACCCCATAGTTATCAAACTTAAATTCAGTACTTTACATTCGGCTTTTTCTCAGTGGAACCTTGTGTAATGTTCCTGATTATTCCGCAAATGTGAAGCCCTTCGCAGTTAAAGGATCTCAGGTTTTTTTCCTTATAAAAAATTCAATTAAATTTATATTTGCTAATTTAGCCGCCGTAATATAATAAAGTTACAACATGTCGGAACTGGAATCCAAGAAACTGACCATCGTAGGCACACTTAAAGAAAAATCCATTTTAAAACAAAAAGTATACGACAATACCTTCGAATGGTTTGGAGTAGTTAAGGATATTCTCAGAACCTTTTCAAAGGATGTAAATACAAATCTGGGGAATACCGATCCCAGGATCAAAATGGAATATACAGACAGAAGCAGTTTTGATGCCCAGCTAAAGGTAGCCGGCGATATACTCCTTTTCAGCATGCATTCCAATATCTTCCAGTTCGACAGGGAGCATCCGGCCTGGAAAACCGCTTATATTCAGAAAAATAAGTACAATGCTTACTCCGGGATAATCAATATTTACAATTTCCTGTTCGACTCATTTAAATATTCAAGATTCGATGATCTCGGTTACCTTATCGCACGGATATTTATCAACCATGAGAATCAGTATCTGGTTGAGGGGAAGAGACAAATGGGAATGCTGTTTTCAAATTACGGGAATGACGCCCTTACCAGACCTGCTCTTCAACTTATTATTTCAACGGCAATACAATATTCCCTTGAATTTGATCTGCTTGTTCCGCCATACGATACTGTCAAAATTGCGACAGTAGGACAGGCCGAAGCTAAGATTCAACATTCAAGGGTGATAACAGGTAAACGACTTGGATTCCAGTTTAACTCTGATGATGTGTTGAATAGCACTCCGCATGAAACCTGAAACCACTGTTATAAGAAAACACCGGAGATCTTCTAAAATTTTACCTTTCACGGTACTATTGCTCCTCAGCAGTACCGTTTATTCCCAAAAACCAGCCGATTCTGATTCATTGATCAATTTCCCTGCGAGAATCGCGGCAATTGACATTGACATTATCAGATTGTCGTATACGGGTTCTCCATTTTATTTACCAGCAGGTTTAATCCCTTCGACCTTGTCGGCAGATGAAAGAACTTTGGTCTTCCTCGATTCCCTTAAAAACAAAGCTTCGAAAACCCTTATTACCAGGAAGCTGTATGATTTCGTAATCATCCAGCACGAACCATCGGTTAAAAAGGAGATTACCGGTCCCAGCTATAAAAATTACCAGGGATATACAGGCAAGATCATACGTAAAATTGTAGTTCAGAGACTTAATGTTTTTGGAACAGACATTAACACACCCGGGTTGAATAAACCCAACGATCTTGAAAAGTTTCTCAATAATACCCATTTCAATACAAGTGAAGCTATAATCCGCAAAAACATACTCTTTACTGAAGGTGATACTGTATCTTCCCTGATCCTGAGCGATAACGAAAGACTTATCAGGCAGCTCCCCTTTATCGACGATGCCAGGATAATGCTTGTCCCGGTAACTGAAAACCAGGTTGATGTCATCGTCGTGACCAAAGATGTATATTCGCTTGGAGCAGATATAGAACCCGGAGGCTTCGACAAAGGCTCTTTTTCAGTGTTCGAAAAGAATGTTTTCGGGATGGGACATGAGTTTGGGATTGAAGTTCCATTTGATAAAAGATATTCAGACTCACCCGGTTTCGGAGTTCATTACCTTGTCAACAACTTTAAAAAGACCTTCATCGACCTGAATATGTACTACCTTGACGGACTCGGGAAGAAGACCTACGGATTCGATCTAAGCCGGAAATTCGTAAGCTCTGCAACAAAATACGCAGGCGGTATTTCTGTCAGGGAAATGTTTACCACAGATGACCTCGACACACTTGAACAACCTGCCCAGGTAAAGTACAATTTGCAGGATTACTGGCTATCAAGATCATTCCTTTTAAATAAAGAATCTGTTTCGAGGTTTATCATCGGGGCAAGGTATATCAATAATAATGTATTTGCACGCCCTTATATCCTTCCCGATTCATTTCACCGTCTGCAGAGATATAAGATGCTTCTGGCTTCCGCATCATTTTCAATTCAGAAATATTATAAGGCAAGCCTGATTTACGGATACGGCCGGACAGAGGATATTCCATACGGTGGTCTGCTGAATTTTACTTACGCAAAGGAAATAAATGAATTCAAGGAGAGAACATATCTTGGGGCAACGCTTTCTATAGGAGAATCGATCAAAAGAATAGGATATTTCTACAGTTCGGCAGGATTTGCCACTTTTTTAAACAGGGGAAGGACAGAACAGGGGATGCTGTCGGTTAGAACAAATTATATTTCAAACCTGGTGTTAATCGGAAGGTACAGGATGAGAAATTTTCTGGAAGTCGACTATACCAGGGGTTTTGACAGATATCTTGATGAAGCTCTGGTATTTAACTGCGAAAACGGCTTTTCCGGATTCAGAAATGACTCGATATGCGGGGCGCAAAGACTTTCTTTAAGCATTGAATCCGTTTTGTTCAGCCCTGTCAATTTTTATGGATTCAAGTTCGCGGTTTTCGGCTTTGCCGACCTTGGTTATCTGTTCGGAACAAATGAGTTTGTAGGCAGCGGAGAATATCTCTCGGCAATCGGATTAGGTATCAGGATACGAAATGACAACCTGATCCTTAATACTTTACAGATCCGATTAGGATTTTTCCCCAATCTGCCGCTGAATTCTTCGGTTAATCACCTGTCTGTCTCAGGGGAACAATTGCTGAAGCCTTATAACTTCGAACCCGGACCGCCTTCAACCTTGCCTTACAGATAGATTCAGGAGGCAGGACCATGCTTGATGATTTCGCGAAATACATAGAAGAGAACCACCTTTTCGGGAAGAATGACCGGATACTTCTTGCAGTAAGCGGAGGAATAGATTCAATGGTGATGGCACATCTGTTCCTTGCAGCAGGTTATAAAACCGGGATAGCCCACTGCAATTTTTGCCTGCGGCCGGAGGAATCGGATAAGGATGAAGACCTCGTCAGGGTATTTGCCTCAGAAAACCACATCCCCTTTTACCCGATACGGTTCGAAACCAGGGCCTACGCCAGGCAACACGGTATTTCCATCCAGATGGCCGCACGGGAATTAAGGTATGAATGGTTTGAAAAGATCAGGACTGAAACTGGTTTCGACTTTATTGCAGTTGCCCATAACCTTAACGACAATATTGAAACCCTCCTTATCAACCTTACCCGCGGGACCGGCATCACAGGTCTTACAGGAATGAGGCCGGTCTCCAACAGGATCGTACGGCCGCTTCTTTTTGCAACCCGTCGCAGGATCGCAGATTACCGCGATTCGCAGAATGTTCTGTTCCGTGAGGATAAATCCAATGCAGAAACAAAGTACACCCGGAACAAGATCAGGCATCTTGTCGTTCCTGTCCTGAAGGAAATAAATCCATCAGTAGAAGAAACTCTTAATGAAACCGCAGGCAGGCTGGCAGGAATTAATGAAATCGTTTCGTCATACATCGGCAGCCTGAGGGACCGCATATCAGCTGTAAAAGATGCTGAAATTATATTCAGGATTAATGAGCTAAGGGAATATTTGCAAAATAGTACTGTTCTTTTTGAGCTGTTCAGGCCATACGGAATTACAGGCAAGTGTGATCAAAGACCTGATCAATGTGGTGAATGGCAAGACAGGAGGGCAGATTTACACCCACTCCCACCGGCTGTTTAAAAACAGGGAAGAACTTATTATTGCTCCTCTTGAAAGAATGCCGATGGGCTATGAAATTAAAATAAAATTACCGATTTCCTTGATATTCCTTGTATTGTGTCGGTAGAAATAGTTGAAGTTGACCCTGGTTTTAAAATACCCGATGATCCGTGTGTAGCATTTCTGGATCTTGATAAAGTGATATTTCCGATGATTATAAGATCCTGGCAAACAGGTGATTATTTTTTCCCGTTAGGCATGGAGAAGAAAAAGAAATTAAGCGACTATTTTATCGATTTGAAATATCCGTTGACCAGGAAGGAGCATACCCTCATCCTGGAGTCGGGAGGAAACATTGTATGGATCATCGGAGAAAGGATCGACAACAGGTTCAGGATTACAGGATCTACCACGAGATCCCTCAGAATTGAAGCTGTTGCTAAGTAATCAGAACCCTACCCGGAGCTTCTTGGTCCGTAAATACCCCTGTCGATAAGAAGTAGGTCAGCCATGGCAATAGCAGCAGCAGCCTCAACAATAACAGGCATTCTGAGAGCAATACATGTATCGTGGCGCCCTTTTACCTTAAGGCTGGTCATCTCTCCCCTGGAGAAATCGAAAGTGTTTTGTTCAACTCCTGTAGAAGAAGTTGGTTTTACTGCAACCCTGAAAACCACTTCATTGCCGTTTGTGATTCCGCCATTAATCCCTCCGGCATTATTGGTTGCAGTTGTCCCCGAGCTGTCGGTAAACCTGTCGTTGTGTTCCGATCCTTTCATTGCGGCAGCAGCAAAGCCTGAACCGAATTCAATGCCCTTGATTGCGGGTATTGAAAAGATCATATGACTGACAGCAGATTCAATTGAATAGAAAAAAGGTTCTCCAAGAGCCTTAGGGGGATTCTTAACCCTGCATTCTATTATCCCCCCTATTGTGTCGCCATCCGCCATTGCACGTTCAATTGCCTTGTCAATATCTGTCATTCCTCCTGCTGAAATAAGTTTTGCAGAAATTTCAGCAGGGCGGAGTATCATTTTTGCGATCACACCGGCAGCAACCAGGCCCCATGTAATCCTGCCTGAAAAATGGCCGCTTCCCCTCAGATCTGAATAACCCGAATATTTAATACCTGCAACATAATCGGCATGTCCGGGTCTGGGTATACTTTTAAAATCCTCATAGTCTCCTGAGATCTTGTCCGCATTTCTTGTAATTATTGTAATTGGCGATCCTGTGGTTGCACCGTTGTAGATACCACTTAATAATCTCAGGCTGATCAGCTTCATGACGTTTTGTTGTACCAATACTTCCGCTCCTTCTTCTTGAGAGATCAGCTGCAAAATCTTCTGCCTGAACAGCAATGCCAGGCGGACTGCCATCGATAACCACTCCGATTCCAATCCCATGCGACTCCCCAAAAAGTGAGACCCTGAAAAGAGTGCCAAAAGAATTCATAACAATAGTTTTATCGGGGTTTATTTTTATTGTAAAAATCCACAACTTCACTCACGGTAATTTTTTCAACCCTTGCCTTTCCTATACCTTCAGCAAAAACAAAATACATGTCGCTGCCTGCTTTCTTCTTATCGTGCAGAATCAGCTGACCGATCTGATTTTCAGGAATGTCAGATTTTCGCAGGAGTTTATAGGCTTTCAGCACATTATATATCCGTTCACATTCTTCTTTTGTGATATACCCTTTTTCAAAAGAATAATCAGTAGCCAGCGCCATACCTGAAGCAACCGCATAACCGTGCCGGAATGATTTATACAGCTCAATGGCGTGACCGTAAGTATGCCCAAAATTGAGTATCCGCCTGAGTCCCGTCTCCTTTTCATCTTCGGACACAACTGATGCCTTAAAATTAACAGCCATGGATACAACAAGGGTAAGTAAATCAGAATTTCTGCTGATCAATCCTTCATAATTATTCTCAATTACTTCAAAAAGCTTTTCATTTCCGATAACTGCTGTCTTTATTAGTTCAGCCAAACCTGAAAAATATTCCTCTTCAGGCAAAGTCTTTAACATGGAGGGATCGCAGATCACAAATTCAGGCTGCCTGAAACATCCAAGCAGGTTTTTGGTGCTTCCGAGGTTAACTCCGTTCTTTCCGCCTGTGCTGGCGTCAACCTGCGAAAGAAGAGATGTCGAAACATAGGCGCACCTGATCCCCCTCATATATATTGATGCCATGAACCCCGCGATATCACAAACAACACCGCCTCCGATGCCAAGTATAAACCCTGTTCTGTCGATACCCAGGTCAAGAAATTGCTCTGCAAGACTCTCGATAGTTTCAAGTTTTTTACTTGCCTCGCCGGCTTTAACCGCAAATACAGGAAATTCAGGGAACCTGTCACCATATATTCGCTTTACATTGCTGTCGGTGATAATCACCACACCATTACCAGGAAGCAATTCACGTACTGACTCCCAGCTTGCTCCCACAAGTACTTCTGACGAAGAACCGTTTGTATTTATGACTATTTTCTCCAATTTTTTTTTTAATGTTGGTTAAAGGTATGAAATCATTCCGTTACTTTAAATAAACACCTGGTTATTGAGGTGAAAATTGGACTGCTTTTGCATGCAATCCATTCCGCAAAGATAAAAAGTGTTAACTTTCGCACACTGCTATTTTTATTTCAATGACATTAAAAGAAAGATACAGACTTACTTTCGAGTACTTTAAGAAAAACAGGCCGGTTGTTGAAACCGAACTTGACTGGACCGATCCTTTTGAGCTTATTGTGGCAGTCATTTTATCAGCCCAGTGTACCGACAAGAGGGTAAATATTATAACCCCCCTGTTGCTTGAAAAATTTCCCGATGTCAGATCGATGGCTTTGGCTGAACCATCAGCGATATTTGAACTGATCAAATCATGTACCTACCCCAACAGCAAGGCAAACCACTTATCAGGAATGGCAAGGATGCTTCTCAGGGATTTTGATGGCATCGTCCCGTCCGAACCTGAATTGTTGCAGCGGTTGCCGGGCGTAGGCAGGAAAACAGCAAATGTTGTGGCATCTGTAGCTTTCAATAAGCCGGTAATGGCTGTCGATACCCATGTATTCAGGGTTTCGGTCAGAATTGGTCTGGTCAGGAATGCAAAAACCCCTTTAAGTGTTGAAACTCAGCTTTCCGAAAACATTCCTGATGAGTTGATGCACAATGCACATCATTGGTTGATTCTACATGGCAGATACATCTGTAAAGCAAGAAATCCGCTCTGCGGACAATGCGGATTGAGGGATTTTTGCAGGTACTATTCTGAGAAAACAAAAAAAAACAGGACAGCCGCTAAAATCCCCGGGCATAATTAGCGTTTTTGTAAAAGATCTTTATTTATTATTATTTTCTATTTTTAGATCGGATTTTTATACCGGAAATGACTGATTATAAAGAAAAATACGAAGAGCTTCTGGATTCCCATAAAAGACTAAAAGAGGAACTCGATTCCCTGAAAATCAAAAACGGGGATAATACTGAGGTCCAACCTTTCGACCTGCACAAGAGAATTTTTGAAGAATTTGCTGAGATGCTGCCCCAAATGATCTATGAGGTGGACATGACAGGCAGGATAATATATTCAAATTCACAGGGATTGAAGTTTTTCGGGTATAATAAGGAGGATCTTGATTCGGGAATTCACATATCCAGGCTCTTTCCCGACAGCTATGGCAGGATGATAATAAACCTGAAGGAATTAAAATCCCCTGAACAGATTTCAAGCAACGAGTACAATGCCAGAAAAAAAGACGGCACCTATGTTCCTATTCTTACACATTCCTTCGGACTGTTCCGTCAGGGCAGGATAACCGGATACCGTGGCGTTGTCACAGATATAAGCAAGCATAAGGAATATGAGGATCAGATCAGCAGGGAAAAGGCTTTTCTTGAACACCTCATTGATTCAATACCCGAAGCTATTGCAATAATCGACAGACAAGGGGACATTACCTCAATAAACAAAGAATTCACAAATCTGTTTGGTTACACTGTTAATGAGGTGATTGGCCAGAAAATTGATGACCTGATTGTTCCGGAGGAGATGTTAAGCGAGGCTATCAGCATCGACTCGATTACCAGCGAAAGAAAAAAAGTTATAAAGCAGACTATAAGAAAAGACAAGTCCGGCCGCAGGATCCAGGTTTCCCTTATTGCAACCAATATTATAATCAACAGCGAAATCGCTGCATACCTTGGGATTTACAGGGATATCTCACTTGAGAGGAAAAGCCAGCTTATACAGGAGATCCTTTACAACATCTCAACTGCCGCCCTGAACCAGATGGATGTAAAAGATATTTACCCGACAATAGTCCATGAACTCAGCAAGATCTGGGACACCAATAATTTCTTTATCGCACTATATGACAGGAAGAGCGACACTCTTTCAATGCCTTTCTTCGCGGATGAAAAAGACAATTTTGACAAACTTCCGGCCCGTAAAACAATTACCCGGTGGGTAATCGGACTTAAAAAATCTGTCCTTCTCAAAGAAACCGATCTGAGAAACCTGGAAAACTCAGGTGATATTGACCTTGTCGGCGCACCATGCAAAATCTGGATGGGGGTTCCTCTAAAAGCTGATAAGGAGATCATAGGTGTCATGGCCTTGCAGGATTATCATGATGAAAATAAGTTCTCACAGGAGGATCTAAATGTTCTTGAATTTATTGCCAATCAGATAGCTATTGCTATTCAGAGAAGAACAATGCTTGACAATGTCATTATCGGCAAGCCAGAAAGCTGAAGAAGCTGCGCAATCCAAGCAGCAATTCATGTCGACGATGAGCCATGAGATCAGAACACCGCTTAACGAAGTCATTGGGATAACCAATCTGCTGCTTCAGGGTAATCCGAGGGAAGATCAGATGGATTTCATAAAGACATTACGGTTTTCAGGAAATCATCTGCTGACTCTGGTAAATGATGTCCTCGATTACAATAAGATGGAATCAGGAAAGATAGTATTTGAACAAACCCCATTCAACCTCAGTGATTTCCTCAAAGATATCATGAGAGCCTACTCATTCAGGTCAAAGTCCAAGAATCTTGAATTTGAAATATTAAAAGAAAATAATCTCCCTGTAGAGGTGATCGGAGATTCCATCCGGCTTAACCAGATTCTTTCAAATCTTCTTTCAAATGCATTGAAGTTCACCCAGAAGGGAAGCATCTATGTAATAATAAAAGAATTGGATCACAAGTCTGACAGAACTATTATTGAGTTTCAGGTTAAGGACACAGGTCTTGGCATTCCAAAGGACAAACATGAAGTGATCTTTGACAGCTTTACGCAGGCTTCGGCTGACACAACAAGACATTACGGAGGAACCGGACTTGGCCTTTCGATTTGTAAAAAGCTTGTTGAACTCCAGGGAGGCGTAATTGAACTTGAAAGTGAACCGGGAATAGGTTCCTCATTTAAATTCTCACTCCCCTTTGGCATACCTGAAAAAGCTGAAACCATACAGACAGGAGAGACATCGGAACCATGCGCCGGACTGGAAGGAAAAAGGATACTTGTTGCCGAGGATAATAAAATAAACTTTTTTGTTGCCAATAAATTTCTGACCGGCTGGGGAGTTAAGGTGACCCATGCCGAAAACGGTAAAATAGCGCTCGATATTCTTGAAAAGGAGGATTTTGACCTTGTGATAATGGATCTCCATATGCCGGTAATGGATGGAATAGAAGCAACAAGGATAATCAGGCAGTCAAAAGATCCCAGAATAAAGGATATACCTGTAGTAGCTCTTACGGCTGCCATCATGTCTGAAAGCCATGATAAAATCGAGGATCTCAGTATCAACGATTATGTGCTCAAGCCATTTAAGCCTCAGGATCTGTTCGATAAGATCTTAAGAAATACAAGGTGATCACCCGGCAGCCTCACTTATTTAATGCACCCTTCCGATCAATCCGGTTGCTTTCAACCACCCCCGCCTGACCAAGTAAGCTTTACTTAATTAATATTCTTTGCTCTGGTCAGGCGACCCCTCCTTCAAAAGGAGGGGAAAGTTAGGGCAGTCTCCCCTATTTGATACAGTTCCTGCTGATTAATTCGGTAGCCTTTTTGTTCCCAAGGCTGAAGGCCTTTCTAAAATCATGACAGGCGTCATTTATGTCGCCCGAATTAAGCAGCGCAATCCCTTTGTTAAGCCATACCTCAGAATTCTCAGGCTGAAGATCGAGCGACATGCTGTAATCTTTTATCGCCCAGTTCCATGACTTTGATAAAAAATATGAATTTGCCCTGTCTGTATAACATTGGGCATCATTAGGGTGAAGTTTCAGGTTCTCGGAAAAATACTCCAGCGCCTTGATATTATCGCCGGATGCAGATTCAGCTTTTCCTGCAAAGCTCAATGCTTTCTTATTGCCGGGATATAATTCGAGATATTTGCTGACATCCCCTATCGCTTTGCCGGTTTCACCGGTTTTTCTGTAACATTCTGCCCTCAGGAGAAGCAGTTCAGCATCAGGGATCCCGAGATTAAGAAGAGTGGTATAGGTAGTTGAAGCACCAGCCTGATTTCCGCCTGCTTCCTGGGCCCGGGCTAAAAGCCGCAGGTACTTTTCGTTGTCCGGATCTTTGCTCAGGAGACCTGAAACGGCTTTAATTGTTTCCTGATATCTGGTTTCAGAGAAACTGATAAGCGCGCCGGCATAAACAAGGCCGTCATCCCCGGCATACTCTTTTGAAAGCCCCGACAACACCGACCTGGCATCGCCTGAATTACCCTTCGAAATATTATATTCAATTTCCGATACACCTTTTTCGGAAATACTATACCACTCTTTTTTCCATAACTGACGCCATTCAGCTCTGTTTTCTACGGTGCCGAAAGATGGATCCAGCATTATCTCCTTTTCACTTTTCTTATAAGAAGATTTCAGATTTGCCTCCAGATGGTAAACAGCTGTTGCAGCATCCCCTTTCAGTGAATAAATCCTTGCAAGCCCGTATTCACCTGAAGATGGCTGCAGTTTGTTTGCTGAATTAAGGTCACTTATTGCCTGTGAATAATCTCCTTTCAGCATAAAGGCGTCAGCCCTCAGGAGATAAAGATTACTTTCATTTATAGTTTGCAGCGCCTCAGTCAGGGTATTGATCGCTTCTTCCGATTTTCCCGCATCAATCAGGGCTTTGCCCTTCAGCACAAAATCTGCAGATGTTTGTCCGGACAAGATGCCGGCATAAGAAATTACCAGCATCAAAATTATTAACTTTTTCATCTTTTCCCTTCAGATTTTATTTTAACTCTTCCTTAAGGACCTTAGCCCCCTGTTCAGTAATAACATGTACAAATCCTGAGAGGTGGAATTGTTCAAGACCAGAGATCCTCCTTTCAAAAACATCGCACTGATAGAAATAAACACCCGGCGAAACAATTCTGTCCTTGTACGTTCCATCCCAGTTGATCCGTGGTACATCTGTCTTGAATATCAGAACACCGTTACGGTTAAACAGCTTGAAGTCAATTCTTTCTACAAGACCCGTGGTTTTAGCGATAAGCCTGTCATTTATATTATCACCGTTAGGTGTGAAGACATTGGGGATCTCATAGAAATTACATGAATCGACGCATATCATAATTGATCTGTCACCTTCATTTCCTAAAGCGTCAAAAGCAGAAACAGCATAACAACCCGATACCGTCTCTCCCGGAGAATGCCGGTAAGAAAACGTATTTCTGTCGTTGATCGTGGTAACAAGTGAGAGATTTTCGTCGGTTGTAAGTTTATAATAAACCTTATACCCGGCAATATCATTAAGGCATGCGGCATCGGTAATACTCCAGCGGACAGTATTATAAAGACTGTCGCACTGGCTGGTAACCGCTATTTCCGGTATGCACGGCGCTTCATTGTCGACAGGTGTGGCACATGTTATTTCCGAAAAGTTGATCAGATTCCCGGGCAGATTTGTACTTGGGTAACCGCCTGTTGAGCGTACCCTGTAACAGTACTGGTTTCCGTTGATAAGCCCGTTATCGGTAAATGTAAGCTGGTTGGTCGACCCTATTGAATCATAAGCGGATGTCGTCTCATTGAGTCTGAAGAAATCATACCTTGTGTTTATCCACGGTACATTACGTGTAATTACAAACCTTACTTTTTTGTCTCCCGGGTTTGCAGTCAGATAAACAGATGATGCAAATCCAGGCTCTCCGACAAGAAATCTGTTGCCTGGTGCATTGTTATATAATTCAATCTTATAAATATAGCCTCTTGCCTGGGTATTAAGCAGTGTATCAATGAATACAGTGTCATTTAGGTTAACTGTCGGAATTGATCTCACTTGTGTAAAGGTTGTTCCTATAATTCCGTCTGCCCTGTAGATCAGGTATTCATAAGGACCCAATGCAGGAATTGTATCAAGCCTGTCCGGTTTTTTCCAGCTTACGAAAATCGATCCGTTGGTCACAGAGGTGCTTCTTACGCTTACATGAGTAATTATTGGAACTCCGGAAACCAGGGATGATGCAACTTCATTCGATGGTATGCTTTCGGTGCCGTTAGGATAAACAGCAACTATCCTGTATGTGTATTCTTTCCCAAACTGCAAACCCTGACCGTTGTCAGTATCAATAAAGGATACCGTGGAACTGCCTTCTGCAAACCCGACCTTTACGAATCCTGATGAAGCCGGAATACCGGCAGTGCATGAATCCGGAACAAAATTCGAAACTCCTTCACGCCGGTAAATGTTGAAGCCTGAAATAACGTTTGTACCGTAATTATTCCAGCCAAGACGGACAAATTTACCCTCAGGAACTGCGGTGACAAGAACCGGTGCGGGACCAACCACTTTTATCTGCATATTATCAATATCAAATAATCTAATCTTCTCTCCGCTATAGTCATCAGCCTTGATAAGAATATCGTATGGCTGGTTCCTGACTGATGCATGGCATGGGATCCATGTGAACCGGGAGGAAGCATGGCCGGGTACTGAATCCACCTTTGTAAACTGGGCGGGGCAGGAAAGACTAAAAACGCCTGAGGTAGCTTTGAGTCCGATCGGATCATTGTCAGGGTCAGTAGCCGTTACGAGTGAAATTCACCGGCATCCCCTACCTGTACGCAAAAATTTTTCAGAGGTCCGTTTACGGGAGGTTTATTTTTGGTATCATATACTTCAATCTGCATGTCTCTTTCAACCACGCCGATTTTCTTACCGAACCGCCACTCATTTATCAGCATTGCCACATTATATTTTCCTGTATCCCTTGGAGTATCCCATATCAGGTCGCCGCTGACAGGATCGAGCGTTAAGGAATTGGTTGCAGGAGGCAATGTGTAATTATCAATGGGTTTTCCGTCCTCGCGGGTGCATACAGTCAGCTCATATGAAAGAGAGTCTCCGTCGGGGTCATAGGCCCCGGGATTATGAATGAACACATAACCACGGGCAGCTTTGTCATATGGGGGATTCAGCAGGACAGGTGTACTGTTCCTTCCGATCGCAGGATTGACAATAAGTGTTGTTGAGATTGAAAATACAACATTTACGGAATTGGGGATATTTAATATACCCTCATTCCGGTTTGGGTCCTGCATGACAATCCTGTAGACACCGGGTCCGGGATAAGTATGAGTTATCTTATAAACATTTCTTTTATAATAGTTCGGCAGAAAAAGAATAAGACCGGGATCCCTCTGGGCAACCGAAGAACTGTTGTCACCCCATTCAATTGTCAGCTGTGGCCTGTCGGCAAAGCTCAACGTAAATGTGTATGTTGTAAGCGTAATTTCATAAGTAAGATCCGATAACTGCACATATGTGATCTCCCCTGCCCTGTTATGGGTTGCTTCCGACCTTATGAAACAAAACAGGAATAGTGTAAGAATGATAAGTTTTTTCATCATCAATTTCCAAATCTGATTTAAATTCCTCACAAGCCTAAGTTATTTAGTTTTAAGTGTCTGTTCAGTCTCATCCGGAGTATTTATAACCCTTTCAAATCATAGAGGCTGACTCAACTAGAAGAAGTCTTCATTGTGCCTTACTTGTGATCCTTTGTGGTATTGATAAGATTAACCACTAAGGGTTTCTCACCCATCTTAATTACCGGTTTTAACATACTTATTATCCTCAAAAATCAGACCACAATACCTGTTCAGTCTATAATATCAACCCGGCTTTTCAGATACTCCACTGTTCCCACTTCAATAAATGAAAAACCGGAGCCTCCCGAAAAGTTCCCTGCCAGAACAACTATGATGTCATCCTTTTTAAGATCATGCTGCCTGACCAGATTCTTCAACGCAATATTAATAAAGTCATCAATTGATTTCTTCCTTTCCTGATAGCTTGCGTAGACACCATACGACAGAGCCAGTTCCCTCATTGTACTTGTTGAATAACACTGTGCGAGTATCAGGTTATATCCCCTGTATGAAGCCATGTCCCTGATGGTCCTCCCTCCGATTGTGTCAGCTATGATCCCTTTTGCCCCGATCCGGACCGAAGTCTTGACTGCAACCTTAGCGAGGTAGGCTGATATTTCACCTCTCACATTTGTTGCAGGCAGATCGAGGAATTTCTCCTTATTGTTTTCAACTTCAAGAGCAACCTTTGTCATTGTCTTCACAGCTTCAACGGGAAATTTACCGGATGCAGTCTCTCCGCTCAGCATTATGGCATCGGTCTGTGAATATATTGCGCTTGCGATATCGCTGACTTCAGCACGTGTGGGCCTTGGATTTGTTATCATTGAGTGGAGCATCTGCGTAGCAACTATAACAGGCTTTCTGCTGTCAATACATTTGGAAATTATCATTCTCTGGATGCCCGGGACTTTTTCATACGGTATTTCAATTGCCAGATCGCCCCTGGCAACCATGATTCCATAAACTGCTTCCAGTATTTCATCAATATGCTCAACACCTTCTTCATTTTCTATTTTAGCTATTATCCTGATGTCGCTCTTGTATTCATCAAGAACCGCCTGGACATCAAGGACATCCTGTCTTGACCTTACGAAAGAATGAGCGATGAAATCGACTCCGTTTTCAACAGCCATTTTAAGGAAAGTCTTATCCTTCTGCGTAAGTGACGGAAGGCAGATTTTTACACCGGGAAGGTTGACACTTTTTCTGGAACCAAGCACCCCGTCATTTTCAATCAGGCACTCAAGAAATTCACCGTTCCTCTTTAAAGCTCTCAGTTCCAGTTCGCCGTCATCAATAAGGATTGCCGTTCCTTCCGGAATATCTTCAGAAAAAGATCTATAGCTTACATAGATAACCTGGTCAGAACTCGTCTTGTCAGGATCTCCCGAGATCAATATAGTTGAGCCTTTTTTAAGCCTGATCGGTTCATCACAGACTGTCGTCCTGATCTCCGGACCCTTTGTATCGAGCAGAATTGCAATTTTATCAGATACTTCCCTTGCATTATTTATGATCTTCAGTGCACCTTCAATATTCAGATGTGCGGAGTTAATCCTGATAACATCCATCCCCTCCTCATAAAGCTCCTTTATAAACTCTTTTCCGCACCTTTTATCAGAAATGGTGGCAACGATTTTTGTCCTTTTTTTTATCATCCCTTTTTCTCCGGATTTTTATTAATTCCAGTAATCGCTTCTACTGCAAGTCTGTAACCGTCAAGTCCGAAACCGATAATGCTCCCGGCACAATATCGCCCCACAAGGCTGTTATGTCTGAACTCCTCCCGTGCTGCAATATTTGTTATATGGACCTCGATAACCGGAGCCTTCACTGAAGCAACTGCATCAGCCAGCGAAACCGAGGTATGTGTATATCCGCCCGGATTAAGCACTATGCCGTTATATGAAAAGCCCGCTTCGTGGATCTTGTTGATAAGTTCACCTTCAATATTTGACTGAAAATAGTCAAACTCTATGAGGGGATATGCTGATTTGAGAGTACTGAGCCACTCTTCAAAAGTGAGCATTCCATATTTTTCGGGTTCTCTTTTCCCAAGCAGATTCAGGTTCGGTCCGTTGATTATTTGAATTTTCATATTCCTGGTTTCCCGGTTAATAAAGGGTAAAAATAACTAAAAAATATGAGGTGTCCCCGATGAGTTGTCATAAAATTCCGGATACAGCAAACCCGAGTTTTGGAGACCTAAGAACTTACTCTGAGGTCCAGAGGTCTCACAGAGTTCCACAGAGGGTCTTTGAGTACAGTTGGGTAATAGCTCTGTGTCCCGATAGCTATGTATTTCTTCAGAATTCATGTAACAGTTTTTAAAAGGTTACTTTCTGATAAATTTTCATGCACTAATATCTTTTTAACCCCCTTCCCGGCCTTACCCAGGGGGAAGGATCAAAACCTTTCCCCTTGGGGGAAAATGAAAGGGGGTATAAATCTATATTAAACATCGAACATTTGTTACCTGATTGTGAAGTATTACATAGCTATCGGGATTCTGTGACTTCTCTGTGGAACTCTGAATAATTTCTTAAATTCTTTAATATTTTTACACTGACAAATTAATTGGAATCAGATGACTCTTTCATGGAAAGTGGCATTCAGGAATTTCGAAAACTACCTCAGGCTTGAAAAATCATTGTCGGAGAACAGCATTGCTGCATACCTTGATGATGTTCAGAAGCTGGAAAACTATACAATTGAATCCGGCAGGGACCTGACACCGGCTTCTGTCAGCTATTCAGACCTTAAGGATTTTCTGGGCTGGTTTGGTTCCGGAAACCGGAATTCAAGAACCCAGGCCAGGGTGCTTTCGGGGATCAGGGCATTCTTTAAATTCCTTCTTATCGATGGAGAGATAAATGAAAATCCATCCTCGCTGATCGAATCTCCCAGGATCGGATTAAAGCTTCCGGAAGTCCTGACAGTTGGGGAAATAGACAGCATAGTGGAAGCTATAGATCTCAGCATGGCCGGCGGACACAGGAACAAGGCAATAATTGAAACACTTTACGGCTGCGGGCTCAGGGTTTCGGAGCTCGTAAACCTCCGCCTCACCGATATTCATTATGGAGAAGGATTTGTCACAGTCACAGGAAAGGGCGACAAGCAGCGGCTTGTTCCAATAAGCGGCAGGGCTCTGAAGGAGATTGACCTGTACAGGATTGACAGGAACAGGCTGCCTGTTATTTATGATGAAAATATAGTCTTTCTAAACCGCAGGGGCAAAAAACTGACAAGGGCAATGATATTCACCATAATAAAAGAGCTTGCCGGTAAAGCAGGGATCTTAAAGAAAATAAGTCCCCACACATTCCGCCACTCCTTTGCCACCCATATGGTTGCGGCAGGTGCCGACCTCAGGGCAGTTCAGGAAATGCTCGGCCATGAATCGATCCTGACAACCGAGATCTATACCCATATTGACAGAAGTTTCCTGCGCGACACGCTTATTATGTTCCATCCCAGATCATAATGCCGGTTTTGGTTTCAGAAATTCAATTTTATATATTAACTTCGCACCTTATTTTGAAAATCCTAATTAACGTTTATATCAAATTCATAAAAGTATGTCAAAAGTAAAAAGAGTTTATTCCTTTGGCAGGAAGACTGCAGAGGGTAAAGCGGATATGAAGAATCTTCTTGGGGGTAAAGGTGCCAACCTTGCAGAAATGTGTCTCCTTGGGCTCCCTGTACCTGCCGGTTTTACTATCACCACCGACGCCTGTAACGAATATTACCAGAATGATTGCACTCTTCCGAAAGAGCTTATGCCTGAGGTGTGGGCTGCAATGAAATTAACGGAGGAGACAATGGGAATGAAGTACGGAGATCCCAAAAATGCACTTCTTGTTTCATGCCGGTCAGGTGCACGTAAATCGATGCCGGGCATGATGGACACAGTGCTTAATATCGGTCTCTGCACTGCAACTATCCCGGGTTTTCTTAAGAAGACAAATAATCCGCGCTTTGTCTGGGATTCATACCGCCGTCTTATTATGATGTATGCTGACGTAGTGATGGAAAAAGCTGAAGGAATTGAGCTTGCCGAAGGAAAAAGCATTCGTAAGCAGCTTGATGAAATGCTTGATGAATTTAAGAAGAAAAAAGGATATAAATCTGATACTGAGATCAGCGCAGATGAGCTGAAAGACCTGTCGGAAAAATTCAAGAAAAAAGTAAAACAGGTTCTTGGCAAACCTTTCCCCGACGATGCAAAAGAACAACTTGAAGGCAGTATTAAAGCTGTTTTCAAGAGCTGGAACGGGAAGAAAGCTGTCTCTTACCGCCGTATCGAAGGAATTCCTGATGACTGGGGAACAGCTGTTAACGTTCAGGCTATGGTTTTCGGAAATATGGGTGACTCATCAGCCACAGGAGTTGCTTTTACCCGTAACCCCGCCACGGGAGAGAATCTCTTCTATGGCGAATGGCTTGTAAATGCTCAGGGAGAGGATGTCGTCGCAGGTATCCGCACACCCAGCCCCCTGAACAATGAAACCAAGAATGAGCAGAATAAACACCTGAAAAGCATGGAGCAGGCCATGCCGAAGACCTATAAAGAACTTTCCGATATCCGCGATATTCTTGAAAAGTCTTTCCATGATATGCTTGATATTGAATTTACAATTCAGGAGAGTACTCTTTATATGCTGCAATGCCGCACTGGCAAAAGAACCGGTACTGCTGCCCTGAATATGGCAATGGATATGCTTAAAGAAAAGCTGATCGATGAAATGACGGTTGTTATGCGTGTTGATCCTGCACAGCTTGATGAACTTCTGCACCCTATCTGCGATCCGGCTGCAGAGAAAAAAGTAAAGCCAATAGTCAAGGGATTACCCGCAGGACCTGGTGCTGCAGTAGGCAGAATCGTTTTTACAGCTGAAGATGCTGTTGCATGGTTCCGTAAAGGAGAAAAGGTTATAATGGTCCGCGAAGAGACAAATCCCGAAGACGTTGAAGGAATGCGCGCAGCTGAAGGCATCCTTACAGCACGCGGTGGAATGACGTCCCATGCTGCACTTGTGGCACGCGGCTGGGGCAAATGCTGCATCGTAGGTGCCGGCGGACTTCATGTCGATGCTGCTGCCAAAAAAATAAAGATTACAGGAACTGATATAGTGCTTAAGGAAGGTGATGTTATAACATTGAATGGCACAAAAGGCAATGTTTACACAGGTGCAATAACGCTTATGGATGCATCGGAGAACCCGCGTTTCCAGGCATTCATGAAGATCGTTGATAAATACAGGACCATGGGTGTCCGCACCAATGCAGAAACAGCTGCAGATGCAAAAATAGCACGTGATTTCGGAGCTGAAGGCATTGGGCTCTTCCGTACCGAGCACATGTTCTATGGAAAGGGTTCAGAGCAACCGTTATTCCTTCTTCGTAAAATGATCCTCAGCGCTAATGAGGCTGAACGCCGGAAAGCGCTTAATGAGCTCTTTAAGTACGTAAAGAAAGATATGAAAGACACCATGGCTGCCATGGATGGTCTGCCGGTAACATTCAGGCTTCTTGACCCGCCACTTCATGAGTTTGTACCCCAGGGAGCTGAAAAACAGGCTGAACTTGCAAAAGCTCTGGGCATCAAGAAATCAGATATTGCAAAACGCGGGGAAGCCCTTCATGAAAGCAACCCTATGATGGGCCATCGCGGTGTCCGCCTCGGCATAACCTACCCTGAAATAACTGAAATGCAGGTTAAAGCAATGTTCGAAGCAACCGCTGACCTTATTGCAGAGAAGAAACATCCGAAACCCGAATTGATGGTCCCGGTTACCTGCGATGTATCTGAACTTGACGTAACCAAAAAAATTGTTGAAAGCGCTTATGAAGAGGTGTGCAGGAAAGCCAAGCTGAAAAAGATAGACTATAAGTACGGAACGATGATCGAAATTCCGAGGGCTACCCTTCTTGCCGACCGTATGGCAAAGACAGCCGATTTCTTTTCATTCGGTACTAATGACCTGACCCAGATGACCTTTGGTTTCAGCCGTGATGATATCGGAAGTTTCCTTAATGCTTATCTTGACAAGAAAATGCTTGCTGCTGACCCGTTTCAGACTATAGACCAGGACGGTGTAGGCCAGCTTATTAAAATGGCTGTCGAAAAAGGACGCTCAACCAAACCTGATCTGAAGGTAGGTATTTGCGGTGAGCAGGGTGGAGATCCTGCTTCCGTTGAATTCTGCTACAAAACAGGGCTGACATATGTGAGCTGCTCTCCCTTCAGGGTTCCGATCGCAAGGCTGGCAGCAGCGCAGGCAGCTGTTAAATTCGGAAAGTAATTATTTGGTTCTGATAATTAAAAAAAGGGCATCCAGGGGGATGCCCTTTTTTCTTTTCATGTCTGCTCTAACCTAAATCTATGAAGTTTAAACCAATTCTATGACCCTTTATGATATATTTTACCCTATGCATATTCAATATTTCATTTATAATTTGATATTTTTACGGCGGTTTATCCTGATAATAATTAATAAATTTGACCATTATGACATATTCATTAAATACTGTGCAGATGTTTTCAACAGAAGAACTGAAAAATTATGGAATTGAAAATGTTCCCGAAGTAGCCTATAACCCATCATTTAATGATCTCTTTGCCGAGGAGATCAAACCCGGACTGGACGGATATGAAAAGGGAGTAATTACAAAGTCAGGAGCCGTTGCTGTTGATACAGGTATTTTTACCGGGCGTTCTCCAAAAGATAAATATGTGGTGCTTGATGAGACCACAAGGGACACAGTCTGGTGGAAATCTGAAAAAGCAAAAGTCTCGGACAACAAACCATTGACTCCCGAAATATGGGAACACTGTAAAAACATTGCTGCAAAACAGCTTTCCGGTAAAAAGCTCTTTGTTGTTGATTGCTTCTGCGGAGCAAACAAAAATACACGTCTGGCTGTCAGGTTTATCCTTGAAGTAGCCTGGCAGGCCCACTTTGTGAAAAACATGTTCATCAGACCTGAACCCGAAGAGATGGAGTCATTCTGCCCTCAGTTTGTTGTCCTGAATGCCTCCAAGGCAAACAATCCCGACTGGAAAAAACAGGGACTCAATTCAGAGAACTTCGTCATCTTCAACCTTAAAGCCGGGATGGCAGTTATTGGCGGGACATGGTATGGCGGTGAGATGAAAAAAGGTATTTTCTCAATAATGAACTATTATCTGCCGCTGAAACGTATTGCCTCGATGCACTGTTCGGCCAACGTTGGTAAAAATGGGGATGTTGCGATATTTTTCGGGCTTTCCGGAACAGGAAAGACAACTCTTTCCACTGATCCCGACCGTGCTCTTATCGGTGATGATGAACACGGCTGGGATGATGATGGCATATTTAACCTGGAAGGAGGATGTTACGCCAAGTGTATAAAGCTCAGCAAAAAGAATGAGCCTGACATTTACAATGCCATTCGCCGGGATGCTCTGCTTGAGAATCTTGTGGTTCTTTCAGACGGTACAATTGACTTTGACGATGAATCGAAAACAGAGAACACAAGGGTTTCATACCCGATCTACCACATAAATAATATTGTAAAACCCGTTTCAAAAGCCGGCCATGCAGGCAAAGTAATTTTTCTTTCAGCCGACACCTTTGGGGTCCTGCCGCCCGTTAGCCGTCTTTCAGAAGAGCAGACAAAATATTACTTCCTGAGCGGTTACACCGCCAAGGTGGCAGGAACAGAAAGGGGGATCGTTGAACCTGTGCCATCATTTTCCGCATGTTTCGGTGCGGCATTTCTTATGCTTGATCCGATAATCTATGCAAATGAACTTACAAGAAAGATAAAGCTTCATAATGCTGAAGTATGGCTTGTAAACACCGGCTGGATCGGCGGTCCGTACAGCACAGGCAACCGCATCGACCTTCCGACGACACGTAAGATTATTAACTCAATACTCGACGGATCAATAGATGACAGTGAATTCACAACTCTTCCTGTCTTTAACCTGAGCATCCCGGTAAAAATTAATGGTGTTGACAGTACACTTCTCGATCCTCCGGGAGCCTGGAGTTCACCAGTAAAATGGCATATTGCAGCAACAGACCTGGCGTTGAAATTCATAAATAACTTTAATAAGTTCTCCTCAAATGAGGAGACGCTTCAGCTTTCAGAGTTTGGTCCGAAGGTCTGATAAGTTGGATCTGGCATGAATATCATTAAACTGCTGATCACATTAATTCTGTCTTACCTGGCAGGTTCAATACCAACAGCAGTCTGGGTGGGTAAAGCTTTCCACAGGATTGATGTCAGAGAACACGGAAGCGGTAATGCAGGCGCCACTAATGTAATCAGGGTCCTTGGATGGAAGACCGGTGTCCCGGTATTGATCGTCGACGTTTTCAAGGGATGGCTTGCCACAATGCTGCCGGTTTTTTTCAATCTTGCGGAACCCGGCAGTGCCCTGCTGATTAATCTTCAGATCCTGGCAGGAATGCTGGCAATCGTCGGGCACATATTTCCGGTATTTGCAGGCTTCAGGGGAGGAAAAGGAGTGGCATCAGTATTCGGAGTGCTCCTGGCAATCAATCCATTGCTGACGGTCGCATGCTTTGGTGTGTTTCTGTGTGTCCTGCTTATATCGGGTTATGTATCCCTCTCATCGATGAGCGCCGGAGTGGCATTTCCGATTCTTTTATTCCTTTTTTTTGAAACCCCGTCTGTAGTATTAAAGGTCTTCTCAGTTGTAGTTGCTGTTGCAATCATAATCACCCACAAAAAAAATATCTCAAGGCTTATTAAGGGAGAAGAGTCAAAGCTGTTCCGTAAACAGGCTCCGAAAGGCTAAAATCCGAAATCCTTTAACCCTGCCAACAGCAGTGTAACACTTCAGAATTACAGTAACAGATTTTTTGCCGTCTTTAATAGCTAGATTACCCCCTTATCAATTTCCAGCCCAAGGGGGAAGTTGGCTAACTGACATCCTTTCCGCCCTGGGTGCAAGGTTGGGAAGGGGGTTAATGTAATTAAACTGTAAACCTTCCGTATCAAGTTCCTTAATACTGCTCCAGAATCTGAATCCTCTTTTCTATCGGAGGATGAGTAGCAAACAGGCTGGCCAATGAAAAAGAGCTTTTCTCTTCCTTTACCTGCGGGTTTTCAATAAACATCTGAGCAACATCTTTCCGTCTTCACAGCTTCTATTGTCGGGTCAGCTGACACTTTTCTCAATGCCGAAGCAAGAGCCTGAGGCCGTCTTGTAAGTTCAGCTGAGCCTGCATCGGCAAGGTATTCACGTCTTCTTGAAAGCGCAAACCTGAAAAGAGAAGCCAGCAGGTATCCCACAATTGCAAGCAGAAGAGCAATAATGATAGCCCCTCCCTCCTTCTTCCCGCGTCCAATTCTGCCAAACCTCATCGACCTGAACAGCATTTCGGCTATGAAGCCGAAGATTCCCACAAAGACTATTGAAATGATAAGAAGCCTTACATCACGGTTCCTTATATGAGTAAGTTCGTGAGCTATTACAGCTTCAAGTTCATCATCCGCCAGCTTATCAACTATCCCCCGTGAAAGCGAGATCGCATAGGTCTTCGAATTTAGCCCGCTGGCAAAGGCATTCAGGGAATCATCTTCAATTATATTGACGGCAGGCATGGACATCCCTGTCGAAATACACAGGTTTTCAACAAGATTATAAACCCTCTTGTTCTCTTTCCTTTCAAGTGGCTTTGAATTTGTTGCGCTGTTTATAATGGCAGTATGTGAAAACCATGCAACTATAAACCAGATAATTACGCCAATTGTAATCCATGGAATGGAAGTAAGAAAACTATTGTTGACATCATACAGAGACATCGTGGAATCCTGCTTTGTCATCGACGTAAAAAAGAAGAAAAGCCATGTCAGAGCGAAAAAAACAACCGGAAACATGATCAGCAATAACACTGAGTTTGTATTATTTTTCCTGATCTGACCCTGTAACCCGAAATACTTCATCGGATCAGAACTTTATTTGTGGTGGTTCTCCTGCGGTTGCACGCTGTTCACCGAGATCGAACATCAGCTCACGCTTGAAATTGAACAGTGTGGCAATCAGGTTTGAGGGGAACATTTCAACAGCGACGTTTAGCTCTTTGGTAGCTGAATTAAAGAATCTGCGGGCGGCAGCGATCTTGTTTTCAATGTCCGATATTTCATTCTGAAGGTCAAGAAAATTCTGGCTTGCTTTAAGATCAGGGTAGGCTTCAACCGATATTTTCAAGCCTTCAAGGGCAGTTGAAAGCCGTGTCTCCGCTACTATCTTTTCGTTGATAGTGGTAGCCTTCATTGCATTTGCGCGTGCTTCGGTTATTTCGGTCAGCACGCCTCTTTCATGCTGCATGTAACCCCTGACGGTTTCAACAAGCTGAGGTATAAGATCATGCCGCTGTTTAAGCTGGACATCAATATCTGCAAAGGCCTGCTCCCTGCCATTTCTAAGCTTTACAAGCCTGTTGTACAGGGTAATTGCCATCATCACGAGGACAACAATGATCAGAAGAATTACTATTAATGCTCCCATTTTCTTTTTTATTAAGGTTTAAACAATTAGTATCAGCTGAAATTCAAAATAAAGATAGGGATTTTTACTATATTTGGCACCTGTTGTCTGGCTAATAAAATAAATGACTATCGGGAATCAGGCATATGAATTAATTGATTTTACTTCGTCGACCATGGGGAGCGAAGAACTACCAGCTATCGAAGAATAGCCGGCATCTCCATCCGAAGCTGCTAAAAGCCCGGTGGAGGGTTTATGATCAAACAGAAACTTTAAAAATATTTAAAAAAATTTCAGATTCTGATATTAACTAAAACTAAATGATATGGAAAAAAGTCTCAAAGGAACCAGAACGGAACAGAACCTTTTAAAAGCATTTGCCGGTGAATCGCAGGCATCGAACAGATACACATTTGCTGCAAAAGTTGCAAAAGAAGAAGGATATGAACAGATATCGGGAATATTCCTTGAAACTGCCGCACAGGAACAGCAGCATGCCAAACGGTTTTTCAGACTTCTCGAAGGCGGAATGGTTGAGATAACCGCAACTTATCCCGGCGGGAAAATAGGCACTACAAAAGAGAATCTCTCAAATGCGGCTGACGGTGAACATGAGGAATGGAGCGAAGGCTATCCCGATTTTGCACAAATCGCTGAAGAAGAAGGCTTTAAAAATATTTCTTCAGTATTTAAGGCAGTGTCGGTTGCTGAAAAAGCGCATGAAGAAAGATACAGGAAACTGCTTGAGAATGTCATGAAGGATAAGGTGTTTCAACGTGAAGAAAAAGTTTTCTGGTATTGCAGGAATTGCGGTTACATCCATTTTGGCACCAAACCACTGAAGAATTGCCCGGCCTGTCTGCATCCCGAAAGCTATTTCCAGGTTAAGGTTGAAAACTATTGATCCATGGTAGACGGAAAAGATATGCTTGAGCTGATCCTTAAACGTCAGAGCGACCGCAGATACAGCAACAAGCCTGTGGAAACGGATAAGCTGGAAAGGATAATGGATGCGGGAAGGATGGCGCCTTCAGCATGTAATGCACAGCCCTGGAAATTTGTCGTGGTCACTGAAACAAAGCTCATAAAGGAGCTTTCAGAAGCCGCTTCTGCAAAACTGATAGGGATGAACACTTTTGTGAACCAGGCCCCCGCCATTGTCGTTATCGTAAGGGAAAGGCCGAATTTTTCTTCAAAAGTGGGTGGGACAATCAAGAACAAAGACTATTCACATATTGATATCGGCATTGCTGCGGAAAATATCTGCCTGCAGGCAGCGGCAGAAGGTATCGGCTCTTGCATTATCGGATGGTTCGATGAGAAAGCAATAAGAAAGATCCTGAATATACCTTCTTCAAAAAGAGTTGAACTGTTAATAACATTAGGCTATTCCATCAGCGAATACAGGGAAAAGAAGCGTAAACCTCCCGAGGATACTGTTTCGTATAATAAATATTAAAATCCAGGAAGGTCTGCTGTCCTCTTAGTGTACCGTCGTGAAGACCTTTGAGTACTATTATATAACTCTTTAAAATAAATTATTTACTATCAGAAGGTAACTGTTATTTAACCACAGAGTTAAAACAGAGTAAAGACGGAGTTCCACTGTTTTAAAACTCTGTGTTTTACTCTGTGATACTCTGTGAACTCTGTGGTAAAAGGATTTCAGGCAACTCTGTCCCTCCCCACCTGACCACCCCTATCCCGATAGCTATCGGGACCCCTAAAGGGGACTTCTAAGAACCCTATTTAGGGGGCCGAGCGTTAAAAAATTGATGGGTGCCAGACTTTGTGGTAAAAATAAATCCAAACCACAAAGGATCTCAAGAATCTTTTAATTCAGTAGCTCCAATGCTGATTTAATTCTTTTCACAGCCTCAACAAGCAGCTCATCGGAGTTTGCATAAGAAATCCTTATGCAGTCGGGTGCTCCGAATGCGTCCCCTCCCACAACCGCCACCTGGGCTTTATCGAGAAGATAAAGAGCAAGTTCGTCCGAGGTGTTTATCTTACTGACTCCGTCAGATTTTCCCAGGTAGTAACTGATATCAGGCATTACATAAAAAGCTCCCTGAGGCACCCTCAACTTCATCCCTTTGATCTCTTTCAACAGTCCGCAGATCAGGTCGCGGCGTCTGTGAAATGCTTCCTTCATGACCTGCCGCGAATTGTCAGTTCCTTCAATAGCTGCCAGGGCTGCTTTCTGGGCAATTGAACATACGCCCGAAGTAAACTGCCCCTGGAGTTTGTTGCATGCTTTGGCTATCCAGACAGGCGCACCGATATAACCTATTCTCCATCCTGTCATGGCATATGCTTTGGAGACACCGTTAACAGTGATCACCCGGTCGTAAATGAATCCGAATGATGCCATGCTTACATGCTTACCTTCGAAAATAATATGCTCATATATTTCATCCGAAATAACGAAAAGACCCTCATGCTTTTCGATTACCCTTGCTATGGCCTCCATCTCTTCCCCGGAATAAACCATTCCGGTCGGATTGGAAGGAGAATTGAAAATTACAAGCCTCGTCTTCGGGGTTATTGCAGATTCAAGCTGACCGGGGGTGATCTTAAAATCATTATCCAGCCTGGCCTCTATTACGACAGGCTTGCCTTCTGCAAGTATTATCTGATCCCAGTAACTTACCCAGTATGGGGCCAGAATTATTGCCTCATCTCCGGGATTTATTATTGATAGTATTACATTTATAAGAGAATGCTTCCCTCCTGCCGATACAATTATCTGATCGCATGAATAACTGAGCCCGTTCTCTACCCTGAACTTTTTCGATATAGCATCCCTGAAATCATTGTATCCGGGTACCGGCGGGTACTTGGAATAGTTCTCATCAATAGCCTTCTTTGCCGCTTCTTTTATATAGTCAGGCGTATTAAAATCCGGTTCCCCGAGGCTCAGGCTTATGATATCAAAGCCTTTGGCTTTTAACTCCCGGCTCTTTTGAGCCATTGCAAGCGTTTGAGAGACTGATAGTGCTTTAATTCTGTCTGATAAATATTCCATACTTCTTTAATATGAGGTTAAAACTAATTTAAGGCCGGATTCAAATGTATAAAGTAAAAACGAATACTGAAAGAGAAATTTCCCGCAGATCAGGCAGATTTAAGCAGATTTGTTAGATGTGTTATTTTCCGCAATTATATAATAAGAAAAATATCTGCGAAAATCTCCGTTATCTGCGGGAAAACTGCATTTAAGACTCAATTTATTTATCAAAAATATCTTACGTTTGTATTTAAAACCAGGAGAGATGGAAATAGCAGCAGATATCCTCAAGATTACAATCCCGGCATTGATAGTGTTTTTTACAGCATGGATCCTCCTCAGGAACATGATCAGAAATGACCAGGATAAAAGGCGACAGGAATTCGTCCTTCAGGGTGCGAGAACTGTCACTCCAATAAAGCTTCAGGCCTATGAGCGGATAGTGCTGTTCCTGGAAAGGATATCAATGGAATCGCTGCTTGTCAGGGTAAGTACTCCTGACATGACATCCGCCCAGCTGCATTCAGCGCTTCTTACAACCATCAGAAGCGAATTTGAGCATAACCTCTCACAGCAGATTTATATGAGTCCGCAAGCCTGGGAAGTTGTTAAAAATGCCCGTTCCAACACAATCAAGGCAATCAACAGCGAGGCGGAGAAAATGCCTCCTACTGCCAAAGGCATCGACCTCAGCCGTCAGCTCCTGACCAAAGTCATGGAACTTGAAAAAGAGCCGACAAGAGCTGCGATCGATTTCCTTAAGGGAGAAGTGGCAAGAATGATCTGAAGATGTTGCAGGTTGCAGGCACTGACGCTAAGATCCCCTCCTGGGAGGGGCAAGGGGTGGGTTTTATAATTATGTAAAAACAATTTTCCCATTTATCAAGGTTTGTTTAATAAATAGCAGGTTGCAGGCCGAAGGCAGTGACCGACGAAGGAGCGTCAGTGTTGCAGGCCGAAGGCACTGACCGACGAAGGAGCGTCAGTGTTGCAGGCCGAAGGCACTGACCGACGAAGGAGCGTCAGTGTTGCAGGCCGAAGGCAAAGGCACTGACCGACGAAGGAGCGTCAGTGTTGCAGGTTCCAGGTTCCAGGTTCCAGGTTCCAGGTCCTGCAGGTTAGAGGGGGTAAAACCATAAAGAATTTAGAACTATATATATAATCAATAATTTACACAGAGATCCACTGAAAAAGCACAGAGGTCCACAGAGTTTTGAATGGAGTCCCTCTGTGGATCTCTGTGATCCTCTGTGTATCTCTGTGTTAGTTCTTTAAATAGTATAATTGTCACAGTAGTTCCACGCTCCTTTTTACGAAAACACTCAGATCCTCACCACGAAGCATATTGTTTGCCAGCAGCGCAAGGTCAACCAGCTGCCTGACCACTTTGTTTTCAGCCCCGTAAGACTCAAGAACTTCTTTCCTGGAAGCTTCTGCGGTACCGAGTTCTTTTCTCAGCTTCTCCAGATCATCCTTCTCAACCTGGCTTATTTCCTCATCCTTTTTCTTACTGTGCTCTTTTTCAATGAAATCTATTTCCTCCCTGAGCCTTGTAATCTCGGTATTGCTTTCCTTAAGTTTCTCACCTGCCTCAGACTGAAGGCCTTCTGAGATCTTAACTATAAGGGGATGATTTGGATTTACAACAAGGTTATAGCTGTCGGGAAGCTCTCCGTAAAAATTCATTCCTCCACCGATCTGGGACATGTCCTTCATTCTGCGCATGAATTCCGACTGTGTTATTATTACAGGAGCATCATTTTCGTCAAGTGTCTCAACAACAACGTTGTATATTTCTTTTGATTTAACCTTGACGTTGAAGACACTTTTAAGATCTTCCTGCTGATCCTTTGAAAGCTTCGACTCCCTTGATTCTTCCTTCTGGATCAGTTTATCAATAACATCCGAATCAACCCTTACAAACCTTGAATCTTTGAATTTGGTTTCGAGATGGTTTATAAGATGAACATCAAGCTGTCCATCAAGGAGAAGAACATCATATCCTTTGCTTCTGGCCTTTTCAATATAGGTGTACTGATCCGTCCTGCTTGTTGAATAGAGGTAAATCAGGGTTTTATTCTTATCAACCTGGTTCTCCTTTATGATTTTCTCATACTCCTCGAATGTAAAATACTTATCGTCAGTATTTTTAAACAACGCAAACTTTGAGCCTTTGTCATAGAATTTTTCTTCGGTTATCATGCCATAATCGATAAACAACTTCAGGTTGTCCCATTTCTTTTCGAACTCTTCACGGTTGTTTTTAAATATCTCATTTAGCCTGTCAGCCACCTTCTTTGTGATATGAGCCGAGATTTTCTTAACATTGGAATCGCTCTGAAGATAGCTTCTTGAAACATTAAGCGGGATATCGGGAGAATCAAGGACTCCATGCAGGAGAGTCAGAAAATCAGGAACTATTCCTTCCACCGAATCAGTAACAAATACCTGGTTGCAATATAGCTGGATCTTATTCTTCTGTATCTCAATGTTGCTTTTGATTTTCGGGAAATAGAGAATTCCGGTAAGTTTAAACGGATAATCGACATTGAGATGAATATTGAACAGCGGTTCATCACCTGCCGGATATAACTCCCTGTAAAATTTAAGATAATCTTCGTCCTTCAGATCAGCAGGTTTCAGGGTCCATGCAGGTTTGGTGTTATTTATTATTTTGTCCTTTCCGGTGTCAACATATTTTCCGTCTTTCCACTCTTTCTCCTTTCCGAATGCTATTTCAACAGGAAGAAATTTACAGTACTTTTTGAGCAGTTCCTCAATTTTGTTTTCTTCAAGAAAATCTTTTGAATCTTTATCGATATGGAGAATTACATCTGTTCCCCTTCCATCCCTGACAGTCTCTTCAATCTGATACTCGGGGCTGCCGTCGCAGGTCCATTTTACGGCCGGCATCTCTTCCTGCCACGATTTTGAAATTACGTCAACCTTATCTGATACCATGAAGGATGAATAAAAACCCAGACCAAAATGTCCGATTATTGCATTAGTCTGGTCCTTATATTTATCAAGAAATTCGTTTGCACTTGAAAACGCTATCTGGTTGAGGTATTTATCCAGCTCTTCGGCTGTCATTCCGATACCCGAGTCGGATACCCTGATAGTCTTTTTCTTTTTATCAACAGAAACACGGATTGTCATGTCGCCCATATCACCCTTATAATCTCCTACTGAAGCCATGGTCTTCAGTTTCTGGGTTGCATCAACGGCATTTGAAATAAGTTCACGAAGAAAGATCTCATGATCTGAATAGAGGAATTTTTTTATTATCGGGAAAATGTTCTCTGTTGTTACCCCAATTTTTCCTGTTTGCATATCGTTCAGTTTAAAAGTTAGACATTATCAACGCGGGTACTCTTTCAAAAGATATGCCGTTAAATGCCGACTGACAAATAGTCACATTTTGATCTTTACCTGCGAAATTAGGGGAAACCTTCAAATGGAGATCAGGTCTAAAAATAGACAGGCAATTTCAGATATGCTAAAAGGATCACTATCCCGGCGAGAAAGAGAAATGCCAGGAGAACATAAACCGAGAAATTTCTCCGCTTCCTGTAAATCACCAGGTTATGTTCACTTATCAGCTTTTTAACGGCATTGTGAAGACGAAGGATGGAATTGTCATTCTTAGGAATGTAGGCATCAATATTAAATACTATGGCCTTTTTAATTGCTTCAGATTTTTCAGCAGGATAGACCAGGATAAGTCCTGTGGCAGGATCTGTCTTTTTTATTTCCTTTGTCAGATTTTCAATAAGCAAATGCTGCTCTTTTCCGTCATAAATTGTAAGAATTGCCACTTTGCAGTTACGGTGCTCCTTTTCGTTGTTGAAGTTCCTGAGAAATTCAATATGTGAAACGGATGAGAAAATTTTGTACTTGGCCGGATCGGAAAACCTTTTCCTGATATCCTCAGAGAAACTGCGGTGTTCATCCAGACAAAATATGAAAGTCTGACTGGTTCTAAGCATATGGTTTAATTAACTGTAAAATATACCAATATTCTATAATCAAGAACTTGCACGGATTTCCACAGACCTGTCTGCCGGCAGTGTAACACTTCAGAATTATAGTAACAGATTTTTTGCCATCTTTAATAGTTTTTACCCCCTTTCAATTTCCCCCAAGGGGGAAAGGCTAACTGGCTCCTTCCCCCTGGGGGAAGGTTGGGAAGGGGGTTAATTTAATTAAACGAAAACGATTCCACATATTTCATGCTTCATACAAAAATGTTACCCAAAATGTGAAGAATTACACGGCAGGCAGGTCTGTGGACCTCCGTGTAAGTTCTTATCATCCTCAAAATTATTTTTTATTTCTGATATCTACATCTGATGCAAAGCGCCACATCCCTTTTTCAAAATTATATGCGTCGTACGATTAATCCGGGGCATAAAACTCCCTGTTACCTTTCATTGCGGGATCGATTGGCACAAGATGGTCAAAAACTATCTTTTTGTCTGAGATAAATCTCAGGGAAATAACAGCTGTATGGCTGTACTCAAGCACTTCCCTGAATTTTACAGCGTCGCCTTCCGCAAACCATTTTTTACCAAAAATCAGTCCCCCTTCCCGGGTGAATGTCAATACGTCAATTATCTTTTTTGTTACCGACGGATTGCCATAATCTATACCCAGTATCATCCAGCTTCCCTTATTCTCTTTTTTAAGCGGTCTTAAGTCGTAATACAAAGCCCCGTACCAGTCCTTTTCATTATAGGTAGTATCGGTCCTTACAGGATCTGTCACTATAGTCTGCTGTCAGGCTATAGATCTTTTTTTCTTTCCCTGATTTCAGTATGAAGTAGCAAAAATACCTGCCCGGAGAATTTTTGAGGAAGAGATTCCAGGTCACAATTTTAAGCCGGGAATCCGGCGAAGTTATCTGCCCGAGATATCGCAGATTCTTAAAATTATGTTCAAAAATAGAATCTGATCTGACATAGCTGTCGATTATCATGGTTATTGAATCGTTAATCCTTGTCCGCTCTTCATCTACGGCGCTTATAACAAGCCTGTTATAGAGTTTTTCAAGTATCGCAGAGAGATTCGCCTTAACTATCCTGGCCTTTAACGGCAGTTAAACAAAATAATACGGATAGTATAATTATAAATCCAGTTTTCTTCATTTAGTCCTGACGTTTACTTCTGCGTCATCAAGCAGCCGGGATAACCTCGTGCAGGCCCAGTCAATCTGATCTTCAGTGATTGTCAGAGGAGGAGCTATCCTGAATGCATCATCGCAGAAAAGAAAATAATCAAGAATCAGGCCATATTCCGGAGCTTTGGAAATAGCATATTTAATATACCGGGATCAGTCAGCTGAACTGCAAGAAGAAGTCCCTCTCCCCTTACTTCCTTTATCAGAGTGATGTTTCAGTTTCTGCCTGAACAGATTCCGATTTCTGATTGCACGATGCAGATCAGGTTTTCCTCAATCAGTACCTTCATTGAAGCAAGTCCGGCAGCACAGCATACCGGATGTCCGCCGAATGTTGTTATATGTCCCAGAGGAGGATTTGATCATGAGCGACATTCATTATCTTGCCTGATGAAATGAATGCACCGAGAGGCATTCCTCCTCCCAGAGCTTTTGCAAGAAGAAGAATATCAGGTACAACATTGAATCTGTCAATTGCGAACATATGACCTGTCCGGCCAAAACCGGTCTGGATCTCATCAAATATCAGCAGGGCCTGTTGTCTCTGTACATTTTCTTCTGACCTTTTCAAGGAAACCATCTTCCGGATAGATTACACCGGCTTCAGCCTGAACCGGTTCAATGATCACACATGCAGTTTTTTTATCAATAGAGTCAAGTGCATTCAGCATCATTGAAATTGATCTGGAAAGTATCAGGAAGAGTGGTCGGAAAGCATTCCTGTACTGTTCGCTTCCCTGGATGCTCAAGGCACCATGGGTGCTTCCGTGGTATGAATTTCTGAATGAGATTATCCGGCTTCTGCCGGTAAATCTTTTAGCCAGTTTCAGAGCGCCCTTCAACAGCCTCGCTTCCTGAGTTCACAAAATAGCAGCAGTTCAAGGCTGGCAGGAAGAAGTTCTGTAAGATGTTCTGCATATTTTACCTGGGGACTCTGGATAATTTCACCATAAACCATCAGGTGCATATAGGCATCAACCTGATCTTTAACAGCCTCAACCACTTTTGGATGACTGTGACCGGTATTGCTTACCGATACACCTGAAATAAGATCGAGGTATTTTTCTCCATGCGGGCCATACATAAATACACCTTCGGCTCTTTCTATCTCAAGCATCAGTGGTGAAGAAGAAGTTTGTCCGAGATGTTGAAGAAAAAGCTGGCGGTTTGTAAGCATGTGATAGATGAAGAAGTTATCTGGCCATCACATTTATATCATTCAGAAGAGAATCCCTGAATGATTTTCCTACAGGAATGTTTTTGACAGTATGTCCGACACTTAGATCGAGTGAATTCTCCTTGATAGCCTGGATCATGCTCTTATTGATGATGAAAGATCTGTGCACCCTGATAAATACACCTGAAGGCAGCTGGTTTTCAATGGCTTTCATTGTAAAATGAATTGTAAATTTATCATCATTGGTATTCAGGGTAACATAATTTTCAAGAGCTTCGATAAAGATAATATCTTTCAGTTTCAGTTTAACAAGTGATGATCCCTTTTTGATAAATATCTCTTCATCGCCTGATGCTTGTGATCTCCTTTCGGAGTAAAATATCTTACTGTTTTATCGATTGCCTTACAGAATCTTCCGTATGATAACTGGTTTCAGCAGGTAATCGACAACATTGAAATCGAATGCTTTCAGGGCAAATTCTCCGCCTCCTGATACAATTATTATATTAGGCGGATGGTCAAGGCTGCCGATAAAATCGAATCCATCCATTTCCGGCATTTTGATATCGAGAAGTATCAGGTCGATATCCTTACGTTTTGTCAATATCATTCCTGGCTGCAGACAGAATCATTAAATACACCAATAAGATTAAGAGAGGTGGATTTATTCACATAACCTTCCAGTAGTCTTGCAGCTCAGTTTATCATCATCAACAATAATACAATTCATCGTTTCCTATTTTAGGCCGGGATTATCAGATCAAAAATAGTAAAAAATTTGAAACCAAATTTATGTTTCGATATAATTACTTCTGTATGAAATCGATAATATTAAATAATTGACAGATGGTTGCGATCATCAAATGAGTGTATACATATAAGCTACAGGGATAAAAAAAGGGGTGTTAAAAACACCCCTGCAGCAATCTCAATCATTTAAGATTAAAGACCTTTGTTAAGTGCAGGAGCTGCTTTGAATTTAACAACTTTTTTAGCAGGAACATTCAGTTTTGCACCTGTACGAGGATTACGAACTACTCTTGCACTTCTTTTAGTCAACTTTGAAAGTACCCAGACCCGGAAGCTGGATCCTCTGACCTTTTTTCATTGCTTTTCCGAAAGCTCCAACAAATGCGTTCAAAGCTTTTCCTGCATCTTTAATTGAAAGACCTGCATCAGCAGCAATTGCATTAACTAATTCTTTTTTTGTCATAATGAAAGATTTAAAGGTTAGACCAATGGTTACTAATTGGATACAAATTTATTTTTTTTTAATTCATATGCAAATTTATTTTTTCCGTTTTTCCACAAATAGTGGCACTTTTAGGTTCAAAACAGGCATTTTTTTCGATAAAAATCAGCATTTTGTCAAAATTATCGCAATCCCTCATCTATTCTTAATTTCAGCATCATTTCAGCAATAATTTTGTTCATATCCTGTTAATAAAATATCTATATTATCTGATTATCTGATATTTACATATATTTTCTTAAAAAATTCTCAAAAAATCAAAAAAATATTATCTTTGCGGCGGAGAAAAGTCCACCTTCGCTACCCTCTTCACTGCACCTTAATTTAAGCTGAGGTTGTCACTGAAAGCTACAGTGGGCGGGTTCAGTTGATCGGTAAGATCTTACTGGAGAAATGGCAGAGCGGTCGAATGCGGCGGTCTTGAAAACCGTTGTTCTGTATCCACGGGACCGGGGGTTCGAATCCCTCTTTCTCCGCCAAAGGCATCAGATCAGTCCCCCCGCGAAAAGCGGGGGGATTTTTGTTTTATGAAAATCCCGAACCAGGCTTGCCGGAGTGAGGGATTTGAATAAAACAAAAACCGCCGTAAGGCGGACTGATCTGATGCCTTTGAAGCTCCCCCGCGAGGGATCACCGACGAACTGCCATCAGGCGGTGAGGAGGTAATCCCTAATTTGTTCATTTTTTGTTCGCCCAAAAAATGAACCAAAAAAGGGCGCCGGAAAAGACAACCTTGCCCTTTTTGTCCCCACGCTACACAGGGCCATAATGGCGCCACCAAAAAGGGCGAGGTTCGCGCCTTTTCCGGTTTGCCCTCACACCCTCAATGACATAGTCTAATACTGTTTGAGGAGGATTAAGGACGACGAGATGTAAAGTGTTTATACTTATCTATCTACCGCCGTAAGGCGGACTGATCTGATGCCTTTGATGCTCCCCCGCGAGGGATCACCGACGAACCACCTTCCATGTTACTTTCTTTGTCTTGATACAAAGAAAGTAACCAAAGAAAAATCAAGGCTGCAGATAATTTTGGGGCTCCTGTTTTTAGGCTTGCCCACGCAATACAACTCGTCGTCCTTTGTCCTCCTCAAACAGTATTGCTTACAGCAGGCCATCGCAGCAAGCCTTAAAACAGTCGCTATCCCCAAAATTCTCTGAGGCCGTTTGAAATCCAGAACTCTATTCTTTTGTAAAGAAGACCCCCCCTACGGCCTGATCTTGAATCGCCTTCATTCGGTGATGAGGCAGATTGCTTCGTGTCCCGCAACCGTGGAAACCTGCCCTGTGCTCTGTGCTCTGTGCACTGAGCTTCCTTCCACCCACCCCCAACCCCACCTACGGCCTAATCTCTAATCGCCTTCATTCGGTGATGAGGCAGATTGCTTCGTGTCCTGCAACAGTGGAAACCTGCCCTGTGCTCTGTGCCCTAAGCTTCCTTTCACTTCACCCACTCCCTACCCTACGTCAGGCCAGCCCTGCAGGCTGGCTCCTTCGCTCCCATTACTGCAATCTGGCTCCTCCCTAAAAACACCCACAGGGTGTTTTATTAACGCCCGGTCCTCCACCGGACAATTTTTATTTCGCCCCTACGGGGCTTACAAAAAGAGTTTTTTTCCGGCAATGGGTTGCGCCTCGTGCCTTGGCTTACCCATTGCCAAAGTATTCAAGGCCTACGGCCTGATCTTGAATCGCCTTCGTTCGATTATGAGGCAGATTGCTTCGTGTCCCGTAACTGTGGAAACCTGCCCTGTGCACTGAGCTTCCTTCCACCCACCCCCAACCCTACGACAGGCCAGCCCTGCAGGCTGGCTCCTTCGCTAAAAAAGTCCACTGGACTTTTTTATAACGTTCGGCCCTCCCAAAATTCTCTGAGGCCGTTTGAAATCCAGAACTCTGTTCTCTTGTAAAAACTGTGTCGATGAGGGTGTGAGGGCAACCCGGAAACGGCGCGAACCGAGGAAGGCTTTAGCCTGACGAGCTCGGCGAAGCCAAATTAAGCCTTTTTGGTGGCGCCATTAAGGCTTTGCGTAGCGAGCGCCCAAAAAGGCTTAATTTTTCGTTTCCGGCAGCTTTTCTTTGTTACTTTCTTTTTCTGAAAAAAGAAAGTAAAAGACCATATATTTGTATTATAATTACTAAGAATGACATATTATCCCGATTGAAAGAATTAAAACCAACCTCGCAGAGAGAATATGCCATTAAGGAAATTGGTTTGTTTGGTTCCTTTTCTGATAATACTTTTAATTAAGAAAGCGATATCGACATTGAGAGATCAATATGATGGAAGTTTGTTTCACTTGAACTGTATCTTGAAAGTGTTTTCAACCGAAAAATGGACATCATGAAAAAAATACTGGCTCTTTTATTTCTTAGTTACTTAAATAGTACTATTGGTAATTGCCAACTATTAAGTAATCCTTCTTTGACAGTTGAAGACTTTGAAACAGCTCTGACAAATACCACCAGCTTAAGTAAAATCTTAAAAAAGCATAATTTTAAATATTCTGCTGTCGGTGAAACTAAGTTAATTGTACCCGGGACAATGCCAAATCCTTTGCTTCCTGATCTCCGGGCTTTCAGGTCGGAACATTGGGAACCAGAAAATCAGGGGGATCAGGCTATTGTGGAGGTAAGCATGTATGAATGGGAGCCAGATTATGCACCACATCCAGAGGTCATTAAAACAATCAGAGTCATGATAAGACGGAATCCAACTTATGCTGATAAAACAAATGAATTCCTTGAAGGAATTAAAAATAAATATCCGAACAGAAGTAAAAGATATTTTCGCAACAGTGAACAATATAAATCAGATGGAAAATCCTTTAATGTTTTAACCAATGATTCCAAAATTGAAGTACGAACTGAAACAGAAGAACCAATTTCCAGCCTGTTTTACATTGTAAACTTTGATTTAATAAGGTAAAGCCTAAATATAAACCACTCAATATGAAGTTAATAATAAGGATTTCTCTTTTCTTGATGCTAATCTTTGTTTTTTCAATTAATAATAGTTGCAAAAAGTCTTGTTGGGTTTGTACTAAGACTGAAGTCAATCAATGGGGTTCTGTTATCAATACATTTGATACTTGTGATAAGGAGGTTATGGAGCTGCGCCGGGGTCAGGGATTTAGGTGCCGGCGCGATTAAAAGTCGGGAAAAGGTAATTTTTCAACCCTGTGATTGAACAAATTTAAAAGTTAACTTTTATAACAGAAACACACTGATCATGGCAGAGCTTAAAACAAAACAGACCGACAAGGATGTCAATGATTTTATAAATTCATTTGCTGATACTGATCAAAAGAGAAAAGATAGCTTTGAGTTAATAAAACTGATGAAAGAATTGACTGGTTCTGAACCCAGAATGTGGGGACCTTCAATTGTCGGGTTTGGAAGCTATCATTTCAAATCAGATAAAAGCCGGCAGGAAGGAGACTGGCCAATGATAGGTTTTTCACCAAGGAAGGCAGCAATTTCATTATATGTTTACACTGGTGCTGAAGAGCATAAATATCTTTTGGAAGGATTAGGAAAATATAAAATCGGTAAAGCCTGCATCTATGTTAAAAAATTATCTGATATCAACCTGGATATCCTCAAAAAACTAGCTAAGGAGTCAATTAATTTTTTAAAGTCAAAATACAGAGGATAAATTCTAACCATCAGGGTTAACTAATAAACACGACCTGAAAGGGCCGGAGAACGGCTTCCGGGTATGACATCAAAAAAAGACAAACGATAAACGGTTAAAGACCAGGATCCGACAAACCCGGCTATCATGGAAACACCTGTAATATTCTGGATAATTTTTAATGCTTTTGTTTTATTGATGTTGACGCTCGACCTGGGTGTTTTTCATCGTAAAACACACGAGATTACCCTTAAAGATGCGTTGACCTGGACTTTTGTATGGGTGTTCATGGCCCTTGTTTTTAACACAATTGTTTATTTCTGGCAAGGCAGGCAGCAGGCATTAGAATTTTTTACCGGTTACCTCGTAGAGAAGGCCCTGAGTGTAGATAATATCTTTGTGTTTATAATGATTTTTACCTATTTCCAGATCCCCGCAAAATATCAGCACAAAATCCTGTTCTGGGGTATAATCGGGGCATTGATCATGCGTGTAATTTTTATTTTTACAGGAGTTGCACTCATCGAAAAGTTTCATTTCACCATTTATGTTTTTGGAGCTTTGCTGGTGTATACCGGGTATAAGATGTTTAACCACAACAACACCAAAATTGAACCCGACAAAAACCCGGTAATACGTTTTTTGAGAAAGTTTATGCCCGTTACTTCGGAATTGCAGGGAGATAAATTTTTTGTAAAACAAAATAAGAAGCGCTATGCTACTCCACTGTTTCTGGTACTGATAATTATTGAAACTACCGATCTGATTTTTGCAGTGGACAGCATACCGGCAATCCTTGCCATTACCCAGGACCAGTTTATAGTTTATACATCCAACGTTTTTGCCATTCTTGGGTTACGGTCCCTGTATTTTGCTTTGGCGGGGGTAGTGCACCGTTTCTGGCTGTTGAGCTATGGACTGGCTGTGGTATTAATCTTTGTAGGGATAAAAATGATACTGGTCGATTTTTATAAAATACCAATTGAATGGTCGCTTCTGATTATTGCCGTCATAATATCAGGAAGCATTGTTCTTTCGTTTAAATTTAAAAACCTGAAAAACAATTTATGATGGTAACTTTAGCGATAGACTTAAATCCGTATCAGCATCCTGACCGGTGTTTAGAAAGAAGGTGACAACCTCGACCACAATTATGGTACACTTTTTGTTCATAGAATTATAACCTGACTATCCTTTCAATGAAACACATATCCAAAGTTGAACTATTCTTTACAGCTTTAATTTCACTTGCTCTTCCTTCCTGTGAAAAAAATGGTTCAGATGAGAAGCCAATCGATCCGGGTGATCCTGTTAACATTGCGACAGAGATTTATCAGAAAGAAGTAATAGACTCCGCAAACACGTTTGCATTTGATCTGTTCCAACCCATCCTTGCTGATGCAAAAGGAGATGAGAATATAATGATCTCTCCATTCAGCATTAGCAGCGCCCTTTCAATGACCCTTAATGGTGCATCAGGAGAGACCTTTGAAGCCATGAAGAAGGCTTTAAGACTGGATGGGAAGACCCTTGAACAGATAAATGACACATACCTTAAGCTGATGACGGAAATGGTTCCGGTGGATGAACGTGTGGTACTGGAAATCGCCAATTCGGTATGGGTTGAAAAACGACTTTCGGTTAAACAGAAGTTTATGGACGATGTACTGAAATGGTATAAAGCTGAAGCAAAGGGAATTGATGTCACAGATCCTGATGCAGTTGATATTGTAAACGGGTGGATTGAAGAGAAAACCCACGATAAGATCACCGATATGCTTGATTACCTTGATCCTGATCTTGCCATGCTTCTGATCAATGCCGTCTATTTCAACGGAAAGTGGAGGTATCAGTTTGACAAGGCTGATACAAAGGAAGAGCCTTTCTATGTTACACCAGCGGCATCCAAAACAGTTCCAATGATGCATCAGCAGGAGAACCTGAAAGCTGCAAAAGACAATAATCTGACAATTGTAGATATTCCCTACGGTCAGGGCAATTATTCAATGTTGATCGTTTTACCCGAAGCCGGTACTTCCACGTCTGATGCTGCTGAAGCTCTTACATCCATCACAGTGGAATAAATGGATGTCGCTGCTGGAAAATAACACTCATAAAGTTGAACTGAGTATGCCGAGGTTCAAATATAACTACAAGAGACTCTTAAATGAAGATCTGAAAGGTCTGGGAATGGGCATTGCCTTCTCTGATTGGGCTGATTTTGGCAATATCAGTGATCAGCAGCTTCAGATAAGCAGAGTAATACATCAGTCCTTCATCGAAACAAATGAGGAGGGGACAGAAGCAGCTGCAGCTACAATCGTGGAGATCAGGTTCACTACGGCAGGACCGGATCCGGAACCAATAGTCTGGAAGATTGATCTTGATCGCCCTTTCCTGTATTTTATTCACGAAACCTCTACAGGCACCATATTATTTATGGGAAAGGTCGGTGATCCTACGGTTGAATAAGGAAATTAAGGTTAACGAATAATAACAATGAAGAAGATAGTTCTTATAGTAATTACGATTCTGGTTACCCTGACAGGTTGTGAAAAATCAGACAGTACTGCTTTGGATGTTTTCTTTAAAATCGGCAGAGGGGATGAATTCAGGTTTGACGATATCAAACTGTACGACTCGTCAACCCACATCTTATATTTAAAGGAGGGGCATCATGCCTTAAATGATCTTCTCACCGATTCATTTGCATTTCTGGATAAAGGTGATACCATCTATGCAGGCGCATTTGTCCCCGGATACTCAAGCTTTATTCCCGCCGGACCTATGATCCATTCCCCGGGTATGTATGGAGATCATGCTCTCAGGATTGATGTATGGATTGATAAAAAACCGGATTTAAGAAATTGTCCGAGAATTATAGAATTGTTGAAAGAACATAATCTTTTGCATTCCGGGTTGTCCGGTACTGTCGACTTCGTGGAGATGAGCGGAACTCAGCTCTCTTTTGGATTTACAATAACAAACCACGATCTCACCGATCTTCTGATAATAGATATTAATAAAACAGGTCCTGAACTTTTTCATTATTTTACCAATGGGCTGTATCTCAGGGATCAGGATCATCATGAAGTCTTTGCAAGTACCATAGAACACAAGGCACCGGTACCATGGAATAGTTGGAAACCTGAATGGCTGTCAACATTAAAATCAGGTGAGTCGATATCGTTTACAATTAACTATCCGGTTGCAACTCCAATAAATCCCGGAGAATACAGATTTCATTTGAATTTCCCGGTTTAGCCTACCAGGTAACAAAAGACCAGTTGTTTCAGGGTAATAACAGGATCTGGTTAGGAGATATCACACTAAGGGGAGAAATAACAATACAGTGAAGCATTGCCTGCTCATATAGCCTACCTAAATATGGGAAATAATTACTTTAGGGATAATAAGCACTAAGGTGACAATAACTCTGGCTCCGGCAGGTTATGTGTAATAAAGGTGAATATATAAAGAGTGTTATGCACCATAAAAAAATGAACATTAGAACTAGCAGCAAATTCATTTTAATATTGGGTATTATACTTTGTCTTCTATATTCTTGTGACAATAGATATGACAAACGCATGATATATGAGGTTCCTAATTTTACTTCAAATCAAAGTGAATTTACGGACAGAGAACTTCTCAATGCGACTTATTCGGATTATAAATTCCCTGCTAACTTTTATCATGAGAATCTAGGAGATACAAACCTGTATTACGTGAATACAGTGAGTGTTGACAGTCTTGAAAATGGAAAATGGATTGAGTTATCTACTAATCTATCTGAAAAGGCTAGAGACTGGAGTATTAAATCAACCTATGAAAATTCTCAATTTAAACAGGGAGTTAAGAATGAAAAGTTTTTTGAATTCATTCGAATACCAAATCCAAAAGATAATTCGATAATAAAATTTAGAACTCACAATTCATTATATTTCACGAGGGACGATTTTGATTTACTATATAAATCGGATACAATTGGAGTTTTTAGGAAGCAGGACTTCACAGCCAATGAATCCAAAGAGTTAATCGACTATTTATGGTTTGTTAGAAATTACAACAACGGCAGTGCAAAAATACTAAGTTCCTTCACGGTAATAAACCAACAAACAATTGATATTCATCACTATGAATTATTTATTGGGTATGGAGATTTTAACTTATATGACGAAATAACACTATTAGAAAAGGTATTTGTACTTGATAGAAATTCTGGTGTAATTACAGTTTCGGAAACGAAAATTCGAAAAATAAATGGTGAATATAACTAATTACGGTGCATAACAGGTCGGTATATGTCATTGCCTTTCCGTACCGCGAGAATCTTCTGGCTAAAGAGTACCATCCTCTTCAAACCGCATAAGTGTGATATGCCAATCACTTAGAATTGTAATAATCTTTCAGTTCGTTGTATGATTTTCCTGCAATAATAAGTTTTACTCCGGCCGTCGAATAGATCAAGTCATTAAAGAACCTCTCAGCATAGTCATTGATTGCAACGTCCTGATATTCGGATTTCCCCTTGAAATCTTTCTTACATTGTCAAGGTACTTCTGCGCGGCATTATAAACAGCATTCTCCTTTTTATCTAACTTCTCTGATATCAGAAACTCCATGAACTGTGCTAATCCTTCACTTTCAAACCGGCATGGCTGAGTTTCCAAAGGTTTCACATTCCATAAATGGGATATTTCATGATAAGAACTTAACATCCCTTCCGGATTCTTAAAATTGTCTGCTGTTATATTAAAAGAAGTGACATCCTGTTGGGAACTATAACCCTCCGGTACCTCTATAATGGTATATCCCCTGAAATCCTTGACAGGTCCGAACCAGTCTGTGAGAAGGTCAACGGTTCTTTGCATTGAATGCAACATTGTTGAAGCAGAGACGCTGTCTTCCTCAAAATAATATATTTTGTGCCGTTCTTATCGCACACCTGGTAGTCACTAATAGCTACATCAAGTCGCCAGGAGGGTTTCCTGCTTCGAAAAGTATAAGTTGTTTCTTCTCCGGCTCTTACCTTATTTACAAGTTCAGCCCCGCTTACCGGTGTTGCACCTTCGGGCAGGGTTATGTTTATCAGATAATCATATCGTTCTTTAATAATTGCCATCATATTCTGCTCATCAGGGTATCCTATAACAGGATAATCAAACCCATCTGTCCGTATTATTGTAAAATCCCTGCTTATATGGTCCCTGACATATCTCCATCCCTCGTTTGCATATCCAAGCAGGTGGCCTTCATAAGCTATTGTAATAATTGACTGCTCGCCAGGGAGAAGGTTATGTTCCAATGAGATCTCTATAAAATTTACCTGTAGTTTTTCCCGGCCTGTAATACTAATAACTTTCTGACTGTAGTTTAAAGGTTTGCCCTCTCCTCCCCTCACAGATTTTACCGTAAGTAACCGGTATAACAATACCGGAACATTTATTACAGGGTTTTCAGTACTGTTGGAAATGGTGATTTCACATAGACCAAACATCTTTTCTGAATTATAGTCAATCCTCAGATCGAGCTTATACCTCAGAGTATTCGGTAATCCAACAACCTCCGCTGCAAGAGTCGATGCTTTCAGGCTTACCAATATCAGTAGAAATAAAACGATGTTTTTCATGATACGATCTGATTGAATTAATAATGGAACGACACAACCTAAAGACGGGAAGAATTCTTATTTGCTTCATAAATCCGCACACATGCCCACCGCTGGTGCGAAAGCTCTTTGCGACCTCAGGTTTTAAATCTTTGTGTCCTTTGCGGTTAAAAAATTTCTGCTTTTCTTAATTTACAAACAATGTAAGTCTCTGATTACATACATCTTAATTTCGTGAGGAATGATAATATTATGTAACATTAGGTAACAAAAACGATTTCATTGATATTAAACGGTATAAAACAGATTAAAGGAAGGGTGGTGTGTTTATTTGTCATCCCGGTTGGGACTGACCAGGCTGAAGCATGTCAATGGTTACTAAGCCGGTTAAAAAAAGGTTACCTTTTTTCCTTCCGGATTCCCTTAAATTTTTTACCTTGACTGATATTTATCCTGGGGGGAGAAAGTCAGGCGATACGTAAATACTAAATGTAGAATTTGTGTGATGGAATTTACTATTGTGACTGACGAGGCTGTGCTGCCTCTCTTCCAGAGCTTTCAACGCCGCCCTGACAAGCCGGTAATTGCCATGCTGGCAATTGAATAAGCGGATGTTTTTATTATTTTACAGAGTGATCATTTAACAGCAGGCCAATCGCCATTTAGTCGCACGGCACTTACCGCCGAACCGTTAGATAACTTATTAACAATCAACCCCATATGACAATCGACATCAAAAGAGCATTTGATAGAAACAACTTAGAAAGATGTTGGCTATGGATCAATACAAACACTGATAATAATTATAAAAATTATTTCAGAACTCTTTATCAAGCATTCTCATTAGCATTGGAGGAAAATCTAGATAAGTTACACCGGGACTTAATAAATCATCGCTATAAACCTGAATTATCTATTAAGCTTTATATTCCGAAAAAGTCAGGAGTTTTGAGACCGATTAGTCTACTAAATATTAAGGATCAAATTGTGTATTTGGCAATGATTTCTATTGTTGCTGAAAAGTTGGTAAAAAAAGCCAATAAGAATTACAACAATTCTGTGTTTGGTCACTTGTATGCTGGCAAGACAAGTTATTTCTTTTATCAGAGATGGACTGAAGGTTATGTAAGTTTTAATAGATCAATTTCAAAGGCATTTTCATCTGGATATGAGTGGGGGGCTTCATTTGATTTAACTGCATTCTATGACAGTATTGACCACAAAGTGCTTTCTCACTTTCTTGAAAAGGTAGGATTGACTAAAGAGTTTAATAAGCAGTTAATGGACTATCTCGAAATTTGGACAGCTACGACAAAAGATAGAATTTACCATGGCCATGGGATCCCTCAAGGACCGCTTCCATCAGGTTTACTATCAGAAGTTATGCTTCAACATTTTGACAATAATAAAGCCTTACAAAAATCTAAAATAAAATATTATAGATATGTTGATGATATAAGATTACTAGGCAAGACTGAGAAGGATGTTCGAAAGCTACTAATTGAACTTGATTTAATAAGTAAAGAAATTGGTCTATTTCCGCAATCTAGTAAAATAAACCTTCATAAAATAACCAACATTGAAGATGAGATAAAAACCATAAGTCTTCCTCCAGAACCAATAGATTTTAAACTGTCATTCGATCAAGATGAAGCGATAAAAAGACTATACGAGCTATGCCCAAGAAATACCATTACCAATGAAACTAGGTTCAAATACGTTTTGTCTCATTGTAAACCAAGTGCCAAACTTGGAATAAAGCTTCTCAAGGTCTTGGAAAATTATCCACACTTATATCAGTCAATCTTAAAGTACTTCTCTAAATGCGACAAACTTCCAAAGAAAATCTCTGAAGAATTTTTAAATATTCTTAGTGGAGAACAACCTTATGAAGAGATAAGAGCAACATATTTATCTACCATTCTTAATAAGGTTCATCCTGATTCTAGGTCGGAATTCAAAAATCTCTGTGAAAAACTACATAGGAATAGGAGATATTTAAAATCCTCAAATTTAAGATCGATCGTATTTGTTTGGCTACTAAATGAAAACCATTTTAAGTTCAAGGATATTGAGAAAATTTACCAAAGCAAGGAATGGTGGTTAATAACAAACTCCCTAGACTATATAGACATAGATCGATTCGGAATTCCCTCATACACAAGCTTAATAAATATGTTACTTAAATCGCAATCCTTTGAAGTTTCTATTAAAGCGGCATATTTAATTGTAAAATATATTCTTACTCTTTCTTGTAATATTAAGGATATTAACGATTCTGCCCAACTAATCTTAATGAAAGCCAGAGTTATTCGGAAAACATATGTAAGAAAAAGTACTATTGGTGTTAAATTCAAGGAAATAACTTCAAAAGATTTGCCTCATACAAAGCTAATTAAGCTTTATGGCAAGCACCATTTAAATTGTGAAAGACTAAGTTCTTTATTAGTCGGTTATTATAAGACTGATCCCAACGCTTTTGTAAACGAACTCGATGTTCTAAATGATTTTACATGTGATGCCATTTTTAAGCTTGATCCTTCATTAGGAACATATACACTTGGTAGCATTGGTTCAGTATTGGGAAGTCCGACATCCAGATTCGCAACAAAATTCCCATTATATTCTTCATTGTGCAAAAAGATTCATGGACTAAGATTGGAGAGCGATCTTTCCCATCCAAAAGTAAAAAGTACAGGTAAACCTACTAGGAGACTAAAATTTAACGAGATACACAAATTGCCCAACGAAATTCACAATGGATTTAATGAAGTATTATTAATAATCTAAGCAGCTGCTAATACATTTGGCTTTATACGGTGCGCAGCACCCAGTATTGAGCCCACGTTGAACTAAATCCTATAAAAGTCTTGCAGGTCTTGCGGTCTTGCGGTCTTTAAAAAGGGAATCGAAAGCTTTTTTCATTTAAAAGCCTCGCTCCTATGGATTTAATTGCGAAAAATTTCGGAATATTTGATCCGAACTTTTTCGTAGTTATTTAATATTTTCCGCGCAACAAATACAGCTTTTTATTAAAATCGTATCAGATTGACCGGAAAAACTTCGGGGGATATCGGTTATTAGACAGACTGCCGTTAGCGGTAACACCCTGACTATCTGCTCGAAACACAAATTATTGGAGAATTAAAACTCTTTTTATTAACTTTGACATTATATTTCAATCATTATGACAATGACGAAAAAGAATGAAATTATTACAACGAAGCTTTTGTCTAAAGAAATTATTGAACAAAATAAAATAGCTTTAGACTTAGTGGACTATTATTCGAAGGTATTTGACATTGTTGAAAGAACCTACATTGCAATGGGCAGGAAGAGTTCATTTAGAGTTGATATTTCCACTACCAAAAATCAAAAGCTAAATACCAATGCCTACGCCCCAACGCATTAAAACTTCACAGGAATTCAATCTCTATGTCGCAGCTAACTCGCTGAATCCAACTCTTGGTAACGATATCTTTTCGATGAGGCTAACATGTTATGAAGCTATCGAAAATCTGAGAAAAAGACCATTGCTTGTTTATGCATCAAAGTTTATCAATGCTCTTCCTAATACTCCAAATACCATAGATATCTCTGATATTGACGGCTTTACTGACTTAGTTCAATCAATAAATGGGAAAGGTGATAGTGTTGATGTTTTGCTTCACAGTCCTGGGGGACAACCAGACGCTACTGAAAGAATCGTTCATATCCTAAGAAATAAATTTAAGGAAGTTCATTTTATTGTACCTCATTCAGCATATTCAGCCGCGACTATGCTTGCATTATCTGGAGACACCATAACTTTGCACCCAAGTGCGACATTAGGACCGATTGACCCACAAATTAATGGTACTCCAGCACGATCTATCAAAAGAGGGTTCGAAAAGGTAAGGGAAATTATCAAAAATGAGGGACCTGAAGCATTACCAGCATATATTCCTTTGATTGAAAAATACACATTGGATTTACTCGAGATTTGTGAAGATTCTGAGAAACTTTCAAAAGAATTAGTATCAAACTGGATTACGAATTTTATGCTAAAAGGAAAAGAGAAATTTGAAGGACAAATAAAAGCTTCAGTTGACTTCTTTTCTAATTATGATACTCATTTATTACATTCTCGGCCACTTGTAATTAGTAAATTGGAACAATTTGATCTAAATATATATCAAGCAAATGACGACTTAAGTGAGTTAATATGGGAAGCCTATGTGCATATAAATGGTTTCTTTGGATTAACTGCTTTTGTGAAGCTTTATGAAAATAGATATGGCGTCTCTTGGGGTACTCAATTCCAACAGATGATTATCCAACAACAACCTCAAGTTCAACCCCCAATAAATCCTCCTGTCCAAGAATAAGTTTTACTTGACAATAAATTAGTGCAACCCCTAATACATAGGGCTTTATACGGTGCGCAGTACCCGGTATTGAGCCCACGTTGAACTAAATCCCATAAAAGTTTTGCAAGTTTTGCAAGTCTTGCGGTCTTGCGGTCTTAAAAAAGGGATTCTAAATAGCTGTTTTCAGATAAAAGAACGGTTGAAGCGTTACATCATGTGTTCAAAACAGGATTTGTTGTTGTTTTGGTGAAATCAAAATCGCAGAATTCGTAGGGACAGGTCACGACCTGTCCCTACGGGCCATTGCGCAAATGGTGATTATGGTAAAATTGCCGAAAAACAATGGTATTGGTTATCCGAACAATAACAATATGTTTTTCTGCATGAATTTGTGGTGATGCCAAATCATAAATAACTGATGATGACAGCATTTCATTTCCATTTGAATAAAATCACTAATATTACTTATACTATAAACTAACTGCCATGAAACTTGAAAAGATTTTAGGTCAATTAAATTCTTTTGAAAAGAATCAATTTCTTAAAGTAATTACTGGTATTATTGAGACACCTCCCAAAAAGACTGAGGAGATAGATAAAATTCTGATTGATAGTGACAAAGACTTAAAAAATGTCGACAATTTAAACATAGTCACTGTCTTTAATTTAATTGAAGATGAATTCACTGAATATATCAGATCCAAGTTTAGTGAGGTTGATTCTCAACTTGACATTCTCATTGACATCCTAATTAGGGATGGAAATTGCATAATCTCAAGGGATTGGTTTAATAAATTGTACGAAGAAGAAATTAAATCATTGAAATTAAAAATTCAGAAATTTCAATCAGAAACTGAATCGGATAAATCCTCAATATGATTTTGCAAGAATTCGGGATTACAAAATTTATAGAAACTGTGTTAAAACTGCTTATACAAATGATCAAGATAGAAACCAGGATTTAAAAATAACTTGGGAAGAACAAACAATCCTTCTTACTCTTTCCAATACGCTTGAACTTTCACAAGAAGAAATTAAACTCATAAACTATTCTGTAATAAATATCGAAAAACAAGATATCGAACAAATTATTAATGATTTAAAAAATCTGGGGATTCTCTTCTATTCAAAGAAAACATTAAAAGTCTATATCGCAGATGAGATAGTTAGAGTACTTCGAAAAATTAGAGGTAAAGAAGTTGCAAATAAATATTTTCGTCGAGTTCTTAACCAACTAAAAGAACCACAATTAAACTACATCTGCCGAAAGCACAATATTGATTGGAAAAAACCATTTGATGAAAAAATAAAATCAATTATTAACGCAGGGTATAAATTTTAAATCGATTCTAATTGACGGAATTTTTAAGGAAAACACAAAGCTTTCCGAAAAGAAAGCTGTATGTTAATGAACTTATTGAGAAAGATCTTTGTATTACTCAAATTAAAGGGAACTACCCTTGATGAAAAAGTTCAAAACCTGGTAAACTATTTCGAACAAGTTGATAAAGACGACAAGATAAGTATTTCAATTGATGGATACGATAAACTTTTAGTTGATCTTGATGCATTAATACCTGAGACAAAATCTTACATCAAACAAGAATTCGATTTACAGGATGATGAAATTCTAAATAGCTCATATCTCCTTGATTATAATATTAAACCAAAGGATATCCTTGATTTAATACCTGACCAAAAAATCAAAGAATTTTGTGAGAAAATGTCAATTAAAACTCGTGGAAACCTTGCTATTAATGTTTTAGAAAAATACAAAGACGCTGCGAACTTATATATCGAAAATTATAATCTGATCGCTTTCAGAGATATTAATGGATTAAAATCAAATGGACTTATTATTAAAGAAGGTGACCTGGGAATTAAATTTGAAGATATTACAAAATCAATATTTTTGAAAAATTAGGATTACCGGTCGATGATAAGCTGCGAAAATCTCTCAATAATGCTAAAAACAAAATAGATATCGTAATCAACTTAGGAAATAATGAGTTAATTCTTGTTGAATGTAAAACCGTAAAAGACTCAGGTTATAATAAATTCTCCTCAGTTTCCAGACAAATTAAAGCCTACATAGAGATTGCTCAATCTAAAGGGTTATCGAGTTATAAAAAGCTTATTGATTGCTCCAGAATTCAGTGAGGATTTTGAGAAAGATTGTCGGGAAGAATTTGAATTAAACCTATCATTGATAACTGCTCAGACCTTAGCAAATATTCTAAACGGATTCAAAAATACCAGACATAAACAATTTCCCTTATCAATTGCTTATGAAAGATGTTCTGATAAGCGAGGACTGGGTACTTAAAGCGATTAGCAAATGACTTATGATTTTACTGTAAAACCAGTGCAGATACAGCTGTCGCTTAAATCACATCAGATTGACCGGAAAAATTTCAGGGGATAAAGGTTATTAGAAATACTGCCGGCATGAGCAAATTGACCCTTGGAATCATGTTGCTAGATCCAAAATTGCTATCAATTTTTTAAACCAAATGCCAAGAGGATTGCTCGAAAAGTAAAAAATTGCTTAGAAAAGGCCACCGATTGTGCCTTATTATCAGTGGAGACTTATAACAAACCTTCAATAAAATTCAAATCAGGCGCCTATGTTTGTCTAATGGTAATTGCTTGGACAGCATTGTTTCATGCAATTTTCTTCAAAAGAAAAGTCAACCCTTTTTATAGAAAACCTGGTTCGAAAAGATACCTCGTGATAGATGGTGATTATAAGCATTGGGAATTAAAAATGTGTTTAGAGAATTTTTACTTAATGGATACAAATAATCCAGTTAGAAAAAATCTAGAGTTTTTCATTAAATTAAGAAATAAAATTGAACACAGGTCATTCCCAGAGATAGATGCTAATATTTTTGGTGAGTGTCAATCATTACTCTTTAATTTTGATCAGTTAATTGAGAAAGAATTTTCTCTGAAATATTGCATTAGAGAATCTTTAAGCTTCTCTCTTCAATTGTTTCCATCTAGCGAAACTCTTTCAAGCTCCTTTAATCTAAAAGCAAAAACTAAAGAAGTAATTTCCTTTATCGAAAATTATCGAACGACAATTTCGACAGAAACACTCGAGAGTGGTAGATATTCATTCAAGGCTTTCTTGATACAGGTTGCAAATCATCCAAGTTCTGACGCACTTCCTATTCAGTTTATCCAATATGATAAGCTATCTGATGAAGACAAAACAAAAATGAGAAGGATTGCTGCGATGGTAAAATACAAACCGGTTGAAGGATCAGAAATTAATGTGAATTTACTCAAGCCAGCAGAAGTTGTAAAAAAAGTTCAATCAGGCCTTGGGGATAAAAAGATTGAAAAAAATGGTAAAAAGATTGATCTTTTTAATATGAACACACATTCACGTTGTTGGAAGAAATATCAAGTCAGACCAGGAAAAGGGTCAAAGCCTGCCAACAAAACAAAAAAGGAATTTTGCATTTATGATAAAGCACATGAGGATTATTTATATAGAGAAGAATGGGTGCAATATCTCATAAAGGAATTATCAAAAGAAAATGAAATTCTTCCTTCACCTCCAAGAGAGGACTTAGTATTAGAATAAAAAAACAAATCTGCTCATAATATATAGGGCTTCATACGGTGCGCAGCACCCGGTATTGAGAATACCTTGAACTAAATCCCATAATAGTCTTGCAGGTCTTGCGGTCTAGAAATAGGGATCCGAAATGGCTGTTTTCAGATAGAAGAACGGTTAAAGCGTTACATCATGTGTTCAAAACAAGATTTGTTGTTCTTGTGAAATCAAAATCGCAGAATCCGTAGGGACAGGTCGCGACCTGTCCCTACGGGCCATTGCACAAATGGTATTAAATGATTATGGTAAAATTGCCGAAAAACAATGGTATTGGTTATCCGAACAATATCAATATGTTTCTCTGCATGAATTTGTGATGATGCCAAATCATATCCATGGCATCATTGAAATAAATCGGAACAAAGATTCAGCCATCGCTTAAACCGTATCAGATTGACCGGAAAATCTTCGGGGGATAAAGGTTATTAGACAGACTGCCGTCTGCATAGAAACAATAATCAATAAAATAAAAGACCTATCTAGATGGCTCAAATTCATGGTCAGGTTGAATCCTTAAAGAAATTAAAGTATGAATTAGGTTCTTATGGCATTAATAGGTTTAATTCAATAAAAGAAATAAACGACTTCCTGTATAATTTCCAACTTGAAAAAGAAGCAATAATTAATACACAAAGAGAAATCTTAATAAATGAAGTCAAGGATTTAACACTCACGATCAAACAAAACAGAGACAAATGTGAGATAATTAAAAGTAAAACACTCACTGAAATAGAGGTTAGCAATTGACACAATCAGGATAAACATTGATAATCTGACAGAGAGAGTTAACAAAAGCTTTTTTCATAAGATTTTCTATGGTATTAGATTAAAGAAACAAAAAAAATTATTGGAATATTATAGTTCGAATACACCAGTAATTATTTCTAATGCAATCAAAAATATTCAGAGAATCATTGAGAATGATGAAAATAAACTTAAAAATTTTAATGAAAACAATGAGCTAATTATTAATGAGCGTAGTTTCCCAGACATTCAAAGACTTAATTATGTAAAAAAAACCATTGAAGATTTACATCCCTTAATAGCAGGAGCCATCGGTGAAAACATGGTGGTAAAAGAAATAGAAAAACTACCAGATGATTATATTTTAATCAATGACTATAACCTGAAATTTAATCCACCAATATATAACAGGAATAATAATGATAGAATATTTTCAATTCAAATCGATCATCTTTTAATTTCAAAATCAGGCATTTATATTTTAGAAACAAAAAATTGGAGTAAAAAATCTGTAGAATCTTTGGATTTAAGATCACCTGTAGAACAGATTACTAGGACAAGTTATGCTTTGTTTCTGATAGTAAATGATGCAAAGATTAGATTGACTGAACATCATTGGGGGGACAAACAGATCCCGGTAAAAAATATTATAGTTATGATAAATGAAAAACCGAAAGAAAATTTCAAATATGTAAAAGTGAAATCAGTAAGAGAATTAAATAAATATCTGACCTATTTTGAACCTATCTTTACCGAAAATGAAGTTGAAATAATTGCAAAATATCTTATTAAAATTCAAAATTAATAAACCCCTGTTTCTAACACGGACAAAATGGGTAAGTTGTTCAGCCTAAGCTACCTCCTTAGCTACCTCCTTCGCTGAAGCTCCGGACTGCGTCCGACGAAGCGGACTTCGTCCGGCGAAGTCGGAGGTCAAAGAAAGCTTCGGTTGACTCAGTTGTCACGCCTGCCCTGACAAGCGAAGCTTCGTCATGGCCTGCCCTGACAAGCAAAACTTCGTCAGGGGGTTTTAGCCGAGTACCCGGGAGGGGTCCCGTTACATCCTTACAAAGAAGGGCATTGCAAGGGCCAGTTCAGATGTGGGATTTATGATGATTACATATAATCTTCGGCGAATTGTTAATATTTTGACCAGAGATGGGCTGAAGGAGTATCTGAGGATGCTTATTTCCTTGTTTTCGGCAATTTTTCACCTCCTGAGAGCCATTTTAATGACCCCTGAAGGGTTAATACCGATTAATACAGAAATAAATTCAAAAACCGGCAGTGGCTTAAATCGTTTTGGAACAAGTCAGGTCTGGGAAATAAAAGGAGGTTATTAGACAGACTCCCGTTAGCATTTATGCAGCTGGGCAATACAGGAACAATTTGCTTATAACATGACAGATACGTAACATTATCAAATTGCACAAATGCTAACTGTCAAATCCAAATTTTAACCAACTGATAGATTTTATATATAATTGATAACCAATTGGTTGAAGAAATATATTTTTATTATAAATCCTTAATAGTGAAACTTAAAATACTACAATTATGAAAATTTTTATTATTGAATCACCTAATCCGAATGATTTATTAGAGTCTATTAATGAGCGAAGTAGCCTTGAAAATATGTGTAAGATGTTTGGACATCAATCAGCTTCATTCACTACATATTCGAAAGATGATGTTTTTAAAATAATCAATTATATTTCAAAAATTAACTTAGAACAAGAAGATATTTTATGCTTACATTTTAGCTGCCACGGTAACAATGATGGAATTGGGATAGGTGCTGATTTTATTGACTGGAAAGATTTTATAAGGATTTTATCCCCAATTTTTATAAATAGAAAGATAGGGAAAAAAACATTTATTATTATTTCAGCTTGCGGTGCCAACGAACAATCTCTAACAAAAAAAGTCAATGATTTTTCAGATGATCTAAAAAAGAAACTTAATCTTCCTTATTATTTCTTTGTTTATAACCAAGATAAAGTCGAATGGAGAGACTCTTTGATGTGTTGGGCTATATTATATCATCAATTAAGTAAACTAAAAGATTTTTCGAAAAATCCCGTTCAAGATATCTTAAATAGAATAAAATTATCTGAACTCGGTGACATTAAATACTATAGATGGGATGATACAAGATTAAAGTACCTTAAGTTTGAGCCATCCATTTAATAAATTTAAAGAAGTTTTAAGTATTAAAATGGGAAACGTAACCTTTAAATATTGTTTTATAAATCTAAAATCTGATGGAAGACTTTACAAAGTTTATTAAGGAAGTAAAGAAGCTACTTCTAGATAAAATAGAGAAGAAAGAATTGGACATAAACGCAAAGAGAATCATGTCATCAAACATTTTTGTCTTTGAAAAAGTAAATGGTAAATATAGATACTTTATTGACCAAGATATTGTAGATAAATTTCCTTCCGAATTGAGTAAACAAATCGAATCTATTTGGATTCTAAACTGTGAGTCGGGACAGTTGTAGGAGACAATGTTGCCACTTAGAGAATTTGACCCATTACAAAATTTAAAAAACTAGCACAAATGCTAATACATAGGGCATTATACGGTGCGCAGCACCCAGTTTTGAGCGCACGTTGTATTAAATCCCATAAAAGTCTTGCTGTCTTGCGGTCTTGCGGTCATGCGGTCTTGAAAAAGGGATTCGAAATGGCTGTTTTCGGGTAAAGAACGGTTGAAATTGTTGTATTTATGAATGGTTTTTGGGCGGGCGGGCCGTCCACGGGGGTGTGAACTTGCAGCTTAAACCGTGGCGGGATGGTTTGTGTAGCGGGCGGAGGTTTAAGCTGAAGTTATCCCCCGTGGGCTCCTTTCTTTGGTCCTTTCTTTGGAGAAGCAAAGAAAGGACAAAAAGACTTCTGCAGAGAGAAAATAAGCCTCCCGGAGACCTTTTTTCCCCGGATAAAATTTAACCCGGCACCGATACAGCTATCGCTTAAATCGCATCAGATTGGTCGGAAAGACTTCGGGGGTTAAAGGTTATTATACAGACTGCCGTTAAGGGGCATGCAATACAACCTGCCAATGAAACTTGACTATGGAATATTATATTGGTAACACAGACTTCGAATGGTTCAACTTCCTACGGACAAAAGAACCTGAAGACATCAACTTTTGGCAACCTGGAGGTAGGCTTCGATTTCACATTTTAAAGTCCGGGGCCCCATTCCTGTTGAGACTAAAAAGCCCAATCAACAAAATTGCAGGGATAGGTTTCTTTTCATCACATTCCCTTTTACCAATTGATTTTGCCTGGGAAGTATTTCAACAACAAAATGGGATGGAATCCCTTGATAAATTCCGTAAAAAAATTAACGCTTTTCGAACACCAGACAACTCAATAGATATTTATCCAACAATTGGATGTCTAATTCTGTCAAATCCTTTATTCTTTAACGAAAATGACTGGCTTCCTAGTCCGGCAGACTGGCAGAAAAATTTGGTACAAGGGAAAAAATATAATTCCACAGTCGGATATGGGAGGGACTTATGGGATAAAATAGAATTTCTACTGCAAAAATATAAACTGTTTGACCTGCAAAAACAATATAAAAATCAGTTCGTGGTTGAAGAGGAAAATCTGAATAATAGATATGGATCTGAGATTCTTACCAGAGTCAGACTTGGACAAGGTGCCTTTAGAGTCCTGATAACAGATGCCTACAATAGAAAATGTGCAATAAGCGGAGAAAAGACCTTACCGGTATTAGATGCTGCACATATAAAACCTTATGAACAATCTGGACCACATTCTATTTCAAATGGTTTATTACTCAGGACTGATCTGCATAAACTATTTGATAAAGGCTACCTGACTATTACTAATGATTTCAAAATTGAAGTCTCTCGAAGAATAAAAGAAGAATTTGAAAATGGCCGGGACTATTATAAATATCATGGAAATAATCTCATAACACTTCCATCAGGACTAATGGATAAACCATCACAAAAATTTGTAGACTGGCATAATCAAAATGTCTACAAGGGATAAAATGATTAAAATAGCACGACCCCATTATACATATGTTTTTATGCGATACCCAGCAGCTAGTATCCCCGGCACTGATACAGCTATCGCTTAAATCGTATCAGATTGAACGGAAAAACTTCGGGGGATAAAGGTTATTAGACAGACTGCCGTTGGCATTAATCTTCAATACGCTTCTGATCGTTAAATTTGTATGCGAATAGTAAAATTTGATTTAAATTGACAAAATCCTGGACATATAACATTTTATAAGGCCCTAATTATTAACATTAATTTTTGCCATTTGTCAAGATAATTAAGTTTCCTTCATTAATTAAGTTAAGACACTTATCTGACTTAATTTTTAACTCATTTAATATAATGCCGTTACGCACTTATCGAAACATCAATTTGCAGCTAAGAAATTTTCGGAAGGTTGCAAATAAATCAATGATAAACATACAATCTGTCGTTCAAAATTGTAAGTTATGCGAAGCAGAAAGCTACTGCTGGAAAATTCCGTTACTAAAATGTGCACAATACACATTAGTGAATTCATATGATATTATAATCTTATTAGCTAGATACAAAAAAAGCAAAAACGAATGGGATAAAATTCTTTTCTCAAGAATCTTAGCCACATATTTATATGATTTATTCCAAAATATTTTTGTGGTTTTTAGAATTGATAGAATATCTGAAATAGATCTATCAGAAAATCAAGCATTGAGTAAAAAGATAAAAGGAGTTCTCAAGCTATTCTCCAAGAAGAGAAATGAATCAGAGCATATGCTTCAAAAGGTGAGAAATTTAACCCTTGCTCATAAGGACATTGATGCTTTTAACCTATTTAAGGAGATTGATCAGATAGATCATGATAAAATTTATAATATTTCAGTCGATTTATTACCATATACAAATGATTTAATATTGAGTATTATGGGCTTATTGACAGCAGAAAATAAAAAGCATAAACACGACCCAACAAAGTCAATAAAGTAAATATATTAGCCCGATTTGCCTGATAGATTAATTAGACTTGAGAAGGCTTCTTTCATGGACCCATATAAAAACTTATGCCAATACATAGGGCTTTATACTGTGCGCAGCACCTGGTATTAAGCCCACGTTGAACTAAATCCTATAAAAGTCTTACGGTCATGCAGTCTTGAAAAAGGTATTCGAAAGGTTTTTTCAGTTAAAAGCCTCGCTCCTTAGGACTTAATTGCGAAAAATTTCGGAATGTTTGTTCCGAACTTTTTCGTAGTTATTTAATATTTTCCGCGCAACAAATTCAGCTTTTTATTAAAATCGTTTCAGATTGACCGAAAAAACTTCTGGGGATAGTGGTTATTAGACAGACTGCCGTTAGGTGCAACTTGTTGCATTCCAGTCATGTGTACAACAAAAATAACTTTATTATATGCTACAGAAATTAGTATCAACGATTATTTTGGTAATCTTATTTCCATCTTGTGCGAATAGAAATGATTCATTTGAAAAATATCATAAATCTCTTGAACTCATAGGTTTTCCTCTTGTTTTGGATTGTCAAAAAAGTATCAATTACCCAGATTATTCGGAAATTCCTATAAATCTGATAGAGAAATACACCCCACAAGGACATAAAACACTTGGCAAAGTTGATTTTATAAAGAATATAGTTTCGATTATTCAGGTGGCCCAAGCCGAGCCTGAATTTCCGATGATATATAATTACAAACTAGATGGATCTCCAATTGATACAATTTCGTTATTATCCGGCAGTTGTTCCTCAGATGCCGAATATTATGAACACTCAATTTGTATAATTGAGAAGGATAAAACCATTAAAATGATTGACTCTGTTATATTTTATAAACTTGATAAGGATTGGAACAGAATACTACAATCTGATTCGACAGTGATTAGAAATTGGACTTGTAAAATGAATGATAATGGCATTCTTATAAAAACTTTGATCAAATAAAATTTACAAATGACCCAAAACAAAGCAGCACCTAAAAACAAGTTAGGTGCAAATTGAGTCATTACTTAACCAAGTTGATAACGAATGAAAATCTTAGAGTTTGATATTCCACTCCTGATAACTCCTAGTAAACCATATAGGATAAATAAACTCAACCTAATAATTTTACCAACGGATCATCCTACCCCGAAAAATGACTATTGGGGACCAATTACTACGACTAAGATTATTATCTATAATACAGATTATAAGGCTGCTAAGCAAATATTGACCGACTTTGTAATATTTTTAAACTTCCTTAACCAGAACTATAGAGCCTTTTTCTGGATTTTCGATCGTTCATTTTCTGATTGGTCACTCTATGAAAAAGAAATTAAAAGTCTAGATAAATATGTATTCGAGACCTCAAAAAAGCAAGAATGGTACTTGAGTGTAGATTTTAATCAATATCCCTTATTAGAAATAACTCCAAATCCATCCAAGATCAATTTTAGGTATTATTTTTTCAAATTCCATGAATTATCAAAGGGCTCAAAACCTGAATTAAAGGTTAGGGCATTGATATGCTTCTTCTCATACAATTACATCACTGGTATTGTAATGAATAAAATATATGACAATTCAAATCTTCAAATTAGTAATAGCTTCATCTTGATAGAGACACTGGTAAAAGCTGAAATTAAAAATCAAATAGGCTTTAAAACATGTCCAGACTGTGGGGCAAAAATTCCGGTTAAAAAGAACATAATGGACTTAATTGAGGAGTTTTTTATGAAAAAAACTAAGGATCAAATAATTCTAAAAAGGGTGATATCAATTCTACGAAAACATTATTCCGCACGAAACACTTTCGTCCATAATGCTAAATTTGAGACAACGTTTGATAAAGAAGAAAAAATGACTAAAAAACTTGGTAGGAAGTATTTTACAATTGATGATGAAATTGAATACGCTGGAGCTGCTAGAACAGGCCTTAATATAGTAAACAGCATTATAAGACTTGAACTGATTAAAATTTTAAAAATTAAAAGCAGCACCTAATACATAGGGCTTCATACGGTGCGGAGCACCCAGTAATGAAGCCCACGTTGAACTAAATCCCTTCCATGTCTTTATTATGGAGATTCGATAGAGTTTTTAAAGGTTTATGTGCTAAAGAGACAGCAACGATATGCCGTATTCGACTTGATTTTTCTTCCGGACAGTAATTCCGGAGTTCGATTTCAGAAAAAAGTACATTTTGAAAAAGTTTGATTCCGGGATATTTTTCAGGCATATACAATACAAATGCCGTTTGCCTGATAAAGTCAGACAATTAAGCTGGTATTGACCTCTTCATGATGAAAGAATTCAACGCGGGGAGTGTCGAAGAGCGGCTTCGCGGTATGATACCCGCAGGAATGAGTTTTCCTTTTCGGCAGTTGGGACATCGAATTAAGTCAATGCCAATAAAACGAATTATTTTCAATTTTTAACTGACCTCGTTCCTGTGGAATTCTATTGCGAAATATTTCGGAATGTTTGTTCCGAACTTTTTCGTAGTCATCTATTATTTTCCCCGGTACAGATACAGCTATCGCTTAAATCGCATCAGATTGACCGGAAAAACTTCGGGGGATCAAGGTTATTAGACAGACTGCCGTTATGGCGCATGGTTTAAAGACATTTTAACTTAACCGACAAATAACATGAGAAACAAGAGAATTCGACTTACCCTAAAATACATTGGGTTCGCCTCGGTGAATTTTTTTATATTGACTTTCAGCTTTGGACAAAGTAAAACTTCAGGGTTTGACATTTTTGACCCCAATACAAAAATTAAAGAGGTCTTTGCCGGAGGAGAAGGATTACTTTTAGAAGGTCCGACAATGGCACCTGACGGAACGCTGTATTTTACTGACATCACATTTACCCACGTTGAGGGAATGAAGGCAGGAATAATTTGGAATTACAACCCACAAACTGGAGAAACAATAGTCTTTCGTTCCCCAAGCGGTATGGCAAACGGGCTTTCTTTTGACATCGATGGAAATCTGATAGCATGTGAAGGTGCAGACTTTGGGGGACGCAGAATCGTCAAGACTGACATGAGAAGCGGAAAAAGTGTAATCGTATCCGGACTCTTTAATAACAGACCATTCAACGCACCGAACGACTTAGTAATTGATAACAGCGGACGAATTTACTTCACTGACCCAAGATACTTTGGTAAAGAATCAGTTGACCAACCAGTCGATGGAGTTTATCGAATAGATACGGATGGAACAGTTAATTTAATAATTGCAAATGCATCCAAACCAAACGGGATTGCTATCTCACCAGACTACAAAACTCTCTATGTAGCAAATTTTGATTTTAATGGTACATCCGGCTCTTTACCAGAGGATTTCAAAGGACCGACTTCAGAAATACGTGGAGCAATTCTTGAATACACACTTCTTACTGATGGAAATGTTCAGTTCAAAGGGACATTGATTGACTTAAAGAATGACGGCCCGGACGGGATTAAAGTTGATTCAGAAGGAAATATATATATCGCTGTAGGGGGAAATATAGGAGTCTATTCGCCCAAAGGGGAAAAACTGACGGAAATTGAAGTCCCTAACAAGTCCGCCACGAATTTATGTTTTGGTAGAGGCAAGTGGAGTAAAACACTTTTCATTACGACAAGTAAAAAACTATATACAATTGAGACTAAAAAAGAGGGGCATCAAATTCAGTTCAAAAAATAGTGGAGATAAACCACGCGCCACAACAATATGTATATGCCATGGCGCTGAAGGAGGAATTAATTTTTATCTTTATCAGCGCCACGTCACAAACACGAACGTTAGCAATAATGGGAGGCACCTGCCAGCTCATGTAGAGTCCTTTCTTTCAGATCGTAAAAAAATGTATCTTTGTGGTTAGATAAAAAATTGCATGAAAAATAATGACCATATTGTTGAAGTAATTAAAAATACAGCTCATGAATACCTTCCTGATGCTGAAGTACTTCTCTTTGGATCACATGTCAGGAATGAAGCCTCATCAGAAAGCGATTATGATATTCTCCTTATTACGAAAACTAACCTGTCTCCAAGGGAAAAACTCCCTTTAAGGACAAAGATCAGAAAATCATTACTTTTAATAGGGATTCGTTCAGATATTTTAATCCAGAGCAAATCAGAGGTTGAGAAAAAGAAAAAGTTACCTGGTCATATTGTCAGGAAAATACTAAGAGAAGCTATCCTCCTATGACAAAAGATCAGAATGACTATTTGAAAAATTGGCTCTTCCGAGCCAACGAAGATGTTGCAGTCATTGATAATCTTTTTAAATCCGACCCAGAATTATATTCAAGTTCAATTTGTTTTCATGCCCAACAAGCCGTCGAAAAATTTCTCAAAGCATTCCTTGTCTTTAATAATATAGATTTCCCTAAAACACACGATTTAGAATTTCTTCTTTTCGAATGTCAAAAAATTGACCAATCAGGTTTTGATTTTGATTTTGGCAGCTTAACAGACTTTGGAGTAAGTGTAAGGTATCCCGACGATTATTTTGTACCTGATAAAGAAGATACTATTCTATATCGAGATATTGCACTAGAGGTTAAAAAGGTTGTTGAGGACAAAATTAGAATTTAACATATCACTATTGCTAATACGGACAATAAAGGTAAGTTGCTTGTCACACTTGCCCTGACAAGCGAAGCTTCGTCAGGGGTTTTTGCCCCGCCTAGGCGGGATTTCGTCTCCGCCTGTTGGCGGATCCTCAACTTTTGCTCCTGCAGCAAAGATAAATTTATAAATGTGTGCAGAGTGAAAATATAAGACTTCTGGGGACCTTTTTCCTCAGATAGTATTTACCCCAGTACAGATACAGCTATCGCTTAAGTCGCATCAGATTGACCTCAAAAACTTCGGGGGATAAAGGTTATTAGACAGACTGCCGTTATGGTTAATTCGCTGCAAAAGAAACAAATATCACCCAAAACTTGACTTTTTTTGGAATAAAATGTAATTTTGAATTAAATACTAAGAGAATGAAAAAAGTAATTTTCTTATTCGCGTTTGTTCTTTTAGCAGTATCCTGCGAAAAAACAAAAACACAAGATTCAGAGATACCTTCTTGGATCCAAGATAGGATCACACATGATGAACAAATAATTAAATCAGATCCGAGATCGGGGCTTGACATTGCAGCCTGGATAAGGTATGAATATAATGGTGACCTCTATTATGAATACTTAAACTTGTTGAGTTCTGCTGGCCCAAAAATTTATTATAATGATGGAACCGAGTTCAACAACACTGTAACGAATATATTTGACTACCAATCCCAAAAATGTTGTAGAGTTTATATTTGGAAAGGACCTTCGTATATAGATATCTATGACAAGTAATAAATAAAACTAACCATAATACATGGGGCTTCATACGGTGCGTAGCACCCAGTATTGAGCTCACGTTGAACTAAATCCCAAAAAAGTCTTGTGGTCTTATGGTCTTATGGTCTTGCGGTCTGGCGGTCTTGAGAAGGGATTCAAAATGGCTGTTTTCAGATAAAAGAACGGTTGAAGCATTACGTTATGCGTTCAAAACAGGATTTGTTGTTTTGGTGAAATCAAAATCGCAGAATTCGTAGGGACAGGTCGCGACCTGTCCCTACGGGCCATTCCACAAATGGTATTAAATGATTATGGTAAAATTGCCAGGAAACAATGGTATTGGTTATCCGAACAATATCAATTTGTTTCTCTGCATGAATTTGTGGTGATGCCAAATCATATCCATGGCATCATTGAAATAAATCGGTACTCAAATACAGCTATCGCTTAAATCGTATCAGATTGACCGGAAAAACTTCGGGGGATAAAGGTTATTAGACAAATTACCGTTATAAGCCACTAAACTCCAGCATATGAACAAGCTTAACTTTACTGCCTTCGATACCGAGACTGCAACAAATTATCCGGCAAGTATATGCCAAATTGGGATTGTTGTCGTAAAAGATGGACAAATAACAATTGAGAAATCTTATCTCATTCAGCCTCCTGGAAACGAATATGATGCAAGACATTCTTGTATTCATGGGATTGATGCTTTAAAGACAAAAGATCAACCACAGTTTCCAGTTATTTGGGAAAGCATCAAGCCGTTCTTAATAAATAATCTGTTAGTCGCACACAATGCAAGTTTTGATTTAACTATACTTAATTCAACACTTGACCATTTTAAAATCCCAAAACCAATTTTCACTTGCGACTGCACATTTAAGGTTTCGGGACTAAACTTAAAAGCATTATCTGAGGCTTTAAAAATAGATATGATAAAACATCATGACGCACTTTCTGATGCAAAAACTTGTGCACTTGCATATATAAGCCTTAAACAAGGGATTATACCCGATCATAGACTAATAACATCCTCAGAAAAATCAAATCCATTTGTGGGCACACGGATTCAAAAATTGGTAACCAAGATTATAACATAAGACATATCTTTAAACAGAGCAAATGCAATTAAAGAACATCTCTCAACTCAGAATCTATCCACATATATAACTGAAATTCAGGGATATGGAGACAGGTTCCGCAACTTAAAAGCAATTTATCAGAAGATGGACGACAAAATAAACAATTGACGAGTTAAGTGATAATAAAATATAGAAAAAATTCAACCGCTAATACACAGGGCTTTATACGGTACGCAACACCCGGTGTTAAACCCCGGTTGAACTAAATCCCATAAAAGTCTTGCGGTCTGAGTTGAAGCACAAAGCAAATAGAACTCGGTATCCTAGATTTTTATTAATCAAGTAAAAGTATATGATCCTAAAAGATATAAAAGGGAATAAAATAGGTAGGCCTATTTTACAAAGATTAGAGAAGGAGTATGAAGTTCTATTTAGAATAAGTGAATATGCATCTAATAGCCACGCATTCAATGAGAGAAAAAAATGGTGGTAATTGCTTTCAAGTTAGAAATTAGATTAGAAGTGCTAATTTCAATGCCATACTTATTTTGATATTAGAAAACAAATTCTCAAATTTGCAGTAATAATTTATCTACTATGACAACTAGAGAAGTAAGGGATTTTAAAAGAGTTATAAGAGCAAAAACAAAGTCTGTTGCAAAATCTAAGACTAATGCAAGAGCATTCCTTGTTTCTACTGGTATTCTTACCTCTAAAGGTAACCTTAGCAAGTCATATACTAACTTATGTATTCCACAAAAACAGGGTTAGTTCTTGGATTTCATGGTTGTGACGAATCCATTATAAATGATATCCTTCTAGGGAAAAAAGAACTTAAACAAAGTGATAATACTTATGACTGGTTAGGTCATGGGATATACTTTTGGGAAAATAGTCCTTCTCGAGCAGTCGAATTTGCAGAATTTCTTAAGAATAATCCTCTACGCGCCAGAACTCCTATTAAATCACCATCAGTAATTGGTGCCGTAATAGATTTAGGTTATTGTTTAGATTTTACTGATTATTCAAATTTACAATTGTTAAGGGAGGGTTACGAACTATTAAAAACAGCTATTGATACATCTGGTGTAAAATTAACGAATAAGCAAGTTGGTGAAAACAAAGACCTTTTGTTTAGAGAACTTGATTGTGCCGTTATAGAAACATTACATTCTCTTAGATCCTCAGATTCAGACTTGAGACCTTTCGATTCAGTAAGAGGAGTTTTTTGGGAAGGGAATGAAATATATCCAAATGCGGGGTTTAAAGAAAAAAATCATATCCAGATTTGTATTCGAAATAGAAATTGTATTAAGGGATATTTCTTACCAAGAAAATTTGATTCTGACTATTCAAAAGTATAGCCAAATTATTTTCATTATTCTCTCGCTCTCAGGCACATTTGCAGCTCGCACAACCTGACACTAAGCCAAAAGCTGCAAAAGAGCCTGAAAGCTATGGGATTTATGATGATTCCCTTCAGTGGTCACGCCATGGCGTGACCCTACGCGGATTGGTAATATTTCCCAGCCAGGCTTCAAACCATGAATACAATGGAAGCAGGGACATGCCATGGCATGTCCCTGCAGGATGCTCGTTTCAGTGTTTTTGGCCATTTTCGACCTCACAGGAGCTGTTTCTATCCATAAATATAAAGCAACATTTAATTAATATACTCGTCTATGATTAAGAATAATCCATTTATTAATAATACATTTAAAATTATGAAACCAAAATTATTTACACTATCTCTTTTCTTTCTTTTATTTTCCATAATATATTCACAGAATAATAAAACACAGATCCTGCAAGGTTCATGGATGGGCAGGATTACTACTGATAATATTTCATTACGCGCACTTTTTAGATTTGAAGTAACAAATGACAATATCAAAGGATTCTTTGATAGTCCGGATCAAGGACTTAAGGATCTGCCCTTTGATAAAGTATGGACAATTCAGGATAGTGTATTTGTCGATGCATCTAAATCTTTAAACGCAGGTATAATTTTTAAAGGTAGAGTACTCCCTGGTGATTCGGTTATTGATGGAATATGGGGTGGGGCTCTAAGCTTAAGGCTAAGTCGGACTAATTACATTTTTACACTTAAAACAAATTTGAATCCTGAAATTGAGGGATATAAAATTATTAAATTAATTGAAAGCTCTCCAATTAAAGATCAACAAGCAACCGGTGTATGCTGGAGCTTTGCAACCACATCTTTTATTGAAACAGAAGCCATAAGACTTGGAAAAAGGCCTGTTGTACTTTCACCAATGTTTTATGTTACTCCGACATATATCGACAAAGCTGAGAAATATATAAGGATGAATGGTAAAAGCTATTTTGGTCCGGGCGATTTAACATTCAGTGCTAATGAAAGCGTATAAGAATTATGGGGCAATTCCTCTGAAAGTCTTTTCAGGGAAAAAAGACTCCACTTCCAAATATAATCATGGAGAAATGGACAATGCCCTGCTCGAAAAGGTCAAATATTATGTCAAATACGGTCGTGGAAACATGACAACTGAGGGATACAGAAAAGATATGGATGAAATCTTAACGCAGACAATGGGTAAAGCCCCTGATACTTTTACATATAACCAAAAGCAATATACCCCAAAATCGTTTGCCAAAGAGATGGTTGGAATCAATCCAGATGATTATGTTGAAATAACCTCATTCAGTCATCATCCTTTTTATTCAAAGTTTATTCTGGAGATTGAATCAAACTGGAATAATAACTACTACCTAAATCTGCCAATAAGATGATTTTAGCAATGTTATTGATTATGCTTTATTACACAATTATTCAGTATGCTGGGATGGTGATGCATATAGATGTGAAGGTTTTAATAATGGTTTTGCAGTTTTGAACGATTCTATTAATACCATTACACAAGAAATGAGGCAAACCGATTTTGATAATTATAATACAATTGATCAACATAATATGCATATTATTGGCATTGCAGAGAATAACAAAGGGAAGAGATTCTATATTGTTAAAAATTCAAGTGATCAACGAAATTGTGGCGGATATATGTACATGTCAATGGAATACTTACTTCTTAAAACAATTTCGGTAATGATAAATAAAGAAGCTATCCCAAAAGAATTAAAGAACAAATTTGATTTTACATTATGAAAATACATCGATTTTAATATCAGCTCAACTTCAGCAGATATTGTTCTGATCTATATATTACAAACCTTGATAAAATATAAATATAAAAAACAGATTTCATGGCGAGAAAGCTATCAGCGCCGCCCTTACATGTGCTGATTTAGCAAAGCTTTATAACGTAGAAACCAGAGTGTTAAAACAAGCTGTAAAAAGGAATCTGAATAGATTTCCAGCTGACTTTATGTTTGAATTAACAAATGATGAAATCGACAAACTGGGGCTGTTGAAAAAGTCCTTTGTGAACCTTCGTGATAACCTTTGAGTACTTTGTGGTTAAACATAATTTAATACCACAAAGGATCACAAAGTATAACACTAAGGAACACAAAGGGAAAAAGTCCAAAAAATCAACTTTTTCAACAACCCCATCTAAGGGTTGAAGCCGAATCCTTTCGAGCGAGAGCTTTCAAGATCAAAGAAAGGGACTAAAGGGAATCTCTATTCCCGGGATAATTTCTATCACTTAAAGCAACAATATGAACCGAATCGCATCTTTCTTTCTGGTTTTGATTACAACAGTTTCATCTGGACAGAAAATCACAACCAGTCAGGACATATTGTCTTCCACCGACCCAGAAATAATTTCTGTTAAGGATTTTTGGATCGAATACATTTTGGCAATTTCAAAATGTAATGACTCAAACAAAGAAGCAATTTTTTTAAAGTTTTGGAACAAAGTTGAACTGGAACAAGACTTCACTGACATTGTAAACGATGAACTTCCCGTTTATTCATTTGGAGAATTAGTCATATTAAGTATCAAAAAGGATATAAATGGCTTCATTCAAATCAGAAATAAACTATTGGCAGACGATTTCTCTGGTAAAAATATTTATGCGCTTTTCAATATTTATGTTAAGAAGGAAGTCTCTGGTTTCAAATTATATAACCAGTTCTACCTGACTAAAAACAGATTGCAACAATATAGCGCAGGTAACATTAATTTCTATTATCCTAAGACCTATATCTTCAACATAAACAAAGCTAATGAGACAGCTGGTTTTTACTCAAAATATTCGGCAATTTATGGAAATTTAAAAATTCCAACTCTAACTTATATAATTGGCAATGACTTCGATGAAGCTAATAAATTTATAGGATTTGATTCTTCAATAGTTACAAGCACTTCTCCATTTGCAGGTTATTCAATTAAAAATCAGAAAATCATTCTTTCCTGCCGTGTGGATCACTTGCATGAAATTATTCATGGAATTTTTTTAAATAAGTTTCCAAAGGCACCATCCCTTTTCCATGAAGGTATAGCTACCTATTATGGCGGGACTGGAGGGGAAAATTATTCCTTACTTATCAGCCAACTTAAAGAATTGATAAACAACAAGCCAGAAATCGATTTATCAAATTTTAATAAGTTGAATGAAACTTTAGAAAATGGGACAAATAATTTCTATACCATAGGGGCTATCATTATAGATTATGCACTAAAGAATGGAGGTACTGAAAAGGTTTTGTCTCTATTTCAGTATTCAACTTCTTCTGAAATCAACTGGGACGACCCTATGCCAGCAATCAGTAATGAATTAGGCATAGCTACAAATGAGATAGATTCATTTCTTAAAAAATATATTCGGACTTACCAAGACAAATAAGTCACCCTGACAGAGATTTAAATTAAAATACGCCCTATAATACGGTACAATAAAGGTAAGTTGACTTGTCACGGTTTTTGCCCCGCCAGGACGGGATTGCTCCTGCCCCAAGACAAAGTTGTAATAACGTTAATGCACCCGCCCTTCGTCCCGTAAAGCGGGGCTCGGGGTGTGCGCATCTGCCAGCAAATAAACGGTCCATGGACTGCGACACTGCCAATGATTGAGATTTTAACTTAAAAATAAATTAAATAACTTATATATAAGTTGTATAATTGAAAACTAAGTTGTAGCTTTATCCAAAATTTAATATACCATTGCCATGACAAATTCAATTATCTATTACGTTTTGGAAAGCACTGTATGTTTATTACTATTTCTAATGGTATACAGATTGTTATTTGCAAATCTTACTCATTTCTCATGGATGAGGGTCTATTTATTAATTAGTGTATTACTAAGTCTAGTTCTTCCACTAATAATTATTCCTATCCATTGGCGATCATCAATTAGCCATTCTGACCTTTACAACAACTATCGCTTAATCTTTGGCAACCAGTTAAATGGATTTTCGAATGCTCAATCTATAAATAATAGTGGTATAGATAGACAGCAACTTTTACTTATCCTGATCATAGGATTGTATGTAATCGGATTACTTTATAAATCCTATAATCTCGCCAGGAACCTCCAAACCATTAGAACTTGCATTAAACAAAATCCAAAAGTAAGGGACGGTGGATATTGGTTCGTTAATCTGAACAATATAATGCCACCGTTCACATTCTTTAATTATATTTTCATTACCAATTCCTACCAAAATTTGTCATCAGATGAATTGCAAAGGATAAAAGATCATGAGAAAATCCATGCCCGGGAGCTCCATTCGCTAGATGTTTTATTTATTGAGCTTATTTCAATTTTGTTTTGGTTCAATCCGTTATTGATCTATCTTAAAAAATCAATTCAGGAGATTCACGAGTACATTGTGGATGAAAAAATTGTTGAAAGAGGCAAAGGGAAAAAAGACTACGCAGAGCTTCTTTTAAAACTAGCTTCAGAAGTTAAAGGCTTTAACTTATCAGCCGGTTTCTCCGGAAACCAAATAAACCGTAGAATAGTAATGATAAGCAAACAAAGATCCCTTCCAGGACAGAAGCTTATGTTTGTCATACTGGTTCCTCTCACAATGCTTTTAATTCTTTCTTTTTCTTATATAAAAAATACCGACTCCCCGACTTCTCAAACTACAACAAAACGAAAATGTCATCCTAAATCAGTTAAAAATCGGAAAGATTCTCTGGAAAGGAAATGCTGTTTACGACATTAAGACTTTAAATAATGCCTTTGGATTAAAGGAAGGTTCCTTATATAATAAAAAACTAATTGAAGACAGGCTCAATGGATCTTCAGGTGCGCAGGACGCTGTTGCTAATCTCTATCAGGATAATGGATATTTATTTAGTAGGATAAGCTTCACAGAAGAAACAAAATAAAGATGCTGTGGATCTGACCATATCAATTTATGAAGGGAAACAAGCCAAATTCGGTGATATTATAGTAAAGGTAAATGGAATAGTCACAAATGAGGGGGTCAATGATTTAGGTATTAAGACAGGAGATTTATTTAGTAAAGCAAAAATTATAAAATCAATTAGAGCCCTTGCTGCTACAGGTAAATTTGATCCAGATAAAATAAATCCAAATCTAATTCCTCATTTAACAAATGATGAATATGAGAGTGTAGACCTAGTATTCGAACTGACAGAGATAACCAGAAATTAATATGGAAGAATTGACAAAAGTAGAAGAGAAGATAATGATGATATTCTGGAAGCTTAAAAAAGCATTCGTAAAAGATGTTATTGCAGAACTGCCAGAACCGAAGCCTCCTTATAATACAATATCATCAGTGACCAGAATACTTGCGAGTAAAGGATATCTTAAGTTTAAATCATACGGGAAAACGTATGAATACTATCCAGCTGTAAGTCAGGCTCAATATCGGAAATTAAAAGTTAAAAAAATTCTGTCAGCTCAGTTTGGAAATTCGCCAGCATCACTGCTTTCCTTTATTATAAAAGAAGAAAAGTTAAGCGAGGAGGAAATTGAAAAGCTTAAAGATATTATTAAAGACCTTGATTAAGGGAGACTACTCGACCTTGACTTAAGAACTGTACTGCCCATAACACGGACAATATGGGTAAGTTGTTCAGCCTACGCTACCTCCTTCGTTGTCACGGTTTTTGCCCCGCCAGGGCGTGATTTGGCTTCGCCGAGCTCAGCTTCGCTTCGGTTCGTATTCGCCTGTTGGCGGATCCTCAACTTTTGCTCCTGCACCTAAGACAAATTTGTAATGGTTCTTGCACCCGCCCTTCGTCCCGCAAAGCTCGGCTCTGGACTTCTGGCTAAAGTGAATGGACACTGCCCGGATGCTGCCCCTGACGCTCGCTAAGCCCGGTCAGGGCAAAATCGGGTAACACAACCTCCCTTTATCGGCCGTTAGCGGTAATAATTTACAATCGAAACTTTCTATTGTCGCGACAAATTCGTAATCCTAGACAAATTACTGCTATCGCTTAAATCGCATTAGATCCAACGGGAAAAGTTCGGAGGATAACGGTTATTAGCCAGAATGACGTTGTAGCATTGGGTGCCAACTCAAAAATTGGCAAATAATAGGAAAAATAGCAATTAAGAATGTCCCTTTTTTCAATTCAAACATACAAAAAAATCAAAGAACAAAGTCTTAATTAAAAATAGTTTTCCGGTTTTGTAACCGTAACTTTTACCGGATAATCTAACAACCTCACATCTATACAGTATCCTGTCCAGTAAGGCTGTTGCAATAACTTCATCATCAAGCATTTTAACCCATTCTTCCGGGCTTTTATTGGTTGTGACAATAAAAGATGCTTTTTCATGGAGATGATTAATAAAATTAAAAAGTTGTACAGCCTGTTTCTTCTCCAGGGCAAACATCATAATATCATCAATGACCAGCAAATGAGCCTTTAAGAAGTTTATTGTATTCCATTAAGAGCTGACCTGGTGATATCTTTCATTATAAGGATTTCATTGATTTGTTCCATTGTCCGGAAGTAAGCTTTGTAACCTGATTTTAGTGCGTCATAACAAAGTCCGGCAGCAATTAATGTTTTTCCTGTTCCGGAAGGACCCATCAATACGATATTAAAATTTTGCTCCAGCCACATACATTCTCTCAGCTGGTTTAACTGTTGTTTGCTGATACCATTAATAAAAGAGTAATCATAGTGATCCAGGTCATAATTGACTGGCAGTTTTGCTCCTTTATTCCTTCGCTCCAGGTCACGCTGGCGTCTCTGACTAATTTCGGTTTCCAGAAGTTTAAGTGAAAAATCCAGATAGCTGCATTTTTCTTCCGATGCCATTCGGATCAGTTCTTCTACCTGATCCTGTATTGCCGCTTAACTTGAGTTGGCCTGCATATTCCTTGAGAGCTTGTGTTTTTGTTTCCATAGGCTTAGTTCATTAATGATTGATAATCTGATATGTCACTTTTATTTGGTATGATCTTATGGGCTGTCCGGTTTATTGTATCTATAAAAATGGGAGGATTAATTGTAGTTTCCTGGTTATGCCGGGAATGGATCTTTTTTACCACGCTTTCCATATCTGTTGCCCTGTAAATTTTGTTTTCGATGCAAAAATCCATTGCCTGATTCATTACCTCCATATCATATATCCCGGTAAGTTTTTTAATATGCTGAAGCTGATCCCGTATGTAACGGGGCTTGTCATGACGTATCTTACAGAAGATATTCTTTTAGCCTGATCAGGATTGGTGAACTGGCCGGATAATTCATCTATTAATCTGATCGATACCTGAAGAGAAGTCTCTTTTATAATTGTTGCCACCAATTGTTTTTCCTTTTCCGCAGATAAAGCTTATGGGATGCAATTTTGTTATTGCCGGCATCATAAATGATCAGCTGGTCGTCATCGGTTACTTCGGTCCAGACAGTGGTTCTGGGAGGTTTGTATGTTCCCGCAGGAACCCGGTAAAAGTTGGACCTTAATAAGAGATTGTATTGTCTTTCCTTACATTATAACTCATCGTAAAACGATTGCCGGTTTGAAAGAGTCTATAACAGGCCTTAAATATGCTTTTCTCAATGAGCCATTCCTGATAAGGTATCTTATGTGTTGCAGAATGAACTTTTGCATTGGCTGTCCTGCTGAGCCAGGCCATGCCCTGGCCATTCAGTGTATCGATATTAACAAAGATCCTGCCACGCAGGAAGTTGTATTTAACATATTTTACCACGTTCTCTATTTTACCTTTACTCTCGGGATCAGATTTGCGGCAAAAGTGTAATTTAAATCCCCTGTAATCAGCATACTTTCGAAAGGCTTCTGTTAAAATCAAATCTCCTTTGTTTTCGTCAACAAGTAACAATGTATCCTGATCATAAACCATTTCCCAGGGAATCCCCTCCAGGTACCAGAAAGCTTTATCATGAGCGGTTATGGCTGCAAGAGTCGTGAAGGGACTTTCGAGAACCAGACAAACTTATATCTTGAACGGGAAAGCACCATGCATAAAAAATATATTTTCTTGCGTTTACCTTCGTCGGTTGTCATGTTATATTCTCCAAAATCTGCCTGGGCCTGTTTCCCAAATGGTAGCTCGTCTACCTGTGTATAATCCCTGTTATTGAAAGGTTTGGGTATACCGTATTTGCTTCTGACATAAAGCACGAAGTTGAAAACTGTCTTTGCATTTACATCGATAAAATCTTTAAAATGTTCCTTGAGCCAGTCGTGTACCTGAGCTGCCGAAGCATCCTGGCAGTCTTCCAGCCTGGCCTTTACAAAATCTTCATAGGGGGCCAGTATTTTATTTCGGGTGGATTGAACGCTCCAGAAAATCCTCGTACTCCTGTTCACTCATTGCAAGATATTTTTTAACGGTTCTGTAATCCAAAACAAGGTGTCTGCTTATCTGAGCAGTTTTCAACCCTTCTCTTTTTAATTTGTGTACTTCAAAATACATAATCAACTTCTGCATTAATTTTCTCATGAGATAATTCCTGTTGGTTAGTTTATAGAATTTAAAATAAACCAATTGCAGCAATTATCCTGACAAACCAGTAAATCAAGCCTGATAGGATTTGATTTACTTCTTTAAAAAATGTTTCAAGTGGGAAAAGTGAAGGATTTTAAAAACCTACATTCTTATTTGCTAAAAAACTACATCCTTTGCACATTTTTGCAGTCTTGCATGTTATCCTTGTACTTTGGCCGCTCGTGGTTGAGAGAAATTAAGGACATATTGAGCATAAGGCCGGTGATCTGACATACGCTGATTTTACAGGGAAGAAGATGCATTACGTAAATCGGGATACTGGTGAAGTAATCCCGGCGGAGATATTTATTGCCATCCTTGGGGCCAGTCAGCTGATTTATGTCGAAGCCGTCAGGAGCCAGAAACTTGAAGACTGGATATGGGCCAATGAAAACACATGGTGGTATTATGGAGGTGCAACCAGGGGTATGTGCCCGGACAATCTGAAAGCAGCTGTTACCAAGGCCTGCAATTATGAGCCACTTCTGAATGAGACTTATGATGACCTTGCCCGGCATTATAACACAGTAATACTTCCAACCCGTCCGGGAAAGCCCAAAGACAAAGCATTAGTTGAAAATGCCGTCAGGATCGTATACCAGAGAATCTTTGCCAGACTACGAAACCAGACTTTTTTTTCAATTGCAGAGCTAAACGAAGCAATCTGGATTGAGCTTGAAGAAATAAATAATGCATTTTTCCAACGTCGGAACATCAGTCGCCGTGAGTTGTTTAATGAAATAGAGAAGAATGAGTTACAACCCCTTCCAAAGGAGCGGTATGAAATCCGTCGATACCAGATCTCCAAGGTAGAATTTAACCATCATATTTATCTTCGTGAAGACAAACATTACTACAGTGTTCCTTATAAATATACCGGTCAAAAAGTTAAAATCCTTTATACGGACAGGAATGTTGAAATATATCGGGATAACGTTCGTATTGGCCTGCATAAGAGAGATCGCTGGCCATATGGGTATACCACCGAAAAAAGCCATATGCCGGCCGAGCATCAGTTTGTTGATGGATGGAATACGGACCGATTTGTAAGATGGGCTTCAAAAATTGGAGGTTCTGTTGAAACTTTTATTCAGCGCCTGCTTGACAGCAAAGAGCATCCGCAACAGGCATTTAAGTCCTGTATGGGAGTCTTACAGTTGAGCAAAGGGTATAAACCGGAGGACCTGGAGATAGTCTGTAACAGAGCCTTGGATTTTAATAGCATATCCCTGAAATTCATCAGCAACTCTTTGAAGAATAATATCCATAAGACTGAACCGGAAAAACCGGTTGAAATAAAACTACCTTTTCATGAAAACATACGCGGCAGAGAAAATTATAAATAAACCTTTAAAAAATTAATTATTTATGAATCAAACAGCAACACTGCAGAAGCTTGAAGAAATGCGACTGAATGGGTTCGCCAGGATCTACCGGCAGATGCAAGAGACCGGAAACCACAAAGATTTTACAGCAGATGAAATCATTGCTCATCTTGTTCAGGCAGAATGGGATGACAGGTATAACAGACGCTTGCAACGGCTTGTTACAAATGCCAGGTTCCGCTACCAGGCTGGAATGGAACAGATAGATTATGTTGCAAAACGGAATCTGGATAAAGTGCTTATGCTTCGCCTGTCCTCTGGTGAATGGATAAATAGAAAACAAAATGTAATTATCATCGGATCTACAGGGCTGGGAAAGAGTTTTTTAGCCTCAGCCTTAGGACATCAGGCTTGTCAGATGGGATACAAAGTCTATTACCGGAACTGCTCAAAATTATTTGAGGAATTGAAAATAGCCAAAGCAGACGGCAGCTATATTAATGAAATTAACAGAATCGAAAAACTGGATTTGTTAATCCTGGACGATTTTGGACTTAAACCACTGGATAACAATCAAAGACTGATGCTGCTTGAATTAATTGAGGACAGACATGGGAAACGGTCAACGATTATTACTTCGCAATTACCAGTTAAAAGCTGGTATGATGTTATAGGTGAACCTACCATAGCAGATGCTATTCTTGACAGGTTAGTGCACAGTTCACATAGAATAGAGCTCGATGGAGACTCATTAAGAGAGAAATATAAAAATGATTAAATTTGGAAAATAATAAGGCGAAAATGAGTGATGTGAAAAGTGTCCGTTTTCGTCAGGATCAGGTGTCCGTTTTTAACGGGAACAACTGTCCGCTTTCAGCGGGATTTAGTGTCCGAAATCACAGGAATACGCACAAATTATCACAACCGCTAACTGCATAATCTGAAATGGACATAACCCATGCGAAATCCGTTGTAAATTCTGTATCTTCGTAAAGTGAAAAAGAGATACAAAGTAGGCATTTGAGGTCGGAAATTAGACTATGCAGCTAACAAAATTCTGTGGCGGCCCACAAGCTAATTAATAGATATTTTTCAAATCTCTAGAATCATGAAAACAAAGAAAAAAGAATTAGATGTTGATTATATAGGAGAACAGAGAGATCTGACTAAAGAAGAAGAAAAAGCAATTAGCGACTATATTAAACAGAATAAAGCTAAGAAACTCAAAAGATCTTCTTCCAAAACAAAGACTGTTAAACAAATAATTTAGACAGAACTAACCGCTAATACATAGGGCTTCATACGGTGCGGAGCACCCAGTAATGAAGCCCACGTTGAACTAAATCCTATAAAAGTCCTACGGTCTTGCGGTCTTGCGGTCTTGAAAAAGGTATTCGAAAGCTTTTTTCAGTTAAAAGCCTCGCTCCTATGGACTTAATTGCGAAAAATTTCGGAATGTTTGTTCCGAACTTTATCGTAGTCATCTATTATTTTCCCCGGCACAGATATAGCTATCGCTTAAATCGTATCAGATTGACCGGAAAAACTTCGGGGGATAAAGGTTATCAGACAGACTGCCGTTATAGCCAATGGCACCAAAATTGCGAGTGGTCACCCAAAGGATAGACGACAATTTAAATAGAAAATATCATGAATAGATTTGTTTTATTATTGTCTGCGCTCATCCTTAGTGTGAGTTGTAACAAGAACGAAGAAACATTTGTAGGCATCGAAGATATTTCATTTGAAAATTATCCGAAGGTTGATGGCTCTACTTCTGCAAGAGTGTTGAATGTGATGGTAGCTTGTAAACTGTTGGATGTACCTTATATATGGCTTCCACCAGGAGCAGTTACTGAGTGGACCTTAAATCCAATACGTACTGAACTCCCCGAACAGTATAAAGACTTTTTTTGGGATCATGTTAAAAGTTCTCAAACACATGGTGCATTTATGAATTTGATTGATGGAAACGCTGATATTATCCTGACTCACAGAACTATTTCTCCCGATGAAAAAGTCCATGCTGACTCAGTTGAAGTTACATTAATTGAAACACCTATCGCATCAGACGCTTTTGTCTTTGTTGTTAACAAGAATAATCCGGTAAAATCTCTTACAGTCAATCAGGTTCAGAAAATATATACCGGAGAGATTACCAATTGGTCACAAGTTGGTGGCAATAATGCAAGTATTAAAGTTTTTACACGTCCACGCAATTCAGGCAGCGAGGAGGTGCTGAGAGAGTTAGTTATGGATGGTTTAGAACCGGCTGATTTTCCGGAAAGTTCAATAGGTGGTATGTCACAGGTTTTTGGTGAGATTTTAAATAACGTGGATGGTATCTGTTATACTTTCAATAATTACAAAGATCTGCAGGCACGAGTACCTGACAGTGAAGTGCCTAAACTGGCCATTAACGGCATTTCCCCCAACAAAAACACTGTTAAAAACAGGTCATATCCTTTCATTTCAGAAGTACATGTTGCAATTCGTTCAGATTTAGACCATAACACTATGGCCTATAAACTGTACGAATGGCTGCAATCGGAGAATGCAAAATCGACAATCACAGAGTGCGGATTTATCCTGAAATGATATAGTTCGGTCTTGCGGTCTTGCGGTCTTGCGGTCTTGCGGTCTTGCGGCATGCGGCTTGCGGCATGCGGCTTGCGGCTTGCGGCTTGTGGACCAGTTACCTCCCTCGCTCTGTCACTCCGGCGTCCCCCATGCATTAAATCCATTTCCCGCAGATATCGCAGATTTACGCAGATGCTTCGGTCTTTTTCCTTTGCCAACTGCCAACTGCCAACTGCTTCATTGTCAAATCCATTTCCCGCAGATATCGCAGATTTACGCAGTTGGTTCGGTCTTTTTGTTTTGCCAACTGCCAACTGCCAACTGCGCATTTCTGCCTGCGGTCTTGCGGTCCTGCGGTCTTGCGGTCTTGCGGCTTGCGGCTTGCGGCTTGCGGCTTGCGGCATGCGGCTTGCGGCTTGCGGCTTGTGGACCAGTTACCCTCCCTCGCTCTGTCACTCCGGCGTCCCCCCCATGCATTAAATCCATTTCCCGCAGATATCGCAGATTTACGCAGATGCTTCGGTCTTTTTCCTTTGCCAACTGCCAACTGCCAACTGCTTCATTGTCAAATCCATTTCCCGCAGATATCGCAGATTTACGCAGATGGTTCGGTCTTTTTGTTTTGCCAACTGCCAACTGCCAACTGCCAACTGCGCATTTCTGCCTGCGGTCTTGCGGTCTTACGGTCTTGCGGTCTCACAGTCTTGAAAAATGGATTCGAAATGGCTGTTTTCGGGTAAAGAACGGTTGAAGCGTTACGTCATGCGTTAAAAAGAGGATTTGTTGTTATGGTAAAATCAAAATCACAGAATCCGTAGGGACAGGTCGCGACCTGTCCCTACAGGACATTTCGTAAATGAACTATGAACGACATATTAACCATGACACATTATTTTTTAACCACTATAAAAATATTATTTTAGCATCATGATTTTACATTATTTAATCTAAAACCATGATTAAACTAACAAAAGATCAGATCAAAGAGATTGCCGAGGAACTTGACTGCGGGATGAGATGCTACATTAATAAAGAAACAGGAGAAATTAAAACCGTCCTGAATTTTGAGAGTTGGCAAACCGATGACAAGAACCGTGGGAAGATGTCCTTAATGACTTAGAGGAAAATTGGGATAAATACTTCGAGATAGAAAGAATGGAATCCCATGAATCATTTGAAATAATGGCTGACTTTGCTGAAAGTGTTGATAGCAGAGAATTGACGAGATAGCTCTAATTAATGCATTAAATAAAAAACATCCATTCCAAAACTTCAAGTGGGTTGTGGACAATTCCGGACCATATCGTCAGAAATGGTTTGACTTTAAAAACCAGAGATTAATCGAGTGGGTAAATGATCAACTTGAGGTTTTAGATCTTGAGCACGACAATGAATAACAAAGAGTTAGAAAAGAAAGTAAAGCAATTCACTTCAGAACTAGCCTATAAAAAAGGTTATGTATATTCTGTCGCGACGACCCGCTGACGAAACTTCGTTTGTCAGGGCAGGCCTGACCGAAGCGTCAGGCCTGCAGTTTTTTTGCAAACTGCCAACTACGAATTTCGGCTTTCGGTCTTGCGGCATTGGTTCTGAAGGCTCACCCCCTTTAATTCCCCCAGTGGGGGAAATGAAATCCAATATTGATTTGATAGATCTTGGCTGTTCGGCAGGAGAAGTATTAATTCTATTTTTGGCACTTTCCTGGCTCCATTGTTTACATCTGTACCGCGACACTGCTCTACATATGGCACTGACCCGGCGAAAGCATATTTACAAGGATGAGGATCACCAAGGCACATTGAGGCGAGAGGGGTCGGAGATAACCAGCGGCCCTTTAACCTTCAACTGCAACTTCAAATCCGCCGTATGTAAAGCGCTGCATATCGAATGGCATCGAAAAATCCTTTGCATCTTTATATTTTTCGTTCATCTCGTCCATTACCTTTTTGTTTACCTCGTCGCGATGCTTTTTTGATTCAAATACAATAAAAGAAAACCAGACATTTTCACCAGGTTTGGAATTTGCCAGTTTTGTGAATTCAAGTGGTTTTCCGCCACCGGAATCCCGGGTAGTTAAATCATCACCCTTGCATTCAAAGTACGAAAGCGCTCCATGCTTCATCCATGAATTTCTTCCTTCTTCTGCCATTTTCGTGTATTCAGCTACCTTGTTGTCCGGTACTACCAAGACAAATCCATCTACATATTTTGCCATATCAATATCCTCCTTTTATTTAATTGAACGTTTGAGCAAATGATTTTGTTCTTAGATAAAGTAAAAAAACATAAAACTCCTTCGTTAAACTGATCCACCGGATCATTTTTAAACGCTCAGCCCTCCATATCGGGCCGGGATGGGTAATAGCGCTGATAATCAGACAGCAATCTGGATAGTTCTGTTATTATTGAGGACTCTCCATTCCTTGATAAATTCGATTATCAGCGCAACTAGCCTATAACTGTGACACCCTCTTTGTATTTGTATAGGTGCTGGGCCTGCTTCTTTGCAATTGATCAATGAAAACATTATTATCTTTGACAACCCGGCAACCGGCATGAACCAACCAGCGGTCACTGCCAAAGCAAAACAATAAAATACTTGTGTTAACAGCCAAAAGTCAATAATTGTAAATAATAATTAATTCAAAATGGGAAGCGGGTCAAATAAATCTATCGTAATCAAATTTGTGAAAGCTATCAATGAGCACAATGTGAATGAGATAGTCAACCTGATGTCGGAAGATCATATCTTCATTGATGCCACGGGCAATAAATCGGTTGGTAAAAAAGGAATGAAAGAAGGGTGGGAAGGATACTATGAATTATTCCCTGATTATCAGATAGAGATTTCCGACATAACCGAAAATGAATTAATAATATGGGCTATTTGGTTACGTAAGAGCCACTTATAAAAACCGTAAGCAAACGAGTTAAACAGTAATTCCTGGATGATCCCTGCCTCTCTGGAAAGCAATTGTTGAAGAAAATAAATTAAAACATTGGCAGGTATATTGTGATTATACAGACCTGCTGAAGATAATAGATAAAAACAAATAGTGAATCTGTAGGCAAAAAACAATGCATCGCGGCTCAGACGGCAACTAACAAGACAGAATGCATGCTGATAAAGGTCATTATCACTGGATCTACCGGGATGGTTGGCAATGGAATACTTCGGGTTTGCCTTAATCACCCAGATGTTAAAGAGGTCCTTGCTATTAACCGAAGACCTTCTGAAATATCAAGTCCTAAACTAAAAGAGATAATCCATCAAGATTTCTTTGATCTTTCACCAATTGAAAATCAATTATTTGGATATGATGCATGTTTCTATTGTCTTGGTGCTACATCTTTTCTAATCAAAGAGCCTCAGTATTATAAAACTACACATGACTTAACACTTTCTTTCGCGAACAAACTAGCAGATATTAATCCGAACATGACTTTCTGCTATGTATCAGGACTTGGAGCCAATTCTCCAGATAAAGCAAAATTTATGCAGGCAAAGATTAAAGGCCTAACTGAAACTGATCTTTTTAAAACTTCATTTAAAAAAATATATTCTTTTCGGCCTGGACTACTTAAGTCGATTAGAGGCCAGAAATATGTTCATAAGGTATATTACCTGTTCAATCCATTCTACCCTATTTTCCGTCTTTTATTTCCAGAATTTGTACTCTCACTTAAAGAGTTAGGCTTAGCGATGATAAATTCAGTTATAACTCTCCATGAAAAACAAATCTTAGAAGTAAGAGACATTGTATTTCTTTCTAAATCAAATTAGTGCAACAGCTGACACGAACAAAATGGGTAAGTTGTTCAGCCTACGCTACCTCCTTCCCTACCTCTTCGCTCGAAGCCGGACTGCGTCCGACGAAGCGGACTTCGTCCGGCGAAGTCGGAGGTCAAAAGGAGAGAAGCTTCGGCTGACACAGTTGTCACACTTGCCCTGACTGAACATACGAACTTGGTCTGGAGCTTGAGGGCGAGACGATTGACGAGGGAGAGTGGATGGACCGCATCGTGGGTTTTCAGATAGCCCCACTCAGTTAGCCTTTCCCCCATATTCGGACCAAACTTCATATTAATTATCTTTGCAAAAAATATCGATACGGATATTCGACATTTTACCCGGATGAAATTCAAATTATAGAAAAATGAGAAAAAGTATCACAGCTAACAAAGCCTTGCTTTTGTTCATCTGCGCGTGTATGTTCCTCACTTTGCAGACATGTACTTCCCGCAGACAGGATGTGGTGGGAGATTGGGAATTGGCCGGGGAAGACTGGCCGCAATGGCGCGGGCTTTCGGGTAATGGTGTCTCCTCCGAAACCGGACCTGCCTGTCAGGTGGAGTGTGGATAGCAACATCGTCTGGAAAGTCGCACTGGCAGGGCTGGGCGGTTCGTCTCCAATTGTTATGAGCGATCAGGTCTTTG
>CAVPGA010000007.1:0-130892 GCA_963703935.1 uncultured Bacteroidales bacterium | reverse complement strand
TTATCGGTCGTTATACGTTCATATAAATCGGCAGTGACAAAATATGCCCACAAATCTGACACGAGTTTTTCCTGGCAACCAGGATATTACGATACTTGAATCTGTACAACCGGGCAAGGTCACACATCAGAAAATATATTTCAGATAATATTGGGATGCGAGAGTTTATTGAGATGGCACTGGCTTGATTTTTGTTGTGAAAACGTTAACACTAAAACAATTCATGCCATTTCTGATGCCGATAACTGAAATGGGAAAAATGTATCTTTAAAGAAACTTATCAGTGAGAAATATCTTTCATTATTCAGTATTTTTTTTAGTCATGTTTTTTAGTTGTGAAAATGACGTAAAAGTTGACAATAAAAAAGAAGCTGAAAAAGCGGGTGACAGAGAATTTGTTCCAGGTGATTTAAGCATTGGAATAGTTGACTCTGTTACAATTACAGAAGCCTGGGAGTTAGTTAATTCCTTTGACCTGAAGATTACTGATGCATGGGGCCACAAATATTTATCAAACCTGCCAAATGATAGCATTGATTATATTATAAACTATTTGAATAAGAAGCCATATATTAATAATGGCAGGTGGAAAGCAGTAAAAAATGGGAATGTTTACATTGACAGGAATTTTAACAAAATTTCTGTTTCATGTCGATTAACTGATGTATTACCAGAAATTCAGGATGATTGGCTTAAAGTTGTTGAAGTATTAAAGCTTTATGAAGTACCTGCAAATACCAAAGTATTCTATCTGAATGTTCCTGTTGGGTATGAATTACTATGGAAGGATACATTTGAAAATGAAAAAATAATCAGATGGGCAAGCCCAAATTACTATTCCGAAATCGAATTACTTTAGATAACACCCGATCACTTCAGCCCATAATAATTGATTTAATAACTTAGAAGTATTCTAAGTCATATCATTTTCAAATGTCTATTTTTGTAAGAGCCAAATGTCATGTAAATGGATTTAAAATCCGCCCGAAAAATAATTCTGACTCATTTGCAATCTCAAAAAGGGGCAACCAATTTTAAACTTATTGAATTAATCGGTGGCGATCTACCTTTATTTGAACGAATAAAAGAAGAGCTGATATTTAATGATCTGGCTGAGGATAAGAAAGGTGCTGGCCTGGTTTATATTGGTTCCGAAAACGTAAACGATGATAAAAATAAAGAAATTCAATCGGAGCAAAATACTTTCCAGATTTCAGGATCAGTGTCTCATAAAGTTTTCATCAGTTATGGAAGAAAGGATGCTGAGGAAATCGCCAACAAACTGCTCACAGATCTGAGGATAAAAGGCCATGAAGTATGGTTGGATAAGGAACAGATACGTAAGGGCACATCGTGGGAAGAGCAGATTGAAAATGCAATACTTTCATGCGATTTTTTTATTTCACTTCTTACTCCACATGCTGTCCGCAGACCTGATGGAATTTGTCTGGACGAAATCAGTTTAGCCCGGTATAACAATCGAAGGATTATTCCGATAATGCTGATTAATTGCCGTCCTCCGCTTGGCATTTTCAGGTTGGACTGGCTCGATTTACAAGACTGGGAAAATCCTGTGAGCTATGAAAAAATACTCGCAAGAATACTATTGCTGATTCAAACGAACGAACAGGAAGTTGAAGGTGTTCACTCCAATATCTTCAGTTTACTTAAACCAATCGATTTCAAGCTTGATATATACCGACATGTAAAAGACTTCACCGGGAGGGAATGGATTTTAAAAGTAATACTGGAATGGATAAATAAATCATCAGGGAAAGTGTTGTTCATAACGGGGAATCCGGGAACCGGAAAGACAGCATTAATGTCAAAATTGATTCATATAATGCCCCAAATTGGAGCTTATCACTTTTGTATAGCTAAATTTGAAATTTCTCTCATTCCTGAAAAGTTTATTCATTCCATTGCATCCCAGCTGGCGACCCAGTTATCCGAATACAGGGAAATAATCTCTTTATTGAACCTTCAGTCTGTTGTCTGCCAGGAATCCGGAGCACTGATAAAACAACTGATTGTCGATCCTTTAGCACAAATTCGACGTACCGACCCTCTTGTCATTATAATTGATGCACTTGATGAGGCACTTTATAAGGGGAATGAAAACATAGCAAAATTGCTTTATAACTGGATCGATGATCTTCCACTATGGGTGAAGATTGTAATAACTTCACGGAAGGTTCCTGAAATACTGGGTATGTTTGATTTTTACAAACCATTTGAAATCGATGTTAACCGTGTAGAGAACAGAAACGACATAAAACAATTTGTCTTGGAAATGCTGTCCCAAAAGCAGGATGTAACATTAAAAGATGAATTCAGTGAAGATTTAACTGAAAAAATAGTAACCCGATCGGATGGGATATTTTTATATGCGAAGACAATAGTTCAAAACTTATTAAATGGAACATTGACTTTCGATCAAATTGATCGTTTCCCTCCGGGTCTCGGTGGAATGTATCAGATGAATTTCCATCGTCTTTTCATCAATGAAGAAAAATTTCAGGATGTAAGACCTCTCCTGGAAATTATCCTGGCATCATATAATCCATTGACTCTCGATGAGCTGGCTCATTTCTATTCAGGTACAAGACATGAGATAAAGAGGCTTCTCCAAACACTTGCCGAGTTTTTCCCGGAAAATGAAGGGACTTATTCTGCATTTCATAAATCTCTGGCAGACTGGTTGTTGGGAAAGTCCGATCAACGTCATTTGTATATTTGTGATATAATAAAAGGGCATACTATAATTGCAGATGTTTTATTTAAGGATCTTGAAGAAAACAGACAAACCGAATATGGAGTAAAATATCTTCCAAAACATCTGTTTTATGCCGGCCGGCTAAAAGAAATGCAGCATTTATTGAATGACATTCATTTTATTGAAGCGCGATCTGCTATTCATGAGGTTTACAGTTTAATTGAAGATTATAAACTTTATTTATCGAGTGCTCCCATAGAAAATAAAAATATTGGGACTCAATCTATTGATCAGATCTGGGACTTTGAGAGGCATTCATATGAATCCAATAATTATAACTCATCTTTTACCCCTGATAAAAAAACTTCTGCTATTCTTAATTTCCTTTTCAGGCATGCAGGATTATTTCAGCTTTATGGTAATATCCCTGGATTTGTTCATCAGCAGGCATTTAATGATGGTCTTATTCCGATAGTGTTTCAAGAGAATTCCCTAATTTCAAAAAGTAATCTTAGTTTTTTGTTAACAGACCCTTTCAGAAAAAGGTTTGATCCTTTTCCGTCTATTACAATGGAATTCCGTGAACACAAGCTGGGAATCAGCGATTTATCTATCAGCAGAGATGCACAATGGCTTGTTTCAGCCAGTTTTGACAAAACTGTCAGACTATGGAATTTAGACACCGGGGAATGTATTAAATCGTTGAAATTAAATTATATAGTGGAAACTTTGGAAATGGTACCGGACGCTTCATATATTGCGATTGCCGGAGCTGATGAGGATTTCTGCATTCAGTTATACGATTTCAAACTTGAGAGAATAGTAAATAGACTTCCTGGGCACTCTGGCAGGATCATGATGATGAAAATTTCGCTGAACAATCGATTGGTTTCCTGTAGTTCAGACCAGAAATTAATTTGCTGGAATTTAACTAACAACAGCATAATTTATAAAAAACATTATAATTCCGGACTGCTTGCATGTTCAATTTCTGATAATGGGTCAAACATTGCCGTATCGACAAGCGAAAACATCGTGGAAGTTTGGAATATTGATTTTGATTTATTGATTTTCAGACTAAACCATAATAAGGGGGTAGTAAGAACAGTGAGCCTGACATCCGATGGCCAGGAATTGATTATCGGAGGTGGCAAAGATAAGCAGACAGAAGTCTGGGACCTCTTGAATCAAAAATTAAAGTACGTTATCAAGGGACATGGTACAACTACATACAGTTTATTTGTGAATAGCCTTAAAACAATCTTAATTACAGGAGGTAAAGATCAGTATTTGAAAATATGGGATTTCAGGACCGGGAATTTAATTAAGATGTTTAAAAGTCATTCACGGGTTACCCGCCGGATAGTTGCTACAGATGACCTGAGGACAGTAATTACCGGGGGGGGATGGAATTCAGATTATAATATCAGGAAATTGGATGTTACCAGAAGCCTGGGAATTAATGAAAGGAGTTTTGAATCTACTTCTGTAATTGCTTTAATGCATAGTGAATCAAAGAATTGGATAATTGGAGCAACCAGAAAATCTGTATTCAGGATAGATAATAAATCAGGTGAATTGAAAGTCTTGCGTGATAATTTGTCAGTTCAATCGGTAAAGAAATTTAATGATATTATATTTTTTACCACAAACAGCAGGAAATTAATCAGTTATCAGATGGATTCAGGAACATGGAATGATTGTTTTGAACATAATGAAAGGATTTCAGCTTTTATGCCAATCTCACATGAAAATTGGTTAATTGGAGACATTAAAGGGAATGTGGTTTTTAGAAAAAATAATAGTATAAAAATATTCAGCAGACTTGACGACACAATGATCCGGCAGATTTTTGCAAGTAATCAATACTTTGTGGTATTAAGTTATAATGACCAGTTTCATTTTATTAATATAAAATCAGGGGAAATTAGCCAAATCTATCGGCACACTTCAAGAATAACAAGCAATGTAATTATCTCAGAAGAAGAGATCTATTTTGGAGATACCTCGGGGAGTATTATAAAGTTCAATCTAACAGACAAGAGTGTCCGGGAGATTAGCAATGCTCATAAATCTGAAATAACCAGCATTGCCTTATTCAGGCAGGATGGGAGAATAGTAACCGGCTGTTGTACCGGCTATATTAAGATCTGGGATCCCACTTTAACCTATGCGTTAATGGAGTTTAAAGGACACGAAAGTAGTGTAGACTTTTTAAACACATTGGAAGATTGTTATTTTCTCAGTACAGGAGGCAATCAATATTCTGTGATAAGGTTAAATGATAATGAAGCTAAGGACACTTCTTTGAAGAAGTGGAGCACAATTACCGGAGAATGTGTGGCAGTTTATCCGGCTAATGAACTAGTAACCTCAGTAAATACTGATAAACAAGGAGTAATTATAATTGGGCATCGAAACGGAATTATTCACGAGTTCTGCGGTTAGAATAATAAGGGAGTCTAAAGATTAGTTTGGTACTTCAACAAATACAATTGGAACCCTTGTTTGTGATTCATAATCTTCACCTAATTGTAGTATATCTTCATCCAATTCATCAAAATACCAGTAGCAAATAACATTTACATTATTTTTATACAAATTTCCAAGTATCCTAAATAAATCCACCAAGGATTTCAAAAAACTCGTGTTACACCCATATTCATTTATCATGATATGTACTTCAATAGCACTGATGTTAATAAAATTTGTGCTAATAAAGTCAAATACAGGTTTAAATAATTCAACTGAACTTTGACCTTGAGTTCTTCCCGCTCCTTTTAAAATGATAATTCCTTCATTTGGATCCAGGTAAATAAATGGAGATGTAGAAGTTGCTTCAATCCTCAGCCCAGTCTCATTTTTTATGTCATTTGCGATAATATCTTCAATTAAGTTCAGGTTCTTTTTATGAGTTTCCTCCATGATCAATTTATAATTATGTTAATTAGTCCCTTTAATAAGGATTTCTGCCTCCTGAACACTTCCACTTAAAACAAAAACACCACCCGAATTATAACATAATCTGTTTCCTGCCAAAACACCGGATAACCCTGCTGCATCACAATATTTACATTTACAAAGATCCAAAACAATATTTTTTTCCCCTTTCCCAGATATCATTACCCGTTCAGATTTTAAGTCTGAAGCGATCTGGGTTTCTAATCTTGTTGCAAATGCTTTTATCAAAGTATGGATTTTTAGTTTTTCTATCTGAAATTCCATTGACCAGGTAGTCTAAATAATCAAAGCTAATTTAACCATTATTGAAGTCTTTCAACCAAGACAAATGGCACTTTTATATATGATTCAAAATCTTCACCCATTTCCAGTATATCTTCATCCAATTCATCATAATACCAGTAGCAAATAATATTTATGTTTCTCTTATACAAATATTCAAGTTTCTTAAACAGATCCCCTAAAGGCTTACCAAAACTTGATGAAAGATATTCTATCATAAAATGCGCTTCTATTGAATTGATATTGATAAATTCCATCTCTAAAAAGTTAAATACAGGCCTGAAAAATTCAATGGAATCTTCAGGTAGTCCTTTACCTTTTATGATTATTAAACCGGATTTTGGATCCATGTAGATAAAAGGTGATTTCAAAGTCTCTTCTATCCGAAGCACAGTCTCATTTTTTACGTCACTTGCTATAATATCTTCAATTAAGTTCAGATTCTTTTTATGAATTTCCTCCATACTCAATTTAATATTATGTTAATTAGTCCCTTTAACAAGGGTTTCCGCCTCCTGCACACTGTCAGTAATGCTTAATATACTATCTATTTGTGAAATTGTGAATAATCGTCCTATGGCTTCATTAAGTCCGCTTAAAACAAAAACGCCACCCGAATTATGACATAATCTGTTTCCTACCAAAATAGCTGATAACCCTGCTCCATCACAATATGTACAATAACAAAGATCCAAAACAATATTTTTCTCGCCTTTCCCAGATATCAATACAAGCTCAGATTTTAAGGCTGAAGCGATGTGGGTTTCTAATCTTGCTGCCATAACTTTTATCAAAGTATGGGTTTCATTTTTTTCTATCTGAAATTCCATCGACCAGGTAATCTAAATAATCAAAGCTAATTTAACCATTTTCGAAGTATTTCTATTGATGCCAGGGCGAAAAAAGAAGTCTGTATATCAACAATTTGTGTCAGAGTGAGGTTTAAGAAATCAGAACGAGGTCGTTACCAGCCCACTGACTGTGGAATTGTCCAGGAGTGAGTGTAAGAGTGAGTTATGAGAAAAAAGAGCGATCGTGCTCGCTCCCGCTCTCACTCTTTTTTACAGCCAGCCTGCCGCAGTGGCAAAAGTAGCTTAATCAGGAATATTAGATTGTTCTATCTCATTGACAGTGTGAGTGTGAGAGCGAGTTATGAGAAAAAAGAGCGATCGTGCTCGCTCCCGCTCTCACTCTTTTTTACAGCCAGCCTGCCGCAGTGGCAAAAGTAGCTTAATCAGGAATATTAGATTGTTCTATCTCATTGACAGTGTGAGTGTGAGAGCGAGTTATGAGAAAAAAGAGCGATCGTGCTCGCTCTCGCTCTCACTCTTTTTTACAGCCAGCCTGCAGCAGTGGCAAAAGTAGCTTAATAAGGAATATTAGATTGTTCTATCTCATTGACAGTGTGAGTGTGAGAGCGAGTTATGAGAAAAAAGAGCGATCGTGCTCGCTCCCGCTCTCACTCTCGCTCTTTTTTATGTGGGCCCAGCTGGGATCGAACCAGCGACCCCCTGATTATGAGTCAGGTGCTCTAACCATCTGAGCTATGGGCCCAATAATAATTTATAATAAGAAAGAACGCGATACAGTACCACGAGTCAGGTGCTCTAATCCCGAAAATCACAAAATTTCGAAGAAATTTTGATTGATTTTCGAGGATCCTCGAAAAACATAGCAAGAATCATTTGCTTGTTTTTCGGGACCATCTGAGCTATGGGCCCGCAAAAACCATTTTTTCAGGTTGCAAGTTTCAGGTTTCAGGTTTACTAATTATTTATAATTAAAATACTTTAACATCACCACAACCTTTATTATTTCAACCTGCAACCTGCAACCTGCAACTTGCAACTTGCAACCCGCAACCTGCAACCTGCAACGGCTTCTGAATTCGGTCTGCAATTATAAGTAATTACTGGTAATAATCCAAAAACAGTATCAAAATGACATCAAAAATACTGAGAGTAAGCTCAGATCATGCAACGTACGCATATCCACGCCTGATGCCTAAACAAAATCCAGGGGAACATCCTTCAGACGGGCTATATCCAGGATCTTATCCTTGATGTCAAAGCCAGCTGTGCAATTTATATTGCAGCTGCTGCAGCTTTCACAGGTCTTGCCTGATAGCTCAATTCCCGACAAAGTATGCCATGCCTGAGATGTATTCCTGTATCCGTATGCGTACATATAGCTTCTCATGATCGTAGGGATATCAAGGTTATGGGTACACTGCGGAATACATTTCCTGCACTGATGGCAGTAAAGTGTTGGAACTGATCCAAGACTTCCCGGTTTGAGGTCCTTTAGTTCCTGATCCGTCATCTTCAGGCTTCTGATCATCGTCAGGTTCTTTTGCATCTCTTCAAAGGAGGAAATCCCGGAAACTATTGAAGTGATATTGTTATTCTGCAATACCCATTTCAGAGCGGCATCCGTGTTAAGCGGGTCGCCTCCCTTTCTGTCAAACGCCCCTGCGGTCGTTTTCATGGCAACGACGCCGATGCCTGCCTTTACTGCTTTGGCTATAGCCGCATCCAACGATTCCTTATTAATGCTTTTATAGTTATAGCCTATCATTGCTGTGTCATATATTCCCGAATCGGTTGCTGCCAGAAGGGCTTCTTCAGTATCGCTGTGCGAGGCAATCCCGACATACCTGGTCTTCCCCTGTTTTTTCAGCTGCTCCATTGCTTTCAGGACACCCTCATTCAGGACAGTTTCTCTTTTCCCGGCATATGGAAAAAGGAAGATGTCCAGGTATTCAAGGTTAAAGCGTTTCAGGCTTTCCTCAGCTTTTTTAATATAAGCCTGAGTATCAAAGGTTTTTACAAATGTTCCGGAACGCGTATCCATCCCTTCAGGCGGAACAGCCGTTCCAACTACAAAAGTATCGCGGGCAAGACCTTTCAACCCTTCACCGACGAGCTTTTCATTATTTCCTTCGCCATAATAAGTTGCAGAAAAGAACAATTTAATGCCGGATTCATAAGCAGCCCTTATTAATCCGGAAGTTGTTGCATTGCCCGCACCCAGACTTATAAGCGGCGTTTTGATACCTGTTTTTCCCAATAGCCGGAATGGTAATTCAGGAGGGCCGGCTTTAATGGTTTCTAACACCTGATCCCTGTTTCAAGCCGGAAGGAATTAAAGCCGCTCCGGAAATACCGAGGAAGCTCTTTTTAAGAAATTCACGACGATTTTTATTTTCCATGGTTTATTATTTGACTATAAGAAATGACCTGTAATCCGCAATTTATTCAAAAGTAATTAAAGTTCCTTTCGGAATGAAGACTAAAATTACCCGGCTTAAACCAATTTTAATTCCTTTATTTCAGACGGTTGAAGAATTCTGTGAGTTCCTGTTTCTTATCTTTCTCTAGATTATGCCATCTTATCCCCTGTATGGCACCTTCAAGAGCATAAAGCATATTTATACAGGCCTCCCTGTCAATGGTTTTTATCCTTATGAAGGCATTTTCACTTCCGACGCTTTTTAAATCCCCCGGTGTCGGGATCCCGGCAACAATAAGTTTCTCTGCAAGTGTCTTACCGATATTCGGCATGCTGGCGAGGTCGCTCTCACTAACTCGGCCTTTAAAGGCGGAGTTATTCGATCTCTGCTCACCCAATTTAACTATCCCCGGGATAACTTCCAGAAGCAATCCCGTAACCCTGTTAACGTTTTGATTAAACACAGCAATCACCTCTTCCCATGAAACAGGAACTTCATCCTGCTTCCAGCAATCGAAGTCGGTGCTCATTGCAATGACGGCATAGGGAAGCCCCAGCTCATTGGCAAGGATAGCTTCGGGAGCCACCGACATATTAATTATGTCAGCGCCCCACAACCTGAACATATTCGATTCTGCCCTTGTGGAAAACCTCGGTCCTTCAATGGTGATCACTGTCCCTTTGTCATGAAAATGAAAACCCTGATTCCCTGAAGCTGTAATTAAGAGCTCACGCAGATGCTTGTCAAACGGATCCGCCATTGGCGTGTGCTTCATCTTCCCGGGTTCAAACTTTTCATAAAAGGTTGTGATCCTGTGCTTTGTAAAGTCAATGAACTGGTCTGGAATTACAATATCACCTCTTCTAATCTCTTCCCTCAGACTTCCGCAGGCAGTAGTTGCTAAAATATGAGTGCATCCTTCGTTTTTAAGTGCGTAGATATTTGCCCTGTTATTTACCTGGCCGGGGGGAATTGTATGATCTTTTCCATGCCGCGAAAGTACAACTGTCTGTACATCCCTGATGGTTCCGCAGAGCAGGGAGGAAGAGGGTTTACCGAAAGGGGTTTCAATATTTTTTTCTTCAGATAACCTGAGAAATTCTGAGTTTTCGAGTCCTGATCCTCCTATTACGGCTATTTTCGTCATTCTCCTTTTCTGAGATATTGCATAAGGATATTTGCTGCCTCATCCATGTCCTGTCCAAAAGTGAGAATTCCGGCCCTGTCGCCTGCCATAATTACTATCCTTTTCTCAAAAACATCAGATTCACGGAATAACCTCTGGATATCTTTTGCAAGGCATACGGTACCGTAATCCATTGAAGGATTGGTGGTCGGCACTTTATAGATCAATTCATTCCACAGATCGATGCTGTGAACGTGTATTACAGCATTGGCATCGGGATCAGACATATATATTGCAGCATGAGTTAGGGATTCGGAAGAGGCTTTTAACGGACCTGTACACTTGACAGCATTGTCGTCGATATTGAACGAATTGACCTTTACATAATGTCCTGGTTCAAGTTCAGGTATTTCCCCGGTTGCCGAGCCTGTGATTACGAACTGGTTGCCGCCCTTGATCCTCATGCTTATGTTCCCGAAACCAACTCCATTTTCATAAGCACCTATAAGATCCATATTATAGAGGATCTCTCTCCAGTAATTTATTATCTCATACTGCTCATCCGAAATAACAGGTCCCGACTGACTCCAATGACAATTGAATTTTACTATGCCTTCCATTTTAGTTTATTTTATCTGAAAACAATTTTCTTATATCTTCCTCTTGTGCCCTGCATATGCCTTTCTCGGTAATGAAACCTGTAACAAGTCTTGCAGGCGTAATATCGAATCCCCAGTTCCCTGCTTTTGCACCGGTGGGGCAAAGCTGTACAGATCTTATTTCTCCGTCAGCAAAGCCGGTAACTGAAGTTATCTCCTCCTCTTCCCTTTCTTCGACCGGAATTTCAGTGAGTCCGTTGCTTATTGTGAAGTCAAAGGATGTAGACGGCAACGCGACATAAAAAGGGATGTTATTGTCAAATGCTGCCAGCGCCTTAAGATAGGTTCCGATTTTATTGGCGACATCCCCTTTTCTCGTTGTCCGGTCGCTCCCGACCATGACAATATCGACAAGGCCTTTTTGCATAAGGTGACCGCCGGTGTTGTCGGTAATCAGTGTGTATGGAACACCGGCTTTACCAAGCTCCCAGGCTGTAAGTCTTGCACCCTGGTTTCTTGGCCTGGTTTCATCAACCCACACATGTACATCAATGCCTTTTTCCTTTGCGAGGTAAATGGGAGCCGTGGCAGTCCCGTAGTCAATGCAGGCAAGCCATCCGGCATTGCAATGGGTCAGAATATTGACTCTTGCCCCTTTCTTTGCTTCACTTATGTTTTCAATGACCTTTACACCATGTTCTCCGATGGCCCTGCAGCTTTCCCTTTCCGTTTTACAGATCTCAAGGGCAGTTTCCAGTGCCGTTGCAGAGAGGAGTCCGGGATCCGAAATCCCTTCCAGCTTCCCCAGTACTTTTTTTACTGCCCACACAAGATTGACAGCGGTGGGGCGAGACGAACCAAGATATCTTGCGGCATTTCCCAGGTGCTCCCGCACATTTGTCCGGGAATTTATTTCAAGGGTAGCAAGGTACATGCCGAAAGCGCCCGCAGCGCCGATAAGGGGCGCTCCTCTGACGGTCATATCCCTGATAGCATTATAGACATCCTCGACTGAAGATAATTCTTTTGTCGCGAAAAAGAAGGGCAGCCTTTGCTGATCAATCACCCTGACAATCGTGTTGTCATTTTCATCAAGCCAGATGCTCCTGAATTCTTTACCGTCTATTAACATTTTCTTTTCCCTGCCGGCATATAATGTGTCAAATTTACAAAAATAACAAGTATATTTTTTAAGACATGATAGTTGGAAGAAAAGGAATTGTTGAGGTCCTGTAAGTGTTCGAATTGTCGACCAATCTATTCGAAAATTTTGAATCCAATTAATTAAATATTAAATTTGCAGAACCCCAGGTCTAGATCATAAGAAAGTTCTATATGATTAATAAAGACGAGTTTAGAAAGAAAATCATTATATCTGCCGGACAAATTTTCAGCCGTTATGGTTTCAAAAAGACTACTATGGATGAAATTGCCAAAGCCCTTAAAATGGGGAAAAGCTCTGTCTATTACTATTTCGAAAGCAAGGAGGAGATATTTGAAGCAGTTGTGCTCTATGAAGCCAATATACTTAGAAATGAGCTTACTACTGCAATTAAATCGGTTGAATCCCCTATTGACAAGATGAAAAACTATGTTTTTGTAAGGATGAAATCGTTCGAAAAATTGTCGAATTACTATAACGCCATCTTTGACAAAAACCTTGATCATTTTGATTTTATCGAGAGAATCAGGGAGAAATATGACAGGGAAGAGCTTGCAATCCTTCGTCTGATCCTGTACGATGGCGCAAGGAAGAAAGTATTCACCGTCCCAAACAGCGAATATACGGCAATTGCGGTTCAAACTACCCTTAAAGGACTTGAAGTTCCGTTGTTTTGGAAGAAGAGAGTACTTAATATTGAAGAGAGACTCAATGCTATTCTTGAAGTGCTTTTTAACGGGATCGTGAGGAAGTAGATGGAATAAGGTACCAGGATAAATTGAGACGTTTGTATGTACGGTACTTGAACGGTTTTGCCTCACACATGTACTCACCCCCCCTGCCCCCTCTCTACTTCGTATAGAGGGGGTGATAGCCCCGTAATAATGACTATATGGTAATTGAAAGAAGATAGGATTCTATTTTATTAAGGACACTTTTTATCTCGGTTAACTCCTCATTCTTTATTCTAAGGATATGCATTCCTAAATATTCTAACTCTGAATCTCTGAAATTATCATGTTCTTTATTGGATTCATGAATTGGTCCGTCAAGTTCAATTATTGCTTTTTTTTCATCACAGTAAAAATCAGCAATAAAATAGCATAACCTTATCAAATCACCTTTGTAAATGACAGGATGCTGACGTAAAAATTTAAACCCGGATAGTTTTCGATTCTTTATTTCTCTCCAAAGGATTTGTTCAGACTCGGTCATATTTTGTCTGAGAATGCGGCAATGGTCCCGGATCTCCTTGAAATCAAGTAACTTTGATTTTACCATAAGAATAAAAACGACTCATAAATATACGAATATCAATTAAATATACCAGAGACCTCCCCCTCTTTGCGTAGCAGAGAGGGGGATAAAAGGGGGTGAGTACGTGTAATAATTATCTTAGGGTCTTAATTCTAAGGATATGCATTCAGAAGCGTTTTTCCTTACTTCCTCTTAATTACAGCCCTTTTCTTCGCTTTCAGGCTGAAATAGAGCCAGACTAAACCTCCGATGACAAAAGGAATGCTGAGCCATTGACCCATATTGAGTTTCATTGCTGATTCAAAGTCAACCTGATCCTCTTTAAGGAATTCAATAAAGAACCGTGAAGTGAAGATAAGTATCATAAGCAGGCTTATAAGCAGGCCCTGGATATGCTCGCCTTTTTTATTCCAGTAAATCCTGTACAGAAGGATAAAGATCGCCAGATATGCAAGTGCTTCATAGATCTGTGTCGGGTGTTTTGGCGCCGTTTCACCGTTTCTCAGGAAGACAAACCCCCAAGGTACTGTGGTTTCAACACCATAGATCTCTGAATTCATCAGATTACCTGTTCTTATAAAAAACCCTGAAAGGGCAACAACTATAGCAATCCGGTCAATTACCCATGTATAGTCTTTCTTTTCTTTCCTGACAAAGAGCCAGAGCGCGATAAGGATGCCGATGGCAGCCCCGTGGCTTGCAAGTCCGCCATGCCAGATCTTCAGTATTTCAAGCGGATGGCTCAGATAATAACCGGGTTCATAGAAAAGGCAATGACCGAGCCTGGCTCCGATTATGACCCCCAAAGCCATATAAACTGTCAGACGGTCAAGCACAGGCTCTGCAAGATTTTCATTTTTGAAGATCCTGTTCATTATGATATAACCGAAGAGAAATGATGAGGCAAACAACAATCCATACCATCTGACTGCAAAGGTACCTACCCTGAATATCTCAGGATTTACATCCCATGGAATTATAAGTAAATGCATATGCCGGCGTTTGATGAATGTCAAAGGTAGAAAATAAAATATCACAGAGACAGCTTCCTGAGGGCTATTTAATCCTTTTGAACTTCTCAGTGAAACGCTGTGTAAGTTTTTATAAGATACGAAATTTCTTAACAGGTAGTTATGAATTACTGTATCTGAAGTATCTGTAAAAAAATGTAAGTTTGTATTTCGGAAAAAATATCCCTGATGAGAGAGAGAGCTGTACCGCACCATTTGTTTTTAATACCGGCGATACTTGCGGTTATCGGGTGCGCAAAGATCGGCTCCCCATCGGGCGGACCAAAGGACAGGGAGGCCCCTGTGATCATAAGAAGCATCCCGGAGAATGGAGCTGTGAATTTCAGGGAGAAGGAGATCAGCGTTGGATTTAACGAATATGTTGTTCTTGATAAAATAAACGAGAAATTCATGGTATCCCCGCCAATGAACATAAAACCAAGGGTATTTACAAGGGGGAAAAGTGTGCGAATAGGATTTGATGAAGATCTCCGTGACAGTACTACCTATACATTTTATTTTCAGGATGCCATAAGGGACCTGAACGAGGGAAATGCGATCAATAATTACCAGTTTGTTTTTTCTACTGGTCCTTTCATCGATTCCCTTTCAGTAACAGGAAATGTTTATACTGCATTGAGCCTTGATCCTCCGGAGAATACGCTTGTAATGCTTTACAGGCATCAGGAGGATTCATCTGTGATAAAGCAGATCCCTGATTATATAACACGTGTTGAGCCAAACGGCGAATTCAGGATCGATAATGTCCGGCCCGGCATCTACAGGCTTTACGGTTTAAAAGACGGAGATAACAGTAAAAACTACAACCGGAGGGACGAAGATTTCGCATTTTATGATACGCTGGTTGAAATTACTCCCGAAAAGAATTTTCTCCCTGTGATAAAAGATACGACTAACGTTGTTGCAAAAACTGCCGATGCCAAAGTGCCAGTGAAGCCGCCCGTAATCGGAGAATACCAGCTGGTTCTCTACCAGGCTGAAAAAAAAGCACATTACCTTACTTCCTCATCAAGAAAACTGCCATACCAGCTGATATACACCCTTTCTCTCCCTCCTGATTCAATGAAGTTCGGATATTCGATCGCGGGTGTAAATGACAATGCATTTTTTATTGAAAACAGCAGGAACAGAGATACTATTACTGTTTGGTTAACAGACAGCACACTCTACAACCGGCAGCAGGTGGAATCTATTGTTCAGTTTCCTTTTACCGACTCGCTGGGAATTACGGCACTTAAGACCGATACAATCCGCTTGAGGTTTACAGCTTCCAGGGCTCCCAGGTCAAAAGTTGTCAGACGGATTCCCTATGATGTAAATACCGGAAATCTTTCAGGGCAGGTAAGGCCGGATAAACAGATAATATTTACGGCTCCGACACCTTTCAGGCGGATAGATACCTCAAGGATAAAGTTTTATGAAATTCTTAAGGAAAAGAGGATAAATATCCCCTACACGATTAAGAAAGACACTTCAACCTCCTGCCGGTTATCATTTGAATACCGAACTTAAACCCGGGAACAACTATCTTTTTATTACTGATTCTGCTGCCTTCACAGGTATATATGGCGATTATTCCGATTCGACGGGGACAAGGTTTTCAGTAATGTCTCCGGAGCTTTTCGGAAAGCTTACGCTGGATATCACAAATTATGATGGAGGCCGGATAATCCAGTTGCTTGATAATACGGAAAAGCTTAAAAAAGAGATTTATATGGAGCGCAACGGCAAGCTTGAAATACCGCTCCTTGAAAAAGGTTTATACAGGGTAAAGGCCATTTTTGATATCAATGGTGACAGGAAATGGACGACCGGTGATTTCGATATTCACCGGCAGCCGGAACCAGTATCATACTATCCTGCTGAAATTGAGATCAAGGAAAACTGGGATATGAACCAGATCTGGGACCTGGGGAAACGTAATTTTAAGGATCCGAAGCTTCAGAAAATAAAAACAGCAGGGAGATAATCCGGAAATAATGATTAAAAACCAATATATTTCGAAAAATAAATATGCCCCCGGAAATTCGGGCAATTAGTAATAAAAATATTAATAATTAAAATCTTACAAAAATGAAAAACGTAGTAGCAGGTGTTGATATCGGCGGAACCAATACTGTATTCGGACTGGTTGATAAAGCAGGCAAAGTGCTGGCTGAAAGCCATCTCAAAACAACAGACTTTCCAGAAGTCAATAATTTCGTCAAAGCGCTGGGTTCGGGGATAAGGAACATGATGAAAGGCCGGAAGGATGTTGAACTGATGGGAGTAGGGATCGGAGCACCGGATGCAAATTTCCACAGGGGAACTATTGAACATGCACCCAATCTGGCCTGGAAGGGAATTGTCCCTCTTGCTGATCTTGTAAAAAAGGAAGTCAAAGTGCCGGTAGTTGTGACAAATGACGCAAATGCTGCTGCAATGGGAGAAATGGTCTTTGGTGGAGCAAAGAATATGAAGGATTTCATTATCCTGACACTTGGCACCGGGCTGGGCAGCGGGATAGTCGTTGACGGGAAAATGGTTTACGGGCATACAGGTTTTGCAGGTGAAGTAGGGCACATAACAGTTGTTCCGGGCGGACGTGAATGCGGTTGCGGAAGGAAGGGCTGCCTTGAACAATATGCTTCTGCGACGGGACTCGTTAAGACCGTTTCAATGATGATCAGCGAAATGAGGGAAGAAAGCATCCTGAGGGATATTCCTCCTTCAAAGCTTACGTCAAAGCAGATAGCAGAAGCTTGTGCAAAAGGGGATCCAATTGCAGTTAAAGCCATGGAATATACGGCAGAAAAACTTGGATTCGGGATTGTCAATTCAATTGTATATACCAGTCCCGAGGCTATTTTCCTGTTTGGCGGACTTGCACAGGCAGGTGAAATGCTTTTTAAACCTGTAAGGGACTACCTGAAAAAGAATAATTATGTTCTCTTCAGAAACACCGTCAAGATACTTCCTTCAGGCATACCGGAAAGCAACGGAGCAGTCCTGGGTGCAGCAGCCCTTATTCTGAACGAACTTTCATAATGCTATTCATAAGCTAAACTGCTTGTTCAGAATGGATTTTATTCTATTTTTGATATCTAATCCTGAATTAAAATTAACCTGCCGGTGAAAACTTTGGAGGTAAGAAATCTTGAGTTTAGAACAGAATATCCCGGACTGGATGAGATTTCGGAAAAGTTTGATGGTCTGAATATTAAAAATCCTGTAAGTGAGGTAAACTGGAAAGATTTTGATTATAAACCCGATGTAAAGTTCTCGATAGGCTACACCGCGAAAGAAATACTCCTTAAGTATTATGTGACTGAGCAATGGTTCAAAGCTGTGAAAACAGAATCAAATCAGGAGGTCTATGAAGATTCCTGCGTAGAGTTTTTTGTTTCACCTTCCGTCGACGGGAGATATTATAACTTTGAATTCAACGGGATAGGCACCTGCCTGATGGGAACAGGAACCGGAAGAGAAAACCTCAGCCGTGTTGATCCTGGAGTTATCTCCTGGATCAGACGGCTGACATCTGCAGGAAATAAGCCAATCAGTGATAAAGCTGGTGAGTTCTCCTGGACAATAACGATAGCAATTCCGCTGAATGTATTTATTCACCATAAAATAACAAATCTAAAAGGAAAAGAATTCAGGGCTAATTTCTACAAGTGCGGCGATAAACTTACAGTTCCCCATTTCTTAACATGGAATCCTGTCGAAACGGAGATGCCGGATTATCATCGTCCGGAATACTTTGGATTTTTAAAGTTCATTTGAGCCGGATTACGAAATTAATATACTGATTAACAGATAAATTTAATTTCCAGTACATGGCAAACAAACAGTTGGTTGTAGGGATAGACATAGGCGGGACCAATACCGTCTTTGGTTTTGTAGACCGCGAGGGCAACATACTTGCCGAGGACAGGTTAAAAACCACACATTATAATGAAATAGAAGTGTATGTTGCCGCACTTTATGAGAAAATAATGGTTACGCTTCAGAAGGTTCCCGATGGTCATGAGGTGATCGGAATTGGAATCGGTGCACCTATGGGAAACATAAATAAGGGAACCATCGAGTATTCAGCCGGACTTCCCTGGAAGGGGATAATTCCGCTCGCTGATATTTTCAGGAAGCATACGGATCTGCCTGTTATGGTTACCAATGATGCCAATGCGGCCGCAGTAGGTGAAATGATTTACGGAGGCGCAAAGGAGATGAAGAACTTCGTAGTGATTACTCTGGGAACAGGCCTTGGTAGCGGTTTTGTGGTAGACGGCAGGCTGGTTTACGGCCATGATGGCTTTGCAGGCGAATTGGGGCATACAGCAATCCGGCCGGGCCCGTCAAACCGTGAATGTGGCTGCGGAAGAAAGGGCTGCCTTGAAACATATGTTTCAGCTACCGGCCTTAAAAGGACATTGCTTAAAATAATGGCCGACAGTATTCAGCCGAGTGAGTTGAGGAAGTACAGTTTCGACGAGCTCGATGCCGAAATTATTCACGAAGCTGCAAAACGGGGTGATATTTTAGCAAAAAGAGCTTTTGAACATACCGGAAGAATGCTGGGATTCAAACTTGCTGATGTGGTAGCACATACTAATCCTGAGGCAATATTCCTTTTTGGCGGACTGGCTCTTGCAAAGGAACTTATTTTTGGACCGGCTAAGGAATTCATGGAAGAGAACCTTCTCCATATCTATAAGGGCAAGGTTAAACTGCTGCCGTCTCAACTAAGTACACAGAATGCAGCAGTGCTCGGTGCCAGCTCGTTGATCTGGACATTAAAACAACCATGAACCTGAACTAATACCGGCAGTTATGGCAAATTTCAACGAGATTTTAAATTTTATCCTTGGTTTGGTTTTTATTGTAATTATTTTCTCTGTGGCTTATGCCTATCTTAAACCACATCAGTTACATAAGCGCAGACTTGTTTCAACCCTGGTACTCAAATTAAGCTATTTGTTCTATCTTCTGGTATTGTGCATAATTGTTTATCTTTCATCTCTTGTAAGGGGAGGCCTCGACAAAGTTTTCTCCGGTGTGGAATTCTTTGTTTTTCTCCTGGTCCTCTTCGTTCCTACTATCGGGATCTTCGCAAGGAAGCTGGGGCAATTCAGCAAAAAACGAGAAGGTTATAACTACTTTTTCACAGTTGTCAACCTGTTGTCGGTAGTTGCAATCCTGTTAATGTTTTTTATATAGAACCTTAACAGCCTTGGTGGTTTATTATTTTTTGCCATAGCAGAGAAACATTAAATAATAACTTCTATGAATAACTGATTGCTATAGATGAAAAGAAATTAAAAACTTACACTGAGTTTCACAGAGAAGTCACAGAGATCCACAGAGTTAAGTTCTGAACGTAATAATAATCCCTCTGAGGACTTCTGTGTTTCCTCAGTGGACCTCCGTGTAAGTTTTTCTAATCATGAATAACTAACCAATAAATTAAAACCATGATCAAGGAACGATTAATCGGGTACATAGAGAGCAGTATCAAACAGAACTGGGAGATAGAAGCTCTGTCAAATTACAGGGAAAAGGGATATACATATAAGGAGATCGCAGAAAGAATTCTGAATATGCATATCTTTTTCAGGGATGCCGGAATAATGGAAGGCGACAAAATTGCCCTGGTAGGCCGTAATTCAGCAAACTGGTGCGTCATCTACCTTGCAGCAGTCACTTATGGAGCAGTTATTGTTCCGTTACTTCCTGATTTTAAACCTGAGGATCTTACAAATCTCATAAACCATTCTGATTCCCTGTTGCTTTTTGTTGATGATAAGATCTATGAAACTCTTGATATGTCTAAAACACCCGCAGTCAACGGGGTCATTTCACTTGATGATTTTTCATTTATCTCCTCCAGGACTGCTGCAGTTAAGGAGGTCTATGCAAAGTGTTGTGATAAATATTCAAAAGCATTTCCGGACCTCAGGCAGGAAGACATTAAGTTTTCGGACATAACCAACGACAAGCTTGCAGTTATAAGCTATACCGGAGGTACTACCGGTTTTTCAAAAGGAGTTATGATTTCTCATAACAGTCTTTCGGCAAATATCAGGTTTGCACAAAATCATATGCCACTTAAGTCGGGCGATCCCCTGGTTTCATTTCTGCCGCTGGCCCACACCTATGGTTGTGCATTTGAATTTCTATTCCCCTTCACAATCGGATGTCATATAACGATTTTGTCAAAAACACCCTCGCCGCAGATAATTATACAGGCATTCAAGGAAATAAAGCCCAGGCTCATACTATCTGTTCCGCTGGTGATAGAAAAAATATTCAAAAAACAACTATTGCCGGTTATCAGCAAGCCACACATGAAAATTCTCCTGGCTATCCCCGGATTGAACAAGGTACTTCATAAGAAGATAAGAGATAAGCTTGTTGAGACCTTTGGCGGGGAGTTCCATGAGATAGTGGTCGGCGGTGCAGCTTTTAACGCCGAAGCCGAAAGATTCTTTAAGAAAATAGGATTCAGGTTCACTGTCGGCTACGGAATGACTGAATGCGGCCCACTGATCAGCTACTCATCGTGGGATACTACGAAACTGGGTGCTTCAGGAAAATCTGTTGATACCCTGGAGGTAACAATTGATTCACCTGACCCCCACAAAAAGGTCGGAGAGATAATACTACGGGGCGAAAATGTAATGCTGGGATATTTCAAGAACGAAAAGGCTACAAGGGAGATAATTGATGAAAAGGGCTGGATGCACACCGGCGACCTTGGAATAATTGACGATGAAGGAAATATTTTCATAAAAGGAAGAAGCAAGAGTATGCTGCTTGGTCCGTCGGGCAAAAATATTTATCCTGAGGAGATCGAGGCTGTGATCAACAACATGGATTATATTGCTGAATCACTTGTTCTTTCCGAAGATAACAAGTTGGTTGGATTAATATATACCGATTCTGAGATGATGAAAAAGGATAATATATCTGAAGAGAGGCTGGTGACAATTCTTGATGATGCGAGGAAGGCAGTCAATGATAAGCTGCCTGAATTTATGGCTGTTCATAAATTCAGAATTCACCCGGAGGAGTTTGCCAAGACTCCCAAAAGGAGTATAAAGAGGTTTTTGTATACAAAAGATTAACTAAATATTGACCCCTTAGGGCCCTTTGTGTTAACCCTGGAGGACTTGGTGGAACGCGTGCCGGCCTCACCCCCTCTATCCCCCTCTCCCAAGAGAGAGGGGGAAGCCCCTCCCTTCTGGGGGAGGGGTCCGATAGCTATCGGAATGGGGAGAGGTCTTGCTGAATTGTTAATTACGTCCGCATTCAACGCGAAGTGGATTTTAAATCAAGATATCTATGAATCTATACGCCTTGATCGTTGCCGGAGGCTCCGGGAGCAGGATGGGAACTGAAGTTCCCAAGCAGTTTCTTGAACTTGCCGGGAAACCAGTCCTTATGCATACTATCGGGAGGTTCAGGGCATTTGATGAATCATTGGAAATAGTTATAGTGCTGCCGGAGAACCAGATGGAATACTGGGATCTTCTCAGGAAGAAACACGCATTCCACACCCGTCATACTGTTGTTGCAGGTGGCACTACCAGGTCTATCTCGGTAAAGAACGGGCTGAAACTCATTGGAGAGACGGGCCTTGTGGCAATTCACGATGGTGTACGGCCCCTGGTGAGCACAGCGACAATCAGAAGGTGTTTTGAAGCGGCAGGAAAGTACGGCAATGCGGTTCCGGTAATCAGCCCCGCCGATTCACTCAGGATGATAACGGGTAAGGGAAGCGTGGCTGTAGACAGGCAGAGCATTAAGATCATACAGACGCCCCAGGTATTTAATGTTGTCCTTATTAAGAAAGCATACCACCCCGAATACAACGTTGATTTTACGGATGACGCGACAGTCCTTGAAAAAGCAGGAGAGACCATACACCTTGTTGAGGGGAACAGGGAAAACATAAAGATCACAAATCCGGAAGACCTTATCATTTCTGAAGCACTATTGCCTGCCATTTCATGACTTTCATTCAAATTTGTATCTTGCAGGGAATTTAAAACCTTTTAAAATGAAAGTCAGGTATATTCTGTTGGCAGGAGTTTTTGTGTTTTTATCCGGATGTGCTGAACTGGTGAATGTACTTCAGACTACTGCCAATATTCCGCTTACCGAAGATGAGGTGGTCAGCGGACTTAAGGAAGCCCTTTCAACAGGAGCAAGAAATTCAGCTCAGCGACTTGCTGCTGAAAATGGCTATTATGGTGATGCTGTCATAAAGATCCTCCTTCCTGATGAGGCAAAGGTTATAGTTGACAACATCTCCAAAATTCCCGGGGGACAACAGCTTGTCGAAGATGTTATCCTCAGGATCAACAGGGCTGCTGAGGACGCTGCCAAAGAAGTCGCGCCCATTTTTGTCAGCAGCATTACGCAGATGACGATAAAAGATGCATTTAACATCCTGAAAGGAGAAAACAATGCTGCCACAAATTACCTGAGAGCAACAACCTTTGATGGTCTCTACTCGCTGTACAAGCCTAAGATCCAGAGTTCGACCGAGAAAAAAATAATAGGCAACGTTTCAACAAAGGACTCATGGGTAACCCTTACCGGCAGGTGGAACACCTTTGCAAATTCAATTGCAGGTAAGCTTGCAGGAATGAAACCGGTTAACACTGACCTTGATGATTTTCTTACCAGGAAAGCTCTGAACGGGATGTTCTCAAAAGTTGAGATTGAGGAGCTGAAGATAAGGACAGAGGTCTCAGCAAGAGTGACTCCATTGTTAAAAAGGGTCTTTGGATCGCTGGACAACAGATCAAATTAGTTGAATTCAGGAAAAGATGTTTGAACGTAATATTTTTACACACCAGGGACTTGAAGTAAGGATATCCGACTATGCCAATGAAGGGATCCTGGATGTTCTTAATCATGCCGTACAGGGTTCCGAAGGTGGATTGAGGTTTCAGCTTCAGAATATAGCATCCAGAATTGCAGCTTATAAGGATCAGATCAGGTTTGTTTCACTTTACAGGAAGAACCAGATCACAGGAACTGTCGGTGCCTGTTACCGTGTTACAGGTCAGGGGCCCCTCAGGTATCCCTCTTCGTATATAAGATACCTTGCATTCCAGACAACATACCAGAGCGATATCACCTGGAGAAAGCGGGATAAAAGCATAATCAGGCCTGAAAAGGATGATTCTTTTAAGCAAAAGACACTTGAAATTTTCAGTAAGCCCCACCTTCTCGATTTTAAGAACACTGATGAGAGTGAAAAACACCTGATGTACGCTTTTATTGAAAGCATGAATGAACGGTCAAAAAACATCATTAACCAGGCCGGGTATGAATATATCAGATCTTTTCTGACTGTGGCATTCAGCAGGTTCTCTCCAAAACCTGACAGCAGGGTCACGAAAATCACTACACTGGAAGAGAAAAGCAAAATGGAATCACTCCTCATGGAATACTACAGCGGGCATTCCTTTTTCAGCGCCGACTACGCATTCTATGGCGACAGGTACTATGTACTCAGGGAAGGTGATGAGATCATCGCCGGGGTAAATGTCATCCCGTCAGTATATAAGATTTATGACATGCCGGGTATCTGGGGCTGGGTGATTATGAAGATCCTTCCGTTTGCTCCGTGGTTCAAGAGGTTATTTCATCCTGAGGAATTCCGGCACCTGGTCTTTGACGCTGTATACTGCAAAAAGGGAAGGGAAAATGATCTTGCTGATCTCTTTGAATCGGTCTGTGCCACCGAAGGCTACTATACAGGGCTTACCTGGCTTGATGACCGGAGTGACCTGTTCGACAAACTCAGATCCGGGGTAAAAATGGGAGCCCTTAACCGCATGCTGAATGCAAAACCCGGATTGGTATATGCACGGTTTATAAATCTGACGGATAAAGAGAAGGAATGCTTCTACGATGCACCGGCATATATCTCCGGTTTTGACTTCTCTTAATAACCCCCTCCGGCATAGACGTTAACTTAAGGTGATCGGATCTAAACCACCCCGGTCGGGAAAGTTGATTGTTATCCTATCAAAATCTATAGTCCCGACCACCCCTCCTTGAAAAGGAGGGGAAAGTTATGTCACAGAAAATCAATTGCATACAGTTAGATTCATAAGTTTTCCTATTCCTTAAGATCGCGCATGCCCCTCCGGGTTTGCTCCCTGCCCCCTGCCCCCTGCCATTACGCCATCCAGGGCCTTGACCGCACTGCAGCACCTTCAAATGCTCCCAGGGCAATATTCACATCTTCAACAATCTGAAAATCGTACATCCCGAGACATACAAAGTCGGCCCCGTTATTAAACGCATATTTCAGCCCTTCTTCAGGCATTATGGCCCCGGCAGCGAGCACTTTGAAGGCTATCCACGGCTCCCTGAGTGATGCCATAAATCTTATCGTCTCCTCCGGATCATAGTCAAACATATTATCTTTCCATGCTGTCCCCGGCTGGGCCGACCAATAGCTATGACTGTGACAGGTTTTTACCCAGAAATCGGGCTTTAATCCATGATCCACGCATACTTTTATTGCCTCTATCCTGTGCGCCCCGATCCCTGCAGGTTTCCCATGGCTGCGGATCTCCTCAAGCCCCTTGCGGATCAGCTCCATGCGTTGAGCGACTGTCCTGCCTGTACCATCGTCGTACTGCTCATTTGCCCACCGGTCGGTAATTTCACCCTGGCAATAGAGAGCATCAGACCCTGCAGCAAGCGACATCTCAATCCCTTTTTGAAAATCAAGACCAATTCCGCAATCTGAAATGAACTTCATATTACTCTGGAATTCGCGTTTGAACTTATGAAATACTCTTCCCAGCTGAGGATTGGTTATGATGGCATTTATACCGCATTTTTCAGCCAGGGCAAGGGTCTGGATGACTTTATCATCAGTGTGGTATGTCTTTACAAGTTTTGAAACATAGATAAGATCCCTCGCATGTGCCCATCCGCCGATCAGGTTTCCTCCGGCTATCAGCCGGCTCAGCTCAAACCGCGCTGGTTGTCCCGATTTGTCTGTATAGTTTATATATCCTTTCGGGACCTGTCCTTTAAGGTCCTGAAGAGTTGAATAGTTGAATTTCAGCAGGGTAGCACCGGAATTGGCATCCATTCCCTTTACATTAAGAAGTCTTTCTTCAAAACTGTCCCATTTCTTTTTTCTGTAAACTGCGTATGCGAAAGCGCCGATTGCAGGAATGGATATCAGGTTCCTCAGGGCTTCCCTGCGGTCAAGCCCCTTGCTCTGGTCAGAAGGCAGCTCTTCCACAGGCTTCCTTGCCTTCTCTTCCTTCCACCTGGAATAAAGACGATCAAGGCCAAAAAGGTATTCCGATGAAATAAAAACAAAAGCCAGCAACACCAGGAATTCGATAAGGTTTCTGTTCACCCAGAGATAACTGCCCTCTGCCGGAACTCCGAACATATAACCAGGGATCGGAGGATATGCAATAAAATAGAAAAACAGCATCAAGGCTCCCCCGGCGCTTGCCCATCTTGAAAACAGGCCAATCATAAGCCCGATGCCTACGAGGATCATTCCCCAGATGTTCAGAAAATCGACAAAGGCAACTATTCCGGCACTGTCGGCCATCCAGTGGAAAAGCGGAGCGAAGATCCACTTCGACCCTGCAAGATAGGCAGCTGAGCTCCAATTGCCGGCGATAAGCTTCGCAACGCCTTCATAAAGGAAATGCCATCCTATTGCTATTCTGACAATGGTCAGCAGGTATATTGGAACCTGATTTACTGTGGATTTTGATTTCATAGGATATGATATTACTGGAGATTATTGGTCATGCAAAGTAAACAGTAGTTCTGTAATATTCAAAAGTTTTTCAGGTTTGGAGCAGATTCCCCAGAATGGACCCTGCTTCTTTGCCCCTGTTTTTCCCGATCGGGGACAATGCACGGATAAGTTTCCGGATTGGCATTGACTGCAGCCATACATGCCCCGTTCCCCTTATTGTAGCCAGGAATAATCCCTCACCGCCGAAGACCATCGATTTAAGGCTTCCGCTTGGTTCTATGTCGAAATCGAGCGAAGGTTCATAAGCAACGACGCATCCTGTGTCAATGCGGAGTGTTTCATTGTTCAGCTGCCTTTCAATTACAGTCCCGCCGGCATGGATGAATGCTTTCCCGTCCCCTTCGAGCTTCTGAAGAATAAATCCTTCTCCGCCGAGAAGGCCGGAACCTATTTTCTTATTCAGGGTAACAGTGAGTTTTGTACCAAAAGCGGCACACAGGAAACCATCCTTTTGTACAATCAGGTTATTTCTGAACTGGGCTAAGTTAAGAGCGGTTATTGTTCCCGGATAGGGAGCCGCGAATGCAACCCTGCTTTTTCCGTTTCCACTGTTGGTAAAATGAGTGATAAAGAGTGACTCGCCGGTAAGCAGCCGTGATCCTGCCGAGAGCAGCTTGCCCATCAGTCCCTGGTTAGGGGTGGAGCCATCACCCATTTTAACGTCAAAGTTTATGCCCTGATCCATGTAGACCATGGTTCCGGCTTCAGCGATCACGGTTTCTCCGGGGTCGAGTTCAATTTCGACAAATTGAATGTCTTCACCGATAATTTTATAATCAATTTCATGTGAGATCATAACTATTCAATTAAAGATTTAATATTCCTATTGCCGAAATTAAGATTAAAATGTCTGACGGCAATAGATTGAAATTAAATATTATTTTTGTGTTAATAAGGGACGTTAGTTCAGTTGGTTCAGAACGCTTGCTTGACAGGCAAGAGGTCGACAGTTCGAATCTGTCACGCCCCACACACAACCTGACTCCTTCGGTAAAAATTCTCATTCTTCCTGTGAGGTTCTTCTAAAAAAACGGGATTTTCCTACCCTTTTCTGGCAATCAGGGTAGTATTCTTAATAAAGGTTGATTTGCCGTCCGTATACTTTTCTCTGTCATTCCTGAATTCAGTTGCCAGCTTCCTTTTAAGTCTGGCATATTCTGCTGTCACCGTTTGATTTTTTAATAAATAGTCACGGAATACCAGTTCGTCCCAGTCTCCAGAATATCTCACGTGAATATGAAATGTTTGTCCGGTGATGCCGGATTCTGAATATCCTTTTGCAAACATCATATGAGGTGGTGGATTTTCTGGTTTTGGGATAAAGTGATATCCGATTTTTTTGAGCCGGTTAATCAGTAAATCACAATTTGTGATATCCAATATTTCAAGTAAGAAGTCAATTGTCGGTTTGGCGCAAAGTCCGGGTATCGCTGTGCTGCCAATATGCTCAATTCTTGATATAACTGCTTTTCCTGCATTTCTGATGATATTCTTTTTCTCAGTCGAAGCCAGTCCTGGCCAGTCAGGATTGTAATCAACTATTGTTACCGGGAATAGTTGTCCAAGTTCATCAGTGGTCAATTGATTAAGGTCTTTTGACATATTAAGTGCTAAGGTTGATCTGTACGCATAATCCAAATTCGGGATCTGCACTAAAGGTTTCAATACTGGTCATGTCGAGTTCTTCTGTAGTCAGCAAAAGTAGCAGATGAAGCATCCTTGATAAAATCAAAAGAAATCCTTTTTGAATTCCGGACGCTATGCAGTACAATTTTACTTATTATTTTGATGTCCTGCTTGTCAGGAAAGCAATTATCGAATAGACAGAACCGATTATCAGCAGATTAAAAACGAAATTTATAAGTGTGTCGCTCACAGAATGTGACCTGCTGTCAATGTCAATGAAAACATAAACTGCGTACGCAACTCCTCCAATTAAAATTAACCACCCGACTATTGTCGTCGGAATAAAAAATATTCCAATTCTTTTAAACCAGGGTAAATTCATTTTTGGTGTTTTTAAATTGAGTAAATTATTAAGATTAGGATTGAACAAATTATAATGAGAACATTAAACCAAACTGTCCGCAAAAAATACAATTTATTTGGGCTGCCGGAGAGAAAATATAACTTTCGGATGCTTATGAAATTAATGACTATAAATACAATTGGTAATATGAGAAAGAAAAGAAAAGACAAGTATTTTTCTTTGCTTACAAATTCCTGAAGGTTAGAGATTAAAGTTGTGTGTGGCATAAAGACACTTTTCATTAAGAGTGCCGCAATGATGTAAAGTGGGATACTAATCCACCACCAGCTTAAAACTGATTTGTCTTTTGCTTTTATAATTGCATTTGCTAACAAATCCTGATGTTTTAATTGAGTAACTCCTGGTTTCGTCATTTGAGTTAATTTTTTTTCAAAGCTTTCCATTTCCATAATCAATAATTCTAAAGGTTAAATTTGGTTGCACTTTTTTCTAAGTTTTTCCAGGCCTCTTGATAAAAGTGATTTCAGAGTTCCTTCGTTGATGTCCAGTATTTCAACAATTTCTTTATTTTCCTTTCCTTCAAAGTATCGCAAGGCAATTACTTCCTGATATTTAACCGGAAGTGTTTTCAAGTTTTCAAGAACGGCTAAAAATTGATAATGTTTTTGAAGTTCTGCTTCCACTACAGTCTTATCTTCTTGAAAGAATTGCTCAAAGACAGTTTTACTTTCAAATTCAATTCGTTCAAATAAAGAATTATGCTTCTCCTTATCTCGGAAATACAGGTTCGTTTCATTTGTTGCAATGCGATAAAGCCAGACTTTAATTGAAATGCCTTTGTAAGAGAACCTGCCAATGTGCTTGAAAGCTTTGAAAAATGTGTCAGCTGCAATGTCTGCTGTGTCATCAAAGTTGCCCGTCCTACGAAAAATGTAGCCAAAAATGGGCTTGTAGTATAATTTGAAAAGTTCTGAAAAATGGTCAGGATTGGCTTTAATGTTATTTAAAAGTTCAATTTCTGTCACGATGCGTTTCGCCTAATGATTATTTTGCCAATAATACAAATGTACCGGTCTGGTTGCATACAATCATATATTTTCCCTCTGAAGTTTGACGTTACTGTCGCCAAAAATGGCTAAATCCAACATATCAACCAAGACCGCAAGACCGCAAGACCGCAAGACCCCAAGACTTTCATGGGATTAGTTCAACCTGGGCTTAATACCAGGCTCCTGGCTGGAATCTCCGCAGGATTGAAGTACCTGATATATAAAATCAGCTAGTTTTTCTTTATCCAGAATACCATTACTCCTCACCCCGCTGCAAACATCCACCCCGAACGGCCGGACCTCCTCAATAGCCTGCCTTACATTTTCAGGTTTCAGTCCTCCGGCAAGAAATACCGGACATTTCGACTTTTCCCGGATCTTGCTGCTTAGCTTCCAGTTGTGGACCCTTCCTGTACCGCCCAACTCTTTTATTTTCAGGTTTGGATTGCCGCTGTCGAGAAGCAAAGCATCAACCTGATCTGAGATGCTTATAGCCAGGTCCACCGATCTTTCATCAATAACGTGTATTACCTGTACGATCTTTACCGAAGGGAGGGCGGCTTTCAGGCCTGAGTATGTTCCTGTCATGAGGAGGTCGACGATCTGAATAGTGTTTGTAAGTGTCCTGTTATGGTGTTTTATGATCTCCTCAACCGAGGTCTCGCTGGTGAGGAGGAAGGTAGCCACAGGAGGCGGAACTTTGGCTGCTATCTTTCTGATAAGTTCGTCAGGAATTGGTCCAGGGCCGCTTGGCATGCTTGCAACAAGCCCGATTGCCGAAGCGCCGGCTTCAATAGCCATCTTTGCTTCTTCAATACTGCTGATACAACATATTTTAATCCTTGGCTTCATTTTTAAGACTCAGGTATTTGCCCACGGCAATTCTGCTTTTTCGATAACCTATAGAAAACTATAGGACATCAAAAATAATAACTTTAAAGAATTTAAAGAACTTACTCAGAGTTCCACTGAAAAGACACAGAGATCCACAGAGTTATGAAGTGAGTTGCTCTGTGGATCTCTGTGATCCTGGGGCTGTTGAAAAAGTTGATTTTTTGGATTTTTTCCCTTTGTGTTCCTTAGTGTGATACTTTGTGATCCTTTGTGGTATTAAATTATGTTTTACCACAAAGTACTCAAAGGTTATCACGAAGGTTCACAAAGGACTTTTTCAACAGCCCCTGTAAGTTCTTATAATTGAAATTTCAAAAAGGAAAAGAGTTAAATAACAGACACAAAGGGACCAGGAAATACAAATATATAATTATTGAAAAATCTTGCTGACTTATTTGGTTTTATTCCATAACAGGCTGAAGGAGGCTTAATATGTTGCCTTCAGTGTCCGTGAATGAAACATACGATCCGATACCAGGGATATCCACAGGTTCTCCAAGGATTTTGCCTCCGGCTTTGGCAACCTCCTTCATTGATTCCTGTATGTTATCAATAGATATAACAAGTGAAGGGTGCTTCATCGGGGCATCATCCGTTTTGGGGAAAAATCCGCCATTGATAGCCCCCGGCGTCTTGGGTCTTCCCTTTTCATCTACTTCAGTTGTGGATACTGTGACGTAGTTGCCCATATCCTCACCTAACATCTGGGCCTGCCAGCCAAATACATTGGTGTAGAAAGTTGCCATTCGCTGTCTGTCTTCAGCTGGCATTTCAAAATGCACTACAGGAAACATCTTTTTCATTTGTTTATAGTTTAATTGGTTTAAATGATCCTTTCAATTATAACATCTGGAAAACCTCAAAGTTTAATGATTTCATAATCATTTTTTAAGAACTTACACAGAGTTCCACAGACCTGCCTGCCGGCAGGCAGGGAAGTCACAGAGATCCACAGAGTTATATATCCTTCGATCCCCTCGCAGGGACTATTATTTAAGTCCCCTTCAGGGGATTTAGGGGTCGGCTTCTTTGTGGAACTCTGTGCAAGTTTTTCAATCAGATCTTTTCAACAAGCTTCATCATAAAGCTTGTCCAGTCTACTTTGCCGTCCTTCGAACCAAAACGTACAACAATCGCATTTTTTGACGGTGAAATATATATTCTCTGACCAAAATGGCCATTTGCTGAGTATTCATATTGATTCTCACTATTTCTCAGGCCCCACCACATACTGTTATAGTAAACATCCCGTCCCTCGTAATATTCTATCTTTTTATAAAAGCTGATCGAAGCTGTGTCAGGTCTGGTGGAAGCACTCACCCATTCTTCCGGCAGCAGCCTTTTCCCGTTCCAGCTGCCATTTTTCAAATACAACCGGCCAAACCGTGCAAAATCGGAAGCCAGACCTGTAAGTCCGCTGTTGATAGCCTCAAATCCGTCATTTTTCCGGTCTGTTATCCATAATCCGTTATGTTCCATTCCCAGAGGCTTCCAAAGTTTTTCTCCGAGATAATCAGAGACACTCGTGCCTGTTGCCCTTTCGAGAACCAGACCAAGAATCACAGGACTGAACTCTTCTACATAAAACTCTTTCCCGGGTTCCCTGGCGTAATCAATTTTTGAAACCAGTTTGCGTAAATCATGCGTATAATAGATCCTGACCTTGTCATGCCATGGAAAAGCCTGTTTATTATTTGTCCTGATCCCCGAGGTCAGGGCAAGGCACTGACTTATTGTGAGGCCTGCAAACCGTTTGTCATCAAGCTCTGGAATATATTTCATAACAGGATCATTTATTGACCCGATCTTTCCCTCCTCAATTGCTATCCCGATCAGGGCCGATATAAAAACCTTTGAGGCAGAGAATGACTTACAGTACGTTTCATGATCGTGGCCGTTGAAATACTTTTCGTACAGGATAGTATCGTTCCTGATCACCATAAATGCAGTTGTACCGGAACCTTCGAGGAATGTGTCCAGGTTATCAACGGTGTTGCCTGTGAAATGGAGCGGAATAATTGAGCTGATGTTGAAGTTTCCGGCAACATCAAAATTAAAAGGGGCGGTTTCACCGGCCTGAACAGGCCGCGAAGGGAGTTTCTTATAATCATTGACATCGGGAACATTCAGGAACACGTACCTGCTGGTGAAAGTGCATGATCCCAAAAACATTAACAGACTTATGAGTATTAATGCAAATCTGATAACAAAAACAGTGTTTTTCATTTTTTTAAGTTTTAATTGTTTAATGCAAGGACATGCCTTAAAACCCGGCGCTGCCGGTATCAGTAACTCATATGTACGTGCTTATAAGGAAGCACAAATCAGGGCATGTTTTGCTTTTTAAAACTTAAGGGAGTCTGTCCTGTTATATTAAGGAAAGCCTTATTGAATGCGGATTTTGAATTGTATCCGACTGTATGGGCAATTTCTTCAATGTTTATGTCCGAGCTGGCGGGTGATGACAGAAGCCTCCTTGCCTCCTCTATCCTGTAATTCCTGACAAATTCAAAGAAACTCTGATGGAAGGACTCATTTAGCAGTTGTGATATCTGATGCGGAGGGATCCCGGTTCGCTTTGAAAGCCTTTTTATTGAAAATAATGAGTCGAGATAAAGCTTTTCGTCAGTCATCATTTTCTCTACCATAAACCTGTAATCGAGTTTTTGTTTTTCTGTCAGAGAAGATTTCAGATATTTTTCAGGAAACAGGGTCTGATTGAAAAAAACCGAACCGCGGATCAGGTTAATGGTCAGAAAATAAATAAAAAGTGTAAAACAGGCTGCCAGCATGAACTCCACCCGTCCTCCGGGAAATCCAAGCTGAATGATGACAGCAGTTATCACGATACCTGTGGTTGCAAAAAGCAGATTTCGCAGCCATAAAATTACCGGGTCATCCGGTTTGACAAAACTGACCGATTTATCTGAAAGGTGTTTCATGAACACAATATAATCAAGGACTAGGTAGAGGCAGAGCTGTACCGAAATGAGTAGCCCTGTCAGGCTTCTTATTCCGAGAGGATCAAAGGAGTGGTTCAGGGTTACATCTTTAAGTGGCAGGTCTATATTCCTTGATGTTATGAAAACATTATACTTGAAATCATCCGGTTGAATGGTGAAGAACAATGAATAGATAAAGAAAAGGGCAAAAGGGATATAGTGCCATATCAGGTTTTTATCAGGTTTATTTTTAAGTGAAGTGTATATATAATGGTACAGGAGCGGACCCATTGCAAATGCAAAGGGGACAGAAATGTCAAAAACAAAAGGGATCCTGATAACGTACCGTGAGTACGACGCCCAGAAGTCAAGGTTGTGGACAGCAAACAGAAGCAATATTGTCCCCAGGTATATATTTGACTTCTTGTTTTTTGAACTCTTCTGCAGAAAGAATAAGGCAAGGAAAGTGCCCTGGAAAATCCCCAGGATAATCAGGATGCTCAACAGATCATTACGAAAGATTCCTTCGTTCCCCATAAGGGATCAAGTTAGCAAAAGTAATGATACCATTGAACCGGATTAAATCCGCAATCCGCAATCCTATTGAACTTTAATATTGCGGTTAGTCCTGAAGAAGTTATCAGGATCCCATTTCGTTTTTATTTCGGTGAGCCTCCGGAGTCCACTGCCAAGTGCAGCTTCGATACGTCTGTTATCCTCATCCTCTGTCTGAAAGTTGATATAATTTCCTCCGGTTGAGTAAGGTTTCATATCTTCCCAGGCCTGACGTACCCAGTCAATATTCTTACCGTCCTCATCCGGTTTCTCCCAGCTCCCCATAATGTTGACCACATAGTGTGCATTCCTGTTGCCGGCAGGAGAGTATCCTTCATTAAGATGGTTCAGTGCACCTCCGAGCTGAAAAAATACCAGGCCGGCATTCGGCGAAGGAATTTTTGCTGCATTTAATATCACTTTCTCGCAGAGAGCCGGCTCAATTCCCGCAAGATATTCACTCTTCCAGTAATAACGCCTGCCCTTTGGCTGCCCGGTGTCGAACATAGACTGAAGCTGGGTATATGGGCGTCGCATGATCACATCACCAACCGGCTTGCCGAATGCTTTGACAGGCGCGACAACTTTCTCTCCCTCCTCCGGTTTTCCGCTGTAACATGCAAGGAGGGCCACTATGGGTTTCCCTGTTAATTCCGGAGGCAACCATGGGACCGGAGGTGCAGGACGCATTACTGCAGCAAGTGATAATTCCGGTGGAGCCTGCCTGGAAAATGTGCGGTAAAAATCAAGCACTTCGGGAGCTTCGCTTGCGTGCCAGGCAATAATACCGCCAACAATTTCAGGACCGGCCTGATAAAGGGAATAGTTTATACCCGTAACGACTCCGAAATTACCACCGCCACCTCTGAGCCCCCAGAAGAGATCGGGATTTTCACTGTTGCTGGCGTGCAATGACCTGCCATCAGCGGTTACAATATCCATGCCGGTCACGTTATCTGCCGTCCAGCCCCAGCGTCTTGTAAGGTAACCAAATCCGCCTCCGAGCGTAAGGCCTGCAATACCGGTTTGCGAGATAAATCCCATGACTGTAGCAAGCCCATGTACCTGCGTTTCACGGTCCAGGTCACCAGCCAGGCAGCCAGCCTGAGCATGAGCTGAACTTCTGACAGGGTCGACCCATACCCCTCGCATAAGCGACATATCGAGCATCAGGGCGCCATCGGCAGTTGCCAGGCCTGCTATGTTATGGCCCCCTCCCTTGATGCATAGCAAAAGACCATGGTCGCGCGCAAACCGGACACAGGCAATCACATCGGCAGTACCCAGGCACCGCACGACCATGGCTGGTCTTCTGTCTATCATGGCATTCCAGACAGTACGGCTCTCCTCGAAACCGGGATCCCCGGCTGTTAACAGAGGCCCTTTCAGACGCAGCTTTAAGCTGTCAAGCGCCTCCTGCTTCAGGTCTATTTCTCTGCCATCCAGAGTTTTTGCTTTCATAGCCAAGGTTGTTTGTTTTGAAAATAGTTCATTTTTATAGGTTTGTTTCAGGCGCCAAAAATTGGAGGCATAATCCTATTTTGGATGTTCCTGGTATAACCCGAATAAATTGCCTGCGGGGTCGCTGAATCTTGCTGTCAGCTCGGGTGCATCCATGCCGGGAGGCTGAACTATCCTGCCGCCATGGGTCTGAACTGCCTCAAGTGTAGCTGAGATATCATCGACCATAATAGAGATAAGCAATCCCGCAAAAGTTGATGTGCTCCTGCCGGTTACCCAGGTGCCGCTGACTTCTCCCACTGAATCATCGAAAGCGACATGACCATGATTATCCTTATGCAGTTTCCAGCCAAAGACCTCCTTGAAAAAGGATGATGAGATTGAAATATCTTTTGCCGGAATTTCAAGGTAACAGATTTTGCCTGCTCCTAATGTGGGATGGACATTTTTTTCCATGGCTTTGCTGTATTAAAGGGTTTGCCGTTATTTTAAATCTAAAACAATCCATACAAGAGTTTGTTTGGGACAAATTAAACGGGCTCTGTTTTTAACTGCCGAAGGTATCTGAGAAAATCCGCGAAATCAGTGGTTAAATTTCTTGTTATCCCGCAGATCCTCCAGATTTAAATCCAGGTTTAATATGTCTTTTAATACTGCTTTCTTTTGAATTAAATACGTCTTTTAATACTGCTTTCTTTTAAATTAAATACGTCTTTTAATACTGCTTTCTTTAAAATTAAATACGTCTTTTAATAATACTTTCTTTAATTTCTAAGCGTCTTAGCGACTTTGTGGCATCATTTTTTTGGCCATGAAGACACTAAGGCACGAAGCTCATCTGCGGAAACCTGCCTACCGGCAGGCAGGTCTGCGTAAATCAGCGGGAGATTTTTTGTTTAATACTGCTTTATAATTCCGGATTTCTTAGCGTCTTAGCGACTTTGTGGCATCATTTTTTTTGGCTACGAAGACACAAAGGTACCAGGTAAATCTGCAGAAATCTGCGAAATCAGCGGGAAATGATGGCGTGGTCGCCAATGACAAGCTTCTGGGTAAAAAGGGTGAGATTCCCTGTCCCAAACTGAACGATATAGATCCCCTTCTCCAGATCCAGTGGAATTTGAAAATCCAGGGTTCCCGGAATTATTTTATTATCATACATAACCCTGCCCGACAGGCTTACGATCTTTACAAAATCGGGTTCCAGGGAAGTGTCATCAATCCTGACATTTACGATTTCATTTGCGGGATTGGGATATAACTTCACCGGCTGTTCATCATAGCTTGTCGGATTCCGGTGTTTATAACCAAATATTTTAAATTCTGATATGTGATTCCAGCTGTCGACTGAATTTGCATGTCCTACAAGTTTTACATGCTTAAATTCGATTGCTGATTTGGATGAAGGAAAGTCAAAAACCTGGAGATCCCCTGAAAAAGCACAGGAGGAAGCCTTAATAATGATAGGTTCCCACGTTATCCCATCTTCCGATCCAAGAATGTCAAAATATGACTGACTCTTTTGTCCGGGCTGAAAAGCAACCTTCACGTGCTGAATGGAGAACAATTCTTTAAGTTCCAGGACGACCCATTGCGCATCCCCGTTGGCCGACCACATGGTCCCTATATTTCCATCTATTATGTTGACCGGATGGTAAGGCGATTGAAATGTACTGGCTTCAATATTTGCTACTTCGGCGGCCTCGAGTTCCGGTTTATAGGGGAGTATTTCAACTATTACCGCCTTTGACTGAACCGTTTTACCGTCACTTATATTCAGTTTAAATTCAACTGTTTGAGCGGTATTTACAACCGGGCCAAGAAAGTTAATTTTTGAACTGTTCGTAGAAGAGACTGATATATTTGCAGGAACCACCCATGTATAAGTAAGATTATCTTTATTAATGTCATAACTCCCGGAAGCGTCCAGGATGCCGACAAATCCTGATAAATTATTTGCAGGGGCGTTAATAACGACCACCGGAGGAGTATTGACAACAACCGGAGGGGAAACAACCCTGGCTACCCTGTTAATTACTGTTTGAGCGGTGATAGATGCAGCCTGTCCGCCTGAAGCAGTCTGAAGAGGACTGACAGCTGGTTTGGTATATGCGACAGTTACAACATCCCCGTAAACGACCGCACTTGCGAGAGTAAGCGAAACCTTTGTACCTGAAACTGCAACTGTATTAATATTGCGGGCAACAGAATTAACCTTGACTGCAAATGCCGACGACGCAGGAACAGAGGATGAAAGGCTGAGATTGTAAACCATCTCAAGGAGGGACGGAGTATTGCTCTCTATCGCTGAACTTACGTAGGCAGGGTTAACCGGAACAACTTTATTGGTTACAGGCTGGGCATTTATGGTTGCAGCCTGTCCCCCTGAGGAAGTCTGAAGCGGATTGGAGGCCGGTTTGGTATACGCGACAGTTACAACATCACCGGAAACAACAGGACTGGCAAGTGTAAGAAGCACTACGTTTCCCGAAACGGTTATTTTACTTACAGCCCTGGCAACTGAACTGACTTTTACAGCATAGGCAGTAACTGCCGGTATAATGCTGGCCAGGGATAAACTATACACGATATCAATCCTTGCCGGAGTATCATTTCCTATAGCGGCGCTGACAAATGCAGGGTTGGCTATTACCTGGCTGACTTTGTTTAAAACGCTTTGTGCGCTTATTGTCGCCGCCTGTCCGCCTGAAGCAGTCTGAAGCGGATTAGTTGCCGGCTTAGTATATGCGACAGTCACAACGTCACCGTAAACTACGGGACTGGCCAGGGTCAGTATGACTTTTGTTCCCGAAACGGCAACTGAATTTATATTCCTGGCAGTCGAATTAACCCTGACAGCAAAAGCTGATGTGGCAGGAACGGTAGCTGCAAGGCTGAGACTGTAAATCATTTCAAGTACACCGGGAGTTGCATTTTCAACAGAGGCGCTGACAAAAACAGGAGAGGGCACAACAGGCGGTGAAGTTTCAGCATAAATTACAGCTCCTGCCTGCCAGGTTCCGTTTTGATTTGCTTTTGCAGGCGATGAACCTGCAACCCATCTGGCTGTTGTTGACAAACCTGTCTGCCACGTTGAACCGAGGTTTGTTCCATAGTTTAATCTGGATTTTGGAACGAAATCGGTAGTATTTATAAAACCGGGATTCACCACGACTGAATGCTGATCATAACCCATAGCCTGCCACTGGGAAAATGTTTTCGTCGACCCGCTCACTGAAAACACAGGTGTGCCTTCCTCACAGTAAAATACATTGTAGTCGCTTTCAAAGTTTGACAGGCAGTCGCTTTCAATAGATATATTATGAATCTGGTAAACTGTATAGAAGATGTTGTTCTTTATTTTTGCTCCCGTTGAAGGTGCCGGATCTGTCCTGTCGTGGTTTGCATCAATAAGTACAATCGAACCTGAACCTTGATTTGAATAAAATGTGTTGTTATAAACCTGGACCCCATTTATCCCCTTCATCCTTAATGACAGCTTTGAATTTTTTACAATATTATATGCAGCGCCGTATCCTGAAGAATAGGTCATATTTACACCGGCGTCGGTACCCGATTTAAAAAGAATCCCGTATGGCGTCTTGTCCAGATAATTGTATTTGACGGTATAGTTAATATTATATCCCAGGAACATCCCATGAGTAATGGAAGCATCATCTGATCCGTTCCAGGTTAATTTATTGCCGGTTATAACAGCGCCGTTAAGATTTGTGTTTGTGGAAAGGGGGAGTTCGTCGCCAGCCTGCAGCAAATAACCGGAGGCATTGACGGATGTAATTGAGTTATTTAAGAAAGATAGATTTGTGCGGACTGCCCTGGAAATATTGATGCCTTCCCATGTGCCTGATACCGTATTGTTTACTACTTCACCTTCTCTTGTAACAACTAATTGTGCTGTCAGAAGCGAAGAATAGATAGCAAGAAAGATCAATACGAATATCTTTTTCATAGGCAAAGCATATTATTGGTTATTGTCCATTGACATTTTGTTAACGGGCAAAAATCGAATTTGTTATCTGACAAGGAATGAAATCCGGAATCATATTCTACCGGACTGCAAAAATAAAGTTTTTCCTGTATTTTAACGATAATCAATTATTTTTTAACCATCTCAGGACAACATGTAAGCGGACAGCTCTTTAAAAGCAAAGACTTCATGCCATTTCAAAACTCGCAAAAAATTACAGATCAAGGTATTGCGATCTTTGTAAAAACTTTGCAGACTTTGCGTTTTATCAGGAAAATTCTCAAATTTTGATTACCCCAAAATCGTAATAAAGAGCATTATTGTGAAATAAATCACAATATATTTATTACAGATCTCTAATCTTAATATTTCTGAACCAGATATCATAACCATGATCCTGGAGACCTATATAGCCTTCCTTTGAGATACCTTCTGTGAAGCCCGGAAATGTCTTGAATTTGCTGTTAGCCACGAGGGCATCCCATTCCGGTGTCCACAGTGTGTATTCAACTACTTTGACGCCATTTTGCGTGTGAGTCACCTTACCGTCTTTGACTGAGATCACAATAGTGTTCCATTCGCCTGTCGGTTTAACGGTTTTCGGATCTGCAGCTATCATGTCGTACAAAGATCCTGCAAGATGGCTGGGAATTTTATTGTCAGTGGCATCGACGTTATCAAGGACCTGTACTTCGGGAGATGCATAATAGATGGCCTGACCGGGTACTTCCCTGACATTGTAGAAGATACCTGAATTCCCCATCTTGCTCGTTTTCCAGTCGACCGAAAGTTCGAAGTTCTTAAATTTCTTTGCAGCATAAATAATATCCCCGTTTGAGCCCTGGCCGGGTTTTTTGTCAGCGGCGGTGAAGACCTTCATGGCATTCTCTTCAATAATCCAGTTTTTGGGCATTTCCGTGCCGTTGCACTGCCGCCATCCGTTAAAATCTTTGCCGTTGAAAAGGAGAACCCAGCCCTCCTTTTTCTCTTTGGCTGTAAGAGTATTGAATTTCTGGGCCGAAATTGACCCGGATAAAATCATTGTGGCAATTAAAGCCATTGATAATGTGATATTTCTTTTCATAGTCTGATTTGTTTGTGAATTTTTATGCAAAATAATAAAAAATCCTAAGCTGGTTGCATCCCCAATGCCCCAATAGGCTTTTGTTCATTTTTTGCTCGCCCAAAAAATGAACTTCATGAGTTAAGGGCGCCGGGCAGTTACAGTTAGGGACTCTGCACGGTTGGAATAACTCAGTGGCCATGCTTTCAGTGGCACTCTATGTAATGTGCTCAGTACTTTTGATGATACATAGCCTCGTTGAGGCCGACCTGGTTGAAATAGTATCTGTAAAATACTGATATAGTTAATTTTAACACAAATGACGAAAAATATAGTCATTTTTATTGAAAAATATTTGCGTAACTATATAAATAGTCGTATATTTGGATTAAGGATTCGCAAGCCGCAAGCCGCCCGACGCGGCAAGCGACGCACGACAAGCCGCAAGTCGGATTTTATCAAACTTAATTAATAATTGAAACTATGCATCTTACAAAGGCCGAAGAACAGATCATGCAGATTTTATGGGACATGAAAGACGGAATAGTCAAGGATATCCGCAACCGGTTCAATGATCCCAAACCAGCACGCAATACTGTATCCACAGTTGTAAGGGTTCTTGAAAGAAAAGGATTTGTCGGGCATAAAGCCTATCGGCAATGTCCATCTTTATCACCCCCTGGTCTCAAAGGAGGAATATTCAAAAAACCAGCTTTTCGGGTTAATGGAGAGCTATTTCAACAACTCTTTCCCTGCACTTGCATCATTTTTTGCAAAGGAGAAGGATCTTTCAGTCAGTGAACTGGAGGAGATCCTTGAAGATACAAAGAAGGAATTAAAGAAAACCAAAAAGAGAAAGTAATGGAAGCTTTTGCTGTCTATCTGTTGAAATCAATGATCTGGCTGACAGGCTTTGCCCTTGTCTATTTTCTTTTTCTGCGGAACGAACGGTTCTTCCTGCTTAAAAGATATTACCTGATTGCCGGGATCCTGATTTCTTTTATTTTTCCGCTCTTTACAATCCGTTACCAGGTTGATCTGCCTGCCCCGGTAACAGGTGGTAGCTTTGAACCTGCGGGTCTGGATCCGGCATATCCGGGTCCACAGACGACTCCCGGGAAAGCCTTTGATTATAAGTACATTCTGCTGATCATTTACCTGTCAGGTATCCTTTTTCTTACTTACAGGATGATAAAACAAATCGGTGCCTTATTAAAGACCATTAATAAAGCTGAAAAAAACAGGCTTTATAAAGTAATGGTTATCAGGACTTCTGAAATCAAAGACTCCTTTTCTTTCTTCAACTATATTTTTATCAACCCTTCATTGGATAAAACTGAGCTCGAAATGATCATGAGCCATGAAATCGTTCATGTAAATCAGAAACACTGGTTCGATCTGCTGCTTGTTGAATCCATCCGCCTGTTCCAATGGATTAATCCTGTCGCCTGGATTTATTCAGGTTTTATAAGGCAAAATCATGAATATATTGCTGATGAGGCTGCACTGCAACGTACATCTGACCCGGCAATTTACAAAGCAGTGCTTGTAAATCAGCTTTTTGATTCACCCGTTCTCAGCCTCACGAATTCATTTAATTATTCACTTAATAAAAAACGATTTGATATGATGAAAAAGATTGTGGCCTCCCCTTACAGGAAGATGAAAATTCTCCTTGTTCTCCCGGTCTTTGCAATTGTATTTTATGCATTTGCGTCACCGGAATATCACTATGTAACTGACACCGGAACACCGATAAATAATTCACAGCTTCCGGGATCGCTTCAGAAAAAAGCAGGGGGTATAGTAGTAAATGAAGATGGAAAACCGCTGCAGGGAGTATCGATAATTCCATCGAATGCCCTGAATGGTGTGATCACAGATGCGGACGGTAAATTTGCTATTGCGGGGATCCCCGACAGGTCATCGCTTATCTTTTCCCTCAGGGGATACAAATCCTATACTCTTCCGCCTCTTACGGCATCAAATCAGAATCTGTACGTGAAAATGGTAAAGGATCCTGATTATAAGGAAGAGCTCAAAATAAGAACCTCTGATGGATCCGACCTTAAAGCGCTTGTTGTTGTTGACGGAGTGATCAGCAAAGACAACATCGGGAAAGTAGATCCGGACGCAATACTTACGATGACTGTATTAAAGGACGAAGAAGCAACAACCAAATACGGAGAGAAGGGGAAAAATGGTGTTATAGAGATAACAACAAAGAATAGAGACGCGCAGATACTGGTTGCGAACCAAAGAACGGTTAAGGGTATCGTCCTGAACCAGGAAGGGAAACCTTTGGCAGGGGCCAACGTAACGGCAACCGGTGCAATGGGTAATGCCTCATTTGCCACAACGGGTCCGGACGGGAAGTTTGAATTAAACAGTGTTCAGGCGGATGCGCTGCTTATTTTCTCATGCAGGGGCTTTAAGAAGCTTTCGCTGCAGCCTGATTTTAACAGTGAAATGACAGTTAGATTGGAGATGGATCCGGACTTTAAGGAGGCACCTGTTTTACCGGCAACCCAAAGACCTGAACCGGTTGTTATAATTGACGGGGTAATTTCAGACAGGACTTTTAACGAAGCCAGAAAGGAGCTTGGGTATAACCTGGGTCCTGTAAAACTGTTGCCGGCGAAAGAAGCAACTGAGAAATTTGGAGAGAAGGGAGTCAATGGCGCCTGGGAGATCACAACCAGAAAGAAAGCTATTGAGATGGGGCTTAAGCCAATGTTCCCGAGATTGTCGCCTGATGATTACCCTACCTTTCAGGGGCAGAGGTATTTCAGCTTTAACGACTGGGTTAAGGGTCAGGCCAGATATCCCGAAGAAGCCAAAGCAAAACAAATCGAAGGATGGGTGCAGGTAAATTTTACTGTCAATCTGGATGGTACTATCTCAAATGTCAAATCGATCGGGATGGCTGATAAAATCCTGGTTGATGAAGTCATAAGGGTGATTAATAGCTCGCCAAAATGGGAGCCTCCCAGGAATTCTGAGGTGGATGAACCGTTCACAACTAATCTCAACCTGAAATTTAAGTTGCCTGACCAGATAGGGGAAGAAGAGCCTTTTGTTGTAGTTGAGCAGATGCCGCATTATCCGGGTGGTGAGGTAGAGCTTCTTAATTTTATCAGGGACAACACTAAATATCCTGAGGCAGCCAGGGCTAATAAGATTCAGGGGAAAGTAATTATCCGTTTTATTGTCAATACACAAGGCAAGGCCGAAGGAGTATCTGTTATTAAGGGGGTTGATCCGGAACTCGATTTTGAGGCTATAAGAGTTATAAGTATGTTATCAGGATTCACACCCGGAATGCAGGGTGGGAAAGCCGTGAACGTCTGGTATATGGTACCGGTAAATTTTGAATTGACTCAATAAACAAGAACAGAGCAGGAGATTATTATACTGTTATAGTTAGCGTATGTAGGGAAAAGGTGCGGATTTTCAGAAATTCGCACCTTTTGGTTCTATACTGTTGATAAACCCCCTCTCCCGCTAAAGCGGGATCTCCCCCGACGGGGGAGAAAATTCTCTAACGTCTAACAATTGCCCCTTAAAATGTTGTATTTTTCCCCCCTTTAGGGCATAGGCGTCAACTTAAGGGGATGGATATAGGGAAATAGGGATGGAGTTTAACCCAACACCGAATGTAAAGTACTGAATTTAAGTTTGATAACTTTCCCCTCCACCACATGCCCTCCTGCAGGCTGGCTCCCCGCTTATGCGGGGCAGGCTCTTCGCTAAAATCAGCCGCTGGCTGATTTCTTAACGCTCGGCCCCCTTATCAAGGAGGGGTGGTCGGGACTATAGATTTTGATAGGGTAATAATCAACTTTCCCGACTGGGGTGGTTTAAGATACTTGTTCGTGATTTCTTTCCGTACCAGGATCTCCATCAAGATCAATTATCAGCTTCTGCGATGGACAATTGAAATCAACCATATAGTTACTGAATTGTGTTGTTTTTTGAATTTTCTGGCATCAAGATTCTATGACTTTAACCGACACGATAAAGCAGCTTCTAAATCAACCACCCCGGCCAGACGAATTTAATTTCAGCCTGTAAAATGATTTCACCGTCTGGCCACCCCTCCTTAAAAAAAGGAGGGGAAACTTATGTAATTGTAATTCTGCTAGTTAAAAAAACTCGGTTTAACAGTGATTCTTAAGTTAACGCCTATGCCCTTGGGGGGAATTAAAGGGGGGTGTAGCAAACTGTAAAAAATTACACAGATAAATGCTTATTCTTCATCAAATCCGGTCCGCAGGAAAGCTGCCCTTACCGTAGGAGGACACGGGGAATCTAATCCCCTGACGGCTCTCCAGATCACCTCATTGAACTGGAAGTCATTTACCTTGTCTTCGGCGGTAAAATCAAAAGTTTCACTCAGCTCCTGCCAGATGCTCACGGTTCTGTTTTTATCATTAAGATCAACCTGGTTTGGCCTTGTTTTGTACGGCGGATGCCCGGGAGTGTTGTCGAAGCATCTCCACAGGGAATTGGAAGCTGCATCGTACTGTGTCATCGGCGGCAATCCCAAAATAAGCTCCATTGTCCGTAATAGTGAAGTCGTTGTATAAGGAGTGTGATCAACAAAGCCCTGTTTGACAAAGCCTCCGGCGATAAGGGCAACACTCCGGTGAGCATCAATATGATCCGGGCCATTCTGGGCATCATCCTCAACGGATATCACCACAGATTCCTTCCAGATCGGACTGTGGCTGAGGTAATCAACGAACATTCCAAGAGCGAGGTCATTGTCAGCAACATGGGCAAAAGGTGTGGGCTTGTTCAGACCTAGCCCTTCAGTGTGATCATTTATAAACCTGACCGAATTAAACCTGGGGACAGCATTAATTGAAAGAAGGGAATCGAAATCTTGTTTCCATTGCCGGAAACGGATAGTGTCACGTACTGACTGTACCCAGGGTGTGAAATTTTTGCAATAATGATCTTTCAGGACCGCAAGAGAAGGTCCGTCACCGTTGACAAATTCGCCATAAGTTCTGTAACTGATGCCGTTGCGTTTGCACTGGTCCCAGAAGAACAACTTGTTATTGGCGGTTACTCTTCCGCCTTCACCGGGGTAATCCCCGCCCCTGCCTCCGTAGCTTGTAGGCCAGTTCTTTTCAAGATAATCGGTTGCATAAGCTCCCATTGTCCAGTTATGTCCGTCAGCGCTTACTTCGCCATTGACATAGAAATTATCGAGGAGGACAAATTCGCGGGCAATTGCATGGTGGTTCGGAGATATCTTCTCACCGAACAATGTCAGATCCGGGTCTCCGTTCCCTTCCGGCATGTCGCCAAGGACCTGATCGTAAGTCCGGTTTTCCTTGATTATATAGAACACGTATTTGATGGGAGAGGGGTCTCCAACATTCCGGGGTATTGGATTCCCGGAAGCCCCTTCTGAGGTGAGCTCCTTGTTTTTTGTGTATGGAGTGTTGTTATAGACAGCCTTCGAATAGATCCCCATCTGTTCTTCGTCAGGAATTCCGATGATGCCCAATGTTCCCCTGAAGAGTCCTCCGATGTACTGGACTTTTATTTTTTGTTCCTGCCCGCCTTCCTGGTAAACAACCTCTTCTCCGGGCCGGACAGGATTTGGACCGTAGGGATTGGCAAGTGAAGTCATCCCTTTGCCATTGGCAACGAGGATCTTGTTCTTTGCGACCCTGACACATGAGGGATACCACGCAGTCGGGATAAATCCCATTGCTTTGCTTTCACCCGGGACAGTTACGTTAAATACAGCAAGGCAGTTGTTATCGGCATTCGCAATGAACAGGGTCTTTTCATCACTGCTGAGGGCAACACTGTTTGTCGTTGAACCTGATGGTGCATCAGGATAAAGGGCGGTATTAAGTGTTTCGATTACTTTCAGCTGCCGGGTATCGATTACCGAAACATTGTTGTCGTTTGCATTCGCCACAAACAGAAATTGTCCGCTCCCGGTTATGCACAGGTCATTTGGATTGTCGCCAACCGGGATTGAACCTGTTATCTTTTGTTGATAAGTGTCAAAAACGACAATCTTATCGCAGCCCCAGCAGGATATATACAGCGTCTTATGGTCGGGTGAGAGGATGCATGTGTAACCTTCTCCGTCCAATTGATGCTGTGAAACGACTTTTTTAGACTGGGTGTCAATTACATACAGGGAATTGTTATCCTTGGTGACAGCATAAAGCGTGTGCCTTGCATCATCAACTGCGAGACCTGCAATTGATATTCTTACAGGCCAGGGTTTTCCTATCATAATTGTATCCGGATTTGAGAGCTGCTTTTTTATGACAGAATACCTGATTATAATATTATCGTTACCTCCGGAAGCATAAAGATATTTACCATCAGCTGAAAAAGTAAGCCCCAGCCAGGCTTTTTCAATAGGGAGTGTCTGAAGGACCTTGCCCTTTTTAATATCAACAAGCTCAATGGACTGATCGCTCTGTCCGTTGTTGGTTACAGCCGCGAGTTTCTTATCAGGTGAAACTGCTATATTAAGAGGCAGGTCGCCCAGGGGCACGATCTTGCCGACGGGTGTCAGCTGCCATCCGTTTGGAAGAAAGATCCGGCTGGATTCGATTTCTTCAAGTGTCTGGGATTGAATTTGAAATGTAATACTAAACAGGAAACAGAATAGCAATGGTATTTTCATAGAATATGATTTTAATAATTAAAATTATTTTTAAGGCTTGAAGCTGTCTCAAAAGTACTTTAGAATTGTCTTCCTTTGTGCGACTCTGTGCTTTTCTTTGTGATCCTTCTCACTAAGGTACACAAAGGGCTTTTGAGACCGCCTCTTAAAATAAGTAATTACAATTTATTATACCTGGTCCTGAGCACCTTCAACGCCCCTGTCCTGATTCTTACAACTGCTTCGCCGGATATTGTCACCGGTTCGCCGTCGATGTGAAAGCGGGTCTCGTCTGTGTTTATGGTTACCTCATCCCCGGTCTTTATGGTTTTTACGTATTTTGATTTATTCATCTTCTTAGAAAACAACCTGTAAATAAATACGGGGAATAATACCTTGGGGAATGGCTTTAACATGACTATGTCCATTTTTCCGTCGTTTGGAACTGCATCAGGAGCTATGAACGCATTATTGCCAAACTGCCGTGTGTTTGCCACCGTCAGGTCGAAAAGCTTTCCGGAAAAAACCTGTTCTCCTGCAACCGCAACTGAAACGTGGAAAGGGTGCAGCCTGAAATAATTTACAGCCGTCACCCAGATATACGACCAGAGGCCGCGGGCTTTCAACCTGTTAAAGGAGTGGGCTACGAAGCTGTCGAGACCTACTCCGGCGACATTGAGACAAAGCTTACCATTAATTTCAATTACGTCGATGTTAAGACACTCCTTCTTTTCAATATCCCGCAGAAGCGATTTGATCTGGGGCTTAAATCCGAGTTCCTTTGCAAAACCATTTCCCGAGCCTATCGGCAGCACTCCAAGCAGTTTTTCCTTACCTATGAGTTCACACGCAACTGTATGCACAGTCCCATCTCCTCCTGCAGCAACAAAGACTTCATATTTTTCAAAGTTTTGTTTTATCATTATCCCCGATTCATCAATGGACAATGATTTAAAGAAGGACAACTCATGTTTGCGGCGGCTCAGCTCCTTTGAGATGATAAACTTAACAGGCGGAATGCCTGCATAAGGATTAAGGATAAAAAGGGCTTTGTGATTCCCTGAAGGATGCTGCATGGATCTTAGCTATTCAGGGTAAAATTAATAAAATTTGATTACCCTGCAGGAGGATACTGCTCAATAAGACGATTCTGATGCCTCACTGCCCTGATAAATTCTTTCAATGTCATTGGTTTGTAGCCTCTTGCCCTGTTAAGATTTCCTATTTTAAATAGAAGCTTGTAAGATTTGAAGAACTCCCTGTAAAGTTTAAAAAGCGGAACATTTGGATCCCATGCCTGTATTGCTTCAGCTCCGGCGCCGTTGATCTCTATGATTGAGAATCCTTCTCCCTTCATCAGACTGTCAACTGATTCGAACCGGATGTCAAAGCGGCCAAAATAGAACTCCGGCATGCTCAGGGCGATTTCGTCGAACCGGTTTGACAGTTCTGGCGTAATCAGGTGGCTGGCGTTGCGGTAAAGTCCGCCGACCCGCAGGCTGCCAATAAACGATAAACGTACAAGCTCACCTTCCTCCGGAACATGATCAAGGTCTTCACTGGCAAATCCTACATGCTCAGGTTTGCCGCCAAGATAAAATCCGGCTCTGAGTTTCGTACGCCTGTCATTAGTTATTAATTCCCTCAGTGTTGATTTCCCGTCGCCTGTAACAAAGGGGAAATATCTGAGAGTGATGGAATAAATTTTGCCGTTTGATTCCCCCGGTATTCTTACATAAAAAATCCCGGCTTCACCGTCGTGGGGAACAGGCCGCTGGAGCAGGATTTTTTCATCGTGCGGAAACGCGGAGATATATTGATGGAGGTGATTTTTATCCTCAATCAGCCTGACTCCGTATCCGTTCCACCCGATATCGGGTTTAGCCACTACCGGGAAATCCAGATCCTTATTTCTCATAAGGGACAGAGCATTTTCAAGTTCGGTCTCTGAAGGAAGGCCGTCACGGTGAAGTGAGACAAATTGTGCAATCCACGGCTGCTGATCCTTGCTTACCTGGTTCATGACCGAACCCTTTGATTCGCCCATGAAACCTCCTGTTTCGATATTCGGGTTGGATGCTGAAGGAAGCGTAAGGCTTCTGTACCTTAAACTAAGGAATAGATAATAAAGGCCAACCGGGATGTAAAGGATGTTGTTCGGTATATGCTCTGCAACAGAAACTCTTCTTTTGAGATCGTCAAGGGAAGGCATGCCATGGAATTTATTTTTAAGCGCGGGCATGTACTTTTTGAATACCGAAAAGAAAGAAGGAGGAAGATAACCCATTGCTTTCTCGGTGGTCTTGCTCCACCGTGATTTAAAGGAATTTCTTACAGCAAAACCAACTATTACGATTGCCAGCACTCCCCATGCCCAATACCCGAGAGTGTTTAAAACAAGGTCCCCGAAAAGGATGATCAATGTAAGTACCACGGAAGAATATATTGCTCCCGCCAGGATCGAGACTGTGGCAAACCTCGAAAGCGGGATCCTGAACCATCCGCAGGCGACAAAGGTAGGGAATAACAGGCCCGGGGTGATCCGGCACAGAACCAGAACACGTACAAGATGGGATTCGAGCCAGAGCTGCACCCGTTCAACTTTAGGTCCTATTATTCTGGAACGAAGCCATTTGTTTTTCTGTGCCATGTGACCCAGACCGTAGATCAGCAGATCTCCCGAAACAATGCCCAGATAGACACTTGAATAAGCCATCCAGAGGGGCAGCTTGTGTTCAACAGTTGAGAAAGCGGCAGCCAGGATTGCAGCATCTTCATGAAGAAATGTCATAAAGAAAATGACAACACAATGACTTAACCAATGAAGGTGTTCCGGTAGAAGCATCTATTCAGCCTGATAAATGAACAATTGTTCCAAATAAAAATGGGAATAAACTTAACCACTTTTATGACATTATGTTCAATCAGGTCAAAATTTTTTCAATCCTGACCTGGTAAACTATAATTGTTTGGTTTACAGCCAGGTATTAATTTCCCGGTATAAATTGAGTTAAACAGGCGCTTAGAGCTACTCCATAAAAGGGTACCTGAAATCTGCAGAAGGTATGAATGTTTCCTTAATTGTCCTCGGACTTACCCAACGGATGAGGTTGAGATGACTGCCCGCTTTGTCGTTTGTCCCTGATGCCCTTGATCCTCCGAAGGGCTGCTGGCCAACCATTGCCCCGGTAGGCTTATCATTTATGTAGAAGTTCCCTGCAGCATAACGCAATACCCTCCACGCTGTTATCATTGCATATTTATCATTGGTGAAGATCGAACCTGTCAGTCCGAACGGGGATGTCTCATCACAAACCTTTAATGTTTCCTCGTAACGGGCGTCCTCGTAGATATAAATAGTCATTACCGGGCCGAATATCTCTTCTTCCATAGTGACAAAATGAGGATCTTTTGTAACGATAACGGTGGGTTCGATGAAATATCCCTTTGATTTATCCCCCTTCCCGCCTGTAATTATTTCGGCATCATCTGAAGATCCGGCTATAGAGATATAATTCATGATCTTATCAAAACCGGGTTCATCAATAACAGCATTGATGGTATTTCTGAAGTCAGTAACGTCTCCCATCCTCATTTCTGACGTCATGCCAACCAGAAGCTTTCGGGTTTCAGGCCATAACGATTCGGGAATATAAGCACGTGAAGCAGCCGAACATTTTTGGCCCTGGTATTCAAATGCTCCCATGGCGATTGAAGCGGCAAGCTGTGGCGGAAAAGCGGAGCTGTGGGCAAAAATGAAGCCTTTCCCTCCCGTCTCACCGACAAGTTTTGGGTATGACTTATAATTCGACAGGTTCTCTGTCACTTTTTTCCAGAGGCTGTTGAAGGTCGCATTTGAACCTGTAAAATGGATTCCCGCAAGATCTTTATGCCTCAGGGCAACATTGCTTATCAGGGCTCCTTTGCCGGGAACGAAATTGATTACACCGTCAGGAAGGCCTGCTTCCTTCAAGACTTTCATTAAATAATAATTGGAAAGAAGAGAGGTGGATGCCGGTTTCCAGAGTGTCGTGTTACCCATTACTGCAACGCTGGTGTTCAGGTTAGCACCTATTGCCGTGAAGTTAAAAGGTGAAACTGCAAAAACAAATCCTTCCAGGGGCCGGTACTCTATACGGTTGATGCTCAGGTTGCCTGAGACAGGCTGACCGCTGTAGATAAGCGATGCAAAATATGAATTAAAGCGCAGGTAGTCAATTACTTCACATGCTGCGTCGATTTCAGCCTGGTAAACGTTTTTTCCCTGGCCAAGCATAGTGGCGGCATTTATAAGATACCTGTATTTTTTGGAGATCAGTTCCGCCGCTTTTATCATGATGGAAGCCCTCTCCATCCACGAAATGCTCATCCATTCACATCTTGCTTCGAGTGCTGCATTAACTGCCATTTCGGCTTCCTTTTCACCCGCCATGTGGTAGGTTGCCAGCACATGCCTGTGATCGGTGGGCTTGACGATCTGGCCTGTAATGCCTGTACGGATCTCCCTGCCACCTATTATCAGCGGGATATCAATAACTTTGCTGCTCTGATCTGTCAGTTCGGCTTCAAGAAGCTTACGTTCCGGACTGCCGGGTGAATAGGAAAGGACTGGTTCATTTTTCGGTTCACTGAAGCTGTAAATTGCGTTGTTCATATTAAATATGTTTAGTTACACAGAGTTCCACAGAGGATTCACAGAGTTCCCCAGAACACAATCCTACCGATTTCTTAGTGGATCTCTGTGTCTTCTCAGTGGACCTCTGTGTAATTTCTTCCTTTAATTATGATAAGTTTTAAACACAACCTGTTCTTAAAAGTTCATTATTACTGTCTGAGAAGATATTTCCCTGATATTCTTTTTTGTTGTAATTTGGATACTGCATTTCTCAGGATAATTGACACCCCTGAAAAAATATAATTGTTATGTCAGAATCCAAATTTATTCATTTTTCTCCAACGGGTCTCTTTTATGGCGTTGAATCGCTTGCAGATGCAGTCTCAGTACTAAGGGAGGGCGGCTTTATATGGCTTAATTATTACAAGCCGGAGAAGGAAAACCTGAATGTCCTTACCGACCTGCTGGGAATTCACCCCTTATCTGTGGAGGATTGCTTTGACGAAAAACAGATCCCGAAGATTGAATATTTCCAGAACAATACCTTCATGCTATTCAATTCGTTTTCATACAAGGACAAAAAACTGTTCACGGATGAAATTAACTTCTTTTTAGGAAAGAATTTTCTTATTACAGTCAGCGGTTACAACTCTGATAACAGGAAGCCATTGAAGAATCTTGCGGAGATCATTGAGAATGATCAGTTAAACATTAAAAAGGGACCTGCCTACCTGATGCACAAGATTCTTGATTACATCGTTGATCAGAAATACGAGGCCTTTGATATGATGGAAGATGAGCTGGAAGCATCAGAAGATGCACTGCTTGAAAAAGTTTCGGATTTTCAGCCTATGGAGCTGATATATATGAGGAGGAATCTCGTGAACCTCAGGAAGAGCCTTTATCATGAAAGAGAGATCCTTGTAAAGATAAACAGGCTCGACTGCCCTTTTATCCCTGAAAAGGCAATTGCCGGATACCGTGATATCTACGACCATCTTTCCAAATACTTTGAGCTGACCGAGACCTACCGGGAAATTGAGACCAGTCTGATGGAGCTCTATACATCCCTGCTCAACAACGAGATGACACAGACGGCGAATGCAACTAATGCTTCTGTTAAAAGATTAACATTGATTGCAACAGTTTTCATGCCTCTGACTCTTATTGCAGGGATTGGCGGAATGTCGGAATGGACAATGATGACCGGACCGGATAACTGGAAGGTATCTTACCCTCTGTTCATTCTGGCAATGGCGATAATCGGCGGGATCAATTATTTCGCGATAAGAGGGCTTGAGAAGGGATTTTTTCCCCGGAAGAATACTAAAGACTAAGGAATGCTTTCCTGATTGAGTGTCATCTCCCTGTAAATTTTCAATATTTCCTCCCTGAATTCTCCGGGGGCTTCCAGGTGGCCCCATCCTGACTGTGTCTGCCAAAGACCATCCATAACCGAATCGTGATATGAACGCACCAGGTGAGGGATCTCTCTCTCCTTTAACAGCCCGTCAAGCAAATTAGCTTCCACCTCGTTGTTTAATATAAGGATCCTTACTGCTTTGTCCATTGAATATCTATTTGAATACAAATGTAACAATCTTTTTAGTCCACCTGACCCCGGTTTACTCCTGCCGCCGGTTTAACCCCTGCTGGAACAGGATTTTCAAAGCCCCCTTGGGGGTGACCAAACCCGCCTCTGACCTGAATTCCGCCACCACCCTCTTTGTTGTGTCACTCTCGGACTGTACTGTCAGCGTCACCTTGGCATTACGTGATGACTTCATTTCATGCGACAGGTAAACAGGAACCATTTCCGAGCCGCCAGGCTGTAGTGATATCAAAGCGTTGACAAGCTCTCCCTTCCAGCCTTTGCCCTCAACAGTAACATTCAGGCGGTATATGCCGCTGTTAAGCCATTGTACCGTATTTTGGAAATGAAGTGCAGGATCGGCAGTAAATGGCTCACCCGTGTTCTTTACGGTAAAGAGTTTATAAGCGGCATTGTCATTCATCTTTTTCACGGAAGGAGGGATCACCTCAAACTGACTTTCATCCTGCACTGATCCGTCAAGTGATTTTACACCAATTTTATAAGTAAGGATCCCTTCACCATTTTTGGCTGCATCAATAACATAAAAATGAAGCCTGTTAGGTACATCCTCCCACTCGTACTGACTCCCTGAATTGAGCCCGGCGTGGAAAAGGGCATCATTCAGCTGTCTGTAGTCCGCAATTGTCCGCATTACCGGTATTCCGTCAGGCTTGATGAAGTCGACTTTGTTTATGTTTTCCGGGTGAGCATCAATAACCCAGTTAAAGCAGTTGAATCCGTTGGGACCACCATTACGGCCCTCTTTCTCTTTGTTTTTTGCAAGAAGAACCCCATTGTCCGGACAAAAGGAATCATAGCCGATCCTTTGAACCGCTTCGAGCGAATAAAAATCAAAATCCGGGATCCCGGGTGATAATGGGTTGGTTGCAGGGTTGTCAGCAGGGGTACGGTCGTGAGGCTCTTCTCCGTCCAGCTTTATAATTATTCCCGCAAACGTACCTTTTACCGGTTCAACGGCCCTGGCTGTTATGGTTGCAACAACCGGACCCGATTTAGCAAGATCTTCGCGGCTCAGGGTCAGCACTTGCTGCGGAGTTATGAAGCCGTTTGCCATCCTGTTCCTGAGCATCAGCCCGGCCGGCATGGCAGCTCCCATTGTCGCAGGAACGACCCATCGCATATGCGGGCCGCCCGGACCATTGAATGATCCCCTGTCCATCATATCCCACGGCCCTGAACCGACCCTCCGGTATGGCTCAACGTATGGATTATTGTTGTTGTCACCTGTTCTGAAAGCAAAGTGTCCAAGTTCATGGGTTATTGTTCCGGAGTTTTCTCCCTGCCTGATAGAGGAGAGACCCCACTGCATCTGCCCTGCTTTCCAGGAGGTCCAGGGTACGTAACGGGTAGGGATCCAGGCTGGTTTTGAGGTGTCGGGATTACCCCATTCAGACGGAATTTTATCTTTTGATATGAACTTCATTTCCCCGAACTCCTGCCATACACCGGTCTCATCATACCCGGCATAGATACGCAGAACGGCATCATATTTTGATTTGATATCGCCTGCTTCTGCTTTCCAGAGACTGTCGACATCAGGCTCCATACGCCTCTTTGCCCTGGCTCCCGTCGGGAGTTGAGCTGTTCTGGTTATACTCATTGAGACCATATTGCCAGAGGTTTTTTGGCATCATGTAAGGACCGTACGGTTCAAGCATTGTAATACCGAATTTCCCGCGCGACTGCTCCATCCAGTACCCGTTGATTGTTTGTCCGTGGTTTACAGATGAAGGTTTAAGCCAGAAATCAGAATAGAACTTTGGGACATCTTCCCTTTTTACCGGATCGATCTGCGGATTACCGAACAGATCTGATTTTCTGGGAAGCGTAATAACGAACGGCTGGTCACGAAAATCAACTGCCACAAGGGCCATCCTGAATTTACGGACAGGTATACAGGGAGGGGTCGGCCCAGTTCTTTCCGGGGATGGGATGATAATCCTCCCACGTCATATCATCCTGATCCTGAATAATCTGCGGATCAATAGGCCTTGGAGGGATGGAGAGTTCATACGTTGATTTTCCGGTTTCTGAAATCTCTTTCCGGAAATCCTGTGAGAAAGAAATTACCGGGTAAAGAATAACGAAAAACAGAGCTATCAGTCTTAACATTTTATTAAAAGTTGTGTGACAAATTAAGCATTTTTGCAACTATAATCTGCGCCGATCTGCGAAATCTGCGGGAAATTTTTTTATAAGAACTTACACTGAGATCCACTGAGGTTTCACAGAGTTCCACAGAGGGTTTTGAGTATGGTTGGGAATTAGCTCTGTGGATCTCTGTGACTTTTTCACCTGCCGTTGCCACTTTAAATCCATTCAAAATTTTGATTTATTTCCTGGCGAAGGCGTGCTCTGTGGAGCTCTGAGTAAGTTTTAGTTCTTCCCGACTATCACACAATTATTCAAAAGGATATCCATCAGGAATCCCGAACATTCACCTCTAACGGTTACCTGTTCGCCGTCTTTCAACTTTGAAGAATCAGGTACTTTCTGGAAAGTGCAGATCACAGCAGAAAGTGGATTTTCAGTTTTAAGGGAAATGCTTATTGCATTTTCTTCCCCTTGCTTTACTGATTCAATTATCCCGGTAACCTCAATTATCTTATTCAGATATAATGTGTTTGCAGTCGCTTCATTGTTTTCGAAAGCCTTTTGAAGGTCTGTTGCTGCAATCGTGAAATCGGGTTTTGCTTTCAGAAGGTCAGCCGATTGGAGATTATAAAGATACAACCCGAATAGGATCCCTGCCAGGGCAAGGAAGAAAACAACGAATAATGCTATTTTAACGGATGTTTTCATTTTCAGGTCCTGTTATTTTTGACTTAAAATTCCTTAATTATACCCGCCAATAATCCTGCTTTAATGTCGTGCAGGTCTTGCAGGTCATGCAGGTCTTGCAGGTCCAGGTTATTCCTGACATGCACGACTGGCAAGACTGGCAAGACTTGCATGACTTTTAAAATCTTCATCACCTGCCACCTTCGAGCGGATTATATTTTATAACCGTTGTCACTTCAATCGATTTTGCAATATTGTTCCGGACAACTGCCGGGATGTTTACATTGTAATCTTCAGGTAAGAGAATGAATTTGGAGTTTGCAGTTATTCCGGCATCGGCAATCTCAACGGATCCCTTTGCAGCCAGGGGCTTTGAGACTCCGTGAATTGTAAGATCCCCTTCAACAGATATATCATAAGTGCCTTTCTTTGAAAAGTCAACGGTATTCAGGTTTGTGATCTTCCCTTTAAAAGTTGACTTTGGAAATTTTTCTGACTCAAGATAATTCTCGTTAAAGTGTTCCTCCATAAGAGCTTTTTCGAACTTGAAGGACTTTATCAGGACCTGGAAAACAATTTCACCGGTCGATAAATCAAGAACGCTTGCGACCTGGTTATTATCGGCCTTAATATCCTCCACAGGTGTGTGGGAGAAGAAACCGATATAACCATTTTTTGTAATGTACTTCTGAGCATTGGCTGAGAAAGACAAAAATGTAAGTATTAAAAGATATATTATTCGTTTCATAGTGACTTCATATGATTATAATCTTACCCATCTCGCAAAAACTGTTCCACTTTTGATATTACCTCTCTTTTTAATGCAAAATTCGCGGAGTATTATTTAAGCTGATTTACTTTGATTTCTTTCCCAAAGCTTTGAGTTCTTTGCGTTTAATGGATTTATTTTTTTAGTGTGAATACCCGGGATATATTAAATCCGAAATGTATATCTCCCTTTTTCCAGTCCCCGGTGGTTTCCCCGATGAACCCTTTCTCTATCATCGCAATCGAATTTGTAAAGATAAGCTGGAAAACATGTCCCCCGGTTTCAATGTCAAATCCTACCGACAGAGGATCATAGATCTTCTGACTCATATAAGATTTAGGATTCACTATATAGTAGTACTCACCGTTAAAGCTGATCCTCTTTGTCAGTTTGATCCTTCCGCCTGCACCTATCGCGATCAGATCGTTGGGGTCGAGTTCGGTTGCCACAAGGTTACGGTGAACAATTGTCGGCGCGAGCTGAAGGGACAACGAATTGCTGATCTTCCTCGCAACAAGCACCTGGCCGGTAAACGATAACCTTGATGAAAAGTAATTTGTACGTCCGGGATCAGGCCATTTAAGGGATTTAAGTGCTGCAGAGGTCATTACTGAAACGGATACAGGCATGTTCTTTGCCCCGGCTGATTGCCGGAGCAGTGAGAATTTTGCGAAACCGTCGAAAGTTTTTTCGTATGCACCTCTTCCGATGCCAACCATAAACCAGTCAAGTATTCCATATTCGAGTGACAGATGGGAACTCGACTGATCCAGTCCGAAAAATTCATAAGCCCCGGTATTTAATCTGCCAAACCTGTGGGAGATCCTGAAATCAAGTTGTCCTGAGGGCATCCGTTCAATGGAATGCCCGTTCATCACCCTTGTCGATTTAAAGGTTGCCGTGACAATATTTGTTTCAGGTATGGAGTCTTTGTTCAGGATATTCAGCAGGTCTTCCTGTCCGGATATGATCAAAGGGAAGAGCGAAGTAAGAAGAGAAACAGCTAACCTTCTCATAATATGTTAAATATATTGATGTCAGTTATTTTGCATACCTTTCGTAACCCAGATATCAAACTGGGTTATCAGACAGGCTTTCAGCATTCCACCGTTCTTGGGCATGGGAGAATACCCTCCGGTGTGTTTCATTGCCCCGCCTACCGCGGTTGACTTCGCTACAACATCAGCATAGTTTTCAAGACGAATGCCGCCACCGGAAGCTGCAGAAACTGCATTTGAATGGCACGTAAGACAATTATTGGCAAGCAATGTCGCGATTTTCCCGCTGAAAGTCACACTGGTTGTATCACATTGAGTGATTGCGGGATATAAATCTTCTTCACTATCGTAATAGCATGATATGCAGGCAACAAGCATTGTGAATACAACTGCGGATATTATATTTAATCGCTTCATAATAAAAGGATTACATTCCAGAATATCAGAAACAATACTATTCCGGGCATCATTTCCCGGGACAGGGTGTTTGCCCGGCTCCCTGCTCAATCCAGATACGGATCAAAATCCTGTTGTCGGTTGAAAGAGGCTGGTCAGGCGGCATTTTATTTTCCCCCGTTGTTTTAACAATCGATTTGTAAACACTGCTCGAATTTGGCGAGCCCGGAACAACTCCATTCATAATATTTGAATAGCTGTTCAGGACCAGTCCTGATTCACCGCTCCCATCGTGACAACCTGATTTTGCGCAACTGTTTAAAAAGACCGGAAGGAGATCCCTGTCAAAACAAACAGCAGGCAGGCCTGACAGATCAGCAGAATGTGAGCAGGAGACGATCCAGGAAGTGACTGTAAAAAGAAAGAGGAGACCCAGAAACAGAGGTACTTTGTCAGTTTTCATGCAGACATTTTTATTAAAAAAACCAACTTCCGGTAAATTTATACGAATTTTAAGTTAAAACTGCTATTTATCTCCAAAAAATAAAAACTGAAATTCATGCTCAAAATTAGGAGTGAAAATGTCAGTTCCAAGACTTTTCTTTATCTCAGCCAGGGTCCAGAACCTGCCTTCCTCAATTTCATCCTTATTGATTTCCGGGGAATTTACAGTGTGTCCGGTAAAGGAATAGACAAGCTCTCTTTCCCGTTTTGATTCCCAGATATATTTCCTTTTAAACTCAAATTTGAAATCTGACAATCCAAGTTCCTCAAGTGCTTCCCTTTTCAGTGCCTCTTCAATTCCTTCACCTGGCGCCACATGTCCGCCGACTGAGGAATCCCAGTAGCCGGGCAGCAGGTCTTTTGACATTGCCCGTTTTTGCAGAAAGAGTTCTCCAGGCCTGTTAAAGAGATGAAGATGAACGACAGGGTGAAGAAGCATACTTTTCCCGTCATGGCAAATACTCCTCGGAGCTATGGAGATCTCGTTGCCTTCTTCGTCCACGATGGGGAACCATTCCTCAGTAATATCCATGATCTTCGCGAAATTACCTTGCAATTATAAGAAAAATAAAGAACTTACACCGAGATCCACAGAGGGATCACAGAGTTCCACAGGGAAGTCGCCCCAAAATCCCCGGGGGCGATTTAACTCTGTGGATCTCCGTGACTTCCCTGCCTGTCGACAGGCAGGTCTGTGGATCTCTGTGTAACTAAAAACTTTATTTATTTTCTCCTGTTATGCTGAAGGAGCACTTTATCAAATTCCCATCCTCATCCACGACAGTCAGCACATGGTCCCCTGCACCGGCAAGGATCTCGATCTGATGAATGAACCTCGTTGTTCCCAGATATTTTTCATCAAGATGCCAGAAGATCTTTTTGGACTGGATTCCTGTGCACCACCTCTGAAATTACCCTTGTCAGCTCGCCTGTATGATCCCGCGGGATAAATATTTTTATTCCGGAGGTCGGATAGATAAACTCCATTACCGGAATGCTTTTCTCATTTCCACAGCCGGGAGCAAACGGCGGGAGGATCTTGTATTCAGAATGTTTCTGTCTGTAGAAATATTCCATTGCAGGAGGCAGGACAAACCAGGGTTCATTTATGATCTCAGACGCCGGTACACAATCGGCTGTTACCTGGTGCGTTCCCGATCGGTTGAGATGAATCATTCTGTGGTATGGGCACACCTCACTCCTTAGTCCGTTTATGTAAACCTGTTCTTCCCGTGTATCCGGACAATCGGGTCCGGCCCTGTAACCGCTGCCTGCGCAAACGGTTATCGTTGTCATCTCTTCATAAGGAGGTGTGAACCATGGAACTGATTTCATTATGCCTGCAAGATCGAAAAGTATCGGAGCTGCTGCCGAAATTCCTGTCAGACCGGGTCTTCCTTCTCCATCCGCATTTCCTGCCCATACTCCGATTACATACTCTGGTGTTGTTCCGATTGCCCATGCATCCCTGAATCCGAAACTTGTTCCCGTTTTCCATGCCATATCAGGTGAGGAGTCAAAAATATTGCCATCCTGTTTCGCTCTCAGGGCGGTTCACTTTTTGCAGCGCCTCATATGTAAGCCAGATTGATGCAGCAGAAAGCGGAGGATTTCCGTCGATCAACCGGTTCTTCTGAATTACTGTTGTCAGAGATCAGTACCGGTGGATGATAATCTCCTTCTATGTATTTCTTTTCATTGTTAAATCTCCTCAGGACCCGTGAAAATGAAGCATAAACCCCTGTCAGTTCCCATAGTGATGTCTCTCCTCCGCCAAGAATAAGCGAAAGGCCGTAGTGATCTGCAGGTTTGGTGAATGATGTAAAACCGGTTTTCTGCAGAAGCTCAAGAAACCTCTCGGGACTGTATTTCTGAAGCATCTTGACTGCCGGGATATTGAGCGACTGGGAAAGTGCATTTCCGGCAGTTACTGCGCCGCTGAAGCTCCTGTCGAAGTTCTTCGGTGAAAAGCCCGGGAAACCTGGTCGGGATATCAGCAATCAGCGTGTTCGGCAGGATCTCTCCTGATTGCTGCATACCTGCATAAAGAATAGGTTTAAGAATGCTTCCGGTGCTTCTCAGCGATCTTATGATGTCAACATCTCCGCCATGTTCTGATGCATCCGTTCCGCCGCTGTTTCCGACATAGGCCAGCACTTCACCTGTTTCAACCCTTATTATCAGGGCAGCAGAATTGAAAATGAAATTTGCCGCAAGATCTTTCTGATGAGTGTTGATAATTTCAGTTGCCCTCTCCTGGAGTACAGGATCAATTGTTGTCCTGATCACTCTCACCACGGTTCCTGCTGTAAAACGTATCTGTAAGATGAGGAGCTTTTGACGGGCAGCGGTTTTGGTTCGCCCGGAAGGGGTTCATCAAGTGCGAGGACTAAGTGTCAGGGAATCAAGGAATTTCAGTTTGTACAATCGCCGGAGAAGATCATCGCGCCTGGTTTTCAATATTTCCTGGTTCTTCCCGGGATAGACAAGTGACGGGGAATTGGGAAGAACGGCAAGAGCTGCAGCTTCAGCCCAGGTAATATTTCAGATGATGATTTCCCGGTATATCTCCATGCTGCTGCATCAAGTCCAACATTATTTCCTCCGAAAGGAGCATTGGCGGCATATAATCTTAAGGATCGTCTTTTTTGACCGGAAAAGCTCAAGCTTTAAGAGCACCAAGCATTTCAATTATTTTTTCACCATAGGTCCGTGGCCTGTTTCCTCTTGAAAGCCTGGCAACCTGCATTGTGATTGTGCTTCCGCCGCTTACGATCTCTCCTGCTTTAAGATTGTCTTTAAAGGCACGGAAAATTGAAACAGGATTTATTCCGGGATGATAATAGAAATACCTGTCCTCGAATGTCAGCAATGCTTTTTCAAATTTTTCGGGAACCTGGTCTGACGAAGGAAACCTCCACTGTCCGTCATCTGCTATTCTTGCACCGAGAAGGCTGCCGTCGCTTGCTTCCACAACCGTCGAAAGCGGCGCATTGAACCGCGGCATCGGTGAAAGCAAAACCGGGATAATAATTACCCCGGCTGCAATAAGTATTATTAGGAGCTTTCTATTCAATTTACTGGCCGGTTACTTTTACCCTGTTTCCCGGGATCCTTGAATAACAGTTTTCGGTATACATTGCTTCGCACCACACTGAAGGCTGGTAAAATTCCCCTTTGTATGCAGCATTAAGGACCAGGACGAAAGTTTTTGTTTCTCCCTGGTTAAGGCTGAAATATGTATTGACCCTGTCATCCCTGAAATCGCGGTAGTCATAGGTGCTCTCCTTTATTCCGATAATTGGCTTCAAACAGCCTTGTATTCTGAATCTCCCATCCTGAAGGCACCATTTGTGTAAGGGCAATATTATCGACACTCGGGAAGGTATTGTTTGTCACTCTTACTACCATCATGAAATCAGTACCCTGTTCAAGATTAGTCTGGTCAACAGGTTTCAGATCCATATCAAGGTAATCAACTTTCATCTCCAGGCCGTTGTCAGTTCTGGTTAGATCTGAAACAAGCGGGATCCCTTTTCTGACAAGGTTTATATAAACAGGTTTATCAGAATGTATTCACAATAGCCAGTGTGTTTGTTCCTGCCTTAACTTTCAGATCCTTTAACAATACTTTATTTTGCTGGAGGGTCTGATCTGATTTTTCACCGTTAAAAGTGAGACTTAATGTTGCCTGGCCTGCTTTTTCCCCGGAAACAATTTCTGCGAACTTCATATAGGAAAAGAGTCCCCAGGCAATTGATTGTGTGCTGTACCAGCTTTCACGGTTAAGAGCATCGCAGATCGCTTTAAGCAGCGGAAGAGCCTCTTCTTCTTTTTTAAGAATTGAAAGAGTATAAAGCACTATAGCTTTGATCACGCAGCTCGCTTCCATAGTAATAGTCTGAATACTCGGTTTCGGTTTCTGTGTTTCTCATGTCAAGAAGATCTCCTGCCACCTCTGGTCTTCCGGAAGTAGCAAATGCTGCTGCCAGAAACCATCTTGACACCTGCGGTATACCAGCTGATTCCCTGAGCCTGTTCATTGCGCCTCTTTCAGGTTCCCCGGCAAGAGCAAGGGTAAAGAGTCTGTAAGCCTGATCATTGGCCGACTGTTTAAACTTTGGATCGAAGCGCCAGTCCTGTGAGACTTTTTTCTGATAGCTTATCCATTTCTGTCTGAATCCTGCCGGGATGCTATATCCCAGCCTTTCAGCCTCAGTCATGAAATGGCCTGCATATGATGTTACCCAATTATCAGGCTGGTAATTTCCGGGCCAGAGTGCAATTCCTCCGTTGTTCATCTGCCTGGATAACTATTTTGGTTATGGCTTCTCTTATATTTGCTGAAGAAGTCTGTACAGTCCTGGCATCAGTAGCAGCCGCCAGATCCTTAAGCCAGAGCTGGGGGAATGCTGCTGAGGTTATCTGTTCGGTGCATCCATGCGGATAATTGAGCAGATATTCAAGCCTCTTTTCAAGATTTACGGAAGGGAGGGTGGAGACTTCGATAGTGGCTGCATCTGAGCCGGAAATACCGAACGGTGAAAACGATGTTTCCCACTTTTCTCCCGGCTTCAGGAGTTTAAGTTCTGCTCTTGTTTCAGGGGGATTAGGACTCCTTACATTAAACTCCAGGACGTATTCGGCAGTTTCGCCGCCTCCCGAAGCCGTTACCTTAATCTTTGCAACTCCTGTATTTTCACCGGCAGTGAAAGTAAATTCCGAATCTTTCTCTCCCAATCCGGAAACCGGGATCGTTTTAACATTCTGGTCAAATGATACAAGTTCATTCCCTTCGGCGATCAGGTCAACTTCTTTTATACCCGGTTTCTGTATGAACAGGGTTACCGGCAGGGCAACCTTTTCGCCCGGGCTGACAACCCTGGGGGCTGTAACCAGGACCATCAGCGGATCTTTTACAAGAATGCTCTTTTCTGCAAAGCCGAATGCTCTGTCACTTCCGGCAATCACCATTGTTCTTACCGAACCTGTGTACTGGGGTAGTGTAATATTATGTGTTGCTGTTTTTCCAGGTCCCAGTGTAAAGGGACCAAGAAATCTTACAACAGGCACAAACCGCTGTGCCTTGTTTGCCGACCTGTCGATCAATGCTTCATCACCGCCGATGGCAAAGATCCTTTCAAGAGTACCCCCGAATGCTCCCAGGACAAGGTCATATAGATCCCATGTCTGAACTCCAAGAGCCTCCCTTGCATAGAAATAATTCCAGGGATCAGGTGTTTTGAAACCTGTAATGTCAAGCAATCCTTCATCCACAACAGCCAGGGTATAAGTCATCGGCTTCTTTTTTGCCTCACTGACCTTGATCTGAAAACCCTGCCCTGACCTGACCTCATCAGCCGCGGATATCTGCGGTGTCAGACGTGTTTCGGAATCTTCAACCATTACAGGAACGATTCCGTAAAGCCTCATTGGCATATCGTTTATTGTCTGTGCATGAGGTTGCATTACAGTCACATAAGCATAAATATTTGGAGCCATTTCAGGTCTTGCCCTGAAGCTCACAACAGTATTTCCCTTCGTAGTGTTTGTGAGTATTTCTTCAATAACAGATGTCGCATTTTCAAGAGTGACAATTGCCCTTGCATTTTCGGGTGCGGGAAATGTAAGTTTTACCTCATCTCCCGGATTGTATTTTTCCTTATCTGTGTTTATTGAAAGAAGGGTGGCTCCTTCGGTATTTCCCTTCATTCCGTATTCCCATGGCCAGTCGATAAGTATGATCTTTCCTGTTGAATGGCCTTCAGATGAAGTTGCCCTTATAAGGTACCTGCCCCACTCGTTCCTGTTTATACTGAAGGAAAAAGAACCTTCACCGCCGGATGTTTTTATATGTTTGGTAATGACTGGTTTATAGATATCGTTTGAAATATAAGCTTGCCAGATTTTCCTGGTCAGATTCCCACCACCACCTGTATGAGATCTTATATATTGTTATTTCAACGTCTGAACTAACAGGATTTCCTTCCGGATCAACAGTAACAATCTTTACTTCATTATCGGCATCCGTAAACAGCATCCTCTCCTTGCCTTTTAGTCCGGGCAGGTTGATCCCGGCAAAGACAGGGTAAGGAGCATATTTCCTGGATGTCTGGATTATGCTCTCATCACCGCCCTTTTCCGATACCTTTGCTGTGAACACTGCATTCAGCATTCCCGGTGCATTAATCTCTTTACCCGGATCAAAAGTTACAGAAGCATTTCCGTTTTCATCTATTGTCCCGTCAAACATTTTTACAGTTTCTGCAGAGAACTGGATTGCAGGATCATCAAAATTATACTGCCGATATTTTTTGAATTCTGTTTTTGTCTGTTTCAGGAGATATTCAACCGATGATTTGAGATTTCCTGCAACAGCTCCGTTAAGCCATTTTACCTTCAGCGTGCCTTTTGTGATACTGCTTGTTCCTCCAAGAAGTTCTCCCGGAAAATTCAACTCTATTTTCAGCCGGTTCGGTTTGATTGTTTCAACCCTGACCCGTTTTGTGAATGTTGCCCCTCCGATTGTGAACTTTGCGCTATAGTTTCCTGTTATTGCATCAGGTGAAGTTGTTGTCTTAAAAACAAGAAGATTCCTGCCTGCAAGCTTCTGAACCTGGTTATCGACCCTCTGTTCCAGCGGATTGATAAGCTCGAACTGCAAGGGATGATCGGCAGGTAGAACATTATTCATGTCTTTAATAAAGACTGAAAGAAAAATGGAATCGCCAGGTCGCCAGACATCCCTTTCCCCATAGATAAATGCTTTTATCCCTTTTTCGGGTTTTGTTCCTGAAACATCAAAGGAACTGACTGAAAGAGAAGAGCCGTCATTCACTTTAAGATAATTGCGGTCTTTGTCTTTTTTAGCGATCAGAAGGAACGGTTTTCTGTCACATCGTAAGCGATACAGAACCGTTCTGACCAGTGTTTCCCGAAATTATCTGCTGAAGCTGGAAATCATAGACATCAATGCTTACCTCGCTTAATGGCAATGCTGTGAGGAGGTCATTCACAATGACATGAAGAATATTATCAGAACCCTTTTTGGCAATTATGCCGAAATTTGATGCAAGGATATTCCTTGTTACCCGCCTGTCCGGGATTAAAATATGCAGCTTTGCATGGATTGTCACGGTCTCTCCAGTCGAAGCCGTAGGAATAATAAAGGTAATCATCGCTTTCTGAATAATAATTTTCGGGATCATCCCAGAATTCACGGCTTTTCTCCTCCGACATTTTAAGCATCTCCTCATATTTGCCGAAGTCTTCACCACCGGTGCACGGGTAAAGCGAATAAGATGGTCTCATCCCGAGTTCAACCCTGTAAAGAATCCCCGGCTCAACATCAATATAATCAGCAAGGTCAATAGTATAAAGATTCCAGGCTCCTGAACTGCTGCCCGACGGATTAACGAGATCTACCCGGCCGGAATAGACAGGCCTTCCAAAACGCTTGACAGTATAACCGTTACTGATCTCATTTTCCTGAAGGAACGAGGGCAGGTTGTTTTCAAAGATTTTGATGATCTTAAGATCTACTGCATTAAGGTTAGCGGCCTTAAACGGGAAAATCAGATTCTGGGATGCAGGAAGGATAACTCCGTTTCCTGTAAGTTCAATTGATGGGGAAACCGGTGAGAAGTCTATTTTCTTACTAAAAGAAGAAGCAAGGGATGTCCCTTTGAAATTTCTGACAGATTGTTCGATATTGAGCTCTGCAGCACCTTCAGGTCTTGCAGACGGGAACAGACTCACAATGTTTGAGTTAATGCTTATTGTAGATTCCTGGCGGGGGCTTAACCATATGAGTCCGGGAATTTCCTGAGACGGATCGACAGGATCTGAAAAAACAATATCAATGCTCTGACTTCCTCCCTGATTTTCTATGACATCGATAACTGAAAACTCGCCAGATGGGGGGATCTTTATCAGGGTTGAACCTTTCTGCCTTACCCCTGCCTGTGTTCCGTCCCAGGCTAATTCAAGCCTCTGGATTTTTTCAGTCCGGTCGATATTTGATACAATGAATTTATGGTTATGCATATCGGAATGGTCCCAGTGTACCTCCAGTTTCTTTCTGCCCAGCTTTGCCTGAAGATACGACTCAACTTCTGATGAAGCTATATAATCAGATGCCTCAATCGCTCCGTGGAGCGAGTATTTATTTCCTTCCGGCAGGCATTCCAAAGCTCCTGCAGTGAGAATAAAATCTTTTTTTATGGTCCGAATGCTGATCGGGAATACCTTCAGATTCTCTTTCACCTCGGCAATCTTGTCGAGATTTAGCTTTCCTGAAAAGACCGTGCCGGGATCAAGATTCTTTGCCGGTCTGAAGATTAGGGTCAGCTCATCGCTCCACTCTGCTTTGCCTCTTATTGCAGGTTCAAAGGTAAATAGCCCCACAGGGGTTTGCCTGTTGGCTTTTGCAGCGAATTCCGGAGTAAACCGGATCTCAATAATGGAATTTACAGGAACGATTCCTGAGGTGTAACCTGTCATAAAATCACTGAATCCCTTATCAACGGGGATATTTATCTCCTCAACCTCCTGTGTTTTCTTAAGAATGAATTTCACAGGGGGTTTTTCTTTATTTCCGCATGAAGAAACAAATATGAATATCAGGATCGGCAGCAGTAGTTTTGCAACTTTCATAAGATAGAGATCAGGTTAATATCGGAGCAGTTCATACGAAATCTTACAAACAGGAATAATTCTAAGATTAAAAGTACGAAAAAGAATCGATACAGACTGAATGCGAATACGATCAATCCCTTCAAACGAATCTGATGAAATGGGATTAGTAAAAACCTTTTACCACGGAGTCAACAGGAGTTTGAAAGGAGTTACACTGATGGCCTTCATATCTTCAGGTTGTTTACAAAGGCATATGGTTCACAGAAAACAAACAGTGAAACTCATTTTATACTCTGTGTAAATCTGTGGTTAATGGATTTCTTTAAGTCTAAAATACTATATATCAAATGAAAATAAAAAATGAAATGGGATTAAGGGAAACTGGCATCCGGAGAGTTATAGTCTAAAACCAGCATTTTCTTAAATGAGGATTAAGGAAATCCTTTTACCACGGAGTTAACAGGAGTTTGAAAGGAGTTACACTGATGGCCTTCTTATCTTCAGGTTGTTTACAAAGGCATGTGGTTCACAGAAATCAAACAGTGAAACTCATTTTATACTCTGTGTAAATCCGTGGTTAATGGATTTCTTTAAGTCTAAAATACTATATATCAAATGAAAATAAAAAATGAAATGGGAAGGGAAACCTTTTCTAAAATAAGCATAAAATTCTTACCTTTATAAAGTCTCGCTAAAGACTGAATATCATGGAACTTTTACATCAGGAGCTTACCAGCTCTATTTTGAATTGTGCTTATAAGGTGCATAGTAAATTAGGACCAGGATTGCTTGAATCTGCTTACGAAGAATGTCTTCATTTTGAGCTTAATAAACGAGGACTCAACGCAATCAAACAAAAACCCATGCCCCTCATTTATGAAGAAAAGAAGCTTGATTTGGGCTACAGAATTGATTTGATGGTAGAGGGTAAAGTCATTATTGAAATCAAATCTGTCGACGCTCTCAATCCTATCCATTTTGCACAATTAATGACATATTTAAAATTGTCTGAATGCAAGGTTGGACTATTGATTAATTTCAATGTTCTATCTTTGAAAGATGGCATCCGGAGAGTGATAGTCTAAAACCAGCATTTTCTTCTTTTAAAATACTATTTATATTAAATGAGGATTAAGGAAATCCTTTTACCACGGAGTCAACAGGAGTTTGAAAGGAGTTACACTGATGGCCTTCTTATCTTCAGGTTGTTTACAAAGGCATGTGGTTCACCGAAATCAAACAGTGATACTCATTTTATACTCTGTGTAAATCCGTGGTTAATGGATTTCTAAAGTCTTAAATACAATTGACCTCAGGATTTAATTTACCCTTTTTGGATTTGCGGATCAAAGTAATATCCTGTTCCCCAGCTGCCTTGATATCATCCCCAGCGCAATGCTGAGGTTATTAAATCTCTTCTGAAGGGACAGTATCTTTTCCTGGTCATTTGCTTTGACAGCCTCTTCAAGAAGGGTCATGATCTCCTTCCTGCGTTCATTTATTTTATCGCTTTTGAACTTCAGGACAGCATCCGGAACGATATCCCTGAGCTTCATATCTTCGGTCTCAACATAGGTTTGCTTATCCCTCCATATCTTGCTGAGCTCATGGGAATCAGAAAGGAGATCTGCCGAAAACTGGGAGATCTCAGGGTCCTCATGCTTTATAAAATGCTTGTCTCCCGGGAAAAGCCCCTGCTCGGAGTGAAACCTGTAATCGGCAAAAATCATTGCACAGAGCCTGTCATCGAAAGAGAGGTCATCTGATGTTATTTCCTTAACAATATAATCCGATACTGTTATTATTTCTTCCTTACCGTCCTCACTCCGCATCTTCCTCTCCAGTTCATCGCTTCCGTATTTTAAAAGAAGACGGATTATCTCCTTCTCTGAATAGTATGAAGTGGTTTTGCGCTGAACAGGTCTTATGATCTCGGGAGGCGGAACCGGTAAAACCTCGGGACCCGGATATTTGTTCCTTTCCTGGAAGGACTTCTGCTGCCTGAGCTTATTTACTTCATGATAAAGAACAGGTTCAGGCACCTCCAGGACAACACTGCATTCCTTGATATAAACTGTCCTGGTGATTGTCTCAGGGATTACTGCGATCGACTTTACAACGTCCTTAATCAGGTTAGCTTTCCTGACCGGATCGCTGTTTGCTTCAGAAAGAAGCAGTTGGGTTTTAAATCTTATGAAATCAGTTTCGTTTTCTTTTATAAACTTTGCAAACTCCTCGTTGTTGACTTTTTTAGAATAGGAATCAGGATCCTCGCCGTCAGGAAGCAAGACAATCCGGACATTCATTCCCTCTTCCAGGACAATGTCTATTCCCCGGATGGAAGCCTTTATACCTGCAGCATCGCCATCATAAAGGATGGTTATGTTAGGGGTGAATCTCTTTATGAGTCTTACCTGTTCCTGAGTCAGGGATGTTCCTGATGAGGCAACCACATTTTCGATATTAACCTCATGAAGCGACATCACATCTGTATATCCTTCAACAAGATAGCACCTGTCTTCCTGCATAATTGCCTTCCTTGCCTGGTAGATGCCATAGAGTATCCTGCTCTTGTGATAGATCTCCGACTCGGGTGAATTGAGGTATTTCGCACTTTTGGGATCGGCTTTCAGGATCCTTCCGCCAAAACCAAGGACCTGTCCGGACAATGAGTGGATGGGGAACATGACCCTGCCGCTGAACCTGTCGAAGATGCGCTCCTCATGCTGAATTGTAAGTCCGGTTTTAACAAGGAAATCCTGTTTATAGCCGTCTTCAATTGCTTTTCTTGAAAAGGCATCACGCTGTTCGAAGCTGTAGCCGACTTCAAATTTCTTCAGGGTATTCTGACTAAAGCCTCTCTCCTTGAAATATGTGAGTCCCACTGAGATACCTTCATCGGAATGGAACAGATTTTCGGTGAATTGTCGTGCTGCATATCCGGTAACAACCAGCAGGCTTTCCCTCTCATTCTGTTTTTCGATCTCTTCCTGAGTCCGCTCTTTCTCTACAATCTCGATGTGGTATTTCCTGGCAAGGTATTTTAGTGCTTCAGGGTAGGTGAGGTGTTCGTGTTCCATTATGAAGTTGACGGAGTTCCCAACCTTTCCGCAGCCGAAGCACTTAAAGATCTCCTTCGAAGGCGAGACTGTAAATGAAGGTGTCTTCTCATTATGAAACGGACACAATCCCAAATAGTTGACCCCACGTTTCTTAAGCGGTACGAACTCCTGCACAACGTCAACGATCTCTGCAGCATCGAGGATCCTCTCTATGGTCTGGCGGTCAATCATGATCCAAAGATAGGGGTTTTTGCTTCAATTTTTCGAGGTTTATAAAGTGCTGGTTGTATGAGGTTGCTTCGGAGCTTCGCTCCTCGCAATGACCGAAGGCTTGGTAAACTACAGTGCATGGCCGAATGAGGTTGCTTCGGAGCTTCGCTCCTCGCAATGACCGGGGGCTATGAAGCATTACGTCCCCGCGGTCAACAAATGCTACTAAACGGTATTGTCATTGCGAGGAGCCCCGCGTCAGCGGGACGACGAAGCAATCTGCCTCACCCGTCAATATCGCCACTCAGGTCCCGCCACTCCGGATTAATACTTGTTGATCAGGTCAACCTTTTTCTTCCTGCTGCCGCCCTTTATTAACTTTTCTTTTCTTACTTGTTACTCCGGTGTAAAGTGCCGAATTGTCTTTAGTGGTCAGGATATATACAAAACCTTTCATATTAAAGACACTAAGACGTTAATAATCAAAATTTAACATACACTTAGAATGATTTACACCAGTCCCTTCAGCTTCTCGCTTAGTATCTCCACACCCTTTGTCGCCGGCTCTGTTATCACTTCAATTTTCCTGTGGACAGGTACATTTACAACTTTCGGATCGATAAGCCATAACGGGGCCTTTTCAGGTGCATATTCAATCAATCCGGCGGCCGGATAAACATTCAGTGAAGACCCTATTACCACAAAAAAATCTGCAGCGGATGTGATCCTCACCGCCTCATCCATCATCGGAACGGCTTCCCCGAACCACACAATGTGAGGCCTGAGCTGGCTTCCCTTTTCGCACTTGTCACCTGGCTTAATAGCCTTATATCCAATATCATAAATGAGCGATGGATCTGCAGTAGATCTGGCTTTGGTCAGTTCTCCATGTAAATGAAGTACCTTTGTGCTGCCTGCCCTTTCATGCAGGTTGTCAATATTCTGAGTGATTATTTGCACGTTGAAATATTTTTCAAGCTTTGCCAATCCGATATGTCCGGCATTGGGTTCACTGACGGCAAGCTGTGCCCTTCTCTCGTTATAAAACCGCAATACAAGATCCCTGTTCTTCATCCAGGCCATAGGTGTTGCAACTTCGGTTACATCGTACTCTTCCCACAGGCCGCCTGAATCCCGGAAGGTCCGTATGCCGCTCTCCGAGCTCATCCCCGCACCCGAAAGGAACACGAGATTTTTCATATAGGTAGTTTTGGAATAATTAAAATTAGCAATTAATTTATGATTTTCTGATGTTTTACTACTTTTACAATCTGGCTCTTATCCGTAAATGTCAAACTTAAACAGAAAAATTATCCTAGCCGTCACCGGTGCAAGCGGGTCAATCTATGCCCGGAAGCTGCTGGAGAAGCTGAACACTCTCAATCCACCTCCCTCTGCAATAGCTGTTATTTTTTCTGATACGGCACGTGAGATCTGGGGATATGAATTGGGGGAAAAATACGAACCTCGTCCGCCTGCGAAGGAATTTAGAAATGATGATTTTTTTGTGACCTTCGCCTCGGGGTCCTCAGACTATGACACAATGATCATTTGCCCGGCCTCAATGGGAATACTTGGCCGGATAGCAAACGGATTTTCTGATGATCTAATAACAAGGGCTGCGGACGTTACATTAAAGGAGAGACGCAGGCTGATCCTTGTTCCAAGGGAGACACCCTACAACCTCATCCATATCCGGAACATGGAAAGATTGACTCTTTCAGGTGCTGTCATTTGTCCGGCAACACCTTCATTTTACAGCAAACCGCATACAATTGACGACCTGGTTATGACGGTTGTCGACAGGATTATTTCACTTGCGGGTTTTGATGCCGGATCATACCGCTGGATGGAAAATGGTTGACGAAAAAATCATAAGGTTTTTAAAGAAGCATCATGTTCTCACTGTGGCAACAAGTGTGAACAACGAACCCTGGTGTGCAAACTGCTTTTATGAATATCTTCAGGATGTGAATGCCCTCGTTTTCACAACGGATCATGATACGCGTCACGGCAGGGAATTCCTTGAAAATAAACTTGTCGCAGGCACTGTCGTCCTCGAGACAGCTGTTATCGGCAAAATCCGCGGCATTCAATTCCAGGGCATTGTTTCAGAACCGGAAGGTGAGCTGTCAGAAAAAGCAAGAACGGCATATCTGAAGCGCTTCCCCATTGCCATGCTCATGGAAACCAGGCTGTGGGTCGTGGACCTCACTCATATCAAAATGACGGACAACCGATTGGGTTTCGGGAAGAAGATAATCTGGAGTAAAGGGGAGAGGGGGAGTGGGTGAGCGTGGGAGCGGGAGAGTGGGGATTTTATTTTCCCAGCTGCTGTTTAACAATCTTCGCAATATACTTACCCAGTATATCAAACTCGATATTAACCACCGTCCCTTTTCGGATCTGATGAAAATTCGTTACCTCATAGGTAAACGGGATTATCGCTACCTGGAATGACTTAGGCTGGGAATTGACTACTGTCAGGCTCACACCGTTCACGGAGACTGATCCTTTTTCAACGGTAATATAATCATCCTGAAGAGGTTCGTATTCAAATGTGTAGTACCAGCTTCCTCCGGCTTCCTTAACTTCAGTGCAAACGGCAGTCTGATCGACATGTCCCTGGACCATATGCCCGTCGAGACGACCGTCGAGCCTGGTGCTTCTTTCAAGATTGACCTTATCTCCGGGATTGAGCAGACCCAGGTTTGTCTTATCGAGTGTTTCCCTGATTGCGGTTACAGTGTAAGAGTCATTATCTTTTTTAACAACTGTCAGGCAGACACCGTTGTGTGAAATGCTCTGATCGATCTTCAGCTCACCTGCGAAAGAACATTTCATTGTTATGTGGAGGTTGTCTTTTTCTTTCTCAAGCTTCAAAACAGGAGCGGCCTCTTCTACTATTCCGGAAAACATGGTTGCATCATTTAATGGTGTCCGTAAAGGTAGAGATTTTTAGATAACTAAGGAGCGATGATTATTGTCATACTAGTCATGAAGCTCGTGCTGGTAGTGTAGGGAAGGGGTAGCAGGGAGGGTGTTTTCTTATGGATTTCGGATTTTCACCTGTCGCGTTTTATCCTTTTCTTCTCCACCTTCATTCCCTCCTTCTTCCATGCTATGATTCCGCCTTTAAGGTTAACAAGTTTACGGAAACCCATGTCATACATTTTTATTGCAACATTGACGCTTCGGTGTCCTGATGAACAGTACAGGAAATAGGTAGATTCCTTATTAAGCGTATCGGCAGCTCTTACAATATTTCCTGATGAAGGAATATTGACAGCGTTTTTGATCCTGGTACCATTAAATTCGAACGGCTCCCTGACATCAATCAAAACCGGAGAGTCGGCATTGAGATAGTGAAACTGAAAATCATGAGGTCCAAGGTCCTTATATTCAGTAGTATCAAATTCCTGTCCATTCAGTGATAATACGCTCATTACCAAACAAAATATCAAACTGTAAACAAACTTCATTTTGTTATTGTTTCACATTGTAAAGTAAGCAAATTTCTTTGACTTTGTTAACGCTCGGCCCCCTTTAAGGTCCCGATAGCTATCGTGATAGGGGTGAGCAGGTGGGGAGGAACAGAGTTGCCGGAAATCCTTTTACCACGGAGTTCACAGAGTTTCACAGAGTAAAACACAGAGTTTTAAAACAGTGGAACTCCGTCTTTACTCGGTTTTAACTCCGTGGTTAAATAACTGTTACCTTCCTGGTGGGGACGAAACAAGAGTTATAACTGAGGAAAGCCAAAATTCGACGCGGCACGGTTCTTCCTTTGCACCGTTTTTATTATCTTTGTCCAATTTTTAAATAACGTATTCATTTATAACTATCTGATTCAATGGGGAAACGGTTTCCTGAATATAAAAGTCTTGATCTCTCACAGGTAAACAAGGATATACTGAAGATATGGGATGAGAATGATACTTTTCACAGAAGTGTCCGTGAGGTGAACGGAAAAGGTGAATTTGTATTTTATGAAGGTCCTCCCTCAGCAAACGGCATACCCGGTATTCATCATGTGATGGCCCGTACCATCAAGGATGCGATCTGCCGTTACAAAACCCAGTGCGGATATGAGGTAAAACGCAAGGCAGGCTGGGATACCCATGGACTGCCGGTTGAACTTGGTGTTGAAAAAGCTCTTGGCATAACAAAGGAAGATATCGGTGCAAAAATATCGATTGAAGATTACAATAAGGCCTGCAAGATCGATGTGATGAAATACACCGACCTGTGGGAGGAGCTTACCCGCAAGATGGGATACTGGGTCAACATGGACCATCCCTATGTGACCTATGACAACCGCTATATTGAAACTCTCTGGTGGCTTCTCAAACAACTCTATTCAAAAGGATTTCTTTACCAGGGATATACAATTCAGCCATATTCCCCTGCAGCAGGTACCGGACTAAGCTCTCATGAGCTTAACCTTCCGGGCTGCTACCGCGATGTAAAGGATACAACCTGCATTGCCCTGTTTAAGCTTGTGAGGGATTCAAAATCAGAATTCCTTTATAAAAATATCGACACTACCGGATGTCCACATAATGGCCTGGACAACAACTCCATGGACACTTCCTTCAAACACTGCGCTGGCTGTCGGAAAAGAGATAAAATATATAAAGGTAAGAAGCTTTAATCCATATTCCGGCGATCCGATAACTGTAATCATTGCCAAAGATCTTCTAAATTCAATGTTCCCTGAAGCCAATGCATCAGCTTGATTTTTCAGAATATAAACCGGGTGATAAAAAGATCCCGTTCAAGGTTCTGGATGAATTTCCCGGAAGCAAGCTTGAAGGCATAAACTATGAACAGCTTATCGACTGGGTAAATCCTGATGAAGGAGCTTTCAGAGTTGTTACCGGTGATTTTGTTACCACTGAAGATGGTACCGGCATTGTTCATATTGCTCCTACATTTGGTGCCGACGACTACCGTGTATGCAAAGGAATACGGAGTTCCTCCGCTGATTGTTAAGAGAAAAGACGGCACAATGGGTCCGATGGTCGATAAAAGAGGTTATATGGTACCGATATGCTGATCTTGATGAGTCAGTTTGTCAGTGAACAGTGTCAATACAGGCTCATATACCGGCTTTGAAGGCCGTCCGGTAAAAAATGAATATGATGATAATCTCTCTCCAGATGCTGAAACTCTTGATGTTGATATAGCAGTTATGCTTAAACAGCAGGGCAAAGTCTTCAGGATTGAAAAACAGGTTCACAGCTATCCGCATTGCTGGAGAACCGACAAACCGGTTCTCTATTACCCGCTCGATGCATGGTTTATCCGTACAACTGCATTCCGTGACAGGATGATCGAGCTTAACAACACAATCAACTGGAAACCCCAAGTCAACAGGTACAGGAAGGTTCGGCAAATGGCTTGAGAACCTTGTCGACTGGAACCTTTCACGTTCACGGTTCTGGGGAACTCCTCTTCCGATATGGGTTACAGAAGACAGGAAAGAAGAAAAATGCATCGGTTCGGCAGCAGAACTGAAAGCTGAAATTGAAAAATCAGTCAAGGCAGGATTCATGAAGAATAATCCGCTTGGCAATTTTACTGAAGGAGATAATTCAGCAGAGAACTATGAGAAGTTTGATCTTCACCGGCCGTTTGTTGATGAGATAATTCTTGTAAGCGCTTCAGGCAAAAAAATGTTCCGCGAACCTGACCTGATTGATGTATGGTTCGATTCCGGTGCAATGCCCTATGCACAGGCACATTATCCTTTTGAGAACAAGGATAATTTCAGTGAGATGTTCCCGGCTGATTTTATTGCCGAAGGTGTTGACCAGACAAGAGGATGGTTCTTTACGCTGCATGCAATTGCCACAATGATCTCTGATTCAGTTGCATTTAAAAATATTATTTCAAACGGACTTGTCCTCGACAAGAACGGCAACAAAATGTCGAAACGGCTTGGCAATGCTGTCGATCCGTTTACATCTATTGAAGAGTATGGCTCCGATCCGCTGCGCTGGTATATGCTTACAAATTCCCAGCCATGGGATAACCTTAAATTTGATATCTGCAGGTGTTGATGAAGTAAAAAGAAAATTCTTCGGAACACTTTATAATACCTATTCCTTCTTTGCCCTCTATGCCAATGTCGATAATTTCAGATATACGGAAGAAGAGATCCCTGTAAGTGAAAGACCTGAAATTGACCGCTGGATAATTTCACTTCTTAACTCACTTGTCAAAGAGGTTGGGAAATGCTATGATGATTATGATCTGACCCGGGCCGGACGTGCAATCCAGGATTTTGTAACCGAAAACCTGAGCAACTGGTATGTGCGTCTTAACAGGAAACGTTACTGGGGAGGGGAATATGATAAGGATAAAATTGCAGCCTATCAGACACTGTATACCTGTCTTGAAACAGTCAGCAAGCTTGCGGCTCCGATTGCCCCGTTCTATGTGGATCGGTTGTTCACGTGATCTGAATAACACTACAGGCAGGCATAAAGAGGACTCGGTTCACCTTGTACTGTTCCCTGAATATGATGAAGTCGCTTATCGACAAGGGTCTGGAGGAGAGAATGGATATTGCCCAGAAAGTATCCTCAATGATCCTGGGACTGCGCAGAAAAGTCAGCATTAAGGTACGTCAGCCGCTTGCCAGGATAATGGTTCCGGTTCCCGAAAAGTCTTTCAGGAAGAAATTTGAAGCGGTAAAGGATCTGATACTTGCAGAAGTGAATGTAAAGGATGTTGAATATATTGATGATACTTCCGATCTTCTTGTCAAGAAGATAAAACCCAATTTCAAAACACTGGGACCACGTTACGGCAAGCTGATGAAAGATATAAGCAATGCAATATCTGACCTTGACCCGTAAGGAGATAGCTGATTTTGAAAGTTCCGGAGCTCACCAGCTTGTAATAAATGGACAGGAGATCATCCTCACAACTGGTGATGTTGAGATAATCTCTGAAGATATTCCCGGCTGGCAGGTTGCAAATGACGGAAAGCTTACTGTTGCCCTCGATATTACTGTCACCGACGAACTTCGTTATGAAGGTATTGCCCGCGAGTTTGTGAACAGGATCCAGAATATCCGAAAGGAGAGCGGCTTTGATGTAACCGATAAGATCACAGTTCTGATCGAAGATCATAATCTGATTCGTGAGGCTGTCAACCGTCATGCTGCTTATATCGGATCGCAGACGCTTGCGACGAAGGTTGCTGTGGTTCCGAAGGTCTCAGGGAGCAACGTGAATGAGATTGAGATAAATGAGCTGGCAGTAAGGATATTGGTGGAACGGGCTAGCTGATCGTGGAATGGGAGAGTGGGAGAAAGGGAGAGTGGGAGAAATTAAACTTTAAAACTCCACTTTTCAGGATGTTGCATCATCATGACAATCATTCCTATGATCTTTTCATATTCCAGATAAATTCTTTCATAAACCTCTTTTTTCAGATATCCACATTCCATAGAATAATCTAGCCAAACCTGGGTTTCAGCTGCTTCTGCTTCAGCATCGGAAAGTTTAGCTATAAATGCCTTTTCATATCTCCTCTTTCTGAATGCCTCAGCTATATTTGCTGAAACTGAACGGGAACTTCTCCTGATCTGAGAAGTCAAAGAATAAATTTCTTCCTTTGGAAATGATTTAGTTATGTAAAATATTTCCATTGATGATTTAAAAGCTGATTGATAAACAATCAACTCCCTGTGGGATTTAATGATTTTCATAAATTAATTTTTAAGTGCAGCGATACATTCAAATATACAAAATATTTTTATTTCTCCCTTTCTCCCCCTCTCCCTTTCTCCCCCTCCCCCGTTCCCAGAATGAACGTATTTAACTACATTTGTACTTATTTAACTGACCTGATATGAAACGCATCCTCGTGACCGGCGGCGCCGGCTTTATCGGCTCGCACCTCTGTGAACATCTCCTCACCCTCGGTAATGAAGTCATCTGTCTCGATAACTATTTTACGGGATCAAAGATGAATATTCTCCATCTTCTTGACAATCATTATTTTGAAGTTATCAGACATGATATAACGACCCCGATCTATGTCGAAACGGATCAGATCTACAACCTTGCCTGTCCTGCTTCACCCGTACAGTACCAGTATAACGGCATTAAGACGATCAAGACCTCGGTTATGGGTGCCATTAATACTTTAGGTCTGGCAAAAAGGACTAAATCGAAGATCTTGCAGGCTTCAACAAGCGAAATCTACGGAGATCCGGCAATAAGCCCGCAGCCTGAATCCTACAGGGGAAATGTCAACACTCTCGGACCGCGGGCATGCTATGACGAAGGAAAAAGATGCGCTGAAACGCTCTTCATGAATTACAATACACAGAATGGGGTCAGGATCAAGATTGCCAGGATCTTCAACACTTACGGTCCACATATGAACACAAACGACGGCAGGGTAGTTTCTAACTTTATTGTTCAGGCTCTGAGGGGCGCAGATATAACAATTTTCGGTGACGGTACCCAGACCCGAAGTTTCCAGTATATAGATGACCTTATTGATGGACTTGTAAGATTAATGGATACGCCCGACAGTTTTACCGGACCAGTCAACATCGGCAATCCTCATGAAATATCTGTTGGTGAGCTCGCAGAGAAGATAATTCTTATGACAGGATCAGCATCAAAGCTTGTTTACCGTCCACTGCCGCAGGATGATCCGCAGCAGCGAAAGCCTGATATCTCTCTCGCCATTAAAAGGCTTGGGTGGCAACCAAAGGTTGATCTCGAAGAGGGGCTCCGGAAAACGATTGAGTATTTCAGGGGAATGGTTTGAGAGAGGGGGATATGGAGAAAGGGAGAGGGGGAGAGTGGGAGAGTAATCCCAATAAAAAACCCCCTCGTTTCCGGGGAGGTCCTGATTTATCTTTTCTTCCTTTTTACCTTCGCACCTTCGTACCTTTACTTCTGTCTCAACTTCGCATCCATCGACAATGTAGCATGCGGGACAGCCCTTAACCTCTCCTTGGAGATAAGCTTCCCGGTCTCACGGCATATGCCATAGGTTTTATTCTCTATCCTGACGAGTGCTGCCTGCAGATGCTGAATGAACTTCAGCTGACGCTGAGCCAGTCTGCCGGCTTCTTCCTTTGATAATGTTGTAGCTCCTTCTTCCAGCACTTTGAAGGTGGGAGAAGTATCCATGGTATCATTACTCTCTTCGTGAGTAATGCTGGATTTAAGAATTTCGTAATCTCTTTTGGCTTTATCCAGCTTCGCAAGGATGATCTGCCTGAATTCTTCAAGCTCGTCATCTGAATATCTAGTCTTTTCAGCCATGGCAAAATCTTTTTTTAAGTATGGCGCAAAGGTACATTTTTTTTTATCTAATAAGAAAATCAGCCTTAAATTGTTTAATACGCTCTTATTTAGCAAGAACGTGAAGTGTGGAAATAAATTTTAGTTTTATTTTTTTATTTTGGTTTTTGCCCGTAAAAATATGCTTGTGATAGAGTAGTTTTAACAGAAGCACCTTGGAGTCTCTCAAAAATCAAAATCCTTTAAACGGTTTCCAGTTGTCCCCCACACACATCCATCTATTTGATGTTTACCTAAATGAATAACCCCCTCTGCCTCCGTCGTCGGCATCTCCCCCAGAGGGGAGAAAATTCTGTAATGAAACCGGGTTTGTTTAACTACGTTGTTCATTTGGGGCGTGATGGCAAACTGGAAACGGCGCGAAGTTAAGTCTGTTTCGTAGAGCGCTTAAGGCTTTGTGTAGCGGGCAGGGCCGAGCGTTAAAAAATTGCCCGGTGGGCAATTTTAGCGAAGGAGCCAGCTTGTAGTGCAGGGCTTTTCGTTTCCAGCGCCTTTTCTTTGTTACTTTCTTTTAGCGTTAAAAGAAAGTAAAAGAATAATTTTGGGCGAACAAAAGATGAAAAAATAACTTTGCGAGCAAAAAATGAACAAAGACCTTTTTACGGCTAAAAGAAAGTAAAGAATAAACACAAAAAAATTATCTTTGCCCCTGCCGAAAAAATCATTGCCCTCATGGATGCAGTCACGAACACTAATCCTGTCAGATCAGGTCCTGTTAAGAAAAATCAGGATCCCAAATGGTACGCAGTTTATACCAATCCCAGGGCAGAAAAACAGGTGAGGGACCGGCTTATTGATTCAGAAGTTGAGGTCTTCTTGCCACTCCAGAAAACCTTCAGGATCTGGAGCGACAGGAAAAAACTTGTTGAAAGGCCGTTGCTCTCGTCATATGTCTTTGTAAAAGTCAGCCCAGTTGCCTTCCCGAAAGTATATCAGACCCAAGGGGTTGTGAAGTTTATTACATTTGAAGGTCAGCCTGCCTCCATCCCTGAGAACCAGATCGACAATCTCCGTCTGCTTATCAACAGTGATGCCGAGATTGAGATATCATCCGAAAAATTTGAGAAGGGAGACAATGTTGAGGTTATCCGCGGTGCGCTGGTCGGACTCACCGGTGAGTTGGTCACCACTGGCAAGCAAAACCGTGTTGTGGTCCGCATAGACAGGCTCGATCAGAACCTGATCGTCAATATCCCATTGACTTTTTTGCGGAGACTCTGATTCTTCCCTGCCTGCCGGCAGGCAGGTCTGCGGCACTCAGTGTTACTAAATGACTTTTCTGAGTTGTAAAAGATTTTACCTGTACAGAAGGTATTGACTATAGGTTCTGGAGAGTCCTTCGCTAAGCTCAATCTTATGCCTGTATCCCAAACCCTTCAGGGCTGTAATATCCGTCGTCTTCCTCATAGTACCGTCAGGTTTTGAAGTGTCGAATATGATATCCCCCTTGAAACCTGTCAGATCCTTAACCCTGTAAGCAAGGTCCCTTATTGTGATCTCCGCTCCCGTCCCTATATTTATGAAATGCGGCGGATGATAATCCGGTTCAGTTTTTCCCTGACGGTGAATTGAGATAATATCCTTAACATCAATATTCTCCATTACAAATACGCATGCTTCGGCCATATCCTGCGAGTTCATGAATTCCCTCATGGGCGCTCCGGTTCCCCAGATAGATACCGAAACTTTCTTTCCGGATCTGCCGTCATCTGCAACTTTTATCCCGTATTTGTCCAGTAATGAAAGGATACTCTTTTCTTCAGACGAACCGTTCATCTTCTCGATCGGGTACCGGTTCAGGTCCTTCCGTATAGTTGTCCAGTCATTTCCCTCAATACATTTTCCAAGATGGAACTTCCTGAGAAGCGCCGGCAGCACATGCGACTTTTCAAGATCGTAATTATCACCGAATCCGTAAAGATTCGTAGGCATTACTGCGATAAAGTTCGTATTATACTGAATGTTAAATGATTCACACATCTTAAGACCGGCGATCTTTGCTATTGCGTACGGCTCGTTGGTATATTCGAGCACCGATGTGAGAAGATAATCTTCCTTCAGGGGTTGTGGTGCATTCTTCGGATAGATACAGGTTGACCCGAGGAACAGAAGCTTTTTCACCCCATGCTTCCATGCTGCATGGATCATATTATTCTGGATCATCATGTTCACATAGATAAAATCGGCCCTCATGGTGTTATTCGCAACAATCCCCCCGACCTTTGCAGCAGCGATGAACACATATTCAGGCTTCTCTTCGGCAAAAAATGCATCTACAAGTTTCTGGTCAGTAAGATCAACCTGTTCCATGGTTCTCAGCAGCAGGTTCTCATACCCTTTCGCCCGAAGTGTTGCGGTTATGGCTGATCCAACCAGCCCCGTATGGCCGGCAACATATATTTTGGAATCTTTTTTCATAATAAGCTTTTTCTTTAGATGCAACATTTAGCCCCCCTTCAGGGGGGTTGGGGGGCGTTCCTTCTTGAGGGGGGTTGGGGGGCGTTCCGGGATGCACTTACTCGAAGTAATTAAACGTCCTGAAACCCCCGTTCTTAATATGATTCTCCTTCTTCATCAGATGGATATCAGATGTTATCATATCCTCAATAAGTCCGTTCAGATCATATTTCGGGATCCATCCAAGCTTTGTCCTTGCCTTTGTTGAGTCGCCTATCAGAAGATCAACTTCGGTAGGTCTGAAATAGTTTTTGTCGATCTTCACCATTGCCGGATTGGTGGTGATCCTGTTTTTAACCGCCTCAATAAATTCCCTGCCGACTCTTTCGTTGAACAAAGCCTCATCAACACCAACTAAATTTCCTGTCTCATGTTCATTTTCACCGCTGAAATTGATTTCCATTCCTGCGGCGGCAAATGTTTTATGAATGAACTCCCTGATAGATGTAGTAACGCCTGTGGCGATTACATAGTCATCAGGTTTATCCTGCTGCAGGATAAGGTACATTGCTTTAATATAGTCCTTCGCATGACCCCAGTCGCGCCTTGACGAAAGGTTTCCCATATAAAGGCACTCCTGCATCCCGAGCGCAATCCTCGACATTGCCCTCGAGATCTTCCTTGTCACAAAGGTCTCTCCCCTTATCGGTGATTCGTGGTTGAAGAGTATCCCGTTGCTGGCATGCAATCCGTAAGCTTCCCTGTAATTGACTGTTATCCAGTAGGCATATAATTTTGCAACACCATATGGACTTCTTGGGTAGAATGGAGTCTTTTCTGTCTGCGGCACCTCCTGGACGAGTCCGTATAGTTCACTTGTTGATGCCTGGTAAATTCTGGTTTTTGGGGTCAGCCCAAGAAGCCGGACAGCTTCCAGGATCCTTAATGTGCCAATCCCGTCTGCATTGGCAGTATATTCCGGAGTGTCGAAGCTCACCTTGACATGGCTCATTGCTGCAAGGTTGTAGATCTCATCAGGCTGGCACTCCTGGATGATCTTAGTAACATTCATCGAATCTGTCAGGTCGCCATAGTGGAGTATGAAATCCCTTTTCTCGACATGAGGATCCTGGTAAAGATGATCAACCCTTTCAGTGTTGAAGAGCGAGCTGCGGCGCTTTATTCCATGGACCACATACCCCTTCTTAAGTAAATACTCGGCCAGGTAAGCTCCGTCCTGTCCTGTAACACCCGTTATTAATGCTGTTTTTAGACATATGAATTATTTTTATTGTAATTTAAGATGTCATGTCATTCTACACATTGACTCCTCTTTGGTCATCTCCTTAGCGAGTCGTGTCAGTTTGACTTAAAGAAACCGTGCATGCTCGTGCTCAAGACTGTCAGCCTGCATCCGATGCTATCGCGAATGATTATGTCATCAGCTACAACCACAAATCCTTCACCCTTATCTTTATCTTGAAAGCATTATCGATGATCCTTCTCGCTTATAAGAATCAGATAGCCTCCTCCGCCTGCACCTGACAGCTTCCATGCCAGAGCTGTATCACTGATACCTGTCGATCACCTTTTCTATCTCCGGATTCATCATCTTCGGGAACATCCTGACCTGTGAATTGAACGAATCAATAAATCCCTTTGAGAATGTCCTGATATCCCTTGCGATCAATCCCTCCCAGGCCAGTTCGGCAGCTTCGGTCAGCTTTCTTACATTTCCGGTATTTATATAAGTATCATTTAAGACGTTATAGTAAGCCGGACGAGGCCATAATGTCAGCATATACAACTTATCCTCAAGCCAGTTTATTGTTTTAAGATCTGAAATAGTCTCAAATTTTGAAGGCCAGTATTTGCCTTTATCGTAAAAGAACTTATTGATTCCCGGCATTGTGATGCCAATCGAATCCTGCGAACCGCTTACCTCTTTTGTTCCGGGATCATTATCATACCTGAACAGCGTCTTTGCCAGCTTCTCGGGTTTTTCCAGCGGAAGATGGTCATTCCAGAGCTCGATCGCCTTTTTGCGAGTTGAAGTAGCCATCCCCGAACGTTCATTGAACTCAATGGTAGGTTCAATTGATGCAGTTATTGCTGCTCCCGGCCAATATTTTGAGACATAGGGCTGATCAATCCATGTACCTGCAAGGTCGATCCTGTAGGGCATAGGTTTAATAGCTCTGAGCGCTGTAGTCGACCTGACGGGAAGGTTTGCATGCGGGATCCTTTTCAGGACTTTATATTCAATTCCCAGTTCCCTGCAGAGCTGTTCTTTCTCTGGAGAATGGCCGTCCTCATTTACTATAAATATGTCGGGATCCAGGTCTTTCATGTCATCCAGAAAATCGATGAGCCCACTGCCTTTATTAACAAAAGCTTTGTGTACACATGAAAGAGCGTTCAGCACATACATCCGTTCTTCTTCTGAATTAATGGTGTCCCTGCCCTTAAGATCCCTGATAGTTTTGTCGGAGCCCAGTCCGATGTACAGATCGCCGTATCCGGCTGCCTCCTGAAGGAATGCGATATGACCCGAATGCAGCATATCGAAGCATCCCGAAACGAAGACCTTCTTATTCTTTCCGCTCATCAAGCTGATATTTTGTTTGTAACAAATATAACGATTTCTGATTAATCCCCCTTGAGCGGGGCAGGGGGGTGTTTATATATCGGGTACAAGATAGAACTTACACAAAGTTATCCTCGCTTTATACCACGCAACTCAGTCTGTATCTTGGTGTGTGAATTTGCTTCGTTGCTGCACTTCTCGCAGCGACTATTTATTTTAGAAGCATTTCGATATTAATTCAGGCAAAAGGGTTGCGGTGGAACACTGAAACAAATTAAATTTACGGTTAAAACAATGTAAAAACTAAAACATTTATATTTACGTAAAAATCTCATATCATGGAAAAGAAAGTAACTCCCACCAGTACCAAAACCGAGATACTAAATGCTTACAATGACCTCCTTCAAAAGATCCAGGAATCAAAACAGGATAACCCTAAAGCAGAACAGGAAAGAAAGATAAAGGAGACAACTGTGGCTGTTGCTGCCGGACTGACAGATGAAAAAATCATTGGACAAATAAGTTCACTGAAACTTACCCTCAACAGTACTCTTGACAGGATCGAAGACGACCTTGCTGCAGAATATCAGAGGCTACTTAAGATCAGGGAGGCAATATCCATTGAGGATCAAAGGTTAAAGGATTTCTATCAGATCAATGCCGGTGCTGACTCGCTGGCCGCTATTCTGGCCGCACAGAAGGAGAAGAAGGAAGAATTCGAGACCGGGATGGCATTGAAAAGAAGTGAGTTTGAAGAGGAACTCAAATCAGGGAAGCTGACCCGCGACAGGGAGAATAAGCTATGGGAAGAGAAGCGAAAGGAAGATGAGGAGGCCTTGAAAAAGAAACGTTCCCGCGAAGAAGAGGAATATAATTATAATCTGCAGTTGGCGCGTAAAAAAGACAAAGATCAGTATGACCAGAAAAAGGCTTTACTTGACAAAGAACTTACTGAAAAGAGAGCATCTTTTGAAAATGAGATAAATTCGAGGGAGCAGGCTGTAGCTGCTGCCGAAAAGGAAATAGAAGAACTGAAAACAAATGCTGCCAAATTCCCCTCTGATCTTGAGAAAGCTGTACAGGCAGCCACTAAAGAAACCACTGCACAGCTGGAAAAAGATCATAAGTTTGAAAAGCAATTGTCCTTAAAGGATCATGAAAGTGAGGTAAAACTCAAAAACCAACAGATCGAATCTTTGATGACGAGGATAAAGGATATTGAAAATCAGCTGAAGCAGGCATATTCAAAAGCCGAAAATGCAGAGAACAACAGTAAGGAGATAACCCTCAAGGCAATTCAGAATTCTGGTCAGATTAAAATCATCGAAAAAGAAGACACAAGGCGCAAATCAGAAGAATAGCAACCCTTTCCACGGTTCACTTGGGAACACCTCTGCCAGCAGGAAAAGGACCGAAATCCACCTTTGTAATAGTCATTACCTGAAGAGGTAATTACAATATTTTAAGTACATTTGGGTGTAATTTGCAATTTCATTAATGGACCAACAACAGCGATATAAAGTATTGCAATCAATAATGTGGGATTACTCCATTCCCTTGGCCGAAACAGAAAAACTGCTCGCTGGCAGAATAGATAAAGCCGGTCATTATACCCGTGAAAAGTTATTTGTCAAAATCCTCTCAGGTTTACCATGGTTTACTATTATCCAGCTTTTGCCCGTAGAGCAGGTAAAGGAAATGCTTACAGATGAAATAATAGGGGCGCTATGGCCAAAGTCCATTCAGACTCAATATGAATATCTCAGGAAAAGATTACAGGAAGCTTTACCGGATTCAGGATAAGGTACTCCTTGCGTTAAAACCGGTTCTGTCTGATTTTTACCTGACCGGAGGAACTGCGTTGGGAAGGTTTTATCTTAATCACCGTTATAGTGAGGATCTTGATTTTTTCTTAAACAAAAGTGAAGCTTTCCATTTCTTGATCAGGGGTATTGAGAAAGCACTGATCAGTAATTTTTCACTGTTGAAGGAAGAAAGCATTGTATTTGATGATTTTGTCAGGTTTTATATTGAAGAAGAACAGAGTGTACTTAAGATAGAATTTGTAAACGACATTGCTTACAGGTGCGGGATTCCAAACAGGTACGAGTACGGCTATATTGATACTCCTCTCAATATATTGACAAATAAGCTTACTGCCATTGCAACCCGGGATGAACCTAAGGATGTATTTGATATTTACGCTCTGGCACGTCAATACTCGTTTAATTGGTTAGATGTCTTCATTGAAGCAAAGAACAAAGCAATTATCAACGAAATTGATGTTGAAAAGCGCATAAAGAGTTTTCCGGTGCCGCTTTTTCTCGAAGCGGACTGGCATGTTTTACCTGTCGATATCAAGGAGATCACTAATGCGATCCAAACCATTGCCGATGATTTCCTGTTAGGTTCTGATAATTCGTTGGGGATTAATAAACTTCCTATCAGAGAGGCCACAGTGACAGTCCTGTAACCGAGAGGTCAGCCTGATAAAGGTCCGGAATTGTTTTTTGCCTGACATCAAAAAAATGAAATTAAGAAACCATAATGACCGCTATGAAAGCATACTTGAAAACCACCAATTACACCTCCTTCAACCGCTACTGCAAAATCCTGACCCTTCAATCCAATCCTGAATTGATTGAAAAATACAGGGAAATCCATAAACCAGGCAACGTTTGGCCAATTGTTGCAAAGGGTATCCGCGAAGTCGGCATCCTCGACATGGAGATCTACATCCATGGCACTACAGTCTTTATGATAATGGATACTGTTCCCGGCTTCGACCACGACAAGGCAATGAAAGAGCTGGCAGCAAAGCCGATGCAGAAAGAGTGGGAGGAGTATGTTTCGGAGTTCCAGCAGGCAGGGGAAAAATCCGCTACCCCTGAGAAATGGGAGCAGGTGGATAGGATCTTTGAACTTGATAAAGCATAAGAATTGTCATGCAGGTTATGCAGGTCTTGCAGGTCGTGCAAGTCTGACATCTCAATATTTTCTTTATTTTAGCATAGGAATTTAAATGTCTCACCTTTTAAAACGTGCTAAAATGACAACAATTAAAAATTTTGAAGAGTTGGAAATCTGGAAAATGGCCAGAGAATTAGTGAATTTAATTTATTCCGATTTCAGGGAATGCAGGGATTTTGGTTTCAGAGATCAAATTACCAGAGCCGGAATTTCAATTATGAACAATATTTGTGAAGGATTCTGCCGAGGGGGAGATGCAGAATTCAAGCAATTTCTAAAAATTTCTAAGGGATCATCCGGTGAGGTGAAAAACATGTATTATATAGCCGAAGATCAAGGCTATGTAACTATTGATGTTGCTACTGACAGGAGGAATAGAACCCAGAGGTTAATTAACAGTTCAGGAAGTTTCATTAAATATCTGAAATCCTCTAAATAAAGGACCTGCAAGACCTGCATGGCCTGCACAACCTGTGTGACCTGCAAGACCTGCAAGACCTGCAAGACCTGCAAGACCTGCACGACCTGCACGAGACCTGCACGACCTTTATTCAAATCCAAAAGACTCCATAATCTTGTGGAAGATGTCAGTATTGTCATAAATCCCGTTGAATCTTTCAGCACCAGGACCGAAAGCATAAACCGGAACCATAACTGCCGTATGACCCGTGGTCGAAAAACTTAACTTTACCGTATGATTGAGTTCATTACCCCCGGTAATTGTCACCCCCCCTGTTTCATGGTCAGCTGTAATTATAACCAGGGTGTGTCCTTCGTGCCTGGCAAAATCAAGCGCTATCCCCACTGCCTCATCAAAATCAAGGGTTTCATCAATAAGCTTTTCAGCAGAATTTGCGTGACCTGCCCAATCAATCTGAGCCCCTTCGATCATAAGAAAAAATCCATTCCTGTTCATGCTTAATATTTCTATAGCTTTCCCTGAAGAAGCCGGAAGCATATTTCCCCTTCCTTCCATACGGTAGTGAAGATTAAGATTTGCTGTCAGTCCTGCAAGTTTTCCCGAAGTGGAATTAATTACCTGAGTCATTAAAGTATCGACCTCATAACCTCTGATTCTAAGACTGTCAATCAGGTTTAAACTGTCTTTCCTGTTTGCGAAATGACTATACCCGCCTCCGATAAAAACATCAATATCAGTCTTTAAGAAATCAAGGGCAATTTCTTCATAGCTGTATCTGCTTGCCTGGTGAGCGATAAATGATGCCGGTGTGGCATGTGTAATTGTGGAGGTGGATACAAGACCTGTTGATAAGCCATGTTCCTCCGCAATTTCCAGTATGGACTTGATCCGGTTCCCCCGGGGATCCACTCCGATTGCACCATTTAATGTCTTATTACCCGTAGCCATTGCAGTTGCAGCAGCTCCGGAATCAGTAATATAACTGTCAAAGGAACAAGTCTTCTGCAATCCGGATGCTGTGCACCTTTCAATATTGAGCGGGTATTCAGAAACCGTCATCGCAGCATAAACTGCAGGCAGTCCCATTCCATCACCAATCAACAGGATTACATTTTTTAGTTCGGGCTGAGGCAAATATTCATAATGCTCACATGAAATCTGGGAGGTAATCAAAATTGTCAGCAGCAACAAGATTGATGGTTTATTCACCTAATAATGGCATAAATGAATTTCGATAAAAGTAAATAAAAATTCTTCAAAGCTCCTCCGGGAGGGGGAAAAATCCCCGTTTCTTTAGAAGCATTTCACAGGATGATTGAGAATTTTCTCCTCTTCAGGGGAGATGCCGACGAAGGAGTCAGAGGGGTACCCGTCGCTTTACTGAGCTATGTGCTCTGGGACCACACTTGGTGTGATTTCATTCGGTTGAAAAACCCCCTTTTATTCCGCCCCTACGGGGCTTAAATTGTATTTTTGTCATCTGCCATAGGTAGCGCCTCGTACCTCAGCTTACCTATGGCCAAAGTATTAAAGGCCACGGCCTGATTTTTTACTGGTGCAACTTTGTCGATACCTGATGTATTAGTTTGATCTGGCTTTGCCAAACAATATATTCCTTCCTGATTTGAGGAAATATTTGACATCAGTCATAACAGGATTCCTGTCATACGAATCAAGATACCTGGTCTCCGATGCCTGGATCTCATCGAGATCCGACGGCATGTCGGCATAAAAAGGCGGTATCAGACCGGGTTTATATCTGATCCTCCTCTCCTGGAGTTCCTTGCCGTATAACTCATAGTAGTGCTTGCTGAGTGGTCTGACGCCGACAAGCTTCATATTTCCCTTGAAGAAGTTGATGAACATCGGGAACTCATCGAGCCATACCCTTCTGGCCATTGCTCCCCACGACGTTATCCTGAAATCATCTTTGAACTTGCCCCCTTCCTGCAGATCGTGCATCTTGTAAACATAATCCTGGATAAATTCCGAATAGGGATGCATGGTCCTCAGCTTATATACCTTTATCAGGTCGCCGTTCTGGCCTACCCGTGGAAGTGCGATAAGCGGACCATAGGTTGTCCCGTTGATGTAAATCGGATCTGTGATCTTCAGTGCCTCAACGCAGAGATAGTTCCCTATAAATGACTCCTGGTTGATCATAAATCCCGCCCTCGAAAGTCTTCCAAGAGCTTCCGCCCTCGAAATGACAGTATTCGAACCATGGTTGAGAAAATTGTAGAGCCCTTTTGTAAACTTAAGCTTGGGCAGGACTCTCTTTAAAATAAAATCAAATGAATAAAGGATATAATTCAAAACAGGTGGATACTTCTTCAGGAGTCTTGTCTTGCGCTGATCCTTGGTCTCAACGCAGCATAAGAACAAGCCTCTGAACCTGAGCTTTGAGTTTACCTCATCAAAGAACCTGTCAAGCTTGTCGATGTCGTTTATCTTATGAAGATTAACAATATAGTCGTACTTTTCGTATGGCAGGTTGGCAATATTAAAAAGAGTGGTGGTTGACAGGACCGCCGTACGGTTGTTAAGCCTGGTACCGGACATTTTCAGTATTGCTTTTGCCAGTTCCCTGCCAATCTCGCTTTCAATTGCATTGAGTACCCTTGGATTGATCTCAGCCGATGTCGCTGCTTTTCTGCCGTTACTACTATTTACATTTTTGACAAGCTCATATTCGCTTTTCTTTTGAATATCTTTATAACTTGAGTAGTTCTCAAGATCCTGAATTTTAGCTCTTTTAATAGCTAAAAATGCAGCTCCTAAAATAAGTTCAAGCAATGTTGCAACACCGGCAGTACCGAGGACGACTATTCTGGAATAAAAGTACTCCCTTATAGTGTACATCAGGAGGGCAGTAATTGATATGGCTATGATGTTGCTGCCGATAACCCTGTAAAAGAGAGATGAATAGTTAACTATCTTGCCCCTGTGCATCTTGCCATAGATAAGGGAAACTGTAAGCCATATAAGGGCGAGGCCGGCGAAAAAGATGCTGTGAGATGGAAGATATCCTTTAAACCCGGAAGGCTTGGTTGCAACGACTACAAGAAATGATATTGCAAGTATAAGAATATCAGCAAATAAAGTAAATACCCTGAATTTTCTGATTTCCATTGAATTCCAATGCTGAAGAGTTATTCCTAAATGTGAAGTAACGAACTTTCTGACAAATCACCTAAATATAAACGGCATATTTTTATTAAAATTTTAAACAAAACGAGATTTCCGGTTATGAAGAGTAGCTTTACATTTTCAACGGTATAAAAATCCAGCTAAACGGTATTGGCATTGCGAGGAGTCCCGCGACAGCGGGATGACGAAGCAACCTGTCTCTGCATTCACACCAGTAATTTGAAGAACAGTCCACCATCATCATTCGCCTTTCGAGGTTCATCATGTGCTGGTTGTAAAGGATTGCTTCGTCGCCCTTCGGGCTCCTCGCAATGACCGAAGACTATGAGGCATTACGTTTCACTCGTGCGGATCTGGCCATCAGAACCCAAAAGTAGCTCCAATGTTAAAAGTGGTTTTGGACCCGTAAAAATACTCCGGACTCCATCTCTGATCCCCCCGGATGTTACTAAAACTGAGATCAAACCATGTGTAAAGATCATTTATTATCTGATATGAACCCCTTGCCCCAAAGACAGTGTAATGCCACTCCACTGAAGCCAGTGGGGGATTGCCGACACGATTGGTGCCAAGCTCAGTATAATCGGGACCACGGATCGCATCCGTAAAATACAAACCAGTTTTCAGGGTTCTAATTGGTTTGTAGTCAATAGCCAGGTACCATTCCCTTGAGTTATCCCTCAGGTAATGGCCAAGATTATAACGCGCATTTTCGAAAGTCAGTGTCGGGACATAATGCTGATAAGTCAGAGGATATGTGTAGGTGAATTCTGTGGAAAATGAAAGATTCTGAACTGGCAGATTATATAATCTGAATCCTGTTTTCCAGCTGAAGAAGTTCCATTCATCATCTCTGGTAAACCTGGAAACAGAGAGTTCATCAACGAAAAGTGTGACATACATATGAAGATTCTTAATGTTTCTCGAACTCACATCAATGAATGTCTGGGAATTCATATTTTCGACTCCGGAGGTGTAGGAATGATCGACAGATTTATAGAAGAAAAGGGGCATCATATAAACCGGATTGAAATGCTTGTCGGTATACACTATGCTGTTTCCTGCAGAGATCTTAAGATTTCTGACAGGAGTGAAAGTGAACATGTTTGCTGCCACATATTTCTTATGGTACACTTCTCTGTAGTCAGTCCCGTAGCTGTTTGTGACCCAGTAGGAGCGGGAGCTGTCGACCACCATCGAGTTAAGCCATCCGTGGAAATAGTTGAATTCGAACCACCGTGCCGGTTTGAGGTTAATTTTGATTGCGAGAAATGTCGGATTATTTCCTCCGAAAATATTCGCACCATTATAATTATTGCCCCATTGCAAACGCTCCTTTGCAAATCCGATGTTTCCCCATTTCCATGCCCAGGTGATCCCGGCCTGCATCTCGCTCCAGTCGGTGGTGCCCTTAACATGTCCGCCTTCTCTCTTTGTCAGGTACTCCGGACGGCCCAGAAAAGGTTTTTCATGATTATCACGAAGTGAAGCATAAAATCCCCAATTCTGAACATATGCCCTGGCTTCCCCGAAATTTCTGGCATATATTGCCTTTCCGGCAGAATTGAAAAATAACTCTCCTCCAATGATCGGATTTACAGTTAAAGAAAACAATGAATCCTTATAATAAAACAGATCCCTTCGTATTTTTGGTCCTGCCATACCTGCCGATCTTCTCCCACCGAACCATTTTACTGTTGCTTCCTCGTTCTGCAGCCCAATCTCCCCCTCGCCCTCTCTCCCCCTCGCCCCCTCGCTCCCTTCGGCCACCGAAGCTTTAGCGTAGGTGGCGAGCCCGGTCGCACCTTCGTACCATTCTTCCAGCTCTTTTCCAAAATCCATCAGGTAGAAATCAAGCTCCTTCTGTTGCCGGGTGTTTAGAAGGTCCCTCTGCTCATCAGCTTCCTTCAGGCGGTTCGCAATAAACAACCTTGAGTAGGGTTTAACTGCCGAATTGATCTCTGTTATTTTAATCGATGCCAGCTCATCGAGAAATTCGTAAACACCTGTATTGTTGACAGGATGAGGCACTTCCTGTGCTGAAAGAAATGTACCCGATATGTAAGAAGCAAGAATAATTAAAAACGAAGCTGTAAGTCTCATTTTCAGTTTCCCGGTTAAGACTCCCAAAGATAAAACTTATTGTTTAAAAGATGCGTTCCTCGCAATGACCGGGTCCCTTAGTAAACTGAAGTGATGGTCGAATGAGGTTGCTTAGTCGCTTCGTTCCTCGCAATGACCGGGTCCCTTAATAAATTTCAGTTATGGTCGAATGAGGTTGCTTCGTCGCTTCGTTCCTCGCAATGACCGGAGACTATGTAGCATTGCCTTCAGCACTCTCATAGGGTATCGTAAACCGGAAAACCGATCCCCTATCCGTTTCCGGGGAGATCCATATCTTCCCGCCCAGCATCTCAACATAAGCTTTCGAGATGGCCAGCCCCAATCCAACACCTCCGTAACTGCGCGAAAAACTGCTGTCGGCCTGGTAAAACTCACGGAATATAACATCCTGATACTCACCGGGGATACCAATCCCGGTATCGGAAACATAAAACTCTATCTTGTCCCCTTTTATCGAATAACCAAACTCAATTCTACCTTCTGCAGTGAATTTAACTGCATTGCCGACAAGATTCCTGAGGATACTGGTCAGCTTAAATTCGTCCGCATAAATATTTGCCTCCCGTTCGGCGAGCGGAGTTTCAAAAACCAGCGGAACGCTCTTTAATGATGCATCAATCCGGAACTGCCCATAGACTTTCAGGAGGACCCAGTTGAGATTAACTTTGCTTCTGATGAATTTCACTGTTCCTGCTTCAATTTTTGACATCTCAATGACGCTGTCGATAATATTCAGCAGACGGTCGCTGTTGTCGTTCATTATCTCCCTGTACTCCTTCAGGCGCTCCGGATCTGCTCCATCAGGATATTCGCTTATCAGGGCAGAGAAACCTAAAATTGCATTCAGGGGAGTCCTTATCTCATGTGATATATTCTGAAGAAAATAAGTCTTTAAGCGGTTATATTCCTCTTCTCTCTGACTAATTTTTTCAGCTCTCTCCCGCATGAGCCTGCTTTCAGTGATATCATAAAGTATCCCGAATACACCTGTAACCTTTCCTGTTTCCTCGTCAATCTGCTGTATTGAAACATATCGTACCCATTTCCTTTCTCCTCCGGCTGTTCTGATAAGCATTTCTGCCTTGTAGCCTTCTATATTACCGTTTAATATTTTCCGGTGGATCTCCGCCAGATCAACCGGAGCATCTCCCGGAATTGATTCTATCTTATCAATTATACTGATAAAAGCTTTTTCAGTGAAATCTTCAGGCCTGACTCCAAGCAGGTTAGTTATCCCTTCCCCGGTGATAATAATATTATCCTCCTCCGGCTTCTGCCCGGGGATAAGATGATAGGGAAAACCACCTGTATCCTCAATTGCTTTCCAGTAGAATGCCCGGGCATTCGGGAATCCTGCCCGTTCATCTCGGTATAATCTGAATATGTCATCATCAGGGGATACGATTTTCATTTCGGCCTTCATACTTTTTTTCAGCGACATCCTGGTCCGGGTAAAATAAATTATCACTTTATCGGTTCTTTATAAGGGAAACGAATAAAGTTCATCAGACATATTTGCCGGAATCTGCATTTAGCTTTCCGGTAAAAACATTGTTTAATAGCAATTGGCTTAAATTTGTTACCTGATTGTGAATAACTTTTTTCCGGTGATTCAAAAAATTTGTTACGTTTGAACTACGGTTTTTGTCTTTGAATAAGTTGGGTGTATTGAAGGAATATACTGATAAAGAGATCGTTGAGTGCCTGCGAAACCGTCATAGTTACGTGGTGCATTATCTGTCGGACAGATACCTGCCCATGATACGGTTATTGGTTACCCAGCTTGGTGGTAGTTCGGAGGATGCTAAGGACATTTTTCAGGAAGGCCTTATGATAATTCTTGAGAAAATTGATCGTGAGGAATTTATGCTTACCTGTAAATTCAAGACATACCTTTATTGCGTATGTGAAAACCTCTGGAGAATCGTTCTTAAAAAGAGACATTCAGCATCCAATTATTTCGTTCGCAAAGCCGATCCCGAAGAAGAAACAGACCTTTCCGAAATGATGGATAATAATTTGTGCAGGGAGATATTCCTCGGTGCATTTGAGACACTTGATGCCGTGAGCAAAAGTATACTTAAACTATACTGGGATGAAATGTCACCGCAGGATATAGCCGACAAACTTGGATACAGTTATGGGTATGTAAGAAAGAAAAAATGCGAAGCACAGGCAGTGCTTACAGAAACGGTTAAAAAGCATCCCGATTACCAGAAGATCATTAATTCGGGGATCGTGGCACAAAAGATAGTCTATTAAGCACAGGCCACAGGGCTCAGGGCACAGGGCAAAGAGCTCAGGTCTGAAGGGCGAAGGGCGAAGGGCTCAGGGCAAAGAGCTCGGGGCACAGGGCGAAGGGCTCAGGGCAAAGGGCTCAGGGCACAGGGAAAGAGCTCGGGGCACAGAGATAAGGATGAAGAGCGGAGTGGAACGAAACAAATGAAACTATAAAAACGTATACAAAGCGAATGAAGGGAACGAAAAGATATGACAGCAAAAAACACCTGACCAGACCGCCAGTAGATTCATGGGATGACCCGGAGTTTGATATGCTTCAGTCGGCAAACGATACTGACCTTTTCGGGAAAATAAGTGCGTATATGAAAGGATTCCTGGATATTGAGGATGTAAAGAGCGATCCTTCTTACAATTTTGTAAATGAGCTCGCGATTGAAATGGTCTCCGGCTATGGGAATGATACCTCCCTGAAAGCTGAAAATAAGAGATTTATCTCCGAAAGCCTGAAGTATCAAACACCGGACGAGGACCTGCTTAATGAAATCAGTAAAATAAAAAGTGAGATCGGGAAGACCAATTTAAATGATATATCGTCGGAGTGGGTTAATGAATGGCAGGAAAAGAAATCAAAGGTCAGCGTCGGGGGTAATGATACAATGGAGATCAGGGATTTCATCACAGACTCATTCGGCCGGAAAGAGGAGAAGAATAGCCGGAAATCGGAACCCACGAAGAAAAAAGGAATTAGCAAAACTCTGATAATCAGGCACGCTTGTCTGGCTGCAGCTGTTATACTCGGTGCAGTTCTGCTGATAAAGCCTCTTCTTCTCCCGGATGATCCCCAGGAGATATTTGAAAAATATTATGGACCATTTTCAGTAGTTTCATCTGTTACCAGGGGCGCTGTTTCAAGTGAGAGTGAGAGCCTGACCAACGCCATCGCAACCTATAAATCAGCCGATTACCGAAATGCTGAGGCCGGATTTACCGAAGCCATGCTAAATGAAAAGACATCTGTATCAGCAGGTTTTTTTCTTGGGATTACCGAGCTTGAAATTGGCGACTACCCGAAAGCCATAGAACTGCTCGAAGGAGTACGAAACCGGCAAGGAGAGTTTTTTAAAGAAGCTACCTGGTATCTGGGACTTGCTTATATTAAATCCGGAAATAAGATCAAAGCCTCGGAATGCTTTGAACTTCTTGCAGGATCACCCGGCTTTTACAGTGACCGGTCCGAAGAGATCCTGCGACGTCTTAAATAGAAGATAAGAGACAAAAAGCAGATTATTGAACCCAGACCGGCAAATAGAATCCTGCCAGGATGCTGTCTGACAGGTGCACTATTTCCCAGCACTTCATAGGCAGCCCAATAATAGGGGTCAGAATATGCGGGAGGAGATTCCTTCAGGTATTCCAGCTTTGCCATACGCAAGGCATCATCTTTACGCCTGCCTCCTGAAAGATGCATATAAAACCGGGAAATGATATCTGCACTTACCTCATCGTTGACCTCCCATGCAGTTCTGATCACTGATGATGCACCCGCAAGGATAAATCCGCGGGCAAGACTCATCAATCCTTCGCCATGGTATAATGTTCCGGTGCCTGAATTACAGGCACTCAATACTACCATCGGAGAGGTCAGTCTCGAAAGACTGATCTCATAGTTATAAAGTTTCCCGTCATCCAGAGTATCATTGTTCGAATCAAACAACAGATAAGAGTATCTCGAATCAGTCGAATCAGAAATGGAGTGCATGGCAAGATGGAACACAGCGGGCTTACGGATCGCAAGCCTGAAATTGGTTTCGGTAGCCTGCTCCCCTTCAAATATATTCCCCCTGAACCATCTGTAGATCGATCTTGTTTCGGTGGCTGCCCCGGTGAGGGAGGCAGGAACCGGTCCTGAATTATTATTTACATCATAGTAAGGAACGAAGGAAAACACTTCCGTTCTTTTTCTTTCCTGAAATAAATTGCTGAAAATAAGCGATGAGAAGTAACAGTAAGAGATCGAATATTTGTTGATAATATACTGAAGCCCTTCAAAATCTGTTTGGCCCGGTCCAGGCTTCTCATTAAGGAGGGCCTCAAACGGCAGCAACGCTATTTCCTCATCCGGAATGATAATAAGATTTTTACCCCTAAAAAACAGCTCGCCCGGTTTTATCAGCTTCAGGTACATATATTCAAGGGCTTCAGTAAATTCCCTGTAGTTTTTATTATCAGGATCCCGGCAGGCGTCACTGATGACCGTTGAATTTATTGAAAAAAGGGAATCAACGCCGGTTTCAAGAAAATCAAGATCATTTTTTGTAGTAACGAATGTATAAAGATCTCTCTTTCCATTAACAAACCGGTTCGAAATCAGGTATTCAACTATAGTTTCATTCCTGCGGAGATGTTTTTGTACCTCTTCCAGGGGGACAGGATCAGTTTTCTGCATAAGAGCCAGATAATCAGGATAATTCCTGTTGATCCCATCTGTCAGGCTTTCCATTTCACGGTGCATTCTGAAAAGATCGTCCTTCCACTGGCTGAGCTTATTGCTGTCGGGCCTGGAATCACGTAATTCCCCGAGTACAAGGTTATTATAAGCTGCAATATTGGAAGCGAGCCTGTTCTTCCTATCTATGATCGTATCAGGTATGCCGGCGGAATGAAACAATTCATTTACGGTTATTTCGTTTCGTAATACGGCTGCCTTTGCCCTCTGGACAATGCTGTACATCTTTTTCCCATATGAACTTTCGCCTGTAAGATCATATAATAAATGGGCGGTGTGAACACCGGAAATGTAAGTTTCTTTCTCGTTTTCAGCAAGATATATCCGGTTATCTTCAGTAAGATAATCATTCCGGATCCTGTCGATAAGTTGAAGTATAAGGTCAACAGTACCGAGACCAGACCTCATTATATTAAGTTTCAGGGACCTGTCAATCTGTATGTTCCCGTACAGTTCAAGAGCTCTTGCCTTATTTTTCAGTATTTCGAGCAGCCTTATACTTAAAAGTGAAGAATCGATAGGCGGATTTGAATAGATATCACTGTCGTTAAAACCTGGTTCAATAGCGATAAGTGATTTCTGATAGTATTCCAATGCTGTCCGGTAACCGGATTCATCGAGGTAAAAGTCACCCAGTTGTTTGTAGGCAAGGGCAACCAGCGAATGTTTATCACCGTAATTTTCAAGGCATATATTAAGTGCTTTTCTGTAGGCTTCAAGCGCTTCGGAAATCCTGCCTGTTTTATGCAAAAAATCACCATAGCCAAAATAAACCTCACTCATTCTGAAATAGTTATCTCCGAATTTAATTCTGATTGTGTTTAAACATCTTGCATAATATTCTTCGGCCTGGTTAAAGCTTCCGGTACGTGCATAGGTCTTGGCCAGGTTTAAAAATGTAAGTTCAGTCTCGGATAAATTATTATTCAGCTTGATCCGGGCACTTTTTTCAAGATATTCCAGGGCCCGGACGTAATCCTCCGACTCATAATATATTATCCCGAGATTCAAATATGCTGTTGAAAGACTCTGAAGTATAGATTTGTCGGGATTTTCAAAGTTCTGATAGATCCTGACTGACTTTTCGAGATATTCAATTGCAACAGGAAATGACCTTTGAAAAGTATAAATTCTCGATTTATTGTTATAGATCTGGGCAAGTATGATATAATATTCTTTCTTATTTATTGCCAGATTTTCAGCCTTATTATAATAATTCAGCGCCTCAGTGTATACACCAAAGCTCTTTTTTATTAATCCAAGATTGTTGTAGGCAGGAATAATATAGTCAAGCGACAATTTTTTTTCTGATTCCAGAACAGTGAGCATGCATTTTTCGGCTCCGATAAAATCTCCCGAGTTATATAAATCAATATACTTAACAAATAAGTTATATACGTCTTCTTGTGCAGTTACATTACTGATTGAAAGACAACCCGTATAAATTATAAGTAGTGATATCGCCTTTTTAAAACTTTTCATAATTGGCGGAAGAAGCCGTCACCAATTTCAGGAAAAAGATAAGAAAAAGTCAAAACAGAAGCAAAAAAAAGGGGCTTATAAGAAAGCCCTTGATAAAAGATTAATACTTTCACTTTTAGTTCCCCCCCCCTTCCGGTGGTTTTGGTGGAAGTATTATTATGTCACCGCCACCATCACCATCGCCTCCTTTTACTGATTGCATTGCAAATTCACTCAGAATTTCATCTTTTGAGAATTGTGAAATTAACTCTTCAAAATTTCCTCTTGCTGTTCTGTCTGTTGTTTTCATGATTTTAAATTTTATGGTTAAGTTTTGCAGTTTAATATCAATAGGACCTGGTTTGTTACCCCATTTTAATGAACATAATTGTTAAAAAACCTTAAATGAATAGTAATGCTTTGACAGACAAAAAATTAAAAAGTTGAATTGCCGTTCAATTCGAAGGGCAAAGCTTGTCATCAATTAGGATTTTTCAATTATTTGTTTCGGAAAAGTAGACCGGCAGGTAACAAAACAGGTTGAATTACTATTAAACTGTAAATCGTAACCTTTTATCCGATGTTTGCAGGACCTGAATGACCTTTTAGAAATACGAAACCAAAACTCTGTTGGAACATGACAAATAACTACTTTATCAGCACAAAGCCAGGTATGGATGGAAGACATAGTGTTCACAGGCAGGGGTGTCCTTTTTTGCCCGAACCGGAAAGAAGGATCCCCGTTGGAATTTTTCAATCACCGCCGGAAGCTCTGACGGAAGCATCAACATATTATCGGAAGTCAGTCTGCTGCCCGTTTTGTTCAAAAGTGCGTAATAAATTGAAGAAAGACGCTTTTCCTGTGACAGGAAAGGCAGGGGATCTTATTTCAACAGCAAGGTTAAAGAGGGTTACAATGGATCTGTTCTTTTGTTCGGTCAGTTGATCAGGGTGTTTCAATTATGTTAAGGATATAATTAGCAGGTTCATTTTTTAAAAAATAACCTCCCGGTCTCAGAAAAAGTAACAAATATCAACCAAAAGCTATTAAACCGTAAGAAAAGATCATTAAGGGGAAACTGAATGAAACAAAAACAGGCCTGGCTGGTTTAACAAGTCGCCAGGGAAAATGAAGTTAATATGGGAAGTTAAGCATAGTTAATATTGAATTCAGTAATTAAATTATGGAACCGAAAAAATTATTCTTGTTCCTGATAATCTTCTTATTGTCAGGGCTATATTCATTTATATCAGGACAGGTGAAAATCACTGACGGCACTGATATGACAATGAACGAGAATTCATTGCTTGAGCTGGAAAGCGCCAATAAGGGATTACTGGCGCCACGGATTGCCATTAACGACCTTGATCAGCCTGATCCGATGGTATTACCGGTTCCGGCAGGGATGCTTGTTTACAGTGTCGGAGGGCTGGTCGCTGATGGATTTTATTTCTGGAGTGGCGACAGGTGGATCAGCTTTGTCGGGTCTGAGATCCTGTTTACAAAATCGGAGACTGCCACATTACTTAAAACCGAAAGATTTGTACTTGCCAGCGGAGATATCACGCTTACGCTGCCAGTAGTTACAAGTGCCGATAACGGCCTGGCAATAGCAATAAAAAACATTGGCACACATCTTAATTTAATAACTGTTGAAGGAAACTCGGGAGCTTTTATTGACGGGGATGTCAATACAATGTTAACACGTTGGCAATCCAAAGTATACATAGCCTGGGAGGGTAACTGGATCACTAAAGGCACAATTCCCGGGAAAGTAAATAAGATTGTGGTTTCAGAGGATGGAAGTTTTACAACGATTGCCGAGGCAGTTGAATTTCTTTCGGTGCACATGACAGCGCCAACTGTAGTGTTATTGTCCGCCCAGACGAGTACTGTCGCCGAAACGCAGGTAATTAACCTTCCCTACCCGGTAACATTTGAGGCGCAATCATATAGTGGTGTGACAGTTGGTCCTGCTGCGGGAATGACAGGACTGCCTTTGTTTAACTGCATCACAGACTGCTACTTTAAAATGATAATTTTCGACGGCAGCACATTGGGCGGATACGGTTCATCTCCGGGTGAAGACGCCATCCATCTGACAGGGACTGGAACTTATCACGAGATAAAAGATTGTTCCTTCGACGGGTTCTATAACGCCGTGGCGGATCTGTCAGATGCTGAGCTCTGGCTTTTTGAATGCGACATAATTAATTCCAGTAATAATGGTCTGCTGATAAACAGCGCCTCACCGGGAGCTGTGGTCAAAGTCTCCGAGACAGATTTTACTGACAATAAAACGGGAGTTAACCTACTGGCAGGTTCCGGCACAACAGTCACGCTGAATTCCGGATTTTATTCAAATAAAAACAGCACTGATGTAGCTATTCTTTACAATCCGTCTACTTTTTCCTTTTCAAACCTGGTTATCACGGGCAATTCCTGGAATTTTATCGGAACAGGGATTTCGGGGTTTGATTTTTCCCGGACAGACGGAAGGGATGCAAATGCTTTTATAGAGAACAATGCCGGGGTGGAAGATGAGAAGCCCCACTGTAAGATCAACGTGGTAAACAATGCATTGACAACGACGTGTGTTGTGGCCAACTCGTGGTATAAAGCCAACTGGATAAATACTTCTTCCATTACAACCAACCTGGCAATAAGTGACAATAAGGTAACTTACCAGCCAGTAAAGCCGCGTGATCTTTACCTGATTATTTCCGGGGATGTAACTGTTAACAACATTAACAGGGTCATTACGATAGCGATCGTAAAAAACGGAATAACTACCACGCGGTACGGGGAAACGGCAATACGGATCACGGTTGCAAATCAGCCATATCAGTTTTCAACAGTTATCTATCTGGAGGATGTAGCTAAAGGTGATTTTCTTGAATTGTATTGTTCCACGGTAAACAGCAATGATATACTTAATTTTCAGGACATTAACTGGTTTATCAGTTCACAGTGAACTGATCAGTCAGGTCAAATTTTAAGATATGATAATGTTTTTAAGAAGAAAAATTCCTGAAAGAAGCGCAATTGTAATTGCGCTCTTTCTCATAATGAATCAAACCGGCTCAGGCCAGGGCTTAACCATTTCACAGGGAACAATTTTTGTGACAACTGGCGGTACTATGGTCCTTAAGGGTAATTTAGTGAACAATGGTTCCTGTCTTAACAATGACAACACCGTAATCTTTTCCGGGAACACCCAGACGATAAGTGGAAACACCCCTTCCACCTTTAACAATCTGACCATTGATGCCGGTAGTACGACTACGATCACTACACCGAGCCAGTCGCTGGGCGGGATCCTTTTATGCAACGGAACATTCAATACAAACGGGAATCTCACTTTGCTTTCAACAGAAATACAGACGGCCATGATAGACGGGAGCGGGGCAGGAGAGGTAAACGGCAACATTACCATGCAAAGGTACCTTCTTTCCGGATTCGGATATAAATACTTCAGCCCTCCTTTCCAGGGAGCACAGGTCAGTGAGTTCAGCGATAATATGAAGCTTAACGATCCTTATCCGGCATTTTTCAGTTATGATGAGAGTCGTACATCATCAGGATGGGTTACCTATATTGATCCGGCGGGGATCTTAAATCCCCTGCAAGGCTATGCGATTAATTTTGGCTCCTCTGATTCCCCGATCACTTTTGATGTCACAGGTATAGTCAACAACGGACCCATGTCGGCAACTCTTTATAACCACAATAATTTATACAGCCAGGGATTCAGCCTGGTGGGGAATCCTTATCCCTCCCCGGTTGACTGGGATGCTCCGTCGGGGTGGACAAGAGTTAACGTAGATAACGCCCTCTATTATTTTGAGGCAAGCACCACCGATGAATTCGGAGGTATGTATGTAACATATATTAACGGGGTTTCGAGCAATGGTCTGGCGACTAACCTGATCCCGTCAATGCAGGGTTTTTTTGTTCATGTGACGGACGGCTCATTTCCGGTTACCGGAACCATTGCCGTTAATAACGATGCCAGGATAATTGACCTGACACATCCGTTAATAAAATCAGACGGGGATCCCAGGCCATTGATACGTCTGGGGGCAGGTTATAAAGATGATACATTGTCGTTTGATCAGCTGGTTATTTATTTTGATGAGAAAGCCACTGATAATTTCGATGGCCAGCTTGATGCTTTGAAACTGATGAATACCGACTATATGGTGGCAAATTTTTATACTGTGGGACCCGACGGGAAAAAACTTTCAATCAGCGCTTTACCTGTAATAACAGATACTACCCTGTTCAGGATTCCCCTGGGCCTCACCACCAACCTGGACGGCAAAGTACTCTTCAGGATCTCGAGCCTGGAAGGAAATCTGAAAGATATGGAGATTTATTTTTCAGACGAAATAACTAAAGCAAAGCAGAAACTGAGTGACGGCAATACCTACGAAGTTGATCTGCCTGCAGGTCAATATGAAAACAGGTTCTTTCTGGGATTCAAAAACCTTAATACAGGGATCAGCGAATATACTGCCGATGAAGATCTGTTCAGAATCTATTCCTCACACGGGATGCTCAAATTAGAGATTGATAAGCTAACCGGACCGGATGGTATTTTAATGATCACCAACCTTACGGGGCAGACCAGCATGATTAAAAAATATTACGATCCGGGATCTTATGAGATCAGTTCCGGTCTTGAAAATGGGATTTATATAGTTACATTTACCTCCGGAACAAAAAGAAGCTCTAAGAAGATATTCATTGGTAATCATTGAAATCATCAAAAGCAATATTACTGAGTAAAAGGTTTTACCCGGGTTGCCTTTATCTGATTCTTACTTGTGTACTTGCTTTTCAGGGATCTGTTACATTTAGCCTGAATGATGTGTCATTCTACCGGGGACAGACAGAATTTAATCCGGATATGATTTTACAGGTTGGCGCTTTTCGGCTGGAACAGAATGCTCTGGCTTTGAAAAACAGGCTTTCGGCTGATCTGGAAAAACCTGTTATTATTATTTCTGAAGATGGATATTATAAAGTAAGGGTGTCCGGTTTTAAAAGTCATGAAGAGCTTGAAAAAATATTACCTTCACTGGGGCTGCTTGGCATCAGGAACTTCTGGATATTTCGGATTAAAAAGCCTGATGAAGTTCAACCTCAGGTTGTAGTCATAAGTGATACTATACTCAACAGTATCCTGGAAGATGCCAGGATCCCTCTTACCGCAGAGATAAAACCTTTACCGCCAGATCCCGGGATCGCTTTGCAGGCGGGTGTATTCCATAGCAGATCAAAAGCTTATCGTGCACAGAGAAGAATAATGACTAAACTCAGACTTCCTGTGGAGATCGTACGGGAATGGGAATATTATAAAGTAATAATTCCGGGATTCCATACTACCGGAGAAACGCATGGATACTATCCGAGGCTTGCGGACATGGGATATCCTGATATTCTTCTTATTGAAAATTATAAACAGGTGATAGTCCGGACCAGGTGAACTTCTATTCAGTTCTTTTAACCAGATCTTTAATATTTACCCCGATCGAAACCTCATGATTATTGTAAATATTGAGCGCCACCGAAGAGGCGAAATTAAAATTGTATGAGAATTTTATTCCCCTGGCAATGTTTGCGCCAAATCCCAGGCCCCAGATCCCGGGATCCCTGAAAGTAAAACTGCACCAGAGGTTGTCCTGATACATGATCTGTGAAGCAATCCCGACCTGACTCTTAATGAATTTTCCTCCTCTTAAATAAATCAGGGGATTTATATCCCAGCGATCGCCTGCCGGGAAGGAATATGCCGCATGCAACTGGTAATTGGCGAGAGGCTTATATGTTACATCAACTTCTTTAAATTTTGCATCGCCAAAGTTGATATTGGCAAACATTATGCCTGCTTCAAAACCTTTAATAAGGTAAAGCGCTGAAAAATCAGACATAAATTTAAGTTTTGAGGATATATCCTGTTGGGTCATAACGGGATCTATATTGTATTTCGGATCGTTATAAAAATCAGTGAAATTGATCCTGTTGTGATATATTCCGGCTGAAAGTGCCAGTAGTACTTTATGCTCTCCGGCTATCCTCAGATTGTAAGAATAGGTACCCATAATATAGAGCTGATCAAAAATGCCTGCCTTGTCATATATGATCTTTCCGCCATATGCGGCATTGGCTGTGATCAGATCAGTGTACGATAACCTCAGGGTTCTTGGCCCGCCTTTTATGCCGCTCCAGTCAGATCTGAAACCTGTAAAAAAGCTGCCGGGATTAAAATGCCCCGCATAGGATGAAGAAAGGGAATATTTATCCATAAAGTAGTTTTCTGAAACAGGCATTTGCTGGGCAATAATTGTTGCGGGTATCAGCAGGATGTATAATATTAAGGTTGTTTTTTTCATTTCACTCTTTATTCCTTAACCCTGTTTCAGTGGGATTGAGGGGTCATCTGACAATATTTACGGTTCCGGTAACTGTTCCTTCAGTCTCTGTTTTTATTATGAAATAATATGCTGCGGAAGGCAGACTCACCCCGTCAGATGTGCCATCCCAGTCATTATTGTAATCAGGAGAGGAAAAAACAAGCTTTCCCCACCTGTTATATACCCTGACCTCGCTTTTGCCGTACGATCCGAGATCAGGAATCTCCCACAGGTCGTTGAACCCGTCGTTATTCGGGGTAAAAAGATGAAGTATATTTTCATGTGTGGAAGTGACCTCAACCTCAACGACGGTTTCAGCCGGATTATAATTTTCATTGCCCGGCTGATAGGCTCTTATTTCAGCTTTTCCGCGTGATACTGCGGTAAGCATACTTCCTGATACATGGGCTTTTTGCAGGTCCATGCTTTCAAAGAGGACCTGAAGGCCGGATGAGGCTGCCGCATTAAGGTCAAAAGTCTTATTGACAAGAAGTTTTTCAGGATAAGCTGTAAATATCACACTCTGATCAGCTTTTGTTATTGTAAGTGTCCCTTCAATATAGTTGAGATCGTAACAATCATCGGCGCCACCCGAAACTCTTATAACATATTCCCCTGTCGGTGATTCCAGCGCTGCATCAGTACTTATTTCCGGGGGATCGTCCAGTACTGAAATATTCTCGCCGTAGGCAAATCCGGAATAATTAAAGCTAAGCACCGGATTCGCTGATAAATAGGTTTTCGTTTTGTCTTCGGCTGCTATTGTCAGCGGCGCTTTTGTTACTGTCATACCTATTTGTTTTTCCTCAGCCGGATTGAAATTACTGTTTCCCGGCTGGCCTGCATAGATACTGGTATTGCCAGTGCCTTTTATATGGATATAACCATTAGTGACTTCGGCAACTGAAACATCTTCAGATCTGTATGTTATTGGCAGTCCCGAAGATGATGAGGCGCCCGCGTTGATTGGTGCAGTTCCATAAACCACCGGAGCTATTGCCGCGAATGTAATTACCTGGTCAGCCTTATTAACAATGAGTACCTGAGTGACATCCGTGGCCGGATTAAAGTTCTGATCACCCGGTTGTGATGCTGTTATAACTGTTGTGCCGGCATTTAAGATATGGACAAGATCGCCCGTTATAACTGCTACGGCGGGGTTGCCGGAAGTAAAAACAACCTCAAGCGAAGAATCCGAAGCAGCAGTTATTATAAAATCAGCATCTCCGTAAGTGACGGGAGCTACCGGGCCGAAGGTGATTGCCTGATCAGCTTTATTCACTCTGAGAGCCACCGAAATATCTAAAGCCGGATAGTAAAGGTAATTGCCAGCCTGGGAAGCAGTGATATTTGCAGTTCCCGCTCCTTCGATGTGAATGATGTTATCAGTGACCATTGCTACCGAAAAGTTGTCGCTTGAATATGTGACCGGTAATCCGGAGGATGTTGTTGCCACTGCAATAAAATCAGGATCACCGTAAGTTTTTGTACCGGGTTCCGGAAATGTGATCGTCTGTTCCGCTCTGTTGACAGTCAGAGTTCTTATATATCTGGCCGGAGCATATGTCCCGTCACCACTTTGTAATGCGGTGATTTCAGCGGTCCCTGTTGAATTTGCCGTCAGGATGTTACCGTTGAAGGTTGCCACTGTTGTATTTGAACTTGTAAAGGTCACGGGTGATCCGCTCGAGGCGGTTGCGGAGAGCGTAAGGGGCGGGTCCCCATAGGTAATTACCGGGAGAGCAGGAAATGAGATTGTCTGTATAACGAAATTTACAGGCTGGTCGGTAAACGTCGGCAGCAATCCTCCTGATTCGGCGGAAACGTCGCCCTGCGTATATGAAATGAGGACGCTTTCTGCTCCTGTCAGGGGAGTATCAAGAGTAACCAGAATAGTATAAGGATCGCCCGGCTTTAATGAAACAGCGCTGATTACAACCGGATCACCGTCTACCTTGACAATGAACTGACCCTCCTTACCGGTAGGATCAGCCATTGGCTTATCGAATTGCAGCTCTATATTCCCGCTTTTGGCGGCAACTAAAAAATTAGGGACCCCGGGCGGATTTACATTGATCGTAATCAATTTTTCAGGCGAGTCACCGGTTTCGTCGTGTACATAGAAGCTGAAATTTCCAACACCGTTTCCGGCGGCGCCATCAGCCAGATAGATCACATTCAGATCCCTGTCGGTCAGGATGGCAGGGACAGATGTTATCTGGTTGCCCATTATACCGGCATTATATTGATAAAGGGTACCCTGGGAAGGGAGTGAGGTTATTATTCCACTCTTTGGGCTAAAATCGCCTCCGTTGTACTGAAGCCTGATAGCCCTCTCTTCATTTTGCTCCATCCAGATAGTCAGTGGAACTGCCGAAAGGGGAGGATGTTCACTTGTGGTAAACCTGTAGATCTCCGACCAGGTAATGCCTGTGGAATTTGTTGCAAAAACTGCCCAGTAGTAGGTCTCATCAAGAGCCAGTCCTGAAATATCGTATGAGGAATTTGTTCCGGCATTATAATCAAATGATCCGCTGATATCTGAATTGCGTGAAATCTTCAAAGTGTAATAGCTGGCATTGCTGGAGCCGGTCCATTCAAATTTCTGTGATATTCCTGCTATGCTGTTATTTGCCGGGCTTACCAGTTTGGGTATTCCGGGTTCAGGAAGACTGATATTCCTCGTGAGATAGACCCCGTCATATAAAGCAGAAGGATTCATTGTATATGAGGTACCGGAAGGAGTGAACAATATGGCCTGTTCGGAAGATATTGCCGCGGAATTGTGATAGGCATATCTTATACCGGAAGATCCTTTTGAGTCTTCGATCCCGATCGAAGCGGAACTCCCGTGTGATCTTCCCGATGTATTGTCGACAATGATCCTGTATTGTATCCGGATCTCATTTGTACTTTCATACAGTATGACTGAGAAAGTTCCCATTAGTACATTGCTTGAATAGAAACCCATATTTGTCCACTGAATGATACACTTTCTGTTGGGAGCTGCGCCTATAGTTGTATAAAGGATCTTTCCCGAAGGTGTAATAACCACATCGTCCCAGAAGGCTGCAATAAAATTATTGGGGGACGAAGGTGAAGGTATTGGATCTTCAGTGTAGTCATTGGAACCCGATCCGAAAATGACAAGTCCGTTTGAGGTGACATAAAAATGATTGTAAGGATGGTCAAAATACATGAAATTGAATCCCATATGTATTGGTCCCCAGGAACGGTCGTCATAATATCCTTCATAAATTATTGTTCCCGGATAGGTTATCTCAGGGGGCTGGGCTTTTAAAATATACCCGGGAAGAATAAGGAGGAGAATCAGTACAAACCGGAATTTCATTTTTATAATATCACTGGTTATTTCTTAACAACAACAGTATAACCGGTATAATCCGTTATTTTTTTAATGATGAATGCTCCTTCCGGGACCGAGTTCAGAACCTCCGAGTGTATTATAATCTCGGATCCCTGTTTTAGCTTGTCCTTCCATTCGCTGAAGTCTGCTGAATACTCCTCCACGTTTTCAGGTATGATATTTAATTCATCAAATACTATCGATCCGGGTTTGGTGAGCATATACAGATGTACCTCATTATAGACTGATTTTTTAAGTTCATCTGCAATAAGCTTTACCGGGTTACCCTCACCAGGCAGTATTACCACATTCTGTCCTGTTTCATTACGGGATATATTTTTGTACTCATTTTCAACGAGAGGATCGATAACTATCAGTTTTGCAGGTTGCCCGGCAAGGGAAAAACCCGAAATTACAATTATTATCAGGCTTAAAGCCGCTGAATTCCTTATCCTTTTACGGGATCTCATTGTTTTTTACGTCAGGTATGAATAGTTTAACGTAAAAACTGATGTTTTGATACATAATATGCAATATATTATTTCAAAATGGTGGGTTGAGGGTGCTCAATAATGCGACGGACACCCCTCAGGGCTGTTGAAAAAGTTCTTTTTAACCCTGCCTACCGGCAGGCAGGCGCAAAGTCCTTCACCTATGCAGATTAATAGGAACATCAAAATTGATAACTTCATAAAATGAGAATCCTTAAATCCTTTAACCACTGAGTTACACAGAGTTTCACAGAGTAATACACCGAGGTTCAAAACAGTGTAACTCCGTTTTTACTCCTTTAACTCCGTGGTTCAATAACAATTAAAGTCTTTTTGTATATAATTTCAGTAAAAGAGTTATATAGTAGAACGCTAAGATGTTGCAAAGGACCATTCCTTTCGTTACCTCTTCAGACTCTTTGCCGGTTTGGCGTTTACACCGTAGGATTGCCCGGTAAATGCTGAACAAAGGGATCTGTTGCAGGAATACAGGAAGATCATAATTGCAACCAGCACCGGGAACAGGATGAACTTTTTATAATTTGGTTTAGATTTCATAATAATGCTTCAGGTTATTTAAATATCAACGGGAAATGACCGTGTTTGGTATATGTGATCCCGTTCGCTTGGAACACCCCTTTTATTGCCCCGGGCCTTTTTTCCCCCCAGGGGGGGAAATGAAATCCAGTAATAATTTGGTAGATTTTGGTTGTTCAGGCAAGAGAAGCATTTGATCATAAGGTTCACCTTTTATTCCCCCCGGGAAAACCACCCCCTTTTAATTCCCCCCTGAGAATACCGAATAGCAATATAAAAATCTCAGGAAATTTGACTATATTTGAATAAAGCGTAATGAAGTGAACAATCCTGAAATAAAGCAATATATCAGAGAGCATAACCATCTATTCTGGTACATACCTGATGAAAAAAAAGAGAACATAAGTAACGAATTTCTAGTAGAAACCATTTTAAATTACGGGGATATAAATTCAGTAATCCAATTATTCAATTTATTTGGTATAAAAGAAGTCGCAAAAATTTTCTTCGATTCTATGGCCCTCAGCAACCGGCGAAAAGGAAATTATCATGAACTGACTATTAACTATTTTACCCTTGTTTTCAGAAAATATGCATACTGAAATATTTACTGCCAGCCAGGTTGAATTGTTGCCTTATCTTAAAGCCTTTCGAAAATCCTTTTACCTGGTTGGAGGTACATCTGCTGCACTTCATATAGGGCACAGGCGATCAATAGACTTCGACCTGTTTACACATTCACAACTTAATAAGTCCCGGATCAAAGCAAAACTAATGCATCTCCCTTTTAGTCAGGTACCGGTTTTTGAAGATTTCGACCAGTTGCACCTGCTGATTAATAATGTAAAACTCACATTTTTCAGTTATCCCTTTTCTGTCCCCCATCCGATAAATGTTGATTCAATTTTCACCATGCCTTCGTTATTGTCATTGGCTGCAATGAAAGCTTTTGCTTTGGGGCGAAGGGCAAAATGGAAGGATTATGTCGATTTATATTTCATTTTACATGACTATTACACCATCAGGGAAATATGCAAAGAGGCTGAAAAAATTTTCTATCAGCAATTCTCCGAAAAATTATTTCGTCAGCAACTGGCATTCCATAAAGACATTGATTATACCGAGCCTGTGGAATTTATAATAACCGCTGTTCCCGATGATGAAATAAGAGAGTTCCTGATCGATAAAGCCACAGACTTGTTTTAATCTGAAAACTCCCCGCAGAATCAGGACGGGGAGAGTGGGAGAAGGGGAGAATGGGGGTGCAAGATTTCATGGTAGTAGGACTAATTTTGTATCATACAGTATTTGTATTATACGGTCGGCTGACGGCTTTCGGCCAGCTTTACGCAGATTTTACGGTCCTTTTCCTTTGCCAATTGCCAACTGCCAATGAGTTAAACAATGCTGTACTTAATAGTAGCATTTTAATCCTATTAGGTACTCTGGAGCCCTTAAAAACGAGCAAAAGAGAAATAAGAACTTTAGCCTTATTTCGATGCTCTGTGCCCTATGCACTGTGCCCTATGCACTGTGCCCTGAGCCCTGTGCCCTATGCTCTGTGCCCTGTGCTCTGTGCCCCTGAGCCCTGAGCCCTGAGCCTTTTACATCCCCCTGCCAGCCAGAGCAATTTCGCAAGGCGCCTGGGATAATAGAAGATTGATTCAAGGGTGCTGCAGTTATGCCTTTGCTTTAACCAGCCGACCGAAGGGAAGATATCTCCGGCCAGGTACCTGAGCCGCGATCGTGGCGGTACCGACAGAAATAGAGTACGGTAGAATTCCTTCCTTTGTGAAAGAGAAGGTTTCTGAACCGGATTCAGAATAAAGCCGGAGGGGATCACCGGTGCGCTGCCTGGCTTAATTAGTTCCATATCGGCCCAGAGCCTGAACTGGAAGATCCCTGTCATCAGGTGCATCCGGAGATGGCTGCGAAGATAATCAAGGTGAATATCATCCTGAAGTACGTATGCCCGGACCCCATCCACATCAATCTCCCTTGCGTTATCAATTTCATTTTCCAATGTTCCGTTAAGGTCTTCCCTGAAAAAAAGCCTGTGATGTATCTCAACGGAATAACCATCCTTTGTCAGCGATGGAAGATGTTTGCCAATATCAGTGATTATTTTCCGGTAAAGGGGCGATTTTAACATCTCCGGCTGATAACCGTTCTTCTTAAGGAGATCCCAGGCCTTCAGCGCATCATTTCTTTTTACAAGGATATCATTGTCATTCATCTGCCGGAGTCCCTGCCCCCCGTAAACCGAATATTCAAGCGCCATTCCCTTAATCAGGACATGTTTGATCCCTGAACCGGAAAGAATTTTATTTACTTCTTTCCACCTCTCCGTCAGCCATGCATTACGCACCAGACTTTTCTTCCAGCCCTCTTCAAGCGCTGCCTTTGCACTTGCGGGGATCATTCCTGTCAGCCCGGCCTCCCTTATATTATATGCAGCCAGAGCAGTTATTCCGTGCCTGTTAATAAGTACCATCGCCCGGTCCCAGTTGTCAACACTTTGCAGCAACTCCTCAAGCCGGTCCCGTAAAGCCGGTTCATAAGGGTAACGACAAAGACAGGAAAGGAGGTCTTTCATAACTGCAAATGTATGAGTTAATCCGGATTGAAAACTGAGTGTATCAGAAGATATAACCGATGGGGGTTGTTGAAAAAGTTGATTTTTTGTACTTTTTCACTTTGTGCTCCTTAGGGTTATACTTTGTGATCCTTTGTGGTATTAAATTATGGTTTACCACAAAGGTACTCAAAGGTTATCACGAAGGTTCACAAAGGACTTCTTCAACAGCCCCGGCTGCGGGCAGACATAGGGAAAAGAGCGGTCGGATCACTGAATGGGCTCCGCCGGCTTTTTAACTGCAAATTCGAAGATATTTATCCCAAGGCAGAACTCGTGGTTATTGAAAACGTTCAGTGAAACGTTTGATGCAAAATTGAAACTGTAATTTATTTTAACGCCCTTTCCTATGTTACAGCCGATCCCGGCACCCCATATTCCGGGATCGCGGAAAACCAGGCTTCCCCATACTTTCTGCTGGTAGAGGCCCCTGGCTGCAATCTCAAACTGGCTGAGTATGTATTTGCCTCCCCTGACGATAACCAGGGGCTCAATATCCCAGTTTTCTGCGACTTTCCAGTCATAGGCGGCATGAACCTGGAAATTCGCCATGGGGTTATATGTGACCTCTACTTCCTTATAGCGGGCATCCCCGAAATTAATATTTGAGAACATAAAACCGGCTTCGACACCTTTCCAGGTCCAGGCTATTGACACGTCACTCATAAATTTAATTCCGGAATGGATATTTTCACTGATAAGTGACGGATCAATATTATAATTGGGGTCATTATAATATTCTATCATATTGATCGAGTTGCGGTATAATCCGGCAGATAATCCGAATAGGAAGTTGTGATCCCCGCTGACCTTAAGATTATAAGAATAGGAACCCATGAAATAGAGCTGGTTGAATATCCCGGCTTTGTCGAGGATCAGTTTTACACCATATCCTGAATTAGACATGAACCTGTCGTTGAATGATACCCTGAAGGTCTTCGGACCGCCTTTGATGCCTGTCCAGTCCGAGCGGTAACCTGTGAACAGGTATTTCGTGTTGAAGTTTCCTGCATAGGACGGCGAAAATGAATACTTGTCGAGATAGTAGCTTTCTGAAAGAGGTATCTGCTGGGCTGCAAGGGTAGTGCAAATCAGAAGCATGGACAAGATAAAAGTGGTTCTTCTCATTTTAGTTTTTTTTGCCACCGGCCCCTTGAAGGGGCAGGTGGGGGGTTATCTTACAATATTTATTGTACCTGTTATTGTTCCGGCATTTGTGGTTTTAATTACAAAATAGTAGGCGCCTTCAGGAAGATTTTTTCCATTGGATGTGCCGTCCCATGTGTTGTTATAATCGGGGGAGGAAAAGACAGATTTTCCCCACCGGTTGTAGATCCTGACATTGCATTTTCCGAATGTGGCCAGATCCGGGATCTCCCACAGGTCATTAATTCCGTCATTATTAGGTGTGAAAAGGTTAAGAATATCCCTGTGAGTTGAATAGATCTCCACTGTTGCAACTGTCTCTGCGGCATTATAGTTTTCGTTCCCTGCATTATATGCCCTGATCTGTGCCATACCTTTTGAAACGCCGGTGAGCTGGTCTCCGGAAACGGTTGCAAATTGAGTATTCAGGCTTTCAAAAAGTACGGGAAGACCGGAGGTTGACTGAGCGGCAAGTGTAAATGATTCTGTTACAAGGAGCTTCTCAGGAATTGCGGTGAAAGTGATAGTCTGCCCGATCTTTTCAATTGTTAAGATCCCGGTCACAAAAATATAGTTGTAGTTATTATCATTTCCTCCGGATAAAGCTAATGTCGTACTGGCCTGCCGGAGAGTTCACTGCGTTGCATTGGTTCCGATAGATGGAAGTATATCGAGAACTGACTGATCTTCTCCCGCAACAAAACCGGAAATAGTGTAGGTAAATGCCGGATTCGGCTCAAGTATACACCCTGGTTTTATTATCAGCAGTAAAAGTAAGGTCAGCTTTGGTGACTGTTAATGTCCGGATATATTTTCCGGGGGCGTAAACAGCATTGCCTGCCTGCCGGGCTGTTATAATGCTTACACCGGCCGATCTGACAGTAACTACATTACCGGCGATTTCAGCCACAGGGATGTATGAGCTGGAATATGTCATCCCCTGGCCGCTCGAAGCTGATGATGATAATATAAAAGGTAGAACACCGTAAGTTTTAGGAAGGATTTCATTAAAAGTTATGATCTGCGATAACAATGTTACCGGCAGGTCAAAAAATGTGGCAAGAAGTCCTCCGGTTGTTGCTGCCACATCACCCTGAGTATAGGCAACAGATACAATATCTCCAGGTGTGATGGGTGTTCCCATTACAAGTTGGATCGTATAAGGATCACCTGGTTTGATAGCTGCACGAAGTTACAGGAGATGGAGATCCGTTAACTGTCACCGTAAACTGGTTTTGCTTTCCTGAAGGATCAGACATTGTCCGGTCGAACTGAATCTCGAGGTTGGCGCTTCTTGCGACAAAAAGCAGATTGGGTATTCCGGGAGGGCTTACATTTACAGTAAGCAAACCTACAGGCGAATCTCCTGTGCCGTCATGAATTTTGAAATTGAAATTTCCTGCACCGTTACCCGTGTTGCCTGATGCCGCATATATGACCTGCCTGCCAGGATCAGTGACATCTGCGGGGACAGCAGATATTAAATTTCCTCTTAAGCCGGCATCAAACTGGTAAAGCTGACCCTGGACCGGCAGTGAGGTAATTATTGCTGTTTTCGCACCGGCATCACCACCGGAGTATTTAAGCTCAATGATCACCTCCTGTCCCTGTTCAATCCATTTAGTCTCCGGTATTGCAGTCAGCGGAGGTGTGGAAGACGTAGTAAATCTGTCTACCTCACACCAGGTAAACCCTGTTGCGTTGGTGGCAAAAACTCCCCAGTAATAGGTTACATCCGGCGTAAGCCCGGTAACGTTGTATGACAGGTTTGCCCCGGCGTCATAGCTCGTGGATCCACTGAGATCAGAGTTGAGTGATAATTTTAGCGAATATGAACTTGCATTGGAAGAGGGGGCCCACTCAAAAGTATGGCTTGTCCCTATCGTTGTATTTTCTGCAGGACTGATCAGGGAGATTGTTCCCGGTTCAGGTAAAACAACGTTGGTTGTCAGACGTATTCCTTCATAGAGCGCATCAGGATTCATCGTATAAGTCGGTCCTGCGGGTGTAAATGAAACTGCCGTTCCTGTATTTGCGGCTGTCGGACTCTGGTATGCGTACTGGACACCGCTTGTCCCGTCGGAGTTTTCTATTCCGATAGTGGCACTTCCTCCGTGTGCTCTGTCAAGGTCTTTAAGAATGATAAGCCGGTACTGGACCTGAATAACATTTGTTGTCTCATACAGGATTGTTGCAAAGGTTCCCATATAAACAGGAAAAGGATAAAAGCCCATATTCCTGAACTGGACCACGAGTTTTCTGTTCGGAGCTGCTCCTATTGTTGCAAAGAGTATGCTTCCGGAAGGATCAATGATCAGGTCATCCCAGAAAGCTGCAATTAAGTTATTGGGAACTCCCGCGGTGGGTATCGGGTCTTCTGTATTGTCATTTGAACCTGCACCGAATGTGACCAGTCCGTTGGAGGATACATAAAACTGAGTATATAGGTTGCCGTAAAAAGTAAAGTTGAAGCCGATGTCGAAGGGGCCGTAAGCAGTATTATTTACATAACCCGTTTTTGCGATATTTCCGGGATAAATGATCTCGGGTGGCTGTGCTATTGTACTTAGGGAAACGGCAAGGAGGGCAATTATAAGCAATGACCTGTATTTCATGGTGCCGGAAAGTTAGATTAGAATATGATGAAAAGTTAGTTAATTTTTTTCTATTCAGGCAAATATACTTAATAAAAGTAAAACGGAAATACTTGCAAAAGATTGCAGAAGTAGGCAGAGTAGGAAGCAGGTAGTAAAAAGTAGGAAGTAAGAAGTAGTTGAGTCAGGATTTACAGAATTTATCAGGTGTGTTGATCCTTTAATGCTGATCAAGTTCCCTGAAATCCTTTAAACACTGAGTTACACAGAGTTTAACAGAGTAAAACACGGAGTTTTAAAACAGTGTAACTCCGTCTTAACTCGGTGTAACTCCGTGGTTAATAATCAATTATAACTAAATATTATCAATATTTGCGAAAGAATATAGTAGGATCACAAAGTTAGGCACAAAGTCGCATGAAGGAAGACCTTCTTTATACTACAGGGGAATCCTATAATGCTGATCAAGTTCCCTGAAATCCTTTAAACACTGAGTTACACAGAGTTCACAGAGTAAAACACGGAGTTTAAAACAGTGTAACTCCGTCTTACTCGGTTAACTCCGTGGTTAATAATCAATTATAACTAAATATTATCAATATTTGCAAAGAATATAGTAGGATCACAAAGTTAGCACAAAGTCGCATGAGGAAGACCTTCTTTATACTACAGGGGAATCCTTTAATGCGGATCAAGTTCCCTGAAATCCTTTAACACTGAGTTACACGAGTTCACAGATAAAACACGGGTTTAACAGTGTAACTCCGTCCTTACTCGGTGTAACTCCGTGGTTAATAATCAATTATAACTAAATATTATCAATATTTACGAAAGAATATAGTAGGATCACTAAGTTAAGCACAAAGTCGCATGAAGGAAGACCTTCTTTATACTACATTTGAGACAACCTCCTTTTATATTTGGATTGGTTCTTACGCAAACGGTTTATCCCCGAACGGGCTCCTGAATGGCGGTGGTTCATCAATTCCCTTTTTGCCGCCTGGTCCTCTTGGGGGAGGGTTGGGAGGAGTATCGGTCATCATAACAAGCGTTATGGAATTATCGAGAGCGATCCTGGTAATTTCGGGCTTAGTATAATCTTTACGGAGAATATTTATATCAGAAGTCTTCAATTTTAAAGCTTTAATTTTTCAGACTGTGTTACAAAAATAGTTTTAATATTGTAAAAAGCAAAAGTTTCTTTTCCTGCCCTTCAGCCTGCAACCTGCAACCGCGCTACTTGCAGCTTGCCTTACTTCCTGCTGTCTTCACTTCGTAGGTCAGTGCCTTCGGCCTGCAACCTGCAACCACTCTTACCTCACCACCACTTTCCCCACATATCTCATCGTACCCGACTTCACCTCAACAAAATAGACACCCTTCATGCCGGAAGCCGGGATTGTGAGGAGAGAGTTTTTACTGAACTCTGCATTCCGCATGTCTTTTACCGTTTTTCCTGCAAGGTCAAGAACTCTGACCATACCGGTTTTTCCTTCCCACTCATCAGATATGGTCTGAATATTAATATTGGCGGTAGAATGGTAAATATTGAATTTGGTTTCCTGAGTAACGGGATTTTCAATACCTGTTGGCATTTTACTCACATTAATAACAAACCTGTCTGTGAAGGTACCTGAGGGAGAAGTAAATGTCAGCTGAGGCGTTTTTTTAAGATCTGCCTTATTACTATTTGAATTATCAGTGAGAGTAACATTGTATCCATCAAGTCCCTGGATCTGAGTGGCCGAAATGGTGTGGTTGCCGGTGGATGTAACATTTACAACGAGCGGAATTTCCACTGTATCCTGAGGGAAGGGTTGCCCGTTGATGGCATATTTAATGTCAGCGATCAGAGTGTACAAATATGTTTTGGAAGATGAAACTGACATCCTGACAGCGTCAAAATCATAATCAAGATCGGCTTTCGCTTCATTGTCAAATCTTACCACTGTTTCGTCCGTCATTGAATTGTCTGTAATGGCGAGCCTGACAAGAGGGATCGTTGCTTTTCCCTTGTATCTGTCGTGAATATTACTTTGAGTTCTTGCCGCTGCGGCAAGAATGATCGAATTCCCGGTGCTGTATGTTTTGGTAAAGAATCCCTGCATAGGAGGGATTATCCCTGTTTACGTCTCCGGGGATACCGACACCTGAAGCGTAGGTGCACTGTACATTATCCCTGGTAAAATAAAGTGATCTGCTGGTGTTTGCAGGGTACGAATGGGTGATTATATAATCCCAGTCGAGCCCTGAGGAGAAGGGATTTCCAAGCAGGTTAAATCCATGAATGGATGGCACCCCGGCGTAACCGAGGTTCGCAGTCACATCCCCAGTGTTGAATGTACCGCCGAAGGTAAAGGTATGGTCAGTATCATCAAAGTAATCAAATCCTTTGCCCGGTGTAAGAGTTGAAAAAGTAGGACCTCCCATACCACCCGAGGGGTAGATATAACCGTCGAATGCAACCCAGCCTTCCAGAAGTGGAACCTGTCGGACGGCTTTCGATCCACTGGGCAAGATTATACGTCGTGCCCGGGGCAAATATACTTACGTCGAGCGAGGAGACAGGTGTTGAAATGTAGTGCCACTTAAAATTATCATCAAGGTCATTGCCTCCGCCGCTGAGGTACAGCTGGATCTCTTCATTACCACCGGCACCTCTCGTATAGCTGTTAACTAAAAGGGATGCAAATCCGCCTGAAGATGAATTTAATCTGAGTATTCCATTGTTTGTAAGTGCATTGAGAGTTAAACGGCTTCCTGGTTCCATGGTTCATAAAATTACCTGTACCGATTGTAAAATCCTGTGCCGGGTGATCCTGTCGGATAATTTGTTGCACCGGAAGGGATTATCAACGTCGCTTGATGAAGTGGGAACACCACCGTCCCAGTTTGCACCGTCCGTCCAGATAGTTGAAGCTGCAGAAATTTTCCACCGGCTGAATAGATAAACTTCATAAGCTCCGATATCAAAGGGAGAGATGCGATTCCTTCCTGCATAATCCGTTGCAGGTATGGTTACACCGGGATAAGAATCAACTCCGGCATCGCGGCAGGGAGAAAGTGTATCTTATTGACCAGTCTGATCCATCGGTTGCAGTAAAATTCGGACCTGCAGGATCGGTATTTGATGCAATTAAGAGATATACAGTTTGTTGTAACTTCCTGGAATCGGATTTTGAATAGCACAATTAACAAAATCTGATGGTCTGAGGCAGACTTGCGGACGTATAAATATTGAATTTGCGGGATCTCCAGATAATAGCAATTAATGAATGATGGGCGTTTGACATGTATTGTATGATATAAGTTGATATTTTTACCATTGGTCCGTGCTGTTGATTATTTGCAATAGTGCAATTGTAACTATTCATGAACTTACATTGTCCACAAGCCATCCCCTGAAAAATATCCACCGCCACCTCCACCACCTGAGATTGGTTTCCATAAATTAGACAATTGTGATAACTGAGTTGCAGAACCTGTCCAGAAATAAATTCCTCCACCTGAGATGAACTTGATTCTATTGTTTAAAATGTTACAATTTGTAATTGACAGGGGATGACATTTTTATTTACAAACATTCCTACCACCCCATGTAGCCTTGTTGTTTCTGAATTATACAATTTGAAACTGTTAAATTGCTGAATGAGCTATGAATAGCTCCACCATATCCATAAGGATTGTAAACGAGTTCCGAGCCTTACATCCCATATTCAATAATGCAATAAGTCAATTAATGAAGTACCAGCAGCTTCCCATATTCGAAATGAAATATGTCCCCATCTTTCACCCGTTTCCCCATAAGTTGCCGTCATTATCGTCATCTGAAGTAAATCGGATATTCCCTCCTGAAGTTCCATTTGCTATTAATTGGCCTGTATTTGTTATAATAAGGTCGGCCAGTTCAGCCATGAAAATAATTAGTTGTTCCGGGATTTATTGTAAGCGATTCATTATCAACAATAATATCCCCATTGATATAATTTGTACCGCTCCAGTGTTGCATTACCAGCCAGTGTTCCTCTCCAGGGATCATGCAAAGGTGCCGCTGCCAATCAACTGGGCCTTGATCAGTAAGGGAAAAGCAATGAATATTATAATTATGATTAGTTTTTTCATGGGATGTCGGTATTTCATAATATGACCACTTTAAAACGGTTAAAGTTGCATGAGGTGCAATATTATGCGGTTTATGCAAATATAATAATTTATTAACGATTGAATCTTATAAATATTGGATGAAGTTTGTTGCAAGTTGCAGGTTGCAAGGTGCGGATTCAAGTTGCAGGTTGCATGTTGCATGTTGCAGGTTGGTATCTTAAACAGCCCCATCTTTAAATTAAGATGATAGTTCAATGCTAAGTAAAAGGCTGAAGGTTGATGGTTAACTACGCCAGTTGCCTTCGATGTAATCAATAAAGAGGAACGCCGTACCTGGCTTCCTTGTTCATATAATTCAAACTGTGGAAGTTTCAGCGATGCAAAATAAACCTTTTTAGCCAACAAAAATGCAATCTTGTAGATTTCCAAATCCTGTAACTGTTCATTGTTGTAAATTTAAAGCGAGACAAATGCAATTTATGAAAAAGTTTGGAGGAAACAAGCATGTTGCATGTTGCAAGCCGAAGGCACTGACCGACGAAGGTCGAAGACACTGACCGAGGAACGAGCGTCAGTGAGCGTCAGTGTTGCATGTTGCAGGGTTCAAACAGTTGCTGGTTTCTGGGTACTTGTTGCCGGGAAATCCGTCGTGTGCGGGTAGACAGTGTCATTTCTGCTTTTGGTGTCAACCTTTTTCAGAATAAGACAGTGTGCTCTGTACTCCGTGCTCCATGCATTAAATCCATTTCCCGCAGATAACGCAGATTTACGCAGATCGTACGGTCTTTTCCCTTTGCCAACTGCCAATTGCTAACTGATTAATTATGGCCGTCTCCCCAATCTTTTGAGTAAATTTGCTCACAATATTGAGTAAATTGTAAAATATGTTTGAATTGCAGAACCGGGAATAAGAAATTGCAGATTCCCTTCGGCACCCCACGGGATAGGAGGAAAACTCCAGGCTTCACAAATCACAAATCACAAATCACAAATCATATTTCTTATTCTGTCTCGGATACCTTGATGGCGGTTGCTTCCACTCTTTAGGCGGCTTTTTATATCCTTTCGTAACCTGGCCCGGGTATCGGGAAAAGTATTTTGGTGTACATGAGTACGACAATAATAATGATATTATCAATATAAGTATAAGTATGTGGTTCTTTCTCATGAATACTTTCATGCGGATTTCGGATCAACCTGTAAAACGATAACATACAAGGATTATTATTGGTGCCGTTTGACAATCGGTAATCGGTAATCGGTATTCGGTAATCGGTCCCGACACGCTTCGCGGTCGGGATTTCGCCTTCGGCTCAATATTCGGTAATCGGTAATCGGTAATCGGTCCCGACCGCTAAACGCGTCGGGACCGAACACCGGTAACTTAAGGTTTGCAAAATGCAGATGATTTTTCTATCATCCTTTGGAGCATCTTTCCAATCGATTCGCACTTATTTAAAAGTTTAATTCTTTCTCCGGTGGTCAGATACTGACTTTCTTCTGAAACCTCAAGCCAATGTTGGGTCTCGAGCTGCTCCGCATCAGCATCAGTATCCCGACCGCGAAGCGCGTCGGGACCGAACACCGAACACAGAACAAAAACGAAAATGCATAGATTGTTTGTAATTATGTATCACAAACATTATATTTGTAAAACATAATATAATGAAATGTTTGTAAACAGGGAAACAGAAATATCAAGACTGAAGCTGGTACTCGACCAGGAAAAGACTCAGCTGGTAATATTATACGGACGCCGCAGATGTGGTAAATCAACATTGCTGAAGCGGCTGATGGATAAAAACGCTGTTTATTTTTCGGCCGACATGAGGGAAACACCCCTTCAGATAAGATCGCTATCGGAAAGAATTGAAAAGGAAGTATCCGGTTTCTCAGTTCCTGTTTATCCCGGATGGGATTCACTTTTCAGGAGCCTGAACAGGTCTCTGAAGGAACGGATCACCTTATTTATTGATGAATTTCCATATCTGGTGAAGAATTCACCTGACCTGCCTTCGGTTCTCCAGAATATACATGATGACGACGCTCACAGCAATTTCAATCTTGTTCTTTGTGGTTCATCGCAGATGATGATGCACGATCTTGTGCTTAACAAAAAAGCACCCCTGTACGGAAGGGCTGGAGAGGTAATGAAAATAAATCCTATGTTGGCATTCCATCTGATGAAATATCTGAAAGTGCCCGCCGTTGAAGCTGTGACTGAATTCAGCATCTGGGGTGGTGTTCCCCGTTACTGGGAGATACGCAAAACATCGGGGAGTCTCGATAAAGCATTGAGCTATCACGTTATAAACCAGTATGGCCTTCTTGCGGATGAACCTGAAAGACTTTTTTCAGATGAGATCAGAACTTCCGTTCAGGCTTATACCCTGTTAAGTCTGATCGGTTCAGGATGTCACAGGCTTTCCGAATTTGCTGCCCGGATGGGAAAGCCATCCACTCATCTGTCCGGAGTTCTGGCTTTTCTCACAGATCTGAAATACATACGGCGTGAAATACCATTTGGTGAATCATTGCGATCAACGAAAAAAACTCTTTATAAGATAAATGACCCTTTTCTAAATTTCTGGTTCACTTTCGTTGTTCCGGAGAAGAGCAGGATCGATCTCGGACTCACCTCTCAGGCTTTAAATCGAATAAACAGGAATCTGCATTCCTTTACAGCAAATACATGGGAAGAGCTGTGCCGCCACTCGGTACCTTTTTTGATACAGGACAGGGAATTCAAGCCTGCCAGCCGATGGTGGGGAAAAGGGATTGACGGTATCCCGATGGAAATCGATGTTGTTGCGGAATCTGTTGATAAGAAAATGTTGCTGCTTGGAGAATCAAAGTGGACTGAACATGTTGATATCACGGGTGAAATTAATGCTCTTATAAATAAAGCCGGCAATCTTCCATTTACAAAAGGCAAAAAAATCATGCCCGTTCTTTTTCTAAAATTCAAACCAGTCGTTTCTCCCTCAGGTGTTACAATTTTTGATCCGGAGGATGTTATTGGTTCCTTAAAGTGAGGGGATAGAGAATTTGAGTTATAATGTAATCGGTAATTGGTAATCAGTAATCAGTAATCGGTCCCGACACGCTTCGCGGTCGGGATTTCGCCTTCGGCTCAATATTCGGTAATCGGTATTCGGTATTCGGTAATAAAGCATGTTGCAAGTTGCAAGTTTCAAGTTGCATGTTGCAAGTTAGGTTTTCCAATTGTGTTCAACATAATCAATGAAACTGTTTATTTTTCTTCCCAGGGTTTCATATTGTGGTAATAATTCTTTGAATTCCTGGAATTGAGGGTAAAGTTCTTTCAGCATCTCAAGCTGACTTGTAGCCTCGTCTGAGGATGCATGTGAAAAAATCAGGTACCTGATAAATTCCGCCTTATATCTTCTTCTTCCGTAGCCCTCTGAAATTTGGTCCTTCACACTTTTTGAGGAACGACGTACCTGACTACCCTGTTCAAATAGTTCAAACTGAGGAAGCTTAAGTGATGCTAAATGTACTTTTTTAGCAAGACTAAATGCTAATTTGTAGATTTCTAAATCCCTGTAACTGTTCATTCTGGTATTTTTTAGCGAGACAAATGCAATTTATGAAAAAGTTTGGAGAGAAACAAGCATGTCGCATGTTGCAAGCCGAAGGCACTGACCGACGAAGGTCGAAGACACTGACCGAGGAACGAGCGTCAGTGAGCGTCAGTGGTGCAGCTTGCAAGTTGTATTATGCCACCCGGTATACGATTAATAATCTATTGACAACAGCCTGCAACCAGCCTTCGCCTCCCTCCAGTCGGCTATGGCTGGCAAAGCCTGCACCCTGCAACCCGCAATCCGAAACCTGCAACCTGCAACCCGCAACCTGCAACCCGCAACCTGCAACATCATCTTACATCCTGATACTTATCATTTTAGAAAAAATTCACAAAAACATTTGGAAATTTCCCAACAACGAGTAATTTTGTTACTCAATAACCTGACCTTAATGCTCGATAGTCTTGTCACATCCCAGACCCGGATCAAGCTGCTGAAGAAGTTCTTCCTCAACAGCAGCACGAAGGCTCACCTGCGTGGTTTGGAGACCGAATTCGGCGAATCCTCAAATGCCATCCGTGTCGAACTGAACCGTTTTGAGAGGTCCGGACTCCTTACTTCCCTCCGGGACGGCAATAAGAAGGTTTTCCAGGCAAACTCCTCGCATCCTCTTTTCAGTGACATTCATAGTATTATAATGAAGGAGACCGGCATTGACCGGGTTATTGAAAAGGTGATCCACAGGCTTGGGAAATCTGCTATGCATATATCTCACCGGCGATTTTGCACGGGGCCGGGACAGTCAGGTCATAGAACTGATACTGGTGGGTGCCGATATTGACCGTGAGTATCTGGCCCGGAAGGTTGTCCAGGCTGAAGAGCTGGTAGGCAGAAAAGTAAGTTATATTGTTCTCGATCCTGATGAAGCAGAAGCTCACCTGGCACATTTCAAGCCAGCGGATCTTCTGCCGCTTTGGAAATGTGACGGGCGCGATTCATATGAGACTGGGAGTGGATAGGAGATAGTTGCTTATTGCTTGTTACCGGTTATTTTAACCAGCAACCAGTAACCAGCAACTAGCACCATTGAACTGCCGCAAGGCAATGGATACCACGTCATTATCTTTAGTTGGTACACTGCAACCAGTGTGACTGACGGGACGGAAGTATACCCGGAGCCTTTAAAGTTTACCAGAAAACTACTTTTATCTTTTTACTTTTATCTTTTATCTTTTCTTCTAACTTTTGTCATTATTCTATTGTCTTTTATCTAAAATGAAGCGCATTGCCGTCCTCCAGTCAAACTACATCCCATGGAAAGGCTATTTCGATATTATAAATTCGGTGGATGAGTTTGTGATTTATGACAAGGCACAATATACTCGAAGGGACTGGCGGAACAGGAACATTATAAAATCACGCTACGGACCGATGTGGCTTACAATACCTGTTAAATCAAAGGGGAAATTTACTCAGGCAGTATGTGAAACTGAAGTAGATGGAGAATCCTGGGCAGAAATACATTTTAAGAAAATCTGTCATAATTATGGATCTTCTCTGTATTTCAATAAATATAGAGACATTTTTAGGGATTTGTATTTAACGGTTCAAAAACTGAAACTCCTTTCGCAAATTAATAAACAGTTCATCAATGTCATAAACGCCACTTTAGGGATAAAGACAAAAATCTCGGATTGCTCTGATTATGAATATGGTGGAAACAAAACTGAAAAACTTATCTGCATTTGCAAAGAAGCAGGCGCGGAGGAGTATATTACCGGACCCAATGCAAGGACATATTTAGATACTTTGAAATTTGAAGCTTCTGGAATAAGAATTGACTGGATGGACTATTCAGGTTATCCTGAATACAATCAGCTTCATCCCCCTTTCAATCATAATGTCAGTATCATCGATCTTATTTTTAATGAAGGACCAGAGGCAAAATCTTTTATGAAGAGTTTCTGATGGATTTGTCTATTATAGTACCAGTATATAATGGTGAAAAAACTATTCCGGAGCTTTACCGGAGAATCGGAAATGCATTGACCAGAAGTATTTCTTATGAGATCGTGTTTGTAAATGATTTTGCCAAAGATAATAGCTGGCAGGTAATCCAGGAATTAATCGAGGCAGATCCTTCAGAAGTCAGAGGGTTCAGGCTAAACCGTAACTATGGCCAACATAACGCGGTCCTATATGGTATGACAAAAGCATATGGTAAATTGATTGTTACCCTTGATGAGGACCTTCAACATGATCCACAGTATATAAAGGATCTGATAAATACTCAAAAAGCGGGAGACTTTGATGTTGTATACGCTAAATTTGAAAAACTTCAGCATCCTGGAATTCGTGTCAAAACATCTGAAACCCTTAGAGTATTTCTTAAAGTCATTATACCCGGGCTTTATCCTGATTATTCTCCTTACAGGCTGATAAAGAAAGAAATGGCAGAGAAAATTTCAATCCTGAAAAGCTCTTATACATTTATTGACGGGTATATTGGATTGACAACCAATAAGATAAGTAATGTTACTGTTAAGCACTGTAAGAGGATAAACGGGGAGAGTTCTTATTCTTTCTTCAAGCTTCTTAAACATGGGGCACTTATTCTCATAGCATATTCCAAAATCAAAACCTGTATACTGTTTTCCACTCTGATTATTGGTTTGGCAACCATTGGATTAAATATCCTTAACCAGAAAGAAAATAATTCGTTAACATGGAAGGTTTTGATTTTTTTTCTGTCAGTGGGTATCCTTTTCCTGATATTATCATTGTTTGCAGGAATGCTGCATCGCAGTCTGCTTCACAAAAACATAATGCCTGTTGAATTTAAATAAATGCAGAAGAAGCGCACAAAAATTATTATTATAGGGGCTGTCGGAACTGCGTTAAATGTTATTGAACAGATCATTGATGCCCGGGATAATTACAGGCACTCATTCGAACCCGAAGGAATTCTGATCGATAGTTTGGAAAAGGGAGCCCTAATTTCCGGCGTACCAGTGATCGGGGCTCTTAAGGATGCCTCCCTGTATTTTAAAGAGAGAGATCTCTGTTTTTTGTTTGCTCTCTATAAGCCAGAAAAACTTTCTAATATAAGAATTGGAAATCATTGCTTCTTCGGACTCAACTCATCGGTAAGAGAGGGAATTAAAATTGGAAGCAATGTATATGCCAGTATGCAATCGGCTGTTTTTCAAGACTATGATAACGAAATTATAGCAGGAATTCCTGCAAAATCGTTCAGAAATAAAACTGATGAAAATTCCCTTTAATAAACCAAGGATATCAGAAAAATCCATTCAATATATCCTGGAGGCTGAAATAAACGGGCATTTTTCGGGGAACGGACCATTTACCCATAAGTGTCATAGTTATTTTGAACAGCGCTATGGTCTTAAAAGATGCTTATTAACTACCTCATGCACAGATGCCCTTGAGATGGCAGCAATTCTTTGTGATATTCAACCTGGTGATGAAGTAATCGTTCCATCGTTCACATTTGTATCCACTGCTCTGGCATTTGAAAGACAAGGCGCCTTAGTGCGGTTTGTGGATTCAAGGACTGATCACCCGGGAATGGATGAAGACTTGATAGAATGTCTTATAAATAAACGAACGAAGGCTATAGTACCTGTTCATTATGCAGGGATTGCATGTGATATGGACAAAATAATGGCGTTGGCAACAAAATATAAACTCCTTGTCATTGAAGATAATGCCCATGGTATTGAAAGCTATTACAAGAAAAAATCTCTGGGAAGTATCGGGCATTTTGGCTGCTTTTCTTTCCATGAGACAAAAAATATTCATTGCGGCGAGGGTGGAATGCTTGCTGTAAATGACTATCATTTCGCCGACAGAGCAGAGTTAGTCTGGGAAAAAGGGACCAACAGAGCACAATTCTTCAAAGGGGAAACTTCTCACTATGAATGGAAAGATACCGGCTCCTCATTCCTGCCGTCTGATATAAACGCAGCTTTATTATATGCCCAGGCAGAAGAGATCGATATTATCCAGGAACGGAGACTTGCTGTTTGGCACCGCTATAATAACAGTTTTAAAGCAATGAGCAATAAGGAATATGTCAAAGTACCTGTAATTCCGGATTACTCTTCACTAAATGGAAATTCTTTTTTCCTGATCTGCAGCGATAAATCAATAAGGGATGGACTAATCAGTTATTTAAGGAAGTACGAAATTATGGCATTGTCACACTACCTGCCTCTCCACAGATCCGAGTATTATTCAAGAAAGCATGATGGACGTACTCTTCAAATGAGTGATAAATTCAGCGACACTATTGTAAGGTTCCCGGTTTATTATGGGCTAACAGTAAATGAGGTCGATGAGATTGTTGAAAGAACCTGCCAATTTCTATGCAAATAATAAAGCATAAGGCAGATTTGATATTTTTTAGTGCAGGGTTTCTTTTGACTCTGTTTTACATTGTGAGTTTTCAGCCTGTTTCTGATGTAGGAGATACAGATGAATACATCAGATATGCCATGGCAATTACCGGAGGTGGTGATATTACTTCATTTATTCACCGTTCTCCTTTCTATCCCTGGTTTCTTGCTACATTGACTATGATTTTTGGTAATAGCGCTTTTATTGAAATTGCAGTTATTATTCAATATTTGCTTCTGTTTTTTTCAGCAATAATGATCTATAAAATATTGATTAGCAATGTTTTTAATTATAGGGTGCCGGCAATCTGGACAACATCTTTTATATTGATAAATCTCTCAGCTGTTTTTTATGGTTATATGGTGCTTTCCGAGTCATTAACTCTGTTCTTTTTTATAGTTTCAATATGGTTTTTAATTAAAGGTGTAAATGGATTATCGGGATTTAATTTCTTAATTTCAGGTTTATTATTATCAGCAATGGTGTTGACAAGATTCAACACATTGCCGATGGTTTTGGTTTTTTCTGTTATTATCATATTATTCCGGTCAGTAAATCTTATGGCATTTCGTGATATGGGAATTAGAAACTTGATGTTCTTTCTTATTCCTGTACTGATTATTCTAAATGGTTATGCATTGTTAAATTATCTGGAGCGTGACTTTTACGGTTTATTTCCGACGGGAGGATCATTTTTTGTTTCCAGAAATACAATTATCAAAACAATAAATGGATCTGAAAAGGTTTCTGCAGGCAATTTACAGATTCTGAAGATCTTTAAGGATGCTAAAGAAAAAACAGAGACAAACGGCAGCCTTCATAAAGGCTCATTGATAAAACTCGATAAGTTGAGATTCATGAATAAATTATATGGGGGATTCTCGACCTACTCGATTGCAGAACCTGAACTTTCAAGGTATTTTTCGATTGATCCGGTTAAACCTGAGCCTGTTCTTTCAGAAAAACTGGCCCCCTTCTATAAGGAGATCCTTAAAATAAACAGGGGAAAAGTGTGGGAACTCAGGCTCCTCTCTTTACTCAACAGCTTCAGAAGCTCTTCAGGGATAATAATATCTCAAAAACCAGGCACCAACATTGGTATGTTCCCGGGGTGGATAATTCAGGTATACAAGCTGGGATTCATGATTTTATCAGCCTTTGTTTTTATCTCTTCGATCGTATATTTTATATTGTTGATCTTTCAACGTATAAAAGCCCAAAGGACAATTGTAATATTCATTCTTATCGTTTTCGGATTTTTCTTCATAAATTTTGCATTTGCAACAGCAGGTGACGCAAACCGGTTTAAGTTTCCGGCAGATCCGATCATTATTTCTCTGGGAGTATTCTATTTTTATTCAGGGTATAGTTATTTTTATCGTAAAATTGGTTTTAGCTTAACATTGAATAATAATGTTACTAATTGGCCCTTGCCGGGAGCTGGTTTAAATAACAAAAAATTACTTACAGGTTAAGGATGACTTGAAATTAAAAATATTTTAAGTTCCGTCCTAAAAAAATCCAGAGAATCAATTTCTTTACCTTTTTTTACTTTTGTCTTTATACTTTTGACTTTTGATTTTTAATTTTTTAACGCTCGGTCTTTTTTGTCTTTTATTTTAATTATTACTTTTCCCTTTTCCCTTTTGCCTTTTACCTTTTTATCTTTTTACTTTTGTCTTTTATCATAATAAGTTAATAATGAAACTGAACTCCACATTCCTGTTACTAACGTTGTTATTTGGAACCTCCTGCACCACTCAGCAAAAACTCGCCTACCTAAATAATCTACCCGAAACATCCGAAGAACAATACTTCCCCATGGAGATACCTGATTACAAAATACAAAACAGAGATGTACTTTCTATCTCACTTAAAGCAATGAATCCTCAGGGGATGATTATTGATTACCTTGGTGGAACAACACTTGGAAGTATCTCTACAGTTACTCAAGCATCCGGGGGCGGTTATCTTATCGGATATAATGTAAATAAAGACGGGAATATTATAATCCCGGTATTGGGAGCTGTTCATTTAGAAGGAAAAACCCTGGACGAAGCAAGGTCATTCTTACAGGATGAA
>CAVPGA010000006.1:0-213233 GCA_963703935.1 uncultured Bacteroidales bacterium | reverse complement strand
AGTTTTTCAGCAATTGCTATATTATAAATGGTACGCAGATTCCGAAGGTTCATTGCTATATATGCAACAGAATGGCCTGTTTTCGTCATTTTCCTTTCATATTCTTCAAGGAAAGGAACGGTGATTTCATCAAAAGTTAATCTTTTTCTGATATTTTGAAAAGTCTTCAATGCGCTTGAATAAATTGTGGCTGTACCAATATTGCCAGAATCTGTGAAACCTTTGATTTGCCTATTGAATAAAACATAGACATCCTTACTAACCAGATTACTTTTACTGGATTTGAAATACACAGTTTTAAATTTTTCAAAATCAAAATCACCATCAATTTTTTTAAGGGACTGTTGGAACTTATCACCAACATAATAATCTAATTTTACCTTTGCCTCTTTCAATGAATTATCTCGGAGTCTTGGGGCATTAAGTTTTTCCCATTCATCTTCCGTGAAATTATATGGTAAGCCATATCGCTTCTTAACTCCAAGATAATATACAGTGATTTTAACTGGATGTTTACCAGTTTTTTTTAATTTTGTACGGGTGTCAAGGAAAAGATTTGCGGTTGGAATGGTAATCGCCATGTTGAACTGTTATTAATATTTGCACCAATATTTGCACCATAAATGTATGAAAAGGGATGAAATAGTCAAAAACATGATTAAGTTTTACTCCTTTTAAATCATTGATTTTTAACTGAAAATGAATTACGATTAGGCCATTGAAGCAGTGGTGAGAACTCAAAGGGACACTTCCCAAGCTGAGGGTCGCGGGTTCGACCCCCGTTTCCCGCTCAAGGGGGAGGTCCGAAAAGATACTTCCTGCTTTTATGACATATTTTGTTGATATAATCTATTCAGAATCTGCAGATTCATTTTAAAAAGGGCAAACTTCAAATCTGGATGAACGACTGACCCGATATAAACCCGGCGATGAACCGGGTTTTTTTAATTATTTGAATTAGTTTATACTTGAACTGAAAGTAAATAACTAAATCTCCTGATTGAAATGCCAATTCATTCAAACTATCAAATCGTCAAATAATCTAATCCTTTAAGCAACGAACAGAATAGCCTGGATTCGCAAAGCGACCAACAGGATTTGACTCCACACCCTCAAAGTCATACCTGAGTTCTACTACAGAAAATACCTCTTCTTCATGACTCCCCGAATAGTACCCCCACCAATCGCCTGTATAGCCAAGTTCCTCAAAACGATCACCATAATCATTAACCAGCCCACCTGGATGCCCTGTAAAGCCGGATTCATTTGTTGTTCGATCGTAGTGGGATTGATGCCAGAGACCGTCACCGCTTTCAATTGTACCGGTGGATTTCATTTTGTCACTAGGCCCACCAGGCCCACCAGGTCCATGAGGCTCATTCATATTAATAATATAATATATGAGAACCTCCCATTCTTCAGCAGATGGAACATGCCAGCCAGTTGGGCACACATCCCTTTCTAAGCAATATCGATTGTATAAACCTCCATAAATATTTTTATTTGCTGTTTCATAATCATACCAGCAAACCATGGGTGCTCTTCCATGGCTACCATCATTTTGATCCCATTCATGCAGGTCATTTACCAGAGTTATAGGTGTACCATCATTGAGTTTGGTAGTTCTAAGATTGTCTGCCATCCAGACTTGCTCACCAATAGTTACTACATCATAAATATTGCCATCAATATCAGAAATATTTGTCCCGGATAGCAAACCTTCCAAATCTTCTACTCGCTGAATTAGTGCATCAACATAAGCTTTTGTTACAGCATCCTGGGCATTGACCGGGTCATTCAGGTTTATTATATTATTGTCCCCGGCATCATTCCCAGAAGTTAATACCTGCGAGAGGGTTAATGCACCAGAGCCACCTGCTGAAGTAATTACATATGGATTTGCCTCAGAACCTACCCCTGTAACAGTTACGTTTGTTCCACCAGATACTTTTGTTTCGGAACCATCTATTGTTGGTGTATTATTTAAATCATTGTAACTGCCACTTGTAGCAACCGTGGCGAAAGTTGGTTTGTCAATTATTTCACTCCAGGCTGGAACATAAGAAACAGGCCGGTAAAGTCCGGAATGGTTACCCCAATTAAACGCAGTGTTCCAGCTGGTAATATCAATTGCAGTAATGACGCTGGCAGGATGCAAATTACTCAGAGCATCAGTTATTCCATATCCGGCTAATGTGGTTGGTTTATTGATTAAATCGTTCCAGATTCCACTGAAGGCGACTGGAGCAAAAGAAGGTTTTCCAGTTAACGAACTCCAGGTGCCATCAAAAAGGGTGGGTTTGTTAAGGAGGTCTTCATAATTACCGCTGAATAAAGATGGCAGGTTGACTAAGTCATCATAATCCCCGGAAAATAAAGTTGGCTTGTCAAACAGATCATTATAATTTCCTGTTGTTGCCACAACAGCTAAAATTGGAGCTCCAACAAGGTCGCTATAATTACCGCTGAAGGCATTTCCAGCAGCACCTGCATATAGTGCATATGGTACGGATAATAATTGTGTGACCGAAAGCAATTGATAATTTGTGCCTCCCTTAGAATCCACTTCAATTTTAAGGAAATATTTATGGGATGACCAATCAATTGTGGAAAAAATTCCTGATAACACATTGCCATGACCTATTTCCACATCAACCTGTGAATAATGATTTGTAGTAGGAGTAAAATACTCAGAATAAGCAGTAAAACCATTCGTGTCGTCTTGTAAGATAGAGATACGCAGTCTTATCATTTTGTTGACTACTGTCTGACCATTAGCACCTTGAATGGTGGCCTTGAAGCTGAATGCCTGTGGTGGGGCTACCTGAGAATTGAGAATAGTTATTGATAATACAATCCCTATTAAAAAAGTGAAGATTTTTTTCATATTGTAAAGTTTTAGTATTTGATAATCTTTTCAACCCTGAAGAGTCCATCTTTTGAAGAAGAAAGAAATACCTTCAGATAGTAAATTCCTGTAGATAAATTACCAACATTAACCTGAAGAACTGGTTGGTAAGCTCTTACTGTTTGAAGGACTTTTAAGCCAGAACTGCTATAGAGTTCAAGGTTGACCCGACCAGTGTCAACCAAAGGGATTTCAATATTAATGAAATCAGTTGCAGGGATAGGATATACCTTCAAGGAAATCTCATAATCCATCAATTGTACTTTTCGTAACTTGTTCAGCGTACTTTGATCAATAGCGGGAACATCTGATAAGCTCCCGCCAAGAATCCAATTGACAGAAATCTCGGATTTCACAGCATACCCTCCTGAAGAGACTACCTGTTGTGCCGCACAAAAACTGCAACAGCAGAGAAGAAATAAGAAACAACCAGTTTTATTTTTCATAGTTTGACTTTATAATCAATTTAAGTTATTAGGTATATAGAGAAATGAAGAAGAGTATTCATAGAATTGTGAGTTAAATTGGCTTATTCCACTACAACGCCTTAAGGTCCGCCAATCTAACTTTATTAAAGCTCGATCATTAGTTGATAACCAATTTTACTTTGCGTCCCGTTATTTTTGCTTAGCGTACCAAATTATTGAGTGAAAGAGCAGGAGAATGGGAGGGGCAGATAGCCGTATTAATTATAAATTTGCGGCAGAATTTTTAAGGAGTGCTTATGAAAGCAGAAATAATAACAATAGGAGATGAGCTTCTTATAGGACAGACAATTGATACCAATTCAGCCTGGATGGGAGCGGAACTGAGCATGGCAGGATTTGATATCCATAAGAAAACAACTGTCCATGACAACAGAGTCGATATCCTGAATGCTTTGACGGATGCAGCCGGAAAAGCAGATGTTGTTCTTATTACAGGAGGTCTGGGACCGACAAGTGATGATATTACAAAACAGACTCTGTGTGAATTCTTTCAACACAAGGCTGGTTTTGAATAAGGAAGTTCTTGACATGATCGGAAAGATGATGCTCAGGCGGAATTTTCCGATGAATGAAAATAACAGAAAACAGGCTGAAGTTCCGGAATCATGCAAAGTTCTGACAAATGCAGCCGGAACTGCCCCGGGAATGTGGTTTGAAAAGGATGGAACAATATTTATTTCAATGCCTGGTGTTCCCTATGAGATGAAATATATTATGAATGAACATGTTCTTCCTGAACTAAAGAAACGCTTTACATCACAGGTTATAATTCACAGAAATATAATGACATATGGTACATTTGAAGCAAGACTTGCTGAGATTCTTACAGAATTTGAAGCTGGTCTGCCGGCAAACATAAAACTTGCCTATCTGCCTGCTTCACGGAATAATCAAACTGAGACTTAACAGGAACCGGGAAAAGACCGGAGGAATTATCAAAGCAGGTGGATGAGCAGGTTAAAAAGCTTTATACAGTTATTCCTGATTTTATTTATGGAGAAAATGAAGAATCGCTTGAAATGGTTATCGGGAAACTTCTGGCTCAAAAGAACAAGACTGTGTGCACAGCTGAAAGCTGCACCGGTGGGAATATTGCTCATATGATAACAAGTGTTCCGGGAAGTTCAGATTATTTCAAAGGTTCTGTTATTGCATATGCAAACATCATTAAAGCCAGATTGCTTGGAGTTGACGAAAAATTAATTGAGAAAGATGGAGCTGTAAGTGAAGAAGTTGTAAGAGAAATGGCTGAAGGAGCCAGAAAGCTGTTCAAGACTGATTATTCAGTTGCTACCTCAGGTATTGCCGGACCTGATGGAGGAACTGATGAAAAACCTGTTGGAACACTCTGGATTGCAGTTGCTTCAGGAACAGGAACAGTTGCTGAAAAGCATATTTTCGGAAATGACAGGCTGACAAATATCAAAAGGTTTTCCCTTGCTGCACTTAACCTGCTTAGAAAACAGATTATCAGTGGATAACGGTCAATTTATATTCTCTGTTGAAAAAAAGTGGCATAAATATTTGGTTAATCAGATAAAAATCACGTATTTTGCGCTTCGTTTTTAAAGGACAAACGTTAGTTAAGAAGTAAAACAAACATCAATGTCAAAGATTTGTCAGGTTACAGGGAAAAAAGCGATGGTCGGAAACAACGTTTCGCATTCAAAAAGAAGGACTAAGAGAAAATTCTATCCTAATCTTTTTGATAAAAAGATATTATCTGCCGGAAGAGGAGAGATGGATTTCACTTAAAATATCAGCTTCAGGCATACGTCTTATCAGTAAGAAAGGACTTACAACAGTTCTTAAGGAAGCAAAAGAAAAAGGTTACATTTTGAATTATTAAATACAGGATAGAAAATGGCAAAGAAGGCAAAAGGCAACAGGCAGCAGGTAATTCTGGAATGTACCGAACATAAGGAAAGCGGACATGCCGGGAACATCAAGATATATTACAACAAAAAACAGGAAAAATACTCCTGACCGTCTTGAAAGGATGAAATACAATCCTATTCTTAAAAAACATACACTTCACAGAGAAATAAAGTAAAAAGATTATACTATGGCAAAGAAAGTAGTTGCAGCACTTAAAACAGGAGCCGGTAAGGCATTTACCAAATGCATCAAAATGACCAAATCAGATAAATCAGGAGCATATCTGTTTAAGGAAGAAATCGTTCATAATGATCATATTAAAGACTTCTTCACAAAGAAGTAACATTACATCTTACATATAAGATATTCAAGGCTTTCTTCTTTGCAGAAGGAAGCTTTTTTTATATTTATCTTAATCAATAATTATAATCCTGATGGCTTTGCTGGGATTTCTTGGAAAAGAAAAGAAAGAGAGTCCTGAATAAAGGTCTTGAAAAAACAAAAGAGAGCGTTTTTTCAAAACTGTCAAGAGCCGTTGTCGGAAAATCAAAAGTAGATGATGAAGTACTTGATAATCTTGAAGAAGTACTTGTTTCATCTGATGTTGGTGTTGCAACAACCCTTAGTATAATTGAACGGATTGAAGCAAGGGTTGCAAAAGATAAATATCTTAATACCAGTGAACTGAATACAATTCTTAAAGAAGAAATTGTATGCTCTTCTTGAAAAAAATCATCACAGATCCCGAATCTGATTTTTCGCTCACCGCTTCAAGCAACACCATATGTAATTATGGTTGTGGGTGTTAATGGTTCAGGAAAAACAACAACAATTGCAAAACTTGCCTATCAGTTTAAAACTGCAGGGAAAAAAGTACTGCTTGGAGCAGCCGATACATTCAGGGCTGCTGCAATCGACCAGCTTCAGATATGGGCCGACAGGGCAGGAGTTCCGATGGTAAAGCAGCAGATGGGATCTGATCCGGCATCAGTTGCTTTTGATACACTAAAATCAGCTGTTGCAGGCAACTATGATGTTGTAATAATTGATACGGCCGGCAGGCTTCATAACAAAATCAACCTTATGACAGAACTCTCCAAGATAAAAAGAGTTATGGAAAAAGTAATTCCTGAAGCTCCGCATGAAGTTCTGCTTGTGCTTGACGGATCAACCGGACAGAATGCATTTGAACAGGCAAAACAGTTCACTGCTGCAACAAATGTAACTGCAATGGCAATTACCAAACTCGACGGAACAGCAAAAGGAGGAGTGGTTATTGGCATCTCCGATCAGTTTAAAATACCTGTAAAATATATTGGTATCGGTGAAAAACTTGAAGACCTTCTGATCTTTAATCCGTTTTGAATTTGTTGATTCACTTTTCAGCTGAAAATAATTAATGGACATTACACTGTTTACAGATCCATGGATCTTATGTAACCTTCAGTACTTGGATTGAACCTGACTTCTTGAACCGGTAAGTCAAACTGTAACACTAGGAACACAGAGGAAATTATAACAAAGAATCGAAATCAAAATAAGAAAATAAATATTGTAACCCTGGTTGTTCAAAGAATTTGTTGATTCCGAAAAGCTTCTGAAACAGATTCAGTGCAGGTGGTTATGAAGTTGTTTATGATTCAGATGATACTTCAGCCGGAACTGTCATAATAAATACCTGCGGATTTATAAATGATGCAAAGGAGGAGAGTATTGATACAATTCTCCGGTTTGTAAAGGCCAAAAAGTCGGGACATATTGATAATCTTTATGTAATGGGCTGTCTTTCTGAAAGATATATGGATGCGCTTAAAGATGAGATTCCTGAAGTAAAAAAATATTTTGGTGTTAACAATATGAATGATATCCTGACATGAACTGGGGATCAGCTTCAGGAAAGATCTTTTAACTGAAAGAACACTCACAGGTCCCGGACATTATGCATATCTTAAAGTATCTGAAGGTTGTGACAGGACCTGTGCATTCTGTGCAATTCCGCTGATAAGGGGAAAATATATCTCACGACCAGTTGAAGAGCTTGTCAAAGAAGCTGAAAATCTTGCAGGAAAGGGTGTTAAAGAACTGATACTGATTGCACAGGATCTCAGCTATTATGGACTTGATCTTTATAAGAACACAGAAACTCCCTGAACTTGTTACTGAATTACTGAAAATTGAATCATTTGAATGGATCAGGCTACATTATCTCTATCCTGCAAATTTTCCGATGGAGCTTATTCCGCTTAATGAAAGATAATCCAAGGATCTGCAGGTATATTGATATTCCTGATTCAGCATATTTCAGATAATATGCTTGGATTAATGAAAAGGTCACATAACAGGAAGGAAACAAGGGAACTGCTTCAGACAGATCAGGAATGAAATCCTGGATGCCGTTATCAGAACAACCCTTATTGCAGGTCATCCGGGAGAAACTGAAAAGGATTATCAGTGAACTTAAAGAATTTATATCAGAGTTCAGGTTCGACAGACTTGGTGTATTTGCCTATTCGCATGAAGAAGGAACATATTCATATAAAAATTATAAGGATGAAATATCGGAGAAGGTAAAAGAATCAAGAGTTGCTGAACTTATGGAAATTCAGCAGGATATTTCAGCAGAGCTTAACAGGAAAAATACTGGAAAGATATTTAAAGTAATTATTGACAGGAGGGAGGGTGAATTTTTTGTGGGAAGAACTGAATTGACAGTCCTGAAGTTGATCAGGAAGTACTTATCAGTGCAGAATATGATCTTAAACCAGGCAATTTCTATAATATCCTGATAACCAGGATCAACTGAATTTGATCTGTTTGGAGAACCTGTTACAGCTGATCCAAATTAGTAGGGTACATTACATGCAATGTCCCTACGGTTTAATATTATTCTAATCTGAAGTCGGTATCCGTTTTCTCGGGCAGTTCTGCTTTTTTCTTCTGAATCTTAATTTTTATTTCCGATTTGCTGCTGTTAAATCCAACATGAATAGTATCGCCTTCCTGCAGGTCAGCTTTAATAAGAACTTCAGCCATTGGATCTTCAAGATATTTCTGAATTGCCCGTCTTAAGTGGTCTGTGCTCCATAATTGGCATCAAAACCTCTTTCGGCAATAAATCTCTTGCAGCAGGTGCTATTTTAAGCTGATAACCAAGTGATTTAACCCTGTCATACAGACCTTTTAGTTCAAGATCAATAATTTTATTAATCTCTTCCTTACCAAGAGAATTGAACATAATAACATCATCAATCCTGTTCAGAAATTCAGGAGCAAATGTTTTCTGAAGAGCTTTCTGAAGAATACTTTTTGTCTGTTCATCCCTTGTTGCTTTCTTTGGCACTGGTGTCAAAACCGATTCCATGTCCGAATTCAGCAATCTGCCTGGTTCCGATATTTGAAGTCAGAATAACAATTGTATTTCTGAAATCAACCCGTCGTCCCAGACTGTCGGTAAGCTGACCTTCATCAAGTACCTGAAGCAGAATATGAAATACATCGGGATGAGCTTTTTCAATTTCATCAAGAAGAACAACTGAATATGGTTTTCTTCTTACTTTTTCAGTAAGCTGTCCGCCCTCTTCATAACCAACATATCCGGGAGGTGCTCCAACAAGTCTTGAAACAGAGAATTTCTCCATATATTCACTCATATCGATCCTGACAAGATTATCGGTAGTATCAAAAAGGAATTTTGCAAGAACTTTTGCCAGCTGTGTTTTTCCGACACCTGTAGGACCAAGGAAAATAAATGTTCCGATAGGTTTATTTGGATCTTTCAGTCCGGCCCTGTTCCTCTGGATTGATTTTACAACTTTCTGAATAGCTTCATCCTGTCCAATAACACTTCCTTTCAGTTCATCAGCCATTTTAAGAAGCCTGGTTCCTTCAGTCTGGGCAATTCGCTGAACAGGAACACCTGTCATCATGGCAACAACTTCTGCAACCTTTTCAGCATCAACTGTTTCCCGGTTAACAGCAAGTTCTTTTTCCCATTTTTTCTTTTCCTGATCAATCATATCGAGAAGATCTTTTTCCCGGTCCCGGAAGCTGGCAGCTTTTTCAAAATTCTGGTTCTTAACTGCCATCATTTTTTCCTTCTTGGTATCCTCAAGCTGTTTTTCGAGAGAAAGAATCTTCTCAGGAACAACAATATTTGAAATATGAACCCTTGAACCTGATTCATCGAGTGCATCAATTGCCTTATCCGGCAGATGCCTGTCAGAAATATACCTGTTTGTAAGTTTAACACATGCATCAATTGCATCATCAGTATAGATAACATTATGATGTTCTTCATATCTCTCCTTAATATTATGAAGAATATGAATTGTTTCTTCAATTGATGTTGGTTCAACAATTACTTTCTGGAATCTTCTTTCAAGAGCACCATCTTTTTCAATATGCTGACGGTATTCATCAAGAGTTGTTGCTCCGATGCATTGAATTTCGCCTCGTGCAAGTGCAGGTTTAAGCATATTGGCAGCATCAAGTGAACCTGTTGCACCACCGGCACCAACAATTGTATGAATCTCATCGATAAACAGAATTATATTATCATTTTTTGAAAGTTCATTCAGAATAGCTTTCATTCTTTCCTCAAACTGTCCGCGGTATTTTGTTCCTGCAACAATTGAAGCAAGATCAAGAGCAACAACTCTTTTATTGAAAAGTACCCTTGAAACATTCTTTTTTAGTAATACGTAAGAGCAAGACCTTCAGCAATTGCAGATTTTCCAACACCGGGTTCACCGATAAGAACAGGATTATTCTTTTTCCTTCTTGACAGGATCTGTGCAAGTCGTTCAATTTCCCTTTCTCTGCCAACAACCGGATCAAGCCGTCCTTCTTCAGCAGCTTTTGTAAGATCGATTCCAAAATTATCAAGAACAGGTGTATCTGAAGAAGATTTTGATGAGGAAGGTGAGGAGGACTGACCTTTACCCTGGTCCGCCAAAACTCTGACCTTCATCATCTTCATCCCTTGGAAAATCAGCTTTTGCGGTTGGCGATTCTGCTTCAACCAGCTCGTCGTACTGACTGATAATCAACATCCAGTTCTGAAAGGAATCTTGTTACAAGAGCATTTTCATCCTTAAGTATTGCAAGCAAGAAGATGTTCTGATATCAATTGTAGTGCTTTTCAGATGCCTTTGCTTCAAGATAAACAAGTTTAAGTATTCTTTCAGTACTTCTTAAAAGTGGAATAACCTCATGATCAGCAACAGGAACAGGACTTTCAACCTTTATGCTCTTCTCAAGTGATCCTTTAAGAACCAGAAGATCAATTCCCTGGTTTATAAGGATTTCAACCGCAACACCTTCTCCATCCCTTAGAATTCCAAGAAAAAGATGTTCAGGACTTATATGACTGTTTCCCAGCCTTATAGCCTCTTCCTTGCTATACCCCAGAATATCTTTTACCCTTTGTGAAAATTGTGAATCCATATTTTAATCTTATCAATTTATCAAATTTAATCAACTCTACAGTCATTCTGTCAGATTATATTCCGACAAAAGTACATATAACTGAATATTTCAAAGTTAAATTATGCATAATTATATATATGGCAATTTTCATGCCCATTTATGAACAATTAATGTTAAAAATTCACCATTAGAATAGCTCAAAAATAGCCAAATAATAACTATTTTCGTAATTCAAAACCGGTGAATAGCTGATTTATTTATAATTATTTAATTAATAATCTGTTATGTCAGAGAGAGAGAGGATTATCAAGGTAAATATTGAGGAGGAGATGAAGTCGGCATACATCGATTATTCGATGTCGGTTATTGTGTCGAGAGCATTACCTGATGTGAGAGATGGACTTAAACCGGTTCACGGCGGGTACTTTTCGGAATGTCTGAACTTGGAGTTCTATCAAACAAACCATATAAAAAATCAGCAAGAATAGTAGGAGAGGTGCTTGGTAAATATCATCCTCATGGTGATTCATCAGTTTATGAAGCAATGGTAAGAATGGCACAGGAATGGTCACTGAGATATCCGCTGGTTGACGGACAGGGTAACTTTGGATCAGTTGACGGCGACAGTCCTGCTGCAATGAGATATACTGAAGCAAGGCTTAAAAAAATTGCAGAAGAAACTCTTGCTGATATTGATAAAGGATACTGTTGATTTTCAGCCTAATTTTGATGATTCACTTACGGAACCAACAGTTCTGCCAACAAGAATTCCAAATCTTCTTGTGAACGGAGCTTCAGGTATTGCTGTTGGAATGGCAACCAATATGCCTCCACATAACCTTTCGGAAATAATTGATGCAACAATTGCCTATATTGATAATAATAATATTACAACTGAAGAGATTCTTACAATATCGTAAAGGACCGATTTTCCGACAGGAGGAATAATTTATGGTGAACAGGGGATAAGAGATGCCTGTGAAACCGGAAGAGGAAGAATTGTTGTCAGGGCAAAAACTGAAATTGAACTAACACATTCAGGAAGGGAATGCATTATTGTCACTGAAATTCCCTATATGGTCAATAAGGCTGAAATGATCCGAAAGATTGCCGACCTTATAAATGAAAAGAAGCTTGAAGGAATTTCATATATAAATGATGAATCGGACCGGAATGGAATGCGGATTGTTATAATCCTGAAAAAAGATGCAAGTGCAAATGTTGTTCTGAATAACCTTTATAAATATTCATCACTTCAGACATCATTCAATGTAAATAATATTGCACTTGTCAAAGGACGTCCTAAAACACTGAATACAAAAGATCTAATTCATTATTTTGTAAAACACCGTCATGAAGTAATTATCAGAAGAACAAAATTTGATCTTGATCAGGCTGAAAAAAGAGCTCATATACTTGAAGGACTGATAATTGCAAGTGATAATATTGATGAAGTAATTGCAATAATCAAAGTCTTCACAGACTCCTGATATGGCAAGGGAAAGGCTGATGGAACGATTTGAACTTTCTGATATACAGTCAAGAGCAATTGTTGAAATGAGTCTGCGTCAGCTTACCGGACTTGAACAGGAAAAACTGAGAGCTGAATATAAGGAAATAATGGCACTGATTGAATATCTGAAAAGTGTTCTTGCAAGTGTTGATCTTCAGATGAAAATAATTAAGGATGAACTTCTTGAAATAAAAGAAAAATATGGTGATAAAAGACGTACTGAAATAATTCCCAATGCAGAAGAATTTAATCCTGAAGATTTTTATGCCGATGATGAGATGGTAATTACCATTTCTCATATGGGTTATATTAAAAGAACTCCGCTTACTGAATTCAGAAGACAGAACAGGGGAGGAACCGGAGCAAAGGGAGGTGCAACCAGAGATGAGGATTTTATTGAGCATCTTTATATTGCAACAATGCATAATACAATGCTTTTCTTTACACAGAAAGGGAAAATGCTACTGGCTTAAAGGTTTATAGCATTCCCGAAGGATCAAGAACTTCAAAAGGAAGAGCAATGCAGAACCTTATAAATATTGAACCTGATGATAATGTAAGAGCATTTATAAATGTAAAGAATCTTAATGATACTGAATATATTAACAATAATTTTATTGTTCTCTGCACAACAAAAGGGATTATTAAGAAAACATCACTTGAAGCATATTCAAGACCAAGGATAAATGGTGTAAATGCAATTACAGTAAGGGAAGGAGATGAACTGCTTGAAGCAAGAATGACAAACGGGAAACATCAGATAATGCTGGCTGTTAAATCAGGAAGAGCAATCAGATTTCCTGAAGCATCAGTCAGACCAATGGGAAGAACTGCTTCAGGTGTAAGAGGAATAAGACTGGCAAATGAAAAGACTGATTTTGTTGTTGGAATGATAACTGTTGAAAACAAAGAAAAAGATATTCTTGTGGTTTCTGAAAAAGGATATGGAAAAAGATCTGATATTGATGGTTACAGGATAACAAACAGGGGAGGAAAAGGAGTTAAAACAATTAATGTTACTGAAAAAACAGGTTCACTAATTGCATTGAAAGATGTAACTGATAATCATGATCTTATGATAATCACTCAGTTTGGAAATATTCTTAGAAGTCCTGTTTCCGCTTTGAGGGTAATGGGAAGGGCAACTCAGGGAGTAAGACTGATAAATCTGAAGGAAAATGATATTATTGCTTCAGTCGCCATGTGTGCTTGTAAATGAGGAAGATGAGGATACGCCTGATCAGAGCAGTATTGAGTCAAAATAATGAATAATGATGAGGAAAATGGCAAAGAATTTGAAGATTAATAAGTAATGTTATAAATTTGGAAAATTTTTAATGACAATTAAATTAAATAAATTATAATCATGAAAAAGTTTTTTCTGCTTTTAGCAGTTGTTAGTATTTCATTTGGAGCTATGGCTCAGAAGGGAAAAGTTACCAGTGCTCTGAGCTTTATTGACCAGGGAACTCTTGATAAAGCAAAAGAAGCCATTGACCAGGCGATGGTTAATGAAAAAACCAATGAACTGGTTTAATACTTATTTTGCAAAAGGTAAACTCTGTCAGGCTGTCTTTAAATCTGACAATCCAAAATTCAAAGCATTTTATACAGATCCGCTGGGTGAAGCATATGCTTCGTATGAAAAAGCAATGGAACTTGATCCAAAAGGGAGCATAAAAAAGAAAATTATTACCAATATGATTTATAACTCGCTTGCGCTTGACCTTTGTACTCACAGGGAAGTACTCAGATTTGAAGCAAAAGATTTTGCAGGAGCTCTTAAATCATTTGAAACCCAGATTGAAATTACTGAAAGTGATAAATATGTTGGTGTTATTGATACAGGAATGTATTATAATGCTGGTCTTGCTGCAGTGAATTCAGGTAAATATGCAGAGGCAATCAAGTATTTCGAGAAATGTGCTGAAATGAAATACCTGGGGATTACACCTATTTTCAGATTTATGAAAGTTACCTCGAAACCGGTGATACCACTAAAGCAGAAGCGGTGCTGAAAAGTCTTCCCGGCAAATTCCCGGGTGACAAAAATGTAAACTCTGCAGCTGATTGACCTTTATATTAAGAGCCGGTAAAAATGATGAAGCTCTTAAATATATTGAGATTGCCAAAGAAGATGATCCGAAAAATTACAGTCTTTATTTTGCCGCAGGTATTATCTACCTGAATCAGAACAAATTTGATGAAGCAATTGTCGAACTGACCAAGTCAGTTGAACTGAAATCGGACCTTTATGATAGCCAATATGGACTGGGTGCAGCCTATATCAACAAAGCTTCTGATATGTTCGTAAAAGCAAATGAAATAATGGATGTAAAGAAATATAATGCAGCTATTGAAGAAGCAAATGCCGTTTATGCAAAAGCTCTTCCGTATATGGAAAAAGCTCATGAGCTGAAACCAGATGATGTTTATGCGATGAGAAGCCTTAAGGAATTGTATTACAGGCTTAAAATGACTGATAAGTATGATGCCGTAAAAGCCAGACTTGATAAACTGGAGCAAAAGTAGAACTAAACACAAATTCTGACAAAATACTGATAATAAGTAGATTAATTAATCAGCTAAGGGGCTGTCTCAAAACGCATTTTCATGTTTTGAGACAGCCTCTTTTTTATTTTCAATATTTTTAGCTTATTTTGTCACATAATCCTGTGGCTTTGGTATGATAAAACATATGACACTCCTTTTAATAGTGTTTCTCATATTTACCGGGTGTTCGGACCGTAAGGAACCTGTACCCGAAAAGGAGGGTAAGATAATAGTTCTTATGTACCACAGAATAGTAAACGGAGATGCAACGAATTTGTACGAACGCAGTGTCGCTGATCTGGAGGCGGACCTGAAATATCTGAAGGAAAATAACATTAACGTCATCTGTTTCAATGATTTAGTATTGGTTAAGTCATCCGGGAAAATGCCTGAAGGCAATTCAGCTATAATAACATTTGATGATGGCGACCATTCATGGTTTACACTCGTCAAGCCACTGCTATTAAAGTACAAGGTGGAAGCAACATTTTTTCTCTGGACTTACATGATTGGTCATGACTCTTTCATCACCTGGAATGAAGTGGAAGAAATGAGCTACTATACAGATACAAACGGGGAAAAACCCTTTACATTCGGATCCCATACATATTCACATACTTATCTGCTTGACAGAAAATCCGGATTCAGCACTTCTGCCGAATACAACTCATTTCTTGACTATGAACTCCGTGAATCACGTAAGCTTATCGAAAGCCACACTCCGGGTGAAATCTCAATACTTTCACTTCCATACGGTAACGGAGCTGACGATTCTGAAATAATTTCTGCAGCTGTTAGAAACGGATACAAGTTCATCAGAACTTCAAAATGGGGAGCAATCCAGAATGCAGATGTAAATCTTTTTTCAATTCCGAGTCTGCCAATGCTTGATAGATCAACGCCTGATGAGATAGGGTATTATCTTAATCAATAATCAGATTTTGTTTTTAACTGAATACACAAAATAGGGAAGGGCAATTCTCGCTGAAAAACTAACTTAAGTTAATTCTATTTGACATAATATTAATTATAGGAAAATACATCCGTAGAATGTTTCAAATCATCCTGAAAACGAAGCTTGATCAAGTCTGACGTGAACCCAGGACTTTACCAACGGGTTATCTGCTGGTGCTTACTTCTTTGGGTAGACAACACTTTCCATTTCTACCGCTTCAACATTCAGTTTAGTTCCGCCCAACTGAATTATGAAATCCTTAAAATGACACGTTTGAGTTGGTTTAATGTCTCCTGACGTCAGGTTATACATTTCAATTATTCCATCTTCACCTTTAATTGTATTTTTATCCAGATCATGATAGACTAAAGGCGATTTTATTATGAAATATCCAGAATTATCAGGTCTTGACAGGATAAAAGCATTCTCCAACGTTACAACTCTGTCATTAATTGAGTTTTTAGTTCCCATTTCGAATATTCTCTCGAAATTATTGAACCCGCCTGGTACAACATTGTGCTTTTTTAGTATAGGATACCACCATTCATCCTGGTAATTAAAAACAATATCCGTTTGTTGGTTAATTTTTTGGCAAAACGTTATAATAATCGCCAATATTAAGAATAACGGAATAGCAAAAATCTTTCTTAAATATGCAGTGTGTGAAGGTCTGCTCTTTGTCATCATAATTAACCGGTTCTTAATTAATGAATATTTGAAATTACTAACCAGATAGTTTGTACTGTTTTGTATGACCAGGTTTACCAATAACTCACGATATTCAAAAGCCTCTTTGCATGCCAGTACTTGATTATCAGCATAATACTCATGATTTAAAAGGATTGCTTTTCTGAAAAGCCAGATTGCAGGATTAAACCAGAAGAATACATTTATTAACTCAAGCAGGATAATATCAACCGAATGATACTGTAAACAATGAGCCTCTTCATGGATTAATAATTCTTTCTTAATCCCTCCGCTTTCGAAATCCGATTTATTTACAAAAACATACCTGAAAAATGAATATGGTAAAGTCTTTTCTTCGACAAGGATTAGTGTTGTACTGACATTTTCAACTTTCTTACATTTAATAATCTTTCCTGTGATTCTGAATATGTTAATGGCAAAACGCAATAGCAAAACTAAAGAAACAATAATAAAAAGAACTGTTAAAATACTTAGTGATACCTGAGGTGAAGTAACGTTATGATCTCCCTGCCTTGAAAAACATGTCCCGATGCAAAAGTTAATTTGTCAAGGCTATTTGTTAAAGTAAAATTCGAATTCACCGGTATCACAATAAAAGGAACTATAATGGAAAAGACCAGTGAAAAAATCAAGTAATACCTATTAAACAACAGGATTTTATGATGGCTGAGAAAAAAATGGAAAAATCCATAAAGTACTAATAAGCATACTGTTGATTTAATCAAATAGGTCATCATGTTACTTTGATTTTTTCTGATTTTTTATTTTTTGTTCGACTAACTCCCTAAGTTCTTCTAAATCTGTCAGATTTAGGTTTGTTTCATTGGTGATGAATGATGCAAACTGCGAAGCTGAATTATTAAAATAATTCTTAATCATCGAATTCACTTGCTTCGAAAAGTATTCTGTTTTTTTTACCAGGGGAAAATACTCTCTGTTACTGCCATGCTGTTGATACCCAACAAATTCTTTATCAGTCATACGTTTTAATAATGTTGCAATTGTTGTTGGTGCTGGTTTAGGCTCTGGAAATTCGTCAATTATATTTTTCAGGTATGCTTTTTCAAGATTCCATAGATATTTCATCACCTGTTCTTCAGCTTTTGTTAACCGCATGCTTCTATGTTTTAAAATTATGTTCTACAAATATAGAATGTATTTTATAATAAAGCAAATTTTTTCATGATTTTACATAATTGTCAGTACGTCAGACACTAAATACTACTCCTTCAGTATTCTGCCATGAAAAAAATACAGAATTCAAATAACCTGACCACTCCAAAAATGCCTTTTATTGCAAAAATTGGGGAGTCACCTCCCCCCCACCCGATCCCTCGGACACCCAGATTATTTCATCAGAGAAAATTCTTATCAAGAAACTCCTGGAATTTCTCCTTGTACTGATCACCAACAGGAATGTATTCATTTCCGAATACGATCCTGCTCCTTTCGATAGTTTCTATTTTTTCGAGGTTCACAATGAATGAACGATGCACTCTCATGAATTTTTCAGGGGGAAGTTTTGTTCCAAGTAGCTTCAGGGAAGTTAACGAAAGCACTGGTTTTGGTTTATTCTGAATAAAGACTTTTACATAATCTTTCAAACCTTCTATATAAAGAATATCGTTGAAGTTGATCCTCCGTATCTTATAATCTGACTTCAGGAAAAGAAACTGGTTATTTGCCTCGATACCTGATGCTGCCTGCTGTTCCAGGCTCAGCAGCTTCCGCGCTTTGTTGACTGCTACAAGGAACTCTTCGTAGCTGAAAGGTTTCATAAGGTAATCGATTACATCGAGTTTGTATCCTTCGAGAGCGTATTTTTCGTAGGCAGTGGTAAAAATAACCTTTGGGCCTTTCTCCATTGTCCGTATAAACTCGATCCCCGAAAGATCAGGCATCCGGATATCAAGAAAGATTAGTTCAACATCGTTTTCAATGATGAATTCCGATGCATCGAGAGGGTTATCAAACCTTCCCGCAAGCTTCAGCCCGGGAGTCTTTTCAATATAACCCGAAACCAGCTCCAGAGCGAGCGGTTCATCGTCAATAGCTATAGTGTTGATCACCATTATGCGAGTTTTATACTCAGAAGAACCCTGAATTCATCATCTTGTTTGAGAATATCCAGATCGTGTTTTCCCGGGAATAACAGTGCAAGTCTTTTTTTCGCATTCTCCAGTCCTATACCACGCTGTGTATCCGGGGTTCCTTTTCCTGCATTACTGTTTGAACATTTAAAGATCAAAACTTCAGGTGTGGACGAGAGACTGATACTGATAAACGATTTGCCCCGGGTAGTAATGCCGTGCTTGAAGGCATTTTCAATAAAGGGGATAAAAAGAAGCGGCGGTATATTTATGTCATCAGTATTCTCAGGAAATTCGACTGCAAGACTTACCTTTTTACTCATCCTTAATTTCATCAGGTCGATATAGTTCTTCATGAAATCGATCTCATAGCTCAATTTAGTGTTTCCATGCTCCGATTCATACAGCAGGTATCGCATAAGCTTCGACAACTTCAGAACAGCTTCTTGCGAATCCTCAGCATTAATCCCGATAAGCGAATAGATATTATTAAGGGTATTGAAGAAAAAATGTGGGCTGATCTGGTTTTTCAGAAAGGCAAGCTCTGCATTGAGCTTTGCCTTTTCCATCTCTTCCTGCATTTTTTCAATTTTTGACTGACGTTCAAGCACCCTGAGTACCCAGTGAAAGAAATACCATAAATAGTGAAGATGATGCGTACCCGATGAATTGGGCATTAGGTACAGCTATAATGAATCCGGGTCTTCTCATTTGAAGCCGTGGTCGTCTCAGGAGCCGTTCTTCACCGGGTGGCCCGATAAACTGATCTGAGTTGTCATTTTTAGATATATAACTGGAAATACTGTTGGTTCGCAAAGTCAGATATGAAATAAAAAAAGAAAACAAGAGCCAGTACGGCAATATAATACCTGTACCTTTTTTTCTGAAAGAAAAGCACCGGAATAAGGAACAGGTAATTTGTGTAAAAAATTAAGGCATTTATTGCCGTGATGGTGTAATAGATTAACAGGAAATTGCTTCCCATCTGGAACCTTCTCGCGGCGTAAATCGGCAAACCCAGAATAACAATCCAAACCAGGATGTGGAGTATAATCCTGGTGGTTTTTTCATTTGTCACTTTCCTCATAGTTTCTTAGCAAACAAATTTCATTATAAATTTAAATATTCAGAACTATTTAGTGTTCAAAGTGGTCTTTATTCAGGTCCATTGAGAGCTAAGACTGTCTTCGAAAGCCGAAGCTCATTGAGAGCGGAGGCTCTTCACCGGGTTTGCAGACGCAGCTTTAATTGCCTGGAAACTTATCGTTGCAAGTGCAATAATTATAGCAACAAGTCCGCCTGCAGCAAATAACCACCAACTGATGTTGATGCGATAAGCATAATCCTGCAGCCAGTTGTGCATGATAATACCAGGCAATGGGTGCAGCAATCGCAAAGGCAATTGCAATGAGCATGATAAATTCTTTTGAAAACAAATAAACAATATTGCAGCAGCTGGCACCAAGTACTTTACGAATACCAACTTCTTTTATTCTCTGCACTGCCATGAATAAGGCTAAACCATATAACCCGAGACAGCTAAGGAATATGGCGATTGCTGCAAAAATTTCATACAACTGCGCTAACTGGTTTTCCTGTTTGTAAAAACCTGCAATTTTATCATCAAGAAACTTGTATTCATAAACAAAGTTTGGTAATGTTTGCTCCCATATTGTTTTAACAGATTGCAGTGTAGAAGAAATGTTTTTCGTTTCAAGTTTTATTGCTGCCTGGCTATACATGGTTCCATTTGTGGTAATAAGCAATGGTGCAGGATAATGGCGAAAAGACCTGTCATTAAAATCTTTCAATACGCCTACAACAGGACATTTTATCCGATCACCCCACATGCTTATTTCTTTATTCAATATTTCATCAGGGTTTTTAATTCCCAAACTTTTCATAAGCGACTCATTCACTAAAAATTCTCTTGTTGGACCAGAAGGCTGTAAATTTCTTCCGGCTATCAGTTGTAATTTATAAGCCGGCACATATTCTTCGTCGGCGAATTTGGTAATAGCTTTAAAATCTGCTTCTTTTATTGCATGGTCAAACTTGAATGTGCTCCAGATATCATTAGCATCTTCAACCGGAGTATTGGAACTGAAGCTTACTGCCTGTACGCCGTTTACTGACAATAATTGTTGCTTTAGATGATCCTCCCTTCTGAAACAAAGCAGTATCCACACGGAAAGGAACATTTATAATTGCATCTTTATCGAAGCCCAGAGGTTGATTCATAAAATAATTCATTTGCTTTACAATGATGAGAGTTCCGATGATTAGTACCTGTGCAATGATGAATTGAAACACTACCAAGCCCCTTCTTAATGAAATTCCCTTTGCTGTATTGGCTGTTAATTTACTCTTTAAAGCATTAACAGGACTGAAACGTGATAAAACAACAGAAGGATAAAAGCTGGCGAGGGCGGTTACAACAATTGTTACGATTAAAAGAAATAAAATAATTGCAGGATTGTTGAGTTTGTTGAATGAAAGCGGAAGTTCTAAAAGTTGATTTATATAAGGCAATGCAAGAATTGTAATAACTACTTGCAAGTATTACAGCACTTATAACTATCAAAAATGTTTCGATGATGAACTGGATTTGCAATTGAGATTTATTACTTCCCAAAACTTTTCTTACGCTGACTTCTTTTGCACGATTAACAGCTTGTGTAGTGGAAAGGTTGATAAAGTTGACGCAGGCAATTAACAGGATGAATGCTGCAATCAGCCACAAAACATTAAGCAGTTGACGGCTGATTGTTTTGTTGCTGTAATCACCCGTTTGTGTATCGTAATGAACAGCACTTAATGGTTGTATAATATGACTATCCTTATTTTCAGGAGATTCCATCTTTAGTGAGTAGGCTCTTAATTGTTGATTAAAATTGTCAACAGAAATATTCGGCGGCAACAAAACATAGCAACCGAAATCAGAATTCGTTCTATCCTTCCAATCAGTGTTTTTTGACATATCTTCGGTAATGCCTGTTCCATAAGCCACAACAAGTTTTAGTTGAAAGTCTGTATTGGCAGGTATGGTTGCAAGAATGCCTGAAACTTTCAATACATCAGTGCCATGGCTGAAGAGAGAGCCGCCTGCTTTCAGGTTAATGGTTTTTCCCAGCGCTGTTTTCCAGTCACCAAAGTATTTTTCTGCAATCTCTTTTGTAAGCAATACGTTGTTCGGATCTTTCAATGATTCATACGAACCTGCAAGCAGCGGGTAATCAAACATTTTAAAGAATGAAGGCTCTGTAAAAAATACACCTTTGTCTTCTTTAAATGCTTTTATCGTTGTTCCGTTATCGTCAGGTATCAGCAAATTATCATTGTGGCTTGCCCAAATCGGAGCTACTTGTTCTATCTGGGCAAAAGTTGTTTTCAATCCTGCGGGCATAGGAAAAGGAACATCTTTTCCTAGTATTTGCTGCATCTGCATGTTGATATTCGGTTAACACACGATAGATGCGATCTTTCTTTGAGTGAAAATTATCGAAGCTTGTTTGAAATTGTATTATGATAAAGATCATCATACAAACGGCAATACCAACAGCCAGTCCGGCGATGTTGATAATAGTGTAATTCCTGTTTCGGATCAAACTTCTGAATGCGGTTTTGAAATAATTTTTAAACATAAAATCGAGTTTTAAAAGCACACCTGGATATTCTGTTCCAATGCATACTGTATGCATTTTTCCAGAGTCCATGCAGAGTCCTGAGGTACTGATAAGGTTTTGCCGGAGCTGATTGCTGTCAAAGCAAAAAAGTATATCAGGGTAATAACCATCTTTTTCATGATTAATAATGAATTTGTCATAAATGTATGGTCTGACATCGTTCTATAAAAATAGAATAGAAGAACAACCGGAGTTTACCGACAAAGAGCTCGATTTTATAGTAAAATATCGGAGGAGACTAACAGCTGAACCGGTTTATAAAGGAAACCACAGGCTTAAATGATCCTGGAAAGGCAAAAATGTCAGATGACCAGTCCCCTATGAGAGAACTGGTAGTTTTTCGCGCCAGGGATATAAAATTAAGAAGAAAAATTTCAGATTTCGATCTTAACATCAGTAGACTTCCTGAAATTCAGCGTGTATTCCTTAAATACACCTCCCCCCTTCTGAAACTTAACGAAATACTCCCCGTACTGCAAAGGTCCTAATTTGAATTCCAGATCATACTGGCAGATGCAATCAGCCAATGAGGTCTCTTCGGTTTCATCTATTGAGATCGTGTCGGCTACAATTTCCAGGGAGACAGTAATTTGTCCCGGTTCACAGTTAAACATAGAATTGATGTGATTGAATAAAAGGTAATAATCATCAACGGTTTTTATTAGAATATACTCCGGCTCAATACCTTTTACAATATCACCCTTTGATTTGCAGCTGCTTATGGAAAGATCCTTTAATCCCAGGGGATCATCGGGAAATTCTTTTTTGCATGAGCTGATTGCAGCTGTGAGGATCAGCAGGAATGAATAAATGAAATGGGTTCTCATGTCTTACGTTTTAAGATTGGGATCTGTTCTTTCAGGAGATTATTGTAGGCTCCTGTTTGATAATTCTGCCTGTCATAACATCAATATACATTATGAAAAAGACCGGTGACGGGATATTAACCTCCCAGCATAACCGCAGTTCAGTCTGATCAGCAGTCACTATCGGGACAACCATCAGCTTTGACGTACTTTTGCTGAGAGATTCGCCAGAGACTTTGACATAATATGGTTGTCCGGCGATGTTATAGTGTGTTGCCGTTGTATTCAGAAGGATCTCTTTTGCCTTGCCCAGGCTTACTTTAATCTCGTCAGGAATATATATTTCAGGATACCAGTTTCCAACACACGAATAAACCTCTTTGCCTCTGATAGTAATTATGATTTGTGTTGACAATACTTCAATTGAATCAAACTTCTGGAGTTCAGAATGAAGATGCCAGCGATTCAATCCATCCTGGTTACCTGAAGTTTCCCGGACCTGAATAAAATGCAGGTCATTTGTATCTGCTATCCCCGTAAACTGAGAATTTTTGGCAATGAATCTTTTTGCAACAGATATCGCTTCGTAGGGGGACGAAACAGAGCCTGATGACATTGATTCTGGTTCTTTGTACTCCTCAGGTGGCGCACAATAACCAAATTGATTTAAAGAAGAGAACAGGTATGAATTTCTTTCAGAGTAATCTGATCGCAGCCTGGTCAGCTGCTCTGCATCAATTTTTCTGATTATTGTGGGATAGTTAATATCAAAATTTACCGGATAACTGCTCTTTTCACAGTTTGACAGAAAAGATGCTAAAACCAGAATAATTAACAGATTTTTCTTCATCGCATGGTTAAGTCTGTTGATTGTCCTTCAAAAATCATTCCATTTAAGAACTAGTTGATGCTTAATTTTGAAGAAATAGAGCAGATTGACAAAATGATGAATAAATCAGTTATCCGGGTTGTCAAACGGAGTATGAGTTCAAATAGTTGTTTATTCATTTCCCAAAAGCAAAAAGGTATTTCTGCGTCCTGAAAAAGATCATTCCATCTGTAATGGCAGGCGCTGTCAGGCAAATATCTTTCAGTGGTATTTCCTGTAACTGTTTGAAAGCAGGTCCATCCTGGATAATGTAAACCGTGCCGTCTTCGTCAACAATATATATCCTTCCATCTGAAGCTACAGGTGATGCAATAAAGCTCCTTGTCTTCCCAAGTTTTGCATTATAAATCTCGCTGCCGGTCTCCGGATCAAGGCATTGTATCGTTCCATTCCAGTTGACATTATAAAGATACCCATGATAAAGAAGCAATGAATGTATATATGATCCGCCCCTTGGAATGCTCCATTTTACGAATTCATTGGTTTTTGCGCCTGAACGGAGGGTAATGTCACCTACAGCACTGGTTTTGACCGCCAGGATAGGTGAACTTGATCCATGAGCGCTGTTGAAATAAATGATATCATCGCCGGTTATAGGAGTCGGGATCGGAACGTCTCCCCCACCCGACATCCTCCAGATCTCCTTCCCTGTTGCGAGGTCATATCCGCCACGATGTTTATAACCATTTACTGCAACTACTGTCCTGTTTAAATTCCTGTATATATTCGGTGTACTCCACGATGGATGGTCATTCCTCTTTACTTTCCACAATTCCTTCCCTGATTTGAGATCGTATGCAGCCAGAAACGAGTTTTCCAAAACATCACACTGGATAACAAGACTTCCATTATAAATAACAGGCGAGCTGGCGAATTCCCACTCGGCTGCCGGGTAATCAAATGCAACAGCCTTCAGTATGCCAAAGTTCTTACTCCAGATCAGTTTCCCGCTAAAATCGTAACAAAATAAGCCCTCCGAACCAAAGAAAGCAACAACATAATTTCCATCTGTTGCTACAGAAGCATTCGCATGAGTCGATTTCGGATGCCTTTTGATTTTAGGGACACCTGTATAAGCAGTCCTTTCCCAGATCGTTTTTCCCGAGAATTTATCAATACAGATTACTTTCCAGTCATGCACTGAACTGTCTGGTACAGGGAGGCCGTCCCCAAAAATGCCTGTCTTTATTCCCTGGTGATCAACCTGACTTACAGCGGTTGTAATGAAGAGCTTATTGTCCCAGATCACCGGGCTTGAAAGACCTAGGCCCGGTATAGTAACTTTCCACCTGATATTGACTGATTTTTCAGGATTAAATGATTCGGGAAGGTTTGCGTTATCAAGAACGCCTGACGACATATAACCCCGATATGATGGCCATTGCCGTTCCAGTCCCATCTGGGCGTTTGTTGTAAGCAGGGATACAAGAGATATGATTAATACACTGAGTATCAATTGATTAATTCTAATCATAGCAAAATGATGAAAATCAGCTGAATAATATGGAAATAATTAAACTCCGCGAAGTTATAAACATTTTTAAATGTTCAACCAAGGCAGTTTTTGAATAAATATTTTACAGTCTGTCAGAATAAGGAAATAAGGTTGGCGAAGTGTCCGACATTAGATTTTTAACTTGTCGCCTTCGCAAAAGCGCTTATCAGGGATTCGGATCCCGAGATTCTGAAATTAATGACGGCTGATTCAGAGAGCTTCAATAATTTCAGCCTTTCCGGATTTCATCCTTGATCCGCTGAATATGTCCACGGCCAAGACCCTTTACCTCACAACCAAGCTGAAAATATCGTCTGTATCTTTTCATCGGTTAGGATTCCAAAACAATCAATGATGGCAGCAGGCTGACCGATTGTCTCTACCACCTCATCAGGATCAAGATTCAGATACGCTTCATGACGGAACTGCAAAGATAACTGCCTCAGCGTCATTTAGAGCTTTATTCAGATCCTGTTCAATCCGTATCTCCTTCAGTTTTTCCTGGTTGCGGAAAAACCGTGCTTTGCTCTGTCCAATTGCCGGGATAAGTATCCTGCTGTTCAAATTCCCACCAGTGTTCAACATACGGATCATGCACCCTGATCTCGGCACCCATTTCGGCAAGCTTCCGGATTACAATTTCTGAACCGCTGTAACGGGTATCCCCGACATCCTCACGATATGCTGCACCAAGTATCAGAACATCGGCTGCGGCAATCGGCTGTCCCATATTGCGAAGGGCATCACGGGTAAGCTGACCGACATGCAGACCGCGGGTATCATTTATATCGATGGCCAGGGGTGTAATTTTGAAAATATCATCCTCAAAACCAAGGATGTGCTTGTAAGCCCAGACGCCCAGTCCTCCGTCCTTGGGAAGGCAGTATCCTCCTATTCCCGGACCCGGGAAAATAATGTTGCTGTGCGTCGGCCGCACTTTAATAGCTTTTATCACCTTGATCAGATCAACGCCATTGCGTTCGGCATAGAGACTCCATTCATCAAGAAAAGCAAGGATGGTGGCACGGTAACTGTTTTCAACAATTTTAGCTGTTTCCGATTCGATAGGCCGGTCCATAACTGTCAGAGGAAACTTTTCAGTATTCAGCACTTCATTCAGGAATTTTACCACCCGTTTCTTTGGCTTCCTCATTTATTCCGCTGCAAACCCGCCAGAAATCCCGGATACTGGCAACATAATTACGTCCCGGCATAACCCGTTCGTAGCTGTGGGCAAGCAATGGATCAGTTTTGATATGCCGCGCTTCTTGAATACCTTTTTCATTATCGGATAGGCAACCTGTTCTGTAGTTCCGGGCGCCACGGTCGTTTCGATCAAGACGAGCGCCGATGGCGGGATATGTTCTGCAATAACTCCCAGGGAAGCCTCCAGTGCAGCCATATCTGTTTGTCCGTTACGAACATTTCCCAGATCCTCCTTCAGATAGTCACATTGAACATCAACCACAACAACATCGGCCAGCTTCAGAACATCATAAGTGATAGGTTGCAATAAGCGTTTTCTTCTCGTTAACGCAGCGTGAGATCATGGGATCCACTTCAGGATCTTCAGCTTTTACAGGAGAAATTCCCCGGTTAAGCATAGGGAATCTTCCAGAAACTGCGTGCACTGGGACGCTGCATTCCGATGACAAATTTTGAAGGTTGACCATTTTTCTCGACAGTATCGGCAACAATAGCGGCCATTACCGCCCCGACAAATCCAACGCCCATAACAACAACAATTTCACGACCTTTATGCACGTCTCCTCCTCAATGCGTTTTTCAAGATTTTCAAATTCATTTTTGTAATCTTCGGGTTTTGGCAAAGGGAATTTCTCTCCGCCCGGGCTGATTGAAAATTTTTCACTCATACATTAGTCCTTTAGGGGTTCAAATAAGAAGAATTGTTTAAAAGGACCTAAATTTATAAAAAGTCCGCGATAATACAATTTCCCTGATTAATATAAAATCAATAACAGAAAATATCCGGGCAGTTCAGGCACTCCAGACACTCCAAAATCAAGGCATTGATCAGTTACAAGGGTGCTAATTTCTAAATATGTTAATAAATTGTGAGCCTCTAAAATCCCTGGTAACGCCTGATTTTTTAGAAAATATATTTAAATTGCCAATGTTTATTATCTCCAATTGAACTATATATGATCCTGTCGCGATATAATAAGCTAATTTTCAGTGTCTTTTCAGAAAACAATGAATATCTGATCCTTACTCTTTATATTGACAAAGCAGGTAGCAACTACGATTTATTTTTACAGGTTCAATGCTCAAAAACCGATCCTTCTGGCAACAAACTTCCTGCATTTGTATTTAATAACAGGTTAAAATCGGTTGATATAACTTCCCGTGTTATATCATTTTCCAGGGGAAAGATCATATTTATGAACGATGGAGTTAAAATCGACTTTGCCGGTGAAATGGTAATGTTATATTTAAATTACAGCTGGAACCCTGACGATTATAATGCCATAAATGTCCTTGAAAAGGAAGACCGGGGAAACTCTGAAATTGTTTGGAATTCATTTAATTTCAGGAGCACTGTAAAGGGAAATTTTGTAAGTCCCAATACAAATGCAAAATTTAAAAATGCAGTTGGAAACATCGACCTTTTAAAATCCGAGAAATTTCCGCTTAAGGTGAACGGAGTTCTTTGGAGCCGTCTGCACAGCCAGGATCTGGAAATGGCATATTCTCTGGTTTTCAACGGATCAGTTAATTTGCTTTCAAAGCTATCTATCTTTTACTATAACAATCTGGTTGAGTTTTCAAACGTGGATTGCAGAATAACCAGGGATGAAGGAAATTCGAGGTCAGACAAAAAATTTCCCTACCTGGTTTTGGTTTCAGCGAAGAATGAAAACTTTCATGTATCGGTCAGACTTTACGATCATGAAGAGATTGTTGAAAGCGAAATCGTGAGTGAGGTCAACTTTTTAGGAAATCTTGCAAACCGGGTATCGGGCTTAATAACCAGATATCCCAAAACAATGAAGTTGCGATCCAGTGCTGATCTGTCAATCGTGAATAATATGAATCATGATGAATTTAGTGCGATATCGGCCATTTGCGAATATCTGGGTGTTGAAAAATAACCACAAAATCATTACTCCTCCCGGGTCCGCCTTACAGAGTACCAAGAATATCTTTCAGAAGCCTGTCCAGTTCCATCTCATGGTCAGGCTTTGGCGAATAACCAAGTATAACAACTATCAGTTCTTTTGACGGGATTATGAAGATCATCTGCCCGTCATGACCTTCGCATGAATACATATCGGGTGGAACCGAAGGATATTCCCCTCCCCTGTTAAGCCAAAACAGGGCTCCGTAACCTCCTTTACTGTCTGAAGCGGGCGTCCTGGTATAATCGATCCATCCTTCAGGAAGAATGCGCTCACCGTTAAAAACTCCGTCGTTCAGGTAGAGTAATCCAAATCTGGCATAATCCCTTGCTGTCGCATACAGGTATGAGGAACCGACAAAGTCACCGGAAGGATCTGTTTCAAAGACTGCGTCTGTTATTCCTATTTTCTCAAAAAACTGATCCTGGGCAAATGCATAAAGTGAAGAATCACTTTCAAATTCCTTCCGGATCAGGTAGCAAACAATATTTGCTGTTCCTGAAGAATAATACCACCAGGTTCCGGCAGGATGATCAAGAGGCCTGGTTATGGCATATTTACTCATATCGCCTTCATCGAAAAGCATAAGATTTACATCAGACCTGCTGCCATAATCCTCATTCCATTTCAGACCGCTCTGCATCTGTAGCAGATCATTAAGGGTTATGCTGCTTCGTTCATCACCTTTCCATTCATCAATGTCAGCCGGTTGCGAAATAACCATTTTACCTTCTTTTACAAGCACGCCAGTTAGAGCATTTGTAAAACTTTTAGCCATCGACCAGCTTATGAACCGCGTATTCCGATCGAACTGAGGTTTATAAGCTTCTGCTACAGGAATCCCTTTATGGACTACCATGAACGCAAATGCATTCCCATTATACGCATTATCATTAACCAGACTTTTCGTTATTCCTGCGAGTGCTGCCCTGTCTATTCCTGTTGTGACTGTATCGGAAAAGGCATTTCCCAGAGGCCATGCAGTTGTATCCTGAAAATAGCCTGGATCCGTATCTGCCGGATACACAGCTTTACGGAGAACCTCTTCGGGAACATCTTTTAACAGCGTCGCACCGAATCCTTCCCTGAAAATTGCTTTCGACCTGCCCCATAAAAAGCTGCTGGTCACACTCTTTTCATCGTAATTCACTTTGTTTTTCGTATACTTAATAAAAGAAAAGTTAAGGTCAACAGCTTCAACTTCTTCCGGATTTCTCCCGGAAATAAAAACGTCCGAACAAAGATTTTTAGCGGCATAGCCGGTGATGATGGGGAGAACTGAATTCAGATAAATACACGCACCTGCCAATATTAAGCCAAGAAGTATCAGCACTCCATAAAGCACTCTTTTCATTGTCATTTTCAATGTGATTATGTTTATGATATCAAAGCTAATAAATTAAACAGATTACCGCATATATTAAAGCCCCTGTGAAAATTTTTAGCGTATTGAATGGGAAAATTCTGATCTTTGATTAAACCTATAACCTGACTTATGATTAATCTGGTTCATTTATTAAGATGCGCTCCCGCTATTTTCTTACTCTTGAGCTGTGTTTCAGGGAATAACGAAACAGAACTATATGACCTTCAGTGTGAAAATCTGAATAATCCGATTGGCATCGGAACTAAAATTCCCCGGTTCAGCTGGAGGATCAGTTCAACAAAAAACGGAACATCCCAGAAAGCTTATCAGATCCTCGTGGCCAGCGACGTTAAGTTGCTTAAGGAAGATAAAGCTGACTTCTGGAATTCAGGTAAGATACTCTCATCGGACTGTGTCCTTGTTCCATATAGCGGTAAAAGCCTATCATCAGGATCATTATGCTACTGGAAAGTCAGGGTATGGAATGAAAAAGGCGAGACATCGGAATGGAGTGCAGCTGCAGGATTCAGCGCCGGATTGCTTGAAAAAGAGGATTGGAAAGGTGAATATATAGGATTATCAGGTGATTCGGAAAATTGCGAAAGTCCGCAGCTGAGAAAATCATTTAATGTTCCAGGGAAAGGAGGCACAGTATTTATTCATGTCAATTCACTTGGTTATCATGAGATCTGGCTGAATGGACAGAAAGCTGGTGAAAATGTGCTTGTTCCATCAGTTTCCCAGTTTAACAAAAGATCTCTTTCAGTAACATACGATATTTCCTCAATGATAAGAAAAGGGAGAAATGATCTGGTGATATGGACAGGTCAGGGCTGGTACAGCAAGGGACTGCCAGGAGTAGTTAGTGATGGTCCGCTTGTAAAGGCACAGATTGAAAGCCTTGAAAAAGGCAGGTGGAAAACGCTTCTTTGCACAGACAGTACATGGACAGGACGAAAGAGCGGCTATTCAACAATTGGAACCTGGCGCCCGGGAAGATTCGGAGGTGAAACTGTTGACGGTTCATTGATACTTTCTGATCTCTCAGCCGGAGCGATTGATAAGGTTGCCTGGATTCCGGTTAAAACATTTGATGTGCCGGTTCATGAAGTAACTCCACAGATGACAGAAATGAACAAAATCACCGGATCGTTCAAACCGGATTCAATTACATCGCCGGGAACTAACATCTGGTTGATTGATATGGGGAAAACCCTTACAGGCTGGTTCGAAATTCATTTCCCAAAGCTGGAAAAGGGGCAGATAGTCATGCTGGAATACTCCGATCATCTTGATAAGGATGGCAACATTGCAGATCAGGGGCAAATTGACAGGTATATAGCCAATGGCAAGGGCGGAGAGGTCTTTATAAATAAATTCAATTATCATGGTTACCGTTATATAAAAATATTAAACCTCAGAGATAAACCTGCCAAAACTGATATTACGGGTTTTCTTATACATACCGGGTACAGCAGAGCATCGGCATTTGAATGTTCTGATAACGATCTGAATAAGATCCATGACATGATATCTTATACTCTGGAATGTCTGAGCCTTGGCGGATACCTTGTTGATTGTCCCCAGATCGAGCGCCTTGGCTATGGAGGTGACGGCAATGCTTCCACTGAAACTGCGCAAACCATCTATTACGTTGCGCCGCTCTACTCAAACTGGCTGCAGGCTTGGGCCGATTGCATACATGATGACGGTGGAATGCCACACACTGCACCTAACCCTTACTCTGCGGGAGGGGGACCCTACTGGTGCGGATTCATCATCACTGCCTCATGGCGGAGTTATTTGAACTATGGAGACATCAGTTTCCTCGAAAAATATTACCCTGTAATGCAAAAGTGGCTTGGCTATACTGATAAATACAGCTCTGAGGATCTTCTCAGGCCATGGCCTGAAACCGAATACCGGTCATGGTACCTGGGAGACTGGGCAACCCCTGAAGGTGTCGATCAGACGGATAAATCTTCAGTAGATCTTGTAAATAACTGTTTTATGGCGGTTTGCTATGAAACTATGTCCAAGATTGCTAAGGTCCTTGGAGCTGATGAAGATCAGGAAAAATACATTGCCAGGCGGGAATCTATCATAAAAAGTATCAATAATGAATTTCTGGATCTAACAGATTACAGCTATGCCAGTGGTTCACAAATCGATCTCACTTATCCGTTGCTTGCAGGTGTTGTCCCTGATTCCCTGAAAGAAAAAATCAAAAAGAACTTGTTCAAAGTAATTAATACCGATAACAAAGGACATATTTCATGCGGTCTTGTTGGCATACCCGTCTTTACTGAATGGTCAGTCAGGGACCATCAGACTGAACTTGTATATGGCATCCTTAAAAAGAAAGATTATCCCGGTTACCTGTACATGCTCGAAAACGGCGCTACAACTACATGGGAACACTGGAACGGGGCACGGAGCAGGATACATAACTGCTATAACGGTATCGGCTCCTGGTTCTATCAGGCCTTAGGAGGAATAATTTGTGATGACAATTTCCCCGGTTACAGGCATGTATTAATAGATCCCCAGATCCCTGAAGGAGTCACTTGGGCAAAGACAACCAAAGGAACGCCATACGGGGCAGTGGTTGTGAACTGGAAAAAAGAAAACAATTTTCTGACAATGGAAATAAAAATTCCTGTCGGTTGTACAGCAAGCGTAAAAATCCCTGATAGTGTCGAGGCTTTTACCATGAACTCGGAAACTATAATAAAAGAAATGCCATCAACTGAGATAAATAGCGGCAACTATATAATTGATCTTAAATTACATCAATGATAATCTCGAATACTTCTATCGGGAGCTTAATGTTATGATCACTGAACTGTGCAGCTTGATTGGGAAAGGTCTCCCCCTCATGAATGCTTTTTCCTGAAGAATTCAAGAATGAAATACAAGATCGTAATGACAGCGATAAATATCACCATTGCTCCCAATTCATTCAGAGGAATATTTGACAGCATCCAGATAATAACAAGTCCTGAAAGGCCTGGAATAAAATAGCCTCCGGGGATTTTATAGGAACCCTCCCCTGTTTTTCCTGATATCCTGAATCTGATCACTGAGAGGACCACACCAAGGTAGATCAATAAATAGGAGGCGCTTGAAAGCAATGCCAGCTGCTTGAATTCACCGATTGAAGCAAAAATAAATCCGAGCGCCGAATAACAGACTATTGAAATATAGGGAGTCAGGTAATGCTTATGTACTTTTGCCAGCCCTTTGAACGGGATAACCCTGTCCCTTGCGGCTGCAAAAAGGACTCTGGGCATATTCAGTACCATTCCGCTTATGTTTCCAAACATTGAAAAGGTAGCCCCGATGATCACGATAGACGCCCCGACAGGACCAATCATCCGGCGGGCAGCCTCTGCAAGGGGTGCATCACGGAAGTCAGTAATTGATGCCCCGAGGATGCCCTGCACCGTCGTCTGAATCAGAATATACAGAATTACAACGGCCAGGACACTCAACATTATTCCCCGTGGAATTGTCTTTACGGGATTTTTAATTTCTCCGCTTACATTGAGGGCCGTTTCGGCTCCGACAAATGCAAAGATCAGGATGAGTGACATTTCCCCAAGATCAGGAACAGAATTTACGCTGATCCCGGAAAGATTGGACGGAGTAACGAAAAACCATCCAAAAAGCGCGATAAGTAAAAGAGGGCTTAGTTTTGCAATGGTATTGAATTTGACAATAAAGATCGCATTGCGTACGCCTTTTACATTCGACCAGGCCAGACCACCAAAAATCAATCCAAAAAACATTACTCTTACCGGAGTTACTTTAAAAACAGGGAAAAAATAAGCAAGCGTATCGGCAAGACCATTTGCTACAGCAGCATTTGCCATTATTGCTGCACCGAAGATGAAAATATTCGTAGTAACAAATCCTGCATATTTTCCAAAAGCATCCTCAATATAAGAATAGGCTCCGCCACTCCTCGTAATGCTGGTTCCAACCTCCGCAAAGCAAAGCATGATGAGCATCATAAGGAAGCCACACAACAAATACGCCCAGATGCTTCCTGTTCCAAGACGTTCTGCTATAATCACAGGGAGAATGAAGATCCCCGCACCGACAATAATATTGATAGAGTTGGATACCAGTCCCCAGGTGCCAATCTCCCTTTTTAATCCTTCATCATTGATCATTTCCTGTTCCGGTTTGTTTTCTGATTTGTTCAAAACTAATTAAATATAATGAAAGATCAACTTGCAGTGAATTCAATGCAACTAAAGATTATTCGTGAAAAGTTTACTAAACTTGTATTATAAAAACCAATTATCCGGATTTATTATGGTACAGATTCAAAATTCAATGCTGCAATTTTTAACAGAGCTTAAATGCAACAATAACAGAGACTGGTTTTTGCTGAACCACAAAAGATATGAAGAGGCAAAGAAGAACTATGAAATATTTGTTCAGTCCATGATTGAAGCTATTGCAGTCTTTGACCCAATTCTGAAAGGCCTGGAAGCCAGGAGTTGCACTTACAGGATAAATCGGGACATCAGGTTCTCACCTGATAAAACCCTGTACAAATCACACCTGGGCGCTTTTATTGTAAGGGGGGGAAGGAAAAACGGCGACAGGCTTGCAGGATATTATTTTCACGTCGAACCGGGTGATAACAGCATGATTGCTGGCGGTGCCTATATGCCCCCCATGCCATGGCTCACTGCCATCAGGGAGAAAATAGACGAGGAAGGTGACAGGTTTCTAAAAATCATTAACAATAAAGAATTTAAAAAAATCTTTGGGGATATTGAGGGAGAAAAACTCAAAACAGCGCCTAAGGGATACCCGAAAGATCATCCCAATATTGAGCTTCTTAAAATGAAGAGTTTTCTGGCTGCAAGAACAATATCAGACAAGGAAATAGTCAGTGAGAAGTGCTTTGATTTAATTATCGGTGCATCAAAAGCACTGAAGCCTCTGAATGATTTTTTAAATGAGTACTAACTGCCTCACCTGGTACATTTTGTGGTTTTGACGGTCGTTGTTATAAAGTCATCGCTTTCTTCAATGGAGGTACCGGTGTTACTTGCCTCATAATCTGTCGCTTCCGCTTCAGACATATCACAGAAATTTTGAGAATCCGAAGTTGAAAACCTTTCGAATGTGTTTTCGTATTGATACGTTACATCAAAGGTTGTAGTACATTTAAAACAGTCAGGTTCTTTTTTGCATGAAAATACCAATGCAAAAAGGACGCTGAAAAAAGTCACTTCTAAAAATCTGATCCTCAAACTGTAGATTTTCATGTTGTCGGAGATTTACTGCATCCTAACCTGCCCGGGTATTTTTCTCATCCTCAGATTATGTGGTGTAACTTCGAGGTATTCATCATCTTTGATCTGCTCCATAGACTCCTCAAGAGAGAATTTCAGCTTAGGGGCAATTTTTAGACTCTCATCCGAACCGGATGCCCTCATGTTGGTAAGCTTCTTTCCCCGTACTACGTTAACCTCGATATCTCCCGGACGTGAATTTTCTCCTATAACCTGCCCTTTGTAAACATTTTCACCCGGATCAATATAAAACCGTCCCCGATCCTGGAGCCTGTCGATAGCATACCCGGTTGCCATTCCCTGTTCCAGGGAAGTTATTGAACCATTTTGTTTTGGCATAAGATCATCGCCTCTGTATTTATCGTAACCCCTGAATCTGTGGTGCATTACTGCTTCGCCCGATGTCGCTGTCAGCATGTTGTTCCTTAAACCGATAAGACCTCTTGCAGGGATGTCAAACTCAAGATGGATAAGGTCTCCTTTCGGTTCGATCACCATCATTTCTCCTTTCCGCATTGTTACAAGCTCAATCACTTTACCCGAAAAATCAGCAGGCACATCAATTGATAAAGTTTCGTACGGCTCTGATTTGACACCATTTATTTCCTTCAGAATCACACTTGGCTTTCCAATCTGAAATTCATAACCTTCCCTGCGCATCGTCTCAATAAGGATTGAAAGATGGAGGATTCCCCTCCCATAGACATTGAATGTATCCTCCGACTTGGTTTCTTCAACTTTTAATGCGAGGTTTTTTTCAGTCTCCCTTAATAACCTTGTCCTTAAGTGTCTTGAAGTTACAAATTTACCTTCCTTTCCGAAAAGAGGTGAATTGTTGATCGTGAAAACCATGCTCATCGTGGGTTCATCGACCTCTATCCTCTGCAGCGCTTCGGGTGAAAGAAGGTCTGCAAGAGTGTCCCCTATCTCAAAATCTTCAAGGCCGATAACTGCACAGAGGTCCCCGCAGCGTACACTTTCCGTTTTGACCCTTCCAAGCCCTTCAAAAATATACAGTTCCCTGACCCTCACTTTTTTAACCTCTCCGTCTTTTTTACACAGGGTGTAATCCTTGCCTGTTACAACCTCTCCCCTGAAGACCCTTCCTATTGCTATCCTTCCCACATAGCTCGAATAATCGAGGGAAGCGACCTGCATCTGGGCAGTCCCTTCAACATATAAGGGTTCAGGTATTTGTTCCAAAATAGTATCAAGTAAAACAGTTATGTCTGTGGCCGGCTTCTTCCAGTCCATACTCATCCAGCCGTATTTTGACGAACCGAAGACTGTTTCAAAATTTAATTGTTCATCGGTAGCGTCGAGGTTGAACATGAGATCAAAGATATCTTGCTGGACATCATCGGGCCGGCAATTTTCCTTGTCGACTTTATTTACAACCACAATTGGCTTCAGACCCAGATTGATCGCTTTGCCAAGGACAAACCTGGTCTGAGGCATCGGTCCCTCGAAGGCATCCACCAGCAAAAGCACTCCGTCAGCCATTTTGAGAACTCTCTCCACCTCACCGCCAAAATCGGCATGCCCCGGTGTATCAATAATGTTTATTTTGACCCCTTTATAGTTAACAGCGACATTTTTTGAAATTATTGTGATGCCCCTCTCCCTTTCAAGATCATTACTATCAAGTATAAGATCGCCCGCCTCTTTTCTCTGATCAAGGACCTTACACTCCTGAATGATCCTGTCGACAAGGGTGGTTTTCCCATGATCAACATGAGCAATGATCGCAATATTTCTTATTGATTGCATAAAATTATATGACCTGCAAAAGTAATATTGTTGCTCTAAATATGCGTTAAAAACGCTGAAAATTACTTTGTAACAAAAATTTTATATATTTCGTCAAATTTAAAATTCCAGAATATGAAAAAACTGATCCTCTCCGTTTTCTTTACCTCCCTTGCCATAACTATCGCGTTTTCCCAGGCAGGAAAGCTTGAGGTAGGCATGAAAGCTCCTGAATGGAAATTTCCGGATGCTGATAAACAAGAATTTACGATGGATTCGTGGACTGGCAAAGTACTCCAGATCAATTATGTGGATCCAGACGAATCAGATCTGAATGACCCTTTCAATGATGCGGTAAATAAAGCAACCGATGTTGACAAAACCATTAATCAGGATTTCTTTAAAGGATTCGGAATTGTTGATACTAAATCAACCTGGAAACCCAATGGACTTATAAGGATGATCGCCGGCAAGAAGGCAAAGAAATATGACACTACAATCTTATTTGATTATAAGGGCGTGCTTCAGGAATCCTGGGGTTTACCAAAGGATAGTTACAGTGTTGTCATTCTTGACAAGAACAGGATCTGCAGGGCTATCTACAAAGGCAAAATCCCGGAATCAGATAATCAGAAGGTGATTGATATGATAGTACAGCTTACAAAAGAGTAACCCTCCACCCATATACCTCAGTGAAACTCTGTGTCTTCCCTGCCTGCACGGCAGGCAGGTCTGTGGTACTCTGTAGTGTTTTACCCCTAATCCCCTAAAGGAGACTTGAACTTAAGCCCCCTTTAGGGGGTTTGGGGGTAAAAAAACCAGAGATCCACAGAGGATCACAGAATTCCACAGAGAACTCCAATAGCATGATAGTTCCAAATCTTCTGATAATAGCTGGAACAGGCAATAAATCGGGCAAAACTACTTTAGCGTGCAAATTAATTGAGCAATTCAGAAACCTTAATGTAATTTCCCTGAAAATAACTCCTCATTTTCACGAGACTACTCCCGGGCTGAAACTGTTAGTAGAGAACCCCGGCTACGCCATTTATGAAGAAACAAACAGGGAACTCTCAAAAGATACATCCCGGATGCTAAGGGCCGGGGCTTCCCGCGTATTCTTTGCAAAAGTCACGGACAATTCGGTTCTTAAGGCTTTCAGGCAGATACTGAACCTTATCCCCTCAGACTCCCCTGTTATCTGTGAATCGCCTTCACTGAGATATTTTATTGACCCGGGACTGTTCGTGATAATGATATCATCTGAAAAAGATAATCAAAAGGATATTAATAACTTACTGGGGTTACCTCATGTAGAATTCAATCTGACATTTTTGTCAGGTTGCAAAAAATTACCAATAGATTTTCAGAACGGTAAGTGGATAAGCCTGTGAAACTGCAGGTTTTCAGTTTTCCTCATTTATATCGGATATATCTTTTCCAAGTTTTGCCTTTATCCGTTCAAGGTCGTGTTTCATAACGGCAATAGACTGCAAGATCTGTTTTTCAGGCATGACCGGCTCGGGAATTTCGCTGCTTATATAATTCACAAATTTCCAGATCTCCCTGACCTCATTTACGTGCACTTCATAAGGTTCATAGAGGGGATTAAGAGAATAAAGAACAAGTTTGCCATCGTGTCTGATATTATTTTCCAGGATTTTGAATACGATTCCGTCGTTATTAGTGAACACAACATATGCTTTTCCGCTTATGATATTCATCCAGTCCTGCAGAAATTCTCCTGTCACCCACGAACCATCCGGGATTGGAAGCATTGAGTCGCCTTTAAGCTGGAATGTCCTGTATTTCTTTTTATCGGAAAGAAATGGCAGCCGTGAATACAGGCAGTTCACCAATATATTCGGGATCTGCATAACCGGTTGCATAGCCTGCCTTTGCTTTTTCTGCCACCAGTTCAATATTTTCCCTGTTTCCGGAATTGACTGTTGTTGTAAGGACCCTCAGGTTGCTTCCCTTTATATAGGCATCATAACCTCTTTCCAGTTCCCCAAGCTGGCTTTCTGATAACTTTGTAATATCGATCTTCAGCATGGTATCGATTGACATGTTGAAGTACCCGGAAAATGATACAAGAATATCTATTCCCGGCTGGGCTACCCCGTTCTCATACCCGCTGAGGGTTGAACGTTTCAGGTTAAGGGCAACAGCAACATCATCCTGTGTTCTGCCCCTTCTTTTTCTTAAAAATTTTATGTTGGAAGCGAAGTACATATATAAAATATTGATTATATTGTAATCATAAATTTGATTAATTTCTAATCAAAAGTAAAACTTAATTGTTATATATACAAGAAAAAAGAAATTTTTTTAAAAATGATTCATCTCTGCTGTTGTAACGCTCTGCATGCTCCCGCTAAAGGCGGTGGCTAACTTTAGTGTCACTGTATTAACCCCCTATTAGGGGGCACGGAGCGAAACTCACAGAGTTAGCACAGAGAACAATAATTAGTTATGACAAATATGCTTTTATCCGGCAACATAGAACGATCCGTCCTGCACCTCGACCTTGACACATTTTTCGTATCGGTTGAGAGGCTTAAGAACAGCAGGCTGAACGGCAAGCCGGTCATAATCGGCGGTATGTCGGACCGTGGCGTGGTATCGAGCTGCAGCTATGAGGCAAGAAAATATGGCGTAAGCTCGGCAATGCCCATGAAGATGGCCAGGAACATGTGTCCCGATGCAATTGTGATAAGGGGCGATATGGAGATGTACAGCAACTATTCAAACATGGTCACCGGGATAATCGCCGAGAAGTCGCCGCTGTATGAGAAATCATCGATTGATGAGCATTACATCGACCTGACCGGCATGGACCGCTTCTACGGATGCTATAAATGGTCGCACGAGCTGCGTCAGTATATAATAAAAGAGACAGGACTGCCCATATCCCTGGGGCTTTCGGTCAACAAGACCGTATCAAAGATCGCAACCGGCGAAGCAAAGCCAAACGGGGAAATAGAGGTGAAAAAAGAGATAGTACTCCCCTTTCTCGACCCCCTGTCAATAAGCAAGATACCGATGATAGGCACAGAAGACCTACCACACACTGCGCTCAATGGGCATTGCAACAATATATACCCTCAGGAACATACCTGCAGAGATGCTTGAAAAGCTGATGGGCAAGAATGGAATCGAGATCTGGAAAAGAGCAAACGGAATTGACTCTACTCCGGTAATAAGTTACTCTGAACAGAAGTCGATAAGCACTGAACATACTTTCGAAAAAGATACCACCGACATGGCAAGGCTGAACCAGCTGCTGGCAAGCATGGTGGAAAAGATTGCCTATGAGCTGAGAAAGCAGGAGAAGCTGACATCGTGCGTAACAGTGAAAATAAGGTACTCAAACTTCGATACCCATACACTGCAGAAAAGGATACCGTATACCTCTTTCGATCATGTTCTTGCAGATGTGGCAAAAGAGCTGTTTGCAAAGCTCTACCAGAGGCGTATGCTTATCAGGCTCATAGGGGTCAGGTTCAGCCATATGGTAAGAGGGGTCCAGCAGCTCGACATGTTCGACGACACTCCCGAAAAGGTAAGCCTTTATATGGCTATGGATAAGCTACGGAACCGTTTCGGACGAGATGCAGTGCGGAGAGCTGCCGGGGTAATGACTATCCAGGAAAGGGAGGAAAAAGTCCGCAAACAGCTTGAGAATGCGATAAAGGAACAGAATATGATGGAAGAAAGGCTGAAAGGTTATATGATGTATGGGATGTTAAAGGACAGTTTGGAGTGAGCTAGAGTTTGGAGTACTTAGAGTTCGAAGAAATGAAAACTAATTAGCTCTAAATACTCTAAGTACCAGTACCTAAGTACTCTAAGCACTCTAGGCACTTTAAGTACCTACGCAACTATGTATCTTAAACTGTCACTCATATTACAGTCTCCGCTACGGAATGATGTCCGTGGAACAGCTTGTGCAGAACGCAGTTGCTGCAGGTGCTGATGCCATCGCCATGACCGACATCAATAATTCAACGGGAATACCTGAATTTGCAGGTGAATGCAGTAAAAACAACATAAGACCGGTGGCCGGCATTGAATTCAGAAACGAGAATGAACTGCAGTACATTGGTATTGCACGCAACAACAAGGGATTCAGGGAACTGAATGAGTTCCTCTCAAAACATAATTTTGAAAAAACAGCAGATCCCCTTTCCTGCGCCGGGATTTTCCGAAGCATACACCATATATTCACTTAAGAAGATACCTGGAAGAAAGCTATTTGAAAATGAACGTATTGGCATAAAACCAGGTGAGATCAACAAGCTGCTGACATTACCCGCATCCATTGACAGAAATTCGATGGTGCTTCTGCAGCCTGTAACATTTGCCGGTGCAGATGATATTTTTATTCACAAAAGCCTGAGAGCCGTCGACAACAACATTCTCCTGAGCCATCTGCAGCCATCGCAATGTGCGGCAGAAGATGAATTCTTCAGGACACCTGCCTTTGAGAAGGATATCGCGGAGAAGCTATCCGTGGCTTGTCAGAAACACAGATAAATTACTTAGATGACTGCTCCCTTAACTTTGACCGTGAGAGCCTGAAGAACAAAAAGATCTTTTCAGCCAGCAGGTATGACGATAAGCTGCTGCTCGAAAAGCTTGCATGGGACGGAATGGTTTACAGGTATGGCAAACAGAACAGCGAAGCAAAAAAAAGAATCAGGCATGAACTTGAGATCATCGACAAGCTGGGATTTTCAGCCTACTTTCTTATAACATGGGATATAGTACAGATATTCAATGGCCAGGGGATTTTATCATGTAGGCCGTGGCAGCGGCGCAAATTCCATCGTTGCTTATTGCCTGAAAATCACCAATGTTGACCCTATTGATCTGAACCTTTACTTCGAGAGATTCATAAATCCGAAACGGAGCAGTCCGCCCGACTTCGACATTGACTATTCATGGAAAGAACGAGATGAAGTCATTGACTATATCTTCAAGAGATACGGATACAGCCATACTGCTCTGCTCGGAACGATGAGCACATTCAGGGGAAAATCGATTGTCCGTGAGCTTGGAAAGGTACATGGACTTGCCAAAGGAAGAAATTGACTCCCTTATTGATAATCCATCTGCCGAAACAAACCGGAATGATATAACCGACACAATCTTTTCAACAGGCCTGAAAATAGCTGATTTCCCGAATATGAGAAGCATTCATGCAGGCGGCATTCTTATTTCCGAAGAACCGATTACCTGCTATACCGCTCTTGATATGCCCCCAAAAGGCTTTCCGACAACGCAGTGGGATATGTACACCGCTGAAGAGATCGGCTTTGAGAAACTCGATATCCTGAGCCAGAGAGGTATCGGCCATATACGCGAAAGTGCTGAGATAATACATGCGAAACCAGTCAATAGATGTGGATGTTCATGCAATTCAGAAATTCAAGAATGATCCGAAGGTCAAGGAATATCTTAAGACAGGCGAGACAAAAGGATGCTTCTATATTGAAAGTCCTTCAATGAGGGGTCTCCTTCAAAAGCTCCAGTGTGATGATTATACTACACTTGTTGCTGCCAGCTCGATCATCAGACCGGGAGTTGCACGTTCCGGAATGATGAGGGAATATATCTACAGGTTTCATAATCCGGATAAATTCGAATACATACATCCGGTAATGAAAGAGCAGCTTGAAGAGACATTCGGGGTAATGGTTTACCAGGAAGATGTTCTGAAGGTTTGTCATCATTTTGCAGGCCTCGATCTTGCAGATGCCGATACCCTTCGCCGTGCCATGAGCGGCAAATACAGGTCGAAGCAGGAGATGCAGCGGATAGTCGATAAGTTCTTTTCCAACTGCCGTGAAAAGGGCTACAGCGATGAGATTACAAAAGAGGTATGGCGACAGATTGAATCATTTGCCGGCTATTCATTCTCAAAGGCCCACTCAGCCTCATATGCAGTTGAGAGCTTCCAGAGCCTCTATCTTAAAGCACATTTCCCGCTTGAATTCATGGTTGCAGTCATCAATAATTTCGGAGGATTCTACAGGACATGGGTATATGTGCATGAAGCAAAAAGATACGGGGCAACGATACAGCCGCCATGTGTAAATAAAAGCACATTATAAAACAACCATCTACTGGAACAGATATCTACCTTGGTTTCATTCATATAATGAGCCTTGAAGAGAAGCTTGCACAGTCAATTGAAGAGATCCGTAATGCCGACGGTCCGTTCAGTGATCTGAATGATTTTGTGACGAGGGTCTGTCCCGGGCTTGAACAGGTAATTCTTCTTATAAGGGCAGGTGCATTCAGATTTACCGGAAAGAAGAAGGCAGTTCTGCTTATGGGAAGCTCATATGATGATGAATAAAAACAAACATGAGAGCATCCGTCCGCTCTTCTCCCCTCCTGTACGTAACTTCACACTCCCCGATCTTGTTCAGGGCAGCCTCGATGATGCATATGATGAAATTGAGCTCTTTGGCTTTCCTGTGACAATGAGCTGGTTCGATATGCTTGAAACATCATTCCGCGGTGAAATATCAGCACGGGATATGATAAGACACGTCGGGAAAAAAGTCAGGATGGTCGGACACCTTGTCACAATCAAATATATTAAGACAATAAAAAAGGAATGGATGAATTTCGGATGTTTCATTGATCCTGAAGGTAACTTCTTCGATACCACACATTTTTCTCAATCACTTAAAAACTACCCCTTTAAAGGAAGCGGTACCTACCTGATCCTTGGTAAAGTGGTTGAAGAGTTCGGTTTCCCGTCACTTGAAGTTGAAAAAATGGCGAAACTTCCTGTCAGGCCCGATAAAAGATACTGACCAATTAACGTATCTGAATGTCATCAGTATCATGCTTCTCATCAGGCATCGTTCTGAAAACAGAGGCCTCCGACAGCCTGGTCATCTTCCGGAAACCTGATACCCAGAAATAGATAAATACCGGAATAAAAGCTATCAGCAGAAGGGGTGAATTACCCATCAGCATGAAATCGTATAATCCGTGAAAAATAAAAGGCAGAAGAAAAGCCAGTATCAGATAGATTGCCTGCCTCTGGGGATTAAAACGGGCAAGACCAAAATAAAATCCCATTACAATTCCGAAAAGTGCATGGGCAGGCACTGCAGTCAAAGCACGGACGATACCTACACCATACCCTCCTGTAAAGACATACAGGATATTTTCAATCCCTGCAAAACCCAGTGCAATGTAGACAGCATATACGATGCCGTCAAATTTTTCATTGAAGTTTTTATTTTTCCAGAAAAAGAAATAAAATGCGAGGAATTTAAAACTCTCTTCAGTAAACCCGGCCACCACAAAAGCAGTATATGCGGCAGCCCGTAATCCTTCCATTCCTTCAGATAAGCTATCCAGAAACTTTTCGATCAAAACCACAGGCAATACAATGATAACACCTGCAAATAATGCCTTTAATAATATTGAAAAAGGTTCTTTTTCATATTTATCCCGGCTATAGATATAAAATGCTATAATAAGGACTGGCGCAAGAGAAATAAACAGGAGATTGTTAATCATTTAACAATAAAATTAGAGATCTGTATTTAATTGCTTATCTGTCTGGAAGCTTTAAGAACGCCCTTTATAGCATGGATCTTCCTTATGATCCCATAAAGCACGTCATTGTTGGGAACCATTAAGTTCAGGGATCCTTCAAACATACCCTCATCCAGGCTGTAGTTGAAATTCCGTACACTTACATTGTATCCTGATAATAATGTCGGCAATCTTATTTACAATTCCAATATCTTCCACCCCTGTAATTTTAACTGTAGCAGTAAATGAAGCAAGGTTTTTCGTTTTTGTCCATCGGGCTGCAACAACCCTGTAAGGATACCTGGCCATCAGGTTATGGGCATTCGGACAGCCGGTCCTGTGGATCTTAATTCCTTCCGAGATGGTTACAAATCCGAAAACAGAATCGCCAAAGACAGGATTACAGCATTTTGCCAGCCTGTAATCGAGACCTTCCACCCTGTCCTCAATAACCAGATAATCTGAATATTGTGTACCCGTAACCTCTCTGGATTCTTTTTCGGTCAATTCCGGAACAGGCTCAGTGACCGGTACAGTCTCGCCTTTAAGCAGGACTTCTTTTATCTGCAGAAGATCCATTTTACCTGATTCGATAAGCACATAAAGGTCCTGTGCTGTTTTAAGACTAAAATGAAGGATCAGTTTCTGGATAACGGCATCGCCATAAGCAATTTTCCAGTTTTTAAGCCTCCGCATCAGTATCTCCTTCCCTTCAGCGGCAGCCCTGGTCCTCTCCTCGTTAAGAGCCTGCTTTATCTTTGTCTTTGCCTTGCTGGTGACAACAAATGAAAGCCAGTCCTGCTTTGGCCTCTGATTTTTTGATCTGATGATTGAAACATGGTCGCCATTCTGAAGAACATATTTGATAGTTACATTTTTCCCGTTTACTTTTCCTCCCACACATGAAGACCCCACTGCTGTGTGAATGTCGAACGCAAAATCGAGTACTGTTGCTCCGGCCGGCAGCTGACGCAGATCACCATTCGGAGTAAAAACAAAGACCTCATCGGTATATAATCCTGAACGCACCTGGTCGAGAAATGCATCGTCCTCTTTTTCAGATGATTCAAGTATCTCCCGCATCTTGGTGAGCCAGGTATCAAGTCCGCCTTCACCTTTTACTCCTTTATATTTGAAATGAGCTGCAAGTCCCTTCTCTGCAATCTCATCCATTCTTGATGACCTGATCTGAACCTCAACCCATTTCCCTCTCGGACCTACAACAGTTGTATGCAGTGATTCATATCCGTTTGACTTTGGAACAGAAATCCAGTCACGCATACGGCTGGGATTAGGCTGATAAAGGTCTGTGACAATAGAATAGACCCTCCAGCATATCCGATTTTTCATTCTCCGGAGGACTTTCAAGAATTATTCTGACTGCAAAAAGGTCATACACTTCGTCAAATTCCACACCCTGCTTCTTCATCTTGAGCATAATGGAATGTACTGATTTTGTGCGGCTTTTGATCGTAAATTTAAAGCCCTGCTTTTCCAATGCCTCATTCAGGGGTCCCGAAAACTCGCGTATCAGTTTATTTCTGGAGGCGGTGGTTTGCTTTAACCGGCCTTCAACATAATTGTACTGCTCAGGTTCGAGGTATTTGACAGAGAGATCCTCCAGCTCCGATTTAAGATTATAGTATCCTAACCGGTGGGCTAAAGGAGCGTACAGGAAATAGGTCTCTGAGGCAAGCGGCAATCTCTCCTTTTCCGGTGCATTGTCCAGATTTCGCATATATTCAAGCCTTTCGACAAGCTTGATAAGAATTACCCTTACATCATCAGCAAGGCTAAGTAGCAGTTTTCTGAAGTTCTCTGCCTGGTAAGAGGCCTGCATTGAGTTAATTCCCGTTATTCGCGAAAATCCCTCAAGTATCTCAACCACTTTCCTGCCAAACTCTTTTTCCAGTTGTTGGTTTGACATTCCCAGCCTGTTATAGGAATCATGAAGGAGGGCTGTTATGATTGAGGTGGGGCCAAGGCCCATTTCCTGGGCAATGATCACAGCAACTGATAATGCATGAAGGATTTCGGGCTCCCCGGTAAGTGTGGAATTATCCCTGCAGGCTTCCAGAGCCAAATCCAGTGCTCTTCTGATCTTCTTATTATCCCCGGGACCAAGCGAACTTTTTGCAGCTTTCAGCAGAGCCCTGTAAGCAATATTTATTTTTTGTGCCTCCACTATCAGTAACTTGTCCCATAATTGTAAAAACACCGGAAAGTAACTAATTAAGATGCACTTTAACAATTATTATACCTAAAAACTTAGAAAACGACACGCGGCTTCCGTCCTGCTATTCAGGTTTCTTCCTGTCAATTTTATCAAGGTCTTTAAGTTCGTCAATGCCAGTGTCTTTTGACAATTCGGAGATCGTTTTCAGATCAAGATCCCCTTTAATTGAAATAAGAGTATTATCACCGGGTCCGCCAGTAATTACCAGCAATTCGGAAATAATATCACCTTTTTGCTGAATTAAAAATTTGGTAATATCATTCCCCTCCCTGACAACCATAAGTTCTTCGTAAGTTGAAAAATCGAGCTTTTTGCTTAGTTCCTTGTAAAAGTTAACGCTGTTGTTTAACAGCGAATCATCGACCGAAAGTATCCTTATCGATTTCAGCCGGCTGACAATATTGTTTTCATCACGGGACTTTTCATCTTTTGGAACAAAAAGGCCAAGCAGTTTGCTTGAAATATAAATTGTTGTAAAACCCTCTTTTTCCGAATATTTATCGAACATTTCGTCTATTGCATTCGTCTGAGCCTTCACAGCAGAAACCATGCAAAGGAGAACGCTCAGTAAAACTAACTTCTTCATATCATTGCCTTTTATTTCTGATTCTACTTATTTCTATCTTATTTCTATCTTATTTCTATTTATTTCTACTTATTTCTATTTATTTCTATTTATTTCTATCTTATTTCTTCTTATCCCCATTCGTTACTTTTCATCCGACATCCCCCCCACTACTCCCATTGCCTTGTCTAACTGATCCAGAGGTTTAAGCTTTTCTTCAATGAGGTTTATCGGTTTGCTTATTTCGTTAATGCTTTTTTGTGCAACTTCCTGCATCATGCCTACTGTTTTCAGAGCTCTGGTACCATTGTTCAGGCGGATTGAAACATCATGGAGTATTTTCATCGTTTCCGCATATGCTATTTCAGGATCTGAAAAGGTATCGGTTGGTTCCGATTCCCTGGCAAAGAAGAAATATGTGCCTGCGAGTATCACCAAACCCGCTGCAATTCCGGCATATGTAAACAATATCTTCCTGTAGCCTGATCTTCCGTCTTTCAGGACTTCGTGACCGATCGATTCCATGATCCTCTTCTCAAAGTCTGCCGAAGGTTCCTGAACACCTGATAGCTGATCATAGTAATTAAAGATCTCCCTTTCATCACCCAGATCAACAGGAACATCTTTCTGATTGAAGAAATTCCTTAGTTCAATTTCTTCTTCTTCAGATGTTTCAGCGTTATAGTATCTCTCCAGAAGTCTCTTTATTTCCCCGGCGTTCATTTGAATATTTTATAAATTCATTTCTGACGATCTTCCTGGCTCTTGACAAATTCACCCTTAATGCATTGATATTCAATTGAGTTATTTCTGATATTTCTTCGTACGAAAGTCCCTCGATATCTCTGAACCGTATCAGGCTCCTGTAGTTCTCAGGAAGCGTTTCAATAATTCTGTCCATTATTAAAATAGTCTCGCTTCTTTCAAGCAGTTCCTGCGGTGACGGCTCCATTGTATGATAAGGCGAATAATCATCGATATTACTATCTGTAAATTTCAGTTTTCTCAGCTGATCGATACAGATGTTCCTTACCATTGTCGTTGCCAGGGCATCAATACTATTATATTCTCCAAGCCGTGTGTTCATTTTCCATAGCTTTAAAAAGACCTCCTGTACAGAGTCTTCAGCGCTTGCCTGATTTTTAAGGATACGGAACGCATATAAGTAAAGTTTGCGGTTCAATTTCTTAACAAGGTCATTGAAATCAGCCCTGGTCATTCACCGAGAATCATTTGTCCCGTCAAAGATAGTCACATATTCAATTAATTATGGTTCGACAACAAGTTCCTTCCATGGTCTTTCCTGGCATCGGATGAAAATTTCTCAGCATCTTTCAGCGACAAATCCCCCTTTACCTGAACAATAAAATTATCTTTTCCTCCGGCAATAAGCAGGAACTCCCGGAACCGTTTTCCATCTGTGCGTACAAGCATTTTAAGATCCTGATCCGATTTTTTCACTCTCATGAATTCTTCATATTCACGGGTGTTAAAATCTTTCACCAGGTCATAGAAGTTACCTACATTCATGTCATCATCATCCTGTGCGAGTATCCTGATTTCAGTTATTTTACCGTCTAATCTCTCATCCTCGTTGTCGTCATCAAGTAAACAGGAGAGCTTTAACAGGTCACCGGTGAGCGTAACGGTTACAAATCCTTCCTTACCTCCATAGCGATCAAATAATGCATCAATCGATCTTTGTGCAAAAATGGCTGAGGCTGCAGCTGACAGAACCATCATCAGTAATAATCTTTTCATAGCAATTTTATTAAATTAAGAAGGTTACTTTAAATACATTTACACAGTGATGACGCATTGCATGAAATTTCATTACAATAAAATGCTTTAAATTTTGGGTTCACCACTTTTAATTCCCCCAATCCCTCCCTCCCTCTGTCATTCCTTCGTTCCACCACGACCCATTCATGCACTAAATCCATTTCCCGCAGATATCGCAGATTTACGCAGATGGTTCGGTCTTTTTCCTTTGCCAACTGCCAACTGCCAACTGCGCATTTCGGCTTGCAGCGTGCGGCATTAGTTCTGAAGGCTCACCCCCTTTAATTCCCCATCGCTCCATCGCTCTTTCGCTTTTTCTCTCCCTTATTCCTTTGCCAACTGCCAACTGCCAACTGCGCATTTCGGCTTGCAGCTTGCGGCATTAGTTCTGAAGGCTCACCCCCTTTAATTCCCCATCGCTCCATCGGTCTTTCGCTTTTTCTCTCCCTTATTCCTTTGCCAAATGCCAATTGCCAACTGCGCATTTCGGCTTGCAGCGTGTGGCATTAGTTCTGAAGGCTCACCCCCTTTAATTCCCCATCGCTCCATCGGTCTTTCGCTTTTTCTCTCCCTTATTCCTTTGCCAACTGCCAATTGCCAACTGCGCATTTCGGCTTGCAGCGTGCGGCATTAGTTCTGAAGGCTCACCCCCTTTAATTCCCCCCAGGGGGGGAAATGAAATCCAGTAATGATTTGATAGATCCTGGTTGTTCGGGCAGGAGAAGCGCTAATTCTTTATGTTTGCATCCTTTTACGCAGATGGTTCGGTCTTTTTCCTTTGCCAACTGCCAATTGCCAACTGCTAATCATGGCGTTAAGGCGTAGCGTCAGGGCGGTTTGCGGGACAGTGTTATTTTCTTAACAACTGAAGTAAAAAAGGAGATTATAATTTGCTTTGGATGAATTTTCTCATAACTTTGCACTCGCAAATAAAAAACGCATGATTCAGTAGCTCAGCTGGTAGAGCACATCCCTTTTAAGGATGGGGTCCTGGGTTCGAATCCCAGCTGGATCACATGACAAACGATGCTCCGAAAGGAGCATTTGTTATTTTGAGACAAATGAGGGGCTGTTGAAAAAGTCCTTTGTGAACCTTGGTGAAAACCTTTGAGTACCTTTGTGGTAAAAGTAATTCATTGAACCACAAAGGATCACAAAGTATAACACTAAGGAACACAAAGGGGAAAAGTCTAAAAAATCAACTTTCTCAACAGCCCCATCGTTTGGCATGTTGGACCCCCCCTAAAGGGATCATGAGCTTGCGAACTAATCCCAGCTGGATCACATGACAAACGATGCTCCGAAAGGAGCATTTGTTATTTTGAGGCATCGCAAGTGTCGCAGGTTTCATGTAGGGACATGCCATGGCATGTCCCTACGGCAACATACATGTTTCCGTGCCGTAGGACGCCTGTTTCCGGGAAGTGAGGGGACGGTAACTATTTAAGATAGTATCTCAAAGAAATCACTATACCCATAGAGCTGGCTTTGGCTTTTTCACTCCCCTCCATTAAGCTTCTGATCTGATTCTCATGTGTTGAAAGCTGGAAAGACCCTGCAGTAGCGTAGTCTGAAATATCTGAAAACATCGATTTATAAAAAAAGCCGGCTGAAATCTGAAAATGTTTCTGGTTGTGAAAATAAAAGCCGCCGGAAGCAATTAATTCAGGATTAAGAGTTTTCACCTTTAATTCCCCGCTTACATCATTTTTCACATTGCTTTTGAATCCTTCATATGGTATGTCTTCTAAAACAACATTATACGCAGGATAATACCCGGAATATGAAAAAGTACCTGAACTTGCATAATTATTACCAACATGTATTGCCAGATTCATACCACTCTGAAGATAGAATCCGATTGACTTACTGAAAGGACATTGAAAATTGAGAATTACAGGTATCTCGAGAAAGTATATTTTCTGAGTCTCCTTAATATTATTCCCTGAAATTCTTCGTTCATAGCTTTCTTCTTCAGAATCAATTGTATCCAGACTATTTGAATAGGGATCTAAAGTTAAATGAGTGACATAGGGACTCAATCCTATTCCTGTTGATAACCCAAAGTATTTTGAAAAGAAATACCCGGCATCGACTGACAGACAATAGGAAACATCCTTTTTTGTAACAGTCCCGGAAATTACAGAAGTTGGGTCATTTGAGATATCAGTTTGTCCCGGACCTCCGCTAATACCTATAAACCAATGCTTTTGCCATGAGAATTTATTGACCGGACTTTGCGATTTTACATTTATCTGAATCAGTAAAAGGAGAATAAAACACGAAACGGAATTCCTTAAATAAGTTTTTAATAGTCTCATGGCATTTCTATTTAATAACCATAATTTTCATACCATAAAAATTAACTTTGTTGACTGTAACCTGAACAAAATAAATTCCATTATCCAGGTCGCAGGTTGAGATCTCTTTGAGATTTTCAAAATCTGATTTTTCAGTATTCGAGGTTCATAACCTCAGTACCGGTCGCATCGTTGATTCTGATATGAATTCTGCCTGCGGGAATATCACTGATGTCGATTTTAAATGAGCTTTTAGCGGGATTAGGGTATACCAGAAGGGATTTTGCACCTCCTATGCTTATTCCGTCGGACATAATTTTACAACCGTTCTTATCTACAACTTCAACGGTATATATACCCGGGATTTTGGATGTTACATAGATACTGTTCCGTGGCACCGGAAATTGGAGTTGTACCATTAAACCATTGGTAGCTTAATATCGAATTATCAAGATTCGGGCAAATCAGAACATCATCCCATTTGATTGCAACCTGCGGAGTAACGGTTTCACGTATGGCTACCTCTGCAGAGGCCTCCAGAACCCTGACTCGGCACTGACTTTTCCAGTCTATAAATCACTGTATAGGAACCGGCAACGCTTGTACCAGGTGTTATAGCTCCCGTTGCAGGATTAATATCCAATCCCCCTGGTTGTGCACTATAAGTACCGCCTGAAGAACCGGATAATGAAACATCCTTACCATCTTCTGAGGGGCACCACGGGGATCCGGAATATGAAATAGTGATGACTTCATCCTGTGTCACTGTTACTACCTGGTTACTTACTCCTGAACCGGTAATGGTTACGGATGCTACCCTGGGGATGGCTCCTGTATTTGCCTGGTATGTGGCAGTGATAGTACCGTTCCCTGTCCCTGAAGATGTTACAATGCACCATGCCTGGTCGCTTGATGAAGTCCATGCTACATTGGAAGCAACATCAAAACTGATCGTTCCCGAAGATGATGTAACATTCTGATTTAAAGGTGTAACAATCAATGATGGAGGTACACCTGACTGAGTTACTGTTACCACCTGATTACTGACTCCTGACCCCATAACGGTTATTGTCGCTTTTCTGGAGCCGGTTCCTGAATTCTCCTCGTATGTCGCTGTGATGGTACCATTACCGGTACCTGCGGATGTGACAGTGCACCATGTCTGATTGCAGGATGAAGTCCATTCAACATTGGAAGCAACGTCAAAACTGGTCGTTCCTGAAGATGATGTAACATTTTGATTTAAAGGTGTAACAACCAGTGATGGGGCTGTACCTGACTGAGTTACTGTCACCACCTGATCACTTACTCCTGATCCCGAAACTGTTATAGCAGCTATTCTTGAACCGGTTCCTGTATTTGACTGGTATGTAGCTGTAATAGTACCATTGCCACCAGTACCTGAGGGTGTCACAGTGCACCACGTCTGGTTACTGGATGAAGTCCATGATACATTGGATGTTACGGTAAAACTGGTCGTTCCTGAAGATGATGAAACATTCTGATTTAAGGGGGTAACGATTAATGACGGGGATGTACCTAACTGAGTTACTGTTACCACCTGATCACTTACTCCTGACCCGGAAACTGTTATAGTAGCTATTCTTGAACCCGTTCCGGTATTTGACTGGTATGCAGCTGTAATAGTACCATTGCCATCACAGGTACCGGACGGTGTTACGGTACACCAGGTCTGGTTACTCGAAGAAGACCATTCTACATTGGAAGTAACGATAAAACTGGTCGTTCCGGAAGACGATGTAACATTTTGATTTGAGGGTGTAACAATCAATGACAGGCATTTGCTCTCATTAGCCTTTACTTCCTTCTCAATTAAGGATTCCTGAGAAAACAAAAGCATTGTATTTTCAAGTAACGAAAATGCAATAATTAGTGTTTTAACCAATACTCTGATTTTCATATGATTATAAGTTAGTAATTAATTCAGGTTATAGCAACATTGTTTAAGTCAGTTTACTGACCATTACTAAATTTTTTCATAAAGAAAAGTTACTACTAAATTAGTAATAGTTTCGTTTATACGTAAATATCCCTGAAATAGTTCCCTCCGTTCATCAAAATATTGTTCTGTACAAGAATTACGGTGTAAAAAATCCGGTATAGATGCCGGGTTTTTCACTTAACCTGTGTCTACCATTTCTTCGCTCCCCCTGGGGCCGGGGTAAACGAAGAACCGACGACACGAAGTGGAGGAGCTCGACGAAGTCAAAATCAATGAATTTATGGGTATGATTCCTGACACTCATAAAATGTTCTTTATTTCATTCGTTAATTAACAGTTTTCTCTTTAAAATTTAAATTAAACATCTATATTTGCTAACAAAAAAATATCAAGGTTGACTTTTATATTAATTTTCTTTCAATAATTCATTTTGTAACCCGGAAATTTATGGAGCCTGAAATAACCCAGATCGAAATATCAACAAAATCAGATATACTCAAAACAGAGCAGGCAATATATTTTATTAAGGACAGGTTTAAAAAAAGGCTGGCAATCGGTCTTAACCTGGTTAATGTATCTGCCCCAATTGCAGTTCCCGACGGAACGGGAATAAATGATGACCTTAACGGTATCGAAAAACCTTTAAGCTTTGAACTCAAAAGCATTAAAGGAAAAAGTGTTTCAATAGTGCAATCACTCGCAAAATGGAAACGGGTCAGACTGAAGGAGTTCGGCATTAAACCTGGTAAAGGCATTTTAACTGATATGAGGGCGATAAGGCCTGATGAGGTCTTAAGTCCCATCCATTCCTTCTATGTTGACCAGTGGGACTGGGAAAAGCGCATTATCCCCGAGCAAAGAGGCTTGTTTTATCTGAAGGCAACCGTTGAGTCGATCTATGAAGCTCTTAAATCGACGGAAAAAGATCTCCACAATATGTATCCCGATCTGTTACCTATACTACCTGACAGGATACATTTTATCCATGCAGAGGAGCTGTTAAGGCAGTTCCCCGGTCTGACGCCAAAACAGCGTGAGGCAAGGATTGCGCACAAGTTTGGAGCTGTCTTTATTATAGGTATAGGCGCCAAACTTTCAAATGGGGAACCCCACGACGGACGCGCACCCGATTATGATGACTGGAGCACAATGAATGAGGACGGATATACAGGGCTTAATGGAGATATCATCCTGTGGTATCCTGTAATGCAAACAGGATTGGAAATCTCTTCCATGGGCATCCGCGTAATTAAGGAGTCGCTTGAAAAACAGCTGGAAATAAAAGGGTGCACTGACCGTAAAAACCTTCTGTTTCATAAGATGTTACTCAATAACGAGTTACCTGCCTGTATCGGGGGTGGCATCGGGCAATCAAGACTGTGCATGTTCCTGCTTAAAAAGAGCCATATAGGTGAGGTCCAGTCAGGGATCTGGCCTGATGCAGTGGTGGAACAATCAGAATTGAACGGCTTAAAACTATTGTAACCGCACTATAAGTTCATTGGGATCTGCTGGCTGTCTGCTCGTATACCGCCGGAACCGGTTATTGCTTGTCATAAACCTGGGTCTCAACCAGATCTCCGTATGATGAAGAGGCGGTAGATTCGATAATCATGTTAGGTCCATCTATTTTATAGACCTCAATTATGGTCATCTCACCCCCATCTCCAATCGACATCTTCGAAGTGATCTTTAATGATTTTTTGTCATCTGACCATGCAGTGGTCGATTTCTTCTGGGAGTCCTGCCATCCCGTGTTAACACATTCCTTTCCGTCGAGAGTGAATTTGTCGTTGGTAGTAAATTCCTGATCCTGAAAGCTGGAGTGTTTTTCAACATTGAGCTCATTGCCTTTTTGAGCAATAATAATCTCTTTTGGAGCCATGCTGAACTGGTCACCTAATTTGCTCTTTCCTGTGTTAAGTTTCCAGTCTCCCGAAAAATCGAGGTCCTGTGCCAGAACAAATGCTGATACCATGAATGCTGCGGAGAAAAGTAAAATCTTTTTCATAAAAGAAGAAGTTTAGGGAGTTGTAATAAAAATATATAAATAATGCTAAAAAGTTTCACCATTAAGTAAAAAGAGAATTATTTCGACAGGACAGGGATCTGCCTGTTGATCGATTCCTCAAGTGATATTAATGTTTCGGTACGCACTACCCCGGGTATATTCTGTATTTTGTCTGTTAGAATATCGCGAAGATGCTCATTATCGCGCGTATATACCTTAATAAATAATGAATAATTACCTGTTGTGTAGTGACATTCAATTATTTCCGGGATCTCCTTGAATTTCTTGATTATGTCGCGGTAGTGACCGGGATGATCGAGGTAAACGCCGATGTACGCACATGTTTTAAAACCAACCAGGACAGGGTCGACCTTAAACTCAGATCCTTTTATGACACCGATTTTAATAAGCCTTTGGACACGCTGATGAATTGCAGCTCCCGACACGTTGCACTCACGGGCAACCTCCAGATAAGGAATTCTTGCATTTTTAGTAATTATATCCAGAATTTTCCTATCCAGGTTGTCAATTTGAACATTTTCCGTCATTTTGTAGTAATTGGTTAAAGGATAGACTAGTTATTGTTTATGATATCTACAAATCTACCTGTTTTTGTTTATTAAACCAACAATTTCCTTTATATCACTGAATCCCTTATCATTAAGATATTTTTCAATTCCCTCAAGGATAGTAACAGAGCATCCGGGTTCGATAAAAGATGCTGTGCCGATCTGCACTGCATCAGCGCCCGCAAGGAAGAACTCAATAGCATCGTCTGCATTCATGATCCCCCCAAGGCCGATAACCGGTATTCTTACTGCGTTTGCCACCTGCCAGACCATCCTGAGTGCAACCGGCTTTACAGCAGGTCCGGAAAGTCCGCCTGTTATTGTTGAAAGCGAAGGTTTCATCGTTCTGATATTCACCTTCATACCAAGCAAAGTGTTGATAAGTGAAACAGAATCCGCACCCTCCTCTTCCGCAATCCTGGCAAACTCTGTAATGTCGGTAACATTCGGAGACAATTTAACTATCAATACTTTAGAATAAACATTTCTTACAGCCCGTACGACTTCACGTGCAGAAACAGGATTTGTTCCGAAGGCCATCCCTCCCATTTTTACATTGGGGCAGGAAATGTTAAGCTCAATTGCCGGGATTTTCTCAAGTTTGTTAATACGTTCTGCCAGAGCAATATAGTCCTCAATATAACTCCCGTTTACATTGACAATTACATTTGTATTGTACTGAGTAACCTTAGGATATATATATTTTTCAAAATATTCAATTCCCTTATTCTGCAATCCGACAGAATTTAGCATACCGGAGGCTGTTTCTGCCATCCTGGGATAGGGATTCCCTTCCCTGGGTTCTATGGTAGTACCTTTGAGAATGATGCCTCCAAGCCTGGAAACATCAATAAAATCATCAAATTCTGAGCCGTAGCCAAAAGTCCCGGAAGCAGTAATTACAGGATTTTTGAAGTGAAGACTGCCTATTGAAATACCAAGGTTTACCATTTTAGTTCCTTTATATTAAACACCGGACCATCAGTACATGTGCAAAGATTTCCCTTTACCGTGTCGACGACACAACACAGGCATACGCCAATTCCACATGCCATAAGATTTTCGAGTGAAACTTCGCAAGTGATATCGTTCTTAAGGCAATATCCTCCGATTGCCCTCATCATGGAATGAGGACCGCAGCAATATATCCTGTCAAAATGATCATTTTTAAGGACTGAATGCTCCGTTACAAATCCCTTTTCTCCTTTTGATCCGTCTTCGGTTGTCAAATGAACAGGGCCAATGGAAAGGTATTCGTCAATTTCAATGACCCTTTCACTATCTCTGAAACCCAGCAATATTTCGGGGCGAAATCCCTTTGATTTCAGGTATTTTCCGAGAAATAACAAAGGGGCAACGCCGCATCCGCCACCGGCAAGAAGTATATGTTCATCCTCTGAAGGAAGGCTAAAGGAATTTCCGAGGGGATAGATAATATTAAGGCTCTCTCCCTCTTTCAGTCTTGAGAGCTTTTCTGTGCCCTTTCCGGCTATCTGGACAAGCAGCTTTAATGCATTTCGCTCATAATCAACATCATGTATCGATAAAGGACGGCGGAGGAAGGTTTCGGGACTTTCATCTATCCTTGCCTGTACAAATTGCCCGGGTTTAAGCTCCGGAAGATAGTTGTTTCCGTAAAGCTCAAGGACGAAAATATCTTTATTGAGGCGCCGGTTTTCACTTATTGTGAAATCATCTGTTCTCTTTGCCATATAGAGTCTTTAGTGCAAAGATAGTTATAGAAAGGTTCAGGAAAAAATTGATCACAATTTCCTTGGGGAAAATTCTTCAAAACTACTGTCCACGTAAAACCAGACAATTTTCTTTATTCCTGAAGCGCCTGGCCCCGGTCCGGCTGGTTGAGGTGAACCGGATTCAGGGACGCTGTCCAATTGGGAAGTACTTTCTTCAGTTTCATGACCCCAGCCGGAAGCACTACCTGAGGTATTTTCGTCCAAATCATCGAACAATGTAGGGATCTTTTGCTCTTTGTACATTGATCCTTTTCCGAACAACAGCCATTCGGTGGAGAGAAACTTATATTTCTCAAGCATTTTAAGAACGAAATCCAGGCTTGGCTTATTTCTGCCTGAAAGAATATGAGAAACACCTGAAGGCTGAACCCCGATTTCTTCAGCAAAATGAACCGATGACTTGTTTTCTTTCTTAAGGAACTCAAGGATTCTTTCTTTCATATCCGTAATTTATTGTATTACAAATGTAAATAATATTAAAATTACATTCGTAATTAAATTGAGTTCACAGATGTAATTATACAGAATGGCAGTATTTTCTTGCCGGAACCCGGTATCGGTAATTGCTGATTAACAACTACTTATATTTGCGTTTTATCTTTGGTATTGGTTCAGTTTAGGTATGTAACTATCTGGTATTGTTTCAAATATACTTAAAGACAGTGGTTTTCTAAACGATAATGTAGATAAATCCCGGGTAATACTGAACTGTTATTAGAGATAAACTTATTTTTATTATTGATATACAGTTATTTAATTGAACTATTAAATTTATTCAATTAATATTTACTTCTGTAAATTTATTATGGTAAATAATTAGATTACTTATGTAAATAATTATGTCATTTCTGTAATTTACAAATGTAAATCTTGTATAGTTTAAGATAAAGGGTTCCGGGATTGGACCGAAATGAATCAGAGTCCTCTTCATGTCCGAAGCAGCATTTGTATCCCGGATTGAAAAAATGAAATCCGGAACTTAATTGCCGGCCTGCTGCCAGTAAACTTCAAATATTGAATTGTGGAAGACTTGAGCGGGTTTCATAGAGTAAGACAAAAGAGTCTTAAACCAGTGTAACTCCGTCTTTTCTCCGTTTTAACTCTGTGGTTAAAAAACTAATTATAGTATTGCAACTTCCGTTAGTAAATTTTGTCAGACCAGAACAGTAATTCTGTTTCGAATCCTTCAGTTGCTGCAGGAACCTGACGAACAGCCTGATTCACTATGACTGCCACAAGTGGCACAGGAAGGATTTGATCCTGCAATTTCCTCCGCAGTGGCATTGCGTATATCCAATATTCTTCCGGTAAAAAACAGGTTAACTCCTGCCATAGGATGATTAAAATCCATTCTGACAGAACTCTCTGCAACTTCACATATAAGTCCGGTAATCGGATGACCTTCAGAATCTACCATGGGAACTTCATTTCCCACCCTGCAGATCTCCTCATCAACTTTGCCGTCTTTTTCAAAAATTGAAATTGGAAGATCTATTATCATTTCCTCCCTGCGTTCACCATAGGCATTCCCCGAGTTCAGGGCAAACCGGAAATTGTCGCCTTTGCCCAACAGCAATATGTTTGATTCGAATTCAGGAAGAAGCCTGCCGGATCCGAAAATGAAGGTCAGTGGTCTCTTATCATCCAGAGCTTCAATTATTTTTCCTTCAGGATTATCTTCCCTCAATTCATAGATAAGGGAAACCATTTTGTTCTTTTCAATTCTCATTAAGGTTCTTTATAAATTAAAAGTGGGCAAAGATAAGGAAAATAAATATGCTGAAAAAACCCGAAAAAAAGGTCAATATATCAGGGACTTTGAGAAAGGTAACAGTATTCCGCTGTGGGTCTCTGTGAGTCTCTGTGTCTTCCCTGCCTGCCGGCAGGTAGGTCTGTGGAACTCTGTGTAAGTTCTTAAATTGCCAGGACTCAAAAGATAACTGATATCCTGATCTCCGGATTACCATAAATTGAGTATTCTGAATTATTTAAGGCCCACAGGAATATAAAATTAAGCGAAGACCTCTGTCCGAGCGGCTGTCTGACTCCTCCTCCTGCCAGAAATGTATTCAGAATAAACCTGCCTGAAGAAACAGGGGTCTTGAAAAAAGCAGATTCAAGACTGAGTGCTTCATCTTCGCCATGAAGAAAAAGACCAAGATGCAATCCCAATGGAATAATATTGTTAATGTCCTGGAGGAAAAGATACTGAACATATGCCCTTCCCCCATAAATAGTAGTGTGGTCATACGGGTCCTTATAATAGCGGAAGTTAGGTCCGACTGCGATACCTACCCTGGGCAAAACCCATAATCCGATTATAGGAGAAACCTCAATATCCGTGAATGTGCCAAATTGTAATCCCAGACTCCCTCCATAAAAGAGTCTGTCCTTAAGCGGAGGAACCTCATTGCGCTCCTGTTGTTGCCCGGTTGCCTGTATCAGTGTCATGGTAAGAAGAATCACCGGAATACCAATGTATTTGAGGACCCTCACAAAATCATATCTTATTCCAAATATGTATTTCATACCTACAATTTTGTAATTTTACAAAGAGGACAACAAATAAACGAAAAAAAAATCACCAAAATATACTGAAAGTATGAACATAATAGTAAACGGAGGCTCAAAAGGGATTGGCAGGGAGATTGTCCTTCATATGTCAGGAGACAAAAATAATCAGATCCTGGTAACCGGACGAAACACAGAGAATCTTAAAGAATTGGTTTCAGAGTGCAGAAACGATAATGTCGCCTATATTAGTTTTGATCTTTCGGTTATAGATAAAGAGATAAGAGCAATTAAGAATCAGATTTACAGTCGGTTCAGTAAAGTGGATATCATTATTAACAATGCCGGACTCGCTGTTGTAAAAGACTTCATGAAAATATCAAACCAGGAAGCCAGGGCGATGATGGAAACCAATTTTTTTGGTCCTGCCACCTTTATCAGGTTACTTGTGCCATTGATGCCTGAAGGGTCGCATGTAGTTAATATCTCAAGCATGGGAGGATTTCAGGGCAGTTCAAAATACAAAGGATTAGCTTATTACAGTGCCTCAAAGGCTGCGCTGGCATGTCTCACCGAGTGTCTGGCCGCCGAATTCAGCGACGCGGGGATCAGTGTTAACTGCCTTTCACTCGGATCAGTGCAAACCGAGATGTTTGAAAGTGCATTTCACGGAATAAAGGCGCCTGTCAACCCGCGTGAAATGGCTGAATTCATAGCATATTTTGCCATGAACGGAAACAGGTACTTTAACGGGAAAATATTACCGGTAGCTATGAGAGATCCGTAATAGTGAAATGAAACACAGGTCTACAGCGGGACTTGAGTATGGTCAGTTTTTAACTCTGTGAACCTCTGTGTTTTCCCTGCCTGCCGTCAGGCAGGTCTGTGGACCTCTGTGTAAGTTCTTTCTATCTTTGACTTACTCATAATTTCTGATCTCGATCTTTCCGTCAAGGGCAAGTAATCCGTTGAATGCAAGTGCTTTAATTTCATCTTCGCCCGGATAGACAACAACCTCCGCAATAAACTCAACCATCGATCTTATTCTTCGGACATGTTCTTCCTGAAATGCCAGCCCGCCTGTCAGAATGATGGCATCCACCTGTCCGTTAAGGACAGCTGCATTTGCCCCAATCTCCTTTCCGATCTGATAAGCCAGAGCTTCCCGTATAAGCATGGACTTCTGATCACCGCTGTCAGCCCTCCTGCAGACCTCTATAAAGTTATTTGTCCCCAGGTATGCCACCATGCCTCCTTTTCCGGTGATCATTGATCTGAGTTCCCAGCATGTATATTTTCCGCTGAAGCAAAGATCAATCAGCTGTCCTGAAGGGAGTCCCCCGGAACGCTCCGGCGAAAAGGGTCCATCGCCATCAAGGGCATTATTTACATCGATCACCTTTCCTTTTTTGTGCGCACCGACACTTATCCCTCCTCCCATGTGGGCAATTATCAGGTTCATTTCTTCATATTTCCTGTTCACGGATTGTGCATAAGTCCGGGCTACCGCTTTCTGGTTCAGGGCATGAAAAATTGAAATGCGCTCAATTTCAGGGTGTCCCGAAAGTCTTGCGACAGGTTGAAGTTCATCAACAACAACAGGATCAACAATATAGGCTTTTGCTCCGGGCAGAGAAGAGGCAATATCATCAGCTATCAATCCGCCAAGATTACTTGCATGCTGGCCGAGTACCCCGGTTTGAAGATCCTCCTTCATCTTTTTATTGACCCTGTATATTCCTGATTCAATAGGTTTTACAAGCCCTCCCCGACCGACAACCGCAGCAATTCCCCGGAAATCAGTTCCACGCTCTTCCAGTTCTTTCATTATAAGATCTTTCCTGAAATGGAATTGATCTGTTATCTTTCCGAAACCTGATATTTCTTCTGAGGTGTGCCTGAGAGTCTTCTCAAAAATCAGTCTGTCTTCCTCAAACAAAGCAAATTTTGTTGATGTGGATCCGGGATTAATAGCCAGGATTAGTCGTTGGGACATAATTGAATATTTTATTGTGCCATCAGGCATGCCAGCGCAATACAGAAGTACTTTGATTTCTCACTCTCACTCCTTGACATAACAACCACAGGTTTAACTGTTCCCCTGATCAATCCGGCAAGTTCGGAATGAGCAAACAGCATCAGACCTTTGTAGAACGGATTACCTGATTCGAGCGAGGGAAAGACCAGGATATCTGCATCGCCATCAACAGGGGTTTTAACTCCTTTTATTTCAACGCTTTTTTTATCACATGCAAGGAATATATCGAGAGGTCCGTCCATAATGCAGTTGCCGAACTGACCCTCTTCAGCCATTTTGCACATTACGGAATAATCGGCAGAGCTTTCAAAATGACGGCTCATTTTCTCCGAAGCTCCGATTAGTGCAACTCTGGGTCTCTCCACACCAAATTTTGATGCCATTTCAATAGCATATCCTGCCATTGCAATTTTCTGTTCAAGATTGGGGAAAGGGATTACAGCCGGATCGGTGATGAACAGGAGTTTATGATAGGCAGGAATCTCAAGAGCGCAGACATAACTCATTACTGCATCCGGTATCATCAGTCCATTATTTTTGTCCATCACGGCTTTCAGAAATTTATCTGTCCCCACCAATCCCTTCATTACAATATCAGCGTCACCGGTGCGGGTAAGCCTGACTGCCTCTTCAGCTGCAGTAAGTTCATTTTCGGACTCAACAATAGTGAATAAATTACTGTTTAAGCCGGAATTTCTGCATGTTCTGATTATGTCTTCAGGGCGGCCTATCATAATTGCTTCAGCAAAACCATCTTTTACTGCCCTGTGAACTGCACCGATAGTGTTGGTATCCTGAGCCCAGGCAACAGCAATCCGGTACTTCCTTTTGAGTGAAAGTACCTTTTCCACCATCTGGTCGAGGGATCGGATCATTGCTATGTTATTAACTGGCTGCAGCCGAGAGTAGAATGCTGTCATATTTTGCCTGTTCCGAATCGGATCTTGATGTCAGAACAATCGGGACCAGGGCCCCCAGGATTATTGATGCCACTTTTGCTTTTGCAAAGAAGACAAGAGATTTATAAAGAACATTTCCAACCTCAATATCAGGCATCAGCAAAAGATCCGTATCACCTGCAACTTCACTTCTTATCCCCTTATGCTTGGCACTTTCAAGGCTGACTGCATTATCGAATGCAAGCGGTCCGTCAATGATACAGTTTCTTATCTGGTCGCGCTGGTTCATTTTTGAAAGCAAGGCAGCATCGAGTGTGGCTTCCATATTCTCATTTACCATTTCAACTGCTCCGAGTACAGCCACCTTAGGCATCACATAACCAAGCTTTCTAAGAAAGGAGACGGAATTATTTACTATTGCAATTTTATCCTTAAGCGATGGAGCAATATTCATTGCCACATCGGTTACAGCTATCAGCTTATGATAGGTCTCAACTTCAAAAAGTGCAAAATGCGAAAGAAGATTACCTGTTCTGAGTCCCCACTCCTTATTAAGGACACATTTCAGCAGTGTTGAAGTCCCTACCTTTCCCTTCATAAGAATATCTGCCTGCTTGGTACTCAGCATCTTAACTGCCATTTCGACTGCCATGTCGGTATCAGGTTCATGAATAATCCTTAGACCTGTTATATCATAGCCATTCTCAGCACATATATTCTGGATCCCCTCTTTATCCCCGATCAGGATGGGTTCAATAATATTATCCTTCCATGCCCTGAGTACAGCGCCCAGGGAATGCTGATCCTGAGCGGCTGCAAGAACAAGTTTTTTCCTGGGTTTGCCTGCCACAATACCTTTAAGGTCTGACATGCTTCTTAAAACCATGGAGCTATTATTTAGTGTTTATAATCAAACTGTTTGATGTTCAACAATATAGCGTGTCTCAGATGCAATAACAAATTCCTCATCAGTAGTTACGGACATAACTTTAACCTTTGATTCGTTGCTTGAAATAACCTGATCTTTACCCCTGACGCCTTCATTTCCTTTAAAGTCAAAGATAATACCCAGATTTTCCATATCCGAACAGATCATTGCTCTCATTTTGAAATCATTCTCTCCCACCCCGCCTGTAAAAACCAAGAAGATCAAGTCCGTTAAGGACAGCAATATATGAGCCGATAAATTTCTTTACTTTATAGGCGTACATGTTCAGAGCAAGAAGAGCTTTCTCATTCCCTTCGGATGCAGCAAGCTCAAGATCGCGCATATCGGAAGAGATCTGGGATATACCGACCATACCGCTCTTCTTATTTATCAGATTATTTACGCCGGTAACATTAAGATGCTCTTTATCAGCAATATATATAAGAACCCCAGGATCAATCTCGCCTGTTCTGGTACCCATAATCAAACCGTCAACAGGGGTAAAACCCATAGAAGTATCGATTGAATTACCATTTTGTATTGCTGTAATTGAAGCACCGTTTCCCAGATGGCAGGTAATAATTTTAAGCTTTTTGCAATCATGACCAAGAAGCTTTGCCGCTTTGGATGCAACAAATTTATGACTGGTACCGTGATATCCATATTTTCTTATCTTGTATTTTTCATAATATTCATATGGTAAAGCATACATATATGCATAATCAGGCATTGTCTGATGAAATGATGTGTCAAATACAGCTACCTGAGGTACTCCGGGTATCAGCTTTTCGACTGACAGAATACCTTTAAGGTTTGCCGGATTATGAAGCGGTGCAAGCTCGCTGCAAATCTCAATCTGTCTCTTTACCTCATTATCAATAAGAACACTCTCCTTATAACTTTCCCCTCCGTTTACCACCCGATGACCGACTGCCTTTATTTCATTGACATTTTTAATAACACCATGCTTCGGATCCGTCAGAGCAGCCATTACAAGATTTATTCCGATTGTATGGTCAGGAATATCGTTAATGACCTTGTATTGTTCTTTTCCAGTCGGTTTATGAGTTAAAATACTATCATTCAATCCAATACGTTCAAGAAGTCCTTTTGCAAGCATCTCGCAACCTCCGTTCATGTTGAATAACTGGTATTTAATTGAAGAGCTTCCACAATTTAAGACAAGAACAATCATACTAGTATTATGATTTAATTGTTAATCATTGAGTTTATTTTTTTGCCTGCAGCCTGGTTTGCAGTGATTGCTATCATACTTACAATATCACTTACAGAACAGCCCCGTGAAAGATCGTTTATCGGAGCTGCCATTCCCTGTAGAATAGGACCGATAGCTTCTGCATGGGCCAGACGCTGAACAAGTTTGTATGCAATATTTCCGCAGTTGAGATCCGGGAAAATAAGAACATTTGCTTTGCCTGCTATTTTGCTTCCGGGAGCTTTCTTCTGGCCGATTGCTTCAACAAGAGCTGCATCACCCTGAAGTTCACCATCGATCATGAGATCGGGAGCCATTTCCTGTGCAATTTTTGTTGCACTTACAACTTTATCAACAAGTTCATGTTTTGCACTTCCTTTTGTTGAAAAGCTGAGCATTGCAATTTTTGGTTCAAAACCTCCAATGGCCTTGCAGTATGAGCCGTTGCAATAGCGATTTCTGCAAGCTCTTTGTCAGTTGGATTTGGATGAACAGCACCATCAGCAAAAATAAGAACACCATCTTCTCCGAACTCTTTTCCGGGAAGGATCATAATAAATGCACCTGATACAACTGAAATACCCGGAGCAGTTTTAACATAATGAAAGGCAGGACGAAGAACATCGCCTGTAGCATGATCGGCACCTGAAACCTCTCCATCAGCATCACCGTTCTTTATCATCAGAACACCAAGATAAAGAGGATCTTCAATCAGCCTTGAAGCTTCTTCCGTTGTCATTCCCTTATTCTTCCTCAGTTCAACCATCATCTCAATGTAATGTTCCTTTTTATCGTGAGATTTCGGATTTACTAATTTCGCTTTTGAAATATTTTTTAATCCAAGTTTTGCGGCATGAGAGGTAATTTCCTCCGGATCACCGATTAGAATGATCTGTGCCAGACCTTCCGAAATTGCAATATCGGCTGCTTTTATAGTTCTTTCCTCATATCCTTCCGGAAGTACAATACGCATATTATGTTTCTTGGCATTCAGTTTGATGCGATCTAATAATTCCATTGTGTATCAGTATTTTAATAATTCGATATTCTGGTCTAAATGTACGAAAAAAAAGTCCGATTTAACAATTAAGTTTTTAATGATTATTACCGGAGAACTTATTTTTTAATGAAATTTAGTTTTGCAAACGGGAATCTTAAAAAAGATAATCAAATCATTTCCTATTTTTGCGATTCAAAACAATTCCGCATTTTTTTGAAGTTGTCGATTATAGAGTAAACTATTTTAAGAAACTTACACTGAGGTCTACGGAGGTTTTTCACAGAGTTCCACAGAGGCATTCTGTGCACGGTTAAAAACTATTCTGTGGACTCTGTTACTTATTCTGAAGTACTACCGGCTGGCAGGTCTGTGGAACTCCTTGTAAGTTCTAGACAAGACTAATTATAAAAGAAATAAAAATGGATTCTATCACCACCCGGTTAAATATCCTGAAAGAGAGTCTTGAAGGCGATCTGAAATATGATACTGATAACCCGAACCATCTATTCAACTGACGCTTCCGATTATAAAGAACAGCCGAAGGCAGTTGCCTGGCCAAAAGGAGGTTCCGATATAAAAAAGATCCTTTCATTTGCATCAAGGGAAAGGATCGGGGTAACAGTCAGGGCTGCAGGTACTTCACTGGCAGGACAGGTAGTGGGTTCAGGGATCATTGTTGATATCTCACAGATACATGAACAGGATACTTGAAGTAAACAAGGAAGAGATGTGGGTAAGGGTAGAACCGGGAGTTGTCCTCGATGAGCTAAACATGTTTCTCAGATCGTACGGATTGTTTTTCGGGCCTGAGACATCAACCTCAAGCAGATGCAATATGGGAGGAATGGTTGGAAATAACTCATGCGGCTCGCATTCTCTGGTTTATGGATCAACAAGGGATCATACCATTGAACTTAAGACTATCCTGAGCGACGGCAGTGAAGCAGTTTTTGGCCCGGTGGATAAAATGACATTTCAGAATAAATGCAGTCAGGAAAATCTTGAGGGGAAAATTTACAGGAACATTAAGGAGATCCTGGATGATCCTGAAAACAGAAAAAGCATTACGGAAGGCTATCCTGATCCGAGAATTCCAAGGCGAAACACCGGTTATGCACTTGATCTTCTCCTTGATTCAGAAATATTTGATGAAAATCAGAGAAGCAGTTCAATTTCTGCAGATTGCTTGCCGGTTCAGAAGGGACGCTTGCAGTCACAACTGAGATAAAGCTGAACCTGGTACCTCTTCCACCTGCGTATAAGACCCTTGTTTGCGTTCATCATAAAGAAAGGGATGAGGCCTTTAAAGCCAACCTTGTAGCCTTGAAATTCAAGCCTACAGCGGTCGAGCTTACGGATGACAGGATCCTTGAGCTTACAAAGGATAATTTAAGCCAGAAAAATAACCGTTTCTTCATTGACGGAGATCCCGGGGCAATAATGATGGTTGAGTTTGCCAGGAACAGCGAAGCAGAAGTTGAGGCTGTAACAAACGAAATGATCAATGCACTTAAAGCGGCCGGATACGGCTATTCTTTTCCCGTTGTGAGAGGAAAAGACATGGCAAAAGCATGGGAGCTCAGAAAGGCGGGCCTGGGTGTCCTGGGGAAGATGAAAGGAGACCTGAGATCAGTTTCTCTTGTCGAAGATACTGCTGTTAGAGTGGAGGATCTTCCTGCTTATATGGACGATTTTGCCAGATTACTTGCAGGTTACGGCAAAGACTCGGTATATCATGCACATATCGGTACCGGGGAACTCCATATACGCCCGGTACTGAACCTGAAAGACAGCGGGGATGTTGAGCTATTCCGGACCATCGGGCTGGAAACAGCAAAACTTGTAAAGAAATACCGGGGCTCACTCAGCGGTGAGCACGGGGACGGGAGGCTCAGAGGGGAATTCATACCATTTATGCTCGGGGAGCACAACTATAAACTTCTGAAAACTGTTAAACACTGCTGGGATCCTGAAGGAATCCTGAATCCCGGGAAAATCACCGACACACCAAAGATGAACACCTTTCTAAGGTACCAGCCAGGAACGGTGACCCCCGAACTTGAAACACTCTATGATTTCTCATTGACCGACGGAATAATAAGGGCAGCAGAAAAATGCAACGGGTCGGGAGATTGCCGCAAATCAATGAAAATCGGAGGTACAATGTGCCCCAGCTTTATGGCTACAATGGATGAGTACAAAAGTACCAGGGCGCGGGCAAATATTTTGCGTGAGTTTCTGAGCATGAAAAATGGAAGTCCATGGGATCATGAAGAAATATATGAGATCCTTGATCTGTGCCTTGGCTGTAAAGGATGCAAATCGGAATGTCCTTCGGGAGTTGACATCGCAAAAATGAAATCTGAATTTCTGCAGCACTGGTACGACAGGCATGGAATGCCTGTCAGAACGTTGCTGATTGCCTATATTTCAACATTCAACAGACTGGGTTCCCTAGTCCCCGGGATCTATAACTTTTTCCTTAAAAACAGATTTTTCTCAATTCTTCTGAAGAAGGCAATAGGCTTTGCCACAAAAAGATCAATCCCGCTGGTTTATAAAATCAGTCTGAAAAAATGGATAAGGAAGAACCTTGCCGGACTCAATCCCTCACACCCCATCGGATCAGTCTGCCTGTTTATTGATGAATTCACAAACTATAACGACACGGAGGCAGGCATGGCAGCTGTAAAACTGCTGACAGGACTGAACTACAGGGTTGAGATCATTGATCATGATATCAGCGCCAGAACCTTCCTTTCAAAAGGGCTGGTCAGAAAAGCAAAAAAAATTGTAAATAATAACATCCTGGCTCTTTCAGGAAAGATCAATGAGAACCTGCCGCTCGTCGGGATTGAACCTTCAGCAATCCTGGGATTCCGTGATGAATATCCTGAACTTGCAGTAAATGAATTAAGGGAAAAGGCAACCAGGCTGGCCGGGAACAGTTATCTGCTGGATGAATTCATTGCAAATGAGTTCAAATCAGGCAGAATCAAACAGGAATCATTCACCGATAGAAAGTCTTGAAATATTATTACATGCACATTGTCAGCAAAAGGCAATTGCATCATCTGCCTGCAGCATTGAAATGCTTTCAATACCAAAAAAATTCTCTGTTAAGGAAATACCATCAGGTTGCTGCGGAATGGCTGGTTCATTCGGTTATGAAAAAGAGCATTATGATTTATCTAACAAAGTGGGAGAGCTGGTTCTCTTTCCTGAGATCAGAAATTCAGGCGAAGACACTGTAATCGCAGCCCCGGGCACCAGCTGCAGGCATCATATAAAGGATGGTACCGGCAGAATTGCGAAACATCCGGTTGAAATAATGTATGAAGCCCTTAAAAAACAGGGATTTACAAGTTGAGACTTTTCTAACTTAATGAGGTTGCGGGTTGCGGGTTGCAGGTTGCGGGTTGCAGGTTGCAGGTTGCAGGTTAGGCTGTGGTTTAAGCCGGAAGTTACAGTTTAATAAATTCCACCCTGCGGTTAAGCGCTTTATTGACCGGGGAATCATTAGGAGATACAGGTTTAGTTTCGCCCATTCCATCCGATTCCAGCCTTGAAGCATCAATTCCGAATGTTTTCACCAGTTCATTTTTAACTGATTCCCCACGCCGTTTTGAAAGGTCCAGGTTTGTGGCGTCTGCCCCATCGGCGTCAGTATGTCCTACAACTTTCACCTTCACATCAGGATTTTCCGTGAGAACAGTTGCAATTCCCTTCAATGTGCCATAAGATTCAGGTTTTACCAGGTCCTTATTTACATCGAAATAGATGCCATAGCTTATGAGCTTCCCTTCTGTTAGCAGCTTACTCCGCAAATCAGGAGCAGCAGTTGTTATTTTAATATTCGAAATATAGGACGCGCATGATGCTCCCCTGTAAAGCTTGAAACACAAACGTGAAAATTTGGTCCCTTCATAAATATTAGTAGGCATATCCAATACTTTTCCGCCTTTATGATATATTCTGACGCGACGGTTCTGAACCCAAACGATTACATGGTTAACTTTTTCCGTTTCAACCAGGTTAACAGATGATGAACCGGTGAGTTTCTCATTTACTCCTTTTTTATATCCGGCAGTTTCCCAGATATTTGTTTCGATCTTAATGTGCAATCCACCAGTCCCCGGATCACCTGCTTTGTCCATTTCACTATGGCTGCTTTCACCAAAAAACACGACATCGGCAGCAAACCTGCCTCCCTGTTTCTTAGGTACAATGTCCATTTCAAGTATAAAATTCTGAGGGAAATCAATATCCTTCATAAACCAGTAGGTCCCTTCCCCACTGTTCAGATTGAACCAGCTTCCGGGAGCAATATTAATTGTATTGATTTCTCCGGCAACATCTGTAGTCCATAATGCAGGAAAATCGCCTACCGCATCCTGACTGAAGTCTTCGAATAAAAGCACCTTGTCACCCGGCACAAAATCATACCTGGAATATGCCTGAAGGGAAGACTGCTTATCCCCTGAAGGCTGATTACCTGCATCAGATGTCGTTGCAGCATTAGCATCATTCCCTCCTGCAGGTTGATTTTCTTTACTCTCCTGAGTCTGCTGTTTGCTCTGTTCAGAATTGTCATCTTTCTTAAATGCCCCTTTTATACCGCTTTCAACAGCATCAAGACCCTTGTTAACACCCTGATTGGCACGTTGATTAGCCCGGTTGTTTGTCTGGGTTTCAATTTTTTTCTTAAGATTTATCTGGCTGTTTCCTGTAAAGGGGATACATAGCAATGCTAATACTACGAGAGATTTAATAACTGTTTTCATTTTTCTGGGGTTTATGGTTCCGGAATTTCAGGTTTCCGTTCTAAAGGTGTAAAATAAAAATGAGATAATAATCACCTTTTTGACGAATATTTATTCCGATCATATAACACATGCCGGAAGGTCAGAACCGGATTGAAAATTCATCGGCGTCCTTCCAGACTGAAAACTTATTCCGGAAGCTTTCAAGGTCAGCGATTCTGATCTCACCCGAAACCAGACATTCGGTATAAGAATCGCCTGAGGCAATTATTTCTCCCTTTGGGTTAAGGATCAATGAATCACCAAAATATTTTAAACCTTCCCCATCTGTCCCTATCCTGTTGGCCCCAGCAACATAGCACTGATTCTCAATAGCTCTTGCTTTCAGCAAAGCTGTCCAGACCTCTCTGCGGCTCTCGGGCCAGTTTGCTGAATTGATAAGCAGGTCATAATCATTCCGGTTTCTGCTCCAGACGGGGAACCTCAGGTCGTAACAAATGTTGGGGCATATCCTGAATCCCCTGTAATTGAATACAACGCGCTTTTTTCCCGGGGTAAATGATTTATCCTCATTACCAGGACTGAAAAGATGCCGTTTATTATAAGTGAAGACCTCATCCTTTTCAGTAACGAAGACCCAGCGGTTAAAAAAGCGGGAACCCTCTTTGATGATATAACTTCCGCATACACCAAAATTCCCCTTTTCAGCAATACTTTTCAACCATTCAAAGGTGGTTGAACGGGGAGTCTCCGATAACCCGGCAGTATTCATTGAGAAGCCCGTATTAAACATTTCAGGAAGGATAACAATGTCAGTACCTGAAGGCACGGATGATATTATTTCCCCAAGCCGTTCGAGGTTTCTGGTCTTGTCTTCCCAGAAAATGTTGGTCTGGATAACAGTCAGTTTCATTTTTATGACAAATTTCCTGAAAATTAGTTTAAAAACATAAAAAAGAGGCTGTCTCAAAAGCCTTGGTTTTGCCCCCTTCCCCCTAAAGGGGATTATTTAAAAAGTTAATAATAAGGAAGTCCCCTTTAGGGGATTTAGGGGCAAAGGGAAAGGGGTGGCTATTGAGACATCCCCGATATAAACCAATCAGAACCAACTGGCTTTATTTTGTACTCACCGAAGTATAGTAATCGGTGAAAATAGTGTTTATGAGAGGCCTATAGTATAGCCAGAAGAACCTCCGTGTATCATCAGGCTTATCTGAATATAAAATGCCTTTCAGTTTGTCAATTCCTTTAATTCTTGAGGTCCAGAAGCATACCTCAGTGGATGCAAAATCACCTGAGAAATAATAGGTTCTTTTATCAACGGGTTCCTGAATAACTGCAGGGAATTCACTGGAAAGCATGCTGCCAGCCAGAATTGTGTCTCCAAGGGCAGTTGTTTCAAGCCGGAACTTTGAAATTACATTGCTGGCCAATGGGTCAATGACATCGAACCAGTTCCCAAAGGCGACTGATGCCGGCACCCCGTATTTTGTGCAGTTTGCTTCATCAGTGACAATATGGGGAAGGGGATTCTTAAGATGAGTTCCCTCTTCAAGGACAATAATGCTTTTTTCGGTGAGCATCACTATTCCTGGTCTGGTAAAGGTCCAGGGCTTGCTGTATTGTTTCCTGTACATCGCCGTCATCCAGATAGGAAAATTCCTGGAAGTTGAATCCAGTTCTTCAAAATATTTGCCTGTCCAGCCTGAATAAGTTATGCCCAGTTTTTCCTGGGTCCTGTATGATTCAAACGCCGGGGTTGGAAAATCGAAGGAATTATATTCAAGAATTATAAGCTTATTCTTTTTCTTCATCTCATTAATAAGCAGATAGTCTACATTATTCAGACCACCATATATTTTCCTTGATTTCCGGCTTTTATTAACCCCTGAATACCAGTCATTAAAAAACACGCCGTAGGTATCGGTAAAATACACAGCATCGATTTTTTCCGGAAGATCCATCATTTCAGACAGATGATACTCTTTTCTGGTGCTTCCTTTTTCCTTTAGCGGCCTTGTGGGTGAGAATCCGTAATAATCTTTTTTATATGAATAGCTGGTCTTCTTCTCTTTTTTAACAAATCTCTCGTTTGTAAGAACCCAGTTAAACGATTTATGCTTCAAACGGTCAAGTGTGGGCACGGTTTTGTCAAGTATAACAATATCAATCGGTTTTTTCTGTTGAAAAGTCCAGCGGATAAAACTTATTGCGGGCAGGATTAAAATAATTACCAGTATGATAATTATAATTAGAAGAGGCTTTTTCATAATTGAATAAATATCTGAAATACTTCAAATACTGTATTAAAAATAACTCCTTTAGACAGTTTAATATAACTGTTAAAAGTATTAATTTATTTTCTTCAATGAAATAAATTTAAGGCAATTTAGTAAAATTTGTTGAAATACCTTGCCTGTCAGTAGCCGCTTGCCGAATTATTACCCCTTGAATCTGCTCCTGCCGCCCTTCTCCCGTCAGGGAGTATCATGTATTGCATTTACCCGTCCGATTGACTGACGTTCCCTTAATTCATAACCCATATCCTTAAGCTTGTTAATGGTCAGAGTGTCAAGAGCATCAGTCTCAAAACTTATATAATCGGGCAGCCACTGGTGATGAAACCTCCCGGCGTCAACTGCCTGTCCTATATTCATCCCAAAGTCAATTACATTCATAATGACCTGCAGGACTGAGGTCGGTATAGTTGATCCTCCCGGTGACCCGGCTACCATGAACAACTGACCATCTTTCTCAATTACGACAGGGGTCATTGAACTCAGCATTCTTTTCCCCGGCTTTACCGAATTGGCCTCACCGCCTATCAGTCCGTACATATTTGGCACACCTGGTTTCAGTGAAAAATCATCCATCTGATTATTCATCAGGAAACCGGCGCTGTCAACAACTACGCTGTTTCCAAATGTGCCGTTCAGGGTTGTTGTGGCGGCAACTGCATTTCCCATTGCATCCACAACAGAATAGTGGGTAGTCTCTTCACTTTCAAAAGCCAGCGGAGATCCGGGAAGAACCTGTGATGAGGGAGTTGCCGAACTATCATTGAAACTGGTCATTCGTTGCCGGAGATAACTTTCATCTAATAACCATGTCTGAGGAATTTCGGTAAATGCCGGATCACCAAGGTATTGCGACCGGTCAGCAAATGCCCTTCTCTCAGCCTCAGCAATAAGGTGAACTGACTGGAGGGAGTGAAATCCCATCTTCTCCAGGTTAAAAGGTTCGATCATTCCGAGTACCTGAAGAAGAATAATGCCACCCCCTGAAGGAGGTGATGCTGAAGTGATCCTGTAACCTCTGTAATCAGCTGATACAGGGTCACGAAAGGCAGACCTGTACTCAGCCAGGTCCAATCCCGTTATGATTCCGTTCCCCCTGATCATCTCGTTTACAATTAACCTGCGCTGTCTGACCGGTATAAAATCCATCCCTGCCATTGTCTCTTATAAGTTCAAGAGTCCGTGCAAGATCAGGCTGTTTAAGAATATCTCCCTTCTTCCATAGTGAGTCCTTAACAAAAGGTACTTTGGAAAAATTCCTGTTCAGAAATTTCTCCTTGTTGGCGTTCAGATCTGCTGCCTGCCCTTCCGTTACAGGAAATCCATTCCTGGCAAGATCAATAGCCGGTTGTATAACATCCTTAAATGGCAAAACACCGTATTTTGAATGTATATTCAGCATTCCGTCCACGGTGCCGGGAACCCCTGAAGCAAGGTGGGTATCCGTACTCAAGCCTTCGATTACATTTCCGTCCGGATCGAGGTACATATCGCGGGAAGCCTGTATTGGAGCCTTTTCACGGTAATCGATCATATCGGTACTTCCATCAGCATTCCTGACTATCATAAATCCCCCTCCGCCTATATTACCTGCTTCGGGATAACAGACAGCCAGCGCAAACTCGGTAGCTACGGCAGCATCAACTGCATTGCCTCCCATCCGTAAAACAGCAACACCGATCCGTGAACTCTCCCTGTGGGCGGAAACCACCATACCGCTGTCGGTCACGATGTTACGGTCTTCAATCGTTGCCTCTTTCTCACTGTTCCTTTTTCCGTTGCAGCTGGTGAAAACAATGACTAACAGACCTGTAATAACAATATTTCTGATCATATGTCCTCTGTGTAAAATGGCATCTAAAATTATAACAATAATACAACAGAATATCTGCCGGCACTAAAATTTACTATGAGACCCGCTCTCTTTTTTGCTATTTTTGTACAAATTTCTGACTATGCTGGCAAATCAACCACTTGCTGAAAGGTTACGCCCGAGAGATCTTGAGGAATTCTGCGGGCAGGAGCATCTTGTGGGGAAAAATGCGGTTCTGAGGAAAGCGATAGAATCCGGAAATATACCATCCTTTATTTTATGGGGACCGCCGGGAGTCGGAAAAACAACCCTGGCGTGGATCATTGCAAATACGCTTAAGAGGCCTTTCTTTCAGTCTGAGTGCTGTTCATTCAGGAGTCAAGGATGTCAGGGAAACCATTGAAAAAGCAAAAAAACAGCAGTTTTTCAATCAGCCAAATCCGATTCTGTTCATTGATGAAATACACCGATTTAATAAATCACAGCAGGATTCGCTTCTCAGTGCTGTAGAACAGGGAATTATTACACTTATAGGCGCAACCACTGAAAATCCCTCATTTGAGGTTATCTCTCCTCTCCTTTCACGATGCCAGGTCTATATTATGAATCCTCTCGGTGAGGAAGAACTTACAGGTTTGCTCAACAAAGCGTTGAAGAAGGATATCCTATCTTGCAAGATATGATATTGAAATAATTGAAAATGAAGCCCTTCTGCGGGTATCAGGAGGTGATGCAAGGAAATTGTACAATGCCCTTGAACTTGTTGTTTCTTCCGAAGCAGATGAAACCGGGTCAGAAAAAATTATCATTGATAATGAAAAGGTATTAAGACATGTCCAGAAGAACCTTGCCCTGTACGACAAAAATGGAGAGCAGCATTATGATATTATCTCCGCATTTATAAAGTCGATGAGGGGAAGCGATCCAAATGCCGCAGTGTACTGGCTTGCACGGATGGTTGAAGGAGGTGAGGATCCCAAGTTCATTGCAAGACGGATGCTGATCCTTGCAGCTGAGGATATCGGACTTGCAAATCCCAATGCCCTTCTCCTTGCACAATCGTGTTTTGAAGCAGTCAATGTGATAGGATGGCCGGAATCGAGGATCATTCTTTCGGAAGCTGCAGTATACCTGGCTACATCACCAAAGAGCAATGCATCGTATATGGCAATTGAAGGGGCGCTTGAAGCCGTCAGGGAGCATGGTGATCTGCCTGTCCCGCTTACATATCAGAAATGCTCCTACAAAACTCATGAAGGATCTGGGTTACCATAAGGATTATAAATATGCTCACAGCTTTGAAGGCAACTTTGTGGCGGATAATTTTCTTCCCGAAGAGATAAAAGGAACTCAGTTTTCTATGATCCGGGGAATAATCCGAAAGAAGAAGAAATAAGAAAAAGACTTAAGGATCTGTGGAAAGATATTTATGATTATGATAAATAATATCTCTGTGAACCTCTGTGCCTCCTCAGTGGACTCTGTGTAAGTTCTTAGAGCTATTCGTTACACAGAGGAGCACAGAGAGTCACAGAGATTCACAGAGAATGAATAAGAAGAATATTTTGTTATCTTTACAACTAAATGATAAAAAACGGAATAAATATCCCGGGGATAAGTCATAATGACACTGGTAATTTTCTTCTTATTGCAGGTCCATGTGTGGTTGAAAGTGAAGAAATTGTGTACAGGATCGCTGAACATCTGACGGAACTATCTGATAAATACAAAATTCCGTTTGTTTTCAAAGCCTCATACAGAAAAGCCAACAGATCAAAGGCAGATTCCTTTTCAGGCATCGGCGATTGAAAGCACTTAAGATCCTTGCTGAAGTTCAGGAAGAAATTTTCAATTCCGGTAATTACCGATATTCATAATCCGGATGAAGCAGAACTGGCTGCAGAATATGTTGATATACTTCAGATACCGGCATTTTTGTGCCGGCAGACCGACCTTCTTGCTGCCGCCGCAAAAACCGGAAAATGGATAAATATTAAAAAAGGACAATTCCTGTCGGGAGCTTCAATGAAGTTTGCTGTTGAAAAGGTTAGAGAATCCGGAAATAAGAACATTATGGTCACCGACCGGGGCAATATGTTCGGTTACCAGGATCTGGTAGTCGATTTCAGGAATATTCCGGTAATGCAGGAGACTGGTGTTCCGGTCATAATGGATATCACACATTCCCTTCAGCAGCCGAATCAGGAAGCAGGAGTTTCGGGAGGCAATCCCGAGATGATTGAAACAATAGGCAAAGCTGCAATAAGTGTTGGCGCTGATGGAATTTTCATTGAAACACATCCTGATCCTGCAACTGCAAAATCGGACGGGGCAAATATGCTTAAGCTTTCATGAATTCGATCAATCTTCTTAATATAAAGCTCGTTGCATTAAGAAAAACAATTAATTCCTTTAAATCAATATTAATACTAATAAATCAATTTTTATGAAAAAACTATTTCTGATCATTACTGCAATTTTTGCTGTTACAGCTATCAATGCCCAATCGCTTGAAGAAATAGTTAAAAAATACTCTGCTGCAATAAAAGCTGACCAGCTTGCCAGTATTACAGACCATCAAGATCACTGGCAAAATGTCGATGATGGGAATGGAAATGCCAATGGACAATGTGGATGAAAAATCCAGATAAAATAAAAGTTGTATACTAGCCTCAACGGACAGGAAATGGTATCTGGTATTTGACGGTGAAAAAGGATATATGGTCAATCCGATGACAGGTTCAACTGACCCCGTTGAAATGACTCCTGATCAGCTGAAACAGGTTCAGAGCAATAATGTTTTCACAAATGATATGGCTAAAGTATTTTAAAAACGGGAAGCTGACACTTGAAGGAGAAGAGAATGTAAATGGTAAACCGGCATTTAAAGTTAAAGCTGCTCTTGAGGGAGCAAATCCTGTGTATATGTTTATAGACAAAGACACCTACCTGCTTGTAAAAACATCAATGAATGTCGAACAGAGGGGAATGACAATGAATGTTGAGTCCTATATGACCGATTACGTTGAATACAATGGAGTACTTCTGCCGATGAAAACTACAGCATCGGCAAACGGTATGGAAGCTGCAGTTATAATGTTCGATACGATAGAGGTGAATGTTCCGATTGATGACAGTGTGTTCAAATTGAAGTAGAATTGCGCCGCATCAGCCTTCTGTAAACAGTAACAGGGATGCAGTTTCCTGCATCCCTGTTACTCCGGCAGCTGGCCTGTAAGCCGGATTCTGTTCGGTTCTAGTCATCTGCGAAAGAATATTAAAACCGGTTTCCATCATTTATCTTGTCCCGCCATTGCTGGCGGGATCATACGACCTACCCCCCGGCATCGGACGAGCAGCCCTTAACGCCGGTATACATGGTCTTTCAACCCATAAGGTGTACGGCTCCCGGTGTCGCCACCAGGACCGGTGAGCTCTTACCTCACCTTTTCACCCTTACCCCTCGACTACGCTCAGGGACGGTTATTTTCTGTTACACTACTATACCCTCACGGATATCTTCCCGTTAGGAAGCATGGTGCTCTTTGTTGTCCGGACTTTCCTTTCCGCCGGATAGCGGAACGATGGAACAGCCTGCTGCGGTGCAAAGATAAAAAATAACCGGGAGAAAAGTATAAATTGACTATCTTTGTAAGCAATTGGAGAAATAAAGTATGAAATAGATAGAAATAGAGAAATAAATGAAATAAAGTATGAAATAGATAGAAATAAATAGAAATTAAGAAATAAAGTGATTGATATTGATCTGAATGAATATGATTATGATCTTCCTGAGGAAAGGATAGCACAGTATCCTCTGAAGGATAGGGATAATTCAAAACTACTGATTTATGATGGAAAGACCATTTCATCAGGAGTTTTCAGGAATATTGATAAATATATCTATCCGGGATTCACTGCTTGTATTCAACAATACCAGGGTTATAAGGGCGCGACTTACTGTTCCGGAAGAAATCAGGAGCAGGCATTGAGATTCTTTGTCTTGAGCCTCTGCTTCCATCTGATTATGAAAAATCATTCGGATCAACAGATCCTGTTGAATGGAAATGCATAATAGGAAATCTTAAAAAATGGAAAAGCGGACTCAATCAGTCTGAGATTTCGGGAATGATAATAAAAGAGTATAATCTTTCTGCGGAAAGAATTTGTCCGGAAGGAGATGCCTGGAGAATAAGATTTCAGCTGGGATGATCCGGAAATTAGTTTCAGTGAGGTGATTGAGGCCAGCGGGACATATTCCTCTGCCGCCGTATATTAACAGGGAAGATGAGCCTGAGGACAGTTTCAGGTATCAGACAATTTATTCCAGCATTAAAGGATCGGTTGCTGCGCCTACAGCCGGACTTCATTTCACCGGGATGTTACTGGACAGACTTTCAGAAAATGGCATCAACCGCGCTGAGCTTACACTGCATGTGGGTGCAGGAACATTTCAGCCGGTAAGAACCAGATAATATTTCTGACCATGAAATGCATTGTGAACACTTTTTTGTAACGAAGGATACAATTCAGAAGTTAATCAGGCATCATGGCAGAATTATTGCCGTCGGAACCACCTCCGTGAGAACCCTTGAGAGCCTTTACTGGCTTGGAGTAAAAGCATTGAATGATTCAATTGTTTCAGATAGCGATATTGACTGTCGGCCAATGGGAACCCTATAGAAATGAAGCAGCTACATCTGCGAAAGAATCGCTGAAAGCAGTTTTTGACCTCATGACCAGGAATAAATGGCAGGTATTGGCAGCTTCAACCAGACTTATAATTATTCCGGGATATCATTTCAGAATGATAAATGGAATGATAACCAATTTTCATCAGCCCCGGAGTACACTGCTGCTTCTTGGTTTCAGCCTGGGCGGGTGAAAGGTGGAAAGAAATCTACAGATTTGCACTTGAAAATAATTTCAGATTTTTAAGTTATGGCGACAGCTCTCTGTTATTAAGATAATTGCGTATATTTGAAGATATTTTTCAGCGATGCTGAAAGCTGTTCATTTGTTTTGATAGTACAATGATTATTCGTTTATTTGTTAACTAAAACATTCGGTATGAAGGAAAACAGGATAATGGAACAGGTGAATACGATTTTCGGCGTTTTTATGGTATTTTTTTATCTGGGTGTGGGGATCTATCTAATATTCTTTTTTGAAATACATTGAAAAACCATACCGTGTCATAATGGGAGTTACATTCATTTTCCTGGGTGTATACAGGGCCTTCAGAATAATTTCAAAGATCAGTGGAAGTCTTTTTGCAGAGAAAAAATGATGATAATTGAAATAGTTTTTAATTGCAGATTAAGGCTTGGCATACACTTTGCAGTATATTCAGTAAGATATAATTTTAACATGTAAAAATTAAAGAATATGAACAAAGTAGAAATTATTCAAAATTTTATTATTATTGCGTCTCATAATACCTACTCTAAGACCTGCACATTTGTGAGAAATTTCGCCCGAAATAGTCTAAGGACCGGAAGAATATTCCTTTACCTCATTTTGGATTGTGGCTTTTATCCTCATGCCGGAACGAAAAAAAGCAGGCGACAGATGAAACACCGACAAGCGGCAATATTAAGATTTCTGTTGATGAATCATTTCAGCCGCTTATTGATACTGAAGTGTTTACTTTTACTCACTTTATAAAAATGCCAGAATAAAACCAGTATATAAACCGGAATATGATGTTATAAATGATTTTATGAATGATTCCGTTAAAGTAATGGTTACAAGCAGAAAGCTCTCCGACAATCAGATCCAGTATCTCCGTGATACACTGATTATTGCCCGGACAATTACTTTTGCATATGATGCTCTTGCACTTATCACCAATAAGGAAAACAAGGATACACTTATTAAATATAATACAGTAAGAGATATTTTTCTTGGAAAGATTAAGAACTGGAAAGAAATTAATCCAAAATCAAAACTTGGCGAGATCAGTGTTATTTTTGATAATAACAAATCAGGAAATATAAGATATTTCAAAGAGCTGTTTGAAATAAAAGAAACATCTTGGCGAATAATTTCTTTGCTGTTAACAGTAATGCTGAAGTTATTGATTTTGTTTCAAGAAATCCTGATGCACTGGGAATTGTAAGTGTAAACTGGATAAGTGATAAAGATGATTCGCTGAGTATGAGCTTTATAAAAAAAATAAATGTCCTTGCAATTTCACAGCAGTTTATAAATGACGGTTCCTATTACCGGCCCCACCAGGGATTTATTTATGATAAATCATATCCGTTTGTAAGGGAGATTTATCTTATTTCAAGAGAGACATTCGCAGGACTCGGTTCAGGATTTATTCAATGGGCATCGGGAGAACAGGGACAGAGGATTGTTCTTAAATCAGGGCTTGTTCCGGCAACAATGCCGATAAGGCTGGTTCAGATAAAGCAATAATTAACAATAAATAGATTAGAAATTAGAAATAAATAGAAATAAATAGAAATAAATAGAAATAAATAGAAATAAATAGAAATTAGAAATAGGAGATTAGAAATTATAACATAAACTGATATCAAATAAATAAAGCTATGAAACGTTCAATTTTAAGACCAGCAGTTTTGCTGGCAGGTTTGTTTTCAGTTTTATGCTGATTGCAGTATTCAGGCTCAGGATTTGAATTCTGCCATTCTACTGACAAGAAGTGAACAGTATGATAAAGCTGAAGAAATGTTTCAGGCATTGATTCAGAAAGAACCGTGCAAACAGCAAAAATTATTTTTATCTGGGAGAAAATTATCTTACTTGATTATTTTGCTGATACAATTTCCAACTCACTTGCAGTTGCAACAAAAGCAGCCAAGGAAATATATCAGAAAGGAGTTAATGCAAATCCGAATGATCCTCTTAACTATATTGGTCTAGCCAAAGTTGCATTTTATCTTGGTGATGATAAAACAGCAGCTGAAATGCGGGCAAAAGCCAAAAGTTTCCTTCTGCCATATAAAAATATAAAGAAGATTGTTCCTCCTGCAAAGGATTATGCATTTGCACTTGCAAAAATTGCAGAATCATATATCAAAGGATGGCAAGGTTGATACTTCGCTGGCACTTCCGCTTATAAGGGAAGCTATTAAGAATTGACTACTAAAAATAGCGATATTTATCTAATTGCAGGTGATATTTATATGATGGTAAATGATGGTTCAAATGCAATTAGAAATTATAACCTGGCTCAGTTTGCCGATCCCACAGTCACCTACAGCCAATATGAAAATTGGAAATATGTATGTTAAAGGACGTGCACTGCAGCAGGCTATTCCGATATTTTGAAGAAGCTATTAAGCTCAATGCCAACTATGCTCCGGCATACCGTGAACTTGGACAGATTCTACTGGCGTGCCGGAAGATTTGAACAGTCAAAAGCAATATTTTAAAAAATATCTTGATCTTACAGCAGGGAATATTCCGGCAAAAATCAGGTATGTCAATTCACTTTTCTATGCAGGCGATTATGATGAAGTTATTAAGAATGTTGAAGAGATACTTGCCGTTGACAAGTCAAGGACCTATATGAACCGTATTGCAGGTTATTCATGCTATGAAAAGGAAAATCCCGATTATGATAAAGCTCTTTCATATATGGAAACACTGTTTAAAACAGTTGCTCCTGAACGTATACTTCAGAAAGACTATCATTATCTGGCCAGGATACTTGTGAAGAAGAATCAGAATTATCCAAAAATGGTTGATGAACTCAATCGCTCTTAAAACACAGCTTGAAAAGGAAAAATCAAGACTTGCAACTGCTACCATGCTGCTGACAAAGCCAAAATATAAAGCTACGGTTGATGATCTTACTGGCAAAATAGCAACATCTTGAAAGCAGTGTTGCAAAAGCAGATAAGGAAATTGACAGGGCATTTGCTGAATACAATATGGCTTTAATTTTAACGTACTGATGCCAATACAGCCCTGACATCACAGGACAAGGCATTGCTGAGTGAAATGGCAACTACTTACTATAACTTTCAGGAGATATGACGGTGCTGCAAAAACATGGGCAAAACTCATTGATCCTGCCAAAGAAAATAATACTGACAGATTATATGCAGGTTGGAAGAGCATACTATAACGGTGAAAAATACAAATCAGCTGATTCAGTATTCAGCGTAGTTCTTAAGAAATCACCTGATTATCTTCCTGCATATCTCTATGATTGCCAGAACATATTCAAAAATGGATCCTGATACCAAACTTGGACTTGCAAAACCAAAATTTGAAAAAGTCATTGATGTTGCAAAAACAGATTCTGTTAAAAATGAATCTGAAATGATGGAAGCACTTACATATCTTGGTTATTATCATATGGTGAATGGAAATTATACCACAGCCAAAGGATTATTATAACAGGATGATCAATCTGAATCCAAATAACAAAGAGAATAAGATAAAGGGATATAACGGAATTGGGCAGCCTTGAGACTAAGATGCCGCAGGTACTGAAAAGACCCTTGAAGGCAAGACTTCCTTACCTTGCAAAAGCAGCTGATGCTTATCAGAAGATCCTGTGCCATTGATCCGCAAATACCATCTGCAAAGAGTAACCTCAAATGGGTTCAGGATTATCAGGCATCAGTTAAGAAAGGTATCAATCCGAATGAAATTAAAGGTGTTAGTAACGAATGCCAGCCGGTCAGCCTATTGCCTTATGCATCAGTAAGGGTAAAAGATACTGCTGCTGAAAATCTTACAAATGCAAAAGGTGAATTTAAGTTTGAAATTCCCCAGGGTTCAGAAATTCTGATTATCAGTGCAAAAGGATATAAGATCACAGGAGATTCGCAATTACAAAATCAAGAGTTTATAATGTAACACTTGAACAATAATAAAGGATAAGATAAAGCAAATAAGCTGTAATACTAAAAGGACAAGATAGAGTCGAAAATATCAGGTTATCAATTGTTAGAAGTTAAAAGATTGTTATCTTACATAGGGTAATGGTACAGTTAAATGTCATATTTATTAGAATAATTCTAAACTATATCAAAAGTTTAACAATATTTTTTTAGGCTATTGGAAAAAAACAATTGATAATATATATTTGCAAATCGTAAAATCTTAAACCTAAACAAATCGATAAAAATGAGTAAACAAGGAAGTTCGTTCAAAGATGCGTTGCAGAATGTTTTTGCAACAAGTGCTATTTTAATAGCTTTTGTGGTTTCCTATATTTTGTTCACACAAATAATGGGTAATCCTGTTAATTTCGAAGGTGGTAATCCTGAAGGACAGCCCTCGAAGGAAACTATCTTGGAATTATCTACAAAGGTGGTTACATTGTTCCTATTCTTATGACATGTGTGCTTAGTCCTTATTATTTTCATTTTTGAAAGGATTATCACTCTTTCAAGAGCAAAAGGAAAAGGCAGGTTAAATACATTTGTTCGCAATCTTCAGACTCTTCTTGCAGAAGATAAAATTGAAGAAGCAATGGAAGCATGCGACAAGCAGAAAGGTTCACTTGCCAATGTTATGAAAGCAGGTCTTGCTACGTTACCGTGACCTTCAGAAAGACAAAGAACTTGAAAAAGACCAGAAAATCCTTTCAATTCAGAAATCATTTGAAGAAGCTACAGCTCTTGAACTGCCGATGCTTTCAAAAAACATGGTTATTTTCTCAACCCTTGCATCAATTTCAGTGTTGATCGGTCTTATCGGTACAGTTCTTGGTATGATCCGTGCATTTGCTGCTCTTGCCCAGTCAGGTGCTCCTGATGCTCTTGCTCTTGCAACAGGTATTTCTGAAGCTCTTGTAAATACAGCATTCGGTATCACAGGATCAACCCTAGCAATTATTGCATTCAACTATTTCTCATCAACAATTGACTCTTATACATTTAAAATTGATGAAGCAGGTTTCAGTCTGACACAGAATTTTGCTGCTTCACTGAAAACCAATTAATTATAAATTTATCTTTTGGTTTAAATCATATAATAAAAAACTACAATGCCAAAGATTAAATTACCAACAAAGTCGCCCCATATCGACATGACGCCGATGGTTGACCTGTTCTGCGGTGGTGCTGACATTTCTTATGTTAACCACACACGATGAGACAGCCGGAACCGGCTCCTGTTGATACGCCTTTTTCAATATCAGAAAAACCAACACCTGATTTTAATATGATGACTTTTCTTCTTTCAACTGATGACAAAGTATTCCTGAATTTTGATAACGGACCTGATACCCTGCTTAAGTTCAGACCAAAGATTCTTGACTGAAATGGGTAAGACGATACAGTATTGAATTTACTGAAGCGGAATTAAGGGAATTTGAGAAATATCCCTCATCAATCGGTGTTCCGATGCTGCAAGATGAAAGAATTTCTGGACACAAAGGACAGCAATAGAAGGAAGCGATATTGCAGACAGGAATTCCGATTGATTCAACTGATAATCAGCTTGCCATTGGATACTGTATGCCCGTCAGGTAAATCCGAATGTCCAGGCATGTATTAAAGGAGATTCAAAAACAGGTTTTCCGATTGTAAAGAAAGTCCTTGATATTCTTCAGGAAAAGAATGTGAACAGGTTTAATCTGATCACAAGTCTTGAAGCAGCTAAAATAAACCTAGAAGAAATACAACAGTGATATGGCAGAAATAATTCAAGAGGAAAAAGGCGGCGGGAAAAAGAAAGCGAAGAAACATGCTCCGCATATAGATATGACACCGATGGTTGACCTTATGTGTCTGCTGATCACATTCTTTATGCTTACAACTGCTTTCAGCAAAGCCAAGGTTATGGAGATTATTCTTCCTGAGAAGATCAAAGATCCTAAACGCAGGACGCTCCAAGGATTTCAGCGAGCCGTACTCTGAATATTATTCTGGGTCCGGATAATAAAATTTACTGGTACCCGGGAGCTGTTAAACCAGAGGATTATAATAATCTGCCTCCTGCTTACAGGAAACAGATTTCAGTGCTACAGGTATCCGTCAGTTACTGCTTGAAAGAAACAGAACTCTTGTCAAGAAGATTGATGATTTCAACAATCAGGTTACTTACAGGTAAAATTGTCATATCACAGGATTCAGTTCAGGGAGCTATAAGCAAGCTGAAAAATGATGATGATACCGGTCCAATTGTGCTTATAAAAGCTTATAAAAAAGCTAATTACGGAAATTTTGTAGATATTCTCGATGAGATGAATATCTGCGGAATTGCCCGTTATACGTTTGTTGATATTGCATGGTATGAAGAAAAAATGGTGGAAACAGCAGCAGGAATTGCACCAGCTGCAACTGCAGCTTCAGCCAATTAACCCGTAAACCTTAAAAAAATGGCAAAAGAAAAAATAAAAGCTCCTGCCTTTGATGATATTGTCTTTGAAGACAGGAATAAGGAGTACGGAGCTTACAAACTGCGTAAAAAGTACAATCGTAATGTAATTATTGCATTGCTTATAGGTATTATTATTATAGCTACTGCGGTTATTACTCCCTACCTGAATGCAAAAGCATTGGAAAACAGAGCCAAAACGTGCTGAAAGACAGGTTGAGATTAAGATGGAGAATCTGGATCAGCCGAATGAACAGGTTGCTCCTCCTCCTCCTCCTCCTCCTCCTCCTGCAGGATGTTGTTCAGCAGCAGAGATATGTTCCTCCTGTTGTTGTTGACTCAGTCAAACCTGAAGAAGTATGTGCAGCTTATGACAGCTGATCAGGCACAGGTTGAAGTAAAGAACGAAGAGGTAGTTGAAGTTGTTCAGGAGGTAAAAGAAGAAGTTCAGGAAGAAGAAGCTGAAGCTGAACCATTTGTGGTTGTTGAAGAGATGCCAATGTTCCCGGGTGGTGATGCTGAACTTCTGAAGTACATTGCGAACATACCCAGTATCCGGAAGTTGCAAAAGAAAACAACATCCAGGGAAGAGTAATTGTAAGATTCTGTGTTACCTCAAAAGGTGGTGTCAGACAAGGTAAGCATTCTTAAAGGTGTTGATCCTGAACTCGATAAAGAAGCAATCAGAGTTGTTAAAACACTTCCTGCATTTCAAACCAGGTAAACAGGGTGGAAAACCTGTTCCTGTATGGTACATGGTACCAATTAACTTTACTCTTAAATAGATAATCATCTTTTAGATTATTATAAAAAGCCGGATCGTATGATCCGGCTTTTTTTATGTCTCATGTATTAGCTCACTACATCTCATGCTTCTGAATTCCGTTGGCTCGTGATCCTCGTCATAAAATGAAAGCTTATCTTTTATTCATTGACTTCCCTCTCGCGCTAAACGAGTCGAGAGGGCTGGATGATCACTTAAGCTATTCTAGCTAATCAGCCTTATAGGCACTACGAAGTTAGTCGCGCATTTCAGTGCCTACCACTCTGCTAGAGTGTAGACTGTATTGCCCTTAAACGGAGCTTTAATGGATGTAATGCTTCTTCATTCGTTCCCTATTCAGTTCCTCTCGCAGCAACTTTACAAAATCCTCAATATCCTCCTCCGTCGTATCCCAGCTTGTCATAAGCCTGTATTCTGAGGTTTTCTCATTCCATGGATAAAAGAAGAATGATTCTGGAAACTTTCTCAGCAACATCGATGCGGCATAATCACAAATACACCATTTGACTGTACCGGCTGGGTAATCTGAATCCCATCAATATCCTTTATCTTTTCCGCAAGCAGCTGAGCCATTGAATTTGAATGAAATGCACATTTTTTCCAGAGATCATTCGTGAAATAAGCAATATACTGTGCTGAGATAAATCTCATTTTTGAAGCAAGCTGCATACCCTGCTTTCTTATATATTTAAAATCATCCGAAAGTCCGGGTCTAAGAAAACAGACTGCCTCCCCATACATCATACCGTTTTTTGTACCTCCGAATGAAAGAACATCAACACCTGCATCAGTTGTAAATGCTTTAAACGGAAGATTCAGATGAACAGCAGCATTCGCAATCCTTGCCCCATCCATATGAAGAAGCATACCTTTTTCATGAGCATAATCTGCCAGTTTGCTGATTTCTGCCGGAGTATATACGGTACCCATCTCAGTCGCCTGGGTAATTGATATAACTTTTGGCTGGGAATGATGTTCAAAATCAAAACCATGCATATGCTTTTCAAGCAACCCGGTAATAATCTTTCCATCAGGAGTATCAACAGTAAGAACTTTGCAGCCTGTAAATTTTTCAGGAGCTCCGCATTCATCCTGTTCCAGATGTGCAGTAAATGCCGTTATTATTGAATTCCATGATCTGGTAATTCCGCTTAATCCAAGACATTGGCAGCTGTCCCGGTGAAAACAAAAAATATCTCTGTTTCCTTACCCAAATGGTCCCTGAAACAGTTCCGTTGCCCGTTCAGTGTATGGATCTGATCCGTATCCCAATGTATGACCAATGTTGGCTTCTGCCATCTGCTTTCAATATTTCAGGATGAACTCCGGCATTATTATCACTGGCAAAACCTCTCTTGATGTTATTGTTTTTCATAGGTTTTTCGGGATTTAGAATCAGGAATCAGGAATTAGAAATCAGGAATCCGTAATTCGTAATTCCTGATTCGTACTTCTAAATCCGTAATTCGAATTCAGGATTTTATAATATTGGCCATATACTCCCTGGCAAGCTGAACCTGTTCATGAACATATTCAATACCGGCACCGGTATGATCGTCATTAAGCACAGGATGACAAAGTTCGAAGGTAAAATAGCCATTATATCCAATCTCATTCATCAGCCCGATGTAATGTGAATAATCAGGCAGCGTTTCGCCAAAATGGTGATTCAATGACCTTTTGCTTTACCGCCCTGTTTGCATCCCGGTAATATTCTCCGCCGTAATGGGAATGAACCTGCAGGTTACCTACAGTACGCACTGCATTCGCAACATATTCCTTATCCTGTTTCTCAAATATCGGCAGGTCAAGACAGACCTTAAGCCATGGGGAATTTACCTCCTTTACAAGGTCATAGGTATCTTTCCATGCCCGGATAAGCGGGGCATGGTTCTGAAGAGCCATAACAACACCATTTTCCTCTCCCATTTTGGCAGCTTCCCTGCAAGACATTCCTTTACAAAGTTCTACCTGTCGAGACGTGTGACATAAGGATATTGTCGCATGAAAGTGTATATTCGCCATAGTGGTCATGTACAAAATCATAGGTACCAACACCTTCATGAATCGGAACGCCAGGCCAGGCAGCAAATAAGCCTGACAACCTTTGCTCCAAGGTCCTTTGCCAGTTTAGCGGTCTCGCTGCACCATAAGAAGCTGGCAATCCCTGTGCTCGGGAATAGGGCTGGAAAAGTCATTGTTGGCAGCCACGCAGGGGATTTCAAGTCCATACTTTGCGATTGAATTACGCATTTCGTCCCGTTTGCGCTGATCGAGATCCATAGGATTGCCCATCGGACGCTTGTTGTCCAGCTCAACTCCGTCAAATCCGGATTCTTTGGCGCGTTTGCATAGTTCGTCAAATGAGAGTGCTTCACCCTTGTACCAGATACCTCCATATGAAATTGAATACAAGCCAAGCTTGATGCTGGCGCTTTTTCCGGCCTTCTGTACCTTTTCAGGAGAGGCGCTGTTTGCAGCAGGCGTAACGCCGCCAAGCATTGCGGCTCCGGCAGCTGCACCGGATGTTTCGATGAATTTTCTGCGGTCCATGGTTTTATTTTTATTTTTAGAGTACTGTTATCTTTTAGATTTAATATGTCTTTTAATACTGTATTTCTTTTAGAATTTAATATGTCTTTTAATACGTATTTCTTTTAGATTTAATATGTCTTTTAATGGAGCTTATATATATTATTGTACGTTCTTATTTTATATAAATATCCGGACGTAACTAACTGTTATGCACGGCCTCTCCCCAAACCCCTCCCCCAAGAGGGAGGGGCTTCCCCCTCTCTCCTGGGAGAGGGGGATTGAGGGGGTGAGGCTGGAATGCCTTGTAAATTAGACCACTGCAATCATGTTACGTTTTTTAATCTCTTTTAATTTATATAAGCACCCTTTTAATAAGTCTTTCTTTTGAATTTAATATGTCTTTTAATACGTATTTCTTCTTATGCCTCGCACCTGAATCCGAACTCTCCCCCTTCCCCCCTCTCTTAAGTCTAAGAGAGGGGGCGTAAACTATTGAATTTATGAGCATTCCTCCCCTTCCCTTAGGATTAAGGGAAGGGGCCGGGGGATGGGTTTATCATTCGAATTACTTTTAATCAGTATTACATTTGACTTTCATTTTAATTATTACCTTATCTTCGATCCTCTGACTGCAAAGAATGTTATATATGCATAGTAAATAAACAGGCAGCAGATTGCTACAATCAGGCCAACTCCTCTCTGAATACCTCCCATCATAATCGGCAATATTGCAGCCCCGATAACCGATGTGGCAATTACTCCTGAGCCAACCTTGGAATGGGGACCCAGATCTTCAAGAGCCAGGTTATAAATACATGGCCACATGATAGAATGCATAAGCCCGGTTCCGAGGAATAGCACAAGGGCGATCCAGTTCATTCCCATACCTCCCAGCACAAGAGATAATAGAAGCATAACTGCTCCGATTACTGCATTGAAGCTTAGAATTTTACTTGCAGAATATTTTCTCAGGATAAATATACCGGCAACACGGCCTACCATCAGTCCCGCCCAGTAATAAGCCAGCAATTTTGTCCTCATTTCACCGTCAAAACTGAATCCCAGCTTTGATGAATAATCGGCAAAGAAGCTGGGGATACCTATTTCAACACCCATATAGAAGAAGATAGCCAGTGATCCCAGCCACATATGCGGATATTTGTAAGCGCTTGATTTAAATTTATCTAGCAATTCCTTCTTTCGCTTCATCTTCTTTTATTTCAGGTAATTGGAGGAAAAACATTATAACCACAATTACCAGGGTAACAATACCGATACCTGCAAAAGGACCCTGCACAGTTTTGGGATCAGTAGCGCCCCCTGTATTGGCAGAAACGATAAGCATTGAAACAAAGATCGGTGCAATAACTGTTGCCACTGAATTAAGAGCATTTGTAAGAGTCAGACGGCTGGCAGCAGTTTCAGGGCTTCCAAGCGCATTAACATAAGGATTTGCAGCAACCTGCAGCAATACCACGCCAATGGCAAAAACCGATACGGCGCTCAGAAATCCATAATATCCGGCTGCAACACCGGGTATGCAAAGGAAGAATCCGAGACTTATCAGTCCGAGTCCGGTCAGCACACCGTTTTTATAACCTATTCGGTTCAGCAGGTAACCTACCGGAATTGAAAGAATATAAGCCCCGTAAAAGAAAGTATTTGGCAATTGTTTTTCGACCTCATTGAGATTGAAAGCATCTTTCAGGTAATCGATCAGCGAGTTGTTCATGGTTGTGATAAAGCCAAGCAGAAAGAACAGCGAGGCCATCACGATCAGAGGGAACAGGAATTTGGAGTTTTTGTTTTCCATGTCAGTTAGTTTAGTTATTTGATTTGATTATTTGATTTTTATTTGATTGAAAATTTATAAATACAGCTATGGTTATATTTCTCGCCCGGATTCAGGATTGTCGAAGGGAAATGAGGTTTGTTTATTGCATCGGGAAAATGCTGGGTTTCCAGACAGAATGACCAGCGCCTGCCATATTTTTTACCTCCTTTTCCTTTTTCACCGTCTATCCAGTTGGCAGTATATAACTGAACTCCGGGCTGAGTTGTAAGAACTTCCATCACCCTTCCCGATCCCGGATCATGTGCAACCGCAGCAAGTCCCAGGGTTCCGGTGCGATGGTTGAGAACAAAGTTGTGGTCGTAACCTGCCCCATATCTTAACTGCTCATCATCAGTATCAATCGCTGATCCTATTTTCCTTGGTTCTGTGAAATCCATTGGTGTTCCCTTTACAGAGCAGATTTCGCCTGTCGGAATATTGGTTTCATCAGTCGGTGTAAAAAAGGCACCGTTGATCATTAATTCCTGCTCGTAGATACTTCCTGATCCTTCTCCTGCCAGGTTAAAATAAGAATGTCCGGCAAGGTTCACAATAGTTGTCTTGTCAGTAGTTGCCAGGTAATCGGTTCTAAGCTCATTCTCCGCGGTAAGAGTATACGTAACTGATACCTTCAGGTTTCCAGGATATCCCTCTTCTCCATCCACCGAAAGATATTCCAGCTTTAAAGAGTCGGCTGAAGAATGCAACACATCCCATACTACCTTGTTGAATCCCGTAATCCCGCCATGCAGGTGGTTCGGACCGTTATTGACTGCCAGGGTATATTCTTTACCGAGAAGCGAAAATCTGCCTCCTGCAATACGGTTGGCACAACGTCCGCATACAGCACCCATATAGGGCCGTTCCCATTAATATACTCCGCAATGGTATCATAACCCTGTACAATATCCGACAGATTCCCTTTACGGTCAGGAACATAAATGCTGACAATTATGGCTCCGTAATTTGTGATCTGGGCAATAAGCCCGTTCTTGTTTTTCAGAGTATAAAGGCCTGTCGGTTTGCCGTTATGGGTACCTTTGAAAGATTCTTCCCTGATTATATTCATGATCAATTTCTGAATTATATGAAAATCAATGAATGCTAAATGTCAATCTATAAATCCACTCTTCCTGCTCCCTGATGCCTGATAAATAATTTATGGCAGGATCCTTTTCCATAAACATGTTCAAGTGTCGTCACATATTTGTCAAGCAGGCTTTGCGGGACAAATGCCTGAATTGTACCTGCAAATCCGCCGCCATGTACACGCCATGCCCCCTCTCCTTTCAGAACGAGCTCGCTGAGAGCAAGTGCAAGCGACACTCCCTGTTCCCTGATATTGTTTACAGGATAAATGTTCTGGTTGTACATGTATGAACTGAATCCGGAATCGACCACCATTCCCAGGAATGCTTTAAAATCATTTCTTTCAAGTGCAGCAACCTGGTCCACAACACGCTGGTTATCTCCCTGGAAATGGATAGCCCGCAGGATGGCACGGTCGCCGACCTTTTCACGTATTTTCGGGGCGATATTCAGTACCTGTTCCAGGCTTACCTGACGCAGCACTTTTGCTCCAAGCTCAGCAGCAACAGCTTTCATATCGGTGGGGAGCGAAGCATATTCATCATTCAGATCGGCATGATTGCCGCCGGTATCGGTAATTACCAGGGAAAATCCTGTTGCAACAAAATCAAAATTCACTTTTTTAACGACGGGTTTTGAAGGATCCTTGAAATCGATTGTTATCAAACCGCCCATTGCACAGGCTGTCTGGTCCATCAGTCCGCATGGTTTCCCAAAATAATTGTTTTCGGAATACTGCCCGATGATTGCATTCTGAATCGGATCCATCTTCCCGTTATTAAAAAGCTGGCTGAGAATCGCGCCTATAAGCACTTCAAATGAAGCTGAAGAACTTAATCCTGAGCCTTTGGGGACACCTCCATCGATGCAGGCATCAAAGCCACCAATTGCATATCCCAGTTCCTTAAAACGCGAGCAAATACCCCTTACAAGGGCTGCTGAAGTAAACTGTTCGCTTTTATCAGGTTTAAGGGAGGAGAGATCCACTTCAAATTTTGGATAACCTTCCGAAAGTATGCGTATGACATTGGAATTGTTTTTTGCAGCAACGCAAACATTGTCAAGATTAACGGCTCCGGCAAGCACCCGTCCCTAGTTATGGTCAGTATGATTGCCTCCTATTTCCGTCCGGCCGGGAGAAGTAAAAAATTCAGGATCTTTCTCTCCGAACGATGCATTGAATTGCGTCAGAAGATCAGTATATCTTTTAGCATTCCTTTTCAAGTTCAGCAGGATTGTTTCCATACAGGTCACGAAATACTTTATTATCGCCTTTATTGATCTTATGGATCAGATTTTCAGTTGTTGTCATAGATATCTTGATATTTGATTATTAATTACGATTGAATTGTAAATATAATAATTGTCGGGAAATAATAACTGAGGCCGTCTCAAAACAATATTTGAGACGGCCTCTCAGTAATTATGCGGATAAAATATTCCTTATTTGTGCTTACTGCCGACAAGTGCGAAGAATACAATATACAGGTAACATAGCTATAGGCAGGATAAATGCAGAATCTCACTCCGATTCCGTCAGCTAGAACGCCCATAAGAACCGGTATTACAGCACCTCCAACGATCATTGTATTGATAAGTCCCGAGGCCATGCTGAGTTCTCCTTTATCAAGTCCGTCAACACCGAGTGCAAAAATATTCGGGAACATAATGGAGTTAAAGAAGCCTATTGATAGTCCTACCCACAAAATGATTGGTCCGCTGACTGCCATAACCACTACCAGCAACAAGGCAGCAATTATAGCCGAAAACTGCAAGCGATCTGCTGGCATTGCCTCTTCCAAGCTGCATTGCCAGATAATTTACAACTGCAATACCGGCAAAGATCAAACCATCAGTTATTTCTTTTCTTACAAACCATCCTACAAACAAAGCAAGTAGCTATAACAAGACCAGTGTACAGGTATTTCTTTGACTTCTCAACATTTGAAAGCATGAATGATCCGTAAAATCTGCCGACCATTGCGCCACCCCAGTAAAGGGCTATCATCATTGCTGCATCAGACTGGCCATTGACAGAGCTTCCTGAAAATATCTCTGAAGCATTGCTGCAGATCCGACTTCAGCACCGACATAGCAGAAAATACCTACTGCACCAAGTACAACATGCGGATATTTCCAGATACTCTTCTTTTCTTCACCCTGAGTCGGAATCGTCAGGAAGCTTCAGAAGATAAATAGCAACTGCAATAATAAGCACAACCACGCCAATTATAAGGAAAGGAGCCGGAACAGATTTTGCTGCTTCTTCGGCAGAAAGAGCTACCCTCGCTGCGCCTGAAAACAAATACACTGGCAAGTAAGCGGTGCAAGATAGGTTGCAATTGAATTAAGAGCCTGGGTAAGGTTCAGCCTTCCCGAAGCGGTCGCTGAAGGGCCCAGTGCAGTAACATATGGATTTGCTGCAACCTGAAGGAAGACCACACCTGAAGCCATAATAAAAATAGCAACCAGGAAGAATGGAAAGGAAATAGCTTTTGCGGCAGGAGAAAATAAGAAGCTTCCGGCTGCAACAAGTATCAAGACCAAGAATAACGCCTGATTTATACCCTATCTTTTTTATAATACCGCCGCACGCGAAGGACAGCACAAAGTAGGTAAAGAAAAAAGCACCATTAACAAGCTGAGCTTCAAAGTTTGACAGTTCAAAGACTGCTTTAAATTTATCTGCCAGTGTAATATTAAAGGTGGTAACAAATCCGAAACAGGAAGAAGATCATTCCCATAAATGCCATACCGGCTGTCTGCGTATTTGTTCTGTTCTGTCATAGTATAGGTTTTAGGTTAAACAATGAATTCTGAGTGTTTAGGTGGTAGTAAAATTACATTTAAAGATCGATTTTCCTATAATCTGTAATTTTTTTTTTAAAAATCAGGCGAAATCCTGATTATCTGCTGAATACTCTATCTTTGCAAAAAATTCCGCTTGACCCGCTATTTTATATTTATTTCATTTAAAGGCACATACTATCACGGCTGGCAGATACAGCCAAATTCAGTGACGGTCCAGAAAATAATTGATGAAACCCTCAGCCTCATTCTTGGGGAAAAAATTACTTCAACCGGTGCAGGAAGAACTGATACCGGAGTTCATGCAAGAGTCTTCTGCGCTCACATTGACAGCTCAGCACCTGACCTTGCCGAAAGGAAGAATCTCATATTCAGGCTTAACAGGCTCCTTCCCCAGGATATTTCAATTACCGGGATAAGGAAAGTTATGCCGGATGCAAATGCAAGATACAGTGCAATTTCAAGAACATACAAGTACTTTATCTCACGGGTAAAGGATCCGTTCAGTAAAGATTCAAGCTGGTACATCCACGGGGATCTTGACGTTGAACTGATGAACAGGGGTTCGGAAATCTTATTAAAATATTCAGATTTTACAAGCTTCAGCAGGCTTCATTCCAATAATAAAACAAACATCTGTAAAATTTACAGCGCGCTTTGGGAACAGGACGGAGACAGGCTGATATTCACAATCAGGGCTGACAGGTTCCTTCGCAATATGGTAAGGGCTATTGTCGGGACAATGATTGAACTCGGGACACATAAAATCAGCCTGGAAGATTTTGAAGGGATTATTACAGGCAGGAAATCGATCAGCAGCAGGAATTTCAGCGCCTGCCAGGGGATTATTTCTGGTTGCGATCGAGTATCCTCATGAGATATTTGTCTGAAAAGAAATAATTAAATCCATTCGTCGTTTGCTTATATAATCAAATAAGACAATTAATAACTAAAAATATGATTCTGACATTTGCACTTTCAGACCCTGCAGCTGCAATAACCTCCGATCAGGCCACCACTGTCCTCGATCTGATGATGAAAGGTGGGATCATAATGATTCCGATTGTACTCTTATCAATCTTAAGTATATATATTTTTATCGAAAGGATAGTATACATAAGAAGGTTATCTCTAATTGATAATGGATTGTTAATGACTGTTTTAAATGATTTAAAGGGCAGAGAATACAACAATGCAATGTTGCATGCCAGGAATAATGAGGCTTCAGTGGGAAGGATTCTGGAAAGCGGCATAGAAAAAATAGGGAAGCCTGTAAGTGAAGTCGAAAGGAACATTGAAACCATTACCAATCTGGAGATAACAAAGATGGAGAAAAATACCGGCTACCTTGGTATTATTGCCGGGATCGCTCCTATGCTGGGATTTATCGGGACCATTTCAGGTGTGATAAAGATTTTTTATAACATTTCGCTCGCCGACAACATCAGTATAGGGCTTATTGCCGGGGGATTATATCAGAAAATGATTTGCAGCGGGGCCGGATTAATTGTTGGTGTATTAGCCTATGCTGCTTACCACTATCTTCAAATGATGATTGACAGGTACTCTATAAGGCTTCAGGAGTTACTAATTCAATTTTTAAAAGCCTTCTGAAATGAATATCCGAAGAAGCAAACACTTTAAGCCGGAGGTAAGTACCTCATCCTTAAATGATATCATGTTTTTCCTGCTTCTGTTCTTTCTGATTGTTTCAACACTGGCAAATCCCAATGTGATCAAGGTGCTGCTGCCAAAGTCCAAAACTGCCCAGGAAATCGATAAACAACAGGTAAACCTTACAGTTACAGGAGACAGAAAGTATTATATTGACCAGAAGGAAGTCCTTCTGTCGGAACTGGAACAGAAATTACAGGAACATATCAGGGGCATCGAAGATCCCACCATTGTTCTGCGATTCGATAAAAGCTTAAATATACAGGATCTTGTCGATGTTCTGGAAGTAGGTGTAAGACTGAATGTTAAGATGGTGATGTCGACGGATAAATCAAATGCGCCGCTGTAAGTATAAATAAACCTTGCCCTTTGGTCCGCCTTCTACACAAGCTCCCGTTTTGTGGCATGCCCCACGCAATACAATTCGTCGTCCTTCGTCCTCTGCAAACAGTATTAGACTATGTCGATGTGGTCGAGAAAGTAACCCAGAGCTTTGTTAGATTTTTCTTGTCCTTTCTTTTTACGCAAAAAGAAAGGACGAAAGAAAAGGCGCCCAAAAATACAAATTAATGGCTTTGTTTTCACACAGGCCTCCCCGAACCAGGGCCCAAAGCCATTAATTTCGCGCATTTTTCGCTAATAAGCTATTAAAAATTCTTTCGTGGGTTTTTCCAACGCACCTTAATTTACTTAGCTTTATTTAAAATATTGCCTTATCCGATTCAACATATCTTTTTTACCCCCAGCTCCTTGAATAGATACTCATTGAAAAGAAGCACAGTTTCCCAAAATTTTCTGAAGTCGTTTAAAATCAAAAACTCTTTTCATTTTTTAAAGACGATGTCGATTAAGGTGTGAGGGCAGCCCGGAATCAAGGAGCTCGCCAGCAGAACTGGCAAACAATCCGGTTTTAAGAAAATGAAAGAGTAGCTAAATGATAATTATCATTTATTTATATTGTTAATTTCTTCACAATTAAAAAAATGAGAGCTACTTTTGCGGAGTTTTAATTTACTATGCATAGTTATTAAATAAACCTGATATTTGTAGAGTATGAATAACGAATGGTTGATCCTGTTTTTTCTTGTCGGGGCAATCTTTGTCGGGCTGGTTCTGATACTTTCCGGAATCATTGCTCCACGGTCTGTAAATCCCCAGAAATTTGAACCTTACGAATGCGGCATCCCTACACAGGGAGTTACCTGGCTTCAGTTCAATGTCGGATACTACCTCTTTGCTATTCTGTTTCTTGTTTTTGATGTCGAAACCGTTCTTGTCTTTCCATGGGCAGTTGTTATGAAAGAGGTAGGTTTGACGGCATTTGTTGAGATAGTTATTTTCTTTTTCATACTGGGCCTTGGCCTTTTATATGCCTGGAAAAAACATGCTCTTATATGGGAATAAAAGGAATAAGGGATGAAGAGTTTAAAGATAATGAGAGCCTTGAGCTTCTGAAGGAACCCGGTTCAAACATATTTTTGACAACGATCGATGACGTTATTAACTGGGGAAGAAAAAATTCCCTATGGCCGCTGACATTTGCCACCAGTTGTTGTGGTATTGAAATGATGGCAGCCGGAGCTCCACGGCACGATTTTGCAAGGTTCGGAATGGAAGTGTACAGGGCAAGCCCCAGGCAGGCTGATGTTATTGTTGTAGCAGGGACAATTGTAAATAAAATGGCTCCTGTTCTGAAACGCCTTTATGATCAGATGTCCGAACCAAAATATGTGGTTGCCATGGGTGCATGTGCGATTTCAGGCGGTCCGTTTTTCCTTAATTCATATTACACCGTTAAAGGTGTTGAGCATGTAATCCCGGTTGATGTCTATGTCCCCGGATGCCCTCCAAGGCCGGAAGCGCTTTTATACGGTATGCTTCAGCTTCAGAGGAAGATTGAAACTGAAACTATTCGTTCCAGGAAGAAACGGAGTGCATCCCATAACTCAAAATAGAATTTTTTTTGCAGAAATCTGATTTTTTATGGACAACATAAAATTAGGAGAATTCATAAAATCACTTGATAATGAGCTTGATATAAATGAAGGGAAACAATTTGCCGAGGTGACTCTCCCTGCTTCAAAATTGTACTCCCTGGCCAGACAGCTCAGAGAAAATGAAGAGACTTATTTTGATTTTCTTTTCTGCCTTACCGGAGTGGATTACGGAAATGATCTTGGAGTGGTTTACCATCTCCGGTCAACCAGACACGGTCATTCTGTCGTTCTAAAGGTCAGGACAGCTGACAGGGAAAAACCTGAATTTCATTCTGTTGCTGATATATGGAGAACAGCAGATTTTCATGAAAGGGAAGTGTATGACCTGCTGGGAATAAGGTTTACCGATCATCCCGACCTGAGAAGACTCTTCCTTGACAGTTCCTGGGGTTTTCCATTAAGAAAGGACTATGTTGATGATATTAATATTGTTACCAAGTAATTTATGGAAGAAACGGTAAAAAAGATTATCACCGAAGACCAGGAGGAGTATGTCATCAATATGGGACCGCAGCACCCGTCAACTCATGGAGTGCTGAGACTTGTTGTTTCACTTAAGGGTGAGATGGTAAAGAATGTTGAGCCTCATCTTGGATATATTCACAGGGGTATTGAAAAGATGTGCGAAAGCATTACATATCCTCAGATAATCCATCTCACCGACAGGATGGATTACCTCTCTGCCCATATCAATAATGAAGCTGTATGCCTGAATGTTGAAAAAGCACTTGAGATTGATATTCCCGACAGAATAAAGGTTATACGTACAATTATGTCGGAACTGACACGTATCCAGTCGCATCAGCTCTGGTGGGCATCATTCGGAATGGACCTTGGCGGCCTGACCTGTTTCTTTTATGGTCTGCGCGACAGGGAAAAAATCCTTGACATTTTTGAGGAGACATGCGGCGGCCGAATGATAGTCAGCTATAACTGTCCCGGGTGGATTGATGTATGATATTCATCCGAATTTTCAGAAACGCGTTAAGGAATTCATAAAATATTTCAGCAAAACACTGCCCGAATATGATCGAGCTTCTTACAGGAAATGTGATTTTCAGGGAACGAACGAAAGGGATTGGAAAATTGTCGCTGGAAGATGCTATTTCTTATGGAGTTACAGGCCCGTCAGGAAGAGCTTCAGGTTTTTCCTGCGATGTAAGAAAACATGAACCATACAGCGCTTATGACAGGGTCAAATTCAATGAGATACTTATTTACCGAGGGAGATACTTATCACAGATATCTGGCAAGAATTGAGGAAATGAGGGAATCAATGAACATCATTGATCAGCTTATCGACAATATACCTGAAGGGCCATATGCAGTTAAGATGAAACCAATTATAAAGCTGCCTGAAGGTGAATATTATCAGAGAGTTGAAACAGCCCGTGGTGAACTGGGGGTTTTTATAATCAGTGATGGAAATAAAAATCCTTACAGGCTTAAATTCCGGTCCCCGAATTTTGTTAACCTCTCGGCTCTGAACCTTATGGCAAAGGGATTTAAGATAGCTGACCTTGTTGCCATCGGGGGTTCCCTTGATCTTGTGATACCGGATATTGACAGGTAAAATAGAAATAAAACATACAAATATGCCATTTGATATTTATGATTTTTCGTCGCTGACGCAATGGATTGACACCAGTCTGCAGCAACTTGCATGTCGCCTTTCTGGACAACCTTCACAGAGATGCTCATAATCGGAGTATTGATCCTTGTCTTCTATGCGATAGTCGGATTATTCCTGGTCTATGCAGAAAGAAAGGTATGTGCATTCATGCAGAACCGGCTTGGCCCGAACAGGGTAGGTCCGTTCGGAATTTTTCAGACCATTGCCGACCTGATAAAACTGCTTCTTGTGGAGCTGATCCCGATTAAGAATGCTGATAAGTTGCTCTTTAACCTTGCTCCTTTCATTGTCATAATAGCTTCATTTATGGCTATTGCTGCTATTCCTTTTGCCAAGGGATTGCATGCCATTGATCTGAATATAGGGGTTTTCTATGTTATTGCAGTATCATCAATGGGTGTTATCGGAGTACTGCTTGCAGGATGGTCGAGCAATAACAAATACTCCCTTATCGGTGCAATGCGAAGCGGAGCACAGATAGTAAGCTATGAACTATCTGTCGGACTTGCCCTTATAACCGTTGTTATTCTTGCCGGGTCAATGCAATTGTCTGAAATTGTTGAAGCACAGAGAACAGGATGGTTCATTTTCAAAGGACATATTCCGGCATTCATTGCATTTATTATTTTCCTGATCTCCAGCACAGCCGAAACAAACCGCGGGCCATTCGACCTTGCTGAAGCTGAATCAGAGCTTACGGCAGGCTATCATACCGAATATTCCGGAATTAAGTTTGCATTTTTCTTCCTTGCTGAATACATGAACATGTTTATTGTTGCATCAATAGCTGCCACAGTATTTCTTGGAGGATGGATGCCATTTCATGTGGGAAGCTGGGAAGGATTTAATCAGGTAATGGATTTTATTCCGCCATTTGTCTGGTATCATTGGGAAAACTGCATTTGTGATCTTTCTGATGATGTGGTTTAAATGGACTTTCCCGAGACTGAGGATTGATCAGCTGCTGACGCTGGAATGGAAATACCTTTTACCGATCAACCTTGTCAATGTTCTGGTAATGGCATTCATTGTCCTTATGGGATGGCATTTTTAACTAATTGATGTAAAGAATATCTCTGAATGAGAAGTATTATAAAATATTTAAAAGAAATAATAGAGGGTGTATGGTCCCTTCTGAAAGGCATGAAAGTTACAGGTTCATACTTTTTCAAACCTTCGGCAATTGTGACTCAGAAGTATCCTAACAACAGGAAGGACCTTGTGATGTTTGAGCGGTTCAAGGGTGAGGTCATTATGCCTCATAATGAAAAAAATGAACATAAATGCACCGGTTGCGGAATATGTGAGATCAACTGCCCGAACGGGACTATTGAAGTAATTTCAAAGACAATCGTCACTGAAGACGGTAAAAAGAAAAGAGTAATTGATAAACATATTTATCACCTGGGAATGTGCACATTCTGTGCATTATGTGTAAAAACATGTCCTTCACATGCCCTTGCATTTTCACAGGAATTTGAACATGCCGTATTCAACAGGGCGCATCTCATCAAAATATTCAAACAAACCTGGTTCACAACTAATGAAAGGAGTTGAATAATGACCTCAAATCAAATAATGTTTATCTTATTTTCTGCAATGATTATTGTCTTCTCAATCCTGACAGTCACCAGCCGTAAGATACTGAGGGCTGCAGTTTATCTGCTGTTTGTCCTGGTCTCAACAGCAGGTCTGTATTTTATGCTTAATTACCAGTTTCTTGCAGCTGTACAGCTTACACTTTATGCCGGAGGGATTGTTGTTCTGATAATCTTTTCAATCCTGCTAACCAGTCATATCAACCAGAAATTTGAATCTGTGGGCTGGAAAAAATCAGTATTTTCTGCGCTTGGCTGCAATCGCCGGTGCCATTCTTATCTATTATTACAATTCTCGATTACAACTTTTCGGCATACTACAGATGCTGCAAAGGAAGTTGATATGCACCTTATTGGCAGGAGTCTCCTGTCAGTGGAATATGATGGATATGTACTTCCCTTTGAAGTTGTTTCAATACTGCTTATTGCAGCAATGATTGGTGCAATTGTAATTGCAAAAAAAGGCGGACCGAAAGATCGCGAATCACAAACTATAAATAAATAATAATATGAATACAGGAATACCCCTGCAATATTTTCTGATCCTGGCTACAATAATGTTCTTTACGGGAATTTATGGCTTTCTGACACGCAGAAACCTGATAACCATTCTGATGTCGGTCGAATTGATACTCAACTCGGTCAATATCAATTTTCTGGCTTTCAACAGATATCTGTATCCGCATAAGCTCGAAGGCCTGTTCTTCAGTCTGTTTGTGATTGCAGTTGCTGCTGCTGAAGCGGCAGTTGCAATTGCCATAATAATAAATATTTACAGAAGATTTACAACCATAAATGTTGAAGATGTTAATGAAATGAAATTCTGATAATTAAATTACCAGGAAAAGACCTCTATGATAAATTTCAATTATACAATCTGGATTCTTCTGATCCCCTTCCTGATGTTTATCCTTCTGGGGCTGGCAGGGCATAAGCTTAAACCAAAGATTTCCGGATTGCTTGGAACATCAGGACTTGCAGTTATAACAGTTCTGTCATATATTACAGCCTGGCTCTATTTCTTTTCAGGAGAAAAGACCGGTGATACTTTTCAAAAGATCACGCCTTCAATTTTACCTGGCTTCAGCTTACTGATAAACTGCATATTGACCTGGGAGTGCTGCTCGATCCCATATCGGTTATGATGCTTATTGTGATAACCACTGTATCGTTTATGGTTCATATCTACAGCCTGGGTTATATGAAAGGAGAAAAAGGTTTTGAAAGGTTTTTTGCTTTTCTCTCGCTGTTTACCTTCTCGATGCTTGGTCTGGTTGTCGCAACAAATATTTTCCAGATGTATATTTTCTGGGAACTTGTGGGGGTTTCATCATATCTGCTCATTGGATTTTATTATCAGAAACCATCGGCTGTCAGGGCTTCAAAAAAAGCATTTATTGTTACCAGGTTTGCAGATCTGGGATTCCTTATAGGGATACTGATACTTTCATTTCAATACAAAAACATTTGATTTTATTACGCTTACCGATCCCAACGGAACTGCAATCACACAGGGGAGCGGAATTGGATTTCTGGGACTTTCGGTAATGACCTGGTCAATGATATTTGTTTATATGGGTGGTGTCGGGAAATCAGCAATGTTCCCGTTTCATATCTGGCTTCCGGATGCAATGGAAGGTCCTACTCCTGTTTCAGCCCTGATTCATGCTGCAACGATGGTTGTTGCAGGTGTTTATCTGGTTGCCAGAATGTTCCCGATTTATGCTTTTGCAGCTCCTGCTGCACTTGAAGTTGTTGCATGGGTTGGTGCATTTTCTTCACTTTTTGCAGCAGTGATTGCCTGTACGCAGACTGATATCAAGAGAGTTCTGGCCTATTCAACAATGTCGCAGATTGGTTATATGATGCTTGCGCTCGGTGTCTCGGGATATGGTGGTCATGAAGGTCTGGGCTTTATGGCTTCAATGTTTCATCTGTTCACGCATGCCATGTTCAAAGCACTTCTTTTCCTTGGGGCCGGTGCAATAATTCATGCTGTTCACAGCAATTACATGACAGATATGGGAGGACTGCGCAAATATCTGCCAATAACCCATATAACATTTCTGATTGCATGTCTTACAATTGCAGGGATTCCGCCTTTGTCGGGCTTCTTCAGTAAAGATGAAATACTTGCAGCTGCATTTCATCACAATAAATTCCTGTTTGCAGTTGAATATGCAGTTGCCGGGATAACAGCATTTTATATGTTCAGGCTCTATTTCAATATTTTCTGGGGAGAAGAGACACATTATCATCATACACCTCATGAAGCGCCGTTGACAATGACAATTCCGCTGATAATTCTTGCAGCCGGAGCGGCATTTTCCGGATTTATTCCATTCAATGAGCTTGTCACATCCGATGGGAAACCATTTGAAACAGAGATTGAATGGATAGTAGCCATTCCATCTGTTCTGATTGGCTTGCTGGGAATATCGATAGCATGGGTTCTGTACGGTAAAAAGACAACTATTCCGGACAGGCTTGCCGCAAGCATTCAAATATGCCTATAAATGGGCCTATAATAAATTCTATATTGATGAAATATATCTTTTTGTCACCAAGAAGATCATTTTCAGATATATTTCAGCACCGGTTGCCTGGTTCGACAGGCATATTGTTGATGGAACGATGAATGCAATTGCCTCTGTCACACAGGGCGTCTCTTTCAGGATCAGGGAATTTCAGTCGGGACAGCTTCAGAAATATGCTTTTGTTTTTATATCCGGAGTGATACTGCTGGCAGTATTATTCATTTATCTGTGGCGTTGAAACAAATGAAAAGTAATTAAACTATGGATATTTTAACACTCTTTGTTGTAATACCGGTCCTGACAATAACAGGAATAGTTTTGATAAAAGATATCAGGCAAGGTCAGGCTCGTCTCTGCTGTTGGAATGGGTATTCAGCTTGTTATGGCAGCAATTCTTGATATTCTTTATATTTCGGCACGTAATGCAGGGAATACAGCTGAAATGCTGTTTATCAGAGATATAGTCTGGTTTAAAAGCCTCAATATTCATTATGCAGTTGGGGTTGACGGTATTTCAGTAGCAATGATAGGGCTTACTTCCATTGTTGTTTTTGCCGGCATATTTGCCTCATGGGAGGTGGAGTTTCTCACAAAGGAATTCTTTATTTCCCTGATCCTTCTTGCAACAGGGGTTTTCGGCTTCTTTATTTCCATCGACCTGTTTACAATGTTCCTCTTTTATGAACTTGCTGTTATCCCAATGTATCTTCTTATTGGGATCTGGGGAAGCGGGCCAAAGGAATATTCGGCAATGAAGCTGACACTTATGCTTATGGGTGGTTCTGCCCTGCTTCTGGTCGGGATCCTTGGAATTTATTTTAATTCAGCTCCCGATGGAGGCCTGCATACATTTCAACATTCTTGAGATTTCAAAAATAACAATCCCGATGAAGGCCCAGTATGTCTTTTTCCCGCTGACATTTGTCGGATTTGGTGTGCTTGGTGCTCTGTTCCCATTCCATACATGGTCGCCCGATGGTCATGCCTCTGCTCCTACTGCAGTATCAATGCTTCATGCAGGTGTTCTGATGAAGCTGGGAGGTTATGGTGCATTCAGGGTTGCAATATTCCTTATGCCTGAGGCTGCCAGGGAATTATCCTGGATCTTTATCATCCTGACATCAATAAGTGTTGTTTACGGTGCATTTGGAGCAATTGTCCAGAAAGATCTGAAATATATTAATGCCTACTCTTCGGTAAGTCACTGCGGACTTGTTCTGTTTGCAATCCTGATGATGAACCAGACAGCAATGAACGGAGCGATAATCCAGATGATATCACATGGACTGATGACAGCCCTATTCTTTGCCCTGATCGGCATGCTTTATGGCAGGACACATACAAGAATGATAAATGAAATGGGAGGACTGATGAAGGTAATTCCTTTTCTTTCAGTTTGTTATGTAATTGCAGGACTTGCATCACTTGGACTTCCGGGACTCAGCGGATTTGTTGCTGAAATGACAATTTTTGTAGGTGCATTTCAGCATCCCGATCTCTTCCACAGGATTGTGACAATTGTTGCAGTCTCTTCAATTGTAATTACAGCAGTATATATACTGAGAGTTGTTGCAATTTTACTTCTGGGCCCGACAACAAATGAACATTATGAACATCTTACCGATGCAAGGTGGTTTGAAAAGATATCAGCAGTAACTCTTATCAGCTTTGTGGCGGTAATCGGTCTTGCCCCGTTCTGGCTTTCATCAATGATCGGGGTAAGCCTGCAACCCATTGTAAATAAGATACTTGCTTTAAATCCATTTTAGTAACAGAACATCGAGGATAAATAATAGTTATGAGCCTGGAAAATTTTTCATTAATGCGGCACGAACTGCTGCTGACTGCTGCAGCACTTTTGATCCTGATAGCGGAAATATTCTGGAAACCTGAAACTAAAAAATCAATCAGCACTTTTTCAGTGATCCTGTTTGCAGTTATCACGATAATCGGATTCCTTCCATCTCCGCACGGGACACTCTTTGGAGGAATGTATGAAGCTACAGGGATCAGGCTGATAATGAAAAACATCCTTAATATTGGTACTTTGCTTGTTTTAATTCAGTCGGTTACCTGGCTTAACAAAGCCGAAAATTCGGAAAAAATAAGCGAGTATTTTATTCTGCTTATTTCAACACTTATCGGGATGAATTTTATGATCTCAGCCGGTCATTTCCTGATGTTCTATATTGGACTTGAACTTGCAACAATTCCGATTGCTGCACTGGCTGCCTATGACCGGTACAATAACAAATCAGCTGAAGCAGGTATTAAACTCATACTCATTTCAGCTTTATCTTCAGGAATTCTTCTTTATGGATTATCAATGATCTATGGAACTACCGGAACTCTTTATTTCAATGAGATCGCGAACAGCTATCGGCAACTCAGAGTCTTCAGATACTCGGATTCATATTCTTCTTTGCCGGAATGGCATTTAAAATATCAATTGTACCATTCCATCTCTGGACTGCAGATGTTTATGAAGGATCACCTGTTAATATAACATCTTACTTGTCAGTCATTTCAAAAGGAGCTGCAATTTTTATTTTTATAATAGTTCTCTTTACTGTATTTCCGGTGATTATCAATAACATGGCAGAAAACAATTTATGTCACTTCTATTCTCACAATGACAATCGGTAACCTGTTTGCAATCCGTCAGCAGAATCTGAAAAGGTTTCTTGCATTTTCATCAATTTCACAGGCTGGTTATATACTTCTGGGACTTATTGGGGGAAATCAGCTAGGAATGGCATCAGTGGTTTACTATATCCTTGTTTATATCTTTTCAAATCTTGGTGCCTTTGGAGTAGTTGCAGCAATTTCAAATGCCTCGGGAAAGGAAAATATTGATGATTATAACGGACTTTACCAGACAAATCCGGGATTAAGCCTTATAATGACCCTGGCTTTGTTTTCACTTGCAGGAATACCTCCTGTTGCAGGATTCTTCGGTAAATTTTTCCTGTTTACTGCTGCAGCTGAGAAAGGGTTTTATCTTCTTGTATTGATTGCTGTTTTGAATACAATCATTTCACTTTATTATTATCTTCTTGTGGTAAAGGCAATGTTCATAAACAAAAATGATGCTCCTGTTGCAACATTCAAAAGTGACTTTCCTACACGCTTTGGCCTTGGTATTTGTGTTGCAGGTATTGTTATTACAGGTTTTGCAAGTATTATTTTTGAAATAATAAGGAATTTAAGCTTTGGAGTTTAATTAAAACTCACGATATGGGAATAAATAATGCTAAACATATTATTGGTGAAATTGAGGGTGTCCGCTGTACAATTATTGAATCGGGAATCACAATTGAACGGGCTGCTTTCCTCACTGATCTGCTTGAATTCAATAACTTTGAGGTAAAAGAGATGATTCAACTTCCTGAAATTGAAGGTGATGAACCAAAATACACAATTGGAGTAACAGATATTGTCTTTAATCCGGTATTTGCCATTTATGAACGCGTTCTGAAAACCAGGGAAGGAACGCCGGTGACTCCGGGTTACTGGAAGCAGGAGTGTACCGAATGTGATCCCAGATACTGGATCAGAACAAAAAGATCAAAATAGACATTTATTCATTCCAGATCTCCCACGATCTTTCAGCCTGCGACTTCAGCATCTTGAGTCCATTCATCACAGTTGCTCCCCTCTCCTGCCCTGATCTTAGAAAGGCTGTCAATTCAGGATTATAGACAAGATCGAACAGAATATGGTTCTTACCAAGCAGATCATAGTCGAGATCTGGTTTGCCTTCTACGTCAGGGAACATACCCAGCGGGGTTGTGTTTATTATCAAAAGATGTTCCTTAAGCATTCCGCCGGTAATATCAGAATAGGTCAGACATCCCGGTTTATGTTCTCTGGAAATAAGTGTAAAGGATACATTTAATTTCTCCAGCACATAACAGACTGCTTTTGAGCTTCCACCTGTGCCCAGAACCATTGCCTTTTTTATATCGTTTCTTAATAGCATGGCGAGTGAATCTTCAAGACCGGTAATATCACTGTTAAACCCAACAAGTTTTATTTTGTCACCTTTCCTTATGATTTTCAACACATTAACTGCACCAACCACTGCAGCTTCCCTGATCAGTTTCATCCAGATACCGCATCACCGCTGTTTTATAGGGGATTGTGACATTCAGGCCGGCAAGAAGAGGATCAGACAGAATCAAGTCCTGCAGATCTTCGATATGTGCGATTGGATAATTCTCATAAGAGCAATCCGTGATCTTTTCGCCTGAGAATTTTTCAGTAAAGATATTTCTTTGAGAAAGAATGCCCGAGAGGATATCCTATGAGACCAAATTTTCTCATCTGAATAAGATTTTCCGTTAAGAACTGAATAAAAAGTGATTATTTCAGCTCTTCCGGCAGGAACTGAAAGAAAGTATCTCCCCTGAGACCAAGCCGGAGTGATTCAAGAGGAATGATCTCATTCGGTGCAATATTTCCAAGATTGACATTTGCACCAAAATGTTTTAATAAACCATGCCTGCTGGGATTTCAGAGGAGCTTCCCATATTACATTTTCAAGTTTAACATGGTCGGAGATTGCACTTATTATCTTATTGTTAATTGAACCATCGTCATTATAAATTCCGATTGTTCCTGATTCACGTGCTTCTGCAATGACTTTAACGATCCTGCATTCAAGTTCAGATTTCATCATTGCCACCCATTCATCAGGAGAATAAACAACATCTTTCTTCTTTGGATCCTACTTCAGAGATAACAGTTCCTCTTTCAGCAAGTTTGCTAATATATTCAAGCTTTTCTTTATGGTCAATATCGTATGATCCGTCAGAGACTTCAACAAGTTCAATTTCATGTTTATCAAGAAATTCAATATATTCCCTGAACATATTCCTTATAATAAATGCTTCAAAAAGAGTTCCTCCGAAGTATGGTATGCATCCTGCTTTCTTATAAATCTTAATTTTCTTTTCAAATCCGGGAGTCATAAGTGATGTTCCAAATCCAAGTTTTACAAAATCGGTATATTCGCTGCCAACCGACATAAAATCCTCAGCTTCCCTGTATACTGAGACCTTTGTCCATAACCATTGTAAGTCCTGAATTCCTGGGTTTTAACGGGACGGTCAGGTAAATAAGGAAGTATATTTTTCATAATCTTTAAGTTAGGTAAGTCAATAGGTCGGATCCCTCCTGAAAAGGATAATCGTGTAAGGGTATAGTTAAATAAGATTATAATTCTCAAGCAGTTTTTTGATCTTCCTGTTGATAATAGCTGAGTGGGAAAGATATCCTCAAAATCTCTGAACAGATCTTTATCAACATCAAGGGCAAGTGAAAGATGCCGGAATGCTTTTTCAACTGATCCCGTAATGCAGATAAAATGATGCAAGAAGGTAATTTATTCCCGGAACATCCCCTGTTATTTTATATGCTTTTTCGAGATATGGAAGGGCTTTCAGAAGAAACCCGTCCTTAAGGATTATCCTTCCGAGATCAACCCATACCTCATCATAATAGGCATCAAGTCTTGAGAGCTTCCCTGAAACATCTGAGAGCAGCCTTTTTCTCTCCTTTTACATAATGAGCTTTCCCCAGCAGATACCAGATTTCAGGATTTTCATCATCAAGCCTTACAGCTTTTCTGAAGAAAGATAAGGCTGTCATCAGTATTTCCCGTATTCAGTGCAATAATACCAAGTCCGAACCATGGATCAGCATAATCAGGAGCAAGTTCAATAGCTTCCTGATAATATTTTCTGGCCAGAGTAAGATCACCTGTTTTTTCATAACATTCAGCAAGATATGTCATTGCCTCAAAGCTATCAGGCTCATTTTCAAGATATTCATGATAAACAGGAATTGCTTCAGAATATCTTTCAAGATTACTACAGAATATTACCTTTATTAAAGATGGCAAATGTATTCTGTGAATTTATTGCAAGAGCATAATCATAAGCTTCCAGGGCTTTTTCATACTTTTCCTGCTTATTATAGATTATTCCCAGATTATACCAGGCACTGTCAGAGAATGGTTCCTCTTCAAGATATTTCAGATAGTAAATAATGCTGTTCTCAAAATCTTCAATCTTCTCATAAGCATAAGCCAGATCGTAAAGATGAGCATTAAAATCAGGTTCCATCTCAATCAGCTTTTTCAGATATGGAATCAGATGCTCATAATAATTAAGGTTCTGAAGAACTGAAGTTATTGAAAAAAGAATATTTTCAGCATCATCAGAATCGAGAGTAAGAGCATAATCAAACATTTTCTTTGCACCCTGAATATCTCCAAGCATTCCAAGAGCAGTTCCTTTGGCAATATAAATCTCATGATTCCCAGGTTCAATATTTTCGAGTTTCTTTAAGTATTCTGAGAGCTTCAACAGCACGTCCTTTATCGAGCAGAACTCTTGCTTTTCTCAGCTGAATTGAAACAGAATTGGGATGTTGTTCGGTGGCCAGAGTAGCAGCTTCAAATGCCTTTATTGAATTATTGCTTTCAATATAATAATCTATAATTGTCTCAAATTCAATAACATCAAAAAAATAATTCTCATTATTCTTTCTTCATCCGTTCAAACTTCTGAACAGCATTCTTTACCTCTTCCTCGTAGGAAAATCCGAATCTTGTCATCTTCCATCTCTGAAAAATATTGTGTACAAAAATAATAATATTTTCAATAACCTGTTTTTGGTAAATATTCAATTATCAACATTTTAACATATTTTTTAAACATCTGGATCTTAAGTGAATACAAAATTCAGATAAAATATTTCATTTATTTTTTCTATCCACGACGCAACCTGAAGAGCTTTTTTTCCATCTATTGATATAGAAACAAAACTTAAAACCTTATATACCTGATTTACCCTAGAATTAACCTAAATTCTACCTTCGAAGAACCGGGCATAAACCCGGTTTTTCATTTTATATTGATATATTTGTACCTGAGATATCTAATTAATTTCATTATTATGAAAAAAATATAAAATAAGCACTACTATAATTATATTACGCATGCTAATTATCACTTGTTTTACTGACAAACTGTCTAAAAAGATGAAAATCCGATAAAATTTCCAAACAGGTACTTTTCCCGATACTGTTATAAATCTGCAGGATATTAATTCAGTTTATGATGATTATAATATCGGCATTTATAGTCTATACGCAAATATGCCCCTTGTTATTTTCAAGTAACAGGGGAAGTGCAGGGCGGCAGTTTGACCTGGTTCAGGGCATCATCTCATATGCATTTGATCAGACAAACGGAGCATTCTGGCTCGGAGCTGAAATTACTACGGATCCATTCCTTACCAAACTTACTCCAGACAGCAAATACTGATCGGAAATGATTTTGGTCCGTACCGGCTCTATACAGTCCGTACGATGGTTTTGAATATTTGATACTATCATCGGAAAATGCAGACGGGAATCTTGACTTCTTCTATACTAAGAACCTGCCTGTTTTTGGCAATGTCATCCCCGAAGTTGACAGGACCGTTTCCTGTCACTCTTCTGAATTCAGGCATCCAATGATGCCTATATAAGTTTTGACACGAATCTGGATTCTGCCTATTTTACATCAGACACAGAAGGGAATTTTGATATTTATCTTCATAACAAGACCTGAAGGCACCAGACCTGGAAAGCTGGTTTAATCTTGACTTATGCATCCTCATCCAAGGTTGACAGTACTCAACAGTACAAGTGATGACAAATGTCCGTATCTGTTTAGGAAATGTTATGGTCTTTACTTCGAACCGTCCTGGAGGATCTGGGCGGATTTGACCTGTATTACTCAATATTCAGAAATGGAAAGTGGAGTTCACCTGTTAATTTCGGTGACCCGAGATCAATACTGCATCAGATGAATACAGGCCGGTTCTTGGGTGTCATGCTGATTTCACAAACAGTTATATGATGTTCTCCTCCAACAGGCCGGGAGGAAAAGGCGGATTTGATCTTTATTTTACCGGGGTTGACTTTTCCTGAATAACAGTGACTGGATCAGTCAATTTTCTCTCATTTTGCATGCCAGAAGTGTGTTTCTCAGCAGGGCATACTCTTGTCATTGGTCCTACTCCTCCGGGAACAGGAGTAATATATGAACATTTTGGAGCAACATTTTCAAAATCAACATCACCGGTAAGTTTCCATCCTGATTTTGTTTCCGGACTGTATATCCGTGTTGTACCAACATCAATAACAACTGCCCCTATCTTTACCATATCGGCTTTAACAAATGCAGGAGAACCCATTGCAGCAATAATTATATCAGCCTCTTTAGATAATTGGCTGATATTCTTTGTCCTGCTGTGAACAACTGTTACTGTTGCATCCATTCCTTTCTGCGAAAGAAGAATACTTACCGGTCGGCCGACAATATTGCTGCGGCCGATAACAACACAATTTTTTCCTGATGTCTCAATCTTGTATCTTTTTATAAGTTCAACTATTCCAAATGGTGTTGCCGGCAGGATATCCGGGAAGACCGATAACCATCCTTCCAATATTGACAGGATGAAATCCATCCGCATCCTTTGCCGGATCAATTGCTTCAATTACCTTATTCTCTGAAATATGAGCAGGTAAAGGCAGCTGAACAATAAATCCGTCAACATCATCATCTTCGTTAAGTTCGGTTATTTTATCAAGCAATTCAGCTTCAGATATATCAGTTATCCAAATCTGATAAGTGTTGATTTAAATCCAACCTCCTTGCAATCTTTTACCTTATTTGCTACATAGGTTTCGCTTGATCCGTTATTACCAACCAGAATTGCAGCAAGATGAGGTATTTTTTTCCCTGCCTGAGTCTAAGGTTTGCAACTTCTTCAGCAATCTCCTTTTTAATTTCAGAAGCTATTTTTTTACCGTCAATTAGGTTATACATTGTTTATATTATTTCTTTCCCATCATTCTGGCAACATTTCCGCCTTTGGTCATCATTTTCATCATCCGTCTGGTCTCATCAAACTGTTTCAGAAGCTTATTCACCTCCTGAACAGTTGTACCGCTGCCCATTGCAATTCTTTTACGTCTGCTTCCGTTAAGTACAACAGGATTTGTTCTTTCTTCAGGTGTCATGCTTCTGATAATGGCTTCAATACCTTTGAATGCATTATCATCAATATCAAGATCTTTTACAGCTTTTCCAACACCGGGGATCATTGACATCAGATCCTTTACATTACCCATTTTCTTTATCTGCTGTATCTGGGCAATAAAATCATTAAAATCGAACTGGTCCTTTGCAATTTTCTTCTGAAGTTTTCTTGCTTCTTCAGTATCAAATTGTTCCTGGGCTTTTTCAACAAGTGAAACAATATCACCCATACCCAGAATCCTGTCAGCCATACGTGCAGGATAAAAGATATCGATGGCATCCATCTTCTCACCTGAACTGACAAATTTAATGGGTTTGTTTACAACCGATTTAATTGACAGGGCTGCTCCACCCCGTGTATCCCCATCAAGTTTGGTCAGTACAACTCCATCAAAATCGAGTCTGTCATTGAATTCCCTGGCAGTATTAACTGCATCCTGACCTGTCATTGAATCAACAACAAAAAGTATCTCATGAGGATTTACAGCATCCTTTATCGCTGCAATCTCATTCATCATCTCTTCATCGATTGCAAGACGTCCTGCAGTATCAATGATAACCACGATCATTGCCCTTCAGTCTTTGCCTCCCTGACTGCATTCTTGGCAATCTGTACAGGATTCATGTTGCCTTCCTCAGTATAAACCGGTACTTCAATCTGTGATGCCAATTATCTTTAAGCTGTTCAATAGCTGCAGGTCTGTAAATATCACCGGCAACAAGCAATGGATTTTTGCCTCTTTTGCTCTTTACCCATTTTGCCAGCTTTCCGCTGAAGGTTGTTTTTCCTGAACCCTGAAGACCGGCAATCAGAATTATTGAAGGATTGATTTTAATATTTATGTCAGTTTTATCGCCTCCCATAAGGTCAACCAGTTCATCATGAACTATTTTAACCATCATCTGTGAAGGATTAACTGATTTCAGAACTTCCTGTCCTAGTGCTTTGTGTCTTTACAGTATCGGTAAATTGCTTGGCAATTTTAAAGTTGACATCAGCATCAAGTAGGGCCCTTCGGACCTCTTTAAGTGTTTCAGCAATATTTATTTCGGATATCCTTCCCTGTCCTTTAAGAATTTTAAAGGATTTCTCCAGCCGTTCACTTAAATTTTCAAACATATGATTTGAGGGTATGTTATTTATTACAACTACATTCTTTCAGGCATTTCAATACCCAGAAGCCACATTCCGGCTAAGATAACCTCGCTGGTAACCTTTGAAAGGAAGAGCCTGAAATTTCTTAAGGAATAGTCTTCTTCACCAAGAATTGAAAAATCGTGATAAAACTGATTATATTCCTTTGAAAGATCATAACAATAATTTGCAATTAGAGCCGGACTGTATCCTGAAGCTGCTTCAGAAACAGTTTCGGAGAACTTCCTGAGAAGTTTAATCAGTTCAATCTCCTTTGTTCCGGGCTTTGCAGCAGCAATGGCAGCCTGATCCACGTTAATGCCCATCTGTTCAGCTTTTCTGAAAACAGATTTTATCCTTGCATAGGTATATTGAATAAAAGGTCCGGTATTTCCATTGAAATCAATTGATTCCACAGGATTAAATGTCATATTTTTATGAGGATCAACTTTAAGAATAAAATATTTCAGAGCACCAAGTCCGATTTTCCTGAAAATATCTTCTTTTTCTTCCTCAGAATAATCAGAAAGTTTTCCAAGTTCAAGCGAAACGTTCCTGGCAGTCTCCTTCATTTCTTTTATAAGATCATCAGCATCAACAATTGTACCTTCGCGCGATTTCATTCTTCCTTCAGGAAGTTCAACCATACCATATGAAAAATGAATAAGACCGTCAGCCCATTTATATCCCATTTTTTTCAGAAGGGCTTTAAGTACCTGAAAATGATAATTTTGCTCATTTCCAACAACATATAAGGTTCTTATCGAAGTTATAATCATTATACCGTGCAACAGCAGTTCCAAGATCCTGAGTCATATAAACTGCTGTACCATCAGAACGTAAGAAGAAGCTTCTGATCCAGTCCCTCGTGAAGTAAGATCAGCCCAGATTGAACTATCCTCATTTTTGTAAAGAATATTCTCTGTTCAAGAGCAGCAAGTACAATTTCCTTTCCTATTATATATGTTTCTGATTCATAATAGATCTTATCAAAATCAACACCAAGTTTTCTGTAAGTCTCATCAAAACCCGCATAAACCCATGAATTCATCATTTTCCAGAGATCAACAACTTCATTATCGCCGCTTCCCATTTCAGAAGCATTTCCCTTGCTTCTTTCATCAGAGGAGCAGAATTCCTTGCCTCAGCCTCGCTCTATGCCGTTCATTACAAGTCTTTCAATCTGCAGCTTATATTCCTGTTCAAATATAACATAATATTTTCCGACAAGATGATCTCCTTTTATTCCGGATGATTCAGGTGTTTCACCATTTCCATATTTCTGCCAGGCAAGCATCGATTTGCAGATATGTATTCCACGGTCATTGACAATATTGGTTTTTATTACTTTATGTCCGCAGGCAGATAAGTATCCTGTAAAGTGAATATCCAAGAAGATTATTCCGGATATGTCCGAGATGAAGAGGTTTATTGGTATTGGGAGAAGAATATTCAACAAGAATTACTTCAGGATTTGACACCTGCATGTTCTCAAACAGGTTTTTTCCTGATGACAGTCTCAGCAAAATATTCAATCCACCATTTATCTGAAATTTCAAGGTTCAGAAATCCTTTTATGACATTAAATCCTGAAATTGCCGGAAATGTTGCTATCAGATAATTGCCAATGGTCTCCCCTGTCTTTTCCGGTGTATTTTTTGAGAAACGCAGAAGCGGAAAAACAACAAGGGTAAAATCTCCCTTGAAATCTTTTCTTGTCTCCTGTATCTGGATCAGATTATCGGTTACCTCGCTATTATAAAGGACTTTAACAGCTTCTTTTATCTTATCCTTTAAAACAATCTCCATCTTTGTCTGAAATTTCCGCCTGCAAATATAACATTTTAATCATATTGACTGATAAACCGCCAATATCAGGAGCCCGCAGAAATAGTTTTCAGGATCTGACCCCTCCTTTTTATGCCAACAAACATTTTTATTTGACTACCGAGCATTTCTTTTTGATGAAAATTTAATTAACCAATTAAAAGATATTATACTTTTGAATATGATATTAAATGTAGAAACGAGCAACAACATAAATGGACCTGCTATGAAGGAGCTAAAAAACATGTTGATGGAACAAACGGATAAGACACCACTGGTCGATCTGAATAATTTGAGTGGTGAGCTTATTCTTTCGGGTAAATCAATTCCCATTAATGCTCCGCGGATCTTTGAACCCATTCTCGACTGGGTCAATGAATATATCAAAAATCCAAAGCAGACTACAAATTTAAGATTAAACCTTGAATATTTCAATACCGCTTCCTCCATCTGGCTTGCAAAAATTGTAAAGGCTCTTACAGGAATTGAAAAGCCTGATTGCGTTATGATACTTCATATTTATTTTCCTGTTGAAGATTTCGATGATATTGACGACATAAAAGATGATCTCAGCCCCATTATTGATGTTATTGGCAGCGCTACAGTAAGTGTGGGGCTCAAGATCTACGGAACTGACGACAGCGGAAAGGTCTTAAAGGAATCCATGATATTTATTTAATGCCTGTCTTCAGAGAATACTCTCCCGGATTACTCTCTTTTTTATTTTTTTTGACCTAACTTTATTCGGTAAAATAATTGCATCTCATCATGCGTAAGGTATGTTTTGTCTTGCTATTAATTTCTATCGTTATGGATTTATTTTCCCAAACCAGGTCATCAGACAGACAACCGGTTGCTGCAGGCCGGTTCTATTCGGCAAATAAGGAGACGCTTACCGAGGACATCAGACAACTATTTGCGGAATGCGTAAAATCATCATCAAGTCAGAATGTAAGAGCTATCATATGTCCCCATGCAGGGTATGTATATTCAGGGAAGGTTGCAGCTTCAGCCTTTTCCTCAATTAACAGGAATACAAAATTCAAAAATATCTTTATCATTGGTTCCAGTCATATTATGGCCTTCGATGGAGCTTCGGTCTATAATACCGGAGATTTTATAACACCTCTCGGTAAAATAATTGTAAACAGGGAAATTGCTGACAAACTCAGGAATGAGAATAAACTGTTCCATTTCCCGGTCAATGCACATCTTCAGGAGCATAGCCTTGAAGTCCAACTACCTTTTATCCAATATTATTTCAGCAACACACCGTCAATTGTTCCTGTAATAATAGGAACCAACAACAATAATGACATTAAGAAAATTGCTGAGATATTAAGACCCTGGTTCAACAACGAAAATCTGTTTGTAATAAGCAGCGACTTCTCGCATTACCCTTCATATGAAACAGCAAATGAAGTTGATAAAGCTACCGCTAACAGCATAATTTCAGGAGATCCCGAAAATTTTCTCGAGGTGATGAAGAATAATTCCCTGAAGAATTATCCCGGCTTGTCGACCAGCATGTGCGGCTGGACCTCCGGACTTCTGTTGCTTTATCTTGCACAGGGGGACACTAACCTCGAATTCAGAAAGATAGATTATTGTAATTCAGGAGATTCACGTTATGGGGGCAAAGAAGAAGTGGTTGGCTATAATGCCATCACATTGACTGAAAAGGAGACTGACAAGAAAATATCGAAGCACCTGACTGACGAAATATCATTTACCAAAGAAGAAAAAGACAAGCTGTTCACACTTGCAAGGGAGAATATAACCTCGTTATTGTATCAGAAGAAAAGGCTTTCAATCGACAATAAAAATTTCCCGGATGTCTTCAAGAAGCAGCTTGGAGCATTTGTAACACTGAAAATAAAAGGTTCCCTGAGGGGCTGTATCGGTAAATTTATCTCTTCCGATCCCCTTTATGAGGTTATACTTGAATCTTCGGAATCGTCTGCCTTTGAAGATCCCCGATTCATGCCGCTGACAAAAGAAGAACTGCCAAAAACTGACATTGAAATAACTGTTCTGGGACCTCTGGTCAGGATAAATGATATAAGTGAAATTGTCCTCGGAAGGCATGGCATATATATAAAGAAAGATTCACGTTCAGGCACAATGCTTCCACAGGTCGCCACTGAAAACGGCTGGAGCGTCGAAGAATTCCTTGGTTATACCTCGCGTGACAAGGCAGGAATTGGCTGGGATGGCTGGAAAAATGCAGAAATCTATATCTACGAAGGAATTGTCCTTGAAGAAATGAAAAAGTAACTATGTATCATGTAATTGGCACAGGATTAACAGCAATCCTACTCTATCTGCTCAGTTACTTTTTTTACCGGAACAACTTCTATTCAATACAAATCCACAAAAAGATCTGGAATGTGATCCTGGCATCCGCATTCACACTAACTGCGCTCGCAGGTGTGTTCCTGGCGCTTCAGATCAACTATAAATGGAATATCCCGGTAATCAAAACTATCCTTAAATGGCATGTTGAATTTGGAGCCGGATTGGCAATTACCGGATTCTTCCATCTCCTCTGGCATTTTTCTTATTACTCCGATCTGTTTAAGAAGGGGACCACGATCCGCGCCGACAGAACTCCGGGGACTGAAGTACCGGCTGATATTTCCTTAAACCTTTTTGTAGCAGGCTTTATAAGTTCATCTGTCCAGCTCTTGCTGTTAAAGGAAATAATGAACATTACGGGCGGGTACGAACTGATAGCCGGAACATTTCTCGGATCGTGGCTAATCGGATCCGCGGCCGGTTCATGGATGGCATCAGGATCAACATTAAACAGCCAGAGGAAAATCAACCTGGTTTTTTCGTTAAGCCCGCTGATATCAATCCTTATGATGCTTTTACTGGCAAGGCTATTTCTTAAGACAGGTGAAACCCCCTCTCTCCTTTCCGGTATAATATTTACATTTCTGGCGCTGCTCCCCTATTGTTTTGTCTCGGGATTTACATTTATCAAGTTGATTTCCATAGCAGGAAAAACGATGAGGTTCGTTCCGGGAAAATCATTTTCAATAGAGACTACCGGAGGAATTGCAGCCGGAGTCTTAATATCCCTTCTGAGCTCCGGAGGATATAATACCTACAGAACCTTATTGCTTATTATCATACTTGGAATTTCTTATGCCGTCCTGTCGTTCCAGTTAAAAGAAAAGAGGCAGAAGCTGGTTTTTAAGTTTACGGTGCTCGCCGTTGCAGGGTTCGTAATACTCTCCTCTCCCGATTTATTTTTCAGGCAGCTTTTGCTGAGGGGAATAAATGTAACCCATTCGCGGGATACGCAGTTTGGAAATATTACTACTGCAGAATATGGCGGTGAATCAAGCACTTATTATGATCATAGACTCCTTCTATATAGTGATGATGCCGCTGAAAGGGAGGAGGATATTCATTACGCCATGCTTCAGGTTGAAAAGCCTGAAACCGTGCTTTTATTATCCGGTTCTGTCAGTTCCCACCTGAAGGAGATAGTCAAATATCAGGTTAAAAAGGTTGTTTACGTTGAACGCGATCCCGCATTGGCAAGAAGAGAAAATCACGAACCTTTAAAGGGATTAACAGAACTGGTAATCGAGAACAACGATGCCTATAGTTTTGTAAGAAAAACCTCCGAAAAATTTGATGCGGCAATCGTTCTGCTCCCCCCTCCTTCGTCGCTGTTTCTGAACAGATACTATACCCTTGAGTTTTTCAGCTCGGTGAAAAAGTTGTTGAACAACGGAGGTGTCTTTGCCTGCTCCCCGGGAATCAATCCCAATTACTTCAACAAAGAGTCGGTTGATTTTTATTCTTCAGTTTACAATACCTTGAAAGCTGTTTTCAGAAACGTAATTCCTGTAAGTGGAAACAAGCTCTATTTTATTGCATCCGATAAAGATCTCTCAACCTCTTTTTGCCGGATTGCAGCCGACAGGAACGTTCAGAATGTATATGTAGGTCCCGATTACCTCTCGGATGATCTTACAACTGCAAAATCTGAAGAGGTGTTATCGCTGATGGATAAAAACGTAAAGATCAACAAAGCATCTGTCCCGGTTGCATGTTTCTACTATCAGTCTTTCAGCCTGAGCAAAAACCTGAGTGAGAGAATTCCGGCCATCGTACTGCTGACAGTTCTCTTTGTGCTGCCAATTGTTTCCATAAAACGGAGCCACCTGATAATGTACTTCAGTGCGTCAGCACTGGCAGCATTTGAAATAATTCTTCTGCTCGTGCTTCAACTGACTGCAGGGAATATGTACCAGTTCACGGGTCTGATCCTTGCGGGGATAATGGCAGGACTGGCTGTTGGCACGGGTATGAAAAACACAGTTATGAATGTAAAAGGTTCAGCCCTGCTTAAAACAATCAGCCTGGCAGTATTCTATTTTCTCATGGCAATGGCTATTGAGCGTATCCTGACAATTAACGGACGGCCAGGCGTTATAACATTGCTTGTAATGGCAGGCTTTTTCCCTGCTTTTATTACAGGTGCGATTTTCAGGGAGCTGACTCTTCATAAGGATGGAATTTCCTCTGCCTCACCGGTGTATAATGCCGATCTTGCCGGATCGGCAGCCGGATTTATTGTTTTCTCAGGTCTTATCATCCCGCTTCTTGGAATAAAGGCTTCACTTTTCCTTCTTCCTGTATTAATTTTTACCGGTTTTCTGTTTGCACTAATAAGGAACAAACGGTAGAATTAATTACTTTTGAGCATCATCAGCTAAAAAAATGCAAGATCAGAACTTTAGTTTAAGTAAGCGGCAATTCCTGAAAAAGTGCGCTTATCTGTCAGCAGGAATGGTTTGTCTGCCCGGCGTTGAGTTTGTTTCACCCGGCCCTGATGAAGAACAGAAGGCATTCAGAAAAGAAGCCATGTTCCAGGAAGAGACTGCGAGAGGAATAATGTGCAGGATCTGCCCCAATGAATGTGTTCTGAAAGAGGGCGAACTAAGCAAATGCAATAACCGGAAGGTCATTAAATCGAAGCTTTACACCCTTGCATTCGGGAATCCCTGTTCTGCGAATGTCGACCCGATTGAAAAAAAACCGCTTTACCATTTCTTACCTGGGACAAGGGCTTTTTCAATTGCCACGGCAGGCTGTAACCTTGTATGTCTCAACTGCCAGAACTGGACAATCTCACAGATAAGTCCGGATAAAAGCAGAAATTTTGACCTCATGCCTGAAAAGGTAGTTACTGAATGCAAAAGCAAGGGTTGTGATTCCATTGCCTATACTTATTCTGAACCTGTTACATTTTATGAATATGTGTTTGAAACGGCAACTCTTGCCCGTAAAGCAGGAATTAAAAATATAGTAAAGTCAAATGGATACATATATCCGGAGCCGCTCAAAAAGCTCTGTTCAGTGATTGATGCAGCAAATATAGACCTTAAGGCATTCAGTGAAAGCACCTACCTAAAATTGTCAGGCGGGAAATTGCAGCCTGTGCTTGATTCACTTAAGGTTTACAGGGATATGGGAGTCTGGCTTGAAATTACAAATCTTGTTGTTCCAACCTGGACCGATGATCTGGCTGAAATCAGAAAAATGTGCAGATGGCTAAGCGATAACGGATTTAAAAAGTCTCCTCTTCATTTCAGCAGATTTTATCCCACCTACAAGCTTGAACAATTGCCACCCACCCCTGTTGATATTCTTAATAAAGCTGCCCGGATCGCGACAGAGGAAGGACTTGAGTATGTATATACCGGTAATGTGCCAGGCAGTGAAATTTCAGATACAAAATGCCCCTACTGCAAAAGCACTTTGGTTGGCCGGCAGGGATTCCGGATCACTGCCAACAATCTGATAAAGGGAAAATGCAGCAACTGCGGTAAGGATATTGATGGCGTCTGGAGTTGAAATTCATCAAGTTTTAGCATTATTAAAATAAATTCAGGTAATATGAATCAGGCTGAAGCAAGGGAAAGGATTGAAAAGCTGCGAACTGAAATTGAAGAGCATAACAGAAGGTATTATGTTATTAATCAGCCTATTATATCAGATTTTGAATATGATCTCCTGATCAATGAACTTGAAACCCTTGAAAAGAATTTTCCTGAATTCAGTACAAAAGAATCACCCACCCTTAATGTAGGAAGCGATATTACCAGGGAATTCAGGCAATATGAACATAAATACCCGATGCTTTCTCTTGGCAATACCTATAACTACGATGAACTTCGTGATTTTGACAGCCGTGTGAAAAAAACAGCCGGCCAGGTGGAGTATGTCTGTGAGCTTAAGTTTGACGGTGCTTCAATAAGTATTACCTATTCAAAGGGTGTCATGGAAAGGGCTGTAACCAGGGGTGACGGAACAAGGGGCGATGATGTTACTGCTAATGTAAAAACAATTAAGAGAATTCCGGTTGCTGTCAGAAACAGGCAAGTGCCTGACGAATTTATAGTGAGAGGTGAAATCCTGTTACCAAGGGCTGTATTCAATCAGCTGAACGAGGAGAGCAGCAAGGAGGGGCTGAATTTGTTTGCCAATCCGAGAAATGCAGCAGCCGGAACACTGAAAATCCTGGATCCGGCGATTGTGGCATCGCGTAAACTGGAATGTCTCTTTTATTTCCTCCTTGGAGAAAACCTTCCGTACACAACCCATTATGAGAACCTTATGGAAGCTTCTTTATGGGGATTCAATGTAGCTGACAGTCTGAGGATTTGTAAAGATATAGAAGAAGTCATAAGGTTTATTGAATCATGGGAAAACAGGCGGGATGATCTCCCCTACGACACTGACGGAGTTGTAATAAAGGTAAATTCCCTCGAACAGCAGAAGGAACTCGGATTCACCGCCAAATCTCCCCGTTGGGCCATAGCATACAAATACAAAGCTGAACAGGCTTTAACAAGATTATTGTCAATATCTTACCAGGTTGGAAGAACCGGCACTATAACTCCGGTTGCCAATCTTGAACCTGTCCTTTTAGCGGGGACAACAGTCAAGCGTGCTTCACTTCATAATGCTGATCAGATTTTCCTTCTTGACCTCCACGTAGATGATATGGTCTATGTTGAGAAGGGCGGTGAGATCATACCTAAAATTGTTGGTGTCGACCAGTAATCAAGAGATGAAAAAAGCGAGGCCATTAAATTTATTGACACATGTCCGGAATGCGGAACCAGGCTTGTAAAAAATGAAGGAGAAGCAAACCATTTTTGTCCCAATTATCTGCATTGCCCGCCGCAGATAAAAGGAAGGATTGAACATTTCATCAGCAGGAGAGCAATGAATATCGAAGGTCTTGGAGAAGAGACTGTTGATCTTCTTTTCAGCAATAGTCTTATAAGGAACTTTGCTGATCTGTATGATTTAAAGGCAGACCAGCTTACCCCACTTGAACGTCTTGGTGAAAAATCAGTTGCCAATATTCTGAAAAGCATAAGGGATTCACTTGAAGTTCCCTACAGCAGGGTTCTCTTCGCTCTTGGGATCAGACATGTCGGGGAAACAGTGGCAAAGACTATTGCGCTCAGATTCAGGTCTATAGATGATTTGATGGCAGCCGGTATTGAAGAATTGACAGCCATAAGGGAAATAGGCCCGAAAATTGCATCAAGTATTATATCCTATTTCAATGATTCAGAAAACATTGAAATCATCAAACGCCTTAAGTCATCAGGGATCAGGTTAGCCGGTGAATCAGGTGTTCAATCTGCAGGCAGTCTTTTAAGCGGGAAAACCATTGTAATTTCCGGAGTATTTAAGGTCCATTCGCGCGATGAGTATAAAGAGATCATTGAAAAAAATGGTGGTAAAAATTCATCTTCAATATCCGCCAACACCTCATTTATTCTGGCCGGCGAAAATATGGGTCCTTCTAAAAAGGAAAAAGCTGAGGAGCTTGGAATACAGCTGATGAATGAAGCTGATTTCCTGAAAATTATTGGTGAAGAATAATAGTTTTATATTGCTTACATTGACAAAAAACTGTTAGGTTTGCAACATGGAATTATTCAGAAATTTAAGGGTGAAGGCGGGGAAGTCATTGCTCGCCGGCAAGGTCGCCAAAATTAAAAGAAAGCCATTTTATATCAATTTTAGCAGCATCAAAAGTATTGGCATTGTTTGGGATGCTTCGAAAACTGAAGATTTCATTCATCTCACAGCATTTCATCAGAAGATGACGGAAAAGAAAATAGAAGTGAAGATCTTTGGGTTTTACCCGGGGAAGGAGCTTCCCAATCAATATACCGCAATAAGATATCTGACATGTCTTAAAAAGCAGGAGATAGACTTTCTCTACCGGCCCGGATCACCTGATACAACTGCATTCATACAACGACATTTTGATGTTCTGATTGACATAAATTTTAAGAAGCTATTTCCGCTTCATTATATAACATCTCTTTCAATGGCCGGGTTAAAAGTCGGTATTGCTGATTCAAATCCGGAACAATCTCCCTTCGACCTAATGATATCGCTGAATAAACCCGTTACAATTGATAGCTACCTTGATCAGGTGCTATACTACCTTAATATGATAAATTCCGAATCAAAAAAGAAAGCTGTATAATTATTTGAAAATGAAAGAATTTAAAGGAACAGGTGTTGCCATTGTAACACCTTTTAAAAATGACTCCAGCATCGATTTTGCAGCATTGGGCCGCGTAATCAATCATGTCATTAATGGAGGGATAAATTATATTGTTGTACTGGGAACAACAGGTGAATCCGTTACCCTTACAAAGGATGAAAAGAAGGCAGTTATCTCCTATGTTCTGGAGGCTGTCGATAAAAGGGTACCTCTTATAGTCGGTATCGGAGGAAATAATACTCAGGAAGTAATAAATAGTATCACGACATCTTGATCTTTCTGGTGTTGATGGAATTTTATCAGTGGCTCCCTATTATAACAAACCAACGCAGCGAGGGCTCTTTCAGCATTTTAAGGCTATTGCAACATGCAGTCCCGTACCTGTTATTATTTATAATGTTCCTGGTCAGGACATGCTGTAATATTTCAGCCGAGACATGTCTTGAACTTGCTTTTAATTGTGACAATATTACAGGGATCAAAGAGGCATCAGGAGATCTGCACCAGATAATGAAGATCATTAAGGGTAAACCTGAGAATTTCAGTGTGATTTCGGGAGATGATATGCTGACTATCCCGATTATTGCTGCGGGTGGTGCCGGAGTTATTTCAGTACTTGCAAATGCATTTCCGTCACAATGCACTGAACTTGTCAATAATGCACTAAAAAATAATTTCAAATCTGGCAAGGGAGATTCAGTTCCGTTTTCTGGAGCTGATTGAACTGCTGTTTACAGAGGGTAATCCATCAGGAATAAAGGCTATGCTGGGTGCAATGAATCTCTGCCAGAATATCCTGAGGCTTCCGCTTGTTCCGGTATGCAGGACAGTTTATACAAGAATACAGAAAGCTATCGAGGAAGTTACTAAATAAAAACAGCTTATCTCCCCGCCCTGGCTTCAGGAACCACGCCTTGTTGCTGTCCATGACAATTGTTTGTACTTCTTTCCGCTTCCGCAGGGACATGGATCATTTCTTCCTACCTTCTTTTCAACCCTTACAGGTTCCACTTTCTGATTTTTCTCCGGTCCTCCCCCACCACCTGTACTGCTGTATTGTGAAAAGTCGCTTTTTGAAGTACGGTACTTACTCATATCAACCTGTCTCCTTCGCTGTGCTTCCTTCACCTGTTCAGGATCCTGGGTCGGAATATGACCTTTCATCAGAGTACTTACAACATCCTTGTTCACCTTGGTAAGCATTGTCTTGAACAGTTCAAAAGATTCAAACTTATAAATAAGCAGAGGATCCTTCTGTTCATATGTAGCATTCTGAACCGATTGTTTAAGTTCATCCATCTCGCGGAGATGCTCTTTCCATGCATCATCAATTGTTGCAAGAACAACTGTTTTTTCGTACGACTTTGCCAGTTCCTTTCCTTCCGATTCCGCTGTGGCCTTCAGATTGGTGACAACCTGGAACACCCTTACCCCGTCAGAGATCGGGACCACAACATTCTCGTAAACATGTGACATGCGGTCATAAACATCCTTCAGAACAGGATATGCCTGCTGAGAAATGGATTCAACTTTCCTTTTATATGTATCCAGAACCTTTGTATAAACTTTCTCGGTAACCTCATCGGAATTGGTCTTTCAGAAAATCCTCGCTCGAAACAGGTGAATCCATTGAGAAATGAGCGGATAAGATCAAAATCAAAATCCTCAAAATCACCTTCCTTGTGGTAAGTTTCAACAAGGCTCTCAGTAACATCATACATCATGTTGGCAACGTCGAGCGATAATCTTTCCCCAAGAAGGGCATGTCGTCTTTTCTTGTAAATTACCTCTCTCTGCGAATTCATTACATCGTCATATTCAAGAAGCCGTTTTCTGATTCCGAAGTTATTCTCCTCGACTTTTTTCTGTGCCCGTTCAATTGATTTGGTTATCATCGAATGCTGAATCATCTCCCCGTCCTTCAGTCCCAGCTTATCCATTATGCCGGCAATTCTTTCGGAGCCGAACAATCTCATAAGTTCATCTTCAAGTGAAACAAAAAACTGGGATGAGCCCGGGTCACCCTGACGTCCTGAACGTCCACGCAGCTGACGGTCGACACGTCTTGATTCATGCCTTTCGGTTCCGATAATTGCAAGGCCTCCGGCTTTTACCACTTCACGTGTAAGCTTAATATCTGTACCCCGGCCTGCCATATTGGTAGCAATCGTAATGGTCCCGGTTTTTCCTGCCTCAGCAACAATCTCAGCTTCACGCTGATGCAGCTTGGCATTGAGAACATTATGCTTAAGCCCTTTCATTTTGAGCATTCTGCTCAGCAATTCCGATATTTCAACTGAAGTTGTTCCGACAAGAACCGGACGTCCTTGCTTTATTCAACTGCACAATTTCGTCGATAACAGCATTATATTTTTCCCTTTTTGTCTTATAGACCAGATCTTCCCTGTCGTTCCTGACAACAGGTTTGTTAGTGGGAATTACAACCACATCCAGTTTATAGATATTCCAGAATTCACCGGCTTCAGTTTCGGCAGTACCTGTCATACCGGCAAGCTTATGGTACATCCTGAAATAGTTCTGAAGGGTTATTGTTGCATATGTCTGTGTTGCTTCCTCAACCTTAACATTTTCCTTTGCTTCAATTGCCTGGTGAAGTCCGTCAGAATATCGTCTTCCTTCGAGAATACGTCCTGTCTGCTCATCAACAATCTTTACCTTGTTATCAATTACGACATATTCAACATCCTTGTCAAAAAGAGTCCAGGCTTTAAGAAGCTGGGTCATTGTATGAACCCGTTCCGATTTAACAGAGTAATCCTGAAGCAGTTCATCTTTCTTTTTAAGCTTTTCCCTTTCGCTGAAAGCTGATCTTTTCAAGATCGGCAATCTTTGAACCAACATCCGGAAGAATAAAGAAGCTGGCATCTTCAACAGAAGTAGAAATTAAGTCAAGACCTTTTTCAGTGAGCTCAATTGAATTAGCCTTTTCATCAATAACAAAATAAAGCTCATCAGTAACTTTCGGCATCTCCTTGTTATTGTTCTGCATATAGAAATTCTCAGTCTTCAGCAAAAGTGACTTATTTCCTTCCTCGCTCAGAAACTTTATCAGTGCATTGTTTTTGGGAAGTCCTTTATATGCTCTCAGGAGCAACAGGCCTCCCTCTTCATTTTTTTCTTCCGTAATAAGCTTTTTGGAATCAGCAAGTATTTGGGTAACAAGCTTTTTCTGGGCATTGACAAGCTTGTCCACCTTTGGTTTCAGTTCATCGAACTGCTGTGTATCGCTTTTGGCTGTAGGACCCGAAATAATAAGAGGTGTACGGGCATCATCAATAAGTACCGAGTCGACCTCATCAACAATTGCATAATGATGTTTCCTCTGAACAAGGTCTTCCGGATTTATGGCCATATTATCCCTCAGATAGTCAAAGCCAAATTCATTATTGGTTCCGAAAGTAATATCTGCATTATAGGCTTTCCTCCTGTCGGCTGAATTTGGCTGGTGCTTGTCAATGCAATCGACCGTAAGGCCGTGAAACTCATATATTGGACCCATCCATTCAGAGTCGCGTTTTGAGAGATAATCGTTGACTGTAACAATATGAACGCCTCTTCCGGCAAGAGCATTAAGAAATACAGGAAATGTTGCAACAACTGTTTTACCTTCACCTGTTGCCATTTCAGCAATTTTTCCTTTATGAAGTGCAACACCGCCGATCAGCTGAACATCATAATGAACCATATCCCATACTATCTCATTTCCTCCGGCGATCCAGGTATTACTCCAGAATGCTTTATCGCCCTTTATTGTAATGCTTTCCCTTGTTGCAGCAAGATCCCTGTCGATATTGCCGGGCTGTTACCTCAAGAATACTGTTCTCCTTGAACCTTCGGGCAGTTTCCTTGACTATGGCAAATGCCCTTGGTACAAGTTGATCAAGCTTATTCTCAAGCTTTTCAAGGATTGCTTTTTCTATTTTATCTATTTCGTTGTAAAACTCCTCTTTCCTGTATACATCTTCTTCTGCTTCTGCTTTATTCTTGAGGGCTTTTATTTCGTTCTCATCCGGTTCAAGCTCTGCCAGTATCTCATTCCTTAATTCAGTGGTCAGTTCCCGAAGCTGATCATTTGACAAATTTCCAAGCTTCTCATATTCAAAAAGGATCTGTTCAACATAAGGAGAGATCTCCTTAATATCCCTTTCATACTTATTCCCCAGAAACAAACCCAATACCTTATTAACAATACTCATTTGAAAATGATTTACAGATTTTAAAAATATGCCACAAAATTAGCGTTTTTTCAGAAGGATTTTAAAAAAATGATTATATCGAAACAGGCCGGCTTTAGGTGCACGGGTAATCAAGGAAACCCTGATTTACCACCAAAATTATCCGGGAGTATTCCACCGACTACCCGTAGACGTCGTTAATTCATCTCATCAGGCTGTACTTAAGCGTCTTTATTCCTGTATCACTTTGAATAATTATAAAATATATCCCCGATGGATATCCGGTAAGATCAAGTTTTATTTCATTGGAAGTCGAGACTCGCTCATTAACAATACACTGTCCTGTTGAACTGTATACTCTTAACATGACCGGTTTAAAGCTTATATTATCCCTTGAAACTATTGTAGCAAGGCCGTTCCCCGGATTTGGATATATTGTTAAATCTTTCACAATTGTCTCTTCTACCTGATCTACCAGAGGCCCGATATCAAGGTCGTCAATTACCCAGCCCCAGCCGTACGCATAAGGATCGGAAAAGAGTCTGAACCTTATAAGCAATGAATCTCCTGAAGAAATATTGTCGGGCAGCCTGGGGTATAAAGTGTGAAGAACCATCATTGATTCCTTACCAACAAAAGTTGAATTCTGGCCATCTATAAGGCTGTTATAGGCAGTTTCCCAGGATGGAATATACCTGCTGTCGTAGCCATCAGTCAGCCCGAACCAGCTCTTCCCGAAATCATTCGAACCCTCTACAATGACAAAATCGAAGAAATCAGAAAATCCGAATACCGAACCTTCTGCTCCCGGTTCAACAAGCACAAGCTCTTTATACGAAATGACCATTCCTGAAGCATCAAATTTTACCGGATGCCTAAGCACTGAACTGAAATTCAGAGTTTTATTGTCCACCTCAGGACTCTTATACGGATGTTCTGAATTCAGGCTGCCCGAAGTGAAATTAACAGGTTGCCTGATCTCAAAACCGGAATTGAAAAAGTCAGCCCCGGCATTGGTAAAATCAGTGGAATAACTTGCCACGACTGATTCAAGCGTCTCAATTTTAATTGTATAGAAGCCCGTGGATGGTGATGTCCTGGTATTACGTCCGGCGGCTCCGTCAACTGCAATGATCCGGTAATTCAGGGCGTCCCCACCCTTCAGCGACTCACTCCTGACGTTAAAATTCCTCCTGAATTGGTCTTCGCCTGTGGCTGCAAGTCCAAAAAAACGGGCAGCTCCGTTATTGACATTGTATTCAACGTAAACAGTATCAACTCCCAGGTTATCGGTAACGGTTGCATTGAACATTATGGAATCGATCCTTTCAAAGAAGTAATCAGAGGGTATATGTGAAATAACCGGTTTGACCGTATCAGTTCCGACAAAGAGAGTGTAAGGATCCCTTTCAGCAAGGGAAGGTGACCTGTAAAGCCTGAAAAAATTATCCCGGGCAAACAGGTAATATTCGAGTTTTATGTTATATCCGGGGATTGGTATTGTCCGGTTGAAATTGTTGTCAGACAATGGCGAAATCATGATAAGTGTGTCGGAAGTAGCGAAGTTATCAAAAGAGTAGACAAGACCTACGCTGTTTTTATCATAAATGGTGTCTGACTTCACAGAAGCTGTGATGCCGATTTCAGTGATATGAGCTTCCGTATCCTTAAGCTTTCCGGGGGTAATCCTGGTATTGATCCAGCCAAGGTCGCCCAGAATTGAAAATGTAAGATTCCCCGGATCATGGATGGCCTCACCAAAATCTATAAAAGGGGTCATCAGGGCGTTTTCGGCAGCTGTCCTCAGCTCATCAAGATGAGAAACACTGGAACCTGGATCAAATGTAGAAGGTGCATAGAGCCTTGCTCTTGAACCTGACAGATATCTCCTGGTAAGGGGTCCGCCGAAATAGAGCTGACCACCAATGAGTTCATTATAGAGACCGGTGGAATTTTCCGTAAATAATAATGTGTCGGTCAGCCTTTTCTCAGTAAGGTTTTCAATAAAAGTATCATATACAACGGGAATTGTTCCCAGACCGTAAAATCCAAGTGAGTTTTCAACGTCCATGCTGTCAAAGAATCCAAGGCCATGGCATAACTCATGAATAACGACTGTAACAAGATCATATCTGGTTGACAGGGGTGTTCCCATCGGTGCCGAGATACCAGTTTACTGTACTGTTAATCACAAGTTCAATATCAGCTTCATTTTCCTCATTCAGGTTCTTCCCTGCTATCTTTTCAGCAACCGTAACAGGATAAAACGCGAAGGGGTCAAGTGCATCTATTCCCCATCCACCCGCATATCCGGTTATTGATGAATTTGCAAGCACTCCTGTGTTTGAGATTTCAGTCCAGGAAACTTTTGCAAAGATCTTTGTATCAGGAGGAAGCATTGCTTCGAGAATATCAACGGCATAGGCAACTGCTGCCTGTGCAGGGGTGGTAAATCCGGTGTAACTTACATTAATTGTCCCGCCGCCTTTTGATCCCATTCTTTCCTTAATTCCTTTCCGGGGCGGGATAAAGATCCTTGTAACTTTCTTACCTGCATAACAGACTCCGGTAACTGATGAATTGCGGGTCAGTACCTGAGCTCTGATATCCGGAAGCGAAATTATGAATATAAAGCCGGTAATTAATACGAGCAATTTTTTCATGTAGTGGCAGGAGTTGCCGGACCGGACGTCCTTAGACTCAAGATATCCCTGTCAAACTGATACATATTATTGTTTCCTACAAGATGCAACTTATCCAGAATTGTGTTGGCTGAACTCTCTTCCTCAATCTGTTCGTTCACAAACCATTGCAGAAAGTTATAGGTATTAAAATCTTTTTCTCCGAGAGCAAGGGCAACAATCTCGTTTATGCTTGCCGTAACAAACTGCTCATGTTTCAAAACTTCCTGAAACAGCGCTTCAACGGTGTTAAACTCAGTTTCGGGCTTCTTAAAAGCAGGTATGACGGCTTTACCGTCCCGTTCATTTATGTACCTGATAAATTTAAGCATATGCATTCGTTCTTCGTCCGATTGCACGTAGAGCCATCCTGCGACACCGCTGAACCCATTTACTTCAGCCCATGAGGCCATAGCAAGATAAAGGCTTGAGGAATATCCTTCCCGTTCTACCTGTCTGTTACAGATATCTTCCAGATTTTTCTTTAACATAATTGAGAGATTTTGTTCAAAGTTATAAACATCAGATCTATATTGTTTGTTCAATTTTAAGCAATTCCTCGATTTTGGCAATCAAATCATTAACTGAAAATGGCTTGGAAAAGGTGACATCGGCGCCGAGCGCCTTAGCCAGTTTAAGATAGCTTCCAGGTCCTGCCTTGCCTCCTCCCGAGATGGCGATCACCTTGATTCCAGGCTTCAACTGCCTGATTTTCATGATTACTTTTAAGCCATCCTCCTCCGGCATTATAAGATCGGTGATAACAAGATCGGTGACACCCGGCTTGAAGTGAATCAGAGCTTCCTTACCGTTAACAGCCTCAATAACAATATAGTCCTGTCTTATAAGAGCTGTCCTCAGCATCTCCCTGAGCTCATTATCGTCCTCAATCAGGAGTATTACCGGCATTTGTCAGAGATTTGTGATTTGTGATTTGTGATTTGTGATTTGCATTAGTTTTATCCATCAAATTTACATTTTTCTTCATCAGTTTTTAATGACAGTTATCATTGACTCGCGATATTATTATTTTCAGATACCGGCGTGATCTTCACTGAAACAGGCAGATAAACCTCAAAAACAGAACCTTCCTTCAATTTGCTCGATACAAAGATTTCTCCATCCATTTCACTTACGATGCCGTAGACTACCGATAAACCAAGACCGGTTCCTTTACCCACCTCCTTCAAGGTATAAAACGGTTCAAATATCCTTGGCAGAATCGAATTATCCATTCCGATGCCCGTGTCCTTAATAGTTACAAGGACATATTCGTTTGCAACAGGATCCTTTTTAATATCAGATCTGACACTCTTGCTGTCAATCAGGCGTGAAGCCACTGTCAGGGTTCCTCCTTTTTGTTCCATCGATTGAATGCCGTTAGTCATCAGATTCAGAAATACCCTGAATAATTGAGCAGGGTCAGCAAATACGTGAAGCTCTAATTCCGCCAGATCCGTATCAACAATTATGCCAGGAGGTGTGGTTGTCGTTAAAAAGATCAGTGTCTCTTTCAGGATATCATTTACATTAACCTCAGATTTTTCCAGTCCTACCTGACGGCTGAAGGTAAGTATTTGATTTGTAAGCGACCGGGCCCTGCTAACTGACGACAGGATCCTGTCAGTCTTTTCCTGGTTGAACGGATCATTGAGGAGGTCATCCCTCAACATCTCCGCATACCCGGAGATTGTTGCCAGGATATTGTTAAAATCATGAGCTATCCCGCCTGCCAGAACACCTATAGTTTCGAGCCGCTGTGCCTGTAACAGCCGATTCTGGAAGTCAATTTCCCTTTTCCTTGCTTCCTTTCGCAGATCGGACGCGGTCTTTTGGGATTTCCTGAGATCCGTGACATCGAATGTTTCGGCCATCAGATGACTTACTTTTCCACCAGATGTCTTAATAGGTCTGAAGACAACTTCAAAATACCTGTTTCCTGATTTGGGGGTGTTGAATGAAGCTTCATACCTTACTGTTTTGCCGGTAAAACACAGGTCAACCTTATTTTTTATCTTACTGTGAAAAACCTCAGCTCCCCAGACATCGAAAAGGGATTTTCCGATGAACGATTTTATAAGGCCCTTATGGGCGCGGCTGAAAGGCTTGTTGACTTTTTCATAGACATAGTTCCGGTTGATGATGCTTACCATCGACCTTGAATTGTCGATAATATGTTCCGAAAAGAACCTTTCTTTATCAGGTTCATGCTCATTTCCAGAATCGCCTATTGGAAAGCCCTTCTTCAAAATTTTAGGTTTATAGATGAGTCAATCTTTGTAAAACAGGATCAGGGTTAATTTAAATCAAGATTAAATGCCTTCTTTAAATCCTTTAGTTCAGGGTATTTCGAAGTCAGATAATTATATTTCTGCTCATCAGAATATAAAATATCGTTCTTTTCAGATATATCGACAACTGTTTCAATATCAAAATCGTTTGTTCCGAACCTGGTGTTCATGAAGCGGATGATCTTTTGCTTATAGTTCTCGATAAAAAGATCTTTCTGAGCAGCATTGCTCAGATGGATCCTTATTATCATGTCACTGTCCACCTCAGTTTTTATGGATTTGAACATACTCACCACTCTCGTTCCGTCGCTTTTGATATGATCTGCAAATTCATCCCAGGCTTTTTCAAAGGCAATCGGAGTAAATTCTTCTGCCGGCCCCAAAGGCACTTCCAACCGGGATTCATCAAGAGATTTCAAATCCTTTTCGGTTGCTTTCTTTTCCTCTGAAATTATTTCTTTTATTGAAAATGATTTTGTCACTTTTTCGATAACCGGAGTGTGCTTCCCGGCAGATTCGTTGTTGTTTCTTGTTTCCGGCCCCGGGTGTGATGCCTCATCTCTTATAATTTCAGATTTTGAAGGCAGCGGAAGGTCTTCATCCTGATTCCTCTCCTGCCTTATATCAGGCTTTTTTTTTTCCAGGAACTTCCACAGGCGAGTTCAGGATCAGGCATAACCGGATGAGGAACAGCTCAACATGAAGACGTGGATTCTTGCTGGTTTTATAAGAAATATCACAATTACTTCCATATTCCAGTGCTTTGAATAAAAAATCCTCAGGACATGCCTTTGTCTGTACAAGGTATCTTTGTTTTACCGAGGGTGTTGCCTCAAGAAGACGCAGTGTTACTTCATCCTTGCTAACCAGAAGATCGCGGAGATGGCTGTTCAGTCCCGAAACAAAATTATGTCCGTCAAATCCCTTTTCAAGTATCTCATTAAATGTCAATAATACTGAAGAAACATCACCCATGAAGCGCTCCGTCAACAGTTTTAAAATAATACTCATAATCAAGAACATTGAGGTTTTCAATAACATCCTTATAAGTTATCTTTTTGCCGCAAAGACTTACAATCTGGTCAAAAATTGAAAGAGCATCCCTCAGTGCACCATCAGCTTTCTGGGCAATAATATGAAGAGCTTCCTCTTCAGCAGTTATTCCCTCATTTTTAGCTACATACATAAGTCGCCCGACAATATCCTCAATTCTGATCCTGTTGAAATCAAATATCTGGCATCGTGAAAGGATTGTTGGAATTATCTTATGCTTTTCAGTTGTTGCCAGAATAAATATTGCATGTGAAGGAGGTTCTTCAAGAGTTTTCAGAAAAGCATTGAAGGCAGATGAAGAGAGCATATGAACCTCATCAATTATATAAATGCTGTATTTTCCGATCTGAGGAGGTATCCTTACCTGATCGTGTCAGGCTCCTGATATCATCAACCTTATTATTTGAGGCAGCATCAAGCTCATGGATATTAAATGATCTCAGAGTATTGAATGAAAGGCATGATTCGCATTTATCACATGCTTCACCATTCTCCTGCAGATTGCTGCAATTAATTGTCTTTGGCAAATATTCTTGCACATGTTGTTTTTCCAACTCCTCGTGGTCCGCAAAAAAGATATGCCTGAGTCAAGATGTTTGTTTTTAATAGCACTTTTCAGCGTATTTGTAATTGAATCCTGACCGACAACCATATCAAAAGTGGCAGGACGGTATTTTCTTGCTGAAACAATGAAGTTTTCCATAAATTATTGACTCTCTTTTCAGATCTTAATGATGAGGTACAAATATAGTTAAAAAGAGATTCTTGAAAAATGGCCAGTGAATTTATACCTGATCAGGAATGGTATCAGGAATTAAGCTTCAGATTTATCAGTCAGCTCTAATTTTATGACAATTAGTTTTTGTTTAAAAAAAATAGTTGTACTTTTGCGAGCCAAAATCATTAAACTAATAAACAATTAATTACTATGTTGAATCAGTACGAAACCGTTTTCATTGCAACTCCCGTTTTATCTGAGAACCAGATGAAGGAAGCGGTACAAAAATTCAAGAAGGTCATCACCGATAATAACGGTGAGATCGTTCATGAAGAGAACTGGGGCCTGAAGAAACTGGCCTATCCTATTCAGAAGAAGTCAACAGGCTTCTATTATCTGATTGAATTCAAAGGTGACAGGTGATCTTATTGAAAAACTTGAAGTCCAATATCGCAGAGATGAAAGGATCATCAGGTTTTTAACTTTCAGGATGGAAAAATTTGCCGTCGAATATGCAGAGAAGAAAAGAAAACAAAAAGAATCAGGAAAATCGAAGGAGGAATAAGATATGGCACAGAACGAATCAGAAATCAGATATTTGACTCCGCCGACCGTTGAGATCAAAAAAAAGAAATACTGCAGATTTAAGAAGAACAGGATCACGTTATATTGATTATAAAGATCCTGAATTCCTTAAGAAGTTCCTGAATGACCAGGGTAAAATTCTGCCCCGCAGAATTACAGGTACATCACTTAAATATCAGAGGAAAGTGGCAAAAGCTGTTAAAAGAGCCAGTCATATTGCTCTTCTTCCTTATGTTACTGACCTATTAAAATAAGGAGGATAAATTATGGAAATTATATTATTACAGGACGTCAACAAGCTTGGACAAAAGGACGATATTAGTAAATGTTAAAGACGGATATGGAAGAAATTTCCTTATTCCCAAGGGTTATGCAGTTGCTGCAACTCCATCAGCAAAGAAAATGCATGCTGAAAACCTGAAGCAGAGAGCTCATAAAGAAGAAAAGATAAAGATTGCAGCACAGGAGATTGCTGCAAAGCTGGCAGATGTAAAACTTGTTGTTGGTGCAAAAACAAGCTACCTCAGGAAAGATATTCGGATCAGTAAACACTATTCAGATTGCTGAAGCGCTTAAGGAAAAAGGATTTGATATTGACCGCAAAAGCATTACACTTCCTGAAGATCAGATCAAGGAAGTTGGCAAGTACAAAGCTGTTATCAAGCTTCACAGGGAAGTTAAAGTTGAGGTTGAATTTGAGATAGTTGCAGAATAATATTCAGACCATCCGTGCATGTCATGTTCTACACAAAGGCACTTAAAGGCGCATCCGGACGGTCACTGAAGGACTTCGCATACATTTCCGTTAGCCCTACGCCTCCGTGGCACATTTAACGAATTGCAGTAACAGAGTTTAATGCCGTCGTCAAGAGTATTTACCCCTCAAATTCCGCCTAAGGAGGCAGGCTAAAGTGGACTTATTAACACCCTGCTAATTAGAGGACGTAGTGATAAACACCGATTCAACTGTCTCATATAAAAGGCCTGTAAGGCTATGCGCCAGCAGAATACAATTCGTGGCAGATCGTTTTTTAGTAGTTTTCGTCGTGAAAATCTTTCCTGCGCTCATACTTGAGGTCTGAAAGAACAGCTGCCTTGACCCTGATCGTGAAGTTCCACATCTTCATTGTGCCATTGGGTATCCAGTTAAAGCTCATATCCCAGCAATGCAGGTCGCGTGTAATTCCGATATCTGTGTCATGGTGATCTCTTTCCCCGTAAAATCATATCCGCTGGTGTAGGTAATAGCCATTTTCTTTGTAAGTGTCACAGTACCGTTTAATGAAAGCGTCTGGCTGACTGTCGATTTAAACCCGGGTTTGCTGTAGTTAAAGTTATAGCTGACCCTCATTGACCATGGAACATCAAAAACTGAATAACCATATTCATCACGCAGTGCACTTTCCTGTTCCTGCGCCTGCAACCCACCCCGACCCTCCCGCTGACCTATGCCTGCAGGCGACTGGGCGGGTGCCTGTGCAGGCAATCCGGCTGCCTGTTTTTTCTTATCTCCCCGTATCAATTGACCAAGATCAAAATCGAGACTTACGCCGAAATTGGTAAGCCTCATGAGCTTCCTGTTCTGGGCAAATGCAAATGTCCCGATTGACCGGCCCAGGCTGTCAAGTCCATAAAGCGAAAAGCTGCTCCTTGCCGAAATCCCCAGATTGTCAAGAAGAGTTGTGTCTCAAAGCCATAGTAACAGGTGCCCATTTCATCGAATCGGCAAAAACATTATATGATGTATTAATTCCGAAGTTATCAATAATCTTGACCTTCTTTGGTTTACCTGTTGTATCATTTTTCTCAAATACCTTGGCTTCAATAATATTTGTAAGGTTGAATGAAATCTCCGCTGCTGCGTTTTGATAATGAAGGTGTTCCATATATATTGCCCTCAAAGATCGAATAATCCCTGGTGTGCCCCAGTGAATCGGACTGAACCTGCCTGTACAGATCACTGCTCAGTCCCTTTAAAGAAGGAATATAATTAAAGCTTACTGAAGGTTTCATCACATGACGAATTGCCTGGATTCTTGAATCGGCTTTAAAAGTAAATATCCCAAAGATCTGGGGATTGAAGCTTGCGCTGATTGATGGATTTATTGAGTGTCCGTAAAAAGCTCCTCTTGTAGTGTCGGTGATTACCTTTGGAACATATCTCGTTAAGTTCAGGATCAAAATAATCGGTGATCCCATTTCTTGCCGTATTTCTGGGTATAGAGGACACCGGAATAGGTAACCTGGGGAGATATGGAAAAATTCCTGAAAGGCCTGATCTGAAGACTTATAGGGGCCTCATGCTTGAAACCGTTCTTCATAGTATTCCATACCTTATTGGTAAACAGCAGGCTGTCATATGTATTTATCTGGTTATCAAGTGATGCTGAATACTGAAACTGAAGCTCCTGGTACCATTTCTTCGGACCGGTGCTTTTCTTCCCTTTAAGCGGATAAATCCTGCTGACATTAAAATTGATCTTTGGGAAGATTAAGATTTACAGTTTTAGTTCTTGACATTCTGGCTGTGGTTCATGCTTGTCGACAGGTTGAAAGGTGTTCCTTCCCATGTTTTTGAATAACTGACACTTGATTGCCTTTGTGTTGTAACATGATCAGCGACCTGATAACTGTTGGTCTTGTCATATCCGCTTGAACTCATATTCACACTTGCTGAAAATCTTGATCCCGGATCGTGCCTTGGGATTCTGGGTATAGGTCCAGCTGATCTTGTAATTGGTTGCTTTACTGTAATCAGGCAATCCCTTGTGGCCTGAAATATTATTTGCATAGCTGAAAGAAAGCTGACCGCTGTATTTATATTGTTTGTTATAATTTGTCTGGGCTGTAGGCCATCCAGGTTCCATTTGTATAAATGCTTCCCCTTCAGGGCAAGGTCAAAATAATCGCTGATTGCAAAATAATAACCGCCGTCAGTAAGAGTATAGCCCCTCAGCTGTTCCTGTCCGACCTTGGGAATAAGAATACCTGAGGCAGCTTTTTTTGTCTGGATCGGAAAAAATCCAAAAGGAAGGGCAAGAGGAAGAGGAATCCCTTCAAGTACAAGGTTCCCGGGACCTGAAATTATCTTTTTCCCGGGATAGACCTTTGCCTTTGGAAGATTTATATAAAAATGAGGGACTATCCGCATCGCAGGTCGAATATGTGCTTCGTGATATATTTGATGTTCCGTCTTCAAGCAGTTTGGTAACCTTGCTGTGCAGCAATCCTTCATCCTGCTTGGTAATTATATTGTAAGCTATGGCTTTCCGTGTTTCAAAATTATATGTAAGGGAATCTGATTCAATTTCCTGGTGTTCCCTCCTTAAAGACAGGTGTTCCCATTATCTTTCCTGTAGTGTCTCTTCTGCCGGCTGCAAAGACAGTGTTTGTTCGCCATATCAAAAACAATCGAATCAGCTTTGATCTCAATATCACCGTAATTTACATTAGCCTCGTCGATCAGAGTTGCTGTCTTATTGATAAGATCATTTTTTTTTGCGCCCGCTGGATGTATAGGTAACCTGTTTGTCAATTGCATTGGGAGATATTTGCTTCAGATTCGCTGATATGGTATCAGATAACAAGAGTATCCTGGCTCATCAGTATTGGTGTCAATAACAGGTATACCCTCCTGAGAGAACAATGGAAAAGACTGGACCATCACAAGGAACACTATAAGTAACCGCTTTTGTTTAAAAAAATACAACTTAAATACTATTTTTGTACAGTTTTTGTGTGACGTCCGGATGTCAGGCGCAAAACTAATTAAAAAACATGAACTAAACATGAGTACAGGTATTAAAAACGGCAAACATCGTACCAATATATATATATGCACTGAAATTGATATTTCTTCTTGTCATGTTCTTACTGTTATTTCCGTTCTTTCAGCCAGTCGATCTGTGAGGAGAAAACCTGGGTAATAGTGATTGATGCAGGACATGGAGGAAAAGATCCGGGAGCTCTGGGATCGATCAGCAAGGAAAAGAATATTAATCTTGCAATAGCTCTTAAAACAGGTGAATATATTGAAAAGAATATTAAGAATGTTAAAGTCCTTTATACAAGGAAGAGTGATGTCTTTGTCGGATCTGAAGGAAAGAGCCGAGTTTGCAAACAAGAATAAAGCTGATCTGTTTATTTCAATTCATGCCAACTGGGCCGGAACAAAAGCAATCAGGGGAGCAGAAACATTTGTTATGGGATTGTGCCAAAGATGAGCAGAACCTTGAAGTTGCAATGAAGGAGAATGAGGTAATTCTTCTTGAAGATGATTATTCAACAAAATATGAAGGATTTGATCCGAAATCACCTGAATCATATATAATGTTTTCCCTTATGCAGAATGTTTTTCAGGAACAGAGTACTCGACCTGGCATCAAAAATACAAACCCAGTTCAAGAATCGCGCCGGCAGGATTGACAGGGGTGTTAAACAGGCAGGATTCTGGGTATTATACATGACAACAATGCCAAGTGTGCTGATTGAGACAGGATTTATTACAAATCCTGATGAAGAAAAATATCTTGCACTCAGAAGCAGGGACAGGATTATATTGCATCTGCAATTTTCAGGGCATGCACGTGATTATATAAATGAAATTGACAAGAAGAGCTACATTTCCACCGGAATTGATCAATCACGATATCGAAGCCGGATCAAATGAACTGACTCAAATGAAGCCGGCACTTCAGATGCAGACCTGCAGTGACTGAAACTTACTTTTATGGTACAGATTGCCACTTCCACTGAAAAGAAGGAACTGAAACCTGAAAATTTCAAAGGATTGAATGATGTTGTTGAGATTGACTGCAGGGGATCATTTACAGGTATGCAACAGGGAACTTTCACAAATTACTCCGATGCAGCTGATTACCGGAAAAAAATTGAATCCATTTATCCCGATGCATTTGTAATTGCTGTTAAAGACAACAAAATATTACCTTTACAGGAAGCTTTGGATCAAAACAAGAAAAATAAAACCTGTACTAAATGAAAAAAATCTCAAACGAAGTTAAGGTTGGTGTTACAGCTGTTTTAACCATTCTGGTATTTATCTGGCTATATAATTTTCTTAAAGGAAAAGATCTTTTCAGCAGTACAGCACATTATTATGCAGTTTATGATAAAATTGGAGGACTTGCTGAATCAAGTCCTGTTGAAGTCAACGGGTATAAAGTAGGTGTTGTTCAGTCAATCAGATTTCTTAGATCCTGAAAGCGGCAAGCTTCTTGTTATTTTGTCTAGTTGATAAGGATTTCAAGCTTCCTGTGAATACAGTCGCTGAAATAACTCCTGTCTCCCTGATTGCAGGAATGAAAATTCAATTTGTTTATGGTGAAGGTCCGGGTCATATTCAAACGGTGATACAATTCCCGGCCGGCTTGCTGAATCACTGATCACAAAGGTTGAAAATGAGCTTCTGCCTGTGAAGGATAAGATAACTGATCTATCCTTGGTATACTTGATTCAGTAATCGGTTCCATTAACGATATTATGGATCCCGAGTTCAGGAAGGAATCTAAAGTCCGGAGTTGCCAGTCTCAGCAATACTGCAAAGAGCATCGAGGAAGCCGGGACTCAAATCTACACTTGAGAATATTAATAAATTCACCGGCATGCTGGCCGACAATTCTGATAAGTTGAACAAAACATTCAGCCAATCTTGAATCAATTACAGATACTCTTGCTGCTGCTGATATTTATAATTCCGTAAACAATCTGAAAGCAAGCCTTGAAAAAGCAGCATTGCTGATCGGAAATCTTAATGATGGAAAAGGAACTGCCGGTCAATTCCTGACAAATGATTCACTTTATACAAATCTTATCAGACAGTCTGGAGAGTCTGAATCTCCTTTTAGAGGATATGAAGGCAAATCCAAAAAGATATGTTCACTTTTCTGTTTTTGGCAAAAAAAATATCCCGGCAGAATAGATTTTTTCTAAAATTCAGATTATCTTGATCTTAAAATATGCCATTTAAATCGATGGCAAAATAGTCCTAGTTTTTCTTGTGTTTTGTTGAATTTTGATTAAGATTTCATAATAAATTGTAATACACATACAAACCAGATATTCATTATATTAAATACTTAATATTCAGCTATTTAAAATAAAAAAAAATATTTTTCATTATAAGTTGCTGATGATTAAAAACATATACTTTTTTTGAGAAAGTCAAGCAAAAAAAATTTTTTTTATTAACTTTTTTTTTTACAAATATTGCTATCTGAATCAGCTTGATTCTGAACCTTAAAATTTTAAAACAACAAACTTTCATGAATAAATCACATAATGACGTTTGGAATAACTGTCTGCAAATAATAAAAGATATTATTCCATCCATCAGTTATAAAACATGGTTTGAACCAATTATTCCTTTAAAGCTTGAAAACAATATTCTGACAATTCAGGTTCCAAGTCCGTTTTTCTATGAATACCTTGAAGAGCAGTATATTGATATTCTCAGGAAGACTCTCAGACGTGAAATTGGCACTGATGCCAAGCTTGAGTACAATGTCGTGATGGAAAATGCAAATTATTCAGATGGTAAACCATATACTGTAAGATATCCTTCAAGAAATAAAACTGATCTTAATAATAAACCTGTTCAGGTTCCTTTTGATGTTACACAACCTTCAATAAAAAATCCTTTTGTTATTCCCGGGAATAAAAAAAGTACATTTTGATCCAAAACTAAATCCCGATTACAATTTCAACAATTATGTCGAAGGTGAATGCAACAGGCTTGCCAGATCAGCAGGTATTGCTGTTGGTAACAATCCCGGAGGAACAGCTTTCAATCCTCTGATGATCTATGGCGATTCAGGACTTGGAAAAACACATCTTGCACAGGCTATCGGAATACTTGTAAAAGAGAAACATCCTGATAAGATTGTCCTTATGTAAATGCCAATAAATTCCAGACACAGTTTGTTGAATCTGTCAGAAACAATAATAAAAATGATTTCCTGCATTTTTACCAGATGATTGATGTACTGATCCTTGATGATGTTCATGAATTTGCAGGAAAAGAAAAAACACAGGATACATTCTTTCATATCTTCAACCATCTTCATCAGTCAGGAAAACAGCTGATACTGACCTGCGACAGACCACCGGTTGAACTTCAGGGAATGGAACAAAGGCTTCTGTCAAGATTTAAATGGGGACTTCAGGCTGATCTGCAAAGACCTGATTATGAAACAAGGCTGGCTATTCTGAAGAAGAAAGCATATAACGACGGAATTGAACTGCCTGAAGAGATATTTGAATTTCTGGCTGTAAACATTTCCAATAATATCAGGGAACTTGAAGCAGTTCTGATATCCCTCTATGCACAATCAACCCTTAACAGAAAAGAGATCACTCTCGATCTGGCAAGACTGATGGTTGAAAAACTTATCAGCACTTCAAGACGTGAAATTACAATTGAATATATTCAGAAAATTGTATGTGATTATTACAAGATCCCGATTGATCTGATCCAGGGAAAGACCAGAAAAAGAGAGATTGTACAGGCAAGGCAGGTTTCAATGTATTTCTCAAAAAGCCTTACAAAAGCATCACTTGCAAGCATAGGTTCACATATCGGAGGAAAAGATCATGCAACTGTTCTTCATGCCTGCAAAACAGTTAATAATCTTATTGATACTGATAAACATTTCAGAAATCAGATAAATGAAATTGAGAAGAAACTGAAAGTATAATTACTTTTTGACCCTGAACTCCCTGCTGTCCAGATCCTTGACACACCTGAATCCGACTGTTGAGTTTCTGTCAAATCCAGGTGAAACAAGAAGCATGATCTGAGTTTTATCCAGTGCCTGTGGTCCTCCCTGTACATACCACCAGCTTGATTCCGGTTTATAAAAGCTGCCTCCTCTGATCACAGTAAAGTAGTAAGATCCATTGAAATACATATCATTGGTCATCTGCCACACATTTCCCACAAGATCCATCACACCATAAGGACTCATTCCTTTGGCAAATGCATCAACCGGAGTTGGCTTGTTAAATGCATTGTTGCATAATGTACCGTGAAATTCATTTCCCCATGGCCATTTCCGCTTATCAGTACCCTGTGCCGCAAGTTGCCATTCAGCCTCTGTTGGAAGTCTCTTGCCGGCCCATTTTGCATAAGCCTTCATATCTTCATAACTCAATATATACAACCGGATACCTTTCCTGCCCCTGCCTGTATATACCGGATTCCCAGTGACTAAGATACCTTGTTGTATCCGCGGGACTGTAACCGGAATTCATGAGAAAATCATAATACTGGGCATTTGTTACAGGGTACTTATCAATCAGGAAACTGTCTATTCGTACTGTAATATCGCTGACATCAGGATATGGCATAAATTCCTCACCGGTTGTGACATTGAATGAAAAGTCGGTACCAGGAATCAGCACCATATCAGGAGGAGCAGAAGCAGCTTTTCCGGTCTTTGCAGTACCTGGTTATCAGCCAGGGTTTACCTCCTTTGAGCAGAGAACACATTTCATCTTTCAGATGCTTATTCTCGGTGAGCTGCAGAACGATCTTCCCTTCGTAATAACCGAATAAATCTTTTATCCTGATGACAGTGTCATTTACTATCCTCAGATCCCTGTGGTCAGTATTATAAGAAGGATTCCCTTTCCAGATAGTGACAGTGCCGGTCCCGGAGTTCCTCAAAAAAACGGAATCACCTTTCAGAACCGGTCTGATGATGTCGGGGAATTCAGCAATACAATCCACTGATCCTTCCCTCCTCGTTCCTGACCATGATGCCGGCCAGCCGTCGGCTCTGGCAGAAAGATAAAGCGATCCGTCAGCGTTTTCAGGATTTACATTTTCATGATTCCAGAGTGAAACATAGTGTTTATTGTTATTCCTGTCCGACTTAAACAATTTGCCTTCAAACCCTTCCGGTCTCATATTCAGAACTGTGTAAAGAGTCTTCTCACCGGCCTTCCACCTGTTCACAAAAACATTATCCACTGTTGTACTGACAAGAGGGGTCCAGTCATTGTCAAGAAAAGCATCATTGTTCTGCCTGAGAAGAAAGGTAGTCTGTGCCAGATATTCAAGATCATCCCTGTAGTTATCATCCCTGCCTCCCGGACGATACATATTAAGTTCTGTCCCGTACCCGTTGAAAAAAGCAATTGCGATCTCCCGGTGAATAAGATCTTCCCCGACATCGCAAACCCTGAAGATCGAAAAATCAGGCTTTATCAGTTTGTTGAGGTTAAGTTCAGGACTGAAGAAAATTGCATTGTGGACCCGTCCTGAGATAATCCCGGGCATATCCTTCGTAATTGCCATTCCCTCTGAATACATAACAACACCTTTCCTGACACTGTCGGCTGCTGCCTGAATTTCATAGCTTGAACTGCCCCTGGTGTCAAGGACGACCCCGTCGGCTTCGGTTTCCCTGATTAACCTGGCCATTCCCTTGTAATGATCCTCTTTCCTGGTGCTGTTGTCCCAGGGATTATAAGCAATAAAAAACTTTGTATTATTCTGGCGTGACAGTCGGGCGAAGTTCCTCAGCTGCTGAGTGCCTCCGGGAAGGTCCCTGTACAAATCCCACTGGTTGCGCTGATCAAGTCCGAGTCTTGGCCAGGTTGGCCAGATACAATAAACATCAATATTGCCGAATAGTTCATTTCCGTTCCTTAATACTTCAGGGAATGTATATTTGCCAGTGAGCCTGTCAAAAAACTCCCTGTCCCACGCCATCTGCAGAACAATGAGATAACTTTCCTTGATCCATGCAAGGTCGGGTCTCTCATAAAGGGTGTTATCAAATTTTTCAAGGTCATATAAATATCTGTCCCTGAACATCATCCTCAGTCCATTCTGCCATTCACCCTTAAAGACATCTGCATAAATCCTGTAGAACACCTTTGCTTTGGGAGGAAGAATTGTCTCGTATCTCTGCCTCTGGCCTCCTTCAATCTGCTGCCGCCGTGCAATTGCACAAACCGAAAATCCATTGTTTGCTTCAAATGATGAATAACCCATTTCCCAGGCATTGTCAGGCAGAATTACCCTGACGGGACGGAATCCCGGCCGGAAAAGCCATGCTCTGGCAAGATCCCATGGCCCCTTCCCCATTATATTAACCGATTCATTGTCAGAATTAAATGGAATTACATTACTAATTGAAACAGTATCGTTTGAGATGTTCTCAAATTCGACCCCGCAATTCCATCCCTGCTCCATAAGGTCAGGAGTCCTTAATACAAGTTTAAGCTTGTTTTCGTAGATTAAGGAATAACTTTTTTCCTCTTTCAGAGCAAAGACACCGTCAGTCGAAAACATTTTTTCTCCCATCTGGAAACTTAAAACAGGTTTTTTCCGTTTAAGTACCAGATGCGAATTATCAGAAAGGGTTATACTGTCGGTGTTCAATCCCGATTGCTCTAATATATGAACTTTAGATAGTGACTGTGATTGCAGGGACAATGAATTGATAAGAAATAAAAGCGCTAATGCTGATCGAATAATGCGGTTGGTTGAAATCATTAAGAAGAATTTTAGAAAGTCATTTGAAATTATATGCAATTTAAAACTTACAGTGAACTAAAAAAATGTTTTTAAGTAAAGCTTTTGTTCTGTTCATTTTTGAATATCCGATCATTCAATTTATTTCAGGCAGATATGATCATTTCCGAGAAACAGACTAAAACACCGATGTAAATGCCATCTCCGAATAAAATATTAAAAGTATTACTCTTCCTGGCACTGGTAGTTTTCTTTGCTGCATGCGCTCCTGCCAAAAAGAATCCATATTACGAAAAGAGAATGAAAGCCTCACGGTCCAATACATCACAGCTTGGAAGGAACAGGTATTACTTCTCAAACAATTACCAGAAAAAGCTTGCTAAAAGTTACAGAAAGAAATAGGCAGCAAGGGATTTAATCATCACAAAGAAAGCGCAGTCCGTCCTCTGCGAGAATAATACCGGGAGGCAGCTCCAATTCAAGATCTTTATGACATCCCATCTGGTGGCTGATATGTGTTATAAAAGCCTTTCTGGGTGAAATCTGTCTTATAAAATCAATGGCCTCCCTGAGACTGAAATGCGAAATATGCTTTTCTTTCCTTAGTGCATTTATAACCAGATATTTTACTCCTATTATTTTTTCTTTCGTCTCTTCCGGAATATAGTTGGCATCAGTTATATATGCTAAATTCCCGATCCTGAATCCGTAAACAGGCAACCGGTAATGGAAAACCCTTAAAGGGGTTATCGATATGTTTCTTACACTGAATTCTTCATCGGTTATGGTATTCAGTCTCATCTTGGGAACCCCGGGATACTGATATTCAGCAAAAACATATGAATACTCCTTTCTGACAGCTTTCTGCACCCGTTCTTCGGCAAAAATATCAATAGCATCCTGGGCTTTATAATTAAAAGCCCTTACATCGTCCATGCCGGCAATATGATCCTTGTGCTCGTGTGTCAGGATAATTGCATCGAGGCGCTTTACATCCTCCCTTAACATCTGCTGCCGGAAATCGGGTCCGGCATCTATCACTAGAGTGGTTCCGTCTTTCTCGATCAGAATTGATGTCCTGAGTCTCTTATCACGGCTGTCGTCCGAGCTGCAGGTTTCGCATTCGCATGCAATTACCGGCACGCCCTGTGAAGTACCGGTACCAAGAAATGTAATTTTCACATAAGAGAAATTTCATGACAAACCTATATTAAATATCCCGATTGGGCAACAGATCAATATCCTTTTATAACATATATGAATTAACCTGCTTATTGCTTAAATTTACTATACCAAAGAGAAGCAAGTGGCAGGAAGGATTTATTTGATCCCGGTAACCCTGGGAGGAGAAGATTACAGGAGAGTAATACCGGAAAAGGTCCTGGCGATTACCAGGTCGCTGAGATTGTTTGTTGTTGAAGATCTCAGAAGTGCAAGAAGGTATTTGAAACTTATCGACAGAGAGTTTCCCATCGATGAGACTCAATTCTATGAACTGAATGAGCACACCCCCGAATCGGAAATTTCAGTGTTTCTGAATCCTGTTCTCACCGGATCTGATATGGGCATTATGAGTGAGGCCGGCCTGCCCGGTATTGCTGATCCCGGGGCAAAGCTTATCTCACTCGCGCACAGGAAGAACATTAAGATCTCGCCGCTATCAGGGCCTTCCTCAATCATCCTGGCCCTGATAGCCTCTGGATTAAACGGTCAGAATTTTTCTTTTAACGGTTACCTGCCTGTCAATCCTTCTGACAGGACTGCAAGACTCAGGGAACTGGAAAAGAAATCACGCGAAGGGTTCTCTCAGGTTTTCATGGAAACACCCTACCGGAACCAGAGAATGCTCGAATCAATACTTAAAACCTGCAACAGCGAGACCAGGCTTTGCATTGCATTGGATATAACGCTCCCGGAGGAAACAATAAGGACACAGAAAATTTCTGAATGGAAGAAAAACGTACCGGACATTAACGACCGTCTTGCTATTTTTGTCCTGCAGTGTTATCCGGCAAAGGGAATATCATAAAGCCAGCGCAATAACCAGCTTTCATTGACAGGAATCATTCCAATTATTTTTCGGTTTCAGTTTTAATCCGGTAAACAATTATTGACCTGGGGGGATCTTTTTCCCATCACCTACAAATCCGTAGGCCAGAAAAGGCGGCAGTATAAAAATTGCACTGCCTCCCGGCCTGAGCAATCTCAATCCTTCATTCAGTCCTGGTTCAAGGTCGCTTCTGCCAAGCACAACTTCTTTGGGACCAAGAGTCTCAGAAGAATAACATTTTGTACCATCAAGCAGGGAACACTCATAGCTCATTATGATTCTGTCATTATCTTTGAACAGATCCCCTGCTCCCTCATTTTCAATAAGATACCATAAGCCTGTAGGTGATTCATTCATTTTCAGGCCTTTCCTCTCAATATAGCTTTCAATAATTTCCCTGTCTTTCCGGACAAGATACCTGTTAAGCTCAGTCATCTCTTCTTTTCCAGGAGCTGTTGAAGATGCCTGCGGTTCCTTCCTTCCCTGACATGAGCAGATTAAAATAAAAAGAAGGAGTGAAAATCCGAATTTCAGGTTCATAGCTTCAGTTCTCACCTTTAAGCAATCCTTCATTTTCCTTCAGAACTCTCAGAAAATATGTCACAGAATTTTCAAGTGTATCATGGTACTCTCCTCCCGAGGCGTTTATATGACCTCCTCCTGAAAAATATTTTGATGCAAATTCATTAACAGGGAAATCTCCGCGTGAACGGAATGATAACTTGACAAAATTTTCTTTTTCAATAAGAAGTACCGAAAATACAATCCCTTTAATGGAGAGGGGTATATTCACAAATCCTTCAGTGTCGCCATTTACATGATTATACTCGGTCAGATCCTGTTTTGAGAGAAAAATATAGGCAGTCTTATATTCCGGCAACACGTTCATGCGCTTATTCAGAGCAAGTCCAAGGAGTCTCATCCGGTCTGCAGAAAAGTTGTTATAGATAACATTCAGTACCTTTTAAGTATCAATTCCGGTTTCAATAAGGTCTGCCACGAGTCTGAAAGTATTTCCTGAATATGATCCATGCTCAAAATTCCCGGTATCAGTAATAATGCCAACATAGATATCTTCGGCATAAGACTTGTTCATAAACGGCTTCCCATTGATTAAACAAATAAGCTCATGAACCAGTTCGGCGGTTGAACACCTGGAAGTGTCGGAAATAACAAGATCTGCAATGCCATAAGGATCAAGATGATGGTCGATAATTACTTTGGTGGCAGCCGAGGCTATGACAAATTTTTCGGCTTCCCCAAGCCTGTTTGGCTGATTGAAATCAAGCATAACAATAAGATCAGCTTCCTGAATAAGTTTCCTGCATTCCTTTCTGTTCTTTATAAATACATTGATATGCTCTGCACCATCCATCCATTTCAGAAACTCCTGCAAGATTATTCGGGGAAATCATTCTGACATTTCTGCCCTTGGATGTAAGATACTGATAAAGTGCTAATTGCGAACCGATAGCATCTCCATCCGGATTGATATGGGAGATCAGCAATATATTGTTTGATGATTCAAAAAGTTTTGATAATTCTTTTGTATATTTGGCTAGATCTATCACTTTTTCTGCTATTTATCAGGTGGTCAAAGATAGAAAATATTTCTTTAACCGGTTTATGAAACTGAATATCATCAATAACTGCTTATGAACGGAGCATATACATTTTCAATAATTAAGCCAAATGCTGTAAGAACAGGAAAAACAGGCCCTATACTTTCGATGATAAATGAAGGAGGATTTGAAATTGCTGCAATGAAAATGGTACAGATGACCACCTCCCAGGCAGAATCATTCTATGAAATCCACAGTGGAAAACCATTCTTTGAAGAACTCGTTGAGTTCATGACAAGCGGGCCCGTAGTGGTAATGATACTTAAACACGAAAATGCAGTCAATGAATTCAGAAAGCTCATTGGAGCCACTGATCCTGCAAAGGCCGAGCCGGGAACAATAAGAAAACTCTTTGCAGTTTCTGTTAAAATGAATGCAGTACATGGTTCCGACAGTGATGAAAATGCAGAAAGGGAAGCCAGATTCTTTTTCTCGGATATTGAAAGATTCTTATAGTCTGCTGCTCCGTCACCACTACCTTATCCTGATTTCTGTTTTTATTCCTGAAAACATTGCAGATGAAATAATGTTATTAGTTTTGCACAACTTTAAAATCAGGTATGGATTCTGCATATATAAAAGACTTTTCAGATAAAAAAATTCTTGAAAAATACTCCTCGGCTTTTACCCTTTCCGATATGGAGATTTTCATTTTCCCCGAGCTGTTCTATCCTCTTGTCCTTGCAAATATAATGTCGCCTATAATCTGGAAATGGCGCGATGATCCATGGTTTAAAGACATTGAAAAAAAGAGCTTTACATATAAATCGAACAGGATAAAGCAATTCATTATCCAGAATTATGTTTTCAATCTCGATCTTTCAACCTGGGGCCTGACAACAAAAACCAGGGAGATAGCAAGGTTTCAGGATTTCTTTGATATGGAGCTTCTCAGACAGTCTAATGCCCTGTTTGGCTATGAAGGCGATAAATACTATTTCGATATTGACATAAGAAAGCATTTTGGACTCGATAAATTTGATTCCGATATAATTCCATACTGGAAAACCGAGACTGTCGAGGCAATGACCGCTTTCAGGTATAAGGATAATTTCTCAACAGGAGCAGGTGAATGTGTTTCTCTTTCAGCACTTTATGCAGCTGCAATGTTCATTGTTGGCAGGATTCCGCTTGAAAAGATCTTCCTTATTGCCACTCCGCTTCATTCACAAAACTTTATTACTGAAAAAGATGGTCTTTTAACAAATAACAGGAGGATTGTCACAAAGAATATGTGGTTTAACGGCACATCCCTCTCGGAAAGAGCCAGAAGAGCCCTTGAAAATGAAAAGGTGACCATTGTTTCTCATATTTCAGGATATATTCATATTTTACATAATGAAGCTACAATTGACAAATCAGCATACCTGGATTTTTCAGATAAGTTAAAGAAGTTCCTGGTTACGGAACTTACAGATATTATATTTGTAAACTTCCTCAGGTTCAGCTCAAATTATAAAAAACTGTTCCAGTATCGTTGCACATATGACGGCAACAAGAGGTATATTGCGGTCGAGAAGATGTTTGAGTATGAACATTCAAGCAAGTTCAATGTTTCTTCGGACACCCGTGAGCAGCTGATCAGGGAGATTGAAGAGGATGAATTTCATCTTAGTCCGCTGCAGGGCAAAATAATGCTTAATGACATAGAAAAGATACTGGGTGACAAGAAACCAAAAGACCTGAAAGAATTCGAGACAGAGTTTATCAAGTACGCCTGTGACCAGCCTGAAGAGAAAATTATCACGGGATGATAAGAGAGATTGCAGATTTCATACACACAGATCCTAAAATTCCTTCGGCCGACAAAAAGTTTGTCGTTGCAGACATCCCTGAAATCTCTGTCGAGGACAGCCGTAGCGAAATTATCTGGTCTGTCAGCCAACATACGGACAAATCGGAACTTGCTTTACTGACCATGTATATCTACAGGCAGATGGATAAAATTGACTGGCTGCCATTTATTAAAGCGTCCATAGAGAGGAATCCTGTATGTTTCATTGATCTGAGCAGGAAATCAGTCGGGGAAGTGTATGATATTCTATCAGAAATGGAGAATCATTCAATATATGATGACAACAGGCTGTCATTGCCTGATGAAGTCTGGAATTTCAGAAGCGGTGATGGCATTGAAAAGGCAATTCTCCTTGCAGATTTTATTATGAAGAAGGATGCCTCATCATCGCTTTCGATCGAAATTGATAATAAGACAGTTGTATTAAGATACAATGACGGATTTTATAACTTCACATCCTCAAAGTCCCTGAAAAAGTCTATTAAGATTTCGGATGGAAATTATTCTATCACTTAGTAGATATCTAATTAAATTAGTTCAGTATATATTTGATAATCAATATATTATATAGATTTAAATATGTCTTTTAATACGTATTTCTTTTAAATTTAATATGTCTTATAATACTGCTTTTTTACCCCTGGTGCGGAGATTTAATGTATCGGAGCCAAGTGTAATCGATTACCCTTACGAGCTCGACGAAGACAAATCCGCGCCTGCGGTCCAGGGGGTAATCTTTTGCGGGCACGGTAAGACAAATCCTCGCCAGTTGATTATTTCAGCACAATATCTTTAATGACTTCACTTCCTGCTTTTTCGTTCATTTTTTGCCTGAGGGCTTCGCGGAGCATCAGCAACTCATTTCTGACCACTGAGGAATTAAGATAAACAAATAAAATTTTATTTTTAATGTATATCCTTGTCGTCCTTGATGAAATGGCTTTTCCCACAGTCTCTTCCCATGAACTTATAAGATTAACCTCCAGGAGTTTGCCTTCCAGGTTCATCTCCCTGATATAATCTTTCATTGCCTCAGCCAGAGATATGGTTTTGCTTCGTCTCATCTGTTGTTATTCATCCCTGGTATAACCTCATCGATGCCCGATTCTCCTATCCTGAAAAGCTTGTAATCGGTGTAAAGCGTATTCAGTATTTCCTGCAACCTGCTCTGATGTGTATCGGTGATAAATATCTGCCCGAAACGATGGTTGCCAACAAGACGGATAATCTGAGCTACTCTTTCAGCATCAAATTTATCAAAAATATCGTCAAGAAGCAAGATCGGAGCAAACCCTGCTTTTCTTTTTATGTAATCGAATTTGGCAAGCTTAAGGGCCACAAGGTATGATTTCTGTTGACCCTGGGAACCGAGCGATCTGACGGGATAGCCATCCATTTCAAAAACCAGGTCATCCTTATGTATTCCTATCGTTGTGTATTCGAGCGCCCTGTCCTTGTTAACGGCATTTTTGAGCGCTTCATTAAAATCACCGTCATTAAGGTGAGAACGATATCTAAGCCTGACCTTTCTTTCTGGTTGGAGATCAATGAATAATACTCCTGAAATACAGGGATAAGTTCATTTATGAGAAGGTTTCGTTCAGAAAAGGCAAAATTTCCATATTTAACAAGCTGGGAATCCCAGACGGAAAGCATTTCTTCATCAAAATTCCTGTCGGCTTTAAAATCCTTCAAAAGCTTATTCCTTTGCTGAAGAGCTTTATTATAGTTTAAGACTGAATCAAGGTATTCAGCATTATACTGGCTTATAATTTTATTCAGGAATTTTCTTCTCTCCTCGCTCCCTTCACCTATGAGAGCATTGTCGGCAGGTGAAATCATGACAACCGGATATCTGCCAACATGGTCTGTCAGCCTCTGATACTCCTTCCCGTTACGCTTGAGAATTTTCTGCTTTTGCCTCTGGAAGGAACAAAAAATATTATCAGCTTCCCCTTCCCTGTCGAACAATCCCTGAATGATAAAATAATCCTCATCATGCTTTATGCTCACACTGTCAATATTATTGAAAAAGCTTTTTGTGAGCGAAAGGTAATGTATTGCATCAAGGATATTTGTCTTGCCAACACCGTTGTTTCCGACAATGCAGTTAATTTTTGGCGAGAATTCCAGGTCAGCCTGGCTATAGTTTTTAAAATTTGTAAGTGATAGTTTCTTAAGGTACATAAATCTGATAAAAGTTAAAAATAGGTATCCACCCCGGGGAGCAGAGGGTTGCGTGCATAAATGACCATCAAAGTTAGAAAAAAGAATCTGTTTGTAAATGATTTAACATAAAAGGCTAATAACCAACTATATAGACAAAATATGCTTTATTTCTATTTTTTCATTTAATTGTTTCAATATTATTTTAAAAGCACTACTTTTGCGAAGTTAAATTTTTAAGTATTTTAAGCATAAACGGTTATGGCAAAAAAGAAGAAAGAAGATAATCCTCAGAGCCTTAAGAATGTGGAGGTGACTTTAACAAAGACAGAACAATTCCTTGAAGAAAACTATAAACCCTTGCTGTACGTTCTTGGAGCTATAGTTGTTCTTGTTGGCATATTCTGGCTTGGAAGGCTATATCTCAGTAACAGGAATAATGAGGCTCAGTCGCAGATGTACCAGGCTCAAAAATATCTTGAGATAGATTCAATAAACCTTGCCCTGAACGGAGACGGAAACTATCTTGGATTTCTTGATATTGCCAAAGACTATAAATTTACAAATGCCGGTAATCTTGCCCGTTACGGTGCAGGGATCTGTTATCTCCAGCTTGGTAATTACGAAGAAGCAATAGATTTCCTTAACAAATACTCCAAAAAGGACAAGGTAATTGGTTCAATAGCTATTGGTGCAACCGGTGATGCTTATGTGGAGCTTGGAAACCTTGACAAGGGAATATCAAAATATCTTGAAGCCGCTGATTTTGCAGAAAATTCATTTAATACTCCATTGTATCTGATGAAAGCCGGAGAACTATATGAAATGAACGGTAAATACTCTGATGCCCTGAAGATTTATGAAAGGATCAAAGAAAAATATCCTGAAAGTACCGAGGGCTCATCAATTGACAAATACATTGCAAGGGCAAAACTTCTGATAAAATAAATGAGCACTGCCAACCTGTCGGAATATAATTCCTCTTCAGTACCTGATGCAGGCAAAATGAGGTTTGGGATTGTTGTCTCCGACTGGAACCATGAGGTGACATCAGCCCTTCTTGAAGGCACAACACAAACCCTCAAGAAACACGGGGCAACTGACAAGAACATTATTATAAGGCATGTACCCGGGAGTTTTGAGCTGACAATCGGTGCGCAGTTTCTTGCTGAATATGATGACCTTGATGCCGTGATTTGCCTTGGCTGCGTTATCCAGGGGGAAACCCCGCATTTCACTTTTATTTGTCAGGGTGTAACTCAGGGTATAACCCAGCTTAATCTTGAATATAACATCCCCTTTATCTTTGGAGTGCTGACAACTTTTAACCTTGAACAGGCAATGGAAAGAGCCGGCGGCAAGCATGGCAACAAAGGAGATGAAGCGGCTGTTACCGCCATTAAAATGGCTGCCCTTCAGCGCGAACTGGAATAACTGAATCTTACGGGATCATCGCTGGCATAATCCTCTGTAGGGACAATATCCGCATTTCCGGATACCTGAGGTCATTAACAAAAGGCTCGTCGCGGCTGAATATTGTGGCGATAGTGCTCTTAAGCCCATCGAGAAAATCACCTCTCACCTGCTGGTAATCTTCAAGCAGTAATTCCTGATTTTTTTCAATCCTGATCCGTAAAGCATCTGAAGAATTTTCGCAGGGTAGTTCCCTGACTTTGTAAATTGACGGTTTAACAGTAACGTCAGGATTTTCCGAAAGAAACGCCTCGCAGTAAAGGAGGGTCTGTAACCAGCCGTCAAGTTCTCCTTTACGGTCATCCTCAAAAAGAGCATCCAGTGAGTTGATCCGCGGGGCAACTGATCCTGTTTTATAATCAACAATTCTTGTTATCCCATCTTTCCTGTCAACACGGTCAACTTTACCTCCGGTCCTTACCGTTAACACTTTATCATTAATTTTAAAAGAGATATCGAAAATAAATGAACTCTCCAGTGTGATTATCCTGAACGGGGCATATGATTTGTCTGCCCTCAGAATCTTTAACAAATACATGTGCAGGATATCCTTTATTATAAGCTCATTGCCGTCGGGAAATCTAATCATGTCCGGGCTGTCTCCCTCATGATATGTTCTGTCAATAAGAGATCTGGAGAAATTGTTCATTCCTGATAAGGGAATCAAGGATCTCTTCTGAAACGACCTCACCCTGGTAATTTTCGTAAATGTTCCTCATCAATTTGTGCAAGATCAATCCAAATACTGCATGGTCAATCTCGCCACCAATTGTTTCAGGCTCCTTTAATCCGTTGACATACCGGTAATAGAACTTCATCCTGCAGTTCAGCCAGGTGTTTATGGCTGTCGGTGACAAATCAGATTTGCTGTCATTTTCCGCATACAATGCATAGAGCCGGGCAGAATGCCTGTCATTTCTTTCAATCATCTCCCCGATAGCAGCCGGTGACTTAATATCAAAATTTAAATTCAGGATATCAGGGCTGACTAATTTGTTCATATTTCATCTGCGTGATAAACCTGCTCATTTCTCCTGTTCTGAGTCCTTCTGAATTTGAATTGTAGATTAAAGTCACATTTTTTGCCCTGTGCAGCAGCCTGTAGAAATGATATGCAAATATTGATTCCTGGTGATTGATGGTTGGCAGTCCGAAAGCCTCCCTGATACTGAATGGAATAAAGGAAGAGACGGAAGTTGCAGAGGGAAGAATACCTTCATTTACTGACATTAATATAATATTCTCAAAATCAAGGGCTCTTGTTTCCAGATATCCCAAGGATCTGGATCCCGGATAATGGTTCACCTGAAAAGGGTACAGACTGATTCCTTAAGATTTTGTCGAGGATTCTGATATAGGTTCCCGTTTTAAATCCGAATTCAGGAGAGCTGATTAATTGTTTCCAGCCGGTTTATCGTAAGTAATACCCTGTAAATAAATTCATTCCGCATGTTTCTCTCTGTAACAGACTCCTCCGGGGATCCGTCTGTACTACCTGAACCCGCAGAGACTGAGCTAAGAATGTCCCTCAAATGATCTGACAGCTGAGAGGGATCTGTTATCAAACCTGAATATTCTTCTGAGGCTTTCAGATCTGCCAAGATATCGCTCCGGAATCCTCACCAGGTTCTTTTCCACGATCTCTTCATGGATACCTTTGTCTTCCGCGCTTAAGAGAAATCCGGTCAGCTGATGTCTTAATATGTCAATTACATCCCGGTAAGAAAAAAAGGCCATCCCATTTTCAAGTACAGCATTCTTCTGAAGATTAAGAATATACTTAACAAGCGTATAAACACCTGTCATCTTTAACGGATAACCCATCGATATATTGATATCGCCTGTATTTTCGGGCAGGCTTGTCAGCAGCGGGACAAGAAGGCTCTCATCGGCAAGGATCACTGCAGTATGATGGGCATTTTCAGGTGAAATTCCCGGTATCTGACTGATAAGCTCGGGAATGAGCTTTACCTGAGCGACATCTGAAGTAGTTTCAATAAGATCATCACCCTGCCTTCATCAGGTTGGGAAAGCTGTGTGTTATAATTCCAGTCTTCCGGCATATCATTGCCGAAAAGACTCAGGTTTCTTGCCATGAATAATACCTGCTGAATTCATTCCGCCAGCTTTAATATATGAGTTGTCATAATCCCAGTAGAATTTTGCTTTCCCTGCTTCCTGCAGATATTTCATCAGCAGTTTGTTCGCACTTATTCAGGGCATTGAAACCTACAAAATGAACGGTTTCCCATTTTATTTCAGGTTGTGTCATCTAGATGCATTCTGTGCAACATCCCTGAAAATCATCCCTTCAAAGCAAGATTTTTTACACGGAGTGATTTTTTGAATTCAGTGTACAGTTCATTCATGATTGACCAGACTGATTTAAATTCAGATTTTTCTGAAGAATGTTTTTCAGGTTCAAAATTCTTCCAGAACCGTTTTAATTATCTCAGCCTGTTCCTGTCAATATCGCCGAATTGCAGATCTATATTTTTAAAATCATTCACATTCCTGAAAAGCAACGAAGCATCGGCCAAATATTTGTCGACATCATCAAAATCATTAATCAGCATATCACCCCAGAAATAAAACTCATCGAAGCTCCCGGCTGTATCTGTTGAGATTCCGGTAAACTTTGTAAAGTTCACACAGAAGTATCTCGTTTTCAGCAATATGCAGATCAGACAATGATGCAAAAAAATCGTTGATTGTCAAAATGGCCGGAGTCCAGACCGGTTTATCTATCTGAGCAGCGAGATATTTCAGAAAATAGAGTCCTGCCCTCCTGTTGGGAAATACAAGGCAGTGGTGTCTCAAATCGCCCCCAGTCTGATCGTATAAGTGTTTTGCAATTCTTTCGAGAAAATAGGTCATTTTACGCCCCATAACAGTCAACTTAAGGAATAAGATAGCTTATGAATCAAACCGTATGCAACTGAGTTGCAATAATTTACATTTGGGGGTGTTGAAAAAGTCCTTTGTGAACCTTCGTGATAACCTTTGAGTACTTTGTGGTAAAACATAATTTATTGAACCACAAAGTATCACAAAGTATCACACTAAGGAACACAAAGGGATAAAAGTCCAAAAAATCAACTTTTTCAATAGCCCCAAACTTATTTAACTGTATCTCTGCTAAAAATAATATTCTGTCTAAAACTGATTCTTACATTGACGGCTATGCCCCCTGTCCCTCTTGAGGTGGGAATAATCTTCCCTGCCAGGTATCCAGTTCTTCGAGTTTGTTCTCGATCAGGTTTACAATCTGGTCAGTCCGTTTCCTGCCCCAGGCTTCCTTTGCCAGGTAACGAGGGGGAGCCTCCCCGGTTAACCTTTCAACTACAATTGCCGGATTTAGTCTTTCGAGAAAACTGATAATGAATCCGAGATATTCATCCCACGTAAAAAGCTCAAAATCAAATGGTGTTCGCTGAAACTCCTCTTCCATCCTTGTTCCTTTTATGATTTGAAGCTGGTGGAATTTCACACTGTTTAAGGGCAGATGCTGAAATTATTTCTGCTTCAGCAAGCATCTCATCGCGCGTTTCCCCCGGGAGTCCGAAAATGAAATGCGCTCCTGCATTGATCCCTCTTGAAGCCGTGGCTTCCAGAGCTTCAACTGCCTCTTCAAATGTATGTCCGCGGTTAATCCGCCTGAGTGTTTTGTTATAACATGATTCTATACCATACTCAACTGTAAGAAAGCACTTTCATGAAAGCTCCTTCAGAAAATCGAGAATTTCACTATTTACGCAATCCGGTCTTGTTCCAATAATAAGTCCTTTAATATCCCTGTGGCTGAGCGCTTCACTGTAGAGTCTTTCAAGTGTGTCCAGGGGAGCATAAGTATTGGAATAAGCCTGAAAATAAGCGAGATATGAATCAACTTTTTTATAACGTTTTTTATGAAACTTTATACCTTCCTCAATCTGCACAGAAACTGACTTTTCAGGCAGGCAGTAGGAAGGATTAAATGCCTTGTTACTGCAATAGGTGCAACCGCCCTCTCCTTTCAGCCCGTCGCGGTTAGGACATGTAAACCCTGCATCTATTGAGACTTTCTGCATTCGTGATCCAAGGATTTTCCTGATATACTCAGGGAAGGCATTGAACCTGCGTTCATGCCCCCATGCGTAAATCCTTCCTATTTCTTTTCCTTTATCCATTCAGGCTGAAACTATTTTTTCAGAGTCAACATACCAGAGAAATGCTTCTGACATTTGCATAGCCCATCTCTGTAAGAAGGTGTTTGTACTCCCTGATCTGGGCAAGGTAATGTGGATTCTCTTCCCCAAATTTGAAATCGACTATTATTGTTTTTCCATCCCTCAATATTATCCTGTCGGGGCGTTTTGTTCCGGCTCCCGGCATCAGAATGGAAGCTTCATTTAATACTTCATTCCCTTTGTCAAACCAATCCCTGATCTCAGGCTTGCTGAGCCGGGCAGATATTTTATCCCTTATAGCCGATTCCTCATCTGCAGGAAGTTTGCCTTCAAGGACTTTCATTCTTACAGCACTTTCTATATCGTCAGAAGTAACGATCTCTCCGAACACCTCATGCATCATCCTGCCATGGTTTATCCTTGTCCGAACTTCACCCTTATCCTGACTCAGATAGCTTTCCCAGTGCAGTTTCAGCCTGAGAGATTCAATTATCAGCACTAACAGGGTAGTCACCACAGTAATACTATTGCCATTTACTGACTGAGCTATGCCGCCAGGCAGGTCTCCAAGCTCAAATACCCCTGTCTGTTGATCGACATGCTTATAAAGAAATGCCTCTTCTCCGTCCGGTGATTGCATTTTGAAAATCTATGGCTTCCTTCAGTATGCCTGCTATACGGTTTTCAGATCCGGGCTCGGCGGGAGCAAAACCATAAATTCCGTTTTTAGCCCTCGTCAACGCAACGTACAGAAGATTAACATTATCAACATAAGCAGAATATTTTTCATCGTAGTAATCTTCTGAAAATATTGTTTCTGACAGAGTACTTCTGTAGCTGACAGGGACAATTCCGAGCTTATTGAATGGAGGAGTACCGGGCCTGACCCATAAAATATTCGAATGAAAGGATTTATGATCAAGATTCCAGGAGATAAAGGGAAGAATAACAATACCGAATTCAAGTCCCTTTGATTTATGAATGGTCAGGACCCTGATTGCATCCTGCTGTTCCGGAAGGGAAATCGACTTTTTATGTCCCTCTGATTCCCACCATTCCAGAAATGAAGCAATCCCCGGATTTTTTCCGGATATAAAATTTATGATAATATCCTGAAAACTATTCAAGATAAGCAACATTGAATGAAAAGTTGCCCAGTCCAAAAAACCTGATAGTTCGTTCCGTAATATCCCATAAGGACAAAATATCTGATCTCTTCAAGAAACTTCTCATAATCAGCCGGAAAAAAACCGGATGAATAGCTTACAAGGTTTTCACTTTCCAGAGCAACTGTTTCAGCGTCTCTCCTGCCTGTGGCCAGCAGGAAATATCTGAGCATCAAAGCCCGTCCTATCATATTCCCCGGATTGTCCAGGACCTTAAGAACAGCAATAATAAAATTAATGACCGGGGCATTGACAAGAAGAAGTGAATCATTTGATACAATGTTGAACCTGCTTTTCATTTCATCAGGGAGGGCAGAGCTGTAACTGATTATCCTTTTAAGAACACATGCACCTTCACGGTTGTCCCTGACAAGAATTCCAATATCGGAAGGATTATATCCTTTCTCCTGAATAGATTCAATAACATGCGGAAGCATTTCAAGAACATTTTCCTGCCATCTCTGCTTCTTCCGATTCACCAACAAATTCAATTCTGACATAACCACCCTCCTTTTTGCCGGGATCTTTCTGAACAACCTCTGAAAACAACCCGGAAAATCCTGATTCAATATTTTTTTCAAAGAATTCCATATCAAGCAGGTGTGGAATGATTGAAAACAGTGAGTTATTAAATTTTATGATATTCGTGCAGCTTCTCCAGTTAGTATCAAGCGGCTTGCTGATGAACCGTTTATTGTCAACACCAATTTTCAGATCGCGAAGGGTTTGCCAGTTGCTGTTCCTCCACCTGTATATCGATTGCTTTATATCCCCTACCACAAGATTTTCGAAACCCTGGGCCATGCTGTTGTCAATAAGCATCCTGAAATTCTTCCACTGTATGATATGAAGTATCCTGGAACTCATCTATCATGTAATTTTCATAGGTATTGCCAACTTTCTCGTATATGAACGGAGTCTGGTCTTTTTCAGTGATCAGGTAAATAAGCTCCCCGGTATCTGAAAGAAGAAACAGGTTTTCATCTTCTGCAATAAGGTGAACCTGGGTAAGAACGTCAGAAAGGATCCCTAATGTATAAATATTTGACAGAATAGCGTTTGCGCTTTTATAATTTATAATATTACTATCGTAATAGTGAATGGCATCCCTTACACATTCTCCAAAACCTGATCTCAATGCTTCTGAAAGTGGTCCGGGAACTGCACCTGTGCACCATCTTGAGGATCGCCTTCAATATCTCTGACATATTTATTGGGCTCCTTAATATTTCCATCAGCCAGAGACCGTATATAGCCGGGCACTCCCCGTCCCTTCTGATAGAACATATCATCAGTTAAATGAAATTGAGAAAACAATAGTCAGGCAGCGTTTTCCAATTTTTTCCATGTCCGCTTCAAAACCTGACATTATTGAATGCATTTCCCCGATGTAGGATGTCAGAAAATCCTTGTCCTGAATTTTCGATTTTTCTTCAGCTGAAAGAAGCCTGAATTTTTCACTGAAAAGTTCATCTGACAGATCTATAATATTCTTCCTTACGTCCCAGGTCTTTTCATCCTCGATATTTGCCCTGCATATATCCTGACAGCCATTTTCTTATTGACAGGGTCGGTCGCGGCCGAAGCTATCATCCTGTCAACAGCTGATGTAAGTATTGTTGCATGATCTATCTCAATATTAAATCCTGAATGAAGCCCAATGTCACGGGCAAAAGCCCTAAGTATCCTCTGGAAAAAACTATCGATAGTACTTACTGAGAAACGCGTGAAAATCGTGCAGGATCATATTCAGGATATCTTTAGCTTCCTGCCGGATCAAGTCTTTCAGCTTTGCCGGTTGACTTTAAAAGCTCAGGCAGATATTTTGACTCGTTTCCGTCGGCCAGGTTATTAAGCTCGTCCAGGATCCGGCTTTTCATTTCGGCAGTGGCTTTATGGGTAAAGGTCACTGCAAGTATTTTCCGGTAACTATAGCGGGAAGTAAACAGTTTTTCAAGGTAAACTGAGGCAAGATTATATGTCTTCCCCGAACCTGCTGATGCACTGTAGATTGTTAATGTACCGGCTCCCATGATGGTTTAAAGTTAGCCAATTTAATTAACTTTGCACCGTGAAAAAAAGAGTTGTCATAGGATTATCGGGAGGTGTAGACTCAAGTGTTGCAGCCTGGGTACTTAAAGAATCACGGCTATGATGTTGCCGGACTTTTTATGAGGAACTGGCATGATACGACAGGTCTTTTACAGAGCGACTGTCATTGGGAAGATGATCTCATGTTTGCAGAAATGGTAGCCAGAAAGCTTGATATCCCATTTCACTTTATTGATCTGAGTGAACCTTACAGGCAAAGGGTTGTCGATTATATGTTTTCAGAGTACGAAAAAGGCCGTACACCGAATCCGGATATTCTCTGCAACAGGGAAATAAAATTTGATTCTTTTGCTGATGAAGCCAGAAAGCTTGGAGGTGATTTTGTTGCTACCGGTCATTATTGCCGGAAAGACACCACTATTTCAGATAAATGGACCTATACACAGACTTCTTGACCGGCAGGGACCAGAATAAGGACCAGAGCTATTTCCTTTGCCAGTTAAGCCAGGAACAACTTGGTTTTTCCCTTTTTCCGATTGGTGACCTGACAAAGCCGATGTCAGGAAAATTGCGGATAAGCTGGGACTTGCAACAGCTCACAGAAAAGATTCACAGGGTATTTGCTTTGTCGGCAAAGTGCACCTTCCCACCTTCCTTCAACAGAAGCTTGAAGCCAAAAACGGGCAGATAATTGAGATCCCAAAAGAGATGCCCTTTAAAAAATTGCATCCCGGCTATCCCGGTGATAAAGCAATGGATGAAGAACTCGCAGCGATAGCAGAACAGTATTTGTATAATCCTGAATCAGGCAGAATAATCGGATCACATAACGGAGCCCATTTTTTTACAATTGGCCAGAGGAAAGGAATAAATGTCGGAGGTTATAAGGAGCCATTGTTTGTTCTGGGTACTGACATCGAAAATAACCTGCTTTATGTAGGTGAAGGCCAGCAACATCCCGGGCTGTACCGCAAAGGCCTCTTCATTGGAAAGGAAGAAGTACACTGGATAAGAAGGGATCTTGAAATGACTGAGAATGAAGTTCGTGAATATGAAGTAAGAATAAGGTACCGTCAGCCTTTGCAGAAAGCAAAACTTTATAAAAGGAACAATGGCATATACATAGTGTTCAACAAGCTGCAGAGAGGTATCGCTCCCGGTCAGTTTGCTGCCTGGTATGACGGGGAGGAGCTTATCGGATCAGGAGTGATCAGTGGTTGAGGGAGCGAGGGGGCGAGGGGGCGAAGGGGAGAAAGAAACAGATAAGATAATAACAATGATAAAAATTTGTGTCGTAAGCGGCGGATCAAGCGGCCTGGGTCTTGAGATGGCGGAGCTTCTGGTAAAAGGAGGAAGAAATGTCTTGATACTGGGCAGGGATAAGAAAAGGCTTGAGAGTTCTGCAAAAAAGCTCAAAAGCATTTCTAACAAAGGATCGGTGACATCATTTGTATGTAATATCGGGATTGAAGCTGATATAAGAAAGCTCGGCAAGCACATCAGGGACAATCAGTTCATTACTGAATACCTTTTCAACAATGCCGGAAGAGGGCTTTTTACAAAAGCAACCAATTCCACTTCTGCAATGATCGATGCTGTTTTTGAGCCGAATCTCAAGGGACTGATTCTGCTTACTTCAGAGATCCTGAGAATAACCCCTGAGGAAGATGAGCTTACAATTGTCAATATAATGTCAACCTCAGCTCTGCTTGGGCGGGCAGAGGAGTCAATCTACTGTGCCGCGAAATGGGGAGCACGCGGTTATACTGAAGCTTTGAGGACTGAATTTAAAGGGAAAAAAAGGAATATTATTGCCGTCTACCCCGGTGGGATGAAAACCGGCTTCTGGAATGTAATTGAACATAACCGCGATATCAGCAGATTCATGGATCCGGCTGAGGTAGCAGAAAAAATAATAAATGCTGTTCTGGTAAAAGACAGGCTCGCTGTTACTGATTTAACGATTAACAGGAAGTAACACTCCTCATAGCCCGTGACCGGATGAGACAGTCAAGATTTTGTCGAGTGCTGACCTCTACGACAACCTGTTTTTATAATCTTCATATCCAAACCTTTTCAGTAGTTTGAATTTACCGTCCTTTGTCCAGATACCGATTGATGGATGCTGAACCCCGTTGAAGGTTGTTGTTTTGACCATTGTATAATGGATCATATCCAGAAAAATGATCCTGTCACCCGGCTTAAGCTCATTATCAAATGACCAGTCGCCCATAAAATCACCCGAAAGACATGAATTACCTCCCATCCTGTATGTTGGTTTGCCATGAACAGGATCAGTTGCACCCATAATTTTAGGTTTATATGGCATCTCAAGACAATCAGGCATATGTGCAGTAAAGGAAACATCCAGAATTGCGGTCTTAATGCCCTGATTTTCAACAATATCCTCAACAGTTGCAACAAGTTCTCCTGTCTCCCATGCAAAAGCGCTTCCCGGTTCAAGAATTACATGAAGTCCTGATTTTTCCCTGAACCGTTTCAGGATTTTGATAAGATGATCAATATCGTAATCCTTTCGTGTCATAAGATGTCCTCCGCCCATATTGATCCATTTTAGTGCAGCAAAGAATTTGCCGAATTTCTTCTCAACAACCTCCAGTACTTTTTCCAGAGCATATGAATCCTGATTCAAAGAGAACATGAAAATGAAGCCCTTCAATCCCATCAGGCAATCCTGTCGTCAAGATCATCTGCAGTAATCCCGAGTCTTGAACCTGGTGAGCATGGATTGTATATACCATGACTTATCTCTGAAAATTCCGGATTAATCCTTAATCCGGCTGAAATCTTCTCATGATATTCTGAAACTATTTTCGAATATTTATTGTACTGGGCAAGTGAATTAAAGGTAACATGTGAACTGTACCTCAGAATATCATAAATATCAGCTTCCTTGTACACCGGAGAATAAGTATGTGCACGGGAACCTATCTCCTCAAAACAAAGTCGTGCTTCGTCTACCGAGCTTGCAGCTGCACCGGTAACATATTCCCTAAGAATCGGAAACACTCCCCACATGGCAAATCCCTTGAAGGCCAGGATAATTTCCGCACCGGATTCTTCTGAAACATGCTTTATCAGAGAAAGGTTCTTTCTGAAACGTTCCTCATCGATCACGTAACAGGGGGATAGGTATTTCAAGGAATAGATCAATGACATTTGATGTCTGTTTACAATTCAAGATCAACATCATGAAGCTCGACCCATGGCAGACCAAGAAGGTTAAGTTGTTCCATAAAGGGATCAGGATCAAATTCCTCAACATTGAATACACCTGGTTTTTTCCAGATTCCCTTCAGATACATCATTGCTCCAATTGCAGCAGGAACACCTGTTGTATAACTAACACCCTGTGCTCCTGTTTCCTTATAAGCAGCTTCATGACTGCAATTATTATAGATATAATAGGTCTTTTCCTTACCGTCCTTTTACTCCTTTTATCCTGCATCCGATTGATGTCTGTCCTTTATAGTTTTCACCAAGTTCACCCGGATCAGGAAGAACTGCTTTAAGGAACTGAATAGGAATTATTTCCCTTCCATCGAACATTATAGGTTCAATACCTGCCATTCCAATATTCTGAATAACCCGCAGATGAGTAAGATATTCCTGTCCGAATGTCATCCAGAACCTTGCCCTTTTAAGTGTCGGAAAATTCTTTACAAGTGATTCAAGTTCCTCATGATAAATAAGGTATGATTCTTTTGGTCCGATTTCAGGATAATTCAGTGGTTTATGAATCTCATGAGGTTTGGTGATGATCCATTTCCCGTTTTCCCAGTATTTACCTTTCTGAGTTACTTCCCTGATATTTATTTCAGGATTGAAATTTGTAGCAAATGGTTTTCCGTGATCACCGGCATTGCAGTCGACAATATCAAGATAATGTATCTCATCAAAATGATGTTTGGCAGCATAAGCTGTGAAAATTGAGGTAACTCCCGGATCAAATCCGCAACCAAGGATTGCTGTTATACCGGCTTTTTTATACCTGTCCCTGTATGCCCATTGCCAGCTGTATTCAAATTTTGCCTCTTCAAGAGGTTCATAGTTTGCAGTATCGAGATATGCAACACCTTCTGCAAGACAGGCATCCATAATATGAAGATCCTGGTAAGGAAGTGCAACATTTACAACAATATCAGGCTTGAATGATCTGATAAGCTTCACGAGTTCAGGAACATTATCAGCATCAATCTGTGCTGTCTTGATCACGGTTTTTTCCAATTCTGGCATGCAATAGCATCACATTTTGATTTTGTCCGGCTGGCTAGCATTATTTCAGTAAATACTTCCGGCAGAGAAGCCATTTTATGAACTACAACCGTTCCCACTCCACCGGCACCAATAACTAATACTTTTCCCATATTGTCGGATATTTATAAGTCAGATTCAAATATAAGACTTTAAAATGACCAATCAATGGACTCCGTCGCACAAAATACCGGGCCTTTTTTCCAATTTCATAGAAAACCCTGAACAATATTTTTTCTGCTTATATTTGTCAATGTTTTTCGCGATCAAACCATGAAGCTGATCAATCCTCTTGTTATTCTGCGAATACTAAGTACAATAATTCTGCTTGAAACAATTTCATTTCTGTCGTGTTTGCCCGTTGCATTTATATATAATGAATCTCCCGATCCCTTCCTTTGGTCATCCTTTATTTCCGTTCTGCTTTCTGTTATCTTATTCACAATAACCAGAAAAACCTCATCTGAAAAAATTAATAACAGGGAAGGTTTCTTAGCAGTATCTTCATCCTGGCTGGTACTTACCTGCCTGGGTACCTTACCGTTTATTCTGAGCGGATCCGTTCCAAACTTTATTGATGCATTTTTTGAATCGTCCTCCGGATTCACAGCTACGGGTACATCTATCGTGGCTGATGTTGAATCTTTACCTCATACCATACTGTTCTGGCGGAGTTTTACCCACTGGATCGGCGGTTTGGGAATCATTGCACTGGTAATCATTATAATCCCATCAATTGGTATGACAGCCAATCAGTTGCTTCCCCTTGAATCGTCATTGAAGGAGAAAATACATCCAAGGATGCAGGCAGTGGGTTTGCGCCTGCTCTTCGTATACCTTGGTCTTACAATAACTGAAATTTTATTGCTAAGCCTTGGAGAAATGGGTTTGTTTGATAGCATATGTCATACTTTCGGGACTGTCGCAACAGGCGGTTTTTCAACAAAAAATGACAGCATTGCAGGATACTCTTCCTATAGCCAGTATATTATTGGTCTCTTTATGTTTCTTTCAGGTGTAAGCTTTATAGTCTATTATTATGTTGTAAAACTTAACTTCCGGAAAGTAAAGCATAATGATGAACTTTGGTTTTATATCGGGACCATCCTCTTTTTTGGAACTATTGCCACATGCATACTTCTCGCCAATACTACCTTGTCACTGGAGCCTGCATTCAGGGAAGGATTTTTTCAGGTCATTTCAATAATAACCACTACCGGCTTTATATCTACTGATTATGTGTATTGGCCACAGGCTGGAATTATTTTAATTTTTGTTCTGTTATTTGCCGGAGGCAGCACCGGTTCAACAACCGGAGGTATAAAAATGGCAAGGCATCTGGTAGTATTAAAAAACATACGGGAAGTGTTGACAAGGCTTGTCCATCCCAATGTCATCTCTCAGATAAAAATTAACAATAAAGCATTATCAGAAAACACTAATATTTCAATAATTTCATTTGTTGTACTCTATCTTTTCATTTTCCTTGTCGGAACAGTAATTGTTACTGCCATAGGACTGGATCCGGTAACTGCCGCCAGTGCAGTTGCATCCTCACTCGGAAATACCGGACCCGGGTTGGAATCAACAGGTCCTGCGTTTACCTATTCAAATCTGCCTGAAATCAGTAAATTAATTTTTGGCTTTTTAATGATTATCGGAAGGCTTGAGATATATACCATATTTCTGCTTTTCACGAGGTCATTCTGGAAAGTTTGAAGAAGGGCTAAGGGCTAAGGGCTCAGGGCACAGGGCGCAGGGCGCAGGGCACAGGGCGCAGGGGTGAACCCCTCGGCTCCCCTCCTGGGAGGGGTCGGGGGTGGGTTAAATCGCGCAGGACGCAGGGTACCAGCCTACGCTACCTCCTTCGCTGAAGCTACGGAGGTCAAAGAAAGCTTCGGCTGGCAAAGCAGGGCACAGGGGCCCTTCTCCCCAAAGGGCATGCGCGATCTTAAGGAATAGAAAAACTTATGAATCTAACTGTATGCGATTGATTTTATGTAACTTAACTTTCCCCTCCTTTTCATGCACTCCCTTTAGACTGGCATCTTTTCTAAAATCAGCCACTCTGATTTCTTAACGCTCGGCACCCTTATTTCAAGGAGGGGAATGTTATCAAACTTAAATTCAGTACTTTACATTCGGTTTTGGGTTAAACTCTCTCCCTATTTCCCTATATCCATCCCCTTAAGTTAACGCCTATGCCCAAATGGGTCATGGCTCAGTGGACAGAAAATTCCTTACAATTTCAAGGGTTTCAGGGGTTCCGATATCAAACCAGTATCCGTCGTCGTACCTGAAAGTATTGATTGTATGAGAACCGGCCAATTCCAGATAGAGTGAAGTCATACTGTAAACTCCTTCAGACATATATTTAAAAATCTCAGGATCAATAATATGTACACCTGTAAAGGCAATTTCAGACAGTTTTTCTTTTGTCGGAAGCGAAATCTTCAGCTCACCTGTGGCTTTGTTGCACCAACCCCGCAGTATGCCTTTCCTGTTGACAAGGAAGTATCTGTTACCCGGACGTTTCCTTACTGCAAGGGTTGCCACACCATTGTTAACCTGATGAAACCTGTAAAGTGTCCCGATATCCAGGTCTGTAACTATATCGGTATTGTATAACAGGAATGGTGAATTGTCAAAGAAACTTCGTGCTTTATAGAGTCCGCCACCGGTATCAAGCAGTAATTCGCGCTCATCTGAAATTGCTATCGTGAATCCAAGCCTGTTGAGCCGTAATACCTCCTCTTCGACCAGATCCGCAAAATGATGGACATTTATTATGATATCATTGAAACCGAACCTGGCGCATTTCTCAACAGCCATACTGAGGACGCTCCTGCCGTTTATCATGACCATTGCTTTTGGAATATCGCCGGTGATTTTTCCAAGCCTTGTACCTTTTCCTGCAGCAAGAATCATTGCTTTCATTGTCAGTCTGCTACAGATGTCTGGCTTCCGACAATTTCATAAACATAGCGGTAGCCGGAATTGACCTGACCGTACCGTAAAGTTCAGAAAGGGCTATATGATTTTCTGCCTGGTCAATGATCTGTTGAAGAATAATAACTCCGGGTACTATGCTGTCGGCAAAGGTGGGCTTCTGTTCATATAATCCCCGGAATCCGAAGGCTCCGAGTGCCTGCATAACCCTGATAAGGCTGAATCCAGAGTAATAGCCTCTGAATTTGTTTTTGTCTTCCTTTGACTCCAGACAGAATCTGTTGATATAGTATTCAAGAAGTTCATTCCGGTCTCCGGCTGACATAGGGATCTTTGCATCGTATAACAATGAAGCAACGTCATATTGGGGAGCACCCTTTCTGCCTCCCTGGTAATCAATAAACCATGGCTCATTACCGACTACCATCACATTGGCAGTCTGGAAATCCCTGTAAAGGAAATAATCCTGTCCTGTTTCCAGGAGGTAATCGGCCAGAGCATTGAAATCGTGCTCAAGGCGCCGCTCATTGAAAGGTACAGCTATCAGTTTAAGGAACATATACTTGAAATAATTCATATCCCACATCATTGATTGCCTGTCAAAGCTCTTATGCGGATAACACAACTCCAGATTTAGTCCCTCAATTCCTTTTGTCTGAAACAGGATCAGCTTGTCAAGGATCTTTTGATAGAGGTTCCTGGAGTCCCTGTCAAACGGACTAATTTCAGGTCTTTTGTGAAGCCAGGTATAAAGGTTGTCATCACCCAGATCCTGCAGGTAGTAAACATATTTTTGAGGAAGATAACCAAATACCTCGGGAACCGGGAGCGATTTGGTCCTGAAATGTTCAGTAAATCCGACGAAAGCTTCGTTCTCTTCCCGGTTGGCATTATGAGCTCCTATAATGCTTTTGCTTCCATCCTTAATTCTGAAATACCTCCTGTCGGAACCCGATCTTGGAAGAGGTACAACATTTATTTCCTGATTGCCGAATAGCTCCTTATATCCTTCTGATATTATGTTTATTTCCTCCATCTGGTAATATTTATCTTTTGCTTTGTCTTTTTAACAAATCACGAACTCACCCCCGGCCCCTCTCTGCTTCGCAAAGAGGGGTGCCTACGGATGAGGGATTAGTAAGGACGTCATACCTCTGTCTTCTGTCTTCTGTCTTCTGTCTCTCACAAATCACGGACTCACCCCCGGCCCCTCTCTACCCTGCAGCCTGGCTCCTCCCTAAATCCCGCCACTGGCGGGATTCTTAACGGTCGGCCCTGTAAAGAGGGGTGCCTATGGATGAGGGATTAGTAAAAACGTCATACTTCTGTCTTCTTTTTACTCTCTACGCTTTTCGCTCTACGCTTTTCTGTCTTCCCTGCAACCTGGCTCCTCCCTAAACTAGCCCACCGGGCTAGTTCTTAACGGTCGGCCCTGTCTTCTGTCTTCTGTCTCCCGTCTTCGGTCTTCATACATCACGGACTCACCCCCGACCCCCTTCGCTGCGCTCAGGGCAGGCTCTCTCTGCCCTGCAGCCTGGCTCCTCCCTAAATCCCGCCACCGGCGGGATTCTTAACGGTCGGCCCTGTAAAGAGGGGTGCCTATGGATGAGGGATTAGTAAGGACGTCATACCTCTGTCTTCTTTTTTCTCTCTACGCTTTTCGCTCTACGCTGTTCTGTCTTCCGACTTCTGTCTTCTGTCTTCCGTTTTCACTCATCACAAACCCACCCCTTGCCCCTCCCAGGAGGGGATCCAAAACTTCCGGTTTCCGTCTTCTGTCTTTTAATACGTATTTCTTTTTAATTTAATATGTCTTTTAATACGTATTTCTTCTGCTTCCCCCCTCTCCCCTTCTCCCCTTCTCCCCTTCTCCCCTTCTTCTCTTCGGTCTTCGGTCTTCTAAAGCCTTATCATTATTTTTTTCCTGTAAAGTACCAGCGCCAGACTCCATATCAACAGCATCTGGATCAATGCAAACATAAGGCTTCCGTTCATATTACCGGCAACAGGAGCACAAATCTTTTCAAATAACCAGTTGTACAAGGTGATCTTGTGCCCGTCCGAAGGAAGCTTGATAAACAGCATCAGCTTAGTCCAGATTCCGGAAATGAAAAACGAGAATAACGCATTGGTTCCGAATACTGCAAAAAAGAGTCCCCACTTCTGAAATTTACCCACATCAGCAATCCAGTAAATTAGTGAAAGCACTGCCATTGCAATTCCTGAAGTGTAAAGCACGTAAGAACTGGTCCACAGCGGTTTGTTCAGCGGGAAAAGCTTGCCCCACAACAAGCCCAGACCTGTCAGGGCTGCTCCGACAACCAGAAGTTTAAGGGCTGTCCTGACACCGGCACTTTTTTTTCCGACAAGTTCCCCGGTGTAATATCCTATGATAACAGTGCATATTGCAGGGACTGTACTTAATAAACCTTCCGGTTCGAATGGTATGCCGAAACCGGTGTACAGATGGTTCTTTCCAAGAAGTGCCTGGTCGACTTTAAGAGCAAAATTGCCTTCAAGGGAGTAGGGATCGGTGCCTCCGAATGCTGCCAGAAGCCCCCAGTAAAACAATAGAAATACTGCAACAACGATCCACAAATAATCGCGGTTCACAGTTGTACAAATCAGAGCGCCAATTCCATAGGCAAGCGCAATGCGCTGAAGCACCCCCATGATCCTCAGCATTGAATAGTCGCGGTCAAAATATGGAAATATCCCCAGTATGAGGCCAAGCGCAAAAATAGATGCTGTTCTTCTCAATATTCTGAGGAATGCACTTCCGTTAAGCTCATGCCCGTATTTTTTTAGTGAATACCATGTTGAGACGCCTGCAATAAAAAGGAAAAATGGAAAGACAAGGTCGGTGGGTGTGCAACCATGCCATTTTGCATGACTCAAGGGAGAATAAACGTAATTCCAGCTACCGGGGGTGTTTACAATTATCATAAAAGCTACTGTCATCCCTCTGAAAATGTCAAGGGAGACAAGTCTGCTGTTTTTTGCCATGATTGATTTGAAAATCTTGTCGTAAAATTAGTAATTTATGGGAATTAAATCCATTCCGGCAGATAACCCTGATTTCCGCAGATCATTATCTCATTCCGCGAATATCTGCGAGATCAGAGGGAAATAAAATTTTATTTTAAATATCTTTGGTGAAAATCACATTAATTTCCTGACATGCAATTCAAGAAACTTTCAAAACTGGTTGCTTTTATCGCACTTTTTTCATTATCTGCAAACATTAAAGCTCAGAGTACAGATCCGCCTTTTCTTATTTACATGAATCACCCCTGGGTCGACTCAGTTCTGAAGACACTTAATCCCGATCAGCGCATTGCCCAGTGTATTTGGATTGCCGGCTACTCCAACAGGGATGTTTCGCATGAAGTGGAAATCAGTGATATAATAAGAAATTGGGGGGTGGGTGGAATAGTTTTTTTCCAGGGGACACCCGAAAAGCAGGCTGAGCTGACAAACTATTATCAGAAAATTTCGAAAGTCCCTCTTATTATTTCGATGGATGCAGAATGGGGACTCGGGATGAGGCTTCAAAACGTTGAAAAATTTCCCTACCAGATGACACTCGGTGCTGTCAATGACGACTCACTTATCTACAGGATGGGAAAAGCTGTTGCCAGCCAGTGCAGAAGGCTGGGTGTCAATGTAAACCTTGCACCGGTGGCTGACATAAACAACAATCCGATGAATCCGGTGATTAATTACAGATCATTCGGGGAGAAAAGGGAAAATGTTACATCCAAAGCCCTTATGTATATGAAAGGGATGCAGGATAACGGGGTTCTTGCTGTTCTTAAGCATTTCCCGGGGCATGGAGATACAAACACCGATTCGCACCTCGATCTTCCTTTGATTTCACATCCCCGGACCAGGCTGGACAGCCTCGAATTATTTCCATTCCTGAATCTTATCACTGAAGGTGCCGGTAGCGTGATGACGGCACACCTTAATCTTCCATCTCTCGATTCAACGTCAAACCTTCCTTCAACACTATCGCCGGTTATAATTAACGAACTGTTAAAGAAAGAGATGGGATTCAAGGGATTGGTTATTACGGACGCCATGAACATGAAAGGCGTTACAAAATATTTTAGTCCTGGCGAAGCTGAGGCTCAGGCGATTATTGCCGGAAATGATGTTGTCGAATTTGTAACGGATGTTGGCGCTGCGATCCGGGCTATAAGGAAATCAGTGGCTGAGAAGAAAATAACTTCAGGGGACATTGACAATAAGTGCAGGAAAGTCTTAGCCCTGAAATACTGGTCAGGATTGAGCAAACCTCACAGGATAAAAATTGAAAATATTTCCAAAGAGATCTCCCCTCCTGCTACTGTTGCACTGATCCGTGATCTGTATTCCAACTCCCTTACGCTGCTTAATAATAGAGACAATATCCTTCCGATAATAAACCTCAGGGATCTGAAGATAGCTGCAATTGCCATCAACAGAAAAGATAATTCAGTTTTTCTTAAGCGGCTGAGGGATTATTATCCCGTGGATACCTTCTACATTTCCCCGGAAGATGATAAACGATCGGGAGAATTGATCGATAAACTTGCCGGTTATGATCTTGTTATAGCGGGAGTCTTCAATACCGATCAGCGTCCGAACATGAATTTCGGTATCAGGCAGGGATTATCTCCTTTCCTGAATAGACTCACTGCCAATAAAACTATTGTCACTTACTTTGGAAATCCATATGCAATTGACAGACTCGATCCTCTTTGGAAGGCCAACGCCCTTATACTGGCCTATCAGGAAAATGAATTTACCGAGGATCTGTCTGCCCAGCTGATATTTGGTGCAATCGCCGGACACGGGGTGCTTCCGGTAACAATAAACAATAGCTGGCCTTCCGGATTCGGGCTTGAAACCCGGGGTAATCTGAGAATCTCTTACGGACTTCCCGAAAATGCGGGAATGTCATCAGAATACCTCACTCATGAATTAGATTCCATTGCAGCGTCAGGATTGCTGGCCAAAGCCTATCCGGGCTGTGAGGTTATGGTGGCAAGGAAAGGAGTTGTTGTTTTTCAGAAGACTTATGGTTATCAGACCTATGATGACAGGATCGCAGTAAAAACAGGTGATCTGTACGATCTTGCTTCAGTCACAAAAGTGTCATCAACCCTGGCCGGATTAATGCTTCTTGACTCGGAAGGGAAATTTTCAACAGAAAAGAGGCTGGGAGATTATCTACCCTATTTCAGGAGATCCAATAAAGGGGACCTGCTGATGACTGATCTGCTGACCCATCAGGCGGGCATGACAGCCTGGATCGCCTTCTGGAAAGAGACTGTTAAAAAGGATTCCGTCTTTAAAAGAAATATTTTCAGGCATGAGTATTCTGAAAAATATCCGCTTAAAGTAGCCGATAACCTCTATATCAATAAAAACTACCGAAAAAAGATCTTTTCAGAAATCAGGAAGAGTCCGCTGGGCGAGAAAAAATATGTATATTCTGATCTTACATTTATTATTTCTCCCGGAATAATTGAAAGTGCTGACAGGTGAAAAATGGTATGATTTTGTCACTGCCAATATTTATCATAAAATCGGAGCATATGATATTGGCTTCAATCCTTACAGGAAATATCCCTTGAGCAGGATCGTTCCAACGGAATATGATTCCCTGTTCAGAAAGCAGCTCCTGCATGGAACAGTTCATGATGAAGGAGCTGCTATGCTCGGCGGTATTTCAGGGCATGCCGGTTTGTTTGCCACGGCAAATGATCTTATGAAGCTTATGGAACTCTATCGCAGGTTTGGTGAGTACGGAGGGGAACAGCTGATAAACAGGGAAGTGTTCGAACGGTATACGAAAGTGCAGTTCCCCGAAAATAATAACAGAAGGGGCCTGGGATTTGACAAACCACTCCTTAACAATCAGCAAGTGAGCCAGAAGGAGTCTTACCCTACCAGTGGCGCAACACCTGAGAGTTTCGGGCACTCAGGTTATACCGGTACATTCGTATGGATCGATCCTGTTTATGAAATCAGCTATATATTTTTCTCAAACAGGGTCTATCCGACACGAAATAACAATCTTTTATCTGATATGAATATCAGAACAAATATTCTGCAGGCGGTTTATGATTCAATAACCGACACACGGCACACCATGCAAGGTTCACAGTGATTGGTGTTCCTGAGCCATGGGCGACATGTCTGATTATTTATTGATCAGACGTTGACATTCAGGAATAAAACAACCTGCTTTACTGTCTAATTCATAATATTTCAACCTGAAAAAACCTACATATGAAACAAAAAAAAACAAACGTGAAAGCTCCTGATGGAAAATATCTTTCAAGGAGGAACTTTTTGGGCAAGACTGCCACAGCTGCGGCCGCCTTTACAATCATTCCGAGGTATGTGATGGGTGGCAAAGGCTACACTGCTCCCAGCGATCTTATTAATGTTGCAGGCATAGGAGTTGGAAGCCAGGGTGGCGGCGACATCCAGCAGATATGCACTCCCGATGTTCCGATTGTGAGGCCGCAGAGAAACTCGAACGGGACACCCATGACAAAGGAACAAATTGAAGCACAGCAGGCCCGGAGGGCAGAGATGATGAAACAGTTTTCCCAGGGTGGCGCTCCCGGTCAGGGAGGTCAAAGGCCAGCCGCAGCAGGCCGGCAGCCCGACCCGAATTCACCGGTGCAGATGGGTGCTGCAGAAGGCGGGAACGTGATCAAGCTTGCCAATATCTTCGCTATTTGTGATGTCGATCCTGATTATGCAGGCCACATCATCAAAGGATACCCAAAGGCAAAAGTCTATTCCGACTGGCGTGAAATGCTCGATAAAGAGAAATCAATTGATGCAGTGGTCATCGGAACGCCCGATCATAACCATGCTACGATTGCAGCAGCCTTTATGAGGGCTAAGAAGCACGTTTACGTTGAAAAGCCTATGGCCAAGACAATATTTGAATGCCGAAAGCTTGCCGAGCTCGCCAGAGAAACCAATGTTGTTACACAAATGGGAAACCAGGGGCATGCCACAGAGGGTACCCGCAGGACAGTCGAATGGATCCAATCGGGAGTAATCGGACTTGTAAGAGAAGTTCAGCTGTCGACAAACCGTCCGATGGGTTTCTGGCCGCAGGGTGATATAAAACGTCCTGCAGGAGTTACTCCGCCAAAAAGTCTTAATTACGATGTATGGCTTGGACCGGCACCGGAAAAACCTTACAATCCTGATACACTTCACTTTAACTGGAGAGGTTTATGGGATTACGGTACCGGTGCAATGGGTGATATGGGTGCACACATTTTTGATGCCGGTATATGGGCATTAAATCTCGGTATGCCAAACAAGATCCAGGCAACCAGCGCTCCTTACAGTACTGATTACATGCCTCTTTGTGAGGTAGTTACGTATGAATTTCCGGCAAGAGGATATATGCCTCCCGTCAAAGTCACCTGGTGTGACGGCGGTTTAAGGCCTCCCCGCCCCGAGCAGCTTGAAGCAGGCCGGGCGATGAGAGACGCAACCTATTACGGCGATAAAGGTATTATCACACATGGAAGTCACGGCGCAATGCCTGAACTTATTCCTGCCGACAAGAGCTTTCACCGGTCCTGATCCGTGGCTGCCACGCACGGGAAATATCTTTGAGGACTGGATTGATGCAATCAAAAACGGGAAGAAATCGTGCAATGACTTCTCAATTTCATCAAAACTGACAGAGATAATGCTGCTGACAAATATTGCAGTCAAACATCAGAGGGCAAATATTACGCTTGAGTATGATGCTGCAAACATGAAGATAACCAATCTGCCTGAAGCAAATGACATGTTCCAGGTTGAATACCGTAAAGGCTGGAGTTTATAAATGAGTCTAATAATTAATATTACTTATGAAAAACTTAAATAAATCAAAATCAGGTCTGACCAGAAGAAAATTTCTGGGAGGGACAGCTGCAGCTGCAGCTTTGTCGATGGTACCGGTTAATTTCTACGGGAAACCCGGTATTGTGAAATCATTAACACCAGAGCCCGATTCAAAATTCGGCGGCGTCCAGATAGGCGCTATAACCTATAGCTGGCGTGATTTGCCAGGTGGCATTGAAAATATTATAAAATACTGTACTGAAGCCGGTATAAGCTCAGTCGAGCTCATGAGCGGTGATGTCGAAACGTTTCTTGGCGCTCCTAAAAATCCAATGATGGGAATGTTCCGCCCGCCGGCAGGCGCAAGACCACCTGCCCAGGCAGGAGCTAACCCTCCGGCACAGGCTGCAGGCAATCCTCCCGCTCAGGGAGCCGGCCGGCTGCTGCACCACAAGGAGCACCCGGTGGCTTCCAGCGTCCAAAATTGACCCCGGAACAGGAGGCACAAATTGCAAAATTCAACCAGGAGGTCAAGTCATGGCGTCTTTCACTGCCGATGGCAAAATTCGACGACATCAGAAAGATGTTCATAAATGCAGGGATAGGTATTCATATTGTTAAGTTCTCCCCCGGTAACTGGTCGGAAGAAGAGATCGAATATGCATTCAAGGCTGCAAAAGCATTGGGCGCCAAGGGAGTAAGCGATGAAATCAATGAGGCTTCCGTTAAGAAAATGGCCCCGGTTGCAGAAAAGAACGGTATGTTCGCGGTATTTCACCAGCACATGCAATTTGCAACTGCGGGTTTCAGCTATGATCCTTTCCTTGCAGTATCACCAGCCGTTATGATGAATTTTGATGCCGGGCACTTTTTCGGATCAACGGGAATACACCCGAATACAATAATCGAAAAATATCACGACCGGATCTTCAGCATTCATATTAAAGACAAGACCGGACCAAAAACAGATCCTGCCAATACAAACCAGGTATGGGGGCAGGGAGAAATGCCACTTGCAGATGTTCTCCTTCTCATTAAAAAAGAAGGATGGCCTATCTTTTGCGATATCGAACTTGAATATGAAGTCAAACCGTGGTCAACTTCGGTTAAAGAAGTTAAGACCTGCGTTCAGTATGCCCGTCAGATTCTTATGTAGGACATACTCCCGGCTATAATCAGAAAGGCCGCCTATAAAGCGGCCTTTTTATTGTGCCCAGAACAAGACTCGAACTTGCACACCCTTGCGAGCACCAGCCCCTCAAGCTGGCGTGTCTACCAATTTCACCATCTGGGCGTCTTTCAGGGCTCAGAGCTCAGAGCTCAGAGCTCAGGGCTCAGAAGGCTCAAGGCTCAAGGCTTCAGGGCTTTCCTGTACTGTGCTCACAGAACTCTGCTAAATCTTACTGACATTGTGCCCTGTGCCTGTGCTCTGCCGTTGCGCCGTTTTCAGTGCCCAGAACAGGACTCGAACCTGCACATCATTGCTGACACTAGTCCCTGAAACTAGCGCGTCTACCAATTTCGCCATCTGGGCGGCTAAATAATCGCGGGCCAAAAGTAATAAAAAATATAGTAATAAAATGCGGTGTATTAATTAAAAGTATATTTTTGCTCCCTTGATTAAATGAATGCAAACAAACTTATGAAGAAATGTTTCTGATCTGATCAAGCATCTGTCTGACAGGTCTGCATAATCTCTCTATCTAAAATATTTGATGAAGAAGATGAACCGGACCTGCAGAATGAAGCAGGTTTTTTTATACCAAACAGAGTAAATGGAAATAGATGAAAATAATGAAATTCGGCGGGACATCAGTCGGCAATCCCGACAGGATGAGAGCACTGATACCGCTGATTAACAGATGAGGAAAGAAAAATTGTTGTACTCTCAGCAATGTCAGGCACTACAAACAGCCTGGTTGAAATTTCTGATCTTCTGTATGCTGGACAAGAGTGAGGAGGCATCTCAGAAAAATGAGGTACTGAGGGCAAAATACCATCAGGTGGTTGAATGATCTGTATGCAACTGATGCATTCAGGAAGACAGGTCATGAACTTATTGATTCTCATTTTGAGTACATAAAGAATTTTACACTCAAGGTTTTTACAAAGCTCCAGGAAAAAGCAATCCTTGCACAGGGAGAACTTATCTCCACATCATTATTTCATCAGCCTGCTGCAGGAAAGAAAAATTAAATCAGTTCTTTTGCCTGCTCTGAATTTTATGCGAATTGATAAGGATGGAGAACCTGATTCATTTTATATTGAGGAAAACCTTAAAAGGGAGCTTGAAAATATGTCCTGATGAGAACATAATCATAACACAGGGATTTATCTGCAGGAATGCATATGGTGAGATTGATAACCTTAAACGAGGAGGAAGCGATTTCACTGCATCACTTACTCGGAGCAGCAGTCAATGCATCTGAAATCCAGATCTGGACTGATATTAACGGATTTCATAATAATGATCCCCGGTTTGTTGAAAAAACAAAGGTAATAAGGGAACTCTCATTTGATGAAGCAGCTGAACTTGCATATTTCGGGGCAAAGATACTGCACCCTTCAAGTGTCAATCCGGCAAGGGAGAAGAATATCCCTGTCAGGCTGAAAAACACGATGGATCCTGAGGATGAGGGTACTCTTATCACTTCAAACCATGTACTTGGAGGATTACAAAGCAGTTGCGGCAAAAGATGGCATATCTGTAATCAGGATCAAATCGGACAGGATGCTTATGGCATATGGATTCCTCAGAAAAGTATTTGAAATTTTTGAAGCATACAAGACTCCGATCGATATGATCACAACTTCAGAGGTTTCAGTCTCCATAACTATCGATAATCCACAATTCTCTGAATCAGATTGCCAGCGACCTGAAAGAACTTGGATCAGTCGAGATTGAGCAGAACCAGACTATTATCTGCATTGTAGGTGACTTCCGGACCGAAAGGACAGGTTCTGCACCTGAAATTTTTGAAGCACTGAATACAATCCCTCTAAAAATGATATCGTACGGAGGAAGCCCTTACAGTCTTTCGCTTCTTATTGATACAAAGAATAAAACTGAGGCCCTCAGATTACTGAACAAACATCTTTTTAACCAGTAAAATGATCAGTAAAAAAACGATTGACAAATTCAGGGAGCTTCCGACTCCGTTCTACTATTATGATCTTGATGTTCTGCATTCAACCTGCGAAACTGTAAGGAAAGGATCAGTCAGTTCAGGATTTAAGGTGCATTATGCCGTTAAAGCCAATCCCAATCCAAGGATTCTTAAGATCATATCATCCTACGGATTCGGAGCAGACTGTGTCAGCTGGAATGAGATTGAGAGAGCCATTAATACAGGTTTCAAACCATCAGAAATTGTATTTGCAGGAGTCGGCAAGACTGACAAGGATATTGAAGCTGCGATAAAAGCAGATATCCTGTGTTTCAACTGCGAATCAATTCCTGAAATTGAAGTTATCAATTCCATTTGCCGCAAAACTCAGAAAGAATGCAACAATTGCACTTAGAATAAATCCGTATATTGATGCACATACCCATAAATACATTACAACCGGTATTGAGGAAAGCAAGTTTGGCATGAATACCTGGGAACTTGATGAAGTCGTTAAAAGACTTTCTTCATTAAAGAATATAACCCTGAAGGGAATTCATTTTCATATCGGTTCGCAGATTACCAGAATGTCAGTCTTTAAAAGCCTCTGTTCAAGAATAAATGAATTGCAGGACTGGTTTGCCACCCGTAACGTCAGTCTGGAAATAATAAATGTAGGCGGAGGTCTTGGAATTGATTATGAGAAACCGGAAACGTCAGCCCATTTTGGAGAGTATTTTTCGATGATAAATGAATTTGTGGACCTGAGACCCGGTCAGAACCTTCATTTTGAACCCGGACGGTCCATTGTAGGGCAATGCGGGTCGCTTATTTCAAGAGTACTATTTATAAAAAAAGGCAGCAATACACTCTTTGCCATTATTGATGCAGGAATGACTGATCTTATCAGACCTGCCCTCTACCAGGCACATCATAAAATTGAAAACCTGACATCGGAGGGAAAACCGTTAAAGTATGATGTTGTTGGACCGGTTTGTGAATCGGCTGATACTTTTGGAAAATACATTGAACTGCCTGAAACAAGCAGGGGTGATATTATTGCCATACGATCGGCAGGTGCATACGGTGAATCAATGGCATCGCGATATAACCTGAGCGATCTGCCGTGCCTTCAGTATTTTCTGACGACCTTTAGATATTAACCGCCTGAATCCTTCGCCTCTGAAGGAGCACCGCAGCTAAAGGGGACTGGTTCATAAATGGTCTAACCTGATCTTTAGGATTGTAGGTTGTATCAGTGGAATAATTCCTATTTATTCTCATTATTCTGTCTTACCTTACTATGTTTTATTCCATAGAAGAAGTAGATAAAGAATCCGATTGCCATCCAGATTATAAGCCTTAACCATGTATCAAGAGGCAAGTGCTGCCATCTGCAGGAAACAGATTGCTGCACCAAGGATCGGAATAAGCGGAACCCATGGTGTTTTGAAAGGCCTGTGCAATATCCGGTCTTGATTTCCTTAGGACCAATACACTGATACAAACAATAATAAAAGCAAGCAGGGTTCCGATAGAAACCAGTTCACCAAGTATGCTGATAGGCAGGATACCGGCGATTATCATTGCTACGACACCTGTAACAATTGTACTGATATATGGAGTTTTGAAACTTGGGATGAACCTTTGAAAATACCGGAGGCAGCAATCCGTCTTTTGACATTGTGAAAAATATCCTTGGCTGACCAAGAAGCATCACAAGAATTACTGAACTTAATCCGGCAATTGCTGCAATTTTTACAATCGGCCTGAGCCAGAACATCCCTTTGCCCATCGCATCAACCCCGACTGCAACAGGATCAGGAACATTGAGAGTAGTGTAACTTACAATCCCTGTAAGTACGATTGCAACAAGAATATAAAGAACTGTTGAGATCCCCAGAGAGCCAAGAATACCAATTGGCATATCTTTCTGCGGATTTTTTGCTTCCTGTGCGGCTGTGGAGACTGCATCAAATCCTATATAGGCAAAGAAGATGACCCCGGCACCCCTCAATATTCCGCTGAATCCATATTTTCCAAATTCCGAGCTGTAGGCCTTCAGCCATCCCCAGAATGATCCGTACTCTGAAATTGGCGTTGATTCAACTTTATTTGCAGGTATAAAAGGATGCCAGTTGACTGCTTTGACAAACATAAAACCGATGACAATAAACAATATTATCACCGATACTTTGGTAATAACCATAATATTATTGAAGTTGGCAGATTCCCTGATTCCAATTACCAGAAGAGTTGACAACAGGGCCACGATGAACATCGCCGGCAGATTGATTATGCAGGTTACATGAGCCAGTGAATCAACGTTGATTCCTGTGGAGGCAAGAGTCTGAGCAAATATGTCAGTAAGAGGCTTCCATCCCATGTCCGGGACATTCACAAGCACAGTGCCCGTTGCCCCTGTAAACTGCGCTGGCAGGTTTATATTAAGATCCTTAAGAAAACTCACAACATAACCTGACCATCCAACTGAAACTGTTGAAGCCGCAAAAAGGTACTCAAGTATCAGGTCCCAGCCTATTATCCAGGCAAGAAATTCTCCGAGAGTGGCATAAGAATAAGTATATGCGCTCCCGGCAATAGGGATCATTGAGGCAAATTCGGCATAGCACAATCCTGCAAAACCGCAGGCAAGTCCGGAAATAATAAATGATAATACAATTCCGGGACCGGCATACTGGGCTGCAGCCTGGCCTGTAAGCACAAATATGCCGGCACCGATAATGGCACCGATACCCAGTGTGGTCAGATTAAGCGCTGTCAAAGATCTTTTCAAACCACCTGAATCCTTTGATTCATTGATTAACTGGCTCAATGGTTTGGTCAGGAATAACTTGCTTTTTGACATCTGATTTTAATAAATTATATTACAATAATAGGTTTAGCTTCTACAAACGTAACTTTTTTTTTGTAAAATAAAATACTTAAACATCACCTAATCATGTTCTGAATTTCTTCAGACTCTTTTTTTCAGTTTTTTAACATTTTAGCGCTACATTTGCATATACAAGTCAAAAGCAATTTACAATGAACCGTAACCTTCTTTTAATAATCTTATTGGTATTTGCTTCGTGCGCTCCCCTGAAAAAGTACAGCGAACTTCCTGAAGTTAAGGCATGGGAAAGTGAAATTGAAAAGTTTGAAGAGATCGATGTCTCCAAATCCTATCCGTCTGACGCAATACTGTTTACCGGTAGCTCAAGCATAAGAATGTGGTCGACTATCAATAAAGACATGCTTCCATATAATATTATACAGAGAGGATACGGGGGAGCCAAATTAAGTGATTTTGTGGTCTATGCTGACAGGATCATTTATCCTCATCAATGTCAGGCAATTGTTCTTTTTATTGGAAATGATATCTCGGGAAACGACACTGACAAGAGCCCTCTGGAGGTATCCCGGCTGTTTCGTAAAACGCTGTATATAATAAGGAGAAAATTTCCTGACACTCCGGTTTTCTGGATAAGCATCACTCCTACTCCGGCAAGATGGCACGTATGGCCCGAAATACAGGAAGCAAACGGAATGATCCGGAAAATATGTGAGAATCACCGCAATACATATTTTATCGATACCGAAAAGAGTTTCCTTACCCCGAGCGGATTACCAAATAATGAACTCTTTATTACCGACAGGCTGCATCTTAATGCTGACGGATATGAACTGTGGACAGGTATTATAAAAAATGAGCTTAATAAAGTTTTGATTCATTAAAGCTCCCAGCCGGGTCTGTACGTGGGTTTTATAAGCTTATTCGCCTCCTCATTGTTTGTTTTCAGGCTCGAAGGATCCCATGTCAGCTTTTTACCTGTACGCATTGAAATGACGGCCAGATTAAGAGCTTCAGTTATTGGCCCTGCGGCTTCAAATGTGCATCTTGCCGGCTTTCCTCCCCTGATTGCCCCAATCCAGTCGGCATAATGTCCTTTTGAACGCTCGATCATTGCAGGAGGCTTTATATATGTTTTATTCTTTGATGCAGGAATAAGCCTTGGTTCCTCCCCCTGAAATCCACAGAGTATCCTGCCATAATCTCCGACAAACATCAGTCCATCGGGGTCAAATTCAATTCCATCCTCCTCAAATTCCTTTGGACGGGGAGGCTTTAAGCCGCCATCGATCCAATAAAGTTCCACCTGGGGCATTCCGGCTCTAGCAGGGAAAGTAAAATGAGCATTCATGGCATGAGGATGTGATACATATTCCAGTTGCCCGGGATTGCCTCCGACAACGCCGACAATAGTGTTCTTTGAGGCTTCAACGGAAGTGACATTACCAAGCTTCAGTGCACGGTAAATAGCTGCAAACGAATAACACCCCATATCACCGAGTGCACCTGTTCCAAAATCAAACCATGACCTGAAAACCGTATGGGTGTAATAATAGCTGAAGGGCCTGAAATCAGCCCTTCCAAGCCAGAGGTCCCAGTTAAACCCTTTTGGTATTTTTTCCCCGGCAGGAATTGCGGTAAATCCGGTCTGCCATACAGGACGGTTCGACCAGTTGTACACTTCGCGGACAGGTCCGATAGCTCCGCTCCAGATCATTTCAGAAAGCAGGTCAACATCCTCTGAAGAAGCATTGCCTGTAGCCACCTGGGTTGCCAGTCCTGTCTTCTTAGCCGTGTTTGCCATTAACCTTGCCTCATAAACGGCATTTGTCATTGGTTTCTGACAAAAGACATGCTTCCCTTTTTCCATAGCTTTCATTGCTACCTGGGCATGCTGATGGTCAGGCGTGCCGACAATTACTGCATCGATGCCTGTCTCCTTTGCAAGCATTTCCCTGAAATCTTCATGTGATGTACAAGCCTTAAAGGTCATATCCTTTTGTTTGGAATACCATTTATCAACTATCTGCCTTGCCGGTTCCCTCCCAGCCCTGCATCCCATCACACCTTCATCCCATTTGGGTTCTCCGATCGCTTCACGGATGTTATTTCGAAGCTCAAACTCGCCCCAGTTCTGGTAGCGCGTATCCTCAAGAACCGGGTCAGCTACTGAAACTATCTGAACCTCAGGCAATTTAAGAAGCTGGAGTAAAACCCTGGTTCCCTGGGTTCCGGTACCCACACAGGCAAGATTAATCCTGTCATTAGCGGCTGTAAAACCATTTCCGCCAAGCACATGGCGCGGGATAATGGTCATTCCGGCAGCGGCGGCGGTTGTCGAGATAAATTTTCTTCTTTTCATTTTATTTCAGATCAATTAATGATTATAGTATTTTACAAAAGAAATGTTCTGCTTTTCCACTTAAAATTACGAAAGAATAAATTAAAGGGAGATGGATACAGATAATTTTTTCGAGATACTATTGTTATTTGGGAGCAGGAAAAAGGAACCAGGTACTTCTTATTTTTCTGCGTAAATCTGCGTTATCTGCGGGAAACCTTTATTAATGCTGATAGAGTTATGCGAAATCTCAAAGTAATTTAATTCTGACAGTTAAAACAAACCTCATTTTTAAGCTCCCTGCCTGAAAAGAAATCATCAATGTTATTTATTGTTGTTTCAGCTATGTTGTGAAGGGCTTCACGTGTAAAGAATCCCTGGTGTGAAGTGATAATTACGTTATTGAAAGTAAGGAGGCGGGCAAGCACATCATCGCCGAGAACCCTGTCAGAAAGATCCTCGAAAAAGTACTGGCTCTCTTCCTCGTATACATCCAGGCCTGCCGACCCGATCTGTCCGCTTTTAAGCCCCTCGACAAGATCAGATGTCCTGATAAGCTTTCCCCTGCCTGTATTGATAAGCATTACACCTTTCTTCATTGCAGAAATGGCATCTGCATTTATCATATACTCAGTCTCGCTGTTAAGCGGACAATTAAGGGAAATGATATCTGACCTCCTGAATATTTCAATAAGCGATACGTATTTACAGCCTGTTTCAGATTCGAATTTCTTATCAGGAAATTTGTCATTTACTAGAACCTCCATACCGAATCCGGTCAATATCCTGACCAGAACTTTGCCGATCCGGCCAGTGCCGATAATGCCGGCTGTTTTGCCATTCATATCAAAGCCAAGCAGGCCGTTCAGTGCAAAATTGGTATCCCGTGTCCTGAAATATGCCCTGTGAATTTTTCTGTTGAGGGTAAGCATCAGCGCAACAGTATGTTCTGCAACAGCGTTCGGAGAATAAGCCGGCACCCTAACCACCCTGATTTTATTAAGGGCTGCCCTGAGATCAACATTATTAAATCCGGAAGAGCGCAAAGCAATAAGCTGAACTCCAAACTCATTCAGCTTCAAGATCATATCTGCGTTTATCGTATCATTTACAAAAATTACGATTGCATCGTAACCCTGGGCAAGGACAATATTATCGGAAGTAAGATGAAATTTGAAGTACTTGATGCTGAAGTTATACTTTGAATTTATCTCATTAAAGGACTCAATATCATAAGGTTTGGCATCAAAGAAGGCAATTTTAAATTGATCCATTATTACTTTGTATTGTTAACAAATTAACAACAAGACAGGAGGATTGTTCAGATGACCTGTAAATCAATACTGACCGGGCCATATCCCATCTCACGTATTGGTCAGATAATGGCTCCGTTTCAACCTGGCAGCACATTTCAACCAGACCCTGAGTATGGATTTTGTCTTCTAAAGAGGTTTGTTTGCCCGAAAAATTATATATTGCAGGTCGCATGTCATTGAACTCAGGGTACCGAAGCGCAGGATCCTTAAATGTTAAAAAGAATTTGAATTTCTTTAAAACAGGCTTACATGAAACGAATTCTTATTTTTAGTCTGGTCATACTTGCATCATGTGCTACAACAAAGCAATCTTCTGTTAAGGAAGACTCCCTGATGCTTACCAGAAAATATGTTGGAGATTTTGTTGATTACCGTCAATATATTCCTGAAAAACTGGGAGATCCTTACCTGATATGGATCAAAACTACAATGGACAGTACATATGGCAAGATAACCGCATATTCGGAAAGATGTGATTTCAAAAAGGGAGACCGGCTATATATTAAAAGAATTGCGTTATCTCCCGGACTTGTCACGACTTACTATGAGTATCGGATCGAATCAGAAGACAATCCTTCATTTTACAGGCTCAGTGACTATCAGCACGACAGGAAAAACCTGATTCAGAGCTGGTTCTGAAAAAAAGCGTTGAGACACCCCTGGAAACCAGTTATTTCTTCTTAACACTTTTGTTGTAAAGTATCCTCCAGTCTGTCTCATCTGAAGAAGGAACAGGCTGACTCATATCAGTTGCTTTTCTCCCAGGCTTTTTAAGAATCATAACCCCATCCCGCCTTCCCGCTGCTTTACCATGATCAACATAATCCACATAAGCAATGAACCTGTTGATTTTGTTTGGCAGTATTTCAGGAGTCCGGATAAAACCTACATCTTCGTCCCTGAGAGAATAGTTATCATGTGTGGCTTCCCAGACGTCAGCGTAGTAAACTATATTTTCGAGATCTGCAAAGACGACCTTCCCGTCAGAATCAGTAAATCCTTCAATAACACTATTCCTCTCATTATCCCAGTCGGTAAGTGTGGAATACAATATTACGCTTGCACCTTCCACCGGATATTTTTCAAAGAATTCAAGAACCTCTATTTCAAGAAGGGTGGGGATCCTGACAGTTATTGTCAGTGAAGCCTGATCGGACAGGCCGCCCGAGAAGGCTTTGAGCACTACCTCAAAATTGCCGGATGCCGTATAAACGTGGGACGGCTGTACCTCGTTCGAAATAAAACCATCACCAAAATCCCACTCAAAGGTTTCAGCATGAAGTGAGTTGTTTGAAAAGAGAACCAGCTCCCCTACGACAGGATCACCGGGGGTGGCTGAAAAATAGGCTTCCGGGCTCATTTCGCATGAGACAAGTATGAAGGGAAGTACAAACGGGAGGAAGATCAGCTTTTTCATTATCTTAAGTATAAATATTTCACTTGATTAAAGTCAAATTGTGTGCCATTTTTAAATACCCGCTTCATGAAACAACTGTTGCATCAAAATTAAACTTTTTTGATTTTAATGCCGGCCTCACCCCCTCAATCCCCCTCTCCCAGGAGAGAGGGGGAAGCCCCTCCCTCTTGGGGGGGTTTGGGGAGAGGCCGTGCATAAGAGTTAGTTACATCCGGATGCATATATAAAATAAGTACGTACGACAAAATATATAAGCGCCAAAACAGTTGGTAATCTAAACTGACTTAAGCTTTCTGCATCAGACAATTCAAAAATTATAATTATCTTTGCACTCCAATAAAAAGAAGCATATCAATAATGATAAAGATAACATTTCCTGACGGATCAGTAAAAGAATATAACAAAGGAATAAGCAGTCTTGAGATCGCAGAACAGATAAGTCCGCGACTGGCAAAAGAAGTATATGCTGCAACAGTAAACGGTGAGGTCTGGGATCTGACAAGACCCATTAATTCAGATGCAACGCTTAAGCTTCACAAGTGGGAAGATGAAGCCGGCAAACATGCATTCTGGCACTCATCGGCACATCTGATGGCTGAAGCTCTTGAATCATTGTATCCGGGAATAAAATTCGGTATCGGTCCGGCCATTGAAAACGGATTTTATTATGATGTTGATCCGGGTGACGGAAAGGTTATCACTGAAGCTGATCTTCCGGCTATTGAAAACAGGATGAAAGAGCTTGCTGCGAAAAATCTGGTTTATCAGCAGAAGAGAGGTAAGCAAAAAAGAAGCACTGGATATTTTCACAAGAAAGGGCGATGAATACAAAACTGAACTGATCAGCTGAACTTGAAGACGGAACAATTTCACTTTATACTCAGGGTAATTTTACAGATCTTTGCCGCGGACCTCATCTCCCATCAACCGAACCAATTAAAGCCATTAAGCTTACTGAGTGTTGCAGGTGCCTACTGGAGAGGAGATGAAAAGCGCAAAATGCTTACAAGGATTTATGGCATCACCTATCCCGAAGCAGAAAATGCTTGATGATTATCTTGTTTTTCTTGAGGAGGCAAAAAGAAGAGATCACCGCCGAATCGGCAAAGAACTGGAACTTTTCACCTTTTCACCAAAGGTAGGAATGGGACTTCCATTATGGATGCCAAAAGGATCAGAGGTAAGACAGAATCTGATCAATTTTCTGACCAGAGTTCTGAAGAAAAGAGGTTATAAGATTGTTACAACACCACATATTGGTAATGTGAATCTTTATAAGACTTCAGGTCATTTTGAAAAATATGGAGCAGATTCATTTCAGCCAATCTCAACACCGCAGGAAGGGGAACAGTTTATGCTTAAACCGATGAACTGTCCTCATCATTGTGAAATATTATAATGCCACACCTCATTCATACAAAGATCTTCCGCTGCAGGATGGCTGAATTCGGAACAGTTTACAGGTATGAACAAAGCGGTGAACTTCACGGACTTACAAGAGTAAGAAGCTTTACCCAGGATGATGCCCATCATTTTTGCAGACCTGATCAGCTGAGGGAAGAATTCAAAAGTATAATCGACCTTATTCTGTATGTATTTAAAGATACTGAATTTCAATGATTTCACTGCCCAGATTTCCCTGCGGGATCCTGAAAACAAGGAAAAATATATCGGATCGGATGAAAACTGGGAAAAAGCTGAAAGGGATATTATTGAAGCTGCAGCCGAGAAAGAATCTTGAAACAACGGTTGTACCGGGTGAAGCTGCATTTTATGGACCAAAGCTCGATTTTATGGTAAAAGATGCCATCGGAAGAAAATGGCAGCTTGGTACAATTCAGGTCGATTATAATCTTCCGGAAAGATTTGATCTGACATATAATGGAAGCGATAATCAGAAGCACAGGCCGGTAATGATACACAGGACTATCTTCGGATCGATGGAACGATTTGTTGCAGTTCTTATTGAAAATACTGCCGGAAAATTTCCGCTCTGGCTTGCACCTGAAAAAGCAGTCATTTTGCCAATAAGTGAAAAATTCAATGATTATGCAGGAAAAGTTTTGGAAATTCTAAATAATTCCGATATTTGCACACTGATTGACGACAGGAGTGAAAAGATAGGTAAGAAGATCAGGGATAATGAATTAAAGAGGATTCCATACCTGCTTGATCATAGGTGAAAAAGAGGTTGAGAACGGAACAATTGCTGTCCGAAAGCAGGGTGAAGGTGATAAAGGGAGCATGAAAATTGAAGAATTTGTGAGTTTTATTAACTCAGAGATTAAGAAAGAAATTGCATTTTAATGCACTATAGGTAATTATTAGTATTAACAAAAATAAGGAGGAAAGAGTTATAGCTTTACCAATTAGGCGAAGCCCGGCAAGGATTACCCAGCCGGCTCACAAAATTAACAACAGGATCACTGCAAAAGTGGTCAGAGTTGTCGGTGATGAAATAGAAGCAGAAGTAATGAGTATCCAGGATGCCCTCAGACTGGCAGATCAAACTGGAACTTGATCTTGTTGAAATTTCCCCAAATGCAGATCCCCCTGTTTGTAAAATAGTTGATTATCAGAAATTTCTTTATCAGCAGAAAAAGAAGCAGAAAGAGATTAAAGCAAAAGCATCAAAAATTGTTGTTAAAGAGATAAGGTTTGGTCCGAATACTGATGATCATGATTATAATTTTAAGCTCAAGCATGCAATGAGATTCCTCGAAGAGGGAGCAAAAGTAAGAGCTTATGTGTTCTTTAAAGGAAGATCAATTTTATTCAAGGAACAGGGTGAAGTACTGTTGCTGCGGTTTGCCAATGACCTTGAAGAATATGGAAAAGTTGAACAGCTTCCAAGACTTGAAGGAAAAAGAATGATTGTATCATTCTCACCAAAAAAGAAAAAATAGTTTTTTAATATATTTGATATAGAGAAATGCCAAAAATGAAAACAAATCCCGGTGCAAAGAAGAGATTTTCTCTGACCGGAACAGGAAAGATCAAACGGAAACATGCATTTAAAAGCCACATCCTGACAAAAAAATCAACAAAGCGTAAGAGAAATCTTACATATGCCGGTCAGGTTGACAAAGCAGACCTGAAGAATGTTAAGCTTCTGCTGGCAATGTAAATAATTGTTAAACGCATTGATAAATTAAATTATAGTATTAACAGATTGTTCAGCAAATAAGAGTCCGGATAACGGAACGCTGACATTCAAAAAAAATGAGTTATGCCAAGATCAGTAAATTCAGTTGCATCAAGAGCCAGAAGAAAAAAGGTTCTTAAGCAGACAAAAGGGAACTTCGGTTCAAGAAGAAATGTAATAACAGTTGCAAAAAATACCCTCGACAAAGGTCTGGGGTATGCATACCGCGACAGGAAGAAGAAAGAAAGGTGAATTCAGGGCGTTATGGATCCAGAGGATCAATGCAGGTGTTCGTCAGTATGATATGAGTTATTCGGAATTTATAGGGAAACTTGAAAAGAAAGGGATCGCACTTAACAGAAAAACTCTTGCCGACCTTGCAATGAATCATCCTGAAGCTTTTAAAGCAATTGTGGAAAAAGTAAAATAAAGTATACCATATATAAAAGAAAGCTGACTGCAATACGAGTCAGCTTTTTTGTTTCACTGTCCTTCTACTGGATATCGGAGTGAATTCATGCCTGGAGTAAGTAACTCCTAAATCGCCTGGCGAACTCCACCTTATTTTACCTTCATAAACATCCTGTTCAATCTTATCTTTTTAAATCCTTTCGCTTCCTTATCGAGTGATAGCCAGATGAACTTGGGCTTGCCAACAATATGATCTTCAGGAACAAATCCCCAGTATCTTGAATCGGCAGAATTATGACGGTTATCCCCCATCATCCAGTAATAATCCATTTTAAAGGTATAGCTGTCAGCAGGTTCATCATTAATATAATATGGTATTTCCTTCAACCCTCAGATCATTATTCTCATAAACATCAATAATCCTTTCATAAAGACAGAGATTTGAAGTATCAAGTTTTACAGTTGCACCTTTTGACAGGTATCCAGAGAGGTCCGAAATTATCTTCATTCCATCTGTAAGCTGGATTGTATGGGAAAATATGAGGAGCAATATTCCCCTTCACTTGCATAATACAGGTGAAACCTCCGTCACATTTGTAAATTTTGAAATTGCTTCGGCATTTGCTTTTGTAAGAGGCAGAAAGTAAGCTGATCCTGAAATCATTGTCTGGTCAGATCTGTAAATATCCAGTCGTTCAAATGCCTTTGGATTTATTGTTGTACCATTTGTTGCAACAACATAAGTTAGTCTGCTGGGTTTCATTTTCAGGAACAACTTTCCCGTTTACATAAAGTACTCCCTGATTTGATAGTCAGTGTATCACCCGGTATTCCAATGCATCTTTTTACATAATTATCCCGTCTGTCAACAGGACGGTAAATAATAGTAAATCTGTCCCGTATTTCCTTTCTGGCCAGCTTGCAGATAATAACTCGTCAGGCTTTGCATTCCTGATTTCCGATAGCTATCCCTCTGCATCATCTCCCTTGCAGTCCTTCTGACAATCTCATAATAACTTGTTGTCTGTCTCCTCAAGAACAACTGTATCTCCGGCCGGAAAATTAAAAACTATAGGATCATTATTCTTTACCTTGCCTGCATCCTGCAAGTCTCTTATAAGGCCAGTGAATAAGATTTGACCATGATTTTCCCTTTGTAAGAGGCATTGTATTCTGGGTAAAAGGAAATGCCAGTGGGTGTATTCGGCATCCTGGGACCATAAGCCAGCTTGCTGACAAAAAGATGATCACCGACCAGAAGTGATTTCTCCATTGAAGGTGTCGGAATCCGGTAATTCTGAAAAAGAAAAATATTTATAAGAGTAACTGCAATAACTGCAAAAATCAGTGCATCAAGCCATTCAATAAAAGCAGCTGTTTTTCCCGTTCCTCTTTTTCCAGAAAGTCCAGTTTACTTTCTCTGTAATATAAATATCATAAATAATTCCCAGTCCAAGAAGAAACCAGTAATTTCCAATCCAGATCACGACCAGAATATAAAGAATTGCAGCAATTGCAAACCTGATATACTTTGCTTGTCAAAAATCTATTCATGATAAGTTGTTAATTGTAAGGCCGGTAAAAGTATAAATAATTATCAGAATCCCAGTACATCATTCATTGTGAATACTCCTTTTCTCGAATGATATAAACTCAGCAGCAACTACTGCTCCAAGGGCTAATCCTTTTCTGTTTTTGCTTCATGTTTCAGACTTATAGTATCAATTTCCGAATCCCAGACCACTGTATGTGTACCCGGCACTGAACCCTCCCTGACAGACCGGACCGGAATTTGCCGCTTGCCTTCTTCAGTTTCAAATCACCAGCCGTTATATCACTGTGGTTCCGTGTTATGCCCTCTGCAAGTGTAATTGCAGTGCCGCTTGGAGCATCAAGTTTCCTTGTATGATGTATCTCTTCGATATAAGGAGAATATTCAGGATGCCCTGCTAACAGTCTTGCCAGCTCCGTATTCAGCCTGAAAAGAATATTAACCCCGATGCTGAAATTGGAGGAATGAATAAATGATGTTCCATTCTTTCTGCAGATCTCAGCTGCCGCTTCATAATCCTTGAGCCATCCTGTTGTGCCGGATACAACCGGAGTCTTCATTTCAAGACATTTTATAATATTATTCAAATGCGGTTTCCGGTGTTGTAAACTCAATTGCCACATCAATACCTTTTATTCCGGCAGCATTAAGATCCGCCAAATTATCCTTGTCAATAATGAGTTTAATTGAATGACCCCGATCCAGGGCCACCATTTCAATTTCATGCCCCATCCGGCCATATCCGATCAATGCAATGTTCATAATTATAAGTTTTTGCGAATTTAGAGGTTTTATGACATCTGATTCTAAACAGGATCATAATTTTTCTTAAGAAGTTGTTAAAATAGTTTATGGGAAGGATGTAGATAAGAAGTGAATGGCTCAAAAGCCCTGATTTTGCCCCCTTCCCCCTAAAGGGGGTTATAAAGATTTAATAATCAGGAAGTCCCCTTTAGGGCCTGCCTGCCGGTAGGCAGGGATTTAGGGGCAAAGGGATAGGGGATGGCTTTTGAGACAGCCTCTATTACATAACACTAAGGGGAACACAAAGGAAAAAGTCCAAAAATCAACTTTTTCAAAACCCCCTTTGCAGCTTCGCTAACAAATTAATTTTTCCTATATTTCCATCCTGAAAAAATACCATTATGAGCAAACTTATTATTTACTTATTCCTGATTATTATGGGCATCCCCGGTTCCTGTGGCAACATTGAAAAAGCTGACCTGGTAATAACAAACGGGAAAGTGCTGACAATAGACAAAGATAATCCTATGGCCGAAGCAATAGCCGTTAAAGGTGAAACAATCATTGCTGTGGGAACGGTAAAGGAGATTTCACGGCTGATTGACGAGAGCAAAACAATGGTCATTGATGCAGCAGGAAGGCTTGTCATTCCCGGATTCAATGATGCCCATGTCCACTTCGGTCCTCTCGATCCTGATTATATTGAACTGCGGTATACCACTGATCCTGCCGTTATCACTGAAAAAGTGAAGGCTCAGGTGGCAAACTCAAAACCAGGGGAACTGATTAAAGGGGGGCACTGGGAGCATGAGATGTTCAATGACAGAAAATGGCCGTCAAAAGAATTGATCGACAAAGTATCCCCGGATAATCCGGTAGTACTCAGCCGCGCCGACGGACACTCTGTACTGGTAAACAGTTATGTGCTTAAAGCGTCCGGAATAACAAAAGATACTCCTGATCCATTTGGAGGAGAAATTCAGAAAGATCCTGTTACAGGTGAGCCGACCGGAATTCTTAAGGAGAATGCCGAAAGCCTTATTAAGACAGGCGCCTCAAAAGCTGAAAGGACGCCCCGAGGAAGAGGCGGAAAGAACATGGCAGGGGTACCTCCTGGCCATAAAAGAGGCACGGGAACTTGGTGTAACAAGCATTCAGGTGCCTGGCAGCGCCGATTTCAGCGCCTATGAAAAGCTTCAGAATGAGGGCCTCCTGACAAGCAGAATTGACATCGGCCGATCTTTGACAGGTGATACTGCAATTCTCAGGGAATATAAAGCCCTTGCAGAAAAGTTTCCCAGGGAAGGGAACTGGATCCGTTTTGGATACCTGAAGGCGTTCATTGACGGTACTATAGGTTCGGGGACTGCACTTATGTTTGAACCATTTGCCGATAATCCACAGTCATCAGGTCTTGCAATGATGTCATATGACAAATTTGAAAATATGGTACTGGCAGCCGATAAGCTTGGATTTCAGATCGGAGTTCATTCAATAGGTGATAAAGGCAATAACTGGACCCTTAATGCCTATGAGAAAGCGCTGAATGTTAACGGTAAACGTGACAGCCGTCATCGCGATGAACATTCCCAGACACTCCTGTTATCGGATATTCCAAGGTTTGCTCAACTTGGAGTGATCCCTTCGATGCAGCCTACACATTGTATCTCCGATAAAAAATTTTATGAAAAACGGATAGGCATAGAAAGATGCAAGGGAGCTTATGCCTGGAGAAGCCTGCTGGATGCCGGTGCCATGCTGGCTTTCGGAACTGATTATCAGGTCGAACCACTGAATCCGATGGAAGGACTATATGCAGCTGTGACAAGGAAAGAAAGACTTGGTGAAGAAGGTGAAGGATGGTTCCCGGATCAAAAGCTTACAATGGAGGAGGCAATAAAATACTATACCCTTGGCTCCGCATATGCTCAGTTCATGGAGGATCGCAAAGGAATGATCAAAAAGGGATATCTTGCCGATATAGTCATCACAGATAAAGATCTTCTGGTCATTCCGGAATCGCAAATTATGAAGACGAAAGTTGATTATACAATTACAGGCGGGAAGATAGTGTACACTTCCGGAAGGTGAATATCTTTTAGACCCCCTGCTCCTCAATTAGATATTCATTGAACAGAGGCGCGTGGGCAAACCGGAAATGGCGCGAACTTCAGACCGTCCGGTAGCGCCTTTAAGGCTTTGTGTAGCAGGCGCCCGGACGGTCTGAAGTTGTCATTTCCGGCGGCTTTTCTTTGTTACTTTCTTTTTCCGAAAAAAGAAAGTAAAAGAATAATTTTGGGCGAGCAAAAAATGAACGGAGTAGACCAAGGAGAAAGCCTTATGTTCCTCTTTATTGTGACAGAGCAGATAATATCTCTAAAGCCTCTTCCCTTGTTTCGCCACAAAAATCAGGCTCCGGTTTAAAATCCGCACAAACCTTTGGCCTTGAAGCAGTGCCATATACAGCACATTTGTAATCATCCAGGAGGTGGATGCACCTGACCCCTGCAGGCTTCCCCTCGGGCATGCCCGGAATTGGTGATGAGATTGAAACTGCAATACAGCAGGCCCCGCAACCCTGACGACATTCCATTTATTATGTATTATGTATTTATGCACTATGCAATACGTATTCTGCATTTCGGATTTCTGATTCCGGATTCTGAAGGTGCAATATCAATGTAATATTAGCTATTATAGTCAAAAATACTATTTTATTGTAATTTTGGACAAACAAAACCGGATGAGGATAGATATTATAACAGTTTTGCCTGAGTTACTTGAAAGTCCGCTGAATTATTCGATTGTGAAAAGGGCAAGGGAGAAAAACCTCGTGGAGATCAACATAATCAATCTGCGGGATTATGCGAAAGATAAATACAAAACGGTAGATGATTATGCCTTTGGGGGAGGCGCCGGAATGGTAATGATGATAGAACCCGTGTCCAAAGCAATCGAAAAGCTGAAAAGTGAAAGGGAATATGATGAAATTATTTACACTTCCCCCGATGGAGAAAGGTTTACTCAGAAAATGGCTAACAGGCTGTCGCTGATAAACAATATCATTATCCTTGCGGGGCACTATAAAGGTGTTGATCAGCGAATAAGGGATCATTTGATTACCAGAGAAATATCAATAGGCGATTATGTTTTGTCGGGCGGTGAGATACCTGCTTCGGTAATTGTGGATGCAATAGTGAGGTTGATACCGGGCGCCCTCTCCGATGAACAGTCTGCCCTCTCCGACTCTTTCCAGGATGATCTTCTGGCTCCTCCCGTCTATACAAGGCCTGCAGAATTTAAAGGATGGAAAGTGCCTGAAGTCCTCTTATCCGGTCATGCGGCAGAAATTGATAAATGGAGGCATGAACAATCCGTTGAAAGGACCAAAAGACTCAGGCCTGATCTGGAGACTGAATAAAAACTCCTTAAGATTGAAACCTGAAACTAAAAATGATATAGGTATCCATTCTTTCTGAAGCTTCAGACACTTAATTAAGAATGCCAGTTATGAGTTCACCAGTTATAGATATTACAGATCTTTCAAAATTCTACGGAAAAGCAAGAGGTATTGAGCATGTCAACCTCGAAATCGGGGAAGGAGAGATTTTTGGATTTATCGGACCCAACGGCTCAGGCAAATCGACGACTATCAGGATATTGCTAAACCTGATCTTCCCAACAAGCGGGAGCGCAAGGATCATGGGAATGGATGTTATCAGGGAAACAAAGAAGATTAAGCGCCTGATAGGTTATATCCCTTCAGATGCAAATGCTTACAATTCAATGGAAGTAAGCCAATTCCTGGGTTATTGTATGAGGTTTTACGAAGTGCAGGAGGATCGCCATAGAATAGCCGAATTATCAGGAATGTTTGATCTTGATCTGAACAGGAAGGTTGGTGAACTGTCGATGGGAAACAAGAAAAAAGTGTCAATTGTGCAGAGTCTTCTTCACAATCCGAAACTTCTTATCCTGGATGAACCCACATCAGGGCTTGATCCCCTGATGCAATCTATCTTCTTCGAACTGCTGCGTTCGGAAAACCTGAAAGGGATCACCATATTTTTTTCTTCGCACATCCTCGGCGAGGTTCAGTCGTTATGCAAAAGAGTAGCAATTATTAAAGAAGGACAAATAATACAGACAGAGGATATAGAGACCCTGAGGAAGAAACAGCTTAAAAAAGTGTCAATTGAATATGGCAACACTATTTCCAATAATGAAATACTAAGCCTGGATGGAATTGAGAAAGTAAACAACAATACTGGCAGGCAGTTTGTCATTTATGTACTCGGGCGATATCAACAGGCTTGTAAGTGAACTGGCAGGAAGGGTAATGCTTAACCTGACAATCGAAGAACCCTCGCTGGAAGAAATATTCATGCACTTCTACAAATAACTCATAACAAAGCAGATGAACAGAAACCTGTTTTTAATGGAGATGAAAAGGAACCTGCTGAGTCTTGCTGTCTGGGCGATTCTGATTTCATTCCTGATTTTGCTTACCATGTCGGTATTCAGGACCTTTGTTGACAACCAGTCAAAGGTACTTGGGATGATAAACCTGGTCCCTAAAGGGGTGTTGCAGTTTAAGGGCATCTCAAGTATCGATGAGCTGTTTTCGGTACTTGGATTTTATGCAGTGAACAATATTATCTATATGATGGTACTCGGAAGTATTTTCTCCATGGTTCTTTCATCCAATGTTCTTCTCAAAGAAGAATACAATAAAACAGCAGAGTACCTGCTGACACGGCCGCTTACCCGCAGTGAAATCTTTATAAGCAAGTCCACGGTGGTTTTTCTGAATGTCTTATTGTTAAATCTCATTGCCTGCATGGCCGGATTAATTGCCATAGAGCTCGTCAAAAGGGAAACTTTTAACATTAATGCTTTCTTAATACTTTCATTGTATACTCTTCTGCTTAATTTAATGTTTGGTTCAATCGGGCTTTTTATGTCAACCCTGGTAAGGAAACCGAAACCAATAACCACCCTTGGTATCGGAATGGTTTTGGTTTTCTATTTTATTTACACGGTATCAAAAATTACAGAAAAGGCAGCAATATTAGGTTACATCAGCCCTTTTAAATATGTCGATGTAAACGTTCTTAGTCCGGATTACAAACTCTGGTCGTGGAACCTGCTCTATTTTATCGGCATTTCACTTGTTCTGACAGTCATTTCCTTCAGGCTTTATAAAAGGAAGGATATTTATATATAAACCTCTTCTTTATAATCCCCATGAACAAACGATTCTTATCCTTTGGCCTGTCAGTGGTATTACTGCTTGGAGGGGCAAGTTTTTCTCTCAGCTGCAACAGAACTTCAGACTATCTCAAACAGGGATTCATTAATCCGCCTGATTCTGCGAGACCCGGTGTCTACTGGTATTTTATGGATGGCAACATCAATCAAGAATCAATGACATCAGATCTTGAATCAATGAAAGCTGCAGGCATAGGTTATGCATTATTTCTGGAGGTTAATGTTGGTGTGCCCCGCGGGAAAGTCGATTTTCTCAGCGATGAGTGGCAGGAACTCTACAAACATGCTGTAAGAGAGGCTGAGCGGATTGGAATAAGGATTATTCTCGGATCCGGGCCAGGATGGGCAGGAAGCGGGGGACCATGGGTAACTCCTTCACAATCAATGACTCATCTGGTTGCGAGTGATACATCAGTAAAGGGGCCTGCTTTATTCACAGGTAAATTGCGGATACCGGAGCCAAAGAAACCGTTCTTCGGCGAAGGGAGCCTGACAAAAGGGCTTAAGGAACTTCGTAATAACTGGTACGAAGATGTAGCTGTGCTTGCCTTTCCGGCTCCTGAACTACGGGAACTGATACCGGACATTGATGAAAAAGCACTTTATTACAGAGCTCCATACACCTCTCAACCTGGTGTCCGGCCCTACTTTCCGGTGCAGACTGCATACCGCGAAGAAAAAGATGCTGTAATTGAGCCTGACAGTATCATTGACCTTTCCGAGAAGCTGCTGATGGATGGCAGCATTAACTGGAAGGTACCGTCGGGCAAATGGACCATAATGAGATTCGTCAGGCGCAATAATGGTGCTGTCACCCGGCCTGCACCTCTGCCCGGATTGGGATTTGAGTGTGACAAATTTGATACCGCTTCTTTTGATGCTCACTATAACGCTTACGTTGGCAAACTGATCAGGAAGACCGAACCGCGGGTTGCCAGGACCCGGGGCGGCTGGACAATGATCCACATTGACAGCTGGGAGATGGGATCGCAAAACTGGAGCCCAGGCTTCAGGACTGAATTTACTGAACGCCGTGGTTATGATCCCGTGTCATATCTTCCGGCGTACTCCGGTCTTATAACGGGGAGCCGTGAAATAAGCGAACGGTTTCTCTGGGATGTCCGTCAGACTTCAAATGAGCTGATTATTGAAAATCATGCCGGGCGGTTTAAAGAGCTTGGAAAACGGAATGGCTTCCGTCTATCGATTGAACCATATGACATGAATCCGGCTTCAGATCTTGATCTGGGAGGTGTGGCAGACGTCCCGATGTGTGAATTCTGGTCTGATGGATTTGGTTTTAATTCTTCTTTCAGCTGCATCGAGGCAACCTCAATTGCCCATGTTATGGGAGCTCCTGTTGTAGCGGCGGAAGCTTTCACTGCCGACAGCCGGGAAGCATGGAAAAAATACCCCGGTAACATGAAAAACCAGGGCGACTGGGCTTTCTGTATGGGTATTAACAGGCTGATCTATCATACATTCGCTCATAAGCCCCTGGGGGACAGGTACAGACCGGGAATGACTATGGGTCCATATGGTGTACATTGGGACCGCGGCCAGACCTGGTGGCCGATGGCATCAGGATTATCATAAATATGTTGCACGCTGCCAGTATATTCTCTCGCAGGGCACTCCTGTTTCCGATATTCTCTACCTGACACCTGAAGGCGCACCTCAGGTTTTCCTGCCTCCTGTTTCTTCACTTGAAGGTACAAAGATAATGCCGGACAAGCGGGGTTTCTCGTTTGACGGATGCTCATCTGCCCAGCTGATCAGAAATGCATTTGTTGAGAACAACCGGATCTGCTATTCCCGGGGGTGCTTCATATAAAATATTGGTCCTTCCTGACACACCCGCGATGACGCCTGAATTACTTGCAAAGATTGGATCACTAGTTAATGATGGAGCCACTATTGTTGGAAATCCGCCTGTTAAGTCACCATCACTCACTAATTTCCCGGATTGTGATGATCAGGTAACCAGACTGGTACAAAAAATCTGGGGAAAAGGAACAATCCCTGAAGGAATTACTAAAATCAATTGTGGAGAAGGTAAGATCTGGTGGGGTAAAAAAATTTCAAGTCACTGCAGATCTGAAAATATTGCAAATGATTCTCTTTCCCTTTATCCCGACTACGATATAACTGAAGCAATCTTGACCGGGTACGGTCTCAGACCGGATTTCAGCGGGTCGGGCACTATCCGTTACACACACAGAACTCTCCCTGACCGTGAAATCTATTTTATTTCAAATAAAACAAATTCAACCGTTTCAGATACCTGTATTTTTCGCAGCGGAACCAGGCAGGCAGAATTGTGGGATGCTGTGCAGGGAGAAATCAGGTCACTTGATAACCTGATTGAAATGAATGGCCGGACAGGCATTCCTGTTAAGCTTGAGCCTTACCAGAGTTTTTTCATTGTATTTTATAAAACCGGAAGAAAAGAAGTTAACTTTTCAAATGCAGGTGACTTCCCTGAAATGAAGACACTTATGACTTTAAATGGTCCATGGAATGTGGCATTTGACACGGCATGGGGTGGTCCGGAAAATATTGTTTTTGAGAATCTGGCTGACTGGTCTGAAAGACGGGAAAAGGGAATTAAGTATTACTCCGGAATAGCCGTTTATTCTAAAACGTTCGATTTTCAGGACTACAATAGCCAGGTTGGAAATTCTGACCTTAGTATTGACCTGGGAGAAGTGCATAATATTGCAAGGGTGAGGCTTAACGGAAAGGATCTGGGTGTTGTCTGGACCTCTCCATGGCAGGTAAAAATAAACAGATGCCTGAAGAAGAAAGACAACCTGCTTGAAATTGAGGTAGCAAATCTATGGATCAACAGGCTCATCGGGGATGAGTCGGAGCCCTGGGATGGTGTTGAAGGTGGTAAGTGGCCGGATTGGCTGATTGACGGAACAATACGTCCGACAAAACGTCTGACTTTTACCACACATCACTTCTACAAAAATAATGATCCTCTTGTGAAGTCAGGGTTATCAGGTCCGGTTCAGATTCTGAAACAGGTAGTTCCTGATTAGTTCTATTTTAAAAACGAACGTGCAAACCTGCCCCAAAGTTCGCACCTCCCTGCAATCGAAGGGAGGTACAGGTATTTTGAAATGACGAAAAGCTTTCGTAAAATTGTAAGCTATAATTATCAATAAATCATATCTAATTAATAATCAACAACATGAAAGCACAGGATTATATCAATCGTGAAGATAAATACGGAGCACATAATTACCATCCGCTTCCGGTTGTACTTGAGAGAGGTGAAGGTCCGTTTGTCTGGGATGTTGAAGGAAAGAGATATTTTGATTTTCTGTCAGCATATTCAGCAGTAAATCAAGGCCATTGCCATCCAAAAATAGTAAAAGCACTGACCGATCAGGCAAAAATACTTACACTTACATCAAGGGCATTTTATAATTCAGTTCTTGGTGAATATGAAGAATATGTAACAAAGTATTTCAGATATGATAAGGTTCTGCCGATGAATTCAGGTGCTGAAGCAGATGAAACAGCGCTTAAGCTGTGCCGTAAATGGGCTTATAAGAAAAAAGGCATCAAAGAGAATAATGCAAAAATAATTGCCTGCGAAGGTAATTTCCATGGCAGGACAATTACCATTATTTCAATGTCAACCGATCCTGATGCAAGAAATGACTACGGTCCCTTTACTCCGGGATTTATTATTATACCCTATAATGATATGAACGCTCTTGAAAATGCACTTAAAGATCCGGATGTTGCAGGTTTCCTTGTTGAACCCATTCAGGGTGAAGCAGGTGTATTTGTTCCTGATGAAGGCTATCTGAAAAAAGCATATGATCTGTGCAAATCAAAAAATGTTCTTTTTATTGCAGATGAAGTACAGACAGGAATTGCCCGTACAGGAAAACTGCTTGCATGCGATCATGAAGGTGTACGTCCGGATATCCTGATACTTGGTAAAGCACTTGTCAGGAGGTGTATTACCTGTTTCTGCAGTTCTGGCTGATGATGAGATAATGCTGACAATCAAACCCGGTGAACATGGTTCAACTTTCGGAGGAAATCCGCTTGCTGCCAAAGTTGCAATTGCTGCTCTTGAAGTAATAAAAGATGAAAAGCTTGCTGAAAATGCTGAAAGGCTTGGTAAAATATTCCGTGACGAATTAAGCAGTATAAAATCGGATATGATTGAGCTTGTACGCGGAAAAGGACTTCTTAATGCAGTTGTTATCAGGCCAAAGAATGGGAAAACAGCCTGGGATGTATGTCTGGCAATGAAAGACAATGGAGTTATAGCCAAACCGACTCATGAACATATAATCCGTTTTGCTCCTCCCCTTGTCATTACTGAAGCACAGCTCAGAGAAGCAATTGGACTGATAAAGGAGACCTTTAAACTTTTTGAATAATGTAATGTTATTTTATTAACACAACTTCTTTTAATTTACAGGTGATCCCTGTAATACAATTGTTATATGTATACTTACGATAAATATTCCATCAATATGTCATACCGGATTGCTCCTATTCTGGTGCTGGTCTGGTTAATAGTCATCTCCTGTACCAGGGAAAAAATCCAGAGGTTACAACTGAAGAGCTTCAGGATCATATAAAATATCTTTCTTCCGATTCGCTTAAAGGAAGGGTGACAGGTACACCCGGTGACAGCCTGGCTGCAGATTATATCAGGAGACAGCTTGCATCGGCAGGTCTTGATACCTCTTACGGGAGACGGATTTCAGAGATATCGAGGTCACGGATAAAGTAGTTCCCGGAAAAATGAATTTCTTCTCAATTGAACAGCATTGATTACAGACCTGATAAAGATTTTATCCCATTCTCTTTCAGCGGTAATTCAGAACTTGAATCTGATGTAGTTTTTGCAGGATATGGTTTTAATATTAACAATGACAGCCTGAAATGGAATGATTATGAAAACACTGGATGTTAAGGGAAAATGGGTGCTTATTCTCTGGGGGATCCGGAACCTGAAAAAACTGTCAGCGGTTTTATTCCCTTCAGCAGGTGACAGGGATAAAGCACTTGCTTGCCAAAGATATGGGAGCTGCAGGTGTATTGCTGGTATCAGGACCTGTTCTTGATCGCTGAGGATAAATTTGAATCGCTTTCATCATCCGATTATTCCGTTGAGATTCCTGTTTTAAGAATTAAAAGAGAACTTGCTGATCAGTATTCTTAAAAATGCAAAAACCACTGTTGCTGATCTTGAAAACAGACTGATAAAAACAAGAAAGCCTTATGGTTTTAAATCAGGCGAAATTGTCAGATGCAGGGTCAGATGTCGTAGAGGGAAAGTTCCGAAACAAGGAATGTTGTAATGATGCTTGCCAGGCGAAGATGAGAAGCTTAAAAATGAATATGTTATTATTGGTGCTCATTTTGATCATCTGGGGATGGGCGGACCAGGTTCATCAAGCAGGGCAGTCGATACTATTGCTGTTCATCATGGTGCAGATGATAATGCATCAGGAGTTGGCGAAATGATCGAACTTGCAGAAAAATTTGCCCTGACAAAAGGAAGTCATAAAAGAAGCATTGTCTTTGCTGCCTTTTCCGGTGAAGAAGATGGGACTGCTCGGTTCAAAATATTTTACTGAGAATCCCGGAATTGATCTGACAAAAGTTAATGCCATGATAAATCTCGATATGGTCGGGAGGTTACAGGATACAAGCTTCCTTGCAGGTTGGAGGCGTAGGTACTGCTGAAGGACTTAAAGGATCTTGTATTCAAACCTCAGCGATACCAGCCTGATTAAGACTCACCTTTTCTGAAGAAGGATATGGACCTTCTGATCATTCATCATTTTACGGAAAGAATATTCCGGTATTGTTTTATTCCACCGGAGCTCATCTCGATTATCATACTCCGGCAGATACCTGGGATAAAATAAATTACAAGGAATGGTAGTCAATTTCAGACCTGATTTTCAATGTTGCAGAGAGAATCTTGCAAATTCACCTGAAAGGCTTAAGTTCAGGGAAGCAGGGCCGAAAGGACCGTGGTAAGCCGTGCCATGCAGGCGAAAAGGTGTCACCCTGGGGATTATGCCTGATTTTGCAGGAAATGTAAAAAATGGTCTGAGGGCTGATTTTGTTACTCCGGGTAAGCCTGCTGCTCTTGGTGGAATGAAAAAAGGTGATATAATTACATCTATAAACGGAAAGAGCAGTAAATAATATACAGGATTATATGTTCCGGATGAGACAGCTTAAACATGGACAGACAATAAGTGTTGAAGTTCTTCGCAATGGAAAAAAAGAGGTTCTCCTGATACAATTATGAAAGTTAAACGTCTAAGATTAAAGATATCGAAATGAAAAAATTTATTCTCTGGTTTCTGGCATTTATAATTACATATCGGAGCAGCATTTTACCAGAGAAAAACCGGACCTACCTATCCAAAGAGAGCCGATGTTGACCGTCAATGACACAACTTATGAGCTGAAACTTGTCCGAAGTCTTGGGCTTGATGAACGTCCTGAAGTAAAGCTGGCGATTCACGGATACCACTATTAAGGCAAAACTTTTCTACAAACGATTCAGATCAAATGACGAATATCAGGTCAGCTGACTTTATATACAAGGTTTATCCTGTTAATTCCTTCCTTATGAATAAGGTTTTTAAAATTACCGAGGAAAAGGGATTTTTTGCTGAAATCCCGCAAGCAGCCTGCAGCAGGTAAACTCAGTATTATGTCGAAATAACTGATTCAAAGGGAACTAATACCCTTTTCAGGGATGAGCCGGTTGTTATCAGATTTAAAGGAAGTGTTCCCGGCTATATTCTTGATTCCTCATATTCTGTTTATGTTCCTTGCAATGCTGTTTTCAACCCTTGCAGGACTGATGAGCATTATCAAATATCCTCTATACAAGAAATATGCAGTATGGACACTTGTTCTTCTGTTTATTGCGGAGGAATGATACTTGGTCCGCTGGTTCAGAAATATGCATTCGGAGAATTATGGACAGGAGTTCCCTTTGGATGGGATCTTACTGACAATAAAACACTGATTGCATTTATATTCTGGATTCTTGCAGTTGTAATGAACCGGAAAAAAGAGAGACCTCTTTATACAGCACTGGCAGCAGTTGTACTTCTGCTTGTTTATTCAATTCCTCACAGTATGTTTGGTTCAGAGCTTGATTACGCAACCGGACAGGTAACCCAGGGATTAATTCTGATATTTTTTCTAAAAATTTTAAAAAATTCTTAAATTGAGTGCAGCATTAAAAGTTATACCCACGTCTTTTGATTGAAATAATTAAGTAGACAGTGGGTGCAGCAACTACATATAAAAACTAGTCTTTACTTAAAGATGGCAAATGTAGAAGCGGCATTCAGAAACTTACACCAGGATCTTCTGGACGGGTGTAAAACAGGTGACCAGAAAGCACAGTTTCAGATTTACAAGTTGTACTATAAAGCAATGTACAATACAAGTCTGAGGATTGTGAACGACACGATGGAAGCCGAAGATATAATGCAGGAATCGTTCCTGTCGGCCTTTGAAAAAATTGACACCTATTCAGGAACAGTGAGTTTCGGTGCATGGCTGAAAAAAATAGTGATAAACCGGTCACTGGATGCCCTGAGTAAAAGAAAAGCGGTCTTTGAAGATATTGAGTCTCATATTGGTATCAGAGATGAAAGCAGTGATGATACTGCCAGGAATGAAGAAATTGATGTCAGGGTTGAAGAGGTTAAGGAAGCAATTGAAAGACTTCCTGATGGATACAGGATAATTCTTTCACTCTACCTTCTTGAAGGTTATGATCATGATGAAATTGCAGAAATACTGTCAATATCACAGCAGCACATCAAGATCACAGCTTTCAAGGGCAAAACAGAAACTTATTGGAGAATTAAGAAGAAAATGAAAAATTTATCAGGAATGAAAACTATAGAAGACATAATCAGGAATAACAAGGACTTCTTCGAAGATGCAGAACCATCGGAAGGTCACTTTGAACAGGTTCAACAGGAAACTTGAAATAAGATTTCCAGTCAAAACTATAAAAAGAAGTATTGTTCCTTACCTTCTGAAAGCAGCAGTTGTTACACTTGCTTGTTACACTTTCATCACTCTGGACATGGGATCATTTCATCAGGCCTGACAGGAGCAGAATGACACTTGGTGATGTTTCACCTCAGTACAAGGAGGTTGAAAACTACTATGTGCATCAGGTCAATCTGATGGAAGGTGAAATTGTGAATATTGATCTGAAAAATAATCCGGAACAGAAAGAGATGCTCCTTGAAGAGATGAAAAGCATGGATTCAGTTTATGTTCAGCTTCAGAAAGAACTTAAGGCAAATCCAAATGATGAAAGAATTATAAATGCAATGATAGAGCATTATCAGACTAAACTGGAAGTCATGACCTATATAGTCAATCAGCTTAAAGCAATCAGGAATGAAAATCAAATAAAGACAGAAGATGAAAAACAGATCCTATAAATCAGGATGTACTTCTTTTCTCAGCACTCTTACTGACAACCACAATATCTGCGCAAGAAGTTTCAAAGGAATTTCACAAAGAGTACACAGCAGGCCCAGATACAACACTGGATATAAGCAACAAATACGGTGATGTGCTGTAGAAACTTCAGATCAGAATCAGGTGATAATTGATGTAAAGATAACTGTTGAATTACCAAACAGGGAAAGAGCTGAGAAGCTCTTGAGCTATATTGATGTTCAGTTTTCGGAAGGACGAAAATTTAATCTCGGCAAAAACAGTTATTGATGAAAAATTCAATTTTACCGGATGGGGAGGTGATTCAAGAAGATTCAGCATTGATTATAATGTTAAAATGCCAACCGGTATAAACTTTACACTGTCAAACAGATACGGAAATACCGATCTTGATGAGATAGCAGGACTTGTAAACCTCGATATCAAATACGGGAACCTTACAGCCGACACATTGACAAGAGGAAATGAAAAACCTTTAAACCATCTGAGCCTGGCGTATGGTAAAGCATCAATATCATCGGCCGGCTGGCTTGACATCATTGTAAGATATTCAGGCGATCTTGAAATTGAAAAGAGCCAGGCTCTGCTTCTCGACAGCAAATATTCAAAGATGCAGTTGGGGAAACAAGTTCAATTGTCGGAAATTCAAGATATGACAACCTGAGAATCGAAAAGATAAATAACCTGGTCCTCGATGCCGGTTATTCAGATATTGTTGTCGAGACGCTTAGTAAGAAGTTGAAGTTTGACGGCGGCTACGGAGCTCGTTCCCGGTCGCGCCCGCCGGCACGGAAGCCTTCTCCATCAACGGCTTGTGGCGTGGCTTGAAATGCGCCCCCGCCGCCCGCATGTTTCCTCGGATGTGCCCACTACTCAGGTGACACGCGATGACCAACACGACCTCAGGGGGTGACATGACCGCGCTGACGCTCCCGCTGGCTTCCCCTGCGCGACGTGGTGGTATTTCCCCATATGGTGATTCCGCTATTCGTCGGGCGCGCAAAGTCCATCAAGGCACTGGAATCCGCTATGGAAGCGGGCAAGAGCATTGTGCTGGTGGCGCAAAAATCTGCCGCCAAGGATGAGCCTGCCATTGATGACCTGTACCGCATCGGCAGCATCGCTAACATTTTGCAGATGCTGAAATTGCCGGACGGCACGGTCAAGGTGCTGGTAGAGGGCACGCAGCGCGCCAAGGTTTTGCGTGTGCTGGACGAAAAGACCCATTTTGATGCCGACATCGAGCCGGTAGCGGCGGATGACAACCTTGGCCACCGAGGCTGGAGGCGATGCGTCGCGCGCTGATCAACCAGTTCGACCAGTACGTAAAACTCAACAAAAAGATCCCGCCGGAAATTCTGACTTCGCTGGCGGGCATAGATGATGCCGGACGCCTGGCAGATACCATTGCTGCACATCTGCCGCTCAAGCTGGAGCAGAAGCAGGAAGTGCTGGAAATTTTTGATGTGCGCCAGCGCCTTGAGCATCTGCTGGGCCTGCTCGAAGCGGAGCTCGACATCCTGCAAGTCGAAAAGCGTATCCGCGGTCGTGTCAAGCGGCAGATGGAAAAGAGCCAGCGCGAGTACTACCTGAACGAGCAGGTAAAGGCGATCCAGAAAGAACTGGGCGAGGGCGAAGAGGGCGCCGATATTGATGATCTGGAAAAGAAAATCAAGGCTGCGCACATGCCCAAAGATGCGCGCGCCAAGGCCGAGGCCGAGCTGAAGAAGCTGCGGCTGATGTCGCCGATGTCTGCCGAGGCGACCGTGGTGCGCAACTACATCGACGTGCTGGTCGGCCTGCCCTGGAAGAAGAAAACCAAGATCAGCACCGATCTGAAAAACGCCGAAGAGGTGCTGGAAGCGGATCACTATGGTCTGGACAAGGTCAAGGAACGCATCGTCGAATACCTTGCGGTGCAGCAACGCGTGGACAAGATGAAGGCGCCCGATCCTGTGTCTGGTGGGCCCGCCGGGTGTGGGCAAGACCTCGCTCGGGCCAGTCGATCGCGCGCGCGACCAACCGCAAGTTCGTGCGCATGTCGCTGGGCGGAGTGCGCGACGAAGCGGAGATTCGCGGCCATCGCCGCACCTACATCGGCTCCATGCCGGGCAAGATCCTGCAGAACATGACCAAGGTCGGCGTGCGCAATCCGCTGTTCCTGCTCGACGAAGTGGACAAGATGGGCATGGACTTCCGCGGCGATCCGTCGTCGGCGCTTGCTTGAAGTGCTCGATCCGGAGCAGAACCACACCTTTAGTGATCACTACGTCGAGGTCGAGTACGACCTGTCCGACGTGATGTTCGTGGCCACGGCGAACAGCATGAACATTCCGGCGCCGCTGCTGGATCGCATGGAAATCATTCGTCTGTCCGGCTATACCGAGGACGAAAAGCTCAACATCGCGCACCGCTATCTGATGCCCAAGCAGCTGAAGAACAATGGCCTGAAGCCGGAGGAAATCAGCATTTCCGAGAGCGCCATCCGCGACATCGTGCGCTACTACACGCGCGAGGCCGGCGTGCGTGCGCTGGAGCGCGAGATTTCCAAGATCTGCCGCAAGGTGGTCAAGGCGCTGGTGCTGAAGAGGCCGTGACGACCAAGATCACGGTCAATGCGCAGAACCTGGACAAATATCTCGGTGTGCGCCGCTATAGCTTCGGCATTGCCGAGAAGAACAATCAGGTCGGTCAGGTGACCGGTCTGGCGTGGACCGAGGTGGGCGGCGAATTGCTGACCATCGAAGCTGCGGTGCATGCCGGGCAAGGGCAAGGTCATCCACCGGCAAGCTGGGTGAGGTGATGCAGGAATCGATCCAGGCTGCGCTCACGCGTGGTGCGCAGCCGCTCGCAACGCTCGGGCATCCCCGAGGATTTCTACCAGAAGAACGACATGCACATCCACCTGCCCGAGGGTGCCACGCCCAAGGATGGGCCGAGCGCGGGTGTCGGCATGTGCACGGCAATGGTGTCGGCGCTGACCGGCATTCCGGTGCGCGCCGATGTGGCGATGACCGGCGAAATCACGCTGCGCGGCGAAGTGCTGCCGATCGGCGGCCTGAAGGAAAAGCTGCTGGCGGCGCATCGCGGCGGCATCAAGATCGTGCTGATTCCGGAAGAGAACGTCAAGGATCTGGCCGAAATTCCTGACAACATGAAGAACCGGCTCGATATCCATCCGGTGAAGTGGATCGACCAGGTACTGGAAATGGCGCTGGAACGCAAACCGGAGCCGCTGCCGGAGAAGGCGCGAAGTCGCGCCGTTGCCGGCGGGGTGGGACCGGCGACGCCGTGGTCGCCATTAAGCACTGACCGATCACGAAACCGGTTGTTGCGTCGCGGCGTGAGCGCCGTCGC
>CAVPGA010000005.1:0-742703 GCA_963703935.1 uncultured Bacteroidales bacterium | reverse complement strand
CACCCGGAACTCTGCCTCTGACTTCAAACAATGGTATTACAGGTACCTGGGCTCCGGCTGTCATTTCAACCGCTGCTGCCGGTACCATAACATATACATTCACTCCTGATGCCGGTCAATGCGGTACGGTAGCCACAATGGATATCGTGGTTAACACATCTGTCACGTCGACATTCACACAGCTCGGTCCGTACTGCGTCGGTGCCACACCCGGAACTCTGCCTCTGACTTCAAACAATGGTATTACAGGTACCTGGGCTCCGGCTGTCATTTCAACCGCTGCTGCCGGTACAATAACATATACATTCACTCCTGATGCCGGTCAGTGCGGTACGGTAGCCACAATGGATATCGTGGTTAACACATCCGTCACTTCGACATTCACACAGCTCGGTCCTTACTGCGTCGGTGCCACACCCGGAACTCTGCCTCTTACTTCAAACAATGGTATTACAGGTACCTGGGCTCCGGCTGTCATTTCAACTGCTGCTGCCGGTACCATAACATATACATTCACTCCTGATGCCGGTCAGTGCGGTACGGTAGCCCAGATGATAATCACCATAAATCCAATTGTTACACCGATATTTATACCAATTGGTCCTCTTTGCCTGAATTCAACTCCTCCAACATTACCTGTAACTTCAACTGACGGAGTTACGGGGACCTGGAGTCCTGCTGTAATTAATACTTCATCAGCTGGTACGACAACTTATACATTCACTCCTGATATAGGTCAATGTTCAAATAGCACAACTCTTTCAATAACAGTTGACTCAGATATCAGCCTTAGCGGAAGTTCTACCGATCCAATTTGCAATGGTGATGCAACCGGAACCATTGACCTCACTGTTACCGGAGGAGCCCCACCTTTTACATATTTATGGAGTAATGGTGCAACAACTCAAGATATTTCAGGGCTTATCGCCGGAAATTATAATGTCGTTGTGACTGACTCATACGGATGTTCAGCAAATACTAACTTAACTGTAAATCAACCACCTGCAATAACGATCTCAGCTTCTATAACTAATGTCGGTTGTTTAGGAGCCTCCACAGGAGCAATCAACATTACCGTTACGGGTGGAACTTCTCCATACACTTATCTATGGAGCAACGGAGCAATTACCGAAGACATTAGTAACCTCACCGCAGGTAACTACAGTGTGACTGTAACGGATGGCAACGGATGCACAGCTATTTACGCTGGTACCGTAAATCAACCTTTTATTATAAATGCATCAATAGCAGTAACAAATGTCATTTGCTACGGTGCCTCAACCGGAGCAATTAATCTTACAGTGTCTGGTGGAACTTCTCCGTACCTCTATTTGTGGAGCAATGGTGCAACAACAGAAGATTTAACTGCAATTCCCTCAGGAACTTATATCGTTGATATTACTGATTCTAATGGATGTACAGCCTCTGCAAGCGGAACAGTCACTCAACCTGCTTCCGGAATGAGTGCTACTACAAATGTTACCAATACCTCTTGTGCAGGTAGTGCAACAGGAGCTGTAGATCTCAGTGTCTCAGGAGGAAATAGTTCCCTATCTATATTTATGGAGTAATGGAGCAACAACACAGGATTTAAACTCTGTCACAGCAGGTATTTATGTTGTAACTATTACAGATGCAACAAATTGCACTTATCTGACAAGTGCAACAGTAAATGATGGTCCTGCTTCTGTCACACCAACCTTCACACAACTCGGTCCTTACTGCGTCGGTGCCACACCCGGAACTCTGCCTCTGACTTCAAACAATGGTATTACAGGTACATGGGCTCCGGCTGTCATTTCAACTGCTGCTGCCGGTACCATAACATATACATTCACTCCTGATGCCGGTCAGTGCGGTACGGTAGCCACAATGGATATCGTGGTTAACACTTCCGTCACTTCGACATTCACACAGCTCGGTCCGTACTGCGTCGGTGCAACACCCGGAACTCTGCCTCTTACTTCAAACAATGGTATTACAGGTACCTGGGCTCCGGCTGTCATTTCAACCGCCGCTGCCGGAACAATAACATATACATTCACTCCTGATGCCGGTCAGTGCGGTACTGTGGCAACAATGGATATCGTGGTTAACACATCTGTCACTTCGACATTCACACAGCTCGGTCCTTACTGCGTCGGTGCCACACCCGGAACTCTGCCTCTGACTTCAAACAATGGTATTACAGGTACCTGGGCTCCGGCTGTCATTTCAACTGCTGCTGCCGGTACCATAACATATACATTCACTCCTGATGCCGGTCAGTGCGGTACGGTAGCCACTATGGATATCGTGGTTAACACATCCGTCACTTCGACATTCACACAGCTCGGTCCTTACTGCGTCGGTGCCACACCCGGAACTCTGCCTCTGACTTCAAACAATGGTATTACAGGTACCTGGGCTCCGGCTGTCATTTCAACCGCTGCTGCCGGTACAATAACATATACATTCACTCCTGATGCCGGTCAGTGCGGTACTGTAGCCACAATGGATATCGTGGTTAACACATCCGTCACTTCGACATTCACACAGCTCGGTCCTTACTGCGTCGGTGCCACACCCGGAACTCTGCCTCTGACTTCAAACAATGGTATTACAGGTACCTGGGCTCCGGCTGTCATTTCAACTGCTGCTGCCGGTACCATAACATATACATTCACTCCTGATGCCGGTCAGTGCGGTACTGTAGCCACAATGGATATCGTGGTTAACACATCCGTCACTTCGACATTCACACAGCTCGGTCCGTACTGCGTCGGTGCCACACCCGGAACTCTGCCTCTGACTTCAAACAACGGTATTACAGGTACCTGGGCTCCGGCTGTCATTTCAACCGCTGCTGCCGGTACCATAACATATACATTCACTCCTGATGCCGGTCAGTGCGGTACTGTAGCCACAATGGATATCGTGGTTAACACATCCGTCACTTCGACATTCACACAGCTCGGTCCTTACTGCGTCGGTGCCACACCCGGAACTCTGCCTCTGACTTCAAACAATGGTATTACAGGTACCTGGGCTCCGGCTGTCATATCAACCGCTGCTGCCGGTACCATAACATATACCTTCACTCCTGATGCCGGTCAGTGCGGTACGGTAGCCACTATGGATATCGTGGTTAACACATCCGTCACTTCGACATTCACACAGCTCGGTCCTTACTGCGTCGGTGCCACACCCGGAACTCTGCCTCTGACTTCAAACAACGGTATAACAGGTACCTGGGCTCCGGCTGTCATTTCAACCGCTGCTGCCGGTACCATAACATATACATTCACTCCTGATGCCGGTCAGTGCGGTACGGTAGCCACAATGGATATCGTGGTTAACACATCCGTCACTTCGACATTCACACAGCTCGGTCCGTACTGCGTTGGTGCCACACCCGGAACTCTGCCTCTGACTTCAAACAATGGTATTACAGGTACCTGGGCTCCGGCTGTCATTTCAACCGCTGCTGCCGGTACCATAACATATACATTCACTCCTGATGCCGGTCAGTGCGGTACGGTAGCCACAATGGATATCGTGGTTAACACATCCGTCACTTCGACATTCACACAGCTCGGTCCTTACTGCGTCGGTGCAACACCCGGAACTCTGCCTCTGACTTCAAACAACGGTATTACAGGTACCTGGGCTCCGGCTGTCATATCAACTGCTGCTGCCGGTACCATAACATATACATTCACTCCTGATGCCGGTCAGTGCGGTACGGTAGCCACTATGGATATCGTGGTTAACACATCCGTCACTTCGACATTCACACAGCTCGGTCCTTACTGCGTCGGTGCAACACCCGGAACTCTGCCTCTGACTTCAAACAATGGTATTACAGGTACCTGGGCTCCGGCTGTCATTTCAACTGCTGCTGCCGGTACCATAACATATACATTCACTCCTGATGCCGGTCAGTGCGGTACGGTAGCCACTATGGATATCGTGGTTAACACATCCGTCACTTCGACATTCACACAGCTCGGTCCTTACTGCGTCGGTGCAACACCCGGAACTCTGCCTCTGACTTCAAACAATGGTATTACAGGTACCTGGGCTCCGGCTGTCATTTCAACTGCTGCTGCCGGTACCATAACATATACATTCACTCCTGATGCAGGTCAGTGCGGTACGGTAGCCACAATGGATATCGTGGTTAACACATCTGTCACTTCGACATTCACCCAGCTCGGTCCTTACTGCGTTGGTGCCACACCCGGAACTCTGCCTCTGACTTCAAACAATGGTATTACAGGTACATGGGCTCCGGCTGTCATTTCAACCGCTGCTGCCGGTACCATAACATATACATTCACTCCTGATGCCGGTCAGTGCGGTACGGTAGCCACAATGGATATCGTGGTTAACACATCCGTCACTTCGACATTCACACAGCTCGGTCCTTACTGCGTCGGTGCCACACCCGGAACTCTGCCTCTGACTTCAAACAACGGTATTACAGGTACCTGGGCTCCGGCTGTCATTTCAACTGCTGCTGCCGGTACAATAACATATACATTCACTCCTGATGCCGGTCAGTGCGGTACTGTGGCAACAATGGATATCGTGGTTAACACATCCGTCACTTCGACATTCACACAGCTCGGTCCTTACTGCGTCGGTGCTACACCCGGAACTCTGCCTCTTACTTCAAACAACGGTATAACAGGTACCTGGGCTCCGGCTGTCATTTCAACCGCTGCTGCCGGTACCATAACATATACATTCACTCCTGATGCCGGTCAGTGCGGTACGGTAGCCACAATGGATATCGTGGTTAACACATCCGTCACTTCGACATTCACACAGCTCGGTCCTTACTGCGTCGGTGCCACACCCGGAACTCTGCCTCTGACTTCAAACAACGGCATAACAGGTACCTGGGCTCCGGCTGTCATATCAACTGCTGCTGCCGGTACCATAACATATACATTCACTCCTGATGCCGGTCAGTGCGGTACGGTAGCCACAATGGATATCGTGGTTAACACATCCGTCACTTCGACATTCACACAGCTTGGTCCTTACTGCGTCGGTGCCACACCCGGAACTCTGCCTCTGACTTCAAACAATGGTATTACAGGTACCTGGGCTCCGGCTGTCATTTCAACCGCTGCTGCCGGTACCATAACATATACATTCACTCCTGATGCCGGTCAGTGCGGTACGGTAGCCACAATGGATATCGTGGTTAACACATCCGTCACTTCGACATTCACACAGCTCGGTCCTTACTGCGTCGGTGCCACACCCGGAACTCTGCCTCTGACTTCAAACAATGGTATTACAGGTACCTGGGCTCCGGCTGTCATTTCAACCGCTGCTGCCGGTACCATAACATATACATTCACTCCTGATGCCGGTCAGTGCGGTACGGTAGCCACAATGGATATCGTGGTTAACACTTCCGTCACTTCGACATTCACACAGCTTGGTCCTTACTGCGTCGGTGCCACACCCGGAACTCTGCCTCTGACTTCAAACAATGGTATTACAGGTACCTGGGCTCCGGCTGTCATTTCAACCGCTGCTGCCGGTACCATAACATATACATTCACTCCTGATGCCGGTCAGTGCGGTACGGTAGCCACTATGGATATCGTGGTTAACACTTCCGTCACTTCGACATTCACACAGCTCGGTCCGTACTGCGTCGGTGCCACACCCGGAACTCTGCCTCTGACTTCAAACAATGGTATTACAGGTACATGGGCTCCGGCTGTCATTTCAACCGCTGCTGCCGGTACCATAACATATACATTCACTCCTGATGCCGGTCAGTGCGGTACGGTAGCCACAATGGATATCGTGGTTAACACATCCGTCACTTCGACATTCACACAGCTCGGTCCTTACTGCGTCGGTGCCACACCCGGAACTCTGCCTCTGACTTCAAACAATGGTATTACAGGTACCTGGGCTCCGGCTGTCATTTCAACCGCTGCTGCCGGTACCATAACATATACATTCACTCCTGATGCCGGTCAGTGCGGTACGGTAGCCACTATGGATATCGTGGTTAACACATCCGTCACTTCGACATTCACACAGCTCGGTCCTTACTGCGTCGGTGCAACACCCGGAACTCTGCCTCTGACTTCAAACAATGGTATTACAGGTACCTGGGCTCCGGCTGTCATTTCAACTGCTGCTGCCGGTACCATAACATATACATTCACTCCTGATGCCGGTCAGTGCGGTACGGTAGCCACAATGGATATCGTGGTTAACACATCCGTCACTTCGACATTCACACAGCTCGGTCCTTACTGCGTCGGTGCCACACCCGGCACTCTGCCTCTGACTTCAAACAATGGTATTACAGGTACCTGGGCTCCGGCTGTCATTTCAACTGCTGCTGCCGGTACAACAACATATACATTCACTCCTGATGCCGGTCAGTGCGGTACGGTAGCCACAATGGATATCGTGGTTAACACATCCGTCACTTCGACATTCACACAGCTCGGTCCTTACTGCGTCGGTGCCACACCCGGAACTCTGCCTCTGACTTCAAACAATGGTATTACAGGTACCTGGGCTCCGGCTGTCATATCAACTGCTGCTGCCGGTACCATAACATATACATTCACTCCTGATGCGGGTCAGTGCGGTACTGTAGCCACAATGGATATCGTGGTTAACACATCCGTCACTTCGACATTCACACAGCTCGGTCCTTACTGCGTCGGTGCCACACCCGGAACTCTGCCTCTGACTTCAAACAATGGTATTACAGGTACCTGGGCTCCGGCTGTCATCTCAACCGCTGCTGCCGGTACCATAACATATACATTCACTCCTGATGCCGGTCAGTGCGGTACGTAACCACAATGGATATCGTGGTTAACACATCCGTCACTTCGACATTCACACAGCTCGGTCCGTACTGCGTCGGTGCCACACCCGGAACTCTGCCTCTGACTTCAAACAATGGTATTACAGGTACCTGGGCTCCGGCTGTCATTTCAACCGCTGCTGCCGGTACCATAACATATACATTCACTCCTGATGCCGGTCAGTGCGGTACGGTAGCCACTATGGATATCGTGGTTAACACATCCGTCACTTCGACATTCACACAGCTCGGTCCTTACTGCGTCGGTGCAACACCCGGAACTCTGCCTCTGACTTCAAACAATGGTATTACAGGTACCTGGGCTCCGGCTGTCATTTCAACTGCTGCTGCCGGTACAATAACTTATACATTCACTCCTGATGCCGGTCAGTGCGGTACGGTAGCCACAATGGATATCGTGGTTAACACATCCGTCACTTCGACATTCACACAGCTCGGTCCTTACTGCGTCGGTGCCACACCCGGAACTCTGCCTCTGACTTCAAACAATGGTATTACAGGTACCTGGGCTCCGGCTGTCATTTCAACTGCTGCTGCCGGTACCATAACATATACATTCACTCCTGATGCCGGTCAGTGCGGTACGGTAGCCACCATGGATATCGTGGTTAACACTTCCGTCACTTCGACATTCACACAGCTCGGTCCTTACTGCGTCGGTGCCACACCCGGAACTCTGCCTCTGACTTCAAACAATGGTATTACAGGTACCTGGGCTCCGGCTGTCATTTCAACTGCTGCTGCCGGTACCATAACATATACATTCACTCCTGATGCCGGTCAGTGCGGTACGGTAACCACAATGGATATCGTGGTTAACACTTCCGTCACTTCGACATTCACCCAGCTCGGTCCTTACTGCGTCGGTGCCACACCCGGAACTCTGCCTCTGACTTCAAACAATGGTATTACAGGTACCTGGGCTCCGGCTGTCATATCAACCGCTGCTGCCGGTACCATAACATATACATTCACTCCTGATGCCGGTCAGTGCGGAACAACAACCACCATGGATATTGTGGTGACTACTTCGATCACTCCCACATTCACCCAGTTAGGTCCTCTCTGCCAGAGTGCTGTCGCACCGCCGCTGCCTGCCTCATCAACAAACGGGATAACCGGTACATGGAACCCCGCTGTGATAAGCACTACAACTGCCGGAACCATAACTTATACCTTTACTCCTGATGCCGGTCAGTGCGGAACAACAACAACCATGGATATAACAACCACACCTGCACTGAATGCCTCAACTAACGTCACAAATGCTTCTGCTCCCGGTGCTTCTGACGGTGCTGTCAACCTTACTGTTACCGGTGGAACAGCTCCTTATACATTTGCCTGGAGCAACGCCGCTACAACTGAAGATATCTCAGGGCTCTCCGCAGGTACTTACAATGTTACCATAACCGATGCCAACGGCTGTTCTACAACTGCCAGCGCCACTGTCACCGAGAATACTTCTCCGATTAATGCCTCAACGGCTGTGACAAATGCCTCATGCGCCGGTGCTGCTGACGGTGCTGTCAACCTTACGGTTACCGGCGGCACCGCTCCTTATACATTTGCCTGGAGCAACGCCGCTACAACTGAAGATATTTCAGGACTCACCGCAGGTAATTACACCGTTACTATCACTGATGCCGCCGGAGTCACTGCCAGTGCATCTGCTACTGTCATCGAGCCTCCTGCACTTAATGCCTCAACTAACGTCACAAATGCTTCTGCTCCCGGTGCTTCTGACGGTGCTGTCAACCTTACTGTTACCGGTGGAACAGCTCCTTATACATTTGCCTGGAGCAACGCCGCTACAACTGAAGATATCTCAGGGCTCTCCGCAGGTACTTACAATGTTACCATAACCGATGCCAACGGCTGTTCTACAACTGCCAGCGCCACCGTCACCGAGAATACTTCTCCGATTAATGCCTCAACGGCTGTGACAAATGCCTCATGCGCCGGTGCTGCTGACGGTGCTGTCAACCTTACGGTTACCGGCGGCACCGCTCCTTATACATTTGTCTGGAGCAACGCCGCTACAACTGAAGATATTTCAGGGCTCACCGCAGGTAATTACACCGTTACCATCACTGATGCCGCCGGAGTCACTGCCAGTGCATCTGCTACTGTCATCGAGCCTCCTGCACTGAATGCCTCAACTAACGTCACAAATGCTTCTGCTCCCGGTGCTTCTGACGGTGCTGTCAACCTTACTGTTACCGGTGGAACAGCTCCTTATACATTTGCCTGGAGCAACGCCGCTACAACTGAAGATATTTCAGGGCTCTCCGCAGGTACTTACAATGTTACCATAACCGATGCCAACGGCTGTTCTACCACTGCCAGCGCCACCGTCACCGAGAATACTTCTCCGATTAATGCTTCAACGGCTGTGACAAATGCCTCATGCGCCGGTGCTGCTGACGGTGCTGTCAACCTTACGGTTACCGGCGGCACCGCTCCTTATACATTTGTCTGGAGCAACGCCGCTACAACTGAAGATATTTCCGGACTCACCGCAGGTAATTACACCGTGACCATCACTGATGCCGCCGGAGTCACTGCCAGTGCATCTGCTACTGTCATCGAGCCTCCTGCACTTAATGCCTCAACTAACGTCACAAATGCTTCTGCTCCCGGTGCTTCTGACGGTGCCGTCAACCTTACTGTTACCGGTGGAACAGCTCCTTATACTTTTGCCTGGAGCAACGCCGCTACAACTGAAGATATCTCTGGGCTCTCCGCAGGTACTTACAATGTTACCATAACCGATGTCAACGGCTGTTCTACCACTGCCAGCGCCACCGTCACCGAGAATACTTCTCCGATTAATGCCTCAACGGCTGTGACAAATGCCTCATGCGCCGGTGCTGCTGACGGTGCTGTCAACCTTACGGTTACCGGCGGCACCGCTCCTTATACATTTGTCTGGAGCAACGCCGCTACAACTGAAGATATTTCAGGACTCACCGCAGGTAATTACACCGTGACCATCACTGATGCCGCCGGAGTCACTGCCAGTGCATCTGCTACTGTCATCGAGCCTCCTGCACTGAATGCCTCAACAAACGTCACAAATGCTTCTTCTCCCGGTGCTTCTGACGGTGCTGTCAACCTTACTGTTACCGGTGGGACAGCTCCTTATACATTTGCCTGGAGCAACGCCGCTACAACTGAAGATATCTCAGGGCTCTCCGCAGGTACTTACAATGTTACCATAACCGATGCCAACGGCTGTTCTACAACTGCCAGCGCCACCGTCACCGAGAATACTTCTCCGATTAATGCTTCAACGGCTGTGACAAATGCCTCATGCGCCGGTGCTGCTGACGGTGCTGTCAACCTTACGGTTACCGGCGGCACTGCTCCTTATACATTTGTCTGGAGCAACGCCGCTACAACTGAAGATATTTCAGGACTCACCGCAGGTAATTACACCGTGACCGTCACTGATGCCGCCGGAGTCACTGCCAGTGCATCTGCTACTGTCATCGAGCCTCCTGCACTTAATGCCTCAACTAACGTCACAAATGCTTCTGCTCCCGGTGCTTCTGACGGTGCTGTCAACCTTACTGTTACCGGTGGAACAGCTCCTTATACATTTGCCTGGAGCAACGCCGCTACAACTGAAGATATCTCAGGGCTCTCCGCAGGTACTTACAATGTTACCATAACCGATGCCAACGGCTGTTCTACAACTGCCAGCGCCACCGTCACCGAGAATACTTCTCCGATTAATGCTTCAACGGCTGTGACAAATGCCTCATGCGCCGGTGCTGCTGACGGTGCTGTCAACCTTACAGTTACCGGCGGCACCGCTCCTTATACATTTGTCTGGAGCAACGCCGCTACAACTGAAGATATTTCAGGACTCACCGCAGGTAATTACACCGTTACCATCACTGATGCCGCCGGAGTCACTGCCAATGCATCTGCTACTGTCATCGAGCCTCCTGCACTTAATGCCTCAACTAACGTCACAAATGCTTCTGCTCCCGGTGCTTCTGACGGTGCCGTCAACCTTACTGTTACCGGTGGAACAGCTCCTTATACATTTGCCTGGAGCAACGCCGCTACAACTGAAGATATTTCAGGGCTCTCCGCAGGTACTTACAATGTTACCATAACCGATGCCAACGGCTGTTCAACAACTGCCAGCGCCACCGTCACCGAGAATACTTCTCCGATTAATGCTTCAACGGCTGTGACAAATGCCTCATGCTCCGGTGCTGCTGACGGTGCTGTCAACCTTACGGTTACCGGCGGCACCGCTCCTTATACATTTGTCTGGAGCAACGCCGCTACAACTGAAGATATTTCCGGACTCACCGCAGGTAATTATACCGTGACTGTCACTGATGCCGCCGGAGTCACTGCCAGTGCATCTGCTACTGTCATCGGGCCTCCTGCACTGAATGCCTCAACTAACGTCACAAATGCTTCTGCTCCCGGTGCTTCTGACGGTGCTGTCAACCTTACTGTTACCGGTGGAACAGCTCCTTATACATTTGCCTGGAGCAACGCCGCTACAACTGAAGATATCTCAGGGCTCTCCGCAGGTACTTACAATGTTACCATAACCGATGCCAACGGCTGTTCTACCACTGCCAGCGCCACTGTCACCGAGAATGCCTCTGCATCACTTTCAGTAACCAAGACCGTCGACCAGACCAACATATCCGCTCCGGTGACTCTGAACTATACCATTACTATAGTCAATACCGGTTCCGTAGGACTTACAGGAGTCATAGTATCCGATCCGTTTGCCGGCAGCGCTGCTTACTCCTCAGGTGATACCGATGGTGATAATGTCCTCGATGTGTCAGAGACATGGATATATACTGCTGACTATACAGCTACCCAGGCTGACATCAATGCATTAGTTGACCTGGTCAATACAGTCAGTGTAAGAAGCACCGAGGTAACCACTCCTGTAACTGCCCGGGCTACTACTACAATATCTTCTTCTGCTTCCCTGGCTGTTACCAAGTCGGTTGACCAGGCCAACATCTCAGCTCCGGTCACCCTGAACTATACAATCACCATAACCAATACCGGTTCCGTGGGTCTCACTGGCGTTACAGTATCCGATCCGTTTGCCGGAGGTGCTGCCTATTCGTCAGGTGATGCCGACGGTGATAATGTCCTCGATGTGTCAGAGGTATGGACATATACTGCAGACTATACAGCTACCCAGGCTGACATTAATGCAGGCGTAGACCTGGTCAATACAGTCAGTGTAAGAAGCACCGAGGTAAGTACCCCTGTAACTGCCCGGGCTGTTACCACAATTACAAATCAAAATCATGGCTTATCAATAACCAAAACCGCAACAGAGAGCAGCTACTCAACTGTTGGTGAAGTCATTCATTACACAATAGTCGTCAGAAATACCGGAACTGTCACCCTGACTGACATAATTATTACTGACCCGCTGACAAATTTCAACCTGCTCATATCAAGCCTGGCTCCAGGCGCATCACGGACTTTGAATACAACTTATAATATTGATCAGGCTGACATTAACGCAGGTGAGGTTTTGAACAGGGCTATCGCCGCATATACTTTTGGTGGTCAGGATTATTCTGAAGCCGATGATGTAACCGTTTCTGGTTATCAGGGACCTGAACTCACCGTCACAAAAACTGCAACTCCGGGAACCTATACAAATTCCGGCCAGACTATCAATTACAGGGTTATTGGAACCAATACCGGTAACGTTACGCTTACAAACGTAGTAGTAATTGACCCGCTGACGGGACTGAACCAGACAATTCCAAGCCTTGCCCCCGGGGCAACCATAACATACAACAATACATACAGCATTGTTCAGAATGATCTTAACAGGGGGTATGTTGACAATACCGCTTCTGTAACCTTTAATTATGCAGGAACTCTGTATTTCAGGGAAGCAAGTGCGAGAGTAACAGCTGACCTGAATCCCGGAATTGATATTAGCAAGAGGGCTCAGGAAACAAACTATTCCTCGGTAGGAAGTACCATTAATTATACTATTGTGGTTACAAATACCGGCAACGTTCTCCTTACAAACATTCTGGTAACTGATCCCCTTACAGGTCTTAACAGAACTCTGCCAAGTCTTGCTCCGGGCGCATCTACTCCAATAACCACATCATATACGGTTACACAGAACGACATAAATAACGGCAGCATCGACAATACTGCCAGAGCTTCCACCAACTACTCCGGAACTTCTTATTCAGATCAGTCAAGTGTAAGCGTCCCAGCCCGGCAGGTTCCTGAGATCAGAATTGTTAAGTCTTCAGGCGAAACCACATTTACGACTGCAGGAGATATTATTCACTACTCTCTTACAGTAACCAACTCCGGGAATGTAACCCTTACAGATGTTATGGTGACCGACCCGGATGCTGCAGTAACGTGTTCCGGTTCACCCTTTACCCTTGCACCCGGAGCAACGATAACATGTACAGCTGTCCATTCAGTGACTGCAGCCGATATAAACGCACGCAGTATAAGGAATGTGGCCACGGTTTCCGGTACTGATCCTGGTAATGCACAGATAACTGCGACAAGTAATGAAGTAACAGTGTCCCTGAACAACCTTGCTCCTGAGATCACCTGTCCACAGTCAATTGTTACCGGTACAAGCACTTCTACCTGTGACATCCTGATAAATACAGGATTGAACGCCGGATATTCAGATCCCAACAATAACATTGAATCTCTCACATGGGTAATGACGGGATCAACAATTGCTTCGTCTCCGGCAACGGGCATCAATGACCTGGATTCATATACCTTTAATTTGGGAGTTACAACTGTAAACTATACTGTAACCGATGATTTCGGGTTATCTGCAAACTGCAGCTTCATGGTAACTGTAAATGATAATACTGATCCCGTTGCAGTATGCAGCAACATTGATGTTTATCTTGATCTGGATGCAGGTACTTCCACCATTACTGAATCGGATGTCAACAACGGCAGCGCAGATAATTGCGGGATAGCTTCAATGTCAATTGATGTCAGGGAATTCGACTGCACAAATATCGGTCCTAATAACGTAGTGCTTACGGTTACCGACAATTCCGGAAATATTGGAACCTGTACTTCAGTTGTAACTGTCCATTATGCTGATAACCTGGTCGCTGGAGTAACACCGGCAGCAGACATTATTTGTGATGGAGAAACAACCAGCCTTACCCTCTCGTCTAATGTTCCTGCCATCTCCTGGACATGGTCCGTAACTTCAGCTCCGGAAATATCGGGTGCCAGCGGAGACAACAGCGGCCTTCTTTCTTCAATACGCCAGACATTGAACAATTCGGATGCAGGGGCCCATAATGTTATCTATAATATTAAGCCTGAAGTATATGGCATGTGTGAACTTCCCGATATTTCAGCTGAGATCTGGGTGAATCCGACTCCGCAGGTCATTGTCAGCTCTTCTGAATCAGTCATCTGTTATGGTGAAAGCACTACAATATCTGTAAGTAATCCAAATACAATATTGCAGGGACAGTGGCTATATAACCTGACTGTTACCGCAGATGCGGAAATCAGTGGAAATACTTCCGGCGGAACATACACCAGTCCGACAAACCTTACTGAAACTCTGACCAATAGTGGCACTGAAAAACACCAGGTTGTCTACATGTTCACTCCACGTATTTCTCCTGACGATGGCGGACCAGATTGTATCGGACAACCACAGATTGTAACAGTATGGGTACATCCAAGGGTTCATTATACGACCGAAATCTCAGCATACAATGGTTTCAATATAACCTGTTACGGTAAAGCAAATGGTTATATCCGGGTCAGTCCAACCAGGGAATTAGCTCCCTACATCTTTGACTGGACAGGTCCTGATGGGTTTACTGCATCTACCGAGGATATTTCAGGACTGGTTGCAGGAGAATATACTCTGTCACTTACTGATGTAAACAACTGTGTAACTTCCGAAACATTCGTACTGACGGAGCCCAAACAGCTCAGTATGACAATAATTCCTTCTGTCAGCACTGATGGAGCTTTCAATATAAGCTGTGCCGGAGCAAGCACAGGATCCATTGCCGTGGCTGCTCTAAACAATGTAGGCTCTGCCGACTATCTCTGGATTGATGGTGCCATGGGCAGCACACGTACAAACCTGTCTGCCGGAAACTATAAGGTTATCATAACAGATTCCAATAATTGCCAGGCAGATTCATCTTTTACTCTGACCGAGCCTGAAAAAATTAAGCTTACATTTGAGATAATTGACACTTTCTGTCCTGACTCGCCTGACGGAGCAGTCACCGTAGATGCAAGCGGAGGAGTTCCCGGTACTGAATACAATTATGTATGGTCAGACAATTCAACCGGAACAGATATATCAAATATTCCTTCCGGACGTTATAGTGTGACTGTCACTGACCTGAACCATTGTTCAGTAAAAGACTCTGCAATGGTCAGATATCTGCATGATATCTGCCTTCTTATTCCTGATGCATTTTCACCGAACAGAGACCTTATTAATGACACCTGGATCATAGGTAACATTGAATTCTATCCGGATGTCGAAATAACTATCTACAACAGATGGGGTCAGATGGTTTGGGAGTCAGAACGTGGTTATCCAAGTCAATGGGATGGAAGAAGCAAAGGTATTGACCTCCCTGTTGATGCATACCATTTTGTTATTGATTTGCACAACGGCAACAAAACTATTTGTGGGAGATGTAACAATTGTGAGATAGATATAGCTAAACAAGGAGTCATGAAAAGGTTGATTTACATTTTATTGTTTGTGGTGGCGGGACAAATAACTACCGCACAGCAGCTGCCCTTATACAACCAGTATCTCTATAACAAATTCCTGATCAATCCTGCACATGCCGGGAGCGATGGTTATACGAGCTTAAATATTACTGCAAGGGAACAATGGGTCGGTTATACTGGTGCACCCCGAACTTATTCGGTAAGCTGGCAAACAAGGGTGCTCAAAAATACCTATAGACTTAAACAGAATATTTTTAACCGTACTGTTTACAGGCCTAAAACTGATGGCAAGGTAGGTTTTGGCGGTTATGTTTTCAGCGATAAGAACGGGCTTATTCAAAAAACCGGCTTCCAGGCATCCTATTCATATCATATGTGGCTTAGCGATTACACTCAGTTTTCAATGGGCCTTGCCTTCACAGGATACCATTTTATCATTAATGCATCAGCTGTAAATTTTGATGACCCGAATGAACCATGGTTAACTAATGATTTACGCAAAGGAGTCTTTATTCCGGATGGCGATTTTGGAGTTTATCTTCTGAATCCCCGTTACGATGTTGGCTTCTCTGCACTTCAGATGTTTGGCGCTGCAGCTAAAATTGGCAGTATGGCATACGATAATTACTATATGGACAGGCATTACTATCTTTTTGGATCTTATAACTTTTATTCAGGAACTAAAGTTGAATTCCAACCCTCCATGCTTTTCAAGATATCAGAACAGATCAGACCTCAGGCTGATATTGGTTTAACATATATCTATGACCAGAGATTCTGGGCAGGATTGTCATACAGAACCTCCGGTGCCCTCATAGGTAACTTCAGATTTAAGTTTGTCCCCAGCCGGGTTATGAAGACAACCATGTATTTCGGATATGCGGTTGATTTTACACTGAATAAGATCCAGAGAGCAACATATGGAACACATGAGGTTACAATAGCTTTGAAATTTGGAGATAGTATGAGAAGGTACCGGTGGTTAGAGCGTTTCTGATGAACCAGTTATCTTGTCATGGGAACCAGAACTACCGATAACAATCTTGTCGTATCAGTCAGTGAAGCTGTCTGTGCCCTCATCTCCTTAGAAAGAACCTTCTCACTGATCACCTGAATATTGTAAACACCTGGTTCCTGGATATAGAATGATCCCATGTATGAATCAGCCCTGTAATAAGGGAAAGAAATATCCCTGGAATTCTGTATTACTTTATCGCATATTGGAATTACTTCAATTTGGTTGTCCAGAAGCTGGATTTTAACGCTGTTTGCATATTTCAAAGCCAATGTATCCCTTGTGGCACTTGAAAGCCACACTTTATACCGGCCCGGTTTTGTAATTGACATTTCCCACTCTGCAGTATTGCTTGAAGGATCCGTAACATCGCTATAACATGCTGCATTATCAAGTTCCAGTGAAATTGTCCCATCCTCCTCCTGTACTATTATATTCTCCCCGCTCATAACTCCCTTTCTGTCTGAATGATTACTGCAACCAAACAAAAAAAATGAAAACAGGCCAATGCATACAAAAATGTTACTTTTCATCCTTATACCCTTTTTATGTAAATATTTTTCCCTTTAAATGATTAAATTAATTTTAGCCTACCCACATCGCATAATCAAGCATCGGGTAGCGCATATCGTCCAATCACCTGTTCCCCAGTAATTGGGCACATGCGCTGGATTCATGGCAAATTTATCCAAATAATTCCTCTATAGATAAATAAATGCACTTTATTGATCCAAAAAAAAAGCCTGTTCGTCAAAAATATGGTATAATTGATAAGAGCTGAGGATAGACTTGAAAACCCTGGTTTACCTTATCCTCATAATGTAAAAGTGTAGGTATACTTAACCAGAACCGACCTGCTGTTGAAGAGGGGCAGTCTTGGATCTTCTATATCCCGGTAAGTGCTACGGCCTTCATTGACAACTATGTACAGATCATTGCCTTCCCTGGGATTATACCGGAACCTGAAATTTGTGATCAGATTATTTTCGGCACTGTTGTATTGCAGAAATGTACTTATCGATAATTTTGTTGTGAACATTACAAGAGCTTTAAATCCTGCAACACCACCCGAAAAGGATTGATTTCGGTTTTGAAATCTCAGGAAACTATGATCATAAGCCAAAGCCAGCTGTAAAGTTGATCCGATGTTCCATCCGGGCTCGATACCAAACGAATAACGGGTGCCATCATAAAAGGATCCACCAAAAAAATCCAATCCAAGGACAAAACGGTTTGTCTGAGGTGAGTTCAGATGAGTCTCAAACTCATAGAATCCGTATTTCCCGTTGGGAACAAATGCATCCTTTGAAAAACTGAACGTATCAACGACATTTTCAAACATATGTGAGAATGATGCCATTCCGCTAAAATCAGCTTTAAACCTGAATTCATAGGATAACGATGCTTCAATTGACTGTGCTGATCCATCGGAATTGTCATTATACGACATCGCCCTGAGATTCACTTTATGGCTCTGTAAGGCAGCAGCTTCACCGGGGATCCACCCATATCCCAACCCGCCGTAATAATGGGAATAGTCAGAACGCATCTGGAATCCTATCCCGGGATCAAAGTCCTTACCGCTTCTTGACCAGGTAAGGTCATAATTTAAACCCTTGTCATTAACCCTGCTCCAGCTAAAGTGTAACCGTGTCGGGTCAAGACTGATTACTTTATTTTGAAAATTGTTGTCCAGGACCTGGGCCCACTTGACATTTATATAGTCATTTTCAAAGAGTTTAAATATACCGTCCATCCCATAGGCAGTATTGTATGATCCGTCCGTTCCGATACGTGAAGTTACGATCCCTCCGACATAACTGTTCTCGTTGATAACCTGACGTCTTACCCGGAATATTCCAAAGTTTTCAGATGTTAAATCATTTTGTGCTCCGACATCCGACCTGATCCCCTGAGTCTGCATATCAAGGAAACCCAGGTCCCATTTGCCTGTCATGCCGGTAATTCTTGCACCGCCGAAAATCGGTACCTGTTCCCCATTATTGAGACCGATCCTCCTGCTGTAAAAAAGGCTTGCCATTGGTTCGAAATCGAATGTAAAGACGCTTGAGCGTTCCTGGAAGAATGTCCTCTTTTCAGGAAAGAACAAAGAAAACCTTGTCAGATTGATCTGTTCATCGTCGGCTTCCACCTGTGCAAAGTCGGTATTGACTGTCAGGTCGAGGGTAAGATTATTTGTCAATCCGTATTTGACATCCAGTCCGCCTGTAAATTTTGGGCTCTTGTTCAGCTCGTACCCGGAACCGGATTCATTCATTAAGTAATCTTGCTGAAAGCCTCCCATTAAGTACGGAGCTATATAAAAAGGCTTCCTTGAAACAAGTCCGTTATATTCTACTTCCTGGGCTTTTGAGGGTCGGAAAGCACTCCATTGTCCCCAGTTTGGAGGTATGGAAGGAAATATATCCAACTCATTTTTATGGGCAATCATCCGCAGGCAGGTCAATCCCATAACTACTTTCCCTTCTTTGTCTTTAAACCGCATACTTGAAAAAGGAATACGTATTTCAGCGAACCATCCCTCTTCATTTAATGATGTTTTTACGTCCCAGAAAGTATTCCAGCTCATGTTCAGGGGACCTTTATGGGGGTCTCCTCCTATTGCGTCCTTTGAAATTGTAAAATCACTTCTCAACCCTGTGGGGGTTGTGGCAAAACCCAGTCCGTTTTCCTTGTCATTAAAAGAATCCAATATTAAACCGAACGTTTCTGATGCAACTTCAGCTTCATCCCGTTTTTTCGAAGAAACAAGCATTTCCGACGGATTTGAATCGTAAAGCCTTGCGCCGACATAAAGATATTCGTTGTCGTAGCAGATCATGACTTCGCTTTTTTCTGTAGGAAGATTACCAAATGTCGGAGTATGCATTACAAAAGGCAGCGGCCCGATATTCTGCCAGCAGGGATCGTCAACTACACCGTCGAAATTATTTTCTCCTGTGATCCTTGGAATCGTAATTCGCTCCTGCGAAAACAACCCATGAAATTGGCTGATCAAAATGATAATCAATAGGGTATTCTTCAGTTTTCTCATCTGAGATTTTTCTCGGGCTACACAAAGTTTCCAGTGCGAATATAAAAGAAAGTTGGTTTAATGCAACATAATTACCCCATAGCCGTCAACTTTAGGAATAGTCTTTTGAATCAGACTGTATGTAACTGGCATGCAATTATTTTACAGTTTCCCCTCCTTGAGAACTATTCTTTATACACATTTTTGCAGCTCCTTGTACTTGCTCTATGGTTTGAACCAGGAAGGACCAAAATCAACTATATAATTGGCTGACAATAGTTTAAGATCCCTCACTTCGCTGCGCTCCGTTCGGGATGACAGGTTGCTTTTGGGTGTTTGGGGAGTGAAGCGGCGCGTTTTGCAGAAACGTTTATTTTTCATTGAAGAAAATAATAATGCAAAACGCGCCGCTTCACTCCCCCCTGTTCACCACCAGAGCCCTGTCATTCTGAAGGAGAAAACCTGAGCCTGCGAAGGTTTTCGACTGAAGAATCTTTTACTTTAGACTGCAATATTTGTGATCGCCTCATTGTGATGAAAGATTAACTCCCTGGGGAGGGGTTTGTGGAGAGGTCGTGCATAACAATTTGTTACGTTCGGCTGTTTTTATAAAATAAGAACGTACGATAATATATATAAGCGCTATTAAAAGACATATTAATTCCGAAAGAAAGACGTATTAAAAGACATATTAAATTAAAAAGAAAGACGTATTAAAAGACATATTAAATTAAAAAGAAATACGTATTAAAAGAGCGCTTATATAGGATATCGCGTCTATTATTTGTTATAGCAAATAAAAAAAATAGACAGCTACAAGCTGCGCCTTTGTGCCTTCCTGGTATTTATTTTCGGCCCCTAAATTGATGGAACCGCTCCGCGGTTCAACTATGTTACTTATACAATATCACTATAATGATGGAACCGCTCCGCAGTTCAGATTAAGCAGGATGTTACAAAATGTAATTACCGCAGGGCGGTTACATTATTCTAGTAACTGCAACAAAATTAAATATAACAACCGCGGAGCGGTTGCATTATTCAAGTAACTGTCTCAGTAGAGAGTGGTAAGCCCCTCCCTCTTGGGGCTAATCTTTATAAACATCTCTTATTTTATAGTCTTAAAGAGTTAGACAGTGCAGCAGGGGTTAACCTGGCCCGTAGGGCTTAAACTATTGTAGCCGGAGTTTGAGAGATGATTTTTTTACCTCGTTGAGGTTAAACAGGGTTTTCCCAGATTTCATATAAGATTTGCCCCGTTTCAAGCTAATCTTTATGCACATTTTTTGTTCTCAGCATATACCTGTTGAACCCTCCCAAGCCCTCCCCTTAAGGCTAAGGGGAGGGCTTTATGTCTCTAAATTCTTGCGCAATTGCTCCCAGGAACCAATTTCATTAAATTCCCTTACGACGTTGGGTAAGAGCCTTTGTACTTGGAATTCAGGTTATTGCTCCCTTCCCCTGAGTCTTATGGGGAAGGGTCGGGGTTAGGGTTCAGAAATTCTTCCTCTACCGAAAATTATGTACTTGTTTCTACTATTATGCCTTCGGCAATAAGAAATGCAGGATGTTCCAAATTTATTACCTCGCAGGGAAATTATATTCAACATCAAAGCTTAATTAATAAAGATGTGTTTACCGTCAGTTTCAAGGAGGGGTGGCCAGGACGGTGAATTGATTTTAACAGGTTTACAATCTGCTTCGTCCCGGCCGGGGTGGTTGATTCAAGTCCCCCCTCCTTGAGAACTAATCTTTATACACATTTTTGCAGCTCCTTGTACTTGCTCTATGGTTTGAACCAGGAAGGACCAAAATCAACTATATAATTGGCTGACAATAGTTTAAGATCCCTCACTTCGCTGCGCTCCGTTCGGGATGACAGGTTGCTTTTGGGTGTTTGGGGAGTGAAGCGGCGCGTTTTGCAGAAACGTTTTTTTCATTGAAGAAAATAATAATGCAAAACGCGCCGCTTCACTCCCCCTGTTCACCACCAGAGCCCTGTCATTCTGAAGGAGAAAACCTGAGCCTGCGAAGGTTTTCGACTGAAGAATCTTTTACTTTAGACTGCAATATTTGTGATCGCCTCTTCTTCCTGTAGCCCCGCCCTTCAGGGAGGACATATTGCGATCCATATCTGACAATAAACCGCATTCGGACTGGTTCCGTAGAATGCCTTGATATGAAGATGCTGTTTGATCCATTTGAAGAAGAGTTCAATCTTCCATCTTTCACGATATAGTTCTGCGATTGTCAAAGCTGGCAGTTTGAAGTCATTGGTCATAAACGTGTAAACGACACTTGTTGCATAGTCTTCATAGACAACTAAACGGAATTCCTCCGGATAAGATTTTGAAGACTTGTAGCCTGTTAATCTGACCAATTGATCACTGATTATGCCGGCAGTATTATCGACTTCTGAAGAAGAAATGGCTTCATACTTTATATTGTCTTTTGCTCTTGAAACGTAGAATGCCCGGCATTGATGAATAAGGGTATATAATCGATGAAAATCGATATATCCTTTATCCATAACATAGTATGAGCCAGGCTCTACAGGCATTTTATCCAGAGAGTTAATGTCATGAACAGCACCCTCGGTAATATCAACGAATATGGGGATGGAACCGCGAAGATCAAGCAATGTGTGCATCTTGACAGCACCTTTCTGATGACGGAACTTAGCCCAAGGGTAAAGACTTAAACAGAGGTCAATGGTGGTGCTATCAAAAGCATAGACCATATTGTCCAAATCAAGTCTGAACTCTTTATCGTTAAAATATAATGGTCTTGCTTTTTTGATAAGAACCTGCGCAAAGTCGGCATAAATACGCCAGTCTCTTTTTTCATTGGCATCAGCTAAGGTGGATCTTGAGATTGGTTGTTTGATGCCTGAATGATACAGTTTGTTGGAAAATGCAGTTAGACAATTTTCGATGTCACGCAGACTTTCACGACCTGTCAGTTGAGCGAAACTCATTACAAGAAAGTGCTCCCGGCAAGTAAAGCTCCTTACCCGATAGTCTCCCTTGTATTGATCAACACATTTTTGAAATTCGTTCTCTGGTATAAACATCATCAATTGTGCAAAAACTGTTTTTCCTATATGCATGATCGCTCAAAATCTATTCGTTAGAGTGGTAAGCCCTCCCTCTTGCTAATCTTTATAAACATCTCTTATTTTATAGTCTTAAAGAGTTAGATAGTGCAGCAGTGGTCAAACCTAGCCCGTAGGGCTTAAACTTAATTTACCACTAAGCTCCTGATCATGGAGACATTCACCTCCACGGCCGGATTAAAATCACTGCTATTCATATAATTAAGGATTGAGTTCAGCAACTGTTTCGAGACGACCCTTTCTTCAGGTAAATTCTGCAAATCAATACTGCAAACCATCAGTTTGCCTCTCCCTGTTTTAGCTTCAAATGCCAGAGCCAGCCTCCGGTTTTCAAACCAGGTATCAATTGGCTGAATCAGTGGTTTAAGATCAGCCGGAAACCCGTTAATTATCATTGCCTGGGAATGTGAAACCGGATCCCACCATTGCCAGTTGCTGTGATATTCTGTCGGAAAATCCCTGAAAAGAGGATGCTTCGGATCGCAAAGAATTCCAAGTGTATGAGGTGCCTGATTATTTGTCCAGGCAGTGTTCCAGAAGATGCTTGAAAATCCTATGGCTACCTGTGCTCCTTTGCTTTTCCCTACATTTGCCATAAGTCAGAAGCAAAACTGATCCTCCTTTTTTCAGAACTGTCTCAGCTTTCCTATCCAGCTTATCCGTAATAAATACATTCCCTGGTATCGGCTTCTTTCAGAGCAGGATAAACCCAGAAATCCCATCTGTTCCTGAAATGCTGTATCTTCAATCAGGACTTCCAGGGATAAGCTTCTGTGGCTTTTGATACACTTGCAAGATCAAATGTGAAAGTACCAACCGGAATGCAATTGCCGATTTCAATATCTTTTCCTTGTAAAATCTTTTCTGAAAATTGTATCACCCGTCTGAATTGATTACCAGACAAATGACAGATCTCTTATTTAGCGGCTTTGCACCAAAATGAGCAATCTCAATATCAGCTTTAAAGACCTCATTATTCCTGTATATCATTTTCTTCATTCTTGCAAGAGGAACCGTTTCGTTGCAAAACATCCTGAATTCTTCAGGAGTGATATATCCTTTTGATTCAAAAAAAGGATTCAGAATTCCGACAAGGGCTGTACCCTGTCCGGGAAAATCATGAAGCTGAAGCATCTGGAATCCGGCAAATCCTGGTGTACGCAAAGCTGCTTCAATATCTGCTTTATAACATAATGACCTGCAGTTTACCTGAAGCCATCAGAAAATCCTCAGCCTGATCTCCCATATTGTTTTCAGTAAGTGTCTCCCTGAAAATCTCAAAATTTGTTGCTTTCAAAACACCTGTATACTTTGCAATCTCCTTGAAATCGGGATAAACACACCACTGTCCGATTTCATGACTGACAGTTGGTATCTTATACTGAGAAACAAAATCACGGAAATCAAACATTGTCTGCGGTGGTTCGGAATTGATTATGCTTTTCAGTCCTTCTCCCCAGTGCTGTATTCTTGGTTCCGGGGTCAGGTTATAATCATTTTCAGGAATTATTGGCCAGCCTGCAGCTGAAGTATAAACCCTTCTCTTATCTTTTGCTTTCCAGTAGGTCAGCAGCTTCCCGAGAAACCTATTCTGATTTCTCCCTGCAGGTTCATTGCCATATGCCAGCATGCAGAATGAAGGATGATTTCCATATTCCTTAATTATCCTGTCTCCTTCTTCATAAATAAACTTATCTACCGTGTCCACCGTCTCCGATTGATGTTCCCTGATTAGCCCATGAACTGCATTCTATATGAAAATATATCCCGAGCTTATCAGCTGCAATAAATGCTGCTTCAGGCGGACAAAAGAATGAAATCTGACATGGTTCAATCCATAATCTTTGCATGTCTGCAGAACTTTTTCCCATGATTGTACATCCAGTGGAGGATAACCTGTCAGCGGAAAAATGCAGCATTCTGTTGTCCCTCTCAGAAATACTGGTTGTCCATTAACCTCGAACCTGGTTCCATTAGCCTTGAATTCACGCATTCCGAAATCAACTGACTCACTGATCAATTATTTCACCATTGTTTCCTTTAAGATCGACTGACAAGTTTATACAATGCAGGTGTGAACTCACTCCATAACTGAGATTTCAGGATCTTGTAATTCAAAACTGACCTGGTGTGCATTTGAATTTGTAACAATTGTTACATTTTTCTTATTGAGTTGCTGCCTGAGAGTAGTATTGAAGCCTGAGCCTGCATTGTCAGCTTTCCCTTAAAATCAATCTTATCAGGATTATTGATGCTCACGATAATCTTTGCAGCCTTCTTCTGAATATCAGGATAAATCTGTAACATCACTGATAAAGACGGAGAAGTTGCCCTCAGGCTTATATCACCCGTAATCCCATTCCAGTTCGACTGAGTATGATCGCTGATACTGTGTGAATTAACACCAACCGGAATAATTACCCTGTTATCGATCCTCAATGATATAATGTTTGCACCTTGCGTTAGCAAGCTCTGTAATATCATATTCATGAGGAGTCGCAAGGCTGTTTTGTGTTCCCGCCTTTTTTCCGTTTACAAATACAGTTGATTCCCAATGGCATCGTTCAAGGAAGAGAAAGATACGCTTCCCGTCCCATTCTGATGGAAGTTCAACTTCTTTCTGATACCATGCTGCACCTTTATAGTATTTAACAGGTTTCAGCCAGAACGGGATCTTTATATTTCCCGGCTGCCTGTATTTTTCATATTTTTTATCAGTAAAATATGATCTGATCAACAATATCTCCGGTCCATTCAGTGTTTACTGTAACCTCATCCCCTTTCCCGTTTTCAGCCATTGATCCGGGAAGTGTGACTGTCTCGATGAAATCCTGTTCATACCATTGCTGTTCAACACCCTGGTCCAGAGAATCAATCCTGAATTTCCATTCCCCTGCAAGCGATAGTCTTTCAGGGATGTCGGTTTTCTGACTGCTGCAGCCGGCAACTATCAGAAGAAGTATCAGAAGCTTTTTCATTATCAGGCATATTGAATTTGAAAAGATTATTTTAATTTTTACAAAGTCTTCCACCTGCGTGGAACCGCTGGTGCGGATTTGCAATCAGGGGTGTTCGGAAGACATAAAATTAAAAAATTACTGGGATATTGACAATTTTGAGTTAGTATTGTTAATAACCATGGAGGCGTGGTTAACGTTTTCCTGAAAACCAGAGTGATATAAACATTTTTTACATTCATTGTTTGTAACATTCTTTCAATCAGTATTATAACCAGACTTATTCCTTCTAACTTTGTTTGATGATGCTCTTAGAAGGATGAAAGCTGATACACAGAAAATATCCATTATACAGTTACTGACTTTGATTCCGGATGAAGATATCAGAAAGATAGCCAAGAGGACTAAAGTAGATTATTATGCAAAGATTTTGGATGGGAAAAGTCTGTTGTGTCTTATCCTTTACTCCTTAATAGAAAGCCAGCGCAATAGTCTTCGGACAATGGAGGATATTTTTAACAGCACTGCTTTTAAATTCCTTTTTAATCTTGATTCTACGAAAAAAGTTAAATACAATTCCATCTCGGAGCGGTTATCGGTTATAAACATTAATTTCTTCAAGAAAACTTATGAGCTCATTTATAGCCAATTCAGCAAGTATTATACAGAAGAAGAAATAGAAAATCTACACCTGATAAGGGTTGATTCTACTATGGTCGCAGAAGCAGCGAATAAACTAAAAAAGGGGATGAATATTGGAAGGAAAAAGGATGGGAAGAAACAAGTAAAATATACAATAGCCTATGATGGCAAATATCCTTGTAGGTTCGAATTGTTTACTGAAAAGAATTATTTATCTGAAGATCTTGCTATACCAAAAATTGTTTACCAGTATGCAGATAAAAACACGAATTCTGTTTTTTTGTTTGACAGAGGAGTAACTAAACGTCAGGTCTATTGCAACTTGAATCAAAAATCAACATTTTTTATTACAAGGCTTAAAGATCAATTCCGCTACAGGGTAATTAATCAAACAGAGGATGGACAGAATAGACCTGTTGGGACATTGGAACTAATAAGTGATCAGGTAATACAGCTTGGCGTTCCAAACAGCAACAAGTTCTTAGAAGACCAGTTCCGTTTAATAATCTCGATCAATCCAAAAACCAGAATCACTTACTACTTCTTAACCAATTTATTTGTTTCAAAAGTAGAAGAGATACTTGCTTATTACAAGAAGCGCTGGGATATAGAGGTGTTTTTCAGGTTTTTGAAGCAAGAATTAAACTTGAGCCATATTACATCAACAAGCGAAAATGGGATGATGGTTATTATGTATATGACCATGATCGCTTCAATGTTGGTATTAACTTACAAAAGAATAAATAAAGTTGGATATAAAACCGCTGTAAGAAGGATCTCATTCGAGCTTAATGAGTTTATAATTAAGCTAATAGTAAAAGAATGCGGAGGTGATCCCAGCTTAGTTTTTCGTTAACTAAAAATGCCGATAATTTTTGCGATCTTTGAAAAGTCTTCCGAACACCCCTGATTTGCAATCCGTGCCTTTTGCTCGGTTGCTATCCCCTGCGCCCTTTACGATTAAACCCACCCCCGACCCCACCCAGGAGGGGAGCCGAGGGGTTCCGCCCTGCTTTGCCAGCCATAGCCGACCAGAGGGAGGCGAAGGCTGGTGCCCTTTACGATTAAACCCACCCCCGACCCCACCCAGGAGGGGAGCCGAGGGGTTCCGCCCTGCTTTGCCAGCCATAGCCGACCAGAGGGAGGCGAAGGCTGGTGCCCTTTACGATTAAACCCACCCCCGACCCCACCCAGGAGGGGAGCCGAGGGGTTCCGCCCTGCTTTGCCAGCCATAGCCGACCAGAGGGAAGCGAAGGCTGGTGCTCTGTGCCCCATGCCCCCTGCCCCATGCTTTGCCAGCCGAAGCTTTCTTTGACCGCCGTAACGTAGTGAAGGTGGTAGCGAAGGCTAGAGCCTTAGCCCATCTCCCGTTCAATCTCCTCCAGCGTCTTCCCCTTTGTCTCTGGCAATTTTTTGTAGATAAACCAGAAACCAAGTATACAGATAACACCATAAAGCCAGAATGTACCTGATGCTTTCAGTACCTGGTTTAAAATTGGGAAAGTATATGTCAGAATGAAACATGCAGACCAGAGTGCAAATGTTGCTACCGACATTGCCATTCCACGGACCCTGTTGGGAAAGATCTCGGAGAGGAGAACCCAGGTTACGGGTGCGAGAGACATTGCATAGCAAGCTATTGCCAGGACTACCATTACAAGTAACGGGAGTCCCTGAAGATGAATAAAATACATAGTTCCAAGAACTGTGTATATACCCGCAAGTCCGCCTGCTCCCAGAAGCATCAGGGCTTTTCTTCCCAGTTTATCGACTGTGAACATCCCGACAAACGTAAAAATCAGGTTAACACTTCCCGTTATAACTATATTGAATAAGATATCTGACACGCTGTAGCCTGCATCGGCAAAAATTTCCTGGGCGTAATTGAATATGACATTAATTCCGCACCATTGCTGAAAAACAGCAATTACAATCCCTATGATAAGCACTCTCCTGATTCCGATATTTTTCGGAAGATTTATTGCGAATATTTTCGCATCCGGTTTCAGAGTCTCACCTATAGATTCTATTTCACTGTCAGCGTATTCCTTCCCCCCTGCCCTGGAGAGTATCCTGTGAACTTTTTGCCTGTTTTTTTTATTTCTTGCAAGCCATCTGGGGCTTTCGGGAACCAGCCACATCAGGAGAAAAAACAATCCTGCCGGGATTGCACATGCATAGAACATCATCCGCCAGCCGGTCTGCCCGTTCCATGAGTTCATTATGTCCGTAACAGATGCCCCCTCAGGGACCGGCCTTGCTATTTTCCAGTTGATGATCTGAGCTGCCAGGATTCCGATGACTATAGTGAGCTGGTTCAATGAAACAAACCGGCCTCTGACGCCCGCCGGGGTTATTTCGGCTATATACATCGGTGAAAGGTTGGATGCAAGTCCGATGCCTATGCCTCCCATGATCCTGAAAACCACGAATTCCGTGAACGAACCTGCTGCGCCGGTCCCGATAGAAGCTGCCACAAACAGGGCGGCTGCCAGTATCAATAATTTTTTCCTGCCGAACCTGTCGCTCAGCCAGCCTGAAAGGACCGCTCCTCCAAGGCATCCGATAAGAGCACAGCTCATAGCCCATCCCTGGAGAGCTGTATTACCTGTAATTCCAAAGTAAGGTTCGTAGAATGGCTTTGCACCTCCGATAACAACCCAGTCGTAACCAAACAGCAATCCGCCCATTGCAGATATAAGGCAAATTGAAAGAAGGTAGCTCCAGTTGTAATTTTTGTCTTTCATTTAATTAGTAAACTGCTTAACAACTGAGTAAAAAGGAGTTAACCACGGAGTTGCACTGAGTTTTCGCGGAGTAACACTGATTAAATTATGCAATTACAATGTAATTACATCATAAATACTTCGTGACACTCCGTTTTAACTCTTTGCAGCTCCGTGTTTAATGGATTTGTTTTTGATCTTTTAACCTAAACCTCTTTCAACGCTTCAAGCAAAGCCACAACATTTTCGAATGGAACATTAGCCTGGATATTATGAACGGTATTAAACACAAATCCGCCATTTTCATTCAGGATAGAGCATTGTCTTTTTACCTGGTCTTTAACCTGTTGTGGAGTTCCGAATGCAAAAACACCCTGGGTATCAACTCCGCCGCCCCAGAAAATTACCCTGTCACCATATTTCTTTTTAAGCACCTTGGGATCCATGCCTTCTGCATTTATCTGGACAGGGTTAATGACATCAAAGCCCGACTCGATGAACAGGTTCATTAAAGGCTCAATGGCTCCGCAGGAGTGCTTGAATGTCTTCCATTCAGTATTCAGGTGGATCCAGTCGTTCACTTTCCTGTAATATGGAAGCCACACTCTCTCATAGGTTTCTGGTGAGCAGAATGTTGAATTCTGAGTTCCGAAGTCAGTACCGCAAATATAGACAACGTCAATTTTGTTACCGATTACACCGAACAGGTCTTTAAGGTTCTCAAGCGCAATATCGGTCTCTTTGTCATAGAGTTCCCTGATAAATTCTTCCCTGATCAGGGTAGATATATACCATTCGGTAACCCCTCTTATCCCCTTTGGGTTTTTCAGTCCTACTGCCGGGACAAGCGCAATATCCCCCAGGGCAGTCCCTCCCGGATTAGCAATTACAGCTTTACCTGATTTTTCAGCGATCAGGACCTGCTCTTTCCAGTAATTCAGTTCATGCTCAGTGACCCTTGAGAATTCTTCGAGGTTGTCCTCGACTTTAAGCGTTGAATCATCTATCGGGCTCTGCCTGTCAAGAGCATCAAAAAAATAGCCTGTTTTGGGCATCATTGCACTTGGGGGGACTGATGTATCTCCTTCGGGATGTATAAGGATATCCCCGTTGCTGTTATATGTGTAGTTAAATCCGCCCGGAAAAAGCACCTCCTGTCCCCAGAAAGTTTTGTGGATTTTCCAGTCTTTGTTCTCAATCCCGAACATGTTCTTTTCTCCGCCAAGTCCGATAACGTCGATATTCATCTCCCTTATCAGCTCGGCATCAAGTTCGCCAAGCATCTGATACGGTTCAATGATCTTTACAGGCTTCTTCTCAAGGCCGAAATAATCACGAAGTTTTTCAACGATAACAGCATGAATGCCGGTAACCGGAGTCGCTCCGAAATCCACTACTACCCTGTCGGGTTGCTTATGATTAATAGTTGCTTTGAAATTCTGCTTTGAAGAAGTTGTCATTTTCGTCAGGTTTTCAATTTTTACCAGACCTAAAGTTAACTGATTATCGATATTTAAGATAATTTGGATTCAATAATGTATATTTTCCTTTATAAGAAGTTGTAATTTAGCAGGATGAAGATCGAAATCCTCATACCGGAACCTCTTCTTTTCAACCCGTTCAAGCATTACCTGCCATTTATTAAGGATTTCATAAGTCACTCTATTTCGAATCCCGTAAATACCGATCCCAGGTATCTTGTAAGGGATCTGAAGCATCTTGGCACATCGGTAATGGATGTTTACACGGGAGATCTTTCTCAAAATGAAATATTTAAAGAATTAATGGAGTTTCTTGGCGTCAAAGGGTCTGGACTCAAAAGTGGCATTCGGGGCATGGGTCGGCACCGGCAACAATAATTTCAAAGTAACGGAATTATCTGATAGCTCTCTGTGGACCATGAAATTTCACGACAATGAAATGAGGTTTGTTCATATTTTTCCGGCTCGGTTAAGTCCGCATACATTAAGGGTCAAAGCCAATACCCTGAAATCAGCAATCCTTTATATGATCCTTGTTGGTAAAGACTATGTATCTGAACATGAGCTCAATACCGCCAGAGCTCTGGCTGGATTATCGCCTGTCAAAGAAGTTGCCGATGCTGAAGCTGTGACGGAGATGATTGAAATACTGAGAAAATAGATATAAATTGATATTTGTGGAAATAACGAAAAGCAGCAGACCTAAATTACACCTGCCTCTTCTATTGTTACTCCGGAGACGTCAAGATGTCCGGATTCATCAGTAGTACCTTTTACCAGGGCCCAGATTGTTTTACTCCGGTCAGTCAGTTCTGCTTTTCCGGTTAAATTCTGACTGATGGATTTCAATAATTGTGGCTTTGTGGCGGCAAGACAGGCTGAACCTGTTCCAACACTATGCGGACCTGCAAGTATAAGAACAGTACGTCTTGGAAAGTATGGGTGACTACCCCGGACTATCAATCCATAATCAGTGAAATTAACTGATCTGTCGGTTTTGTCCGGTCCGCTGCATTCCGTCTGGAAATTACCTGAATTTCTTTTGCCGACAAGTTTTATCTCATAATCCTTGTAAGCCTCCTCATTTGAGCATTTTTCAAAACGCCAGTCAGGATCTTTTCCATTTTGGATCTTTGAAAGGAGAATTTCTGTAAATAAATTTACTTTTGGCGATCCTATCAGAAAAAGATTAGCATCCCATTTGATTATGCTTTCATCTGCGTTTGCAGCGCTCACGATTTCCGGTATAACATGCTCCCCGTAAACAGAAGCAAAGGCACCTATAATTCCTGAAAGTCCAAGATAATCACCATAAGTTTTGCGTTCTTTTGGGTGATGCTTAAACCTTGAGTCTGCCTGAGGTTGTTTTGGATTAATTACAATAAAGGAGGGCACGGGATCAGAAGGCAGGATCATTGCCCGTAAAAGAGAAACGTTACTATCTTTATGAATATCCAGATGTTGACGGAGCGAAATTTCGAAGCGTTGCCATCCGTCTCTGTTGTCCGTGTAAGAGATCATTTCAAGTCCTTGCAGATCTGTATGAATTTCTGATTTTTCCCGTGCAATAAGGAGTACAGGTTTTAAGCAGGCTGTCGCATAACCTAATTCATAATAAATATTAGGCCTTGGTTCGGATACATCGCCTATTACAAAAACTGCGTTGTCAATTGCTTTGTGAATTTTGGCGCGCAGATCAGCTCCTGCTCCTGGCAGATCATCAGCCCGGATACATTCAAACCCGGTAACCTCGGCTACAATTTTCCTGAGTTTTTCAAAAAAGGTAAAGCCTTCATGCCAGGACATCAGAACAAAGCAATAACGGCGGCCTCCCGTTACATGAGCGATTAAAGAATTAAAATTATCTGACATTTTTACTTCCTGTATAAATCGACAAATGAGGTATTTTTCTATAAAATTAAGAATAAATATAACCTGATTAATCCTCTTAATAAATGAATTTACCGGAACAGTACAAAAGAGGGACCCTGTTTTCATAACTTTACCGGATGAAAATATTAACCATTGGAGATATTCATGGATTGCCGGGCTGGAAAAAGGCGAAAACGGTTGAATATGATTTTATTATTTTCCTTGGAGATTACGTTGATTCTTATATCATTGAAGATCAGGAAATTCTGGATAACATAACTGGAATTGTCGCCCTGAAAAAGAGGTTTCCCCGGAAAGTGAAACTTTTATTGGGCAATCATGAAAACAGTTATTTGTTCCGCCAGTACCGGACAACAGGATACAGGTATGACATTGCTGAAGAAATCAATGGAATATTAAATAGAAACATTGATCTGTTTCAGGTCGCCTGGCAATACAGGAATTACCTTTGGACACATGCCGGGATCCATGCTGAATATTATAATCAGAAAATCGCCTCCCATGTTTTAGAAACTGATGATTCTCTTGCTGAAACTCTGGAGAGGCTATACAGGGAAGAGTACCCTGCACTATTCGAGGTTGGGTATGAACGTGGCGGATGGGATGAAAAAATGACCGGCGGTCCATTCTGGATTGATAAAAGCCGTCTGCTTGAGAATCCTCTGAGAGGGTACCATCAGATTGTTGGTCACACTCCTGTTGAAACTGTTGAACATTACGATCCATTTGAAGATGATGAAAATACATCTGTTACTTTTTGTGATTGCATCGAATGGGGGGATGAGAGTTTTTATACTCTTGAAATATAATTACTATGGAGTGGCTGACAGTCTGTATAAAACTGTCTTTCCGGATGACGAACATCCTGATTCACTGGTTTTTAGTGGACCGGTGAATGTCGGGAAGATTTCAGATGAAAATTAGTATCAATTTTACTTTCTTAGTTTTTATTATGTTATGCTGTTTCTTACTCCATTGGATCCTTTGGTAAGATTATCCGTAAAAAGTGGATGGAGCCTGATTTTTCGCTAGCTATTATCATATGTCCGTCAGGAGTAAATTTAGAATGTAGCATTTCGCTATCACCTGTAAAGACGCACCGACATTTTCCATTCCTGACTTCCCATAATCTAAGTCTCATTGTCTTAGATCCAGCCACAACCCATTTTCCGTCATTACTAAATGAAAAGTTCTCATCCCAGAAATTATCTGGCCAAGAAAAACCTTCTAGTTTTGATAACATTAATGACTTCTCTAAATTCCAAACTTCTCTGCTTCCAGGCAAAGCACATACAGCTTGGATTCCGTCAAATCCCATAATTAATGCATCTCTTTCTCCATGATAATCGAGAGAAACACACTCTGACGAAACAAGTCCTATGCCATCTACTAAACTCCAGGACTTGAGTAAATATCCCTTACTAGTTGTGCAGATCACGCTTTTCCCGTCTTTACCTAATGACAATTCCAGTCCAATAGAAGAGGGTAAAGTTAGAGTCTGTTCCTGACCACTTTCAATATCCCAAAGCTTCATTGTCCTTCCATCTGATCCCAGAGCTTGCCTTCCGTTGTCACTCATGATCAGGGTTATTATCCTAAATACAGATTCATGTGGTATTGCATTTGAGTGCAAGTTGGCAGAATGATATTTTACCTGATCTTTTTCTTTTTTTGGAAGATTATTATTACGCCTTCCTTGAGGATTCTGTAAAATCCGTAATTGCTTTCCAATCTTCAGATTCCATAACTTTAAAGTACCATCATTTTCAGCTGACAAAGCATACTTCCCATCAGCATTTATTGCTACAGCACTAACTCGAGTAGTATGTGCATCGAACTCTCTGTATATCTTTCTGTGATCCAAATTCCAGACCTTCAAGTTTCCATTAATTGCCCCTGTGATTAGGAACCTGCCATTTTTGCTAATTGCTAACGCCGATACTGTGGATCCAAGATATTCCTCCCTGAAAGTATCCATCTCTTTTTGTATTTGCCACAGTTTCACAGTACGATCTTCGCCTCCTGAAAGCACCCAATGTGCATTTTGACTAATTGCTACGGAAAAAACCATACCAGAATGCTCCTGCAACGTTACTAACTCCTTACCTTCATTCACATTCCATACTTTCAATGTCTGATCCCGGGATGCTGACACTGCCATCTTTCCGTCTGAACTTATAGCAACGGCAAGGACCTCACCCTCATGCCCACTGACGGTATGAATAATCTTCCCACTATCTGTGTCCCAAAATTTAACGGTACGATCAACCGAACCGGATACAAAGTGCCGTCCGTCCGCACTCATCGCTAATGCGTGAATCCATAAATTATGTCCTTGAAGGGTCATCTCACCCATGTCATTCTCCAAATTCCAAACCTTTATTGTACCCATATATCCAGCAACAACAGCGCGTTGACAATCCAAACTTATTGCATATGGGCCACCATACCAAGTACTTGAATGCCAACCAGTCAACATCTCTTGCTGAGGAAAGGCTTGTATTATCTTGTTCAATGAGCCAAATCTTGTTTCCCCAAAACTATCCTTAACCAATTTAAGTCCGGAGTAATCGTTTATATAACCCATTTCTTGTCCGTTAGCCAAATTCCATGCTAAAACCATATGGTTTTGGTGCCAAGATAACGCCCATCGCCCATCTGCGCTCAGCGCTACAGAAATAACTTCCCCTGCAGCGAAATAAGTGCCACCATGGTTGCTATGAAAATCAAATGTATTAAGTGTCCGCCCATCATTTAAATCCCAGATCTTAATCACTCCATTCTCATCTCCTGATACAGCCCTCGTACCATCTTCATTTATTGCAACAGCCTTAACTGGACTTTTATGACCAATAAGAGTTCGGAAGAGAATTGTATTGGGGGGACGCAAAGATGGAGCCAGAGGGCATAACCAAGGTGAACCTCGCCAAGTTCTTGCACACTTAACCACCCTAACTATTTCTGGATCTTTAAATTTCGATAACCGCCCAACAAGCTGGCCTGCAAATTGCTCATTATCAACATCAATCACATGTGCTGATAAGCATATTGCATTCATAATTAGTCCAAGGGATGATATTGTATTTTTTGTTATTAAATTATTACTAGCGATAACAAGTTTGAAATCATCGATAAGATACTGCGAGCTGAGTGCTTCCAACTTACATTTCATGAACAAAAATGATGTTAGTGTAGCTTCACACTCTTTCCATCTTCCCCCATAAACCTGTTGCCATAGTTGCTCAACAAGTTTTCGTATGTTTGGTTTCTTTAATTTGTGTTCATCAAAATAGAGAGGCTTACTCTGGAAATAAAAGGCCAGAGTACTATGATATTTTACCATATTCGTAGTTTAATCAATCATGCGGTCAGGAGTAGGTCGGCCATTTTTGTTCTGATCAATAATTAATACTGTTTTTCTATCAAACTTAAAAAATATTAACCATTATGTCAAGTACAGTAACAGGACGATCTTTATCCGTCTTCTTTCCATAAAAACTTCTGTCGGTTTAATGTTTATCCGAAAAGCTTTCTTTATAATCCATGATATTTTAGTATTTTAGAATCTTCCTGACACTCTTTGTCAGGAAGCAATTTTTTAATTTGTCCTTAAAACTATTCCGGATGAAAATACCAATCGCAAAACAAAAGGCTTTTATTTCAGATTTTGAGAAAATCAGACCAGTCTATGAGAAATTTGCTGTCCTGCTGAGCCAGATCCTTCAGAAAGCAGTCGATCAGTTGGGATATCTGGCAATAGTACAGGTAAGGGCGAAGAAAGTGGTAAGCTTTTCAAACAAGATTATCATGAAAGATAAATACCAGAATCCTCTTGAGGATGTCACAGATCTTTGCGGCGGCAGGGTGATTGTACACTTCCAGAGCCAGGTAGCCGCAGTTTGTGAGTTCATTAAGAATAATTTCACAATCGATGAAGCAAACAGCCTCGACCTGAAATCCCGGCTAAAAGTAAATGAGTTCGGATACAGATCAGTACATTATATTATCACTCCGAAAAAGAGCTCAATCCTTGGGTTCCCGATAGAAGAGGAATTCAGGAATTTAAAAGCGGAAATACAGGTCCGTACTCTTGCAGAACATGTCTGGGCCGACATTTCCCACGACCGCCTCTATAAAACCGACCTTAGTATCCCTGAAGAGTGGAAAAGGGAAGCGGCCCGGTTGTCGGCAATACTTGAGAATGCAGACAATATCTTCGCTTCAATGTCGCAGGCTATCGATTCGGTAAGTAATGTCTATGAACTCCAATACGAAACAGAGAAGGCAAAAACAAATATCGAACGGTTGGAAACGCTTGCAGAAATCAATAAAACAAAACCTGAAGAGGGTATAAAAAATATAATTAACCTTATTTCTGTTTACAATGCTCTGAACCTCCCCGAAAAAGCAAAGTTGATCATTGAAGAATGGATTAAAATAGTATCGGGGGATAATTACTGGAAGGCACGGCTGAATTTTGAAGACCTGATGATTGATATGTCAGCCTGTTCTGTTCAAATGTCAGGTTCAGATTATAACAGAAAGATCAGGAAAATTAAAGATATTCTTGAAGAGCTCTACAGACACCATGAAGAGAATCGGATCTCCAGCGCCCATGAACTGAGCTTTTTATATTTCCGCTATGGTTCTCTTCTTCAGAACAACCTGCAAAAACAGGATGATGCTTTTAACGCTGTCAGAATGGCCCTCGAACTTATGCCTGATAATCCTCAGTATCTGACTGCACTGGCTGAGTGTATGGTTTTGCGTAATATCGATATTGCCCATCATACGATTACCCTGTTCAGAATTATCCTTGAAAAGAATATTACGGAACTTGAGGAACTGATCAGCCTTGGTATAGATGCCATTCCAGCCTGGTTTGCTGTAGGCCGGTGCCATTTTTTCCTGGGAAACAATAATGCCTGCATAAAAGCTTACACAAATGCTGTATCAATCATCCTGGATAAAAAACTTGCAAGCAGCTGTTTTGTTGTCAATTCCGAAATTTCAAGGATGGGCAGGCTCCTCTCTTTTGATAATAAACTGGCTGAACAGATTGCTTTATTTCTGAACATTGCGATGACAATTTCTGATATAGCAAAAGATGTTACGCCCTTTAAATCTGCACTTGAAGAGGCTCAGTTGCGGACAGATCCCATTAAAAAACCTGTTGTGATTGTTGCAGGAGGAGCATCTCTGATGGATAGTTCAAAGGTCAATTCATACAGGGAGTATATCGAAGAATTAATACTAGGATTCAAAGGGACAATAATCTGCGGTGGCACTACTTCAGGAATTCCCGGATTAACAGGCCAGATCGCAGGAGCTATGAAGGATAAAAAGCTAACAGATTGTGAGTTACTGGCCTACCTTCCAAAAAAGCTTCCGGCCGATGCAACTGAATCACCTGATTATGACCATTTGTACAGGACCTCATCCTCTGAATTTTCCGCTCTCGATATTTTGACAAGCTGGGCTGATATTATCCTGTCAGGGATTCCTCCTTCAGAAGTTTTAATTGTCGGAATCAACGGAGGTGAAATTGCCGAACTGGAATACAGGATCGCCCTTTCACTTGGAGCAAAGGTATGCCTGATAGCTTATTCCGGAAGAGCAGTTTCAGACCTGTCCCAGGAAAAAGTCTGGAAAAATCAGCCTAATCTGATAATAGTGCCAAACGATCCGCTTACAGTATGGGCAATGGTCAATCATAAAAAACCGACAATTCTGATACCTGATGAAATAGAGACACTTGCGCCCCTGGTTCATGAATTTTACAGGGAGAAAAGGGTGGATGAGTTAAAACCAACCGAGACCGATGTTAACAAGTACAAAGTGATCATGAGGTGGAAAAAGCTCGATCCTGCCCTTCAGGAATCCAACAGGCTCCAGGTCTCATACTATGAGCACTTATTGAAAAGGGTAAACCTGGGAATAAGATCAGCTGAAAAGCCGGTTTTGTTTGACATAAAAAATAACCTTCCAAAAGAGGAACGTGATATGCTTGCACGGCTGGAACACGCACGGTGGAATGCAGAACGGCTGCTCGAAGGGTGGCGCTACGGACCCATTAAAGATCTGGCAAAAAAGCTTAGTCCATATCTTGTGGCATGGGATAAATTGGACGAAAATGTCAAACCTTATGATTATGATCCCATGGATAATATCCCGCTGATGCTTGAAAAGATCGGGTATGAAGTGTACAGGATAAGTGACAGCGCCGTAAAAGCTCCCGTCACTCCTTCAAAAAACTAAATCAATAATAAAATGGCAACAAACAATAATATTCTTGTAACCGGCGACTTTGTAATCGATCACCATCTTCTGAAAGGCAATAAGAGTGAAGCTTTTGGCTCAGGAAGCATCGGAACACGTCAGACCACAACATTCGGAGGGGCAAAGCTTACTTTCGACCTGCTTAAGTATTTTCTTAAAAAAATTGCCCGTTAAGGAAGAAGAAACCATTCCGGAATGTTCATGGCACTTTTATGATCCTTCCGATCTTAGTCCATGCGCAGGGACTATCCATGATTCCTACCTGCGGTGGGAAATATTAAGGTCCGGGAATAAAAAGGACGGGGAGAACAGATCCTGTTGTAGATTATTTGAAAAAATGGGCTTCGGAGAAGATAAGGATAAGGATGAGACCCAGTGGTATAAAACTGATCCGGAAATCAAGTCAAAATCCTTTAAAATAATTGCAATTGATGAAGCAGGAATAGGTTTCAGAAAGCATCTCAAATCATGGCCCGAATTCAGCAGTGCAGAAAAGATAATACTGAAAACAACCTACCCACTTTGCCAGGGTCCATTATGGAATGAGCTTGTCAGGCATAAGGAAAAACTGATAACCATTGTAAATCTTTACCAGATAAAGCATTACAATGTCAGGATAAGCAATGGAATCTCCTGGGAACAGACTGCTCTGGATATTGTGTATGGTATCCACCAGGATCCTGTTCTGAAAAATCTGCTTAAATCTTCTGAACTGATTATTACTATTGGCACTGCCGGTGCTGTTCATATCAAAACAGCAGAAACTCCCGGCGATTATGAGTACAGACTCATCTTTGATCCCGAAAACATGGAGGAGGAATGGGAAGAAAAGTACTCAGTCAGAAATAATAAACCAGATCGGACTTGGCAGTGCATTTCTTGCAGGATTTGCTGCCTCCCTGTGTACAGGATCACTTAAATCCCAGGAAATTGTAAAAGTGGGACTGAACTCAATGGTTGCAGCAATGTTAAAAGGAGTTTTTGATCTGACAGGTGATTATAATCTTCAGCCTCAGGATCTTTCATCTGCACTGAATGAACGGTTCCATAACCGCTATTATTCATCTGCATTTATACCCTCACCTGCCTGGATCGATGGACTCGCTTATGTACATAACCAGGCGTGGTCGATTCTTGAAAACAATTACGAGAACAGGAAGCCGGACTATACTCCGAAACCAGATCTGTATCCCCTTGCATTTTCACTTGCAATGAACGGTATTGATACTCTTCATTTTGCTCCCAGGCTCACCCTGGGCAAAGCTGTTATTTTTGGCAGAAGTGAAATTGAGAACGTCAGGAACCTCCGGAAACAGATTGAATTCTACGACAAGTATGAAGATGGCAGGAAGCCTTTGAATATAGCTGTATTCGGTCCTCCCGGAGCAGGCAAGTCGTTCATAATTAAAGCGCTGGCGGGGAATCTCTTTAAAAATAAAAAAACTGTTCCCTCCTTTATTACTATAAATCTATCGCAATTCAGGAATGAGTCTGAGCTTCCCGGGGCATTTCATGCCATTCGCGACGCTGTTTTAAGGGGATTTCTTCCCGTAGTTTTCTGGGATGAATTTGATTCTGAGGATTACAGGTGGCTGAAATCATTTATAGCCCCTATGCAGGATGGAACCTTCCAGGAAGGCAAAGAGACACATCCGGTCGGAAAAGCCATTTTCATCTTTGCCGGAGGCATGACCTACACAATGGACCATTTTTCAGAAAAAATGGAAACAGCACCCCTGGTTGAGAAAAAAGGACCTGATTTTCTGAGCAGGATCAGCGGTTATCTGAATGTCTTCGGTCCCAACAGGAGGCCATGGTTTGATAGCGTTACCGGGCAATGGAAAAATGAAGGGGATATGGATGACAACTGTTATTCGATCAGAAGGGCACTGTTCATAAGGTATATGCTGGGATCAGGCACAAGAAATTTAGACATCGATCTGCAGCTCCTGAGAGCTCTTATTGAGGTTGACTCGTACAAAAACGGAGCCAGGGGACTGGAACGGCTTCTTACAAACCTTTCGGTCCATTCAGGAAGAAAGATTGAACTCTCAGATCTTCCTTCAAAAGAGATTATCCAGAGGAATGTCGGTTATCCTGACTTCATGAATAAGATACAGGATCAAAGCATAGTTGAAAGAACAAACTTTGAGAAGCTGGCACTCTCTATACATAATACATGGCTCAAAATTGAGGTGAAGGATTCTGTATATTATGAAGAATACCGGGACCTGAATTATGACGGACGTCTTGACAATATAAGCGCTGCCAGGCGGATTGGCTAGCGTCATTGCTGTGTCAGGGGAATTTTCACTTATACCGGAAACGGAAAGGATCGCAGGAATATTAAATGAAGCGAAAGATAAGTTTGAAGAGTATATCAAAGACGAAAATAATCTGGACAAACTGGCTGAAAAGGAGCATGCAGGCTGGATGGAATCCAGGAAAAATACCGGCTGGGTATTAGGAGCAAGAAGCGACTATCATAAAAAGCATCCCTGTCTTGTAACATGGGACGAATTGGACTCAGGGAACATCAGAGCGGGCAGATCAGGATCAAAAAAACAAGGATCGCAATTCAATAGAAAAGTACTCAACAATGCTGGAAGGGAGCGGGTATACGATAATTTCGCTGTAATAACCAGCTTCTTAACTGGTGCGAGGTACGTGGTACGGGGTGAGGAAAACCAAAATCATATAACATTAACACGAACAGATCTGAACACAAAACAAAAACAATGACGCTAAACATCTATAACCAGCAACATGTAACCTGTTCAGCAACAGTAACCAGTAACCATACCAGCCTAACTTCTTGACCCGTAGCTCAGCAAGGCGTAGCTACTGTAACCAACTAACGACCAACATCAAACCATATTTAATCTGATTTCCCCATGCCTCAACAAACTAAAATCTTCAGAGTCTTCGTAAGCTCTACTTTCACCGATATGCAGATTGAAAGAAGCATTCTTCAGAGAGATGCTTTCCCGAGACTTGAAAAATATTGTGAAGAAAACGGAGCCAGATTTCAGGCTGTCGACCTGAGATGGGGCGTGAACGAAGAATCACAGCTTAACCAGAAAACACTTCAGATCTGTTTCAATGAAATTGCCAGGTGTCAGAAGATCTCACCCAAACCAAATTTTGTAATACTCCTTGGAGAAAAATATGGCTGGCAGCCGATTCCCGAAATAATTCCGGGAGAAGAAATGGATGCAATCCTGAAAGTGCTTCCGGAAGATGACGGGAAACTGATATCACAAATGGTACCGGTCAGATGAAAATGCAGTTCCTTCTGAATATGTCCTTCAGCCCAGAAGGAAGAGCTGAAAGACTACAAATCATGGGAACCTGTTGAGAACCAGATTCGCAGCATCATAAGAACTGCTGTAGATAATCTCAGTTTTACACCTCAGCAAAAGCTTAAATACTTTGCTTCAGCAACGCATCAGGAAATAATCAGGGGTGCTTTAAATATTCCGGAAGGCATCGAAAGTCCTGAAAAACATGTGTTTGCCTTTTCCAGGACTATTTCAGGATTGTCCCGTGATAAATCCGCAAAAGGATTCATTGATCTGGTTGACGGACAATACGATGAAAAAAGCCAGGAATGAGCTTGATTGTCTGAAAGCAGCAGCTGGAAAGCCTTCTGGGGATTGATCATTTTGAAAAATATAGTGGCAAATGGAAGGATGGAACATTTTTTATTGAAGAACAGGATCTGAAGAAGTTTAGTGATGATGTGCATGATAAGATCAAAGCGGTAATAAGAGAACAGCTTGTCAAATGTTGCGGATAAAGATGAAATAGTACTTGAATCCAGACTCCATGCTGAATTTAAAACAAAGCTGACCGAACATTTCTGCGGACGTTCCGGAGATACTTCAAACTCTTAACAAATACCTCAACGATCCTTCGGAAAAAAGAGTTCTTGCCATGATCGGCGATTCAGGTTCAGGCAAATCGAGTGTAATGGCAGAGCTGGTAAGAGAAGCTGAAGAAAGATAATCCAATGCAACGGTAGTCTACCGGTTTATCGGAACCTCCTCACGGTCGTCCAATATCATTTCGCTTCTGCAAAGTGTTTGCGGACAAATTGCAAGGGAATTTAATACAACCATTGAGGCTCTTGCCGGCGAAGGGAGGGACAAGGCCTTTATGATCTTAACGGTCTGACAGAAGATTCTGAAAAAATGCCTTGCCCTTGCCACCGCGGAAAAACCCGTTCTGCTTTTTCTCGATGCATTGGACCAGCTGTCGGATTCCGACAATGCAAAGTCGTTGTACTGGTTACCGCGGGAACTGCCGCAAAATACAAGAATGATTGTTTCAGCTCTGCCTGAATTGAGATCACTGCTAAGCACTCATTCACTGGTTGATTTGCCTGTACTGCCGGTTGAAGAAGCTTCGAAAATACTTGAAAGATGGCTAAAAGCAGCAAGTCGCAAACTAACCGGGGGACAGCAGAAAGAGGTACTTGACAAATTCAGTCTGACAGGGCTTCCGATATATCTGAAGCTAGCCTTTGAGCAGGCAAAGAAGTGGAATTCCTTTACTGGGGAAAAAGAATATACACTTGAAAAAGATGTAAAAGGTATCATAAACAGTTTCATTGATCTGCTTGAGGATGAGCATACTGAGGATTTTGTCAGGGATGTGATCTGTCTGATGCTTTGCGGTCGTTACCAGGGACTGGCTGAGAATGAGATCCTCGAGATCTTTGCTTTTGATAAAGAGCTTTGGGAGCAGTTTCTTAACAGAACCCATAAAGATCACCGGAGTGAACTGATACTGATGAAGAAAGAGCTGGAAAAAGATAATAAATCTATGAAAATTCCGATAGCGGTCTGGTCGAGGTTGTTATCTTGATCTTGAACCATATCTGACTGAACGGGATGCAGACGGAGTTCCGATAATTACTTTTTTCCACAGGCAGTTTAATGAGGTGCTGAGGGAGAGGTATGGGATATAAGACAAAAGACAAAAGACAAAAGATAAAAGATAAAAGTAAAAAGATAAAAGATAAAAGGCAAAAGGCAAGACTTTAAGACCGATGACCTGGATTTAAAATCCCCTCCTGGGAGGGGCAAGGGGTGGGTTTCTCAAGACGGAAGTTGAGGATCCGCCTTAAGGCGGAGACGAACCGAGCTTGAGGCGAGCTCGGCGAAGCCAAATCCCGCCCGCGGGAACCGAAGTCGGATGATAACAAAAGTGATCCCCTCCTGCTTTGTCAGCCGAAGCCTCGGCGAAGGCTGGGGAGGGGGCCGAGCGTTTAAAAATGATCCGGTGGACTCATTTTAGCGAAGAGCCTGCCCCGATAAGCGAGCCTGCCTGCAGGGCTGGACTGTATGGGGCAAGGGGTGGGTTTCTCAAAGACGGTAGCCCGAGATAAAAGGAAAAATAGAAAAGATCAAAGATCAATTGTCTCATGAAAAGTGAAATACAAAGATACAACGAAAAACCGTTTTAAATGTTTTTTCTACCAATATAAAGTCCCTGACGGGACTGGGGCTTCGGGTGTCCCGTCAGGGACATCATATCGGTAGCTGATTTCATGAATAAAAACAAAAGTCCCGTCAGGGACGATATATAATTATACATCATGGCAAATACCTACACCCAGATCCACATCCAGATCGTTTTTACAGTTCAGAACAGGGATTGTGTTATTCTAAAAAGCTGGAAAGATGAATTGTATAAATACATCACCGGCATTATCCAGAACAACAAACACAAATTACTGGCTATTAATGGCATGCCGGATCATGTCCACATTCTGATCGGATACAGGCCCTCACAATCCCTTTCCGATCTGGTGCAGGATATAAAAGGAAGCTCTTCGAAATGGATCAATGAAAAAAGATTTGTTCATGGCAGATTTTCATGGCAGGAAGGATATGGCGCATTTTCCTATGCTAAAACCGATCTGTCAAAAATAATTGGGTATATTCAACATCAACATGAACATCACAGGAGAAAAACCTTTCTGGAGGAATATCTGGAACTGTTAAAAGAATTTGATATTGAATATGATGACCGATTTGTTTTTAAACCTGTCGGCTTTGATAATATCGTGCCTGACGGCACTGAATAAATTCGTTTTAAATGATTTTCTACCAATATAAAGTCCCTGACGGGACTGGGGCTTCGGGTGTCCCGTCAGGGACATTATATCGGTAGCTGAATTTATGCATAATAAACAAAAATCCCGTCAGGGATGATATATAATAAATTATCATGGCAAATACCTACACCCAAATCCACATCCAGATCGTTTTTACGGTTCAGAACAGGGATTGTGTTATTCGAAACATCTGGAAAGATGAATTATTTAAATACATCACCGGCATTGTCCAAAACAACAAACACAAATTACTGGCTATTAATGGTATGCCGGATCATATCCACATTCTGATCGGATACAGGCCTTCACAATCCCTTTCCGATCTTGTGCAGGATATAAAAGGAAGCTCTTCCAAATGGATCAATGAAAAAAGATTCGTTCATGGCAGATTTTCATGGCAGGAGGGATATGGCGCATTTTCCTATGCCAAAACCGATCTGTCAAAAATAATTGGGTATATTCAACATCAACAAGAACATCACAGGAGAAAAACCTTTCTGGAGGAATATCTGGAACTGTTAAAAGAATTTGATATTGAATATGATGCTCGGTTTGTTTTTAAACCTGTCGGCTTTGATAATATCGTGCCTGACGGCACTGAATAAATTCGTTTTAAATGATTTTCTACCAATATAAAGTCCCTGACGGGACAGGGGCTTCGGGTGTCCCGTCAGGGACATCATATCGGTAGCTGAATTAATGGGTATAAACAAAAATCCCGTCAGGGATGATATATAGATTAGGAGGAATATCTGGAACTGTTAAAAGAATTTGATATTGAATATGATGCTCGGTTTGTTTTTAAACCTGTCGGCTTTGATAATATCGTGCCTGACGGCACTGAATAAATTCGTTTTAAATGATTTTCTACCAATATAAAGTCCCTGACGGGACTGGGGCTTCGGGTGTCCCGTCAGGGACATCATATCGGTAGCTGAATTAATGGGTATAAACAAAAATCCCGTCAGGGATGATATATAGATTAGGAGGAATATCTGGAACTGTTAAAAGAATTTGATATTGAATATGATGACCGGTTTGTTTTTAAACCTGTCGGCTTTGATAATATCGTGCCTGACGGCACTGAATAAATTCGTTTTAAATGATTTTCTACCAATATAAAGTCCCTGACGGGACTGGGGTTTTTGATGCTGTGGAAAGCTTGTGTTCAATATAAAAGATTGTCATAATAATGAAACCAGCGTTTTTTGGAACACAGACCTGAATTGAATCAATATGACGAATTAAGGTAATTGAATTTCAATTCATCTTTTTCTGGCTAGAATTATAACTGTAACAATGAAGAAGTTTTGGAAAAAATAAACTACCATATCTCACTTGCTTCCTACTTCTCCGCAAGTCCCAACTTTTTTGATGGTGATCTGCAGAAGAAACCCCATATCCGTAAATGTGTCGAGCTTCCCTTCCAGCAAACCAAAGCCGAACTCTGGGATGAAGTAACCGATACTCTTTGTAACCTTGATTTCATCCAGGCAAAAGCTGTAGCTAAAATGACTTATGATCTGGTAAGGGATTTCAATGATGTTTTGGAAGTAATTCCTGATAATGCAGAAAACATCAGGCAGGAAAAGGCAAGGCAGGCAAGGATGGAGAAATATACTAGTGATCTAATTGCCTGTGCTAAAGGTGAAATAAGAATTAGATGAACTTGAAATACCTGAAAGTATTACACCATGGACGCAGGAAAAAATTGATGCTGAAATTGAACGGATTAAAAACAAATCCTACCAGATTGGATAGTTTAAAAGACTTCTTAAATTTCTTGGGACAAGAGGCAGGTAACCTGCAAAACTATGCTCACGAATTTCAGCATTTAACTTCACAACAATCTTTGAACTATGCAAAAGAAGGTCCAGTTGGAAATAGAGCTGGTAAGGATTACAAAAAAAAATCCATAAATCTTCTTTTAAAGCCAAAATATTTATCTAATCCCTGGAATCCTCTGCCAAATTGCATAAAAACTCTTAAAGGACATGATGAAAGTGTAAATTCAGTTTTTTTTACATCAGATTATAACTTCCTGATTTCATGTTCAGGGAACTTTGTTATCTCATGGGAACTTTCTACTGGAAAAGTCATCAATAAATTCCAACTACCCTCTTTCAAAGTGTATCAAGCTTATAAAACAAATGAGGGGAAATTCCAAATAATTGGCATTATGAATAATGCACTAAGAATATTGGATCTGGAATCTAATAAAACTCTTAAAATTCTTGAAGGGTATCAAGGTAGGATTACATCACTTTGTGTAACACCTGATTATAGAATTGCAGCATGTGGTTTTTATGATAAAACAATTATTCTCTGGGATATAGAAACGGGGCAGCAAATTAATATCTTAACTGGACATTCTGGTCCGATTAAGACTGTTAAATTATCAGCTGATGGGAAATTTGCAATGTCTGGATCTGAACATGATGGCATTATGATCCATTGGGATCTTACTTCCGGTCAAATCATTAATAAAATAAAAGCTCATTCGAAAGATGTATCTGCCCTTGATTTAACTCCTGATGGAAATTATGCAATTTCCGGAGGAAGTGATAACAAATTAATATTCTGGGACATAAAAACTTTTAAAAGCATTAAGATATTAGAAGGTCATACTAGCACAGTTTTAACGGCAAGCATAACACCAGATCACAAGTACGCTTTGTCAGGCTCCCTCGATCATAATTCCTTAATTTCAGGATCAATTAATAATAATCTTATTTTATGGGATTTGGAATGGGGTATTTCTGTTGAATCGTTAATTGGGCATAAGAGTTGGGTAAATTCCGTTAAAATTTCCCCTGATGGAAGCAAAGCCATTTCTGGATCGTATGATAAAACCATCAAAATTTGGAATTTAGAAGCAGGAAGATCAACAAAGGAAATAACAGAGCATACTGGAGGAATATCCTCAATTACAGTTATGCCGGATCTTCAGTATATTTATACGGGTTCATATGATAAAGCTATTTTTAAATGGGACATAAATCTTAAAGAAATTATTGAAAAAGACAGAGGACATATTTCTGGTATTAATTCATTAGCCATATCCCCAGACAGTGAAATTCTTATTTCAAGTTCAGATGATGGACTCATTTTCATAGATACTGTAACCATTCCCAAAAAAAGGGAAATTATTGTAGACAGAAAAAGAGATAATAGCGCTTTACTTATTTTCCCTAATGGAAAATATTTTGTTGTTGGTTATGAAAATGGTGAAATAAAGATTAGGGATATTGAAACAGGCCAGACAATTGTATCACGGAATTTATTTAGATCAAGAATTAATACATTGGATATTACTCCTGATGGTTGTGAACTGATAGTTGGATTTAATGAAGGTCAAATTGTTTGTTACAATCTCATTAATGATTATATCTACCAGATAATTGATCTAAATAAATCTGAAATTACTTGTTTAAAAGTTACTATTAATGGCAAATATTTCGTAACCGGTCATACTGATAATTTGATAATTCTCTGGGATATTAAAACCGGGAAAAAAATCAGAACATTTACTGGACATACTGGCTCTATCAATTGTCTTGAAACTAGCAGTGATGCAACTAGATTAATCTCCGGATCTCAAGATTCGAATTTATTAGTGTGGGATTTAAAAACTGGAGAAAAATTAGGCCAATTCATTGATATTGCAGGCATTAAATCCGCAGTAATTGATAAACTACAAATAATATTAGGTAATTGGCAAGGTGAATTAACATTGTTAAATACAGATAAGAATTTTTTAAGTCCGGGAAATGGGATTATTACTGCCAGACCAATTTGGGATAGAAAACTTAAAAAATCATTATTTCCTACTTGTGATTGCCCGTTTTGTGGTTATAGATTTAACCTTAATTTATCGATGAAAGATACAATCAATAATATTTTGGTTAAATTTAATGTTAATCTTGTTGATTCCCCCTGTATTAAGTTACCCGATGAAGCCTGGGAAGATCCTGGTTTGCTTGGGAATTGCCCGAAATGCGGAGGGGAGTTGAAGTTTAATCCGTTTATTGCGGAGGAGACTTTTGAATTAAACCAAAAATGATAATCCTGAAAAGATAGAATATTCTTTTTTTGTCCTGATAATTAGGATATATATTAATTTATTTATATCAATAAATAGGATGATATCGTCATGATACAGGAAGAAATTGAAAGAAAGCTGCTTGATTTCAGGGAATTAGACTTTCCGGAATACACAAAAGAAACGGCTTAATAAAAGACCAATATTCAGCCGTTTGTTACTGGTTCAGGATCAGGGGGGGCCTCTACGTCCGGGCATAGGCGTTAACTTAAGGGGATGGATATAGGGAAATAGGGAGAGAGTTTAACCCAAAACCGAATGTAAAGTACTGAATTTATGTTTGATAACTTTCCCCTCCTTTTCACTAATCTTAATACACATCTCTTATTTTATGGCCTTAAAGAGTTAGAAAGTGCAGCAGGGGTAAAACTTAGCCCGTAGGGCTTAAACTATTGTAGCCGGAGTTTGAGAGATGATTTTTTTACCTCGTTGAGGTTAAACAGGGTTTTCCCAGAATTCATATAAGAATTGCTCATTAAATTCCATTTCACGTTTTTTAAGATATTGAATATATTCCTCCTGAAATGTTTTTAATTTATGAGTTTCTTCCTGATTCTCAATATATTTGTAAATATCGGAAATTTGCGAACGACTATAACTGAATGCTCCATATCCTTCCTGCCAGGAGAATCTGCCAAAGCAGAGCCGCTCTCTGTTAATAAATAAGGTTGAACTTCTCTTTACTTCATGAACCGTATCTGAAACAGAAATAGAAGGATTCAATCCAAGGAGAATATGGACATGATTTGATAGTCCATTAATGATGATGGATTTATGTTTCTGATTTGTCAGGATTCCACTCATATACTCAAATACATGAGGTCTGATTTCCTTTCTTAATGCGGTTTCCCTGTTTTTTACAGCAAATACCAGCTGAACATAAATTTGGGTAAATGTACCAGGTTTCATAGAGGTATTTTTTATCTAATAATGCAAAGCTGAACAAATTTAATAATTCCCTGGATTCTAAACAATTGTTTAACCGCTACGCGGTAAAAATCAATATGGTGACTTTTTTTCCTACAATAATTAATCGCCTACGGCGAATAAGAAAAGAAGTACGGACAACCGGTTTCCAAATGGCTTTAGAATACTTAAAAAGAAAAGATGTCTATAAAGGGTAGCTCCTTTTCAAGGAGGGGTGGCCAGACGGTGAAATCATCTTACAGGCTGAAATTAATTTCGTCTGGCCGGGGTGGTTGATTCTGAAGCTGTTTTATGGAGTCAGTTAAAGTCAAAGAATCTTGATGGCAGAAAATTCAGAAGACTACACAATTCGGTAACGAAACCACCCCGGTCGGGAAAGTTGATTGTTAACCTATCAAAATCTATAGTCCCGACCACCCCTCCTTGAAAAGGAGGGGAAAGTTAAGTTACAGAAAATCAATTGCATACAGCTAGATTCATGAGTTTTCCTCTTCCTTAAGATCGCGCATGACCTCCGGGGGATTATAGGGGGTGTTTCACCAATAAACGAAGTCACTCAAAGCTGGTTTATTCAGATTAATTAACCTCTCCAAAAAAGACTTCCTGGTTAATGAATGTCTTATCGCTTTTTACTATCTTTCCCTTTACAACAATAAATCATCCTGAACAATGGATAATAATTCCTCTGTTGTGCTCTTTTGCATCATAAGGAGAATCAGACAAGACAGCTCCGAGGCGGAATACCTGCTTATGCGCAAAATAGGCTACAAACCCAGCTTCCCGGCCACAAAATACCGCAAAAACGAAGATTTGTATACAGCCCTGGAAAGAATAATAACCGGAGACCTGACCCTGGATCATAACACATTCTTTCCTGAAACTGAACTGCCAATGCTGAAAAACCGCAAAAAAAGCCGCCATTACCAGGGACTCGAAAAGGATTACTACCTCTATCCCGTTGAAGTTTCATTTACTGAAAAAGGATGGGAAAAGCTTGAAAAGAACAGCAGTCTTACCTGGTATACTTTAAATGAGATCCCAGATAAAACAAATGAGCCCAATATTTTAGCAATAGTTAAACAATTGAATGACATTATAATAGCCGATGAAAAGCAGACAGGCAATCTTCTGTTGGGACCTATAAAGAAAAATCCCTCGATGGATGCGCTGGCCAACATGTGGGCTAAACAAAACAATGAGGGGGTACGTAAACTGGAGAAAAATACTATTTTAAATATTCTTGGTACCGGAGATCGTGCATTCAATCTTCGTGTTGCCGATCCGTATCTTGCTTACCAGCGACAGGGCCTTGGCTTTACCTGGAGCTTCTTTACCCCTAAGGACAAACAGGATATACATCTGCACGGAGAACCCGCTGTTGAGATCTATGGAGTTTTTGAGGGACAATTTGTCATATGGCACAAACCAATGTATGAGCGCGGCGCCCTGGTATGGAAAATGGAAGTGCTGAATCCGGGCGATTGGATTGAAGTTGAAGCCCTTCACTGCCACTTCGGCTACTGGACAACCAAAGAAGGATATGGAACCGTTATAAAAGCTGCCGGTACCGGTGAACTTGCCGGGGTTGGCCGCATCGGAGTCTCAGGAAAAACAGTCTGTAAAGAATGCCCCGTCGAAAAACAATGCCAGAAGCATCCGGAAATGTTACCAATCCTGAGGGAATATCAAAAGATATTTGAAGAAAGAGACTGGGAGCTGATCCTGCAAAGCCTGAAGAGATAATTTTGATTCACTCAATAATAGAGTATATAATAATTATCTTAAAATTGCAGACCTCCAATAACATTATACAACCATGGGTTCAAGTCAAAGACAGCCAAAGACAACAGTTGCAGCAATAATATCAAGATTACAGGGAGATGATGAGTATATTTTGATCACAAAGCGCAGGATCAATCCATATTTAAATAAGTGGTGTCTGCCGGGGGGCCATATCAACAGATACGAAACGGCTGAAAATGCCGTAATAAGGGAGGTCAGGGAGGAGACTGGACTGGATTACCAACCGAAATTCTACAACTATTTCGATGAAATAATTCCTGACAAAAATGTACACGCTGTTGTCCTGGTTTTTATTGGCGTTTCAGAGGGAGTACTTGTAAGGGACAACGATGAGGTAAGCGATGCAAAATGGATTTTACTTATCGATATCCTGAATTACGACTTTGCCTTTCAGCATGGCGAAATTCTGAAACATTATAAGGGAAGTTCAAAAACCTGACTATTCCTTATCATTTAATTCAATCTCAATCATTTTCAATCTCTTTTCTATCTCTGCCTTTGCATGGTCAATCGAGCTATCTGCTGATAGTTTCTTCTTTAACTCTTCAAACCCGGAATCAAATGATTCAATTTGTTTCTTTAAGTAGGAGCATGTTTTGTAAACATGGTTTGTCTTAATCCCCTTCCCTGATATCCTGCAAGTGATTCAGCCAGGAATAAATCACCAACAATAATGACATTTCTGCGTTTATCAAGATTATTATCAATTATCACCTCAAATTTATGCTCTTTATGTCTCGGAGCAGGAGGCAATCTATTTAGGAATTCTAAAAGGCTTGTCAACCTTGCCTTCCTTATTATCAATGCTATTTCTCTGGCAGATTCCTCAAACTTAAGGTCAATATCAATAATTATTTTAAATCCCCACTCCTTTGCGAATTCCTCAAAAATAATTCTTTCTTCACGGAGCCATTTATTCAGTGTATCTGCCCGACTATTAGGTTCAATGCGAAGTTTGAAATCTTCACTGTCGGGAGGTGAATCAGGTATATGAAATGAACTTAATCCACCAGATTGTCTGAATAGTTTTGGTTGTTCATTAAAAAAATCCCGAAGGATTGAAGCATATTCAACGAGCATTATGGTCCTTTCAAGATGAAAATAGGCGCATTCAAAGATTGGTCTTTTTGATTCATAAGAAGGGGAACTGATAAAATTATTGAGTTTCTGCCAGGTCAACTTCTTTGCTAATTCATCTATTTCCTTTTTTAGTTCTGCTTCATTTTCAGTTTTGAGATATGAGTTGCGTGCCTGAAACCCATTTATCATATCAGGAGGAAGAGAATTTTTCTCAATAACAATCGGGTATATAGGTATATTATGTGCCATGGCATAACCTATCTCCTCATGAACCCAACCTGCTGCATTTGACGTTTTAGAAATAACCGGCATAAATATGTAGGCATGTGCAATGAACTTCTTTATCTGATCATGGAATCCATGACCCTCAAAAAATTCTTTATCGCTGATTGGATATAGTCCGTTTTTCTCAAGAATATCACTAATAATTTCCTTTTGTTTTTCATCCTCATGGGAATAGCTTATGAAAATCCTGTACTTAGTTTTAGTTTCTGATTCCATAGAAGTTGGCTTAAGTTAAATCTAAGATAATAAAAATTTCCTTTGATCACGGCCATCCATGCATTAATTAAAGTATTAAATGATCCGGCCAGGATCACAATACTTAACGAATTCAGGCAATGGAAACAACAGGAACTATTGAAATCTGATTTTCCGGAATAAATCTGAACTAGCCTAAAAATGCTGAAGTTTAAAACTGGTCACTGATCCATATTTTTTATCACTGCCATTACAGGCGCAAGAACAAATGCCAGAGTAAAGGAGATTTCCCAGTTGACATTTGCCCCGGTCTTATCAATTAGCAAGCTCCATAGTAACGTGACAATAATTGCTGATAATAGTGTTATAACAAATGTTGTTACGAAGGTGATTCCTGTCAGTATAACAGTTTCCCTGTCAACAATGTCCCTCAAAGATCTTTTTCTATCCATATGAATCTATAAAATTTAAAAAAATATTTTTAATAATAATGTGTGAAGAATTATCTTATTCATTACATTCATAAAATGGTTATTTACTCAATTAAAAACAACCCCCATATCATAGAAACATAAAATTGTTTTCTCTCTTAAATCAAATATATGAAAATCTTTAATCACTTTTTCCAAAAACGACAAAAGGATCAGAAATCCATTTATTTGGAGGATAAGCCGACTAATCGAATAAAATCACCTAAACCAGCCTTTGGAGGAAAGAGGAGCATACGTGTATTCGTCTCTTCTACTTTTCGTGATATGATGGAAGAACGTGATTCCCTTATGACTCATACCTGGCCTGAGCTGAGGAAGTTCTGCAACCAGCGTCATGTTGAATTAATTGAAGTTGACCTCCGCTGGGGAATTTCGGAAGAACAGAGTACCCGTAAAGAAACGCTTAAACTCTGTTTAGATGAAATCATGTCATGCAGACCTTACTTCATTGGATTACTTGGTGAACGCTATGGCTGGGTACCGGGAGAAGACTCCTTTACCGCGGATCTGAAGGAAGAGCAGCCCTGGTTAAATGGCCTCCTTGGGAAAAGTGTTACAGAACTTGAAATATTACATGGAGTGCTAAATAAGCCTGATATGTCAGGACATGCTTTCTTTTACTTCCGTGATCCTGATTATGCAAGTTCAAGAGGAGAAGATTATCATTCTGAAAATGATGAATCTTACACAAAACAAAAAGACTTAAAACAATATATCAGGAATGTCTGTAATGAGAAGAAAATAATCCTTATAGAGAATTACTCCAATCCACAAATACTGGCTTCATTAGTGTTGGAACAGATGAAGGCCGTTATTGAACAATCATATCCGGTCGAAGAAATCCCTGATAATCTGGACCGTGAAGCTTCGGATCATGAAGCCTTTGCGGAAATACGCCGTCATACATATATTCCCAGACAGGAATATTTCAATGCCCTTGATAAACACTGCAGTACAGATGGTCCTCCATTATTGGTTCTTGGGGACTCTGGCTGTGGTAAATCAGCATTATTTGCAAATTGGATAGGCTACTGGCGCAGAGCACATCCCGAAGATTATGTCTTTCAGCATTATATTGGGGGAACACCAGGCAGCACGCTGCATTGGAAATTAATGAACCGCCTAATGGCAGAAATCAAGCGCTGGACAGATGACAATTCGGACTTACCCCACTCCAATGATGAGATTCTAAGGGATTTCCCCTTATGGTTGGCCAAGGCGCGAATCAAGGCAGAAAGAAACGGCGTTAATTTTGTTATAATACTGGATGCTCTTAATCAGCTTGAAGACCAGGATAAAGGTCGTTTAATCAGCTGGCTTCCCAAACATTCATTTAACGGTCCTCTTAAATTAATGGTATCAACTCTTCCTGGAGAAACCCTGGATGCTCTGCAGAACCGTTCGTGGCAAAAATTGCATATAGAGCCTCTTATTTTAAATGAACGCTGTGATCTTGTTATCAATTATCTTGCCCGCTTTGGTAAAAAGCTTGATAATTCAAGGTTGTCCAGGATATGCTCCACTGCAGCCTCATCTAATCCGTTATTTCTAAAAATACTACTTGATGATCTGCGGGTGACGGGAACCTATGAAAGGTTTGACGAGCGCCTCGAGGACTATCTTTCATCTGACACCATCCCGGGCCTGTTAAGTAAAGTGCTCGCACGTTACCAAAGAGATTATGAACATAACCATAAAGGTCTTGTGAAGGATGTTCTGGGCTTGATATGGGTGGCCCGCCGAGGGCTCTCGGAGGCAGAAATATTAGACATTTTGCATCCAACAAACCTTAGCAAGCTTCCAATGGTAATATGGGCACCGTTCAGGGCAGCCCTGGATGAGAGTCTTGTTGACCGTGGAGGAATACTCAATTTTGTCCATGATTTCTTACGTTCATCTGTCGAAAAAGAGTTTTTGCCAGATCAGGATATCAAAAACAGATATCGCAAAATGCTTGCTGATTATTTTGGAACTTTACCACCAACAATAAGAAGCTGCGATGAATTACCCTGGCTTCTCTGGCACATCAAATCAAATGACCGACTCAGGACCTGTTTATTGGATATAGACTGTTTCCTGGCCATGAATGAAAGGGATGAAGATGAAATCAGAAGTTATTGGGTTGATTTAGGAGAAGAAAAGAAAATGGGACCATTGTATAATATCTCCTTTTCCAAATGGAAAAAAATTAACACAAACAAGAGAATCTCTTACGGAGCCAGAGAGCTGGCCCATTTTCTGAGTAATTCAGCTTTTCATTCTGAGAGTGATGCTTTGTATAAGATCTCTTTGAAAATTGATAAATACCGGCTTGGCAAAAGTCATCCTAAAGTAGCATCCGATTTAAGTAACCATGCAATATTGCTACAGGCTTCCAACAGACTGAAAGATGTGGAGCCGATGCTTAAAAAAGCGCTCAAAATCAATGAAAACCGATATGGTAAAAATCATCCAAAAGTGGCTAAAGATCTAAGTAATTTAGCGTGTTTTTATCAAAACACTAACCGATATCGGGAAGCAGAACCTTTATTAAGAATGGCTATTAAAATAGAACAAGATAATCTTGGTGAAGGACACCCGGATTTAGCTGTTTATTATAACAACCTTGGAGTATTACTCCAGGCCACAAACCGTAATAACGAAGCTGAACAACTAATTAGGAAAGCTCTCAAAATTGATGAAGAGAGTTTTGGAGATAGCCACCCCAAAGTAGCCATCGATATTAACAACCTTGCATCTTTGCTTTTCAATTTAAACAGGTTAAGTGAAGCAGAACCTCTTATGAGAAGAGCTCTTGATTTAGATGAGGCAAGTTTTGGGAAAGATCATCCAAATGTAGCACGTGATCTCAATAATTTAGGCGGATTGCTTCAGACAACGAATCGTATGGGAGAAGCGGAGCCCATTTTGAGGAGGGCTCTGAGGATTGATGAAAACAGCCTTGGTAAAAATCATCCAAATATAGCGCGTGGACTGGTAAACCTGGCAAATTTATGTATTCTTACCGGACGGATCAATGAATCTGAGCCGTTGTTAAGGGAGGCTATCAGAATTGAGGAAGAAGGTTTAGGAAAGGATCATCATGATGTTGCTGCCTGTCTCTGCAGTCTGTCAACGGTTTTAGTTGAAACAAACAGGCTGGAAGAAGCAGAGTCAATAATGAGAAGAGCTCTTAGGATCCATGAAGATAGTTTTGGGAAAGATCACCCGAATGTGGCAATTGCACTGAACAATCTTGCTCAGGTTATGGAAAAAACCGGACAGTACAATGAAGCCAGGAGCCTTTATTTCAGAGCCCTTAAAATTGATGAGGACAGTTTTGGAAAGGACCATCCGAACAGAGCTATCCGCTTGCTCAATATTGCTCATTTGCTTCAAACAACTCGTCGATTTGAAGAAGCGGAATTGATGTATAAAGGAGCAATCAGTATTTTTATAAAAATTTCTGCTGAAACAGGACATCAGCATCCATACTTTCAGGCAGCAGTTAAGAATTTTATAGCCATGCTTAAATCCATGAATCGCAGCAAGGAACAAATAAACAACCAGTTAAGAATAATGGGATTGAATATGAACCAATAAATATGTTTATTTTTTCACTCAAAATGCGTGCATAAACGCCTAAAAGCTGCCAGTCGGAATAAATCCAAAACAGGATATTTTTCACAAATAACAGGATATCACCAAGTTATGAAATCAGGCATGATATTGGAATTTGATAAGTCTCACTTTATTTGTCAAATCCAAAATGAATTCAGAAGAAAAATCTCCCCAGTCACTTGCCGAAACACTTAAGGACATTGAACGCAACGGGATCCAGGCCGACCGGCAACATCTTAAACGTAACATGTGCACCCAGTTTGCTGATTACTACGAGTTTATCCGCGAATATGTAGTTAATGCCTATGATGCTTCCGCAACCTTTTGCCTGATAAAAGTTATCAGAGAACGAAACATCACTTAATTATTGGAATTCATGACAACGGGAATGGCATGGATCTCGAAAGGTTGAAAGATTTCCTTACTGTCTTCCGCTCCAGAAAAGACAATCCGGCGATCAGATCGGTAGGCCGTCATGGAATAGGTAAGCTCAGTGTTGCTGCCCATCCGGGTTTGACTCATTTCAGGGCTGTAACCTCAACAGGCTCGGAGTGCTATGAATTTGAAACCGACAGTCTGCTTGAAGATCATCCCATTATAATAAAGAAAAACAGCCTCATGCCTCCACAGGGAACCATGTTTGAGATCACCATCAGAAAGGATACGTCACCGCTTAAGCTGATGCAGAAGCTGCACGATATTCTTTATACCTATGTCAGGTTTTTACCTATAAGCGTACGTTTCTTTGTAAATGATGAAAACTGGCCAAAAGATACTTCGGGCAGGTCTTTAACCAGGGACGAATGGGCCTATTCTCCTGAATGTTACGGACGGTCATACGCCATAAGACTTTGTGGCAAACCTTGTGAAATTGTGCTGGGGATCGGTACAGGATTACATGAAATCTACCAGAACAGGGTTTTTATCTCTTCAAAATATAATCTCTTTTCATACGGGAATCCTGAAAACATCTGGATCCAGAATCTCATGATCCGTGTCGACAGTGAGGCTTTTGAGCTTCCGTTCGGACGCCACTGTCTTTGCAATGAAGAGGTTCTCTCCGGGCTGGCCGAAGAGATAAGAGAAAAAATAGTGCCTGCCTATTTTGATTTTCTGACTGGTCATTTTGATTTTAAAATGAGCGCCGGAGTCACACAATTACTTGAGAAAACCGATGAGCTGACAATAAGTTTGCTTAAGTTCAGGCACTCTGGTTATTCATGGTCGCATTATCCTGTCTTCAGGATTGTAGAGGGTGGCAGGCTTTCGATGACCGAACTGAATAAAAAAGTCAGGGAGAGCAACTGCCTCTATATCGAGGCTGCAAACAATGAGGGAATTGACTTCAGCCATTTTAATGCCCCTGTTCTGTCTCTTGAACAGCCGGCAGGAACTATCAGTTTGTTGGAATCTCTTTATCCTGAAGCCATTGTTAATCTGAACAATGAGGATACTGTTATTGAGATGCCGTTAAATGAATCAATGAAAATAACAAAAGAGCAGAAACGTTTTGAAAGTTTTCTTGCTTTCAAGCCGGGGATGATTGATTCCGGGAAATTTGACTTATCTGAAAACCAGGATTCTGATATTTTTCGTATCAGGAAATTACCTGTGAGGAAACTCAGTGATTTTACAGGAATTAGCGAAGAAGCAAGGACTGCAAACCGCGATCTGCTCGAAATGGTATGGAAAGTCAATTACCTGGTTGAAAGGGATGGTGTTACCCCGTGCATGAGAAAGAAATTTATGTTCAGGAATAATTCGATCACACTTAATCTTTTTCATTCCGAAATAAAGGAATTTATACAGATGGCTACCCTGAATCCAAATCTGGCAGCTCACTGGACGATGGCTATGTGCCTTTCCGACAATAAAATACTTCCGCATATCTGTGAAGAAACCCGCGAAGACCTTCTCATCATCGACGCCATTACCCGGCTCGGACATGATCATGTGCCTGATCCGGTAAAGGATGAGTCAGGGGATAACGACCGCGACTTCATGGATTTTGTCAGGAACTGTATCAATCGTTCTCCTGGAAAGTTCTGAATTTCAGAGTCATATATACTTATTAATTACTGTTATGGAAGCACTTAATAATATTCTTGAAACCTACCTGATGCCAAACGGATTTGAGATTGATCTCGATGAAGGATTTGCAAAACTGACTGAACGGCAGTTTGGGGGTAACCCCGGCCGTGCTTTCAGCGAGTTGATCCAGAATGCAATAGACAGTTATCCTAATGGCACCCCCTGGGAGGAAAGGATGGGTGAAATCTGTACTGGCCCTGACTGGATATCAATAAAAGATTATGGTGAAGGAATGAGCACTGAAAGACTCAGGCTGCTGATAACTCTTGGAGGAAGCGATAAATATAACGATCCATGTAAGATCGGTCAGTTTGGAATGGGATTTATGTCGATGTTCAACCGGAAGCTGACTACAAAGGAAATACTGGTTAAATCCCGTTGTGAAGGACAAACAGTACAACTGACCTTCAGGGTAAAGGAACAGGGAAAACGACCGGAAATTGCACTTTGCGTACTTCAGGAACAAATACCATACAGTACTCTGATAAGAGCTGAATTTGAAAATTCACTAAAGGTAAATGACTGTCTTGCATTCGCTCGTAAATCACTTACATATTACCCATGTAAGATGAAGATAAACGGCGAACTCTTTGTTTCATGCTGGGAAAAGCCCGGACAAAGGGATATTAAAAAGTTTGATGAAAATGGCTGTCGCGGACTTATCCAGTCAGGAAGCGACTGGGAAAATATAATGGTCCTTTGCAAATACGAACTGGTAATGAAAACATCTCTGAATCATTTTTTAACTGGCGGTCATAATGCTCATTACAACCTTGAGGACTTCCATAATCACAAAACACCGTATATCCCGAACATTCAAATGATTCTGAACGCGGATAAATTAAGCGTAACGATTTCCAGGGATTCATTTTATCTCGACTGGCCATATTATGAAGCACGGGAAATATTAATCCGGAATCTTAAATCTTATCTTTTCAGGGAAATTAATGATGGGATTTATATAGAACTCATAATGGCAAATCAATTCATTTTCAGAAATGAAATTGAATCCTATCTTGCTAATCCCGCCGGTTATATAAATAATCCTGCAGATGAAAACAGGCTGATTGAAGAACTTGCCACTTTATCGGTCTATCGGATCAACGGCCGGACAGGCAGGTATTCTCTGTTAGCACTGAAAGAAATGAAACAGGCAGATCTTCCTTTCTATTTCTCTCCCGAGCGAACAAACCTCCGCTGGCTTGGTGGTTCTTTTAAACATGATTACATAGTCATCCCTGAAACGTGCCGGATAAACCGGGGTGCAGCTCATTTCTTTGAGAGTCTGTTTTCCACAATATTTAAAGATATCGTAAACCTCGACACAATCCAGGGAAATCGTAACAGGATCCTGGAACTTGCAGAGCGGGAGATAATCAGCAAAGAGGCATTATCACCGAGGACCAGGATAATTGGAATCAGGAATCTCAATCTGCGGGAAAAAAACCTGTTAAATGAGATAAATATGCTTCTGGGCGATCCCGTGGTAATGAAAGTAATTGAAAATAATCTACATATGAACCTAAATAGTATTGAATCGGTTTTCTTTGCTATGGAAGAATCCGGCTGCAGGATATCTTCAGGATTATTTGATGAGAGAGGAAAGCCGTTGAACGAGAAATTTATTTCGAATTTTCTGAAACAGACCGAAGAAAATGAAAGTCATGAACGAATGAATTCCAGGAAAGCAAAGGTTCTGCTGGGATTAAATCTGAAACATCCGTTTATTCAATACCTTTTATCAATGAACGATGCACACCGGAATTACTACGGACTTACTTATCTTGCCCATGAACTTGCTCTATGCCAGAAAATGCTTGTCCCCTATTCTCCGTTCTACCACCTGGTCAAGCAAAAGCTGGCTCAGGATATGCGGAAAGCTCTGATCAGGAATCTTCTGGCATGTATTAAGAATTAACGTATTACATAAAACCGTTAAGGATCATAATAACAACATGAGGTTTTAATTATTTACGCCTGCTCCACCCAGGGGTCAATCCGGAACTCATGAAAATCCTTAAGCAAAGCATTGTCCATCGTATCACCTATTAAGATCAATATGACTTCCTTCCACTTCTCTGCCAGGAGAGCGATCGTTGACATCCCTTCAGGATCAGAGACGAAATGTACATTATCCAGGATAACAACAGGTTTCGCTCCCTCCTTTACGCTAAATATCCCGCCTAAAAAAGGATGGATTTTATTAACGGCATCTTTCATTAATTCAGAAGCATCCAGACTGATACTTTTAGATTGCAAAAGCCTTATAATATCCTCAAACAATTTTTTTATCCCTCCCTCCCCCAGGGGATAGTAGTAGAAATTGTACTGTTTTGCCATGGCATTGCAAAAAATGGCAATGAAAGATGATTTCCCAAAACGGGACGGAGCCTGTATATAAACGCGTTCTGTTGTGAGAAGGAATCGGGCCAGAGCTGTAATTTCATCACCCCTGCAGGTCCACTTTGGGTTGATTCCCGGCAGAGCAAAAATCTCAATCTCTTTCAAGCTGACCTGCTGCAGAAAAGAGGTGGTAAGATGATATCTTGTACTTTTGCCATTCCCCGATTTATCAAGGATCAGCAATGACAGCAATTTATTGATCTTACTTCTGATATGTGCCTCCGAACTATGTTTGATATCGCCATGCTTTTTATAATATGCCTCAAGATCCTGGCGTATGAATCCTGGTTCATGAGTTGAACTTAAAAATACCGATAATACCTTTCTCTCAAAATCGCTCATTCCCCTGAATATTTCAATAGAGCTAAGTCTTTCCAGGATCTTTCTGTCCATGTCAGGGTATAGAGTAGGGTATATTATGTCAACTTTTGGCCTTTCAATCAGAAAAGAAGTTCTTGCATTTTCATCACTGTATTTTGAAGCATAATGATGAAGATTCTTGCGGAATTTTTCTGAAAAAGTGGCCAGATTATCAGGTGTTTCGATCCGGAAGATCGCTGATTCCAGAGCGACACGGAGTTCCCTGAAATTGCCAGGCCATTTCCGCCTTAATATTTCGCTGGTAATCAAACTGCCTTGCTCCCGGGCAAAATTCTTAACCTCATCAGCTTTGGATATTTTAGAAACATCCCGTAGGCCGCTTATGCCAAACATATTGATAACCGCGGCATAGTCTTTTCTTTTACCGATCGCCATTCGTATGAAATGAGGAATTGACTTGCGGACATCCATTGGCCGCTCATCAATACCTTTTATGTTGACTTCAAAACCCATTTTGTAATAAAAATCTTCCCTGATCCTGTTACGCGGCTGATTGGTTGCCGAGATAATTATGACATCCTTCAGGGAATAATTCAATTTACCTGAAATACGTCGGCCTTCCGATATTTCAGAATCAACAGCCCTGAGCAATTTTGCCTGGATAAATTTAGGCAGCTCCCCGATCTCATCCATATACAACACTCCGTATTTTATTGATTCCAGCAAACCCGGATATGTCAGTGCATCCGTGAAAGAATATGCCTCATGACCGAATAACAGGCTTTCAGCTAAATTGGGATAAATAGTTGCTGAATTGATCGATTGGAATATTCCCGGTTTTAATGAGTTCAGGAATACATCAAGACTCGGCCCTGAGTAATAAGCAGAATATTGTTTTTTGAGTTCTTCAAATTTCGTTGGCCAGTTATCCTTAAATTGCTGATAGAACTCAGCTTTAACCAGGGTGTTGTAATAATGCCGGGCAAGAAATTCTTTTCCTGCACCTGTGGGACCAAATATTACTATCGGCTGCCCTTGCATCGCAAATGCAGCGACTTCTTTGTACAATTCGATTGTATCAGGATCTTCAGGACTGAATCCTGAATCAACAACACTCGGAATAAATTCAGGGATTGAATTGCCCATAATGAATCAGAATTATCAGGTCTGCAATGTATCTATAATTCTTCTTCCCCCACCGGCTCGTTACTGGTTGATACGTTCGTCAACTTGGGTACATCAGTATCGATATAGCCGTAGAGAGGTTTTTCGTTCCGCAGCATATCAATCCAGACCGGCATCATCTCTTTTGGCAGAAAGATATTGCCCCATTTCCCTTCCTTTGAAACTGCCGGATTAGGTATAAGACTCTCATCATGAAGGAAGTAAACAATTACCCGCTGGTCATCAATACCTGAGCAGGAAATGATCCCTAAGGCTTTTATCGTTGTTACCCCGAATGTTGCCGACAATCTGTAGCCAAGTTTAACCTTGTAACTTAAGATTTCAAATATCCGTATCGCCATTTCTTATCTCTCCTTTTAATGTTTTCTGATTCTTAATATATCTTCTCTGCTGCCAGTAACAGCATAACATCAAATGTACAACATTATCTAAAGAAAGTTAATATTAAAACTCAGGTGAAGGACAAAAATCTTATGTCTCTTTCCCGAACGGATCCGGGTATTCAGGATGAGGTTTGGCTGATTATAGTTTTTGTGATCTGGTTTTCATTCAAATTCATTAATTAATTTAATACATTTATAGGATGTTACTAATTGATTACTACGGCTAAGTCATTTTTGAAAGCGACTAATTCAGACTGAAGGAGGAGATTCCCATGCGTATTTTCATCTCATCTACGAATGAGGACCTTGCAGAATACAGATCAAACGTGATCAATGCCCTGTTACGTGCTCGTCATACACCAGTATGTATGGAACATTTTTCAGCAAGGGACAAATCTCCAAAGGAAGAAGTTCTCTATGATGTGGCAGGTTGTGATGTCTATATAGGCGTTTTTGCATGGCGCTATGGCTACATACCCCCTCATAATGAAATTTCGATCACTGAGTCAGAATATAGGGAAGCAGTCAGGTGTCATATTCCAACTCTTATATTCCTGCTGGATGACAAGGTTGACTGGCCTGAAAACCAAAAAGATAAAGATGAATTAAATATCCGTCGGTTACGAAGTGAATTGCAGGAAACTAAATGGGTTGCATATTTCACAAGTGCGGAAAGTTTAGTAATTGGAGTATTGGAAGCTCTATCTTTTAAGGAGATTCACCCCTGGAAACCAGATCCTGTTCCTGTTCCCATTCCGGAGAAGTTCGTGAGGCACTTTCAGGATCGGGATGATGAATTATCCGTCCTACGTCAATATATCTCTGACAGGAACATTAAAATGATAATGATCTGTGGATGTGGTGGGATCGGTAAAACATCTCTTGTTCTGAAAATGATGTTGGAACTTAAAAGTAATCTTAGTAGTAGTGTATTAACCAACCCGTATAAGTATGAAAATATTGTAATTATTTCTTTAGGAGAATCTTGTTATCGTACACCCGACAGGATAATAGAGCTGATCTCAAGAACGATGGATTGGGAAGAAGCTTCTGAGGTAAAAGATATCTGGCATCAGGGGGATACTTCAATAAGAGACCGGTTAGCCGTTCTCTTCCGTGGCCCATTATCGCGACATCGATGCCTGATTATCCTTGACAACATGGAAAGTATACTGGACTGTGAGAATAAGATTTTGCAGGTATATGATCCTATGAGGCAGTTCATTGAAGCAATATTGGAACACGATCATTCTTTAAAAATTATCGCAACAAGCAGGTGTGGATTGATACTCTCCCCTGAAATCATAGTGGATGCTGCGGGCAAATCGATTCAGATTGATCTGGATAAAGGTCTGCCTGAGGAATTTGCAATAATGCTCCTCCGTGATTTGGATCGCAGCGGATCTGCCGGTATCAGGGAAGCTAAAAATGAAGTACTTAAAAATATCGTTTCCCGGTGCTCCTATATTCCACGGACTCTTGAAGTTCTTGTGGCGGCTTTACTGCAGCGGCCAACTTGGACATTGGATACATTGCTGTCAAACGAACCATTTTTTTCACGTTTGATTGAAAATCCCGCACGTGAATTGTACGAAAGTCTGACCTCTGACGGTGAAAGAATTGTCTTACAGGTTTTAGCAGTTTATGGTAAACCTGTTTCCCGTGAAGCTATTCAATTTATGCTCCCAACATTACAGGTTGATGAGATACTTGATACTTTGTTTCATAAACTTGCTGTCAGGTATGATCATGAAAAGTTCTGGCTGCACTCTCTCGATATGCAATATATCTATAAACAAATTCCTGCACACGGAACAGATTACACTAAGATGAGGCTCCACAAGCTCGCTGCCGATTTCTATAGAATTAAATCATGCTTGCCTAAGGAAAAAAGATTATCCCTGGAAGATGTTATTCCTGAACTGGAGGCCATTGATCAGTTAATAACAGCAGATCTGGTTGAGGATGCTGCTGAAATGCTTATTGAAAAGGGATTGTACGAAAACCTCTACTGGTGGGGTTACTATGCACTTCTTAGTGATATTTGTTACCGGATCTTAAAACCCAATGTTTCAAAAAAGCTAAAGATAGTCCTGCATGTTATTTTAGGTAAAATTCAACGAAATTTAGGAAATCTTAATGAAGCCCAAAAAACTTATGAAAGTGTATTGGCAGATTTAGATGATTCTATAGAACCTAATTGTAAAATTAGACTATTTATCGCTTTGGGCGATATCAACAATTACCTGAACAACGAAGAAGATTCCCTGCTTTATCATCAGAAGGCAGACCAGCTTCTTAAGTCAAGTCCTGATACACTCCTTCAATCCGAAAATGACGGAGATACCGCAAATACATTGCTGGGAAAAGGGAAATTAAAGGAAGCACAGGGATTGTATGAGAAAGCGATCGCATTAAGCCGCGAAGCAAAAAACAGAATTTTTGAAGGCATCTGGGATGGGGATCTTGGAAATCTGTTTATTCAACTTTATAGCCAATCCGCAAATTTTAATCACCAGGAACAAGCTATTTCTTACCTTAATAAAGCGATAGGTATCTCAATAGAGACTGCAGACAGAAGGCATGAAAGCCATTGGAATAGCATATTAGGGAATTTCTATCGCAAACTGGGAGATTTTGAGAAGGCTGAATATCACCTGAAAAAGGCAATAGCTATTGCCAAAAGAATTGGTTATGGTCGCATGATAAATACTCAGGTAACGTGGCTTTCTTCGCTATATACGGACTCGATTCAACGGTACATTGATAATCGGGATTTAAACCAAGCTATGGAGATAATGACTTATTTCCAAAATGCCTGCGATGAGACAGGTATAGCTGAGCTGTTTGACAAAAGACTTTTAAATAGTTTGCGCTCTCACATTTACATGGAGCGAGGAAATTTAAATTCAATTAACGGAAGGCTCGAAGAAGCAATATCTGACTATACTGAGTGTTTTAATCTCGACCCTGAAAAAATAGGCGCTGCTTTAAGTCGCGCCGAGGTTCTGATCTGGGAAGGAAAATACACCGATGCAAGAATCTCCCTGGAATCATTAAACCTGAAGCCCAAAACCACCGAAGAAGAAATAGTTTACGCATGGCTTTTGTGTCATATTAACAACTTTGAAGACAAGCCTTTTTCAGATTACCGGGAGATAATTGAAAAAAACATTCCACGCATTGTCAATCTGAATTATAATCTCAGAGATATTGATCAATATCTTAACAAACTTGACAAAACTAAATTCAGCGGTAAACAAATATCAAACGCCTGGGATATTCAGAAGCTATTAGAAAAATTCTGATATGAAGATTTCTTCCAAAGAACATTATCTGAATCATCAATGCGCCAGCCAATAATGCGTAGTGATTATTATAAAAAGAGCAGGAATCAAAAAATAGAGTAACCCCCATGAAAATTTATATCTCATCCACTACTGAGGATCTTGCAGAATACCGCATTACAGTGATCAATGCCCTTCAACGTTCCGGGCATACCCCGGTATGCATGGAACATCATGCTGCTGGAGATAGAGCACCAAAAGATGAATGCCTTAAGGAAGTATCAAAATGCAAAGCTTACGTGGGGATCTTTGCCTGGCGGTACGGTTTTATTCCGCCACAAAGCGAAACTTCAATCACAGAATTAGAATATCGTGAAGCTGTAAAGTGTGGTATACACACACTAATATTTCTTCTCGACGAAAAAGTTGACTGGCCTGAAAAGTATAGAGAAAAAGGTCTGAATGGCGAACGTATAACTAAATTGCGCAGCGAATTAAAGCTCTCCAAATGGATCCGGGAATTCCATGGTGCTGATAACCTTGCAACAGAAGTTCTGGCTGCGGTTATGCATGTTGCATTTTGGGATGCAACACAACCAAACGAGGCAGATGAGGAAGTCCAGAATGAAGAGTTCCGGAAACTCAGGGAAGACCAGAGAGAGGCTGAAAATAAAAGGAAACAAAAAAAACGTAATCCGCTACCTGTACCAATCCCGGAAAGACTTATCCGCTATTTTCAGGATCGTAATACAGAATTATTAAAACTGAAGCAATACCTGTCAAACAGTAATATAAGAATGGTGTTGATCTGCGGCCGTGGCGGTATGGGAAAATCCACATTGATAGTAAAATTAATCCAGGAATTAAGAGAGAAATTCGATGTGAACGGCCCAAATCCAATTGATGCCGTCGATTGTATAATATTTATTCAATTGAGTGAAAAAGGTAATCGTACACCTGATCGAATAATAGAACTTCTCTCAAGAACCCTTGAACCGGAAGCGGCTACCGAACTGGATGAGGTGTGGAATCAGAAAAACGCTTCGATACAGGAACGGGTGGCTGAATTATTCCGTGGTCCTCTGGTTCATCGCCGATGTTTAATTATCCTTGACAATCTTGAAAGCGTTTTAGATGAAGAGAATCACATTCTTTCTGAATATGAAGGTCTGAGTAAATTCCTTGATGCATTTCTTGATTATGATCATGTTTCTACAATTATTGCCACAAGTCGTCGTACCTTGTCCCTTTCACATGAAGGGGAAATTGCTGCTATCGGGCGAAGGGTTCAGATACCATTGGATGAAGGCTTGCCGGAAAATTATGCTGTCGCTCTTTTAAGGGAGTTGGATAAGGACGGCAAACGTGGTCTGAAGGATGCGCCGGACTCAATACTGAGAGATCTGGTATGGCGCTGCCAGGCCATTCCCCGAACTCTTGAAACCCTGGTCTCTACACTTCAGAATTCACCAACCAGATCCCTTGAATCATGGCTGGAAAATGAAGAAAACCTGTCCGAGCTAATTGAAAATCCGGCAAAAAAACTGTTCAACAGCTTGCAATCCGAACAACACAAATTTGTTGTGCAAGCGCTGTCTATTTATGACAAACCGGTACCTGTTGTTGCTGTTCGTATAATACTGCCGGCATTGCCTGTTGACAAAATACTTGATGAGCTGTTCCGTAACTTCGTTATAAACTATGACCAGGGACAGTTTTTCCTACATCCCCTTGACAGGGAGTTTGCGTACAGCCAGATACCTGATAATCAATCAGGCTTCTCGAAAACAGAATTGCATAAGGGAGCAGCCAGATTCTATAAAAGACTACGCAAACCTGCAGATTTATGGAAAAATGTTGAGGATTTGGAACCACAATTACAGGAGTTTCGTCACCTTGTAAAAGCAATGCTTTTTGATGATGCATGTCAAATCCTTAACGAAATTGACCGGGAGTATCTGTCAACGTGGGGTTATCATCAGCAGATCATTGAGCTAAGATTACAACTCGTCGATAAAATAAAAGGAAGTAATTTATCAGGCTGGAATCTTTGTCATCTGGGCTCAGCCTATAATGATTCTGGTGATTCTAATAATGCGAAATTCCATTACGAAAAAGCTCTGGTAATTGCCAGAGAAAATAATGACCAGTTACTTGTGTGCCGGGTGTTAGGTAACCTTGCCCTCGCAGAAGGTCATCTCGGAAACCGTAAAAAGAAAGAAATACTATTGGAAGAAGCATTAAAAGTTGCAGAAAACATTGACGATAGGTTACATAAAGGAAGGTGGCTGGGGAATCTTACTGATATAAAACTTGAATTAGGGCATATTAATATTCGTGAGGCAATCAGTAATTATGAAATCGCAATTTTAATTGCTAAAGAACTTTGCGATTTTCGCTTTGCAATGATCTGGTCAGAAATATTAGGAGATTATTACACCAATACGCGAGATTTTGAGAATTCAAAAGGAAAACTACTTGCTGCACTCAGCATGTCACGCAAGATTAACGCACGTTGGCAAACATGCAGGATGCTCATCAAGCTTGGCAATCTATTCAGGAATTTGGGTGATAAAAGCCAGGAGTTGTACTGTTATGAAGAGGTTCATGAGGTTGTAAGAGAAATGAGTAATTATTATCAACAGTTCAATGTATTGATCTGGCTCGCAACAAAATATGCTGAATTGGCGCTGTTCAACCAACAGCAGAACTGTTATGAAGAGATTGAGATTGTTCTGGGAAATGTTGATGACAAACTGACAAAGCATGGGCTTCTGCTATACCTTGGCGATCAACTGTCAGAAATTAATAAAGAGAAAGCCCTTGAATCTTATTTACAGGCAATGGAGGTAGCTGAGGGAATTAGTGATCAAACCTATTTGTTCTCAACTTCGCTCAAACTGGCTAATTTATACGACCGGATGAAAAAAACAGATAAAGCGATTGCCTGTTACAAAAGCGCTTTGCTTAACTCCCGTAGAATAAATAGCCGGACTAGTGAGGCTATCGTCTTAAATGAGTATGCAAACCTGCTTCTGAATTCAGGGGAAGCTGCTGAAGCAATCGAACATTATGAACTGGCCCTTCCACTGGTGGAAGAGTTGAATGACATTTCCGGTCAGCTTAGTATTTTAAACAGGATGGGTATGGCTTCCTTTTATCTTCAAAAAATGCAGCAAGCTATTAAATATTATGAAAGAGGATTAGTGATAGCGCGCAAAATTCAAAGCAGAGAAAACGAAATTGTGGCACTTTTTAATATTGGCGATGCATACCATCAGCAAGGTAAGTACCGGGAAGCAGAAACTTATTATAAAGAATCCCTCGCACTTGATTCAGCAACCACAAAATATAAGTGCCTGATAGGTCTTGGAATTATATGCTATCTATCTAATAATGAAAGAGATGGACAATCTTATTTCGAAGAAGCTATTAAAATTCTCAGCCCTTATCGTGATTATCCTAATTTATTCCATCCACATTTAGCTGCTTTAGGATTATCCTTGCTCGCTATAGGAAAGGGAGAGGAAGCAATTGAGCTATATTCGGATTGTATCCGGAATTCTCCTCCAAAGGAACATATTTATTATGCGATTCAGGATTTGATTATGTTAAAACAGGTACCTAAGAGAATCGAGGGATTAGCTGAAATTTTAAATCTGCTGAAGAAAGCTTTCGATAAAATCCCTTTGCAGGAAAAGTTAAGTGACTGATTTAGGACCACTAATCCACCAGCCAATAATGCGTAATGAATACTATAAAAAAGACCAGAAATGAAATGATAGTAAGCCAGATTCCCTGACGGGTCTTATTAAATAATACTGAAATTATTGCAGTAAGGAAACTTCTCACGTCGAAGGATAAAGCATACCATACCAATTCTCTCCCCGTATAGTAGTGACGCCAGGGACCATGATTTCCCTCGTAAGTCCCCCAGACTTCAGGTACCCATCCATCTTTAAAAGCATGATACCACGACAGCCCGATTGCAATTATAGAGATAACTAAAAGCATCGCCGACCAGTATAGGAATCCTAATGCCAGGACTCTTTTGATTTTACTCAGTTTCCCTTTATTCACAGGCTCAATAATTTCATTCTTTAGAATCTCCGATCAGAATAATTAATTTATCTTCTAAAATTACATTTTCCCTAGGTCCTGGATCAATTTGTTTTAATAATTTCAGTTCAACAGATTCTGAAAAGGTAAAATTGGAATACTTAATTGTTAAAAATTGACTGAACCGGAGATAGATAATCTGACATAGAACATAATCCTGGTTTTATTCAGCCATTGCGGTTCAATAATATTTTTTATAAATTTATATCCCGCTAACCACAGTATCGACATGAACGAAACTGAAAAACTTAAGAATCTAACCCTTGCACCTTATATTATTAAAGCCACAGCGTTAATCGGCAAGCAGCGAAGTGTAGGAGGGAACCAGTTTCGTCATGCCCTGGCGACTATGGCTATCCTCATGGATTATAAGCTCTTCGATGATTATGTTCTGCTTAAGGCTGCAGTTATCCACGACCTGCTTGAGGATGTCCCTGAAACCGATGTGTACGAACTGCGCAGAATAGATGACCAGGCAAATGAGGTAGTGGATCTCGTGCTTGAAGTGACCCGGCCGGCAGGCATGACCAAGGATGATTATCTAAAGAGGATACTTGTATGGGGTTCACATAAAGCCAAAATATTGAAAGTGGCCGACAGGATCAGTAACCTGACAGATCTTCACCGGGATCAGTACGCCAGAAAAGATATGAGCAATTACCTCGATCAGACCGAAAAATATGTCCTTCCGATGGCTGTTGAGGTAAATAAAGATATGGCCAATGAATTGAAAGACCTGATCGATAAAAGAAGGAAGCAGATGAATCTCCTTAACTTCCCGGGATTTTGGGGGATTTAGCTGTTTCAGACAGCAGAAACCAAGATAGCATACCGCAGAGTTACCTCCCTTGTTTCCCTCACCCCACAACCATCCTCCTCGATTATATGTTCATTGAACCGAAACGTGGTGTCCCAAAATTCTCTGAAACAGACTAAAATCCAAAACTCAAATCACTTTTTAAAGACTATGCTCATGTGAAGGTGTGAGTGGCAACCCGGAAACGGAGCGAAGTTCAGACCGTACGGTAGCGCCTTTTAGGCTTTGTGTAGCAGGCGCCCGGACGGTACTGAAGCTTGTCATTTCCGGCCGCTTTTCTTTGTTACTTTCTTTTTCGGTTAAAAGAAAGTAAAATAATAATATTTGGCGAGCAAAAAATGAACAAATAACTTTGAGCAAGCAAAAAATGAACAAATAACTTTGGGCGAACAAAAAATAAACAGAATCAGACTCTTGAAACATAGATTAACCACCTCCGGCCGGGAAAGCAAACTGTAAACGTGGCTATGCCCTCCACTCCATCTATTCCCTCGTAGACGAAACTTTACTCAGTAATTTACGTATAAGTACCAGCATGATCGATTAAAGCATTAAAACTGCAACCATGAATGTTATTTCTGTGAAAGGATAATAATATGCAGAAACAGAGAAGTCATATAATAATAATGTTAATATTGCTGTTTGCTTTGGCACTTAGCGGTTGCAGCACCAGCAGAAAGAATATCAGTGAATTACGGGGATTGATGCTTCAGGATAACGTGCAGCTAAGCAGGAACAGGGAATTCTATTCCAGGCACAATGATAAGATTAGAAAAGATGCTATCAGAAAAAATGCTAAATATAGCAGGTACAGATAGCACGCCCGAAACTGCAGCTGTAAGATCCCTCAGGAAAGAGTTATTATTATGAATGATCACGGTAAGATCTCCGTTATATTTGTCCTATGTTCCCTTTCACTGCTATTTCTGACATCCGGGATGAAGAAATCTACCGCGCCAAATGTGACCATAAAAGCTAAACCCGACGCTGCCCGGACTATTTCAAAAAGAGAGTTGCCCCATACAAATTCCCCTTCTATTGATTTTATTTACGAAAAAGCCCCAAAGGTAAGCGGCTTTAAAATGGAAGGTTTTTGGGTCTGGGGAGGGTCAATGATCAGGGTAGGATCTACCTATCATCTTTTTGCATCGCGCTGGCCAAAAAAGGAAGCCTTCCCGGAGGGTTACAGGCAAAATTCCGAAATTGTCAGGGCTACTTCGGATTCACCATATGGCCCGTTTAAATTTGAAGAGGTAGTCATAGGAGAGAGAGACAGTTCTTTCTGGGATTCAAATATGGCTCATAACCCCACGATACATAAAATTGGAGCTGAATATGTCCTGTTTTACATAGGAAGTGATTATACAACCTTCAGGGGTAATACAGGTTCCCTGCTGCGAAGGGTAGGTTATGCCTCATCCGGATCTGTTACGGGTCCATGGAAAAGGTCAGATCATCCGGTTATTGGTACAGAATCAAATAATCCTGCTATTCTTGTTGATGATGGGAAAGTCAGGCTGGTATATCGCGATGCTTCTTTAAAAATATATTTAGCGGAATCTGATAGTTACAAAGGACCATTTAAAATCATCAATGATAATTTATGGCCGGCCTGCCCTCTTGAAGATTTTTACCTGTTTAAAGCAAATGGCAAGACTCATATCATATGTGAGGATAATGTCGGAGGAGTAAGCGGGCATGAGCGTTGGGGCGTTCATATCTATTCTGGAAATGGGATCAGCGACTGGAAAAAGTATGATCCTGTAGTTGTATATGATAATGATATTTATTTTGATGATAATTCTGTTTTACATTGTGTCAGAAGGGAAAGGCCGCAACTTTTTATTTCTGACCGGGAAATTACTTTTCTGCTGAATGGTGTGTATGATGGCGTTGATTCATGGTGCCAGCCAGTCAGGTTAAGGAGACCAGTTAAAACAGACTGAGGATCAGGGGAGGATAATTTCAAGAAATTATTCGTATATTTGCACCATGAAAAAAGATATGACAATGCCAGATCAGTTTACCGATATCAAAGAGGAAGATTCAAAAAGGGAAGAAGATTTGAAGGCTGCTGCCAAACGGAGGGATGCGTATTCACTTATCAGGGATGCACAGGCAAACGAAAATAACGAAGCAATTGCACGCCGGCTCGAAAGAGACAAGGAAAAACCATCATCAGAATAAGAACAGCTGCTATATAAGAAACGCAATATATTGATCTGCAATATTATTGTGCGTGAAGTTACGAACCCGATCTTCCGAAGTGCGATCACGACGTCCTTTCCAGATGCTGCAGAAGGAACAGGTCAGGATTGTCTTAAACTCATTATACAGGATTTATTTAATTTATAGAGGAAACCCTAACCTGAAATCGACCTTATCAGGATTTTGAATCTGTTTTTAAAAGAAATTCTTCTTATAAATATTTTTAATTTATTTGACGATGTCAGTTATTCACCTTTGAATCAACTATTATCGTTGACCTGGTTTTTTTATCATGTTTAAACAAACCCGGGTCATCTCATTTTTGTAATTTCTTAACACTTTATGATTTGGCATTTACTCCTGAATTACCTAATTTTATCTGCACAAAATAATTTTAGAGCCAATACCTGAGTCGCAAGTTGTAACGAAGCAATCATAAAAGTAAAATTGTTAACATGACTATATCAATCATGCTATTAAACAGTTACGCTAATTGCAATCGGGACTGACGTGGCGAAAGCGTGGAAACAAGATAAAAGATAAAAGGCAAAAGACAAAAGTGGAAGAAAAGAAAAATGATCTATGTGAAAGCCTCTTTGAGTTTTCGGTAGCTGTAATTGAATTCTTAAAAACATTACCATATTCTCCTGAAAATAAGACTATCCGGACTCAACTTTCAAAAAGCGCATGCTCATCAGGTGCAAATTATGAAGAATCACAAGGTGGTTCATCTAAAGCCGATTTTGCAAATAAAGTCCGGATTTCTCTAAGGGAAATGAGGGAGTCTAATTACTGGCTTCGGATTATTAAGCGAACTGTTAAAGAGATAAATGTTTCAGATCTGGATTATCTAATTAAAGAATCAGGTGAACTCAAAAGTATTCTTGGATCGATCGTTCAAAAATTCAGGTAAAAAATCTAATCTGACTATCGTCTTAACTTTTTTCTTTATCCTTTTGTCTTTTATCTTAACTTTTTCCTCACTTTTATCTTTATCCTTTTGTCTTTTATCTTAAACTTTCCTCATTTTTATCTTTATACTTTTATCTTTTATCTTAAACTTTCCTCACTTTTATCTTTATACTTTTGTCTTTTGTCTTACCTTTTCCTCACTTTTATCTTTATACTTTTATCTTTTATCTTTCTTAATCTTTGTCGAATGAAACCTAAGTATATAATAATCTTGATTTTAGTTGCAGTATCTCTCCTAGCAGACTCCTGTGTTACTCATAGAAAGTTGACCTATCTCCAATCTAAAGGGATGCCTGATGACTTTATACCCTCAGTTACACCAGCTACTTATAAAATACAACCCTATGATAATCTGTTTATCAGGGTAATTACTCCGGATCCAAAGTTCTCCGATATGTTTAATACTATGCCAGTAGCAACATATAGCATCGGTGTCACCGAACAGAGTGCCGACCTTTTAAGCTATCCTGTAGATGATGAAGGCTTTATTCAGCTTCCTTATGCCGGTAAGATAATGGTTGCAGGAAAAACCCTTGCTATGGTCACAATCGAGGTGGAAAAGGTACTTAAAGCCTATGTTGCTGATGCCGCAATCACTGTAAAGATGATTAATAACTATGTGAGCCTTATTGGAGAAGTCCAGAGGCCGGGCAGATACCCGATATATAAAGAGCGTATGAACATTTTCCAGGCTCTTGCCATGGCCGGCGATCTAATTGAATACGGGAACAGGCAGAAGATACAGGTAATCCGGCAGACATCCAACGGCAATATAATAAAAGAGTTCTCTATCAGGGACAGGAGCATAATGGAATCGGAGTTTTTCTATGTAATGCCAAACGATGTAATTTACGCTCAGCCAATGAAGGGAAAGTTTTTTCAGATGAATGCTTTTCCCTATTCTGTTATTATAAGTACGATAACAACATTTGTGTTATTATGGAATGTGCTTAAGTAATGAGCGGAGAGCGTAAAGCGGAGAGAGTAAAGCGTAGAGAGCAGAGCTAAAGTATTCAAATATGAGTAAAATAGAGAGTTTTAAGGATTTAATTGTATATCAGAAAGCTTATAAACTGGCTATGGAGATTTTTGAACTATCCAGGGGTTTTCCGAAGGAAGAAAAATATTCATTGACAGATCAGATAAGAAGATCCATCAAGATCTGTTACGTCAAACCTCGCAGAAGCATGGGCAAAACGGACGTTATGAAAAATCATTTGTAAATAAATTGACAGATTCGTTAGGCGAGGAAAATGAAACAGAAGCATGGCTTGATTATTCAAAGGACTGCGGATACGTACAAAAAGCGACTCACGAAAACATTGTTAATGAGTATCTTGAAGTCAAGAAGATTCTTATATCTATGATCAATAGTCCAGACAAATGGTGTTCCTGATATCCCCATCTCCGTACTACGCTATACGCTTTACGCTCTACGCTCTACGCTTTCAACACTAAACTCACAACTCACACTCACAACTCACTACTAAAAACCCATGTCCAACTATAACTCAATTCAATCCGGACCCCAAAGAATGAGGCCACATCAGGAAGATGAGATAGATTTAAAGAAAGTCTTCTATCGGATTATCTCGAACTGGTACTACTTTTTGATCGCACTGATTGTGGCTTCTAATTTGTGCCTTTCTTTATAATAAATACACTATACCAACCTACAGGGTATCAACAACTCTTCTGATTGATGAAGGAAAGAAAGGAGGCTTGATAGGCAATAATCAGCTTTCTCGAAGGTTTTGGCTCGGGTGCAGGTACTGAAAAACCTCGATAACCAGATTATGGTACTCTCATCAAGGACACTTATAGGGAGAACACTTGATGAACTTGCCATTTTGATATCGAATACTATTACCGCGGACCTTAATAATAAGATAGCGCTGTATCCCGAATCTCCCAATAAAGGTTATTTCTGAATCTGACAGACAGTCTGCCCAGGGATATAGAATTTACATTTAAATACCTGGACAATAATATGTTCACTCTTGATGCCGAGTCTAAGGACTTACTTTGCATTTGCACACCGATGCTTCATTTGGTGAAATTATTAAAATTCCGGGTGGCAGATTCCGCATTGAGAGCGACAAGCAATGACTGGCCTGCTAGAAATATAGAACCGTGAGATATTTATTTCATGTTCCATAGCCGTGAAAAAGCTGGTTGAGAGCTACAGTAAACGAATGAAGGTTGAAACCAGTATCGAAAACAGGGAACAATACTGAAGATAAGCCTCGAAGGGACAAATAAAACGATGGATATGGACTTCCTAAATAAGCTTACAGAGATTTTTCTTAATAATTCCCTTGATAAGAAAGAACCAGGAAGCTATCAGAACAATTCAGTTTATTGATGATCAGCTTATAGGTATATCTGATTCTCTGGTAATAACCGAAAATAAACTTCAGCAGTTCCGTTCCAGGAACAGGGTAATGAACCTTTCAGCACAGGGACAGGTTATTATCGATCAGGCTATGAGCCTTGAAAACGAAAAGGCCCGTCTTGGAATTGAGGCTAACTATTATAACTATCTGGCAGAATACCTGGCAAAAGATAATGCAGGTCAGGCTCCAATTGCTCCGGCTACAATGGGTATAACTGATCCCGGGGCTCACAAAACTGGTAGCTGATCTTGCCGACATTCAGGGACAGTTTTACAGCAAAAGCCTTGGTGAAAAGAATCCACTGCAAAGTCAGCTGGCACAAAGATTACGCAACACAAAAGAGGCACTCAGGGAAACACTTAACGGAGTCAGAAGATCTAATAATATGGCTATGAGTGAAATTACTGAGCAAATACGCACAGTAAATGCTCAGGCTTCTGCGTCTGCCCGTGACCGAAAGGCAGCTTCTGGGTATTGAAAGAAAGTATAAACTTAACGATGAACTTTATACATTTCTCCTTGAAAAGAGAGCCGGGGCACAGATACAAAAAGCATCGAATATGGCTGACAACGAGGTGATTGACCCTTCAGAAGCAGATATTTTGCCTGTAAAACCGAAAAAACTATTAATTTACTTACTTGCTCTGATGGCAGGTATTGGTATTCCATTATTATGGATCTTGATTGCCGACGCTTTTAACAATAAGGTAAGAGAAGATGAAGATATTACGAAAATAACCGATATACCCATTATCGGACATATACCACATAGTCTGCTGAAAAAAAATACCGTAGTTCTTGATGAACCCAGTTCTCATGCAGCTGAGGCTTTCCGGTCACTGAGATCGAGAATGCAGTTTTTCACAAAAGAAATTAAAGCTCCTGTAATACTTATAACCTCATCAATGCCGGAAGAGGGAAAAACCTTTACAGCAATAAACCTGGCATCGGCATACAGCCTTATGGGTAAGAAGACAGTGCTTGTAGGTTTTGACCTGCGAAAGCCAAAGATTTATACCGACTTCGGCTTTGGAAATGAAAAGGGTGTTTCAACCTGGCTGATAGGAAAAGATGGATTAGAGGATGTTATAAAAAAGACCCAATATGAAAACCTGTTTATAATCACCTGCAGGACCAGTTCCTCCAAATCCTTCGGAACTTACAGCTTTGGAAAAGACAGATGAACTGTTAAGGTTACTGAAGGAAATGTTCGAATGTATAATAATTGATTCATCTCCAATAGGTATTGTATCTGATACCTTCCACCTGGCTTCATTGGCTGATACCTGCATACTGATAGTAAGACAGAATATGACTTTAAAGGATCTACTTGAAAGTACATTAAAAGAGCTTAAGATCAGCGATATAAAAAGTATAAGCATTGTTGTCAACGATCTGGGACCTGATTATAATCGTTACGGTTATGGGGGGAGCTATAGTTACAGTTTTAATAAAGAGAAAAGTAAAATGTAGGGAAAACAGTAATTAATCTCAAATGAGGGCTTCCTATTTTTAGGAAACTTCTAAAAAGAGTACTTCGGGCAGGTAGATTTCACTTTGATAAAAACAGGGGAACTTTTCCTACCTGTAACGTACTTCTTCAATTAATTCTTTCAGATATATTAAAAAGGAGCCTTTAGATATTTTATTTATTAAAGTACTTCGCCCAAGGAAGCGCTTCTTAAAGCTCTTGGTCAGAAATAATAATCGATCTCACTCAGATTGAATTATCTGAACATGAAGGTTTTGTAAATAAGGAATCTCTTAGTAAGATGGTTTTTTATTCTGCATTTAATGAACATTACATATATATTCGAAGATTTTATTGAATCAGTACTTAAGCGTTGCACTACCTAATAAGGCAGAAATGACCCTGAATCAAATAAACGGAGAGAATATTAAATCTTACTTAGATTAATTCTGGTGTATCATTATTAGAATTGTAATAGAAAATAATTTAAAAACAACTTAAAGTCAACATAAATCGGATGACCAAACCTTTTAAAGTTCTGTTTGTGTTCCTATTGGTGATTGTTTCTTTTCGTTTTTTTGACACAACGTTTTTAAGTGAGAGTTTTAAGAATTATTTTGAGTTCTTATTTATTCTAAGTGCAATAGGACTATCAATGCCCTATGTATTCTCCACACGTATCGGATTCGTTTTACCCGTTCAGTTAATTGTCTTATCCATGTTGGTTTCTATGGTCATGGCAAATATATCCTGGGGACAAAGTTTTATTGATAGCATAATTGCGACAGTTCCCCTAATGTTATGGTTATTCTTTTTCTATTTATTGCATGTAAAAATTCCTGTTAAAACTATCGAAGGAATAATTTTGATATATGGTGTAATCTATATCCTTCTTTATTTCTATCAACTAGCCCATAGTCAGACGGTACTTTTTGGATGGGGTGATGAGTTCATGGAAGATAGAGGCGTAATAAGGATATTAATGGCAGGAGGAGGAATCTTCTTTTTATCTTCATTTTTGGCCCTAAATAAATTGACAACTCAAAAGCGCGGCAGATTGTTGTGGATTTCATTGTCAATCTTAGGTATTGTAATCCCTTTCTTACAGGCCAGCCGGCAGCTTATTGCCGGAGTCACCTTAATTGTACATTTTCCATTTTATTAAAAATCAACCATTATACAAGAAGGTGATCATTTTGACATCATTTTTTATTTTGATCTTTTATAATAATCCGGTCCGATAATGTAATTGTAAAAGGGATGCTAGAAGCTCAGGAAAATACTAAAAAAGAAGGAAAGGAATATATTCGCATTCAGGCGGCAGCCTATTTTCTTAACTGAATTTTCATCTGATAATCTCAGCAGGATACTTGGGAATGGTGTGCCTCGTTATGGCATTTCAGATTATGGTAAGTTTGTTGAATCTTTAGAACAGGAAGGGTTTTATCTTCAGATGTTGGCATTGTCTCTGTGTATGTCATGTTTGGTATTTTTGCAGTAATCGCTTTTATTCTCATTTGGATCAGGAGTTTTATCTTGCCTCTGCCGACGGAATACCATTATGTAAAGTATTATTTATGGCTTTTACTAATAACAAGTTTAACATCAGCTACTATTTACCATTTTCATTATTTAATTGCGACACGTATTTGCTCTTTATATTTATCAAATTATGTACATTGAACATGTAAGTATGGATAGCGATTCTATATTTTAATTAAATTTTCAATATTTAATATTATTATTCCCATTATTGTTCAAAAGTCATGAATACTCTAAAATCGAGGCGCTGGTAATTTGATGAATAAAAAATCTATGCTTAAATTAATTAATCTTCCAAAAATCCTCGATGACAGAGGTAATCTTTCAGTTATTGAGGAAGCTAATAATATACCATTTAAAATAAGGCGTGTATATTGGATCTATGATGTTCCAGGTGGAGCATTTAGAGGAAGCCATGCCTTTAAGGAGACAGAAGAATTGATTGTGGCTTTATCCGGTAGTTTCGATGTAATCCTACATGATGGGAAAGAGGAAAAGAAATTTTCCCTGAACCGCTCTTATTATGGATTGTATGTGCCAAATCTGACATGGCGTAGACTCGAAAATTTTTCCACAAATTCTCTTGCTCTTATTGTGGCTTCAAAACATTACAACGAAAATGAGTATATCAGAGACTTTGATAAATACCTGGCTTTTGTAAAATGAAAACAAAGTCAACTATCTCCGACTGCTGTATAATTGAATTGAATAAGATTCATGACCGTGCTGGTAATATTACTTTTATTGAAAACAACTTGATTTTGCCATTTACATTTAAACGAATATTTTATTTGTATGATGTACCTGGTGGATCTGACAGGGGAGGCCATGCTCATCATGAAATGCACCATTTTATCATAGCTGCCAGCGGTGCTTTTAATGTTGTTCTAGATGACGGGAAGAAGCAAAAAAGTGGTTGAGTTAAACAGACCCTATTACGGTCTACATATTCCACCTGGTATCTGGGTGGAATTGGTCAATTTTTCTTCTGGGTCTATTAGTCTCAATTTAGTTTCAACAAAGTATAATGAGCTTGACTACATTAGAAATTACAAAGATTTTCTATTGATTAAGAGTAGCAGGGCATTAAATTATAAAAATTAAAACAATAAAGATCAGAACTATATTTCCATTTTCTACCATATATTTCTGATGTTATTTTCATATAATCCTGAACATTATATTATAAATGGTTTGGTTCTCATTCTGTAAAAGTTAATGATTTCAAAGAATGACAAATTTTGAAAAAATACTTGAATCAAAAGGGAGAGAATTAATAATTTATTCACCTTACAATTTTATCAGAAATGTAGACCCGATTGCTCTAACGAAGGAAACCTTAGTAACTCCATTACTAAAGGATATTAATGAGGGCATATATAAATTAGAAAAGATTACTGTTAAAAAGGAACCTCATTTCTTTGCTTACAAAAAACTGGAGTGGGACAGTAATTATTTTGGATTCCCAGTTTATAATATACACTTGGTTTTATACAATCATGAAAATCTGCAAATCTTAAATTCAGCAATACTTAGTTTTGCAGAAAAATTTATTAAGAATAATTGCTACTGGTTTACAAATGTTCCATGTGAAGATATATTATTAGTTCAAGCACTTTGCTCAACAACTTTTAGATTAGTAGAAACAAGATTGAGTTATTATCTGGATAGTGTACAAAGTTTTAATTCTATCCACTATCCGACCAGATTGGCAGATCTAAGCGATATCGAGGGACTCAGGAGAGTTGCTATCAAAATGCGTAATAAGTTTGATCGAGTTCATGCCGATCCAGCATTTTCAGTAGAACAAGCAGATGCTTATCTTGGAACTTTTATTGAAGAATCGATAAAAGGCTTTGCAGATTTCGTTATAGTACCTATTGTTAAGGGATTGAAGCCTTTTGGCTTTTTAGCAGGGAACAAACCTGTAGAAATAATGGGTCTGTAAAATATCGAAACTGGTACTTGCTGCTGTAGACAATTCAATCCAAAAAGGTTGGTTATCTAAGTTATTATCAGAGATGACATTTAAAGTAAAACAAGAAAGGGCTGATTATTTAACATCAATAACTCAAGCAGGAAATAAGCCTGCAATTTATGTTTGGGAAAAGGCCGGTTTTAAACTTAATTCTGTGACAAATATCTTTTCAATTAGAAAGTAATGATAAAATTTCTTGATTTAAAAAAGATAAACGATAGTTTTGAACCACAGACTTTCAGCTGCTATAAAGAGAGTCCTTGATTTCCGGCTGGTATCTTCTTGGCAGATGAGGCAAAAGCTTTTGAGACAGGAATATGGACAATTTATCGGATCAAAACACTGCATTGGAGTAGCAAACGGACTGGATGCTTTACGACTCATATTAAAAGCATATATTGAATTGGGTTATGAACGAAGGTGATGAAATAATTGTTCCTGCCAATACCTACATTGCCTCCATACTGGCAATTACCGATAACGACTTGTTCCTGTTCTGGTTGAACCGGATATAAAAACCTACAATATTGATCCTTTTAAGATTGAAGATAAGATTTCATCCCGTACAAAGGGAATTATGATTGTTCATCTTTATGGACAAAATGCCATGCACCCTGAGATACGACCGTTAAAGAAAAGTACAAACTAAAACTTATCGAAGACAATGCCCAGGCACAGGGGTGTTTTTATGGGGAAAAGAGAACGGGATCATTGGGTGATGCAGCCGGACATAGTTTTTACCCGGGCAAGAATCTCGGCGCACTTGGTGATGCAGGTGCAGTTACAACTGACGACGATGAACTGGCTGATGTTATCCGTACCATTGCCAATTATGGATCAAACGAAAAATACCAGAATCTTTACAAAGGATTGAATTCACGTCTCGACGAAATACAGGCAGCTATTCTCAGGGTGAAGCTTCTCCGCCTGGATGCCGACAACCAAAACCGTCGTGAAATAGCTAAGTATTACATTAATAACATAAATAATACAAATTTAATTTTACCAGTACCCAAAACCAAACAACCAATAACCCTTAGCTTTGGACACATTTGGCACATCTTCATCATCCGTACGCAACATCGTTACAGGCTTCAGCAATATCTTCATGAGAATGGCATACAAACCATGATCCATTATCCGATACCACCACACAAACAGAAAGCATACAAATGTTGGAATTTTTTGGTTTTTCCTCTTACCGAGATTATTCACGATCAGGTATTGAGTTTGCCCTTAAGCCCAGTGATGAACGAAGAAGAAATTGAGAAAGTGGTAATAACATTGAATGCTTATTCTAGATAACACCGCGATATATTAAGGAAATACAGGGCATTCACCTCAATCAAGATTCCCTTCATACTGATTGTTACTTTATGTAGCTTTTTATCAGTTTAATATTCGATGAAAAAAATATTCCTAAAAATAAAAAATAAAATACCTGCGAGTGCTAACGGATTGATCAAAACTTCAGCTTACAATGGAGTAGCTACAGTAATTCGCATGACTCTGGGGATGATTAGCAACAAAATTTGCTCAATATATCTTGGTCCTTCAGGTTATGCATTATTAGGCCAGTATAGCAATTATAGCTCCATTGCATCAACTTTTGCTACAGGAGGTATAAGTGCTGGGTTAATAAAATATGTTTCGGAATACTACGATCAGCTTGATAAACGGGATAAAATAATCAAAACCTCACTGTTTATTGTTTTTGTATGTTCAGCTTCAGTTGGTATTATAAGCATAATATTGTGCAGGGTTTTTTCAACTTTATTACTAAAATCTCCTCAGTACTGGAGCATTTTCGTAATTTCAGGATTGATGATAACCCTTAATTCTGTTGGTGTTATTATTTCAAATCTCCTGAACGCACTTAAACAAATGACGAAACTAATTACCACACAGATAATAGTGAATTTTGCAAGCGTATGCGTAACAATCCCATTGGTTATTTTCTATAATGTTTATGGGTCCTTGTTATCAGTATTTATAATAGCTCCTTTGACAATCTTTATTAACTATCGTTTTTTGCTGAAGTCTGGATTTAATTTCAGGGGAGTAAGGCCTTTGTTTGATAAAGATAGCTTTTATAAGTTAGCAAAATTTTCAGTCATGGCATTTGCAACTGCATCATTAATACCTGTCTCACAACTCATTATCCGCAATCTCATAATAACACGTATTTCGACAGAGTCTGCAGGATACTGGCAAGGAATAATAAAGCTAAGTGATATGTATATGGCTGTAATTCTTTCTTCTCTTTCGTTATATTATCTGCCAAGGCTCTCTGAAATTAAGGACTCTAAAGAATTGCGTAAAGAAATTTTTTTGGGTTATTCAATACTCATGCCAGTTATGGTCATCATTGGGTTAACTATTTTTTTTCTGCGCGATTTAATAATTCACATATTATATGCAGCTTCTTTTCGTCCAATGAGAGAGCTTTTTCCCTTCCAGATTCTTGGTGATTTTTTTAAAATTGCCAGTTGGCTATTGGCTTATTTAATGGTTGCAAAAGCCAAAAGTAAAATGTATATAATTACTGAAGTTCTGTTTTCATTTAGTTATTTAACATTTGCATTCTTGTTTATCAGTTATAATGGGGTCATTGGTATTACTTATGCTTATTGTTTAAACTATTTCTTATATTTTGTTTTATTTGCCTTTCCATTCCGAAATTTACCTTTTAAAACCAAAATGAAAACTACCAATTAAAGGAACCCTCCCCAATTAATTCCAAACCGTACCACCTAAAACCCCGTCCCCTTGAATAATTTTAATTAAAAAAATTTCCCCAATAATTTTAGAAAAAGGTAAACCGAAACTTAAGAATTAGCCTAAAAAATTTAGGATGAAAAATATTGCCTTCTTTTACCCAAGTAAAGAATTTGGTGGAGCAGAAAATCTTATTATCAAGTTATCAAAAGTTATGATTTCTTTTGGGCATAAGATTACAATTATTGATTACAGAAATGGCAAAGTAATTTCGAACTTGTCAAATATTACGGGAATCAGCTTTTTAGAATATGAAGATGGTAAGACTGTCATTGCTAGTGAAATTACCCATATGGTAAGTTATTCCAAATGGATAGAAAAAATACGAAATCAAATAGTGACTCAATCTAAGGTAATGTTACTAATATGGTTTATCCATCCATACCATATATTTAACCTTATTCAACCATTATCTAAAAAGCCAGGTAAATTTATATATTTCAAGTACAAATCAAAAATAAGGCAAATGTTGACCTTGATGAATGATAATGATAGCCTGCAATTCATGGACTTTGAAAATTATTTTATTCCAAAGAAATATTTCAAATTAAATTTTAACCCGAAATACTTGCCAATCCCAATAAACCACTATGCTAATAACCAACAAGTAAGGACTTTCCCAGAAGAGATTTCATTAGCATGGATTGGGCGGCTTTGCATAGAAAAGGTTAATATATTAATCTATGTTTTAGACCAGGTAAGGGAATTTAGCATTAGAACCCACCATTTTATACATTTCTATATTGTCGGCTCCGGTTCTTATGAAGCAGCATTAAATGAATACATAACAAATAATAATTTTGAATACCTGAAAATAATTAGAATTGACCTGATTTGCCGGAAAAGATTCCTGATTTCCTTAACAATAAAAGAGTGTTATTTGCAATGGGGACAACTGCTTTAGAGGGTGGTGCAGAGAAAATCCCGACTGTGCTTTTGGATTACAGTTACAGGAATTACAAGAGGATAGAACAAATGAGATACAAATTTAAATGGTTATACCAGACAAATGATTTTAAGGTTGGTTCTGATATTTTCAAGTCGCATAAATTTGTCTATAAAGAGAATAAAATGACCATTGATGATATTTTTAAAACTATCCTTGATCCTTCTGCAAGTGAGGTTATAGGAAACAAATGTTATAATTATACTATTGAAAATCATAAGATGGAGGCAGTTGTCAGGAAATTATTGGACAGATTGGATTCCTGCACATTTACGATTGATGAACTTTCAGGTATTAACCTTGACAAGAGCATTTTTGAGTTGACATTTGACAAAGTATTTAATTATAGGGGGAAATTTAAAAATGCTTTTTCAAAAACCATAATATAAAATTTGTAATATTACTTAATATCTTATTTTTTACTGTCGTTACTGAATATCTCATATTTAGTTCGGTCTACATGGTTACTGTTGTATTCCGTTTTGTCGGCTTGCCTGAAGTATGTCCAATTAAAATTATAGTTTTATCTTTTGTTCTAATTTTAACAAAAATAGGCAAAACAAGTTTATATAATTAAAGTGTTTGAATGACCACTTTACCCTTTAAAAAACCAAAAAACTCATCAATTTATGATCCATCTATGCATTATGCATATTTAATTTAAATTAGTATGAAGTTGCTATTTATCAGCTCAAGAGACGTCAATATGAAATTAAATGGTGGCTTTCAATGCACAAATAGGAACTATATGTCGTTTTGCGGTTTATTGGGAGCACAAAAAGTAAAAGTAAAAAATCTGGTAGAAATAAAGAAGAGCTCCATTTTAAAGAAGATTCAAAAACGAATTTATTATTTGTTTGGATTTGCGGAAGGACTGTCAGTTGGTAAAATTAATGACATTATAGAAACAGCTAGTGACTTTGACTACGTATTTATAGACACTTCAACTTATGGCATAATTGCATATTATTTAAAAAAAGAAAAGTATAAAGGTAAAATAATTTGTTTCTTTCATAATGTTGAGTATAATATACAAATGCAAAGATTAAAAAGAAACCCATTTGGTTTTTGGCGACTCATTATTTGCTATTACAACGAAAAAAATGCTATTAAATATTCCGATAAAATTGTCGCTTTAAATATACGTGATAGTGATGAATTGCAAAGGTTATATGGCGTGGGAAATATTAAGATAATACCAATTAGCTTATTTGATACTTTTAAAGATCAAGGAAAGGAATTTACTTCTACACCTCCAATCCTTTTGTTTATAGGGAATAACTGGTTTGCAAATATTCATGGACTAAAATGGTTTGTTAGAAATGTCCTTGTCCATGTAAATATTAAGCTGCAAATTATTGGTTCTGGCATGGATGAATTAGAAAAAGAATTTGCATATCCTAAAATTGAATTTCTAGGATTTGTTCCAGATCTGTCTCCAGTACTAATTAAAGCGGATTATTTTATTTGTCCCATTTTTATCGGAGGTGGCATGAAAGTTAAAACATGCGAAGCACTTATGTATGGTAAGAACATTATTGGTACAAAAGAAGCCTTTGAAGGTTATGAAATCGATTATACGAAAGTTGGTGCAATTTGTAACAACCAAGAGGAATTTATTGATACTATTAACCATTATTGCTCAATTAAGAGGGAAAAATTCAATGAATACAGTAGAGAATGTTTTATTGGAAAATACTCATTCCAGGCAACATTGGAAATGTTCGCTGAATTACTTTCAAAATAATATATTACATTAAGAAAGTACAAAAAAAAAATGTACGATGTAACCATTTGCATTCCCACTAATAAGAGACCATTAATGCTGAAAAAACTAGTTTTAAGTATTAATGAATGCAATATAAATAAATCATTGATAAAAGATGTTAATATTATTATTGTTGATAATGATATTGAAAAAACTGCCGAAATTATTGTAACTGAGATTAAAGACCGATTATGTGATGCTTTCAAATTGAATTATTATAACTATCCTGTTAAAGGGCTTTCAAATGTCAGGAACAAATTATTGAAAAAAGCTTTGTTACAGAACCCTGATTTTATCGTTTTTATAGATCATGATGAATTCGTTACTCCTTATTGGTTAATTGAATTATTAACGACAATCATTAATAATAATGCGGATGCCGCAAGATGTACGGTAATTGCAAAACTAAATAAAAAAATATCTAATTATGTTTCTTGCTTATTTGAAAGAAACAATTATACGGATAATGCTCAGGTTTTTCATTTACAACAGGCAATTTGATTCTAAGACGAAAATCTTTGGAGAAATATAATGTATGGTTTGACAATCGTTTTAATTATACCGGAGGAGAGGATTCTTTTTTTGGAATTCAAATGATGAAGAAAGGTGCTACGATTTATTGGGCATCTAATGCAATAGTTTATGAAACTATCCCAGATACCCGGGCAAATATAAAATGGTTATTAATAAGAATTTATAGAGAAGCTAGTACCTTTACCTACATTTTAAAAATAGAAAAAGAATATATAAGAATAATGAAAAAAATACTTGTAAGTTTAATATACATCATTGCTGGTATTGGTGCTATAATTCTTCTGATACTTCCAATAAAAAAAGATATTGGGGGATACTTACATTGACTGAAGGTTTTGGGGGTTTAGTAGGATTTATTAGTATTCTATATTGCGAATATAAATAAAGGAATACTTAGAATTGACAATTTAGTTACAAATATAGAATTACAATAAACTTATATTAATCTAGAACTTAAATGCTCATATGTTAATTGCTAAAATTATGAAATATCTGGTTTTATTTCACTCCTTTTTATAACTATGTCTGGAGTTGCAAACAATAATTTAGCTCAAAAAATACAAATAGTTTTCCGTTATGATGATTATCAATTGACATCAACTAAATTCTATGATTCACTTTTTTATGTTTTCCAGAAGAATCAAATTCCGTTATGCTTAGGAATAGTCCCCTTCGATAAGAATGGATTAATTTACAATGAGATGAATCAGGAGCAATTATCTGATCTTAATTTTAGGATTAAAAGAGGCGACATTGAGATTGCTTTGCATGGATTCAATCATAATGACAATAAGCTATTTAAAGGATCATTACTGGTCAATTCTGTTCCCAGCGAATTCGCCAGATTAGAATATAGTAAACAATTTGCGAAAATTAGTGAGGCAAAGAAATCAATAGACTCTTTGCTAAACCTTAAAGTTAAAATATTTATTCCTCCTTTGATACTTACGATGATAATAGAATGAAATCTTTGATAACAAAAGGTTTGTTTTAAATTCAGTAAATAAGAACCTATTAGTTAAAATATTAAAAAAAATAAAATTCTATAAATATGGAGTATTTAATACGGCGGAATACGAAATAAGTCATAAAGGGATTAATACTATCTTCAACCTAGTTTTCCATATAGTAACATTCCTACTTATTTATTTTACGTCCAAGATTATTACCATTATGATAAAACCATCTAAAACCGTAGGGTTCACTTTTTTAGCAATAATAGTTCTAATAATATTTATCATTTTATATAACCGTATTAATTCAAACAGTTTAATAATTTATACTGTTTTTATAGTGACATTAATGATTGCGCTGTTTCTCGGATTTAAAAAGGGAGTTGAAATATCCTTAGAAAGTAGAAATCGTTAATCCTTTTTAATTCACTTCTAATCTTTAAATTACTTTTTTGAACCTTTTCATCTTTTTCATGAGAAGAATTAAAGATTTTGTATGTCCTCCAATACTCAATACTTTAATTTATAGCAACTTAATATTTTGAAAAATGAAAGAACTATCATTATTCAAAAGACAATTTATATTAACTGTTTATGCGAATTTTGATTTGCCCTGGAGAAGCGAAAAGATACTAAATTATAACCTTTTTTATCATCCTGAACTTGAATTCGAACATACATCAGAAAAAGATTTTGATCTGTATTTATTAGGTTTTATTTTCGATTTTGAGAACCCGGCATTCTCAAACAAACAGATATTAGATTCATTATCAAGAACCAATTCTTTTGATAATTTTATTGACAATCTCTCTAAATATTCAGGGCACTATGTTATTATTTACAGATTGAACAAAAGGCTTATTTTAATAAATGATGCCTGCGCACAGCAGGAATATATTTTGATATCTCTTATTCCTCTTTTGGATCACAACCCATATTACTTGGTAAAGTCATTCGCCTGTTACCACATTCTTCTGTTGAGGCAGCAGAATTTTACGCTTCTTCACCATTTTTCTTGAAACAAAAATTGTTTATTGGAGATACTACACATGTTGAGAATATTAAACATCTTCGTCCTAACCACTATATTGACATTGAACTTAAATCAATAATCCGATTCTTCCCTAAAACTCATATAAAGCCTAAATCGATAAATGAAGTAGCAACTGAAGCATGCAAAATGTTAAAAGGCTTCATTAAGGCCGCATCTTTGAGGAATAAACTCTATATGGGCGTTACCGGTGGCTATGATAGCAGAGTCTTGTTTCTTGCAAGCCTTGGTGTGGAGTGTAAATATTATGTAACAAAACACAGCAATATGAGTGCTGGACATTATGACCTGGTTATTCCACAAAAGCTAACTAAGATTTTTAATAAGAAATTTAGGGTAATTTTAGAGAACCCTATTGATAATGATGAAAGTTTAGCAGAGAAAACGAGTATTGATTTCCCAAGAGAACTAAAAAAACCAGATGAAGAATTTAACAATCATATTTTAATAAATGGTAACCTAAGTGAAATTGCACGGAATTATTATGGTGACTTTCATAATGTTGGATCAAAAGAATTGGCAGTTCTATATGGGTATCCAGGAAGCAAATTTGTTAGAAGTGAGTTCAACAAATGGGTAACAAAAAGTTCAAAAATATTTTCAGAAAATGGATATAATTTATTGGACATGTTTTATTGGGAAGAAAAGATGGGGAATTGGGCTGCAAAAGCAAAAACGGAAATGAGTATTTTGGGGACTGTCATGTACTCCCCATTTTGTTCGCACAGATTATTGACCACTCTTCTTTCAACATCTCGAAAACAAAGAGATGTACATTTTAATGTGCTTTATAATTCAATTATAAAAAAACTATGTCCAGATTTACCCAAAATCCCTGTTAATCCATCCAAAAAGAAGAGAATTATAATATTTTCAAAATCATTGAAAGTATTTAATATTTCTCAAAAAATTAGTAAAATTGAAGGCATTTATTTCTATTAAGGGGCATTTTGTAAATCATAGTTACCCAAACTGCCTTAATAATGAAAATTTTAAAAAGATGTATCTTATTGTTGATTATATGAATAAGACTAATACTAAATTTATTACGCTAAACGACTTGGCAAATTTAATTTATTTTAAACAAGATGGAGCCGATAATTATGAATAAAATTAATGATTTACAAATAAAAGAGTATTTCAATAAAGATTTCGATGAAAGATCTTCACGAGTTTTTCTAGATGATGCCTATTCCTATAATTATCAAAAGAAGGCGCAATGGTTCACTAATCATTTGAAAAAAATTAAAGGATGCATGTTAGATATTGGCTGTAACATTGGGAATCTTGAGTATATGATTAGAAAAGATGGCATAACTAAAGATCAATTAAAATATATGGAATTGATATTGCAGATGAATCTATAGAATATGCCAAAACAAGGGATATCGCGAATTGTATTTTTTCAAAGGGTAACATTTATAATATTGATTCCGAAAATGATTCATTCGACGCAATATGTGTAATATGGCCGTTCAAGTATACTTTTAAAGGACTTTTATATACAATGAAGGAATGTGAACGTTTATCAGACAAAAACATTAGAAGGATCAAGTATTTTCAAAGTATAATGGCTTATGTTTCCAAATAGAAATAGTTTGTTTTCAACAGTATTCGATCACAAAATGTTATATCTTGATTTCTGAAAAATAAGCTATTTAAGTATCTAAATTAAAGACCACTTAAACAAAACCTATTTGTAGTTATGCTTCAATAAAAGCTGTTCACATTATGAGGAAGGTAATAATATTACATGGCTTTACAACAGAATATAGAATATCTTTCTTAAAAGAGCTTTATAAAATACTACTTGAAAATAAAATATTATTGAGAGTAGTTATAGGCCAATCTAGTAAATATGAAAAATTTGATACAATTGAAGAGTGCGACTTTTTTATTTTTGTTAAAAATTATTACTTATATTTTAACAGAAGGTATCTTCTCTGGGAACCAGTATTTCCCTTTTTAAAAGGTAATGATCTGGTTATTATGCGTCAAGCAAATAAACATTTAGTGAACCCATTTGTATATTTATATTGCATTTTAAGTAACAAAAAAACCGCTTTTTGGGGTAATATGAAATCTTCCATTTATAAAAAGATAAGAAATAATACATTTAGCTTGACTAATAAAGTAGACCATTGGTTTGCATATAATGATCTTACCAAAAAAATTGTTGAATTAACAGGTTTCCCTTCAGAAAAAATAACTTCTGTTAAAAATTCGATCGATACAAAATCTGAGCGTGCTTTATGACAATTCTTTTACAGATAAGGAAATAGAAATACTCAGAGCAAAATATGGAATTGAAAATGGTGATATTGTTGGATTATTCTGTAGTCGATTGTATACTGAAAAAAGAATTGATTTTCTTTTGCATACAATTGTTAAGGTAAAAGAAGAAATCCCAAATTTCAAATTTTTCGTTATTGGTGATGGGATAGAAGAAAAAAAAGTAAATGAATTCTCTGCAAACAACAAGTCATGGTTTTTCCCGGTTGGTTCAAAATACGGTAAGGAAAAAATAGCTTATTTCAAAATATCCGATTTCCAGTTATTGCCTGGCGGGGTTGGTCTGCATATAGTTGATTCGTTTGCGATGGAAACGCCGATTATAACTACCGAGAGTACAACTCACGGAGTAGAAATAGACTATCTTAAAAACTTTGAGAACGGCTTAATGTCCAAAAACGATTTAAAATCTTATACAGACACAATTATTAGATTTTGTCATAATAATAGCTTAAGAATATACCTCAAAAAAGGTTGTAGTAATTCAGCTAAAGAATATACGATTGAAAATATGGCTCAACGCTTTGCTGATGGAATTATTAAAACACTTAGAGAATGATCGTCTATAAAAGGTAAGAATTACCGACAGATTCTTTAATTATGGCAAACAAAAAATGAATGACATTAAAGTAAATTCCACAGCTTTGGTGAGTGTAATAATATCAGTTTTTAATGAAGAAGAATATATTCTGGAATCCGTTCAAAGCATATTAAATCAGACATATAAAAATTTTGAGATTATTGTTATAGATGATTATAGTACTGATGATTCAATTTCAATTGTTGAAAATATAAAGGATAGTAGGATAAAAATATTCAGGAAAACGATCGAACCCCGATTTTTAGCATCTTCCCGCAATATAGGAATTGAACTTGCTCGGGGAGATTATATTTTACTACATGATGCTGACGATACTTGTAGCCCAGATCGAATTGAAAAGCAATTGAGCAAAGCTATTGCTTTAAATTGCGAGGCTGTTGTTGGATGTTTTGTCAACAAAATATATCCTAATGGTCTTATTTCCAAAATGGTTTTACCGACAAAACATGAAGATATTATTAAGGGATTTACTCGTATCCGAAACAGGGCCACTATTGTTTCTGGTACTATTTTAGCCTCTAGTTCAATATTTGAACAATTTAAATACAATGAATACTTAAAATATGCCCAAGATTGGGATCATCTGTTAAGAGTATATGAAAGTAATAGAATAATATTTCAAAATATACCAGAATATCTTTATAATTACTATCAAAGACCTAAAAACGTTATTAAAAAGCCTGATTGGTTATATTTTAATATAATAATCCGTATTAACCAGAAAAGAAGAATTAAAGGGAACGAAGAACTTAAATGCTTAGAAGATTTAAAAAAATATTTAAGAAATCCTATTAGATTTCTCATTTGGGGAAGTTTCTTAATAATATTAAAATTAAATCTTTATCTGAATTTTAAAAAGTCAACACTAATAAATTTTAGAAATTCAAAAATGCATTAACTGTGCCAATAAAAAATGCAGCGCCGAAAGGAATCAGAATTTGTGATTAATGCCCATTTTTTTCGCTACTACCTCTTTTTAGTAACTTTCGATTTGGTAAAACTGTATCCCATGCAAAACATCCTAATTATTGCTTACACTAAAAGAGCTAACCTAAAAGTATAAATGCTTAATTACTTCCATGTTTTTATGGAATATAATCGTCTTCGGTATACTTTTATTTAAAACCTCACATCTAACAGTTTTATAAATTTTAAAAAAAATGAACTTCATTAATAGTCTAGGTTTTAATGTTTTTAACGATGCTTTATCGAAGATTCCAATTGATGATAGAAAGAGCAAGGTAATAAACACTATCAGTCCAATCTCGTATGGTATTTCGACCAAAGATGCTGTATTTAAAGAAGCTTTACGAAAGACAGACTACCTGGTATTAGATGGCGTCTATTTTGCTGTTGCATCGTTGCTTCTTAAAGGTAAAAACATAAAACGCAATCAGGGCTCTGATGTTTTTTATCATTTTATGAAAAGAGTTAATGAAAAAAAGGGAAAGGTATTTTTCCTTGGTTCATCGGTAGAAACTCTTGAAAAATATCAGAAAAAAGGCTTCAATTGAATATCCGAACTTGTCTGTTGCCGCCTATTCACCACCGTACAAACAAGAGTTTAGTGCTGACGACGATCAAAAAATGATTGAAGCGGCTAATTCATTTATTCCAGACGTGCTTTTTGTGGGTATGACCTGTCCCAAGCAGGAGAAGTGGGCCTACAAACACAAAGGACAACTAAATGCAAAAATAATATGTTGTATTGGTGCTGTTTTTGACTGGTATGCAGGAAATCAAAAAAACATTGCCCCTTTTTGGTGGAAAATTCGTCTCGGGTGGTTAATAAGAACTATTCATCGTCCTGAAATTTTGCTCCGGTACCCAAACATTGGCATTTTTTTCTGGCATGTGCTCTTAGCATTTTTCGGATTTAAAAAGTACAGATATGGAAAATTCTAAAATCAAAATGGGTATAATTGGTATGGGACGAATGGGTATCACCCACTATTCAATTATTAACAGCCATCCCAATGCCAATATGGGGGCAGTTGCCGATACATCTGGTCTGGTTTTAACTATAATTAACAAATACTTCCCGGTACGCACCTACAAAAATTACGACGAATTATTTGATCAAGCCAGACTTAATGCAATTTTAGTATGTACTCCACCCAATTTGCATTACCAGATTATTAAAAGGGCCGCAGATAAAGGGATTCATGTATTTGTAGAAAAACCCTTTACAACCAGATTTTCCGAAGCCTCTGAACTGGCAAGTATTTTCCGTGCTAAAGGTCTGGTGAACCAGGTGGGTTATGTTAACCGCTTTAACGATGTTTTTATTACAGCTAAAGAGTATATTGAAGCAGATGTAATCGGTAAAGTAATACGCTTTAAATCTGAGATGTTCAGTTGCACAATAATAAAATCTGATAAAAGTTCTGGTTGGCGCTCGTCGCATGAAACAGGTGGAGGTGCTATATTTGAAATGGCTTCGCATGCCATTGATCTGGTAGACTATCTGATAGGTAAACCGGACAAAATAATAGGCTCCTCAATAAACCATATTTTTTCCGAAAATGTGGAAGATGCTGTCTCATCCACCTTTCTATACAATGATGGAAAAAGTGGTACAATTTATATCAATTGGAGTGATAGTAGTTACCGCAAACCTACCAATAAAATTGAGATTTTCGGTGATGGCGGTCGCATGATTGCAGATCAACATTCACTGAAAATATTCCTAAACCAGGATAACAAGAAGTATCAATTACGAAAAGGCTGGAACACAATATATATTACAGATATTTTTAAACCAGTTCCATTCTATGTTCGTGGTAATGAGTTTACTCGCCAACTATACCATTTTATTGATTGCATTCTGGGTAAAGAAAAATTAAACATATGCACATTTTATGATGGAGCCAACACACTCCAAGTGATTGAGAATATCTTAAGTGACTATGAACAAAACGGGAGATTTTAAACATGAATCAAATCGATAAAATTATTTTCGGTGATAACCAATTCTTTGGAATCAATCATATGTCTCAGGAAAAAGCACAACAACTGGCCGAGAAGTTCTATGATATGAGAAACATTTATCAGGTTTACGATATGGCAATTGAAGCTGGTATTAATGGAATAATGTTAAACAGTAACGACCGTGCAAAAGATATCTGTGATTTTTTCAGATCTAATACGGTCAAGTATAAAAACTTGAACTGGTATCCTTCAATACCGTATCCATACAAGTATGCAAACCTGGTTGCGGAGAAAGGAATTATGCCCGCAATAAATGAAATGTTGTTCAGAGACAATAGCGTAACCGTAGTAGCTGATTTGATATTTAAAGGTGGATTGGCTGTATTGTCAAAGGATGCAATAAAAATTATGCAGATGCTTATTGATACCGAAATGAAGATCTTCCAAGGATTAAATTTAAAAGTCGTTTTTCTCCAGAACATAGTTACAGATCTTATGCTTGGGTATGATATCAAAATTGTTTTTGAAGAGTATTGTCAGTACATTAGGAAGAGATATAAAGCTTTGCCGGGCCTGATAACTCAAAATATGCCTTGGCTTCTTAGAAAATTAAAGGAATGGGGAATCCATGAGGTTGTTATCTGCACTTCATTCAATAAAATAGGTTACCTGATGTCACCTAATGTTAAATCCTATGAGGAAGCAGCTTTACATAATAATCCTGAGAATTACCAACTTATGGCGATGTCAACACTTGCCTCAGGAGCGGTTCCCGTAAAAGAGGCTTATGAATTTATTAATGCCCAAAACCTTCAGTCTGTGGTTTTTGGAGCTTCATCAGCAGGTCATATCTTGGAAACAATCAGTTTGATTCATATTTAATACTGTCTAAACTTAAATATACAAAAGATCTGAAGTCATTGAATATATTCAATTCTGATTTATAAGTATATATAAGAGTTATAATTAAAAGTTCAAAATCACAATTACTTTAAAGGAATAAAAAGAAAGATCAGAAAAAACTCGACATATTAATAACATTACCTTGCATTACCCGTAAAGAGTAAATGCTGGTATGAAATGATAAGAATTTTCTTAATTAATAATTATCAGTTTTTGAGTAAACATGGTGATATCACCAATTCCCATCTGAATTATATAGATTCCCTTCATGAAGTTTATCGGAATCTGAAACTGCCTGACACCGGGATCAACTTTATCATTGAAGAGAACCTTTCCTGCCAAACTTACAATTTTGATAAAATCAGGAATAAAAGTCTGTTCGTCAATTAAAATATTGACCAGATCGTGAGCAGGGTTCGGATAAACCTTTACTATCTGTTCTTCATATTCAGGTGAATTCCTGTGTCTGTACCCGAATATCCTGAATTCCGAAATATAATTCCATGTATCTACAGAATTTCCCTGGCCTACAAGCTTAACATACTTATACTCCTTTGCGGTCTTTGAAGGAGGAAATTCAAATACCTGAAGATTGCCTGAAAATGCACATGAATTTGATTTAATCAGGATAGGTTCCCAGGCTTCTTTATCATCTGATCCAAAAATATCAAAATAGAATTCTTTTTTCTGTCCCGGCTGAAATGCTATTTTGATATGCTGAATGTTGAAAAGATTCCTTTAATTCAAGAATAATCCACTGGTCGTTTCCGTTGGCTGACCACATGGTTCCAATGTCGCCATCCAGAACATTTGATGGGAGGATAGGGATACTGGAAACCGCTGGCATCAATAGATTTCACTTCAGCTGCTTCCAGCTCCGGCTGATATGGAATGATCTCAACAGGAATAGTTTTTGACTGTGTGGTTTTTCCATCGCTTACTGTCAGGATAAATTCATATTTGTGACTTACATCAGTAACCGGAGCAAGGAACTTGAAGGATTGAACTGTTTGTTGCGGAAACAGGTATATTGTCCGGGACTTTCCAGGTGAAGGTAAGGTTATCCTTATTTGAATCGTAGCTTCCGCTGGCATTTAGCTCACTTACAAATCCTGCATTATTACTTGGGATATAATTTACCAGGACAACCGGGGCAGCATTTACTGAATCTGGTGGACTCACCGCATTGACGTGGTTTGACACCGCCTGTCCACTAATTGAGGCAGCTTTCCCTCCTGCAGGCGTCTGAAGCGGATTTGAAGATGGCATTGCATATGCGACAGTTATAACATTGCCATTTACAACGGGGCTGAAAGTGTCAGTGACACTTTGGTTCCTGAGACTGAAACGGAATTTACACTTCTGGTAGCTGAGTTGACCTGCACCGAAAAAGCTGAAGTAGCAGGTACAATGTTTGCCAGTTCAAGACTATAGGTCATTTCAATCACTGACGGAGCAGCATTTTCAACAGATGAGCTCACATAAACAGGACTTGCAGGCGGATTTACCCTGTTTATCACCGTCTGGGCTGCATGCGATGAGGCCTTGCCTCCTGCAGATGTCTGCAATGGATTTGACGATGGTGCTGTATATCCAACCGTGATAACATTGCCACTGGCAACGGGGCTGGAAAGTGTCAGTGACACTTTGGTTCCTGAGACTGAAATTGAATTTACACTTCTGGTAGCTGAGTTGACCTGGACCGAAAAAGCCGAAGTAGCAGGTACAACGTTTGCCAGTGCAAAACTATAAGTAATTTCAATTACTGACGGAGCAGCATTTTCAACAGCTGAACTCACATAAACAGGACTGACGAGTGGAGGATTTACCCTGTTTGTCACTGTTTGAGCTGCATGCGATGCAGCCTTGCCTCCGGCAGATGTCTGCAATGGATTTGACGAAGGTGCCGTATATGCTACGGTTACAGTATTCCCGTTTACAACGGGGACTGAAAGGGTCAGCGACACTTTTGTTCCTGAGACTGATACGGAGTTTATACTTCTGGCAACCGAGTTGACCTGGACCGAAAAAGCTGAAGTAGTAGGTACAACGATTGCCAGTGCAAGACTGTAGGTAATTTCAATTACTGACGGAGTAGCATTTTCAACAACTGAGCTCACGTAGACAGGACTTGCAGGTGGATTTACCCTGTTTGTCACTGTCTGGGCTGTCATGCGATGCAGCCTTGCCTCCTGCAGATGTCTGCAATGGATTTGATAAGGGCGCTGTATATGCGACGGTTACAGTATTCCCGTTTACTACGGGGCTTGAAAGCGTCAACGACACTTTGGTTCCTGAGACTGATACGGAGTTTATACTTCTGGCAATCGAGTTGACCTGGACCGAAAAAGCTGAAGTAGCAGGTACAACGATTGCCAGCGCAAGACTGTATGTAATTTCAATTACTGACGGAGCAGCATTTTCAACAGCTGAACTCACATAAACAGGACTGGTGAGCGGCGGATTTACCCTGTTTGTCACTGTTTGAGCTGCATGCGATGCAGCCTTGCCTCCGGCAGATGTCTGCAATGGATTTGACGAAGGTGCCGTATATGCTACGGTTACAGTATTCCCGTTTACAACGGGGACTGAAAGGGTCAGTGACACTTTTGTTCCTGAGACTGATACGGAATTTACACTTCTGGCAACCGAGTTGACCTGGACCGAAAAAGCTGAAGTAGCAGGTACAACGATTGCCAGTGCAAGACTGTAGGTAATTTCAATTACTGATGGAGTAGCATTTTCAACAGCTGAGCTCACGTAGACAGGACTTGCAGGTGGATTTACCCTGTTTGTCACTGTCTGGGCTGCATGCGATGCAGCCTTGCCTCCTGCAGATGTCTGCAATGGATTTGATAAGGGTGCTGTATATGCGACGGTTACAGCATTACCGTTTGCCACCGGACTGGCAAGGGTCAGAAGACCTTTGTCCCGGATATTGAAACGGAATTTACACCCCTGCAGCGGAATTGACCTGGACCGAAAATGCTGAAGCAGCAGGTACAATGTTTGCTAGTGAAGACTGTAGGTAATTTCAATCACTGATGGAGAAGAATTTTCAACAGATGAGCTCACGTATACAGGACTTGCAGGTGGATTTACTCTGTTTGTCACTGTCTGAGCTTCAAGCGATGCAGCCTTGCCTCCGGCAGAGGTCTGCAATGGATTTGACGAAGGTGCTGTATATGCGACAGTTACAGCATTACCGTTTGCAACCGGACTGACAAGGGTCAGAAGTACCTTTTACCCTGATATTGAAACGGAATTTACACTCCTGCAACAGAATTGACTTGGACCAAAAATGCTGATTTTGCTGGTACAGTGTTAGCAAGACTCAGATTATAAGCCATTTCAATTATTGCAGGAGTGGCATTTTCAATAGCAGAGCTGACGTATACCGGGATCGCAGGAGGAGCTGATGTGTCAGGATCTACCATAAGAACCGCGGAAGTATAAGGCAATAATGTTATACTCCCTGAATATTTAGTCCCTTTTACATCAACATAATTATTACCATCGTTTATGGTCAGAACAGTATTCTTTGGATTAAATGCAAACTTGATGAAATCCTCTATATTCGTAATTTGAATGTTCGCTTCAAATAATTCGACATTATCGATCCAAATTGGTCCGACCTCTTCTGTTAATCTCAAAATCTATATGTGCATTTGTTTCATTGGAATTAGGTGTAAAAAGCAATTCATATTCTTTTCGTTTAGTATCTACTGAAATATATTGTGCAGGAGCAATATCTTTATACAGAACATCATCTTTTCGCAATGTAATTTTCACTATTTTCCCGGGATAGGACGCTATCATTGAAAATTTTAAAATATAATTCCTCCCTGCATTTGCTTCTCCAAAACTACCTACGGTTACCAATACTCCATCAGGCTTTCCAGAGGATGAATTAAAACCAAGTTTTAAGCAACCTCCATCAAGGTTACTATTGTTTTCCCAGGATGCATAACCATTATAATAGGTGGACCAATAGTCCCACCCTTTGACATCACTATTAAAATTGCTATTCCCAACTTTGCTGGTACCTATTAAATTTATGATTTTATACGCTGGGATTGGAAATGGACTTTTCTTCGAATTAGGATCATAATTATACGTTGATTGCCATATCCCAAGGTCTATTAAGTTAGAAACATTTCCTTTATCTCCAACATACTCTGTATATATAGTTGCAATATCATCTGTGGGTCTACAATAATAGTTTTTATCAAAGGTACCGAAATTTGGGATACCATTATCAATCGTTACAAATTGTGCCGCCATCTGTGAATCTGATTTGGCAGAGAATACGTTATTCTTTACAGTACAATTAGTAATGGGATACTCGGGGCAATACTATCGTGCGAAAAGAATAGTTGTGTTTTATTATTATACAGGGTGTTTCCGGTGATAGAAATATGTCTTGAATTGTGAATTAATATTCCATTACTACAATTGGCAACCGTATTATTGATTATATTCACATTGCTTGTACGATCATCCATATAAATACCATCAGCAGGTAGTAAGTCGGATTGTCTGTACCTTCACCTGCACCAATACCATTGAGAATTAAATTATTTTCCAGTTTACGCGTATAATTCTTAATTTTCCATCGCCACCGCTGTGTACAAACCACCACCATCGTCTAGGTCATACAATAAGTTTGTAATAAATTATTCCTGACTGTGACTGAATCGCCTTCAAAACGAATACCGGTGTACCCAAGCTATCAATAATAATTGCCTTCAAAAAGGCAATTTTTTACCTGAGAAACAAACTTGATACCGCTAATATATTTGAGACCCATTCCAGCGCGTAATCCGGCATATGAATTTCATTATTACTCACTATAATATTTCTACAGATAACAAATCCCAAAGAACTATTATTACTATTGATAATCTTATTATTTTCGAAGTTAACATTATTACATTCTACAAAATATACTGCATCAGTCCCCGATTCAGAAATTATATTATTTTTCATTTCAATATTATCCGAACCATTGATACTAATGGTTGTGTTTAGCGATCCTTTGAATTCAATATTTTCGATTGAAAAATAATGTTGATTTGAAGCCTTGAAAGTTGAAAAATATGTTGAGGCCTCTGTTGCATTGAATTTGGATCAGTTGAATGTAATAAATACATTTTTTTATTTGAAGCATCAAAATACCATTCCCCATTTTTATCAAGTGTGCTTAGGTGGTTTTGTATAAAAAACCCATAATTATCGTAAATCTCATAAGAAGTAGAATTTACAAAATTCAACGTATTTCCCTGGTGAGTTTGTATTAAAACCCGATCAAGAATCCACCTTCTCTTGCGTACTAACCACTTCACCTCCCGTCCAGTTTGGTGTTGACAAAAGAGAAGAACTTGTTAAGCTTGTTAACCCTGCATGCGAATCAATAGTAAGGTAACCTTTATTCGCCTCATCTACATTTGGATATCGGCCAATCTGTTTAGATTTGCCATTTATCAGAAAATTTGTTACTTTCGCTCCTAATTGAGGACAATCGGTCCGCCAAATGTTCCCGTTATAACGAGTCCAGCCTGTCAGTGGTAAAGTGCCCGTAATTACAGGAAGGTCACCCGTTCCATAAGCACGAGAATGCTATTTTTGCAGTTGAGTACCTGAACGAGTGAGAATTATTTGTCCAGTAAATATATCTCCTCTGTTAAAAAGTATATAGTCCCCCGGATCGATCAAACTCATCGAACTGTTCAGCTTGTCAATCGTTTTCCATGGGGTTAAAGGATTCTGTGCCTGGGCAGCAGAATATGAGTCGTTCCCGGTTGAACTGGAAAAATAAAAATTCTTTGAATAAGATTTAGTTGTTAGCCCAAGAATTAAGGCAATCAGGACAACAAAAAATTTAATCCTGTTGAAGGGACTCTGGCTCAGCAAATGAAGTACCGTATGGAGATTCCTGTTTAATTCCATTTAAGAAGGGTTATCTTCCTTCACGATTTAAAACTTGTATAACTAATATTTTGACGAATAATACTAATACAGAACGAGGAAAATTCAAATTTGTTTCTCAGGCAAAGTTAAAATTCTTTAATTATCTTATAGAAACAATGATATTGTTTCATACAACATTTTTATCAACAAAATACTTAGCCTGGATAGTATATTTTGAGTATTTGGAAGGTAACAGGTAAAATCGATAAAACCCGTCAAAATGAAAAGGGAAATTATTTAGTAACAGCAACTACATGTTTTTCGTGAATCACTAGTAAGCATAATAAATATGGAGCATGAATAGGCCTCATTGGTAGCCCAATAATCGATTGGTAAATAAGCATTTAAGGTTATTACATTTAGTATGCTGAATTGGAAAGACCAGAATTAAGAAAGAACAGTCAAAATTTTGTTAATAAAATTGCTGTCAAATATATTGACTTCCATGATACCTATAATTACTTTTGTTTAAGAGTATCTTATTATTACACTTCTTAAGAATATTGCTTCCGCCTTTTAATCATGCCTTTTAACTTTTCTCTTGTTTCTTTCCCTGATTGGTTAGTGATCCTCATGGGCTTCCTAATGGCATCTGGCATCACCTGGTTTACCATCCCATCAATCGTAAATATCTCAAGATTAAAAGGTCTCTGCGCTGCTCCTAATGGTCGAACATCACATGTTTACGCTACGCCAACACTCGGGGGTATAGCAATATTTGCAGGATTTGTTGTCTCAACTGTAATTTTTGCCGGATCATACTTTAAATTCGAACTGCAATACATAATCTCCGGACTAATCATTGTCTTCTTCCTCGGGGTAAAAGATGATGTTTTGATCATCGACCCTTTGAAAAAGCTGGCAGGTCAGATCTTCGCAGCTTTATTAATATCTGTGCTGGCAGACATCAGGATTACTAACCTTTACGGATTATTAGGCTTTGAGCAGATCCCCTACCTGGTAAGTATTTTACTAACTATTCTGGTATTTTTAGCAATTTTAAACGGCTTTAACCTTATCGATGGGATTGACGGGCTTGCCTCCGGTATAGGAATACTGGCTTCATGTATATTAGGCATTTGGTTTTGGATGGATGGAAATATAGCCTATACGGTATTCAGCTTTTCTTTTGCCGGATCATCATTGGTATTCTTCTACTTTAATGTTTTCAGTAAGAAAAACAAATTGTTTCTGGGCGACACGGGGTCACTGGTTACCGGGCTTATAATCGGAGTGCTGGCATGTCGATTCCTGCAGCTTGATGTAAATGCTGAAGACGCCATATATATACAATCAGCCCCTGCCGTTGTTTTTGGTATTTTAGTAGTACCGCTTTTTGATATGCTGCGCGTTTTTACCCTTCGCATATTTCAGAGAAAATCTCCTTTTACCGCCGACCGCCAACATATACACCATAGGTTGCTCCAGCTGGGAAATACTCATTTACAGGCCACCCTTTTACTAATATCCTGTAATCTGATCTTTGTTGCCTTATGTTATTTACTTCAGGGAATTGGAATTATCTGGCTTATGAGTGTCCTGTTGGGCTTAAGCAGCCTGATGTCATATATTCTTGTGGTTCTTATCAAAAAGAGAATGACAAGAGTAATTGACTATGAATTTGCCGTGGAAGGAAAATGGACCAGAAATATTAAAAAGAAAAAAACAGGAAGAACTCAGCATATTAACAATATTACTTTGCATTTCCCGGAAAAAGTTAATACCGGTATTTGATAACCTTATAAGCCAATTTTAATCCTGATAATAAAATTGACATAGGGCCTTTTTTCTCAATTCCGAATGTACAGGGGAAATCAACATTTCATGCCGCTTATTAAATATCGATCATCGTTTGCCGGCTTTAGCTATTGCATCTGGCTAAAATAAAAGGCAAAAAATCTATGCCCGTCTATTATATAACGCTTCTTTCTTTATAATTTCGGGTATTGAGCAGACTATTATAAAAACTTACAGTGAGGAATTACTATGCAAATTCGACAGAAATCAGGACACTGATATCCATGTTTATATTATTAGATTTGGTTTTCAATAATTAATACATTTGGTACTTATTTTGATCAAAACAATTTAAATTGATGATGCATAATTTTAAGTATCATAAAAAGAGATATATACTTGGAATATTCTTTATTTTATTTTTAATCTTCCTCCTTTTATATTGGAAGGGAGTCTTCGAGAACAAAGCCCTGAAAAGTGCATCATACTGGGAACAACAAGGCAGGAATCGTGTCGCTGACTCGTTAAGGAAAGCTGTGACAGGTACAAAGGTTACTGAAGGAACTTCGAAAGATCCGGTAGTCAGGTTTGGAGCAGAAAAGCTGGCCGGGGAGGACTTGAGAAACATGTATTTTATTATTATCGGCAGCTTTACAGATGCGCAAAACGCAAATCTGGCAGCCAGAAAATATCGCAGCCAGGGTTACAGCACGAATATTATAACGACGACCAACCGCAATGGAAATAAAGCCGAACTGGTTTCAGTTAAGTCATTCAGTAATTTTGATGAAGCTGTCAGGTACCTGAGAGATTTCCAGAGTAAAATTGACTCCAAAGCCTGGCTTTACCCGAATTCAAAATCCAAGTTGCAATCCGGTATCAGGTGAGTGATTAATTTGCTCGTCCTCTGGCACTAGCGGACACATCGTCCCTGTGACTCCGGTTTGTAAAACAATAAAGCCATTATAATTGATTGATTTATAATGGCTTTTAATATATGCTTGTGATCCCGGAGAGATTCGAACTCTCAACCAACAGAACCGGAATCTGTCATTCTATCCATTGAACTACGGGACCATTCTCTATATCCTTCACCGGCAAAAATAAGACCAATAGGCGGGTTTTACAACTAATTCGGAAGAATTATAATTTGAAGACAGGAGACCGAAGACAGAAGACAGAAGACGGAAGCCTGTCTCTGAAGCCCTCGGTTTTACCCCTTGCCCCAGAAGGGATTCTTAAAAGTCCCCCCTGGGGGATTTAGGGGTAAACAGCTGGGGAGGAATCAGACCGAAGACCGAAGTCAGAAGACCGAAGATAAAAGACAGAAGTATGACGTCCTTACTAATCCCTCATCCATAGGCACCCCTCTTTACAGGGCCGACCGTTAAGAATCCCGCCAGTGGCGGGATTTAGGGAGGAGCCAGGCTGCAGGGTAGAGAGGGGCCGGGGGTGAGTTCGTGATGTGCGGAGACCGAAGACTGAAGCATGAGTTTCTTTTACAATTCAAAAAAGAACTAAGAACTTTCACAGAGTTCCACGGAGGGAAAACAGAGTTCCACAGAGTTATATTGCCCTTAACAATCTGAATCGGTCATAATTAAAGTCCCCTTCAGGGCCTGCCTGCCGGTAGGCAGGGATTTAGGGGCCGACTTCTCTGTGGATCTCTGTGACTCTCTGTGGAACTCCGGTAAGTTTTTCTATAGGAGAAGGACTTTGCGCCTGCCTGCCGGTAGGCAGGGTTAATGGATTTCATTTAACTCACAAAAGGATTATTCCCAAACTTTTTCTAATTTCGCATTCCACAGAAGACAGAAGACCGGAGACCGAAGACCGGAGACCGAAGACCGGAGACAGAAGACAGAAGAAAAAGACTGAAGACAGAAATTTTTAAGAAGAATGATTAAATTTAAATTTGAAAATCTCATTATCTGGCAGAAAGCAATGGATTATGGTGAAAACATTTTTCTTTTATCAAACCAATTCCCAAAAGATGAGATATATAATCTTACTTCACAGATCCGGAGGGCAGTTGATTCCATTGCATTAAATATTTCTGAAGGATCAATCGGACAATCAAATCCGGAACAAAAAAGATTTATTGGAATGGCAATTCGTTCACTGGCTGAAGTTGTTACCTGTTTACATAAAGCCTCAAGGAGAAAGTATATTTCTGATGCAGAGTTTAATGAACATTATGATTTTGCCTTCAATTTAATGAATATGATGATGGCTTTTAAAAAGTAAAATAAATCTGAATCTCTTCTCTTCCGTCTTCCGTCTTCCGTCTTCCGTCTTCTTGCAAATAAATTACAACACTTAACTCAATATGGATTACAATTTCCACGAGATAGAAAAAAAGTGGCAGAAATACTGGGAGGAAAACAAAACTTTCAAAACTCCTGAAGATCTTACAAATCCGAAAAAATGCTATATTCTCGATATGTTCCCCTACCCTTCCGGTGCAGGACTGCATGTTGGTCATCCTGAAGGATATACAGCAACCGATATTTACAGCAGGTACAAAAGGATGAAGGGATTCAATGTCCTTCACCCGATGGGCTGGGATGCATTCGGACTTCCTGCCGAACAATATGCCATTCAGACCGGAACACATCCTTCAATCACAACAAAAAATAACTGCGATACTTTCAGAAGACAGATAAAAGAACTGGGACTTAGCTATGACTGGGACAAGGAAATAAATACCACTGATCCCGGATATTTTAAATGGACACAATGGATCTTTATCCGGCTTTATAATACCTGGTTTGATGAAAAACTTCAGAAAGGAAGACCTGTTTCTGAATTAACAATTCCTGAAGAGATTTCAAGGCTTGGCAAAAGAGAGATTGCCAAATATATCGATTCAAAAAGGCTTGCATATTATGACAATGCACAGGTATGGTGGTGCCCCAGCTGCAGGATTGTCTGTGCCAATGAAGAGGTGCTTAATGATGGCTCTCATGAAAAATGCGGTAACAGGGTTGAAAAAAAGAACCTGAAACAATGGATGCTCCGGATTCCGCTTTATGCCGAAAGACTGCTGAAAGGGATTGATGACCTCGACTGGCCCGAAGGGATAAAGGATATGCAGCGGAACTGGATAGGACGATCAACAGGTGCTGAAGTTGATTTTAAAATTGAAGGACTTGATGAAAAACTTACAGTCTTTACAACCCGGCCCGATACCCTTTTTGGTGCAACATATATGGTAATTGCCCCTGAACATCCGCTTGTTGACAAGATAACAACCGATGAATATACAGAACAGTGTAAATGAATATATCAAGGCTGCTTCACTTAAATCAGATCTTGACAGAACTGATCTGGCAAAAGAAAAAACCGGTGTCTTCACCGGAAGATATGCCATTAATCCGGTAAATAATAAAAAGATACCAATCTGGGTGGCCGATTATGTCCTTACAGGTTATGGAACCGGTGCAATAATGGCTGTTCCTGCACATGATACACGCGACTTTGAATTTGCCGAGAAATTCAATCTTCCGATTGTCTGTATCCAGGATCCCGATGTGACTGATCCTGAATCAGAAGAAAAGAATACTCGAAGGCAGATGAATGCTGGACAGAAGATGGGAAATATATTAATTCATCAGATAAAACTACAGGCATTGATATTAACGGACTGAATAAAGAAGCCGGTATTGCGAAAATTATCAGCATGGCTTGAATGCGAAAAATCTTGGAATGCAAAAGTAAACTATAAGCTTCGCGACTGGCTTTTCAGCAGGCAGAGATACTGGGGAGAACCATTTCCTGTTATTCACTGGGAAGATGGTGAAATAACAGTTCTGGATGAAAATGAACTTCCGCTTGAACTTCCTGAACTTGAAAAATATCTTCCCGGGGAATCAGGTGAATCACCTCTGGCCAATGCAGAGGAATGGCTGAATGTGACTGATAAAAACGGCCGCAAGGGACAGAAGGGAAACCAATACAATGCCCCAGTGGGCAGGATCGTGCTGGTATTATCTGCGGTTTATTGATCCCGGAAATGATAATGTGATCTTTGACAAGGCAAAAGAAAAATACTGGATGCCTGTCGATCTTTATATCGGAGGTGCAGAACATGCAGTTCTTCACCTGCTTTACAGCCGGTTCTGGCATAAAGTACTGTTTGATCTTGGAATTGTGTCAACTGATGAACCTTACAAAAGACTTTTCAACCAGGGAATGATCCTTGCCTTTGCCTATGAAAATGAAGCCGGAGCAAAAGTATCTGGCGATCTGGTCGAAGAACGTGATGGAAAATACTATCAATACAGAGAATGGCGCTGAACTGAGGCAGATAGTGGCCAAAATGTCAAAATCGCTCAAAAATGTTGTAAATCCCGATGATGTTGCTGTCAAAATACGGGGCTGATTCCCTGCGGCTTTATGAAATGTTCATGGGTCCGCTTGATGTTACAAAACCATGGGATGACAAGGAATGTAAAAGGTGTTTTCGGATTCCTTGGAAGAGCATTCAGGTTCTTTTCAAATCCTGAAAATATTATGACAGGAGAAGAAGATCCTGAAATTCTGAAAGGACTTCACCAGACAATTAAAAAAGTCGAGGGATGATATTGAAAACCTGAAGTTCAATACAGCAATTTCAGCAATGATGATCTTTCTCAACCTTGTCATATAAAAAAGGAAAGGTCACAGCGGAAACTGCTGCTACGTTTTATAAAGATCCTTTCACCATTTGCCCCCCATCTGGCTGAAGAATTATGGCAGCTGCTCGGTAATAATAAAACTCTTGCCTATGAACCATGGCCTGAAGTTCAATGAAGAATATCTGAAGGAAGATATCTTTGAATTATCCGGTTTCATTCAACGGTAAAATGAGGTTTAAAATTGAACTTCCTGTCAACTATGCCAAAAGAGGAGATCATCAAAATTGTCCTTGCTGATGAAAGAGCTCAGAAAATGGATTGGAACAGTCAACTCCATCAAATATTATTGTTGTTCCGAACAGAATTGTTAACATTGTAATTAAAAATTAACTCAGTCTGATGATCGTAAGAACCATAATCACGTAAGATTAAACTGTTTAACTGATGTTTATCTATGAATCAGTGAAAATTCATGTACTTTTTGCAATTATCGTTAATTACTTTTCATGTTTCCTGCAATATATTCAGTAATCATACCAGTATCTCCTGCAGATTCTGCAAGATCGTATCCAGGACTATCCAGCTATCGATACAATACAGAATAAAACCTGATACACGGTTTTCATGTACGGAATTCCCTCGATTCATTTGATCAGGTTTCAGGACATATTAAACGAAACGGATTTCTTTCTGAAATTCTTCTGGAACATGGTGTTACGATGCAGGAGATTGATCAGGCTAATAAAAAATTCAGCATCAGTATTTGATGTAAGGAAAATCACGTTCAGGAAATAATTATACTCTTTTTTGCGACAGGGACAGTATTGCCAGGGCAAGATACCTTGTTTATGAACATGATCCCATCAACATGTTACGTATTCAGTTTTAATGATTCACTGAATATAACACCTTACAGGAAGGAGATAAAAAGGGAAATAAAATATGCATCAGGCACAATTGAAACCTCACTCTGGGATGCAATGATTGGCAGGAGGTCTGCATCCTACTCTTGCAGTCGGATTATCTGAAATTTTTGCCTGGACAGTTGATTTTTTCGGATTGCAGAAAGGAGACAGTTTCAAGGTAATTTATGAAGAGATTTTACATTGATGACAAATCACTTGGCACTGGTAAAATTTATGGAGCTCAGTTTACCAGGATCAGGTTCAACTAGTAACTGCAATACCATTTATTCAGGATGGAAAGAGATCATTTTTTGATGCAGACGGGAACAGCCTGAGAAAAGCATTTCTTAAAGCTCCGTTGCAGTTTTCAAGAATCAGCTTCACGATTTTCATCAAGCCAGGATGCATCCGATTCTCAGAATCAGAAGACCTCATTTCGGAGTTGATTATGCTGCTCCGGTTGGAACACCTGTTCATGCCATTGGTGATGGACAGGGTTACTTCTGCCAGCTACTGAAAACGGATCAGGAAGAATGGTCAGGATACACATAACAGTGTCTATTCAACAGCATATCTGCATCTGAGCAGGTTTCGGAGACAGGAATTGCTCCAGGGGCATTATGTAAAACAGGGAGATATTATAGGTTATGTTGGCAGCAGCGGGCTTTCAACCGGACCTCATCTTGATTTCAGATTCTACAGGAACGGATCACCTGTCGATCCGCTGAAAGTTGAAGCACCTCCGGTTGAACCTGTTTCTGAAGAAAATAAGGCAAGATTTGAAAAGATCAAAACAGTTGTTCTAAGCCTTCTCGAGACTTTTAACTGACAGATCAGGCAGCTTTAGATACAAGTTCTTCAATAACTTCTGGGAAATGCTCATATTCAAGAGCATGAACTTTTGCAGCCAGTGTATCAGGTGTATCATGACGGATCAACTTTGCATCGTGCCTGGAAAATAATATCTCCCTTATCATACATACTTGTTCACATAATGAATTGTGATTCCGGATTCCTTTTCATGATTGGCAATCACTGCCTTATGAACTACTATCGCCGTACATTCCTTTTCCGCCATAAGCTGGCAGTAGTGCCGGATGAATATTTATTATCCGTCCTGTCATACTGCTTCAAGAATATTCTCAGGAACAAGCCATAAAAATCCTGCCAGAACAATAAAATCAATTTTATATAATGCAAGGTAATCTGAAGTACTTTTCCTGTAACATAAAATTCCTTATGGTCGAAAAAAACTGATCTTATATTAAGTGCTTCAGCCCTTTTTAAAACCATAAGCCTCACGCTTATTTGACAAAACAAGACTTACTTTAGCGCTATTTTTGTTCGAAAAGTATTTAATTATATTTTCTGCATTGGTTCCTGAACCTGAAGCAAAAATTGCTATATTCCTCATTATTTGATAATTAGCATATTTGTCAACTATTATTAATAATTCCTTAAAATAAGATTATTTTTCTAATTATCAACACATTAAACTGTATCATAAATAAAAAAACATCAAATCATCTTGAAAAATAAAGTACAAATATATTTCTTTGCATGGTTCAAAAATTAATATTAATTAAAATTTATTATTATGTCTGACATTGCCACAAGAGTAAAAGAGATTATAGTTGACAAACTTGGAGTTGACGAATCAGAAGTAACTCCTGAAGCCAGTTTCACAAATGATCTAGGTGCAGACTCTCTTGATACTGTTGAGTTGATCATGGAGTTTGAAAAAGAATTCAATATCGGAATTCCCGACGATCAGGCAGAAACCATCAGCACAGTTGGTGATGCTATCAAGTACATTGAGGAAAATGCAAAATAATTTGCATTTTTAATAATCCATTTATGAGAAGAGTTGTAGTAACAGGTCTTGGAGCCTTAACTCCATTGGGTAATAATTTGCATGAATTTTGGGAAGGACTTAAAAATGGGGTAAGCGGATGCAGTTATGATTACCCGTTTTGATACTGAAAAGTTCAAAACCAAATTTGCCTGTGAATTAAAGAACTACGACTCTGCAAAGTATTTTGACAGAAAAGAAGCCAATAAACTTGATCTGTATTCCCAGTATGCACTTATTGCCACTGATGAAGCAATTACTGATTCAGGGATTAGATCTTGATAAAGTTGATAAAGACAGGGTTGGTGTGATATGGGCATCAGGTATAGGAGGTCTTGAAACCTTTTTTCTGGCAATTAAAAGTTATGTTCTTGGGGATGGAACTCCCCGGTTCAGTCCCTTTTTTATTCCCAAAATGATCGGAGATATTGCTGCCGGAGCAATTTCAATAAAATATGGATTCAGAGGACCAAATTTTGCAACAGTATCAGCATGTGCCTCATCAACCAATTCAATAATTGATGCAATAAATTATATCCGCTGGGGTAAAGCTGATATTTTCGTTACAGGAGGATCTGAAGCTGCTGTAAATGAACCGGGAATTGGTGGATTTAATGCACTGCAGGCACTTTCAACAAATAATGATGAATTTAAAACTGCATCCAGACCTTTTGATAAAACCCGTGATGGATTTGTTCTTGGTGAAGGTGCCGGATGCACTTGATTGTTGAAGAATATGAACATGCAAAAGCAAGAGGTGCAAAAATCTATGCCGAACTTGTCGGTACAGGAATGACTGCTGATGCTTATCATATTACTGCACCTCATCCTGAAGGACTTGGAGCACGAAATGTGATGAAACTTGCAGTGAATGATGCCGGTCTGAAAGCCTGAAGATATTGATTATATAAATGTTCATGGCACTTCAACTCCTCTTGGTGATATCTCTGAAACAAAAGCTATTGTTAGATGTTTTCGGAGAACATGCCTACAAACTGAATATCAGTTCAACAAAATCCATGACCGGACATCTTCTTGGTGCTGCCGGTGCTATTGAAGCCATTGCTACCATAATGGCTGTTGTTAATGATATTGTTCCTCCCACAATTAATTTCAAAGTTCCTGATCCTGATATTGATCAGAATCTGAATCTTACGCTTAACAAAGCACAGAACAGAAAAGTCAATGTTGCCATCAGCAATACCTTTGGTTTTGGAGGTCATAATGCTTCTGTCGTTATAAAAAAAGCTGAGGTTTAGTGTCATTATTCCGCAAAAGAATAAATGGTACTTATTTACTTGAATAAACGGGAATTTGGTTCCCGTTTAAGAAAAATATCTGGGTTTCAGGCCAGGAAATCTGCAGATTTATGAAATTGCCTTTATCCACCGGTCAGCTTCCTTTACACTTCCCGACGGCAAAAAAGTAAACAATGAAAGACTTGAATTTCTTGGAGATGCAGTGCTTGATGCAATTCTTTCAGATTATCTTTTTGAAAAATTCCCTGATGCCAACGAAGGTTTCATGACAAAAATCCGGTCAAGGATCGTAAACAGGGAGGTACTTAATCAGCTTGCAATTTCAATGGGAATTGATAAGATCCTGGTAAGTAATGTCAGTTCAGTCCACACTACAAGAAATCTTTATGGCGATGCTCTTGAAGCACTTATTGGATGCAGTCTTTCTTGATAAAGGATTTCAAAAAAACAAAAAAGCTTTTTATAAGAAAGGTATTCAACAAATACCTTGATCTTGAATAATATAGTAAATACTGATACCGATTATAAAAGTCTTGTTTTTGAATGGGTACAGAAACATAAAACAAATCTTATATTCACCTATAATGAAGAATATGATTTTAAACTGAAAAAATCGGTCTTCTCAACAACCTTGATTATCAATAAGGAAGAATTCGGGAAAGGACATGGATCCTCAAAAAAAGAAGCAGAACAGGAAGCTGCAGGCAGAGCCTGGAAAAGACTCAGAGATAATTTCTGAAGATCAGCTCACAAGTCTTGTCCTTTTTACTAACTTTATAATCCGCATCTGGCAGATGATGAAAAGTCCGCAAAAAATCACCCGGGTACAACTGTCAGTCAATGATCAGGATGAACCGACTATATCTGTTGGGATTGTATCTCCTGAACCTGATTACAAACTTTCACTTGAAGCTTAATAATAAACTTCAGTATCTCCTTAAAGAATATCTGCCCCTGTCAACATCAGGGAAAAAGACGATAAGAATCTGGTTTTCAGCAGATTTTCCGATGATCAAGCCGGACTCCTGATTCAATCTTTCACCTGTTCTCAAACCGGTCCGGAAATAGTTTCCTGATCAAGAAACTTAAAAATATCGATTATATTCTTCTGATTCATGATCCGGGAAAAAATTCCAATATTGAACTGATATCAGGCAGCTCTTCGGGAAATTGATACTGTAACCGCCGTTTTCAATATAGAGTATAAAACCCTGAAAGATAAGAATCTGAAGTACCTAGTCTGATTAATTACGCCGGGATAGGGCAAAAAGAAGAGCCGCCGGGGAGGCGGCTCACTTTTGATAACCCTAAAACTAACCTAACCTATGAAAAAAACCTCTATTTGAGAGGAGCCGCCGGGGAGGCGGCTCACTTTTTTGATAACCCTAAAACTAACCTAACCTATGAAAAAAACCTCTATTATATTTTAATTCAAATATCATGCCAAATCCTTTACAAAGATAAAACCAGAGTATCGAAATAAAAAAATATTTTCTAATTAAACAACTGAAAATTAACAATAATTTAATGATATGTTAAAATTTTTAGCTTTTTAGGGTGATTTTACATGAATAACTAGGAATCTACAGTGACCACTCTGTTGTTAAAGAAAGTTAAAGAGTGGAATTATAAAAGATATACAAGTACTTTTGTAACTAGTATGAAGCGAAAAACCATAGTATTACTGGCCATATTCTTTTTTCTGGCTAATATCAGGACTGATCCTGATACAATTATACTGGATCAGGAATGCAATTGAAATCACTGATCAGCAATTCCGGTATCTTGCAAATAAAGCTCTCGAATCAGTTGTTCTTGATCTTGAAGAAAAGGAACTGATTAACAATATAGTAGAAGAAATTGATCCTGCTTCATCAGATTCAGTTACTGCAATTGTACCGGCAAATTCTCCCCTTGCCAGAAAACTTCAGGGATATCAGCCTAATTCAGAACTTCTTGAAATGTATGGACTCAATAATCCTGAGAAACCAATTGCAATAACCAGTTCCGGACATAAAGATATTTATTTCAGCTGAAGATATTTCACCATTCCCGGCAGATGAGATAACGGAACCTTCAGCACAAATCATAAGTGCAGGAATTATCAGGAAGAGTAAGCAATAAAATAGTCTTTCTTGAGAACATAATGGAAAAAATTCTGCGCGAATACACCTGATATAAGGGAAAGAATAGATCCCGGAAGATCATGAACAGCAGCTCAGAACAGCACTCAATAATGTTGGAATTTATCTCGATTTTGAATTTTCAATAAGGTCAGGACGGTTTGGAAATATCTGGAAAACACCGGGATTCACCGACAAGCCGGCACAAATAAATTCATAATTCAGCTTTTCCCAAATGATCCTGTTCCGAGTCAGAATCAGATTGTTCTGTATTGTCTGCAGGAACAACAATATAAATTTGAAAAAATAGGAAATCTTGGCGTTCTTGTCCCTGCTGTTTACACTGCTGCTGCTGATTCTTTCAACCGGTACATTTATTGTAATCTTCCGTCAGAAAAAAATGTCAGAAATAAGAAATGATTTCATAAACAATATGACCCATGAGCTGAAAACTCCTATTTCAACAATTTCACTGGCCTCCCAGATGATGGCCGATAAAACAATTGCTGAAAAAAATAAGAATATAGACAATCTGGCAAAAGTTATTTCTGATGAAAGCATGAGACTTAAATTCCAGGTTGAGAAAGTTCTGCAGATGGCAATATTTGAAAAAGTAAAGATGAAGCTCAATCTTGTCCGAAATAGATGTTCATAATATTATTGAAAAAGCTGCTTGACAATTTTGCCCTTCAGATCGAAACCCGTCATGGTAACAGTCAGAAAGGATTTTCAGGCTGCCAATCCCGTTGCAATGGTTGATGAAATTCATTTTCTGAATTCAATTTCCAATCTTATTGATAATGCAATTAAATATTCAAAGGCAGAACCTGAAATAACAATCTCAACCCGGAATAACAAGAAGGGATACTGATCACTGTTGAAGATAAAGGGATTGGAATAAGTAAAGAAAACCTGAAAAGGATCTTTGATAAATTTTATCGTGTCCATTCCGGAAATGTTCATAATGTTAAAGGATTTGGTCTTGGATTAAGCTATGTTAAGAAGATAATTGAAGAACATAACGGAACAATAAAAGCTGAAAGCCAGATTAATAAAGGAACAAAATTCACAATATTTCATTCCACAAAACGGATTAAAATGAATAAGATCAAAATTCTTCTTGCTGAAGATGACAGCAATCTTGGTATGTTGTTAAGAAATTACCTTGACTGCCAAAAATTATGAAACCACTCTGTTTGTGAATGGCAAGTCAGGCACTTGAAGCTTTTTCAGCAGGCAATATTTGACCTCTGCATTCTTGATATTATGATGCCTGAAATGGATGGACTTACTCTGGCAAAGGAGATCCGTAACATCAATCCTGATATGCCGATAATCTTCCTGACTGCAAAAAATCAGAAAGAAGATATTATTGAAGGATTTAAGATCAGGAGCTGATGATTATATCACAAAACCATTTTCAATGGAGGAACTGCTTTACAGGATCGAAGCAATACTGAGAAGAACTCACGGTAGCAGCACAGTCAGAAAAAGAAGGGATCTAGTCAGATTGGAGAGTATACTTTTGATCCACTAAAACAAATTCTCCTTTTCAGGGATCAGCGGATCAAGCCTACAACAAAGGAATCAGAACTTCTTGAACTGCTATGCCGGCATGGGAATCAGATCCTTGAAAGGAATTTTGCCCTTAAGAGTCATCTGGATTGATGATAACTATTTTAATGCCAGAAGCATGGATGTTTATATAACAAGGCTGAGAAAATATCTTAAGAAAGATCCTTCAGTCAAGATCCTGAATGTACATGGAAGAGGTTACAAGCTGATCTGTTAAATAGAAATCTGATTCCTGACCGGACAGTTATTGATCAGTCCAGCTTTAAGGACTGCAAGAAATGCCTGCTGCGGAACTTCCACATTTCCTATCTGGCGCATTCGTTTCTTTCCTTTCTTCTGTTTTTCAAGAAGTTTCCTTTTCCTTGTAATATCACCACCGTAACATTTGGCAGTTACATCTTTTCTGACTGCTTTTACAGTTTCCCGGGAAATTATTTTTGCCCCGATTGCTGCCTGGATTGCAATATCAAACTGCTGACGTGGTATCAGTTCTTTCAGTTTAACACACATTTTACGCCCGAAATCATAGGCATGCCCCCTGTAAATAAGGGTTGAAAGGCATCCACCATTTCACCGTTCAGAAGGATATCGAGTCTTACAAGATCCGCTTTCTGATAAGCTGTATAATAATAATCAAATGATGCATATCCTTTTGAAATGCTTTTCAGCTTATCATAAAAATCAAAAACAATTTCAGAAAGAGGCATTTCAAAAGTAAGCTCAACCCTGTCGCGGGTAAGATAAACCTGATTTTTAAGAGTCCTCTTTTATCAATGCAAAGTTTCATTATCGAACCGACATAATCTGACAGGGTAATTACCTGTGCAACAATATAGGGTTCTTCAATTCGTTCAATATAATTCACCGGCGGCAATCCTGAAGGATTATGAACATCAATCTCTTCTCCCTTTGTTGTGTAAGCTTTAAATGAAACGTTGGGAACAGTTGTAATAACATCCATATCAAATTCCCTGTCGAGCCGTCTCCTGGATTATCTCCATATGCAGCAATCCGAGGAATCCGCATCTGAATCCAAATCCAAGTGCTGCTGAAGATTCCGGGATAAAAGAAAGTGAAGCATCATTCAGCTGAAGTTTTTCAATTGAGATCCTCAGATCCTCATATTCATCGGCATCAACAGGATAAATACCTGCAAAAACCATTGGTTTTACATCTTCAAATCCTGAAATTGCCTTATCACATGGATTCTTAACATGTGTAATAGTATCTCCGACCTTAACTTCTGACGAAATCTTTAATCCCTGAAATAATATAACCGACATCCCCTGCCCCCAGCTCATCGCGTGGATCCTGTTTCAGTTTCAGTACCCGATCTCCTCTGCATTATATTCATGATCGGTACTCACAAATTTAACCCTGTCACCCTTCCTGATTGTTCCGTTTACAATTTTGATAGTATGCAATAATTCCCCTGAAGGAATTAAAAATTGAATCAAAAATAAGGCCTGCAAAGGAGCATCGGGATCTCCCGGTGGAGGTGGAATACGGTTTACAATATCATGAAGGATCCTGTCAACACCCATCCCTGTTTTTGCACTTGCTTCAATAATATCTTCCCGTTTGCAGCCGACAAGATCAACAATCTGATCCTTAACCTCTTCAGGCATTGCATTTGCCATATCCATCTTGTTCAGGACCGGAATTATTTCAAGATTATGATCAATAGCCATATAAAGGTTTGAAATTGTCTGGGCCTGTATTCCCTGTGTTGCATCAATTACCAGAAGAGCACCTTCACATGCTGCAATTGATCGGGAAACTTCATATGAAAAATCAACATGTCCGGGAGTATCAATAAGATTAAGGTAATATTTTTCGCCCTCATGGAGATATTCCATCTGAATTGCATGGCTTTTTATTGTGATGCCTCTTTCCCTTTCAAGATCCATATCGTCAAGAATCTGGTCCTGATATTCCCTTTCTGTAATTGTATTGGTCTTTTCAAGTAGCCGGTCAGCCAGGGTACTTTTACCATGGTCAATATGTGCTATGATACAGAAATTACGGATATTGTGCATTAAGCAATCAGTGCTGTAAATCAGGTGCAAATATATAAAAATATAAATATGCAGATGGTATAAACATCAGAGCCAGGTCTGAGACCTGGCTCTTGATCACCTTTATATCATGAGCAATGTTCAGGGATCATTACATCATTCCCGGCATTCCGCCACCCATTCCCTGTGGAGGCATGGCAGGATGTTCTTCTTTTTCCTCAACAATAACAGCTTCTGTTGTCAGGAACATACCTGCAATTGAAGCAGCATTTTCAAGAGCAACACGGACAACTTTAACAGGATCAATAACACCTGATGTCATAAAGTTTTTCATATTTGTCAGTCTGTGCATTGTAACCATAATCACCTTTACCTGCTTTTACATTCTGGGCAACAACAGCACCTTCTTTACCTGCATTGATTGCAATCTGGCGTAATGGTTCTTCAATTGCACGTTTAATATTTCAATACCGGTTGTCTGATCTTCATTATCACCTTTAAGTCCTTCAAGAGCAGCAATTGCACGGATATAAGCAACACCACCACCAGGAACAATACCTTCCTCAATTGCAGCACGTGTTGCATGAAGTGAATCATCAACACGGTCTTTCTTTTCTTTCATTTCAACTTCAGAAGCAGCACCGATATAAAGAACTGCAACACCGCCTGCAAGTTTGGCAAGACGTTCCTGAAGTTTTTCCTTGTCATAATCAGAAGTAGTTGTTGTCATCTGCTGTTTGATCTGTGCTAACCGTGCCTTTGATCATATCCTTGTCGCCAGAACCGTTTACTATTGTTGTATTTTCTTTATTAACAGTAACTTTTTCAGCTGTTCCAAGCATATCAAGAGTTGTATGTTCAAGTTTCAGTCCTTTTTCTTCTGAAATAACTGTACCGCCTGTCAGAATGGCAATATCTTCAAGCATCTCTTTTCTTCTGTCGCCAAATCCGGGAGCTTTAACAGCACAAACCTTCAATGAACCGCGAAGACGGTTAACAACAAGTGTTGCAAGAGCTTCACCTTCAACATCTTCAGAAATAATAAGAAGAGGACGGCCTGTCTGTGCAGTTGCTTCAAGAACAGGAAGCATATCTTTCATTGATGAAATTTTCTTATCATAAATAAGAATATATGGATTTTCAAGATCTGCTTCCATTTTTTCAGCATTGGTTACAAAATATGCTGAGATATAACCGCGGTCAAACTGCATACCTTCAACAACTTCAACAGAAGTTGTTGTACCTTTTGATTCCTCAACAGTAATAACACCTTCTTTATGAACTTTACTCATAGCTTCAGCAATAAGTTTTCCAATTTCCTCATCATCATTGGCTGAAATTCTTGCAACCTGTTCAATTTTCTTAAGATCATCACCAATAACCTTTGCCTGTGATGCAAGATGTTTAACTAACTTTCTCAACAGCTTTGTCAATACCTCTTTTAATATCCATAGGATTTGCACCGGCAGTAATATTCTTTAAGACCAACATTAATAATAGACTGTGCAAGAACAGTTGCTGTTGTTGTTCCGTCACCGGCAATATCACCGGTTTTTGAAGCAACTTCCTTAACCATCTGAGCACCCATATTCTGATAAGGATCAGACAGTTCAATATCTTTTGCAACAGTAACACCATCCTTGGTGATCTGGGGAGCACCAAATTTTTTCTCAAGAACAACATGACGTCCTTTCGGACCAAGTGTTACTTTTACTGCATCTGCCAGCTGATCAACACCTTCTTTAAGAAGTGCGCGTGCATCAATATTGAATTTAATCTCTTTTGCCATATTATTTAATATTTAATTGGTTTGCAAAAATTAAGCTATAAAAAGAATATCTGACTGTGAAATAAGAAGATAATCTTCACCATCAATTGTCAGTTCCTGTCCGGAATATTTTCCGTAAAGAACAACATCACCTTTTTTTACTTCCATTTCTTCATCTTTCTTTGCTGCGCCAACAAGAATAACTTTACCCTGACGAGGTTTTTCCTTTGCTGAATCCGGAATAATAATTCCGCTTGCAGTTTTTGCTTCAGCTTCATGAGGTTTTACAAGAACCTTACCTGCCAAAATTTTTCCTTTTAATTGTGCCATTTTTATTTAGTTTTAAAGTTAAACATCATTTTCTGACTCCATCCTTTAGCATATTCTATGCCAAATGAGAAAATATGACATTTTGGATATTCATGCCGACATTTTATCGTATCTATCTGCCATTGTCAAATGTTAACAGAAGTCTTGAACATTATATATAATTGTATATGAGCATATTAGTTATATAAAAAAAAAAGTGTCAGTTTGTGACAAACTGACACTTTCATAGTATATCATTAATATAAATCAGCTTTAATTCTGAGGTTGCTGTTCATTGCCTGCCGGAGGAGTTGTTGATTGCAGGCGGAACAGCAGTAGGCAGTGTTGGAATTGCATTCGGATCAACTGCATTCTGTATCTGATTTTCAATTCTTGAACGTTCTGTGGTTCGACTCCGCGCGGGATGGTTGCTGTTGCAACAACACAAAGAATCAGAATTGCAGCTGCAAGTGTCCATGTTGATTTTTCAAGAAAATCAGCAGTTTTCCGTATTCCCATTGACTGACCTGCTGATGTAAAATTAGCTGCCAGTCCTCCTCCTTTTGAATTCTGAACAAGAACAATCAGAATCTGCAAGAACACATGCAATAATAACTAGATACTGAAATAAAAATATAAATTCCCATCTGTTCACTTATTTAATGATCTCTTTAACTTTTTCAATTTGAGTCGCAAAGTAACTACTTTTTTCCGGAAATTTCAAACTTAATTTTTCATAAATATCTATTGCCTTTGAGTAATACCCCTGATTCATATAAATTCTTGCAAGTGTTTCAGTTACAAAACCTCCTTTTTCTTCAGTAAAGGGGACTGACAGATCTTCAACCGGCTGTTCACTTCTTTCCCTCCTTGGCTCAATCCTTGGATTTGCCGAAATAAATTTATCGATAAGGTCAGCCTGGATCTGTTTTGTAGCAATAATAGCTGGTTGTTCAGGTTCAGGTTCAGGTTCAGGTTCAGGCAGGATTCTTGCTCAGGTTCATACTCAGGCACAGACTCATGCTCATGCTCAGGCTCAGGTCCAGACTCTTCATAGTCAAATCATAGTCTGACTCACCCGTAGAAAAGCCAGGATCCATATAAAATATCTTTTCTTCTACATCGCCGGTTTCTTCATTTATTATCAGAACCGTATTTACTGCATCGTCAATATCGGATTCAGCCGATATCAGAATTGAATGAGTTAAAGCCTTATCGGTCTCATTTGCAGGTTGGGCCGGCAGATTTTCAAATGCTTCCTTTTCGTATTCGCTTATGAGATCCTCACTGTTCCTTGCAGATTCGATAACTGTCTGCTCAATATCACCGTAAGAAGTTACAGGCTCGTTTTGAAGCAGGTTCGGTAAAAGGTTCAGGGCAGGTTCTGCCAAAGGTTGATGACGGGTTCAACCGCAGGTTGTATTGCAGTTTCTGGTACAGGTTGCATGACGGGTTCAACCGCAGGTTGTACTTCAGTTCAGGTCAGAGGTTCAGACAGTTCTATCAGTAGATCGGTTCAGCTTCAATGGTTCATAATCCGGAGCACGTATCCGTCAATCTGATCTGTCTCCTGAAACAGAGGTTCCGGTTCAACTTTTAAAAGATTATAAAGAACTTCCCTGTCGGCAATATGAATTGCAGAATTCCTGAGCTGATTTTCAAATTTGACATCCTGAATTATCCTGTAAGTCCTTTAAGAAGTAAAAGGTGCGCAGTCTGAAAATAAGGGAAAATATGTAACAAGCTCATTGATCTCTGTCAGCATCTGACGGTCGACAGGGTTTTTGCTACCGATCAGATTTAAAAAGTCATTTTTGTTCATCGGTTACCAGTTAACAAATGCCCTGTTAAAGATATCTTCCACAATCATCTCAATGATTTCCTGTGATAAGCTCCTCTTCAACCTCGGCTCAGATCCCGGGTGCTGTCATAATCCTCATACCTTGAAAAGATCTGCTCATAGCTCAGGTCGGGATCAACAGCGTTTGTGAATTTGACTTTCACTGTGATTGTAAACCTGTTCATAGCAGCCTGAGCATCAGCAGAAACTGTCAGTGGTCTGGTGTTGTAATCAGATATTTCACCTTCAAAATTTGCATCTCCCATGCCGTTTGTCACAGTCAAGGTTCGTCTGTGATTTGCATTTATCGATCAGGGCATCAGTAAGAGTCTGACTTAATCCCGGTTGAACAAGACTTGCCCTGTTCTGAAAATACTGAATGCTTACAGTTTTTAATCCTTCAGTACTTGCTCCTGAAAATGAATAAATACCACATCCGCCCTGCGCAATAAATATAATTCCGAGGAAAACAATCAGAATCCTGATCCCTGCGACGGGGATAACTTTTCTACATTTCAATTCCATACTCTTTTATTTTTCTGTAAAGAGTCCTTTCTGAAATTCCAAGTTCCTGTGCAGCCATTTTTCTTTTGCCGTTGTATTTTTCAAGAGCTTTCCTGATCATCTCAACCTCTTTCCCGGCAAGTGAAAGCGATTCTTCAACTACCTCTTCCGTATCCTGAATATCGCTGCTATGCCTGATGAGGTAATATCCGAACCCGGATTATCGTGACCTGTTGCAACATGTTCCTCATGCCGCGCATCCCTGAAAAGATTCTTAATAACTCCGGAATTTGCTTCATGAAAGTCGACATCCATATCCCCCGTTTTTATAAGATCGAGGACCAGTTTTTTCAGGTCATTCATATCGCTTTTCATGTCAAAAAGGATCTTGTACAGTATTTCGCGTTCCGAAGAAAATGATTTTTCTTCATCCCTTTTAATGACTGCAGGAAGTTTGATCGCCGTATAATCAGGAAGATACTCCCTGAGCACTTCAGCGCTTATTTCCCTCTCGCTTTCAATAATTGAGATCTGTTCTGTAATATTCTTAAGCTGACGTACATTACCCGGCCATGAATAATTAAGCAGAATATTCTTGGCCTCATTGCTCAAGCCTTATTGCAGGCATCCTGTACTTCTCAGCAAAATCAACCGAAAATTTTCTGAAGAGAAGAAATATGTCCTCACCTCTTTCCCTCAGAGCAGGGATTTTTATCGGAACTGTATTAAGCCTGTAAAAAAGATCCTCCCTGAACTTATCATCGTTCAATTGCCCTGAACGACATCAACATTGCTTGCAGCAATAACCCTGACATTTGTTTTCTGGACCTTTGAAGAACCTACCCTGATGAATTCACCTGTTTCCAGGACTCTGAGAAGACGAACCTGTGTTGAAAGTGGCAGTTCAGCTACTTCATCAAGAAAGATTGTACCTCCGTCGGCAACTTCAAAATAACCTTTCCTGCTTTCAGTGGCTCCGGTAAATGAACCCTTTTCATGTCCAAACAGTTCAGAATCAATTGTTCCTTCAGGAATTGCACCACAGTTAACAGCAATATACTGACCATGTTTCCGGGCACTGTAATTATGAATCACCTGGGGAAATACCTCTTTTCCTGTACCGCTTTCTCCGGTTATAAGAACAGAAAGATCCGTAGGGGCAACCTGCACGGCAATATCAATTGCCCGGTTAAGACCCTGCATAATTGCCAATAATTCCAAATCTTTGCTTTATATTTTGCAGATCTTTCATACTATTGTTAACATTGGTGCGAATTTAAGATATTTTTAAAACATTGGGAAATTCAATTTTCGTAAATTCGCATCATGAAAAGCATCAATGGATTATCAATTCGCCGGCATTATTCCTGCACGATATGCATCATCGAGATTTCCGGGAAAACCTCTGTGACAATAATCGGAACAAACCGATGATTCAAAGAGTTTATGAACAGGCGTCCAGATTGCTCGACACAGTTTATGTTGCGACTGATGATGAGCGAATTTTTAATGCAGTTCTTGACTTTCGGAGGAAAAGCGGTTATGACGTCAACTGAGCATCAGAGCGGAACCGACCGTTGTGCTGAAGCTGTCAGGATAGATAGTGGAGGAAGACGGGATCAGATGTGGATGTTGTCATAAATATTCAGGGTGATGAACCATTTATCAGACCTGAACAGATTGAACTTCTGATTTCCTGCTTCACTGATAGATCGGTTGAAATTGCAACCCTTGTCAGGAAAGTGGATGCCGGAGAAGATATTTTTAATCCAAATCAGCCAAAAGTTATTATTGACAGGGCAGGAAATGCAATTTACTTCAGCAGGGCTGCAATTCCCTTATATCAGGATTCTGAAATGAGCGAATGGACACTGAAGCATGTATATTTTAAACATCTGGGCTTGTATGCTTACAGGACGGATACATTAAATGCTATCACCTTGTTGCCAGGAGTTCGCTTGAGATTGCCGAATCGCTGGAACAGAACAGATGGCTTGAAAACGGATTCAGAATAAGAACTGCTGTTACCAGCTGGGAAAGTATTTGTATTGATACTCCCGAAGATCTGGAAAAAGCCCGAATATTTTTTAATCATTTTAAATAAATTGTTGTATCTTTAGCACAGTTTTTGTGAGTGTGTAACAAAATGGTCTTATGAAGAAAAGTTTACTACTTTTTTCATTTTTAATTATTAACCTTTCCCTTCATGGCCCAGAAGGATACAGTGCTGTTATTGCCTCCGCCTCACAAAAGAAACCCTACATCAGGGAAACAGCATTTCCAAATATTAATATTTACCCGGTTCCTGTCAGGGAAAACAGTTTTACGATCAAGACTGACAGGGAGATGTCAGCCCTTAAGGTTACCAATATGATTGGTCAGGATATCTTCAGAGCCCAGTATAAGAATCCACTTTCATTTGCAAAAGTGCTTCTTGCCAAATCCATCCCGAGGAATGTATCTGGTAACCATTTCATTTACTGATGGAACCAGGGTGGTAAAAAAAATTATGATTGAAAATCCTGAATAGAAAGTATTCGCTTACAACAAAGCGGATTACATCGGGAATAGTCCGTAAAACAAACCTACATTTTGCACCTGGCTTATAAGAACAATCAGCTTTTTGAATTGTTTATGTGTATTGGAGGTCAAATAACACAACAATTAGATTGATTGAAATAGCCATGGAAGAAGGAGTAAATGTATTTTCAATAAAAGATCTTGAAAATTTCTCAGGAATAAAAGCTCATACAATAAGGATCTGGGAAAAAAGGTACAAGATCCTTGAACCTGACAGAACAGATTCAAACATAAGGACTTACAATGAAACTGAATTAAAAAAGATCCTTAATGTTGCTTACCTGAACAGAAATGGCCTTAAAATTTCAAGAATTGCTCAGCTAAATGAAGATGAGCTTACTCAGCAGGTAATGGTCACAAGCAGTCAGGATGAAAACCGCGATCAGAATTTCCAGCCCGGCAAGATCCTTATGTCGGCAATCAGGTTCAATGAACAGCAATTTAAAGATGCCCTGGTTCCTCTCATCAAATGCCATGGGGTTGAAGAAGCATATATCACATTCTTCCATCCTCTGCTTGAAAAATCAAGGATCCTCTGGCAGACAGGAAGCCTCTCAAGGGCACAGGAACAGTTTGTCAGAAACACGATAAGGCAGATTATGATTGTTGAGGATAACTACCCTGAAACCTTTTGTTACAAAACCAAAAGCTTCAGTGGCAATGATCAACACATCAGATAACCTGTCGGATAATAATTTCCTGTTTTACAAATATGTTCTCAAGAAGAGGGGATATGATGTGATTTTCACCGGAGGCATTCTTCCTGCATCCGAAGTTATTGAAATTCATAAGATCAAATCTTTTGATTACCTTGTTGTCAATTCAAGCGCATTTGATTTTGCAAGAAAAAAAATAGGATATTTCAGCAGTATTGGTAAATCTCTTTTAATTAAGAAGATAATTCTGACCGACTTCCCTGATGGCCAGGATAAAAGGCTTCCGGAGAACATCCTGATCTCTAAAAATCCTGAGGATTTCATAAAGACTATTTCAGCAATTTAAGCTCATCCGTCCTTTACATCTTGTTTACCTGCCCAGGAATAATCTGATTGGTCAACAGGTTTCCGGCAGAGTATTATTTTTTTTCAGAAGAATCCTGAAGGTCAATAAAGTACTTCCGCTCGATATCAAGGTTTATTTCAGGTACTTTCGCACAAACAGTATCTATTCTGGAGAGGATCTTTTCTGCAAATTTTTTTTTCTGATCCTGCGAATCAGTCCTGATATGGTGTGAAACAGCCTTTGTAATCTTACTGACTTCCCGCCAGAGATCAAGGGTTTTTTCATCTAAATAACATTTTGAAAAAGCTTCCCAGATATAATCGACAGCTGATGGATTAAGATGCAGCATATCCTCCTCATAGAAACGGTAATCACGCAGATCATCCATTACCAGTTCATAAGCAGGGAAATACTCAGGCCGGGATTGATGTTTAAGAAGCTCTTCAACTGCAATGAAAAGTACCGATTTACTTACCTGGTTCTCGTGAGCACCATCCTTCCAGTGCCTGATCGGGCTTATGGTGAATACAACTTTCAGGTCGGGGAAAAGCGCCTTCAGCCTGTTTAGCTGATCTGACCAGAGAGATGTGATATCTTCAACTGTCAGGAGTTCATGTGTAAATTCTGTTGACGGTAGCTTGTGGCAGTTGGAGACGATCTTACCTGACTGTTTCCATCTGTAAACACGTGCAGTACCAAAGGTTATGAACAGGAAACGCGATCCGGAAATAAATCCGAGTGCTTCCTCCGATCGCTTATTTATTTTGTCAAGAACTTGCAGCGGGTCAGAGGATGAAAAATCAGTAAAGTGATTAAAACTTAACCATGTACTTTTATAATTATACAGGTCATTGATCGTAAAATTTTTACTGCCTGTAATTGTATTGAGTGTATTACAGACTGAAACCGGATTATAAACTGTACCTGAGGGATTGGTCAGGGACGGCAAATGACCGGTCTCGAATTGCCTGCCGATTGAAATTGAAAAACAGGACCCGATAAACATGACCGGATCTCCATACGATATTTTCCGTTCGGAGGGGGTTATACCAAAGGTTGTCCTGAATTCCATCGGCTTAAGTAATGAATTAGTTTGCCAGCCTGGTATTGATCCATTTCATCAGGTATTCAAAGACCTCTTTTTTGAATGGCTCGTTATGAAGCTCATGATATCCGCCTTCCCATATTTTAAGTTCGGCACTCCTCGCTTTCGATACAAATTCACGGCTTCCCTCAGGTGAACAGATCCGGTCATCGCTACCGTGCATAATCAATAGTGGCACCTTAAGCTTTGAAGCATTCTCCAGCGCATAGGTGGCAGCGCTCATTGCCCCATGAAAAAGGCTTACGGATATTTTCCCGTGAATATCGGGATCATTCTTATATTTATCCACTTCTGCTTTGTCGTGCGAAATATGGTCAACTACAAGACCGGAAGACTGAACCAGCCCGGGGATGATATTTTTAATGAAGCCGGCCATCATTATCTTTGATTTATCAGGTTCGAATGAGAGCTTCAGCCATGGTGAAGTGACGATTGCCCCCTTTACTATTGGATTCTTCCTTACCAGGTAATTAAGCATTATACCTCCGCCAAGACTATGTCCGTACAAAAACAGCGGCGTTCCCGGGAAAGTTTTTCTGCTTTCATTAATAAGTATGTCCGTCATCTCGTATAACAGGTCAAATGATTTAACATGCCCCCTTTTACCCTCAGAGCGTCCATGACCGGGGAGGTCAACACCTGCAAAGCCAATCTTTTCAGAGTTAAACATTTTTGCCCATGGTTTATAACGCTGAATATGCTCTCCAAGTCCATGAACAAGTATTATGACAGCCCTGAGGTCCTCGCCGGGGCTTTTTATCATACCTCTCAGTATCTGACCGTTGCTTAGTTTGATATTGAAATCCATTTCCGTTTATTCTTATTTGCAAATGTAGATCAAATTTTTATCGGAACGTCCGGGAGCAGCAACTATTCCGTGGGGCTTATGAAAACATGAGAATTCGGCCCCTAAATCCCCTAAAGGGGACTTAAAGTATAGCCCCCTTTAGGGGGTTGGGTGCGATTTAACTCTGTGGAACTCTGTGATACCAAAAAAGAAGAGGTTCATACACCAGACTCCCCTGTTATTCAAAAAATACTATTTATCAATAATTTGGAAAGATCCTCCAGAAATGCTTCCAACACTCTGATATTACATTACTTAAAAAATTCTTTTTTTTAGAATGAATCCAAATTTAAGGGATTTTAAGATATTAAGATTTGTTTATCTTATTTTCCCTGTGTACATTTGTTTCAACAATCAAAAAATAAAGAGCCATGACCGCTTACGAATTTAACAACCGGCTGATCGAAATGAAGAGTAATCTTCAGAGGTTTGCTTTAAGCCTCACTTCAGATCGCGACACAGCACTTGACCTTGTTCAGGACACATATCTTAAAGCAATAACCTACAAAGACAAGTTTGTAGATTATACAAATCTCAAGGCCTGGGTATTTACAATAATGAAAAATACTTTCATAAACAACTACCGGCGGAACATTAAAGAAAACACAATAATAGACGGTACACAGGATCTCTATTATCTAAATGCCCCGCACGATAAAGGATTCATTTCACCCGAGTCAAGTTATGCCGAAGGTGAAATACATAAGGCCATTGAATCGCTCAGCGATGAATTCAGGATCCCTTTCATGATGCATATCGATGGATTTAAATACCATGAGATTGCTGAGAAACTCGGATTAAAAATCGGGACAGTTAAAAGCAGAATATTTTTCACGAGACAGAAACTGATGCTGATGTTAAAGGATTATAATCGGTAGAGTCAGATGGTTAGTAATTGGGTATTAGGTTGGGGTAAAAGGCTGAGGTTCTCAGCCTTTCCCTTTCCTGGTGACCAATACTCCCGTGAAGGCAAACAATACAAACAACCCGGAAACAATCCATGCCCACAGGTTTGGTACTTTCGACTCGGCCCACATTTCATATGGCTCAGTAAGAAAATAGTCTGACTGGACAGGCCACAGAAGGACCTGTGTTGAATCTATGAAACCATTGGTGCCGGTTACTTTCCCGGGCATGATGATCTTTATTGTATAATTTCGGAAACTGATAAAAAGGCTATTAGTACTAATTTTAAGGGCAGAATCAGCTTCAGGTTTGAATTTCACGGCATTGGCTTCTCCGATATAATCCCTGAGTATGGCTCCGGTATTCCACAGACTGTCAAAATTCTCTTCACGTTCGTTAATTTTTTCTATAACTTTCATAAATTCATCTTCCCTCGCTTTCAATGATTCCACGTCAATTCCGGGAGAGGGTTTTTCATTTGTCAGTCTTCCGAATTCATTTATCCATTCTGAAATAAAATTTCTCGTAAACCACATATCGCTCTTTTTCCTGACAGAATCTTTCAATGCATTGAACTTAAGGCTGTCCTGGCTGTTTTCTTTTTTATTTCTTACATCTTCAGGCAGATAAAACCAGGAAAGTTCTTCTTTGTTGAGAAAATCGGAAACAGGGTAGCCGTGCTTCAGCTTACTGTCAATTTTTTCAGCAAACCGGTAATTGGTATGAAACCACTTGAACTTTTTACTGAACGCAGCGCTTCTTGAAATCCCTCTGTTATAACTGCTGTCAGCTTTATAATCCCTGTTAATCTCGTCTGAACTTTTAAACAGCTTTTCTGCCCTCTTCACCCAGATTGTATCTCCTTTTTCATTAACCTCAAGTGAATCTTTTACAATCCAGGTGTCGTCGTAGGGTACCTGCACATTTGAGACACTAAATTTGTTTTCTTCGTTTTTCATTTCAATTTTCCTGGTAACTGATCCGTCGGGATGAATGATATCAGTCACTACCGTTTCAGGTTCATTGCAAGAGGCAGTCATTATCAGAGCTATTGCGACAACTATTTTTAATTTCCTGTTTTTCATACCGTTAAAGATTAGTGTTTTTACTTTTGCCTGTGTTTTTACTTTCATCGAGCTTCTTTTCCAGATATACTTTCAATACGGAATCTCCTTCGATAATTTCAATAAGGCCGCTATATTTATCCTGCAACTCCTTGTAAGAATCTATCAATTCCCTGAGCTGTTTTTCCGAGATTTCGGGATCCCCTGAATAAAGCCTGCGACCGGTGAGCCTGTACATCATGAGCTGTTTTCCCAGCTCTTCTTCTGAAACTGAAATTGACCCGGTGCCATTGACAATGCTCCGTTTGCTTAGATCATTTACACCTTTAAGGATCATTGTCTGCTGGTAAACAAAAAAGAGAACAAGCAATCCTGAGGCAGTAACCATGGTCTTTCTGACCCACCCGATATAGATCCATGCAAACAGGTTCTCAATGATATCACGAAGCGATTGTCCTCTTTCGGTTTTTCTCCTTATCCTGCTTATAACATTCTGCTCAATGGAATCAATCCCGGTAAGCTCCGGCTTTGACTTCTTCAGGATATTTAAAACCTTTTTATATTTTTCACTCTCTTCTGTCATTTATAGATATTTTTCTGCCAATCCTGTTATATGTTTCCTTGCGTAATGCAGATTTGCCTTAATAATGGATTTACTCAGTCCTGTAATTTCAGAAATCTCATCATTCGACATCTCTTCAATCTCAGAAAGAACAAAAACAGCTTTTTGTCTGGGACTCAGTTTTTGAATCATGAAGTTCAGTATCCGCCCGATTTCCTCGTTTTCAAGTTCTGAAAAGGAGTGTTCCGGGGTGTGGTTTGAAATAATCGCCCATGTCTTTTCATCGGGTCTGAATTCCGGTGCTCTCTTCATTTTTCTTAAATGATCATAGCATTTGTTAACCACAATTCTGTAAAGCCAGGTCTTAAAACTGTCAGCTGATTTTAATCTTTTAAGCTTCTCCCAGACTGTTACCATCGTATCCTGAACTATATCCCTGGCAAGTTCCTCATCCCCAAGTATCCTGACTGCCACTGAAAATGCGAACGGAGAGGCTGCTTCAATAACTTTCCTGAAATTCTGCAAATCTTTTTTGCACTCCTCTATGATTTTCTGGTCAATCAAAATCTCCGGGCTGTTTGTTATAAGACGTTATTATTTATACCAAGGTAAAAAACATATACTAATTTTATTATAAAAAATAACGGACAAGTATGCAGACTATAATTAAAATCAGGACAGACCGCAGGAATGGATTATTTGATATTACAACTGATGTTGCGGCTGCGATAAAGGAAAGCGGCGTAAAGACAGGAATAGCTTCAGTTTATGCGAGAGGATCAACTGCGGCTATAATGATTCAGGAAAATTGGGATCAGTCTGTACAGAATGATGTTATTACCCTGCTTAGCCGGTTAGTGCCTTCCGGGATATGGGAGCATGACAGGCAGGATAACAACGGGGATGCCCATCTTAAATCGGGACTGATAGGAGCATCTGAAACCATCCCGGTTATAGATGGGAAGCCAGGACTCTCAACATGGCAGAATGTTTTCTTTTGTGAATTCGACGGACCGAGGCAGCAAAGGGAGATAGTGGTGACGGTTATTGAAGATAAATGATTTCTTAAAAGAACAGGCCTTTAAAAGGCACTTATACAAATTAAAACCCGTCTGCACCTCACCCCCTTTATCCCCCACCACAAACCTCACCTGCATTCTGGCTCCTCCCTAAAATTGCCCACCGGGCAATTTCTTAACGGTCGGCCCCCTCTCCCGGTGTGAGAGGGGGACTTATACCCAAATCTTCCTGCTGATTTACAAAAGGAACCTAAACAATTGGTATTTAAGCCCCTCCCACCCCGGGGGAGGGGTTGGGGAGAGGTCCGGTTACAGCCTTAATATTCCTGACAAAATGCTCATACTTAACCCTTTCCACGGCAGATCCTGCGAATAACCTTGAAAACTGCTCCTCTGACAGGTTAATCCAGTCTTCAGGGCTCATTGCAGCAACTTCTTCGTTTAAACTGAAATCCCTGGTTTTGTTCGGCACAGCTTTTTCATTCCATGGACAAACCTCCTGACACCTGTCGCATCCATAGATCCTTCTTCCCAGCAGGGGTATAAGGGCTTCAGGGATTGGACCCCTGTTTTCAATAGTAAGATTGGCAATGCACCTGCGGGCATCTATCGTCCTGTTTTCATTTATTGCTTCTGTCGGGCATGCTTCAATGCATTTTCTGCATTCCCTGCAATAATCTCCGGTTACAGGAGAGTCATAGTCAAGGTCGATATTCAGGATCAGGGAACCTATAAAAAAGAATGAACCTATTTCTCTGTTTATCACGACAGAGTGGCGGCCCTGCCAACCCAGCCCGGCCTCCTTTGCCCATGCCTTCTCGAGAAGCGGCGCTGAATCAACCACCGCTCTTCCTTCAGCTTCCGGCTCAACACTCCTGATCCATGAGAGCAGCTTTTCAAGCTTTTCAAAAATCACATCATGATAATTTGTCCCATAGGCATACCTGGAAAGTACCGGCGCCCCTGGATCCTTCTGCTTGTTTTCAGAATAATAGCTCAAGCCTGTGACAACCATGGATTTTGAACCAGGGAACAAATACTCAGGATCAAGACGTTTTTCGACATTCCTGGCAAGATATTCCATTTTATCATTCATCCCGGCGCCAGTCCAGGCCTTTAGCCTCGGACCATATTCATCCAGTGATCGGGATTTTGCAATGCCGCACAGATCGAAACCGATTTCATGAGCCTTTTCCTTAATGGATGCCGATAGATTCTTCATATCTCATACATTAATATTGTATTACTACAGAAAGCCAAGTTCAAGTTTTGCTTCATCACTCAGCATACTTTTATCCCATGGCGGGTCAAAAGTGAGCTTGAGATCACAGTCCTTTACCCCTTTTATCCCGGCCACTTTATATTTTACCTCTTCCACAAGTTCTTCGACAAGCGGACAGTTTGGCGCGGTGAGAGTCATGGTGATGTGGGCAATATGATCATCGTCCAGATCAATATTATAAATGAGTCCCAGGTCATAGATATTTACAGGGATCTCCGGATCAAAAATACTTTTGAGCACTCCCACTATCCTGGTTTCTATTTCAAGATGTTCTGCAGAGTCCATTTTTTGCTTTTATCTATTATCTTCCTTTATCTTTTTACCATAATCTTTTGTCTTAAGAAACCCACCCCTTGCCCCTCCCAGGAGGGGAGCCGAGGGGTTTCGCCTGGCGCCCAGCTTTGCCAGCCGAACTTTCTTTGACCTCCGTAGCTTCAACGAATGAGGTAACGTAGGCTGGTGACCTTTACAATTTAACCCACCCCCGACCCCTCCCTGGAGGGGAGCCGAGGGGTTCCACCCTGTGCCTTAAAGGCCATTGCATAAAGCTTCATCTGCCTTACCATTGAAAGTAATCCGTTTGACCTGGTTGGTGAAAGATTCTGCCTCAGTCCGATTTTATCAATAAAATAGAGATCGGATCCAATTATCTCCTCTGGTGTCCGGTCCGACAGTACTTTTATCAGAAGAGCGACAATACCTCTTGTTATTATTGCATCACTGTCGGCTGTAAATGAGATCATTCTGCCATCATAATCAGGATGAAGCCACACCTTTGACTGACAGCCCTCAATCAGAAAATCCTTTGTCTTGAATTTAGGATCGATCACAGGCAGTTCCTTTCCCAGATCAATAAGCAGATTATACTTATCCATCCAGTCATCAAACATTGAAAACTCCTCAATAATATTATCCTGAACTTCATTAATTGTCATAACTGCACCTTATGAAAACATGCTTATAACCTTTTCAATTCCTGTGCCAAGAATATCAATCTCCTCGGTTGTATTGTAGAAACACATTGAAGCCCTGACTGTACCGTCTATCCCAAACCTGTCCATTACCGGCTGAGCACAATGGTTCCCTGTTCTCACTGCAATACCCATCTTGTCAAGTATCATTCCTGTGTCGTACTGATGAATATCCTTGAGAAGGAAAGAAATTGTTGAGATTTTTCTTTCGGAATTACCATAGATTCTTAACCTTTATATTCCTGACAGGCGTTCAGTTGCATAATCAAGAAGCATTTTTTCCCGTAAGGCTATTTCCTCCCTTCCGAGCTCACTGACATAATCCAGAGCCCTTGCCAAGTCCAATTGCTCCGGCATAATTCATTGTTCCTGCCTCAAATTTAAAAGGAAGCTCATTATATGTTGTTTTTTCAAATGTAACTCTTATCGACCATATCGCCACCACCCTGATATGGAGGCAATTCTGAAAGCCATTTTTCCTTGCCATAGAGGACACCGATACCTGTTGGTCCGTAAATCTTATGTCCGGAGAAAACATAAAAATCACAATCCAGTCGAAGTTCACATCAACAATCCCATGCTGAATACCCTGTGCTCCATCAATCAGCACAGGAATATTCATGGAATGTGCAGCTTCAATAATTTCCTTCACAGGAAGAATTGTTCCGAGAGCATTTGAAGCCTGGGTAACTGCTACAATCTTGTTTTGACGGAGAGCAGTTTCATGATATTCATCAAGGATAATTTCTCCATTATCATTTACGGGAATAACCTTTAAAACTGCTCCTTTCCTCTCGCACATCATCTGCCAGGGAACAATATTGGCATGATGTTCAAGATTGCTTATAATTATTTCATCACCCGGCTTTAATATATCTTTCACCGAATGAAAAAGCAATGCAGTTAATTGAACCTGTTGTTCCTGAAGTAAAAATAATCTCTTCTCTTTTTGCCGGCATTAATAAATGATCTTACCTTTTCCCGTGCATTTTCATAAGCTTCGGATGTCAGATCGCTCATAGCATGAACTCCCCGGTGAATATTTCCGTTGTATGTAGTATAAACTTCATTTACAGCATCAAGAACACACTGGGGTTTCTGGGTGGTAGCTCCATTATCAAAATAGACAAGCGGTTTGTCATAAACTTTCCTGTTAAGTAATCGGAAAATCGGCTCTTATTTCTGATATATCTTTCACCTGATTTTAGATTTATCCGCATTTAACCATACAACTGGCACATCGTGAAAGTTCTCCTTTCAGCCGCTGCATAACCAGGTTATCCATCCTTTCGCGAAGAGCGTTCAACTTTAATATTCTGAATCACCTCATGGGCAAATCCGAACATAAGCATAAGCCTGGCTTCACGCTTATCAATTCCTCTTGACTGAAGATAGAAAAGAGCATCATCGTCGAGCTGACCGACTGTTGCTCCATGGCTGCATTTTACATCATCAGCATAGATCTCAAGCTGTGGTTTGGTATCCATCTTTGCATCATCGGTAAGAAGAATATTGTTATTTTTCTGGTAAGCCAGGGTACCCTGTGCATCCTGGGCAACATAGATTCGTCCGTTAAATGCTCCGGTTGACATATCATCAAGAACTCCTTTGAACAGCTGGTTGCTTGTACAGTTCGGGAAAGCATGATCAACATTTACAAAATTATCGACATGCTGCCATTTATCTGCAAGAAAAAGACCATAGGAATTGCATCTCAGCTCCTTCACCTCCAAGGTAATGATATGTACTGTTGCGGACAAGTCCGCCATGAAGTGTAATATTGTTTGAAGAAGCATAGCTGTTCTTCTCCTGATGAATAAATGTATGAGTTATCTTGCAGGCATTATTATGTTCATTCTGCACCCTGATAATATCGAAATGGGCATTTTCCCCGACATAAACTTCAGTTACAGCATTTGTCAGAAATTTTTGCGGTGAAAGAGTATGATCGCAGATTATCAGTGTAATTTCAGCATTTTTCTCAACAATTATAAGATTCCGGTGCTGATTGAAGATATCCTCTTCTGAATGAACAAGATTGACCACCTGAACTGGTTTCTTAAGCACTGGTACCCTTCAGGCACATAAATAAAAACACCATCAGAAGCCATTGCAGTATTCAGATGAACCAGTCCGTCAGTATCGCTTTTGGCATATTTGCCATAATGCTTTTCAATCTCATTTCAGGGAATTTTATTGCAGCTTCATTAAGACTGCCGATCCAAATCCCGCCCGGCAGCTGGCGAAGCTTCTCGTTTATTGTCAGGATAAAATCCATTCAGAAGAACAATCCCATGAGCATCAAGATCAGTTACATCGCATCTGAATTCCTCTGCTTTCTGAAAATCAGATTCGTCGGGTATAAAATAGCTTTTATAATCATGGTTAAAAAAGATATCGAGATTTGTATATTTATAAGCTTCATTTTTCTTTGTCGGGATGCCGAGCTGATCTGAATTTATTCAATAGCAGCCTCCCTGAAAGAATTAATAAATGGAGAAGAGTCCCTGATGATCTTCTCAATATTTTCCTTATAAAGATTTGAGATATCTTTCCGTTATTTCAGATTTGCCGTTCATTTCAGTTTTGATTTTCAACCTCTTTTTTAATCCAGTCATATCCCTTTTCTTCAAGTTCAAGAGCCAGTTCCTTTCCGGCTGTTTTTACAATCCTTCCATCATACAGAACATGAACAACATCCGGTATAATATAATCGAGCAGTCTCTGGTAATGTGTAATTACAATAAGTAGAATTATCGGGTCGTTTGAGTTTGTTGACTCCATTGGCCACAATACGCAGAGCATCAATATCAAGACCTGAATCAGTTTCATCAAGAATAGCAAGTTTTGGTTCGAGCATTGCCATCTGAAAAATCTCATTCTTCTTCTTTTCTCCACCTGAAAAACCTTCATTGACTGACCTGTTTGCCAGTTTTGAATCAATCTCAACAAGTTCCTTCTTCTCGCGCATAAGTTTCAGAAAATCAGATGCTGAAAGAGGTTCAAGTCCTTTATGTTTACGATGTTCATTAACAGCAGTCTTCATGAAGTTAACCATACTTACTCCCGGGATTTCAATAGGATACTGGAATCCAAGGAATATTCCCTCCTTTGAACGGTCTTCAGGAGACATTTCAAGAAGATTCTTCCCAAGATATGTAACAGTTCCTTCGGTAACTTCAACAAATTCCCGTCCTGCAAGAACTGCTGCCAGAGTGCTTTTACCTGATCCGTTCGGACCCATAATTGCATGGATCTCTCCCGGTTTAACCTCAAGACTTATTCCCTTTAAGATATTCTTTCCGTCGATTGAGGCTTTTAAATTATTTATAATCAGCATGATATATAAATATTGTATTAATTATAGTTCTAACCTACACTGCCTTCAAGACTTATCTGAAGAAGCTTCTGGGCTTCAACAGCAAATTCCATTGGAAGTTTATTTATTACTTCCCTGGCATATCCGTTAACAATAAGTCCTATTGCATCTTCAGTTGAAATTCCTCTCTGGTTGCAATAAAAGATCTGATCCTCCCCTATTTTTGAAGTTGTTGCTTCATGTTCAACAATGGCAGTCTGGTTATCAACCTCAAGATATGGAAAGGTATGAGCCCCGCATTTATCGCCAAGCAGCAATGAATCGCACTGTGAAAAATTCCTTGCATTTGTTGCATTTTTCAGGACCTTTACAAGTCCCCTGTAACTGTTCTGTCCATGTCCGGCAGAAATTCCTTTTGAAACAATTGTGCTTTTTGTATTTTTCCCGATATGGATCATTTTTGTTCCGGTATCGGCCTGCTGATGATTATTTGTAACAGCAACAGAATAAAATTCTCCGGTTGAATTATCACCCCGCAGAATACATGAAGGATATTTCCATGTTATTGCTGATCCGGTTTCAATCTGTGTCCAGGATATCTTTGAATTTTCTCCCTTGCACATCCCCGTTTTGTAACAAAATTGAAAATCCCGCCTTTTCCATCCTTATCGCCGGGATACCAGTTCTGTACAGTTGAATATTTTACTTCAGCATTTTTTTCAGCAATTATCTCAACAATTGCTGCATGAAGCTGATTTTCATCCCTCATCGGAGCAGTACATCCTTCAAGATAACTGACATAGCTTCCTCATCAGCAATAAGAAGTGTACGTTCAAACTGACCGGTATTTGCAGAGTTTATCCTGAAATAAGTTGAGAGTTCCATCGGGCATCTGACACCTTTTGGAATATAGCAGAATGAACCGTCGCTGAAGACAGCTGAATTAAGTGTTGCAAAAAAATTATCGGTATATGGGACAACTGATCCCATATATCTTTTTACAAGATCGGGATATTCTTTCACAGCATCGCTGAATGAGCAGAAAATTATTCCCAGCTCAGCCAGGGTTTCCCTGAAAGTTGTTTTTACCGAAACACTGTCCATAACAGCATCAACAGCAACACCGGAAAGATGTTTCTGTTCTTCGAGAGGAATTCCAAGCTTATCAAATGTCTTCTTCAGTTCGGGATCAATATCATCAATGCTGTCTGCAGATTCTTTTTGCTTCGGAGCAGCATAATAAATAATATCCTGATAATCTATCGGTGGTATTTTAAGATTTGGCCATCGTGGCATTTTCATTGTCAGCCAGTGGCGATATGATTTCAGCCGGAATTCAAGAAGCCATTCCGGTTCATTTTTTTTAGCTGAAATTAGTCTGACAACATCCTCATTCAGTCCCTTGGGGATCCTTTCCGTCTCAATATCGGAATAGAATCCATACTTGTATTCACCTGAAGTTACATCACTTATTATCTTATCCTGATCTTTTTCCATCAATTTGTGTCATCCTTTCAATAAGACTAACAACCTGTGATATGATTTGTTAATCTGTTAATTATATTTAATCTAAATAAACATACAAAAATATAAAAAATATTGAGTATAGGAAGTTAAATAATACCAGATAAATTGCTTAAAAGGCGTATAGTGAGCAGCTGAAATAAGAGTGTTTGTGCAATAAGTTGATAATGTGCTGTTTAACCACGAAGTTACAGTGTTTTAAGGCTGGTGTAATAATGAGATAGAAGTTCTATCTGCTCTCTTTGTATTCCTTTATAAGAGATTGAAATATCTCTTTTACCGATGAGATCTTTGTAGCCTTGAATGCGTTGGCTCCTGCAAATGCATAGCCATTTTCAAAGTTCCCCTTGAGTGCATTTATAAGGGCAACAATAATACAATATGGACTCTTTTCAATTTCACAGGTCTTTATGCATTTGAACGGACACTTTTTGGGCTGCTTTTTGCCATCCCTCACCTTTTTTATGAAATTGCTCAGTATTGCCCGGCCGGGCATCCCGACAGGACTTTTAATAATTTCAATATCCTGTTCGGAAGCATCAATGTAGGATTGTTTGAAAGCATCCGAGGCATCGCACTCATTTGTTGTGACGAATATCGTACCCATCTGTACACCTGATGCACCAAGCTTCATGATATTGTTTATGTCTTCGCCGGTATAGATTCCCCCGGCAGCAATCAGTGGAATGTGTTGATCATATTTTTCCTCGAAGATCTTCAGCTCAGTTACAATTTCAGGAACAAGCTTTTCAAGCTTATAATTGCTGTCGGTAATCTGTTCCTCTTTAAATCCCAGATGACCTCCTGCTTTAGGCCCTTCAACAATAACTGCATCGGGAAGATAATTGTAATTTGATTTCCATTTTTCACAAATGATTTTTGCCGCTCTTGCCGATGATACTATCGGAATGAGCTTGGTTGCACTTCCCTTCTTCAGAAACGAAGGAAGATCAAGCGGAAGTCCTGCTCCGGCAATTATAATATCAACCTTTTCAGCAATTGATGTTTTGATCATGTCAGCAAAATTTGACATTGCTACCATGACATTGACACCGATAATACCCCTTGTCTTTTCCCTTGCCTTACGTATCTCTTCCTTAAGCCCGAATATGCTTGCTTCCAGAAAGTCACCTGAAAAATCCTTGTATAAAAGTCCCAATCCTGCACTTGAAATTACCCCTACCCCACCTTCATTGGCAACTGCTGACGCAAGTCCTGAGAGTGAAATTCCGACTCCCATTCCCCCCTGAAATATTGGAACTGCCACTGCAAGATTCCCGATCTTTAAGCCCTTCATCGATTTCAAAATTTGCACAAAGGTAGACTATTGCTGAGATTTCAGGCCAGAAAAAGGGCAATTAATGCAAATAGGACTTTATTTCACATTCTTTAACAATTCATAAGGTTATGCCCCCTGCCCCTTAAAGGCATGCGCATCAACTTAAGGAATAGGCAAACTTATGAATCTAACTGTATGCAACTGATTTTCTGTAACTTAAATTTGGGGCTGTTGAAAAAGTTGATTTTTTGGACTTTTTCCCTTTGTGTTCCTTAGTGTGATACTTTGTGATCCTTTGAGGTTCAATAAATTATGTTTTACCACAAAGTCTTCCACCCATAATGAATTATGGGAACTTCAATAATATAAATTTAGGCTGAAAAAGAGCAGCCCATATAAGACCATTTCGCGCATTGCCGTATGTTTACCCCCTGCCCCCACCACGGTCTCCCCTGCATACTGGCTCCTCCCTAAAATTGCCCACCGGGCAATTTTTTAACGGTCGGCCCCCTAAAGGGGGTTCTTAAAAGTCCCCTTTAGGGGATTTAGGGGTGGTCAGGTGGGGAGGAAAAGTGTTGCCTGAAATCCTTTAACCACTGAGTTACACAGAGTTTCACAGAGTAATACACGGAGTTTCAAAACAGTGTAACTCCGTTTTTACTCCTTTAACTCCGTGGTTCAATAACTAATTATCGTCTTTTTGTTTATAATATCGCGTAAAAGAGTTATATAGTAGTACTCAAAGGTTATCACGAAGGTTCACAAAGGCCTTTTTCAACAGCCCCAAACTTATGTAATTGTATTTCTGCTAGTTAAAAATACCCGGTTTAACACTGATTCTTAAGATCGCGCATGTCCCTAGGGGGCCGGGCGTTAAAATAGCTGGCCTTAAAATTGCAATACATCCTTTTAATTTAAATCTTACCTTTAAAGTTTTATGAACATTAATCAAAAATCCAAGTTTTATTTATATGAAAAGGCTATCCTTAATTTCAATATTCGTTCTGATTGGGTCATTGAACCTGGCAGCAGATACTGAAAAAGATATCAAAGCCCCAATTAAACATGTCACTGTCTACCCTGACCGTGCACAGATGAACCATGAAACAACAGTCGAACTCCCTGTTGGGAAAACTATTCTCAGACTTGGGGGACTTTCACCCTATATCGATGCGCAGAGCATCCAGGTAAAAGGTTTCGGTGATTTTACAATTATGTCGGTAAACCATCAGAACAATTATCTGCAGAATCTTGAAGATATTCCGGAAGTTAAAACCATAAGAGGTCAGATCGAAGCCCTTCAGCTTAAAGTTGAAGATGAAAAAGCAGCCATCGCGGTCCTTAAAGAAAAAGAAGCCTTTCTTGTCGCCAACAGGGCAATTCTGGTCAAAGAAACTACTTTCACAATCGATCAGCTAAAAAATGTTATGGATCTGTACACCAACAGCATGGATCAGGTTACTACCGCCACTCTTAAGAAGAACAGGCTGATCAGGGATTATGAAAAACAGATTGCCGCGCTGCAGCAGCAGATTGCAGACAGGACCGGGAAACAGCTGCCCTCAGGTGAAATAAGTGTTTCCGTTTCTGCTGACAAGCCCGTATCTGGCAGACTGACATTCAGTTACGTTGTAACAAACGCAGGATGGTATCCTTCCTATGATATAAGGGTCGATGATATAACAAAACCGGTGACCTTGTTTTATAAGGCAAATGTCTTTCAGAATACAGGGATACCCTGGAAAGATGTAAAACTTAAGCTTTTCAAATGCTACTCCATGGGTAGCAGGAAACGTTCCGGTATTAAATCCCTGGTTCATTGACTTCTTCACTCCGGTCCCTGTTGCAAGGGGACGTGCCGCAGGCGATATATAACAAGAAAAGCGAAATGCCTGCCATGGCTGAGATGGCAATGGAAGTCAAAGATGCCCAAATGGCTGAAGCTGTTCCGGTTGCAGTACAGAAACAGGTCGGAGAGACCACGGTATCGTTTGACGTAGTTGCTCCATACTCAATTGCATCGGATGGGAAAGTCCAGACTATTGAAATACAACGTACAACTTCACCGGCTGAGTACAAATATGTAACTGTTCCAAAACTATCTCCCCTCGCCTACCTTACCGGAAATATTACAGACTGGGCAGAACAAAGTCTTATAGGAGGTGAAGCAACACTTTATTTTGAGAATACTTTTGTAGGCAATTCCTATCTCAATGTTAATCAATTAACAGATACCCTGACAATTTCGCTCGGTACAGACAACAGTATTCTTGTTAAAAGAGAGAAAAGAAAGGACTTTACAAGCCGGAGAGTTCTCGGCGCAAACAAAACCGAAACCTATTCGTTCCTTATTACCGTAAGAAACAATAAAAGCACACCTGTAGGATCACTGTAAATGACCAGATACCAATCTCTTCCAACAGCGGAATTGAGGTTGACGCAGTCGAATTGTCGGGAGGAAAACATAATTCCCAAACCGGTGAGATCAAGTGGGATCTGAATATCAAGCCGCAGGAAACAAGGCAGTTGATCCTTACCTATTCTGTAAAATATCCTAAAGACAAGAATGTAATCCTTGAGTAAAACCTGATTTCGAATGAAAATACTTGGTAATTTAATCTGGCTGATCTTCGGGGGGATCATAATTGCTATTGAATACTTTATCGGAAGTCTTATCCTGATGATAACTATTGTTGGAATCCCTTTTGGACTTCAAACGCTTAAAATGGGATCCCTGTCACTCTGGCCTTTCGGCCGGACCAGCAGGGTAAGAGAAAATGCTTCCGGCTGCCTCTATGTTATTATGAATGTACTTTGGTTACTCTGCGGAGGGATCTGGATTGCTATTACACATGCTTTTTTCGGGGTGCTTCTTTGCATAACCATCATCGGGATCCCCTTCGGAATGCAGCATTTCAAACTGACCGAAGTGGCAATAAGTCCTTTTGGAAGAACTATAATGCATACCTGATGATAATTCTTTAATCTGCGATCTCTGCGGAATCTGCGGGAGATGATGGAAACCGTCTTTATTTCCCGCTGATCCCGCTGATTTCCGCAGATCAAACGCATATATACCTGTAAGATGAAGGAGCCGGAAAACAAAACACCAATTGGCAAATATGGGAAATTCGGATTGATAGACCATTTAATAAAAGGTGTATCACCGCAGAACTCAAGCACCATTTCGCTCATTGGTGACGACGCTGCAGTGATTGATTCAGGTGATAGGCTCACCCTTGTGTCAACCGATCTGCTGCTTGAAGGCATACACTTTAACCTGATTTATACGCCTTTAAAACACCTTGGATATAAAGCTGTTGTCAGGGCGATCTCTGACATTTATGCCATGAATGGTGTTCCCGGTCAGGTATTGATCGCAATCGGGATAAGTTCCAGGTTTGCCGTCGAACAGATTGATGAGCTATATGAAGGCATCTCCCTGGCATGCAGAAAGTATAATGTCGATCTGGCTGGTGGTGACACTACAAGCTCCCTCACCGGACTTACTATTGGCGTTACCGCTATTGGTGCGGTGAATAAAGGCGGGCTTGTAAGGAGGGACGGCGCCAAACCCAACGATCTTATATGTGTTACAGGAAATTTCGGCGCTTCCTTTATGGGTCTGCAGGTCCTTGAGAGGGAAAGAAGGCTCTTTGATAAAGACAAAGCATTTAAGCCTGATCTTTCCGGCTATGAATATTTAGTTGAGAGACAGCTGAAACCTGAGTTCCCTGCTGATATCATTCAGGACCTGAAAGACCGTGAAATAGTCCCTACATCAATGATTGATGTTTCCGACGGGCTCGCATCCGATCTACTTCATATCTGTAAAATGTCAGGTACGGGTTCCAGAATATTCTATGACAAGATACCTGTCGACATGGAAACTGCCAGGGCAGCGGAAGAATTTAAAATGGATCCTGTGACCGCCGCTCTGAACGGAGGTGAGGATTATGAGCTGCTGTTTACAGCCCCCCTTGAAAACCTTGAAAAAATCAAGAGTATCCGTGTTAAATTAATAGGTCATTTAACAACTCCCGATCAGGGCAATTTTATAGTAGGCGGGAATGGGTCCGAAATTGAACTTAAAGCCCAGGGGTGGGAAAAAGGAGATGAGTAGTGTTTATTTTGGTCCTCTTATGATACCCCGTTCCGATTTCCTTATAAAATCAAGAATATAATCTCTGTCTGCAGACGAACTGAACTCATTTTCAATAAAATCCAAGTGCCTGCGAAACATTCATCCCGTTCTGATAGATAACTCTGTAAATGTTATGTATGGTATCTATCCGATCCTTTTCAAAACCTCGTCTTGTAAGTCCTACTGAATTTATACCCAAGTATGTCAATGGATCTCTGTCGGCTTTGATGAATGGAGGAACATCGGTTCTGACCTTTGATGCACCTCCAATCATAACATGACCGCCGATATGAGCAAACTGGTGAACAAGAGTGCCTGCGCTTATAATTGCCCAGTCGTCAACCTTCACCTCTCCTGCCAGACCGGTCCCGTTTCCAAGGATGCAGTTATTTCCGATTATGCAATCATGACCGATATGAGCATATGTCATGATAAGACAATTATTGCCGATAATGGTTTTCCCCGCAGAAGCAGTTCCCCGGTTTACTGTGGCTCCTTCCCTGATCGTTGTGTTGTCACCTATTTCAGCAATGGAATCCTCGCCTCTGAATTTCAGATCCTGTGGAATAGCTGAAACAACGGAACAAGGAAATATCCTGCAATTCCTTCCTATTCTGGCGCCATAAAGGATTGTTGCATTGGGGCCTATCCATGTGCCCTCACCGATTTCGACATTTTCAGCAATATAGGCAAATGGTTCAACTGTAACATTCTCTGCTAGTCGGGCATTTGGATGAACATATGCTAAATTTGAAATCATGGTTTGCTATTTATTTTTTACTACCTGGGCTGTCATCTCCCCTTCAGTAACAAGATGATTTCCCACAAATGCCTGTCCGAACATTGTTACAATCCCTCTTCGCATAGGTTCAATCAGTTCCATTCTGAGTATAATAGTATCCCCCGGTACAACCTTATGCTTGAATTTAAGCTTATCAATCTTAAGAAAATAGGTAGAATATTTTTCAGGTTCCTCGACAGTACTTAGAATAAGCAATCCGCCTGCCTGGGCTAGCGCTTCAACCAGAAGTACACCCGGCATTACCGGCTCGTTCGGAAAGTGACCCTGGAAAAAAGGTTCATTGAATGTCACATTCTTGATTCCTACAACAGTATTCTCATCGAGTGAAATAATTTTGTCGACCATGAGAAAAGGATACCTGTGAGGTAAACGTTTTTTAATATCCTCAAGAGTATAAACCGGACATTGGTCCGGATCATAAAGGGGTATATTTATTTTGGAGTGTGCTTTTTTTATTTCCTGCCTGATAAGTCTTGCCAGTCCGGGTATTGGCAAAGTGTCCGGGACGTGTTGCAACAACTTTCCCTTTAATGGGTTGTCCGACCAGGGCAAGATCACCCATAATATCAAGCAGTTTATGCCTTGCCGGTTCATTGGGATATCGTAATTCAGTATTATTAAGTATCCCTGCAGTATGCTTGCTTATCCCGGGTCTGTTAAAAAGTCTGGCAATACGGTCAATCTCTTCCTGTTCCACCTCCTTTTCCAGAATAACCACTGCATTATCAAGATCTCCGCCTTTGATTAGTCCCAGTTTATGAAGAGGTTCAAGCTCATGGAAAAAAACAAACGTGCGGCTTTTGCTTATTTCCTTTTCAAAATCATCTATTGTATCAAGAATTGCATACTGATTACCAAGAATTTTGGAATTGTAATCAATAAGGACATTAATGCTGAGATGGTCATCGGGATAAATAATCAGATCAACGCCATGCTCTTCATCAGAATATGTAATTTTCTGTTTTACAACAAAATAGTTCCTATCTTCTTTCTGTTCCGTAAACCCGGCTTATTTAATTGCTTCAGTAAATGCCGAAGCGGCTCCACCCATTATCGGGGCTTCCGGTCCATCAAGTTCAATAAGAGCATTATCAACCCGTAAACCATGCAAAGCTGCAAGAACATGTTCAATTGTTGAAACAGAAGCATTATTCTGAACCAGGGTTGTGCCCCTGGATGTATCCGTAACATTTTCGGCCAGTGCATCGATCACCGGTTTTCCGGGAAGATCAGTTCTGCAAAATTTATATCCGTGATTAGCCGGAGCCGGTTTGAATGTAATTGTTACAGTTAATCCGGTATGCAATCCTTTTCCGGTCAGGCTAACCTCTTTTGCAAGCGTCCTTTGTTTCTCACTCATTTCTTCCTGAACTGTTTTTTGAGAATCCGGGTACAAAAAAATTAAAAAAAATCGAACAATCCAATAGTTAAGAGCGTGACAAGATAGGTTAAATTATCTATTCCTGTTCTGCTATTTCTTTTTTAAGCAGTTCGATTTCTTTTTCCAGTTCCTCAACTTTTGCTTTCAGCTCAGGTAATTTCCTGAAAACTACTGAAGATCTTAGAAAATCCTTATGGTCAATTGCAGGATATCCAAGGAGAATTGCATTTTCTTTCTTTATATCACCGCCGACTCCTGACTGTGCTCCGATCTTTATTCCATCAGCCATTTTTAGATGGCCTGAAATTCCAACCTGTCCTCCAAACATACAGTTCTTACCGATTTTTGATGATCCGGCAATACCTGTCTGTCCTGCCATAACCGTATTTTCTCCTACCTCGACATTATGCCCGATCTGAATCAGATTATCCAGCTTCACACCTTTTCTGATAATTGTCGAACCCATCGTTGCACGGTCAATTGCAACATTGGCCCCAATCTCAACATTATCTTCAATTACAACATTCCCTAATCTGAGGGATTTTCATGAATTCACTGTCCGACTGGGGAGCAAAACCAAATCCATCGCTTCCGATTACTGTTCCGGCATGAATGATACAGTTTTCTCCCAGAACACAATCATGATAAATTTTTACTCCGGGATTAATAGTGCAATTTTTCCCTAACCTGGTATTGTCCCCAATAAATACATGGGGATAAACCGAGCATCCGTCACCTATAGCGCAATTCTCGCCAATATAAGCATACGGTCCGATGTAAACATCTTTCCCGAGAATGGCTGTTGGTTCAATTACTGCTGTGGGATGAATTCCTTTTTTCCGGGGTCTTGCCTGGTCAACAAGCCGGAGAAGTGATGCGAATGCCTCATATGCATTTTCAACCCTTATAAGAGTAGCCTCTATATTCCCCGATGGCACAAAACTCTTATTAACAAGTACTATTGATGATTTTGTTGTATATATATAATGTTCATACTTAGGATTTGCCAGGAATGAAAGAGCACCGGGAAGTCCTTCCTCTATCTTTGCAACATTGTTTACTACTGTTTCCGGATTTCCTTCTATCTCACCCTTCAGAAATCCGGCAATTGTTGCGGCTGTAAATTCCATATTATTTCATTTTTATTATCTGCATTCTTTTGGATAGCAAAGAAAGTACTTTGTAACTCTTTCAGAAAGCAATCTGTGGTCAAACATATCTGAAACAGATGTGATATCAGCTGTTGTACCATTTTTAAGCAGTATTTTTACCTCAGGTGCATCGGGTGCATAGGTCAGATTTGAAATACTGTTTGTAAAAACATAATAATCTGTCATTTCCCGGATCTATCTTCATCCTTTTTGTTGCAAGGTCCCTGAATCTGTCCACCTTCTCATCTGAAAACGGTTCATTCTGCAGTTCTATTGCAAGAAGATCCCTGCTCAGCAGTCGGCCTGACAGATCAGAAAGTATCTTATCGGCATGGTCAGCCCAGTATTTTGCCGAAACAAGAATATCAGTATCATCAAGCCGTGTAAAATTTGATGCAACAATTCCGGGTGTAAAGATACCGCTTCCGTTCAGGTCGTCAGGGCCAATATTATTATAAAGGAAAAACCTGAGTGCAGGAGTTGCATAAAGATCAGTTCCGCCTCCTGCCAGTTCTTTTGCACGCTTTAGTACATTTACAAGCAGGCTTTCGGATGAAAGAACTGTCTTGTGCATATAAACCTGCCAGTACATCAGCCTGCGGGCAATAAGGAATTTTTCAAGCGAATAAATACCTTTTTCATCGATAACAAGACTGTCATCCACGACATTAAGCATTCTTATTATCCTGTCTGATCCTACTGATCCTTCAATAACACCTGTAAAAAAACAGTCCCTTCGCAGATAATCAAGCCTGTCCATATCCATCTGGCCGGAGATCAGCTCATGGAGAAATTTTCTGGTATAGGTCCCTTTAAAGATCTCAATTGCCAGATCCAGTCTTCCCCTGAAGGTTTCATTCAGCTTTCTCATCAGAAGCAAGGAAAGATCCTCATGTGTTATACCGTTTATTAGTGAGTTTTCAAGGGCATGGGAAAAAGGACCGTGTCCGATATCATGAAGCAGTATAGCAGTTAAGGTAGCTTCTTCTTCCTCAGGAGTGATACTGACATTCTTTGGCTTTAAGTGTCCTGAGAGCCATTATCCATCAGATGAAGTGCACCCAGGCAATGCTGAAACCTGCTGTGATTTGCCCCGGGATAAACAAAACTTGTCAGACCAAGCTGTTTAATATTCCTCAGCCGCTGAAACCATGGATGCTCAATAAGATCAAAAACAAAATCCCCCGGGATGCTTATAAATCCATAAACAGGATCATTTATTATTTTTCGTCTTATTTGTTTTGTAGACCACCTTGAAAATTCTTGAAGTACAAAATTATGAATTTGTTTTGATTGCTCTGACAGATTCCGGATCGCTAAAGTTCAGGTAAATCCTGAAAAACTGTTAAAAACATCTTAATTTTATTGCCACATTTGAAATTTTAACCGTCTTTTATATGTCAAAGAAGAAAATAAGCCTACTAAATCCAAAACTATCAGGTTCGATGTATGAAAATTGAAATTCAGGGACTTAACAAAATTTATCCGAACGGAAATCATGCTTTAAAAGATATAAACCTTGAATTCGGGACAGGAATGTTCGGGCTTCTGGGTCCGAACGGAGCCGGGAAATCAAGCCTGATGAGGATAATTGTCACCCTGATGAAGCCAACATCAGGAGTGGTCCTGGTTGATGGAAAAGATATTCAGAAGAACAGGAAAGAACTAAGAAGCATGCTGGGTTACCTGCCACAGGATTTCAGGTTTTTCACATCTCTTAAAACATGGGAATTCCTTGATTATTCGGGATCGCTTGCCGGATTAAGAAACAGAAAAGAAAGGATTAGCGGAAGTCGACAGACTGCTTGACCAGGTTGGTCTTCTTGAGGTTCGCGACAGGCAGGCAAACAGGCTATCGGGAGGTATGAAACGGCGGCTGGGAATAGCCCAGGCTCTTATCGGAAATCCCAGGATAATTGTTGTTGATGAGCCAACAACAGGTCTTGATCCCGATGAAAGGATCAGGTTCAGAAATATACTTTCACAGCTGAGCCAGAACGATGTAACTATTATTCTGTCAACTCATATTGTTGGTGATATATCATCAACATGTCAGGGAATGGCCCTTCTAAACAGAGGAGAGCTGGTCTTTTCAGGTTCACCCGAAAATCTTGTAAAACATGCTGAAGGTCATGTATTTAAGCTTATCCTGACCCCTTTTGAATATGAAACGGTAAAAGAACAATATAATGTAATTTCAACAATTCCGGTTGAGACGGCTGGGAAGTACAGATCGTTTCAGATAATGTTCCTGAATTTAATTCAATACCTATTATTCCGAATATTGAACATGCTTATGTATATTTTATGGAACATAAACTGCAAACTTCAATATCGGATTAATACAAAGTCTACCGGATGGCATTTCTTCATAATATAAGAACAGTTGCAAAGTATGAAGCAAAAACCCTGAGAAGAAGCTGGTTCTTCAGGCTCTTTTCACTTGGCGCTCTTTTCATTTTCACCATTATGAATATCGGTCTCTTTTCCCCGATAGGTGATGAACCATGGGATCTGGTTTCAATACCATCGTCAGTTCCTCTTGTCAATCTTTATCTTCTCAATATCGGACAGGCAATAGTTGTGATTTTTCTTGCTGCCGATTTCCTGAAAAGAGACAAAAAACTGGATACCAATGAAGTTCTTTACACAAGGTCGATGTCAAATTTTGAATATATAATGGGTAAAACATTGGGTATACTCAGGCTTTTCCTCGGCCTTGATATAATTATCCTATGCATTGGCCTGCTCATGAACATCATTTCAAAAAGCATGTCAATAGATCTGATGTCATATTTATCTACCTTCTTATAATTTGTGTTCCAACAATTGTTTTCAGCCTCGGACTGGCTTTTATGCTCATGTCAGTGATCAGGAACCAGGCAATTACATTTCTGATACTTCTTGGTATATGCTGCTCTTGATATGTTTTACCTCTGGTTACAGGGCAGGATCGATTTTTGACTATATGGCATTCGGACTTCCGATTTTTAAATCAGGCATGATAGGATTTGATAATCCTGGTTTTATTATAAACCAGAGGCTGTTCTATTTTTTTCTTGGGATGGCACTTGTAATGGGAACAATTCTCACATTTAAACGATTGCCGCAATCAAAATTCCACAGAACTCTCACAATAGTCCTTCTGACTCTATTTACCGCCGGAGCTTTCTTCACGGGATCAAAAATATGGTCCTCTTATATCAATAAGGTCAATGATAAGAAGCTGGTTTTAGAAACAAACAAGGAGTTTGAAAATGAGAAATTCACAACAATCTCCGATGCGTTAATTGAATTTACTCATAATGGTTCATCATTTGAGGCATCTTCTGATATTAAAATAATCAATAATAATAAGCAGCCGCTTGACAAATATCTTTTCTCTCTCAATCCCTCCCTCAATGTTTCGAAAATAACCTCCGGCAATAAAGAGCTTACCTTTCAGGCTTTCAAATCATATTATAATAATTGATCCCGGGAGGATGCTTGAAAAGGATCAGTCTGACAGCTTAAAAATATATTATTCCGGTACTATTGATGAGGCTTTCTGCTATCCCGACTATTCCGATAACCTCAAAGACGATCCCTACCGTGCCGAAATGCTTAATATCAGGAAACGCCAGGTATTCCTCACTGAGAAGTATGTTCTGCTTACACCTGAAAGCAACTGGTATCCTGTTGCAGCTCTGAATTATTATCCCTCTAACCCGGCAAAAATAAAAATCGATTTTACCAGGTATTCACTAAATGTTCAAACTAAAAACGGGCTAAAAGCAGTCTCGCAGGGAAAGCCGGCAGCCGGAGACGGATTTTTTAGTTTCAGGCCTGACCAGCCGCTTACCGGTCTGACTCTTGCCATAGGCAATTATCTGACAGATACTCTTACAGTTGATTCACTTGAATATATAAGCTATCATTATCCAGGAAATGACTATTATAAAAAAGATCTTGCAGAGTTAAAAGATACTCTGTCACTGCTTGTGTCAGGAATAATGAGAGACCTGGAAACAAATTTTTCTACAAAATATCCATTCAAAACACTGAGTATCTTAGAGGTCCCTGTCCAATTTTACTCCTTCCCGAAAAGGAGCACTCAGACCAGGGCTGAAGTGCAGCCATCAATGGTTCTTCTCCCTGAAAGATTAGTATCCCTTCAGAACGCCGGATTTAAGAAACGATTTACCCGCCAGAAGAAAAGAATGGCCCGGAATAACCAGGTTATAACTGATAAAGAATTGCAGGTCAGAATATTCAATGATTTTATCCGTAACACATTCATAAGTGGTGAACGGTTCAGGTATGTTAACGGAGTTGCCTGGAATGAGCCTATGAGGTATCGGCTTGGACCCAGCTTCTATTTTTTTAAGAATAATTTCTACTCTGATGATTTCCCTGTGATAAATGCTGTTTTTGAATCTCATCTCCAGAAAGTCGTACAGCCCACACCTGAATTCAATTTTTTTGAATATTCCGGCAGCCTGTCCGAGAACGACAGGGCAAATCTGGTGCTGAAAGACAATAGTTTTAAAGATCTTCTCGCTAAAAATCCGGGAGGTGATACAATAAGAACAATTTTGACTATTAAAGGAGATTATCTGTTCAATCTATTAAGATCAAAAGCAGGAATTGAAGAATTTAAAACCTGGTTTCTAAAATATATTGATGATAATACTTTTAAAAGTGTCGATATCTCCGACATGAATAAAGAAATAAAGCAGAAATTTGGTTTTGAATTCTATCCTTTCCTCGATAACTGGTTTAACAGCAAGGAGCAGCCGGGTTTTCTTTTTTCAGAACTTCAGGCAACCGAAATTATTGTGGGAGACAGGGTGAGATACCTGTTAACATTCACGGCTTCGAATTTAGAACCTGTTAGCGGCTTATTTAATGTTTCAGTCCGGACCGGCGGTTCGGGCGCCGACGATCGGAGGGTAGATGTTTCAACCGGACCGGGAGGGGGATTCACTGTAGCGATTTCCGGCCAGGGCCGGGGAATGGAGGCAGCCGATATCGCAAAAATTGTTTTTCTTGGACCTATGGAAGCAAAAAAAATCTCCATGGTACTTGATGGTCAACCCAGGGCACTTCTTATTAATGCACTCGTTGCTAAAAACATCCCCGGAGAGATAACCCTGCCTGTTGAGGAGATTGTTAAAGCCAAAAACAGGAATATTGACCTGAAAGATGAGGAAATACTCACAGAAATCGGGGTTTTCAAAGATCCCTTTGAAACCATAGTTGACAATGAGGATCCCGGCTTCAAATTTACAAGACTAAGCAACGAGAGTCCTCTGAAAAAGATCCTTGGTGTTCAGAACAAAAACGGGCAGTCCTATGAACAGATCAGATTAATGGGAGCCCCGGAATACTGGCAGCCGGTTGTACAGTCATCCTATTTTGGCAAATACATTCGCTCATCCGTCTATACCCGCAGCGGCACAGGTGACAGGATTCTGACGTGGAAAGCAACAATTGCCAAACCGGGTTTTTATGATATTTACACTTATATCGGCAAGGCAAGCGACGGAGTGGTGGTCCGGAATGGAGGTCCCCCTGGTCCGCCGCCACCGCCGGGTGAAAGAGGAAGGGGCGGCACAAGCCCCTGCCGGGACCTGCATTTCAGGATCTATCATGATCAGGGGACTGAAGAGATCACCCTCGAGTATGAAAATGCCGAAAGCGGATGGAATAACCTGGGAAGATATTATTTGTCAACCGATACAGCTACTGTTGTAATGACAAATCAATCGATCGGCAACTATGTTATCGGGGATGCGGTAAAATGGGTGCTGCAGAACTGGAGAGGGATAAAGGGATCCCCTCCTGGTTTTACCCCCTGCCCCCTAAAGGGGGTTCTTAAAAGTCCCCTTTAGGGCCTGCCTGCCGCCTGCCTGCCGGTAGGCAGGGTAGGCAGGGATTTAGGGGTGAACAGTTGGGTAGGAAGAACGATCATACCTCATCCATAGGCACCCCTCTTTGCAAAGCAGAGAGGGGTCGGGGGTGAGTACATGAAGACGGAAGACCGAGAGACCTGAGAGACTGAGAGACTGAGAGACTGAGAGACTGAGAGACTGAGAGACTGAGAGACTGAGAGACTGAGAGACTGAGAGACTGAGAGACTGAGAGACTGAGAGACCTGAGAGACTGAGAGACTGAGAGACTGAGAGACAAGAAAAGTAAAAATGAATACCAAGATCTAATAAAATGAATATAAAACGTCTTATCGCAAGAGCAGGGATCTTAATCCTACTGTTTTTATTAGCGCTGCCGGGGGTTTCCCAGCAAGCACTTACCCTCGAGCAGTCATTGTCAATTGCGGAGTCAAACAGCCCGGCCATCAGGAAAACAAGGCTTGGCCTTATAAGGAGCCAGGAGAACCTCAATGCCCAGAATGCGGCCCTGAAATCAAACTTTTCTCTTACCATCAATCCCATCGAATACAATCAGAACCGTTCATTCATTGACCTGATCTCACAATGGAACTCTACCAAAACCACAGAGAGTTACGGATTGTTTACAGTATCCCAGCCTATCGTTTTCACTGATGCAAGGATTTCACTGATAAACAGGTTTGGCTATAATGATTCATACAGCGAATATGCTAATCAATCTACAAAAGGATTCAGCAATAACCTCTCACTTAATCTCGATCAGCCGCTTTTTACCTATAACAGGACAAAACTTCAGTTAAAGGAACTTCAGCTTGCCCTTGAAAATTCACAACTTGACTATGCCATTCAGCTATTGTCGCTGGAAAGAGGAGTTACACAGGCCTTTTACTATGTTTATCAGCAGCAGCAGAGTCTTGATATTGCCAAGCAGGCATATGAGAATATGCAAAAGAGCTATGAAATCATTAAAAACAAGGTTGATGCAGGGATCTCTGCACGGGAAGAGATGTTCCAGGCTGAACTGAACCTTGCAACAACAAAATCGGATTATGAAAATAAGCAGGTCTCACTCGAAAATGCAAAGGATGAGTTCAAGCTTCTGATTGGTATGAGCCTGTATGATGATCTTATTGTTCTTCCAAATATTGCCGTTGACACTGTACAGATTGATATTGGATTTGCAATTGATCAGGGTCTGGCAAACAGGATGGAACTCAGGCAAAGATCAATATCAATTGAATCTTCTCAGTTTGATCTTATCCAGACCAAAGCTCTGAATGAATTCAAAGGAAGCCTCGGTCTTTCCGTCGGACTTTTCGGGGACAATGAAAACTTCGGTGATATCTATGCAAATCCTACTGATAATGAAAGCGTTGCATTGTCCCTGTCTATCCCGCTGTGGGACTGGGGTGAAAGAAAATCCAGGATTAAAGCAACAGAAGCCTCAATTGAAACAGAAAAAATAAGCCTGGAAGAGGAGCAGAATAATATTATACTTGGTGTGCGAAAAGTTTACAGGAACCTTCTAAATCTGCAAAATCAGATTGGAATAGCACAACAATCCGTTACAAATGCACAGCTTACATACGATCTCAATCTTGAAAAATATAAGAACGGTGACCTTACCGGTATGGATCTGAACATCTATCAGAACCAGCTGTCCGAAAAACAGCTCTCATACACCAATTCGCTTATTTCCTATAAACTTGAACTTCTGAATCTTAAGATTCAGACTCTTTACGACTTTGAGAAAAAAGAACCGGTGACTCCGGTAATGACAATTGATAATAAGAATAATTATAAAACTAATAAAATGAAAAAAAGCCTTCTAATCATTGCCATGATAATGGCATTTGCAGGATGCAGGAACAGGATCAGAATCTGACTGCCGATGTTGAAATTCCTGTTTCGGTTGAAGAGATAAGGCTAAAATCAATTGAAGAATTCGTCAATACAACAGGTACTGCTTTCCCGAAAGGTGAAATAGAACTGAAATCAAAGATCACTGCTTCATATTTCCTTGAAAAAAATCCACGGACCAGACAGGCCATGGCAGCTTGGTGACAGGATCAAGAGCCGGTGCGCTGATTGCACGGCTTGAAGACAGGGAATATGTAAATTCCGTCAAGATGGAGACCAACTAACTTAATCTGGAGCTTACGGAAAGTGAGCTCAGGAAACAGGAATCACTTTACGAAAAAGGAGGAGTGACACTTAAAGAGCTGAAAACAGCAGGTATAAACTATGAAAATGCCAAAACCACTGTTGAAACTGCCAGGCTCCAGCTTGACAAGACAAAGATAGCGCTCCGATCGACGGTGTGATTGTTGATCTGCCCTATTATACTCAGGGCACACAGGTTGAAACCGGAAAAACAATTGCAAAAATAATGGACTACCAGATAATGTATATGGATGTTCAGCTTCCTGAAAAATACATTACCGTCATAAAACCGGGTCAGCTTGTAAAACTTACAAACTACACTATTCCGGAGGACACAATAACCGGAAGTATAACCCAATTGTCACCTGCCATTAATGCCGACTACAAGAACATTCAAAGGTAATATCTCAATTGATAATCCTGATTACCTTCTCCGGCCCGGAATGTTTGTAAAAGCTGATATTGTTACAAACCGTAAAGACTCTGTAATTGTAATTCCAAAAAGTATAATCCTTTCCCGCCAGAGAGGAAAAACTGTGTTTATTGTCGACCGGGGTGTGGCTGCAGAAAGAATTATTGAAACCGGGCTTGAGAATATTACTGATGTTGAAGTTATAAGGGGACTGGCAAAAAATGAACGTGTAGTCACTTGCGGTTTTGAGACTCTCAGCAACAGGTCGAAGGTAAAAATCATTAAATAACCGATATGAACAGAATTGCCCAATTTGCTGTAAAATACCCGGTAACAGTACTGATGCTGGTGCTGGGGATAGTTCTGCTGGGATTTATCTCCTTCGGTAAGCTTGGGACTGATCTGTTCCCCGATCTGAATAATCCGAAGATCTATATTGAGCTGAAAGCCGGTGAAAAACCTCCGGAAGAGATTGAAAAGAACTATGTCGATCAGATCGAATCACTTTCAATGCGTCAGAGCGATGTGACGCAGGTTTCATCAGTTTCAAAGGTCGGTTCTGCAACAATCACTGTTGAATATGACTGGAACAAGGATATGGATGAAGCATTTCTGGATCTTCAGAAAGAACTTAATTCATTCAGCCAGAACTCTGATCTTGAAGATTTTACAATATCCCAGTATGATCCGAATGCTGCTCCGGTGATGATCGTTGGACTGAAGAATGAACGCATCACCAATATGGATGAACTGCGGAAAATTGCAGAGAATTATATCAGGAATGAGCTTGTCAGGATTGAAGGTGTTGCCGATGTCAGACTGACAGGGAAGGAAGAAAGTGAAGTTGTAATTGAAACCAACAAATATATACTTGAATCATTTGGTCTTACTTCCGATGCTATTGCATTGCAGATCAGCAACTACAACAGGAATGTATCAGGTGGTTCAATTGTTGATATGGGGCTCAAATATGTCGTTAAAGGAGTAAGTGTGCTTAGGGACCTCAATGATCTTGAAAATATAATTGTTGGTTTTAAGCAACCCGCCACATCTGCAACCGCCGGCGCTGAAGCTGCATCCTCGTCGGAAAGGGTGCCGGTTTACCTTAGAGATGTTGCAACAATAAAATTTGAAAATAAGGATCCTGAAAATATTGTAACAATCAATGGTGAACGATGCATTGGACTATCTGTTTACAAAGAGCCAAAATTCAATACTGTTGATGCAGTAAAAAGTCTTGATAAGGCATTTGCGGAACTTGCAAAAGCATTGCCCGGCTATGAGTTTATAAAAGTGCAGGACCAGGGCAACTATATCCACAATGCAATTGGCGAGGTGAAGAATACCCTTATCATAGGAATACTTCTTGCGGTTTTCATTCTTTATGTTTTTCTCAGAAGGATAGGAACAACCCTTGTCATCAGTGTTGCAATTCCCATTTCAATAATTGCCACATTCAACCTGATGTATTTTAACCATCTCACCCTTAACATAATGACACTGGGAGGACTGGCGCTTGGGGCCGGAATGCTTGTTGACAATGCAATTGTGGTTCTTGAGAATATTACCAGGAACCGTGAGGAGGGAATGTCCTTAAAAGAAGCTGTAATAGACGGGACCGGGGAAGTCGGTGGAGCAATTACGGCTTCAACAGTCACAACAATAGTTGTTTTCCTTCCTATCGTTTATCTTCATGGGGCCTCAGGTGAAATGTTCAAGGACCAGGCCTGGACTGTGGCTTTTGCCCTGCTTTCATCGCTTCTTGTTGCAATGCTGGTGATCCCGATGCTTGTTTCCACACTCTTTCCAGATAAGAAAAGAAAAGTGGACATTTCCACACCTGTTCGTTTTAACTGGTATAAAGAATTCCTTGAAAAAACTGTCGAGAGAAGAGGTCTTGTAATTTTTCTTTCGGTTACTCCTTCTTGGCATATCTGTCCTCCTTATTGCCGAAGCTTGGAAGTGAATTTATGCCAAAATCGGAATCAGCTGAATTCACTGTAAAGCTTAAACTGCCTGAGGGAACCAATCTTGAGCGAACCTTCAGTACTGCACAAAAAGCTGAGGAGATAATCAGGGAACTGCTTCCGGATAAAATAAGAATGATATACGCCCAGACAGGAGAGGATAAAACTTCAACAATAAGCACATCTTCAGGTATCAGCGGTGAAAATACCGCCTCATTAAAGATAATTTTGACTGATGACTTTGCTGCAAGAACTGAAGAGGCAATAAGCCTTATTGAAAATTACCTTAAAACCATTCCTGATCTTGAAGTAAGTTTTATAAGAGAAGAGACGGCACTGCAGTCTTCCCTCGGAACATCATCTGCACCATTTGCCCTTGAGATATCAGGAAAAGAGTACGATGAACTGGAAAGAATACTTGATGAAATCAAGAAATTCTCTTGAAAATAATCAGGGACTTTATAATATCACAACCTCACTTGATGAGGGTACACCGGAGGTGGAAGTAGCAATTGACAGGTTTAAGACAAGTTATTATAATGTATACCGTTGAAAATGTCATCAACCAGATAAAAAGCTACCTGGAAGGCTCATCAGCAGGCAGTTTCGAAAAAGATGGTGAGATGAAAGATATAACCATCAAGCTTGGCGATATATCCCTTCATCAGCTGAAGGATCTGATGATAACAGCCGGCAACATAAAGGTACCGCTGAGTGAACTTGCAGCAATAAGAACAGTTGTAAGTCCCCGGGAGATAACAAGAAGAAACCAGTCGAGGACATGCTATATATATGCAATGGTGAACAGTTCCATGCCATTCGATCAGGTGGTAAAGGAATGCTGAAGCATCATTGAAATCCATAGCTCTTCCGGTCGATTATAAAATTGAATTTACAGGTGAAGAGCTCAAGAGAAAAGAATCAATGTCGAATCTCACTTTTGCACTTATCCTGTCACTGGTATCTGGTATTCATGGTACTGGCAGCTCAGTTTGAATCTATAATCCAGCCATTTGTTATAATGCTTACAATACCCCTTGCGGGAGTTGGAACTGTACTGACATTCTTCCTCCTTGGGAAAAGCCTGAACATGATGGCATATATCGGGATAATCATGCTGGGAGGTATTGCGGTCAATAATGCAATATTACTGATTGACAGGATAAACCAGCTAAGAGAAAAAGGAATTGAAAAGAAAGAGGCAATAGTCCTTGCAGGAACTCAAAGGATCAGACCAATCCTGATGACAAGCCTTACAACAATTCTTGCACTTCTTCCGCTAACAATCGGAATTGGTGAAAGTGCATCACTGAGATCTCCAATGGCCCTGGCAGTGATCGGAGGATTGGTTTCGTCAACCCTTCTGACCCTGGTTGTAATTCCCTGTGTTTACTGGGTTTTCGATAGTCTGAGTCAAAGGGTAACCGGAGGAAAAACGTAGATTGAGCGCTGACAAACTCAATTAAGAAAATGAAATGAATTTTATTTTAAAGAGAAGGATTCTTATCAGCATGCTCTTTATAGGGCTTACCATGCTTGGCTATGTTTCATACAAAAGACTGTCGGTCGAACTTTTCCCAAATGCCCAGCTTCCCACATTGATCGTTCAGGTTGGTACTCCACTTGAAATCGATCCGTCCTACATTGAAACACAGGCAATTATCCCTATTGAAGGAGCAATCGGCACTCTTGAGGGCATTGAAAAGATCGAATCAAATATCTCTTCGCGATACGGGACGATAATGATCTATTACAATCAGAATGCCGACCTCAAATATGCCAATCTGAAGCTCCAGGAAAAAATTGATATTGTTAAAAACACTATCCCTGAGGAGTTTATAATAAATGTAATTAAGATAGACCTTGAGCAACTCACAAACCAGTTCATGGAGCTGCAGGTCAGAGGCGAAGGAGGTATAGACAGGATCAGGAATATAGCTGACAGGGAGATCAAACCTGAATTTGAGAATATCGACGGAATTGCCGGTGTCCAGGTTTACGGCGGACAGGAAAACTCAATTGAGGTAAGGCTTAATGAAAAAGCATGCAAGGCAAATGGGATCTCAATGGGACAGGTCAGGAACCTGCTGAATAATAACGGAAGGGATAAAACATTTGCCGGAAAGGTAGTCGACGGACAGGATGAGTTTTTTGTAAATGTCACTTCTGAATACACTGATGTAAAGGAGATCGGAAACATAATTGTGAAGCAAACAGGGTCCTGTTCTTCTGAGGGATGTTGCTGAAATATTTTTCGGAGTAAAGGAACAAAGCTCATATAGCAGGGTTAACGGACTGGATGCTGTTACAATGACCCTTGTAAATGACAACCAGGCAAATCTTATAAAGCTTTCCCATGATGCTCTTGAACAGGTAAATGAACTCAATAAAAAGCTTGCTTCCGAGGGAGTTGAGATCGTTGTGCAGAACAACAGTGCCGAGATGATGGAAAAGAACATAAATCAGATCATCAATCTTGCAATAACCGGAGGAATTCTTGCGGTCCTGATACTCTGGTTCTTCCTCAGGAATATCAGGCTTGTAGCTATAATTGCGACTGTCAATACCGGTTTCAGTTTATACGGCATTTAATTTTTTCTATGCGTTCGATATATCAATAAACAGTCTGACACTGGTCGGAATGGCTCTTGCAATCGGTATGCTTGTCGATAATTCAGTTGTGGTACTTGAGAATATCTACCGGCTTGCGGGACAGGGAAAGGATCCGGAAACAGCTGTCAAACAGGGAACAACTGAAGTATGGAGATCAATATTTGCATCAACCCTTACAACGTTGATAGTCTTTCTTCCATTTATTTTTTCAACAAATTTCCTGGTTAAAATTATCGGAAAGAACATTGGTGTTTCAATAATTTCAACCCTGCTTGTATCGCTTTTTGTTGCGGTTTTGTTCATCCCGATGGCAACCTTTTTCCTGCTTTCCGGGAATCAAAAACAGTAAATCTTCAGATATTTCAAAAAGTTGTCAATACACGACAGGCTGATTCAGGCTTATCATCTTGTTCTGAAAGCAAGCATGAGAAAACCTGCCGCAACAATAATCGGAACCCTGGTGGTTTTCTTTGCAGCTCTGCTGATTAGTCTGACACTTAAGCATCAGCTCAACCCAGGAAGTTGACGACACCTAATTTCAGGCTGACGTGTTACAATGCCCGGAGGATCGACACTTGAAAAAACCGATGCAGTTGTTGCGGAAATTGAATCAAGGCTTGCATCATTGCCTGAAAAAGAGGATATTGTGAGCCGGATTGAAGAAGAGCAGGCAACTGTTACAATCAATCTTCCGGAAGAGTGGGATAAGAAAAGCAAAAGATCGCTTCCTGAAATTAAAAATGATATTTCGGAAAAGACAAAAAATATTTCTTCTGCTGAAATAAGCATGGATGAACTATCAACAAGTGGAGGATTTACAGGAGGAGGCGGCGGAGGTGAAATTATCAATCCGGGTGCAGATTTCATGAATCTGCTTGGTATAGGATCCCAGAACGAAAGTGTAATCATCAAAGGACAGAATTTCGACACAGATGAAAAACCTTGCTGATGATATAAAATCATATGTCGATGATCTTCCACAATTAACAATGCCAGTATAAATGTTCAGGATAATAAACCCGAAGTTCATCTCCTTTTTGATATGGATTATATTGGAAGGAATAATTTCACTCTTGGCAATCTGTCATCGGCACTTGTCAACTTTCGGAAGAGAATACTCATCAGGTGCAACTTTCAAGCAGGGAACCGAAAGCTATGATATCATGATAAAATATGCTGATGAGAGTGGCGAAATAAAAAAGAATCCAGATAAGACAATTGATGATCTGAAACATCTTGAAGTAACGGGAACAGGTGGTTCGGTAATGGAAATGGAGGAGCTTTCGAATATCATATTTTCTATCGGGCATGGGCAATATTCACAGGGAGAACCAGGAAAAGAGGATAACCGTAACCTATAACTTCAATGAGGAAATCAGGAATTCCAAAGATCTTCTTGAAGGTGGCAAGGACAGAGATTGAATCAATAGTTGCAGGGATGAATATTCCCTCAGGGATTGCAGTTGAAGTTGTTCATGAAGAAAACCAGCTTAAGGATTTCTATTACCTGATCGGAATTGCCTTTCTTCTTGATCTATATGATCCTTGCTGCTGTTTTTGAATCTCTTGCTACTCCTGTTGTTCTGATGTTCAGCATTCCACTTGCCGCACTCGGATCACTTGATTGCCCTTATACTTACAGGAAATTCGCTGCTGAATGCAAACACACTGACCGGATTTCTGATCCTGCTCGGTGTAGTAGTGAATAATGGAATTATACTTATTGATTATACAAATATACTGAGAAAGAGAGGTAACCGCAGGCACAGGGCACTTATGACAGCAGGGGTTGCAAGGATCCGACCGATCCTGATCACTGCCTCAACAACAGTCATTGCAATGGTACCGCTTGCAATGGGACAGGCTGAATATGTATCAGCAATCGGAGCTTCATTTGCCATAACAGTGATCGGAGGTCTTACACTAAGCACACTTCTGACACTCATCTTTATTCCAACATTTTATTCCGGCCTGGAAAATGCACTCAGGTGGTTCAATTCACTCTCCTGGAAGAACAAAACCATTCAGCTTTTAATTTTCGCCTTCTTTATATTTTTGATATACAGAAATATAGACAAATTTCTCTGGAAACTAATAACAACAATTCTTGTATTGATCCTGGTTCCTGCCGGAACCTGGTTTGTGATGAACAGTCTGAGGAAAGCAAGAGAAACCGTCATTCCGCCTGATGAGCCGATTAATATACATATTCAGAGCCTGGTAAAGATCTATGAAAGGGACAACAGGTGGGCCAGGGAATGGAAGGCCGGAGCCAGGATAAGAGAACGACTCGGATTGCAGAATCATTACAGGACCTGGAAGGATATGAGCGCTATCGGATGGCAGCTTCCGCTGTTTGGCTTTCTTTTTTACTTTACCTATTTCTACCTTGAAAAAGGATTCTGGATTTTTCTCTTCAGCCTGCTGACCTGGTTCTTCCTGTCAGCTATATGGACCTCTTTTAAAGAGCTCTTCTCAAACCTTACTGCAGGAGGGAGAAAAATGTGGCTGAAAAGATTTTCAGCTATTGCAGATTTTGCAGTTTTCTGGATTATTCCTCTGCTGAATCTTATCTGGTTTCAGATGAAATGGGATAATATTGCAGTCGTTCTGATCCTGGGATTTATCTGGTTCCTTGGATTATTTATCTTCAAAACAGGACAAAAGCTTTCAAGGGAAAACATTGATATCTACAGGCTTGAAGGCAGGTTCAAAGATATCAGGAAAGGAGTTTACAAGATTGTTGCAGCAGTGCCTCTGATCGGGAAAAAGAAAAAGCCTTTTAAGGCTCTCAGCTGGGTCTCGCTTAACATCGGTAACGGAATGTTTGGACTTCTGGGTCCAAACGGTGCCGGAAAAACAACCCTGATGAGAATTATCTGCGGCATCCTTGAGCAGAGTTACGGCAAGGTGTGGATAAACGGCCTCGATACACAAGAAGAGGGAGGAGCTGCAGGGACTGATAGGTTACCTGCCCCAGGAATTCGGCAGCTATGAGAATATGACTGCACATGAATATCTTCACTATCAGGCTATGCTGAAGAACATTACCGATCCGGCAATCAGGGAAGAAAGGGTCACCTATGTCCTCAAGGCAGTTCATATGGATGAACGCAGGCATGAGAAAATCGGATCCTATTCCGGAGGAATGAAACAGAGAATGGGTATTGCACAGATACTGCTTCATCTGCCCAGGATCCTTGTTGTTGATGAGCCCACAGCCGGCCTCGATCCACGGGAGCGGATCAGATTCAGAAATCTCCTGGTTGAGCTCAGCCGCGAACGGATCGTAATCTTTTCAACCCATATCATTGAAGATATTTCAAGCTCCTGCAACCAGGTTGCAGTACTGAATAAAGGAATGCTCAGGTACTTCGGCAAACCAATAGATATGACCAAAGAAGCCGAAGGACATGTATGGCAGTTTAATATCCCGGCCAATGAGTTCAGCAGCTTTGTTGAAACACATCTTGTCGTTCACCATATGTCGGAAGGTGAAAATGTCAGGGTAAGGGTAATTTCGGAAAACAAGCCATGGGAAACTGCAATAAATGCAAGCCCCAATCTTGAGGATGCATATCTGTGGCTTCTAAGAAAGAAGGATAACAACGGGAAACCAAAAAACGGCAAACTGTAAATAAATGAAAAACATTAAGTTACGAAACATCCTCGACCTTATTTACAGAATGATTATCTATAATCTGAGGATAATCTTCGCAAATAAATTCATCTGGTTTCTTGCAGGTTCTGTTCTCTTTTACCTTGGACTGTCGGTAATTTATGTTTTTGAAAATGACGTTTCAAGAATGAGCGACCTTTACGGTGTATTCATATTTTCCGGAATACTGCTTATATTTTATCCGACGGTTTTTGGTATTCAGAATGACCAGGATGCCAGGACGATCGAGATATTGTTCGGAATACCCAACTACAGGTACAAAGTCTGGCTGGTCAGGATTCTTCTGATCTTTATTATCGCATTCCTGATCATGCTGGCATTTACCTACCTCTCTTCAGTTCTGATAGTTAAATTCCGGTTTGTAAGTGTTACCATACAGGTAATGATACCCGTTTTTTTTCTTGGAATGATGGCATTCATGCTCTCAACAGTGATCAGGAACGGTAACGGGACAGCTGTAGTCATGATAATATTCGGTCTCTTCTTTATGATCCTGATGGACCCCTTGCGTAAAAGTCAGTGGAATGTTTTCCTGAATCCCTTCAATCCCCCCTATGATGTAAATGAAACAACCTGGGCAATTATAACACTTAAAAACAGGATCATACTTGTCACCGGCACAATACTCTTCCTGCTCGCAGCTCTTCTCAATCTCCAGAAAAGGGAAAAATTCATGTAGCTGAACTTTTGGCTGGGTGGTTGATTATCTGATAAAACTTTTAATTCATAAGGGATTCCTCGCTGGCGCTCGGAATGACAGGTACTTTTTGGGATGGGGAGAAGCGGCATTCGCACCGGAATGCCGGCATTACAAAATGGCGTTTGCGAATCGCCGCTTCTTCCCTTAACCTGAATTCTGTCTGTCATTCCGAATCCGCGGCGCGGGATGAGGAATCCGCCCTGCCAAACAGGAATAACAAATACAGGTAACAAAATCTTAGAATTTAGTATTTTTGGATTAAACACTGGAATATTATGTCATCTTTAAAAATTGCCTCGATGATTCAACTCTATTATGTCTGTATACTACCAACACGAATCATACGTACTTTACACAGGAGTTACAAATGACTGTTAAAGATGTCTTACACAAAAGGAAGAAATTTGGATCACCGTCAAAGTACCTTTGATGAAATATTTGTTTATACTGGCAATTCAGATCAAGATCCCTTTAAAAAAGAACGAGCTGATTTCAAAATAAATCCTACTGTTTATCATTAATACGACACTTTTAATTCATAAGTTATGCCTTCATGCCTTTCGTACCTTTACACCTTTGTCCCGTTTAATATTTTGATCTACATTTACATTCAATTACTTTTTGATTAATAAGCCATGAAGAAGATCATAATTGCAGGTTTCCTTTTCTTCTCAATTATTTCGTATTCACAGCAGGCTAAAGACCCGGAAGGAGAGGCCTGGAAAGCTATTTACCGGGCAACCCCTGACAGGATCAACGATCTGGTCCATACCAGGCTTGACGTCAGGTTCGACTTTCAGAGGTCGTGGATGTCCGGAAAAGCCTGGATAACCCTTAAACCACACTTCTATCCAACCGACTCATTGAATCTCGATGCGAAAAGCATGGCCGTCAATGAGGTTTCTATTATAAAAGCCGGCAGGCATATTCCCTTGAAATACAGCTATGACACACTGAATCTTCATATCACTCTTGATAAAACCTACAAGGCCGGAGAAAATTATACAGTATACATTGATTATATTTCCAAACCCAATGACATTAAGGCACCAGGCAGTGCAGCAATATTTGGAGCCAAAGGCCTATATTTTATAGATCCCCTCGGTAAGGACACGGATAAACCCACCCAGGTCTGGACGCAGGGGGAAACAGAGTCAAATTCAGCATGGGTTCCCACAATCGATAAGCCGAATCAAAAAACAACAAATGAGATAAGCATGACAGTACCTTCTGAATTCCAGACACTTTCAAACGGTCTGCTCGTAAAGCGGAAGAAACATCCGGACGGGACCCGTACCGATACCTGGAAAATGGATCTGCCTCATGCTCCTTATCTGATGATGATTGCTGCAGGTGAATATTCGGTAATCAAAGACCAGTATGAAGGCAAGGAAGTCAGCTACTATGTCGAAAAGGAATATGCTCCTGTTGCCAGGAAGATCTTCGGTCTTACCCCTGAGATGATAAATTTCTTTTCAAACATTACGGGCGTGGATTTTCCCTGGCAGAAATATTCCCAGATCGTAGTCAGAGATTATGTAAGCGGCGCAATGGAAAACACAACTGCCACAGTGCATGGCGAATCAGCACAGCAGGATGCCAGGGAGCTTATCGATGGAAATTCGTGGGAGGAAATAATTGCCCACGAACTTTTTCATATGTGGTTCGGGGACTATGTTACTACCGAAAGCTGGAGCAATATTGCAATGAATGAATCTTTTGCCGATTTCAGCGAAGTGTTGTGGGATGAATACAAATACGGTCAGGATGCAGGTGATGCGCACAATTTCTCAGGAATGCAGACGTACCTGTACAGCAACAGCGGGAAAAAAGAGCTTGTTCGCTTCTACTACAGGAACCGGGAGGAATTATTCGATGCTGTCAGTTACCAGAAGGGTGGCAGGATCCTCAACATGCTTCGTAACTATGTCGGCGACTCCGCTTTCTACAAATCATTAAACCTGTTTCTAGAAACTTATAAGTTTAAAGCCGTTGAGGCGCAGGAACTCCGTCTTTCATTCGAAGAGGTAACCGGGCAGGATTTAAACTGGTTTTGGAACCAGTGGTTCTATGGCAGCGGCCATCCGAAGCTTGATATCAGCTATGATTATGACAGCCGGACACAAAATGCCAGGGTATTTGTAAAGCAAACCCAGCCTGATAAGGTCTTCAGGCTGCCGGTAGCTATCGACCTGTACCAGGAAGGAGTTAAAAAACGCTATAAGGTTTGGGTTGAACATCAGGCTGATACATTTGCTTTCCCTTCACGGGTAAGACCCGATCTTATAAATTTCGATGCAGACAAGATACTCCTCTGCGAAAAGACAGATCATAAAACGCTTGATAATTATACCTTCCAGTATAAAAATGCAGGTTTATATCTCGACAGGCGTGAAGCAATCGATTTTGCCGCAATGAACCAGTTAAAGGATCCTAAAGCATTTGAGTTTTTAAAAAATGCCATTAATGACAGGTACCCGGGATTAAGAGTATTTGCCATTCAGAGACTGGATTTCATAAACGATTCCATTAAAACCTCGGTTGAACCAATACTGGCCGGTCTTGCAAAGAACGATCCTTCCACACTCATCAGGTCAACTGCTATTGAAGCTCTTGGCAGATATCAGAAGCCTGAATACAGGGAACTGTACATCAAGGCAATAAACGATTCTTCTTATTCCGTGGCAGGCAATGCCTTATTGGCACTTGGTTCTATTGACAGTCTGACAGCTCTTTCCAGGGCAAGGGAGCTCTCCCGTGAGAAAGTAAAGGGCGAGCTTTCCAGGGCAATTGTAAGTACTTTATACCTGTACGCTACCGAAGATGAGTTTGATTCCCTTGCCGAAAGGTTCAACAGATTGCCCTTGGGAAATGAGAAATTTAGTCTTTTGCAGCCCTTCTCCAATTTTCTCAGGAGGATAAAGGATACAGGTAAATTCAGGAAAGGGATAGACATGATCGTAAAATTCCGCGACACCATTCCGGAAGTCTACGCTCCTCAGATCCGGCCATATTTCGATGGAATGATACTGAACGGAATTGCAGCTGACAAACAGTCGGCGGGTATGACTGATCAGGCTGAATATGTAAAGTCCAAAATTACAGTGCAGCCAAAACCATCGGTCGTTGAACTGGCAGCAGGGATAATGGAGAGGTATGCAGGCGATTACGTTTTTGATGGGGAAACAATAAAAGTAATACTGAAGGATAACAAAACACTAAGCGTTGTTTTCCCTGGTCAGCCTGAAATGGAAATGACACCCGTTTCAGAAACAAAGTTTACGGTCAGATTCATGGAGGGATATACTGTTGAATTCCAGTCTGATGATAAAAACATTGTAACAGGTATGACTCTCACCTCGCCCGAAGAAGAGATCAGGGCTACAAAGAAGTGATCTTTCCACATCCCCATGGGGCATATCAGTCAACCTAAGGAATAGGATAGCTTATGATTCGAACCGTATACAACTGAACTGCAGTAATTTACATCTGTCGCCCTCCTTTAATCTTATTCACTCAAACGGATTCTCCTTCCTGAAATCAGGCCTGTAATTTCTGTAACTATCCATATCCTGCACCCAGCCGTTCCGGAAGCCAAGGTCTTCCATTATTTTAACTGCCGATGCGTATTCTGACTGATAAAGCCTCCTGCCCAATTCAGAATGACCGGAGACAAACGCCGTGGGATGATATTGAGACATCAGGGAAATATTGACTCCTGTCGAAATTTCTTCTGCGATTGTCTTAAGCACCTTCCTGCTCTCCTCAATATGTCCGGGCAAAACAAGATGCCTTATGAGAATCCCGTTTTCGGCCCTCTCCTCTTCATCCGTTGCCAGTACCGAACCTTTCTGATAGAACATCTCTTTAACAGCCATCAAAGCAACTTCGGGATAATCAGGTGCATCGGAGAATTCCCTGGCGATTTCCGCAGTAGCATATTTGTAATCCGGAAGATAGACGTCAATTAATCCATCGAGGCTTCGGATCACGTCTTTTTTATCATAGCCATTCGTATTATAAACAGTTATCGGTTTATATCCCCTTGAATTCAATACTTTTATTATTGCCCTGACCTGCGGGACCACATGTGATGGAGAAACAAATCCCACAGCCTTAATTCCCATTTTGAGAATTCCGGTAATAATATCCAATGCCTCATCAAAGTCAATTGAATTTTTTCTGCATACTGCTTCCGGCCTGCTTATTTCATGATTCTGACAAAAAACGCATCTCAGGTTGCATCCTGAAAAGAAGATATTGCATATACCATCCTGTCCGCTTATTGCAGGCTCCTCTCCCCTGTGTATGCAAATTGAGGCGATATTTGTTCCGGCATCTGAACTGCAATACCCTGTACCTCCCTTAAACCTGTCCACTCCGCACTCCCTGGGACATAAAGTGCAGTGCGAAAGCAGTTTAAAATCTTCCCTTTCGTAGAAATCATCAATTGTTAATTTATTAACAGACATGCATTTACGTATCTTTTATTGTATAATTAATTCAATTAAACAGGGTCGAACGTAAAGGAGGCTGGTTCAAATTTATGGATTTTTATCGAAGTAGCGAATCCGCCCTCGTCAAACAGGAATTAACTAATTCAGGCGACATAACCTTAGAATTTGAAAACGGTTATGACAACTTACACAGGATGCAACCGCTCCGCGGTTGTTATATTGGTTTTATTGCAGTTACTAAAATAATGAAACCGCTCCGCGGTAATTACATTTTGCAGCATCCTGCTCAACTCTGAACCGCAGAGCGGTTCCATCATTATAGTTAAGGGTCTAAATCTCAACTCTGAACCGCGGAGCGGTTCCATCATTTGATGAGTCACTTGCCTGGAATGTTGGTAAGTATGGATACTCGGAATCAAAGGTCCTCTTTATATCAGAAATATTTATTCCCTCATTTTTTGCAATTTCAGAAACATTATTTACCTTTGCATCCGAATTGAGGGGTAATTGAGACCTAGGGGACCAGAGTCCCCTATTTTATTATCGGTTTTCAGAGAATGATTGATAAAGACAGATATAGAGAAATCGGTGAAGGAGTTCATTAAAGGAACCGGACTCTTTCTTGTTGCTGTCAAAGTAAGCAGTTCAAACAGGATTACTGTTCTTGCCGATAAGAATGAAGGGCATAACAATTGATGAATGTGCTGCGATTCACCGGCATATTGAAAAGAGTCTTGACCGCGATAAAGAGGATTTTGAACTGCAGGTATCCTCACCCGGTCTTGATATGCCCTTCGGAGTTATTGAACAGTATTATAAGAATGAAGGCAAAAAAGTAGAAGTGGTTGACAATGAAGGATCAAAAGTATTACAGGAATACTGAAAAATGTTACAGCAGGAGGATTTGAACTTGAAACTGAAGTAAAAATTAAAGGAAAAGCAAAAGAGATTAAAGGATATCTCTTTTAATTTTGACCAGATAAAATCAACAAGAGTAGTTTTAACAATTAAGTAATAATAAGAGGTTTACACCAGATGGAAAATGTTAATTTGATCGACACTTTTTCGGAATTTAAGGAGCTGAAAAATATTGACCGTCCAACAATGATGAGTGTTCTTGAGGATGTATTCAGGAGTATGCTTGCAAAGAAGTACGGTTCAGCCGATAATTTTGACATAATTGTCAATATCGACAAAGGTGACTTTGAAATATGGAGAAACAGGGTTGTTGTTGATGATGATGAGCTTGACTGATCCTGATATCGCAGATCCCTCTTTCGAAAGCCAAGGAGATTGATGAAGATTATGAGGTTGGTGAAGAGGTTTCTGATGAGGTAAAATTCCTTGATTTCGGAAGAAGGGCAATTCTTTCACTAAGGCAAAATCTTACTGCCAGAATTCTTGATCTTGAAAAGAACAATATCTATATCAAGTATAAAGACAGGATAGGTGAAATTGTTACCGGTGAAGTTTACCAGGTCTGGAAAAGAGAAATACTTGTTCTTGATGATGACGGTAATGAACTTATTCTTCCCAAAAGTGAACAGATACCTTCCGATCATTTCCGCAAAGGAGATTCCATAAGGGCTGTGGTTATCAAAGTTGAAATGAGAAACAATACTCCGTTCATTATTCTCAGCCGTACATCACCTGTATTCCTTGAAAGACTCTTCGAACTTGAAGTTCCTGAAATTTTTGACGGACTTATTACGATCAAGAAGATTGTAAGGGTTCCGGGTGAACGTGCCAAGGTTGCTGTTGAATCGTATGATGAAAGAATTGATCCTGTAGGTGCATGCGTCGGAATGAAAGGATCAAGGATTCATGGAATTGTAAGGGAACTGCGAAATGAAAACATTGATGTAATAAACTATACTTCAAATAATCAGCTTTTCATACAGAGAGCTCTCAGTCCGGCAAAAATAACTTCAATCAAGCTTGTTGAAGAGACAAAAAGAGCAGAAATATATCTCAAGCCAAATGAAGTATCGCTTGCTATCGGTAAAGGAGGTCTTAACATTAAGCTTGCCAGCCAGCTTACCGGTTATGAAATTGATGTTTACAGGGAGCCGGGAGGTGAAGATGAAGAAGATGTCAATCTTGAGGAATTCAGCGATGAAATTGAAGACTGGATCATTGAAGAGCTTAAAGCTATTGGTTGCGATACTGCAAGAAGTGTTCTGAATCTTTCGATAAGCGATCTTGTTAAAAGAACTGATCTTGAAGAAGAAACTGTTAAAGAAGTTGTTAATATACTTAGAGCTGAATTTGAATAAAATTATTTAACAGTTATAACCGGTTATTTTTGAAGTTTTTAAGAAAGGCAAGACATATTTATGACAGAAGATATTAAGGCAACAAGATTAAGTAAAGCAGCCCGTGAATTCAATGTGGGGATATCCACCATTGTGGAATTTCTGCACAAGAAAGGGTTTGATCTTGATCCAAATCCAAATACAAAACTTCCGCATGAAGCTTATATTGTTGCTTGTAAAAGAATACAGTACGGATATCAGTGTAAAAAAAGAATCTGAAAAGCTGATCCTTAAAGATCTTCACAGGAAAAAAGAGATCTGTCTCCATTGATGATTTTGCTGAAAAGAGCTGATAGTGATGACCAGGAAAGGGATGATGAATTTCTGGTTAAAGATATCTTCTGGACCCAAGAAAACTGTTGATATAAAGACAGAGATTAAAAAACCTGATATTAAACTTGTTGGCAAAATTGATCTTGAAAAAACATTAAAGCCAAAGCCCGAAAGTTCATGAACCTCCAAAAGAAGCGCCTGAGAAGAAAGCTCCTGTCGAAACTAAAGCACAGGAAGTAACGGAAAAGAAGAAGCCGGCACCTGAAAAAGAAAAAATTACTATTGAAGAACCGGCTAAGGAAGAAAAGGCAAAATCTTCCATCGATCTTCATATAGTTGGGAAAATTGACCTTGATCCTGTCGTTAAGGAAAAAGCTCCAAAGAAGGAAGGAAAAGAAAAACCAGCAGAAAAACCTGTTGTTAAGGAAGTTGCAAAGGAAGAAAAGAAACCTCCCGTTGCAGAAACCAGGGAAGAGGTTCCGTCGGAAGTTCCTGAAACAGCTCCGGCTGATGTTACAGTCAGTGAGACTGACGTTAAAGCAGCAGTTCCGGACCCCGAAGAAGAAGATGTTATTGAACTGTACAAACCTGAATTCAAGAAGCTATCAGGTCTGACAGTTGTGGGAAAGATAGATCTTCCTGTTGAAGAGAAGAAGAAATCTGTTCCATATCAGCAGGTAAAGATAAACGGAGATTCTGATTTCAGAAGAAAGAAGAAAAGGAAAAGGATTACAAAGGAAAAGGAGACATGTGCCTGTTGTTAAACCGGTTCCCTCCGACAAAAAGGACAAGACCGTCAAGAAAGTGATCAAGAAAAGATCGGTCAGAGCTGAAGTTGATGAGGAAGAGGTTCAGAAACAGATAAAGGAAACCCTTGCACGTCTTACCACAAAAGGAAAATCAAAAGGATCAAGGTACCGCAGGGAAAAAAGAGAGGCAATAAGCCAGAAGCACCGGAGGTTGAAGACAGGATCGAACAGGAAAAGAATATTCTGAAAGTTACTGAATTTGTGTCAGTTAATGAACTTGCTTCAATGATGAACACTCCTGTTACAGAGATCATTTCCACCTGTATGAACCTGGGACTGTTTGTTTCAATAAATCAGCGTCTTGATGCCGAAACAATGGCACTTCTTGCCGATGAATTCGGATACAAGGTTGAATTTGTAAGTGCAGAACTTCAGGAAGCAGTAAGAGAAGAAGAAGATGACTGCAGAAGATCTTAAACCAAGACCTCCGATTGTAACGGTAATGGGGCATGTTGACCATGGTAAAACCAAACTGCTCGACTATATCCGAAGGACCAATGTTATTGCCGGAGAAGCAGGAGGAATAACTCAGCATATTGGTGCCTACGGTGTTAACCTGGATGATGGGCGTCAGATAACTTTTCTTGATACTCCCGGTCATGAGGCATTTACAGCCATGCGTGCCCGGGGAGCACAGATCACTGATATTGCAATTATTGTTGTTGCAGCAGACGATGGTGTTATGCCTCAGACTATTGAAGCCATCAACCATGCTTCAGCTGCAGGTGTTCCGATAGTTTTTGCGATCAATAAGATTGATAAGCCTACATCAAATCCTGAAAAGATCAAAGAGGCGCTTGCAAATATGAATTACCTTGTTGAAGACTGGGGCGGAAAATATCAGTCACAGGAGATATCTGCAAAAACCGGACTTAATATTGATCTTCTGCTCGAGAAAGTCCTTCTTGAAGCAGAAATGCTTGATCTTAAAGCAAATCCTGACAAACCTGCAATAGGAACCGTTATTGAATCATCTCTCGACAAGGGAAGCGGATTTACTGCAACAGTTCTTGTTAAAGCAGGAACCCTCAGGATAGGTGATATTATGCTTGCAGGCAGCTGTTTCGGACATATAAAGGCAATGTACAACGAAAGAGGCAATAAGGTTGATGAGGTTGGTCCGGCCACTCCTGCTCTTATTCTCGGATTGAATGGTGCTCCTCAGGCAGGTGATAAATTCAATGTGATGGACAGCGACCGTGAAGCAAAAGATATTGCAACAAAAAGAGCCCAGCTCCAGAGGGAACAGGGACTGCGTACTCAGAAACATATTACTCTTGATGAAATCGGACGAAGAATTGCAATTGGCAACTTCCAGGAACTTAATATAATTGTTAAAGGTGATGTTGACGGTTCAGTTGAAGCTCTCAGCGATTCACTTATTAAACTTTCAACTCCTGAAATTCAGCTTAATATCATTCATAAGGCTGTTGGACAGATCTCTGAATCGGATATCCTTCTTGCTGCTGCATCCAATGCCATTATTGTCGGATTCCAGGTAAGGCCTTCACTCAGTGCCCGTAAACTTGCAGAAAAAGAAGAAATTGATATCACGGCTCTATTCAATCATTTATAATGCCATTGAAGAGATAAGATCAGCAATGGAAGGTATGCTTTCACCTGAAGTGAAAGAAGAAATTGTTGCAACACTTGAAATCCGTGAGATATTCAAAGTCACAAAGGTTGGGACTGTTGCAGGCTGCTATGTAAAGGAAGGAAAAATCACAAGGAATACCAGGGTCCGGATAATACGCGATGGTATTGTAATTTATACCGGCGAACTTGGATCCCTGAAACGCTTCAAGGATGATGTGAAAGAAGTTGTCGGCGGCTATGAATGCGGACTTAACATCTCCAACTTTAACGATATTAAAGTCGGTGACATTGTTGAAGGTTATCAGGAATTTGAAGTGAAAAAGACACTATAAAAGTGCCTTATACTTCTCGGCAGTCAGCAAACCCGACGCCTCAGAAGGATCAGTGATCTTTATCCTGACCATCCAGCCTTTTCCGTAAGGATCTTTGTTGACAACATCGGGACTATCTTCCAGGGCAGGATTTACTTCGAGGATCTCTCCTCCTACCGGCATAAACATATCAGACACTGTCTTAACTGCTTCAATGGTTCCGAATACCTCTTCCTTCTTAAGGGTTTCGCCCAATGTTTCAATTTCGACAAAAACAACATCTCCCAATTCACCCTGGGCAAAATCGGTAACTCCCACATATCCGAAATCACCCTCGATCCGAAGCCACTCATGATCCTTGGTGTACAATAAGTTTGCCGGTACATTCATTTTTATAAGTTATTGAATTAGTAATATAGGTTTCAGGCTCAATATAAGTCCAGCCAAAAATAAAGCTTTTTTTTATACTCAGGGAGGATTGTTGAAAAACTTCCTTTCCGGCCGTTATCAAAACCATACTGTTCCGACGGAATAAACGGCGGATAGAATGTTGCCCTATTTTTTCTTCAGTATTGTTGCGCTCATAGGTTCCAGGGTTAACTCCAGGCCATTCCCCGTAGAATTGAAAGAACCCTCGTCCGATACCAGCAACTTTTCATAGACGCTGTTAGCCCTGACCGGAACAGTAACAGTCTGCAGGGAATCTGAACGGTTAAATACAACAAGCACTTCATCATTTTCAGAAGTTCTGCTATATGCAAGCACCATCTTCGGATCATCAACGAGATTGAAATTAAGATCACCACGGATCAGTACCGGGTTTTCCTTCCGCATCTGAGCCAGCTTACTATAGAAACCCATGAATTCCGTGTCAGGTCTGACAACATCGGCAGGTCTGCTTTTTGAAGGGTCGAAATTTGCAGTTTCATCTTCATAAACGATATCATCCCAGATGACAGGCTTCCTGCAATCCGGATCATCTGCTCCCCACATGCCTGCTTCATCTCCGTTCCAGATATGTGGGGCGCCCGTAAAGGTGAACTGGTTGATCAGTAGCAATACCTGTTCCTTCCTTGTCCGTTCATCCGGCTTATTTATTTTATAATCAGGATTATCTGAAGGTTTTGCCTGGTATTTATCCAATGTCTTGTTGTAGATTGATGTCGAAAGCCTGGGTGTATCATGTGTAGCTGCCACATTCATCATTACCTGGAGGTTATCGCTGCTTATTCCTTCGTTGATCCTGTTTATCTCGGTCAGGAAACCCGATGGATTAAGAACAGGCTCTGCCTGTGCAAAAAAGCCCCTGGCGATCCTGTACCATCTGTAATTCATAATGGCATCGAACTGATCGCCTTCAAGAAAGATTTTTGGGTCCATAAGTTTGTCAGGCCACTCAAGCCACCATATCTCTCCAACAAGATAAGCATCAGGATTCACGGACCGGACCACCTTCCTGTAATCACGCCAGAATCCCATAGGGATTTCACCGGCAACATCCAATCTGAAACCATCAACCCCATCGGTATGATTTCCATCCCCATCAGGATCAAGCCATCTTTTTGACACGTTAAATATATGCTGCTTCAAAGACGCCGAATGAAGATTCCCTTCAAAAGGCATTACGCTATCATCAGGAGGGTAAATATCTTTTCTGAATACAGGCATCCAGGGATTGTTTCCGCCCCAGCCTTCATATCTGAATTCATCCGCTGCTGTTTCAGGATCATCAAATTCTTTTACATTGTACCAATCCCTGTATACTGATTTGTCGCCGTTTTTCCTTATATCATTCAGAGCCCAGAAATCGCGTCCGGTGTGGTTCCATGAGTAATCCATTATAACCCTGATGCCTCTTTTATGGCAGGCTTCAATAACAGTCAGGAAGAGTTTATCGGCGGAAGTCCACTTCCAGGTAGACTTATCTCCCGGGGTTTCTGAGTTCATAAGTGTCACATCACCTTCAGGATCAGGCCCGAAATTACGGTCGATGTGAGTGTAATTCCTTGCATCGTATTTGTGAAGTGAAGGTGAATCGTTCAGAGGATTAAAATAAATGGCAGTGACACCGAGATCCCTGATGTAATCAAGTTTTTCAAGAACACCCTGCAGATCACCTCCATATCGCCTTGCCTGTATTTTAGAATTAAATCCCTTTACTTTCACACTGTCAAGCCAGGGTTCATGGGCATACCAGTCATGGCCCCATGGCGTGATTGCCCAGTTTTCCGGAATCTGTGCCGGGTATGAACCCTTAATATCTTCCTGCGTCGGGTCGTTCGTCCGATCGCCATTCCTGAATCTCTCGACAAAGATCTGGTACCATATGGCTTCTTTTGCCCACTCCGGAACCCGGGTAAGGTTATTTGTCTCCGGCTTACAACCGGGCAGAAGAAATAATGCTCCCATCAGGAGACTTAATAAAACCGCAGATTTAAACCGTAGATTTTTTTTGATGAAATACGTATTAAATATGACATATTATAAGACATATTTAATTTTGAATCTCATTGAAACTTCTTAAAGATTTCCCGCAGATCACGCAGATTAACGCAGATTCTCTCTACATGCCCCCTGCTCCCTGCCGCCCGCTCCATGCCTTTGTCGCCCTGTGCTCTGTGCTCTGCGCTCTGAGCCCTGTGCACTTTTTATCTGACATACACCTTAAACCCCCATGGTTCCAGATCGATAACACTTTTTGCAGGCAGAGTGGTTTTAGTTGCGGCAAAAAAGTCATTGTATTCTCCCTCCAGATCTTTCAAAACAGGTTTAAAAACTACATTCTTCTTTGTAAGATTCAGGAAGACCAGAACCCTGTTCCCATCTTTTTCCCTGTAATAAGCAAACACTTTTTTATCCCTGTTTGTTCTGAGGATTACCATCGGGCCTCCGAATTCCCCGTTCCATAGTGCTTCGTTATCCTTTTTAAGCTTAATCAGGTTTTCATAAAAACCAGTCATGTCACATCTTTTCCAGACAATAGAGTCCCTTACAAAGAACTTTAGCTTTTTATCAAGGCATGCCTCCTGTCCGCTATAAAGAAGCGGAACACCCCTTGCAGTGAAAGTAAGCGTTGCAAAAGCCTTCTGGGCTTTACCCATAAGCGAATCGATAGTCCCGCTCCAGGAGTTCTCATCATGATTTGTCAGGAACATCAATCTGTAAACATTATCTGGATATACAGCGAGCTCTTTGGCAAAGTATTTATGTATGGCGGTAACGCTATCCTTTCTCTGTGCCACCCTGTTCATAAGATGATACAACTCCCAGGAATAATTCATGTCAAAGCCCTTTTCCATAAAGAAGCCGGGACCCTCATGCTCGGCAAGCATCAGAACAGGCTTGATTTTGTCAAGCTCTGTTCTGGCCAATTCCCAGAATTCCTTCGGGGTATTGTGAGGGTGATCTACACGGAACCCGTCAGCACCAAGATTGACCCAGAATTTAAAGGCACCGATCATATAGTCCCACAATCCCTTTTGCGACCAGTCAAGCTGGATTACATCTGTCCAGTCAGTTCCTCTCGGAGGTTTAAATTTCCCTGTTGAGTCTTTAGTATACCATTCCGGGTGGTCCACTGTCAGCTGATTATCCCAGGAAGTATGATTTGGAACCCAGTCAAGCAATACATGCATCCCCAGTTCATGGGCGTTATCAATTACAGCTTTCATATCTTCGATTGTGCCGAATTCAGGATTAATATCCATATAGTCCTTTAACCGAATAGTAGCTTCCAAGCTCACCTTTCCTGTTTACAATGCCTATCGGATATACCGGCATGAACCACAGAACATCAATACCCAGATCTTTCAGCCCTGGCAGATGTTCTTTAAATGCTTTAAGGGTGCCCGCACCGGTATACTGCCTTACGTTTACTTCATATACAACAGCATTTTTTGACCATTCGGGATGTACAACTTCACTTACAAAGGGCTTGATTTCCTTCTTTCTGGCAAAAAAGGTACAACCTGTAACCGCAAGTACAACCGCCATCAAAGTCAATAGGAGAATCACCAGTAGTCTTTCCATCTTTTCTGTTTATTTGATTTGGTTAGTTCAATTTAATATTTTTTTCTCCATGTCCTGACACACTGTAACCATTTCCCGATACTGTGATTTCAAGGTTTTTGTCCGACATATTTCTGATGGTAAATTCCTGACGGGTCACTCTGACTTCGAACAACACTCCCCTGAACCTTGCATGAAATGAATATGATTTCCATTTATCAGGGATCAGTGGATGAAAACTTACCATGTCATCCGCTATTCTCATTCCTCCGAATCCTTCAACAATTGCCAGCCATGTTCCTGCCATGCTTGTAATATGCAGGCCGTCACCGACCTCATTGTTATAATCATCCAGATCTAGACGTGCAGTACGAAGATAAAGTTCATAAGCCTTGTCGATATTACCTATCCTGGATGCAAGTATTGAATGTATGCAGGCCGACAATGAAGATTCATGGACTGTCATCGGTTCATAAAAATCAAAATTCCGTTTAATAGTCTCAGTATCATATCTGCCTTCGAAAACATAGATCCCCTGCAACACATCGGCCTGTTTAATGAAGCATGACCGAGGATCCTGTCCCATGACCAGTGCTGGTTTATCGGTCTTTCAGCTGCCGGCAATTTATCTGCCGGCATCAGCTCCTTATCGAGAAAACCATCCTGCTGAAGAAAGACCTTTCTCTCCTCATCAAAGGGCATGTAACATATTATCTATGATTTCCTGCCAGCGGCCGGTCTCTTCAGTATAGTCAAACTCGTTTTTTGCAGGATATCATTAAACTTATCAGGAGCCTCCTTTTCAGTAATCAGAAGGTTGCAATAGTATAAGACAATGTCCATACAGCCAGTGAATTGGTATACCAGTTGTTGTTGACATTGTTTTCATATTCATTCGGACCGGTAACACCCAGGATAACATATTTCTTCCTGTTCTCCGACCAGGTGGCCCTCTGGCTCCAGAACCGTGAAATCCCGATCAGTACCTCAAGTCCGTAATCGGCCATGTAATCCTTATCGCCGGTATGCCTGATATAATTAAAAATTGCAAAAGCAATTGCCCCATTCCGGTGGATCTCCTCAAAGGTGATTTCCCATTCATTATGGCACTCTTCACCGTTCATGGTCACCATCGGATAGAGTGCAGCACCATCCTTAAAACCAAGTTTATCGGCATTCCTGATGCTTTGTCCGAGATGCTTATACCTGTAAAGCAAAAGATTCCTTGCAACTTTCTGATCAGCAGTCTTCAGGAAAAAAGGCAGTGCAAATGCTTCAGTATCCCAATATGTGCTTCCGCCATATTTTTCTCCTGTAAATCCTTTTGGACCGATATTCAGTCTTTCATCCTTTCCGGTATAGGTCTGGTTTAGCTGGAAAATATTAAACCTGATAGCCTGCTGTGCTGCAACATCTCCTTCAATAACAATATCGGAAGCATTCCATATCTTTTCCCATTCCTTCCTATGGGCTGAAAATAACTTGTCATAACCCTTTGAAGATGACTCTTTCAGCCGCTTTTTCACATCCTTCATTAAATATTCTTTTGGAATATTGAGAGAGGAAAGCACTGAAACATATTTCAGAACGGTAAGTTCATTCCCCGGCTTGATTTTCCGGGAAAAAGCATTTGAAACATATTTCTTCCTGCTAATCAAAAAAGATGGTTTTACCGGTATTTCTTTTTTGTTTTCAAGGAGTTTCATGCACATTCCGGTAGCAACATGGAAATCCGGTCTTAAGGGTTCTTGCAATAATAATCCCCTCGCCTTCAGCCACTTCCCGTTCCACCTCTTCCCAGAATTTTTTTCCGTAATTGGCATCCTCATTCCTGACATCAGCATCCAGATAAACATTGAATTCAATAAGTCCCTCAAATTCATCGGAACTGACTGAATATCTTATAACTCCGATATCGGGTTCCGACATGCTCAGAAATCTCCTGGCATTAATTTCAATAGATTTCTGTTTCAGATAAAATAACCCGGAAGCTTCTTTCAAGGTACCCTTCCTTCATGTTAAGTACCCTGCGGAATGAGCTGGCAGGGGTGGTTGCCAGATCAACAGGTTTCCCGTCCACTGAAATATCAATTCCGATCCAGTTGGGAGCATTGAGAACTTTTGCAAAATATTCAGGATAGCCATTTTTCCACCAGCCTACCCGTGTCTTATCGGGATAATAGACACCTGCCACATAACTGCCCCTGAGAGTATCGCCTGAATATTGCTCTTCAAAATTTGCCCTCTGGCCCATATAACCGTTACCTATCGAAAAAATGCTTTCTGATTCCCTGTTCCTGTCAGGGTGAAATCCTTCCTCGATTATAAGCCATTCATCATCCTTATAGTAACTGTTCATGACCAGATATTTTTTCAATTTTTGCCAATTTCTTCAGGTTCATCCTGTCTAACCCGGAAACAACATAATGAGCTTCCCTCAGTACTTTTTCCGAACCAATTCCCACACATATCATCCCTGCCTTAATAGCAGCCTCAACACCTGCAATAGCATCCTCAAATACCACACAATCCCCGGATCTGACTCCAAGCATTTTTGCTGCAGTAACAAAAACTTCCGGATCAGGTTTGGCCTTTTTTACAATATTTCCATCAGCTACCGCATCAAATAGTTTATCAATACCGAGACGTTCAAGAATAAGCGGAGTGTTCCTGCTTGCTGAACCCAAGCTGTTTTTATCCCGGCATTCTTAAGCTCAGAAATAAATTCGAGAGAGCCCGGAAGGATCTCATCAGGTGTCATGCCATATATATAATCAAGATACCATCTATTCTTAAGTGCAGCATATTCCTCCTTCTGGCGGGCATCAAGCTTCAACTTACCGATTTCAAGAATAATTTCAAGCGATGCCATTCGGCTGACACCTTTCAGCCGTTCATTATCTTCTTCCGTAAACCGGATGTTCATCAGACTTGCAAGTTTCTTCCATGCCAGATAATGGTACTTTGCAGTATCGACAATTACTCCGTCGAGATCAAAAATGCATGCTTTGGTGTGCATATCCAAATTATCTTTTGACATCATCCACATCTCTCACGAAAAGTATCAGAAGAGCTGCAATAAACATTGAAACCCCTCCTGTTACAAGTGCGTAAATGCTTTCTCCTCCGAAAAGGCTTTTTACAAAGAACCCGAGGATACTTGCTGCAAGTATCTGCGGGATAACAATGAAAAAATTGAATATACCCATGTAGGTACCCATCTTATTGGCAGGAAGTGATCCGGTGAGGATAGCATATGGCATTGAAAGGATGCTTGCCCAGGCAAGGCCTACTCCCAGCATTGACAATATGAGAAGATATTGATTCTTGAAGAGAATAATTGAAATGAGTCCGAGGCCTCCGGCCACCAGGCTGATTGAGTGGGTTATACGGCGGTTGGTATGTCGTGCAATGACAGGCAGCAGAAATGCAACAACTGCTGCAAATCCGTTGTAGACCCCAAAAAGCACCCCTACCCAGTTTGCCCCCTGATTATAGAGCTCGCTTGTGGGATCTTTAGTGCCAAAAACATGACTGGTAACAGCAGAGGTTGTATAGATCCACATTGAAAAGAGGGCGAACCATGTAAAAAACTGTACCACTGCCAGCTGACCCATTGTTTTAGGCATCATAAACAGATCTCTCAGCACAACCACAACACCATTTCTGGTCCTGCCTCCGGCGATAAGACTTGCTGTTATGATCTGTATAAGTCCGAATCCGGCAATTCCAATTGAGAGGATATATAATTCCTTTTCAAGAGAGAACTGCATTACAAGAATGCTTACAGCAACTCCTGCCAGGATCCAGTAGATCCCTCTTTTTACAAAGGGAGTGCTCCCCAGCGATTTAATCCCGTTCAGGTCAACTTCCTCTGCACTTTTTTCTTCAGTTGAAAATTCACGCAGCTCCTCCGGTGAATATTCTTTTGTCCTGATTATGGTCCAAAGTACAGCTGAAATAAATACAATTCCTCCAATATAGAAGGAAAGCCTGACCGAAAGTGGTATCTCACCTGCAGGAGCAGTATTCTGAACGTTAAAGAGATTTGTAAGGACATAGGGTAAAACAGATGCAATAACAGCCCCGGTTCCGATAAAGAAGCTCTGGGTGGCAAAACCTGTCGTCCTCTGTTCTGAAGGCAGCATGTCTCCTACAAATGCCCTGAAAGGTTCCATTGAAACATTGATGGATGCATCCATGATCCACAACATTCCTGCAGCAATCCACAGGACAGGTGAGTTGGGCATAATGATAAGTGCAAGCGATGCAAGGATGGCACCTGTCAGGAAATAAGGACGCCTCCTGCCCAGCCTGTTCCATGTATTGTCGCTCATATGACCTATTATAGGCTGAATAATGAGACCTGTAACAGGTGCAGCTATCCAGAGAATCGGTATGTTCTCAACTTTCGCCCCAAGTGTCTCAAAGATCCTGCTTACATTGGCATTCTGAAGTGCAAAACCAAACTGGATCCCCAAAAATCCAAAGCTCATATTCCAGATCTGCCAGAATTTCAGATGCGGTTTTGTTCTTTTCATAAAGGTTAACTTTTATTAAAGGAAACTTTGAACAGGTTGATGAAATCCAGTCAAAAGTAACTAAAAAAAATGTTACGAAGGATTGTGTATTTCATTTATTTTCACAGTGATTGGCTGATTTTAGGAGGTGAAATCAGCATGCTCCACGTTGAATTCAGGACTTTTTACTACTGAACCAGTGTAAACTTCAGGCTGAATCCGAAGTTGGTATTGGAGGTCGGGAATGTATTTGCAACAAAAGGATTATTCATTGTGTGATCTGCAAAGATCTGAAGGTTGAATCTGTCGCTTAAAACATAATCTGCAGTTGCTCCCACAGTGAATACTTTGATCCCTGCAACCGGCTGGTTAACATCTTCAATAAGTTTCCTGGCAATTGTCTTGTTATCCCGGATCGAAAGATCAAATCGTAAGTTGAGGTCACTTTTCAAAGCTCTCTGGCCATTTCCTGTTTTAATTATTATCTGCACATCATCAAACCTGTAGCCGGCTCCGAAAACCAGTTCGTTGATCCTGTAATCCGAAATCTGGTTGCTTGTAAGGTTAAGTGAAACAGTACGTGATTTCCTCCATTCAAAGCGTGAAGTGAGGTTACTCTTCCAGTTCATATCCACATTTATGAGAGGGCTGAACTGTTCACTCACTGTAACAACATTTATTTCATACTGCTGGATGAAATTCTTCTGAAGATCCCTGATATTGCTGATACCGCTGGCATCGGTTGCATAATTCAGGTTTGTGGTATAGGATCCTATCTGGTAAATGCTCCTGTACTGATGGGTAAGGCTGACCGACCTGAATACTTTCTGCACAAATTCAAATTTTGACAATCCGTCAAATGTCAGTCGCCAGTTTGGCATCATACGGAAGGCTGATGGAAATGTCGCAAGCTCCACCTTTGCCGGATTTGTCTTCGTATAAGCTGCATAAAATGCGGGTATCAGAACTTCCCTTGATGTCTTGCCATAACCGCTTTTAAACTCGCCTTCAATGGGTTGTCCTGTCGTCGGATCTATGTCAGGATTATAGCCCGGATCAATTCTTTGCCGCTCACCCGCCCTTCTTCCGGATATTATTGCAGCATTTTTCTTGAATGTTTCAAAGGTTGCCGAGATATAATCATTCTTCTTTGATATCTTTTCGAAAGCTGTTCCCCACGAAATAATTGAAATTGAAAAGTTACCGGTAATAACCCTGTTACGCGTGCTGTCAGGGAAATTGCCGTTAAAATCAGCAGTATAATAAGAGCTTTCATTTTCAAGGAATCTCCTGTCGGCATTAATATCAATTTTTAGTCCGGGGAATGGTTCCACAGTACTCCGCAATGAAAGATCGAGCTTATTGTTATAAACTGCAGGCGTATTAAGCAGTGTATCCGTGGTAAGCCAGCCGTTGTGCACAGCTTTACTGAAGAAGTTCTTTTCACTGTAACCAAGGATAAATGGCAGCCCCGGTGCTGAAACATCGTTGGTTCTGGCCATTCCCAGGAAACCTGCTTCAGGCAAAAAGCCAGGAAGATATTGACCCTGGGATGAAGTATAGGTTAAGCTGACAGTCCTGATCCCCATCATTGCACGCAGCATATATTCCCCTGTGACTGTCAGCGGATTGCGTTTTTTCGGTATCCTTCCTTCAATCGATACCTGGCAGCCATCTGACGATTCGGAAGCTGTAAAATTTACCCTGTTATCAGAAATTATATCAAGTTTCCCAGCCAGTTCTGTCCCGTCTTTTTTAAGGATCCTGACTTTTACATCTTTGGTCCTCAGGTTATGAGTAAGGCCCCTGACAATATCTGCCCTGAAATTAACATTATCCCTTGTGAAAGTTACGGTTTTGAATTCAGTCTTCATCCTTTGAACTGCATCGGGCCGTGTATTATTTTCAATCTTTTTAAGAAACTTCGACTTGCCGTAAAGGGTTGCCAGGTTGGCCGTTGCCGAAAAGGTAAGCTCATTATGATTCTTGATGATATTGCCAAGATTAATATTCAGGGAGTCGGGATACAGAGCGCCGGCGAGCCATGAATAATCAGAGCCGAACCTTGCATTGGCATTGATCCAGGAAAGAAGAGGTAGTTTGTTGATCGGAAGGTTGTAAGTTACATTGAAGAAGTGATTATATGAGGTTGTTCTTCCAAAGTTCTTCAGATTTGTAAGAACTGAATCCTGCCAGTTTTCGTAATCACTCCGGTATCTCTTCCGGTCAACTCCCCCTTCAGGTTCATCGATCCTTGCAATATTTGTTGAGGTAAAATCAATTTTAAGCTGCCTTGTAACATCATATTTAATATCGAACATCCTCGATCCATTCAAAATCTTTCCTGAAAGTAGGCTTTATAAGAAGATAGGGATTATTTATATTTCTGGTCTTTATTTCATTATAATACCGCGACATATCTGTCCTGAATGAAATGCTCTTTGGAAAAGCATAGAAATTGAAATCTTTTATGATCCTGAAAATAGGCGAATTAAGGAATTTTACATTTTTAAATGGCATAATATTGGCTGGCTGTGCTTCATAATTATAATTAATTCCTCCCCTGTAATTCTTTTCCAGATCAATCTCAGTCTTTGTATTGCTCCTGTAAATTTCATTATAGGTGTAGTTCACACTGAAATTGGCAAGATCCCATGCATGCGGTTTTTCGCCGCGCTTGGTTATTCCCGCATTATTTACTGAAATTGTCTTTCGTCTTGCATAATCTTCTGAAATTGCCTTAAGCGAGTCTCTGGCCACCTTGTCAGGAGCCTCATCCAACGCATCTTTCAGCTGAATATCCGGATCGAGTGGATTATACTGCGGTTTTATCCGTGTTTCAGAATAGCCAACATAAACAGGAAGGCGTACACCCATCTCTTCAGGGAAAAATTTACCAAGTTCCAGGCTTGAGGAAAGATCATATTTCAATATCTCTTCCTTGCTCCTTTCATTTACTTTTTTGTCGATGCTTCCCCATCCGGGAGTGCTTGCCTGTCCGACAATATCAACAGTTCCAAGATCAGCCAGACGAGCCTGTAAATGTGCATTTGCTGCCCAGCCTCCGTTTTCAATAAAATCACTTAACCTTAATTCATTTACCCATACTTCTCCCGATTTTGGATCACCATTATCGGTACGCGGGATTCCTGGTCTTTATAGGATTCCTGACACCTACCATTATCACTTTTACATTGCTCAGGTTCGGATTCCCGCACACATAAACCTTATTTGAATCAGCAGCAAAAGCAAAGACATCCGAAATGCTCAGTGATGATCCCGGCTCCTGCATCTGCCTGTTGCGTTCCTTTTTGGCTTCCTGGAGGACTGACAGATCTATATTGAACCTGTTCTCCTCGGGCCAGACAATTGCCCTCGACTTCATCTGATTTATTATCATATCTTCCGCTGGTTTCGGTGGTGTGAGCTTTAAAGGAATTTCATATTCATAAAAATTAGATTTATAATCAGATACCAATCCTGATAAATGCAGTAAGTTCATCATCATAAAGAGGCTGTCCTATCAGTGCTTCAGCATGAACTTCCATTCTAAGGCTCCGGTACTGTCTGATATCAAGATTTACATTCCTGAATGCAGCACGTGCATCTCCATCATCAAGATCCTGAACCTTCAGAACCATCGATTGTTCGTTGAGCTGCCTCAGCTGGGGATTCTGAGGATCAGTAATCCTGTCAAATCCGGGAGGCAATACATAATTCACAGGATCTTTGCCGGCATTTTCTTCAATGCTTACCGAGCTTATTTCGAATGTTCCGTCAGTCGGCTCAGGTACTGTTATCCTTTCTCCGCCTTCCATGAATGAAATATTGTATTTCCTCCATTCTGCCCTTACAAGATTTAGTTCGGCAAAACGCATTATGACAGGCTCTTTAAAATCCTTCAGGAACATCCTCATGAAACGTATTGATTTAAAGTCACTTATCATGCCGACAGTCCTTCTGATAATCAGTTATAGGGATTTTAAACTGATACCATTTGACTTTTGATTTATTTCCGTTTGCAAGTGTTGCTTCGTATTCAATCTCATCAACAATATAATTTGATCCAACTTTCATATTTTCAGGACGTATGCTTACCCTGTACTGATAATAGCTTTCAGTTTCACTCAGGGTATTGTCACGGTTGATATCCTCCATATCAGGCAGTGTTGATCCTGTGGTCGGATAAGATTCTGTCGACATTTCCGATGTCGGTGAGTTTCCATCCTGCCCGTTGTATTTCTTATACCTTTCAAGAATTCCGAGCTGATTCTGATCATAATCAGATCCTCTGAAATAATGAAAATCATCACTTGAAGGGTCCTTGATGATTTCCGTAAATGTCTCAGGACTGGTTATTGCCTCAGATTTCTGGAGATAATCGGTAGAAAAATGTCTGTTCATCCTGATCCCTCAGTCCATCAAGTCCGACATCCTGGTAAGTCCGTGATTCAGAGTCATTGTCAAAGGCATGAACAACAGACTGAACTGTGGGAATCCTTCCCCAGGAAGTTGTATCAATATTCTGAAGCAACGGAGAACCCGGCAGTCCGTTTTCAAAGCTTTTCCTTGAATCACGTAGAATATCTTCTGAAATATTTCCAAGGTTAAAATAAAGATCACCTCCCTCATGAGTCGGATTTTCAACAAAAGGATCCATCAGCCAGAATTCAATATACTGGATATTGGCTGTTTCAAAATCACTTGTAAGAACCTCTCTCATTATACCGCCCCATCTTGTTTCAGGATCATTAAGCTTTCCATCTGAGTTCATTCCCCTGGAATAGGGACCGGGATCAGTATCAAAGTTATATGGACCTTTTTCATCGGGATAATAGGCGAGGTTCAGTACCGAGATATTTGTAGGTATTCCGCTTGGGCTTTCCCTGTTGGGAAATATCTCATTTTCATAGATCTCCCTTACAAAATGGCTCGATTGTAGATCAGGATTCTGCTTGATATGATCAGGGGTTGAAGATCCGTTCCTCAGGAAAAGAGGATCAATAACATACCAGGCAATTTTTGCCCTGTTGAATCCGCTGTACAGATTATTATTCAATCTGTGCTTCAGGAAAAAGCTGATCCTGTCCCTGTGGAATACTTGAAATTGTCCATGCATTAAATGATTTAAGATCAAGAGGTATTTCGCTTGCTTCAAAATCATCAATATATGAATTGCCTGCATTTGAAATTGCCCTTGAATGGCCGGGGATCAGGTTGGCAAATTCCCCGAAAAAAGAGATGCTTGAAGGAGTTTTGGTTTCGAGAAGGGGAATTTTGTCAATGAGTTTTGTAAGAAGCTGTGATTCTGCTCTGTATGATGTATTAAGACCCCAGATTGTATTTGAAATCGGTTCTTCGCCAAAATTGACTTTCTGGGTATATGGTCTTTCAGTAAGATGAAGAATTGTACCTCCGATATTGAAATTATCTGAGAACCTGTAATCGAGATGTGTTCCAACAAGAGTTTTGGTCTGGAATCCGAAAAACTGGTTGCTTTCAAGTGAAACCTGGATAGGTGTCTGCGATTCAATAAGGGCTGAATTTATAATCCTTACAGTACCCATATTATAATCAACAGTATAATCAGTATTTTCAGTAAGAGTTACACCTCCGGCAGTAACCTTTACTGCTCCCTGCGGGATATTTGTTGCATTAAGCCTTATTTCAGATCCTGATTCAGAGGTAATACTGTCCGGTCAGTTTGAATTTGTTCTTCTCAGCCATCTGCCGGGCAACTGTCTGAGTCGAATCATACAGTTCCTGAAAGACATATTTGTCTGCAATCAGATTGGATCGCCAATCTGTCTTCTGCAGATGGCTTCCGAAAGGTTCAATAACAGGAAAGATAATTTTCCCCCTGTTCATCATTACTGTTACACCGTCAATAAAATCAAAATAACCATCTGATTCCCGGTCAAGCTGGGAATTAAGATTATCAAGTCCCAGAACCTGTAAGAAGAATTTTATCTGCCAGTTTTCCCTCAGGAAGATAATTTATTGAATTTCCTGTTTTATCATCCTGATAAAGAATATTAAGCTGAAAATCATTTCTTTCGAGCTTGCCTGAACCAAGTGAATAGATGTTTTTCATCATCAGGTTCCAGGTAGGGAATTTGGGACTCAGGGTTGTCCCTTTAAGAAGTTTCAGGATCAGAGTCTGTGGGGCAGTTATTCCGTCGGTTGAAAATTCTCCTACTTTATAAACCTGGCCATTGAGAGTATATTCATAAGCAACAGCAAGAACCTCATCGGTATTCAGAGCTGTATTCAGCGAGATATATCCCAGCTGGCTGTTGAGGGTATATTCCCTGTCATTCAGCTTCCTTGCATTTTCAATCTTCTCAAAATCACGGCCAATCTGAAAACCCGGGTATAACGGCTCAATGCAGTTGTCACCTGGTCAACATCTCTCAGAGCAGAATAATTCACCGTTGCCTCATCGTAAAGGTGATTGCTCCCGTTGTCAGGATATCCTGGGCGACCCCGGAGCTGGCCTGGAATGCCGGAATTTTATTGTAAATATGATTTCTGTTTTCGGCGAGGTCCATAAAAGCAACTATATTCCTTGTTTCCTCAAAACTGCTTGTCTTATTTGTTATCCATACCTCAATCCGTTCGATATTAATTCCTGAACTGACAACAGGCAGGTTTCTTAAGGCATCATCATAAATATCCCTGAAATACTGTGAAAGAAAGAAGTGCCTGTTTGCTTCATAATCATCAGCATATACTCTCAAATTCACTGATCTGGGCACCTCCTTTCACCTCAATTACTGATGATTCGCCCTTTTGCTGCGAAAGAACTGTTGTCATGTTAAGCTTCCCGAACTGCATTTCGGTTTTAAGGCCGAACAAGACTGTAACTTCCTGTTATCAGGGTTCCTGTAAGAGGAAGTGTTACATCTCCGGCTTCAACTTTTTTTAGTATTTCATCTTCCTTTCCTGAATACTGAAGCTTTGTCCTGTTCTCAAATTCGAACATTGCATCGGTATTATAATTGACTCCCAGCTGCATCTTATCACCGATTGTTCCGGTAACATTCATCTGGATCTTTTCCTTGAAGTCGAATGTGGGGATTGTTCTGAGTTTTTCCGAAAGTGTCGGATTTTCGTGTGCGTGAAATATTGATCCCGAAGATCAGCTCAGCTGATCCCTGTGGAATTATATTGATTGTATTGCTGCCGAATATCTTGTCAAATGCTGCACCTCCGATCTCTATCTGTGGAATAAGATTTGATCTGAATCCTGATTCATCTCCCGAGATCCTTGATTGCCAGTAATCGCGCATCTCCTTGTTGTATTCATATTTCCGGAATTCTTCAGGAGTCATATGAACAGGAGTGCCGTAATCAAATGCTCCTACTTTCTGATAAAGAATATATTCATTCTTTTCAGGATCATACATCACAGTTGATTTTATATTTGAAGGATTATCGAGAAAAAGGGGAGCTTTTGGTGCTGATTCCCAGGGAATTCCTGAAACATCCTTTAACTTTAAAGGTGATTTTCTGGTTGTATCGTTTACAGAGGTCTGATTTGAAACCTGACCACTTGCTTCTGGCGGACCAGAGGAATAGAGAAGCGAAGAGAACAAAATATGAAAATATCAGAAGATTTTTATATGATATCCCTGATCCCAATCCAGCTTATATTCAGATTTACAAGTTCTTAAGCGCTCTCTTTATCATATCCTCAACAGTCAGGTTTTTTTCTTCTCTGACTATTTTGTCAAGGACTTTTAGAGACAGCACTTTTGGCAAACCCAAGCATCACTAATGCAGATAACGCCTCTTCACGTTTTGTATTGTCTGTAAATGCAAATATTTCACCGCTTCCGGCTTGTTTTCCAAGTTTATCTTTCAGGTCAACAATTATCCTCTGGGCAGTTTTTAAACCGATCCCTTTAACACTCTTTCAGAATATTGACATCTGATCCTGATAATTGCCTTTTCAATTTCACCGGGATTGAGTGAAGAAAGCATCATTCTGGCAGTATTTGCACCAACACCTGAAACAGATATCAGCAAGTCTGAAAATATCCCGTTCCTCCTTATCGGCAAATCCGAAAAGCTGATGAGCTGTCCTCCCTTATCACTTCATGAACCAGAATCTTAACATTCAGTTTTACCTTCAAGTTTTGAAAAAGTTGTAAGTGAAATACTTAATAAAATAACCAATACCTCCGATTTTCAATAGTGAGAAATGTAGGAGTCATTCGGGTAATGTTTCCTTTTATATAATCTATCATAATTGACTGTTCAGGATTAAAAATATCAGGAGGAAGTTCATCAACCCTGTCAGTATGAGATTTCAATATCCTGATGTTTAAGAGGATTCTTGGTTATTTCAGAATACATCTGCCTGTTTCTGAAAATATCGCAGGCAAGATAAATAGCCTGGCGGAATGAGTTTTCAGAAGCTTCTCCCTTTCCGGCAATCTGAAAAGCAGTTCCATGAACAGGGGATGTTCTGATGAATGGCAATCCTGCAGTAAAATTAACTCCTGTATCAAATGACAATGCTTTAAACGGAGCAAGACCCTGATCGTGATACATTGCAAGAATACCGTCAAATTTTGAAAATGATCCTGCTCCGAAAAATCCATCAGCCGGGAAAGGTCCGAATGCCAGTATCCCCTCTTTTACAGCCTGCTGAATTGCAGGAATAATTATTTCAGCTTCTTCTCTTCCCAGCAGTGAATTATCGCCGGCATGAGGATTAAGTCCAAGAACTGCAATTCGTGGTTTGCGTATTCCAAAATCGAAGATAAGAGATTGATTCATCAGTCTGATTTTGCTGATAAGAAGGTCAACTGTTATCAGTTCCGGAACTTTGCTGAGAGGTACATGTCCTGTTGCAATACCAATTCTCATGCTTTCTCCTATCATGAACATCAGAACATCCTCTGCTCCTGCTTTTGATTTAAGATACTCAGTATGTCCGTTAAAATGAAATTTCTCCGATTGAATATTATGTTTATCAATTGGTGCTGTAATCAGAACATCTATCTTACCGCTTTTACAGATCCTCAACAGCTTTTTCGAGAGAAATCAAGTGCTGCTTCACCTCCCTGGGGTGTTGATTTTCCAAGCTCAACCCTGATATTATCATCAAGGCAATTTATCATATTTGCCTTTTTGGCATGAGCTTCTTCAGCTGATCTGATATTATTAAAACTGAAATTATTAATATTCAAAGCTTTACGATGATATGCTGCCACTTTGGGTGATCCATATACAACTGGGATGCAAATATCATTCATCATCGGTATCCATCAGAGCTTTAATGATAACCTCATATCCGATGCCATTAATATCTCCGTGTGAGATTCCTGCAATTATTGTTTTTTTTTCCATAACAATGTCATTTCTTTATCATATAATCTGCTGCAAGCCTCTTTAGAAATGTTGACAGCAATCTTAATCCTGAACCGGGTCCATCCTTCAGTCTGTAAAAATCATCCTTTTTCAGTATCCCGGTTCCGGCAATATCCAGATGGATAAGGGGATATTCTGCAAATTTTTCAAGAAATTTACCGGCTGTAATAGCTCCTGCTTCCCTGCCTCCAATATTTTTAATATCAGCAATATCAGATTTTATCATTTCACCATATTCCTCCCAGAAAGGAAGTTCGGCTATTCTTTCATAAACATCATTGCCGCATTCTTCAAGAAGATTGAAATATTTTCTGTCGGCATTGGTCATTACTGCAATTGCCTGGTTTCCAAATGTCATGGCTGCTGAACCGGTAAGAGTTGCAATATCAATAATAAGTTCAGGCTTAAATTTTGATGCATAGCTGATTGCATCCGCCAGGATAAGTCTTCCTTCAGCATCAGTATTGCCAACTTCAACAGTCATTTTGTTGTACATTGTGATAATATCACCCTGGGTGTAGGCATTTCCTCCCGGACGGTTATCAGTTGAGGGAACAAGGCCTATTACATGAAGAGGAATTCCGGTTTTGGCAATTGTATATAAAACCCCTGTAACCGTTGCTGCTCCGGCCATATCACCTTTCATATTGTCCATATAATCACCGGTCTTGATATTCAGTCCTCCGGTATCATAAACAATTCCTTTGCCGACCAGAACAACAGGATTCGCTGTTCAAGATGATTTTCAGGCTTCCATTCAAGAATGCAGAATACCGGAGGATCAACACTTCCCTTATTGACAGCCAGCAGACCACCCATTTTCAAGTGCTTCTATCTTTCCCTTATTCAGAACTTCAACCCTGAAGCCGGCAATATTTCCCATCTTCTTGATCTCTTCCGACAAGCATGGTGGCATTAAGATGGTTAACCGGTTCATTTATAAGATCGCGGATAAAGTAAACAGCATCTGTAAGATCAATTAGCCAGTTCAGATCTTTATCTTCAATATCCCCATGCAACAGAAGTTTTGACGGGTAAATTCTTTTTCTCACCCTTTTCCTTTCGTGTCTTGTATTTGTCGAACGAGTAGAAGCTTAGAAGCAGTCCTTCAGTAAAATCTTCAACAGCTCCTTTATAATGCATTATCAGAGGTAATTACAAGTTCGGAATGATTATTCGATTTTATAAGTTTCTTAGATTTGAAGCTGTCTTTCTCAGTTCCTCCTTTGATTTTGTAATCCGGAACACCTTCCTTTGTTCTGATAAGGTATGTACTCTTAAAGTACGAGTTGATAATTACATACTCTTCTTTCGCAGCTATCTGTCCTTTTATGCATACTCCTTTTCGGTTTTGCTGAGCATCAGGCTTTCCGGGATCTTGTCTTTCCCAATGATACATACAACAGATTGATCAGGAGATATTTGTGATATTCTGATTAGTTCTGGTTTCATAGATTTTATTGTCAGAATTAAAAGATGTAAAGTTAATTAAATTATTGATTGGTTAGTGTCCAAAGAGTTACCTTTGCGATTATGCTTTACTTTGCGAATTACTTTATAACTCTTTTTTCTTTATAAATTTCGAATTTGAAGAGCAACAATTATAAAAACTTACACTGAGGAGCACAGAGGTATCACTGAGTTCCACAGAGGGGATAATGAGCACGATTAGTCACAAACTCTGTGGACTCTGTGACATCCCTGCCTACCGGCAGGCAGGTCAGTGGAACTCTGTGTAAGTTCTTAATTACTTTGTATTTTAAACAAGAAAAGACTTAAAATAATTGGAACTTAATAAGCTATATACCAGAGCTCTGAACCTTATTGCCTCTTGATACGGATGAAGGAGTTTTTCTTTATGAAAATGCCCCTCTCGAAGAGCTGATGTTCGTTGCAGGCAAGCTCCGGCAGATCCATAATCCGGGGAAGTATGCCGGATGGATGATCGACAGAAATGTGAATATCACAAATATCTGTTTTTCGCAGTGTTCGTTCTGTAATTTCTGCAGGAAAAAAGGTTCTCCCGATGCATATGTTACTTCAATTGATGACTATATGAGAAAGATTGATGAACTGATTTCCCTTGGAGGTGATCAGCTTCTGCTTCAGGGGGGCATGAATCCGGATCTCGGACTCGATTTCTATTCAGATCTCTTCAGAAAACTCAAGGAGTTATATCCCGGACTGAAACTTCATGCACTTGGCCCGCCTGAGATTGTTTATCTTTCAAAAAAAGAAAAACTGTCATATTATGATGTGCTTACCAGGCTTATGGAAGCAGGGCTGGACAGTCTTCCGGGTGCAGGTGCTGAAATTCTGTCCGACAGGGTCAGGAAAATAGTTTCACCTGCCAAAGCTACTGCCGGGGAGTGGCTTGGAGTGATGAGAGAAGCTCACAAGCTTAATCTGCCCACATCGGCAACAATGATGTACGGACATGTTGAAACAATTGCAGAGAGGATTGAACATCTTATAAAGATCAGGGATCTTCAGGCTGAAAAACATAAGGAACATTATGGATTTATAACATTTATACCCTGGCCATTTCAGGATGAAGGGACAGTTCTTTCGGAGAAGTTTGGAATAAAAAGCAGGTATAACGGACCTGATTACATACGCCTGATCGCCATAAGCAGGATCATGCTGAATAATATTAAGAATATACAGGCTTCGTTGCTCACTGTCGGTAAGGAAATTGCTATGCTGTCACTTCATGCCGGTGCAAATGATCTTGGATCGATAATGATTGAAGAGAATGTTGTAAGTGCTGCAGGGGCAAATAACCGTTTTGATGCTGATGAGATGCAGTCGATAATAAGGGAGGCAGGATTTGATCCTGAAAGAAGAAATCAGAAATACGAACCTGTTTCATAACCAGATCTGTACGCGAATCCAAGGTCGTAATGGCACAACAAGCAGGTTTAAATTTGGCTTCGAACAGGGAAATAGGGAACGAATTTGACCCAAAACAGAATGTAAAGTACTGAATTTAAGTTTGATAACTTTCCCCTCCTTTTTGCAAGGAGGGGTGGCCGGGACTATAGATTTTTGAGAGGTTTACAATTTACTTTCCCGGCCGGGGTGGTTCCGGGTTGCCCTCCCGCCCTCATCGGCAAAGTCTGAATGAAAAAAGGCTGTTTTACCAGCCCGTACACTTTAAATATCCTTGAATTAGAATTTGCTTTCCCTGAGATTTATTTCGGGTCACTTTCAGAATCAACCTTCGAAGCCTTTTTGAATTCTTTCATACCCTGACCAATACCTTTCATTAATTCAGGAATTTTACGGCCTCCGAAAAGAAGTACAACAACAAGCAAAATCAGTATTATCTCAGTTAAACCTATCTTTCCCATCTCTTTTAGTATTTGATTTTCTGCAAAGTTAAAAATACTTTGATTATTTACAAATCAGAAGCTGAATAATATTTTCAGACCGAAGTCCCAGTTTTAACTTCTTCCACTCTCCCTTCCTTCCTTCTTCGGTCTTCGGTCTTAGTCTTCACACGTACTCACCCCCGTCCTGCCAAGTCTTCATTAGCTCAGACTCTTAACTCGTTCGCAAGTACTACTCCCGTCCCCTTCTGCTTCAGAGTGCTCTTTAAGTGACTTAATTCACTTAAGACTTCCGTCTTCCGACTTCCGTCTACTTCCTTATCAGCCTCAATATATCATTCCCGTTTGCAAAGATAAGCAGTGCGAAAAGAATTACCATTCCTGCAATCTGTGCATATTCAAGGAACTTATCACTTGGTTTTCTCCCGGTAACTACCTCATACAGAAGGAACATGACATGTCCGCCGTCGAGAGCCGGAATAGGAAGAATATTCATCACTGCCAGGATTATTGAAAGAAAGGCAGTCAGGTTCCAGAAGGACTGCCAGTCCCAAACCCCGGGAAAAATGCTTCCGATTGTAATAAATCCTCCGAGCGATTCATAAGCTTTTGTATGCTTTGAGAAAAGCAGCTTGAATTGCTTCAGGTAATCTCCAATTGTTTTGAATCCTTTTGCAATACCGGCAGGAATTGATTCGAGGAAACCGTATTTTATTGTTTTCAGGTCAAATATCTTGTCATACGATCTTGAACTCAATATTCCAAGAAATCCTTCTGTAGTCGGTATTACCGGAATATCAACATTTTCTCCCTTGCGCAGGACATTCACAGACATTGACCTGGTCTTGTTCTCGGCAAGATATTTCTGAAATTCATCATACCAGGTGAACCTTAGTCCGTCAAGTCCAAGTCAGTTCATCACCGGCAAGCAATCCGGCAGCTTTTGCCGGAGATTCTTTCCCAAAGCCTGATATTACATAAGGTCCGAAAGGAGTCCTTGGTTCAATCTGTCCTTTCCCCTTAAGCATCTTTGGAACATAGCTCGGTTGGAATCGTTAATATTCAATACTTCTCCGTTCCTGTCAACCTGGATTGTTTTACGGTCATTCAAGACAATATCGGTGGTGATCTGGACAAAATTTTCAATATTCTGATTATCGACAGAAAGAATCTTATCTCCGTTTCTTAATCCAATTGAATATCCGACAGAGTCGGTAACAATACCATATTTAACATTGGAAGTCGGCAGATAAGTTTCGCCCCAGGCATACAGTACCAAAACATAGATCAGCATTGCAGAAATAAAGTTGAAAATCACTCCTGCCTGTCATAATAAGAAGTCGCTGCCATGAAGTCTTTGACCTGAATTCCCATGGCTGCGGAGGTTGTTTCATCTGTTCCTTGTCCATCGATTCATCGATCATCCCTGAGATCTTTACATATCCGCCCAGAGGCAGCCATCCCATTCCATATTCTGTTTCACCTTTTTTAATTTTGAAAAGTGAAAACCAGGGATCAAAAAAGAGGTAGAATTTTTCAACTCTTGTTTTAAATAGCTTGGCAAGAATAAAATGTCCGAATTCATGTATTATTACAAGAATTGAAAGGCTCAAAATAAACTGAAGTATTTTAATTAGTATTGTCATCATTTCTTATGTAGTTTGTTAATATAGTTTAATGCAATTTCCCGGGCGTTAATATCAGTTGTTTCAAGGAATCCAAGACCCGGAGACTGGAAAATATTCCGTTTTTTCCATTGTATATTCAACAACATCAGACATCTGCAGAAATCCGATCTTCCCGGCAAGAAATGCATTTACTGCAACTTCATTTGCTGCATTCATTATACAGGGCATATTGCCACCCTGTTTAAGGGCGTCATATGCAAGGGAAAGGTTACGGAATCTTTTTATATCCGGATCGCAAAAAGTAAGTGTCTGGTAGAGGCTAAGGTCAAGCTGTGGAAGATCGGAAGTGAATCTGTCGGGATAGGTAAGTGCATACAGAATCGGAATCCTCATATCGGGCATTCCCAGCTGTGCTTTAACTGAACCATCAGCAAAATGGACAATTGAATGGATTATCGACTGGGGATGTATCACTAACTTTTATCTGATCGGGATCGAGATCAAAAAGCCATTTTGCTTCAATCACCTCAAGTCCTTTGTTCATTAGTGAAGCTGAATCGATTGTGACCTTATTTCCCATATCCCAGTTTGGATGTTTAAGTGCTTCATAAGGTTTGACATTCTCAGCATCTCTCCGTGTAAAATTAAGAAAAGGACCTCCTGAGGCTGTCAGAGTTATTTTTTCAATCGGATTTCCGGATTCTCCGGCAAGACATTGAAAGATTGCAGAATGTTCTGAATCAACAGGAATAATCCGGCTTCCTGATTCCTTAACAAGTTTTTTTATTATCTCCCCGGCAACAACAAGTGTCTCCTTATTGGCAAGGGCAATTTTTTTACCGGCTTTAATTGCTGCAACTGTAGGTCTCAGTCCTGAATATCCAACCATTGCAGCAATGACAAGGTCAATATTGGAACCTGTCACTACCTGTTCAATGGCATCATCACCTGCATAGTACTTTAACATGGGTAATCTTTAAGTTCTTCCTTTAACTGGGGATAATGTGACTTATTTCCAATAACGACAGAATCAGGAAGAAATTTTTTTGCCTGTTGTGCGAGAAGTTTTATATTATTTCCGGCAGTCAGAACTTCAACCTTGAATTCACAGGGAAACCTGGAAATTACATCCAGTGTCTGAGTGCCTATTGATCCGGTTGATCCCAACAATGCAATTCTTTTTGGCATACCGTTTTTCCGATTTTAGAAAATAATATGTTTTTCAGGATCAAGCGGACTTCCTTTGTACCATATCTCAAAATGGAGATGAGGTCCTGATGTATACAGTTCACCTGAATCACCAACAACAGAAATTGCTTCACCTGTCCGGACCAGATCTCCGGTCTCTTTCAGAAGACTTGCATTATGCTTATATACAGAAACAATATTATTGGAGTGCTGAACTTCAATAACAAATCCTGTTTCCATTGTCCATCCGGTAAAGATTACAGTACCATCAAGGGCGGCATTAACAGTTGATTTTGGTTTTGTAACCATGTCAGTTCCGAAATGCTTTGTGCGAGGATCAAATTTCCCGGAGACAATTCCTTTTACAGGAGGGAAGAAATGCAGTCCTGCCAGGCTTGTTACCGGCTCAGGGTATGTCTGACCCAGCGAAAGATTATACTGGTCTTCCTTTTCAACCTGTGATCTCAGGGCTGAATCCTCAGGAGAATTACTGAAAACTTATAGATTTGTAATTCCTTGTTGTATCCATAACAGAATAAATATCAACAGGCTCTTTCCCTGAAATAATTGCATTCAGATTGTAAAAGTACTTATCCCTCAGGCCAAGTTCCCTTTCGAGCGAATCAAGACGTATAGCGCTGATAAGAATATTGCGTCTCATGGTTACATCGGGATATCCCGGGATAAACTCCCGCAGGTTTGTGAAAGCTATAAGTAATGTTGTAGCGCCAATTATAAAAAACACTAGGAACGTAATCAGAAGAAAAGCATTGTATTTGGTAAGCCTGATCCTCCATACTTCTTCAAAGGTAGTGTCATTACTGACAGAAAACCTGTATTTATCGCGCCAGTGTCCTTTTTTTCTTATCGTTCTTTGGCATATTATATATAATGTGTGCCTGCAAAGATAACAATCCTCCGACATTCAATTAATGAACGGCGTTAAAAAGAGTAAAATTACCCGCCACTTAAACGACTTTCACCGGCTTGTCCTCGCTCTGCCAGAGTCCGTGTTTTGAACAGACTGACATTGCTGACAGGTTCATCGATACTTCAGGAGCGACGATATAGAAATCGATTTCAACATGTGATGGCAGGTTTCCATAAACTCCGGCAGTATATCGTGCTTCGGCAAGCAATGTCTCCCTGTTCCACAGCTGAATCACGCTGATGAAGTGATCATGTTCATCAGGGTGAGGATATTCCTCCCCGAGCCTTACTTTAACTGCAAATTTCTCGCCGCGTTTCACCTGGTCGGGACAAATAACATGAGGCATATGTCTGTCGAGATAGTCGCGTTTTAATTCTTTTTCCTCATTTTCAATGTCAGTGGCTTTGAATACTCGTGGCATGGGTTTGGTTGATTTTAATTAATAGACAAAATTAATTCATATTCTCAATATTGCATAGTACTTATGAAAGTAGGCAGTTGGCAGTTGGCAACAGCAGGGCAGTTGGCAAACAGCAGTTGGCAAAAAGTTATATGATTAGATTTGGTTTCTCGGACGATATTTTTCAGGATTTTCAATCATATGATTAAGCATTCGGCCAACTTCTTCAGATTCAATAATAAGTTCTTTATACTCTTTGACGGAAATGTATTTACAACTTTCTGCGAAATCAAGGGAAACCTGTGTTTCGGTATTCTCCATATCAGCATCGCTTATTTTAGCTGAAAAATGCCTTGGATATTGGCGTTTCCTATAGCCCTCACCAATTGCCCGGCAAACAGACCGTGAAGATCTCCTTATCTGATCGGTCAGTTCGAATTTCTCCCCGTGAGGAAATTTTTTTGTGATTTCAAATATCCTCATGGCAAATGCAAATGCTTTTTTGTAAACAGTCAAATCCCTGAAAGTGCCAAACATAATCCAATCCTTGTATATTTTTTATGAGCTTATGTCCTTGTTTTTTTGCCAACTGCCAACTGCCAACTGCGACCTTTCACCAGCCTTTTTTACAATAGTATGTAAATTTACGGAAAACCTGGCACTTTCACAAGACCTCCAAATGTAACCAATATTGTAAAAAAATGCTTGATTCTTTTGGTATTTGAGTATGAAGTATTAACTTTGCACCTCAATATTGCGGGGTGGAGCAGTGGTAGCTCGTTGGGCTCATAACCCAAAGGTCGGAGGTTCGAATCCTCCCTCCGCTACAAAGAAAAATCCCTTGCCGCGAAGCGGTGAGGGGTTTTTGTTTTAGCCCCGTTAAAAGCTTGCTTTTATAAGGGACTAAAACAAAAAGACCTCAGTCGAGCCGAAGGCGAGACAGGGATTTTTCGTTGTTAAGCACCACCCGAAAGGATCGCGAGCTTTGCCCGCCGAAGCCTTTGGCGTAGGAGGGCGAAGCGAGCAATCCTCCCTCATTGGCCTCACCCTAAAGAGGGTGTCTCAAAAGGTCACCCTTTTTTATGTTCATTTCTTTTTGTTCGTCCAAAAAGAAACGAACCAAAGAAAAAGGGCGCCGGAAATGACAACTTCAGCCTTTTTTGGCAAAATGCCTTATGCATCACGCTCCCAAAAAAGGCTGAAGTTCGCGCCATTTCCGGTTTGCCACCGCACGTTTCCAATCGAAACTGCTGTTAATAATTGTTGTAAAGTGTTGAAAAGCCACCCCCCGGGGATCAGGAGCGGAGCGAACAATCCTCCCATTGGTTTCCCTAAACCCCCCCGGGGGTTAAACCGAAGAGCTCTGCTTTCGGCGTAGGTAAGGGACTAAAACAAAAAGACCTCAGTCGAGCCGAAGGCGAGACAGGGATTTTTCGTTGTTAAGCACCACCCGAAAGGATCGCGAGCTTTGCCCGCCGAAGCCTTTGGCGTAGGAGGGCGAAGCGAGCAATCCTCCCTCATTGGCCTCACCCTAAAGAGGGTGTCTCAAAAGGTCACCCTTTTTTATGTTCATTTCTTTTTGTTCGTCCAAAAAGAAACGAACCAAAGAAAAAGGGCGCCGGAAATGACAACTTCAGCCTTTTTTGGCAAAATGCCTTATGCATCACCCTCCCAAAAAAGGCTGAAGTTCGCGCCATTTCCGGTTTGCCAACGCACGTTTCCAATCGAAACTGCTGTTAATAATTGTTGTAAAGTGTTGAAAAGCCACCCCCAGAGGATCAGGAGCAGAGCGAGCAATCCTCCCATTTTTAAACCCGTTAAAAGCTTCCTTTTATAAGGGACTAAAACAAAAAGACCTCAGTCGAGCCGAAGGCGAGACAGGGATTTTTCGTTGTTAAGCACCTCCCAAAGGATCATGAGCAAAGCGAATAATCCTCCCTCATTGGCCTCACCCTAAAGAGGGTGTCTCAAAAGGTCACCCTTTTTTATGTTCATTTCTTTTTGTTCGTCCAAAAAGAAACGAACCAAAGAAAAAGGGCGCCGGAAATGACAACTTCAGCCTTTTTTGGCAAAATGCCTTATGCATCACGCTCCCAAAAAAGGCTGAAGTTCGCGCCATTTCCGGTTTGCCACCGCACGTTTCCAATCGAAACTGCTGTTAATAATTGTTGTAAAGTGTTGAAAAGCCACCCCCAGAGGATCAGGAGCAGAGCGAGCAATCCTCCCATTTTTAAACCCGTTAAAAGCTTCCTTTTATAAGGGACTAAAACAAAAAGACCTCAGTCGAGCCGAAGGCGAGACAGGGATTTTTCGTTGTTAAGCACCTCCCCAAAGGATCATGAGCAAAGCGAATAATCCTCCCTCGTTGGCCTCACCCTAAAGAGGGTGTCTCAAAAGGTCACCCTTTTTTATGTTCATTTCTTTTTGTTCGTCCAAAAAGAAACGAACCAAAGAAAAAGGGCGCCGGAAATGACAACTTCAGCCTTTTTTGGCAAAATGCCTTATGCATCACCCTCCCAAAAAAGGCTGAAGTTCGCGCCATTTCCGGTTTGCCAACGCACGTTTCCAATCGAAACTGCTGTTAATAATTGTTGTAAAGTGTTGAAAAGCCACCCCCCCGGGGATCAGAAGCGGAGCGAGCAATCCTCATCCCGGCACGAACTCACCCCCTGCCCCCTTCGCTGCGCTCAGGGCAGGCTCTCTCTGCTCCGCAAAGAGGGGTGACCATGTAAAGCAATTTCATACGTAATTCCAACAAACCGCTCAAGCGCTGCAAGGCTTTTTACTTGGGCTGTTATCCCTAGAGAATCGCGAGGAACAAAGTGACGAGCAATCCTCTTTTTTCTTTTCTTAACCCTTCCTCCAACTCCGTCCCTTAAACAATAAGGGTAGGAGTGAAAATACGATAGAATAATCAGGCTGCAGGCGTATGCAGGGCTTTTTAGTTTAGCGTTTAAAAACTTATAGTTAAGGTAATTATTCTGCTATTCCCCTTTAACCAGTATGATGGTTCCTGTCCAGTGATGATGTGAATTTGGGTCCAGATCACTATTATAGTCATCGGTCATAAAAGTAATCATGAATTCCATAAGTCTGATTACCTCTCTTACATCGGTGATTTCAGGGTACTTTAAAAAGAAGGATGATGAAATCCCTGTTCCATTGGAAAAAATAGATAGTCAAATAGTTAATAAAACACTTTCAGGATTGAATCCAATTGAAGAAACAGGAAACGAATTACTGGACTTTGGATTAAAAATGTAAAAATTGAACAGGTTGAATCTGTGGCTGATTCAAAACTATTAAAAACAATCTGTTTATTTAACTAAATTCTTAAAAGCTGATCCAAAAATTAAATAACTGGTATTTCCACCAATCGTGCCCTCGTTTTGTCCCCACAGAAATGGCCAGTCGTCGTAGTTTTCAAAGTGGTCGGGTTTTCTGAATAATATACCCGGAGCAACATTGCCCGGAATAAATGAGAAATCAGCCCTGTTATTACCATAAAAGACTGCTTTGGGACGAGCGGCGCCCACCGTTGCCACTAATGAATAATTGTGATACGGATGGCAGCCAAATAGCCAGTTGGTGGTCTTGAAAGCATGGCTGGCGTCGATAATATCAGGGAAATGTTTGCTGGCAAAGCAAATGGTGGTACCAAAGCTCACCACGGCTCCGCTTCCTGCCCAGTTACCAAGGCCGATGGGTACTCCGTACGGATTATCCTTTTCAAGCCCGTCGATGTATTCTTTGTACTTTACAACATACGGCCGCAGCTTTTCTTTGAAGGATGCGTCCATGTGCGGTATGGCATGTAATGCCGTCAAAATGTTGCCACTAACGTTACGCTCAAGTGCAGGCCATAAAAGTTCCTGAAATTTATCGATATATTGTTTCTCCCCGGTTGAGATGTACAGTTGAAGATTGGTGGCCATATTTGCTGATCCGCCACCCATGCCAGCACGATCCTGCGGCTGATTGGCAAGTAATTCCGTTGCCTCTTTCAGAAGTCTTTTTGACTGTTGCAACGCTCTTGCCGAAAGATCGTCGTTATATCCCTTCAACGCCCGGCTTGCTGCGGCAAACATCGTTGCTGCCCTGAGATCGAGGCCGGGATTACGGCTTGTAAATGCCCACATATCATCCTTAACTCCGCTCGACCGGCCGTCAGGGGCTACTTCGTAAGGGCCAAGATTCGGATTATAAGGAAGTCCGTCTGTTATTGAGGCTGCGTCACCAAGGTGATGGTAATTATCCAGAACAGAGTTAGAGAGAGTTTGTGCCATGTGGCCGATAATCTCTGCCTGAGCTACCAGGTTCAATGTTCCATGCTCGATAAACTGCAACACGTCTGGTGTCCCATCCGGACGGTGAAGATCAACATAACGTTGCTTCTGATCAACAAAAGTCTGATCGCGTAAGGGTTTGAAATATTCCCATGTCTGGACAAAGTTCTGCACCACGCCAATGTTCGATCCTGTCTCGATATCAAAATCTCCGGCGTCGAAAAAACCGCCTATGTTTAATCCGGGGATCAATTCCAGAGCTTTATACCTGGTATCGGTTGTTGGTCCCTGTCTATGGAGGTCGAAGTGATCGGTGTTTGGCGGAGCCTGGAGATAACCTTCCTTAAAAGGCTCGCCGTGCCACACCCTGTAAGCCTCGTTTACGAACATGTGATTCATATGTATTGGGATCCATATATCGCTGGTGGCGTCGGTGATCTTATCGTAAACGTTATTTTCTATTAAAAAGTTATTTGTTTTAAAGTCGCCATACTGAATATAGTATATACCGGGGGTGTTAACTGAAGAAAAATCGAATTTTACATAGTGATATTTATAATAGTCACCCCAGGATACGATTTTGCCGCTGAATACTTCGGTAGCATTGCCGTCGTCGCCTACTTTATATATCGATGCTTTTGCAAGCGGTTTGTCTTTCTTGTCGAGTTCAATGACAGAGACTTTTGGTTGCGAAGGGAGGTAGCCCACCTGAGAGAAACCGATATTTGGCTCTCTTACCCAACCTTTAATGGCATTTGGTTCAACTGTCCAGGTCAAAACCTTGCCTGTTTTTCCTGCCGGAAGTAAACTGCGAACTACAAACCAGCCGTTTTGTGCCAGCACACGGCCGTCGAAAAGCATAAGATCGGCATCAGGCGAGGTGATTTTTACCAGACGTTCGGGTTCATCGGGTGCAAGAAGAAAGGTACGGCCGGTTTCGAGAGGAAGCGGATCGATAAATCTGCCGGTCCCCCTGTCGTCGGAAGTTACATACCCCTTGAATTGCTTTGGTTTTTCACTGTTAGGCCTCGTAATGGTGTTACCTACCACATAGCGCGGGAATCGATTGTGACGCCCATCCATCAGATAGGTCTTTCCCCAATATTGCGAGGGTAGAAACTCAAGATTAAATCCGGCACTCCCTTCAAGTGCCGTGGGAACGGGTTTATCCAGGTAAACAGATATCTCAACACCTTTACCCTTAGCCGTGACAACCACCCGCGAATCAAAATCGTAATCTTCATACCTTAACGTAGACTCAATGGTTTTCGACGCACGGTCTACCGTTCGGGTTGGTATTGCCGGAACAAGATCCCACTGCTCCGGAGTGTTGGAAAGTCTCACAGCGCCGCCTTGTGCTGTTCTGACGCCATGGTGAATCAATTCTATACCGGCGGTCTTCTCATCGTTAAAACCTCCGGTAAAAAGGTTATTGTACACAAGGACATTGACGCCTTGCGTCTCGAAATACTCAAGATCATTGAGTTTCAAATCCTGGCTCGAAGCATAATTGAATGCCGCTAATAGTAGCACTACAAGTGATCAAAAATGTTAGTCTTTTCATATTGATTAAAAAGTTAAAAATCAGGTAGTGGTTTAAATATAAAGATATAGTCTTCGTATCTGCAAAACAATGCAGGGCTTTATCTTTGTTCAACTAAGGGTTTAAGTCAAGTTCAATCAATTTCAGTGAATCATTATTGATCGCGAACAGAAAAGCATCTTTTCCTGAAGCCAATTTGATCTTCCTGATAGCTTTCACCTCACCTTTAATGAAAAGAGTGCTTTCTTCAGGTGGAATAACCTTTATTTCACCTTTCGGGTCTGAATTGCAAGACAAGTCCTATACTTGCATCATTTCTCGGTGTCTCTACCTCGGTGCCATATAAATTACCAGCAATTATTATAGCGGAGTCATTATCGTCATATTTCATTTCAACCATATCATTGATGGAAGAAATCTGTGTCCTGTTTGGAAGTTCATGCATTGTGAACTTCCCTTTTCCCTTATTTTCAATCCATTGATGGGCAAATGTATTTACCCTGTAATGCAAAGAAGCTTTTCAACATTTGTTCTCCATATATCTCCTGGCAATGTTGCTTTTGCAAATTCTTCATAACTTTTGTACCTTAGTCTGATAACCGGAATCTGCCTGGATGTGCCATCAAAACCGTTAACCGGATAAGTTATCCCTTTTTCACTATAACCAAGTACGATATCAATCTTACCATTCAAATCAAAATCATTGGAGTATATTTCAAATATTGATTTTTCGTTGGCTTTGTACCTGTAATTTAATCCAAGATTACCTGCAAGGTAATCGTTATCACCATCCTTATCAATATCACAACTGTTAATACTAAACCACCAGCCGGTTGTTTCACCAAATCCAAGCTTTATCGGTAACATCAGTAAAACCGGTTGATGAGTTTTCAAAAAAGCGAATTTTCATCCATTCCCCGACAATAATAAGGTCAACATCACCATCGCTGTCAAAGTCATCCCAGATAGCATCAGTAACAAGTCCCAGATTCATAAGTCCCGGTGCTGTTTCTTCTGTTACATTCTCAAATCTCAGATCAGCACCTTTCTTTCCATTATTTTTCAGCAAATAACTGTTCGCAGGGAGTGGATAATTTCCAGGAACAATGCGTCCTCCGACAAACAAATCGAGATCGCCATCTTTATCATAATCTGCAGCTTTTACGCATTTGCCGCTTTTGTTTAAATCGGCAGGAAGAATATTGATACTTTTAATGAAGCCTTGCCCCGTATTCAGATATAACCTGTCCTGGTAATAGGCTGCTTTCTTCGTGTGATCATTTCCTCCGCTGACAACGTAAAGATCCGATCTCCCGTCATTGTCGGCATCAAACAGAAGGGCTCCTGTATCTTCATAAATCGAATCACCTATCCACGGGCCCGGAATTTCCTTGAATGTACCTTTATCAGTTTGCAAATACATAGCTCCGGGAAAGCCCTTTCCATTGCCGACATAAAAATCTTCAAGCTTGTCTCCATTTACATCCCCTACAGCTAAACCAGGGCCCATCTGTGAATTCTTGTAGGGAAGCAACACTTCAGATTCATAATCATTGTAATTATCTTCGTGATGAACAAATGTTATTCCGGACAGATTTGTAACGTCTTTGAAATACTTTTTTTTGGTATCCTGAGTTTTTGCAGCAACTGCATCGTTATAGTCCAATTTTAAGTGTCTGGTCCGCTATGATTTTCTTAAGTACTTGCTGTTTCCTGTCAGGCCATATTACAGTTATTTCATCAATAGTGTCTTTCTGACCCAAACCAAAATGAATGGTAGTTGGCATACTCGACTGATAGCCTCTTGTGAGCGTAAAATCCTGAATTTGAGTAACATCACCTGTCTTTACTTTAACGATACTTCCCAATCCAAACAAATTGTTTTCCGGACCAGCCAGGTTGATTTTAATATAATGATTGCCTTTATGAACTACTCTGTTTTCATAGATAGCTGATTCCTCATTAACATTGCTGATAACTATGTCAAGATCGCCATCGTTATCGAAGTCACCGTAAGCCATTCCATTGGCTAAAGTCGGCTCTTCAAATCCCCAGGAAACTGATTTATCAGCAAAAGTTAAATCGCCATTGTTTTCAAAGGCATAATTTCTTACCGGGGTAATTGGGAAAAGCTCCGGACGATATTCCTTCACTTGTCTGAAATAAACACTATTCGGATCATTTTCTAAGATATCGCGGTTATTTATGTCTCTCAGAACACCGTTGGTAACAAATAAATCCTTGTTTCCATCGTTATTCATATCCAGAAAAACACCACCCCAACTCCAGTCAGTATAGGCAACTCCTGCAAACAGCGAAATATTACTAAATACCGGGATGCCATCAAAGATTCCATTATTAAGCTGCAATGAATTCTGCATATACTGATAATGAATTCCAAAACCAACACTTAAATCAAATGTATTCTGACTCATTGGGATTACATTCACCATTCTGCGAAAATGATCTTCAGGAGTCATATCAATCTGGAACATATCAATCAGCTCATCGTTATTGAAATCCGCTGCATCTAAGCCCATCCCAAAAATGGAGGTTTGAAATGTAGCCTCTTTTACTATTTCTCTAAAAGTGCCATCACCATTATTCAGATAAAAAAGATCAGGGGGATTGAAATCATTGGATATGTATAAATCTTTCCATCCATCATTATTAAAATCCATGGCAACCACACCTATTGACATACCAAAATTTCGTACACCTGCTTCGTCAGTCACATCCGTAAATGTACCATTCCCGTTATTTTTATACAAGTGGCCTGATTCTTCGAATTTATTCTCGATCATTTTGTTATGATAAAATTCGGCACCCATACTAACCAGTATTATCGGGTAATTGGCAACATATAAATCCAGAAAGCCGTCATTGTTATAATCAAAAAAAGTAGCCTGAACAGAAGAACTTTTGTCATTTATACCATAAGCTTTTGCACATTCCGTAAAAGTATTGTCTTTGTTATTGATAAAAAGCAAATTATCCGATGGCTGATATTTCCCTGAAACGCAAACATAAATATCCAGCCAGCCATCATTGTTCACATCTGCCATGGTTGAACCTGTGAACCATTGATGATTACCCGTTATACCTGCTTTTTCGGATATGTCTTCAAATTTCATATTCCCCTTGTTAAGGTAGAGTTTATTGGGAACCAGATTCCCGGTGAAGAAAATGTCATCCAGTCCGTCATTATTGATGTCGCCCACCGAAACACCTCCGCCCATATACATATAAGGGAATTTCGGTATAATTCAATGTGTCGTTTTCTATCAATTCATTAATAAAATCAATACCTGACCTGGAAGAGGATATTTTTTCAAAGGTTTCTTTAGAAAGTTTGCTGCATGAAAACAGTGAAAGACTTATGAGTACTAAACAGAAAGGGAATTTCATAATCTAAAGCAACTGATATATGGGCCTAATGTATTATAATTAAAGGTAATTAAACAGGAAGCTTTTAGAATTCTTATTTTACTTTAAATATCTGAAGTCTGTCATTATTGTTCCCAACCAGAATTTCCTTGTCTATTATTATTGAAGTGTATTAACGCCAGACTTTTTACGTCGCCAGGGGCAAAGAATCCCGATGATTCGTAAGATACAGCTATGAAATGGCCTTTCCCGTCTCCTTTGAGGAAAACTCCCAATTCCTCCGTCGTTTCTTGGGGTTACCACTTCCACGTTATACAAGATTGCCTGCTGCCAGAATATCCAGATGCCCATCGCTGTCAAAATCATCGATGATCATATCATTTATAGATGATAATTGGGCTTCATTGGGTAATTTATGCATGACAAACTCACCATTTCCTGTGTTTTCAAAATAGCAGCTGGCAAAGGTCTCGGCTTGCAAGTGAAGGGATTCTTTCAGCACTTTCCTGGTATAGACATCCGAAATCGTTGCTTCGGCAAAGCTTTTATAGGTAGGGAATTTAAGAGCGAGACCCGGATTCTGGGTTACAAAACACGATCTGCTTCTCACCGGATATTGTTTATTCCCCTGGTAATAGCTAAGTGCAATGTCTGATTTTCCATCATGGTCAAAATCTGCAGCATAATACATCAAAGGTCTTGTCGAAACTTGCTTTATATCTGAAGTTTAAGCCAAGGTTACCTGCAACCAGGTCAATGTCGCCATCTTTATCGAAATCGGCACCATCAATGCTGAACCACCAACCCTTGGTTCCGTCTATTTCAGTTTTGCTGAATTTTCCGTGAATGTTTCTATAATAGCAAACAGGCATCCATTCTCCGGCTACGATCAGATCGGGCCATGAATCATTGTCAATATCAGCGCAGAAGGCATCCGTAATCATTCCTGCTTTGCTAAGTTCAGGTGCAACTTTATCGGTAACATCCACAAATTTCACAATCCCTTTTTCCGATTTGTTTTCGAGGATGTAGCTTCTGAGCCGGAAATGGATATTGTTGTGGCACCTGTCTTCCACCCACGAACAAATCCAGGTCACCGTCTTTGTCAAAATCAAATGCTTTAACGCATGACCCGCTTGAAGTGGTTACCGGTAAAGCCTTTTCATCGTTCATGTAGTTACCCTTGCCATCATTGAGGTAAAGCTGGTCCTGGTATTCTTTTGAGCCTTCCGGAAATTCATAGCCACCGCTTACCACGTACAAATCGAGATCCCCATCGTTGTCGGCATCAAAAAGCAACGAACCCGTTTCTTCAAACCGGTTATCGGTTTCCCAGGGACCCTGTTGAACGCTGAATGTTCCATCATTGCTCTGAATGAACAATTGACCTGAGCTGTTGGATGCGTTTCCAATAAAGAAATCTTCGAGCTTATCGTTGTTAACATCTCCCACAGTAATGTCCGGACCGGTCATTGATAACTTGTAAGGGAGAAGGGGCTGGTAATCGAAGTCGTTAAAGTTGTTTTCTTTATGCATGAAGCCGGGTTGGACCTGGTCAGTAATCTCCCGGAACAGTTTTTCTTTGACAGCCGGAACTGAAGCGGTCATCTTTGCATCAGGGTAATGTAACGTTAGCTTTTGATTGGCATTTACCTGCGTAAGGTACTGTACCTTTCCGTCGGGCCATTTTACACATATGGAATCTATCTTCTCATGCCTGGCAAGACCAAAGTAGAGTATTGGTTCCACAGAAGACTGATACCCCCTTGACAAGGTCAGTTCTGCCATTTGTATTTTTCCATCATTCCACAGGGTAACTCTTGAGCCTATTCCCATCTTATTTTTTGGAGTTCCTTCAAAATCAATTTTCAGATAATTGCCCAATTGTTTTTCCCGGGCAAGGTTTCTGTATACCAAAGCTTCTTCGTCAACATTATTAACGATAAGATCGAGGTCGCCATCATTATCCAGATCGGCATAGGCAGCGCCATTTGAATAGCTTTCTTCCTTAATTCCCCATTCTCTGCTGTATTTTGAGAAAGTGAGATCTCCGTTATTTTTATACAGATAATTTACAAGTGGTTTATAGGGCATATCCTGTACCCATTTTAATAACTCGCTATTGTTTACTTCGTTGTCAAAATACGTTGATTCGTTCATTTTGTTGAAGTAATCAATATTATTGATATCCCTTCGGATGCCGTTTGTTATATACAGATCTTTCCATCCGTCAAGGTCAAAATCGGCAAATAGTGAAGCCCAGCTCCAGTCTGTTGATGTTACTCCTGCAATCCATGCAGCATTGCTGAAGAATGGCAGGCCATTATCCCTGATTCCCCTGTTTAGTTGCAGCGTGCTATACCGGTATTGATGGTGAAGTCCTTCACTTACCATTTCCTCAAAATCCTCCCGGTTCATGCTGGTCATATTTTCTTTGGCTCTTTGATTATCTTCAGGAGCCATGTCAATTTGCATAACATCAGGCAGACCGTCATTATTATAGTCTGCAATATCAGTCCCCATGCCGTAAAATGAGGTTTGGCCAATTACTTCTTTTGTCCTGTCGGTAAATGTTCCATCGCCGTTGTTGAAGAAATAGAAGTCAGGGCTTGTGAAATCATTTGAAATATAAAGGTCTTTATATCCATCCTGGTTCAGGTCGCAGACCGTAGCGCTTAACGACAAACCAAAAGTCAACAGACCTGCTTCAACTGTGACATTTGTAAAAGTGCCATCTCCATTATTTCTGTATAAATGTCCCGATTCATCTATTTTTGCATTGTTCATCATTTGCCGGTAAAAATAGGGAGGTGCCTTGAACTGGGTGATGGGGTAATTGGCAACGTACAGGTCGAGATCACCGTCATTATCATAGTCGAAGAATGTTGTCTGTGAGCTTTTACCGTTGTCATCAATGCCATATTTAGCTGCTTCTTCTTTAAACACGGGTATCCCCTCGGGATTGTTTCCCTGGTTTACAAACAGCAGGTTTTTGCAATTGCCCTTTAATCCGGAAACACTTACGTAAATATCGAGCAGTCCATCCTCATTTATATCACATATGGTTGAACCCAGCATCCAGCGATTGTCGCCGCCTGTGCCGGAAATTTCGGTAACGTCTTTAAATTTCAGGTTTCCCATATTGAGATACAAGCGGTTGCTGACCATATTACCGGTAAAATAGATATCCGTCAGGCCGTCGTTATTGAAGTCTCCAACAGATACCCCGCCACCCATATACATGTAGGGATAAAGAAAATAGTTAAAAGTATCGGTTTCTGTCAGCGAATTCTGAAAAGTAATATTTGTTTCCCGGGAGGAGAGTTTCGTGAAAACAGGATCTTCCCCTGTTTTTTCAGGTTTGCATGAGAAACAGGTGCCAAGTATAGCAATCAATGCAACTACGGGATAAAGCCTTTTACAGTATTCAGGTTTTAAAAGCTTAATCATAAGGGTGAAATTGTAAGCAAGAAAGGCTGAATGTACTTCAATTTAACCCAAAAAAATGGTCCTGTTTTGCAGGACCATTTCTTTGAATCATAACATTTACTATCTATTAATAACCTGGATTCTGATCTGTCCTGTTCAATGTTAGGGTTAACATCAATTTCCTTCTGAGGAATAGGCCAGAGATAATTTTTGGGTGGATTGAAAACCAAAGCAGCCTGGTCGGCTTTAGGACAGCTGGGTTTAACTTCGGTCATAAAAGCAGCAAGTCTGCCCCATCTTACAAGATCGGAGAAGCGAACCTGTTCACCGCATAATTCAACCTTGCGTTCATGTTCCAAAGCTACCATGAATTCAGCCAGATTGGAAACAGGATATATGGCATTCATTGCAGCTGAGCCATATAACGGCAGATCAACATCGGCTCTTGCCCTTACCTGGTTCATGTAACCGATAGCAGTAGTAAGACTTCCTCCCGAGCGGTTAGCTTCAGCTTCGGCCATCATCAGCAATACATCGGCATACCTGATCACCTTCATGTTGATTCCTGATTGATTTCCGGCAACAGCTCCTTCAGTAGCAGCTTTATAGTAGTTCTGGTATTTTCTCCAGCCTCTTCTTTGATATGATCAGTAAGTGACACCATCTGAATCTTACAATCACAGGATCAATTGTAATGGTCAGGGTATTGTTGTTATACAAATCACCAGTCTGGTAAGCGCAGTAACCGCGTCTTGGATCGGTTTTTACACCATTGTCAGCAGCAGTTTCGAATTCGTTCCACAGATCCTCTGAAACGAATACGTTGAACCAGTTTAAGCAACCATATTCCTGTCCCCTGAAAGTAGATTCGTTTTTACCCTCGTCTGTTCTGTCGGAATTCCATTGGTTGGAATAACCGGCTTCGATGTTAAACTGGACTTCGAAGAGCGATTCCGGACCATTTTCGGTTTCTTCCATGAAATTGTTGAAATAATCAGGTTCGAGTGAATAACCGGTAATATTATTAAAGGCATCCAGAGCTCCCTGGTAGTTTTTCTGATATAAACGTGCTTTACCCAACAGCGCCCATGCAGCACCTGAAGTAGCCCTTCCGGCTTGTTCAGCAGCTTTGGTAAGACATTTGGCTGCAGCATCTTCACAGTCGGCTTCTATTTGAGCCCAGACCTCTGCTTTAGGAGTTCTGGCAAGACCATCTTTCTCTGCAGGATCAACTCCGAGATACAGGGGAACATCACCATACTTGGTAACCAGGAAGAAGTAATACAAGGCCCGCAGGAATTTTGCCTCACCAATATACTTGTCTCTTGTGGCCTGAGACAATAAACTGGTAGGGATATTATCGGTCATTGCCTGCTCATTATTGATAACAAAATTGGCTTTATTAATGCCTCTGTAGCAAGAATTCCAGTAAGCTTCCATCAAACCATGATGTTGCATCGAATGTGAAATTCAGCCACTGGCGTTTATCAGCTTCCTGCTGCGGATTACATGTATTTTCATGACTCATATTGTCATTACCATACCACATGCCACGGTTGTACATACCGGTTGTTTGCAAACTTCCGTAAACAGCATTTACAGCTGACTGCACCTGAGCCGGAGTTGTAAAATAAGTGTCAGGTGAAAGTTGGTTAGGATTCGTAAGTTCCAGCTTATCCGCATCACAGGAAAAGAGTAGAACCAATGCACTGAAAATCAGTGCAGGTATAAAATATGTTTTAAGTCTTTTCATATATAATTCTGTTTTAAAGGTTAGAAGGTAATTTGAAAACCAGCCAATAACTGATTTTGGTATAGGATAATTACCTACATCAATTCCATTGGCATAGTTTTGAGTTGTTGTTTGAGGAGCACCAATTTGTCCCAATGTAGTATCCATTGGAGAGGTATCTGCCAACCTCAGGATCTAAACCGGAGTATTTTGTTATGCAAATCATGTTTTGTGCACTAACATAAACTCTGAGTTTAGTGAGTTTGTTCTTCAAAAGATTTCCAGGTAATGTATACCCAAGCGTTATGTTTTTCAATTTGGTATAGGAACCATCCTCGACAAAACGACTGGATGCCTGGACATTGGCAGCAACTGCACCGGCCCTTGGAATGGTGTTTGAAGGATTGTCTGGAGTCCATCGGTCAAGAACCTCAACACCGGCATTAAATAACCTGGGCATAGCCTGCAGGTCGTAGATATTGGTGTTATAAAGCTTGTTACCATAAACACCGCTGATAAACAAGTTCAGATCAAAGCCTTTGTATGAAGCATTGAGGTCCAAACCAAGCGTCATCTTGGGGAAGGGGTTTCCGATATTGGTTCTGTCGGCTGCAGTAATTACGCCATCACCATTGGTATCTTTAATACGGAAATCTCCTGCGGTTGAAGAATTGAGTGCATGTTGCGAACCGCCCATATAAGATTCAGCTTCTTCAGCTGACTGGAAGATACCGTCGAAATCCCATCCGTAGAAGAAGAAAGCAGGTTGTCCAACCTGACATCTGTTCAGGTCTTCACCTTCAAAACCAAATCCGGAAATATAGGTAGCGCCACCCAGGGATTTAACTTCATTTTTGAAAGTACCAAGATTTAAATTGGCTGACCATTGAAAATCACCTTCAAAATCGTTGTATCCCAACTGCAATTCAAAACCTTTTGTATCCATAGAGCCTGCATTCTTGCTGATTGTACCTCTGAAATCACCAGTAGACAGGGGCAACGGTACCTGCATCAGAAGGTCATTGCTCGAGTTCATATAATATTCAGCAGACAAGGTAAATTGGTTTTTAAATAAGCCCAAATCCAATCCAATATTGGTCATGGTTGTTTCCTCCCATTTTAAATCGGGATTTGCGGCACCTCCCGGGGTTGTTCCAACAACAGTGCATATCATCAATAACATAATACATGTTTGAGGTTAGGGATGAAGAATAGGCATAATCGGGGATCTTGTCATTACCTGCTTTACCCCAGCTTCCTCTGAGTTTTAAGTTGCTGATAGAAGGAACATTGCTTAAGAAAGCTTCTTTGGCAATATTCCAGCCCACAGATACTGAAGGGAAAGTACCCCATCTCTTGTTGGCACCAAACCTTGACGAAGCATCAGTTCTTAATGAAGCCGAAAATAAGTACTTCCCATCATAGTTATAGTTTAATCTGCCCAGGTAACTAATTCTGTAATAATCAATTGATTGCTGAGCTTAATGAAGCATCGGTGTTACTCAATTCCTCAATCATCGTTAGTAATCGTATTGTGTGAATTGGCATTCAGCAACGTTGAGTGAACATCGCTGTATTCAGTCAATGCCAACACCTCAAAATTATGTTTATCAGCAAGTGTTAGGTCATAAGTTAAGCTGTTGGTAAATATGAATGAAGTATAGTTAGCCTGGTTTTTAAAAATGTTTGCAAAAGTTGCCTGGTGAGTATTGCCACCCAGGTTATCATCATTGTATGTGGGGTAGAATTGGTTCGTCACGTATGCTCTGATCCTGGAGACCAATATTGGTTCTGAATTTCAGGCCTTTAATAAGTATCCAGTTCACCGTAGAGATTACCAAGAATGTCCAGTGTATTCCGCTTGCGGCTGTTCAGTTCCATGATTCTGACGGGGTTTTCAGCATCCTGTCCGTCAATGGAGCTCGTTGGACCCTGGAATCCGCCCAGATTGTCTTCATTGTAAACCGGCAGATAAGGGGCCATTTTAATGGCATGTTCCAACAGGGAACGTCCGCCATTATCAGCCAGAGGATCCTGTGAGGAGTATGATAAGCTGAGGTTCTCACCGATTTTCAGAATGCCCTTTTTAAAATCACTGTTGGCCCTGAAGTTGTATCTTTCAAGACCGGTTTTGATAACAATACCCTGTTGATTCAAATAACCGGCTGACAATCTGAAAGTGCTGTTCTCATTACCACCGGAGAGAGAAAGGTCATAATTTTGCATAGGACCATTCTGGTATATCTCATCCTGCCAATCGGTTTCACCGCCCGGCTGGCTGGGATTTTTACCGGCAAACGATCTGCATATATAGGATTTGTATAAACCGGAGGTGTGGTAAATGCTCCACCTGTAGCATATTCCTGATATTGGGCAGCATTCAGCAAATCATATCTTTCCTTTGAATATTGAACTCCGTAATAGCCTTCGAAATCAACTGTAACCTTACCGGCTTTACCTTTCTTGGTAGTAACCATAATAACACCGTTTGATCCCAGTGAACCATAAATAGCAGCTGTGGAAGCGTCTTTTAAAACTTCAATGGATTCAATGTCTGAAGGATTGAGGTTACTGATGGTGGTTGAAACAACACCGTCAACAACAAACAAAGGATTGGCGTCGTTAACCGTACTGATACCCCTAACCCTCATTGTAGCATCAATAACCCGGAGCACCATTGCTGATAACCGTCAAACCTGCTGCACGTCCCTGCAATGCCTGGTCAAGACCTGATGCAGGCAGAGCAGTAAGTTTATCAGATGAAACTGATGAAATAGCACCGGTTACTATCGGCCCTTCTCTGAGTACCATAACCAACAACCACAACTTCACTAAGCGAGGCAGACTCTGACTCAAGAGTAACATTGATAACAGAGCTGGTTCCAATTGGCACTTCCTGTGTAGTGTAGCCAATAAAGCTGATAATAAGGGTATTTCCTGTAGAGGGAACAGCAATAGTATACTTACCAAGGCCATCCGTTATCGCCCCTACCTGAGTTCCTTTCACAACAACATTTGCTCCGGTAACCGGTTGTTGATCTTTGTCAACCACAGTTCCAGTCACTGTTCTTTGGGCATATGCACCAGCAGTACCTGCTATAAAGAACAATAGCAGCATAAACACTTTTAGTAATTTTCTCATAGATAAATATAATTAGGTTATATGCAACTAATTATTGGATTTAAAAATCTTTGTGAATCATTTAAATTCAGTTTTTAATTCCAATCGGGGTTAATCAGTTATTAATTTACTGTCATAGTAAATTTAATAATATTTATTAAATAATTGCACAAATGCGTAACTGAATTCGTTAAAACCATAAAAATTGTTTAATATTTCTAAAAAATATCAGGGTTATTTCCCTTACAAGAATAAATAATAATGTGTCAATTAATTGTTTAGTTGCTCATCTGAGCAATCCTCCCTCCGCTACAAAGAAAAAGACCTTACCGTGAAACGGTGAGGGATTTTTGTTTTAGACCCGTTAAAAGCTTACTTTTATTAGGGACTGAAACAAAAAGACCTCAGTCGAGCCGAAGGTGAGACAGGGATTTTTCGTTGTAAAGCACCACCCGAAAGGATCGCGAGCTTTGCCCGCCGAAGCCTTTGGCGTAGGAGGGCGAAGCGAGCAATCCTCCCTCATTGGCCTCACCCTAAAGAGGTTGTCTCAAAAGGTCTCCCTTTTTATGTTCATTTCTTTTTGTTCGTCCAAAAAGAAACGAACCAAAGAAAAAGGGCGCCGGAAATGACAACTTCAGCCTTTTTTGGCAAAATGCCTTATGCATCACCCTCCCAAAAAAGGCTGAAGTTCGCGCCATTTGGCTCCGCCGAGCTCGTCCCGCGGATGCGGGACTCGGTTCCGGTTTGCCACCGCACGTTTCCAATCGAAACTGCTGTTAATAATTGTTGTAAGTGTTGTAAAGCCACTCCCAGAGGATCAGGAGCAAAGCGAGCAATCCTCATACCGGCACAAACTCACCCCCTGCCCCCTTCGCTGCGCTCAGGGCAGGCTCTCTCTGCTCCGCAAAGAGGGGTGACCATGCGAGACAGTTTCACGAGTAATTCCAACAAACCGCTCAAACGCTGCAAGGCTTTTTCGTGAGAGGTAATAGATACCTACTCTCCAAACCTGATATATATCGTACCCCTTAAAAATTCACCATTATAACTATTTTTCTCGCCCTGGGGACCCTCTGACTGAGCTGTTGAAAATTTCGTTCCGATTGAACTTATCCCATGTAATACAGATATATCACCTGCCGGGAAAGGTGATGTCATTTCTCCCTTTACTCCCATTAAATTGGTAGCTGTCTGAGGTGTAAAAAGATGAAGGAACAGACCATTTGCAGCTGCCACTATTGTAATCGGTACTTCTTTGGTCTGAATCTCAACAGCATAGAAGTTGGAATAATATCCTTTGAATTCAGGGTAATCCCACGACTGACCTGTAACGGTGTTATTGTACTTCTTATCGAAAACCCCAAACTGGGCACCTTTCAGCCTGTTTTTCCAGACACGATAAGGTCCGTTAGCCATAAGTCTGGCACCTGTAACCAGATACTCGGGGTAAGTAAAAGTAATACCTGCATAATCGTATGATCCCTTAATGTTGTATTCGTAATCGAGCTTCATCCACCCTCCTCTGAGAAAAGTCCATTTAGCATGGCAGGTGCTATCATAAGACACTTCAACAATATAGTTATCACCATTATAATAATTCTTCATATCTATAAAAGTGCGGTTAATTCCTGCAAACTTAAACCCACTGAATGAAATTTCCCTTCCGCTGCTCTTTAAACCGGTGATAAAACCAGCAGATTTATCAAATGTTATCTGCGTTGAACCTGATGAGATTGTAATCTGATTATTGAGTTCAGATACCACAACCTTCTCAGAACCTGAGGTAACAATTCTGGTACTATAATCTTTGGGGAGAGTTATATTCCACGCCCAGGTGTTTATATGACGTCCATACTGATCAGAAGCTGTAACATACAATACATCATAACTATTCCAGTCAGAAGGAAGGTCAGGGTTCAAATTGCCATTGTCCCCAACTTTAATATCAGGTGATTCTATTGTTCCTGTTATTTTCTCAGTTTCGACGTTTGGAAAACTCTTACCGAACTTCACAAGTTCAAACGAGAATTTGCAGAGATTTAAGTTAGTATATAAAAACCTGTTGCTTACCTCAAGCTTACCATTAAAATCAGGTGTAATTTCTATTGGTCTAAAATAAACCGGTGACCATATTTCCTTTACAGTGTAGAAACTGCCCTCTTTCTCATGGAAAGGTCCCAGTATTCCATCCGGAGCCTGGTTCCCATTAGTATCAATAGAATCATTCTTGTCACGTCGGCTAACTCCTTCATCGGCAAAAACCCATAAAAATACACCTGCGAATAAAGGTTTTGACAGCATGAAGCTCCACTGATCATCAAGCCCGGCACCAAGTCCGCCGTCATTTAAACCATGTAGAAATTCTGTTGGAAAGAAAATTTCTTTTCCATTATTAAGCGCATTTTTTACATATTCAAATCTAGGGTAATGTTTTGTATTTGTGCCGTTTACAATCGACCATGGCTCAATAACCGTTCTTTTCTGCGGATCATAAAGGGCATAATCATTACGTGCATCTTTATTGAAGCCTCCCTCATTCCCATTATCCCATAAAACAATTGAAGGATGATTGACATCTCGTTCAACAACCTGTCTTACAAGGCGTTTGGCAGTAGGTGTATCATAAAACTTCTGCCATCCTGCCAGCTCATCAAGTACAAACATACCCATTGAATCGCATACATCAAGAAAATATTGATCGGGTGGATAATGACTCATCCTTACAGAATTCATGTTCATATCCTTCATGAGGTTAACATCCTCAATTGCCAGCTGCTTACTGCTTGCACGTCCCGATGATGGCCAGAATGTGTGCCTGCATACTCCTTTGAAAATAATCTTCTGATTATTTACATAGATGCCATCTGACAGCCTCACCTCAACACTCCTGAATCCAAACTTCTGTGTCAACTGATGAATAACCTTCTTCCCATCATTTATACTAACAACTACCTGATAACGATTAGGAAACTCAGGATTCCATAGAGCGGGATTAGTGAAAGATCCTCTGATTATAGCCTTCCCCGAAGAATCATTATTAACTTTTGAAGAAATTTCCCCTCCGAAATGTTTACCATCAAGAGTCTGTAACTGAGCAGTAACAGTTTTTGCTTTTCCTTTTCCTTTTGTATAAACATCCATATAAAATGAGCCGTCAGCCTTAGCATCAATGGCAACTCTGTCGATGAACTGTAAAGGAACAGCTTTAAGATAAACCGGGCGGAATATCCCTCCAAATACCCAATAGTCAGATAATCTTTCAGCCCTGTTAACACTCTCATTTGTTGATTCTTTATTTACTTTTACCTCAAGTATGTTATTGCCTTCCCAATTCAGTAATTCCGATATATCATATTTAAACTGATAAAATGAACCCTGATGTACTGGTCCTGCCAGTTTGCCATTTATTTTTACTTCGGTATCGGTCATGGACCCCTCAAAAACGATATATACCCTTTTCTTTTTCCATGATTTTGAAACATTGAACTCGTATTTATAAAGTCCGGTTTCATTAATTTCTTTATTTACCTTACCATATAAATATGAGCCGAAGCCCTGTAATTCCCAGTTTGAAGGAACACCGATCTTGCCCCATTTTCCGCTGTGCATTCCATTATTTATAAGGAAATCCCACTGGACCAAATGATCTTTGTCGGGGCCTGACAAATATTGAATTTCCGTTTTTTGGGCTTTTAGAGAAGAAAATATAGAAAGAATTAAAATAATTAAGACTCCTCTCTTCATAGAGTAATGTTTTTATTCAACATGAGTACCTGCTTTCAAAAGTAGAAATAAAAAGAGTCAAAGAGGCATATTAGTTTTACATTAAAGTTATAAACGTTTACCTGCTTCAGGAGTATTATTTAATTTCTTACATTTATTTATAATATCACAACAAGTAATGCTTTTACCTATGACAAAATCTTTCATAATCCTCAATCTAACATTAATACAGATACTTACCATAAATGTTTGGTCTTCTGTACCGGATACCCGCCTGCGTTTGCCGATTGATAAGAACTGGAAATTTATTCAAACAGACGTTGATGGTGCTGAAAAGCAGGACTTTGATGATACGAAATGGAGAACGCTTAATCTTCCTCACGACTGGAGTATTGAAGGTGAATTTAAGGAAGATGCAATCACTAAAGGTCCGGGAGGTTATCTGCCAACAGGTATCGGATGGTACCGGAAACAATTAAATATTACTTCTGTTGGCAAAGATCAGCAATTCTGGATTGAATTTGATGGAGTTTATATGAACAGCGATGTATGGATAAATGGCCAGCATCTGGGTAAACATCCCTATGGCTATACAAGCTTCTGGTACGATCTCACTCCCTTTATTAAAAAAGGTAGAAAATATAATTGCAGTTAAAGTTGACAATTCACTTCAGCCAAACAGCCGCTGGTACTCAGGTTCAGGTATATACCGCCATGTCTGGCTGAATACTGCCGGTCCTGTACATGTAGCACAGTGGGGAACATATATAACCACACCTGTAGTAGAATCATCTTCGGCAACAGTTGTGATACGTACTACAATTGAGAACAAGATGAAGATCGTTAAGAATCTGGTTTTAAGATCTGTAGTAATAAACAGGTCAGGAAAAGAAGTTGCAGTTGTTGAAACACCAGTGGCACTTAGCTTCTTCAGATAAAACAAATGTTGAACAATCGGTTAAAGTTGATTCACCGGAACTCTGGTCAATTGAAACGCCATCATTATATACACTTAAGTCAACGGTACTGGAAGGAACAAAACCAATTGATAATTACAGTACAACATTCGGTATCAGGAAGATAGAATTTGATAGAGATAAAGGTTTCTTCCTTAACGGAAAGCATGTGAAGATGAATGGAGTATGTCTTCATCATGATGCCGGTTGCCTTGGTGCTGCAGTACCTGAACAGGCATGGGTAAGGCGATTACAATTATTGAAAGATATGGGCTGCAATGCCATTAGACTATCGCATAATCCGCCGGCTCCGGAATTTCTTGATCTGTGTGATAAGATGGGATTCCTGGTAATGGACGAAATATTCGATGAATGGGTGGAAAAGAAAGGGCAGGTTGGGTTCAGCTATCATATTTATTTTGAAGAATGGTGGAAATCAGATCTGCTTTCGATGATATATCGCGATCGTAATCATCCTTCAATTGTTATATGGAGCGCCGGAAACGAGGTTCCTGACCAGGTAAAAGATAATGGAAGCGAAACCATGCGGAAACTTGTTGAAGTTTTTCATAAAGAAGATCCTACAAGACCGGTTACACAGGCTAACGATAGAATTGCAGCTGGCGATGGTCCTGCAAAAATTCCATTCCTGGAATTACAGGATATCGTAGGTTATAATTATGTTGACAGATGGAATGAGCGCAGAGAATTGTACTACAGCATTGACAGACACGACCATCCTGACTGGAAAATGATCGGAACAGAAAATGTTTCAGTTGGTGGTTTAAGGGGTCAGTATTCGCTGGCTTCCGATCAGTCTGACAGGAGGCCCGGCAGATCAAGAGATTACAGGCTGGGAATGATACAGGCTGAACAACTCTGGAAATTCACATCAGTAAATGATTATGTAATAGGTGATTTTATGTGGACCGGCATTGATTACCTGGGAGAAGCAGGCTGGCCAAATAAGAATTCAAGTTCCGGAGTAATTGATATGTGCGGTTTCCCGAAAGACGGATACTATTTTTATCAAAGCCAATGGACAGAAAAACCGATGGTGCACCTTTTCCCCCACTGGAACTGGACCGGAAATGAAGGAAAGGTTATTCCTGTAATTGTTTATACCAATTGTGATACAGCTGAACTTTTTATGAATGGTAAATCATTTGGTAAAAAATCATATGTCTTTCCGCAGCAGGGCCACTCGAAAAGCTGGAATGGCTATGAACGTCCTTATATTGCTCCAACAACATCCGATCTTCATCTGTCATGGGATGTCCCCTATGAACCTGGCACTCTTAAAGTTGTTGGTAAAAAAGATGGCAAAACTGTTATTGAAGAAGTTCAAACAACATCTGTCCCCTCTGCAATAAGGTTGACAACTGATAGAAAAAATATCAGTGCAGACATGCATGATATTGTAAATGTGAAGGTTGAAATTATTGATGAAAATGGACTGGTTGTTCCAACGGCAAATAATGCTATTGAGTTCAAAGTGGAAGGAGAAGGTGTATTGATTGGAACTGATAATGGCAATCCATCGGATAAAACCAAATGCAAAGTAAGAAACGTAGTGCATATAACGGACTCGCGCTGGCTGTGGTTCAGTCAACTGAAAAAAGTGGTAATATTAGTTTATCGGTAACTTCTGCAGGTCTTAAGGATGCTATAATTCAGGTTGTTTCGCAAAAATGAGGTAACCAAAAAACAGGAGAGGGGTGACCATGCGAGACAATTTCATGAGTAATTCCAACAAACCGCTCAAGCGCTGCAGGGCTTTTTCTTGTTAAGCACCCCCTGAGGATCATGAGCGAAGCCTTAACAAACTCCTGCCCGGCCTATTCATCTTTAAGAATTTCCACAGGCCTGACTCTCAGGGCCTTGATAATCTGATAACTTATTGTGGCAAAAGCCACTGCAAGAATAATTAAAGAGGCTAATAGAAACTCCCAGATCTGAACTCCGTATTTATCTGCGCCAGGGAGTACCTTATAAACATAATATGCTGCTGGCCAGGCTATTAAAAGAGATATTAAAATCAACCGGATAAACCACGAGGAGAGAGTTAACATAAAGACTGCCATAAGAAAATCCCAGGACTTTACGTATACCGACCTCTTTCATTTTTCGCTGGGTCATGAATAATATCAGACCAAATATGCCAATGGATGAAATTATAATGGTAAGAATAGCAATCAGACCGGTTATTTTTTGTAAGCTCTGAAAAGCTTTTACGGCACCTTCATTTTGTGTAAGAAATTTAATATCGCTGAACTCAAAGGCATCATCAGGGAAGAATTTTTGAAATTCTTCTTTAACAATATTCATTGCTTCTTTCTCTTTCCCCGTGGCAAAATTTATGGAATATACTGCATTTGAGACTATGGAATCACGGAGGAGTCTGTACAAATGAGGCTCATTAGGATTAAAAACTGAGAATACAGTGTAATCCTTAATTACTCCAATAACATCATAGTTTTTGCCTGATGCATTAATACGTTTGCCAATAGGATCCTGCCACCCAAAAACCTTCACTGCCGTTTCGTTAATAAGACAATTGTTTCTGTCAGCAGGGTACTCTTTTGAAAAATTCCTTCCTGTTATCATCTCCAATTCATAAGTCGGGACAAAGTCATAGCTTATATTGCTGTATCTGACAAAGACTTTCTCATCAGGTTTGCCTCCTTCCCAGTTCAGGTCGTCACCTCCGGGCAGGATAAATGGAATATAATCAGAAACGCAGGCGTCTTTAATTTCACGATGTTCAAGCAACCGCTGCTTTAAAGGTTCGAATGAACCTTCTTTGCTTGTCACAATATTCGAATACAATATCGTTTGGCTGTTAAAGCCCAGATCTTTGGTCAGCATGAAATTTGTCTGCCTGAAAATTATAAAAGCCACGATAAGCATAAAAACCGAAATGCTGAACTGGATGGTAACAAGGATCTTTTTAAGGTTTATACCATTTGATTTTTCAGAAATAAACTTTTGTTTCAGGGCAGCCACGGGGTTATAGGAAGAAATAATATATGCGGGGTGAATGCCTGATAAAAATCCTGTTATAAGTGTTACAGCCAGGATTATGAAAATGAGTTTTGGATTTTCAAGAATGTTCGGGAATGCTTCCCCATCCTATCATATTATTCAAAGAAGGAATTGCCAGCTGAGCAATAAAAATACCTGTCAGGGATGCTGCTACCGTTAATGACATTGACTCAAGCATGAACTGAAACCAGAGGCGTCTCCTGTTAAAGCCCAGCGTTTTTTTAATTCCTATTTCCCTGAAGCGGTTTGTTGCACTGGCGGTCTGCAGGTTGATGAAGTTTATTGAAGAAAGGATAAGGATAAGAACTGACAGAAAAGTAAGAAGACCAATTGCTATATACAATGAAGGATCGAAGAAAGGATTCACATTTAGTTTCGACATCGGACGCAGATAAGGATGATGCTCTTTACGGAAATCCTTAAGTGCATCATAAATTTTGTTATCTATAGCTGCAGGATTTGCATTTGGTTTCAACAAGACATATGTGTGAAATGAATATACCCAATAATTATTTTCATAATTCTTCTGCCCTGTAAGAGCAGCATATGAAAGCATTGGAAGAAGGTAAACCGGTCTCCAGGTTGTCCTGACCGGAAGATCTTCAAATACTCCTGTAACATTGAAGACAACCTTATTTTCACCATAAACCTGTTTACCCAGGGCATTTCCTCCCGGGAACAGTTTATCAGCCAGTTCTTTTGACAGGACAATTGAATAGGGCCTGGTAAGGGCTTGATTGGGATCCCCTTCAATAAATTTAAAAGTGAAAATATCAAAGACTGACTGATCTGCATAATATCCAAATCGCGACAGGAACTGGTTTTTCTTATCAACAGACAGAAAAACTCCGCTTTTGTTATTGTCACCCACATCATGAATCAGGGCAATTTTTTCTATTTCAGGGAGGTCAACAAGGTCTTTCCGGCTGAGAGCTGCTGTAACACTCCAGGTATGTTTCATTGTATTCTCCTTCTGATCCATAAATAGCTGAAGCCTGTAAATCCTGTCGTAATTTGTATTGTAATTATCCCACAGTAAATTGCCCGCTTATGAACTGGCTTATTACTATAAATGTGGCATATCCGATTATCAGGTTGGCAAAGATTATTAAATAGATCAATTTTTCCTTGAAAATCCTTCGGAGCAGCATATAAATTGATTGTGATATCATCTTTTAATTGTATTTGAGTACGTTTAAATTATTGACAAGACTTACCGGACCGGTTCAAAAACCTTATCTGATCTTTCCATTAACAAGCTGTCCGTCAAAGAGGTTAACAATCCTGTGAGCTCTTTCAGCATGACCAAGGGAATGTGTGACCATAATGATAGTTGTACCGGTAGTATTCAATTCTTCAAGTAATTGCATAACCTGCTCTCCGTTGGTTGAATCGAGGTTCCCGGTAGGTTCATCCGCCAGGATGATTTTGGGACGTGTTATCAGGGCACGGGCAATCGCTGCGCGCTGCTGCTGACCTCCGGAAAGTTGTTTTGGGAAATGGTTTTTCCTGTGGCCTATTCTCATTTTTTCCAGGATCTCTTCCACTTTATTCCGTCGAATGGACTTTGGCTCTCCCAGCGCCAGGAGAGGCAATTCGACATTTTCATAAATATTCAGGTCATCAATAAGGTTAAAGCTCTGAAATATAAACCCAATATTCCCTTTACGAAGGTTTGTCCTTTGTTTTTCATTAAAACCGGAAATTTCAATACCATCGAAATAATATTCTCCGGAATCAGCATTGTCGAGCAGACCCAGGATGTTCAGTAATGTTGATTTTCCGCATCCGGAGGGCCCCATTACTGCTACAAATTCACCCTTGCCGACTTCGAGGTTAACATTATTAAGTGCTGTAGTTTCAACCATTTCGGTTTTAAAGACTTTCGATAAATTGACTGTTTTTATCATAATATTTTTTGTTTTCCATTTAATGGTCCAAGTTCGTGCCAGACCAGTTTAATATGTAATAATCAATATAATATAAAAATGTAATTGTTGTTGAAGTAAAATTTTTTTACATAGAATCTTAAAAATATTTTACATTTAATGAATTATTGATAATGCAATGAGAAACATAAAACTGCTTATAATAGATGATAATCAGGGGATCCTCAATGCCCTTAAACTACTTCTGAAAACGGAATATGAATCTGTCAAAACAATATCCAACCCGAATCAGCTTTATTCAGAGCTTGAAAAAAGTGAACCGGATGTGATTTTGCTCGACATGAATTTCAGAGCCGGAGTAAATACCGGAAATGAAGGCTTATTCTGGCTTAGGGAGATTAAAAATAAAGCACCGATGGTAGAGGTGGTTATGATAACTGCTTATGGCGATATTGAACTGGCAGTCAGATCACTTAAGGAAGGTGCGGCAGATTTTGTATTAAAACCATGGGATAATGAAAAGCTAAAAGCTACACTTGATGCAGCCTGCAGGCTAAGAAAGTCGAACCTGGAGATTTCACATTTGAAATCAAAGGAGAAATTACTGAAAAAGGATGCTAATAAAAGCTATCCTGTTATTTTCGGTAAGTCACGGGTGATGCAGGAAATAATGAATCTGGCAGACAAGATAGCCGGTACCGATGCCAGTGTCCTGATAACAGGAGAAAACGGAACTGGCAAAGAGCTTATTGCCAGGGAAATACACAACAGGTCTAATCGTAAAAATGAATTATTTGTACTTGTTGATTTAACATCTCTGGCTGAATCCCTTTTTGAAAGTGAACTCTTCGGACATAAGAAAGGATCTTTTACAAATGCTTATGAAGATAAAACTGGCAGATTTACCATGGCCGATAAAGGAACTCTCTTCCTTGATGAGATAGGAAATATTCCCCTGAACCTGCAGGCAAAAATTCTTACAGTTCTTCAAACCAGGGTTGTCACTCCGGTTGGTTCCAATAAGGAAATTCCTGTGGATTTCCGTCTGATAAGCGCCACGAATAAGAATCTGACAGCTATGGTTGCACAAAATCAGTTCCGGCAGGATCTTCTTTACAGGATGAACACAATATCAATTCATTTGCCGCCATTGAGAGAGAGATTGGAGGATATTGAAGATCTGGCGAACCATTTCCTTAAAATATATGGAAGGAAATACAACAAGAATTACCTCGAACTGCAAAAAGACGGGTTGGAGAAGCTTAAAAAAAACCAGTGGTTTGGAAATATCCGGGAATTGCAGCACACCATTGAAAAAGCAGTGATCCTTGCCGATGGGGACAAATTAAAGTCTACTGATTTTGTTTTTTTTGAGAATGATGTTATTGTCATGAATGAAACAGAAACACTCGAAGAGATGGAGAGAAAAATGATCATCAGTACTTTGAAAAAGAATAATTTTAACCAGTTAATGACTGCGGAACAACTGGGAATAACCAGGCAAACCCTCTATAATAAAATAAAGAAATATGGAATCTGAAAAGCTATTAAATATAAGGGTTAGAGTAATTCTGCTTTTACTTACCTCACTTTCATTCCTGGGAGCAGGATTTTTTTATGAAAAGCATATGTTACCTGTTTCCATTATTTTATTGATTTCAGGTGTTGTATGTATACTACTGGTGAACAGGATCTATAATGCAACAAACGAAGCGATTATGTTTCTATTTGATTCTCTCCGGAATGATGACACGACAATTCGATTTCAGGAAAAAATCAAAAACAAAGGTTTGATGAGGGTATATGAAAGCATGAACCGCTTAAGCGATTACTTCCAGGAAATAAAGCTACAGGAATGAATCTAATGAATCATACTACAGATCACTGATTCAAAATTCATCAGCGGGATTGATAGTCCTGGACAGAAATAACAGGATTGAATTAATCAATAAAACAGCCTGCACTTATGCAGGCATATCACCAGATACAACAAATCCTGACCTTTTAAGAATCAGGCATCCTGCTTTTTATGAAACGGTCAGCAATCTGAGACCAGGAGAAAATGTAACATATAAAAGCCTTGTTTCAAATAATTTGCAATTATTATTTTTCAGGACTAGCATGATCCGCAGAAAAGATGAGGAGCTAAAGCTGATTTCAATTCAGGATATCAGGCATGAACTGGAATCGAAGGAACTGGAATCTTACAGAAAGCTGATAAGTGTTCTGACTCATGAGATAATGAATATTCTTTCTCCCCTGACATCGGTAGCCAGGGAATTGCACACATTATTCAGCTTTGATGGAAAGCAAAAGAAAAGTCCCCGGGTTGATGAGTCTGTAATAAAAACAGCTGTCAGTGGACTTCAGCTTATAAATGAGCAGAGCAACAGCCTCGTTAACTTCATGAATAATTATCGAAAGATTTCTAAATTACCCCAGCCGGAATTTAGCCCATTTTCGGTTGATGAGTGGATTGAACAGTTGAAAATTGTCTTTACAGGCAAGATGAAAGAAAGCAATATTGAATTCACAATTTCTGCGGAAAAGTCATTAAATGAAATAATTGCCGATAAAAAGCTTCTGAACCAGGTAATGATAAATCTTATTAATAATTCCCTGGATGCGGTAATGGAAATTGAAGGGAAGAGGAAGATAGAGATCAATATATTAAAGAATTCACTGAACAGAATAATTATAAAGATCATTAATAACGGACCCGTGATTCCCGGAGATTTACTGGGGAAAATTTTTGTTCCATTCTTTACAACAAAGAAAGGAGGATCTGGTGTGGGATTAAGTATATCACAGGAAATTATGAAAATGCATAATGGATCTATCGTAGCGATATCTTCTGAGAAAAGCCAGACTTGTTTTATCCTGCAGTTTTAATCTTGATTACTATTTTCTTTAAGTTCCTCGTTGCTTTTTAGCCTCTGATCACCAGAAATCAAATACTTTCTCGTTCGTGTCAGAATTCTTAATACAACGGACGGAATAACCCCCCAGGAGGATCATGCAACCGAAGCAAGATTGCACATCAGGGCTTGATTGTTGAATCTTCTTTGGTCCAAACTAACTCTCTGCCATCCCGTTTTTGAATCATCTGGTCTTTCGCAGCATCGAACTCAAAAACCAGTCCCGTACCCTCGATTCTAAATTTATCCTCTGCTGTAGCTTCGAGCATGAAGGCGGATTGTCCTGACGGCTGAATGAGAATCGTCGCATCCTCCCTGGTGACAATAAATTTAAAGGGAGCCTGCGGATTCGAATAAACTCCGACATATTTGTCCAGAACTTCAAGGCTGACGGCGATTGATTCAAAAGCAGGAATCTGAAACGGTCTGTTGTAGTAAATGTCGATAACACCGTTCATGATGTTGACTACCGGGTAAATCTTTGCGTTCGTGGTGTAGGCGACCGCCAGCTTTTCTTCCGGCAGATAAGCCAGCCAGGCTCCAAGGATATTAGCCCCTCCGGTTTCTCCGTAGAAGGTCTTGCCGGCGAACGTGAATGGCACCATACCCAACCCCTCACCGTCCCTCATCGTTTTCATCTGATTGAGGCTTTCCTGTGAGACAAGTTCCAGGTCGAACAACGCACGGATGAACCTGGCCATGTCGTTCGGTGTCGAAATAATCGAACCCGCGCCGAAGAGGATGCTTTGATGAATTTCGGCTTCCAGTTTCCATTCACCCAGGTATCTGTAGCCAAGAGCTTCGTTTTTGTTTACATCCATATTTCCGGTCTTAGGGTATGTATCCTTTAGCCCTATCTTTGAAATTATTCTTTCCCCGAGGTCTTCCCCGTAGGTTTTACCGGTTAGCTTTTCCAGGATAAGACCCAAAAGAGCATATCCCGAGTTGCTGTAGGAATGCTTTTGGTCCGGTTCAAAATCAGGCGTGCCTTTCACAATAAGAGTTAACAATTCATCCCTTGTAATCGGGTTCGTTTTCGATGAGGGTCGTAAATCCTTATCTAAGAGAACATCATGAATACCGCTGCGATGGCCGAGAATCTGCGCGATAGTAATCTTCCGGGCGTTCGGAACCTGCGGGAAGAATTTGTCCAACGTGTCGGTCAGCTTTAATCTTCCTTCATCAATGAGCTGAAAGATCATCACGGCAGTGAACATTTTTGTGATCGATCCGATATGGTACCTGGTCGCCGCAGTCGATGGTTTCTTATCGCTTCCGTTGATCTGGCTGTAGCCTATAACGCGCGTGTAAAGAATATTGCCATCTTTGACGATGGTCAGGCTCCCCATAGCCTTATTCTTTTCGGCAAGCCGGTCAAAAAATTGGTCAAGTTTAGCTTTATCCAGTGTTTGTGCGTTAACAACGGCAAACAAAGTCAGCGTCAGCAAGCCGGCGAATAATATTTTATTTTTCACAAACATGGAAACTCCCCGAAAGGGTAATATGAATTTTATTTTACTCTCCATAAAAAAGTACTTTGAACTACAAAGTAAAACATTAATTTTATTCTTTCAAAATATTTTTGAATAATAATTCTGCCCTGAAAAACAGAAAATATCTTAGTTTCCCTATGCTAATGATGAACAGACAAATGACATTCCCAACCCTTCCCGCAGGGTAGTTAAGGTTAAGGGGACCTAGTGAAACAATAACGAATCGAATTGCGTCACATGCCGGCTGTGATGTGCGAGGGCTTGAAGCCTTTGACGACGAGGTAGATGCCCAGAGAAAACTCCCACAGCGCGATCGGGAGTGCAAAGAGAGCCGACGCCGGGGACACCTGTCCCAGGAAGCCGAACAGCGTGCCTGTCCAGGCAGCGACAAGAAGAGCTGCTCCGAAGAATCCCAGCACGGGAAGAGCCCGCGGCACCAGCCGCGACTGATACAACAGGGAGCCCAGCAACACGGCATTCACTGCCGGAATGAAGCTTTGTCCGAAAAGAAACGTCCAGTAGTACTGGGCAGCCAGCGCCTGGCCGGTGATCAGCGCACCTGCTCCCGCACCTGCCTGCCGTAAGGTCACGATCGACAGGAGGCTCACTATACCAACATAAATGGTGGCGGCTTCCAGGACCCGGCTGCCTACAAATCCCAGTGCGCGCCCGTTGTTTTGTCTCTTGAGCACCGGGTAAAGAGCGACGGCTGTGCCAATACCTGCGAGGGCCACGATCATTTCCAGGATAGCGCCCAGCAAAACGGGAGTGTCCGGGCCGTGACTCGAGAATGTAGTTCGGTCCTCTCACCGAACCGTAGAGCCAGAGTGTCGGGATCGAAACAAAGGTTAACACGTAGAATACCCCCGCGACCAGCGAGGTCTTCCGCAGTGAGTTCATCGGGGCTTGATGCGTTTTTGTACCGTTTGTGTTTGTCATGTCGTCCTCCTTTTCAAGAATTTGATCTTTCATTCAATTAAATTTTTCTGGCTGAGTACACTCCAAAAACCTGGTTGTCCAGGTTACTTTACCGGTGTTCTTAAATTTTTAGCTATATTTTCTATTTGTCTGGTTATTCCGGCTAAGATGGTGTCGGCCCTGTTTCCTTTCAGTCACCGGTAAAGTAGGGCATTTTTCTACTTGCCTGCCTCATTAGATCATCCACAAGTCTCGCTGGAGTCCCTAACGAAGATGATAGTTTCTGATCATAATTCCAGATCATTTTTTTTGTACCTGAATCATGTATAGACAATGACACAATAGCTTCGTTTGTTTTTCCCATTGTACCACCGATCAGACCAACAGCTATTGCTGCACCCTCAGACATTGGCTTGGATAAGGAATAATTAGATGTTAAAATGCCGTCAACCCCAAGGATCCGACACATTTCTTCAGGGGTTAATATTTTACCTTCATTAACCATTGCTTTTGTAAGAAGCGCCCTGGTTGTCTCCACATCCTGAATCTCAACAGAGATAGTCCCCTGCATCTTTCTTTTTAGCATCCAGCTATACATTTCCCGTTGAAAATTAACAGATTCAGTTTTTTGTTGTTCAATAAGCGCAGCACCGTCAATATTCCTTTTAGCTGCTATTGAAACTTTTGGCGGGGCAATAGCCATAATTTTTTGATTCTGAGCGATAGATCGCGCATCAGGTGTGTAGAATATCTTTGCACAACTTTGCAGTATAAAAGCTGACAAAACAAGCAGAAAAACTAATTTTTTCATAGTCAAAAGATTATAATTAATAAAAAATCTAATTGTATTGAATAGTTAGCAGGGAAACTCAACTTTTACTATAGTCAAACTACCCTGGTTTGAGCCTTCTTTTATCCATTCATAATTTCCTCGAAATAAAGTTAGTTCAATGTACGTTCAACAATTATTTCTCAACAAAGTTCAATTTTATTTTTAATCCGCTCTATAACAGACAATATGCCCAAGAAAGAATATTTTCATTCATTTTGGCGTTGTGTAGTTTGTGTACCTGCCTGATAAACATACTTATGCTCTCACATCAGGATATAACCTTGAAGGGATAGAATCCAATCAGAAGGTAACAAATATGTCCGGAGCTGAAAATGGAGACCTAAATTTGCCGACGAAGGAGGCTGTAATGCTTTTTCGTATCTTTCGGATTCTGTTTGAATTAAATCCTGGTCTTTTATATTTACTTTGTTTAAATAAAAGGTCTCTGTATGAAAAAAACTATTTCCCATGACATGAATCTACCAAAAACACAAAGTGAGGTTCAGCAGAAAAATTTTTATTTATTCCATTTAAAAACTTCCGGACTCCGGAGTTTTATCCCGGTCAGGTTTATTCTTTTCTGTTTTTTAACAGCAATTACCGTTTTTTCGGTCGTTAATCTTGGTTGCCGGAGACAAAAATCAGAAAAACGCGCAACTTATTCATTCCGGATCCCTCCTGATTATCTCCGCGAGGCGTCGGATATTCCATCTTTCTGGCTATCTTCCTGTAACGAGGTAAATAATTTCCTCGATAGGACAGTACGAAAGGGAAAAATCCAGGTCATAGGAACTTCGGCCGGCGGCAGGCAGATACGGGCAGTACTTTATGGAAAACCCCGTCAGGGAAACGGGACAACTACATTTTCAGGTTCCCTGGGATTCGGGGATGTGCGAGCCTACCGGGGACCGGATCATAATAAGACAGTGTACATGAGTATGGCAGCTGTCCATGGCGGTGAGTTTGAAGGAATAGTCGGCATGGTGAATCTGATATCTGTTATTGAAACAGGTAAGGATCTAAGAGGGAAGGAGTGGCCGGTTATAAATGAGACAATATCTGAACTTGACCGTTTGATATTGATTCCGATAGCCAATCCGGACGGAAGGGAACGCATTCCCCTGAGGATGGAGCTATACAGGGATACTATTTACACTGTACCTGAATACCTGAATACCGGCGGAAGGCCGGATGGTACAATCACAGGCTGGCCACAGATAAAGGAATTCATACCAATGGATTTTTCAAAACCCGGCTTCCCGGGAGGATATCCCAACGATGCCGGTGTAAATATTCAGCATGATGACTTTCTGGGTAAGAAACAACCTGAAACTCAGGCTTTATTCGATCTTGCAGAGCGTGAAAAGCCTGATCTTATTATTAATTTACATACAGGTGCAGTTTATATGCGGATGGACAGACCCATCGGAGAGCCGGCTCTCCATCCTGCATTTGACACACTCTTTAAATATGTTCTTTCAGAACTTGCCATTAACGGACTTCAGGAATCAAATGATCCCGTGACCGAGGGTAATCCTGCCAGAGCTAATTCAAGTGTCTACAATATTGATGGAGCCCTGAACTGGCATTGCGGAGCACTAAGCGTCGTGGTGGAATCACCCAGTCATGCATTTTCATCCAACAGTGGAACACGTAAAGCAAAAATAGAATCTCCTGATAATCTGCTTAATGCACAACTTATATGCCATCAGCAGGCAATGAAATTCCTGGCAAAGACCGGAGGACGCTCCAAATGGATACCGGGCCGATAGAATGACGAGATAGAAAATACCTTGTAAATAGCATGAAATTTTATTCATATATGAAGCTGGTTTTCTTAGATTTGTAATCAGTTCGTAATCTAACCTAAAATTATCCTGCAATGGCCCCGATTAAAACCAGACCCAAACTTACACGACGCGAATTCATGAGACTTTCAGCTGCAGCTGCGGCTGGTGTTTCATTGATGCCTGCCCTTTCCTGCACTTCGACAGCAATTCCTTCTCCTATGAAACGGCCTTTCGGACGGATCAATTTCGATGTCACCACAATAGGACTTGGAGGACAAGGTTCACTGATGTGGACCCCGGATGGCATTGAACCGGCTGACATCATATTAAAAGCTTTTGACCTGGGAATTAATTACTTACGATACTTCAAATGCATATGGTCCGAGTCAGAAAAATTATGGAAATGCCTTCCGTAAACTTAATCTGGTCCCGGGACAAAAAGGTTATGACCAAAAACTCAGAGATTCCATTTTCCTGACAACCAAAACAATGGTCCGCTGGGCAAAAGGAAATTATCCGAAACTTGACAACGTTCGGAACAGCACGGACGGGGATCATGGGGAAGGAGCAGTAGCTGACCTGAAACGCTCTCTTTCACAGATGTTTGGAAATGATGACGGAAGCTATCCGGAGGGAGCTTTTGTAAACATGATACTTGTACATAACATTACCAATTTCGAAGAAGTTGATGTGGTGTATAAAGGTCTTGAAACCCCCCTTGACATAAATGAGAATTTCGGAGCCCTGGTTGCTCTTCGCGACTACAGAGATGGCACCGACATTACCGGACTGAATCCTAAAAAAGAAAAGCTGGTAAGGCATCTGGGATTTTCGGGACATAACAATGCTCCTGCAATGATGGACATGATCCAGCGCGACAAATGGGACCTTTTGGATGGTATGCTGGTTTCGATCAATGTGAATGACCGGCGCTATCTTAATATGCAATACAATGTGATCCCTGTCGCACAAGCCAGGAATATGGGAGTGATAGCCATGAAGGTGTTTTCCGATGGAACAATGTATACCAAAGAACCCGGATGGTCAAACAAACCTGAAGATGTGGTCAGAATAATAGGAACTGAATCGGTTCCAAGCAGGCCCCTGATCGAATATGTACTTACTACTCCGGGTATACATACACTTATTATAGGTACCGGTCAGATAGATGATAATCCGCTTAAATGTCAGCTTGTCCAAAACTATTATGCAGCACAGATCGAACCTGATGCGCTGAGTGAAAATGAAAGACGTGACCTTGAAAAGATTGGCATGCGGGCACGTAACGGGGAAACAAATTATTTTCAGCTGGCTGACACAGGTTTAACTCCTCCGAGAAATGCCAAACTCATTAAATCAGATGGAGTAAAATTATCCTGGGATACCAGCTATGCGGGTAATGAACCAATTACACATTATGAAATAGTAAGCGATGATAAGGTTATCGGAACAGTCCGGCATCTTCCGCAGGTTTCCAAAGATCCTTTCAGCTTTGAAATCCAATCGGGAAAAGAATTTAAAGTTGTCGCAGTTGATGCAATCGGAAGGAAATCCGCAACTGAAGTACTTACTGTGTGAATTTTGCGATTCGCAATCGCTGACCTACCTGCCGCCTGCCTGCCGCCTGCCTGCCGGTAGGCAGGGTAGGCAGGGTAGGCAGGTTTTCGCAGATGAACTTCCTTAGTGCCTTTGTGACAAAAAAAAAGAATGCCACAAAGTCGCTAAGACGCTAAGAAATCAGGAAAAAGAAATACGTATTAAAAGACATATTAAATATCAGAAAGAAATACGTATTAAAAGACATATTAAATACAAAAGAAATACGTATTAAAAGACATATTAAATACAAAAGAAATACGTATTAAAAGACGTATTAAAAGCAGTATTTAATTGAACCGTTCCTGATGCCTGAATTTTTGCTCAGGCTTGAATAATAGAATTATATGAATATATTTATTCCTGTTAAAATTTTACTTGTTCTCAAAAATCTGATACTATGAAAAATCTTTTTTTAGGTATAGCCTTACTTTTGATTGCTTTTTGCTCAAGCGGATTGAAAAATAGCCCATCCGACACTTGTAGCTACAATAAGGATTCGATGGTTGTTGTTATGCGAATCGAGCGTAAGGTCAAACCGGAGAATGTGGCGCTTTTTAAAAGGTCCTTTGATGCCTGTAAGGCAGAAGTACTGGCAAAAGAACCTGGGTGTCTGGACTATTCATTATTCCAGTCGTACCACGACAGTACCCTGTTCTGCCTGACCGAAGCATGGGCAACAAAGGGCCACCACAACGCACATATGCTGTTGGAACACACCAAAAAACACATCGCCGAGACAAAAGGGATCAATGACCCTTCCTTTAAATCAAAAACAAACTACACCTACTGGATTTGTCCGGGAGCAAATGCAAAATAATATATAAAACTTTTCAGAAACTGGTTCTTAGTTACCAGTCATTAATAATGATACGACTCAGCTAAGTTAAAACGCGACTATTGTTTCCGATTATTTGTAGACTGACCTTTATATTTACTTCGCAGGCGTTGAATATGGTGGCGGACTTATTTTTATTTCACCCTTCAGCTCCAGTAACCTCATCGCTTCTTTGACAGCTCTTTCCAATTGAGGATCAATTCCTTTCGAAAGAGATACAGCATCCTGACGTACTTCAATATCGGGAGGAACTCCTTCGTTTTCGGCTATCCATTTATTATTGATCGGATCAAAAACTGCATTATCAGGAGCAGTAAGCGCACCACCATCGACTAATGAGTAATGGACAGATGATTTTACCAGACCTCCCCATGTTCGTGTACCGATCAGTGGTCCTATCTTTTGCTGACGAAATACCCAGGGGAAAAAATCGCCACCTGAACCCGACATTTCATTTATCAACAGCACTTTGGGTCCGAGAATCCCGGCGGGTAAGCGGAATGGTATTCCCTTTGGTGCTTCGTTGGTTATGGATGCCCTTAATGTACGATTCATCAGGTCAACCATATAATCATCCAGAAGACCGCCTCCGTTAAAACGCTCATCAATTACGGCACCTTTTTTATCCTGTTGTGCAAAAAAATACCGGTTGAAAGATATAAAACCACTGCTGCCTGTATTTGGTACCCATATATATGCCAGTTTCCCACCCGATAATTTATCTACCAGACGCCTGTTATCTTCCACCCATGCCCTCTGTCTTAAATTAAATTCACTGGCAATAGGTTTTACTACCTCCTGCCATGCTCCCGTAAAATCAGGAGTCTTATTAATGTGAATTGTAGTCTGGACATCCATTGTGCCGTCCAGGAATTTAAAAGGATCATCCGCATCAGTTAATTCTCGTCCATTGATACCTACCAGATAATTGCCTTCCTCGATTTTAATCCCCGGTCTGTCAAGTGGACTTGACAATTCAGGGTTCCAGCTTTCAGTAGTGTAAATTCTTCTGATTTTCCAGCGTTTGTTTTCAGCTGTCAGATCAGCACCCAATAACCCGGCAGATGATCTGTCCACTTCAGGGTAATCACCCCCAAATACAAAGCTGTGTCCAACTGAAAGCTCACCATTCATCTGATCAAGAATATAAGTAAGATCAGTGCGATGCCTGACATAGGGGATCAACGGAGAATACTTTTCATAAACTTCATTCCAGTTTCTGCCGTGCATGCCGGGATCATAGAAATAATCCCTTTCATATCGCCATGCTTCTTCAAAGATCTGTTTCCACTCCGCAGACCGGTCAAGCTGTGTTTTAAGGGTGATCTTAACTGATTTGCCGTCACTTCCTGTTGCTGAGGAAGTATTCATTATCTTCCAGTCGCTCCCGACCCTTGCCAGCATCTTGTTTCCGTCGCTTGATACTGAAACCTGACTGGCGCCACTCACGAATTCCTTTGCTTCAGGTTTTTCAAGTGTGAATTTCTGCAGCACGAGGCCGCTTACACCCTCTTTCTGTTCTCCGATGAATAATGTGCCGGCCGGACCGCCAGTTATCAAACGGTAGTTACCTCTTGATATAGGTATTGCAACTGTCCTCCGTTCAATACTTTTAAAGTCAATCAGGACATGTAACCGGTTCCCTGGCTGCTGTTTTAGTTGTATCCTTAGCCACTTGCTTTTCAGGTAATTTCGCCTTTGAGGTTTTCTTAGCATCAGGTTCCGGTTTTTTCTCTTCTGTTACGGTTTCTTCATCACTGCGAGGTTTGAATGGAGAAGGATCCTCCTTTTTCAGGTTGATTGTATATGCCCCATAGACCGGGTCGGAGGTTATTGCGCTGGTATTAGCCCATCCTGAGCCGAGTGCAAGGTTGGTACTGGCGAGGAAATACAGATGATGTCCATCTCTGTCCCATGCAGGAGAAAAAGAATCTGCGAAAGAGTTGGTTAAAGCGTATATACTGTCATTTTTTGCCGACCACACCTTTATTTGCCTGAAATTGTTTGTTCCTGTTTTAGTATATGCCAGCCATTTGGAATCATGAGACCATGTAAGCCCCATATCTCCCCTCTCGGTGTTGACTCCCCCTGTATCAGCAGTTTTTATTGTTCCATTCGCAACATCCACAATCCTGATTCTGACTTTATCATCAGTGAATGCAATCAACTTTCCGTCAGGCGACCATGCCGGCTCCCAGGCCATTTTTGATTCGCCGATTGAAATGCTCCTTGGCTTTGACAGACCGTCCTGTAATGAAATAAGCAAGGCATATCCTTTGCCATCTGCATCAGAGAACCAGGCTACCTCATTCCCTTTGGGAGACCATACCGGAGCATGATCGGCAACTCCTGATGTCTGGGTCATATTTCTGGCATCTCCGTTTTCTGCAGGTATTGTAAAAATGTCACCACGTGCTTCCATAATAACCCTCTTGCCTGTTGGTGAAATAGAAACAGAGCTTAAGCTTCCTGTTACATCTTCCCACTTTGTTTCGGCCCACGGAAAATCAGCAAGGATTGTTATGTTAAGCTGTTTTGTTTCATTTGATGACAGATCAAGCAGATGAAGATAACCATCACGCTCAAAAGCAAGCTTGTTCCCAAAACCACTCAGCCATTTAATATCTGATCCATTATAATTTGTAACCTGTTTCAACTCACCTGATCCGGGTGCATAGGACCAAATGTTGGAGGTCCTGTTACGATCCGACAAAAAGTAGATTGTGTTACCCAACCACAACGGTTGAATATCAATGGTTGATTCGTTAGGTAAAAGCTTTTCTGTCTGATCGGTCAGATTCAAAATTACCAGTGGCGTATTCTGACCTCCGCGATAATGACGCCACTCTACATCCCAACGCTGTATCCTGTCAATAACAACCTGTTTACCATCCGGAGATAAAGACCCATCAGCAGCCCACTGGCTGGTTAGAACTGTTGAAGGTCCCCCTTCCGCAGATACTCTCCACATACGGGCAAATCCTGTTGGTGCATTATCTCTTGAGGTTGAATAAAGTATAAATTTGCCATCCGAAGTCCATCCGCAAACCGATGCGGAACTCGGATGCCAGGTAAGTCTTTTTGGCGTACCTCCTTCAATTGGAACAATATAAACAGCCTGGTTACCCGATCGGTTCGAGTTAAAAGCAATCAATTTCCCGTCAGGAGAAATTTCAGGATTGCTTTCAACTGCAGGAGTGCTTGTAAGCCGAAGTACTTTCTGATTATCGAGATCAGAGACCCAGATATCTCCTCCATAAGCAAAGGAGATGTGGGTTGAACTTAAGGCAGGCTGCCGCAATAACCTGGTGCCTTGAGAAGAAGCTGAATTAACTGAAAAAGAAAAGCACACTGCAAGGAGTGGAATCCACGAGTGGTTGCTGATTTTTGTATTCATAAATTTAAATCTAACTAAAGTAAATATTTTGATTGGAATGAGTATTTCCGGCTTTTAATCCCAGCAATTAAAATCACTTTCCGTTTTTTAAAGTCAAAATTTTTTAAAACTCTGTGTCTGTATATTCAAGCAGACAATATAAAGAATTTGTCAAAATGACAGGGATTCAGACAACCTTCTGAATCTTTCACGGATCTTTTCACCTTTTGCAATTCTTTCAGCATTACTGCCAAGCAGTTTCTTAAGATTTTCCTGATCTGGTTCCGGACCGAGATATTTAAAATTGCCTGGTCCAAATTGACTTACATACCAGGCACGGGCACGGATCTTTTTATCGCTCACTGTAGTTACATCAACTTCGTAATCTGATTCACCGGTAGAATAGAATAAATAGTCTGTAACTGTAAAGGGCTGAAGTCCTTCATTTATCCTATGATGAGGAAAGTATAAATGATAAGCGGCTGCCCGTGCAGCATCGAGGGTCATGAAAGCTGACATACGATGGTCGGTTTTATGCCACTTCATCCAGTCGCTGCCAGGGTCCATTGTAAATACAGCATCAGGACGGTATAGTCTTATCAACCTGCAGACTTTTTCACATAGTTCTTTCTGGGCAACATATTCCAACATCCCGTCATCATAGCCCAGGCATATGAAAGTATCAGTGGCCGGTGTTATTCCCATCTCTCCGCATGCTTTTTCAGATTCTATTTTCCTTATCTGAGCAAGTCTCTCGCTTGTCATATCAAGATCTCTCGAACCCTTGTTACCGGTTGTATACCATACCATAACAATCTTGTTACCATTTGCTTTAAGTAACGACAATGTCCCCAGGCATCCGCTTTCATCATCCTGATGAGGGCCAACCCACATTATTGTTTTATTTGTCCATTTGGTTATGTCATCCGGAGTCTTTTGTGGCTCTTGTGCCTGCCTGCCCTGATAAACTCAGCTGGAGAGCTGATATAAGCAGACCTGTCAAAATAAATGTCAATTGTTTAGTTTTCATAGTTAAATCCTTCTTAATTATTGGTTTATTAATACATTAGCGCAGATTCCCTGAACCTGTCAATTAAAGGTATGAATAAAATATTAATCTGAAGTTTTCTAATAAAAAACCCGATGAAATAAAGGTAAAATATTACCAGGCCATCTGTTTAAAGCTAAAATCCTTACCTGACGGAGGAAAAAATCTTCTTAAAACAAACTATCACTATAGTTAATTTTCATAACTTTATATTGTATTTCGTACTGTGACTTTATATGTTGTTTATTTTGAACAATTAAGAGAACATTCTTTATCGTTTAACAACACCGGAAATGTATAAGTCATTATAAACAACACAGGTTTTTCTAAAATCCCTTATCATGATTTTAGCCAGAATTATTTCATTTCTATTCATTATTTGCATTTTCTCCTGCAACAGTAAAAAAGATAACAGCGTATTTACCTTCCAGCTCAGTAAATCAGATTATATTGAAAAAATAAATGTTTCAGGCACAGTCCAGGCTGTTGTCAACACGCCTGTCATGCCCCCGAAGAATCAAATGGGTCAAATGACCGTTGTGTGGATGGTCCAGGACGGGACGTTTGTAAAACAGGGAGATACGATATGTGTTCTTTCTGCACCTGAAGTGGAATCCAGATACAGGGAAATGCTCACATCCATTGAAACCCTCGAGGCTGAATTGAAAAAAGCAGAGGCTGACAATAAGCTGAATATTGCGCTTCTTGAAGCCCAGCTTGCAACAAATGAAGCTCAGCTGAAAATTTCTTCCCTTGATTCATTACAGATGAAGTTTGCAACAGCAAGTGGATCAGAAACTTCTTGAGCTTGAAATGAAAAAGGCTCTGATTGAAAAACAGAAGACCAGAGAGAAACTGGCTGCGACAAAAACGATCGGCGAAACAGACATAAGGCAAAAGAGAGCAAGGATCATACAGGAGAAAATGAGAGCTCAGACATTTGCTGACCAGATTAGTTCAATGACTATAATAGCACAAAGAGATGGAATAGTTATGCGGACCGAATCTCCCAGAATAATGGTGATGAGCACAACCGGAACAGGATCATTTGGAGGTCCGATGAGGGAAGGAAGTGTTATTTTCCTCAGTACGCCTGTATTGCAATTCCCTGATCTCAGCAAGATGCAGGTCTCTGCTGAAGTGGCAGAAGCTGACTTCAAAAGAATAGAAAAAGGACAAAAAGTATATCTGACTGTAGATGCGGCTGAAAAACTTATTACAACCGGTAAAATAAACAGAAAAAGTCTTGCGAGCAGCATCGCACAGAGATATTCCGATTCAAAAGTAAAGTTCTATGAGGTTATAATTGATGTTGACAGCTGTCATTTAAAAATGAAACCGGGCCTGAGTGCAAATTGTGAGATCATTTTAAAAGCAGAGAAAGGATACTCTTTTTGTTCCGACACTGGCAATTTTTGAAAGAGACAGTCTCAAGATAGTCTATGTAAAACGTAAAAAAGAATTTATACCTGTTAAGGTTGAAACCGGATTATCAGGAAGTTCCTTATACAATAATAACAAGCGGACTTAATGGTGATGAAATCATTGCTTTGGCAGAACCTCCAAACAGTCTCGTGGTTTTACCGGAAACGAAGAGGGATACCGATCACTAAAGCTTAAGTCAAAAATAAAACATGCTTTATATGACAAGAAGAATTATTATTTCTGTTGTTGATCATTCTGGTATCCTGCAGGGGGAAGGATGCCACCGATGTCCAGGTAACACCTGTAAAAAGAGGCACATTCATGGAGGAGCTTACAGAGCAGGGTACTGTTGAGGCTGTAAATTCAATTTCCATTTCAGCCCCCGTAATCTCCTACCGTTACGGATCACTGAAAATAGCCAAGATAGTTGAAGACGGAGAGGAGGTTGAAAAAGGTGATACTATAATGATTTTCGATCCTTCAGAGATCAAAAGGGCAATAATTCAGGCTGAACAGCAACTTGAAATTGCAAAGGCAGAATATGAGAAGCTGAAATCGACACAGCAATCCGAGATTGAAGATCTTGAAGCCGACCTTGAGCTAGCCCGGATTTCCAGGAGATCTCAAAGATTAATTTCGAAACAGCCATCTATGAACCGGAGGCTACGAAAAAAGAGATAAAACTAAAACTGGAATCTGCTTCAATTGCGCTTAACAGAGCAGGGAACAGATAGAAAACAAGAAAATAATCCACAAGGAGGATCTGCTTCAGAAATCCCTGACCATAAATCAGCTTACCTCCACACTTGGCAGATGCAAACAGCTCCATGAACAGTCTTTTTGTTGTTAGTCCTGCAAATGGAATTGCTATAAAGGAGGAAAACTGGAACACCGAGCAGAAATGGGCAGTTGGTGACCAGCCTTATTCAGGTTCAAGGTTAATTGAACTTCCTGATCTTTCCCGGATGAGAGCTGAAGTCAAAATAAATGAAGTTGATATTTCAAAGATTATACCGGGTCAGAGAGTAGAAATACGTCCTGATGCTTACTCGGATTCTACTTTCACAGGGAAGGTTGAATCGGTAGCAAACCTTGCCCAGAATAAGGATTACAAATCAAAAATAAAGATCTTCCCTGTGCAGATCAGAATAGACGGACAAAGTAAAACACTTCTTCCGGGGCTCACAGTAAGCTGCAAAATTATTGTCAGCGAAATTCCCGATGTCCTTTTTATTCCTCTCGAATCACTTTTCAATGAGCAGGGAATCGATTACGTCTATTTAAAATCAGGTTCAGGATTCAAACGGCATGATATTAAAACCGGAGCAGTCAATACCGATTATGCCATTGTAGCAGAGGGTCTTGAAGAGAATGATCTTATTGCACTTTCCAATCCGTTCCTGAATAAGGAAGAGGTGCCGGAAAAGAAGTCTGATGAAGTTAGTAGTACGGCCGCACCGAGGTAAAACTAACAATGAGGGCATAACGAAATGAAAAAAACATTATTGCATATTAATACCCTTGAGCAGAGTCAGATAACATTTCTAATAATTACGGTCCTGCTGCTCATGCCGGTATCATGTAAAAATAAGAAAGAGAGCGGATTATATGGTTATGAAACGGCCCTTTCAGGCAATCGGTTATTGAAACCGGAGAACTGCAGGCTGTAAATGCTTCTTTCCTGACCATGCCCAGAATTAACTATATATATGGCTACAATTTTAAGATCATCGGACTGGCTGAACATGGCAAAAATGTTCATAAAGGTGATCCGGTAATACAGGTAGATCCTTCATCAGTTCAGAAATATATTATAGAAAAGAGAGAATCTCTTGAAAATGAAATAGCTTCAGCAAACAAACTTAAGGCCCAGATAACAAACAATCTGCAGGACCTAAAGGCACAGCTCAGAAATGAGCAGGCTTCATTTGATATAAAAAAACTGCAGCTCGAAAAATCAGCTTTTGAATCTGCAGGCATAAGAAAAGTGATAGAACTTGAATTCCGCCAGGCTGAAATAAGACTTGACAAGATTAAGAGAAATCTTGAACTAAGACCGAAGCTCGACAGTCTCGATTTTCGGATACAGCAGATAAAGGTAATTCAGAAAGAGAATGAACTGAAAGCTGCAGAGGAAACGCTGAACCAGCTGATTGTATGCAGTCCGCTTGACGGTATTTTTGTGGTTGAAAGAAACTGGCAGAACCGGCCAGACAATCAAAGTAGGTGATGAAGTATATCTGGGAAATCCAGTTGCCAGGATCCCGGATATCCGGACCATGAAGGTTAAGGGATTGTTCCTGGAAAATGATATAAGCAAGATAAAACCCGGACTGAATGTTATTATCCGGCTTGATGCCCTTCCTTCTGTTCCTTTTCATGGCAAAATAAACAAGGTCAGCAGGGTATGTATTGAACAGGATAAGAAAAAAGTATTTCTGACAGAAGTACTGATATCCGAAACTGATCTGAGACTTAAACCCGGAATGACAGTCAGCTGCGAATACATAACCTATGAAGGTGAGGATGAAATCTATGTACCCAACAATCTGTATCCTTGAGGAAAACAAACACTTCTATCTTTTTATAAGGAAGAGAGGAAAAATAAGAAAGACTGAAGTTAAGACAGGACCCTCAAATAATCATGTATACAATTGTTTCAGGCGATCTGAAACCAGGACAGGATCTTGAACTTCCGGAAAATATTTTAACCAGGTAAACATTCTTGACTATGCAGATTGAAGAAAATATAAGAGTTGCAATCTATGGACTTCGCGACCATAAATTCAGGTCATTTCTGACAATGCTCGGCATCATTTTCGGAACAGCCTCAGTCATTGCCATGATATCGATTGGTGAAGGGGCAAAAAAGCAGGCTATGGCAAAGTATCAGGATCTTGGTGTAAGCAATATCATTATCCGCGATAAAGACCTTACTGATGCCGATCTTGAACAGGTCCGGATAAAATTTTCACAGGGATTGTCGCTTGGAGACACAAAGGCAATAACTGAAATTGTTCCCGGGGTGAAAGGAGTAGCACCTCAGTCTGAAGCAAAGCTCGATGCAATGTATGGGGATAAATCCTCGAAGGCAACCGTTATAGGTGTAACTCCTGAAGTAACAAATATCCTGAACTACAGGATGGATAAGGGTATTTTTATTGACAGGATCATTATGACAGGCAGCTGAAAGTTTGTGTGCTGGGTGCAAATATTGCCCGGGAACTTTTCAGCTATGAAGATCCGCTCGGCAGAAATATCAAACTAGGTGACCAGTGGTTCGAGGTTTCAGGCGTGCTACAGACAAAGGCACTCTTTACTGAAACTGTCGGAGAGCTTGCTGCCCGTGACCTGAATAATGATGTTTATATACCACTTTCAACTTTCGGAAAAAGGATACCAAAATCAAACATACTTTCAAGCGAATTAAAGCAGGTAACAGTTAAACTGGGAAGCTCCGAAAGGTTGATGGAATCTGCCGAAATAATCAGAAGTATTATCACAAGACGTCATTTCAACAATGATGATTTCAGCATTATTATTCCTTATGAGCTGATGGAACAGGAGAAGCGCGAAAGCCGTATTTACAACCTTCTGCTGGCATCAATAGCTGCAATATCACTTATTGTAGGGGGAATAGGTATAATGAATATCATGCTTGCATCTGTTCTGGAACGAACACAGGAAATAGGTATCAGACGGGCTGTCGGAGGCCGGAGATCTGACATCATGGGTCAGTTTGTAACCGAGGCAATGGCAATAAGTATTACCGGAGGTTTGATCGGAGTTTTTCTGGGAATTGTACTTTCTCTGGGAATTGGTCTTCTGACTGAAGTTAAAACCATTCTTACTCTTTACTCCGATATTCATTGCATTCAGTTTTTCAGTAATTGTCGGTATCACCTTTGGTTACCTTCCGGCAAAAAGAGCAGCTGATCTTAAGCCGATAGAATCGATCAGGCATGAATAACCATAAGTAGTTGCGTCACTTTTTTACAAAGAGATTATTTCCAGTTTCCTGCCCTCTGTCTTTTCATAAAGCTGCCTGGCCATTTCTGCCTTGTCGTGGCTGAAAGACGGGTCCATTGAATATGCTTTCATGTACGAAAAGTAAGCTTTATCGTATTTCCTGATGTACATGAAATAATCCCCCTTTGAGTCGTACACGTTCGGATTCTTTGGCTCAAGCTCAATGTATTTGTCGAACGCTTCTTTTGCCTTATCGCTCTGTTTCAGCGTAAGATATGCATATCCGAGCTGATTGTAAAAGGATGCGGGATTCGCGGCGATTTCAATTGCCTTGTTTAATGTTTCAACCAGTCCGGTAGAATCACCCGCAACCGATTGAAAATAAACAAGGTTATTATACGCATTGGGATCATTCGGGTACATTTCCACAAGCTTTTTCCCCACGTTGACAACGTCGATGTTTCCTTGCTTTATGCTGACCAGAGCATCTCTCAGATGCTCCTCGGCGTCACTGAGTTTAGCTTTGCAATTAATTGAGGCAACAGCGTATCTTTCAAAATCATCAGGTGCCCGATTCAGAAGGTAATAAAATGCGAGTTGGTAATTAGCCATGAAAAAATCCGGGTCCTGGTTTAGTGCTTTTTGAAAAGTTTCAAGTGCTTTATCCAGGTTAACGGCATCCAGGTACTTCATTGCCTGGTAGTAAAGAGATAATGCTGATTTGGAATCCGAAGTCACCGGCATCAGCTTTTCTTTCGAAGGCTGGGAATATATCAGTATTCCTAACAGAAGGAACATCTTAAACAAGAACAATTTCTTCATTTTTCTAAGTTTTTATCATACTACCCTGTCGCGGCAGGGCTTTTTCTTTATTATTTTTCCAGAAGGCTCCTGATATCAGAATTTCTTGCATAATCCAGGGCAGTTTTATTATTGTTGTCCTTCAGATCAGGATCGGCACCGTTTTCAAGCAATGTCTTCACAACCTCAGAATTTCCGTTTTGAGCAGCATAGATAAGAGCGCTGGCACCATCATTGTTTCTCAGGTCTAATTTTGCCCCATTATCTGCAAGCAATTTCACGATCTCTCCATGTCCGTTGAGGGAAGCCGCCATAAGGGATGTGAACCTGACACTCCGTTGTTTGTCAATTGGTGATCCTTTTCTCGGCATTATCTTTATGATATCTATATGTCCGCTTCCGGAAGCATGAAGAAATGCGCTGGTTCTTACGGAGTTCGCAAGCATGCTCTGATTTGTTTCGTTGCCGGTTTTCACCGTCACTGCTTCCATATTTCCGTCAGGTGAAAATGCAACCATGGCCGTTACCTGTCCGATATCCAGCGAATCCAGCATTAGGTTCCTGTTAAGCATAGATCTCAGGGTTGCTACAAGCTCATCGCTGGCAGTTATGACAGGGGCGTTTGCACCATCTGGTTCCTGTGTATCAGGTCTTGCTCCATTTTCCAGCAACACCTTAACAACATCTGTATGGCCGTTGAGTGAAGCCAGGAACAGGGCGTCTGACCCGTCAGCTCCTCTTAAACTGATGTCAGCGCCGTAGTCAAGCAACAACCTGATAAATTCAGCGTGTCCTTTCAGGGCAGCAGTCATCAGGGAGGTAGCCCCCTCTTTATTCTGAAGATCAGGATCTGCCCCCCTATCGAGCAAAAGCTTTGCAACATCAGTGAATCCGACCAGGGAGGCCTGGATCAGGGCGGTTGTCTTATAGTATCTATCCTGCAGATCGACCTTTGCCCCCTTGTCAAGCAGAAGTTGAACAACGCCGGCATAACCATTCTGTGCGGCAACCATCAGACTTGTAAATCCGTCGGTTGCCTGAAGATTATAATTTGCACCATAATTGATCAGCATTTCTGCTATTTCAGAGTGACCGTTCTGCGAAGCCATCATAAGAGCATTCATTCCTTCAATAGCCTGCACATCGGGATTTATTCCTTTTTCAAGGAGCAGCTTTACTATTTTGGCATGCCCGTTCGACGAAGCGTACATTGCAGCTGTCACACCATCAATAGCCTGCAGGTCAGGGTCCGCGCCCCTCCTTAACAATATCCTGCAAGTCTGTGTATACCCGTGTGCTGCTGCATACATCAGCAAACTACGGTCAAACGCGTCAGTATGATTAACATTTTCTATATATCTTGCTACAGTCAGTGTATTTATGCGGTCCTTTGCCCTTTTCTGGCGGGAAGTCTCCACAGCTCCTGTTATGCTCTGAGCCTGAATGGCTGCAGGACAGATAAGCAGTAACAAAAAAATAATGGTTAAGCATTTTGTTTTCATATGGTCCGGATCTATAAGCATCAATAATTTCTTCATTTGATGTATAAACAAATAATAATGCTTTTTGTCAAAAACGGCAATTTTCTATCAACTGAGGGGGGCTATCATTGTCTTTTTATCGCCCATGCCGGTTTTAATTTTAATACCTCCCTGTATTTCACGCAGCTTTCAATATGCGCTCCGGGTAAATAACCTGTACTTACCAGAAATTCATTGACAATTTCTCCACCTGTAAACTTAAAAATTTGTTTAAAAAGCTTCGTCCATTCCTGTATTGTTAATGGATGATGCTTGTCGAGCCAGCTTTTGAATGATCCGTACTCTTCCTGCAGGTGCAGAATTATCCTGGAATTCTGAATTGCTGCATCTATTTTAAGGCGATTCCGAATAATACCCGGGTCGTTTAATAACCTTAGCCGGTCCGTCTCACCATAGGAAGCAACTGCTTTCACATTAAAACTATGAAAGGCATTTCTGAAATTGTCCTGTTTGTTTAATATCGTTGTCCAGCTAAGTCCTGCCTGATTTATTTCCAGCATTAATCGTTCATACAATTGATTGTCATCTTCAATTGGAAATCCATAAGCGGTGTCATGATAAATACGGTGGAGATTGGTTTTGTCAAGATGCAGAACTGCTTCGCAATATGATTTTGGTTTATCCATCTTCTTGTTTTATAATAACTGTTTCGTAATACAAATCTGTGAACCTTATGAATTTACTTTTTATATTACTATATACCATCCACGGGGGCATCAGAGGGTTCCACAGAGGGGACAATGAGCAGCCCAAAGGATTCAGAGGCCGACACAAATCAGGATTTTTTCATTGCAGCCAATAATTCTCTCAGGTGTCATAGGCAATTGATACAATCTTGCTCCGGTTGCAGTCAAAGACAGCATTTGCCAATAACAGCTCCCATGCATATAATTGCAGGTTCCCCTCCTCCATGTGGTGCCTGATCTTTTCTGTCCATTATCACAGTCTCAATTTTTGGGACCCATGAGAAACGTGGTATTTCATAAGTATCAAAGGAGTGGTTTTTGATATCTCCTCCCTGAAATTGTATTTCTTCAGTCAGTGCATATCCCATCCCCATTGTAATACATCCTTCCATCTGTATTGTTGTACCCTGTGGGTTAACGCACAGTCCCATATCCTGGGCACAGGCTACACGAATAACCTGAACATGTCCGGTATTTTTATCCACTTTTACTTCAGCAATATTAGCGACCCAGGTTCCGACATCTGTTCCACAGGCAATTCCATAACCCCTGCCACTGGGGTTCTTAGCAGGTGTAGTAACCGAATTTATCAGCTGCTGCTTTTAAAACCGCAATCATTTTCTCATCCTTCAGATTTTTAAGACGGAATTCCAAAGGATCAATTCCTGCTTTGGAAGCCATTATATTTATCTGCGACTCCCTGGCAAATGTGTTGGTATTATTCCCCGGGGCGCGCCATGCTCCCGTACCAAAAGGATGTACCTGATCCCCTGCCGTAATCTGTTGTTCTGGCATTGGGAACATCATATATAGTCTCCGATCCTCTTGATCCGGCATAATAAGTGTTAAAATCCCAGAGTGTGATCTTTCCGGATTTATCCATTCCCGAAGTGATTTTCACGACAGCTGCCGGCCGGAAGGTATCATAAAAAAATTCTTCCTGCCGTGTCCAGGCAACCACCACAGGCTTACCGGTGATCTTTGCAAGTTTTACAGCCTCAACTGCCTGGGCATGCGGTGACTTGCCACCGAAACCTCCTCCCACGAAAGGTGTTCTTATCCTTACCTTTTCAAGAGGAACATTCATTTCCCTGGCAATGGTATCCTGTACCCGGAAAGGAGCTTGTGTTGAAACCCATACAGTAATTTTATCACCTTCTATCATAGCCGTTGCAGCATGAGGCTCCATTGGTGCATGTGCCACATAACTGTTATGAAATTCCGACTCTGTCATAGTATCAGAATTTTTCCTGCCCGTTTCAATATCTCCATTGCTTCTGACAACATTGGCAACAGAATCCGCTTTCAGGATACGGTCAAAAATAGATTTATCATCAACCTTAATCTCATCGAATGAGTACCCGGCTTTTACTTTGGTAATTGCCTCGTCAACTTTGTCACGGTCATCACTCAATACAGCAATCAGATCTCCATCACGGACTACCTGGATACCTTTTATCTTTTCAGCTTCCGAAACATCGGCAGTTAATAATTTTGCTCCATGTGACGGAGGTCTGAGTATACGTGCATGCAACAATCCCGGCAGCTGAATATCAGCTGCATATTTGGCCTCTCCGGTTACCTTGATCCGGGCATCCTGATGCAAATATGGTTTCCCGACATAATTGAATTTTGTAAAATCCTTTAATTCCGGTTTTCCATCAAGGTGTTTTTCAATTTTTTTCCCTTTGGCTAACTCACCATAGCTGACTTTGCTTTTGCTGTTCCTGATATCACTGATAATACCATCCTTTACCTCCAGCTGTGATACAGGTACATGCAGGTAATCCGAACCCAGTTGCATCAATACTGTTTTTGCTTCAGCAGCTGCGGCCCGCATGCGAGGACTGAATGTCCGGATTGTATTGGAACCGGATGTGCCGCCATCCCATGGACACAGGTCAGTATCACCCATAACCATCTTTACCCTCTCGAACGGTACCTCAATCTCATCGGCCATTATCTGGGCAAGCGATGTAATGGCTCCCTGTCCCATTTCGATTTTACCGGTATAACAATTAACCGAGCCATCTTCCGCGATCTGGAGGAAAGCATTGAATTCTGTCGGCAGAGATCTGCGCTGCTGCGTTTGTAAATCAAAAAGTTCAGAAGGATCCCAGGGTTGGAAAAAAATGAATATACCTCCGCCGAGAAGTTTAAAAAAATCTCTTCTCTTCATCCCGGAAAGTTCCTGTAGACTTCACCGGTTCTTTCTCAATTGCGATTATTTTTTTCATGGTTATTTTCCTCCTTTCATTTCTTTGGCAGCTGTCTGAATTGCCTGAATAATCCGTATATGAGCTCCACAGCGGCAAAGGTTACCTTCCATACCACTTAATGATGTCCTGCCGGGATGGTTCCGGATTTTTCAATAACAATCCTACAGCATTCATAATCATACCAGGTGTACAGTATCCGCATTGCAAGGCATCATGTTCCATAAAAGCTTTTTGCACAGGATGCAGATTACCATTACGTGCCAATCCCTCAATTGTGACAATTTTTTTATTAGCTGCATCACTTACCGGTAGCATGCAGGACCTGACAGCTTCCTGCTCCATAAGAACAGTACATGCTCCACAGAATCCCATACCACAACCATATTTGGTTCCGGTTAACCCGAATTTGTTACGTAATACCCATAACAGAGTCAGATTGGGATCAAGAATCATTTCTGTTTTTTTACCATTAAGTTCAAAACGAATTGTCTCTTCCATACTTGTTGAATTTGATTTTGGTAATAGAAAATTGATCTTCCATCACAAGTTAGATAAAATCAGGAGAAAAGGTGAGTGATTTAAAGAAAAATTTAATTGACAATTTTAATCTTAAAAGCCGGTGTCGTCAGGTTACTGGTCCGGGATTAAATAGCACCAGATCGTTGTGCAAACCCAGTTTATCACAGGCCACTTGTTTTTCGCCGCTCGCCACATCTAAAATCAGATGGAAGAGCTCCCATCCCATTTCTTCAATTGTTTTTTGTCCCAATGCTATCTGCCCGGCATCAAGATCGATCAAATCAAACCAACGGTTACTAAGCTTTGAATTTGATCCTACTTTAATTACCGGGACCATAGATAGTCCATAAGGAGTTCCCCTGCCGGTCATAAAAACATGTACGTTCATTCCAGATGCCAGCTGTAATGTCCCACAAACAAAATCGCTTGCAGGTGTTGCCGCAAAGGTTAATCCTTTTTGTCTGATTTTCTCTCCTGGAGCCAGGACATCCACAATAGGGCTGGTTCCGGATTTTGCGACTGATCCGAGAGCTTTTTCGACAATATTGCTTAATCCTCCGGTTTTATTTCCCGGAGTTGGATTGGCACTCCGGTCGACTCCTCCTTTTAAAAGATATTCATCATACCATTTCATTTCATTAATGAGGGCTTGTCCAACTGAGGGATTTGTCGTTCTTGGAACCAACAAATGGACTGCATCCCTTACTTCTGTTACTTCGGAGAACATAACGCTTCCTCCCGAACGAACAATTAAATCAGAAGCAAATCCTGCGACAGGATTTGAAGTAATTCCCGAAAAGGCATCACTTCCTCCGCACTGCATCCCGACTATTAATTCCGAGGCAGGAACAAATCTCTCTTTTCCGCTGATTCAATTCTTTCAAATGCTCTTCTGCCAGCAACATAGCACCTTCTGCCATTTCATGAAATCCATTGAAAGTCTCATCCTGCATTATCATAACATTTGAGACATAATTCAGAGAGTTGTCCGTTAATTGATTCAATTCAGGAAGAAGTTTTTCCGGCAACAATTTCTCACATCCAAGTCCGACTATCAGTATTCTTCCGCCAAAATTTGGATTCCTGGCAATGTTTTTTAATGTCCTTATCGGAATGTCAGCCCCCGGTGCACTAATAGCCACTCCGCATCCATAGGTGTGATTTAAAGCTACGACATCATCCACTCCCGGGTACTTAAAAAGTAATTCTTCCTTTATCCGTTTGGCAATATAACTTGTAAACCCGGTTGTGCAACTGACACTGGAGGTAATCCCTAATATATTTTTTGTCCCTACGCTTCCATCCGGATTGCGAAAACCTTTAAATGTGTAACCTTCCAATGGTGCAGGAACAGGTTTCGGGTTATATGTTAAAGGTATGGAATCCAGATCCGGCGGTTGCGGAAGTGAAACCATGGACTCCCGGACCCATTCTCCGCGCATAATAGGTTTATTCGCATAACCGATTATCATGCCGTACCTGATAATTTTACCACCTTTACTAATATCTTTAAAAGCTACTTTGTGCCCCATAGGAACATTTTCGGATAACAATGTACCGTCATCAAGCAGTGTCTCCTTTGGTAATCCGTTAAGATTGACCACAATTCCGACGTTATCCTTTTTCGATGTTTTAATTATTACTGGTTTCTCAGTCATTTTCAGTCATTCTAATTCAATAATCCCATATCAATAAGTACTTTCCTAAGTTTAGTCTTTTCCTCAATTGTCAATGGCCCGGCCGGTTCCATGCATGGGCCGGCTTCAATACCCAATAGTTTTAGTGATTCTTTAATAACGGCAGGAAAAGTGCCGAGTGTAAATGCTATTCTAAGTGGTGCTAAAGTGAACTGTGCCTTTAAGGAGCCTTTTAAATCACCTGCGATGAACTTTTCATAAATTTCAACGCATAACCCTGGGGCAACGTTGGCGCACGATGCAATAGAGCCTGTAGCTCCATAGCAAAGCGCACCATAGATTAATGTATCGCGACCCATCAGCACCGAAAAATCGGAATCCTGAGTTAATCGAATATATTCAGCAGTCATTGTCATATCGCCGGAGGAATCCTTAATACCGGCAATATTATGAACTTCAGCCAATTTAGCTACAGTTGCAGGGAGCAAGGTTTACTGATGTTTTTGCCGGATTATTGTACAATACCAATGGAAGACCTGTATTTTCTGCAACAGTCTTGTAGTGCCTGATCAATTGGTCCTGGGAAGGAGCAACAAACATAGGAGTCAGAACCGAAACTGCATTCACCCTGCATTCTTCTGCTATCTGAGTCAGCATTACGGTTTCGCGGGTTGTAATACCATTTGTCCCGGCATAAACAGGCACCCTCCCATTAGTCTCATCCATAGCAATACTGAAAATATCACGTTTTTCTTCGGGGGTCAGGCCGTAGAATTCACCTGTCGTTCCAACAACGAACAAACCATGTACGCCTCCGTCAATCAAATAATTTAACAATTTGCGCATTGCTTTTTCGTTAAGCTTCCCTTCATTGGTGAGAGGAGTTATAACTGCCGGGATTATCCCTTTTGGTTTAAATACTGTTTTCTTTTCCATCTTATTATTTTTCCTTTTGCTAAAGTGATTGCCTTTGTGACCCTTTGTGTTACCCTTTGTCACCTTTGTGGTATGGATTTATATTTTACCACAAAGGACTCAAAGGTTTCACAAAGGTTCACTAAGGACTTTTAAAACTGCCCTAAGGGGTATTCGTTTTTCATATTGTTTTCAAAATTATCGAACCAGACATGGCCGTTTATTATCAAATTTCCAGCCTGGAATCAGATATTGCATTGCCACAGAATCGTCCCTTGCTCCAAGTCCTCTTTGCCAGTACAGTTTATTTGCTTTTTCAATCTGAATCATATCAATTTCAATTCCCAGACCGGGTTTGTCAGGTACAGAGATCATTCCATCTCTAATTTTAAGAGGCTCTTTAGTTAAACGTTCCTGTCCTTCCTGCCAGATCCAGTGTGTATCCAAAGCTGTAATTTTACCTGGCGCCGCAGCTCCTGCCTGGACAATCATTGCAAGTGAGATATCAAAATGATTATTGGAATGTGAACCCCATGTTAATCCCCATTCGTGACAAATCTGGGCAACACGCACCGCGCCCTGCATTGTCCAGAAATGCGGATCAGCAAGAGGAATATCAACAGCATGCAGCTGGATTGAATGGCCGAGCTGCCGCCAGTCTGTGGCAATCATATTTGTTGCTGTCGGTAAACCAGTAGCCCGTCTGAATTCTGCCATTATTTCCCGTCCTGAGTAACCATTTTCCGCGCCACAGGGATCTTCCACGTAAGCAAGTACATCGTGTTTATTCCTGCATAACTTTACGGCATCCTCGAGCGACCATGCGCCGTTGGGATCTATTGTTATCCTTGCATCAGGAAAACTGCCTGGCCAGGGCAACCACTGCTTCCATTTCTTCATTACCGTTCATTACCCCGCCTTTTAGTTTAAAATCTTTAAAACCATAGCGTTGATGGGCTGCCTCTGCCAGCCGGACAATTGCTCCGGGGGTCAGGGCAGCTTCGGTCCTTAATCTTAACCAGTCATCTTTATGATCTGAAGTGTCTAAATAAGGCAAATCCGTTTTCTTCCTGTCGGCAATGTAAAACAAATAGCCAAGCATGTCCACCTTCTGGCGGTGCTGTCCTGTACCAAGCAATGCGGCTACAGGTACACCAAGAAACTGGCCGAGAAGGTCCAACAGTGATGTTTCTATTGCTGTAATTGCATGGATGGCAATTCGTAAATCGAAGGTCTGCAATCCCCGCCCTCCGTGAATCCCTGTCGCTGTATCTGCCGTGACCTGGTTAAGGATATTATTATAAGAACCTATTGACTTGTTAACTACTAAGGTCTTTGATTCTTCCAATACCTGCCGGATCCGCTCTCCGCCGGGTACTTCGCTAACCCCTGTATGTCCGGCGTTGTCTTTTAAAATTACAATATTCCGTGTAAAAAAAGGGCTGTGGGCACCGCTGAGATTAAGCAACATACTGTCATAACCGGCAACAGGAATTACCGACATTTCAGTTACAACGGGAGCTCCTTTAAATACGTTTATGTCCATTTGATTAATTTAACTGGTTATCATGTTGCAGGTTGCAGGTTAATACAAACTTGCAACCTGCAACCTGCAACATGCAACTTTGTCACCTTCTGACTTCAATCTTCGCTAATTTTTCATAATACTGTATCAGGCTTCCATGGTCCTTCTCTCCCAGTCCATCCACCTTAAGTGCCTGCATAATTTCCATTACGGCTGAAGTAAGTGGCAATGGGACTCCTATTTCATGCGATGTTTCCAATGCATTGCTCAGGTCTTTGATATGCAGGTTTATCCTGAATCCGGGATTAAACTTTCTATCCATCACCAGTGGCGCTTTTGCATCCAGTACTGTGCTTCCGGCAAGTCCGCCTCTTATTGCCTGGTAGACAAGTTCAGGTTCAACCCCGGCTTTGCTTGCCAAAACCAGAGCTTCTGACATTGCTGCAATATTTAAGAGCCACAATAATCTGATTTGCGAGTTTGGTAACATTTCCGGCCCCAATGCTGCCGGTATGCACCACCGATGCAGCCATGGCTTTCAGAATGGGATAGCATCTTTCAAAAACATCCTTTTTGCCGCCTACCATAACCGAAAGTGTTCCTTCTATAGCTTTTGGTTCACCACCGCTTACGGGAGCGTCCAGCATATCCACACCCTTTTCTTCAAGTTTCCGGGATAATTCCCTGCTTACAATCGGAGATATAGAGCTCATATCAATAAAAACAGAACCGGTTTTTAAGCCTTCTATCAACCCGTCTTTCCCAAGAACAACTTCTTTAACCTGTGGTGAATTAGGCAACATGGTAATTATAAACTCACAATGTTCTGCAACTTCTTTGGGGGTTGCAGCCTTCTCGGCACCACTGGAAACAAGTTCATCAACGGCGCTTTGATTCAAATCAAGTACAATCAGTTTGTATCCTGCTTTTAAAAGATTTTTGCTCATAGGTTTACCCATTATCCCCAAACCAATAAATCCGATTTTTAACATTTTGTTCCTCCTTTTTTTGAGTTACAGTGTAATTATATTTTTTTAAGTTCGAAACGTTGAATTTTCCCTACAATAAAAACATAGCTTACAATAGCAAGAAATGCATGAACACTGACAAAAACCAGTGCCCAGTTAAACGAACCTGTAACCTTGATTATGTAGCCAATCGCTATTGGTGTGATAATGCTTGAAAGATTGCCAAAGGTATTAAAAAGAGAGCCGCTCAAACCTGTGATTTCTTTTGGTGCAGTGTCGGCATTGACCGCCCATCCAAGGGCTCCGACCCCTTTACCAAAGTATGACAACGCCATAAAAGCAACTACCAGCCATTCAACACCGGTATAATTGCAGAAGATCATACTCATCGATAATAACATCCCTGATAACAATAGGCACTTTTCTTGCAACCGAAAGAGAAGAGCCTCGTTTGAGCAGATGATCTGAGAATATACCGCCAAGATTCCCTCCTACAAAACCAAAAATTGCAGGCAGGACGGCAACAATCCCGGCTTTAAGAATAGTCATTCCCCGCGCCTGAACCAGATAAACAGGAAACCAGGTAATGAAAAAGAAAGTAATTGCATTTATACAGTATTGAGCAATATAAACACCAATGAACATCCGGTTTTTTAAAAGCTGGTTGAGGAACTCGCCATGTCGGAGGATCATTAGTGTTTTGATTGTTTTTTGCTTTATGATCCATTTCTGCAAGGGCACCGCCTTTCGTAATATAGTCCAGCTCGGCCTGATTAATATACCGGGATTTCCTTGGCGCATGTACAAACTTCAGAAAGAAGATCAGAAAGACAAAACCTGCTATCCCCATAAAAATAGAAAGAATACTTCCATCCGTAAGTGTGAACAATATATCCTAATAAAGGAGCAAAGAGCACTGTTGCAAAATATTGTGCTGAATTAAATATAGCTGCTGCTGTACCTGTTTCCCTGGTAGGGAACCAGGCAACTGTAATTCTGCTGTTTGCCGGAAAAGCCGGTGCTTCGGCTATACCTAAAAGAAACCTTAAGATAAAAAGAGCAATAACGGCTGAAAAACCAACAAAGAAACCTGTAAATCCTGTTATAAATGTAAAAAAAGACCATACGAAAAGACTGATAGCATATATTTTTCTCGATCCGAAACGGTCCAAAAGCCATCCTCCGGGAAGCTGGGCAAGGACATACGACCAGCCAAATGCCGAAAAAATATATCCCATTGACACGGAATTCAAATTCAAGCTCTTAGCCAATGCCGGCCCTGCAATTGAAAGTACTGTACGGTCAGCATAATTAATTGCAGTTGCAAAAAAAAGTAAGCTTACTATGACCCAACGGAAATTACTTTTCTTTGGTTCTGCTAATGACTGGCTTATAGAATTCATTTATTATTTATTTAGACCTGGTCAAATAAATTATCAAATCTGAATGATGAATATTCAATTAAATCAAGCCGTTTCCATATTTTCAGAGTAACTCTTTAACTTTTTAAGCCTGGATCTGAAAGCATTGTATAATCCATCCGAAGTTTCTGCTAAAGTCCTCTTTGAACTGGTATGAGGGTTAACAGAAGTTGCATAATCAACCTGTTTAATCAAATCCGCAGGAACAGAACTGACACCCGTGAGCGCTCCGGAAATGCCGGCGGCAACAGCCGTCAGGCAATCAGTATCCCGTCCCATGTTAACGCCGGCTTTCATCGACTCCCATGTATTTCCTTTTGTCATCCGTAGTACACAAATAGCTTTCGTTACAATTTCATTGGCGTAACTTTGAGCGTAAGGGACCCCAGTACCGCTATATATTTCATCGAATTTCAGACGCATCTGGCGAAAATCACTGCAGTTTGCTGTTAACTTCAGCGCTCTTTCAACCTCTCCCCGAATACCAGCCTGCCTCATAAACCTCGTATCTATCCTGTCGCAATTATCAAAAATGGCACCCATGACGCTATCAATAGTTGCTGCAGGTTTAGTGGCCGCTGCAATGGCAATTACGACAACTTCAGCCCAGAGTATTCCCCGGCTGTTGGCTGTATTGTAAAGCTGCCCAATCTCCCGGATATCATCTATGGCACCGGGAATATCGCCTGCATTTATCAGACCAATAGGATGACATGACCGGGATAATGATACAAGACCAGAATAGTCACAGTATTTGCCAATATCCGAGGCAGGAATATTTGACTTTGCCATTGATAACAGAGCTCCTTCAAAAGGTTCAGATATAAGTCCTGCTGCATTAGGATTCATATGGTCAACCCAGGAGCGACGGAGGTCTTCAGCATTTATTCTGTCTTGTTTCTCAATTATCGCTGTAATCATAAGTTTTTGACGCTCAACTCCATCTTCAGTCGTCCCTGGTTCACGCATCCAATCATTGCTGTTTCCATAATGATGATAAGGCAATAGTTTATCAAGAGTACCGTATTCTTTTTCGATTCTTGCCCAGGATTGTCCTTCAACAGGGGCTCCCATTGCTGAGCCAATATGGCATCCGGCAATACAGCCTGAGAACTTATCCCGCAGTTTAACGATCACGGCTTCCTGTTCACTGCCAGGACTATTTTCTGGATACCCGGAAGTCTCATATTGGCGATGACTCAGGTCCCGATACATAATGAAAACTTTTAGCACCTAATGCTGGTACTATTGCTGCTGAAGCAGATAACAGGCTGATTTTACGAATAAATTCTCTCTTTTTCATACGTACAAGGATTGTTTTCTCTTAATAATAAATATGTTTCCGGATAAGATTATTAACAAATTGATTTTTAATGCCTTACAATATTAATGTTGGCAGGTTCATCGATTTAGATAATGCCCCGCCATTCCATTTTTTGGCTTAAATCATCTGAAATAAATTACACCAAAGTAATGTCAGGGGTAAAAACAAAGTTAATATTTTATCAGCTTCTGATTAATAAATGTAAAACCGATAGCCTCTACCAAATTAACAGGAAAAAATTGAGCTACTGCCTCAATTGCTTTTTAGTTACAAAAGAAAGAGAATTATTGATTCTTTTAACTCCACGAATAGATATTACGTAAATTAAGGAAATTTTTATTTCCCCATTCGGTGTTGGATTTTAAGTGGTTTTAAACTAAAATTGATCCCTGGACCTGACTTTTAAAATGTAATCTTAATCCGGAAATATGTTGAAGCTGAAAAGGCCTTTTCTGGCAGTAAGGGCGATCATTATCAATGAAGATGGCAAGGCACTTATCCTTAAACGTTCAAATACCACTCAGGGTGATGGTAAATGGTGTTTGCCGGGAGGCAATATTGAATATGGCCAGACTGCTGCGGAGGCAATGGTAAAGGAAATTAAGCAGGAAACATCACTGACTTCAAAACACATGGAATTCCTTTTTATTCTTGAAAATCTGCCTTCGCAAGAGAGTGAACTTCATTATGTCAATCTGGCTTTCGTATGTTCTGCTGAAGGAAAGGTGCAACTGAATCACGAGTCCTCTGATTATGCCTGGATTGATTCAGGTGATCTGAACAATTATAATATTGCTTTCAAAAATGACGAGATCCTGCTGAAATACTGGTACCTTAAGAATAGAATTTGATAGTATTGACCGAGTTTGAAAAGCTCTATTCCAATTCTATAATTTCTCTCAGATCCATTATCTGCTCACGGTCGTAGTCTTTTGTACCTTCATCAAGCTTTTCAAATGGCAACAGGCTCTCATGTTCTTTCAGGAATGTATTTCTCACTTTGCCATAATCCCAATCATACAGGTACTTATTTGCCATCCATCGGCGGTGTTCCATCTCAGCCAGATGTTCTACAGTATCCTTATTATTTATAAAACTGTAATCAATACCGGACTTTCCTGGATCCGGGTACATTTTTGGATCGGGGAGCTGTTTGACTGTCCTGAGCTTTATGTTAATAAACTCTACAACCGATCTGTTATCATCGCGGGTCTCTTCGTCCAACAGGTGCCATGGTAACATTGTAGGTTTAGATTCAGGGATATCTTTCTTTTCAGCAAAGCACTTTTCCAGTTTATCAATGTAATCCGGAATTGCCCTTTTCAGCCAGCGGTGATGTACCGCGATGGCTTTGCGGTCGATGTTTTCTTTAACAATATCATCAAGTATTGAAACCTGACTTAAAATATTGAATGAGTAGAGATTTTTTTGTTGCCTGATCCTGTTCCATGATTCATTCCTGTAAAAAGGCCGGACAATCGGAACTTTATCACCATATAATTCCCTTGCTCTTGAAGAGTAAGAAGCCTGGTAACGATCATCCCCACTGCAAATGTATATAGCATCAACATTCTCCAATCCTTTTTGGATCAGGAATTTTCCTGTAAGATGATGGGGATTCTGATTAAATGAAATGAAATCAACGACATTCGCAATATTTCCATATAGGGTACCAAACCTTTTATTAGCTGCATCTGCATCAAGGGAAATAAGAGTGATTTTTGCGTTTTTGCGGTTGATATACTGACAATTCCGGACACATAATTTTAAGATTTCTTCTCCGATCTTACTATAACCAAGGATTAGAATATTCATAGCTTCCTGGTCTGCTTCAGTAATAGGTCTGAATCTGTCAGGCGGGTAATTGAGAAAAATATACCTCGCTGCCATCTGGTTGATATTAAATAACTTTATATTTCCTTTACTGCTTTTGAAATCCGCTCCTTCCGGATTATAGTTCAACAATTTGTCTTTTGCTGTTTTATAGTCATTTGAGAGAGCCGGGTAGGAACTTAGAAGGCCCCCCTTCGATCTTATCTCTTTTGCAGTATCCTTTAGAATTTTGAGATTCTCCCTCAGTTCACATTCCGGTTCCTCTCTCGCATTTCTCCACTCCTCTGTAATTGCGGCTTTAAGATTACGGCTATCTATATTGGCTGAAAGGGAAAGATCGCAATTATCGTATTGTTTGTCACTGATAATTTTAAGTACATTATTAATAATAGACAGGTTATCGAAATCATCTCCTGTAAGTGCTACCAAAGCTTTTGCATGATCAATACCGATATTTTCCAATACAATTTTATCAAGGGCACTGGCTCTAATGATTCTTACACCTTTCTTCTTTAGTCCGGCCAGGTTCTCATTTGAAGCCTCCTTCTCAACAATTACCAATTTATGTTTTTCTGAAAATTCCTCCGCAATAGCTTTACCTATACCTCCTAATCCACATAGGATGGTATGATCTGTCATGTGTCTGACCTTCGATTTAAAGTATTTTGACTTCAATACAGACAAAATAGCAAGCACTATTGTAACAATAAGGGTGGCCATTGCCAGAAACCTGGCAATGTTAAATGTTATTGTTATCCACAAAGGTTGAGCTCCGTTCTCATAAAAACGGTCGCCTGATTCGAGTGTAAACAACTGGAATGTATAATACAGTTTCCTGAAGAACGGATAACCGGGAAAGACAGCCTGGAAGCTGACAAAACCTAAAAGAACAGTAATGACAGTTAAAATGATTGGTATAAAAAACTGTTTGCCATTTTCTGAAGAATCTTCGTGCATGATATTTCAGATATTATGTTATTGGATCGCAAGTGGAAAAAGCCTACTAAAATACACGACTTTGCTTGTCCTAGCTCATATCATGTTGTTCCGTTTTAGCGAGAACCGATTTCCAAAAGATCCCTTTTTCCGGAACCCTTTTACGACCAAGGACAACGAGGGAAAGTGGTACCAATACATATTCTGTCAGCCACTGGCTGATCATAAAATCATGGTAGCCAGCCATTGCGTTGTCTACTGCCAATGTGCCGAATCGCCGGCCGCTGATGATGTCATTGGCACTAGGTGGAGAAGACCGGAGTAAATGACGAGGCTCGCTTGTAAAGACACGAAAATTCTTCCAATACCTGTTCCGTTGTCCCATGTCATTTTGAATCCGATATTCCAATACCTGAGAAACCAACCGAAGGCTTACAGTGCGTAAAGCATCTGGCGTTTGCCCATAAACGCGTCTTTCGTTTTCGATGAATGTAATTATGGCTTCAACTTCTTCCCGACTAAGATCCAAAGTAAAACCGGTCTTATCGGAAATGCTCATTTGTTTTTGAATGCCTTCTTTAAGTTTTTCATCCTTTATTCGATTAAGAATCTCATCTTGTGTCTTGTCAGTCCGCTGCAGATGTTCCTGCCAGTTCACATAACAATACCAGTCATCAGGGACAGCTGTCTCAGCCATCACAATCATACCATATGGACTACGTTTTTCTCCGGCGCTCTCTAAGCGGGGTTCAAGTCGTTTTCTGATATGCCGAAATAATCCCTTCATATTGAACCGCATTTCAGGAATAAGAGCAGTATCACATTGCAGGCTTGCAAGAGTTGCATGGCTGACCGTGAAACCGGAATCAGATCCAAATAACTGGATTACACATAATCTGGGATTTGAAATAGCCTCAGTATGTAGCAGTCTGAGACATTCTGAAGCCTTTTCCACTGCAGACATGAACCCGAAAGACTGCCATACCCATAAAATGTCATTATCCATGGTCTTGGGTATCCCGATAATCGAAATTGGTCTCGCATTTTCATTGGTATTGGGATCTCCCGTGAGCCATGATTCATTTATTGTTTGTAAGGCATGAGCTGCTTTCATGCTGCCGTCACCTCCGATTATATAAAGAATGTCGATTCCATCAACCCAAAGCTTGTTTAAAACACGGTTTAAGGCTTCATTCCTCTTTTCGAGTAATTTCAGATTTGATAATTGGTCATAACGTGAGGTACCTAAAACAGATCCTCCCATATTGGCATCGTTTATGATTGCCGAAAGGGAGAGATTTCTTTGGGGATCATCATCTATTTGACTGGTAAATTCAATTTTATGCTTCCTGCCTTCAAGCAAGCCACAAAATCCATCACGATAACAATGGATTGTCAGGTTGTAATTGTTCGTCTGGAAATCTCCTTTCCAGTAAAGAGCATGCCTCTCTACAAGTCCTGCAATAACAGCATTGATACCGGGAGCAATTCCACCGGTTACCAGGATGCCCACATTCAGCTGAGGTTCAAGTCCATAAACTAACTTTTCTCTCGGACCAGCTTCAAGGAATGTTAATCCTCTTTCAGCCAGACAACAAACTCCCGTCAGTGGCTGTATTTTGGAGTTTAACGGATTGTGATAAATACTTCGAACATCCACTAAAACAGTATCCCAGGGATTCCGATAGGATCCGATTTCATCAGATTTAAGCGGATTATCATGGATATTTCCTGTTTTGGGAGTAAGAGCAGGCCAGTTTTCCGGACACCCTTCATTAAGGTATCTATCATCTGGCTTGTTTCTGGGTGGTGCAAACTGTTCAATAATAACTTTTTCATAATCGAAAATATATCTCTCTGGCAACCCGTCATATGGAATCCATTTTCCGTTTATTGTCCTGGCAATTTCAGAGGCACATACATAAGCATGGCGCTCTGTGAGCCCCTCTTCCCCATTAGTTAAATCCACCTTTATTGGATGAACACCCTGACGAAATGTTTTAATGTCGTCATGCCATTTCCCGGGAGTGGGAAGTTCAACAATTATCCGGCGATACTCACGGGCTTTCCCATGTTCTCCAAACCAATCATTGGCTTCTATTGCCTGATAATCTCCGATTTTTTGTCCGCGAAAGAATACAAAATAAAGAGCCTTACTTATTGCTTTGGTAATCTCGCTATTAAATCGGTCACCAATATCATGTTGATCGTAAAGAAACACTTTTAGGTCAGGTTGTCTTTTAAGGTACATGTGCACGCGTCTGACAAACCATGTATCGTTCTCCAGATTGAAAGAAAAAAAGACGTTCTTCATGGGCTTCTTATTTATTTTGGATTGCAACGCCGGCCTCCAGTCACCTGGGTTATTAAGGTATTGAAATTGTCAGGCGCGGACATTCTTTATTAATTTAGTTACAAGGATCCTGCTAAAACTAATAAAAAATTTTGGCAAATGCTTTTATTACAACTTTAATTTGGAGGATAACAAGTTACTAACCTAAAGAATAGGAGATCATATCCTTATTAGAATTTGACAGGTAATGCACTGAATACTCAATATTAAGCCTTCAGATATTGAGGCACTTTTTGTGTATTCAATTGATTCAAAGCAATTTGATTTTGCATGTAATGCTCTGTTAATGAAGTATATTGCCTGTAATTTTTCAACCTGGTAATCACCAGGTTCTTAAGGTTCATTTTATTAATATATGCCTCACGCCTCGGATCTTTCAATCCCAGCTTCTCACGGAAATGTTTATCCCGATCAGCAATGTACACCTGCACAAAATCTCTGTTGGTGGTATAAAAAAAACCGGCAGGAAAAGCCTTATCAGGCGGACACGTAATGAGAAAATCATTATCCAATGGTATATTCAGAAGCGTAGCCAGTATCAGTCCGGAATCCGCAGACAAAAATGATATTGAGCCATCACCGCTTCCCGTAACGAGTATCTTTTCGTCATTCATCAGACATAAACTCCAGATCCATAATGAGTGTACTTTCCTCCGGTAGATCAATTCCCCCGTCATCAGGTTAAAACATGAAACTGTGCCATTATCAGTTGCGCTCCATAATTTAGTTTCATCCTTCGAAATGCGTACCTCCCTGACGTCAAGCTCACCATGCAAAAAATCCTTGAAAGATGCTCCTGAATATCTGTGTCTTACGCGGACAGTGCCGTCAGTGCAGGCAGCTGCAACATAATTAGCTGAAACTGCCAGCTTCCTTACTGATCCTTCAATTGAAAAATACTCCAGGATTGGCTCTTCCTCCATTAAATTCCATTGATATGCATATCCGTCATCACTCCCTGTATAAACACTGCCTTGATTGAAGACTATGTCGATCGCTCCGGGATAAAGCCTTTTATTTGTATGTTTGTACGATCTGATTGTTTTCCCTGAAGAAAGATCCCAACATCTCCCGGTATTGTTGGATTCAATATTTATATCAGAATCATAGCTTGCAGTAAATAAAAATCTTTGTTCAGGATCGAGAAAACAACTTGGGCTCCTTCCAAAACCACTGAAGATCTGGGTGCATTTCCCGGTTTCTATTTCATACTTTCGGGATGACCCATCCCAGGATGCAGTATAGAAGTGCCTGTTATCCCTTGTAATACAGGTCAGGCGAACCGAATCGGTGTGACCTTTATAGTTACATGTCAGAAATTCAAGCTTTTCAAGGTCTACAATCCGGATACCAGGATTATTTATTTCATAGGTTATAATCAAAAATCTGTTGTCAGAGGTTACATTGACTGACCGGACCCCCCTGCAACTGCCATTAAACCTGTAAGTATGTCTTAGCTCAATCTCTTTTTCCGCCTGTCCATTAGTAAACAAACCCAGGGCATTATCAACTTTTTTTGACGGTACCCGGTTATTATTCTTCTCCATCATCCTGCAGTTTTTGCAAATCCAACATAAATTTCCTTTTTCACAAGAGAAATCCGATTTTTTATTCCGGCAATTTCGCTTTTTAGGTTTTCAGAATGAGCGCTTATATTAGCAAGGGAATTTGTGTAGAACCGGGATTCATCCTCATGTGTATATTCGTTCTGAACCAGCTCAAGATTAGCCAGGTGAAATTCCAACTGTTTTGTTTCGCTTTTCAGGAATTCGAGAATGGCCTGTATAGAAGTTCCCTTGTTAATCATGAACTCAAGACGATTGCCTGTTTCAAAATCCTCAGGGTTCATGTCAAGAATTTCGCAGGCTTTCCAGTAAATAGCCTTAAGTTGTTCATAGTCAGGTAAACTGTAAAGCAGCATGGTAGGTGAGAAAGAGTAGAGCTCTTCTTTTGTCGACTTCATCAGCTTCAGCCATAATTTGTTGATCTCTGTCTTCTTTTGATGTGATAACAAGGAATAATTTGGACATGTATCCGTATGCAACAGGAAAAAAAGCTTCCTGAGGAGCTTTTTGCATGCTTCCGAATATGAATTTCTAAATTCATCTGTAATCGGTGACATGGAACTTTCGTTAACCAGGTCCCCGATACAATTGTGGCTTCTGGCAATTTTGCTCCTTAAGTCATTTCTTTCTTTCTCTGCACCTGCCAGTCTGTCATATGCCTTCTTAATTAATTCCCTGTATGAGAATTCCGGATGATCTCCCATGATTTCCAGAATTATTTTGTATTTCTCAAGCCTGAATGAAAATCGTGATTTTTCAGCCTCGAGTTCTCCAAAGGTCCTGAAATACTTATTTTCGATCCCCAGGTTCAGTCTCTTCCTTCTTTCAAAATATAACAACAGGTCATCAAGCTCGGAAGATCTCAGCACCCAGAGTTCTTTCTGCCGGATATAATTTTCACGTTGTGTTTCAGGAATTCTTTGCAGAAGTATCTTTTCTGTAACATCCTCTCCGGGATATATATTTCCGACATTCTCATTATCTCCCAAAAAAATACTATGATCTAGGAGATCCATGACGAAGAAATTAATTTGACTGTAAAGAATTCTGACGTCTGAGCCATTTGAATTGTTCTTTAAAATATTAAAAATCTCCTTGTGGTCAGGCCTGAATTCTGAAATACATTTACTGACAATCTCCTGATCGTTTAAGATTGATCTGAGATTTCTGCCTTGTCCTTTTAAATAACCTGACATTTCCGATAAAAACAACTCCCATTCTGCTTTTAACATGAAGGCAATGAGATTGGGCAGATCAAGCTTACAGTATGCCCCCAGACGGTATACCTGAAACGGAGAAAGGAAATAGTGGCTGAAATTCAAATCAAAGATCCCTACAAACTGATCCTGAACAATATTCAATACCGGCTTTTTATCATAAAGCAGATACGGATCATGATGATCCTTGCATAATCTTATCATTTCGAACTTTTCGCCATATGCTTTTAAAACAATCTTGCGGATATCATCCGGCAAAAATGTAATCTTACTATTCGTTGCTATCGTATTCATTCAGTTTGGATTTTATTTCTGAAGTATGTTCTTTCCGTAAATCAAATGATTAACCAGTCGGGCTGTGCTAATTTCTCCAGTTGTTGAAATACTGACTGCCTCTTTTTGTTGTTTATCCGGAGAAACATCAATAAGTTTTTCAAAATACTCCAGCGGAATAAACCTCCAGGTAAAATAAGATTGTCTTCTGACTGAGGTCACATGACATCTGCATCCCATATTGGTTACTTCAGGAATTTCCATAAGGGTAACCTGTGATGACCCACAGGAACACCGGTAGAATCCATCAATAGTATATACTGAACCCTTTTTCAACGGGTATGCACAATATGAAGTGTAATGATCATTGACACACAGCACTTTTTGTCCTGCTCTGAAATTCATAGTTCATGATTTTGTGCTGTAATAAAGAATACATATTTTATGCCCTAATTATAACTTGCTAAAGTACAAACCATTACAAAATTGCAGAGAAATCATTTGCGCATATCGCTACTGATTTTGCGCGTAAAAATCGCTTATTTCAACTCCGCCCTAAACATTTAATTACTGATATCGATTTGATATTAAGCAGTATATAATTTATGGTATACTGTTTGCATTTATATACTGGAAACCAGTTAATTATGTTAAATTCAAACCTTATTCAATTATGACTGCCCTGGAAACATTACAGAATCTTGTGCTGGCACCTTACATACTGAAAGCTACGGCATTGATCAGAGTGGAACGCAAAGTTGGCGGCAACCAGTTCCGGCATTGTTTTTCCACACTGGGAATATTGCTTGATTATAAGTTTTTTGAGGACAGCATTCTATTGAAAGCCTGTCTTCTTCACGACCTTCTCGAAGATATTCCGGAAACCCAGGTTGAGGAGATCAGGTACATTGACAATGAAAGTCATCTGGTTGTAGATCTGGTCCTTGAAGTTACAAAACAAAAGAATGAAGCTAAAGAACACTATCTTCAGCGAATACTTGACAAGGGTTCGCGGAAAGCAATGCTGCTTAAGTGTGCTGACCGGATAAGCAATCTTACAGACCTGCACCGTGATACCCATTCTGATCAGAGTATTGCCGATTACCTCAATCAAACTGAACAATTCGTAATTCCCATGGCACAAAAGGTAAATGCTGACATGGTGATCGAACTGACTGATTTGGTCAGACGACGGAGACGGTTCGTGAAAATAATGGAGGAGTGTAATCCTGAAGGTGATAAAAACAACACTGATATTTAACTCCCATGTGTTCTTTCCTCAACCTGATCTTGTTGTATCCCTATCCATATCAGACATTCACAAGAATTTTTGGGCTTCTGATAATAATAATCGTCGGCGTACCTATATATTGCATTTACATGCGGATTGTCAGGAAAATGACAGAAGGGGCAAAAGCGAAATTTCACAGGATACTTAAGATCATCGGAATTTGCATTCTTGTATTTTTCTTTGCAGAATTAACAATTACTCTGATTACTCAACATCAGGTTAACAAGCAGCTTGGATTTAATTATGCCACACCTGAAACTCCGGAAGGGGAACTTTTTCTAATCACAAGAGTTGTTCCCGGAAAGGTTATGCACAAAGCAGGACTGAAAAAGGGTGATCGGGTTCAAATGTGGAGCACCAGTCATCTTTACAGGCTCCTTATTGAAAATCAGGGGAATGAAGCTGAATTCTCTGTTCTCAGGGACAATAAGAAAATAATTGTCAGGGTAAAGGTGCCTGAGATGGAGCTTCCCGTGAGGAAAGCAACAATTTTTTTTTGAAAGATAAAGCGTTTCTTACTGTGCCAGTAGAAAACCAGGCTTTCTGACTCAAACTAAGCTTCATCCTGGTTTAAAAGATTCAACCTATAGAAGATTAATTTGAACTAACTATTTGCGAACCATGGAGTTCATATATTATTTTTTTTATTACCTTTCGTTTAAAAATTAACCTGGGAACGACAACTATATGTAGAAAAATTATCCCAACTGTTAAGAGTTGCTCCTTTTCCGTCTATCAGAATTTTAAGGATAATAACAGATTATTGTTGCCATTTATTAATAAGTAATTAGAATGAATATAGATGCAAAAACCTTCATCACCAATCCCTGCCTTATTGCAGCCGACATCGATAAAACATTTTTAAACAAGGGCTGTGCTGATGAAAAGCAGGAGTTTTTTACTAAACTGGCTCCGGATTTATTAAGAATTGCTGCATTCGGTACAAATATTGCGGTAGTAACCGGAAACAGTTTTAAGGAGCTTTCTACAAGGTTTCTTACATTTTTAGTCAAATATTTAGAAAACTACTCCGACATTAAAGTACTCAGCAGATTTCATTTCTTCTGTAATTCAGGGGGAGTATACTTTCATATAAATAAAGCAGACCTGAATACACCCAGAAAAGGTAATCTCAGCAGGATGATTTTTGATACCAGGAAACCGGATCAGATAAAATCTAAATTTATCAATAAGGAGTATCTGGAAAAGACAAAAATAAATCCCGCTGATATTGAGAAAATAAAGATCATTCTGGACACAGAATGGAAAGTGTATATTACTGATCTGAAAAAAAATCTGAAATCATATCAAAAGGAATATTACATAAACAGGGAGCCTAAAGGAGATTGTGAATTTCTTAAATATCCGATTGAAAAAGCATTGGATGACTTAGATCATATAGATATCCGCTATCTGAATATCGATGAAAATTTGACTGAGCACAGTTCAGATTACTGTAAAGCCTGTATTAAGCTGGAAGCACGCTATTAATCCTGAAAAGAAATTTAATAATGACAAACGAAGCGAATTCATCAACAGGATTCACAAAAGATTTGATCAGCTTGGATTGACAAATTATATTGCAAGCCCGGGTGGTAATACCAGCATAGATATAACAAAATCGAAGTTGGACAAATCATATGCTATCCGGTTCCTGATTGACCATTTGGGAATAGAAGGGAACGAACGAAAAGGTGAAAAGTATGGCTCAAACGTCATTTATATTGGTGACGAGGTCATTAGCGGGGGAGGCAACGATTTTCCCCTTACAAAAATTGATGGAGTACTGGTATTGGCAGTAAATAAAATTCCCAAATATGTCCCCTTTAAGTCCAGAGTTATTATTCCAAATGAGCTGACCGGACCAGATGCCTCTGCAATAGTCTTATCGGAATTTAACAATATAGTACAGAAGGAGTTAAGAAAATGGCCAAAGATAATTACTGATGAGAGTTTCCCGAAAAAGAATGCAATTCAGCTTTTCAAGGAAAAATGGTTTTTCGATAAAATCAAAGAAAAAATTGACAAACCATTTGTGGAAAAAATGTCGACCGAAGAGTTACAGGTGCTATACACTTTTATCTCACTTATGAGCAGAAATGACGAATCTGCCCAAAAGCTGTCTAATATACTTGTAAATGAGCTTGATGAAATAATGGAGGCGCTCGATGAAAATGAATATGAACGATTATCAGGGATAGGTTCAAGTCAATAATTGAATGGTTAAACAAGTCGGTGACCTGGTGCGGCCATTACCACCTCAGGCCAGAATAAACTTACTGCCTCATTTGAAGCTTTCGAGAAATACAATCAGCCTGTCTGCTTTCTCTTCAATTTCCATCGATTCTTTTTGCAGACTGATCACAAATTTATTTTTGTCATATACTCCCCGGACAGCCTGAAAATCACTGTCCCTGGTGTCATCATCCCCATCAATGCCAAATCCAAGTTTGCTGCACGGGTCAAATTCCTTTTCAGCATCCTTAAGAATCATATTATTCAGTTTGATTGCATTTGTTTTCCAGTCTGTAATAATCTGAATTAAACTATCGATCGGGATATTTTCAGGTTTATTGCCCGTTTGCTGATTAATAAGACCGGAACACCATTCCCAGGCATATTTATTATAGTTGTTATAAATTGATGTAAGATATTCATTTAATTCCGTCAATCGACCTTATTTTTCGGGTTTTGACTGAATCAACCAACTCATCAATTTTACCTGCAGGTGAGAATAATCCGCAAATATCCACCCATTTACCTGTCCCATCCGTACCCTGAGCTTTCAACATATTTCTTAAATCTGTCAGGGATGAATTCTCTTCCAGATCCTGGATGCGTTTAACCACCTCCTGACCAAGATATAATTTCAAGGCCATTTCATAGTACTTTCTGGTGGTTTTTAAAAGAAGGCGATGGATAGTTAATCCCTTTATAATTGACATAATCCTGTTTTTTATCGGTTTTTTCAGCAAGTTCATTAAGAATGTTGATTCCATTTATTATTTTGCCAACAATGTAAGGATTGAATAAATCGAAATGGATCAGATCCAGCTTATCGGGATCATTTCTTCTGTCTCTTGCCGGCCATTTATCAATGTCTCTGCGGGTACCAACAGTGAAAAGGTTCATTGCCGGTGTAAGTTCACTTTTTCCTTTTTCTTCCGAGATGTAGGAAAACGGGAAATCTGAAGAGTCGAAATTTGCATAATGTTTACCCATTACCACGGTAAAAGCACCAATATGGACTGGAAGAAGCAGGTATGCAAAAGAACCTGTTTTGGAACCGCGCTCCAGAATACCCTGATGCAAAGGTCCAAGCTTGTACATATGGTTGCTTTGATTTGTACCGCTTCCTGCATTAAAAAAGGAAACAAGACTGGCTATCATCAGGGTTGATTTATGGTGGGTAACAGTATATGGTCCGGCAAACAGACTGCATGCTTCACCATGAAATGCTTCGCAATTTGCAAAAAACACTGAGTTCTCTGCTGAAAATTGTTTGCCCATTTTTACACCCTGTCCTACAAAACTTTTATCAAGTATTGCTCCTCCATCAACTCTTGATCCTGACAAAACAATAAACTTTTTCGCAATAACCCCTGTCACCAATAAATGCAGGAGCTTCTATGCAGCTCTGGATAGTCCCTTCTTCAAGCAAACTGGCTCCTGAAATTGTAGCGTAACTTCCGACAGAAACATTGCGAATAATGAGTGAATCCTGGATCCTTGCCCCTGTTTGTATCAGCCCCCGGTTTGATTGTTTTGATTCACAATAATCCCTGATTAAGCCAAGTATCTTGCCAGTAAAATCCTTGTCGTGACGATAGAGCACTGTCAAATATGCAATCTGTGAGGTTAACCTGTCAAAAATCGGGAGTTCTCTTCCACCTCCTTCATTTAAAACTTCAATTTCAGTTCCATTCCCAAAAGTTGACTCTTCATTTACAACGATTGAACCGATATTCAAAATGGCAACATTTTCTTCGATGACATAGTTTGAGAGATTTTTAACTTCCGAAATATAAACATTATCCGCAATTTCACAATTACTTATAAAACTGTGTGTAAATTCCGCATGTTTTTGAAATGTTTTTTTCAACCTCTATCTGTTCCTGAATAAATACCCAGTTTTATGTTGCCTTCAAACCGGGTATTTATAATATTTTCAGTAGAAAATCCTTCCTTAACAGTATATGCCGGTCCAATTATCTGCAAAACAGTTTTGTGAAAGAAGTCTATTTATTTCTTCTTTTGTTAGATGCCTGTAAGTCATATGCAGGTTGTTATGGATTAATCAGTAATAGTCTTAGTCTGTCATGAAAAATCAAAAGTTATATGATGCTCATTTTTAATCAACTAGCAACAAGTAACCAGTAACTAGCAACTTAGGTTAAATACTAATTATTTTTCAATTTCCATAAAATACTTCTTAGTTTCAACATGAAGTTCCGACGTTGCAGGTTCATCGCAGACTATTATTCCTCTCTGGTGCATCTGAAGAATTGAAGCAGTCCACATATGACTTATTCCTCCCTCAACCACTTCCCTCATTGCCCTTGCTTTATTAAATCCTGTAATTATTATTATTACTTCTTTTGCATCCATAACTGTTCCGACGCCAACTGTGAGGGCCTGTTTCGGCACTTTGGTCATGTCTCCGCCAAAAAACCTTGAATTCGCAAGAATGGTGTCATATCTTAAGGTTTTTACTCTTGTTCTCGAAGTTAGCGAAGATCCGGGTTCATTGAAAGCAATATGACCATCGGGTCCAATACCTCCGAGAAATAGATCAATACCACCGGCATCCTGAATCCTTTTTTCATAATCGGCACATTCTTTTTCAAGGTCTTTAGCATTCCCATTTAAAATGTTAATGTTTTCCTTTGGGATATCAATATGGTTAAAAAGATTATCAAACATGAAATAATGATAGCTCTCAGTATGATTCTCATCGAGACCCACATATTCATCCATATTGAAAGTAATCACATTTTTGAAAGAAATTTCGCCTGCTTTATACATTCTTATGAATTCTCTGTACACAGGCAAAGGTGAAGATCCTGTAGGTAAACCCAGTACAAATGGTTTTTCCTTTGTAGGTTTAGCTTTTTTAATTTTATCTGAAATATAAGAGGCTATCCATTTCCCTACCTCAGCCTGGTCTTTTTTAATAATGATTCTCATAGTCCTGATTTTTTAAGTGTTATTGGTAAATATGTTTTTGATCTCATTTTGTGATCTGAAGGCATTGAGCATAATACGTGCATCGGCAACATAACAGCCTTTGGTTTCTTCAAGTACAATTAAAGGATTGATATCCAGTTCTTTAATTTGCGGACATTCAAGTGCCAGCTGGCTTAATCTCATGAAGGCATTCTCTTATTGCAGCAATATCACGTGGTACTTTTCCCCTGATCCCATTGAGGATTTTGTATGATTTTATCTGCTTTATCATGGAATCAGCAATTATTTCATCAATCGGTGCAACCCTGAAACTAACATCTTTAAATACTTCAACATATAATCCTCCAAGTCCGAACATTATTACAGGGCCAAATGAGGGATCTCTTTTTATGCCCAGGATCACCTCCTCACCTGACAAAATCATTTTGCTGATCTGTATCCCTTTAATTCTTGCTTCCGGAATAATCTGCAAAACCTGCTCTATCATTGAAGTGTAGGTGTTCCTGGCTTCTTCGCCTGAATTCACATTTAATACAACGCCTTTGACATCAGATTTGTGTATGATATCATCCGAGACTATTTTCATCACTACAGGAAATCCAATCTTTTGGGCAACTAGCAAGCTGCTTCATCAGGTGAAGTTGCCAGTTCGCCTGGACACTACCGGCAGACCATATATTTTAAGAATCTTCCCTGCTTCATCCTCAGGCAGATAGAGGTGATTATTACTGATCGCTTCATCCAGTATTGAGTGAACTGTTTTTGTGTCAATATCGGTATATATATGCTGCGGATGCGGATCTTTGTCGAGGTCGCGGTAAAAGCGATAAACCCTTGAGAAACTCCGGCACATCGATTCGGGGAGAATGTAATGAGGAATTTTATTCCTCAGTAATATATCAACACCGACAGCAACATCTGCTTCTCCCATAAAGGAGGTATAAACTGGTTTGTAATATTGCTTTGATACTTTTACGACCTCTTTGGCAATAGTTTCAATATCAGTCATTGACTGAGGTGTCAGAATCACGAATACTGCATCAACATCATCTTCCCTGAAGGCTCCGTTCATTGCTACATTGTACCGGTCGGCACGTGCATCACCTACTACATCAACAGGATTTTTAATATTTGCATTTGCCGGTAAACATTTTCTGAACTCGCTGGTGGTTTCTTCCGAGAACTTTGCAAGTCTGCAGTCCATCGTGTATGGCTGCATCGGTAGTTAATACACCAGGACCACCAGCGTTTGTAATAATTGCAACCTTATTCGATTTCGGGGCAGGTTGATATGCAAATGCCATCGCAATATTGAACATCTCTTCAATATTGTCTGCAGCGGATTATTCCTGCCTGTTTAAATGCAGCGTCATAAATTTCATCGTCTCCGGCCAGTGATCCGGTATGTGAAGCGGCTGCCGAAGCTCCGGCTTCTGTGCGACCCGCTTTAAGGAGCAGGACAGGTTTTCCGCTCAGTCTTGTTACATCACGTGCAGCCTTGCATTAATGCACGGCCATCGGTAACTTCTTCCAGATACAATAATATGACCTTGGTTTTATCATCCTCCATCAGATAATATATCAGGTCAATCTCACTTATATCGGCTTTATTGCCGAAACTTATAAATTTCGAAAAACCAATATGTTTTGCCAGTGCATAATCCAAAACCGCTGTACAGAGAGCACCACTTTGCGACAGGAAGCCTATATTACCCTGTTCGGGCATTTTACGGGCAAATGAAGCATTAAGGTTAATGAGAGGATCAGTATTGATGATCCCAAGGCAATTTGGGCCGATTATGGAAATGTCATATTTTTCAGCAATCTGCTGGAGTTGTTTTTCCCGCTCCAGTCCCTTTTCACCGACTTCCTTAAAACCGGCTGAAATAATAACCACACCCTTTATTCCTTTCTCGCCGCATTGTTCCAATGCCAGATGGCAAACCCTGCCCGGAAAAACAATAATAGCCAAATCAATCGGATCAGTAATATCTACTACATACTTATATGCTTTAACAGAACATATCGATTTCTCGCCCGGACTGACAGGAAAACAACACCCGTAAACTCCGTTTTAAGTATGTTGAGATAAAATATCATAAGGAACTGTCCCTTTTACGTTGTTGGTGCCAACAACAGCAATTGATTTGGGATTAAATATCTTGACAATGTTTTGCTTATGAACATCTGCTCTTAAAGACATCGGTTTCTTTTTAATATTGAAATTTGCGATTCGAAATATCAGCTTGAAAGTAAAAACCTTACAGAAAACTTTGATATCCAATGCTGAATATCGGTTTTTCAGGAATAAATTAATATCACGGTTAGTCGATGTAAGTGCTTATGAAATCAGCGGCTTCCGAAACTGTTTGAACTTCAAGTGATTTTTGTTCATCCATTTCAATGTTGAATTCTTCCTGGAAGCCGGCAACCAGCATAATGCTTTGCATTGAGGATGCTCCTAAATCAAAAGAGAAGTTTGCCTTATCCGATATTTCGGATTCATCCAACTCAAGCACCTTTGCGGTCACTTTTTTTACCCTGTTTTTAATTTCTTCCTTATCCATATTGCATTTTTTAAATATCAGAAATAAAATAAATCTGTCCAGCCTGGTTTGATCCATCTGCATAAGGCACCGCATGAATCGCAAAAAAAAGTTTCTCGAATATAGAATAATTTTGAAGTATTCTAAGACTATTTCCCTTCATTTTTTAAATCTTCAAGAAGTGAACCCAGTTTATTGACATATTCGGTAAACACAGTGGAATATCTTACTGAATCATTGCGATTTTGTGGCAGGTCGATGCTGAAGTGATGCCGTATGGTTGCCGGCCCGGAATCCAGTATATATATGTCAGTCGAAAGGAAAACTGCTTCGCTTTCGGAGTGTGTAACAAAGATGACAGTCGGATCGATTCTCGCGTTTTCAAATACAGAGCGGAGAAAAACCTGGATTTGTTTCCGGGTAACTGTATCCAGTGCTCCAAAAGGTTCATCCATCAGAAGAATTTGAGGATTTACCACAAGGTTACGCGCAATTGCAACTCTTTGCAATTGCCCGCCTGACAGGATCGGATACTTGGCCCATTTTTTTTCATGTCCTTCCAATCCGACTATTTTTATCATATCCATAGCCCTCTCGTTGGCTTCATCTTTAGGAATCCCTTTCAATATCAGGGGAAGCGCAACGTTCTGCAAAACAGTTTTCCATTCAAACGAGGTATATTGCTGAAACACCATGGGAATGCGGTCTTTGTCAGTGCGCTTTTTCCCATAAATATATACGTCTCCAGCTGTAGGTACCTGTAATCCGGAAATATACCTGAGCAAAGTGGATTTTCCGCAACCTGATTTGCCCATTATAGTAATAAATTGCCCCCGGTCTTTGATGTCTTTGATGTCAAGGTTAAAATTCCTGAAAACAACATTATGAGGAGTCTGTTCTGTATAAATCTGTGTGATATTAACAAGATTTAAAATATCGCCAGACAGGTCTTTAGGTGCCTGATCTGGCGGAGTTTCAGTGTTTGGTTCAACCTTGGGCTCCTGTTCCTGTGTGGGTTCTGCAGGTCCTTGTATTTCATTATCATCCTGTTTCTGGAAAATGTTTCGCTTCATTATCAGGCATATTTAAATTTAAAGAGTTTTCTGTCAAGCAATTTCAGCAGTTTATCCTGTATAAAACCTATAAAAATGATAAGCAATAAAACTGCATAAAGCTGATCGACATGTGAACCCCGCGAAGTTGCCATGTAAATCATTGAACCTAATCCTCCCTGGGCATTTACCATTTCAGCTATGACTATATATGTCCAGCTCACGGCTACAAGGTTGATTACATCCATTGAAAACCTGCTAAGGACCGATGGAATATAGAAATGCTTCAGGGTCATCCATGGACTGGCATTCAATGTCCACATGGTTTGCTGCAATGCTTTAAGATGGTCGTCTGTTTCAATATCTTTTATCCGCTGGGCGATGGCCGGAAGCAGATATACAAAAATACCAAATGCAAGAAATTCAACCTTGACACTCAACCCAAGACCGAACAATGCCATAAATATTCCGGTGGTTGCCGGAAGTGGTGTAAAACGGATTGCTTCAACCTGTTTGCTGACCAGATGTCTCACAAACGGGATTAATCCGACAAGGAAACCAAGGGGAATTGCCAGTGCCATTGCCTGTAAATAACCACCCAGGTTAATAAAAATAGAATAGCCTGTATTGTACAAAAGGCTGCGTTCAACAAAAAGGGTTTTGAAACATTTGATCACGTCAAAGGGGGAGGGAAGTATCGTGGATTTAACCCAACCAACAGTCGGGATCAGCCACCACACAAAAATCAATAAGATCCATCCCAATAAATTTACTGCCAAGTGCGGTTTTTTTGTCAACCTCACCTGCGAACCTGAAAAGCTTTTTAATTAGTTCCATGATTATCTTTAATTTTCTTCATTTATAACAAAGGAGGATACGGTTTATCCTCCTTTATTATTAATAAATCTATTTAACCTATTTCCCCAATAGCTGAAATTCAGTCCGGCGATTTGCAGCCCTGCCCTCTTCAGAATTGTTATCGGCAACCGGCTTGTCGGGTCCGTTTCCAACAATTATAAACCTGTTCGGATCGAAATTATAAGTTTTAACCAGATAGTCGGCAACCGATTTAGCGCGTTTCTCGGAAAGTGACCTGTTCATGGCAGCACCGCCAACATTGTCGGTGTTTCCTTCGATACGCACTTTCATGCCGGCAAACTCAACAGACAACTGACCAAGCTGGTTTTCAATTTTTTCCTTCATATCGGGAGTAAGCGCCCATGAACCGGTAGCAAAGTTGATAATAATCGGCTTAATGGCAACTGCAGGAGCATTTATATCAGCCACTGTTGGTGTCTCAAACTGAATCTGTCCTTCTGCTGCATGTGCGTCGCCCTGTAAATCGCTAATAGCCTGTACAATGCCCGGATAGGAGGCTTCGGCCCAGGGAACGATATTTGTTAATTTGTTTCCATAACCTGTTTTATATACCCTGGCCATTTTTGTATAAAGCTGCTGTCCGGTGAGACCTGTATAGTCGGTGCTCAACCCAAAAAAGTTGACATTGTCGCCATATGTTGCGAAATGGATTTTTTTCATCCCGTCGAGGATAATGCTTGCATCATCAGGAACTTCAAAAGCTATTTTATACGTTTGTGCAGCCTGTGACATTTTTGCGGGGTCTTTCATTTCCGAATTGGCTACGAGCCATGCCCTGGAAAGCTTAACAAAAAGCTCTTTTTTCTTTTCAAGTACCTCTTTCCTGGCTATAAATCCGTCCATTATTATATTCGGGAGCAGTTCAGTGCTTGTTAAAACTTTGGAAGGCCTTGATTTCAGACACTCCTCATCGTCGGGCGACCAGACAACTGTTGCATCGGCATTCCCTGTCGTGTATGCGGTTTTTGCTGCGAACGGATCACCCATGGGTAAAATCTGCACATCCTGCTCTGTAAGCCCTCCGGCTTCAAGAGTTGCATGTAGCAGGGTGTTACTCGGCCAGCCCAGGGCGCAGGCGATCTTTTTGCCTCTAAGGTCGCCGACAGTGCCGATTGATTCATCAACTATAAAAACATCAGCCCCCCTCGAATCGTCAATTTTCAAAAACTGTACAACCGACATTTTGGCAAGGTCACTTGTACGATCCATGCCGATAGGTGAAATATCAGTAGTAGTAAAAATAAAATCAAGATCTCCGTTTTTCAACGCATCATTGAGCTTTTGCATATCATCCATCCTGACAGCCTCGAAGGTCAGGCCAAACTCTTTGTACATCCGTGAGTCTTTATTTGGAGCAGCGCCGCCATTCATGTTAATTCCAGGTGCAAAACCAACGAAGTTGTTAAATCCGGCACGTAAATCGGCTACATTACCCCTGGATGCCTTGTTCAGATACGGATACCCGTAATATACAGCGGCTCCGATTGCACCAAGGATAATCAGGAGTACAATTAATTGAAATCCCAAAGTCCACTTTTTAGGGAATCCCGGAATTGATCTTCCCGGATTGGTTTGATAATCAGTTGCCATTTTCTTAATCAATTATTAATAATTATGTATGTCAAATCTAAAAAATATCGCCAAGCGGGCCGGTTGAATCCTTTTCTTCACGGGTCAGTTTGTGGTTAGGATTGGAAATTTTTGAGGGATCCGGAACATCTATCTGCCCTGCGTCAAGCTTGTTGCCGATGGCAAGCAGTTTTTCGTAAGCCTCATCACTGTCGAAATCAAATGCAGTGGTATTTCTCTCCAGATCTTCGAGGTTCTGTGCAGTCATTGCAAGGTCTTCCGAAATACGTCCGGCAACAAATTCAAGTGCATATTCCAGTTTCCAGTTCTGTCCTCCGGGGCCGAGGATTTCTTTCAGAATAGCTGTTGCACCACGGGATGCAGCTGCCATTTCCCAGTCTTTTTTCATAATGCCGACACTCTCTTCAAAATCCTTTATTTTGTTTTCGAGAAGTGTTGCACCAATTGCCAGTTTCCGGTCGAGATTTGCAAATATGTTCGAACGGGCTGCATATTTGGTTGTCCACTCAATATTCTTTTCAAGGACAGTATTGGTTCTGGTGCCTGCTGATGTGGCATTTATAAATTGTTGCTGCAGATCCACATATTCATCGGTCTCCTTTACTCCTGCACCTTTTCCGGCAATCAATTTGTCCATCTGCTCTTTTATTTCACCGGCCTTTTTGGTTTGCCGCTGAACCTCACTTTTCGAATTTTCAGCAACTTTTTGAGTTTCACGCGACATTTGCTCGAAATCGTTGCGGAGCTGTTTTATTTTCGATTTATGTTTTAAAAACAAATCGTGTGTCTCCCACATCTTTTGTTTTTGCTCATCAAGTTCATCAAAAGGATTCCAGCGGATTATGGCTTTGTGAAACCAACGGACAATTCTACGGAAAAGCTTGTAAATTGCAGGCAAGAGTAATATAACCAGAACAATTGCCAGAATAGAGACAATAACAGCCAGAACCTGGCTAAGGGCACCAAAAACAGCCGGGATTACCCATCTAATTGTTCCGTAGCCAATAATCCCGAGTAGTATCAATCCAATAATAGCGCTGATTGGTTTTTCACCTTTACGCCATTTTGCAAGAGACTCTTTTCCTGTCTGAACCAGCTTGGCATCATCGAAATACTTCATGATGGGCAGCTGGGTGATTGTTTTGGTTTCTGTTTGCATAGCTTTTTTTTTATTGTTATTTGGAAAGATTTGACTTTATTCCAGCTTCAATATCAACAATACTTACAATTACCTGATCTTTTGCATCGCGGATTGCACCAAGTTTCCGGTCTAGGTCAATAAATCTGCTCTCATATTTATGATCTATTGCAGATAGTTGATTATTCAGATTTAATTCCTGATTCTGTAATTCCTGAATCTGCCGGGCAAGTAGCTGTATTTTTGACCTCGTCTCCCTGAGTCCATTGTCGAGATTGCTTCTTTCAGTGTCTTTTTCAGACTGCAACTCCTGTTTTTTAGAGACGCCTTTGTTTATTTCACTTTCGGCTGCCCGTTGCACCAGATCTTTATAAAACAAAGCACTGTCGACTAAACGTGAAGAAGTAAGCGACTTATCTATCTTCTGTGCAATCCTGAAAACGGTTTTATAAACTTCCGGACCAGGATTTTGTTTTTCTTCAAAAAGCGATTCAGTGAATTCAAGAAAATCAAAACCGGGCTGGTTATTATTATTGATCAGATTCTGAAGCCTTTCTACAAAGTCTTCAACAAGTGATTGATCCTTAATCCCAACAGGTGTCTGAGGAAGATTAATGCTTGCCGGTTCAGATTTCTGGATTTGCTCTTTCTGAAGATCAGCCTCCGGATCCCTGAAAAAAAGCTTGCGAAATTTAAATCCTTTATCCTTTTCTGACATTTCCTTTGATTTTTTTTGATTTTTTATTTGTTTCAAAGAATTATTACAAAAATAAGATTTTTTTTACTCGTTGTTTTTAATAGCCTGAATTAATGCCGTTTTATCTGATTAACTTTATGTCGAACTCATGTTAAAATTATTTATGTATGAAGTCACCAGGTTTAACAAAAGTAGAACTTGCTTTCCAGAGTCGTTCAGGAAGGAAAGATTTTTCAACCGCCATCCCATATATAGTGGTTCAGAATTTTCCAAATCTCGGGCTGCTGACCTCTTTAAGATTCCTTGAATGGGTTGCTGAAAATCCCGAAGGGGTTATAAGCCTGCCTACCGGAAAAACACCTGAATATTTTATTAAATGGACAAGCAGGTTTATATCAGGCTGGAATAAGCCTGAAAACCGGAAACTGATGGAGGAGAATGGACTGACCCTTTCAGGTAAGCCCTCTCTGAAAGGTCTGCATTTCGTTCAGATCGATGAATTCTACCCGATAAATCCCAGGCAGCATAACAGCTTCTATGATTATGTGATGAGGTATTATTTAAAGGTTTTTGACCTTGATCCGGCACGGGCTCTCCTGATAAACGCTGATGAAATAAGGCTTCACGGAGATTGTGCCTATCCGCAGGTTTTCCCTGATAGCACGATTGATCTTTCTCTCAGAAACAGGGAAGCCATTTCCCCACAGGAAAAAATCCAGCAGAAATCCATTTTCAGAATAGACAACTGGTGCACTGTTTATGAGAATAAAATCCGGGAACTGGGCGGAATAGGATTTTTTCTCGGGGGGATAGGTCCTGATGGACACATTGCTTTCAATACCCGTGGCAGCGATCACAATTCAACGACTCGTCTGACAGCCACTAATTTTGAATCACAGGCTGCCTCTGCAGGTGATCTTGGCGGCATTGAGGTCTCAAGGAACAGGCTTGTAATAACAATTGGACTGGGTACAATTACTTATAACCCTGATGCTGTGGCAGTTATTTTTGCTGCCGGTGAAGCGAAAGCACAGGTTGTAAAAAATGCACTTGAGAGTCCTCCTGAAAACATTTATCCTGCGACTGTGCTCAGGAGACTTAAAAATGCACGTTTTTACCTCACTGAAGGGGCAGCTGTACAGCTCGATGACAGTATAGAGCAGTACTTTAAGCTTGGCAGCTGGACTTTCGAAAAAACCGAGAAGGCTGTTTCTGACCTGTGCGAAAAGATCAACAAATATGCTCATAAGCTGGTCTTAAGCGACCTGAAGAAAGACAAATATTGCTCATTGATACCCGATCTGAGCCTGGCAAGAGTTCAGGAGGTTATTGAGTCGACAAGAAGTAAAATAAAGGCTGGCCTTCAAAAGGAAGAGGAACAGGTTTTTCTTCATACCGGTCCTCATCATGATGACATTATGCTTGGGATTTTCCCATGCATAATACCGCAGCTGCGTGTCAGCTCAAATAAGTTCCATTTTGCCATTCTGACGTCTGGTTTCACGGCTGTGACTAACGATTTGTTGATGAATCTGCTTACGGAGACACTCAAACTGATCCGCCTGGGAAAAATAGAGATGCTTCACTATCCTGATTTTTTTGAGAAGGGCTATAAATACAAGTTTGACAAGGATGTAAGCCATTACCTCAATAAGATTGCAGCCGATGACCAAAAGGGTAAACTCCGCGGTATCTGCCACCGCATCGCCAGGGTGATGGTTCTGATATATAAACTCTCTTCAGAAAAAGAGCTGGTCTCAATGCTTGAAAAGAACATCGGACTTCTGAAATCAAGTTATAGCGGTGAAAAAAATCCAGCTGATATCCAAAAACTTAAAGGTATGCTAAGGGAATTTGAAGAGGAGCTCGTATGGGCACATTACGGGGTCAAGGTCCAGGATATCGAACATCTCAGGCTGGGATTTTATACCGGCGATATTTTCACTCCCCAGCCACAAAAAGAACGGGACGTGATACCAATACTGAAGATGCTCAGACGGGTGCAGCCAACAGTCATCAGCCTTGCATTCGATCCTGAAGGCTCGGGACCTGATACACATTATAAAGTCCTGCAAGCTATTGCTGAAGCCTTGCGACAATGGGAGAAAGAGAAGGATCTCTCAGATCTGAGGATAATCGGTTACAGAAACGTATGGTATAAATTTCATCCATCCGAAGCAAACGTTTTTACACCGGTTTCGCTGAATTCGATGGCTATTTTGAACTGGTCATTTAAGAATTGTTATATAAGCCAGGTGCAAGCCTCATTCCCCAGTTATGAATTTGACGGACCCTTCAGTGACCTGTCGCAAAAGAACTGGGTTGATCAGTTTAACCGTGTCCAGCTGATCCTGGGCAAAGACTTCTTCTATGAGAATGCAAGTCCTAAAATACGTTCAACCCACGGTATGATTTATTACAAGGAGATGAAAACTGATGAATTCCTGATGCATGCAAGAGCTCTTGAAAAAAGCATGGAAGGAGATGTACTTTATGATTAAATTGCGAAAGTCACCGTCTGACCTCCTTTTATTCCGGGTTTGATGAACCGGAGCTTAATACGGGTGACTCCATCGGGCCAGTAACGTTTCAGTGAACGATCAGTGACTTCAATAAATTCAATTTCGGGTGTTACAACTCTGGAATTGTATGACATATTCAGAGTAAATCCATCACCTTCGAACTTCAGAAGTCCCGGTTTAACCTGTGTCACCTTACAACAGGTGATCAGGTTTGAGCTGGTAATGGCATTTGCTAACACTGTTTAGTTCATATTTATCGCTTATTACGAAGCTTTTTCCCCTGTTAAGGGTATAGGTTCGTACCCAGCTTTTAACTTTAGCTCCCTCGGGGTATGCTCCTGCTATTTCAGTTGTAAAGGTTGCCGATTTAGCATTTGCGTTAAATGATGAATTCTTTGCCTTGTAATTTTCACCCTGCATCTGGTCTGTTCCATTGATAACGGGCAGGTTGTGGTATCCCGATTGCATTGTCCATATTTCATAACGTCTTGAGCTGAAAGTCTTTGCAACATATTCCTCGCGTCCAAGGTCGATCAGGCATGGTTTCCCGTTAAAATACATCAGGCATGAACCGACATCATTGTGGTTATGGCTCTCTGCATTAAATCCGCCTTTTGCACCAAAGAAGAATCCTGAAAAGCTTCCTTCCTTGTCACGTGCTCCTGCCACTTCCGTATCCGGAAACCAGAAATCAGCTACAAGAGCTTCCTTTGCTTCAGCAGTACGGATTTCATTGATCAGTCCAAGGTTCCTGATCTGGTCGAAGATCCTTCCTCCCATTGCACCTTCACCCCAGTTTCCAAGTCTGGCAAGATATGCTCCGAATTTCTGCATTACAGGATCATTGATTGCTTTCCCGTACCTGTAAACAACCGATGCATTACCACCTGTTGTTGCATCAGCATCAGCAAAATTTATAAAGTATGGTGCATGAATATTTACCTTATAAAAGTACTTTCCCATATTCTGGATGAGAGGATCATCAAATACATCAAATTTACCGCCGGTTATATTTTTCATTATCTCCAGACTCTCATATAACAGAGCGCCTGCAGCACCCCAGTATGACGGACCCTCATCACAGCCACCGTCATCCGAATAACCATTCAGAAATTTATCGAGCGAGTTAAGGATCTTCTTAACTTCTGCTGCTTTTTTCACAGGATCCGTTTCAATCATCAGATAACTGGTCAGCATATTATAGTTAATCCATGGATTCCAGTTATTCGGACGTCCGCCTTTAAAGCCCATATAGCCCCAGTCGTCTCTGATAAAATACGGGTAACAGTGCTTTATTGGTAATCTCCTGTTTCAGTCTCTGTGAAATAAGAGGATGTACCTTATCAAATTCATCTTTGAACAAATAATAGGTCCACGAGAGGTTGCTGGTTACCTCGCCGACTCCTAGATCCACATAGGGTTCATTAATATCAGGAAGCCCTGTTCCGGCTTTCTGGGCACCCAGGTGTGCAGACCATCCCCACCATGTCTGTTCGCTGTAATACCATACGGCATTGATTATCTGATCCATAAAGCGCCCCTTACCTTCAACAAGTTCTCCCATTACCAGGGAAATGAGGGCATTACTGCAGGCTGAATATACACTCTGACGACGGTCGCCGGAACGTATAAATTCCAGATAATCAGTTGCTTTTACAACAGGCCAGTCATAATCGAGATAACCTTCAGCCTTTTCAATATACTCCTGTCTGATGCCAGAAGGTAAATTTTCCCAGAATTGTCTTGCTTTATAGTCCGGAAGTTTATTCCATGAATTGTCGGTGATAATTGCTTTTGACAAATCAATTGCTTTAGCTTCATTTGCCAGTATGTTCCGTTCCCTCGGTTTCAATTCAGCCTTAAGAGATTGAAATCCAAAATGAGGTAACATAACCAGAATGATAAACAATGTTTTCAGTTTTACATTTGTTGTTCTCATATTCTACGTCTTAAAGTGGCACTTATATATTTATCGAACGTACTTATTTTATATAAGCATCCGGATGTAACTAACTCTTATGCACGGCCTCTCCCCAAAGTTAACTTTTAACCTTTTTAAATACCCAGTGTTTTTGAAGAGTGTAGTTCAGAAGAAGGGAGACAAGAGCGTCTGCGATAAGGCGGCTGATCCTGTAGTCCGTATTTAAAAATGAGGCAAAGAAATAGGTCCCTGAAGATTTTAACAGAATACTCATTACCAGGACAATGAGGAATTTTGACAGCTGTTTCCCAAGTGAGCTGTCATAGATAAGATCTTTTGAAAGGAATGTCCACTTTCTGTTAACCGAAAAATTAATAATTGCTCCCGCAATCCCGCCAAGGACAATCGAGATTGTATAGTGCACGCCAAAATACTCTGTGATAAAGATCATCAGGAGGTAATCCGCAATACCTCCCAGAAAAGCGGAAACCTGTGCCTTGGCGAAGATAAACAAACTATTGACCATCCTTCCTAATTTATCCGTTCCTTATCCATACCATCGGCTGTTTTCAGCAACTTCACGGTATCGGCTATATTGACAACTAAAAGTATCGCGACTACAAGTAACGCTGAATATACTAATGATCCCGGGAAAATCACTTCAATTATCATAATAGCTGAAATGATTATTCTTACCTCAGTAGGCCCGAATTTTCCTGCATCGATTGAGTATTTTCCGGTGATCTTATATCTCATCAGTGCGATCATCATCTCCCATCCATACATTACAATAAAACCGTATCCCAGTAGTTCCCAAATACCTTTCGAGTAAATAATATAACCCAATCCCATGATGATGATGCTTAACCAGTCCATGGTGATGTCCAGTGTAAATCCATACAATCTCCTTGGTTTGTTACGGTAGTAGGCAATTCTTCCATCAAGGGAGTCGCCAAACCAGATGATCGTAAATCCTAAAACGCCCAGCAGAAGATAGTTTCTGTTCAGATAAGCAGCCAGAACAAAGCTGACAAAAACGATTAAACTCCCGAAAAAACCAAAGGCAGTCAACATATCGGAACTAATCCGGGAGGGAATGCGCTGAACAAGAAAAGCGAGGGCTCTCTGTTCCTGTTTTCTAAGCAGATTAGTCCTGACCCTGTCGCGGGAAATAGAATCCATAACTTCACGGGTCTTCAGTGAGGGATTCGATTTTACATTGGCATTACTCATAGGCCAGTGAGGTGTAGTTATCAGGCTTCCCCAAGGTATTAAATAAAACCTATTCTGACAAATATAGTCAGACCAGCCTGATTAAGTATATAACAGGATAAAAAAAATTTAGATAATGAGGGGGGCATGTTCCCTGCTTTAAGTGTTTAAGTTTTGTATTGTTTTGCATAACAATGCAATACAGAGGGGAAAAAATTATAAGCCGGTGGGTCATTTTTTATCCTGTTACTCAGGGGAATAGCTCAAAACATGATAAATATGATGCCTGTCAAGAGATAAATATGGCAATATTCGTGAATTCTTACGGTTCTAATTTTACAGAAGTCGTCAAATATTTTCTAAAAACTTTAAAAAAAAAAGTAATTATGAGAAAAACGGAAAAACGTAAAAAAGACAATTCTCCTATGAGAAAAGGAGCGTACTACTATGGAGCGATTCTCATAGCTCTTAATGTCTTGGTTGTTTCTTTGATCATGTCAGGTTGTACAAAGGATGTGATTGACATGTCGTCACCAACTGAAGATTTAAAAGCAGCCGGCATCGAAGAGACATTTCCACCCATCAGCGCTGAAAGTGTTGAGGTGAATCCTGTGATTGGTGTTATCTTCCTGCCTGGTACCGATCCCTCCAAAATAACATCATCAATATTGACCCTTAAAAACGGGAATACCACTATTCAGGGGAAAATGGCAATTTCAGGAAATACAGCTCTGTTTACTTACGCTGATGATCTGACACCTAACAGTGAATACTCCGCCACCCTGAAAACCGGCGGTAATAAAGGTTCCGCAGATGATGGTCCCGGCGAGTATACATGGAATTTCAAAACCGGGACGGAACGTCAGGATAATTCCCTTTCTGTGGTCTCTGTTAACCCTGTCCACAAGTCCAAGGATGTGCCTGTTTCGACATCCCTGACTATTACAGTAAATAAGGAAATAAGATCATGGATGAAAGCATTTACCACAGTTGTCCTTAAAGCTGGTTCAACATCTGTTGCTGGATCATTATCCTTTTCAGGTAAAGTTATAACATTTGATCCATCCGTAAATTTAACATCAAACACATTGTACACCGGTGAATTTATTTTCAAAACCAGATCAGGAAACAACGACGGTGATGATGATGATGATGATGATGATGACGATGATGATGGTGATCATGGTGACGATGACAAATCGGGGAGTGTTTTTTCATGGAGTTTTACAACACTTGGAGGTGTAATAACCGGTGGTGACATCACCCCGCCTTCTGTCAGCAGCGTGAATCCGGCAAACAACGCCGCATCGGTTGCAACCAATAGTAAGGTCACCGCTACTTTCAATGAGGCAATGAGTTCAGCTTCCATCACTTCCTCAACATTTAGCCTTAAACAGGGCACTACTGCAGTAGCAGGAACCGTGACCTGTTCAGGGAACATTGCCACTTTTGCACCTGCTGCAGCTCTTGCGGGAGGTAAATCTTATACGGCGACTGTAACCACAGGAGCAAAGGATGCAGCAGGGAATGCCCTGGCTGCAATCTATACCTGGAGTTTCACAACAGCCGCTGCAACAGTGACTGATGTAACACCTCCGACAGTACAGTCTGTAACTCCCGCATTAAATGCGACGTCAGTCGCCACAGCAGTAAAGTCAGCGTTACTTTCAGCGAGGCGATGAATTCCGCTACCATTACCACCACCGGAACGTTCACCCTGAAGCAGGGAAATACGGCTGTTGGGGGACAATAGCCTATTCAGCCAGCGTAGCAACCTTTACCCCATCGCAGCTCTTGCAGGCAGTACAGTATACTCTGCAACGGTGACAACGGCAGCAAAGGATGCTGCAGGGAATGCCCTGGCTGCAAACTATACCTGGAGTTTCACTACAGCATCCACAACAGTGGTTGATGTAACTCCTCCGACTGTTAAATCAGTAGTTCCTGCTGTTAATGGAACATCTGTTGCCACTAACAGCAAAGTCAGCGTTACCTTCAGTGAAGCGATGAATTCCGCTACCATTACCACCACCGGAACGTTCACCCTGAAGCAGGGAAATACGGCTGTTGGGGGTACAGTAGCCTTTCAGCCAGCGTAGCAACCTTTACTCCATCAGCAGCTCTTGCAGGCAGTACAATATACACTGCAACGGTGACAACGGCAGCAAAGGATGCTGCAGGGAATGCCCTGGCTGCAAACTATACGTGGAGTTTCACTACAGCATCCACAACAGTGGTTGATGTAACTCCTCCGACTGTTAAATCAGTAGTTCCTGCTGTTAATGGAACATCTGTTGCCACTAACAGCAAAGTCAGCGTTACCTTCAGTGAAGCGATGAATTCCGCTACCATTACCACCACCGGAACGTTCACCCTGAAGCAGGGAAATACGGCTGTTGGGGGTACAGTAGCCTATTCAGCCAGCGTAGCAACCTTTACTCCATCAGCAGCTCTTGCAGGCAGTACAATATACACTGCAACGGTGACCACAGCAGCAAAGGATGCTGCAGGGAATTCACTTGCTGCAACCTACACCTGGAGTTTCACAACAGCTGCACCGGCAGACGTAACACCACCCAAAGTTAATTCTGTTACGCCCGGGGTGAATGCTGCATCGGTCGCTGTCAACAGCAAGGTAACAGTTACCTTCAGTGAAGCATTGAATTCCACTACTATTACCACTGCTTCAATTAATCTGAAAGAGGGAAATACTGTAATCTCAGGGACAGTCTCGTATTCAGGCAACGTTGCAACCCTTACTCCATCAGCAGCTCTTGCAGGTGGCACAGTCTATACCGCAACAGTTACCACTGCAGTGAAAGATGTCGCAGGCAATGCTCTGGCCGCCATTTACACATGGAACTTTACGACAGTAACAGTGGCAACGGCATTATCTTTTGCAAACGATGTGATCCCTGTACTTGCCAAGTGCAACGCTTGCCATAAGCACGGGTGGACAACTTCGTCTACCGCATCGACTTACTATACAAATCTGGTGAATGGGGGTTACGTAAATTCTGCATCTTATACTTCAAGCAAAATATATGACATGCTAAACGGCGGTCACGCTTCAAGTATCTCGACAACAGATAAAAATAAAATTCTTAACTGGATGAAGGAGGGATCCAAAAACAATTAGTAATTTTCTTTAGTTGACACATCAATAATACTATTAGCTCTCTCTTATAATAGTTTATGTGTATTTGGTTAAAGGAGCCGCTCTTTGAGTCCGGCTCCTTTTTCTTTAACCAAAAATCATTGTCACTTCATAAAATTGAAAGAATTCTCGTAAAAATTGCAAGCTTTTAATTTAAAATTGTAATAAATCACTCTTCGTTTCAGACTACCTTTAGAATTAACAACTGTTAAAAATTCAAATTAAATTGATAGCCGGGAAATAGACGCCGGGTACCGATATCCGAATCAGCCAGCATCCTGTTATAAGCTTTCCCCATCCCCACTGTTACTGTCAACATTCAAATTGCAGTAATTAAGGGTGCTGGCGTTTTTTAGGGACTTAGAGGAAAGGCAGGGATTAACTCTGTGTCCCAAAAGCTATCGGGACTCTGTGAGTTTTACCCCTAAATCCCCCAGGGGGGACTTTGAATCCTGTACCTTGTCTCATTTCTATCCTTTTCCCACACTTCGGTTCGCCCCTGAATCTCCCGAAGGAGACTTTCGAGGCTACCGAGATCATTAGTAGCCCCCTTAAGCGGTTTTGGGGCAAGCCCCCCTTGGGGGGTTTGGGGGTAAGCCATCCCGGGGGTTTGGGGTAGGTCCTCCAGGAGAATGGAGAACATTTGCATCCTAACTCTGTGGTACATCTGTGAATTTTACCCCTAATTCCCCCAGGGGGGACTTTGAATCCTGCTGTATGAAATTAGGCTAAAGAACTAAATGAGATCCAGGTAGTAAGGAGGTTTCTCCTGAACTTAAAAGTACCTGAGTTGTTTTACCCTTAGCATATGGTAAAAAATCTGAATTACGGTATAATCGGGAACTGCCGTAGCAGTGCCCTGGTTTCAGAGCAGGGTTCCATAGACTGGTGCTGCCTTCCAGACCCTGATTCACCAGCAGTATTTGCACGTCTTGTGGATTATGATAAGGGTGGTCATTTCAGTATTGTCACCCAGAACGAATATATTATCAATCAAACCTACCAGGGTAATACAAACGTGCTGATCACTTCTTTTACCAATGAATTCAATGCATTTGAGATCATCGATTTCATGCCCAGGTACATGACCGAGGACGGTAATTACTATAACTCCCCTGAAATTTTCAGGATTCTGAAAGTTCTTAAAGGAAAGCCTGTCGTCCGGGTCGAATATAATCCACAGCTGAATTTTGCCTCAGCTGAAACAAAACATGTTGTTCATCAGGATTTCATAAAGAGCTTTACGGTCAAACGGTCGTTACGAGTCGGTATACCTGTACACCGGCATCCCTTTCCAGCAGATAGTGGAAAAACAATGGATTGAATTAACTTCTGACAACTTCTTTCTGTTATGCTATAACCAGAAGCTGCTTGATATTGACCTGAACAGAGCCTATCTCGAATACCACCGGACCCTGGTCTACTGGATGAACTGGTCGAACCGTACACGACAATTTTCAGTATACCAGAAGGAAATTTCGCGCAGCGCTCTGGTCCTGAAATTACTGACATTTCAAAAGACCGGGGCAATTATCGCGGCTGCAACTACTTCAATACCCGAAGCAATAGGCGAAAAACGTAACTGGGATTACAGGTACTGCTGGATTCGCGATTCCTCGATGATAATCAAGGTACTGGTCGATACCGGCCATTTCATTTCTGCACAGCGCTTTTTGAACTTCCTGCTCACCGTTAACGAAGGAAAACACGAGGATATACAGATCATGTACGGGATCAGGGGTGAAAAAAATCTGAAAGAAAAAATTCTCCGTCATCTTTCCGGCTATCAGAATTCCGGTCCCGTACGCATAGGCAACTCTGCCTATATTCAGAAAGCAAAATGACATATATGGTATTCTGATCGATGCTATTTATCTCTCACTGACACGGTTTCCCCTCCACACTTGACACAACTGAAGAGCTCTGGACATTTGTCAGAGGTATGATAGAGATGGTCAGCAATAACTGGCAAAAAGCCGATCGCGGCATCTGGGAAATAAGGGGGGAAAGCAGGCATTTCGTATTCTCAAAAGTGTTGTCGTGGGTGGCTGTCGACAGAGGATGCCGGATTGCACGGATGGTTAAAAAACCCTCTTATGCCGAAACATGGTCGGCTCTACGGGATGAAATAAGAGATGACATTATCAAAAACGGATGGAATGATGAAATAAAAGCATTTACCCAATCATACGGAAGCAAATATCTTGATGCATCATCGCTCCTGATGGAGGATTATGGTTTCATAAAGGCTTCTGATCCCATGTATATCAGCACAGTACTGGCTGTTAAAAAAGAGCTCTGCAGAGACGGTATGATGTTCAGGTACATTAACAAGGACGATTTTGGGGTGCCCCACAGCTCACTTGTGATTTGTACTTTCTGGCTTATTAACAGCCTTTATAAAATAGGATACAGGGAGGAAGCAATAACCATGTTCGATAACATACTTAAATGCTCAAATCATCTCGGGCTCTTCAGCGAACATATTGACGTCGCTACCAGAGAATTGACTGGGCAACTTTCCGCAGGGCTATTCCCATCTGGGACTTATTCAGTCTGCCCTGTATCCTGAACGGGATAGTTAATGAATTTGTGGAAGAGAAATTCAGTTTCATAAAACCCTGACTTCATGAAAAGTATCCTGAATCGCAACATCTTGTCAGAATTGAGGGAAAGAATTAAGGATACACGACACAGATTGATCCTGCTCGATTTCGACGGAACACTCGTTGAATTTAAAGCTGATATTACCACCGCAGTCCCATCCCGGGAACTTCTTAATCTTCTAAAGAAAATAGCTGCGGCTGCAGAAAATGAGCTGATTATAATTACTGGCAGAAGGGAAGACGATATAGACAGACTTGTCGGCCATTTACCGATCGACATAATTGCCGAACACGGATCAATGATAAGAGAAAACCGTACCTGGAGGACACTGCTTGATGGCACCACCTACTGGAAGAAAGAGGTTCTTCCCCTTATGAACGGCTATTGCAGCCGGACTCCGAATTCATTCGTCGAAGAAAAGCACTTTTCCCTTGCCTGGCACTTCCGTAATGCTGACCAGCAAACAGGCAATAAAAATGCACGCGCATTGACAGGTGCATTGAAAAAAATCGCTTTTCAAAATGATCTGAGGATTCTTGACGGGGGCAAAGTCGTCGAGATATTAAGCAAAAATGTTAACAAGGGCGCTGCGACCCAATATCTGCTAATTAAGGGCTACGATTTTATTCTTTCAATTGGTGATGGTAAAACTGATGAAGATATGTTTAATGTTTTGCTGAACAATACAAATGCATTTACGTTTAAGATTGGACAGGGTAATACATGTGCAAAATATAAACTGAAGGATATTGAACAGGTTATAAAGCTGTTGAAAAATTTACTTATTGATGTAAACCTAACGGGAACTTAACATTTGATAATTTATCAGGACTACTTGAAAATCAATCTTTCATACATATTGTCTGCACTGCTGGCAGTTGCATTTGTAGCTCTGGCCTTCACATTTTTCGAGATCTCAAGGGAGCGGAACCGTCTGAAAGAGGAAATCAAAAACAGGAGCTTCTTCATTGCCGAAGATTTCAACAGAATGCAGCCAGACTCCGGACTTTATAATCTTGGCTACCAGATGAAAGTCTCGGACAGCCTGAGTAAGCATTATAATCTTCTGGGGTTTGCCGTTTATTACAATAATCAGTTTGTTTCCCTGAGCCCTGCGGTCAAACCATATCTGAATTATTCAACCGACTATATCCTCCAATCGATAAACTCTGAATCGCCCGTAGGAAATTTTTTTTCAGCCGGGGGAAAGGATATCTTATCAATATATTAAACCTTCACAAAATAACCAGATAGCCAGGAATGCCATTATTCTTTATTCCGATGCCGGCTATATAAAGGAAATAATAAGGAAGATCTCCCTGGGGAGTTTCATACGGTTGTTTATCCAGGTCCTGCTAATGGTTTTAGCAACAGGCTTGTTGATCCGGTGGGGTATATTCAAGCCTATAAATAAAATTGTAAACTGGGTAAAAGCGGTTCAGGTTGGCAAGGTTGAAGAGTTGCATGAGAAATCCCCTGTTGGATTTCTCGAACCTTTGCGTAAAGAGATCACAAGCATTGCCTATGCCATGCAGGAAGCGAGGGAGACAGCTGAGGAAGAAGCAAAACTGCGCACTGCAGGGGAAGCCATATGGACCCCCGACAGACTGAAAGAGGAGGTAAGGAAGGTACTGCCTGACAAGTCTTTGATCGTTGTTTCGAACAGGGAACCCTATATGCACATTCACTCGGGAAAGGAAATAAAGTGTATTGTTCCTGCAAGCGGTATGGTAACAGCCATGGAGCCTATTCTGAAAGCATGCGGCGGCCTTTGGATCGCATCAGGGACCGGTGATGCCGATAAAGAGACAGTTGACAAATTTAACAAGATCTCGGTACCTCCAAATGAAGAGAAATATGTGCTGAAACGGGTCTGGATCTCCAAAGAGGAGGAAAATCATTTCTATTATGGATTTTCGAACGAGGGAATGTGGCCTTTATGTCACATTGCTCATACAAGGCCGGTATTCCGGAAGAAAGACTGGGACTACTACAGGAGGGTAAACAGCAAATTTGCCAAAGCTGTCATTGAAGAAATAAAAGATCTGGAACAGGCATTTGTCCTGGTGCAGGATTACCATTTTGCATTGTTGCCGGAGATGATAAAGAAGGAACGGCCCGATGCTACGGTAGCCATCTTCTGGCATATCCCGTGGCCGAATCCGGAGTCATTCAGTATATGCCCCTGGCAGCCGGAAATACTCCGCGGAATGCTTGGTTCAGACCTGATAGGCTTCCACACACCCTATCATTGCTCCAATTTTCTGGAGACAGTAAATAACTCTATCGATTCGAGAGTGATCCGGGAAAACCTGTCAGTGAAGATAGGAGACCAGACCACACTGGTCAGGCCATTCCCAATCAGTATTTCTTTCACATTGAAGGACTACGACAAAAAGGATGACGATGTACTGCCTCCATCCGAACTTCTGGATAAATACGGAATTAAAGCTCAATTTATGGGTATTGGGGTTGAAAGAATTGACTATACAAAAGGGATCATCGAACGATTTCTGGCAATCGAACGGTTTCTTGAAAAGTACCCTTCATACCAGGGCAGATTCACCTTCGTTCAGATCGGTGCTCCAAGCAGGACCGAGATTAAAAGTTATTCCGACATTGTCACAGCAGTCGAAACAGAGGCAGCCAGGATCAATATGAAATATAAAGCAAAAGACTGGAAACCAATTTACCTCCTTGTCCGACACCACAGCCACGAAGAAATCATGCCTTTTTACAAATCAGCAAATCTTTGCATGGTAACTTCGCTGCACGATGGCATGAACCTGGTGGCCAAGGAGTTTGTAGCTTCGCGTAACAACAACGACGGGGTATTGATCCTGAGCCAGTTTGCAGGGGCAAGCCAGGAGCTCCAGGGGGCCATTATCATTAATCCCTACAACATTGAACAAATGGCTGATGCCATAAAAGCAGCAATTGAAATGCCCAGGAAAGGCCAGCAGCACCGGATGAGTCAAATGAGACAGGTAATAATGGAGCATAATATTTATTCGTGGGCTGCAAACCTGATAAGGACAATGGTTTCTTTGCAGAAATGATCCTGAGTTCCCGGCGGCTTTCCAACTGAATCCGGCAATCTGCTTTTGCATAACGGCATGTAAGCAATGACAGGAATTTCACTATTTCTCAAAATGAGAAAATACTCATAAGAATTTCTGTCAATAAGATACCAGTATTTACTTTAAATCATTAATAATGAACTATATATAATTTTTATTCAAAAAAGGGACCGGTTGGCACATTCTTGGAAGAGTATCAGATGAACAAAAATCCAGCGAAATGAAAAAAACAATTAATGTCCTTGTAATTGAGGACAATGAATATTACAATAACATGCTGTCGAATGCCATACAACAAAGTGTCAATTCCCTCCTGCTGAAAGGGAAGCATCAGCTTGTTCTGCGTTCATTTACCGATGCTTCCGAGTATATCAGGAAGGTCAGGTCAAAGGAGCTTGAGTGTAACAATACTGTGGTTTTTGTTGATTATTACCTTGGAGAAGGGATTAATGCTTCCGACATAATAAAAATGCTTAAGGAACTCTCGTGCGATACAATGGTAGTTCTGCTGTCACAATCAAAAGAAGTAAAAGAAAAAAGCAAATCGATCCCATACGATTACTTTGTTGTGAAGGATAATTTTGCCCCTGCACTTTGCAGCCTCTATCTCCAACAGTATATTGAAAACAAATTTTCTGTTACTTTGGATTAATGAATGATCCTTATAACAAATCGCTCAGAAAAAATTCAATCCAGCTCCAGATCGGATTACTAATGATAGTTGCGGTAATAGTACTGTCGGCAACCTGCTATCTGCTGTACCGGAATCTTTCATCAATTGTTTCTTCGATCAGGATAGATGTAAACCCCGAATTGCAGGTTACTCAGCATCCGCGAAATTTCATCAGGCCTCGAAAAAGCAGGAAACAGCGTACGGATCTATACCATTACAAAGAATCCTTCAGACATCAAACCCTATTACGATGTTATCTCCGGCATCGATGACAGGATAAGCAAACTGCGGTCAGAATGCGGGAATGACTCAGTATTGCTGGAGCAGACTGATACAATCAGCAAACTGATTGAAGAGAATATTGTCATCTGGAACAAGCTGCTTGGACTCTATAAGGATAACAGCGTTGTTGAGTATCTGGGACAGCTGTCCGACCAGTTTACAGAAGCCTCTGCAGCAAATCAGAAAAAAGAAAGGGGCATCCTGAAGAGAGTCTTCAGCCGCCCTCCGGAACCTGCCCTTAATGAACAGGAGATTGTAAACGATATCAATAAGGTAGTCCAGGAAAACAGTTCCACAAAGGATGAACTGATAACGCGGGAATCACAGCTGGCTGCCAACAGCAGTGAGATAACCGGGAAATTTTATGATCTGATCACCAAAATGGAGAACGAAGTCTCCGAACATGTTAAGGCAAAAGCTGAATCGGCTAATCAGGTAGCTGCCAAAACATACAAGTGGCTGATAATGCTCTCAATATCAGGTGGCTTGCTTGCAATTCTTGTTCTTTTCATCATTAATAAGGTATGTCAGAAATGCATATTCATACCAGATTGCACTTGAAAATTCAAAGGATGAGGCCGAAAGACTTGCCAGGACAAAAGAACTTTTCATGGCAAATATGAGTCATGAGATCCGGACGCCGGTTACGGCCATATCCGGATTTACCGAGCAGCTGCTTCACGAATCGTTTAATGAAAATACGACACATTCACTTAGGATCATCAAATCATCTTCTGACCATCTTTTAAAAATAATCGATGATATCCTGGACTTTTCCAAATTACAGAGCAATAAACTGGTACTTGGAAAAGGTACACTTCAGCATAAGTCAGATCCTCGCTGACGTCCATTCACTTTTTGAAAGGCAGGCCCGGCAGAATAACACTCAGCTGAGCTATTCACTGAGTCCGGATACGCCTCCGGTACTTCTGGGTGACCCATACAGGCTCAAACAGATAATTATAAACCTTGTCGGCAATTCTGTAAAATTCACAAAAGATGGCAGCGTAACTTTTACAGTCAGCAGTACCAAAAAGCAGGGTGATGAATTTGAACTCGTAATGGAGTTTGCAGATACAGGGATCGGGATTGACGAATCCAAGATAAACCTTGTATTTGAGGATTTTACCCAGGCCGAAATGAGTACAACCCGAAAATACGGCGGAACAGGACTTGGACTATCAATTGTCAGGAAACTTATCGATCTGCATAACGGTACTATTGATTTTAAAAGCAGGAAGAACCAGGGCACTAAAATTGTCTGCCGCATACCATGTCTGAAGGGTGATGAAAAACAAATTAAAACTGATCTTCGTCTTCCTGTTTCCGTCCCTGAAGAACTCACAAGACTGAAAATCCTGATAGTGGATGATGAAGAATATAACCGCCTGCTTTTCAGAAAGATACTTGAAAGATGGAACATAAAATGCAATGAGGTGGTTAATGGCATGGAAGCTCTTGAAGTTCTCAAGGAAGAGCGGTATGATCTCCTGTTCATGGATATGCGTATGCCGGGAATTGACGGACTCAAGACCACACAGTTTATCCGTGAGGAGATGAAAATTAAGGAATCCGACATGCCGAGTCGTGTTTATCTCAGCAGCTCCATTGAATGAAGACTGGCAGAAATACAAAAAAGCGGGGATGAATGCCTTCCTTCAAAAGCCGTTCAGTGAAGAAATGCTCCTGACAACAATTCTATCGGTAACCGGGAATAGTTCGGGTATAACGTTTGCTGAACCTGACAACAGGGAAGTAGTGCAGGCGCATACCGATAAGATTGACCTGCAAAGCCTTTATCATATTTCAGGAGGCGACGATCAGTTTGTAAAACAAATGATTGCCTCATTTATAAGTACAACCGGGCAACTGCTTAAGGAAATGCAGGAGAACGTTAATTTGCAGCTCTGGGAGTCAGTGGCAAACCTGGCTCATAAGATACTTCCGCCATGCAGGCATATTGGTGCAATGGAACTTTATAACCTCCTCGGCAAAATTGAAAAAGAATGCCGGAACAATGTAAATCCCGAATCGGTCAACACATTAACAGGAAAATCAATCAGGGAATTTGAAGATGTCAGCTCCCTTCTAAATGAGCATCTTGCGAAAATGAACTAAATTCTCTCCTTAATCCGGTCATAATTTATTACTTTGCAGTTTATCGCAATTATCTGTTATGCGGCAATCATTTTATTATGACTGAAAGGCCTGTTAAAATCTTCGTTGTAGAGGACAATGAATGGTATAACAAACTTCTTGTTCATACATTGTCCCTCAATCCTGAATATGAAATAAGGAGTTTTTTCAATGCCCGGGATTTTCTGAACTCCCTTCATGAATCACCTGATATTGTTACCCTTGATTACAGGCTTCCCGATCTTTCAGGTCTTGAGGTCCTTAAAAGGATCCGTCAGGAAAACAACGACATACAGGTCATCCTGATCTCGGAACAGGAGGATATAGATATGGTGGTCACACTTCTGAAAATGGGCGCCTACGACTACATAACCAAATCAGATGATATAAAGGACCGCCTGCTTAATACCATTCAGAATTTAAGGAATGACATCGGTCTTAAAAGGGAGATCTCAACACTCCGCAGGGAAATTCAGAAAAAATACAGCTTCAGAAAGAGCATCCTGGGTGAAAGCCAGGCCATAAAAAGTGTCTACGAGCTGATTGATAAGGCTCTGGATACTAAATATAACTGTAATAATATCCGGTGAAACCGGAACAGGGAAAGAGTTGGTCGCCAAAGCTATTCACTATAATTCAAGGCACAAGGACAAATCATTCGTTGCGGTGAATGTTCCGGCGATACCGTCTGAACTGATAGAGAGCGAATTATTCGGTCATGAAAAAGGTGCTTTCACAGGAGCTTCATCCCGCCGAATCGGCAGGTTTGAGGAGGCTGACGGCGGCACTCTTTTCCTTGATGAGATAGGTGAAATGAGTATGAACCTGCAGACAAAATTGCTGAGGGTTTTACAGGAAAAAGAAATCGTAAGTGTGGGGAGCAATAAATCCGTAAAAACTGACTGCAGGATCATTGCTGCAACAAATAAAAACCTCAGGGAGGAGGTTAAAAAAGGGAATTTCAGGGAGGATCTGTACTACAGGCTTCTGGGGCTACCCATCGAGTTGCCGCCGTTACGTGACAGGGCAAATGACATTTTGATACTTGCCCGGCATTTTATAGTGGATTTCTGTAAAGAGAACAATATCCCACTAAGAAAGTTGTCAGAGCAGGCTCAGAAAAAACTGCTTAATTATTCCTTCCCGGGGAATGTACGTGAACTGAAATCGCTTGTTGAACTTGCCGTCACCATGTCTGTCCGGGAAGAAATCGAAGCCTCCGATTTTGTCCTTGACTCAGGCGATCCTCTGGCAGCAATTTCAGGTGAAGATCTGACCCTGAGGGAGTATGAATTGAAAATCATCAAGGCAACCCTGGCGAAATGCAATAATGATATAGGCCTCACAGCTAAAAAGCTGGATATTGGTGTTTCAACAATCTACAGGATCTTAAAGGAGGAGAAAAAAACCTGAAAGTATTCTGTTCAGACAGGGATAGCCTCTTGCTTCCCTGCCATAAATCTTACCCATCGGGCTTCCCTGGCTGCATAAATTACACTTTACAGACTCCATTCCCCAGAGTGATTAATTGCTTTGTATTTAATTTCTTCTTAACTTCCTTAAAATTTCACTTACTTTTCTCAAAATGAGAATCGTACTTTCAAATTGAACAATTTATTTATTTTCCAGTTTTTTTAAACTGTTCGTAGTAAGGATGTTATGATTATAATTTAAACCCGGCCCAGGAATTGTAATTGTATCGGAGGTTACAAAACTATTGCTATGAATAATCTTAAAAAAAATCTGACCGGCCTTTCATTCTGTATACTTTTTACAACCTATGCGGCCGGACAATCCCTGACGGGAGATTACCGGTCTTTACATTGGTATTGATCCCGGGATAGGAGTTAAGTTCACATTCTAAAGAAATTCTATATTTATAAATGTTAAATTAATCAAGGAGGAAGTACAATGGAAAACAAAGAATTTAATGACCCCAAATCAACTAATCAAAATGTGGTCGATCAGAGCAGACTAAGGTCGGCAAAGAAAGAAGGGCTGACAAGAGGTGCCCTGACCACAGGAATTATAGGCTTTATCCTGCTCGTTGGACTGGGAATACTTTTCTATTCCCGTTATAACCGCGATCATAATGAACAACTGGCACTGATGGAAAACCAGAAGGTAACATTTACAGAGCAGCTAACAGCACGTGATTCCATGATAAATGACTGGCTGGCTACTTTTGATCAGATTGAGAAAAATCTTAGCGCCATCAAACAGAAAGAGAATATTCTCTCCATGAAATCAACGGGCACTGAATTCTCAAAGGATAAAAAGAACCAGATCCTTGAGGATATTAAGGCCATCAACACGTTGATTGATGAGAACAAAAAGAAAATTGCAAATCTGAGCGCACAGTTGAAAAAGTCGGGCACCACCATCACAGGTCTGCAGACCCGGATCGCCGAACTTGAAACATCAATGACACAATACGAAAGTCAGGTCACTGAGCTAAAGACTACACTGGCCGGCAAAGATGTTGAGATCACACAACTTAACACCAATGTGGTGGCTCTTCGTGATACGGTCACCGTGAAAGAACAAAAAATAAGCAGGCAGATCAGCAAGATGAACGAAGCATTTCTTGCATCGGGTACCTTTAAAGATCTGAGAGATAAGGGTCTTCTGTCAAAAGAAGGAGGTTTCCTTGGCCTGGGCAGGAAGGAAAATCTGATCCAGGATTTTCCGGATGGCATATTCGAAAAAATCGATGTAACACAGACAAAGACAATTCCTGTTAATTCAAAAAATGTAAAGCTTATCACCGAGCATCCATCAGGTTCATATGAATTGGTACGTGAAGGCGAAAAGAACATAGCTTACATCGAGATAAAAAATCCGGATGAATTCTGGAGGATCTCAAAGTACGCTGTCGTTGAAATTATCAAATAGTGTAGTTTCTCAGTTGCTGCTAATGACAAAGCAGCATACTGAAAAAACAAAAAAGCAATCGGCCACCTGGCTGATTGCTTTTTTTATGGCTTTTTACCCCCCGAGTCCCTGTCAGAACTTAAGAGCAACTCCCAGATTGAGATAGGCTACGCCATAACCGAGTTCAAGCATGGCAGCAAAATTATCACTGAAAAAATATCTTGCACCAATAAACTCGGCAGTCCTTAGCCCGCCATAGGACCCGTATGAAGTTCCGGTGTATCCGCCCCATGCTTTTGAACCTACGATATTAACTCCTATAGTCAGGCCGACGTAAGTGTCAAGTTTATTAGCAAGCGGATAGTGGAAATTCCCCCTGGCACCCAGGAAAAGGTTTGTATATTTCCAGCCGTAGTCAAGGACACCGTAGGAGTATTTATAGGAAGAGTACCCAAAGTATCCTCCAACCCCAATAACACCCTTTTCAAGAATGTTATCAACGATACCGACTTCGAAAGATGCGGAAACAGGTGGGATCTGTGCTTTAAAACCGGTTCCGGAATACCACGCGGAACCAAATCCAATTCCAAGGTTCAGGACTTTGTCCCCCTTCTCAAAAGTGGGATCCTGGGCTAGCAATTGTGGTAATGTAAAAATCACCACAACAATGAATAGTAAAACTTTTTTCATAGGATCACGATTAAAATTTGTTTAATTTTAAAATACTAACAATAAATAAAAAGATTTGTTTAACGATAATTAGAATTAATACGAAGTTAAGTGATTGATTTTGATTAATGAAATTAAAATTAATGCTTATCAAATATTAAATTTCTACCGGATTTTAATTGCCAACCCTACATTCACGTAAGTCACGCCATAACCAATTTCGGTCAATACAGCGAAATTTTCTGCAAAATAGTACCTTCCGCCGATATAAAATGCCGACCTCAATCCTCCCGATTCCGGAGGCCCGGACGCGGTCCCTGTTTCAACTGAACTCACGGTATTGTATCCCAGGAACAGACTGGCGTATGTATCCAGATTTGAAACAAGTGGATAATGGAAATTACCGCGTAATCCTGCCAGAATAATTGAATAATTATAACCGCCGTCCCCGAATTCATACTTAAATGTTGAATAGGCAACATATGGACCGACTCCAATACTTCCCTTTTCGATAACATGCCCGGCAACACCAAACTCAAGTGCGGCCGAAACCGGTGGAAACCTGGTTTCGTAGTATGTGCCTGAATACCATGTTGATCCAAGACCGACACCGACATTCAGAACTATCTTCCCCCTTCCAAAAGCAGGGACCTGACCGTTCAGATGGACAAAGGAAAAACATAAAACAGTACAAAACACGACTATTCTCTTCATAGGTTCAGGGCTTAACTGTTCAATGTTCCGCTGACCTGTTGCATTCAGGCTTAATTAAACAAAACTAAGAATAATAATGAACATAAATCCTTATATTTTGATTCAAAATCCCGGAAATCTTTCCTGATTTCAGTTTCCGTTAAAAAGAAGAAACATTACCGCCGCAAGGGTTGCTCCCACCATTGGACCGAGGACAGGAACCCAGGAATAGCTCCAGTCACTGTCCCTTTTAAGTGGGATCGGCAGGAGAAAATGCATGATACGCGGACCAATATCACGTGCCGGGTTGATAGCATAACCTGTGGGACCGCCGAGGGACAAACCTAAACCAAGCACTACAAGAGCCACTGGCAGGGCATTCAGTGAACCCAGTCCAACCTCCGGCTCTGCCATGTAAAGAACTGCAAGTGCAAGAACATAGGTGCCAATGATCTCGGTAACTACATTATACCAGTAGCTTCTTATATTAGGCATCGTACAGAATACCGCCAGTTTAGAATCACCCTCCTCCGTGGCGTCAAAATGCTTTTTATATGCCAGCCAGACCAGCCCTGCGCCAAACATAGCGCCCAGGACCTGGGCCGCCACATATACGGGAAGCTGGGCAAGCGAGAACTTGTGTGCTATTACAAGTGCGAGTGTCACCGCCGGATTCAGATGTGCACCGCTGTAAGGGGCAGCTATAAGCACTCCTGTAAAAACGCCAATGGCCCACCCGAAAGTTATTACGATCCATCCGCTGTTATTCCCCTTTGTCTTATTTAAAAGTACGTTCGATACTACACCGCCACCGAAAACTATGATCATGGCGGTTCCGAAAAATTCTGCAAAAAATGGACTCATTTTGGTTATAGGTTTTTAGTTATTGATATCTGGTTGCTGGTTACTGGTTACTGGTTGCTCCCCTGCAGGCTGGCTCCATCTAGTCTGCCAGTGAGGCCCAGGCTTCGGCTGCTTTGACAGCACGATGCCATCCTGCAATAAGGGATTCTGTTTTCTCAGCTGCCAGCCGGGGTGCAAAAATTTTCCCGATCTGCCATTGCTTCCTGATTTCATCCATACTGCCCCAGTATCCGACTGCCAGCCCTGCCAGGTATGCAGCACCCAGTGCGGTTGTCTCTGTTATTTTTGGCCGGACTACTTTTGTATGTAACAGTTCGGACTGGAATTGCATCAGATTGTCGTTGACAGTTGCTCCTCCATCCACCCGTAATTCGAGGATCTCAATGCCCGAATCCTTCTGCATGGCGAGCAAAACTTCAAGGGTCTGATATGCAATGCTGTCAAGTGCTGCCCGGGCAATGTGGGCAGAGTTCGATCCCCGGGTGATACCAACAATAGTTCCTCTGGCGTGCTGGTTCCAGTAAGGAGCCCCCAATCCGGCAAACGCCGGTACGAAGTATACTCCTTCACTGCCGCTGACCCGGGCTGCCAGTTTTTCCACGTCATCCGATTTGTTGATTATGCCGAGTCCGTCCCGGAGCCATTGCACAACTGCTCCTGCTATGAAGATACTGCCTTCAAGGGCGTAGATGGTCTCATTTCCGATTTTCCAGGCAACTGTTGTAAGAAGCCTGCTTTTAGACTCAATTGGCTTATTGCCGATATTCATCATCATAAAGCAACCGGTTCCATAAGTATTCTTTACCATCCCCGGTTCGGTACACATCTGTCCGAACAACGCTGCCTGCTGGTCGCCAGCAATTCCTGCAACAGGTATTGCAGTTTCAAACTGACCTGCAGTTTGCCCATAAACATCGCTTGATGACTTCACCTCCGGAAGCATACCTGAAGGGATATTAAATAATTCAAGTAAATCCTTATCCCAACTGAGAGTGTGGATATTGAATAACATTGTTCTGGATGCGTTTGAGACATCAGTGATGTGAAGTCTTCCTTTAGTCAGGTTCCAGATCAGCCAGGAATCGACGGTCCCGAAAGCCAGCTGTCCTTTCCCGGCGAGTCTGCGGGCGTCTTTCACATTGTCGAGTATCCAACGCACCTTGGTTGCAGAAAAATAAGCGTCAATAATGAGTCCGGTCTTTTCGAGAATCGTTCCCGCATGTCCTTCATTTTTAAGCTTGTCACAGAATTCAGCTGTTCTTCTGTCCTGCCAGACAATGGCATTATAAACGGGTTTACCTGTAGTCTTGTCCCATACAACTGTCGTTTCCCGTTGATTAGTGATCCCAATTGCAGCAATATCTGTACTTTTCAGACCGGCTTTTGCCATAGCTTCCGTTGCTACACCTGCCTGGGTTGACCATATCTCCCCTGGATCATGCTCCACCCAACCGGGCTTAGGATAGATCTGGGTGAATTCTTTCTGTGCCGATGCTACCGGCAATCCGTTCCTGTCAAATACTATTGCCCTTGAACTTGTTGTTCCCTGATCAAAAGCCAGAATAAAGTCATTCATCTCTTGTCAAATTTTGGGTCTGCAGCGGATGCTACAGGTAGTTTGTAATAATACTTTTATAATCGTTCAGCTGCTTTTCCTGCCAGCTCATGTCAAATCCGAATTCCTTAGCCATCAATCCGGCAACTAAAGGCGCTATTTCCAGGCTTGCCCTTGCATCCAGAAAAAGCGCCCTGGTCCTGCGGGCAAGCACATCCTCAATAGTCTGCGGCATCTCTTTCCTGCAGATCCAAATTATTTCTGCCTCAGTATAAGGCAATTTCGGACTAAGGGGAACACCCAGGGAGGGTTGAACCTCAATCATTTTTTCAATTTCAACCGCTCCGGAACCGTATATTTTCAAACGTTCTGACTTAACAATCATGCCATTTCCGAAAAGCTTCAGTTTTCTTGTAAGGCATTTCCTGTTTTGGAGCATTCCCGCTTTAATGGCTTTGTCAATTGTCTCTTCAGCCATACGACGGTAGGAAGTCCACTTTCCTCCTGTAATTGAAAGAAGACCCGAGGGTGACAAAGTAATTTTATGTCTTCTGGAGATTTCTTTTGTCGCAGCAGGATTATCAGGATTTGCAGCCAGCGGGCGTAACCCGGCAAAAATGCATAGTACGTCTTCCCTTCCCGGCGGCTTTGTAAAATAACTGCCCGCTGTTTTAAGTATGAAGCTGATCTCCTCATCAAGCGCTTTTGGTTCAAGCCCGATGGTATCAAGAGGAGTATCCGTTGTCCCCACTACAACTTTACCATACCATGGAATTGCAAAAAGAACCCTCCCGTCGTCGGTTTTTGGGATCATAACCGCTGAACTGCTCTGAAGAAAGGAGTTGTCGAGAACAATATGCACTCCCTGACTGGGACGTATTGTTGGCTTAGATGAAGGATCATCCATCCTGTGTATTTCGTCTGCAAAAACTCCGGTCGCATTTATTACCAGCCTGCAGTTAATGGTGTACTCTTTGCCAGAAACCAGATCCAATGCAAGCACGCCGGTGATCTTTTTCTTTTCATCCTTGAGCAGACTGTTGACCCTGAAGTAGTTAAGAACTGTACCTCCGTTTGCAGCACAACCTTCAGCCAGGGTGACAGCCATTCTTGAATCATCAAACTGACCGTCGTGGTACACAATTCCGCCTCTCAGTCCTGCAGGTCTCAGAAGTGGTAACCTGGAAAGGGCTTTTGTCCGGCCAATAAAATAAGATTTGCCCATGCTTAATCTGCCTGCCAGAATATCATAAAACTTCAGACCGATATAATAAAGCAGAACATCCCAAAGAGAGTACAGCGGGATCACAAATTCCTGGTTGGCAGTTATATGAGGAGCATTTTTCAGCATTATTCCACGCTCGTGCAAGGCTTCCCTGACAAGGAGAATATCGCCCTGTGCAAGATACCTGACTCCTCCATGAACCAGCTTGGTGCTCCTTGATGATGTTCCCTTTGAAAAATCAGATTGTTCCAGCAAAAGCGTTTTATAACCTCTTGTCGCTGCATCAAATGCGACTCCCAGACCGGTGGCACCCCCTCCTATCACAATTATGTCCCACTTAGACGATTGCTGATCCTTTAACCTCTGAATTAACGTCCTGCGGTCCATCCTTTAAAATTCTCTATTATCAGGTAATAATAATACAAAGAAAAATTTAGAGTTTGGGTAAAATCAAAAAGAAAAATCGGAATCCATACACTCACATTTTAATTCTTTCCAGGGTTGCCCCTAAATCCCCCGCTGGCGCGAATTTGGCTTCGCCGAGCTCGCAAAAGATGACCCTCTAAACCGCTGGCGCGGATTTGCCTTCGGCGAGCTCGCATAAGGACACCTTTTAGACGAATTGGGCATTTAGGTCTTTTGCTCGGTTGCAATCCGTGCCTTTTGCTCGGTTGTAATTCGTGCCTTTTTTGGCCCCGATTATAAATCGGCGCCAGCGGCAGAAAACTCTTTGCGATCTCGGGTTTTAAATCTTAGCGGACTTTGCGGTTAAAGGATTTCGGTGTTTCGGCACAAGCTGTAGTTACCTCTTCTATTCAATAAAACTTAAGACAAACCGGGCTTTTAACTGTTATATTATTAACAATAACGGATGGCACGCCGGTCCGCTTATTGATCTTTAATACTGAAATATAATCTGATTTCTGATTCCCGACAAGAATAAATCTGCCCGAAGGATCAATAACAAAATTCCTTGGCCACTCGCCGCCGCAGGAAGTATGTCCTGCCAGTGTCAGTAAACCGTCATCCCCGATCCTGAACGTCACTATCGTATTCTCACCCCTGTTGGAACCATAAAGAAATTTCCCATCCATGCTTAAATGGACATCTGCGCAATAGTTATCCTTATCATATCCTTCCGATCATGGTAGGAAGTGTCTGGAGGAGGTTAAGTCCCTGCTCCTCATCGACATTAAAAACCATCATTTTAGAACCCAGTTCATTTATCAAATAAAGCTTTGATCCGTCGGAGTTAAAGGCAAAATGACGGGGACCGGAACCTTTGGGAACCGTTGTGATCCCATTTTGCATCTGATTGAGCTTCCCTTCCTTAGTGTCAAAATCATAAACTACAATCCGGTCGAGACCAAGGTCGGTTACATAGATATGCCTGCCGGCCGGATCGTTTAAGATCATATGGGCATGTGATGCATCAGGCTCAGCCTTATTATATAATATGGTATCAGTAACTGTTGCGGGAATCCCGTTATTGTCAAGTTTTACAACAGCAACCGAGCCGTTCGGATAATTCGCGAGGAACAGATAACCGCTGTCAGGTGACATTGAGATGTAACAAGGTCCTCCATAGGGGATTAATATCTCATTTTGTTTTACAAACTCTCCATTTTCATTGCCGTATTTAAATGTTGAAAGTCCGCCGCCAAAGACCCCTCTGAATTCCATGACTTCATTCAGCACATAAAACAGATCGTTTTTTTTTGAGAAACAAAAATATGAAGGACCTGGTCCGACATCAGCTTCAGATATTAGCTTTAAATCACCCTTCCTGCTGTTAAAGTCAAAAACTGATAATCCTTTCTCTCCCTCTTTTTGAGTGAATCCACCTACAATAAGCCTGTAATCCTTTTTACATGAGGTAAATGTAATGGCAATGGCCATCATCAGGATTGTAATGATATTGAAGTGTCGGCGCATAATAAATTTTTTTATGAATATTAACCAATTATTTTAAAAACCTTATCCATTTAATATGTCTTATAAGGGCGCTTATATCTATTATTGTACGTTCTTATTTTATATGAATATCCGGACGTAACTAACTGTTATGCACGGCCTCTCCCCAAACCCCTCCCCCAAGAGGGAGGGGCTTCCCCCTCTCTCCTGGGAGAGGGGGATTGAGGGGGTGAGGCCGGAATGCCTTGTAAATTAGACCACTGCAATCATATTAAGTTTTTTAAACGTCTTTTAATTTATATAAGCACCCTTATAAGACGTATTTTTTTTATTACAAAACATTATAACCCTGTGCGCCTTGATGCTGGTCAACCCTGCCCCTCGCCAAGAAAGAACTATTCGCACCGTTTTCAAAACTTACCCTTCATTCCAAAATTACTAAATTTTAAAAGAATCTTCGCTCCTGGTTCAAACAGATTCCTCACTTCGTTCGGAATTACATGCTGTCTATCGGGAGTAAAGGGAAGGGATCTCCAAGGTTGTAACAAATTTAGGGGGGCAGGGGGGCAACTTTCTTTTCGTCCGCTACTGTCTCAATATGATACACTTTTTCGCATGAACTAAATACTATATGCTTAAAATTATGCGCGTTAAGCATAATGGCATAGGGATTGTTCAGGAATTGCGGATTGCGGATTGGTGATTGCGGAATGAAAATCCGAAATCCCCAATCCGAAATCCGAAATATTATTAGGATGGATCGACCGGTATCAAAAGAGCACAAGAGAAAATTAATGATAAGACAGTTATCGATAGTTTCAATTATCGTAATTATCCCGCTGCTGATAATTGTATTCTTCAAAAGCGTGTTTATGCCGGGCGTCAGCCTGTCGAGAGTTGTGACAGCTGTTCCCGACTCAGGAAAGATACAGATTACGGTTCAGGGCTCAGGCACTGTGATACCGTCGTATGAGGAGATAATAACGTCGCCCTTCAGAAGCAGCATAGTGAAAATACTGAAGAAACCGGGAGAAAAGGTATTTCCAAAAGACACCATCCTGGTTCTCAATAATAAGCTGGCGGAAAATGATCTTAACATGCTGGTAAATGAATCGGATCTGCAGAACATAAGAATAGAGAAACTGAAGATCGAACTGCAGCAGCTGAGGGAAGATTTTGAGTTCAGCAAAAAGCCGTGTCCTTTGGGATAAACTGTAAGGATTGTTTTCCCGTCTTCAAGCAGGACGGTTGTCGGGTGACCGAGGTACTGGCCTTCTTCCCTGTCAATGACAACCTGCCGGAACGTTCCTTGTCATCTATCATCCAGTAATCATTCATTTTGAATCTTATACTCAAAATGTATGGTTCAGCATCCCTCTCCCAATGACCATAGGTTGTCGTAACGAATGTCCCGTCAGGAAGAAGCTCCACACCCGGATAACAGCAATCCCAGCTGTGCAAATTATCCTTGAACCGTATCCGGTATTGCCCTTTTCTGCCTTTCACAAGATCCTTCCATGTCCCGAATTACCCATCCGACCCAGTCGCCTTCAGTATTGGGGCTCCGTTCATTCTTCTTCCTGCAATAAACCTGATGGCCCTTAACTTTGCCGATTCACGAACGCGGTGAGGAAATAGCAGTAAGAAAGTCATTCGAGCGGCCAGCAGGTATTGCGCGGACAGTTTTTATTTGAAAATATCCTTATGACACTTGCCGGAGGTTGATTGAATCATTCTCTCATATATTGTTGTAGGCTTGCTTGGTAGTTCTCTTACTCTTAGTATCGATTTTATGAATAACGTTCCCATATCATTTTCATTCTCTTTTAAAGTATTTGCAGCGCCCTTCTCCTGGCCGATATCCTGCAACTCTTCCAGTTTCCGTGGAACAGCAAGGCGGTCACTACCAGCCGTATATAAGAGTCCGCCATCATCGCTCCGTTTGTAAACAAATCGCTCCCCTGCCGATGTCCTTTGGGATAAACTGTAAATTGATTTCCTCGTCTTCAAGCTCACTTTGTATCTGGTTAACATGTTGTCAGTTATCGTATTAAAAATTGCTACGACACTCAGAATGTTGTGCAGGTTGACATTACCAAAAAGAACCCTGAGTCTGAAAATATTTCAGAGGTGTCATTTCAGAATCTGAATAAAGTTTTTGAATCAAATGCATTTGTTGAGTCTGCCTCAATAAACATAATGCTGTTCCTTTAACTATAGTATAAGCACAACCGAATTCACTCACGACAGTGATCATGTTGGAATGCTAATCGTTATGTTGATATTGATTACGCCAGAGTAATGAAAATTGTTCCGCTAAAAGGACGGTTGTCGGGTGACCGACTGGTAAACTGTCCTCTTCCCTGTCATCAAGGATATCAATGAAAAATATTTTAAAGGCAATGCAGTTGGTGAATGACAACCTGCCGGAACGTCTCCTTGTCAAGATCGATCACCGGTACCCTGAGGTAGGGATCTGACTTTTTCACCTGGGTATTTGAAATGCTTGTGGATAAGTAGATTGAAAACAGAACCAGAAGCGTCTTTTGCATAGCGGTAATTAGTTTTTCGGCTATTAAGGATCTAAATTAATATTTTTTTGTCCCATAACCATATGTTAATTCCGTTATTCAACCTTCATACTCCCCTGCCCTCGTCATTGCAGGGCACGGATTGCAACCGGGCAAAAGGCACGGATTGCAACGCGACAGGAACGAGCATAAATGCCCAATATCTGCTATCTTTTATTTTTACTCTTTTTCTGGTCCTGGCAATATATACTTTTCATAAGAAAAATCCTATACTTCTGTAACATCTGAAATAGGATCCCGATACTGTTTGGAATTACCATTATGATACTTCTGCGATCATTCAAACCGATAAGCAGCATCGGAAGAAGCCTCAGTCTGTTGAAGGAAGGCTATTTCAATATTACAATGAAAAAAACAGGCAACACCGATGTCGACAATATAATCGAGGTCTATAATTCAATGATCATCAGGCTACGCGAAGAGAGGCTATCGGTACGCGAAAAAAATCATTTTCTCGATCTTCTCATTGATTCGTCTCCTCTTGGCATTATTGTACTCGATCTCGACGAAAGGATAATTGAAATAAATAAGGCGGCATCGAGATTACTTGGATTAAGCCGTGATAGTAACAATGGAAAATATCTGAATGAAATAAAAGTTCTCTTGCCACAGAATTATCGAAGATCTCATATTACGAAAAACAGTTGATAATCCTTGGTGACGGTCAGAAATATCTTTGCAGGAAGCTTTTTTTCATGGATCATTATTCAAGCACTCATTCTACATAGTTGAGGAGTTTACAGAAGAGATAAGAAAGGCGGAGAGAGAAGCATATGGCAAGCTGATAAGGATGATGGCCCATGAGGTTAATAATACTATTGGTTCGGTGAACTCGATCATGTCGAGTGTACAATCCAATCCGAAATCTTTCAACAGTGACGATAAGGACGATATTGTAAAGATGCTTGGAATAGCTATCCAGCGCAACTATCAGATGAACAGGTTTATGCAGAATTTTTCGAATGTTGTAAAGCTTCCTGTGCCTGAAAAGGATAAGATGGATCTTAATGAGTCTGTGAGCCTGGTTATGGAATCGTTCAGCGCTGAAATGAAGGAGATGAATATTAATATTGAAATGAAACTGGATAGCTCAGCACCTGTAATAAATGCCGACAGGAGCCAGATGGAACAGGTTTTTCTGAATATTATAAAGAACTCGAAAGAGGCTGTCGGGAGCAATGGTCATATATGTGTTTCAACCACAGCTAATCCTGTTTCTATTGTTTTCAGTGATGATGGAACAGGACTATCGAAAAAGGTTTCAGAGAAGATTTTTACTCCTTTCTTCTCAACAAAACCAGGAGGGCAGGGGATCGGTCTGACTCTTGTGCAGGAGATTCTTACAAATCATGGGTTTTCGTTTAGTTTCAGGAATAAGGAGGATGGTGGGACGGAATTTGTGATAGTATGTTAAATCTTTTAACCACGGGGGATACGGGCCAAGGAGGGGTGGCCCGGACCGACAAATTCAGTGAAAACAGAAAAGACCGCCATAAATCGCCCGTCAGAAGTATATTTAAGTACATGCTTGTCGCCGTTTAGCTTATTCGGCAATGGTCTGGGATCGCTCCATGTCTTCCCTTCATCGTCCGAAACATCTTTTGCGAGCTCGCCGAAGGCAAATCCGCGCCAGCGGTGGGAAGCCAAATCCGCACCGGCAGTTCAGACCATGTTAAAATAGGAAGGGACGTTGCAAGCAATGTCCCTTCTGTTGTTTAAAAATATCCCGTCAGTTTTATATCACACTTCGAAACTGTCACATTCGCGATACGCCTGTATCACCCGTGCTTCGCCTTCCTTGGTACCCCTGTTGCTCACACCGTGCTCCATGCAGAGAGTGCGGTCATATTTCTTATTATAGAGGTACTTGAATATACTCTTGTAGTTTATTTCTCCTGTCGTAGGTTCATTACGGCCGGGGCTGTCCCCGAGATGGAAAGCGCCAATTTCACTCCAGGCAGCTTCAATGTTGGGGATCAGGTTACCTTCGCTTATCTGCTGGTGGTAAAGATCATCCAGGATCTTGCATGAAGGCCTGTTCACAGCCCGGCAGATAGCGAAGCCTGAGGGATCCCTGTAAGGAACAATCCGGGGTGATTGATGTAATTATTCAGGGGTTCCAGTACCAGGGTTATGCCTTCAGGTTCCATGATATCACAGCATAACCTGAGGTTATCTATGGCATTTGCGGTCTGAAAATCCCTGTGAAGTTTGACATCATACCTGCCAAGCACAATTAAGGCCTGCTTAGCTCCGGTCCTCTTGGATGTTTCAACCCCCTCTTTCATATTTGCGATCAGAGTGTCACGGACTTCCTGATTGTTCAGTACAAAATCTGTTTTACCGGAATCAGCTCTGAGAACATATGGACCCAGATCCATTCCAAGGCGTTTCAATTCATTTACTATTTTATCCTGAACATCGGGCTCCCGCCTCATCAGGCCGTTATCAAACACTGCCCTGAATCCCATATCGTGACAGAACTTAATGTTGTCAACAGGATCCTGGCCTGCATTCTGCCGGAACATACCCAGACCGGGGGCATATTTCAGCTTGAACGGTGCTGTGGCATCTGTTGCTTTCTGCTGTCCTGCGGCTTCGGAAGATCCGATAAAGGAAGGTGCTGCCAGAATAGCAGCACCTGTTGTAGCTTTTTTTATGAATTCTCTTCTTGAGTTATCCATTTTTCTTATAATTAAATACTGTGTTTCTAACCTTTAATTGGTTGCAGGTTTTGCTGCAGCTTCGGCCTCTCTTTTGGCTCTGGCTGCTGCTCTCTCTGCTGCTCTTGCAGCTTCAGCAGCTGCATCATAAGCAACTCCGGCTATCGGCACTGATTTATCGAATATCAACCGGACCAAAAGCAAATACTGTCGGGCCAAGTTTGAGGTCTGAATTCATCATCTCCTCATAGGTGGTCTCTTTTCCGGTATATGCAGAAATACGGCCCATGATACCGATCATTGTAGAGATTGCTGTGTTTTCAAGTTCGTTGAATACCTTCCCTGTGCGGATTGCTGTAACCAGGTCAATATGTTCCTGAACATATGGGTCAACGCTCACATTGTCTGTAGGTTTGCCGTCTTTGTCAAGGGGATATTCATATTTCCATAATTCGGTCCCGGCAAGGTCGAGGATAGAGCTGTTGCAATTTGTTGAGCCCTTTGCTCCCTGCAATCTTTCGGAAACATTACTTGCACAGCCGTTAATCTGCCTGCACATACTGTGAACATGCATTCCGTTTTCAAATGAGTAATCAACACTGAAATTGTCATACTGGTCGCCTGTTATCCGGCGCAGCCTTGAACCGAAACCGACTGCTTTTACAGGATGCATTCCGAAGAACCAGTTCATTACATCAAGGTTGTGAACGTGCTGCTCAACAATATGATCTCCGGATAACCATGTCCAGTTAACCCAGTTGCGTATCATCCACTCCATTTCAGACCATGACGGATCATTGTCACGATGCCAGAGTTTACTGCCATTCCACCAAACATTGCCGCCGGTCAGTTCACCTATGAGCCCCTGCTGAACCTGTTGCCAGTTTGCCATATAGTCACGCTGGTGACGACGCTGGGTACCGGTTGCGATGCTGAGTTCAAGGCCTTCAGCTTTCTTAGCTGTGGCCATCACTGACCTTGCGCCAGTCGGGTCGACACAAACCGGTTTCTCGGCAAATATGTGTTTTTTAGCTGCAACTGCAGCTGCCAGATGCTCGGGACGGAAAGATGGAGGAGTTGCCAGAATGACAATGTCAACCCCTGAATCGATGACTTTCTGGAAGGCATCGAAACCTACAAAGCAATTCTCAAGCGGGACTTCCTGGCTCTTCTGTTTCAGAATGCTTGCCCTGCAATTGTCAACACGGTCCTGGAAAGTATCCCCCAGAGCGGTAATCTGCAGGCTGGGACCAGCACTCAGGAAATTGATGGCAGCTCCCGTTCCGCGGCCGCCGCAGCCAATAACTCCGGCTTTAAGGACTGGTCCGTCAGGAGCCTGGTCAAGGAAAGTTGGTACTTCAACTACTTTTTTTGTTTCGCGGGCACAGCTTGTAATAATCGTTGGTACAACAATGCCTGCAACTCCCACGGTAGCAGCCTTACCAAGAAAATTACGTCTTGAGATACTTGATTTTTTCATATTCGGTCAGATTAGATTTATGAGAACTTAAAACAACTGGTTTTCAAGGAAACAGAATGTAACCAAATGTAAATAAAGCGATTTAAAAAACCAAGAATAAGCATCAATTTATAGTTTTTTAACAATGAAACATCACTTACATGCAGAAACTTGATACGTCCAGCCGGGATGGCTGATTTACGTTTTAACCACCCCGGCCGGGAAAGTAAATTGTAAACATATTAAAATCAATAGTCCCGACCACCCCTCCTTGAAAAAGGAGGGGAAATGTAAGTTATTGCAACTCAGTTGCATACAGACTGATACATAACCTATCTATTCCTTGAGATCGGCTATGTCCATATCTCCTGAAGAGGCCTATATTATAAGTCCCCTTTAGGGGATTTAGGGGCAAGCTTCTCTGTGGAACTCTGTGAAACCCCTGCCTGCCGGCAGGCAGGTCTGTGGAACTCTGTGAAAGTTCTTAAATTCTTTGTTAGACGGGGATTATCCAAAAAGATATTAAATTTGCGGGGTTGCCAATCGTTCAGGAAATCTCAATGACACAAATTCGAAGATATAAATTCTTACTAATCATCATTATTACTGCGTTTTACAGTTGCAATAATAAGCCGGGGGGTAACGTTAGAGAACTGAATGAATTGCCTGTTATTGATCCCGATTATACGGCTGTTACTGTTCCGGCCAACATCGCACCGCTGAACTTTAAAATAAATGAAAAAGGCTCAGCATACCTGGCAAGATTTAAAGCAGAATCCGGAACTGAAATTGAAGTCTCCGATAGAAAAGGCATAATCCGGATCCCGTTGAAGAAATGGAAGAAGATGCTGAATGCAGATAAGGGACATACCTTCAGTATCGATGTTTTTTTAAAGGATAAAGAAGGCAACTGGTCGAAATATAAAACCATTTCAAATAGTATTGCTGAAGAGCCCGTCGATCCTTACATCACATACCGTTGGCTTTACCCGGGTTACGAAAGCTGGAAAGAGATAAGCATAATCCAGCGCAGTCTTGAAAGTTTTAAAGAACATCCGGTGATTGAGAATAGTGTGGCAGATCAGAATTGTGTTAATTGCCACTCTTTTAATAACGGCAGGACAGACGACTTTCTGTTTCACATGAGAGGCAGCCATAATGGTACCTATTTCTATAAGAACGGAGGATTTAAGAAGATTAACCCGAAAACTGCCGAGATGAAAAACGGAGCAGTCTACCCCCGCTGGCATCCTTCAGGTAAATTTGTGGCTTTCTCATCCAATAAAATAGTCCAGCAGTTCCATTCGGCACTCAACAAGAAGGTAGAAGTGAGCGATCTTGAATCCTCCCTGGTATTATATGACGTTGACAGGAATGAGATCAGGTATGTGAATCTCACAGATAATGAAAAATATATGGACACTTACCCGGAGTGGTCACCTGACGGACGCTGGCTCTATTTCTGCAGGGCTGCTCAGGTCGGTGAAGTATTTGATTACCGGCAAATACGATACAACCTGTTCAGAGTTTCCTTTGATCCCTCTTCATTTAAATTCGGAGAGCCTGAATCTATTTTTAATGCCTCAGAAATTAATAAAAGCATTTCCTTCCCGCGAATCTCCCCTGATGGAAGATTCCTTGTCATGACGCTGTTTGACTATGGCTGTTTCCCCATCTGGCATAAGGAAGCCGACCTCTGGTCGATTGATCTCCGTACCCGGCTTGCTTCGAAAATGGCATTGAACAGTGATATGACAGACAGCTATCATTGCTGGTCCTCGAACGGAAGATGGCTCGCGTTCAGCAGCAAGCGCATCGACGGCCTTACAGCCAGGCTCTTTATATCGCACATAGACGAAAACGGTGAATGCCGGCAAGCCATTTATCCTTCCTCAACATGATCCTGAACTTTACCAGAGGATGCTGAAGAGTTTTAATGTTCCTGAGCTTTCAACCCTGAAAATAAACGTAAGTCCCGGAAGTATCGGAAGAACTGCCAAAGCACCGGCTGCCCAGGCAAAATGGGCGGGAAACTGAAATATCACTTCTCTTTACCCCAAATTACCATGGACCAGGCCAGACAAATAAAAAACTCATTTTATGATCTCCTGCCTTACCTGGTACTATTTATTATATCTTTTGTTTTTTTCGCGTTCTTTGCTGACTATGCTGCCTGGTTCCAGGAGAAAACTTCTCTTTTTGTTTTCTCGCGGGACTATCTTGGAGAACATCTAAATCAACCAGGTGCCCTTTTGATTTACCTGAGTAACCTATTCACAACATTTTTTCATATCCCTTTCGCAGGAGCATTCCTGATTGCAATTATAATTTGCCTGATAGTTTTCTTAATCATAAAAATCATTAATCACCTGTCGGGCAAAAAATCAGTTCTGATCCCTTTTCTATTTGGAGCAGCCCTTTTTTATCTCCATACCGATTACCGGTTTCTGCTTTACAACAGCGTTGGAGTAATGCTTCAGCTCGCATTTTTTTATCTGGCAATAAGGTACTTAAAGAGCTGGGCTGCCAATATCATCTTTCCTTTCTGGTATTTGTTTACCGGCGGTTTCGCCTGGATCTTTCTGATGATGTTCTCGGTGCACAATGTAATCAGATCATTCAGAAAAAACTGGTTGAAAGTGCTTATCCTCTGGCTGACCATATTTATATTTATCTATCTCCTGAAGGAGTATGTGCTATTTCAATCAGCTGAAACACTCCTGACCTACCCCTTTACTGACAGCGGAGCAGGATCCCAGACCAAAGTCTTTTTAATAATACTGGCACTGATTGCAATTCTCCCGTTAATTGGCAGAATAACTTACAACCCGTTTAAAAAATTTAAAGTTTCTGCGCTGATAAAGAATCTTGTCCCGTCAGGAATATTAGTCATAGTTCTCATCCTTGTTTCAGTACTTAAATCCGATAAGAAGACCCGGCAATACTTTCTGGTTGAAAAGTTATTTTCCGAGGGCAGGTACAATGAAGTTGTTGATTACAACAAAAGAAATCCATCGAACAATATCCTGACGATATACCTTAATAATATTGCCCTTTGTGAAACCGGCATGCTGAATGATCAGCTTTTTAGCTTCAGGCAGGATCCTGAAGGCCAGACTCTTTTCCTGAAGTGGGAAATGTCGGGCGAAATACTCAGGCGGGGAGGATATTTTTACTACACTATCGGAGTGATAAATGAGGCACAAAGATGGGCGTATGAGAATATGATAATGAAAGGGCTCTCTCCGGAAGACCTGAGAATGCTCATCAAAACCGAGATAGTAAATGGCAATTATGAGGTAGCAGCAAAATATATTTCAATATTAAAAAAGACGTTTTTTTACAGAACCGAAGCAAAAGCGTGGGAAAAATTGCTTTTTAATGATTCAGCCGTTGAATCTGATCCGCAACTTGGTTTGAAAAGAAAGGAAAAGATTCAGCACGACTTTTTTTCAATAACTGATGACCCTTACATTAATGTAGAACGGATCCTTTCATACGATTCCTTAAACAGAAAAGCATATGAATATAAGCTTGCCTTTATGCTGCTTAAGAAGGATTATGTGGGGATCGAGACTCAGCTTGAGGGCCTTGGCAAATACGGATTCACAAAGATCCCCATTCATATACAGGAGGCAGCTGAAGCTTATAAGACATTGAATCTGGGTCCGCTGCCAAATCAGGGGACTCTCCGTCCGGATCCACGGACTGCACAAAGGTTTAACCAGTTCCTCCAGACATTTCAGCAGTACGGTAACAACCTGAAATCCGCCGAACCGGCTTTGCGTCAGAAGTTCGGGAATACGTTCTGGTATTATGCGTTCTACCGGTAACTCACGTACTCACCCCCTTAATCCCCCTCTCTGCTTCGCAAAGAGGGGGAGAGCTACTTCGCATTCAGGAATTTATTTCCCCATTCCTTCCTACCGTAAATTCACGTACTCACCCCCTTAATCCCCCTCTCTGCTTCGCAAAGAGGGGGAGACTACACTCACAGTCAGGGTCTTACGCCCCCTCTCTAAGAATTAGAGAGGGGGATGGGGGGTGAGTACATGAGATACTATCGAGTAGTCACAGAGATCCAAAATGAAATCAAAAAGCCGGTCTTTTCGGACCGGCTTTCAAAACTACGTATATTAAATCTCACGATCAGGATCATTCATATCCCGGAGTCTGCTGCAGCTGAGGTGCTTTGTTGATCTCACTGCGTGCGAGGGGTAACCAGTAAAATGCATCGTCGGCCCATGATCTTGTCTCGGGTGTGGTTGTAAGATCGAGTTTCCACTCAAAATCACCCGTTACAAATTCCTTTATCTTGATTTCATGAAGATCCTGGATAACCTGGGGAGCAGTCATCCAGCGGCGCATATCATACCACTGATGCCCTTCGGCAAAGTGCTCGAGGTATCTTTCATGACGGACCCAGGTTCTTGCCTGGAGCTGGTCAGTGGTAACCCTGTCAGGTAATCCTGCACGGTTTCTTACCATGTTCAAGTGCATCAAGGCCAGGCTGCAGGTCTGCACCGCCAATTTCAATACATGCTTCTGCATAATTCAGCAGAATTTCAGCATAACGGAACTCTACCCATGTATTTGTATTACGGAAAAACTGACCTGCGGTAGCCGGATCGAGGAATTTTTTAAGATAATAACCGTTCTTTGTTCCGTTCCACCCTTCAATGAGCGACTGTCTGGAATCCACTCCGATGGCTTTTTGAGTACCATCAGCATTGTAGAAATGTCCGGTCTGAACCTTATTAAAGGGATCAAAACCGGCAGCATCCGGAGAACGTGTCTGCCAGGGTGCTCCATGGTAAAGAACTGTTGCATAAAAACGCGGTTCACGTCCGTTATACGGACTTCTCAGCGGATCGGCTGCAAGCTGGGCTGCAGTTGCAGTCCGGAGCTCCATGTCACCAGGTGTATATTTGTCCCATACAAACGGTGTTCCGTCAGCCATCTCATACTGGCGTACTGCCTGTTCTGTCGGATCATTATTACCCCAGTTGTGATACCCGCAGGGGCCAAACCAGATATTTGCATTATTAACATTACCGCCTGTAAGCGGGAATTGTATTCCCCAGATGGTTTCCTTATTCCAGGTTCCTTTCTGATTAAAGATGTTGAAATAGTTATTGGCATAGTTTTGAATATCTGCATCAGTCATTGGTGATGGCGGGTCAGTAATTGTGCCTGCAAGTTCATATGCACCATATGTTCCATCAATTACGGCTTTTGCAGCGTCCCTGGCTGCAGCCCAGCGGGCTGCCTGGCCTGTAGCGCCAAATGATACCAGAGCGTTCGCTGGCAGGTAACCGCCATTAACCAGGTCACTGGCACAGAATAACAAAACCCTTGATTTCAGTGCAGCAGCAGCACCCGGTGTGGCACGGCCCTGGTCAGCCACTGGGAACGTTGCCGGCAAGTTGGCAATTGCATCATCAATATCCGAAAGTACCTGATCAAGAGTCTGCTGTAATGTTGATCTTGTTTGAGCGTATTCCCCACCAAGTACGAAAGGTTCTGTTGCAATAACAGATCCGCCATAATTCATAAGAAGAATTGCATACTCGTAAGCCCTTAAAAAATAAGCCTGTCCTTTTACAGCTTGTTTCGTAGCTTCTTCTGCCGATGTTGAAGTAGGTACATTATCGATATTGGCCAGAATGGTATTAATATTCTGAATATTCTGGTAAATATTAGGCCAGCGCAGAAAACCTCCATAGCCATTGTTGGCAAAAAATCCAAGCTGATCGGGACTAAGGGTTCCTTTCATGTGAACATAGTTAGCCGGACGGTGGATACACAGGGTCTGATCAGTGCCTGATGAAAGAAGGTCCTCGCGCATTCCGAGGATACCGGCATCAGTATTGCCTCCCATCCTGTCGTAGCATTTACCCAGGTAGGCCTTTGCCACATTTACATCAGCGAATACCACAGTTTCGCTAAATGAACTGACGGGCTGCTGGTCGAGTACATCGGTGCACGAGGTAAATACAAACAGCAGCACCGCTATCGAGATTATATAACTGAATAATTTTTTCATATTAGACTATTTATTAATTTCTTAATCAATTAGAAGCCGATATTTGCTCCGAAAGCAAATGTTTTCATGATAGGATAGACGCCTGCGCCGCTGGCTTCAGGATCGAACTTTTTGGTTGCCGTATAGAGCAATCCAAGGTTGTTGCCTGAAAAATACACGCTTGCTTTTGAGATTCCGATACCCCTGAAAAGCTGACTGGGAATATTATATGTCAGAACAAGGTTCTTCAGACGGAGGTAAGCGGTGTTATCAAGCCAGTATGTGCTGCGGTTAACATCTTTTGACCAGTAAAAGTCATCACGGTTGAAAGCCCTCCCAATATTCGTATTTGTATTGGTCGGTGTCCACCGGTTGTCATAGGTCCACTGGAAATAATTACCGGCCTCACCGCGTCTGTTATCATAATAATTGTCCTTATAAAATTTCCCCTGTCCCTGAAACATAACAGACAATGAAAATCCCTTCCATGATGCATCAATGTTAAAGCCATAGAAAACCTCAGGCACGTCCACTTCATCAATAAGGATCCTGTCGTCGCCATTTATTTTGTCATCTCCGGATACATTTTCAAATATCAGGTCGCCAGGTTTGGCATTAGCTCCAGTGAGGATAAGCGTCGATTGCAGCCTGATCGGCAAAAACACCGATGCAATTGTACATCAGCCATGCATTATATGGATGACCGGTTTCCCTCTGCCATTCCACTGCCCTTTTAGGTTCATCCTTAAATACCACCTCGTTGTGGTTATGGCTGAAGTTACCTCCGATATCCAGGCGGAAATCAGATGTAATGTTTTTATGGACACCTGCTTCAATTTCAAAACCTCTGTTATCAACCCTTGCAATATTCTCGCTAGGAAGCGAAAGCCCTGTGAAATCAGGTACAGATGCATCCCTTGGAGCAAGGATATCTTTCCTGATGTTATAGAAGTAATCAAAATTTAAAGAGATAAGGTCATTCAGCCATTTTGACTCGAACCCGACATTTTTTGTGGTTTGTGTTTCCCATGTGATATTCGGGTTAGCAATAGTCGGTGGACCAACAACTGTCTCAATCCCTCCGCTGTTGCCAAATACCATACCTGCACCCATGCCATAGCTGTTCTGATACTGGAAAGCGATTTCCGGGGTCCATTCCCATCTGACCGTACGATGCCCTTAGCTTGAAATAGTTGATGAACTGAATATTGTCCTTCCAGAATCCTTCCTCAGATGCACGCCATCCTACCATGAATCCGGGGAAGTAGCCCCAGCGCTTGGTAGGCGGGAATTTAAGCGATCCGTCTGCCCTGAAGATAACCTCTGCAAGGTACTTGCTCTTGTAGTCATAAGTGAGGCGTCCTATATATGATTTACGGGCATAAATTGATGCCTGTCCATCAGTGTTTTTGTTAAGGTTGCCGCCTGCATCCATAGTCTGGATGAGCGATGAAATATAAAACTGACGGTATCCCCGGAACCAGTTGTAATCATTTGTGTATTGCTCAAAACCGCCATACAGGAATATGTTATGATCTCCAAATTTCCTTGAATAGGTGACGCCAAGGTTGATTGTCTTGTTTTGCGTCCGGTCAAATCTTTCAGTATTCTCGGGAGAAGAAAGCCCTCTTAACTGGGGACTTAACGGCATATCGGTTATGAAGCCTGTTGTCGGATTAATAGTAGCCTTATCCCATTGTGGAAAATAGAGTACCCATGGCTTGTAAAATGCTTTCTGGTAGTAGTTTGTAAGGTCATAACTGTAAATAGCATTCAATGCAAGTCCTTTAATAAACGGGATGGTTAATGTTGTGTTGAAAGAAGACAATAGCCTGTAGGTTTTCTGGTCGTTCTTGCCTCCTGCAAACGTTGAAGTAACAACAGGATTATCTCCGTATTCAATATCAGGTCCGGGGAGACCATTTGGCCAGAATGACCAGGTGGTCGGGGTCAAACGTGTTGACTGTCCGACAATGGCATCAGCCGATTTGTAGGGATAAACCCTGCTGACCTGGAATCCTGCCAGTTCAATTCCGGTTTTAAGCCAGTCGGTGATTGGCAGATCAACCTTGGCACGGACATTATATTGCTTGTAATTGGTGGTGGATTGTTTATACATCGACTCGTCACCTTTCAGTCCGATTGAAACATAATAGGTCATTCCCCTTGTTCCGCCGTCAATTGTGATGTTATGCCTGAAAGTCGTTGTCCATTTTTTAATAAGGTCGCTGTACCAGTCAGTATCCGGATGTCTCCATGGATCTGCACCGGATTTGAATAATTCAATGTCTGCATCTGAGTATGTCCTCGATGCACCCTTTCCAACCTGGTATTCGGAAAGCATTGTAGCATATTCTGCGGCATTTGTAACATCCGGAATTACAGTCGGTGTCATGAATCCCTGATAGAACTGATAGTTAAGTCTTGGTGTACCTTCTGCTCCTTTTTTGGTTGTTATAAGAATAACACCGTTTGCAGCCTGAGCACCGTAAATAGCTGCAGAGGCGTCCTTCAGAACAGAAAGGCTTTCAATGTCCATCGGGTCGATTTCATCCATTGAACGTCCCGGAACACCGTCAATAATAACAAGAGGGTTAGTTTGAGTGGATAAGGCAGCCCTGTCACCTCCAAGAGTACTACGACCACGAACCAGGATCCTTGTTCCATACTGGCCGGGCTCACCGTTCTGCTGGATGACAACTGATCCGGGCAGACGGCCTGACAGAGCAGTTGCAACGGTCGGAGACGGGATAGACTGAAGACTCTGGCCTGAGATAGAGGTTACAGATCCTACAACGTTTGCACGTTTCTGTGTCGTATAACCTACAACCACAACCTCATCGAGGTCTGTTACTTCTCCTGCAAGAGCCACATCTACCACCACTTTGCCGCTGAGAGCAATTTCCTGGGCAACATAGCCGATAAATGAAAAAACAAGAGTTGCGTTTCTGTCGACATTGGTGATTTCATATTTTCCGTCGATGTCAGTAATGGCGCCAAGGCTGGTTCCCTTTACCTGGATGTTTACACCCGGCATTGCCTCGCCGGTTGAAGCATCGGTAACGGTCCCTGTGACCCTGGCTTGCTGATCATCAACAGCAGGAATTTCTGCAGCCAGAGAATAGGCTGGAATCGCCAGGCTGCAGAACAGAAGAAGAACTACAATTTTCACAGGAAGTAGCAACCTGCGAAAATTTACATCTGGCCGTAAAGACCAAAAGCAGTCGGGAGTTTTTTTCATACTGTTACACTGTTAGTTGGTTAATAAAAGTTAGATATAAGGATTAATGTTAATTCTTGTTTGTTACTGATTTCTCATTTCTCGTAAGTCAAGTTTCGGATACAGATATATGAATACAATAAAAACAAGTGTAAATCTTACACTCATTAAAATTTACTCATACTCAATTACTTTTCTTTAAGTTTTCAGATTAAGGTTAAGTTTCTTTTTAATACGGTCTTAGGGTCAAAGAATGTTAAAAAGCCATGCAATATAAAAAACTTGTTTCGCAAAAACAAGTTCGCGTCAATTTTCTTATAACTTATAATATAAAAATGGCAGGCAAATGCTGAAAGGTTTAAAAAGCCAATTAGCTATTCTGAGACAGTTACATTTCCTGTTTTACTGTCAAATTCACACACTACCCTGAATCCCACGTTGAAACAGTCGGAATACCACCAGATACTTTTAGGCATCTGCGGGTCGGTCCTGAGCCAGGCCTCAGTCCTGGTATAGTCGCGTGCTGCACTTCTGAGGGAACCGGCAGGACTCATGAATGTTCCTCCCCTGATTACATGTTCTTCGCCAGTTTCCGGTCCTTTCGGATCTTTTATTATGCCGTCGGGGTATTGCGAATATGCATCAGGCTGGTACCAGTCGGAACAGAATTCTGCCACATTGCCTGGCATATTCTTCAGTCCGAAGGGATTAGCTTTTACGAAATCCGGGGTCTGTGTTTTGGAAGGAGCTGTTCCCCTTATAAACTACATAGGTATTTATGACAGCGGTATCGTTTTTGGAAATTTTAGCTCTTAGTCCGGTCTTCTCAAATTTTTTCGGATCGCCGTTAAAGAAATAAGGGCCTGCCGAACCTGCCCTGCAGGCATATTCCCACTCGGCCTCAGTAGGCAGGCGGTATGTTTTACCGGTAACCTGCGATAACCATCTGCAGTAGGTTTCAGCAGCGTGATAAGAGAAAGATATTGCAGGTCTCTGCCCCATTCCCCAACCCTGATCAGGTTGTCCGTAAGGAGGTGTGGCTCCTGATATTGCATCAACTTCGTTATCGGATGCGGTCTGCTTTCTCAGTCCTTCAGTATCTGTCGATCGCCCTTCAGCTGCGGTCTGTACATAAAAGGCAAGATATTCATCCCATGTTACTTCAATTTCAGCCATAAAGAAGGGACTCAGCTCAACCTCCCTCACAGGTCCTTCATCTTCTTTTCTGAATGGTTCCTCAGGCAGGGCTTCCCATCTTAAAAGTGCCGCCGGGAATCGCAACCATATTAAATGAAACTGATGATTAAGGTATTTTTTCTGTAAAATTTTTAAATTCCGTTACAGTTGCCGGTTCTTTAAATATCTCCTTTGGAGCTGATGATGTAGCTCCGAAGGTGGTATTGCTTCCATGGGTATAGCCTTCAATATAATGTCCGGCATTAAGATGGCAGTTTATGCAGTGAAGATCAGGTGTTTTTTCCTGCTGTGTATAATAAAGGTGTGCATCCTCCCCTTCTTTTGTCAGTTTGGCAGGGAACAGGTTCTCGTGGCATTTAATGCAGCTGCTTTCATAAGTATAGCCCCGTGCAACCTCAAGTCTTCTGCGGTCTTCCCAGTTGAATGAAGCAGAATCCTTTGTCCAGTAGCTCCACAGATCGCGCAGTCCGGTCTTACCTTTAGCCCAGAGGTATCCGTGTCCTTTCGGAGGCAGATGGCATTCAACACATGCTACCCTGTAACCCGATTCCGTATCGTAATGAACCGATTTTTTCCATGAGGCGTCAGCCATGGGATGGATATGGCACGACATGCAATATTCGTTTGTTGATGTCCTGGTTATTACCTTTCCTGCTCCCAGGATTATGAGGATCCCCAATAACAGCCCGGGGTGAACCATAACAGAAATTTCTTCATAGGGGGAAAAAAATTTGGGTCAAGATAAAAAATTATCTTACATCCAAAACAGGGTTAAATCATTTTAATGAGAAAATATTCAAAGGGAGGATTACTATTACTTCCTGCAATTATAGCTACGGGGGAGATTGCTTCGTCGCTTCTCTCCTCGCAATGACCGATGGCTATGAGGTATTATGTTGCCAACTATAATCAAATGCAGCTAAACGGTATGGTCATTGCGAGGAGTCCCGCGCCAGCGGGGCGACGAAGCAATCCCCTTCAAGGCAGTATGATTATTATAAATTATACTCATCAAAAAAATCATTCCCCTTATCGTCGGTGATGATGAATGCCGGCATATTCTCAACCCTTATCTTCCTTATAGCTTCCATTCCCAGATCTTCAAAATCAACCATCTCAACCGATTTGATATTTTCGGCAGCAAGCAATGCAGCAGGACCTCCTATCGATCCCAGGTAAAATCCTCCATACTTTTTGCATGCATCAATTACCTGCCGGCTGCGGTTGCCTTTTGCAACCATTATCAGTGATCCGCCATGGCTCTGAAAGCTTTCAACATATGAATCCATTCTCCCTGCAGTTGTTGGTCCAAAACTTCCTGAAGGCATGCCTATAGGCGTCTTTGCAGGTCCGGCGTAATAAATGGGATGTTTCCTGAAATAGTCCGGCATCGGCTTACCCTCGTCAATCATCTTCTTTATCTGCGCATGAGCAATATCACGGGCCACTATCAATGTGCCTTTGAGATTCAGCCGTGTTTTGACGGGATATTTTGTCAATTCTGCAAGTACTTCGTTCATCGGACGGTCAAGATCAATCTCCACAGGTTTTTCAAGCTCAGGAGCTTTGGCAGGCATAAAGCGTGCTGGATTCTTTTCAAGCTCTTCGAGGAAGATACCGTTCTCATCAATTCTTGCCTTAATGTTCCGGTCAGCGCTGCAGCTCACTCCAAGTCCGACCGGACATGAAGCAGCATGTCGTGGCAACCGGATAACCCTTACGTCATGCACAAAATATTTACCTCCAAACTGTGCGCCGACGCCATATTCCTGACAGATCTTTTCGATCTTTTCCTCCCATTCAATGTCCCTGAATGCTCGTCCGCTTTCATTACCGGTTACCGGCAGATTATCGAGATAGCCTGCCGATGCCTCCTTTACAGTTTTCAGTGTAGCTTCGGCTGATGTTCCTCCGATAACCAGAGCAAGATGGTATGGAGGACATGCTGACGTACCAAGTTCCTTTATCTTTTCCTTAACAAATCTGGTTAAAGCCTCTTCATTCAGAAGTGACTTCGTTTGCTGGTAGAGGAATGTCTTGTTGGCTGAACCGCCGCCCTTTGTAATAAAAAGAAATTCATATGTGTTCCCCTGGGTGGAGTAAATATCGATCTGGGCAGGAAGGTTGGTGCCGCTGTTTTTTTCATTGAACATGGTGACCGGAACTACCTGTGAAAATCTAAGATTTCTTTCCTGGAAAGTATCATAAATCCCCTTTGAAAGATATTCTGCATCATTAACTCCGGTGAAAACATTTTCTCCTTTTTTTCCTATGATAATTGCTGTTCCCGTGTCCTGACACCAGGGAAGGATCCTCGTCCGACGCGATGACGGTGTTCTGAAGCATCAGGTAAGCAACAAACCTGTCATTGTCTGTGGCTTCCGGATCGTCAAGTATCCGGCGAGCTTCTCAAGATGCGATGTCCGCAGGAAAAAGGAAAGGTCCGACACTGCTTTTTTAGCAAGCAATTCAAGTCCGCGGGGATCTACTTTCAAAATCCTGCGTCCGTCCGATTCCACAATTTTTACATATTCTTTTGTCAACAGGGTGTACCTGGTTGAGTCCTTTTCAATCTGGAAGGGCTTTTCATAAATAAAGTCTGCCATATCTGGTGTTATTTATTTAACAATAAAACACTTATAAATCCTGATCTCAGGTAGCTCAAAAATAATAACAAATGAATTAACAAACAATGTAGTTGTATTTATCATATGGAATCAGCATTTTCTATGGGCCGAAGGGTAAAATAAGGCCGTAGGCCTGAAATAATCTGAAGGATGGGCAAAGCCCATCCCTAAAACAGAAATGATTATCAAGCCCCGTAGGGGCGGAATAAAGTTTTCTTTGATCACGCCCCTACGGGGCTTGGATTGTAGTGTCGGCTGGTAATACCGGGCGCTGCCCGGTTTGAGAATATCACGCCCCTACGGGGATAAGAGTCGGGTATCGGCCTATGGATAAAATAAGGCCGTAGAGAGTTTAACCCAGCACCGACCATGTAAAGTAGCTGAATCTTAAGTTTGATAACTTGTCACCCTCCTTGAAAAGGAGGAGAAAGTTATGTCACTAGATAAATCAATTGTATACAGTAATGATTCATAAGTTTTCCTATTCCTAAAGATCACGCAGCCCCGAAGGGTCATAATTCAGAAAACTGAAATTTATCCCTCGCCCTGATACCCTTTGGAGTCATCTCGAGATTGCAGCATTCCACATCGGCATCATGCTGAAATACAAGAATATAATTATTTTTCAGAGCTTCCTCCAGAAGACTGCTTTTCTCTTCAATTGTCTTAAGCGATTCAATATCATAGCTCATATTCCAGATCAGCGGGATATGTGCAACTGTAGGAATCAGATCTCCCGTATAAACCAGCGTTCTTCCGTCATGATCAATAACCGGGATCATAAGTCCGGGAGTATGTCCGTAAAACATCCTGACTGAAAATCCTTCGAACAATTCACCCTCTTCATCAACAAGGTTCAGGTGACCGCTCTGAGAAACGGGAATAATATTTTCTTCCAGAAAAGCATCTTCCTCCCGGAGGTTATTCTTTATTGCCCATTCCCACTGTGTACGGCTTACATGGTAAGCTGCATTCGGAAATGTCAGTTCATAACCTTCTCCTGATTTGCTTTTAACAACTCCCCCGCCGCAATGATCAGCATGAAGATGGGTGAGGAAAACATCGGTTATGTCTTCAGGCCGGTACCCCCGGTTTCCGAGGCCATCAATCAATCCCTCTCCTCCATGCAAATATACATGACGGAAGAATTTCTCATCCTGCTTGTCACCCCAGCCGGTATCGACCAGAATAACATGACTATCGGTTTCGACTATAAGCGAACTAAGTGTAAGAGTTATCAGGTTATTCTCATCCGACAGCGTAGACCCGTGACCATAGAGCTTTAGGAATAACACCGAACATTGCGCCTCCGTCAACCTTGAAGTTTGATATGTTGAACAGCTGGATTTTCATACTAGAGTTTATAATTTAACATTATAACAAATATACTGTGTCTTTTGTGTAGTTGAAAAGTAAAAATCTCCGGATGATCCCACTCATCCTCGCAGATTAAATCTCCGTACATCTGCGGTATCTGCGGGAAATAAAATTTTTTTTAATACCTTTCCGATAAATATTAACAGACAACAATAACTTAACCTTTGATCTATGAGAAAAATATCCTTCGTACTCATCTTTCTGATGTTTGCAGCTTCTTTGATGGCTCAGACCGGCAAGGTAATGGATAACCTTCCGATGACGAGCAAGATCCTAAAAATGGAGAGGAAATATGCAATTTATCTCCCTCCCGACTATGAAACTTCCCAGAGAAGCTATCCGGTGCTTTACCTGCTTCATGGAGCTGGTGATGACCAGACCGGATGGGTACAGTTCGGTGAGATCCTGAACATTGCCGACAAGGCAATTAATGCGAGGAATTGCAACTCCGATGATAGTCGTGATGCCCGATGCAAATACAGGCAAAAGAGGTTATGTAAATGACGTAAAGGGAGAATGGAGATATGAGGATTTCTTCTTCGAGGAATTCATGCCGTTTATTGAAAAAACATACAGAATAAAAAGTGATAAAAGATATCGCGCAATTGCAGGTCTGTCAATGGGCGGGGAAGGAACATTTGTCTATGCACTTCACCATCCTGAGCTCTTTTCATCAGCCTGCCCGTTAAGCGCTGCAACCGGTCCGAGAAGTATTGATGAGCTTAAAAATTACAAGCTCTGGCAGGGAGTGGAAGGTATTTCAGATGCAGACAAGGAAGCCTATTTCAAAAAATACAGTGTGCTGAGCCTGATTGAAAATATTCCGGACAATCAGAAGAGAGCTGTCAGGTGGTATATCGACTGCGGCGATGATGACTTTCTGTTTGAGGGTAACTCGCTTGTCCATATTGCAATGCGTAAAAAGGAGATCCCTCATGAATTCAGAATCCGCGATGGAAGTCACAGCTGGACATACTGGAGAACCGCACTACCGGTGGTGCTTGAATTCGTTTCAATGTCATTTCATCAGTTCTGAGAAATCGTCTGGCCGGGGTGGTTAATACGATCTCATCCAAGCCTTGAGAATTTTGCGGAGGTTCACGGAGGAGCAGTAGCTTCAATAACTTTGTGGCACGAAAGCTTTCTCACTTAACTCTGTAAAGTGAGGGTTTGGGACTGTGGTTCAGGACTGAAGGCAAGGTTATCTACCGGGATGTTTTCTTCCTCTTTGATGTCATCTGTGCCATGAGCCTCATAAGGAATCCTGATCATCTGGTAGGAGATCCAGCCTGTGAACTGTGAAACAAATGTTTTTCTTCTCAGATACTCTTCAACAGTCACCTGCCTGCAGTCATTCCTTATTATTTTGAGGAGGAGCTTTTCAAACTGCTCTGTAAATGGGACATCCATCACTTCAACATTCATCTCGATACTTCCGTAATCGCTTATGTGATTGAGATTATAACTACCTATAGTGCACCATTTACCATCGACAGTGGCAACTTTGGCATGCAGGTTTGAGGGCACATACTCATAGATCTTGATATTACTGTGGAGTATGAAATCATAAAGGAAACCGGTTGCCCTCTTGAAAATCGGGGCATCCGACTCTGCTGCCAGGACAATTGTGATATCAACACCTCTCTTCCCGGCCATTCTTAAAAGCTTTCGTTCATTACGGCCGGGCAGGAAATAACTTGCAAAAATTATCATCCTGTCCTGGGCAAACTTGAAGGCCGTCCGGTAACTCCTCAGAATCTCAATTTTGTTGCGGTACCAGTTATTTTCAAGAATCCTGAGTTTTACATTTTCCTTATAAACTTCAGTGTTGTGAACCATTTCATGCGCCCGTTCGCTTTTTGCAATGAACTTTTTGTTCCAGTGCTTTTTAAGGATATTGTTAATGCGTGCACATTCGGGCCCTCTTATTAAAAGTGCAAAGTCAAGCCATTCTTTTTTCTTCCTGGTCCCATGATAACGATCGGCAAAGTTCATCCCTCCTACAATGGCGACCTCCCCATCCACCAGTAAAACTTTATGATGGAGCCTCAGACTAAGCTGAAATCCTTTTGTGATGAAAGCAGGAGAAAAAAAACGGAACAGGATCCCCGAATTATCGATTTTCTTTATCAGTTCACCTGAAAGATATTCAGTACCAAAGGCGTCGAGAAGCAGGTATATCCGCACGCCCCTTTCCGCTGCCCTTATAAGCGCATTTATGATAAGAATGCCTGTCTCATCCTCATCAATAATATAGGATTGAAAATGGATATAATGCTTTGCCTGATCTATTACCCTGATATTGGCATCAAAAAAGGGTGCTCCGCTTCGAAGAAGCTCAATGGAATGTCCGTATTTAAATTCTGGTCCTGAAGGAAATTTCATAAAATCCTCCCGTTGTGCTGTGTCTCTTACAAATATAAGACTTTAACAGCAAGGCTGCAATCAACATCATTATTGTGTTACTTTAATGTTGAAAACGATGCCCCTGATCCGGGTACTACCTTGGTTGGAATTGAAGTTTTGGTTCCTGCAGATACCATTATATTAAATTCAATAAGAGGATAATAAGTTATTTTGGGAGGGAGTTTAACCCAAAACCCGAATGTAAAGTACTGAATTTAAGTTTGATAACTTTCCCCTCCTTTTCAAGGAGGGGTGGTCAGGGACTATAGATTTTGATAGAGTTAACAATCAACTTTCCCGACCGGGGTGGTTTAAGGTTACTTCTGAATAAACCACCCCGGCCAGACGAATTTAGTTTTCTGTCTGTAAGATTGATTCCACCGTCCTGGCCACCCCTCCTTAAAAAAAGGGGACCGACCGTAAAGAAATTGCCCATTGGGCAATTTTAGGCGAGGGGCCAGCTTGCAGGGGTGGAATGTGGTGGAGGGGAAACTTATGTAATTGTATTTCTGCTAGTTACAAATACTGGGTTTAACACTGGTTCTTAAGTTAACGCCTATACCCAAGGGGGGTTGGAAGAATAAAGTCGCACCAAGTAATATCTCCGGTTGAAGCCAAAACCTTTACGGACCACCGTGTAACTAAGAAAGTTATTAAAAAATACTTAATTTAGGACTTCTAAATATCCACTACTATGACAAGAAGAAATATGATAGGTACAATGGCAGGTGCAGCTGTCGTTACAGCTGGAAAACCTTTCAGCGGACTGGAGGGAATGGGTGAAAATCCTCCGCAATTGAAAGGAAATATCCATCATTCGGTAAGCCAGTGGTGTTATGGTGATATTCCTCTCGATCAGTTTGCAAAAGCATGCAAAGAAATGGGAATCGAATCCATCGAACTGCTTAATGAAAAAGACTGGAAAACCGTCACAGATGCAGGACTTAAGTGCGCTGTAGGCTATGCAACCGACTGGGGAATCCCGAAGGGTTTCAACCGTATTGCCAACCATGAGAAGCTGATTGCAGATTTCGAGGCAATGATTCCAAAAGCTGCAGCAGCAGGAGTCCCTAACCTGATCTGTTTCTCAGGCAACCGTGAAGGACAAAACGATAACGAAGGAATGATCAATTGCGCAGCAGGGCTTCGCAAGCTTATGCCTTCGGCCGAAAAACATGGTGTTACAATAATCATGGAGCTTCTGAACAGTTACGGTCATAAGGATTATCAGTGCGACAATACTCCATGGGGAGCAGCGCTCTGCGAGATGGTGGGATCGGAGAGGTTCAGGCTTCTTTATGATATATACCACATGCAGATAATGGAAGGCAATATCATAGATAACATTACAAAGTATATCAGTCATATAGGACATATACACACTGGAGGTGTTCCCGGAAGACATGAGCTCGATGAAACCCAGGAACTTTACTATCCTGCAATTATGAAAGCCGTCGTGAACTCCGGTTATAAGGGATATGTAGGCCAGGAATTTGTACCGGCACAAAAAGACAAGCTAGCCTCGCTGAAAAAGTGTATCCAGATCTGTGACGTTTAGGATGAGGGTGCACTTTATTGCAGTTGGCGGAGCAGTAATGCATAACCTGGCTATCGCTCTTCACCTCAAAGGATATACCGTTACCGGTTCGGATGATGAGATATTTGACCCGGCACGGTCAAGGCTTGAATCATTTGGCCTCCTTCCGGAAAAACCCGGCTGGTTTCCTGAAAAAATTTCCGGGGATATTGATATAATAATCCTGGGCATGCATGCAAAGGCCGACAATCCTGAACTGGTAAAAGCCGCCGGATCAGGAATAAAAATCATGTCATTCCCTGAATTCATCTACGACCAGACTAAAAACAAAACACGTATTGTTGTTGCAGGAAGTCATGGAAAAACCACAACCACGGCAATGATAATGCATGTATTTAAAACCCTGGGAATGAAATTCGATTTCATGGTGGGTTCACAGATAGATGGCTATGACACTATGGTAGGGCTCACTGATGATGCTGAAATTGCAGTTTTGGAAGGTGATGAATATCTTACCTCAGCTCTTGATAAACGACCGAAGTTTCACTTATACATGCCTGATATTGCGGTACTTAATGGGATAGCATGGGATCATATGAATGTGTTTCACTCATTTGAAAATTATGTTATGCAGTTCAGGATCTTCACCGAAAAAATATCTGAAGGCGGAACATTAATTTACTTCGCAGATGATCCCGAGGTAAATAAGATTGCAGAAGCCGCCTCCGGAAATATAAAAAAAGTACCATACCGGGTACATGGTCACTTTCAGAACAAGATCGGGTTTTATGCCGCAACACATAACAGAACTGTTCCTGTAAGAATATTCGGAGAGCATAACATGCAGAACCTTAGTGCAGCCAGGGAAGTCCTGTCTTGCAGCAGGAATAACGGAGGATGATTTTTATAAAGCAATACAAAGCTTTGAGGGCACTTCCAAAAGGTTACAGAAACTTGCTGAAAATGATAACGGGACAGCCTTTCTTGATTTTGCACATTCACCCTCCAAGGTAAAGGCAACTGTTGAAGCTGTGGCATCGAGGTACCCCGGCCGGGATATCATTGCCTGTTTTGAACTCCATACCTATTCAAGTCTCAATATTGAATTTATCCCTTTTTATAGGGGTACCCTTGACAGAGCGACTCTTGCATACGTTTACTATAATCCAAACCAATTCGGGATCAAAAAGCTTGCTCCTTTGTCCAAAGAGATTGTCAGAGAGGCTTTTGGTAACAAATATCTTATGGTGTTCGATGATTCTGCAGCCCTGTTTTCAAATATTAAAAGCAGGCATAATTCCCATCCTGTCTACCTTTTTATGAGCTCCGGCGATTTTGACGGATGCGATCTGAAATCAATTTCTGAAGAATTGATTTGTAACAAATAAGAGGTTTGGAACGTTGTATAGCAGTCTAAACAGTAAGCAAAGTTATATTGTTTGTATTTCTTAGTGAGCTTAGGTTTTTAACCTTTGCGGACTTTGCGGTTAATGGATTTTGGTTTTTGGGGAACGCACCTGAATAAAAACTAATATAAATTGATTGAAATGAAAAGAATTTACATTATGCTCATCCTTGCCACATCGATGTTGATAACTTCAAATGCCCAGGACTACAGAACAAGTCTTGGGATCAGGGCAGGATTACCGGTTGGTGTGACAGTGAAACACTTTCTGAATAAGACCAATGCCATTGAAGGGATCCTGGCAAGCCGGTGGGGAGGATTTGTCGTAACAGGACTTTATGAATTTGAAAAATGGACAGGTGAATATCCTGCCCTGAACTGGTACTGGGGTGGCGGCGCACATGTCGGTTTCTGGAACCAGGGATATAATCCAAGGCTCGATTTAGCTTATTCCGGACCGGTAGTTGGTATTGACGGAATACTTGGTCTTGAATACACTTTTGACGAAATCCCGCTGAATCTTTCTATCGATCTTTTGCCATCGCTAAACCTTATAGGTTCAACTGGTTGGGGCGGAATAAATGGTGCTTTATCAATCAGATACGTTTTTTAATAAAATATTTTGCAGTTCAAAAAAAACATCGTTTCTTTGCATCCGCGTTTAAAAAGTTCTTTATAAGGTCCATTCGTCTAGTGGTTAGGACGTCAGGTTTTCATCCTGGTAACAGGGGTTCGATTCCCCTATGGACTACCAAATCCATTCCCATATTTTTTACCACCGCTTATAATCAAGGATTACAGGCGGTTTTTAATTTTTACCGGTACTCAAAATGTATGCAAACCTGTTATGCATTGCATCTGAGGACTCTTTTTCAATATCAAAGTTTGTCAGTCAAAAAGCCAACGGAGCTGATCCGGGGGCAGACTGATAAGAAGTTGAAGTTTCCAGTTCAAAATCAGTTCTTTATGCAGCGAACAGAAAACCCATCATTGAAGTACATCCCCCCGGTAAGAAAAACTCTGCCATCATCGTACAACACTTCCAGAGTATATGCATGCACCTGATCTGTATTAGTCGTACTCCACCAGTCAGATTGACGACCTATAGCAGCGAAGTCGGCTTGAATGTCCCGCTGTCCACCGGGCAGACCTGTAAAACCTGATTCATTGGTTGCACCCCCGTTTGGGTCTTGCCAATGGGAAGTGCCTGCTTCTTTTAGCTTTCCACCTGCAATACTTTCTCCGCCAAGATGAGTCACCAGGATGTTAAATTCATCATATGTTGGCACATGCCAGCCGGAAGGGCACAATTTACCTGTATTCACTGTATACCAATTATATAGAGCCCCATAAACAGCTTTGTATGTTGTTGCATTATTATCATACCAGAAATACACCGGCAAATCAGAGGAGCGCCATTCATTAAAATCAGTGACATTAGGTATTTGGGTATTATCATTTAATTTCGTTGTTTTAAGATTCTCAGCCATCCAATTCTGGGTTCCAATTTGAATTGTCTTATAAGTGTTCCCATCAATGTCTGAAACTGTTCCATAAGTAAGATTTGGATTAAAAAGAATACCACCTATTACATCAGAAGTTGTAAAATCCAGCTGATTTCCGTAAGCGGTTCCTGCACTATTAATGGCATAGGCTCTGATGTAATATAGCGTGGATGCTGCCAATCCTGAAATATTACTTGTAAAAATTCCGGTCCCGCTTCCATCGGTTGTCTTGTCATCCTCGGTTGTGGGGTTCTGAGATTTACTCCAACATACACCTCTTGCTGTTATTGTTCCCCCTCCATCTGATGCAATATTGCCCCCCGAGACTGCAGTTGTCCGGGTAATTAATGAAGCAGTTGCCGTTGTCAGAGTTGAAAGAAGAACAGGATCTGAACTGAATGAAACCTCGCTGCCATAAGCAGTACCTTCACTATTAGTTGCATATGCCCTGACATAATAGGTTGTGCCGGGTGTCAATCCGGTAATACTGCTTGTAAAAGTACCAGTTCCGGTCCCATCGCTTGTTTTGCCTGAACTGGTTGTGGGATTCTGTGAAGTGCTCCAGCAGACACCTCTTGTCGTAACTTCCACGTTCCCATCGTTTGTCACATTTCCCCCGGCATTTGCTGTTAACTGTGTAATCCCGGTTACACCTGTGGTTGTTACGATGGCCAGGGTTGGTTTCGGTTTACAGGAAGTAAAACATAGTGTCAATCCTATTAAAAGAATAGGAATTATGATAATTTTAAATAATTGATTCATAGGGGGAATTTTATTAATATGGAAATTTTAAAAATATTGATAATAAAGTTACAGAATGGTTAGACAAAAATCAATTGTTTTCTTTGAATCGATGAAAAATATTATCTCTCTGACTTTATATAATAAAGGTCTCAATGCAATCTGTAACTATCTGTATATTTTGCACTTTATTGCTGGGTTTTGCATACTAAGAACCTGGTATTTAGATTTATAATTGTTAGCTGCCGCTTAGCGATTTTTAAAAATTTAGTTGATTTTTAAATTCAAATTAATAACTTTGGTATATTAAATTTAAATAATTGATTTTAAGACTATTCCATCATAAAAATGCAAACTATCCGAGCAATCATTATTGATGATGAACGGTACGCATGTGAAAGATTAAAAAAGCTTCTGAATCCTTTTTCACAAATTCAGGTAAAGGAATGTTTCACGAATTCCAGGCAAGGACTTGAATATATAATGAAAGAGAAACCTGACCTTATATTCCTGGATGTTGAATTAGAAAACAATACATCAGGATTTGATATAATAGACAAGCTCGATGCCGGTATCCATCGTCCAAGTCTTATACTTGTCACTGCTTATCCTCATTACTCAATTAAAGCAATAAAGCATGAGGTTTTTGATTATCTGGTCAAACCAGTCGATGTTGACGAACTGGAAGAAACAATTGACAGACTTTTAAAGCATCTTGCAATTACTCCTGTAAAAATTGAAGAGAAGTTCAAGATGCTCAGTGAAAGGGAGATTCAGGTTTTGAAGTATATATTTGAAGGGAAGACAAGCAGGGTAATTGCGGAAGTTCTTTACATCAGTATAAACACAGTCAACACCCACAGACGAAATATTCTAAAAAAAACGGGAGCACGATCTGTTGTTGATCTTTTAAGAATGAAAGACAAATTAAATGGTTAAGGAAAGGATAAAGGAAATATTAATACATCCCGGATTTTCAAGCCTTAGTTTTTGGTTAATATTTGTTTTATTGGTTCCTCTAAATTTCCAAAAGTACAAAGTAAAACAAGTAAAGGATGAATATACTTCTGTGAATACAAGTTTTTACTACTGTGATCTGGATTCTGACGGAAATAGTGAACAAATTTCGATTGACCTGAATGATACGGAACGGACAAAAATAATTATCAGTAAAAAGGGTAGTATACTTAATCAATACAATATACCATTTCACCCAGCAATTGTCAATAAGATTTACTTTAACGATTATAATAATGACAGGTTTAAAGAGTGTTATGTTTTCACTTTTAATCAAGACACCATTTTCCTAAGTATAATTGACCCAATGAAATCCAGGCAAATATTGCTTAACAAAAGATTTATTGACATCTGGAGAAAAGCCAAAAATAGTACTGATTCTCCCGAAATATTTGCTTTGGAAACTGATGATGGGCAAAAAAATATCTATAATGATCTTATTTTTTTTATTACTACCGGTTACAGCAAACAGCCAAGAAATTTATACCGCTATTTGATAAATGAGGATTCCCTTATTAAATCTCCGGAAAGCGGAGCAGTAATACAAGGTTGTTCAATCTCCGATATCAGTGGCGATTCATTGCCTGAATTAATTTTGAATGTTGCAGCAACTGGGAACTTCGATTTATCATTTCCATTCACAGATAGTCTCTCGTGGTTAATGATAATGGATTATAATTTACAGTTTCTATTCCCTCCTGTTAATATTGGAAAAAATCCATCCAGGGTCCAGATTTTACCCTTTCCTGTTAGAAACAAGACCTTTCTCCTTGCCTTTTATAATTACTTCGGATCTGATGACAGCCAATCCTCTTTCTTTATTTTTGATCTCAAAAGGTAACAAAATTAAAACAATTCCAGTTACTGATCATGAACCTCGTTATTCAGGAATATTCCTAAATAAGGAAAGAAAGAAACAATCCTTCTTTTTCATAAAAAATCGTTATGGAGAAATTGTGGAATTTGATAGCTGCTTTCAAATAATTAATACCCTTAAAATTCCTCAGATAATAAGTCCGGATCCCATTGCTGAGATTGATGCTGATTTTGATGGTAAGAAAGAATTGGTTTTTTCCGGCATTGACAGACAAACGCTTATATTTGTGCGCAATAATTTTAAACACCCCGTTATTTTACAGGTAAATTCAGGTGATTATTTCCCTCATTTTACTCCATTCATCCAGACTGGAGATAAACCTATAGTATACGCACAATTTTCTGATCATGGTAGTTATATCAGTTATGAAAAGAATCCACTTTATTATTTAAGGATTCCGCTCTACATTGGTATATTCTTTGCCATATACCTTCTCATTTCAATTATAGGGAGTCTTCAACGTTACCGTTTGAATTTGAAAAAAACGGATGAAATGAAAATGGTATCGCTCCAGATGAAAGCGATCAGGAATCAGATAGATCCTCATTTTACTCTTAATGTATTGAATGCCATCGGAAGTCTCTATTCAGATGAAAATAACAGGGAAAAAGCAGATTATATCTTTGGTAAATATGCCAGGCTTATCAGGCAGACCGTAATTACCTCTGACAAAGTTATTGTTACAATTGGTGAGGAGCTTGATTTTGTAAGAACTTATATTGAAATTGAAAAGTTCAGGGTTGGTGATTCTTTCAATTATTCCGTAAATATTGATCAGGATTCCCTTATTGATACCAAAATCCCGGGAATGTTAATTCACACATTCGTGGAAAATGCTATCAAATATGGAATCAGGCATCGACTGGAGAATGGACATTTAGATATTGCTGTTAAGACAGTTGGCGGTGTTTTAAATATCATTGTAGAAGATAATGGCCCGGGATTGGAATCCCAGAATCATTCAGAAACAGGAACAGGAAAAGGATTGACTATTTTAAATGAGTTGATAGAGTTATATTACAGACTGGAAAATATCAAAATAAGCTATACTCTCGGAAACATTTTGGAGAGAGATAATATAATAGTCGGAACAAGAGCCATAATTAAAATACCTTTAAAGAGTCCGAAATTTTAATCTGATTCGGGGCTGCTCTGCATTTTAATATTACCTACAATTGATGAGCTACATTACCCAATTGTAATGATAATAAAACCTTTGGGGTATTCTGATATTTACCCCAATAAATAAAGCGGCCCGGATATTCCCCTTTATGACCTGACCTTAATAATATCGTCCCATGCAATTTATTAATTAAGGTAAGTCAATTATGATTCACTGGATATTTCCTGGTCATACATTATTTCCCCGTTATCCGGCGCCGCTTATTTCTATTTGATATCTAAAAGATTATACAGAATTTAAAGCATATGTGTCTTAACCACTCAAAGAGACCACAACAAATATTTACAACTGAAGAACGATTATAAGTTCTTCAAGAAGGAGACCGGTAATGATTGGGAAATAAAATCAGATGAAACATACTATTTAACTATTACTGTGTTCTACTAACAGGCATAGGAAAATTTAAAGAATTGTGATATGATCACAAAAAGGTCTAAAATAATTATCCTAGCATTTATTTCTATCCTGATTCATACTCATATATACAGTCAGATAAATCCCATTAGTCAGGCTGTAAAAGAAATTCTGCAAAAACACCTAACGTGGTTATATTCAATTGAGAAACTAAAAGGGATGACCACAATTGAGGGCAACAGAGCTGTAAATACAGCATATGAGAACGCTAAAAGGGAAGTAAATACAAATTATGATAAAGCTATCCTCCTCGCTAATAATAAATATACCTTTTCTATCAGAAACGAGAGTACAAAAGCACTAAGAGACAATAATTATCAAGCAAATCAGTACAAAATCTATAAGGAAAAAGGGCGTAAAATTGAACATTCAAGAAAACTCGACCTTAATCGATTAAAACAACAATATGATGAAATTAAAAAATCTTTTTATCCTTTTTGGTCAAGAAATGACTTTAACGGTAAAATGAAAAACGAGTTATGAATTCACAAAGTGATAAAGTATTGTATCGAAAGTACGGAACTTCTTAAATTAAATATGAAGATAGTTTCGATATTTAAAAATATGATTATATTTGCCGCTGCAAAAACAAAGAGGGGTATTGTGCGAGACCTTTTGGAGCATGATCCCTGCAATAAATTGATTATAAGTGGCATGTAACAGGGGTTCCTTCCCCTATAGACTACCAAATTTAAAAAATTAATTGAAATAAAAGCATGGCAAACCACAAGTCGTCAGAAAAAAGGATCAGGCAGATCAAAACAAGAAATGAAAGTAACAAGTATTATGCAAAAACAATGCGTAATGCACTTAAATCAATACGGAGCACAACCAAGAAGGAGGAGGCTGCTGTAATGCTGCCAAAAATGAATGCCATACTTGACAAACTGGCAAAAAAGAATATAATTCATAAGAATAAGGCTTCTAACCTTAAGTCTTCTCTTGTTAAACACGTGGAGGGCCTGAAATAACCCAAAATATCATAATATCATTGGGGCTGAGAAATCAGCCCCTTTTTATTTTGCTTCAAAATCCATTGCCTCTGCGAAACGAAATCCATTAACCGCAAAGTTCGCCAGGATTTAAAACCCAAGTTCGCAAAGAATATTGCCCCGCTAAAATCGATTCTTAAAAGTCCCCTTTAGGGGATTTAGGGGTAAAAAGGTGGGGAGGAAGACGGAAGACAGGAGGACAAGCTCGACGAAGTCAATATCACGCCAGCTTCATAAGGAAAGCCGAAATCCATTAACCGCAAAGTTCGCCAGGATTTAGAACCCAAGTTCGCAAAGAATTTTGCCCGGCTAAAATCGATTTTTAAAAGTCCCCTTTAGGGGATTTAGGGGCAACTCCGGGGGAATTAGGGGTGAGGAGACCGAAGACGGAAGACCGGAACTCTGTTCGAAATCTTTTCAGACAAAAATATTCAGGGAACATCTCCCCTATTGCCAATAATATTGTAACTTTAGGTTGTCATCATTTCTATCGCTGCATGTCTCTTAAAATTACTGACTGGGCTGTCGAGGACAGACCCAGGGAAAAACTTATCAGGAAAGGTATATCCAGCCTGAGCGATGCAGAATTACTTGCAATTCTCATAAGCTCCGGCACGCGGAAAAAATCAGCAGTCGACCTGGGGAGGGAGCTGCTGAACATCGTTAACAATAACCTGACCTCCCTTGGAAAGCTGACTGTCTCTGATCTGAGAAAGATTCACGGTATCGGCCCTGCAAGAGCCGTCACCATATCTGCAGCCCTCGAGCTGGGCCGCAGGAGAAAACTTGCTGAAGTGCCCGATGTTCTTCAGATAAAATGTTCCAAAGATGTCGCTGATATTTTTCAGCCTTTACTGTCCGACCTGATCCATGAGGAGTTCTGGATACTCTTCCTTAACAGGTCGAACAGGGTGATCGACAAAATGAAACTGAGCCAGGGGGGGATCAGCGGTACTGTAACTGATGTGAGGATTGTAATGAAAAAGGCAATTGAGTATCTCGCTTCAGGGATTATAGTTTGTCATAACCATCCGTCAGGGAATCTGAATCCGAGCGATTCGGATACAAAAATCACAAGGAAAATAAAAGATGCAGGAAATCTTATGGATATCCAGCTGCTTGACCATCTGATAATTTCCGAAAAAGATTACTATAGTTTTGCTGATAATGGATTACTTTAAATCTGTCAATACTGTCCGATTAACTCAATAAGACGAAAATTAGTTATTTAACCACGGAATAAAACGGAGTAAAGACGGAGTTACACTGTGTTAAATCTCCGTGTCATACTCTGGAAAACTCTGTGTAACTCAGTGGTTAAAGGATTTCAGGATAGCTCTTTTTAAAACGTTATCTATTTTGATGTCCCTATATTTTCGTAAGCTAAACTTAGTGGCTAATTTTAAATCCATACCACAAAGGATAACAAAGTAAAGCACAAAGTCGCACTAAGGAAGACCTTCTTTAAACTATTTTTAAGACACCTTGACCTTTATTTATAACGCTTCACCTGTATATCATCCTTGCATTCGTTCAGCAAAACAGCAAAAGTCTTCTTAGATACCGGATGGACCAGATCGGCTGCAATATCGCATAACGGAACCAACACAAACTTCCTTTCCTCAATCAGCGGATGCGGTACTTTAAGATCAGGTTTATTGATAATAAGATCTTCATAAAGCAGCATATCAATATCTATTGTTCTGGAAGTATACCCCTCACCGGTTCTTACCCTGCCCAGCTCAGTTTCTATCTTCATCAACCTTTTCAGAAGCATATCCGGATTTAAGCCGGGTCCTGATGCTTACTACCATATTCAGGAACTTGTTTTCTGCCTGGAAGCCCCATGGCTCTGACTCGTAAATCGCTGAACGGGAGATTACATTCCCTGCCGAATCCTTCAGTTTTTCTATTGTCTTATTTAAAATGGTCTCCCTGTCACCAAGGTTGGTGCCCAATCCGAGAAATACTAATTTTCCCATAAAATTGATCTTGCCCAAAATTATTAAATCCATTTATTCCGGCTACCTGATCCGGATCTTTTTTATATATTTGTAACTCATTTTATTAAAGCATCTTACCAAATGAAAAACTTTCTGCTTTACACACTGGCAACCATAACAGGGATAATACTTGCCTCCATACTTTTCTTCGTTATTTTGATGGCCAGTCTGAGCGCTATTGTCGCCTCAGGAGAGAAACCCACTTCTGTTCCGGAAAATTCAATACTGGTTCTCAAGGCAGGTGTCCCCATACCTGACAGAGGCAGCAAGAATCCCTTTGCCGGCATCGATATTATAGATATGACAGTCACTCCAATCCCCGGATTAAACGAAATTCTGGACAACATCAGAAAAGCCTCAGCGGATAACAAAATAAAGGGAATACTTATTGAAAACGGTCTCCTCCCTTCAGGATGGGCAACCACTGAAGAGATCAGGACGGCACTTGAAAAATTCCGGGCTGACGGCAAATTTGTAATAGCGTTTTCTGACTACGTAATGTCACAGCAAGGATATTACCTGTCTACTGCCGCTGACAAAATCTTTATTAATCCCTCATCAACATTGGATTTTAAAGGACTAAGCGGGGAGGTCATGTTTTACAAAAAAGCCCTGGAGAAACTGGGTGTAGATGTTCAGGTAACCCGTCACGGTAAATTTAAAGGTGCCGTAGAGCCGTTTATACTTGATGGTCTCAGCAAGGAAAATAAAGAACAGATAGAAAGTTATATCGGATCAATCTGGTCACATGTCGTCGGAAAAATCTCGGAATCAAGAGGCCTCCCTCCCGGGAGACTGAACGAACTGGCTGACAGCCTCACAGGCTATCTTGCTTCAGGAGCGCTTGAGAACAAGCTTGTCGACGGGCTCATTTACCGCGATGCTTTAATTGACACTTTAAAGATCCGGTCAGGACTGACACCGGATGATAAGATCAACCTGGTATCAATGACAAAGTACACCAAAGTACCTAATCCCAATAAGATGGTTTCGGCTAAGAATAAGATAGCCGTAGTTTACGCGGAGGGAACAATAGTGATGGGCAAGGGTAACGAAAACAATATCGGTGGAAACGCCTACGCGGACGTTATCAGAACATTGCGAAAGGATTCTGTCATAAAGGCAATAGTCCTCAGGGTCAACTCACCCGGCGGGAATGCAATTGCCTCCGACATTATCTGGAGGGAATTGGAACTGGCTGCAAAAGTTAAGCCTGTGGTCATTTCGATGGGAAACTATGCCGCATCGGGAGGATATTTCATTTCAGCCCCGGGAACAAGGATACTCGCAAACCCCACCACCATAACAGGCTCAATTGGTGTTTTTGGATTGCTCCCAAATGCAGGAAGACTGATGAATCAGAAGCTCGGTATTTCAACCGAAACTGTGAGCACAAATGAGAATTCTGATTTCCCCTCGATCTACAGGCCGATGGATGTTTACGAAAAAGAGGTGATGCAGAAAAGCATTGAACATGTCTACTCTGATTTTGTAAGTAAAGTCTCGGAAGGGAGAAAGATGAGAACAGGTGCTGTTGACAGTATCGGTCAGGGACGGGTCTGGAGCGGTACCAATGCCCTGGAGATCGGGCTTGTTGACGGAATTGGCGGATTACAGGCTTCAATAGACAGTGCAGCCAGCCTTGCAGGAATCGAAACATATTCAATAAGAGAATTGCCAACAATTGAAGATCCATATACAAAACTCCTGACCCAGCTGACAGGTGATATTAAGATGAGGATCCTGAAAAAAGAACTGGGTGATAATATTAAATTCTTCAATGAACTTCAGGAGATAAAAAATCTCTCGGGGATACAGGCAAGATTACCATATTTTATTGAGGTCCATTAATATATGGGAAGCAGAAGATACCTGGTATTATATCCATTTTCCCTGCTCTACAGCCTGGTCACGGATGTCAGAAATTTTCTTTATGATTCCGGTATTCTTCCATCAAAAGAATTTAATGTTCCAATTATTTGCGTTGGAAATATAACTGTTGGCGGTACAGGCAAAACTCCTCATTCGGAATATCTTATTGATCTCCTCCATGATAAATTCAGGGTCGCGGTCTTAAGCAGGGGATATAAAAGAGGATCCCATGGATTCAGGATCGCTTCCGCCTCATCCACTTTCATTGAAATCGGGGATGAACCGATGCAGATCTTCAAAAAGTTCCCTGGCATCATCGTCGCGGTTGACGGAGACAGGATCAATGGCGCACGAACAATAATCAATGATCATCCTGAAACGGAAATCATAATACTTGATGACGGGTTTCAGCACAGAAGCATAAAACCAATGCTTTCAATTCTCCTTACCGACTATAACAGACTGATAACAAGAGATCACCTCATGCCTTACGGTAATCTCAGAGAAGGTGTAAAAAATGCCGGCAGAGCCTCAATTATTGTTGTTACGAAATCTCCCGAAGATATCGCTGAACCGGTCATGAGCGACATCTCAAAGGAGCTAAAAATATCTTCCGGACAGAGGCTTTTCTTTACCTCTTTTAAATATGAGAATCCTGTTCAATTGTTTGGGGATAATACCTCCGAAGAGCTTACCCTTTCTGAAGAGACACGTGCCAGACGCGGTGCAGTCCTGATCACAGGTATAGCCGCTCCTGCTCCGTTTCGCCACTACCTTGAAAAGTATTTCAGTGAGATAAATCATATTGAATATCCTGACCATCACAGCTTCAAAACAAGTGATATAAAGACCATATCTGAATCATGGCATGCCCTGAAATCATCGGCAAGATATGTGATCACGACTGAAAAAGATGCTGTCAGGTTAAAGGAATTTGCTAATATTGTTGATCCTTTAAAAGAGTCTGTTTACTATATCCCGGTATCTGTCAGTTTTTTGAATAACAGCAAATACTCATTTGATAATCTGATATTTGAATATGTTGGAAAGAATAAAGGAAACAGCGGCATTCCTTAAGAACAAAGGGATTGTAAACCCTGAAGCGGGTATTATTCTCGGCACGGGCCTGGGCGGGCTGACAGCAAAAATCGGAAATCCGCTTGTGATAGATTACAGGGATATCCCCAATTTTCCCGTTTCAACAGTTGAAGGTCATGAGGGAAAGCTGATCCTTGGCGATTTCGGAGGAAAGAGAATTGTTGCCATGAAAGGAAGATTCCACTACTATGAAGGATATGGTCCGGAACAGGTTGCATTTCCAATCCGTGTAATGAAATACCTAGGGATCCGGAACCTTTTTCTTTCAAACGCTGCAGGCGGAGTAAATCCTGAATTCCGTATCGGAGATATTATGATCATCACCGATCATATAAATCTTATGCCAAATCCACTCATCGGACATAATGACGACCGGATCGGGCCGCGTTTCCCTGATATGAGTTCTTCATACGACAAAGCGCTTATTAATAAGGCATTGGAAATTGCTGAAAAAAACGGGATAAGGGTACATAAAGGCATCTACCTTGGAACGATGGGCCCGACTTTCGAGACACCTGCCGAATATAAATACTTCCGGACCATAGGAGCTGATTCAGTGGGCATGTCAACTGTGCCCGAGGTTATAGTTGCGCGCCATATGGGACTTCAGTGCTTTGCAGTAAGCATCATTACCGACCTTGGTGTTGAAGGAAGAATTGAGTACACCACCCACGAATCGGTTCAGAAAGAAGCTCAAAAAGCTGAAGCACGAATGACCACTATAATGACAGAATTAATAGCTTCTTTATAGTCTTTTAACCACAAAGGGCCACTAAGTATATCACAAAGGAACACTAAGGATCAGAGTACGACTCTTCGGATACCATCCTTCAGATGTTCAACATTAAAATTTGCCAATAGACCTAACTTGCACCCCGACAATTTCAGATAAGTTAGTATTTGAGCCAGGTGAATATCTGCTAAGGCTTCAATTGACTTAATCTCCACAACTACACTACTTTCCACTAACAAGTCGATCCTATAACCTGCTTCAAGTTTTACTTCCCTATAAACCAACGGCAGTGGTTTCTGTTTTTCAACGTTCAGGTCTGCCCTTAAAAGTTCATAGAACAAACATTCAACATATGCACTTTCAAGCAGTCCCGGACCTAAAGCAGAGTGGACTTTAAAAGAGCAATCCAATACAGTTTTAAAAATCTTTTCAATATTCATTTGGTTAAAAATAAATTGGTTCTTTTCTGGATCTTCTTTATGGTTATAACCCCAAAGGACCACTTAGTGCTTAACGAAGGGACCCTAAAGATCATAGAATGACTCTCCGGATATAGTTTTACTTTGTGATCCTTCGTGAAAACCTTTGTGACCCTTTGTGGTAAAAAATTCTTATGTTCCATCTTTCTTACTGGTTTTAGAAATCTATATTTTTAAAGTATCAGTTATTATTAAATCCAAATCCGAAATCCGCAATCGACAATCCGAAATCCGTAATCTTATCAACGGATAACCGCACAAACCTTCTTCCAGCTCCGGGTTTTACCGGTTTCATCAAAAAGAGAGATCAGTAAAATATAAATCCCGCTTCTGACAACTCCACCATCTTCCGAAGTCCCGTCCCACACAATCGAAGCCTCCTGTCCGGCAAGAAAATTATCTGTTAATCTTTTCACAAAGCTTCCCGTTTCATCAAAAACCGATATCGAAACAACATTTCCGTTACCGGTCAGCTTTAAATCAATGACAAGAAAATCCTCATTCCCGTCGCTATCCGGTGTTATTTTTGTTGAAGAAAAGGTTAACGTATTTTCTCCCTCCGGCACCTTTGAAATTACTGAATTGGCAGCACCCGGTGTCCCCCACCCTGCTGATTCAGATGCAGAATGCCAGTACGACTGATCAGCTGACTGACCCTGTGGCCTGATCTTCTCAAGAGAAATTCCTTCATACTCCTGCAAAAGGGAATACTGCATTTTTTCATCGTACTTTACTTCATCAATCTTATCAAGCCTGCGGTTGAACAGTATCAGATGACCCTTATCATCAGGCATTGACGGAAGTGATGCTACTTCAAATACCCTGAAAGGATCAGAAGTAAAAAACCTTTCCAGCACTCTCTTCCTGTCAGTGGTGGCTGCATAGTAGTCCCCCGGAAGGATACACCGGCGCCCGGCGGAAAGATTAAAGACCTCTGAGGTATCATTTGTCTCATCATTTACCGATACAAGCATCAAACGGGAGGCGTCAATGATCCGTCCGGAATTATTAAAGAATTCTACAAAATCCGGATCGCCTGATAATGGATTAAATAACAGCTCATTAAAGAGAATATCACCTGCCTGGGACTCTTCAGTGATCCCGAAACTGAATTCATCTCTTTGCATCCGGTTACCTGCAAAATCAACGATTTCGTTGCCTGCTGTGATTGTGTAAACCTTTCCACGTTCAAGGGGCACCTGCGGTATAACAGTGTATTCCTTCAATAGAGGATCGGTGGGGAAAAGCTCTTCAATTTTCGTTTCATCAATTTTAACAGAACCAACTTTTTCACTTAATCCAATTACAGTTTCAGAGAACCTGACCGAGATAATTACGCTGTCATCCGGAAACACATTTTCAATCCCTGCAAATAAAATGTCAGGATTGTTTTGTGAGACAGGATTTATGATTCCGGGAGTGCCACCTTCTTTTGAAATCGAAGCCTGCCAGTTGCCATCCTCAAAAAACGGGAATCCGGTGTCAATCATCTCAAGCGACCAGCCGCCTCCGGACTTCAGGACATCCCCATACCAATCAGGAGAATACTCTATTCCATGGATCAGACTTCCTGTGCTGTCATTTAAAGCCAGGACCTTGCCTCCATCTGTCAGTGCAGGAAAAGATTTTAGTCCGATCGCTGTGCCAAAACTCCGGAATAAAATTGTATCAGGATTTGAACAAACAATCACAGGATACCCGGGAGCTATTCTCCTCGCCGGGAAGAAATACTTCTGGTTCCCGTCAGTAAGAAACCAGTTTTTCACATTGACCGGATATGCCGTCCTGTTAGTCAGCTCGAGATATTCTTTCCCGGGGAGTGAAACCGGAGGCAGAGGATCGGCCATTATCTCGGAAATTACTACATCTCCCGGCATCGCCCATACAGGTGTAAATTCAATTGTGGCATCTGATCTGCAATTATTTACCTTATCGCATAAACTACTCAGGACCAGCTTATGTGCAATCTGATTCAGGAACTGCTTTTCAAATGTTAATGTAACCGACGTTAACGTGATATGGTTAATTGCAGACACCGGGTTGCTCCCGTTTTCAATCGAAAAATTCGATAAAGCCAGGGACTCCGGTGATGGTTCTTCACTGAAAGAAAGCAATAGTGTATTCCTCCCGTTGACTTCACATCCTTTAATTTCCGGAGGTTTATTGTCCTCATAAAAGACTCCTTCGATCCTTAAATCATCAAGCCATAAAAGTCTGTCGCGTGTGGAGGTATACTTATAGGTTAATACCAGCCATCCGGTTCCGGGTATTTCAATATCACTTCCTGATGACGAGTCGATCAGAACATCATCAGGACCGTATGCAAGAAGCTTCCATTGTCCCGTATTTGATCTTTCGACAGAGATCTTAACTGTTCCTGCAATTCCTACATCAGTCTCCCAGTTTAATCCGGTGCTTATAACAGGGTAATATATCCCCTCTTTTACTTTCCAGAGCTTAAGTGTATCGTCATATCCGGTCTGGTTAACACCAACGGCAAATCCGTTTATCCGTGAATCATCCTGAAAAGCAGGAGGGTCAGATCCCGACATGAGAAACAAAGCCCAGTTGTTGGATGAGGATGGTTCGCAGCCGTATCTAACTTTAAAGCTCCATTTTGTAAATCCTTCATCTGTGTGAAGGTTCCGGAGTTCCAATCCGATCCTGTCAGATCCGGATCCGGAGTTATCGTAATGTATGATGCAGTGAAAAGCTACCTGAAATGCTGTTTACGTTATCAGCATTCCAGCGTCCTTCAGGACTTTGGATCCAACCGGTACAATTACCGGGTTCGAAATTTTCAATAATCTGGCCGAATGCCATAGCAGGCATTAACAAAACCAGCAAAATAACTTTTTTCATGCAGCGGGACGAATTGAAAAAAAAGTTAATTTTGACCGTTTTTTAAGTGAAAGTAAATATAAGTAATTACTTTAATTTTTACAAATTAAAATATGAAAACAGCTGTTGTTGGAGCCACCGGAATGGTTGGCCGGACAATGATCAAAGTTCTTGAGGAGAGAAATTTCCCGGTATCTGAATTAATCCCTGCCGCATCGGAACGTTCGGTTGGTAAAGAGATTATTTTCAAGGGGAAAGCTGTTAAGGTTGTAAGTGTGATGGAAGCTGTTGAAGCCAAACCTGAATTTGCAATTTTTTCTGCAGGTGCATCAACATCAAAAGAATGGGCTCCTGCATTTGCTGAAAACGGAACTGTCGTTATTGACAATTCATCAGCCTGGAGAATGGATAAGAATGTTCCGCTTGTTGTTCCTGAAATAAACAGTCATGTAATAAAAAAAGGAGACAGGATAATTGCTAATCCGAACTGTTCAACAATACAGATGGTGATGGCACTGGCTCCTCTTCACAGAAAATATAAGATTAAACGACTGGTTGTTGCAACATATCAGTCAGTAACCGGAACAGGTGTAAAGGCAGTTACCCAGATGGAAAATGAAAGAGCGCGGGATAAAAGGTGAAATGGCATATCCATACCAGATCGACAAGAACTGCTTTCCCCATGGTGGATCATTTCAAACTGACGGATATACAACTGAAGAGCAGAAACTTATTGACGAAACACGAAAGATACTTGAAGATCAAACTATAATGGTTACTGCTACAGTTGTCAGGATTCCGGTTGTTGGAGGTCATTCCGAAGCTGTGAATGTTGAGTTTGAAAAGGATTTCGATATAGATGATGTAAGGATTCTGATCAGTCAGTTCCCGGGAATTGTGGTTTATGATAATCCTGCAGAATTCAAATATCCGATGCCGATCATGTCGCATAACAGGGATGAGGTTTTTGTCGGAAGGATCAGAAGGGATCTCTCGAAGGAGAAATGCCTGAATCTCTGGATTGTATCTGATAATATCCGAAAAGGTGCTGCAACCAATGCAATTCAGATTGCAGAGTATATGGCTGCAAATAAACTCTATTAATCCAGTTTCAACCCATTCGGTCATCTCTGATCGCTAATCCCCAGCTGCTCCCCAAAGGAGGGCTTAACTATGATCTATAGAATTATAAGTCCCCTTCCAGTAGAGACGGTTTAGAGGTTGAGATCTATTAAGCTTAGAGGATTGGGGTTACTCAAACAGAAAATCATTATAAGGATACCTTTTAACATGTATCTTTTTTACCTCCTCATAAAGAAGCTTGCGCAGTTCCTCAAGATTTTCCTTTGTTTTTGCTGAGATGAAAACTGTCTTGTGATGTTTATCAGATGCCATCCAGCTTTTTTCCAGATCGTCAAGTGAATAGTTCTCCTTGTTCACAGGAGTAAGATCATCTTCATCCTTTACAGTATATGTGAAAGCATCGATCTTGTTGAAAACAATTATTATAGGTTTGTCTGACTGATCCAAGCTCCTTAAGAGTTTCATTAACCACTTTTATCTGTTCTTCAAAATCCGGATGGGAGATATCGACAATATGCAACAAGCAGATCTGATTCCCTTACCTCATCGAGAGTTGATTTGAATGATTCGACCAGATCATGAGGAAGTTTGCGGATAAATCCTACAGTATCGGAAAGCAGAAATGGCAGATTTCCGATAACAACTTTTCTGACTGTTGTATCGAGTGTTGCAAAAAGTTTGTTTTCAGCAAAAACATCCGATTTGCTGAGCAGGTTCATGATTGTTGATTTCCCGACATTTGTATAACCGACAAGTGCCACCCTGACCATTTTCCCGCGGTTTTTCCGCTGGGTAGACATCTGGATATCAATCTTCTTAAGCTGTGTCTTAAGAAGCGAAATCTTTCCCTGATTATCCTTCTGTCGGTTTCAATTTCAGTTTCACCCGGGCCTCTTAAACCAATACCTCCCCTCTGACGTTCGAGGTGTGTCCACATTCCTGTCAGTCGGGGAAGAAGATACTGATACTGGGCAAGTTCAACCTGTGTTCTGGCATGGGATGTCCGGGCCCGGCGGGCAAAAATATCAAGAATAAGATTTGTTCTGTCGAGAATTCGGCAGCCAAGAGTCTTTTCAATATTTCTCATCTGGCTTGGAGAAAGCTCATCATCGAAAATAGCAATATCGATATTGTTTTCAGCAACAAAGCTTGCTATTTCGGCTATCTTTCCTGAACCAACAAAAGTCCTGGGATCTGGAATATCGAGTTTCTGAATGAATGTTTTAACCGGGGTTCGCCCCTGCAGTTTCAGTGAGAAATGAAAGTTCTTCCAGATATTCCCTGACTTCATTTTCATCCTGTCCCGGATAGATTAATCCGACTAAGTATTGCCCTTTCAGGTTTCCTGTTTCAATCATTTAGTTGCGGTGCTAGTTATGGTCATTTAATATAATAAACCTCCTGTTATTCTGAATTGCTCCCGTTTGATTGCCTGTTTTAGTGATTCCGAACAACGTATAACCATTTCCATATCTGAAGGGAATGGCATTGGCTTCGATTTTGTTTTTTCAAGCTGTGCGCTGGCTTAAAGCCTGGATATCACCAAGAGCACGTGCTGAAATATTTTCAAAATCTGACTGAGCTCCAATAGGATCTTTTTTAAGGACTTTATTCGGATTCACCTGGATCACTTCAACATCACCGTCGATACGGCATGCTTTAGACTGAATTGTCTCGATCAGTGCACACTGAAGTGTTTTATATTTTTTTGTTTTAATATCATTTCCGAGAGAATCCTTCATAACATTACCCTTTTTATCAAGCTGATAAGTAAATCCGTCCTCAACATCTCTTTTTACAACTGTATCCCGCTGCATTGTCTGATCAGGACTTACAGCAATATTTTTGACATTTACATTGACATAATAATCATATTGTGTATTCAGTATTAAGATTCTGAGTATGGTATTCAACCCACTCACTGTTAAGCCTGGGAAGATCAATGAGCAAGAAGATCCTGCTTCAAATTCCTGAGGAAATTTCAGAATTGATCTATTCTGCAATGTAATAAATACCCTGCTCATTCCAAGATATTTTGATTCCTGGATTTTATTATCAATCCCTTCATAATCTCCAACATATTCCTTTGCTCTTACAAATTCATAGTAAGCCTGCCTGTATGAATCCTTTAACTCATTCTTCATAAGTTCATTACCATGAGCATAATAAAAATCAGCTGATTTACGTTTTGCAGCTATCATTTCCGGCATATAATCAACATATGGAAATTCAATGGTTTTACCGTTAAGTGTCAAGTGGAGTAACAGTTCTTACAAGTGACTGCCTGTCGTTCATTCTTTTATTTAACAGATAAATTTCATCCCAGTTTGCCGGTTTTCCTTCCATTTTAAGAAATCTGATCCTTTCATTATCCTGGTCATTTACAATATTATATGACCTGTCAAGGATGTCAATCTGTTTAGTATCGCGGGGATCTTTGCGTAATTGCCTTACGGCTTTGTCTATAGCAGCATCATAGTTGCCTTTCTCAAGTTGTTTTTTTGATGAACCGCATCCTGAAAGAAGTAATAAGGAGAATAGATAGACCAGAAAGATATCTTTTCATAGAATTGTGAGTTAATTTGCAGATAAACGTAAAAATTGCATTTTAATTACAATTGCATTTAACTTATTCATCTGACTCTCATCATTTTTAGTAGATAAAACTCAACGGAATCTGGAATCTCACCCTTACAGGTTGTCCTCGCTGTAAACCCGGAGTCCATTTTGGTGATTCGGAAATAGCTTTTACGGCTTCATTATCAAGTAGCGGGTGAACCCCTTTAAGGATTGTCACATTGCTTACAGAACCATCTTTTTCAACAATGAAAGTAAGAAAAACTGTTCCTCTATCTTATTCTCAATTGCTAGCCTGGGGATAGTTTGTTCGTTTCCCTACCCAATCCCGGAACCTGTTAAGATCACCTCCCTTAAAAGATGGCATTACTTCAACCTGGAACATTGGCTCTTCTGTGTCTCCTCCATCCAATCCCGGAATAAGGTCATCCCCGAATCCCGTACCTGTCGTTTCAACTATCTCACCCTCTATTGAAGCAAGAGCTTCATCAGTGGATATCGGAGCCCTCTCAATGGGACTTACCGAGTCAACAACTACAGGAGGAACATATTTTACAGATTCCTGAATTCTTGCAGGTTCAGGAGGCGGAGGTGAAGGTGGAATAAATACTTCCTCAGGCTGTTCGAGATCCTCCAGTTGAACCGTGACGTATCCCGGACCGCTTGATATAACCCTCTCTGATTTCGGTCTTGAAAGAAAAGGGATAAGTACTGCAGCAATGACCAGCAGACAGGCAATAAGGGTACCTGTGAACAACACTTTATAGTACCTTTTGCGTAGTTGATAGGCACCATACTCCCTGTTCCTGTGTTCAAAAACAAGATCATCAAAGTCCGATATCACCATTTTTTGATGATTATCGTTCCCAATTAATTCAATATCAGTTTTTTTTACTCGTACTCCTTCATTCATGTTCAAAAAAGCCTTTTTGCAGATTTAACAGATTTACCGGACTAACTTAAAACCATCGGGAAACTGAAAAGTTAAATCAAAAGTAAAATTTCAATCAAAAGTACAAATAAGCGCTTTCAAAGCAAATTATAAGAGAACGGCATTATTATTGATTTTTTATTTTTATTTTTTTCTTAAATTAGCGCACCCATTCCGGGGGTTTGGCAAATTAAAATAGCTACCGGGAGATCAGGGTTTGTGAGACATAAATATCAGTTCTTTTAAGGGGGTTTAGCTCAGTTGGTCCCGTTCTGCATCAGCAGAACGAGGATCCTCGAAAATCGCAAGCGATTTTCGGGACTAGAGCGTGTTGAAAATTTTTGATGGTTCCTTTTTTGACGGGGGTTTAGCTCAGTTGGCTAGAGCGTGTGACTGGCAGTCACAAGGTCAGGGGTTCGATTCCCCTAATCTCCACCTTCGCCCTCCGTAGCCTTGGCGAAGGAGGGCTTTTTATCATATAGATGAACTTCAACGCCAAGTCTGCTCCGGGCTACGGTGGACACAGTCCACAAATTTTAATATTGTTGCGAAATATTTCGGAACATTTGTTCCGAACTTTTTCGTAGATGGAGCCCTTTTCAATGGTCTCTTCCTGCAGGAACCTGGTATTATTATGATGGCATGAGCGTTCGTTGTTTAAAGGATTAGAGTATTTCATACAGATATTTTTATGCCCCCGGATCCCGGGGAGAGTCGGGATGCTTGCTTATCCGAAAATATTCAAAAGGGACACGTTAGAAAAATTAACATCATGGTCCACGAACTCAGATCATCTCCGGGGGCTTTTATGTTAAATAAAATTGACTTCCGCTATTTTCTGGAGTAACTTTGAGTTAGCAGAAAAAAATCTAGTTCAATCAATAATAAAAGAATTCAGGGAGGTCTTATGAAAATTGAATCTGTCAGGAATCGTATTCCATATATTGGAGTGGGACTTGTCATCTTTACGACTTTGATCCTGGCTTTTATAATAATTCCGGCTCTCTTCGCAGACAATACACCGGGATTACAGCGCGAAGGGGCAATTAAAATGATAATTGTCACCATAATTCTTCATCTGCTAATTTTTTATGCTTTCAGGGAGATTATTATTGTCAATAAAAGAGGGGGTCGTCTTAAAAAAAGAGTTTTTATCATTACAGGTCTCGGATTGTTGTTATTAGGACTTTTTTTATCAGATGGTGCCTTTGCAATGTCAGGTCATGCCAATATGAAGTTTGCAGCAATTTCATGGTTTATTTGCGTCGCCAATGACCTTATTGCCGGTATATCAGTTTTTATACCACTTTTTTTACAGCCTAAAAAGGTGATCGCAAAGTAATGCTTAAATGATTATATTTATTATATGCCCTCGGATCACCTTCATGGGCTTACCAAAGTGCACTCCTGATTAAAAAAAAATTCAACCTACTGCTGTTCAGAAACAACGACGATCTCGCGGCATTTGTGCCAGAATACAGAGGAGTATTCTATTTTAACCGGAAGCCCTGATTCCTGAAGAATCCCTCGTATGCCCCCTTTAGAAAGAGATTGTCTCCTTTATTACTTGTGATGCTAAAACCTGCTGCAATATCGCCTGTGGAGCATAGAACAGGGATTGTAAAAAAGCCTGAATACTAAAAGATCCCTTCCCCTTGAGTAACCTACTCTTTATACACATCTCAAAAACCGCGGAGCGGTTCCAACAAGGGAGCCACTCATGTGGCGATATGTGAATAACCTCCGGTGAAACCGGAGGTCAGCAATCCCCCCCGGGCGTCTCAGCTCTGAAGGAGCTGAATTTGTTGTTTCAAGTTTATTAAGGCCCTTCAGGGCTTGACGCCTTGAGAGATGGCCTTACCTCCGGTTGCACCGGAGGTTATTCATATTCAGTCATTTTCATGACTGCTTCGTCAAGCCCCTGACAGGGCTTTGGATCTCCCAATGCTCCGACTGTTACACCCTCTGCTTTGAAAAGGTATATTGCATTTTATCTGAACAAATTGTAATTTTGAAAATAAGCAGTTAAAAAAAAGCAACATGAAATATAAAACTGGATCATTTCCCTTACCTCTTGGACGCCGGAATTTTTTGAAATCAGCAGGCGCCGGATTAATAGGTTTTGCAGGGATTGGCAGATTGACTCCGCCAAAGCCGGGTAATGAAGAAAAACCCATGAAGCGAACGAAAAACGAACGCCTGCAGCAAATTTCATCTAACTCTTATGCAGTTAACCAGTTATTCAGGAGGCGGATGCTTCCCGGAAGAGAGGAACGTCCGGAGACTGTTCAGTTAAAGAAGAAATATGGTGAAATTACGCTTCTTGACTTTCCACAATTCACAAAAGATATTTATCCTGAGGTTAAAACAATGGATCTCTGGTCATCACTGTTCGGAGATATAACCGATGATTCAATGTTTACCCGCAGTGAAAGAGATGGGCAAACCCGTTTCGGTGACTTTGATCCATCGGCACCATCCTCAAAACGTTACCTCGATCAACTTGCCGGTAAAATCGCATCAAGCGGAATAAAGGCTGTGCATATATCAAATAATGCCCCCCGTAATATTGCCGATCCGGACGAGCAGCTAAGGCGTGAAGGGATCCGTACGGCAAAACTTTGGCTTGATGCTGCAAAAACTATTGGCGTCAAATCAATGCGTGTAAATACAGGAGGTCCGCAGATAATTCCTGCGTCCGTTATCAAGGGGGGGTATCCGCAAAATGTGGAGATTGTTCCTTACCTGAAAAATGCTATTGAATCGTTCAGGGAAATGGCTGACTATGGAGAAAAATTGGGTGTCAAAGTCACGATTGAAAACCATTGGGGATTAGCGGCCGATCCAATAAATATAATAATCATACTCAATGAAGTAAATAGTCCCTACTGTGAGGCTTCTCCCGATTTTTGCAACTGGGAGCATGAATATATGCTCTATAATGGTCTTGAGGTTTTAATTCCGAAAGCCAAAACGATGTGCCATGCAAAACGATGGACACGGTATCCTGAAGTTGATATCAACCGTTGTGTTCAGGTACTCAATGATGCGAAATATAAGGGATATATCTCACTCGAATATGAGGCTGGGGGAGATCCTGTAGAGGGTACATTAAAATTGATGGAGGATGTGGTAGAAGCACTTATTTAACTGATTTATTTCCTGAAAATAGCGGAAAGTGCATTCTTACCTGAATTTTATTTTAATAATTTTTTAAAAATCAGGAAATTATGGAATACTATTTCAGCAAAGTACTTGGCGTTTCATATGACGAAGCTGTCAGGTTAACCACTGAGGCACTAAAAAGTGAAGGCTTTGGGGTGATTACTGAAATCAACATGCATGAAAAACTAAAAGAAAAGCTTGGGGTTGATTTTAAGAAATACAAGATATTAGGCGCATGCAATCCGCAATTTGCGTATAAAGCATTACAAACCGAAGACAAAATCGGGGCTATGTTACCTTGCAATGTGCTGGTTATTGAACAAGGACAGAACAAAATTGAGGTTGCTGCTGTAAATCCCATCGCTTCAATGCAGTCCATTACAAATCAAGCATTGGGAGATGTTGCCCTTCAGGTGACAGCTAAACTTAAAAACCTGATTGAAGCCCTATAGATCCTATGTGAGCAGCGGGGAAATAATCAGATAAAAATTATCGATTCTTTTACGATTTTACCACTGGCTTCGGTACCGTAGGTTTTCAAACCGATACTGATTTTAACTTCACCAATATTGTCTACCAGCTTACTCACCATATCTTTGAGTTCTTCCATATCCATACCCTCAAAATCTTCAATATCAAAATAGAGGTGGATAATAAGAACGGCGTCTTCTTCGCTTATTTTGCCTAGGGCACTGACCATTTTGGCAAGCCAGATAGCAGAGGAAGTATTGAAATATTCAAGGTTCAGCCGAAGATTGGTCGTTTGACGCGGAGATCTTATATAGTCATTGATCCAGGCCAGAAGAGGCTCATAAACTTTTGCTGCATTTTCAGGGATAGACCTGCCATACAAAATCAAATCTCCAGTAAGTTGATTGAAATCAACCTGGGGAGTTTTTGCGGTTCTTTCAATAAATATATTCTTAATCTGATTCATTTATAGGAAGTAGCAAACTCAAGAATATAAATAATTAACAAATGTAAAATAACTTATTCAAGAAAACTTATCTTTTTATCAAGGTATCTTGCCTAGTTATTAACAACATTTAAAGAGTGTCATTTACTATTCCTTTTTTAGTTCCTGATTAACGGAATAAAATGTTGTGCTTTTTGCCCATCCAATTCTGAAAGCACTCCAAAGATATAAACGCAGCAAACCAAATCTTAAAAGCCGGTTATTTCTGATAAAGTAAAATTGCCCTTATCCGAATCATCGGTTCTGTTTCTGGTTTCTTTCATGGATTTAAACCTATTGTAACATAGCGTAAACTCTTTCGGATTGTTATTGTTTAATTCGTTTGGCGATGTTATGGAAATAATAATAATTTGCCTGGTTGCATTCTTTACAGCCATTCTTACATTTTTTTCCGGATTTGGCCTGGGGACTATATTAATGCCTGTTTTTGCAGTCTTTTTTCCGATAGATATTGCTATTGCCATGACAGGCGTTGTTCATTTCTCAAATAATCTTTTTAAAATCGTACTGGTAGGCAGACGTGCAGATAAGGCAGTTTTGCTCAGGTTTGGTATTCCTGCAATCCTGGCATCCATTGCAGGGGCCTGGTTATTGCTCAGAATAACGGCAATGCCTTCACTCTTTCAGTATCATTTGTGGGGTAAAGACTTCGAAATTATGCCTGTAAAACTGATTATTGCAATTCTTTTAATCATTTTTTCAATTCCTGAGATTGCACCTTCTGTTCAAAGAATACAGTTTAACAGAAACAAATTGATATTGGGTGGTGCATTAAGCGGATTTTTCGGTGGCCTGGCGGGGATACAGGGAGCAATTAGAAGTGCTTTTCTAATAAAAAGCGGTCTGGTTAAAGAGGTATACATTGCAACAGGAGTTGTAATCGCATGTCTGGTTGATTTAACAAGACTATCAGTCTATGCCTCCCGGTTCACTGCTGCAAACCTTCACGAAAACCTCACTTTGCTTATTTCTGCAACCTTATCAGCCATTGCCGGCGCTTACTCCGGAAATAAACTGATAAAGAAAATCACTATGCGGTTTATTCAGGTATTAGTGGCAGTAATGCTTGTTCTTATATCAGTGGCATTAGGTAGCGGTATAATTTGAACCACATTATAGATGCCGGAGACATTAGCTACAATAATTGACCGGTACACCATAAACAAATAAACTTTCAGCATACCAGGTAATATTAACTAACTTATTCCCGTTTAGTAAATTGCAATTGTTGAACTTAATAAAACCTATCGTGAAAAAACTTATTCTATTAGCATTTTTATTTTTTATGGCTGTCCTTTCAATAAGTTACAGCCAGGGAAATTATTCAACAAAACCTGTTGCTTCGGGAAATACAAAATCCGGATTAATGAACATCACGGAACTTAATGCCGGAATAGGGATATCTCAGTCAGACCGGGATTATGCAAAAAGTGTTATTAACCTGACATCAATTCTGGGTTTGGGTTTGACAAGTAATATGACAGGAGGAATAGGAGTTGGTGTATCGTTATATAACGGGGGTACCCTGGTTCCGCTTTTTGCTGACTTCAGGTACTTTTTTAACCTTGGCAAAACAAGATTTTTTGTTTTTGGTGACGGTGGAATACTGTTAAATTCTGCCAAAACTGACGGTGGAATAAAATATCTGGTTAGCCCGGGAGCCGGCGTGACATTACCCGTAAGTAACAAACTGTCTGTCAACCTGGGTGCATTTTTATTTACCCAGTTTGGGCAAAAAGAATATGGCCACGACAGCTTCGCCAATCTTAAAGCTGGGATGACGTACCTGTTTAATAAGAATTGACATAGCACCTGACAAATTAAAACAATAACAGATTCATGACTTCCGTTTGACTATCTGAAGTAAAGCCCAATTTGCATTATTGACATTTTTATATGATAACAGAATCATTCAGAGGTTATAAAAGATTCCTGAGAAATATCAGAGCAGGAGCGATTGTGAATAAGATTGTATCAGGTAAAATAGTCTACCTGGAAAATCCCCTCGAAGAAATCGTTTTAAGATATGCCCCAAGAGAATATAAAAGGTATGGAAAATACTATGTCAAACATTATGGCCGAAATGATTGTGAGCTTAATATATATTCAGCTTCCATTCTCCTGGCTGTAATGGAGGGAAAGCGGATAAAAAAAGAAAGGTATGACAGCTATAATTTAGTTGAAGATGTTATTTGGAACAGAAAAGTTAATGCTCCTTATATAGAAAGGATCGTGAGTAATTCATGAGAGAATTTAAAGAGACCCGGTAACTCATTCTCAGGAGTATGAAATATTTGATAACTTTTAGCAACTGTTCAAAACTAATGATTAACCAAAGCCAAACAAAAGGATTCTATACCTAAATTTGTTATCGCCGGCACTTTTCAGAGACAACGAATATTTGACGAATAATTACTTGACACCTTTCAAAAAACTCTGTGCCGGCTTCTTATTTCTGATCAGGAAACAAAACCGTTAAAAGACAACCTGAACCGGCGACAATAAAAAAAGGCCAGCATCCTTTTTTACTGTCTTAAAGAGAGAATTTATCAATTGTTCGTCAAATATTATATAGTTCGTCAAATATATAATTTGTAAGGTGGGAAAGGATGCCGGCCTCACACATACAAAACATTCCGGAATGAAAAATGTTCAAAATCCGGAAAAATTTTCCCTGGTTTAGATATTCGTTTTTGCCTTTTATTTTGATTATCTGTATAATAGATTATTTAATCGACTTGCTAAAAGATATTTGAAATTGGAAAAAACTTGTCGTAATTTCGATAAGGATAAAGAAAGGTAACCTGGAATGCCATTGCTTATTTCTGCCCTCTGTCAATTAAAAATAACAAATCTATGAAACTACAGAATGAAGTCGGAACTGGTCTTAAAGCAGCCGGATTGTTAATTAATGAGCGAAAAGTTATTCACCTTACCGGAAAGACAAGGTATCGCACATGGGAGATTATCGGCGGAAAAGTATGGCAGGATGTCAGTAATCCATGTGTCGCAGAACTTGAATTCTCCGACAGCCACAATTTCAAAATTAAGTTCACTGAATCCAAACCTTCCTCACAGGTGACACTCACCTGCATCGGAAAAATGGGTTCATCCCATAAACTGAGCTTTAAATACCCTGTTCCTGTAATGACATTGCCCGATGGTACCGGGGTCAACATTACTGATATAATACGCCAGCATGCATGCGCAACCATTTGTGGCCCGTGCATTAATGAAGGCACGTTGTATTTTAAGGGTAAATTCGACGGGGAAAAATTTACAGCCACAGCTAAATTCACCGCTACAGTTGAATCTCCCTGCCCAAGTAACGACATGTTTGATCCGTCTCTGGTAAGAGGTAACCTGCACTGGACCTTTGGTTATGATCTGGTATTGGTGAAGGATTAACCATACTTCAGGAAATCCCCCCTGTATTGATAACTTTTAATAACTGTTTATAACTAGTGTTTAGTCAGTATTATACAGTATGCTTCTTTATTTAAATTTGAAATCGCCGGCACTTTCAGAGTTGACGAATATTTGACGAATGAATTGATAAACACAATTTTCTACCTTCTTAAAACTCAGTGCCGGCTTCTTTTATTGTGTAAAACCAATTTAACCTACGCAGCAGGACGCTCAACAGGAACGATTTCGATATCCAGTATTTTGGTCTGCCGGAGTATTTTTATCCGTGTTTGCCTGGATATTAACTCACCTCCTATCAGATGTTTAGTAAGGTCGCCCGAGCCCACTATCTGGCCCCCATCAAATTCCAGAATTATGTCGCCTTCATGAAGATTTGCACGGTAAGCCGGTGATGCATTCTCAACCCCGGCAATCAGAAGCCCTTTTTTTGAGCTGAGCCTGTGAAAATTCTTTATCCTGGGATTTATATCTACTTCATGGACAATTAATCCAAGATAAGCCTTTATTACTTTCCCGTCCCTGATCAGGTACCGTGTAATCTCTTTTACAGTGTCAATTCCGATTGAAAAACTTAATCCCTGTGCACTGGGAATAATTGCAGTATTAATGCCAATAACCTCACCCTGGGTGTCAATCATCGGGCCTCCGGAATTGCCCGGATTCATCGCAGCATCCGACTGAAGGATATTATCGATCAGATGGCCGTCGGGTGTTCGCATTGTCCTTCCTACACCACTCAACACACCTACCGACACCGAATGCTGATACCCGAAAGGATTTCCGATAGCAATAACAAATTGTCCTATTTTCAAATCTCCTGAGGTGCCGAGTTTAGCTGGTGTATAGCCGGTCCCGAATATCTTGATTATTGCAATATCTGTATCCCTGTCAATACCTGTTACTTCTCCGGCGTATTCTTCTCCATCAAGCAATGTGACATTCAATTTCTCAGAATTTGAAACCACATGTGCATTCGTGAGTATCAATCCATCACTTGAAAAAACAAATCCTGAACCTGACCCGGAAATTCTTTGCCTGTCACTTATCGCATAATTATCGATCTTTACTACAGCGTTCTTCACTTTGTCAACCGCTGATACGATTATTTCAGAAATTGGATCCATTCCGCCCTCCTTTGCTAGAAAAAAAGAAATACAATATTTAAGCCAAAAGGAGGATTATCGGAATTTTACCCGCCCGGCAATGCATAGCATGATAAAATCCGGGGAATTTCCCTGATTGGATTTACTATTCAGTCAAATTGGCTGAAAAAACAGTAATATGTCAGAATGTCAAAGTTCTTAAATCATTTAGCCGCAATTTTAAGGTTTATCCTTGTAATCAAATGACTTATCAGGATATCGGGGAACCGGTGGTGTTTTCACGGGTTCCTCCTCAATGAGCTTCAACAGGTGCTGCACTGCGGCCTCAAGTTGCGTATCCTTACCGTTGAATGCTTCGTGCGGCATATTGTCTATTTTTATATCAGGCTCCACTCCCCAACCTTCAATAAGCCACTCACCATCGGGCGAATAAACGCCCGTTTCTGCTGCTGTTGCAATACCGTTATCGACAAGCCTGTTACCAGACGAAAGCCAGATTTCTCCTCCCCAGGTCCGGACACCGATGAGTTTCCCAAGCCCAAGACGCCTGAATCCTTCAGAAAAAGCCTCACCGTCAGAAGCGGTATTCTCATCCATAAGAACGACAAGGTGACCCGTAAAGGCGTATTGCATGTTTGGCGTCGACCTCCCCACTCTGGGAGCCCAGTAAAACCAGGCCTTCCTCATAAGCTTCTCCAGTATCCAGCTGTCTATGTTACCCCCGCGGTTATGCCTTACATCTATTATAAGCCCCTCCCTTGTGATCGAAGGATAGAAGTTTTTAACAAAATCGTCAAAATCGTTTCCGCCCATTGCCCTCAGATGAAGATACCCGATTTTACCTGCTGACTGGTTTTCAACCTCAAGCCGCCTCGTATATTCCCATTCGCTGTAACGTAGTCCACTGAAGGCTGAAGCGTTGAGTGGTTTTACAATCTCCTCATAAGTTCCGCCTGCTGCATTTTTAAGTTTTAATCTTACCTGAAGATCAGCCTTGTTAACGAGAAGCTGGTTAATATGGGAAAAACCAAGGGTGCTAATGCCATTTACTGCCGTTATCACGTCCCCTTCACGGATCTTCAGCCCGGGTCTTCCCAGCGGTGATAGTTCGGCAGGGAAGTCGGGATCAGATCTGTAAATGTGGTCAATGACATAGCCTCCCCGGTCAGGATTGCGGGTCAGTTTTGCTCCCAGGTACCCGTTTGAGATATTGTCAGTGGCAATCCGCTTGTCACCGCCATAAACGAACATGTGAAGCGCTGAGAGTTCGGATATCATTTGCGCAAGAAGGTCATCAAGCTCATAGCGATCAGTAACCCTTTCAACCAGCGGGCTGTACTGATCGTAAACAGTCTTCCAGTCAACTCCGTGCATATTCCTGTCATAGAAATAGTCGCGCTCCATCCGCCAGGCATCCTTGAACATCTGTTTCCAGTCTTCTGCCGGATCAATTGTAAAAGCCCATTTGGTAAGGTCCACTATATTCTTCTTCGGTTCAGGTTTCTTGCCATCGGCATTGATCACTACAATACCGTTTTTGTCCCTTATAAGTAGTTTCTTCCCGTCACCTGAAAGAGTAAATTCATTTATGGAGGTCGCGATGTTCACAACTTCATTCTCTTTTTTGTTGGTTATCTTCAAAGCATTCAGATTGACGGAGTTGTCTTCCGGAATATATTCCGACCAGTAGACCCATTCACTGTTTAGCTCGAATGCGCCAAGGTTGGCGGCTTTTATGGGAACGATATAAAGCCTGTTCATGATGCCATTGATGTCAATGATATTAACCTGAGTTTCAGTTTTGGGCTTTTCTGTTTTCTTTTTATCAGTTTTTGCTGCTGCAGGCTTCGTGGTATCCGGTTTCTACAGAATTAAGCTCATCAGCTTCAAGGAATGGAAACACAGCCGTTGTATTAAGGGCAACAGCATAGATCCTGGCGGTTTTCTCATAGTATGGTTCAGGCTGCCTGCTACCCCAGGGACTTCGGACAGAAGTGCTGAATGTTCGTTCCGATATGAAATAGAGCCATTTCCCATCCCCGCTGAACTGCGGCCGGTAATTCTCCTGTCTTTCGGTTGTGATCTGGTAGGATTTTCCTGTCTGCACCTCATAGATCTTAATATAACCGCTCTGGGTATCTGCAAAGTCGGTATAAGCCAGCCACCGGCTGTCGGGTGACCAGGCAAAAGGAGCCTGAAATCCGAAGTCGTTCTGTGCTATGAGCCTGGACATACCTGTTTTTGAATAAAGCATCAGCCTGTTATCCTTCTCATTGTATACCACATAATTGCCATCAGGAGACGCCAGAAAGCCTTCTATCAGGTTCTTTGATCCGGAAGTCACAGGTATTGGATTATTAAACCCGTAGTTGTCGGCTTTCCAGATCTCAAATTCGCCCGATTCATCTGAAAGCATTAAAATCTCGTTTTCTGCATTCAGGTAAGCAGCATTCTTGTACCGTATGCCATATTTGCGCGTTACTTCAGACCATCTGTCACCTTCTACCGGTACGGAAAAGATACGACCTCTCGATGTAATTACAACGTGGTCACCCTTGTACGACAGATCCAACGAAGTAATTTTTGATTTGGGATCATTTATCCATTGAACCCGCTTCTGGTCGAAATCAGAAACAAGTTTAATATCGGGTTTATCAGTCTTGTCAGAAAGAATATCATATAGTAAAATATCGGCTCCCTGCTGGCATACTATCTTTCCTTCATAAAGGTCGGCTTCTTCAAGATCAAAGCGGACTGCCTTTGTGTGTTGCTTAAGGTCAGCACCTGTAGTGGTCATTGACCATATATTCATGGTACCGTCCCGGTCGGTCAGGAAGTAAATCCTGTTATTGTAAAACATCGGGTTTTTGCTTGTGCCGGGATAGTCGCCGGTCAGATTCTGTGCTTCATTTGTGCCGTCGAATTTCCAGATCGATTGGGCCGTTCCGCCTTTGTAACGTTTTGTATGACTTCCCTGGTCCCTCAGACGGGTAAAAAAGAGTAAGCCATCAGGCGCAAAGGTTCCCTGATCGGCCTGGGAGAGTGGAACAACTTCCATTTTCATATCCGCAGGATTGATCCTGACAAGCTGGGAATTAGGAAGAGTCGAGTAGCTGCCTGTTGAGTACAAAATCATTCCATCAGATGTCCATTGATAAACTGCAGGATTTCCTTCCTCATAAGTTAGTCGCCTGGGTGTGCCACCTCCGGAGGGCATCACATATACTTCCGACGGACCTTCATACTGACCGACGAAAGCAATCCACTTACCATCGGGAGAGAAGCTTGCCTGCGACTCGACCCCGTGGTTGGTGGTGATTCGGACCGCCTCATTGGTAGTCAGATCGAATTTCCACAGGTCACCTTCTGCAGTGAAAATTATTTCATTACCGTGTATGGCAGGAAATCTGTAATAACCTTTCAGCTGTGCACTGACAGATTGTGCAAATGCAAAAAGCAGCACAATCATGAAAAGTGGTTTAAATGTTTTCATGGCTCCTTATGTTATAAAATTGTTATTGGTCTTTATTTTGCGTTCATCAGATCCCTTATCTGTTTCCAACCTATCAGAATGATATTATTGGCTTTAATAAGATCCCTGAATTCCTTGCTGAGGACCAGGTCAAGATCCTTCTGGCGCCATGCAGATCCGTAATCATCGTGCCCCTTGCTGATTGTCCTTGACCTGAGTCCACTGGTTTCTTCGTCATAATCAGTTCTATTATTTAGTTCAACTGAACGAGTAATGGTTTTAAACAATAAAATTAATGAATAAACTTCCTGATTAGTCAAATGTTTTTTTGTAATTTTATTAAATTGATATAAATTTTGTAATGGTCTGATGTGCAAGACTTTACAATACTTATTTGATAAACGTCAAACTAATCTTCATTTAATATGAAAACAAAAAAGCTGTGCAGCTTTCTCCTGGCTGCCGGAATCTTTTCAACGGCTGTATTGTGCCAGACTACCAAAAGCGAGAAGATTTTATTAAGGGATAACTGGGCCATTCAATCTTCAACTGAGATAAAAGCTGAAGGAAAAACAATATCCTCCTCAGCCTTTGAACCGGTGAAATGGTATCCTGCAACAGTACCATCGACGGTGCTTGGAACCCTTGTCGAAAACAAGGTATATCCCGATCCTTACTTTGGGACCAATATTGAGTCGATACCTGGTTATACGGCCAGCAGACGAGCTGAAATGCCTGAAAATTCGCCATTTAAAGTTGCCTGGTGGTACCGGACAGTGTTTTCATTGCCATCGGACTACAAAGGCGATGAATACCTGGCTGAAATTCCACAGCATCAATTATAAAGCCAATATCTGGCTTAACGGGCATCTGATAGCTGATACTGTTTCGGTGCAGGGAGCTTACCGCTTATATAACCTTAACATTACGGAATTTGCAGTTGCCGGTGGTAAAAATTGTCTGGCACTTGAAATATTTCCCCCAAAAGGTAAAGACCTTACAATCACCTGGGTTGACTGGAACCCGACTCCACCCGATAAGGGAATGGGGATCTGGTACGATGTATCCGTTCATGCAACCGGACCTGTTGCAATTGAAAACACAAAAGTCATAACGAAGCTTAACCTTCCTTCAACCAGTGTTGCCAGATTGACCATTTCAACGGAACTCTTCAATCCGACTGGAAACAAGATTACCGGAACTCTGACAGGCAGGATTGAAAATTTAACTGTCGCTCAGGATATTACCCTGAATCCCAATGAAAAAAAGATTGTAGCTTTTGATCCTGATAAATTCAAACCTCTTGTTATCAATAATCCGAGGTTATGGTGGCCTCATACGGCGGGCCCTCAGAACCTGTACGATCTCACCCTTACCTTCGACATAAAAGGCAAGGTTTCCGACACAAATAAAACCAGATTCGGGATCCGCGAAATCACCTCCTGGATGAATAATTTTGATGGTAAACACACCAGGGTATTCCAGGTCAACGGAAAAAATATTGTTATCAGGGGTGGAGGCTATGTTCAGGATATGATGCTGCGTCCGTCGGACAGGAGAGTTGATACAGACCTGATGTACGCAAAACACATGGGATTGAATGCACTGAGGATGGAGGCTCCCCGCGGCTCTGATTACCTTTTTGACAGATGCGATGAAGAAGGTATAATGCTGATTGTAGGCTGGTGCTGCTGCAGCTCGTGGGAACAATGGAAAACATGGACCCCGCATATTGCAGATATTGCCGAACTGAGCTGGAGAGATCAGATAGTCCATCTCAGAAATCATCCTTCTGTATTTGACTGGCTCTACGGCAGTGATAATTTTCCCCCTGCAGAGGTTGAGAAGAGATATATAAGTGTGCTTAACGAGTATGACGGTACAAGACCCTATCAGTCATCAGCAACTTCTGATTCAAGCACTATTGACGGAAATACAGGACTTTATATGGGCCCCTATCCAAAAGTATATGCTTATGCCCCGCCTGTTTACTGGTACGGGAAACTTGAATTTAACACTGAAGCAGCCCCTGCTGGTGAGCAGATTCCACCTGTTGAGACTATGCGCCTGATGATGCCTGAAAAAGATCTTTGGCCGATCAGCAACTCCTGGAATATCCGGCTCCACAAGGCATTCTATCCCCCAATGAGGGAAGCTCTCGAATCGAGATATGGAAAGCCGTCAGGTCTGGAAGAATACAGCATGAAATCACAGGTCCTCCAGTATGAGGCTACGCGGGCGATGTTTGAAGCATTTGCCGCAAATAAATACCGCTCCAGCGGAATAATTTACTGGATGTACAATTCAGCATGGCCCTCCATGTACTGGCAGCTGTATGATTATTTTTTCGCACCCAACGGCTCCTTCTATGGAACCAAAAAAGCCTGCGAACTGTTGCATATTCAATACGCCTATGACGATAACTCGATCCGCGTGGTTAATAGCAATTATAAAGACTTTACAGGACTAAAAGCTACTGCAAAACTGTACAATATCAATATGGAGGAAAAATATTCGGCAGAAGCAACTGTTAATATTAAATCAGATGAATGCCTGAAAGTTCCGGTTCCGGCCTTTCCCACTGAAAATGGGGAGGTCAGCTTTCTTAAACTGAGATTAACCGATGCTGTGAATAAGGAGCTCTCTTCAAATTTTTACTGGCTCTCATCGAAAGGTGATGAAAAGGCAGATTTTAACGCTTTGAACAGCCTTCAAAAGGTGAACCTGAACTGTAGTGTCTTATCTTTCGTTAAGGACAAAGGGAAATATCGTGTAGTCATAGAAGTTGAGAATCCCTCCGCCTCACTGGCATTTTCTGTTAATCCAAAAATCCTTAAACAGAATTCCAAAAATATGGTCTTGCCGGTCTACTGGGAAGATAACTACTTTTCACTTCTGCCAAAGGAAAAGAGGACGGTTACAGTGGAATTCAATCCGGCTGATCTGAATGGCGAAATGCCAGTGCTGGTTATTGACGGCTGGAACATATCCCATTCAGAAAAGGAATTAAAGTAAACCCCGCTTTCTGAGCAGAGGATCTTTAGAGGGATCTTTGCCCCTGAATTTGCGGTACTGCACCATGCCTTCATCCTTTCCTCCTTCAGTCAGGATATCCTTTCTGAACCGGGCGGCAATTTCGTGATTATAGATATCGCCTGAATCCACAAATGCCTGGAATGCATCGGAATCAAGCACTGCGGCCCACAGGTAGACATAATAGCCGGCGGCGTAACCTCCGTTTATATGGCTGAAATAGGTAGTTCTGTACCTGGGAATGATCTCATCAATAAGATGTATCCTATCCATTGATTCTTTTTCGAATGCATTGACATCAACCTGTTTTGGCTTCATTTATGCTGTGCCAGTCAATATCAAGCACAGAGGCTGCTATATATTCAACTGTGATGAATCCCTGGTTGAATACAGATGCTTTCTCCATTCTCTGAATCAGGTCATCCGGGATTACTTCCCCGGTTTTGTAGTGTTTTGCATATGCTTTAAGAACTTCGGGTTCCCCTGCCCAGTTTTCCATTATCTGTGATGGCAGTTCAACCATATCCCGAGGGAAGTTACCTGCTGTCCTGTCATATTTACCGTCGGTAAAGAGTCCGGCAAGTGCGTGCCCGAACTCATGGAACAGGGTCTGGGTTTCATCCCAGGAAAGAAGGGCCGGTGTATCCCCGGATGGCCTCGTAAAATTTGTAACCATTGTTACAACCGGGTATATCTTTGTTCCCGCCTTCATATGTCTGGCTGCGGAACCTTCCGCACCATGCTCCGGCATTTTTACCCGGACGCGGATAGTAGTCAAGATAAAGGACCCCAACATGAGATCCATCAGCTTCATTTACCTCAAAAACTTCAACTTCAGGATGATAAACAGGAGCGTCTGTCAGCCTTGTAAACTTAATCCCATATAACTTGTTGGCAACGTGGAACATGCCATCCCTTACATTTGTAAGTGCAAAATATGGCTTCATTTCTGCCTCATCGAGGTTGTATTTCTCCTTTTTAAGCTTTTCGGAATAGTACCACCAGTCCCATGAAGCCAGTTTGAATTTTCCCCCCTCCCTGTCAATGATCTTTTGCATCTCATCACGATCCTTTCCTGCAATTACCAGTGCAGGTACCATAAGCTCATTGAGGAATTCCGAAACAGCTTCAGGGGTTTTAGCCATATTGTTCTCAATTATATAATCTGCGTAAGTCTCAAAACCCAGCAGGTTTGCCTTTTCAGCTCTGAGGTTCACAATTTTCAGGATTGTCCCCTTATTGTCAAATTCATTATTGTTATCTCCCCTCATAAAATAACCACGGTATAATTTTTCACGCAGATCCCTGTTTTTGGCATAAGTCAAAAAAGGAAGAAGGCTTGGCTTCTGAAGCGTGAAAAGCCATTTTCCTTCCTTACCTTCAGCTTTTGCCGTTTCGGCAGCAGCGTCGATCACCTCTTTTGTAAGTCCATCCATATCTTCCATTTTGTCGACAATAAGCCTGAAGTTTGTATTGGTTTCAGCCAGATGGTTTTCATTAAACTTAATCTGGTTGACAGATAACTCCTCATTTATTCTACGGAGTTTTTCCTTGTCTGATTCATTGAGGTTGGCGCCATTCCGGACAAAATCATCGAAGTACTTCTCAACAACTCTCACCTGGTCAGAATCGAGATTGCTTGTAAAACGGGCATCATAAACCGATTTGATCCTCTGAAAAAGCTTTTCATTCAACGAAATATTATCCCTGTGCTTTGTGGTCATCGGAGAGATCTTCCTGTTCAGGCTTTGCATGACAGGGTTGGTATTTGCCGAATTAAGACTCCCAAAAACCGAACTTACCTTCCTGAGAAGTCTGCCGGATTTATCATATGCCAGAACAGTATTTTCAAATGAAGGTGGTTCGTTGTTATTCAGGATTTTATCAATTTCAGCCTGCTGCTCAGCAATGCCCTTAACATAAGCAGGCAGATAGTGGCTGGTGTCAATAAGATCGAACGGAGGTACCTGGAACGGAGTATCATACTCACTGAAAAATGGATTTTCCATACTTTTATTGATCTTGTTGCATGACGAAAAAACAAGCAGTAATGCTAAAAGGATTGAGAGGGTCTTTTTCATAGTTATAAGCTTAAAATAATTACAAGAAATTATGAACTTACACAGAGTTCCACTGAGCCCGCCTTCGCCTAGGGGCTAACGGGCAAATGTAAAAAAATAAATTATTACCACACTATCATTTATCAATCCAATGCTTAAAATCAGCAACCTTGTCACGGCTGACAACAAAAAGATCACCTTTTTCCCTGTTCTTCAGGGTGAGCTGTAACCTGCTTGATGAATAGCTGTACATCAGTGATATTGAGTCGATATTAACTATGCAATCACGGTTTATCCTGAAGAACTTCCTTGGATCCAGCATGCTCTGAAGCTGTTCGAGAGAATAGTCGACTCCATAGTCCTTATCCTGATGATCATTCAGAAATACATTTCGTTCAATAATATGAAAATGACTTATCTCCCCGGCTGGGACAGATCTGTATTTATCGCCGATTTTGATAAGAAATCTTGATTTATACTGATTCCTGAATTCATATAAAAGCTGCTTGAAATCCCTTTTAAAAGGATCTTTATCTCCATAGAGCTTTTTGAACTTTTCGATTGCCGATTTAAGCAACTTCTCATCAATCGGTTTCAAAAGATAGTCAACACTGTTTACCTTAAACGCTTTAAGGGTGAACTCATCGTATGCAGTTGTGAAAATTACGGGGATATCAATGTTTATTGTTTCAAAGATCTCGAAACAAAGCCCGTCATCAAGCTGAATGTCCATTAGGATAAGATCAGGCTGGGGCCTTTCCTGTAAACGGTTAATTGTTTCTTCTACAGTTTCGATAACACCAAGGATTGTAACAGATTTATCTATCTTTTTCAAAAGCCTGACGATTTTGTCAGCAGCCGGGATCTCATTTTCAACTACGAGGACATTCATTTTCATTCGTAAATAAATTAATTAAAAACCGGGGTAGCTTAAAAACCAGTTTAACTTGTTTTTCATACGTGTTTGCTCTTAGCAAAATCATGACTGTTTAATAAGGGTAATTTTACGGTGAAATATTCTTCAGTTTCTTCAACAATCATCTCCTTTCCTGTAATCAGCTTTATTCGTGCGGATAGATTATTTAATCCTGTCATTGTCGATTTCAGTTGCGAAGCTTTTCTCTGCAGGTTATTTTTCACAACAATAAATTGATCCTCAATTGAAATAGTAATTCTTAACTGGTTCTCCCTCGTAGCTATGTTATGTTTGATCGCATTTTCCAGAAGTATCTGGAGAGAGACTGGAAGGATCTCAAAGCGATCTGCACCGGGGACATCAACTGAAAGCACTATTTTTTCCTCATCACGGGTTTTGTGAAGGTTATAATAGTCTGTTATAAAGTCAAGCTCAGATTTGAGGGAGACTTTGTTTTTCTGCCCATTCTCGATTATATACCGGTAGATCGATGACAGATTGTTTATAAACCGTTCAGCCGCTTCCGGGTGTGTCTGAACCAGGGATGAGATTGTGTTTAAACTGTTAAAAAGGAAATGAGGATTTACCTGATTTTTCAGAGTTTCATTCTGGAATATAAGGTTCTCTTCCCTGAGCTTTTGTTCACGATGTAAAGAGTCCTGCCAAAGGAAAATAATAAAAATAATTGCTCCGAAGGATAATCCGCCTGATGTTGATTTAATCCATCCACTGAATTCATTATAGAAAAGATCATAAAGCACACCTGAACCATCTCCTCCACCGATAAAAGCAAGCGTATATTTCAGAAGAATGAATAGTGCCAGGGAAATCAGAAGGCACGCAGTCAGGAAGATCATCAGCCGGAAAAGGACAATGCGTGTTATTTCCCCGGGACTTTTATCGAATTTCAGGCTTGAAAATAACGCGTTGCCAAAATATATGAATACTTCAAGCTGGGCAACCAGCATAATAAATCCTGCAAGAAAAGAAGCCAGTGATCCGGTTATGTTTCCGGCTAACTTCAAAATGAGAACCACGATCAGAGAAAAAGCTATAATCGCAAAATGCGACAAAGCCTTTTTCTGATTAAGAAATTCATATCTTACGGACGTTTTCATAAACCAAATTTAGGAGTTCTTTATTGAATTCTGGTGACTTCAAGTTCTCTGATCGTTTTCAAAAGAAGATTCTCTTTCATCCCTTTAACTTCAATGTCCTGAATGGTCCCGCTGTACATCACTCCGTTAACAATGTTTTTTGTCTTCATTGAAACAAGGATTGTTCCCCAGTACTGTTCAGTCCCCTTTGATTTTATCAAATCCATGTTCAGCTCAATTATATTATCGGGCGCGTTGAAATCGATGACCGCACATAGTTCGTCATTTAATACGGAAATACCTTTCCATTGCAGCAGGATCTTATTATGAGAATATTTGCCAAGTTCTGCCAATTCAAACTGACCTTTAATGTCCGGAATAATATATGGATAGTTCAGTTTTAACGAATCGCTGTAACTCCAGGCAAAAATTTCAAACGACAACATGTCCCATATAAGGTTTCTGGCAAAAATATTATCAAGGGAAGAGGGGAAATTTTTAAAAGCATCCGCCTGCACCATTTTACCAGAGGGTACATACTTTATCTTTTCCATGTATTCCTGTCTTATGCCGGCAGGAAAAGCTTCTTCCTTGCTGTTCGAAGCAGCGACAAAGACATTTTCCCATGTAACAGAGTCATTTTCAAATCCCCTTGTATAGTCGCCGGTTACTTTGGTTTTTGACAGTAAAGTTTCCGTAAAGGTCCATGTTTGTATAAACAGCTGTCATCCTGTATCTGGCCGGTATATTTTGAGGTTTGCCTGCCGGCAGCTGAGTGAGGTATTTTCTTATGACAGCTTCCTGATTCTGACTGTAACAAACAGAGGTTATACATATTCCGGATATAACCAGTATGCATGCCGTCGCTGAAATCAATTTCTTTTTCATCTTCTTCTTTTTTTGGATTAACAAAAATTTCAGATCAAAGAAAAACACTGAACGATCCCCAAAAAAATAAAAGATGCAGAATCGGGAAATAACCATGATGAACGGGAGATTTTAACGTCCGAACCGTAGGTGGTGGGTTTTTAATATCCGGCCTTCGGGACCGATTGTATACCCTACTTAAGATCTAACTCCAGAACTTTCGGCTCAAGACCGGGAGAGGACAATATAACAGTTGCCTTACCTCCTTCTCCGGTCGGCATAATGTAGATCAGCAGCTTACCATGAAAAGCATGCTGCCTGTTATCCTTATAGTCTTCAATGTTTGAAGGATTTGAATCCTCAATACCCAATAACCGGACCGGTCCTGCAATCTCACAGGTGACTTCATTATTGGCTGAATATACAGTATTCCCTGCATCATCGCAGAGTGTCAAATATATATGCTTTATCCCTCCCTTGTCAGACGAGGCTGAACTGAAGTTTACATCTGCCATTGCGTTAATTTTAACAGGATTTCCTGTAGTTTTCAATTCAAAGCTTGCCGCTTCTTTTCCGTTATTTCTGGCTACAGCTCTCAGTGTACCTTTTTCATAAGGCACCTCCCAGGTTATAGTCCTGTTTTGAAACTCCGCCATCTTTTTGTTTCCAAGCGATCTGTTATTCAGGAAGAGCTCCACTTCCCCGCAATTCGAAAATGCATTGACGCTAATCGTTTTTCCCTCTTCCCAATTCCAGTGCGGGTCAACTCTTTTATGCGCCCAGAGGCTTTCAGGACGAGTATCTGTCAGACGATCTGTCGTTCCAATGAAAACCATTGGCTTATCGCTCCAGAGGCTTTGCCTGAAGTAGAATTCAGGTTTCTTATTTCCTGCAAGGTCAATAGCCCCTGCAGTATTTGATCGTGATGGAAATCGCCCTGCTTCACCTATGTATTCAATTCCTGTCCAGAGGAATTGCCCCATGACATATTTGTTATCGGCAACATAATTCCACATTTCGAGCGTCATTCCGTTTTCACTCCCGTAGAGTGGCCGCTTTGGATATTTCAAATGGTCGGAAGCATACCTGGACTCCTGGTAATTGTAACCTGCAACATCAAGAGCATCGGCATAACCTGTTTCATTTGACATAAGAGCGGAGGCAAGCCCCGCTGTCACCGGCCTTGTGGCATCAAGCTCCCTGATAACCGCCACCAGTTCTCCTGCAATCTCTCCCAGTCTGTCGGCATGTGGCAATTCTTCGTTGTACTTTGCCCAGGTCTGGGGGTTTGCTTCTGTATTAAGGATGGGATGTGTGTACGGATCGTTGGGATAATCCACCTCGTTTCCAATGCTCCACATTATTACTGAGGGATGATTCCGGTCACGGAGAACAAAATCCCGCAGGTCAATCTTTCCCCATTCCTTAAAATCAGCCGAATATCCTTCCTTACCCGGAGTTCCAACATTCCACCCTGCAAGCCACTTCTTTTTCGGAAGTTCCCACTCGTCAAATGCTTCATCGATAACAAGAAACCCCTTTTTATCGCATAAGTCCAGAAAATCAGAAGAAAACGGATTATGGCTCGTGCGGATGGCATTGCATCCCATCTCCTTCAAAATATCAAGACGCCGGGCTATCTCCTCCTTCGGGACCGCAGCACCCAGCGCTCCTGCATCGTGATGCATACAGATACCCTTGAGCTTCAGGTTTTTTCCATTAAGAAAAAATCCATTATCCGCATCGAATTTTAAATCTCTGAAACCAACCGGGGTAACCATTTTATCCAGCAACTCCCTTCCTCTTATCTCTGTAACAAGCGAATAGAGGTTGGGGGTTTCGACATCCCACAACTTTGGATTTGTGATTTTAAAAACCTGACTGACAGTTTCTTCTGATGACCCGGTGAAGGATATTTTCTTAATTGCCCTGCCAATTGCTTCATTTCCATACATCAGGGTGCTGACAACTTTTACTTTTACATTGTGACCTGTTTCATTCAATACTGTGATATCAGCTGAAAGAACTGTACCTGCAGAAGTGATCCCGGTTGTCCTGCAATATACTCCCCACTGCGTGACATGAACAGGCTCAGTTGTCACTAATTTTACATCACGATATATTCCCGATCCTGTGTACCAGCGTGAATCGGCATCCAGTGAATGGTCAACTTTAACTGAAATCAGGTTTTCGCTTCCGTAATTCAGGTACGGTGACAGGTCGTACTGAAATGGTATATACCCGTTTGGACGTTTTCCAAGAAAATTCCCGTTGATCCAGACTTCGCTGTTATTGTAGACTCCGTCAAAACTAATAAACACCTTACGGCCTTTTTCATATGCCGGCATGCTGAAGGTCTTTCTGTACCACCCGACACCGCCCGGAAGGTATCCGGTGCAGCTCGAATTCTCCTTGCTGAACGGTCCTTCAATACTCCAGTCATGGGGCAGATCAAGAGTCCGCCAACCCGAATCATCAAGCAAGCGACTCTGGCCTTCCCTGACATCTCCCTTATAAAATTTCCACCCGGCATTGAAGTTTTGAATACTTCTGCCCTCAGGCTGGGCACATAATGCCCCGGTTAAAAGCACTATGAAACCTGTTAACAGACTAAAACGAAATTTATTTCCTACAACCATAATTACTATTATTAGCTTCAAAATTCGTATCGAAAATAATCTATATTTGGTATATATTTAAATTTTTTACAGGGTTCAGAAAAATTCCCCAGGTGAAGTTTTCAGTAAAATCACGGATTACAGTTTATGTCCCTCCTTATGACCCGGGAAAGCGATTATAATCTTGTAAGCAGGCTTAAGCCGGTAAGGATCATAATTCCGATACTAATAGGGCTGCTGGTCGTCGGTTGGTTTATTGTGAAAGAAATTGATACTGAAGTGTTAAAGTATCTGAATTTCACATGGAGATCCGTATTCTGGCTTATAGTGGCATGGGGTTTTATGATAGGAAGGGATCTGGGATACATAATCAGGATAAGGATCCTTTCTGAAAAAGATCTCAACTGGCGCCAGGCTTTCCGGGTAATTATGCTCTGGGAATTTACCTCCGCAATTACGCCCTCAACAGTTGGCGGAACAACTGTCGCAGTGGTCTTTATTCACAAAGAGGGAATTTCTGTTGGCAGAAGCACTTCAATCGTCCTTGCCACATCTTTTCTCGATGAGCTTTATTTTGTGATCATGTTTCCGCTTATCCTTCTGATTGTCGGAGGTGATATTCTCTTTACCACTTCTCTTCAGGGAACGGGGATGACTTTGCTGAATAACCTTACAATAGTTGCCGCGGCGGGTTATCTGATCATCCTTGCCTGGGTGATTTTTGTGGGATATGGGCTTTTTATTGACCCCAGGAAGATAAAAAGTACCCTGATTTATTTATTCAGGCTGCCGGTTTTAAGACGCTGGAAGGAATCAGCCATAAAAGCCGGAGATGATATTGTGGAGAGCTCACATGAATTGAAAAGGCAGCCGTTTTCCTTCTGGCTAAAAGCCTTTACTGCGACATTCCTCTCATGGACTTCAAGATACTGGGTGGTAAATGCAATTCTCGTAGCTTTCTTTGCAATCGATCAACATTTCCTGATCTTTGCCAGGCAGCTCGTAACCTGGATTATGATGATAATCAGTCCCACCCCGGGTGGAAGCGGATTTGCGGAGCTTATCCTCGGGCGCTATATTTCTGACACGATACCCGGTGATCCTGTTTCTGCAACCAGTATTGCACTTGCTATCGCAATTATCTGGAGGGTAATAAGTTATTACCCTTACCTGATAATAGGTGCATCGATAGTACCCGGTTGGATACAGAGAAAATTTGTCAAACCAACTGTAAAATCCCCCTTTAAAAAATAACCTGACAAACTAAAAATTACATGAAAAGGTTTATAGTGTTGCTTTTCTTTTTAGGGACCTTATTCCTGCCTGCATCGGGTCAGGTTTATAAGGATTCCCTGGTCATCAACTGCATTGCATCTGTTGAACCGACATCAAAGTACCTTAAGGATTTTATAATCATGCTCGGGCCTGGCACTTCACCAGGAGACTTCAGATATAAAGCCAGATTGCCGCTTCGAAAGAATATTAAATATCGTTTTATAATGTGCAATGCCATTGATTCGGATGGAAGATTGTTACTCAACCTGAGAGATGAGGAAGATCAATTGGTCCTTTCATCACTGGATATGAAAACGGGGACAATATATCCCCAGATTGACTTCCTCTGCAAAAAAAACGGGATTTACCGGGTCTGCTTTGACTTCAGCGGGGAAGGTTCCGGTTCAGGCGTCAGTATTGTTCTTATGATGAAATGATCCCTTCATCCCCAATTTACTATTTGCATCGTGGCAACAAGAACAAAAAGCAGGGAAAATAAAATTTCAGGGATAAGTCTCATATTCCTGAAAACGAAATAGTGGGACATAAGGTAACTCACAGTTATTCCGGCCAGCCAGAATATTTCCAGCGATACCGGGCGCACAAGGAAGAAGATGCCTGCTGAAATTAATAATGCCCACATAAGCAGCCGGAATGTCTTACGGGACTTAATCTTCTTGTTGTTTATCACTGAAAAGAGAAATAGAATGCTTGGCAGTGTAATTATTCCGAGAACTATCAGCACGGCTATTTCTATCCCTGAAAAACTTAAATCCGGAGACTCTCCGTAGAGGTTGTATTTTATGGCTGACAATAAGGATCCGGTTCCATTCCCGACATAGTAAAATCCAAAAGTAATAAACCAGGGTGTTATAAGTCCCAGAAGCGATATTATTATCTCCTTGATATTTCCGGTCCTGAGTATTGCAATCCCGATAATTAAAAGGAGACCAAACCAGATAAATGGTGCATAGAAAAGACTTCCAGTACTTATTAACAATGCCGCATCGAAAAAAGAAAAAGCTGTGTACTGGATTTTGTATGAGTCCATTATCTTCCTGATAGCAAAAACCAGAAATATTGCTGCAGGCAGAGCCGGATTCAACCTTTGCTGCTCCGGAAACAAGCCGCTGAAGAGCACGTAAAACAATGCCGGAAGGAAGGTCCTTTCGCTTATGAAGAATCCTGATGTATTGAAGTTCACAAGTAGGAAAGCTATCAGAAGAACGAGCAGAAAAGTTACAAGGACGTTAATCAGGGGATTTTGCCCGATAATGTTTGACAACAGCCCGAAAAGCGGCATGGGTTCAACATCAAAACCCAATGATGATGGTTTCCCGGGATGCAGAATGGAACCCAGCCAGAGAAGAATCAATATTATAAATATCAAAGCAATGACGTCAGGCCCGGTGCCCTTGAATCTTCGTAAAAACATAGATGCTATAAATCAAATCCAATATCTCTCCTGTAATATTTACCGGTGAATTTTATAAATCCCGCATTCCTGTAAGAGCCTTCAAGAGCTTCTTTCATCGTCCTTCCCAATGAGCTCACAGCAAGGACACGGCCTCCCGAAGTTACAACCTTTCCTCCGGCAGTTGTAGTTCCTGCATGAAAGACGACACATTTTTCTGTTCTGTCCAGCCCTGAGATCTCATAGCCTTTTTCATAGCTTCCGGGGTATCCGCCGGAAACAAGCATTACTGCAGACACGAAACTATCGTCAATTTCCAAAGTTCTCTCATCCAGGTTCCCCAAAGCAACACCTTCGATCAGGTCGAAAAGATCAGATTTTATTCTGGGCATAATTGCTTCTGTTTCAGGATCACCAAGCCTTGCGTTGTATTCGATTACAAATGGATCACCGTTAACATTTATAAGTCCGAAGAAAATAAACCCCTTATACTCAATGCTTTCTTCCACCAGGCCTTTCATTGTAGGATCTATTATCCTTTCCCTTACTTTCTCCATAAAACCAGCAGTCGCGAAGGGAACAGGAGAGACTGCTCCCATACCTCCCGTATTCAGTCCGTCATCTCCTTCACCAATCCTTTTATAATCCTTCGCTTCGGGAAGAAGTTTATAAGATCTCCCGTCAGTAATGATAAACACGGATAGCTCAATACCGTTCAGGAACTGCTCGATGACCACTTTTTTCCCGGCTGTCCCGAATTTTCCGCCAATAATTGCATCAACCTCTTTTTCAGCATCCTCAATATTGTCAATTATCAAAACTCCCTTCCCTGCAGCAAGGCCGTCAGCCTTGATGACATAAGGAGGTTGAAGCGTTCTTAAAAAAGCATTCGCTTCATCCAGGTTCGATTTGTCAAAACTTCTGTAAACGGCAGTTGGTATCTTGTGTCTTGTAAGAAAAGACTTTGCAAAATCCTTGCTCCCTTCCAGAAGGGCTGCAGATTTAACAGGGCCTATCACCGGCACCTTTTTAAGTAAATCGTCGTGAAGGAAGAAATCATGGATCCCTCCCACAAGGGGGGCTTCTGGTCCAACAATAACTATCCCGATGTTATTATCGGCAACTGCCTTTTTAACTTCATCAAAATTCTCCGGATCTATTTTAAGATTGGTTCCGATAAAACCTGTGCCGGCATTACCGGGACCAATAAATATCTTGTTTATCTTTTTGCTCTGTGAAAGTTTCCACGCGATCGCGTGCTCCCTGCCGCCGGATCCAAGAATCAGAATATTCATCTGGAAGTTGTTAAATACCTTTTCAAAAGTAGTATTTCATTCCGATAAATAAAATCCGGATTCCTGAAGATTGGTATCGCCCATTCAATTTTTTAACGCTCGGCTCCCTTGGGGCTTAGGAGTGTAGTCAACCTTTTTATTTCAGAAACTTCGCCTTGCCTGCAAAATCGGGGATCACAAAACTGTATCCTGCTTTTTCCGCAAAATCCAGAAATTCTTCCAGAAAAAAGAGCAATGTCGAAGTGGATCTGTCATGAAGAACTATCACAGAACCAGGCCTCATTTTTGTTTTCAGTATTCTTAAGGATCTCTCTTTCCCAAACCCGGGATCAAAATCATATGGCATCAGATCCCAGAAGATTATTTTGAAATATTGTTTCAGTTTGTTATACCCGAAAGGGTTTATGACTCCGTAAGGAGGCCGGAAATAGAGATCGGATGTCAATTCTGCCGCCCGGTTTATATTATCAAAATATTTTGTACCCGTGGTTTTCCATCCTTTGAGATGCATGAATCCGTGATTGCCGATAACATGTCCTCCCGATTTGATGAGCTCCATCAGTTCAGGAAACTTTTCAGCTTCAGATCCGGTGCAAAAAAAAATAGCAGTTACCTGATGCCTTCCAAGAATTTCAAGGACTTTTGGTGTTGAACCGGGATCAGGGCCGTCATCAAAAGTCAGGCACACTTCATTTCTTTTTGTTTTTATCCGGAAGAGCGCCCCGGGATAAATAAGCCTCGAAAAAAAGCCTGGCCTGAAATGCCGCATAAAATCCTATTTGGCTGAATAAAAAATGCTGTAATACCTGTTCACGTCAGGCTCCACAATCTTCGAAAGTGAATCCAGTTTCAGACTCCCTGCAATGTTATAGATATCAAGCAGCGCTTGCATATTAATGCCTATTGCATAATCAAGGCCAAACCGTAATCCAGGACTTAAGCCGGAGGCATAATCAAGATATTCCTTTGAGTACCTGATTACCTTGTTGATCAGAGCGTTTCCTTCCTCCTGGTAGCCTGCACGTATCAGAACTTCCGCAAGACCAATTGTAAAAAAATCGTACGGTATCTGCTCAGGCGGCACTATTTCGAGTCCTTTGTGGGCGGCGGCAACAGCTTTCGTTGTATCTCCGGCAACAAGCAGAGCTTTCCCCAGGTTACCGAATATCCTTCTGAAATTACTTAGCATCCTTTTATTATTCTCGTCGAGATATACGGAAGGATCACCTGCATTTCCCCACTCAAATTTATTCATCATATTATCGTACATCACCACCGGATCTATCATTCCGAACTCGCCTTCCTCCGGTTCAGTGGTTTTTATCGGGACAATCCTGTATGCCATGCCTTCCTGTACAAAATACTTTTCAAGCCCTTTGTACTGACTTGAAGGAACTGTAGTTGAAAAATAGACAGGTCTCTCCCATTTATTTGTCGACAGGAGGTCCATAATTGCCAGATCCCCTTTAAAAGCGTCACTTTCCGTATATTCCCAGATCATCGGTGATGCTATCCTGTCCTTAAAATACTCCTTTACAGTTCCGTTTGAAACTACTTTTGCCGAATCAACATCAATTATGAACTTATTTGCCGGTAGATAATTCATAAAATCACCCCTCCCGCTTATATCGATCATGTATTTTTTGTCATCCTGACCGGCAAACTGAACTACCTGCGATAATTCAACCGGTTTGTCTACCCTGCTGTCGACAGGCAGCTGTATCCTGACACCTTCAACATATTTTTCCGGTGGCAGTGAAAGTGGAAGCGGATCCGAGTCAAATGCTTTTTGCCTCATCATATCGATATACCAGCCAGCCTGAATATAGCTCAGGTTTGCTACCCGTACATCCGTCCGGACACTTTCCACATCCTGAACGTACCAAACCGGGAAAGAATCGTTATCTCCATAGGTGAACAGAACTGCATTTGGCGCGCACGACTTAAGATAGTTAGCACCGATATCCCTTGCAGTATACCTCCCCGAACGGTCGTGATCATCCCAGTTCTGAAATGCCATGAGAACCGGAACTGCAGTTAACAGTACGGCAAATGTTACCACAGCGGACAACCTTTCCTTAAAGAACTTCTTTATGTTTTCAAAGACAAACATAAATCCCATTCCTATCCATATTGCAAATGCATAAAATGAACCTGCATATGCATAATCCCTTTCTCTGGGCTGATTGGGATACTGATTCAGATACAGGATAATTGCAAATCCTGTCATTATAAAGAATGCAAAAACAAGCCAGAAATCATTCCTTCTTTTTTTATAATTGCCAGAACATTCCTGCTATCCCGATAATGAAGGGGAGGAAATAGTATGTATTTCTTCCGGGATTGGTCTTAAGATCTTCAGGTATCTTATCAAGATTTCCAAGCCTCGCTTCATCAATGAATTTGATGCCGCTTATCCAGTTGCCATGGATCGGATTACCGTCGCCCTGAAGATCGTTTTGCCTTCCTGCAAAATTCCACATGAAGTACCTGAGGTACATGAATCCTGTCTGATACCTGAAAAAATAGCGCAGATTTTCACCGAATGTGGGACAGACAACAGTTTGCTTCCCTGAACCTGAGGAAACTGAATATTTCCGTCCCGTAATTTTTCCCCAGTACCTGTATGCACTTTCATGTTCGGGATCTGAATCTGTACATTCTGGGGAAAACCGTCATGAATTCTTTATCATATTCATACTCAGGCCTGTAATAGGGTTTATATTTCCCGTCGATCTTGTTGTATCCGGCAACCACATTTTTTGCATCGATAACAGGAGCGCTGTAGTAGTTCCCGTAAATCTTTGGAGAGCTCCCGTATTGTTCCATATTAATGTAGTATGAAAGCGAAAAGATATCCGACGGATTGTTCTGGTTCATCGGAGGCCTGGCTGATGATCTTATCATGATCATGGCATATGATGAATAGCCAATCATTATTACGGTTATTGCTGTCATTGCATAATTCAGGATGACCCTTTTACTCTGAATTGAGTACCTGATCCCAAATATCAGCAGACCGGCCAGGAGGATAACAAACAGGATAAGCCCGCTGTTATACGGAAGCCCTATGACATTAACGAACAGAAGCTCAAACCATCCGGCAACTTTGGGGACCCCGGGAAGAAGAACAAAGACCATCAGCCATAACAATGCTACTGAAATCAGGAGAGTGTAAATCACTCCTTTTCTGGTAACTTCATATTTCCTGAAATAAAATACAAAGATGAGAACAGGTAAAACAAGTAAGTTAAGGCGATGAATTCCCAACCCCAAGTCCCATTATATATGCAATAAGTATGATCCATCTTCCTGAATAAGGTTTTTCAGCCTCCTCCTCCCATTTCAGCATACCCCAGAAGACAAGTCCGGTTACAAGTGATGAAAGGGCATATAGTTCACCCTCCACAGCCGAAAACCAGAAGGTATCCGAAAATGTATAAGCCAGAGCACCTATTATTCCGCTTCCGATAACAGGAAGTATATTTTTAGGTTCGATCCCGTTTCCATTGGAGTATGCTTTTCTGACGAGATGGGTTATTGTCCAGAAAAGGAACATGATTGCAAAACCACTGCTGACAGCTGAAAGTGCATTCATCATAAGCGCTACTTTAGAAGTATCCCCCAGGGCGAAAAGTGTTGCTATCCTGCCGATCATCAGAAACAGGGGTGCTCCCGGAGGATGCCCTACCTGGAGTCTGAATGCTGAAAGAATGAATTCCCCGCAATCCCAGAAGCTGACTGTAGGTTCAAGTGTAAGGAGATAAACTATTGATGAAATGACAAAAAGGACCCATCCGGTAAGAGTATTCAGGCGGCGGTAATTGCCCCATAATGAATTCATATTAAAAATATTTTTGTTTCCGAGAAAACAAAGAACGGAAAAAAATGTTATTAAAGCACAATGAGTGTACTATTTAACTTCATTTTAACTTGAAGCTTATTTTGTTACTTTTACCCAAAATAAAATTCTGATGAAATACCCGGCCTCAATAATTCTTATCCTATTCCTTACCCTCATACCCGTTTCCGGCCAGGAAAAATCAGATACAAGTTCGTCTGTGGAGAAACTTTACTTCAACTTCAGGAATGTAAACTTCATCAGGAATAATGAGTATTCAAACCCGGTAATAGAAGGTTATACACTCATTGGCTATTTTCTGCATCCCGAACTTATCTACCGTCCCTCGGCAGAAGTAACTCTCCGCCTGGGAATGCATCTGCTGAGTTACTCGGGAACAGATAAATTTTCAGTAATAAAGCCACTTTTCTCCACCACATTTAACTTCTCTGAAAACAGCTCTCTAACAATCGGCTCACTATCTGCAAGCTACAAGAATGAGCTGTTCGATCCCCATTATAACCGGGAAAGGCTTTACACCAACTATTCAGAGGACGGACTTCAGTTCAGGATTTTCAATGAACATTTACTGAGTGATACCTGGCTGAGCTGGGAAAATTATATTTTTAAGGGAGATTCTGAACGGGAGATATTTACAGCCGGTGAATCCTTCAAGTATTCATCTCCTCTGATTGCAGACTTTTTCAGGCTTGAGGTGCCTGTTCAATTGCAATTCAAGCATTATGGAGGTCAGATAAGCAATTACCCTGAACATACCGAAACCTACCTGAATGTCGCCGGGGGTGTAAGGGTAAGTTTTGACCTTGGTGAGCAAAGATATGGAAAAACCGGCATTGAGTATCTGATCTTCAGGGGAAATGCCCTGACGAGAAATGCACCTTCAGGCATAAACTATGGCCGCGGAGAATGGCATAAGATCTTTTATTCTTATAAAATAGTCGATATTAATGCCGGGTACTGGACATCACATGACTTTTATGCTCCAAATGGGAATTTTATTTTCAGCTCAGTTTCAGACCACCTTGAAAATATAACTGTTCATGACAGGAAGATCATCACAGGCTCAGTGAATATTACCTTTTTGCCTGAAAGTTTTCTTGAGCTCTATTTCGCCTTTGACGGATATTATGATATGGTTTTGAAGAGACTCGACAATGCGCTTACACTTCATTTGAGGTTTGACAAGCTGTTCCGGCTGGCCTCCCTTAAACAACGGTAACCGGCTTCCTCCGTATGGCGGGATGATTCAGGTTGTAGATTTAAGTTCCCAATAAAATCTCCATGGTCTGTTTTTCCAGTAATCTCCTGCATAATCGATCCCTATCCGCAGTCCTGTTTTGAATTCCGGTTTTCTCCCTGATTCCTCGAGCCAAATCCTGTTCGAAACAGTCAGATCTTCACCATAAAAGGACCTGTCGATACCCAGTACTTTTGTAACCCTGCCGGGCCCGCTGCAGTTTTCAAGTCCCCTTATAAGTACTGCCTGGGGATTATTTTCTCCTCCTGTCACCACATTCAGCATCCAGTGCATTCCGTATACAAGATAAACATACAACCTGCCACCTTCATGGTACATTATTTCGGTCCTTGATGTTCTTCCCTTGCAGGCATGGCAGGCTTTGTCCTCTTCTCCCCTGTAGGCTTCAGTTTCAGTTATCCTGAACCGTTTAATTTCGTTGTTCTCAAACCTGACCACCAGGGTTTTTGACAGGAGGGCAGGCGCAACTTCAAGCACATCCTGTGAAAAAAATTCCCGGGTCATTCTGGTTGCCTCCGTCATACTATCAATTTTGGTTTGTAAAAATAAGCCAGTTTTATTATTCATTGTTTAAATTCCTGTCATTTTTCTTTTTTTTTAGGAAATATATTGTATTTTTGCAGTCCCAAAATAAGGGGTTATTACATTAAATTATAAGTGTATCAATTAAAAATAAATAAGAAGTGAACACCTTAAGTTATAAAACAGTATCAGCAAATAAAGCTACTGTAAACAAGGAGTGGGTAATTATTGATGCTGAAGGCGCAGATTCTTGGACGTCTTGCATACAGTGGTGGCTTCAATGCTGAGAGGAAAGCATAAAACAAACTTTACTCCTCATGTTGATTGCGGTGATAATGTTATTGTTATCAATGCTGAAAAAGTTGCTCTGTCAGGGAAAAAATGGTCTGACAAGGAATATGTCAGGCATACAGGTTATCCCGGAGGTCAGAGATTTACAACTGCTGAAGAGATGCTGAAAAAGAATCCGATAAGTCTGGTTGAGAATGCTGTAAGAGGGATGCTTCCAAAAAACCGGCTTGGAAGTGCACTTTACAGGAATATGCATGTTTATGCAGGAACAGCACATCCGCATGAAGCACAGAAACCAAAAAAAATTGAACTTTAAAACAATTAAGCAACAGATATGGAACCAATCAATGCTCTTGGAAGAAGAAAAGCAGCTGTTGCCAGAGTATATTTAAGTGATGGCAAAGGAAAAATAACTGTAAACGGCAGGGATTATAAAGAATATTTTGGTGCTGAAACACTTCAGTATGTTGTAACACAGCCGCTTGTTCTTTTAAATGCTGCTGACAAATATGATATTAATGTCAATCTTGATGGTGGTGGTGTAAAAGGACAGGCTGAAGCTCTTCGTCTTGGTATTACCAGAGCCCTTGTCATGATTGATGCTGAAAACAAATCAGCGCTTAAAGCAGATGGATTTGTTACACGCGATCCGCGTGAGGTTGAAAGGAAAAAACCAGGTCAGCCAAAAGCCCGCAAGAGATTCCAGTTCAGTAAACGTTAGGAATTAATAGATCAGTCATTATAGATGCAAGTTTAGTATCTAAATTGCAAAGACTCCCGCAGAGCGGGACTACTCTGCAATTGATTGAAAGAATGTAAACTTAAAAAAAATAAAAATGCCAAGAACAAATTTCAAAGAATTACTTGATGCCGGTGTTCATTTCGGACACCTTAAAAGAAAATGGAATCCTGCAATGGCTCCTTATATTTTTATGGAGCGTAACGGAATTCACATTATTGACCTTGAAAAAACAATTGTAAAACTCGATGAAGCTGCTTCAGCAATGAAGCATATTGCCAAATCGGGAAAGAAAGTTCTGTTTGTTGCAACAAAAAAACAGGCAAAAGAGATTGTTGCCGAAAAAGTTAAAGCAGGTTAACATGCCTTATGTTACAGAACGCTGGCCGGGTGGTATGCTTACCAACTTCCCGACAATCCGCAAGGCTGTCAAAAAAATGGCATCAATTGATAAAATGGCTACTGACGGTACTTTTACAAACCTTTCAAAACGTGAAAGACTTCAGGTTACAAGGCAGAGAGCCAAACTTGAAAAAACACCTTGGAAGTATTATTGATCTTACAAGTCTCCCTTCAGCACTTTTTATTGTTGATGTATGCAAAGAACATATTGCTGTAAGAGAAGCAAAAAGACTTGGTATTCCTGTTTTTGCAATGGTTGATACCAATTCCGATCCTTCAGATATTGAATTCCCGATACCTGCAAATGATGATGCATCAAAATCAATTTCACTGATAGTTGAGCATTCTTTGCCAGGCTATTGAAGAAGGTCTTAATGAAAGAAAACTTGAAAAAGACAAGGAACCGGCACTGAAAGATAAGAAAGTTCATAAGGAAAGAACTTGAAACAAAAGATATTCCTGCTGTCAGTAATTGAAGCAATTGTTGAAGAGAGAGGAAGAAGTCGAAGTTGAAGAAGAAACTGTTGCAATCGAGAACTGAAGAGGAAGATGAAACTGTTGTCGAAGCTGATGAAACTGAAGAAGAATAAGAATATGAATTATTAATTAATATAATAGAAAGATATTAAAATGGCTACTATAAATGCTGCAGATGTTGCCAAACTGAGAAGAGTGACCCTGGCCGGAATGATGGATTGCAAAAAAGCTCTTGAAGAATCTGACGGCAATTTTGACAAGGCAATTGAAATAATCACGGAAAAAAGGACAGGCTGTTGCCAACAAACGTGCCGACAGGGAAGCCACTGAAGGTGTTGTTCTTGTCAAAAGTAACTGCAGACGGCAAAGCTCGGTGCAATGATAGTCCTTAACAGTGAAACTGATTTTGTTGCAAAAAATGCTGATTTCATGGCTCTTGCAAACAAAATACTTGATATTGCACTTGCAAAAAATCCTGCAAATCTTGAGAACTGAAAGCACTTCCAATGGATGGAGGCAAAGTTGGTGATAAGATTGTTGAATATGTTGGGATTATTGGTGAGAAACTTGATCTGTCATATTTTGAAAAAATTGAAGCTGCTCATGTTCAGGCATATATTCACCCCGGAAACAGGCTTGCAACACTTGTTGGTTTTACAAAAGCAGGTCTTGATGTTCAGGTTTACAAGGATGTTGCAATGCAGATTGCTGCAATGAATCCTGTTGCAGTTGATAAAGATGATGTTCCTGAAACAGTTATTGCACAGGAGATTGAAATCGGCAAGGAACAGGCAAGACGTGATGGGAAACCTGAAGAGATGCTTGAAAAAATTGCACAGGGAAAACTTGCCAAATTCTTTAAGGAAAGCACACTGCTTAACCAGGATTTTGTTAAAGATAATAAAATGACTATCAGACAATACCTTCAATCGGTTGATAAAGAACTGACAGTAACTGATTTTAAACGGTATTACACTGAATCTTTAAACGTAAGTTCATATTTCAATATTAAGGTGGCGCCTCCATGGCGCCATTTTTTTTATTATATTCGTAATCTGTTTTCATAATCTTTACTATAAATGAAAATCAGTAACTCTTATCATCATTATGAAATACTCAAGGATTTTATTAAAACTCAGCGGTGAATCACTTGTCAGGAAACGGAAACCAGGGAATAAGCAACGATGTTCTGGAAGAATATGCAAAACAGGTTATTGAAGTCGTGAATAAAGGCTGTGAAGTTGCAATTGTGATTGGTGGTGGAAATATTTTTCGCGGACTGAGCGGTACTGAATCAGGTTTCGACAGGGTAAAAGGCGACCAGATGGGAATGCTGGCAACAGTCATTAACAGCCTGGCCCTTGAAAGTGCAATAAAAAGACTGGGCGGAAAAGCAAAGGTCTTCACCTCAATACAGGATGGAACCTGTCGGAGAACTTTATAACAGGGACAAGGTGCTGGAAGCAATGAAAAACAAGACTAGTCTGTATCCTTTCCGGTGGTACAGGAAATCCGTTCTTTACAACTGATACTGCTTCAGCCCTCAGGGCAGTTGAGATTGGAGCAGATGTTCTTCTTAAAGGGTACCAGGGTTGACGGTGTATATACTGCTGATCCTGAAAAAGATCCTGATGCCAGAAAATTTGATAATATCTCCTTTGAAGAAGTAATTGACAGAAGGCTCAAAGTTATGGATTCAACAGCCTTTACAATGTGCCGGGAAAACAATATGCCTATAATTGTATTTGATATGAATAAACCGGGGAATCTGATGAAAGTGGTCAACGGGATCAGAAACCGGAACACTTATTTCTAATTGAAATTGTATTGCTTTTCCGTCTATTTTATTATTTTTGTTATTCCTGTGATTAATAATGTATTAATAAGTAGAACAGACTAATATCAAACCAACTAAACCCTGCCATATGAACGAAGAAGTTGAACTGATAATTGAAGAGACCAGGACAGGATGCAAAAAGCCCTGGAACATCTTGAACATGAACTTGCCCAGGCTTCGTGCCGGAAGATCAACTCCTGCCCTGCTTGATGGTATAACAGTCGATTATTACGGAGTTAATTCACCACTCTCCCAGGTTTCAAATATCAATACTCCTGATCCGAAAACAATTCTGATTCAGCCCTGGGAAAAGAATATGCTCGGGACAATTGAAAAAGCAATAATGGCTGCAAATATCGGTCTTACTCCGGTAAACAACGGTGAAGTTATCAGAATCAATATTCCACCTCTTACCGAAGAAAGAAGACATCAGCTTGTAAAACAGGTAAGGAATGAAGGTGAAACAGCCAAGATCAGCCTTCGGAATGCCCGTAAATGGGCAAATGATGAACTCAAGAGAATGCTGAAAGAAGGGCTTCCTGAAGATCTTGAAAAAGATGCCACCGAGAGGGTTCAGGAATTGATTCATGACTTTACCGCAAAGATCGATAAGGTGATGGCTCAGAAAGAGAAGGATGTGATGACGGTTTAGCCTTATCTCCCCTGACTCAGTAAATATTTCTCCCTTAATTTACTAAATTCCTGGAATTAACGCCTGATTCCTAAATTTATTCCGGAGGTACAATTCCTGCAAATCTCTATTTTCCCTCTTCCTGTCAAAACCTGTCTTCTGAATTCCCTGTATGCCTGTCCATTCCAGATCGTCCTGAATGAGTCCCTGTTAAGATCCCCCATAACAAATTGTGCATCCTTGTCAAAACAGCAGGGGATCACTTTCCCATCCCAGGTTATTACAGGATTGAACCATAAGCGCATGCACCTGTTCGGAAATCTGCTCTTTATCCTGAATTCACCATCCTCCTCAGCATATCTTCTGAATTTTCTGCCGGCGGGCATCCATTTTACTGTGTCTTTCGTGTCAATCACCTGCATCGATTTCAACTTTAGTGAAGCGCCGGTTTCAGCCGCAAATCTCCTGGCCTTCGGTATCTGATGTTCATTGAACCTGTTGACCAGAAACTGAATTTCGAGCTTCATAGGAGAATGCTTCTGTCCTGATTGCCTCAGCAATATTTCTTATACCCAGCAATCACTTTATCGAAATCTCCATTCTTCCTGTATTCCGAATATGTATCCTGATCCATTCCGTCGAGTGAAACAATAAGCTTCTTCAAACCCGACTCTGCAAGCTTTCCGCAATTTTCAACCGATAGAAAATGTCCGTTTGTCGAAACCACTGTATAAATATCATCTGCTAATCCCGGAAAAGAAAAAAACTGCGGATGCAGCATCGGCTCTCCCTGAAAATAAAGATTAACATAATAAAGATAAGGCCTGCCAAGCTCGGAAATGACAGTTTTATACAATTCAATATCCATGAATCCCTGTTCCCGCCTCATCAGGCCAGATCCCGATGCACATTCAGGACAGTTGAGATTGCAGTGATTGGTAAGCTCTGCAGAAACTGACATTGGCATGCCGGCAGCTGAAAGATCGTGCATAATGGTGGCTGTTACAAACGAATATGCCGCCCTGATGGCATTCACTGGTCCTGCGATTCTGCCTGCCATGTCTTGCTTTGAATTGTGAAGTAAGATAAAAAATATTTTATAGCTCCGGTAGGGTAAAACAGGTTATCTCTGGTCATAGGGTTGAAAAGAAAATAATAACGAATTGGATAGAATTTAAAAATTAATTAACTTAAAGATTTTATCGCCATGAAAACTGTTAGAAATGTATCATTAATTGCGCTGCTTCTCCTGTCAGCCTTTACAGCACAGACATTATACTCTGCGCCGTCTCCCGACAGGAAGAAGAATGACCAGCAGGCACTGCTTACCTTCAAGGGTAAAGTGGTTGATGCTGAAACCGGAGAACCTCTTGTTTTTGCATCTGTTGCCGTAAAGGAAACCAATGTTGCCACTGTCACAAACATTGATGGAGAATTCCTTATTAAGATCGGTGAAACACAAACATCAAAAAATCTTGAGGTCACATTTCTGGGATACAAGAACAAGGTAGTTCCTCTAATTGAACTCAGGGATGATGGTTATAAGAATGTAATTTCAATGACTCAGGCTCCGATTCCGATAAAGGAAATTATTGTAAAGCCTCTCGATCCTGATGGAATTGTAAGAAATGCTAATAAGCCGGATCGGTAAAAACTATGTCGATGAACCAAATCTGATGACAGCATTCTACAGGGAGACTATCCGTAAGAACCGGACCTATGTTTCGATAGGTGAAGCTGTTGTTGAGATTTTCAAAGCACCTTATAACAATGATATCCGCTTCGACGGAGCCAGGATCTACAAAGGAAGGAAAAGATCCGATGTTGAAAAAATGGATACTGTTCTTTTCAAGCTTCAGGGTGGTCCGGTAAGTGTTTTGCAGCTTGATATTGTAAAGAATACTGAATCAATTCTGACAATGGATGCAATGAAGTATTATGATTATTCACTGACAGGTGTTGTTGAAATTGACGATAAACCTCATTATGTGATTGAATTCATGCAAAAACCATCAGTTGATATACCATTATTCATGGGAAATCTCTATATTGAAGCCGACACTTATGCTATTACCGAAGCAGAATTCGGATTCAACCTTGAAGACAAGGAAGCAGTCTCTTCAATATTCATCAGGAAGAAACCGCTTGGGATGGAAGTAACTCCGGAAATTGCCACATACAGGACCAAATATCGTGAACAGGATGGAAAATGGTATTTCGCCTATTCAAGGGCTGAAGTCAAATTTAAGGTTAACTGGAAGAAAAAACTCTTCAATACATACTATACAACAATGTCAGAAATAGCAGTTACTGACCGTACTGACGAAGAAGTTATTAAATTTGCAGGAAAAGAGAAACTGAGATATTCAGATGTATTTTCTGAAAAAGTTGCAGCATTTACTGATCCTGAATTCTGGGGAGAATATAACGTAATTGAACCCGACCAGAGTATTGAATCAGCAATCCGCAGACTGAGCAGGAAACTTAAATTCAGCGACAGAAAAGACGAATAAAATTAACGTCAGATGATCAGGGATACTGAAATAATAAGGAGGATCCAGACAGGGTGATGTAGGACAGTTTGAGTCACTTTTCAGATCCTCCTATGTTTCCCTGGTAAGATATGCAAAGACACTGATAAAAGATCATGATACTGCTGAAGAAATTGTTCAGGATCTGTTTTTCAGACTCTGGAAGGATAAAGAAAAAATAAAGATTGAAAGTTCTTTGAACGGGTATCTTTTCAGGGCAGTTCACAACAGATGCCTGCATTATATCGAACATAACAGGGTGGTTGAAAGATATGCACAGGAAATGGCAGCCGCCAGCGAGGAAACTTCGGAAATGCCATCCGATATCCTTAATTACAAGGAGCTGCAGGCAAAAATAGCCGGTATACTTGAAAGGCTGCCGGAAAGATGCGGCAAGATTTTTTGCATGAGCAGGTTTGAAGGACTAAAATACTCTGAAATTGCTGAAAAACTTTCAGTCTCGGTAAAAACAGTTGAAGCCAATATGGGAAGAGCACTTAAAGAATTCAGAAAAGCACTTGCAGAACAATGAAAGAGATGAAAAACATAGAAAGATTTACTGATAAGGAGTGGGAAGAACTTTCTTCCATCCTTTCAGATGAAAAGAATGACAGCGGAGATCTGCTCGGCCGGTTTATGGCTGATGACAGCCATAATACCATTAAATACTGGAAAGAACTGAGAAAGATGAATAATGAAAAGGAAATAAATGTAGATAAAGCCTGGGATAAACTATATTCCAGGCTGAATGAGAACGGATTAATAACGAAAACCCTTCCCGTTCAGAGAAGCTTTACGGCAAGGACCTGGATCAGGATAGCCGCCGTGGCTCTCATTCTTTTAAGTGTCGGATCCGGACTGATCTACCTTGGTGATAAAGGTATTTTAAGCCGCAAGATCAGTTGTTGCAACATCTGAAAATCAGAAAAACCTTCAGGTTACACTTCCCGACGGAAGCAATATCTTCCTGAACCGGAATACCAGGTTAAGCTACCGGCAGAATTTCGGCAAACATGGCAGAAATGTAGCTCTTACCGGAGAAGCTTTTTTCGAAATAACTCCCGATGCTGCAAATCCATTTATTATTGATGCCGGTAAAGCGAGGATAAGAGTTGTGGGAACTTCTTTCAATGTAATTACAAGTAATCCGGAATCGGCTGTTGAAGTTTTTGTTGAAACAGGCAAAGTAATGGTTTCCAGATAATTCAGGAACACATAAGCTCGAGCTTGATCCCGGGTTTATAGGAACATGGATTCGGTAACCTTTCGGCAGAAAAACAGTGAATAACAATCCAAATTATATGTCATGGAATACAGGTGATGCTTATCTATGACGGACAAACACTTGATGTTGTTTTCAGGGATCTTAAGAGAGTCTATAACATGGATATAGTTGCGGATGATCCTCAAATCCTTGAAAATCCGTGGACATCACCGATTGATAATCAGCCGCAGGAAACAATTATTCGTTTAATTTGTACTAGCTTTAACCTTAGTTATACGAAAGATGGAAATGTTTACCATCTTTCAAAAAAATAACTTACTGACTAAAAAATGTTGTCGGTCAATGGCTTTATATCCAGATATATTTCAGCCATTGCATTGTTGATCTTACTGATCCCGTCATGGGATGCAAAATGCCAGGAAAGCATTCTTGATTCAACATTTACCTTCAGGGCAGGAACAGTAAAAACAGGCAATGCCCTGAATCTCATTACCAGGCAGACTGGTTACAATTTTACATACGACAGCCGTCTTATCAATCCGGAAGAGAAGACGAGATGATCTTCAGAAATGTCACGCTGAGGATTATTCTCGACAGCATCCTCAAAACCGATTCACTGGCTTATTCAGTAATTGATGAATTCATAATTATCTCCAGGGAAATACCTCCTCCCACTCCTTCCGTTGCTGATTCTGCTGCAGTACCCGGTCTGAAAGTTATTTCAGGAATTGTTATTGACGGGGAGTCATCCGATCCTCTGCCCTATGCGACTATAGGACTTAAAAATGCGGGAAGGGGACAGTTTCAAACAATAATGGTGAATTCGGACTTAAAATTTCCCCGGATAATTACAATGATACAATTTCAGTTTCCTACCTTGGTTTCTTTGGAAGGGAGATCCCTGTAAAGCAATCACTTGGAAATAATTTCAGAATAGCAATGAGAAGGGAATTCATCTCAATTCCTGAAATCATAATCAAGAATCAGATCCCCCAGGAGATCATTTACAAGACCCTGGGATCAATCGGCAGGAATTACGGGAATACCCCCGCATACCTGACTGCATTCTACCGTGAAGGTGTTCTTAAGAAAAGTGAACTTCAGACCTATTCCGAAGCAATCCTTGAAATTTATAAAAGCGCCTATTCAGGATCCCTTCTTAATGATCAGATCAAAGTATTTAAAAGCAGGAAAATTGAAAATGTCAGTGTAAACGATACTCTGACCGTCAGGCTTAAAGGCCGGTCTGAGCACCTGCCTTCAGCTTGATGGAATAAAGAACATTTTGATTTCCTCGACAGGGATGAGCATGCCGGAATATAGTTACAGGCTTACTGATATAGTTTCCTTTGATGATGAATCAGCTTTTGAGATTGAATTTGCGCAGAAAGAGGGAGTCGAAATTACAATGTTTAAAGGTTCAATATTTATTAATACAGCTGATTTTGCAATGCTGCATGCTGAATTTGAGATCAATCCGGCATATCTTCAAAGAATGAAAGAATCATTTATTTCAAATCCCTCAAAGGATTTAACACCTGGCCTGTCTCGGTAAAATATTCAGTAAGCTACCGGAAAATAAATGACAGATATTTCCTGAGTCATGTCAGGGGAGATCTTGAATTCTCCTCAAAACAGAAAAAGAAACTTTTCAATACACAGTTCAGTGTTTTCTTTGAGATGGCAGTGACCGACATAAAGCTTGACAATGTTGTAAGGTTTGAAAGGGAAGAACTTGCTCCGATTCATTCAGTCTTTTCCAGGACGATCACCAACTATGATCCGGTATTCTGGGGAAATCAGGATTTTCTGAAACCTGAAGATAATCTTCTTCAGGCTCTCAAAAACATGAAAGTAAGGCTTCAGGAATTCAAGGAATGATTTCCGATTACCGGTTTGGATCACCGTCCTGACCACCCCGGCCGGAAACTCGCCTCACCCCCTCAATCCCCCTCTCCCTGAGAGAGGGGGAAGCTCTCTGCACAGATCCTTCCATCTGCAGTACCTAATATTTATCAATCAGCTTATACAGTTCCGTAAGGTCAGGAGTAAGAATGATCTCTGTTCTTCTGTTTTTCTGCCTTGCATCAGTTGTATTACCCGGATCGACAGGAAGATATTCGCTGCGTCCTGAAGCAGTCAGCCGTGAGGGTTTGATCTTCTGCCCTCAAGAAAGTCCTGACAACAGTGGTTGCTCTTTTAACGCTGAGGTCCCAGTTATCCCTGAGCTGACCCGTTCCCGGCTTGTATGGAACATTATCGGTATGTCCTTCAATCGTAATCTGGATATCCGGATTTTTTTCGAGCACACCTGCCAGTTTTTTAAGTGCATTCCTGCCGTTGGCATCAATATCCCAGCTTGCTGTTTTAAATAACAGTTTCTCATCAAGCGAAACATATACTTTCCCGTTTTTATTGGTGACTGTAAGTCCGTTATTTTCAAATCCCAGAAGTGCTTCCGAGACCTTGTTTTTAAGATCCTCAACTATTCTTTTCTGGGCATCCAGAATCTTTTCAAGTTCTGCCATGCGGGCATTCTTCTTCTCCAGCTCAAACGTCAGCTCATCCAGTGAGATCTTTTTAAGGTCCATCGACTGTTCAAGCTGCCGGAGTATATCCTCTTTTTGTCTGAGGTCCGCCTGGGCATGTCTGAAGTTCGGCGAGCAGCTTTTTTGTTTCGCTTACATTTCCCCTTATAAGGTCTTCCTGAGCATTCTGAAGATCATTATTCCTCTCCGACAGAATATTCAGGTCTTCTATCGCCTTGTTCCGCTCAGTCTCTGCAAGCGAAAGGTCCTGCTTTAACTTTGCCATCTCTTTTTCAAGAGCAGCAATTTTTGTTTCAAGCTCCCTGTTTTTCATTGCAAGGCCTATATTTTCAGTCTTGAAATCGTCGCGCTCAATCATGTTTTGTCTGCTGGTTTTCTGCAGTTCTCTGAATTTCTTGCCAGGAACACATGAAATTACTGAGAATGCTGAAAATACAACAATCACATAAAGGCTAATTGACTTATTCATATTTGGAAAATAGGTTAATGATACAATGACAAATAAGGTTACACTTCTTCCAGGCATCAGCCAGCCCACAAAAATAAGAAAATCCACGGTACGCTTCAGCAAACATCGGGGAATAATAATTGCTATATTTGCACAATCAATTTTTTTACTCAGTTTAGAATGAACCAGGAGGAGAATCTGCTGCTGAAAATATCATCTCCTGAAGATCTCAGGAAACTCGATCCGGCCGACCTTATAAAGGTCAGCTCGGAACTTCGTCAGTTTATTATAGATGTTGTAAGTAAAAATCCCGGTCATCTTGGAGCCAGCCTCGGTGTTGTTGAACTTACTGTTGCGCTCCATTATGTTTTCAACACTCCCTATGATAAGATCATCTGGGATGTCGGTCATCAGGCATACGGTCATAAGATCCTTACCGGCAGAAGGGATAAGTTTTCGACAAACAGAAAATACAAGGGGATAAGCGGTTTCCCAAAGATGGCGGAAAGTGAATATGATGCTTTTGGCACAGGCCATTCATCCACCTCCATTTCAGCTGCGCTTGGCATGGCCGTTGCATCAAAAGGGAAAGGAGAGAAACGGCATGTTGTTGCTGTTATCGGCGACGGTGCAATGACTGCGGGCGAGGCTTTTGAAGGGCTTAACAATGCCGGGATAGCAAAGTCGGATATACTTGTAATCCTGAATGATAACAATATTGCAATCGATCCCAATGTAGGAGCGCTGAAGGAGTACCTTCTTGATATCTCAACAAGCAAAACCTATAACCGGTTCAGGAACAAGGTGTGGAATATGCTCGGCAGGTTCGGTAACTATCGGGCCAAAATCACGCTATCTTGCCAGGCAGCTTGAGGCAGGTTTTAAAAGTACGATCCTCGACAGGAGCAATCTTTTCGAAGGAATGAACTTCAGGTATTTCGGACCCATTGATGGTCATGACATCCTTCACCTTACAAGCGTCCTTCAGGATCTTAAAAGAATACCGGGACCCAAGCTGCTCCATTGCCTTACCGTAAAGGGAAAAGGATTTAAACAGGCAGAGGAAAACCAGACGGTTTTTCATGCACCCGGAAAATTCGACAAAACTACGGGAGCCCTTTATACTAATCCCGAATCAGCCGGAATACCTCTTTACCAGGAAGTGTTCGGCAAAACTCATACTTGAACTTGCCCTTGCCAATGAAAGAATAGCCGGCATTACACCTGCAATGCCTACCGGAAGCTCTCTGTGCATCATGATGAAGGAGATGCCTGACAGAACATTCGATGTCGGCATTGCAGAACAGCATGCCGTCACTTTTTCGGCTGGCCTTGCTACCCAGGGAATGATCCCGTTTTGCAATATCTATTCCTCATTTATTCAGAGAGCATACGACCAGGTAATTCATGATGTTGCCCTTCAGAATCTTCATGTCGTGTTTTGTCTTGATCGCGGAGGGCTTGTCGGTTCTGACGGTGCGACACATCACGGATTCTTCGACATGGCATTTATGCGGAGCATTCCCAACCTGATAGTCATGGCTCCGATGAACGGGCTTGAACTTAGAAACATGATGTACACTGCCCAGCTTGAAAAGATTAAATCGCCTGTTTCAATCCGTTACCCCAGGGGCAGCAGCCTCGTAAAAGAATGGGAAAAGCCTTTTTCGGAGATTGAGATCGGAAAGGCCAGGCTCATCAGTGAAGGAACCGATCTGGCAGTCCTGAGCATCGGTCACCCCGGTAACTTCGTGGTTCAGGCAGTTAAAAGGCTGAATGAAGAAGACATCTCTGTCGCACATTATGATATGAGGTTTGTAGCACCTCTCGACTCGGAAGTTCTTCATTCGGTATTTAAAAAATTTAATAAGATCATCACTGTTGAAGACGGGATCCTGAAGGGAGGGTTCGGCAGTGCAATAGCCGAGTTCATGAGTGATAACGGTTACATGGCGGAGATAAAGCGGCTTGGCATTTCCGATTATTTTGTTGAGCATGGCACTCAGGAAGAGCTCATAAAGGAATGTGGATTTGACGCTGACTCAATTGCAGCCGCAGCAAGGGAAATGGTGTTGAAAGGCTCAACGGCACAAAGGCGCAACGGCACAAAGGCGCAACGGCAGGAACTGTATTAAAGTTTCCCTCCCCGGAGGGGTTAGGGGTGGGTTCTTACTTTAAGTTCCCCTCCCCGGAGGGGTTAGGGGTGGGTTCTTACTTTAAGTTCCCCTCCCCGGAGGGGTTAGGGGTGGGTTCTTACTTTAAGTTCCCCTCCCCGGAGGGGTTAGGGGTGGGTTCTTACTTTAAGTTCCCCTCCCCGGAGGGGTTAGGGGTGGGTTCTTACTTTAAGTTCCCCTCCCGGAGGGGTCAGGGGTGGGTTCTTACTTTAAGTTCCCCTCCCGGAGGGGTTAGGGGTGGGTTTTCCACTTAAGAACGGGCCTGTTTTGCTAACTTATGTAGGGGCTCAACGGCAGGAACTACGTATTATAAGGGCGCTTATATAAATTAAAAGACGATCAAAAAACATAACATGATTGCAGTGGTCTAATTTACAAGGCATTCCAGCCTCACCCCCTCAATCCCCCTCTCCCAGGAGAGAGGGGGAAGCCCCTCCCTCTTGGGGGAGGGGTTTGGGGAGAGGCCGTGCATAACAGTTAGTTACGTCCGGATATTTATATAAAATAAGAAAGTACAATAATATATATAAGCGCTATTATAAGACATATTAAAAGACATATTATAAAACATTTAACCAATGAAAAATACACTCTTATTATTGGCTTTGACACTGTTAACCATATCATGCGGAACCACAACAAACAAAACTCAAAAAGAGGAATGGATCCAGCTCTTTAACGGAAAGGATCTTGAAGACTGGAGCATCAAGATAACGGGACATGAACTGAACGACAACTTCAGGAATATCTTCAGCGTTGAGGATGGATTGCTGAAGGTCAGGTACCAGGGTATTGACACTTTCAGGAATGAGTTCGGTCATATTTTCTACAAAGATCCCTTTTCTCATTACAGGTTAAGGATAGAGTACAGGTTTGTGGGGGATCAGGTACCCGGCGGTCCGTCATGGGCTTTCAGGAACAGCGGTGTGATGCTTCATTCCCAGTCTGCAGCCTCGATGACGCTCGCCCAGGATTTTCCCGTATCGATTGAAGCACAGTTTCTTGGCGGGGATGGCGTAGCTGAAAGAACTACCAGCAATGTCTGCACTCCGGGAACACATATCGAAATGGGTGGCAAACTGATAACACAGCATTGCACAAATTCAACATCTAAAACGTATCACGGTGATGTTTGGGTAACTGCTGAGTTCCTTGTTTTGGGCGACAGTGTTATACATCATATCCTTGAAGGGGATACTGTTCTTTCCTACAACAGGCCGCAGGTCGGAGGCGCTTTTAAAGGATATCCGGTTCCCGACGGAACGCTTATTAAAGAAGGTTATATCTGTCTACAGGCAGAGAGCCATCCTGTTGAGTTCCGCAAGGTGGAACTGCTCGATCTGAGTAAAGATAAAAGACAAAAGTAAAAAGTTGAGGAGCATAGGCTACGAAATCCCGCAGTGCGGGAATAAAAGTTAAAATAATTCCCTATTTTCGCACGACTGCACGACTGCACGACCGCAAGACCGCACGACCGCAAGACCGCATGACTGCAAGACCTATTATGCCCGGATGGCGGAATTGGTAGACGCGCTGGTCTCAAACACCAGTGGCAGCAATGCTGTGCCGGTTCGATCCCGGCTCCGGGTACGATGTATGCCGGTCCTGACGTGCCGCGATATGCGGCAGTCAGGATGCTGACCGCAAGCGTCAGCATTCGATCCCGGCTCCGGGTACTGAAAAAGAGCGAGAGTGAGAGTGAGAGCGTGAGCTCGAATGAACACTCTCGATCTTTTTCCTCACTCCCGCTCTCACACTCACAATTTCTTCTTGCCCGGATGGCAGGGCCGAGCGATAAGAATTTGCCCTGTGGAGGGCCAAGCGTTAATAAAACACCCAGTGGGTGTTTTTAGCGAGGAGCCAGGCTGCAGTTAGGGCAGCGAGGAGCCAGGCTGCAGTTAGGGCTAGCGAGGAGCCAGGCTGCAGGGCTGTGCAATGCTGTGCCGGTCCTGACGTGCCTCGATATGCGGCAGTCAGGATGCTGACCGCATGCGTCAGCATTCAATTCCCCCTCCGGGTACTGAAAACAGAGCGAGTGTGAGAGCGAGAGCGATCACACTCGTGATGTTTTCCTCACTCCCGCTCTCACACTCACACTTTCTTCCTCGCTCCCGCTCTCACTCTCACACTTTCTTTCTCACTCCCGCTCTCACTCTCACTCCTTCCTGGCCGGTCAGACTTTAGCAGGTGCAGCATTTAGAAATTCAGTGCGTCATTAGTGTGTTTAATGCATATTACACATGAAAACAGCAGTTTACCTTATCGTGATATTCTTATGTACATCCATTGAGAATTACTGTCAGGTATATTTCCCGTTCAATGATGAAGAAAAGCAATCAACCATCCTTGCTTACTGGTACAATTGTAAAGCTGATACAGCGATTGAAGCTGCCGTTAAGGATACTATCTGTTTCCATTCCTCCCTCCAGGTATATGGTCCTGTGGTATCCGATTCATTTTATGTCAGGGCTGAAGTTTACCTCCCTGCAAATATTAAAGCCTATTCAGATTCCTTCCTGGTAAAAGGAAACATACGAAATGATAATTACCGGGTTGACGTGATTAATAAGTTCTTCCTTATTTCTGCAGCTGTGGATGAACTTGAAGCCAATCCGGAGAATATAAGAATTACCCTGAGAGATGCCGGTAAGCAACTGGCAAAGTTGATACCCTGCACGTATCATAAGTTATCAGGAAAGATTACAGACTTTAACGGCCATCCTTTAAAGTCTTTCCTCCTGGTTAAGCCAGATGGATTTGACAATGTGAGTTCCATCTGGAGCGATCCGGAAGGATATTATGAGATATCTCTGCCTGAAAGAACTTATAACTGCTTTTATGTCAATGACGGAAACTACAGACTGAGTACCCTCGAAGCATGGGCGTGGCATATAATCGCCGATAAAGATCAGACACTCGATTTCAAAATAGGCACCGGGGAAGTCTATAATTTAAATGTATGGCCGAACAACGGTGGCGCAGGTACATTTTTTATATCCTTCCGGCCTATGGTCCTGTTTCACAACAATAAGGATGGAGCAAAAACAACACTTGGTGAGAAGGAGTATAACCTGACCGATATTTCTCCTGAACTTGGAATAGATGATATAATTGTGAAAATTAATGACAAACCGACTGAAATACTGACAGTTCAGAAGATTTTTGAAACAGGAATAAACTGGGTAATGCCATCGTATATAATCCAGGTCAGAAGAATTATGCCATGTTTCGGAAAACAATCGGTCATGGTTGAATATAACAAAACTATCCTTAAAGAAAGCAAGACCCTCCCCCAGACCAGCATGGGATATTATCAGTTCTATGTAAATTTTTACGGATTGTCAGATTTCAACTGACATAAAAAAAGCAAATATTATTGGAACGATATTTCCAGTAAAGGAGCCAAATGGAGGCTTTTTATCAAAAGAGTCCTCAGAGATATTTTACATAGTCATTTACGAGCAGATGAATTGGTTTTACATCCTCAATAATTTCAGGGAACCTGCCAATTTTTTCATAAAAACGGTTGTCGTTGGCATCATCATTGACAAGACTAACCTCTCCGATAAGGACTTTGCCTTTCCCTTTCTGACCGTAAAACCTGTGATAGACTCTGGATTTCAAGCATATACTTTGACCTGGCTTCAATATAAGCGGTTCTCCTGCCCTGACAGTTTCCATTATACCGTCGATACTGACTATCACAGGTTCTGCAGATAGCTTATCGTCAGGAGTAGCCAAATGAAGTTCCATTACCAGGTTTCCGCCGCCTCTGTTTATAATATCTTCGGTTTTGTTCCAGTGAAAATGCATCGGAGTCTCCTGTTCTTCATCTGATACCATTATCTTTTCACAGTAAACTTTATCCTTTTTGCTTATATTACCGTTACGGATAGTAAAAAGTGATAATCCCTGTCTTTTGAAATTACCACTTCCGAAATCGGTTATATCCCATCCAAGGTTATTATCCACAATCTCGGAACAGATATCATATTTGCCTTTCCATTTTTCGGGAGACCAGTCAGCCCATTCAGGTAACATGAACTGGTGTTTTGCTAATAAATTTTTTACTTCCGTAATTATCAAATTTACTTCACTCCTTTTCATAATCTGTCTGATTATAAATTTTTAGCTTTTGGGGGTCTTAGCTGCGACTTATAGTAAAGATATCCTAGCTTATCAGATTAATTTTCAATAAACAGATTTTTTTCTTCTTCACTCATTCAACTTCTGCTCACCTGATGGACTGTGTTCGCTAATAGCCCGGCAGTCAGAACAGGGATGAGCGATCAGAATTTACAGTTGTCACTTTGCACCGAAATAACTATTAAAAATGCTTAACTTTTTATACTTTGCACTCAGAATTGGAATAAATTAACAAAAGATCCTGTCTATTAAATAAACCTGATCATGAAGAAAATCTATTTAATTTCTGTTGTCTGCCTTATTATGGCAGTGCTGGTTTCATGTACCGGCGGAAATGAGAAGAAACCTCAACCTGTGCTTGGAACAAGGTCAGTCACAATAATTGAAAAAAGGGGACTAAAATTCAAAGACCTTAACAAAAACGGAGAACTTGACAAGTATGAAGACTGGCGATTGACTCCTGATGAAAGAAGCAAGGACCTTCTTTCAAAAATGTCAGTTGAAGAAAAAGCCGGATTTATGCTTATTAACTCACTTAATATGGTGGGTACCAGGGCAGCTGAAGCATCGGAAGGCAAGCTGAAAGCCAGTGATCTTTCCGAAGGTGGCGGCCGCTCACAGGGTGGTGGCGAAGGTGGTTTTGGACAAAACAGAAACAGACAGGGAACACCGGAAAGAGCACCGGCAGGTGATCGTCAGGGATCCCGTCAGGGAGCTGCCGGAGGAAACGGTGAACAAATTGCTGCCATGGGTTCAACAGGTAGCGGAACAAAAAAGGTAGTCACGGAGTTTCATAACCGCCATTTTATTCTCAGGTCAAATGAGAGTGCAAGGATAACAGCCGAATGGGCAAACAAGCTTCAGGAACTCTGCGAAAGCGAACCTCTCGGTATTCCTGCCATTATATCTTCAAATCCCCGTAACAACATAACAACAAATGCATCACTGGGCACCAGCGTAGGAACAACCGTCTTCTCCTCCTGGCCGGGTGAACTTGGTTTATCAGCCATGCGCGACCTGCCACTGACAAGAGAATTTGCCGATATCTCCCGTCAGGAATGGGTTTCTGTTGGACTGAGGAAAGGTTATATGTATATGGCTGATCTTTCTACGGAACCAAGATGGTCGAGAGTGAACGGAACCTTTGGCGAAAATGCGGAATGGGTAGCTCAGATGATCACCCAGATAGTACTTGGATTCCAGGGTGATAGCCTAAGTCCTTCATCGGTGGCACTTACTACAAAACATTTTCCGGGTGGCGGTTCCGGTAAAGGCGGACAGGATTCTCATTTCGAATGGGGAAAAGCAGAAATTTATCCGGGGGGAATGTTCAAAAACAACCTTATCCCGTTCCAGGCTGCTATAAATGCAGGTACTTCGTCCATTATGCCGTATTATTCACTTCCTTCAGGGACAGAATATGAAGAGGTTGGATATGCTTTCAATAAAGGTGTTATATCCGACGTGCTCAGGACCCAGATGGGTTTCAAAGGAATCATTAACTCCGATACCGGTCCGCTTACAAATATGCCCTGGGGTGTCGAAAATCTTACGAAAAAAGAACGGTATAAAAAAGCCATTGAAGCAGGAGTAAATATCTTTTCAGGTGAATCTGATCCTAAAATGCTTATTGAAATCATTGATAGCGGAATGGTTGATATAAGTCTTATTGACAATTCTGTTCTCCGTCTTTTAAATGAAAAATTTACCCTTGGCTTGTTTGAGAATCCATATGTGGATGTGGATTATGCTGAGAAAACCGTCAATAATGAAAAATTCCAGGAAAGAGCTGCCCTTGCATTGCGCAAATCAATTGTTCTGCTCAGGAATGAAAAAGATGCACTGCCTGTCAAACCAAAAACCAAAGTATATTTTGAGTCGCTTCAGAGAAATGCGAGAGGACCTGCATCAGAAGTTCCGAATGTTTACCTGGTAAACGACAATAAATATGATGTTGAATTTGTAAAAACACCTGCGGAAGCTGATGCACTTATTCTCTGGCTTCAGCCAACAGGTAATTCATTATTCGGATCAACAGGCGACCCTATTTCTCTTTCATTATCCAAATGCGGAGTAGATGTTGCCTATGTAAATAAATTAACAGCAAAAAAAACCTCAGTACTTGTTGTAAACTATTCCAACCCATGGGTTATCAATGAAGTGTATAACGAAAAAACTAAAAATATTGTTGGTGTGCTTGCTACCTTTGGAACCAAAGCTGATGCACTTCTTGATGTGATCACAGGCAAATTCAATCCATCAGGCAAAATGCCTTTCTCCACTCCTGTCTCCGACCTTGCAGTAACCAATCAGAAAGAAGATGTTCCTGGTTACCTTGAGGGAGCAGGTTATGCTCTCTTCAACTATGATGAAGGATTGAGCTACATAAAAAAGTAAAACTATTTAAGCCTGTTATGAAAAGAAGAAGGCTTGGCACCAGCAGCCTGGAAATTTCCGAGATCGGTCTGGGATGTATGGGCATGAGCTTCGGGTATGGAGTGATTGCCGACAAAAAGCAATCGATAGGTCTCATTCGTAAAGCTGTTGAACTGGGAGTTGACTTCTTCGACACGGCTGAAGCGTACGGGCCTCATATAAATGAAGAACTGATCGGAGAAGCTCTTGAACCATTCAAAGGAAAGGTGGTGATTGCAACAAAATTTGGTTTTAATATCGGAGGACAGGGATTGAACAGTCGTCCGGAGAACATCCGGAAAGTAGCAGAAGCCTCTCTGAAACGATTACGGATAGATTGCATTGACCTGTTTTATCAACATCGTGTTGACCCTGGTGTACCGATTGAAGATGTTGCAGGTACAGTAAAAGATCTGATAAATGAGGGGAAAGTAAACCACTTTGGTTTATCCGAAGCAAGTGTAAGGACAATTCGTCGTGCACATTCTGTATGTCCGGTAACTGCGCTTCAAAGCGAATATTCCCTGTGGTGGCGTAAACCCGAAGATGAAATTATTCCTGCAATTGAAGAACTTGGAATTGGGCTCGTTCCGTTCAGCCCGCTTGGTAAAGGATTCCTTACCGGAAAGATTAACGAGAACACGACTTTCGACAACAAGGATTTTCGCAGCACAGTACCCCGGTTGAGTCCTGAAAACCTGAAAGCCAACATGGTTTTTGTCGATCTGATAAAAGAAATTGCAAAACGAACAAATGCGACACCTGCTCAGATTGCCCTTGCATGGTTACTTGCACAGAAACCATGGATTGTTCCAATACCGGGAACTACAAAAGTTGACCGCCTGATTGAAAACCTGGGCGCTGCATCTGTTTCATTAAGTGAGAACGAACTTCGAGAGATAGTAACAGCATCTGCAAAAATTAAGCCTTCAGGTGACAGGTATTCCGAAGGCAGTGCAAAACTGATTGACAAGTAAAAGCAGAATCATATTAAACAATTCTATAACTTTTATTATTGAAAACTACTGGTATCTTCCATGTGATAATCAGGATGGGAAATATAACTTCCTGTGCAACTGCTGGCTATAGCAAACAACAGTTTCAGTAATTCTTGTATTCCTTCCGGAGAGCTGTTCTGGTTGATTTCCTGATTATTTGTCGGAACTGTTTCTGTTATCACTTACTAACCATGATTTAAACCCTGCAGCCTTATTTTTACTTACATAAATACGTTCAGGCGGTTCTATATCAATTGTTATCAGCAGGCGGCTGTCAAACCAGATTGTAATATTCTTCACGCTCTTACGTGCAATGATGAATTGTTTATTTGCCCTTATGAAATCTGCCGGATTTAAAAATCCCTCAATCTGTTCCAGTGTTTTTGCATAGGGGTAGGAACTACTGTCTTTCAGGAATATCCGGGTATTTTTATCAGTTGTATAAAAACAGGATATCTCATCCAGGTCAATTGGCTGTAATTGATCCTTAACAGGTATCAGTATTTTATCGCTAAACTTCGGAGTGGGGGTAAGATGAGATAACTGTGAAAGGTAATGTACGATATCCTGCCGTGTCCATTTTCTGAACTTATCAAGTGCCCGCCTCATTTCTTCCGCCTTGATGGGCTTGAGCAGATAATCGATACTATTGACCTTGAAAGCTTCGATAGCATATTCGTCATATGCAGTTGTAAAAATAATTGGAACTTCAAGGTTGAAACTGTTGAAAATTGAAAAAGCAGACCCGTCAGATAAATGTATATCCATTAGTATCAGATCCGGATTCTGATTTGTTTGAAGCCAGGAAATAGTCTGACGGATACTCTCTGTAGATCCCGCAATCTCTATGTCAGAATCCAGCAATGCAAGGATCTCCACCAGGTTGTCATAGGCAGCAGTTTCATCTTCTACTATAAGTATTCTCATCTTACTCTTTTTTCAGTGGAAGATAAACTGTGAACCTTGTCCCGTCATTTATTATTCTGATCTGCATATTCATCAATAATAAAAAACGGTTTTCAAGATTCTTAAGCCCGGTTCCGTTAGTATCGGGAGAGGAGAGCTTGGGGAAGACAGGATTTGAAACCGAAAGCTCCATCTGCACGTTCAGGCATATCTGGACATCCATTTTATGCTCACTATCGATAGTATTGTGCACAACCACATTATCGATAAGAGGGAGGAGCGAAAGAACCGGTATTTTCAGGTCTCTCTTCTCTAAGGGAACATTAATATTGAAGACAAGCTTATTTGCAAATCTTATCTCCATCATATAGAAGAAAGCTTTTACAAAATCCAGTTCTTCTCCGAGTGTCACCAGACCTTTCTTGTTGCTCTGAAGTACGTACCGGAAAACATCTGACAATTTATTCACATATTCCAGTGCGTTTACCTCGTTCTTTTTGCGAATAAGGGAAGTAAGTCCGTTTAATGAATTAAAGAAAAAATGTGGATTGATCTGATTCGTAAGGGCATCATATTGACTTTGCAGATTTTCTACTTTTAATTGTTCAATCTCCTGTTCCTTTCTTCTCTGTTCAGAATAAAGATGTGAGACATGTCCGATGAGAGAACAGAAAATAAACATTACAAAGAACTGAAACAGCAGTAATCCGGAAAACCATTCGCCTTTTGGGCTTAAAAGAATTGAAAAACATATATAGACCAGGTAGCCTATTCCGGTTATAAGGAAGGTCTGAATCAACCGTTTCCTGAAGTCCGGAGTTGTGATTTTGATCAGGTTCTGCCTTATTAAGATCCATATAAGAATTGAAAAGAAAAGATACCTGAAGATGAAAAACAGTAAATGGGCTGTATGTTTAGCTTCACCTAAGTAGTTATGTTCAAAGGAAAAAAAAGCAATGTTTGGATAAATAATGAAGACTGAACTTATCAGACTGATCAGCAGAAGTTTAAACGGAGAATATTTATCCAGCAGATCAATTTTGATATTTTTTTTAAAAAAAGTTATTTTTCTCATTTATCAGACTGGCTGCTTTGATGAATTGTAAATATAAAAATCTATTTCGAATCCCGGATCGGGAAAAGGTCAGTAGATATTTTCCGGATTCCGGCAGGTAAATTACGGATTTCTATATTGGACTGTTTACCTGTTCATACTGATCAGGGAATTCATGCAACTCTAAACCCGAGAGGAATTTGCTTAAGATGTTTTTTAACGAAGTTGTTGAAATGAGCTTCATTCGTAAAACCTAAGGCCAGGGCAATTTCAGATAAGCTCCAGTTGCTGGTCTTAAGAAGAACACGTGCTTCCTGCAAAATACGTTCATTTATTATCTGCTTTGGTGTTTTCCGGGTTGTGACTTCAATTGACTTGATTAAATAAAATTCAGGTACACCCAGGTGGTCGGCAAATTCTGACACCGAGCGGAGGATCATTCTTTTGTGGGTCTCATCTAAAGGGAATTGACGCTCTAAAAGTTCCGTGAATAAGGAGGAAATCCTCCAGTAAGAATTTGGCTGTTTCCTGTCGATATTTTCAGAAAGCCTCATTTCCAATGTTAAATGCACCATCTCAGAAACAAGAATTCTTAATACTTCGTAATTATGTTTAGTATCAGAATTAGTTTCTTCAAGCATGCGTTCATATAACCAGGTTACCTTGCTTACCTGATCATCCGACAACTCAAATACATGTCCTCCTTCAGGCTGAAAAACCTCATAGTGATCCGGATTGCCATAATTATTGAAAAAGGACTGACTGAATATGCAACTATAGCCGGTCCTGCTACCGGATGAATTTTCCCATTTATAGGGTATTTGAGGACTGGAAAATACCAGATGTTGCTTTTGTATCTCAATAGATTTACCGGCATAGTGAATTTTGCTGTTACCGGAATGCATTATTATGGAATAATAATCCCGGGGATTGTAATATGCCTGCATAGATCTTTTTCCAACACACGGTTCTGACTTGAATACATTAAAAGGACCTGTAACATTATAGATTCTTTCAGGTATCCGGTTCAGGTTGCCTTGATAAAAACCTCCCGATTTTATTGTCTTCTCAAGTAGTGTAACCATTCAAATCCGAATTAAATCTAAAAGTAACTCTGGAAGGATTGACTTTTTCATTTCCTATCTCCAGCTTAATAATCAGATCAGATTCAGAGATCTGACAATGCAAATATTAAATAATCAGAGCAAGCAAAATTGTGATTCATTCGCTAAAAAGAAAAAAGAGGGAATAATCACGAACAGAAGCACTGATAAAAAGCACCTGTTTAAACCACTATCTCCCTGGTTGCTGAAATAGCCGGAGACTATTACAGGTTATTTTGCTTTAATATTGTATGCCATCAACGCATTGGTGTGCATGAGGTCACAATAAAGAAAAAATAAAGAATTATCACGAATAAATTTCTGGTGGCGACGCCCGAAGAGTTTTTGATACGCTTGCCGGAGATTCTTTTAGCCTGATAAAACTTCGTATATTTAAAAAAAACAATATATATTTAGGAGGTGAACATTTCTTTTTAAAAGGAGAGTTTCAAAAATCCGGATAAATATCAATTTACCTCAGAATTAATAAACCAACCAGAAGAACCTGAATCATGGAAAAACTTAACAAACGAATGCTTAGCAGAAGAAAATTTGTAGGCACAGCTGCTTCAGCTGCAGCTTTCACTATTATCCCTAAAAATGTTTTGGGAAAGCCATTCGGCGCAGTCGCTCCGAGCGATAAGATCAGGATGGCACATATCGGATGCGGTATGCAGGGATTTGCTGAACTGGGCCCGCTTATGAATTGTCCGGATTTGCAGTTAGTAGCAGTCTGTGACCCGGAAACCGATGGAAGAAACTATTTGAACTTTGGAAACGGGGCTACCGTACCTACAGGGACATTGAATACTATCAGGAACTACCTGAGTAATCCAAAATGGAGGGAAGGGATTAAATATGTTCCGGGTGGCCGAATGGTGATGAAAGAGGTTATTGAAACCTTCTATGCGAATCAGAGAGCAGTTGATAAATTCCCATCAGTTACTGCCTACAGCGACTTCAGGGAATTGCTTGCAAAAGAGGATATTGATGCGGTAAAGATCATGACACCTGATCACCTGCATGCAACGATTGCAATAGCAGCCATGAAAAAAGGCAAACATGTAATTGTTCATAAGCCACTGGCAAACAGGTTGTACGAATCGGATCTGCTTATAAAGACTGCAAAGGAGACAGGAGTTGCAACCTACTTTATGCCCTTATAACAGTTACCAGTCAAGTGAGGAAATAAAAAAAATGGTTGCAGATGGCGCAATAGGTACTTTAAAAGAAGTTCACGAATGGTCAGCAAGGCCGATGTGGACACAAAATACTGAAATGCCGACAAATCTGCCACCCATACCTGCCGGATTTGACTGGCAAATGTGGCTGGGTCCTGTTCCGGATCGTCCTTATAGCCCTGACTACACCCATACACTGTTCAGAGGATGGTATGATTTCGGCGGCGGATCATTTGCTGATATGGGTCATTACACCATGTGGACAGTCTGCGATGCCTGGGACCTTGATGTTCCGGCCTGGGCTGAAGGATTTGGCAGCAAGGGATGCAGGACATTAAATTTCGCAACAGGCGCTATAGCAAATGACTTTTCATTTCCTTTTGCAGAGTCGATACGGGTGCATTATAATGCAAAAGGATCAAGAGGACCGATTGATGTATACTGGCATGATGGCGGAATGAGACCCCCGGCAATTCCCGAGCTGGAAGAAGATAAAAAACTGATGGGCAATACAGGAATTATTGTATATCGGTGACAAAGGTAAGATTCTCGACGGGAGGTTATTACCGGAAAGCAAAATGAAAACCTATATGGGGGAAAAATATACACCTCAGGCTGAACGTCAAAGGGGAGCACCCCAGGGACGACCAGCAGCTGGTCAGACGGCCCCTGCGGGTCCGAGGATCGGACCACTGCCTCCTAACTTTGAGGAATGGATTGCAGCATGCAGAGGAGGATCAAAAAATACTCCGGCGAACTTTGTATCGGCAGGAGCCCTTTCTACCATGATAAACCTGGGTATAGTAGCCGTCCGTGCCGGGACCAGAATAGAATTTGACCCGGTTACCAGAAAGATCACCAATAATGAAGCAGCAAACAAACTCCTTACCCGGGAATATAGAAAGGGATGGGAGCTTTAGATTTACAGGTTTTCAGAAGTAAATAACAGTCTTCAGGTACGGATTGCTTAAACCGTAGGATGGAATAAGTAAGTATGTCAGGAAGATTCCTGGTATACTATTATTTGTTCCATCTTTTTTTCTCATGCGTTAATTCCCGACCATGGACTTAGTAGTTGATATTATTTAGATATTATTATAATATCTTTTTAATATAGGTGAGATTTATAGACTACGATTGATAAATTTTCCCTGCCTGCCACCTTAACTTCCAATTGATAGATATCTCCTTCGAATCATAATATGGATGTAAAAACAGATACCGATTTATTTTCTTAATTTTAAATTTTACATATCCTAACCTGTTTAATTCATAAAGATTCTTAAATTATTGTATTCCTTTGTGTTACCTTAGTGACAACCTTAGTGACCTTTGTGGTTAATTATTACGCAAAGGATTCACAAAGCACTTGAATCTTAAAAGCTAATTACTTTAAAGAATGGATTTTAAAAATGCGCTGAATAAAATAGTTGCAGAACCGTCTGCCAGATCATATAAAATCTTTATCAGTTATATGGAAGGAAGGATTATTTCTGCAAGTCTCGATAATACCAACAGAATATGGGACCCGGAATTAAGAGAATGTACTGATATTATGGGAGGGCCGGTTCGCATATGGCACTTTGCAGGGGGAATTTAAGATTGTTGATTTAGCATAAACTAAATTCTTACAGATGGAAAACAGATCCTGGGAGCTTGTATTATGTTCAGGGGCAGAACACCTTGAGGAAGAATTTGTACGTGACGGATTCTCGGTGATTAAATCAAGCAGGAATTATGATGAATCGAGAAAATTTGCGAACAGCGATATTTTTTCAAGGATCCCTACTGTTAAAAGATTTCAGGGGAAGAGAGTATGTGTGATCCAGAGTTTTACAGCATCGGGTGAATCAAGCAAAAACAATTTCACAACAGGTGACAGGGTAGTTGAGGCATTGCAAATAGTGGATATACTTAAGAATCCTTATGAGGTTGAATATGTTACGCCTGGCTCGAGAGAGTACAGAAAACTTATACCGCCCTCGGAAATAGTTCTGCTGGCCCTGCACATGCCATTTTCAAAGCAGGATCAGATGTATGCAACGGGTGAAAGCAGCTCCTGTGAATTAGCGATCAGAATGCTTTTTCTGGCAGGAGTTAACAGACTCGTTACAATTGATCCGCATGTCCCGCTAGATTACAGATGGTTTAAGGAATATCTTGAAGCAGGCAGGATCATAGTTTTATCAATGTATGGTAGAGTGATCAATGAAATGAAAGCCAGGGTCGACCTGCAGAACATCCGGTTTGTAAATACACCCGGCAAAAAGCGGAGCAATCTTGGGATAGATCTGAAAGAAGTCAACAAATTACGGATAAACACAAATAGAATTCTGATGGATGGAGATCCCGGAGAAGATTTTTCGGGCCAGCCGGTGTTTTTAATCGACGACATGGTTATTTCAGGGACAACGATCAAAAGGGCCAGGAAAATGTTTCTTGAGAAAGGTGCATCAGCAGTGTATGGCTGGATAACACATGCTCTGCCGTACGAAACCGGGAAGGAGGAAAATCTGAGGAGACTTGTTGATGCTTTCGATGAGAGGATCTTTGTATCAAATACTATAAGAAGTCAGACATTCAGCAATGACTTCCGTCACTGCTGCAGGTCAGTCGTTCCCCTGGTGGTTGAGGAGTTTTTTAATAAGGAGGTTTAATTTCTGTATGCGGGAAAAATCCAAATCCATTAACCGCAAAGTCCTTCACCTATGCAGATTAATAGGAACATCAAAATTGATAACTTCATAAAATGAGAATCTTTAAATCCTTTAACCACTGAGTTACACTGAGTTTCACAGAGTAATACACTGAGTTTCAAAACAGTGTAACTCCGTTTTTACTCCTTTAACTCCGTGGTTCAAAAACTAATTATCGTCTTTTTGTATGTAATATGCGTAAAAGAGTTAAAGTACGCAAAGTACTAATATACAATAATATGACATTGCGATCTTTACGCCTTCTTTGCGAACTCTGCGGTTAAAACGTGCTTTTCATCTCACCTCTGAAATTAGCTACCGTTTTAAGTTTATTCCTTTGAATTATTAGTTTTGACCTGCCTGAAAAACTTGATACAGAAAGCCATTACAATGATCAGGAACAATTGGCTTATTAAGAAAATTACGCCGGATCTCTCTCCCGAATATGTCTTCAATGGAAGGGCTGATAACAGGTTCAGCATTCCTGAAATAAAAAATACGATCCTGAGATTTTTTTCAGGCCCGGTTTTCTTTGAAAAGATAGAGATCAGCAGCAGTTCTGCCAGGCCAATAAAAATTGTAACCGACATCAGGTGGACAGAAGAAATAAAACCACTGAGTAACAAATAAGTCTGGTATGAAAGGCATTCGTTGCCACAGGCATTAATGTTAAAGTGACTGATCTCAATCTGGCCTGTAAAGGCGAGCGTCCGTAAAACGGTTGAAGAGATAATAAGGCTTAACGCTATCGATGAGAAGACCTTTTGCGGGCGCGGCGCAATGTCATGGAAACAGGCGAACAGTATAAGGATCAGGGGTGAGGTTAAGAAATGGATGTAACCCCCAAGGTTTTCAAAGAAACCGGGGGTTTCTATTTTGTAGTATGTTGTCACTGCCGGCTTCCACACATCATCGTGAGGTACAAACAGTGGAATCAATAATACGATAAAATAGAGAGTCATCAGGAATAGAATTCCCCGGGATGAGAGGAGGCCGAGGTGGTAGGTTCTATTATGCATAAAAGATCAGGGTTTTACATTATGGATAATGCTGGTTATGAATTTATTTAATTCATCTTTCCAGGTGTTTTGAATAACACATTCTCTGTTCCGGACCGTAAAAACGATCTGAATGTGGATTTGGGTGTATGTATTTGCCATGATGAATAATTATATATCGTCCCTGACGGGACACAAATCCTCTGGCCGGATTACGCCGGTGTTGTATTTGTATAATTCATCCTTCCAGGTATTTTGAATAACACAATCTCTGTTCCTGACCGCAAAAACGATCTGGATGTGGATTTGGGTGTATGTATTTGCCATGATGAATATTTATATATCGTCCCTGACGGGACTTATGGTTTTTTTCATCGGAAATTAGCTACCGATATGATGTCCCTGACGGGACACAAATCCTTTCTCTGGCATTATAAAGGTAGAAAACAATTTAAAACACCCGGACAGGACCACGTGAAGCCGCAGTCACCCCAACTGGATGCCCGAAGCCCAGGTCCCGTCAGGGACCTAATATAGGTAGAACAATATTTAAAACACCCCAAAGGGATACCCGAAGTCCAAGTCCCGTCAGGGACTTGATATCGGTAGAAATACATTTAATTAGGGTTTATTAAGTGCCGTCAGGCACGAAATAATCAATTCCGACCGGTTTAAATACAAACATGTCATCATATTCAATATCAAATTCTTTTAAATATTCCACATATTCATCCAAAAACGTTTTCCCTGTGTGGTGTTCAGATTGATGTTGAATATACCCAATTATTTTTGGCAGATCGGTTTTTGCATATGAAAATGCACCATAACCCTCCTCACCCTCACAAGGAATGGGATTTGTTAACCGACGAGATCAAGCATAATTTAGACAATGTTGAGGAATAAAAATACATATTAATTCTTAAGCCGTGACAAAAGATTTTTCATTAATGCTTTACGCATTTCCTGAGCCAGTTTTTCCTTAACCAGATGATAGAAAGGTGAATACGGGACCAGCATTTTCTGACACAAGGCCAGCTCATGCGCCAGATATGTCAGCGTGTAATACTCCTTATGCCTGGAAGTGCTGTCAACAAGAAAGTTAATGAACGGATGATCAAGGTTCAGACCCAGGAGAAGGTCAATCTTCTTGTCCGCCGGAACTAAACCAGTAATATTTCCGGAGTCCTCCAGAATATTTGAAACGTACTCTTCACTCACCGGTTTCCCGTTACTGTCAAATAATCCGGTTGATAACCATGTCCCCTCATCATTTAACGAAAAGAATACAGGCCGTATCGATACCACCGCGATATGAAGGTTATCACTTATAATTTCCCGTATATCAGGATCGCTGAGCAGCCTGGTCAGCTCTTCAATTGTGGTTTTCTGATTCTCAGTAAGCCGTCTCATCCCAATTATCTCACATCTTGGGGACAAGACCGATTTGTCCACCAGGCCGCGGTTTACCAGGTTTTGGATTCTTTTGGTATCTGAAATAATACTATCAAGGTTTACTACGTCTTTAAAGACACATTCAAATAATCTGTCATAAAGCAATGCTGATCCGGAGAACAGGTTGCATGGGTCGGGGATAAGAATGAAGTCGTGTGTAAATGAACCACCGAGCCAACGAAGATTTGTCTTTTCCGGTGAGTAGTACAATGGCACACGAGGTCTGAGCATTCTTTTTAACTGCACCAATGAGAAAAGACCGGGACGGCCATTAATCCGGTAAACAGGTGCACAGGCCAGCAATCTTATGATCCTGTTCTCCTCCTGATCGTAGATGTTGTTTTTCTGATCATTCAGAAAATTATATATTTCATTACCCAGAATGTACTGATTGGCAATTATAACCTGCGCCTGTGAGACTTTTGCGAGCTCGAGATATAAAAAATTCCGGAGTTTCAGGTTCAGGAGTTTTTTGGCATTCCTGTAATTCAAGTCAAGGTAATAGTTATCGCGGCTGATCACCAGTGATAAATTATTTATGTTAATCACAACATTCAGATCCGGGATGAATGGTGTTTTATTTATCTCATAATCCTCGAGATTATGCTTCATATTATGTCCGCCTGTAATAAAATGTGTCAGGGTTGTATTCATTACCAGCTCGTATTTGCACAGAATATTTACATTATGCCAGGCTGATCCTTTTCTTAAAAGTCCGTCGCAGCTGTTTTCGGTAAATAACAGATTATTTTCCGATGATCCAGCCTGCCATTCGGAAGTAAACATTTCCCCGTTGATTGTCATGGGGCAGGGATACCATGCAAGGCTTCTTTTTGCCGATTTCAGACATTCGTTTACAGAAGTTGAATCTGAAAACTGAAGTGTAATGCGGGTGCTGAAATCAATTTTCATATTTAAGCTTGTGACAGTAATAGCAGGCCTTTTTTCAGGATTCTTCACCGTAAAAATCATTTCCACAACATGACTTTCACAGCGGGTTAAAACAACCACGCGCCTGGTAAATAAACGTGGATTAAATATGCTGATGAAGCCCAGTCCAAACCTGCCCAGTTTACTATTATCTCCAGCTTTATCAGTTCCTCCGGCAGTCGCAAGCAATTCAAGCCGTTTTGTATCCAATCCCTCACCCCAGTCAGTAATGCTTATCGAGTCGATGTTAGTTGAAATTGCTCCTTTTCTTTCCTTCCATGGGGTTCCCCCGGGATAACTGTCAATGGCGTTCTGAATAAGTTCGGAGAAAGCTCTGCCCGGGGTTCCTCCGAACTGACTGGTTATAAGCTTGCTCCATCCTTCGTCAAGGTCAATCTCAAATCCATTTTCCAGACTGATCTTATCAACAACTTTTTCGTTCGGGTTCATAATTAAGTAATTAGACGGTTTCTTCTGCAATTTATTCTCATAAAATATCCGGGTAAAAGGGAGACAATCGTTGATAGAAGGTATTACGAACTGCATCCTCTCAGAAAATCAATCAATGTCAGTTTCTTTTTTGGTTCATTTATAAACAGCGAAGCAGAACCAACGTCAAGCCGGCCCATTGCATCTATAAGCAACAGATCTTCACGGGCATCGGGAGTAATATGGGAAATCAGCTTCATGTCCGATAAACACATTGCCAGTGCCCAGTGAGCCGATAGCTCAGGACAAATGCAGCTGAGATCGACAAAGTCCCTGATCTCATGATGGTGAAGGTTAAGGATAATTTTATTCTCCCTGAACAAAAACTTCCGTGAACGGCAGGGAGTTTTACCATCCCTTTCAACCAGGAAATTTACCTTCCAGGCTATCGAGCTAAAATCCCGTTCAGCGATTTTTGCTTCTTCACAAATACCGACTGCATCTTCAAACCTGGCAATCTGTTCGAGACTGAAGCCTGAAACGGTTTTTCCCGAAGGCCGAAGCCTGTTCATAATGTTGTCCAGCACTTCATCTTTCGGCTTAAAAACGAGGAAGCTTTCGAAACGTTTCTCTTCAGGTGTAAAAGAGATACCCGTGTTAACAGGAGCTTCAATGACTACATCCGAACTGTTCAGGTCAACAAAATAACGGACAAAAACCTTCTGAATAACGTCGAGTGCTCCACGGGGCTGCTCTGTCTTCAAAACCGGCCCGGTGAACATGCCGTAATCGGCTCCTTCATTATCCTGCGCTTCCAGATACAGAATTCCATATCTTTCCGCCTCCTCAGACAGTGCCTTAAATGACAGCCGGGGTCCTGAATGGACCCTGAAAATGGGGAAAGTGCTCCATGAAATGCCCCTGGGGATAAATTCAATAAGGCTGCATGCCATCTCCTCTATCTTCTCTACAAGGTCGGGACGACTGATAATAAATTCTTCTGAAATAAGGGATCTCAGAAAATCGAAATATTGAGGCAGGATATTTTTTCTTATTTCATTTGATAATTGATTAAGTATGCTTTCGTTACTCAGGCAATGTCTGCCGAACGTTAGCTGGAAAATTTCACTGTCAACCCTTATCATCAGATTGGGAATCGGAATATCCTCCCCACCATAGGATAAGAGATTGTATTTAGAGGTAACATAAACCCTGTTCTGGTAAATTTCATGACCGGCGTTCCCTAACCCCATGATGACTTCGATGATGGAACCATCTAACGGGATTGAGTAGCATCTGCCAAGATTTTCAGGATCGAACATCCAGTTCCCTTTGATAAGTTTCTTTCGTATCGGGTTCTGCTCCCGGTCCAACTCGGGCAGGTCAAAATAAACATCTATATCGAGGTATCTTATGTACCTGAACAGAATATCATATATTCTTGCCAGCAGATCTCCCAGGGAGGCAGTCTTTTTAAATGTTATTTCAAATTTTGTTCCCCTTTCTGGTACCGGTTCAATCCGTTCAAGAATAATGTTGCGGTCTTCAATTAATGAATCCGTTTCAAACCGCCAGCACTCTTCTCCGGTTGATGTGGTGCCGGAGAAAAGTAATAATCCCGGTACGGCGGCCACACTCATCTTGCCAACTCCGAAATGGCCGATTGCCCTGTTCACGAAATCATCTTTCCGCGACCGGAAAATTTTGAAATAATCCTCCAGGCGATTATGGTCCATACCGAGGCCGTTGTCATGTATCGTGATTGTAACGGTTTTTTGGGTTTCCCTGCCGGATATATAGCAGGCGGTTGCCCTTGCGTCATAGCTGTTGACTACATATTCTCGGGCAAACTCGAAGGGATCGGCAAACTGCGAATACATATTCATTTTAAGGTGTCTGCGGTCAGCTTTAATCCCATTGCCCTGAATCTTTTTAAGAACTGCCTCAAACATTTCATTCAGATGATTTGTTTTCTCCATTTTGAGTTAAAATTTAGTGTTGGATTTTAATTAGTTGCTAATAATGTGCCAACATTTGTATTTTACTCATCTTCTATCTGTTAGCTCATGTTTCCCGGTCAGGTGCCAGGGTGGAGGAGATAAATCAACTTTAAAAGTCCCCGGTGAAAGGACTTTCTAAAGGTATAGTCGATTTAGTTGACTAATAAGTTGACTTAAAAGAGCTTTTATTTTATATCTTTAATCCTGAAAAACCCTCTGACTGCATTAATCCCAAAACAAAAATGTCCACAGAAATATTAATTTTTACCGAAAATTCTGACCTCCAGTCACGTAAAATAGAATTGGTTCCTTTCCCGGATGATTTATTAAGGAAAATAAAACAAGATCATATAGTATCTGTGTGCCTTGCAAATAGTTCCGGGATGACCTTAATGAAGAAGGATGCCTTGAATTTTGTTTATAAGGGCATAAAACACCCTAAAAAGCAATTGACTTATTATTTTAAAAACAGGGATCATGGAATTGAATTTATTGACGGTAATAAGTATAAAGTATTTGGCCAGTTAAAAAGAAGCATAAATGATTTCATAAGTAATTCGGTCCAATCGGGTTGTCACGGGATTTTCTTCATATGTGTTTCAGAGGCAATGTTTACAGATTCCCTAAATAAAATTATATCAACAACCCGGATTAGTGAAGTCAAGAGAGGAAATTACCGCAATCCCCTGTTGAACCTCATCAAACCGACAGATTTGATAGATCTAAGCAGGAGGTATATCGGCAACTCTGAGCCATGCCTGCTTGTCAGACAAATGATTTCGATTGCGTCGCAGAAAGATTTTCCAGTACTGGTACTGGGAGAGACAGGGACTGGCAAAGAGGTTGTGGCCAGGACAATTCATGAATACAGCAAAAGGTCAGCCGGGCCATTCATTGCTATAAACTGCGGGGCTATTTCTCCTGAATTATTTGAATCGGAACTATTCGGTTACAAACAGGGATCATTTACAGATGCGAAAAGAGATAAAAAAGGTATCTGGGAACTTGCCAACCGGGGAACTCTTTTCCTGGATGAGATAGGCGACCTGCCATTGTATCACCAGGTTAAAATCCTTAGAGTTATTGATAACGGGGAAATCCTGCCGGTTGGAGGCACGAGTACGGTGAAAGTGAATGTCAGAATAATTGCAGCGACCAATAAGAATATTGACGCCCTTTCGCAAAATAAGAAAACTGAATTCCGGGAAGATCTCTATTACCGTATAAGTACATTTATAATCCGGACACCTCCGTTAAGCAGCCATATCGATGATATACCCGAACTGGCGGAGAAAATCTGGAGTGATCTTTGCAATAAAAAACTCACTGTGGAGGTCTTAAATCAGCTTAAATATTTAAACTGGCCCGGTAATGTACGCTCGCTTAAGTATTTCCTGGAGCGTCTTCACGCCATTTTCGGGAATGATACCATTACCAGGGATCATATCAGGGTTTTGGTGAATCAGGATCTCGAAACCTGTCTGAAGTCGGCAACCAGCCAGAAGTTTCCAGTCAATGAACAGGGCGAGAAGGATTTTGAAAAGACGTTAACAAAGATCGAATACCTGCTTAAAGCCTCAATTTACAGCACTGATAGCCAAAAACGAAGGGAATTGCTGGAGAATGCTAAAGAGTGTCTTGAGGAGTTAATATAACACCCGTTAAAATCCGGAAGCTGTCGAATAAAGGATATCTGAGAAAATTAATTTATTACTTAATCCAGCAATCTCTTTTTGATAAGTAAAAAAGTCCGTTATCACCTGCCTGTAAGATATATGAGTAAAAGGCTTTTGATCGGAAATATTATTAGCTTCCGCCTATAACTATGACATTATCATGTTTTATACAGATCATATATAAATTTTATTAAATTTGAAAAGTTCGAAATTGATCGGATCGTCCCTGATCAGAAAAGATAAAAAAAGGGATCTCTACTGTTAAAAAAATGAGTCAGATTAATTCTCAGAAAATAGTATTATTCGGAGCTGGCAAAATAGGCAGGTCGTTTATTGGCCAACTATTCAGCCGTGGTGGATATGAGGTGGTTTTCATCGATATAAATAAATCCCTGGTGGATGAGCTAAACCGCAGGCATAACTATAATGTCATTATTAAAGCAGAAAAAGAAGAAGTCATTAATATCAGGAATGTCCGGGGAATAGTCAGTGATAACCACGAAGCAGTGGCAGAAGAAGTGGCAACAGCCGGGATATTGGCAGTATCTGTGGGACAGGAAGGTCTCTCAGGCACGTTCCCTTTAATTGCCGCTGGCCTGATCAAACGATTGGAAAATGGATTTAATACACCATTGGACATAATTATTGCAGAAAATATCAGGAATGGTGCAGGGTATTTTAAAAAAGAGTTGAAAAAATTGTTGCCGGAAGGATTTCCTATCGGAGATTATATTGGCCTGATCGAAACAAGCATCGGAAAAATGGTGCCTATCATGCTTAAAAGGGATATGGAACAGGATATGCTCCAGGTTTTTGCGGAACCTTATAACACACTTATTCTTGATAAAAGAGGATTTAAAAACAATATCCCTGATATCCCTGGATTATCACCTAAAGAAAATATAAAGGCATGGGTTGACCGCAAGCTTTTTATACATAACCTCGGCCATGCTTCGGCAGCTTATACCGGGCATCTGTTTAATCCCGGATTTACTTATGTTTATGAAGCTCTTGCAGTTCCGGAAATTCACAGGCTCGTCAGGGAAACCATGCTCCAATCCTCAGATCTTCTGTTAGCCAGATACCCTGATGAGTTTACCAGCTCAATGTTAACCGACCATATCAATGACTTGCTGTCACGATTTCAGAACAAGGCTTTAGGTGACACTATTTTCAGGGTTGGGTGCGACCTTTTTCGTAAACTTGGCCCTGAAGATCGGCTGGCAGGCGGTATTAAAATGGCCCGCGAACTTAAAAAGCCTTATGACAGGATACTGTTTATTTTATGTTGCGCCCTCAGGTTCGGGGCTTCAAACGAAGAAGGCAATCTGTTTCCGAGAGATGCCGAATTTTTTAAGTTATTTAACGGGAATACTGAAAAGATCCTTTCAAAAGTTTGTGCTTTTGACAATTTAAAAGAAAAAGAGGTGTTTATCAAGGTAAAAGAAATATCCTTATTATTTCAGAACCATGATTTTAGATCTTTAATGCATGAAATGACGGTTTAATTCGTCGGTTACTATTTTCCTGAGATGCCGGAATACCGGTGACTGATTTTCTGAACTTAAGGCATAATGTTAATTAACCGCAAAAAAGTCATTTATAATACTGATTGTTAAGGAAACTGATAATAATTTGATTATCAGATATAATAAAATTTATAATAGATATTGTATCTGGCCTTGAAAATAAATAATTATGTTATTTTTAAGATATAAATAGATGAAATTTAATAAAGAATGTAAATCGTTAGAAATATGACACACGAGTTAAGGAAAAAACTCATTTTGCAGATGCTGGATAAAAATGAAGCTGTCACAATAAAAGAAATTGTGAACAAGTGCAAGATCTCTGAAATAACTGCACGCAGGGATCTTATATCCCTTGAACAAAGGGGTATAATTAAGAGAACCCATGGCGGGGCGATTCTGACAAGTGGGTTGCCTGAACTTTTTGGATTTGACAATAAAGCAATAGAGCACCGGGAACAAAAAATTGAGATTTGCAAAAACGCTGCATCTTTCATTGAAGAGAACGATACCATATACATGGATTGCGGAACTACTGTTTATTTTCTCGCCAGGTTTATTACACGCTATAAAAACCTCAGGGTTATTACCAATTCATTACCGGTCGTCTCAGAATTAATGCCATATCCGCAAATTAAACTTTACCTTATCGGCGGTGAACTTGATAACAGCCGAAAAGCGCTTTACGGTCCTATGACTGAAAACCTCATAGCCCGGTATAAAGCAGACAAGGCATTCATCGGGGCGGGTGGAGTATCTCTTGAACACGGTCTGAGCAGTGTTGATGAGAAGGAGGCTTCAATTACAATAAAAATGGCACAGGCAGCAAAAAAAGTGTACCTGCTTTGTGATTCTTCCAAAGTTGAAAATGATTCTTATTTCACTTATTCCTCCCTTTCGCTTGTAACCTCCCTTATAACAGATAAAGGGCTGGATAGAAATTATTTAGAGCTGTACAGGAACAAAGGGTTAAATATGGTATTGACTTTACCTTAAAATCCATATCAGCCTGAGCTGAATTATACTGACTCCGGGGTTGACATGTAATAAGATGAGGAAATGAAAAATAAACATATGAGACTTAAATTCTGCCTTCTGGCTATAATTTTATTATTTACCGTCCAATTTTCAACAGCTCAGAAAACTAACAAAAGGATTATTATTTCAGGTACGGTCACTGATAAAAATAATCGTCCGGTCAACGGTGCTGTTATTTTTATTGACAACAATAAAACCAATTCAATAACGAATATTAAGGGAAATTATAAGGTCAAAGCTGATGCTGCTTCTAAAAGGATTTCTGTTTTTTCAGACCAGGGTGCTGCCTCCGAAGCATCGATTGATGGCAGGACAGTGATTGACTTTAGTTTGGAAGGAGATCTCTCAGAATCCCCGGAACAGGAAACGGCTGAAACTGTCAGCGACGGATATCTTACAATCAAGAAAAAGAATAGTACGGGCTCAGTTTCAAAAATTGATGCACAGAATCCCAGGTACAAATCCTATCAGAACATCTATGAAATGATACGTGGTGAGGTTTCAGGTGTACGGGTTATCGGGACACATATACAAATTATGGGGCCATCCTCAATTGGCGGCAATGATGACCCTCTGTTCATAGTCGATGGAGTCCCTGTTGATAAGATAGAGAATATTTCACCGGCTCAGGTAAAGTCCATTGAGGTCCTTAAAGGAGCTGATGCAGCCATATACGGGACAAGAAGTGCGAACGGAGTTCTGATAATAAAACTCATCTCTGCGGAAGACAGACTTAGAAAGTGAATATTATAAGGTTTAATTTGAAAGTGCTTTTTTAATCAGGTTAAGAGTCATCCTCTGAACCCGCGCCTTATTCAGATCCATTCAGATCACTGTCCTATTTGTAATTTTGACTTGTCTGAATTTATTACTTTTTATATCAAAATAAACAAGTAGAATGTAACCTGCACCATTTTATGTCCTGGAAGGAGTGAAACAATCCAATATTCTCATCAGATTCCTGATTCTGGCTGTTGAATTCATCTTCTTAATTTCGGGTTGTAAAACCGAACCCCCGAAAGATGTTTATCACATTGACAGGGAACCGGTCATAGAGCCTGATTATTCAGGGGTAACGATTCCTCAGAATATTGCGCCGATGAATTTTACAATAACAGAAGAGGGAGAATCATTTATTGTAAGGATAACATCATCAAACGGTACTCTGGTAACCCTTAATTCAAAGAATAATGTTATTCATTTCCCGGTTAAGTCATGGAAAAAGTTGCTTGCAACTGGAATACAAGGGAAAATAGGAATTGAAATATTCTCTAAAATCAAGGATGGACAGGTTTCAGCTTACAAACCTATTTATATGAATGTTGCCAGGGAGCCGATAGATCCGTATCTGATTTACAGGACACTTTATCCCGGGTATGAATCCTGGGGAGAAATGAAGATTATTCAAAGGTCTGTTAAGGATTTTAAAGAGTCCTCACTCGTCGAAAACCAATTGCTTGAAGGTAATTGTGTTAATTGCCATTCTTTTGTAGGAAACAACCCGGATAAATATCTTATTCATGTCCGTGGCTCTAAATCCGGAACTTATTTTATTGATAAGAACACAGTTATAAGAACAGAGCTAAAAACAAAAGAGATGCCGGGAAATGCTGTTTATCCCGCATGGCATCCTTCAGGAAAATATGTGGCGTTCTCTTCCAATATGATATTTTCAGTAATTCACATGCACTCTGAAATGAATGTTGAGCTTTATGACCGGTATTCCATTCTTGTTATTTATGATATTGAAAGGAATGAGATTTCGGTCTGTGGGAAAAACTATAAGGGCGATTTCATGGAAACCTATCCGGTGTGGTCTCCGGACGGGAAATATCTTTACTACTGCAGAACCGGCCAGGTAAAACCTGGTTTTAATTACAGGCAGGTAAAATATGATGTAGTCAGGATGTCTTTTGATGAAGAAAAAGGAATATTTGGAAGCCCTGAAGTAATACTTAACGCTCAGGCAATAAACAAGAGCGCTTCCTTTCCGGCTATGTCACCTGACGGCCAATACCTTGTTGTCACTCTTCATGACTATGGAACTTTCCCTAACTGGCACAGGGAAGCTGATCTGTATTCCCTTTCCTTGAAGGATGGTAAGTTTAACAAAATGAGTCTTAACAGTATGGAGACGGAAAGCTACAGTTCGTGGTCTTCGAACGGAAACTGGCTGGTCTTCAGCACTAAAAGAGGTGATGGATTGACTTCCAGACCATATTTTGCTTACTTCGCTAATCCTGACAGCATTGGAAAACCATTTGTTCTGCCACAGAAAGATCCTGGTCTTTATAAAAGGTTTGAGAAATCTTTCAACAGGCCTGAGTTCATCTCAGGAAAGATAAAGACAGTGCCCAGAAAAATTGCCGGCGCTTCAGATAATGAAGCTATAAAAGCAATCTGGGTTGAGAAAAAGTAAGAATTATTGTTATGCTCAGAAGAGATTTTCTGAAATATAAATCTTCAATCCTTTCGATTCTGGCATTAATCCTTTTTATGTTTCTTATTTCAACCTTTTCTGTCACCAGGGAGATATTTCTGTTCCAGAAGAACAGGGTAATATTTACTTTCTCAAGCGATTATCTTCATCAGTATACATCTAAACCTGGCGGTCTGCTTGAATATGCAGGAAATTTCTTAACTCAGGGCTACTATAATTATACGGCTGGATTTCTGATACTTTCCCTGTTTCTTATGCTGGCATGGGTTATACATTCTAATATAAACAAACTCTTGTCAGAGGTTGATGCACCTCCAATGTTGTATACATTAATACCGGTAGGTTTGCTCCTGATATGCTACGGTAATTTTCATTATTTCATTCATTATACTCTTGGATATCTGACAGCAGCAACCTGCTTTTTATTTACAATTAAAAGGGAAAATAAACGACAATGGTTTATCTTCCTGGTCCTGTTCCCACTGCTATTCTATGGTGCCGGATCCTTCTCCTTTATCTATGCGGGTCTGTGCATCATCCGGATAATTGTCAGTAAAAAAGGATTGTCAGGGTACCTACTTCCGGTTTTGCTTGCTATGTATGTATATCTGACTTTTGAAGTTTTCAAAAATTTCCTTTTCCTTGAGCCATTAAATAAACTTTTGGTTTATCCCCTGCTTGTGTCTGAAGGTAAAGGGCTGCCGCTGTTTCTGTTTATCCTTACCGGATATACTGTTTTATCACCCTGGATTTTAAAAACACCTTTTTTCTTAATGTTAAACAAAAGCTTTTCAGGAATTATTCCGGCAACCCTCCTTCTGAGCCTCATCCCGGCTACCTTCCTTTTCCCCGGACGAGCCAATTCTGAACTGGCCGAGGTTACCCGGATTGAAGAAGCAGTATATGTACAGGACTGGGATTCAGTTATTAAGCTGTGTGGAAACTCGCACTCAACAAACCTGACAGCTTATTACAATAATCTTGCCCTGGCTAATAAAAATCAATTGTGTGACAGTTTGTTTTTTACCATGGGTTCCTTTGGTGCTGAATCGCTCACTTTGCCCCGCACGGGAGAATATGTTGAAAAGGCCGTATATTATTACTATACAATAGGTCTTATCAATGAAGCACATCATCTTGCCTACGAATCGATGGTAAAAAACGGTTATCGTCCTGAAAATATAAAAATGCTTATAAAAACAAACCTCATAAATAAAAAGTACCGCACTGCTGAACGGTACATCAATATTCTGTCTAAAACGATGCACTTTAAGGATCTGGCAAGGCATTACAATAAGATGCTCAATAATCCGGTCCTGGTTAGTACTGATATTGAATTAGGAAAGAAAACAGATATGCTACCAAAAAATGATTTTTTTATCAGGGACTTTGATGATCAGAATATAGAATTGTTCCTGATGGCTAACCCCTGTAATAAAACGGCGTTTGAATATAAAATTGCACGGTTATTGATTGAAAAAGATATTGTGACGATGATTTATGAAGTAAAAAATATGAAAGGAATGGGATATACACGTATTCCAAGACATATAGAAGAAGCTATACTGACATACATAAAATCTAATGACTTACCCGATCTTGGAGGTCTTGTTGTGAGTCCTGAATGTGAGACGCAATTTGCCGAATTTAACACCACCCTTAACCTGCATAAGAATGCTGATAAATCATGGCTTAAAAGTGAAATGAAAGAAAAATGGGGGAATACATTCTGGTATTATTTTCAGTTTGAATAGTACGTACAATTAAATCATCAATAGGCCGGTTGGTTGCCAATACCCGTAAAACCGGATAAAGTTTCAGAGTTCATTTGTTAAGGGGAATTATTATTTTGATTATTTTTATGTCCGATTATTGATTAAATGAACAAATATGATCACAGCCTTCTTAAAAACTCTAATATGAAATACAACCGGCTTTTACTTATATCTCCAATAATTTTATTGTTTTCGGCCATTCCATGTTTCCTTTTCTCTCAGACAGGGTCCGGGCCTGTTATTAGTGCATACGTCGCTAATCAAACTGAAACAATAAAATACGGGGCTCTTGCAATCGAACGCGACAACGGGTTTTATTTCGGATGGGCTGTTGACTGTGCTACACTTGAAGAAGCTCAAAAGAAAGCTGTTGAAGAATGCACTAAAAAGGGAGGCAAATGCAGCGTGGTGTTGTCTTATTCGGGAACATGTTGTGCTGTCTACCGCACCAGTGCGGGGAAAAGTATCGGCATTGCTTTCGGATGGGGTGTGGCTAAAACAAAGGAAGAAGCTGACGTAATTGCAAAGAGAGAGCATCTGTTAAGGAGTTTCGGAATGGCAGCCCCAAATATCTCTTATGGTTGCAACAGCACAAGTTCCGGAACCATGAAGTTGATTTACAACGCAAGTCAGGAAATTACATCACTGCCCGGCGAGGAGGAGGATTATTAGAATCCTGCTCCGACCAGAGCAGCATCACGGGTTACTATCAGATTCATTTCCCAGTGATTCAATGGTGTATTAAGCTATTTATCTCTTTTGTCATTAGCGATCATACGGTCAATAATGTTCTTGGTGATCCGTTGAATTCTCGCATCGCCATCCTGAAAATGGTAGATGAACGGAGGATTGATATATCCCGGGTGATCCCCAAGAGGCTTGTTCCACCAGCAGGTACCTGCATCAAATACCAGGTTTCCTTTAGGTGCAGTATATATGGTTGTCGCATAACTCCTCGGTCTTGCGCCTGACTGACCGTAATAGTTTGTGACAGGACCTTCAGCAAGTACGACGAGATCTTTATGCTGTTCGGCAAGAGGCGGCCCGTGGAACTCCCATCCTACCAGCTGTTTGACAATATCTCCTTTCTTCATTCCGGTACCTTCGAATACCCAGTGTTCGGGATTAATACAGGTCCAGTCAGCCATGCCAACCCCATAAGACGTTGCTCCCATTAATTCAATTTCGTCCGGATTCCCGGTTGCATAACCCGTATACCTTATACCGCGGTTTGGCCTTCCATTGACATCATCCAGCATTTCCACACGCCCTGAGACCGAGTTCCCGCATAAGAATGCCATATTAACCCCTGCATCTCTTGCCATAATTAAGTTAAGGTAACATTCTTCAGTCAGATACTCGTCGTGTCCAACCGATAAATAGGTAGTACCCCGAAGAAGTGTCGGTCCGTTCTCATGCACATCCATCTGGGAGATATATGATACATCATAGCCATTTTTCTCAAGCCAGTAGGCAAGCTCGAACTCTGTCATAAGGAATTCCCCGGAGCCGTTACTCATAGGTTCAAATGCAGCTGGCCAGCCGTTCCAGAAGATTCCATAAGGCCTGTTAAATCCGGAAGCAAAGGATGTAGGTTTTCTGCTGCCCCCGCTTCCCGGAGGACCATCATACATTGAACGGCGAAAAGGCCATCTGTTATACGATTGCCATGTAAAATCAGAGACCTGGAACAGTAAGTCAGCTTTCCTGTCATCTGCAACAACAAAAATGAAATAGGCTTCGGCATCCGTATGACGCCATACACTTAACTTACCGAGATATACACCGCTCACCCAGTCTTCAGGGATCTTCAGTTTCGCAGATACTTTCCAGTTGCAGTCCTGGATATGGAATGGGCCGTCTACCGGTGTGAGCTGTTTTATGCCTTTTGCCAGTCCCTTGAGCGGAGAAAGTGTTGTCATCAGGCGTGCTCCTTCACCTCCGTAATAGCCCATCCGGTATATTTCAATAAGATAATCTGCCGGTGGATCGGTGCTTACAAAGATACTCAATGTGTCTCCCACCTTGATGCTCATATGAGAGACATATCCTTCAACTTCAGTGCGGCGATGCCATCTGTCCTCACCATCATAGTCCTCATCAGGATGACGTGTTAGTTTTGTCAGTATCCAGTCGGTGGTTCCGGGATTGGAGTTCTCCCTGGTAATAATATTGTCCGGTTTGACCGGTTTTTTCTGGGCACAGACATCAAATGTAGACCAGGCAAAACATAGGATGATACACAGGAAGAAATAATGTTTGTTTCTCATAGATGTACAAGAATTATTAGTTAATGTCCTGATGATTATTATGTTAAAAGATCATTAGATTTCATGTCCTAATTGGTAAGTGCCTTCTTTAAAAGGTTTAGAGTCATCCTCTGGACTCTTGGATCAGGCTTTGAGACATCAGTCCATGGCTTCACTACAGGTTCCTGGTATGCCGGTGTCCTCGCCAGAAATAATGGCCAGAAGCAGGTGCCGGCCTGGAACACAAAATTCCCTTTTTCGGCTGTGTAAATTGTCGTCAGTTGTGATCTTGTGGAATCACGGAATCTTCCGCTACTTCCTATGGGAATGGTTTCTGCCAGGATAATGAGATCTTCTTTTTCCCCCACAGGTTTGCCATTGGTTTCCCATCCTATCATATTGGTAATGCTGTCACCCTTTGCCAAACCAGTGCCCTTGAACATCCAGTGGTCAGGTTCCTGACATTTAAAGCTGCCAAATCCCACACCATGTGAAGTGACACCCATTATCTCCCTGGCAACAACACGAGGGCCTTCCGCGCTTCTTGGGATCCTGCCTATGGAACGATAGAGTGCCCCATCAGTTGCCGGATCGAGATAGAAGGTCCCTGAAATTGTATTACCTCCAATAAAGAGGATATCAACACCGGCATCCCTGGCTTTGCAAACATTGTCAAATATTGGTACGGTCCAGTATTCATCATGCCCTACCGAAAGAAATGCTTTGGCCCTTAACAACTCCTGATCATTTATATGGACGTCTATGTTTGAAACGTAGGTGACATCCATTCCTTTCTGCTCCATCCAATAAGAAAGGGGATATTCCCAGAGCAGGAATTCACCGCTCCCGTTTGTCAGGGGATCAAATCCGTAACGCCTTCCTATCCTTCGCGTAGGAAGTGCGTTGACAAAAATGCTATAAGGCCGGTTAAAACTGCTTTTGGTCAGTGTTGTACTTGAAGCACCCTTCCATGGGATATGTGCTTCATCGTACAGACTATGCCATGCCGGCCATTTATTGTATGACTGCCAGGTAAGATCAGAACACTGGAAAATAAAGTCGGCAACCCTGTCATCTTTGACAATAAAAATCATATATGCCTGATATTTAACGGGAGCTGTTGTCATCTTGCAAAGATAGACCCCGCTGACCCATTCTTCAGGAATTACAAGCTGATACGCTTCATCCCAGCCGCACTCTACAAAATTGCTAATAGAATCAGGTTCGGGAGTCATTTGTTCGTTACCATGAAGAGGACCAATGGTTTTTTTCAGGTTTCCTCCTTTTCCCTGGTAATATCCGAGGCGGTAAATATCAATTTTATACTCCGATGCCGGCTTGGTGCTTATATGGAAAGTGATCGTATCACCCGTACGGACACTGGTATGTGAACAGTATCCTTCAATCTGCATCCGTCTTCCATACTGGAGTTCGGGATAGACGCAGCTGTCAAATTCAACTTCTATAAGCCAGTCCGAAGTTCCGGGAAGCTTGTTTTCCTGAACAATCAGACTTTTGTTTTTCTGTGAACAGGATGAAAACAAAAGGATTACAAAAATTCCAAAGAGTGTTTTTTTCATAATGATCTGGTTTTGTGATTCTTAACATTATTCATTCAAATGACTTATTTCTTGATGTCAATTGAAATCATCCGGTCGAGTACATTATGTGTAATCTTTTGTATTCGTGCGTCTCCCTGTTGGAAATGTTTTATAAAAGGAGGATTTATATAACCGGGGTGGTCACCCAAAACTTTGTTCCACCAGCAGGTCCCGGCATCGAATACAAGGTTACCTTTTGCTGCAGTATATATAGTTGTTGCGTAGGTCCTCTGCCTTCTGCCGGGTTTACCATAATAATCTGTAACCGGTCCCTCCGCAAGGACTACCAGATCTTTATGCTGTTCAGCAAGAGGTGGCCCATGGAACTCCCATCCTACAAGCTGTGGAACTATATCTCCTTTTTTCATTCCTGTTCCTTCAAATACCCAGTGATCAGGATTTGTACAGGTCCAGTCAGCCATTCCTACACCGTATGATGTCGCTCCCATAAGTTCAATCTCATCAGGATTTCCGGTGACATGTCCTATATAATGCATGCCGCGATTAGGTCTACCATCTGTGGCTGGCAGCAATTCAACTCTTCCTGAAACAGAGTTGCCGCACAGGAATGCAAGGTTCACACCGGCATCTCTTGCCTTGAGAATATTCTGATAGCATTCTTCTGTCAGGTATTCATCATGACCAACTGAAAGGTATACTTTTCCCCGAAGCAGTGTCGGTCCGTTTTCATGTACGTCCATCTGGGAGATGTAGCTGACATCATATCCTTCCTTTTCAAGCCAGAATGCAAGTGGATACTCAGTCATCAGGAATTCCCCGGATCCGTTTGTAAGAGGCTCAAAAGCGGCAGGGTAACCATTCCAAAAAAGAGCATATGGCCGGTCAAAACCTGCCGCATAAGTCTGTGCATTCCTGGTTCCCCATGGATTATTTGGTGAATCATACATTGAGCGCCACTGTGGCCACCTGTTGTACGACTGCCATGTAAAATCAGAAACCTGGAACAGAAGGTCAGCCTTCCTGTCATCTGCAACGACAAAAATGACGTATGCTTCTGATTCTGTTGTTCTCCAAACACTCAGTTTGCCGAGGTAGACACCACTTGGCCAGTCTTCAGGTATCGCAAGCTTGGCTGACTCTTTCCAGTTACACTCCATAATATGATACTGCCCATCTACCGGAGTAAACTGTTTGCTGCTTCTCGGTAATCTTAAGGGAGGGGAAAGCGTTGCCATAAGTCGTGCACCTTTACCACCATAATAGCCCATCCTGTAAATCTCAACCATAAATTCATCAGGTACCTCAGTACTGACATAAATCCGTAAGGTGTCTCCAGCTTTATAGCTCATTTTGGAGACATAGCCTTCAATCTCGGTCCGGCGATGCCATCCTTCATCATATGGCTCATCAGCATGCCGCACTACTTTTGAAAGCATCCAGTGGGTAGTTCCCGGTTTGGAATTCTCCCTGGTTATAACATTGTCCGGTTTGACAGGTTTTTTCTGGGCAAAGATATCACCCGTAGCCCAGGCAAAACACAGGATGATGCACATGACAAATAACATCCTTTTTTTCATAGTGATTAAGAGTTAATGGTTAATATGGGTAAAAATTGATTCAGTATTGTAAGGTGATAGATCCATTCGATCATTCACCATTAGTATTTCCTTCTAATAACTATGATATAATAGTACTGCAATAAAAAATACTGCAATAAAAGCAATTACAGACAGATACAAAGGCAAAGTATTCTTTTGAGGCATGTATTTAAGGGCGAACTTTTTAACCACCCTGAAACTTAAAATTATACCCGCAGTCAGGGAGGCTGCAAGGAAAAAGAGGAAGATCCAGTCTGCCCAGTCTGGCAACTTGTTTATTATAATTTGTTTGGTCAAAATACCTTGAATTGTGGCTATGCCTATCGGGTCTGTTACAATGAACTTATAGTAGGGTACCCTTACAGAAACCTCCCATATTATAAGGCCTACAAACAGACTTGCTATAATCGGGAGGAAAACAGGACTGAAGTTTTTCAGGTAGCTGCTTACAGGCATCTTTATTTTTGAGGAGGATATGACCAGATAAGGCAGTCCCCATAGAAACAACGGAAGGAAGAAAAACAGATAACCTGCCCCAATGAAGGCTTTACCTCCTTCTCCAACTTTAAGAAATCCTGAAAAAGTCTGGGTGAAGATAGAATCTCTGATTATTGTGATCAACTGAAATTCAGTTATTTCATCAATTAAATGAGCTGTAAGGAAATAGAAGAAAACCCATTCCACGAGAAGAAAAGGCTTGATCTGGATCAAATCGCTGGCGAATCCTATTTTCGTAAAAGCAGGATTCGGTCGTGAAGTATTGGCCGCTGTCTTATAAGTTTTGCAGGTTTTCAGACACCCGCCACAAAGGAGACAGTAGTTGTTATCATTTATCTCTGCCGGGACCAGATCAACACCACAACTTTTATAGTTCAGGTTGTAAATGTATCTATTGCTGATGCATGATTTATCAGTGCAACCTTTGCACACAGGCTTGCTTTTCACCCTCCATCCCCATGCTGCCAGCTTCGAGAAGATACCAAGCAAATATCCTACAGGACATATATACCGGCAGAATGTGTTTTTTTCAAATATCAGGCCGGCAATGACTGAGATCCCGACAATTATTACCAGATACCAGGCTGTATATCTTGGTTTGAAATCAATCTCAAGGATTGTCACTCCGAAAATTACAATGACTGCATAAAACAGGGGAATCACCCAACCTGACGTCAGCCAGGCCGGCCGTTTTAACCTTAATCCGATTCTGGCAAAAAAGGAGGTGATCATCTCAACAGGACAGATCATACACCAGATCCTGCCGAAAATAATTGCTGAAAGAATTATCAATGGCCACCAGGTATCCCATACAAAGACGTTAGTCAGGTTGGTCCTGTAAAGCTGTGCGTCCAGAACCGGGTGTTCACTGCGAGCTGAAAGTCCGATGGTAATAAGTATCCAGAAAGCAATAAATGTAATTATTTTAAAGAAGACCGGAAACCAGCTCTTCTGAAAAAGGAGATTGATTTTTTTAAGCATATTTCAACTACGTTTCTTCAAGATACCCGTCTAATCCATTTTTTCATCGTCGCCGGGTATTAAGTTCCAGACACCTGCCCCATTATTATATACGTGGTTTCCCCTAACAGTTTCACATGCAAAAGTACTTTCAGTGTTCTATTTTCTCACGAATATCAAAAATTTTATGTCTTTTAAGTGCTTCTTCAGGTTTTATCCCGTATTTGACAACATCACATAACGCAGCATGAAATCCCGATGGATCAGGCACTTGTATGGCATTACGCCCGAATACCACTCCTCTTGCCCCATCCCTGATTTCATCTGCCGCCAGTTGCAGTGCATTAAGCTGTGTCGGAGTCTTCTCCGCTCCCAGACCAAATATCGGAACAGGACATGAGCCCGTAACCTCGCTAAAATCCATCGTATAAAATGTCTTGATCATATCACATCCCAGTTCACTAAGAATCCTGCAGCCCCTGTAAACCTGTTCATGCATCTTTTCCTTTGACAGCGTACCCGAATGAACTGGAAAGTATTCACCTATTATCGGTACCCCCATTCTGTCGGCCTGACTAAGAAGCTTGCTGTAAATCTCAACATTCCTTGAATCTGTTTCTTCACTCCCCGTTTGAAGCGTCAGGGAGGCAAGTACTATTTCAGCTCCATGACTTACCGCATCCTCCACCGATTGCGTTATAACAGTATATGCTTTGTTATAATTCCAGTTAAAGCAATAAACCGAACTCCAGTTCAGTCTTACTATCGGAATAGGGGCCCCCTTGTAGTTGAAAACAAAACGGAGGTGTTTCAGCATTCCTGCGCTAAGAAGTACCCCGTCGACACATGGATTAATCTTTTCAGCTGTTTTTATCAGATTGGTCATTCCGGGAATGGGACCATCAAACATCCCATGATCTATCGCTATGATCACAGCATTCCGACCCTCGCTGAACAGCTTTCCGATTTTTAACTCCTTACCGTTCATTATCAATAAATTGGTTACTATAATGATTGTTCTTGATCGTATTTGCTTAGGTATAATATGCTCAAATATAAATAGATTTATTACCTAAAACAATAATTGTTACAATTTTAATATTTTTTAATATGTAGTTTTGATTGTTTTTGATTATATCTGCCCAGTCTGATTTTGAATTGATTTTTGATAAAATCTATCCCCGGAAACAGTTGGCAGCACGATCTCCAGTATTCATGATGACCGACCGAAAGAAATGCCGGACTCCCTGCCCGGCGAAGAGGAGGATTATTAGACTTTATAATTAATTTCCTTTAGCGATTTTGTTGTGTTATTGTTTCTTAATAAGACATTTTTACCTTCCACCTTATTCATCTGTATAAAAATTCCACAGCCTGACTCCGCACGGGATTCCGCTATCAGTCCGTCTGAAATTTTATCAAGCATGATAGCCGGGAAGCTGCTTTTTATCAATCCCTGCCGACCTGAAAAGGACCTGAGTTCGAAGTCTGAAACATTTTTCATAACAAGTGCACTCTGCCATTTCTCTTCAGTCTGATCTTCTGCCCAGGAAACAGACAGATCCAGAATCCTTAGCCCTTCAACGTTTTCTATTACCATTGCATGTGAAGCTCTCTTGTCCTTTGAATCCTCAGGAGTCATGAAGATCTGGATATTATTCATCCTGAAGTTCTCCAGGTGCTGATCCGGATGACCTTTAATCGTGCTTGTCCCCCTTGGATGAGAGATGACTGTATCAATTACAATATCCCTGATTTTTCCAAGCCGTGATGAGTCTGTCCTTTTCTTCAGTATAAATTTGCATAACTCGGCACTTCCCCACCAGTTCCAATGCCGTCTGTTTGTTTCAACGGTCAGGCTCCTGAAGATGATATCACTGACTGTGGCTCCGTCCTGAACATTGATCCCAAACCCTTTATTTGAGTTACGGATAGTACAATTGCTGAAAATAACGTGACGGATATCGGCATGAGTTTCAGTTCCGATCATAAGCGCAGTGGAAGAAGAGGTGAGCACGCAGTTGGTTACTAAGACATTTTCAACAGGATTGACTTTCTCCTGTCCTCTCCTGGTTGGTGTTTTAAGAACAATAGCATCATCGCCTGTAACAATTACCGAATCAGAAATGGTCACATTGCTGGTGCAGCAGATATCAATACCGTCTGCATTGACTCCTTTTTCGAGATCAGAGAATATATATACTCCTCTGATAAATACCCTGTTACAATCGTTCAGCCGGATATTCCAGAGCGGTGAGTTGATTACTGAAATATCACGAAGGAGGATGTTTGTACAGTTGTTAAGTATAAACATATAGGTTTGCATCCCTGTCCGGTAATATCGCCTCATATCTACTCCGGCTTTCCTCGCAATTTCAATCTCCTCAGCTATTTCCGGATCGACACCCCTCATTTCCACAAATTCATATTTTGCCAGTCCATCCAATGTACCTCTCCCGGTAACAGCAATATTTTTTGCATTCTCTGCAAAGATCATCGTACGCGAACCCTGTACAAAATCAGCCGGGTCCTGACTGAGGTAAAGTGTTGCCCCTGCCTCGAGATTAAATGTTACATTATCCCTGAGCTGTATTGTGCCGACAGTATATTCACCCGGAGGTACATAGACTGTTCCTCCGCCTGCAGCGGCACATTCATCAATGGCTGCACGGACCGGTTTTGTGGCATTGTTTTCACGCCTGCCTGTTGCGCCGAAGTCCCTGACATTAAAAACATTTTTGGCATGAATATCTGGCGGTTTATCTGAGGAATTTGTAAAAGAGCCAAGGAAACCCGCTCCAACCAATACTGCACCGTTTTTAACCAGTGTACGCCGATCCAGATTCCCAATTCCATTGTTTACTTCATTTTTCCGTTTCATTATTACCGGATTTTAATAGTTAGTCTGATAGAAAAGCGTTGCCCTAAATATATAAAGTAAGAATGAGTAAAACTCGAACCGATTCTACTCATTCTTAAAGATCTAAATCAGGTAATGTCCCGGGTATTGAATCTTACAATTCCCTCTTACTTTGAAGGCTTATCAAGTGATCTGACAGCGATCTCTTTAAAATAAACCACATCTGCTTTACTCTGATTCTGAATGCCGATATAACCTGAATCAGGCCTCAGTCCACGAAATGGCTCAAAATCTAGTTTTTTATCCGGTACAGGATCCCCTTCCATATAATCTGTGACCTTGGTCCCATTAACATAGACAATGGTTTTCGGACCGTCGAGCGTAATTTCCATAGTATTCCATTCCAGGGGCTTATCGTTTTTGGCCAAAGGTTTGGTAAGTGAATACAGAACTCCCGTATAATGATATTCATCTTCATTATAAAGCTCAGGATGGTCGTCAATCTGAACTTCATAACCGTAATAAACTGGCATCCATTCCTCCCTCGGTTCAATTGGTATCCTTATAAATATTCCGGAGCCGCTGTTGGGCTTTTCCAATTTATAAACAACTTTTATCACACAATTACTGAATTTTTCTCCCTGCCAGAATAACAGTCCCATTCCACCATTCCCCCTTAACAGGCTGTTTTCCACCAACATCGATCCTCCCCCAACATGCTTCCATCCGGTCAGATCTTTCCCGTTGAATAATTGTCTCCATTGACTTTTATCCTGTACTCCCGACGAACTACAAGTTATAGACACGGCCAGAATGAATATGGTTAAACTTAAAGATAAGCAAACCCTGGTTAAAAAGGTGCCCACCTTAATTCTCTGTTTAATTATTGAATTTGTTTCCATTAGAATGTTTTCTAGTATTATTTGAAGTTCTCTGTTAATAGCTGTGTATTTCACATTTGGTTTTAACTGTAAGTTCAAACTTATGCTAAATGCCAGGCTTAAACACAGTAGAACAAAAAGCCTCACTCTTTTTAAATAACATTGTAAAGGCCCCAACTATTTTTTGATCTGAACCGATAACATTTTGTCAAGTACATTCTTTGTAATCCGCTGGATCCTGACATCTCCATCTTTGAAATGATTGATGAAAGGAGGATTAATAAATCCGGGAGGACATGATAGCACCTTATTCCACCAGCATGTGGCTGCATCAAAAACGTAATTTCCTTTCGGTGCTGTATAGATTGTAGTGGCATAGGTCCTCTTTCTTGTGCCGGTTACCCCGTAATAGTTCGTTACAGGTCCTTCTGACAAAACGACCATATCTTTATGGTTCTGTGCCAATGGAGGTCCATGGTACTCCCAGCCGACCAGATCAGGAACAATATCACCTTTTTTCATCCCTGTTCCTTCGAATATCCAGTGTTCAGGAGTTGAACATACCCAATCTGCCATTCCGACTCCATAAGAAGTTGCACCCATCAATTCAATTTCATCAAGGTTACCCGTTACATGCCCGATATATCTCATCCCCCGGTTTGGCGTTCCATCGGATGCCGGCAACAACTCAACCCTGCCTGAAACGGAGTTTCCGCACAAAAATGCTAGATTAACTCCGGCATCTCTTGCTGCAATAATATTGTTGTAACATTCTTCAGTCAGGTACTCGTCATGACCTACCGATAAGTAAACCTTTCCCCTAAGCAGGGTTGGCCCATTAGTATGAACATCCATCTGGGAAATATATGACACATCATACCCCTCTTTTTCAAGCCAGAAAGCTAATGGGTATTCTGTCATCAGGAATTCCCCTGATCCATTGGAAAGTGGTTCATAAGCTGCCGGAAATCCATTCCAGAATATTGCATACGGACGGTCAAACCCGGCGGCATAAGTTGTGGCGCTCCTCGTTCCCCATGGGTTATTCGGGGAATCATACATAGAACGCCATTGTGGCCATCTGTTATAAGACTGCCAGGTAAAATCAGAGACCTGAAATAAAAGATCTACATTCCGATCGTCACGAAGGACAAATATAAAATAAGCCTCTGCATCCACATTTCTCCAGATGCTCAACTTTCCAAGATAGACTCCGCTCACCCAGTCTTCCGGAATCTTCAGTTTCGCTGATTCCTTCCAGTTACATTCCATGATATGATACTGGCCATCAACCGGTGTAAGTTGCCTGATGCCTTTTGCCAGCCCTTTCTGAGGATAAAGAGTAGTCATAAGTCTGCCACCTTTGCCACCGTAATACCCCATCCTGAAGATTTCAATCATGTAATCTACAGGAGGATCAGTGCTTACATAAATCCTTAAGGTATCCCCTGCTTTGTAACTCATCTGGGAAACGTAACCTTCGATCTCTGTCCTGCGGTGCCACCCCTGATCATAAGGTTCATCAGCATGCCGCGGGACCTTCGTAAGAAGCCAGTCAGTGGTTCCCGGTTTAAGATTCTCCCGGATAATAATGTTGTCTGGCTTGGATGTTTTTTTCTGAGACCAGCCTGTTGCCGGCGCCCAGGCAACAATCAACAATGTACAAAAAACGAATAACAACCTTTTTTTCATAGCATTTAATAGTTTAATAAAGAAAATTTGTCAAGGAAGATTCAAACCCAGTTTGTGTATCAGGGTTTAAAATCTATCTCCAGTATTCTCACTCCGATAGAAATTTCATAAAAATGATTGATATGAACAAATCTAGACATATTTTATCATGTTATTCACAGATTCATTAGTTTTTTTATTTATTTTTATTTTCAAAACTTAACTATTTACATTCCAAAACCAATCCGGGTACTGAAGAGTCATTTATGGATGTAGAATTAAAAGCATGGGAATCAGGATGGATCTAACCAGGATTATTCTTTAAAAATCAGTTTTTTTACTTTAATATACTTACAATGAAAACATTAAGATCATTTGTTTTTTTCCTGATACTCTTGTCGGGGATTTATCAAACCGGTTGTACCGTAAAGCATTCAGAAACCACCTGGGAATTAAATTCGCCTGACGGAAGTCTGACCATTAAAGTCGAGCTCAAAGACTCTGCCCTGTTTTACAATGTAGTTAAAAACAGTAATTCACAGGCAATTCCTGTACTTGACAGGTCACCACTTGGTATTACACGTAAAGACCAGGATTTCACAGGTAGCCTGAAATATGTTAAAAAGAGTGAAGTCTCATTTATTGATGAAACTTACACAATGTCAGTGGGCAAGCAAACGGAGTTAAGAAATAATGCAAATGAACTTGTCCTTACGTTTGAGAATATGTCAGGATCAATGCTGGACCTGATTTTACGGGCCTATGACGATGGAGTAGCATTTCGTTACCGGTTTCCTGAAAGATCGGAGAATATAGTCTGGATAACTGGCGAATCAAGCGGTTTTAAGCTTGATACAACAGGGAAAGCCTGGATAATGCCCTACAGCAAGCCGTCTATCTGGGGGCCGGCCTATGAGAGTAATTATATGGATGCCATTAACATCGGCACTCCTTCCAGAGGGGATCAGGGATGGGCCTTCCCGTTACTTTTTAATACAGGGGGAATGTGGATTCTGATTACCGAAGCCGGCAATGACACCACTTCTTACGGAGCACGTATTCAACAGAATGCAGATAATGGAATGTATAAAATACGCCTTCCTGATCCGGATGAAGGGTTGGGTACAGGGGTTGTGGAAGCTTCTTCTACCCTGCCCTGGTCGACTCCCTGGCGTATAATTATGGCAGGTGAAACGCCCGCAGCCATAGTTGAAAATAATATGGTTTATCATCTGAGTGAACCGTGTAAAATAAAAGATGTGTCTTGGATAAAGCCCGGCCGCGTCTCCTGGAGCTGGTGGTCAGATCATTCAAGTCCAAGAGATGTGAACAAGCTGAAAAGATACGTTGACCTCTCCGGAGAAATGACATGGGAGTATACGCTTGTTGACGCTAACTGGAATATAATGAAAGTAGGAAATATAGAAGAACTGAGGGCTTATGCCAGGGAAAAGGGTGTCGGACTCCTCCTCTGGTATAATTCGGGCGGGCCCCATAACAGTGTAACCGAACAGCCACGTGATATCATGAACGATCCGTCAAAGAGGAGAATGGAGATGAAAAAACTTCAGGAATGGGGAATCAAGGGGATAAAGGTGGACTTTTTCCAGAGTGATAAGCCAAATATTATGAAGCTTTACCTTGATATTTTAAAGGATGCCGCTGACTATCATCTGCTTGTCGATTTCCATGGCTGCACCTTGCCAAGGGGATGGGCAAGGACATGGCCTAATCTTATGTCCATGGAAGGTGTAAAAGGTGCTGAACAGTATACGGGAGATTTAAATTTCGCAGAGAATGCGTCTCTTTACAACACAATATATCCTTTCACCAGAAATGTTGTTGGTTCTATGGATTATACACCTGTTACATTTTCGGATTACAGTTCCAAAACAGCGCATACTACCACATTGGGTCATGAACTTGCACTTTCGGTCATTTTTGAAAGCGGCCTTCAGCATTTTGCGGACATCGATTCGGCCTACAGATCTGTTCCTGACTATGTACAGGAGTTTCTTAAAACAATTCCGGTCGTGTGGGATGAAACCAGATATATCTCAGGCTACCCGGGGAAATATATTGCACTTGCCCGTCGTAAGGGCAACACCTGGTATCTGGCTGCTATTGAAGGCGAAAAGAAGGCTCAAAATCTTACCCTCCCATTATCTTTCCTTAAAGAGGGAGCATACATCCTGGAAATGATCACAGACAGGGACGCCGAAAAGGCGTTCGATTACATGCAAAAAGAGGTTTCACCGGACGATTCCATTGAGATACAATTGCAGCCAAAAGGTGGATTTACAGCAAGAATAAGGATAAAATAGTATGGCCTGCAGGCAATCAGGTCTTAAGGCTAAGTGATTTATAGAAATTAAAAACGGGCTGCCATATGCAGCCCGTTCACTTTTGCTCTACTTAAATCAACTAACCGTAAAAAATGTACCAATAATTTAATAACCGGGATTTTGCTGCAACAGAGAAACTCCATCCACTACCATAAGGTCAATCTGTGTCTGGGGTATAGGCCATATTTCATGCTTCCCCGCAACAAACTGATAAGGCGGAACATAGTTGGTAACCACACCAGGCTGATTCTTTCTCCACTCCAGGTAACCGTTTAAAGTTGATGCCATATACCCGGGTTCAAGCTTGTTCCTGCGCTGAAGAACATTCCAGCGATGATGTTCAAGTCCCAATTCAAGTCTGTATTCAAAATAGATAGCTTCTTTGGCATAAGGTTTACCATTTGCTGCAAATTGACCTGTATAAAGTCCAACCATATAGTTTGCGGCGGGAGTTGTCGAATAACCGCCCATTGGTTTTGTGTCATCTGCATATTTATATACCCAGGAGACCGGATTTGCTGCACGGGCTCTGACCATGTTAATATATTCTTCTGCTTTTGCAAGGCTGCCTATTTCTGCTTCTGTTTCTGCTGCCATCAGCAATACTTCCGCATATCGCATTAAATTGTAGGCATTCGTTGTCTGCTGGTTCTGTCTCTCCTGTGCTACCCTTGCCTGTGATGCTATATTTTTCTTTGCTGAATATGCTCCTTCTGTCGGGGGGAACCTGATCCATGACATGCCGGGATGATTACCCCAGTCAAGGAAAGGAATTCCTCTTCTCCCCACGCACCAGTCAAGACGAGAATCGAGCGGTTCTGTAGTGGGGGTAAATGGATCTGAAGATTTGATCCCCTGATCGTTTGCTATGGGGGTATTACGATATTCAAGGAAAAGCTTGGGCAGGCCTGTAGTTACATCAACCTGATAAGAATTAACCAGGTCTTCAGAAGGTGTTAACCATCCGCAGCAACTCGATGCAGGACCATAATAAGGACCATTATACATATCAGCTGCATTTCCGCCCCAGGCTCCTGTGTTAACTTCATTCTGAATGGCAAATACGCATTCAGGTCCATGCTTATTTACTGTATTGAAGTTCCACCAGTATTGCTCATTCAGAGCATATTTTTTACCATTTACCGTTTTGCCATTGGCAATAATATCGTCCAGAACGATTTTAGCATCTGTATATTTAAGTTGCCATACGTATGCCTTGGCAAGGAATGCTTTTGCAGCCCATTCATTTGCCCTTCCAACCTGAGAGTTGATCTCAGCCAGGTTGTTTGCTGCAAACTGCAGGTCCGATTCAACCAGAGGCCAGATGGATTTATCATTTCCAACCATATAATTTCCATTTGTAAATGAGACTGTTTCATCGATCCATGGTACTTTGTCTCCGAATGTCCCTACAAGGTACATCATCGTAAACATGCCGCGAATGAACTTAGCCTCACCTTCAAACTGAAGGGCTTCAACCTCGGTAACGGTTCCGGCGTCCCTGGCTTTTTGAAGCACTCTCAGAACATCATTGCACCGTTGTATAACCATATAACAATAAACCCACCTGGCATTGTTGCCTGTTGGCAGAAAGTTATACGTACCTGTACTTCTGTCATCAGAAGGATTGTCGAAGAACGGGCCCCAGCTATAGCCGCCATATTCACCCGTAACTGAGCCGGTCATTGCTTTGTAGCAACCGATTAATATACCATCAACACCTATTTTGGTTGCTAAATTATCCTCCGAAAGACTTGCCTTAGGCGCTACATTCAAGTAGTCCTCCGAACAGTTAATCATCAGCATTATCAATGATACCGCACAGAATGTTATCAAATAAATACTTGTCTTTTTCATTATCTGCTTATTATTAAGTAAAATATTAAACTCATAAATAATAACTTATCCATGACTCACCTTAAAATGACAGGTTAACTCCAAAAAGGAAACTTCTCTGGTTAGAAGGATAAGGACCCATATCTATACCAAACAGTGTGGATGATCCCTGCAATTCCGGATCATATCCTGGATATTTGGTAATAGTAAACAGGTTGAATGCCTGCCCATACACCCTAAGTGTAGTTGCCCTGAATTTCTGCAAGAAAGAAGTCGGTACACTATATCCCAATACAAGTGATTTCATTCTGAAGAATGACCCGTTGAAGATCTTGTAAGAACTCATCTGACCTGCGCCGCTGAAGCCCCCTCCGTTATCGTTCTCAATCCTCGGATGTTTGGCATCCAGGTTCTCAGGTGTCCATGCATCAAGCATATCATTGCTCTTGTTACTTTCATAACCACCCCAGTCATGAGTGTAGTTCATTAAGTAATTATAGACATCGTTCCCCTGGGATCCGTAAAAGTTGGTTCCGAGGTCAAAATTCTTGTAGGTAAAATCAATATTAAGTCCGTAAGTAAAATCAGGGTTTGGATCTCCGATAAATGTACGGTCATCTGCATTAACCTTTTGATCACCATTTACATCACGGAACATAAACCGTCCGGGTAAAGCCCCGTCTTGTGTCGGCGATGCAGCTACTTCTTCAGCCGAACTGAATATTTTAACCACGTCGTATCCAAAGAATGATCCCACCGGGTGTCCTTCCTGGTTTCTGGTTCCTGTTCCTCCATCGAAATAACCGGGAGCCGGGACATCAACGACCTCATTCTTATAAGTACTGATATTTGCAATAACGCTGATCCCCAGATCATTTGTTATGTTACCCCTGTATCTGCTGGTAAAATCCAGTCCGGTATTTCGAATGTCACCAATATTTACTATCGGTTTTGAAGCACCGCCAACAGTTGCTGGCAATGGCATCGAGAACAACAAACCGTTTATAGATTTTTTAAAGACCTCAACCTCAAAGGTCAGGTTTTTAAACACCGTGATATCCAGGCCTATATTGGAAACAATATCCTTTTCCCAGCCTGTTGCCCTGTTCCCGATAACGCTCTGATAAAAGCCCTGCACAATGGCGCTGCTCGTTCCGTTAATATCATAATATGATTGTGTAAAAGTGCTCCCGTATAAGTCAAACTGATTATCGGCGCCTACGTTAACCTGCGATCCCAATACTCCATAGCTTGCCCTGATTTTCATGTCATCCAGCCAGCTTAGATTGCTCAGGAATTTCTCCTGGGAGATTCTCCAGCCAACGGAAAAAGAGGGAAAAACACCAAATCTGTTCTCCGGCCCAAATTTGGAGGAACCATCACGGCGGACCGTAACTCCCAGTAGATATTTTCCCTGATAATTATAGCTCAGCTTTCCAAATTGTGAAAGCAGCTTATCTTCCGAAATACTACTTTGATTCGTAACATTTGATGTTCCGGCGCTCAGGGTCATGTAATCAAATTCTTCAATGGCATAACCATCGCGGCTGCCACCCATACTTTTGCGGTAATTCCTTATTGTTTCCACTCCGGCTATGAAATTAATATCATGGTCTCCGATCTTATTGGCATATGTCAGCGTTGTAGTTGATATTAGTCTGTTGGAGTAGTAGAAAGATTCGGTATACTTATTCGGATTATTAAAGAACTCCGAACGATAATATTCTTTCCTGTAAAAAGACTGCCCGAATCCATTTGTCAGGCTGCCGCCGATGCTTGTGCGTGCAGTAAAATGTTTCAGAAAATCAACCTCCAGAAATGCGTTGCCAATAGTGTTCCAGGAATAATTCCTGTCGTCATTCATTGCGTTAAACCATGCCACGGGGTTACGCTGAGTACCTAATCTTGGTCCTGCACGGGTTCCGCCATAATTCCCGGCTATATCATAAACCGGAATTATCGGCATCAGGTTAAGATGCAAACCGAGAGAGCTGAATTCACCTGCTTCAACAGTGATGGGCACTAATGGATTATCCTTATAGAATAAGTTTAAGTTTTCACCAAACCTGACGTTTTTAAAAGGGGAGAATGATGTATTTATCCTGGCAGAATACCTTTTAAGATGAGAAGTAATTAAAGTACCCTCTTCATCATATACCCCTAATGAAAACAGATAGTTGGACAGGTCGGTTCCGCCGCTTGCTGTAAGCGTATGGCTCATCCTGGGAGCTTTCTTATACACTTCATGATACCAGTCGGTTCCCTCCTGATTTACTTTCTGGATCTGGTAGTTGTTTGATGGATTTTTTGGATCCATAAAATATTTCGCCGGGTCAACTACAGGGTCTCCTGCAAAGGCGACTCCGACACTTGTAGGAGTAATGTATGTGAAGTCCGGCATGCCATCCTGAAACAGAGGATGTCCAGGCTCGGAAATCAGCTGTGTATTCATGAAATCAGTTGAATTCATAAGATTGAGTGGGTTGCCCGGCAGCGGATACGTCATTCCGTAATAACCTTCGTACGTTATAACAGGCGCTCCCTTTTTCCCTTTTTTAGTGGTAATTACAATTACCCCGTTTGAACCCCTGACCCCGTAAATTGAAGCAGCTCCTGCATCTTTTAAAATCTGCATTGATTCTATATCCGATGCGCTGACATCATTAATGCTTCCTTCAACACCATCGATCAGGACCAGTGGTCTGGAATCGCCGAAGGTGCTTATGCCACGAATACGGATATTCGGTTCCCTTCCTGCCTGACCTGAAGCAATGGTCACAACTCCGGCAGCCTGTCCCTGTAATGCTACGGCTGCAGAACCCACAGGAATCGATGCAAGATTTTTGGCATCCACTACAGCTACCGAACCTATAATGTCTTTCTTTCTTTCAGTGCTATAACCTACAACCACAACCTCTTCAAGTCCGATTGAAGCCTCTTTCAAAGTTATATTGAAATTTGTCTGACTGCCAACTGCAACATCCTGCGTGGTCATCCCGATAAATGAAAATGACAAATCCTTTGCACCGGCTGGCAGCGATAAGGTAAAATTGCCTTCACTATCGGTAAGTGCCCCGACAGTAGTCCCCTTAACAAGGACTGAGACCCCAGGTAATGGATTACCGCTTTCATCTGTCACCTTTCCGGTAATCGTTTTTTCCTGTTGTTCTTCAAAAGAATTCGACGGATCAGAATTTAATCCGTTTGCAAAAGAAGTCAGGGAAATCATAAAGGATAGCAGCAGGGTAACCAGCAGATCCTTCCGATTTGTAGTCCTGAAAAAAAACAGAAACAAAAATCTAGTTTTCTTTTTCATGTGTATAAATTTTGGGTTTCTAAGAGTATTATTGATTATATGACATTTATTTTAAACATTATTCTGTAATTATATTGTATTGTTTCATAGGCATATATCTTTTAATCAGGATCACGGTATTTATTTATCTGAAATGTTATGCTTCTTAACAGCCTCTTCAGGCGCCATTCCGAATTTTACAACATCACATAATGCAGCCTGAAACCCGGATGGATCACCAACCTGTATGGCGTTGCGTCCGAAGACCACCCCTCTGGCTCCATCCCTTATTTCATTTGCAGCAAGTTGCAAAGCATCTATCTGTTTTGGTGTCTTTTCCGCTCCCAGGCCGAAAATCGGCACAGGACTTGCTTCTGTTACCTTTGTAAAATCAATTGTGTAGAATGTTTTGATCATATCACATCCTAACTCACTAAGGATCCTGCAGCTCCTGTAAACCTGTGCATGCATTTTTTCCCTGGGAATTGTGCCGGAATTAACCGGGAAATACTCCCCAATGATTGGAATACCCATCCTGTCAGCCTGATTTAGCAGCTGACAATAGATTTCAACATTCCTTGCATCCAATTCTTCACTGCCGGTCTGCAGGGTAAGGGAAGCAAGAACTATTTCCGCCCCGTGGCTTACAGCTTCTTCCACATTCCGGGCAATTACGGTGAAAGCCTTATTGTAATTCCAGTGAAAACAATAAACCGAGCTCCAGTTTAATCTTACGATTGGAATAGGAGCCCCTTTATAATTAAAAACAAAACGGAGGTGTTTCAGCATTCCTGCACTCAACAGGACTCCATCCACACACGAATTAATTTTTTCAGCTGTTTTTATAAGGTTGGTCATTCCGGGGATCGGACCATCAAACATCCCATGATCTATTGCTATGATCACAGCATTCCGGCCCTTACTGAACAGCTTCTCTGTTTTTAACTCCTTTCCGTTCATTATCAGTAAATTGGTAATTAAAATGGTTGTTTATGATCGTTTTAGCTTAGGGATAATAAGCTCAAATATAAATAGTTTTCTTACGCAAAGCAACAAATAATTATTATTTTAAATTCTTGTTGATTGTTTATGATTATTTTTGTCCGGTCTGTTTCTGAATTGATTTTTGATAAAATCTATCCCCGGAATAGTTAACATCCGCACTACCCTGTAAGTATTATTTTATTAAAAATTGAATTACAATAATCAGAAGAATTTCATGCCGTAACTGCACATTTTGGACAGCAGAATATTATGAGGTTAGTCTGAAATAGCTTTTTTCAGCAGATTAAGCGTCATTCTCTGTACCCTTTGATCAGGTTTGGAGACATCGACAAGCGGATCTCTGAACCAGGGCTGATGATATGGTTCCCGATAGACCGGCGTCCGGGTCAGGAATAATGGCCAATAACACGAGCCTGCCTGAAATACAAAGCTGCCGGCATCAGTAGAGTAAATAGATGTCAGCTGGTTTCTTGTAGTGTCCTGGAAACCTCCTGAACTGCCTCTTACCTGGGCTTCAGCAAGGATAATAAGATCTTTCTTATTACCGACGGGTCTTCCGTTTGATTCCCATCCGATAAGATCTTTGATACTATCCCCTCTGTGCATACCTGTCCCTGCAAAAAACCAGTGAGACGGCTCCCTGCAGACAAAGCTTCCAAATCCCACCCCGTGAGAAGCGACACCCATTATTTCCCGTGCGTTCACCCTTCTTCCTTCGGGAATTCTGGGTACCTTCCCCATTGTCCGGAAATTATCCACGGTTCGGTAAGGTGTTTTATCTGTTGCGGGATTGAGGAATACTGTTCCTGAAATTGAGTTCCCACCAATAAACAGAATATTGACACCTGAATCTCGCGCTTTACATACATTATCAGCCATTTCAATTGTCCAGTATTCATCATGACCTACTGAAAGAAATGCTTTGGCCCTTAACAGTTCCACAGAATTAACATGAACATCAATATTCGAGATATAAGTCATATCGAAACCTTTCTGCTCCATCCAATAGGAAAGCGGAAATTCCCATAATAAGAATTCACCACTTCCATTTGTCAGTCCTTCAAATCCATAACGTCTTCCAATCCTGCGCATTGGGAGGCCATTGACGAAGATGGTGTAGGGCCTGTTAAAACTGCAGCGGGGCATAATGGGCAGATTCCTTTCATCATAAAGGCTGTGCCATGCCGGCCACTTATTATATGATTGCCATGTCAGATCTGAGCACTGAAAGATAAAGTCAGCCTTCCTGTCATCTTTGACTATAAAGATCATATAAGCCTGATATTTATCCGGAATAGTGGTCATCTTGCACAGGTAGACCCCGCTTAGCCAGTTGTCGGGAATGACAAGCCTGTGTGTTATATCCCATTCACATTCAAAAAAGTTATCAAGCGAGTCAATTACCGGATCCGGCTCTTCCGTCCCCTGTAGTGGTCCGATGCTCATTTTGAGTGTTCCGCCTTTACCCTGATAATATCCCATCCTGTAAATATCGATCATGAATCCTGAAGCAGGCTTGGTACTGATATGGAAATCGATTGTATCACCCCGGCTTATGCTTGTATGCGAACAATAACCTTCAATCTGCGGCCGCCTGCAATGTCTGTGATCGGGCAAATCGCAACTGTCAAATGCTACCTCTATAAGCCAGTCCGTTGTGCCAGGAAGTTTGTTTTCTCTGACAATCAGCTTTTTCCCTTTCGCAGAACATGCTGAAATAAGAAAAACTATTAAGATAAATGCCAATAACTTTCTCATCCTGAATTTAATATTAGGTTTATTAGTAATGTAATAGGTCTGATTCATTGACTATCCTGTGTGTAGCTCAGGTTAGACACAACATTTACCCTGTTCAGGTCTATCTGCGTTTGAGGGACCGGAAAATATTCATCTTTACCGACAAGGATCCGGATCAATTCCCCTGAACGAAAGTATTTTCATAATTATATAATCAAATTATGCCATTCACTTACAGGAGTATTTCTATATTCTCCCCACCCGAATGCAAAAGTTTCATAACTCCCCCCTCATCCAATGGTTTCCATGTCCAGCCTGGTTTGTTTCGACCATTGGTCTCTGACAACACTTTGCCGTTAATGGAGACTGATTTTGGTTTTCTTACAAGACGAAGGACATCATTCGATTCTGAATCATAGGTTACATATGATATTTTATTTGTCAGGTAGTTGATTTTCTTAATCACTGAAGATGACCTCAGAAGATGGTTCTCACCAGCCGGAGCCCATTCCGGTACAGCAGCGATCCCTTCCATAAAATGACGTATATAATCACCATATCCATCAGAGAACCATGCCGATCCGCCCCAGGTATGACCTACATATACAAATCCGTCAGGAGCTGTCATATAGGTAGCATGGTTGAAGTATCGGTATGCCTCTTCCTTAAACCATTCATCGCCTGTAAATTCATACCACATCGCACATATAGAGGCATATCTTGCCGTATGGCTTCCCATTGGTTCGTAACATGAAGTTTGTTCATTTATTGCGTTCATACCCGGCTCTCCGAAGGTGTTTTTTACCCACAAGATAAGTGAAGGTACCGTGACACTGATATTTGGATCCTTCTCCGGCTTCCTGATGAGATACCTGGCAAACTCCATTGGCGAAATATTGACCCTGTTAACATTATCCAGATCCCAGGGTACATCCTCAAAATATCCTTTCCAAATTGAAGTTTTTATCGGGCCTTCCAGGGAATATAACCACATCCATGTTATATCAGATGCCCGCTGATAGGCTGTTGTCTTTCCTTCAGGCAACTGTATACGATCCTTTATCCGTATTAATTCTTCCAGTAAACGGAGGTTATCAACCACATGAGATGTATAATCCTCGTCAATTGATCCGGTTTTTGCCTTTACACGGAATGCCCAGGGTGGTGTAAAAACCTGCTTTTCCCAATTAATACCTTCAGTATGAAAGCCGACTCTGACATGTTTTGCCAGCGCATCGGCACAGTTGATCGCTGCTTCAAGATACTTTTTCTCCCCGGTGATCTGGTAAAACTTAAGATATGCCATACCCATATCACCGATTTTATCTACCTCAAGCACATATGAACCGTCTCCCCGTCCTCTTCTTTCAATTGAGACTGCAGTATCATAAGTAGAGACCCCGTCATAAATTATATTTCCTGACTCTGAACTCGCATAAGGAACATTGCTCCATTCCCAGTCTGGCGGTGTGGTACCGTACTGAAGCTGGTGGTCAAGTTCTTTCCTTAGAAAGTCAATAACAGATTCATCTCCCGTATAGTTTCTCCAGTCAATACCAATACCCTGCATTACACCGGCAAAGACACATATTGAATTATGAGCCCATCCATGCGGAATATATTTCCCATCGTTGGTTTTGCGGATCGTAGAGCTGGTCATATAAAACGGAAGATTGTTTCTGGGGTCGACAGGACAGTTCCTGTAGTACTCTACTGCAAGCTTCACTACCATTGGATAGGCAGCTCCGGGTACCTCATGGTGGTAACGTGCCAAAAGCTTACCGTTTTCGTCAAGGATAACTTTGGTTCCACACATGGAATCGACTTTATATTGAGCACTTAATAAGTTAAAAATCAACAGCGAAATAAAAGTCAGCAAATAAATCCTTTTCATTTTAACTGATTTAGTTTATTATTTGAATTTTACTGTAACTAATTAGAACTTGCTTCTTATCTTAAATCCGGTTTAGATCCCAGGTTATTTTCTCCTTATTCTCGCCAAAATGTTTCTATTATTAATTCTTCCAACTTCTATTAAAGGATAATTTCCACATTTTCACCCCCTGAATGCCTGAGCTTTAAAACACCACCTTCATCAAGCGGTTTCCATGTCCATCCGGTTTCGGCAAGTTCTTTAGTATTTGCTAATACCTTACCATTTATGGTGATTGATTTAGGTTTGCTGACGAGTCGAAGCACTTCATTTGATTCCGGATCATAGGTTGTATAGGATATTTTTTTTGGCTGGTAACTGATCTTTTTTAAAACGGATGTAGACTTAAGAAGATGGTTCTCCCCTGCCGGAGCCCATTCCGGGATTGCGGCAATCCCTTCCATAAAATGACGTATATAATCGCCATATCCATCTGAAAACCAGGCCGATCCGCCCCATGAATGACCAACATAAACATATCCGTCCGGTGCTGTCATGTAGGTTGCATGGTTGAAGTACCGGTATGCCTCCTCTTTAAACCATTCATCTCCTGTATATTCATACCACATGGCACATATCGAAGCATATCTGGATGTATGACTTCCCATCGGATCGTAACATCCGGTTTGTTCATTTATTGCATTCAGGCCCGGCTCGCCGAAAGTGTTTTTTACCCACCAGATCAGAGAGGGTACAGTAACAGCGATATTAGGATCGTTCCTGGGATTTTTAATAAGGTACCTGGCAAACTCCATGGGAGAATTATTAACCCTGTTAAGATTAATCTCATCCCACCGTATATCCTCGAAATAGCCTTTCCATATTGATGTTTTTATTGGACCTTCATTCGAATATAACCAGTGCCAGGTAATATCTGAAGCCCTCTTGTAAGCTTTTGCCTTTTCGTCAGGCAGCTGGATCCTGTCTTTGATACGAACAAGCTCATCGAGCAGACGCAGGTTATCAACCACATGAGCTGTGTACTCCTCTTCAACCAATCCTGTTTCTGCTTTAGCCCGGAATACCCAAGGCGAGGTCATGACCAGGCGTGACCAGTCAATATCATCGGAATGGTAACCGGTGCGCACATGTTTTGCAAGAGCGTCCGCGCAGTTTAAGGCCTCCTTTAAATATTTTGTCTCCCCCGTGATCTGATAGAACTTAAGATACGCAATACCCATATCACCGATCTTATCGATTTCAAGTGAAAAGGAACCGTCTCCACGGCCCTTGTTTGTCGGTAAAGCTGCTGTATCGAATAAAGAAGCTCCATCGTAGATTAATCTGCCGGCCTCTGAGCTTGCGTATGGAACACTTGCCCATTCCCAGTCTGCAGGAGTTGTACCGTATTCTATCTGATGGTCGAGCTGCTTCCTGAGTATCCCAATCACCGATTCATCACCTGTATAGTTTCTCCAGTCAATACCAAGTCCCTGAAGCATTCCGGCGTGAACACAAATTGGATTATGTGGCCATGTTGAACCCGTGTAATGGCCATCCCTCGTTTTCCGGATTATTGAACTTGTCATATAAAAAGGAAGGCTGGTATTGGGATCAACTGGACATTTCTTATAAAAATCCACTGCCAGCTCCACGACCTTGGAATATGCAGCGCCTGGTATCTCGGGATTGTATCTGGCCAGGAGCTTTCCATTTTTGTCAAGGATGACCGGTGTTCCACACATGGAATCGACGGCATATTGGGCACTTACGATATTCGAAATGACAAGGGCACCAAGTGCAAGAAACCAATTTCTTCTCATCGAAATTATTAAATTAGTTGTTTAAGGCCTCAATATCTATTTGTTTATCTGAATGTTTTTCCCCATTGACTGTTTGACTGTGAGGACGCCCCCATTCAATAGGGACTCCCAGTACCATCCTTCACCACCTTTTTCAGAGGCTACATCCAGTTTATTTCCATCAACAGTAACTATTTTTGGTTTTGATGTGAGTCTGAAAAGCTCTTCTGAAGAGCTGTCAAAAACTGTATAACTTATTTTTGAAGGCTCGTAGGAAACTTTACTGACAATTGAAGCTGTCCTCAGAAGATGATCTGAATTATCAGGAGCAAGCTGTGGGGCTGCTGCCATTGCCCGGAGATAATGTCTTACATAATCGCCGTAACCATCTGTCATCCAGATAGCATTGGTCGGATAAAAGTTTTTCCCGGAGCAATCAACCATATAGGTTGCCCAGTTCAGCATCCTGATGGCATTTTCAACATAAGTGTCATCACCCGTGAGTTCCCAGTACCTGAGTTCCATTGAAGACTGGCGTGAAGAGTGGCTGTTGCCCTCTACCCTGTAAGCTGTCTGTTCATTTATGGTTGTCACTCCGAATTTTTCATTTTTCGGATTATCGAGCTCCCTGTGGACCCATTCAAAAATGCTTTTTACTGTTTCCTTCCAGTTGGGATCAAGCTTCTGATTATCCATCAGATACATAGCATAGGTAACAGCATTTATCTGGGTATCTGACCATCTGGGAACATCTTCAAAAAATGGCCCCCACTTCTGGGTCTTTGAGGGGAAGTTCTTCATCCAGTCAATAGCTATATCGAAAGCCTTTTTATAGGCATCAGTATTGCCTTTCTGCATCTTAATAAGCTCATCAAACATTCCCAGGGTTGATGGCCAGAAAGTTGTATAGCTGGACAATGTAGTTTTTGGTTTGTTCTTCTTCAGGTCGGCATCCATCCCTTCGTACCAGCGGGCATCCTCGACAAGGACTCCTGTTTCACCGGTCATGGCGTTCACTTTGAACGGCCATGGAGAATTATCATTGTCTCCGGGTTTTACTTTATCAGCAAGCACGTTTGCGATATTGACTGCCGCATCGAGGTACTTGGGGTCTCCTGTTTTCTTATAAAGATGGATCAGCTCGTAAGCAAAAGAGCCCGCCTTGTCAGGCTGTGTATAGCCCTTGCCAATGATCATGTCACCATCATATTCTCCGGAATGAATATCCATATTGTATGGGTAGGGTAAGTGAGGCCAGGCACAATCGGGAGTCGAAAGAGAATGTTCGAGATAATAATCTGCCATGTATTTCATATTCTCAATTATCGACTCATCACCGGTGTAATTATAAAGCAGATCCCATGAAGAAAGTGCCATCTGCAACTGATCGCCACCCAGTCCGCGACGGTCATGCTTTTCGCTCCAGACCTGGTGGTTCATATAATATTTTGTACCGCAGGAACAGTATTCCATGTTCTTCCAGAAATCCCACACCAGCTTTAACACCTCATCATATGATTGTCCAAGGTTGTCGGAATACCATGGAAGTATTTTACCATCTTCGTCGACCCGGACAAAATTGTATATGATCTTATCCTTTAAGATGCTGGCGGTTTCCGCTTCGATCAGGTCCTCATTCAGACCCTTATAGGCGGGTGACTTATCGTTACAACCTGTCGGGATAAGCAACAGGGTAAGAACCAGTATTATTAATGTCCGCATAATTATTATTTATTGAGTTAAACCTTTAAATCAAATTAGTTAGATAAACGGGTTGCCAAAGCAACCCGTTATCAAACCTGAACTTACCCGCTTCCCCAACTATAGTTTCTTATGAAAAAGCCTGTTTCGATAATAATCAATCGGTTTCATACCCCGGATTTTGTGTTAAAACAGGAAATCCGGCCATGCTCTCCATTAAATCTATTTCGCTGATAGGAATCATTCCAATTTCATTAATACCTATCCTGAATTCCCAGCCGGTAGTGTATGTTATGACAGCATTCGGATGCATGTTAAGCCTGCCTGCAAGGAAAGTATTCATTGTATTACCCATATATCCCGGATCCATTGCATCGTAACGTTGGAGATCAAACCATCTGTGATATTCACATGCAAGTTCAAGCCTTCTTTCAAAACGGACAGCTTCGCGGGCATAAGCCTTACCATTTGCTTCAAACTGACCCGTATAAAGCCCTATCTGGTAATTTGCAGCTGGCGTTGTTGAATAGCCACCCAAAGGATTGCTGTTATCGAGATATTTATAGACCCATCCAACTGGATTAGCTGCTCTTGCTCTTATCTGGTTAACATACACCTCTGCCTGGGCAAGACTTCCGATTTCGACTTCACACTCAGCAGCCCATAGCAAAACATCAGCAAAACGTATCATATTAAAAGCATTCGATACTCCGCCGGTAGGGCTATTATCATTGTCGGTTGTTCCCCCTGCCTGAGAAGGAGTGTTTTTCATAAAAGAGTAGCATGTTACTGTCGGCCATCTGTGCCAGTTTCTGCCAGGATGAACACCCCAGTCAAGATAAGGGATCCCTCTTCTGCCTACTGTATAATCTAACCTGGGATCAAGTGGTCCGTCATGAGGAGTCCATGGTGTTTCTGATTTCACTCCCCAATCTCTTTTAACTTTTGAATTCATATACGCGCCATTGAGCAGAGGTAATCCGGTTATAGAATCTACCTGAAAAGCGTCGACCAAATCCTCTGACACCATTCCCCAGCCACAACAGTTAAAGGCAGGGCCATAATATGTACCTTGTTGATAATAAGATGGATTACCCATCCTTGCACCAACCCAGACAGCGTTCTGTACCGTAAATACACATTCAGGACCATGTTTCCCTGAGGTATTGAAATTATTCCAGAACTTTTCGTTCAGAGCATACTTGAGTCCGTTGCTCGTTTGCCCGTGAGCTATTATATCTTCCAGCAAAGTTTTTGCAGCGGACCATTTTTCCTGGAAAATGTATGTTTTTGCAAGGAATGCCTTTGCTGCCCAACTATTGGCCCTTCCAACATCTTTCTTGGACGCGGTCAGATTATCTGCTGCAAACTGAAAATCTGCTTCGATCTTGGGCCATATCGGTTCGGTATTTGTGACAAAATATGTACCATCGCTAAAAGTGTTTGTCTCATCGAGGTAAGGAACATTTCTCCACCATAATGCTGCTTCAAGATGATAAATACCACGCAAAAACCTGGCTTCAGCTTCTATCTGCAGAGCATTTTCAGCTGAGATAAGGTCTCTTTCAACAACTTTGGCAAGCGTACGCAATACATCGTTAGAACGCTGGACTGCATTGTAAATCCCTGACCAGTCGCCCGCGACACTTCCAGTCCCGTTAAAAGTTCCAAATGCGGTGCTGCTACCTGCATTACCGATATCATCCGACATATCACCCGCAGTTTTTCTGCTGATAAACAACAATCTGTTATAGGTACCGATCAGCAGAGCATTGCATCCTGATTCTGAAACCATATTTTCCGGAGCTGCTGCTCCCGGAGGCGGGATCTCAAGAAAATTCTCACAGGAAGTCCATAACATTAAAAACCCTCCGAGTCCTATCAAAAATAAATACTGTAATTTTTTCATGATCATAATATTTTAAGTATGATTATCATATAATTAAATCTTCCCAACCTGATAAACTTCAGAATGAGCAGTTTATTCCAAAAAGGAATGTTTTCTCATTGTTCGGATAGTTACCCAGGTCAGTTCCAAAGTTCGCACCGCTACCGCCAATTTCCGGATCAAGACCGCTATACTTGGAAAGGGTGAACAGGTTTGTTCCCTGCAGATAAAATCTGAAGTTTGAAAATCCCAGTTTCTGAATTAAGTTTTCAGGCAGGGTGTACCCCAGAATCAGTGATCTCATTCTGAAGAATGAGCCGTCTTCAATCCGATACGTGGCTCTCTGACTTGCCTGTCCTAATCCACCTGCAGTGGAAATTTTGGGCACCATTGTATTAGTATTCTCAGGTGTCCATGCATTTAAAAGATCCCTGCTGCCGTTAGTCAAATAACCTCCCATCCTTTGAGTGTAAGACACCATCTGGTTCTGGATATCATTCCCCTGGGAACCGTAAAAATTGGTTGAAAGGTCAAAACCTTTGAATGATGCATCAATAAGGAACCCGTAAACAAAATCAGGATGCGGACTCCCGATAAAGGTCTGATCACCGGCCGCAGTGATAGCGCCATCTTCATTCAGATCCACATACCAGTGTTTCCCTGGAGCGGCTCCATTGTATCCGGCACGTTCGGCAACTTCCTCATCAGTTTGATACATTCCTCCTGTTACATATCCCCACCATGAACTGATCGGGTGTCCCGGCATGTTTCTTGTTCCGGCTCCTCCATCAAAATAAGCACGACCCGGTAAATCAGTGATCTTGTTCTTATAGGCTGAAAGATTTGCGGTAATCGTAAAATAGAAGGTTTTGTTGATATCTCCCATATACTTGGTTTCAAAATCAAATCCAATGTTCTGAATATCTCCTGCATTGATGGAGGGACGTGTTGCTCCTCCAACAGTTGCAGGCAGTGTAAGTGCAAATAAGAGTCCGTCAATTGATTTCTTGTATACTTCGAATGACCAGGAAAGCCTATCAAAAATAGTCATATCCAATCCAAAGTTGGTAACTATATTCCGTTCCCAGCTGGTTTCAGGGTTTCCAATGCGGGTTTGTGTAAAACCCTGCACAACTGAAGTGGAGGCTCCTGTGATATCGTAATACGAGTTATCCACTGCAGCACTGTATATGTCAAACTGGTTTGTGGCGCTGACATTGTTCTGCGAACCTAAAACACCATAGCTCCCTCTCAGTTTCAAATCTGTCAGCCATGTAAGATTGCTCATGAAACCTTCCTGCGATATTCTCCATGCTGCTGAGAAGGAAGGGAATGTACCCCATCTGCTATTAACACCAAACTTTGAAGAGCCGTCACGTCGTAAAGTAGCTCCTATCAGATACTTGCCCTCAAAGCTGTAGCCTAAACTACCGAAGAAGGATAGTAATGCATCAGCAGACATGCTTCCTGAATTCTTGTAATTCCCCTGGCCGGCATTGAGGATCAGGAAATTTGGATCTGTAACAAAATAGCCGTCACGTGATGCTGAGATGTCTCTAGAGTCATTTTTTATAGCTTCCGTTCCTGCCAGTAAGTTTATATCATGCCTGCCAAATGAATTTTTGTAGTTAAGCGTAGCTGTCGAAATAAGTTGTGTCCTGTAACCATGTCCTTCACTAAAAACAATTGGTTCATTGAAGAACTCCGACCGTTCAACATAAGGAGTAGCAAGGGCCGTCCTATGGCTATTGTTCACGTTACCACCCAAGCTGTATCTTGCTGTCAGATGTTTTAAGAGATCAACCTCGCCCCAAATATTACCGCTTAAGTTTACTGACTTGTCGGTATTATTCTTAATATGTTCCAGGTAGGAAAAAGGAGTACGTTGTGTCCCAAGGTCGGGTCCCGCACGTGTGCCACCATTATGTCCGGCAATATCATATATCGGAATTATCGGTAAAGTCAGAGAATACATGGCCAGTATGCTGAATTCGCTGCCAAGGACCTGATCTTCAGGTATCCTGGGATTAAGCCTGTAATAAGCATTAAAGTTTTCGCCAAAGCGGAATCTGTCCTTAAACTTGAATGACACATTTGTTCTGAATGAATACCTCTGAAGGCGGTTATTAAGCAATGTGCCATGTTCATCCAGGTAGCCTAACGAAACCAGGTAATTCGAGTTTTGTGTTCCCCCGCTCGCTGTTATGTTATGGTTCATTTGCGGTGCAGGGTCAAAAGCAACGTCATACCAGTCAGTCCCTACCTGATTAAATTTCTGGATTAAATAAAGATCGTCCTGATCATCCAGGGGATCCCAGTTGTAAAGTGAAGGATCGACAATCGGATCGCCTTCAAATGCAACACCTACAGCCCCTGTATTAGTAAGATATCCGTACTCAGGCATTCCGAATTCAAACAAAGGATGACCGGGAAATGCCAGCTTATGAGCCCCCATGAATTCTTCCGAATTCATAAGATTAAGCGGATTTTTACCCAGGGGAGATTTTACTCCATAATAAAATTCATAATCGAATTTCGGTGCCCCGATCTTCCCTTTTCTTGTAGTAATAATAATTACACCATTAGCTCCTCTTACTCCATAAATTGACGCGGCTCCTGCATCCTTAAGCACCTGCATCGATTCAATATCCCTGATGTTCACATTGTTCAGGTCTCCTTCTATTCCGTCAATTAATACCAGAGGGTATGTGTCTCCAAATGTACTGACCCCTCGGATCCAGATATTGGGTTTCTGCCCGGGGGTACCACCTCCGATGATTGTTACACCTGTTACCTGTCCCTGAAGAGCCTGTACTGAAGAACCTGCAGGAATTGACTTCAGGTTGTCGGTATTTACGACAGCAACTGAACCCTTAACATCAATTTTTCTTTCTACAGAATAACCTGTTACAATGACTTCATCAAGGTCAATAGCGGTCTCTTCAAGAACAACGGTCAGAACTGCCTGGGTACCAATCGTCACAACCTGCGATTTCATACCAATGTAGGAGAAGGTCAGCGTTTTTGCACCACCCGGAAGGGTGATTGAAAAACGGCCTCCTGCATCAGTCAGAACCCCTACGGTGGTTCCGGTTACCTGAATTGTCACCCCAGCAAGAGGCTGACCCGCCTGATCATTAACAGCTCCGGAAATTACTCTTTCCTGCTGGGCTTTAACAGAGTTTGCAGAACTTTTATCTTTTGCATTAGCCATCACGCAAAAAGATAACAGGATTGTCCCTATCAATGAACTGTATAGAACTTTCCTGACAGTTCTGAAAACATGCAGATTCAATTTCATAATCTTCTTTTCCATAGTCTTCAGATTTAAGGTCAATTCATTATTGATTAGTTATTTATTATTCATTTACATGTTATAAAAAGCAATTATGGTAAGTTTCAATCCCTGGTTACTTAACAGGTTTCCTTAGCCAGCTCATATCCTGCAGTTATTTCTTGTTCCCGTTTAACCGGAAAACCAGTCAGGTTGAATGCCTATTGCCAATAGCCTTCCAGTGAGTTATAAAGTTTAAGATATCTGCCATATACTTCCCCGTACAACTTAAATTCATCCGGATCAGGCTTATATACTGTTTTCAACTCTATGCTTAATTTGCAGCCATGATCAATGCTCCTGAATATCCCGGTACCAACACCTGCCAGTATTGCGGCTCCTAATGAAGCATTCTCTGAGCATGACATTGTAGATACATTCAATCCGGTCATATTGGCAATAATCTGGCACCACAATGGACTTTTGGAACCACCGCCCAGCAGACGGATCTCCCTGATCACAATATCTTTTTTTATCAATGTTTCAAGGTTATGGTGAATTTCTGCGGAAACCGCCTCCATTATTGAACGTACAAAATGTCCCTTCCCCATTCCAATTGTCATTCCTGCGAAAACACCCTTTACTTTTTGATTAAAGTACGGGGATCCGGCCCCCATAAAATGCGGTAAAACAGTGAGCCCCTCAGCACCGGGAGGGATTTTGGCTGCTAACTCAGTTAACAAATCAAATACATCAATATTTGTTTGTTCTGAAAGTGCTGTTTCGGACTGGCAGAAATTGTCCTTGAACCACTTAAGAAGCAGCCCGGCAGTTTGCACATAAGGCAATAAAAAATATTTTCCGGGCACGGAATGGCACTGACAGGATAATCTGAAAGACAAATCATTAACAGGTTGATCAAGCGTCACACAAAAGGCCATCGATGCACCTATCGTCAGGGTTGTAATTCCTGGCAAAATATTTCCTGCTCCGATCGCCCCTGCCGGATGGTCATATGAACCGGTAACAACTTCAACATCAGGAGTAAGGCCCGTTGCCAGGGCAGCATCCCGGGTCAGGTTATGAACTCTTGTTCCGGAAGGTGAAATCTGCGGAAGTTGAGAAGCTGTTATCCCCAGGAAACCAAGCATCTCATCCCACCAGGTCTTATTAACAATGTCAAAATATAAGGTGGAAGAGACAAGAGAATGTTCGGTGTAAAATTCACCTGTCATACGATATATAAGGTAATCCTCAACGAGCAGGAATTTCTTTACCTTATTAAATATATGAGGTTCATTTTTTTTAAGCCATAGTATCCTTGTTGCAGGCCAGATAGGCAAAACTTCCGGCTGACCGGTTTTATCCATTATAATCTGGTTCCCGAATTTTTCTTCTATCTCCTTTGCCTCATCAATTGACCGATTATCGAGCCAGATTATGGCTTTCCTCAGAGGTTGTCCATTCCGGTCAATAACTATTATGGTTTCACCCTGGCTTGAAAAGGAAACGCCTTTTACTTTTTCGGGATCGATCCTGGCTTTAAGAATCAGGGACTTGATGACCCTGGATGCAACCTCCCAGTACAATTCCGGATCGAGCTCACATGTCTCGCCCGGTCCGTAATCAAGAAGATACTCTTCTCCGCTTGTGGCAATAAGATCGCCCTTACTGCTCAGGAGAAGAGCCTTTATCGAAGTTGTACCAAGGTCAATCCCAATTACATATGTGGTAAGGTCCAGTCCCATAAGATTATCGCTCCTGTTTATCTGAAATATTATGTTTTTTAATTGCCGCTTCGGGGTGCATACCGTTTTTGACCACGTCACACAATGCGGCCTGAAACCCTGATGGATCCCCGACCTGTATGGCATTGCGCCCGAATACCACTCCTCTTGCCCCATCCCTGATCTCAGCCGCCGCCAGTTGCAGCGCATCAAGCTGTGTTGGGGTCTTCTCTGCTCCCAGACCGAATATCGGAACGGGACATGATCCCGTCACCTTTTTAAAATCCATCGTATAAAAAGTCTTGATCAGATCACATCCAAGTTCACTAAGTATTCTGCAACTTCTGTAAACCTGTTCATGCATCTTTTCTTTTGTGATTGTTTTGGAATTAACCGGGAAATATTCTCCTATAATAGGTATCCCCATTTTATCGGCCTGATTCACAAGCCGGGAATAGATGCCGACATTCTTTGAATCGAGTTCTTCACTGCCTGTCTGAAGGGTAAGAGATGCAAGAACTATTTCTGCCCCATGGCTTACTGCCTCCTCCACACTCTGTGCAATTACAGTATAGGCCTGGTTGTAGTTCCAATGAAAACAATAAACAGAGCTCCAGTTTAATCTTACGATTGGTATGGGAGCACCTTTGTAATTAAAAACAAAACGAAGGTGTTTCAGCATACCTGCACTTAATAAAACCCCATCAACACACGAATTAATCAATTCCCCTGTTTTTACAAGATTAGTCATGCCGGGTATAGGCCCATCAAACATTCCATGATCTATCGCTATTATCACAGCATTTTGCCCTCTGCTGAAAAGCTTATCGATTTTCAACTCTTTCCCATTCATAATTAATAGATTGAATATATTCTGTGATCGGTTATGATCGGTTAGTCATAATGAATAATCTGCTCAAATATAAATAGATTTATAATGTAAAACAAAAAATAATATATTTGTTTTAAACTTTTTTGTATATACATCTGATTGTATTTGATTATATTTGTCGGACCCGATCCGGTTTGTTTTTTGTCTTATTATTTCTTGAAATTGAAGTCATAACCTATGGAACATTATCGAAACTTTTTTTTTGAATTTTACCCCCTTTACTTGTCGGATTCTTTTACACTCTGTAAATTCAGAAAATAATTTTTATCCTAATAAAATATTAAATTATGTCAAAAGATTGGTGGAAAGAGGATGCCATTGGCATTCCAAATTTAGTTACCGAGGCACCCGGACCTAAATCCAAAGCAATGCATGCCAGTACAACCCGGTTTATGAAGGGGTTAAGCAGCCAGGTAAAGTTATTCCCGGTTTGCTTTGATAAAGGGTTTGGGATAACACTTACTGATGTTGATGGAAATAAATACCTCGATTTTTCCTCAGGCATATATGTTACATCTCTTGGCCATTGTCATCCCAAAGTTTCGGAGGCTGTGTCATTCTGGGCAAAAAGGCTCATGAATGCACATGACTTTACAACTCCGATAAAAGAAAAACTCATGGTTAAGATGGCCGAAATACTTCCCGGAAAACTTAATGCCATTCAACTATATTCTGACGGTACCTCGGCAGTTGAAGCAGCATTGCGTGCGGCACGCGCTATCACCAATAAGCACGAGTTTTTATCCGCTTACCGCGATTTTCATGGCAAAAGCATGGGAGCTGTAAGCTGTGCACAAATGTATCGTGGTGATACACTAAGTTATGGACCAACCCGCGCTCCTGGGTTTTATATGGTACCCCGCCCTGATCCATATCGCCCACTATGGACAACCAATGATGGCACTATTGATACAGATGCTTATATCGCATTTTACGAGACATTTATAAAAGAAGGAACAGTTGGCAATGTTGCTGCCTTCGTTTTAGAGCCTGCCCAGGGTTGGGCAGGAAGCATATTCCCTCCTGATGACTTCTTCCCCAAACTAAAGACACTTTGTGATAAGTATAAAATACTTATTTATGATGATGAAGTTCTGGCAGGAATGGGCCGGACCGGCGAATGGCTCACATTAAACCACTGGGGTGTGATCCCTGATATCGTCACATTTGGCAAATCTTTTGGCAACGGATTCCCTGTGACTGCGATGGTAGTGCAGGAAGAGAACGGAGAAGCGCTTGAAAAGATCTCAGCTTCTTCAAGTTACGGGGGTAATCCAATGGCATGTGCTGCAGCTCTTGCTTCCATTGAAGTAATTGAAGAGGAAGATCTGCTTCAGAATGTCAGATCTGTAGGAGATTTCTTTATGAAAAGAATGAACGAAATGAAAAGCCGGCACTCCATAATCGGAGATGTTAAAGGCAAAGGATTCCTGCTCGGGATTGAACTTGTAAAAGACAAAACAACAAAAGAACCATTCGATGAGGCAGGTAAGCTGGTTTACCAGAAAGCATTCAGAAAAGGGCTTGCCTGGATACCTGCAGGCCATATCTTAAGAATGTCGCCACCCCTGATAATGGATGAAAAATATGCAAAGATGGGAATGGATATAATTGAGGATGCAATTTCCGAGGTTGAAAAAGAATTTGGATATAAATAATAGCTTCACTTTTCGGAACTAATAAACTTTAATAAAATTTGCATGAGGAATAGAACCATTCGTTTCGGCATTATTGGTCTGGGATTGATGGGGAAAGAGTTTGCCAGCGCGGTGGCAAGGTGGTGCCATTTCAGGGATGAGATTTCTCCCAGACCGGTCATAACAGGTATCTGTGACAAGGCAAATCCGGATTCCAGGAGTTGGTTTCTCAGAAATTTCAGCACAATTGTTGTAGATTCCACTGACTATAACGACCTTTTGACAAGTCCTGATATTGATGCCATATATTGTGCCGTACCGCATAATCTGCATCAAAAGCTGTACACTGATATAATCCGTTCCGGCAAACACCTCTTCGGTGAAAAACCTTTCGGGATAGATCTTGCTGCAAATCAAAAGATCCTGGAAGAAATAAATAAAAGGCCTGATCTGATAGTGAGATGCAGTTCCGAATTTCCATACTTTCCCGGCGCCAGGCGTGTGATAGAATTCATAAAGTCAGGCGGATATGGCCAGCTGATGGAAGTCCGTTGCGGATTTCATCATTCAAGTGATATGGACCTTTTAAAGCCTATTAACTGGAAACGCACTGTCGAAATCAATGGGGAATATGGATGCATGGGAGACCTAAGCCTGCATACCCTTCATATACCACTTCGTATGGGATGGTTCCCCAACTGGATTTTTGCTGATCTTCAGAAAATAGTTGAGACGCGCCCGGATGGAAAAGGAAATCCCGTTCCTTGTGAAACATGGGATAACGCAGTTATTACATCTCATTGCACAGACCCGCGAAACAATAAAGAATTTTCCCTGGTATTGGAGACAAAAAGGATGGCACCCGGACAAACCAACACCTGGTTTATTGAGGTATATGGCACCAAAGGCTCTGTCAGATTTTCAACACACGATCCAAAAGCTTTTTATTTTCTGGAAACTTCAGGCAAAGAGCAGGGCTGGACAAGGGTAGACATTGGTTATCAGTCATTTCTTCCAACACTCACAGGTGGAATATTTGAATTTGGTTTTTCGGATGCAATACTGCAAATGATCGCCGCTTTTATATCTGATTTCAACAAGGAGAGTAATCCACATCCATTTCAGACGGTATTTCCTGCTGAGACTAACTTAAGTCACAGAATAATGGACGCAGCTGTCAGATCATTTAAGACCGGCATGAGAATAAATATGTGACAGACCCGATTTATGATGCATTTTTATGTTATATAACATATTCCATTATTTCAGAGTTAATATTATTAACCTTTTATGTCCTTAAGTAACCTAAAACTTAAAAATATATACAATGGCAAAAATTAAAGCAGGATATGTTGCATTCGGGACCATGTTCTATGAACCAGCCAACCTGAAAATGATAAGTGAAAGAGCTGAAAAACAACTGAAAGATGCAGGGTTGGAGCTTGTAATTACTGATCCGGTATTTGGCGAGGGTCCTGAACCGGAAAGGGCTATAAGGGAATTAAAGGCAAATGACTGGGACTTCCTTTTTATTAATATTATTAACTGGATCGATACCCGTGGCGTTTTCAGGGTTTTGCATGAGTTCCGCGACATGCCCATGATCCTTTATAGTTTCGGAGGCTTTACAGATCATGAGGGCAGGTTCGGGGAAAAGGGAACCCTTATTTCTCCTGCCGCCGGTGCCGGATCAACTTCCTTACGACTGCCGATGGAACAATGGGGTATAAAGTTCAAGTATCTTTTTAATGCGCCTGACTCTCCGATGGATATAAATGGCATACTCTCTTTTGCAATTGCTGCCAAAACAATGAAGCAGCTTCGTCATGCAAGGCTGGGGATGATTGGTTTCAATGATATGGGATTGTACTCAACCAGCTATAATCCTTCCAAATTACGCGACCTGATAGGACCTGAAATTGAAAGTCTTGATATGCTGCAACTTAAACGTAAAATGGATGCAATTCCTGATTCAGAAGTAAAGACCGAAGCCAAAAGGGTATCCGCTGACTGGGAATATCCACTTGGAAAACCCGAGGATGAAGTTGTAGAAAAAGCTGTCCGGATGTACATGGCTACTGTAGCCCTTTGCAGAGAAAAAAAGTTCGATACGTTTTCCTATAAATGTGTCGATGGAATAGACCTGGAAATGGGTCTTACCCATGCAATCCCTTCTTCCCTTGTTGCCGATGCCGGTTATCCCTATGTTGATGAAAACGATTTAGGGAATTCGGTTGCCCAGCTGATGTTAAAGTCAATTTCAGGGAAGCAGGTTACCTTCATTGAACATTATGAACATCATCCGGAATGGATACTCCTGGGTGAAGACGGTTATTGCCCATCAGATTTTATTGAAGGAAAACCTCAGATAAAATACATGTCTACTGTACTGCTTAAAGGTATTGCCCATTGTTCAAATATGAAAAAAGGACGAATGACACTTGCCTGCCTTTCGGAAACCAAAGATGGATATCGCATGCACATTGTCACCGGTGAGGGAAAAGAGAGACCAAAATGGGTTGAAATGGGCGTGCCCCTGCCTTCCTGGCCAAGTATTAAGTTCTTTACTGATGTTCCCGTGAGACAAGTCCTCGACCATGTTCAATCACAGCACTTTGCAGCTGTTTACGGAACTTATGTTGATGAGCTTGTTGATTTATGCAGGCTGTTGAATATTGAAGTTGTGGTTGATTCAAATATTAAGTAATAACTTCTGTCTATGAAGCATCAGTATAAGCCTCTGATCCTGCTTTGTCTCATGTTTTTAACAGTGGGATCGATGTTCTGCATGAATGATATTCTTCTTCCTGCATTAATAACCCATTTTAAATTGAATTATACGCAGGCAACCCTGATTCAATTCACATTCTATTCAACATATGTCCTGTTCCCACTGCCAATTGCCTGGATGATACATAAATATGGCTACAGGGTAAGCCTTATGGTGGCGCTGTTTACCTGCTCGCTGGGATGCATACTTTTTATGCCTGCAAAATTTCTGGAATCTTATCCAATTGTCCTGCTGGCTATCTTTATTATATCAACAGGCATAACAGTTATAAATGTTGCCGCCAATCCTTTCATTACTTTACTCGGAGACCCGGAGGGGGCACACATAAGAATGAATTTCGTTCAGGTATTCTCCAGAATTGGTTATGCTGCCACTCCCCTGATAGCCACGGCTCTCATTTACAATTTTGCAGGTGAGATCAGATTTCACTTTCCATACCTCCTTCTGGCAGCTTTAATAATGATAATTGGCACACTTATCTTTTTTTCTAAAATGCCTGCGATGAAAGCCGATATTGAAGATAAGTTCTCTGTTTCCGGTATCTTCAAAGCCAGCATCAGATACCCTCAACTTGTTTTTGGAATTGTTGCCATGTTCTTTTATGTTGGTGCCGAAGCATGCACAGCCGGATTCTTTATCCCGTATCTTAAAACCGTCCTGGGATTTACTGAGACACAAGCTGCCAGATATCTTACTCTATACTACATCTTTGCAGCAGTAATGGGGTTGACTGCCGTAATAATTCTCCGGTATGTAAAGGCATTCAGGCTTGTAGGATTCTTTGGTCTGGCAATGATCATTTGCTATTTAATATGCATTTTAACAAATACGGGAATTAACGAATATATCCTGGCTTCACTGGGACTTTTCCTTTCTATTATGTTCCCGACAATTTTCAGTCTTGCAATAGAGGATATCGGAGCTTTTGCAGGCAGGGGGTCAGCTTTACTGAACTTCGCAATTGTCGGAGGCTCTGTATTTCCGCCGCTTCAGGGTATGATCGCTGATAATTTCGGTGTAAACGTTTCCTATCTTGTACCCTGTTTTTGTTTTGTTGTTATTACCATTTATGCGTTCTTCTTTACAAAATATCCTTTGATGAAAAGAAATTTCAGCTTTGTTTCCACCCCCCCAATCCCTTAAAGGGGGCTGCTGTCAAAAAGAAACCGAAGACCGTTTTCAGGATCTGAAAGAAAATTTAAATTTTAATTAATATATATATGTTAAGAACATTAACATTATTAATTTTATATAAATTCAGCCTGTTTCAGTTACCGGGCACAAACATTTATTAATTACTCTTCCGTAATAAAATATGAATATGTTTAAAAGCGAAGTTTACACACAAAGAAGGGCCAGACTTCATAGTATTATGAAATCAGGACTTGCCTTATTTTTGGGTAATGTTGACGCCCCAATGAATTATCCGGGGAATACTTATCATTTCCGCCAGGATAGTGATTTTCTTTATTTTTTCGGGATCGATCTTCCGGGCTTTGCCGCAGTAATGGATTTTGATGCGGGTAAGGACTTTTTCTACGGCAATGATTTTGGAATCGATGATATTGTCTGGATGGGCCCGCAGCCAACAGTCAAAGAGCTTGCTTTAAAATGCGGAATTGCTGACGCATCATCTCTTTCAGGACTTGCCGAAGCAGTTGTGGAAGCCAGGGAAAAAGGCCGTAAGGTGCATTTCCTTCCTCCGTACAGAGGTGAAACAAAAATGACATTTGGTCAATTGTTTAAAGAAAATCCATGCAAAATGGATACACACTCCTCACCTGACCTTGCAAAAGCAGTTATTTCCTTAAGATCTGTAAAGGAACAGATTGAAGTTGATGAAATAGAAAAAGCTGTTGATATAGCATACGAAATGCATGTTACAGCAATGAGAATGTGTAAACCCGGCGTAAAGGAACAGGAGATATTTGGTGCACTTCAGGGAATTGCTTTCGCTCAGGGTGCCGGATCAGCATTCCCTTTCATTATTTCAATAAACGGACAGACACTTCATAACCATGTGCACGGAAATCTTCTTAAGGAAGGCAACTTAATGGTCAATGATTCGGGGGTTGAGACTGATCTGCATTATACATCTGATATTACACGGACCACACCGGTCGGAGGCCGGTTCAACCAGAGACAAAAAGAGATATATGAAATAGTACTTAAAAGCAAACTCAGAGGCCATTAATGCAGCAAAACCTGGTCTGTCGAATTTTGAATTGCATATGCTGGCCTGTAAAATAATCGCCTCCGGGCTGAAGGATATAGGGCTGATGAAAGGAGATACTGATATGGCCGTATCGATGGGGGCTCATGCCCTATTTATGCCTCACGGACTTGGTCATATGCTCGGACTTGATGCTCATGATATGGAAGCGTTGGGCGAAGATTATATTGGCTACGATGATCACAGAAAAAGAAGCCAGCAATTCGGTCTTGCATACCTGCGGTTCGCACTGCCTTTTAAGCCTGGTCACGTACTGACGGTTGAACCGGGATGTTATTTTATCCCGGAGTTAATCAATAACTGGAAATCAAATCTGAAGTTCATGGAATTCATCAATTATGACAAGGTTCAGACCTATTTGAATTTTGGTGGAATCAGGATAGAAGATAATATCCTGATTACAGATGACGGTCATAAACTCCTCGGGAAGCCAATACCGAAGACAGTTTCAGATGTCGAGTTTGTTTGTTCCTGAATGAGAACACCAGGCGGAAATTCTTTAACGCTGGTTTGAAAGGGTGATAGTTTTACGGTCAATAGTCTATACCCATATATTATGAAAAACATATTTCAATCAAAACTTACGAAGGTTTTTGTCAAAGCCATAGTAATTATGGCCATCGTTTCGATTTCAAATTGGCCTCTGTCAGCACAGGATCCGGGTGAAAATTATGCATTAATAAACGGAGCAAAAATCTGGTATGAAATCAGCGGAGAGGGTGATCCTCTTCTGTTAATCCCGGGGGGACCAGGCTTTTCTCATTTGTATTTTACTCCACATTTTGCAAAATTCTCTGACAGATTCAGGATTATTTACTTTGATGGCTTTGGCCGGGGTAAATCAGATCGTGCCAAATCGCCGGATGAATATTCGATCAACCGGGATGTTGAGGATATTGAAGCATTGCGAAAAAATTTATCAATTGATAAACTCAATATCTTTGGACATTCTTATGGTGGCATTGCAGCTCAGGCATATGCCTTAAAATATCCGGAACATGTAAAAAAATTAATTCTTTCAAATACTATGTTCACATCGGAAATGTGCCAGGCCATGATCACCAATCTTAACGCCGAAATTCAAAATCAATACCCGGAAATCTGGGAAAAATTGAAATTGATCCGTGAAAGAGACCGGAAGAGCAGCACACTTGAATATGTTGTTACTTCATCGGCTGTTTCATTGCAGCTGGGTTATTTTTATGATGCCTCAAATGCACAAAGACTTGCCGGAGATCAATATTCTTTTAATCCTGAAGTTTACTTCGCTCTGGCTGGTGATGACGCAGGCTTTGTAATGGGAGGCGATCTTGGAAATCTGGATTTTAGTTCCCGGCTGAAGGAAATAGAAATACCTGCACTGGTAATAGGTGGACGCTTCGACCGGGTTTGTCTGCCAAAATACGTTTTGCAATACAAAAAATATATGCCTCAGGCTAAATTTGTAATGTTCGAAAACAGCGGGCATTTTCCATATATTGAAGAAACACAGAAATTTTATGAAACAATAGAGGCCTTCTTACTTGCACCCGGTAATTAAGGAAAATCAAAAAAAAGTATCAATCCGGGAGTGATCATTTTGATTCCTGCCTTGCTTGAAAGTACTTCATTGCCTGATCAATCTCTCTGAAATCGAATTTGTTAAGCCTGATCACTACTGTATTCCCCCTGTAAAATGGCGGCACAATCATGAGTGCCTCTTCCTTGCTTTCAACCTCAGCAAAGAACCACGCCTTGTGCACGCCATCATGACAACCCCAGTCAGCATTCATCAGAAAATGTGATCCTGTGTTGAGCAGGATATGAACAGCCCGCGTACACTCAACGTTGTCAGCACCATGAGGGACTTCTATAAGATATTTTGCCATGACTATATCTGTTTTTAGCAGGTTAATTTAAGTTCATCAAACATATTCTTCATCACCATAAACATACTGCACATTCCTAAATACATAATCAGATGTTTAAACAAAGCATCACCTATTTATGTTCAGAATTTCCTGCCCTATATACTTCCTGTTTATACTGGTAAAATAAAGTTTGACGTGAACTGATTTGGATGTATATTTGATTTGATAACCTGATTATGAAAACATTTCAGATCCCTGTTATTTTGTTTCTCTTTCTCTGTGCTATTTCGGACCTTATCTCGGGACAGGACATATTATTTAAAAAAGACTCCACCGCAATAAAAGTAAAGGTTAAGAATTTCGACGGGAATACAATAGTCTACCAGATTCCGGGTGACTCTCCGGAAAAAACCTATTACTTAAGCAAAACAATGCTTGACAGCATGCATTACAGTGATGGGAAATCGCTCAATTTCACATATTCAACCAATATAAAAGAAATTCCCCTGAAGAATATATCACGGAACTACATTGGGACTGAGCTTGCTAACTTATTGACCGGCAAGGGAAACTTCGATTATGAAAGGATCTCTGAAACAGGCAGAACAGGCTATGTTGCAGGATTGCTGATCAATTTTAAGGAAAACGAATGGGACTATTGGGATGAGTACCACAGTCCATTCCAGTATGCAAATTTCAGCCCTCATGTATTCTTTATCAGGTTCGGGATCAACTTCTACCCTTTTAATCATTCCCTTGCCAGGACGGGGATCTCCAGGCTGTCAACAGGATTTTCGGTTTTGGCAGGTTCATACAATAAGATACTATTCGATTATTACACATACCAGGAAGGATATGTGACTAAACGGGTAGCTGCCGGAAGCCTGATGTGGAACGTTAAAAGCAGGTTTTACCTGGGTGATCATTTACAGCTAAATTGCGGAATTGAAATTTCAATTTTTCCGCTGCTGACCTTTTTCTGCCCTCAGGCTGGTATTTCAATTGGTTTCTGAAAGGTTTTAACAATAGTTACATTACAGATAAAAGACAGGTAAAATGTTTAAAATTCTGCGTATGCCACTGGTGTCCAGACCACTTGTCTGGATCATGCTTTTTTCATTCATGTCAATGATGAACGGATGTTACTATTTCAAGGTGACAAAATCTGCAGAACCTCCCCGGGATGTCATAAGCAAAATGCAGGAAAAGCAAAAATTCATAATCCTTCATCTTGATGAAAAAGCCTGGCAATTCATAAATATCACGGTGAATGATGAGTCTATTGAAGGAACGCTGTCAGAGCTTGCCGGACACAACAGGTACAAGAGTGTCAATCCCGATCATTCGAACAGATATCTTAAGCGTGCCAGTTCTGATGAATCCTATGTGCTTGATGAGGTACATATTTATGTTTCAGGCTATTCGGAAAAAGAGAGCGGCAAAATCTCTCTCCCTATAAAAGATATACTGAAAATTGAGGTCTATGACAAAGACACCGGAGCTACAACGGCATCCTGGATATTCAGTGCCCTCGGTGTGACTATAGGAGTCCTTGGCGTTATCAGCGTAATTCTTCTTTTAACTAAATCCTCCTGCCCGTTTGTATATGCCTGGGATGGTACTGATTTTATTTTCACGGGTGAGATCTTCAGCGGGGCAACCCAGCCCGGTCTGGAACGCGATGATTATCTGCCGCTTCACCGGATCTCCCCATCTGAAGGAAAATATAAACTGAAACTTACAAACGAAGTTTATGAAATTCAATCATTAAATTCAGCCAGGCTGATTTGTATAGATCATCCGGCTGACATATCGGTGTTAATTGACAAATATGGCACTCCGGCAACATTCCATATTCCTCTGCCACCGGCGATGGCAACAAATTCATCAGGAAAAGATATTCTTCAGATTATCAGCACCAAAGATACCCTTAATTATTCAGGTGATGAAACAGGTGACGGCAAGGATGGAATTGAAGAGATCATAATGAAATTCCCTAAACCGCTGAATTGTGCAACAGGCAAACTGGTTATCAGGGCAAAGAATTCATTCTGGCTGGACATCCTTTTCATGAGATTCCATAAACTCTTCGGTGAAAAATACAACACATTTGCCGCGAATCAGGAATCGGCTTCAGGGGAGGATCTGAAAAGGTTTCTCCTTGAGCAGAAGATCCCTCTTTCGGTCTATCTTGAAAGAGACGGGAAATGGCAGTTCACTGACAATTTTAATATTGCAGGGCCAATGGCATTCAGAGATGATGTCATGTCGCTGGACCTGAACGGTATAAGTTCTGATACCATTAAGATAAAGCTTGAGACAGGATTCCTCTTCTGGGAGCTGGATTATGCCGGGATGGACTTCAGCCCGAATGAAACTGTTTTAACATCAGCTCTTGAAGTAAGCACCGCACTTGACAATAATGGCACTGAAGTTAAGGATCTGCTCTATTCCAGGGATAAGAATTATCTTGTTCTGAAGGAAGTCGGCGACGAGGTGCTCCTTGATTTTAATGAACCACCTGTTCAAGACATGGAAAGAACCCTGTTTCTGCACACAAGCGGCTATTATAAGATCCTCAGGGAACAAAAAGGTTATGCAGACAGGAAGACTTTGAAAACATTCAGAAAACCAAACCGTTTTCCGGAGTTTTCGAAGGAAATGTACGGGTTGCTCCCTTTGGAGTAGGAAAAGGACAAAAAATACTAAGGTCTTATTTCTCAGGTTTAAGTAATGAAAAGAAGATTATTTCCTGTCAGTAAAGGAAAGAGGGAAAGTCATATGATTACCGGATTCAAAGCAGTTTTTGTGAAAACAGGCATCAGGATCAATATCCTGTACCTGGCAATTACAGTCACTAAGAATCCCTTCCGGGGAATCAGGATCCTGAAGAGTGTAATGAAAAAGAGGGAAAGTGTCCAGGGGCGTCCTTCGTTCAGGAAATTCATAAAAGCAGGGCGCCGCTATTTCATTTCTGAAAACATACCTGGCTGGCCGTCAGCAGCTTTCAATGCATTTTTCAGAGCTGAAATAGTCAGGACAACTGAACCTGGTAAAAGGCCTCCTCTTTCAACGATTATTTTTGCTATCACCTCCAGGTGCAGATTAAGATGCATGCATTGTTATGAGTGGAACAATATTTCACAACTCGACAAACTTACTCCTGATAATCTCAAAGAGGTCATTATCAAAGTAAAGGAGTACGGAGTAAACCATATTCAATTAAGCGGAGGTGAGCCACTGGAACGGTTTAATGATCTGACCGCACTGATACGGTTTGCACAGAAGGGAGTCGATATATGGCTTCTTACCTCTGGCTTTGGCCTTACAACTGAATATGCTTTAATTCTTAAAAAGGCCGGATTGACAGGAGTTGATATCAGCCTGGATCACTGGGAGGAGGCTGAACATAACCGTTCAAGAAACAGCCCGAAATCATTTTACTGGGCAAAAGAAGCAGTGAAAAACTGTAAAATGGCAGGTCTGGCGACAACCTTGTCTCTTTGTGCATTCAGGACTTTTGTAACCTATAAGAATCTGGTGAAATATGCTGATCTGGCAAAGGATTGGGGGGCAAATTTTATAAGGATACTTGAGCCAAGGCAGGCCGGGAGGTTTACAGGACTGGATATCGCCCTTGAAAAAGAGCAGACTGACCTTCTTGAAATGTTTTTTTTGGAAATGAACTCCTCCGATAAATTTATTGATTTTCCGGTAATTACATATCCCGGGTATCATCAGCGGAGAACAGGCTGCCTGGGAGCGGGGAACAGATATCTGTATATTGATTCCATCGGAGAGATCCACGCCTGTCCATTTTGCCAGCAGAGCGCCGGAAATGCAGTTTCCGGCCGCTTTGAAGAAGCTGTTTCACTTCTGAAGAAATACGGATGTCAGAAATTTGAGATGAATCCTTACTGAGACCTGTCCTGGTCAGATGGTATTACTTCCTTTAAAGACCCTTGAAGCGCCAATGGACTGCAAATGGCCTTCGTAAATAAGCTGGCCTGGTGTTAAACCCGAAATAACTGCTCTTGCATGATTGTCTGAAGTAACTGACAAACTAATATCATATATGCCGAGTGATGTCTGCAGACTGAAACGCAGGGAGTATGTGTAGTTTTTAAAGTTTTTGTAGATCTTCCATGTTCCGATCTCACCTTCGGTGGTAACCCCTCCCACACCGTTGTATCCAAGTGTCTGGTATATGCCTGTCTGCAATATCCCCCTTGAAGAATTTACCTGGATAAAGTTAACAGTTGGAGAAACAGGTATCCTGTCGCCATACTGGTTTGCCAGGTAATAGGCTTCAAGCACAAAACTTTTTTGTGAAAGAAGACTGTCAAGTATTGCAAAGTTGGCCATCGCTTCGGACTTCCTTTTTTCTTTACGGTCCTGACGTTCTGCTTTTTTGTCCTGCGCATTGGCGGAAATAGAAATATAAAGTAGTCCTAATGTCAATAGCACTTTTCCTGTATTTATTATAACCCTTTTCATAATAGTATAATTTTTTGCCCTATATCCTCAGTTAGCAAATTATGTGCCATATTGGGAATACAGGACCTTTTAATCCTATAATTAACACCTTCTTAACATACGAGTGTTCGTCTTAAAGACCTTTGTGTCCCTTCGTGATAACCTTTGAGTTCTTTGTGGTAAAATATAAATCATTAAACCACTAAGGATCACTAAGTACTTCACAAAGTCGCACAAAGGTAAATCCTTTTCCTGATCTCCATTCATCTTCTTTTTCATACCTTAGTGAATCTTTATAAAATAAATAAACTCCCTGATGAAAATAAATTTCCATTCCTCCTTTTTGCTGTTAATTACAACAACTCTTTTCTGTTTTGGATCTTCACAATCATCAGATGCATCTGATCCCCAACTCCCGTTGAGTTTTGAAAAATTCAACAGATCCCCGCTTGGTGAAAATGTTTTTGTTTTTGAACCCGGGATGGACATGAAGGAGATCCAGGTGGTCATTGATACAATCTTCAACAGGCAGTCGGCACGCAGAAGTGAATTCAGCAAAAACCGCTATGCATTGTTGTTCAAACCGGGGCATTACAAACTTGATGTAAAGGTCGACTATTATATGCAGGTGCTTGGCCTCGGGAAATCACCTGATGATGTGGTAATCAACTGGCGCCGTCAGGTCAAACACCACTCATGGCAACAGTGTACTGACCAATTTCTGGAGATCAGTTGAAAACCTTAACTGTTGATTCCGTTAGATGACTCCACAATGGTCTGGGGCGTTTCGCAGGCGGCTCCTCTCCGAAGAGTCCATATAAAGGGCAACCTTCAGCTGTTTGACAAAGGATATGCCAGCGGCGGGTTTCTTGCCGACTCAAAAGTTGACGGAAAAATCACGTTCAGGGCCTCAGCAACAATGGTTTACAAGGAACTACCCAGTTCGGATCATGGGAAGGCGGAGTCTGGAACATGATGTTTGTAGGTGTTCCTGATGCACCGGCTGAAATCTGGCCTGAAAAGCCTTATACAGCAATACCCAGAAACTCCTTTTATCCGTGAAAAACCATGGCTGTCATTTGATGAAAAAGGATTCTGCCTCAATATCCCTGCTATAAGGAAGAACAGTTCCGGACCGGATTGGCTTAATGGCGATTCAACTCCTGAAAAAAAGACTCGTCCTGGATAAGTTCTATATTGCAAATCCGGATGTTGATGATTCCAAATCGATAAACTGCTGCCTTGAAAAAGGGAAAGAACCTGCTGTTAACCCCCGGAAGATATTTCCTTAAAGAGAGTCTGAAAGTAACAAAACCGGGAACTGTCATAACAGGTATTGGTCTGGCAACACTGATCCCTGAGAATGGAAATGCCGCCCTTGGAGATCTCCGATGTCGGACGGTGTTATTGTTAGCGGATTAACAATTGATGCAGGAAAGGTCCTTTCGGAATATCTGCTTCAGGCAGGGGAACCGGGATCAAAACGGTCGCACGCATCTGATCCCGTATTCCTTTATGATATTTTCTGTCAGGGTAGGCGGACCGGCATGAAGGATCCGCATCAGCCTGCATGGTTATTAACAGCAATGATGTCTGCATTGATCATATATGGCTCTGGAGGGCTGATCACGGAAACGGAGTCGGATGGGATAAGAACCGTTGCGCCAACGGACTGATAGTAAATGGCGATAATGTAACAGTTTACGGTTTATTCAATGAACATTTCCAGGAGTATCAGACGCTCTGGAACGGAAATAACGGCAGGGTATATTTCTATCAGAGTGAAATGCCATACGATCCGCCAACTGTCGGATAGCTGGAAACATGATGGAATTTACGGTTATGCATCTTATAAGGTGGCTGACAATGTTAAAACCCATGAGGCCTGGGGAATAGGGATTTACAATGTTTTTTACAATGCACCGGTTATAGTCGACAATGCTATTGAAACTCCGGCCTCCCTTGAGAACAAAATTCATCACAAGATCATTTTCTGGCTGAACGGCAACAAGGAGAGTGTTGTCAAAAGCATTATAAACGGCAAGGGCGGAAGTATTGACGAAAAGAACAGCGAAAGCAACTATGGATTAGCTGGCTCCATCTTTTTTATTGTGAACAGAAAGTCGATCCCTATTCCTGGTTCTGGATTCGATCCATATCCTGCCACCATGCCTCTCAACTATCCGTCTTGCAAACTGGACAGCCCAATACCTGTCCCTTCGTACTCTTCGACCTTGCTGAAGTCTCTGGAATATCTGGAAGATCCTTTCGTAGATATTGCGGCATCAATCCCTAATCCTTTGTCTTTTACGGAAAACCGGTAATGCTCATTCTCCGCGGTTCTGAGGAAACCGTCGATTTCGGGTGAAGCCAGTGACTGAATTTCATGCCGTTTGAGATAAGATTCTGGAAAAGCTGAACCATCTGGCTCCTGTCGGCATACACAGTGGGCATATTCCTTGAGGGTTAACGCCGCATTTTTCTTTTTTATCTGAATGCTCAGGTTCCTCAGAACTTCCTCAAGCACGTTGCCAATTTCAACTATCCGTGAACTCTTTCCCCTTTGAAGTTGAATTCTTGAATATGCCAGGAATCCGTTTATAAGGTTGTACATTCGTTTTGATCCGTCGACTGCAAATTTTATATACTCCCTGGCGTTCTGGTCGAGATTGTCTCCATAACGATCTGCCTAGCAAGTTGTGTAAAGCTTGAAACCATCCTCAGCGGCTCCTGAAGGTCATGCGATGCTAACATAGGCAAACTGCTCAAGATCCCTGTTCGACCGTGCCAGTTCCTCATTAAGCTCAAAAAGTGAACGTTCCGAACCTTTTTTCATCTCGGTTATATCGAAACCTACGCCAATTATCCTTGAAGGGTTGCACGCCGTTGTCGTTCATAAAGCATCCCCTTTGCAATCAGGTATTTGGTCTCCACCCTCCTCCTTCCGTAACCCTGAAAATGCTCTCAAAGGGCTTCATTTTCCTCAATGGTTCTGCTGAGTGCTTGGTTCACATTGTGTAACAGTCCTCCTCGTGAATATGTTTTTCAAATGCTTTTAATGATCCGTCAAAAGTCATGGTCGCACTGAAGCCCGTCATATTCCTCATTCTTTCATCAAACACGAATTTCCTGCGCCTCTTACATCATATTCCCATATACCTATTTTACCGTTTTCAAGAGCAAGGTTCAGCTTCCGTTGAGATTCTTCAAGCTCATTTTCTGCTTTCTTCCTTGAAGTAATATCATTCCCCTGTGCTATGGTTGAAATTAGGATTTCCGTGTTCACTGTCATAGATGTTGGCCGAGTTCCAGAGAACAATCTTTGCATCCCCGTTTTTGCATAATATCGGGATCTCGATGCTTTCCCAGAAATCGCCGTAAAGGGTTTGCCTTATCATAGCTTTCGACCGTTCCAGGCTCGGATCGGGAAACAAGCATATCCAGTTTTTCGCCAAGTACTTCCTGTGCCTTGAATCCTGTCAGTCGTTCGAATGCTTTGTTAAACACTACTATTTCGGATGACGGGTTCCATACAATAATAGGCGCGTTTGCGTAATTGATCAGCTGTTCGAGGTAATTCTTGGTTTGAGAAAGGTCATTTGCCACCTTTCTCGTTTCAGCTATATCCGTCACAACCACATGGCATTTTGTCCCGGCTATTGGCGCACTGAACTGAAGATGGGCGTAAAAAGAGCGATCTTCCTCCACAGTGATGAATACCTGGCACGATCCCCCAATCTTTTCCCCGAATACTTTCTTTAGTATCAGTGTGAAATTATTAAGTGACTCATGCGATATGAACTTCTGAAATTTCAGGCCTACCAGGTGCGTACGTTCAAGATTCAGCATGGTACTCCCTGTAAGGTTAACTTCCAGAATTGTCCCTTTTGCATCAAATGAAAAGTAGCCTACCGGTGCAAAATCATAAAAGTCATCATATTTCTTTATCGCCGATTCAAGTTCATCTTTAGTCTTATGCAGCTCCTCATTCTGAAGTTCCAATTCGAGCTGATGCACCTGTAATTCATGGAGAAGCTTTACCGATGCATTACTCTCACCAGCGCCGGCATCATTCATCCTGCCGTTGAGATGACCTTCTGCTTTATCCTGAGAAACATTGGCTGCCGGTTTTCTCTTGTGGCTCCCTTCCATTTCTGTTTATTTATCGGTTTTTAATCCAACCGCTTCCTCGGTTATTGTTCCTCCCTGCGTTATTTTACAATAAAAGTTACACTTTTTTTAAATGGTAAAGGTGGAAAATGCACATGAACAGCCTGTTTAATAAATCATTAATATCAGGTATTAAATAAAAAGGGTACTTTTTACTATGACGTTTCCCGGGCTAAAAAGTTCAAATGATTCTTATTTCTGAAAATAATAATTTATCGGATTGCTTTATAACGACCTGTACGACCTGCATTACAAAACCTTATTGTCTGAAATTTGTTAGTAAGTAATGCTTCGAACTTTAAAATAGCCGGAAATGCAGACAATTTTAGGAGCCAATGGAACAATTGGAAGATTGCTTGCAGCAGAACTGACAAGATATACTTCCGATATAAGGCTTGTAAGCCGCAACCCGCAGAGAGTAAACGACAAGGATCAACTTTTCCCGGCAGACCTTTCACAGCCGGGTGCGGTAGAGAGAGCCGTGGAGGGCTCTGATGTTGTTTACCTCACCGTGGGCTTCGACTACAATATAAAAGTGTGGGAGAAGAAATGGCCTTCACTCATGAGAGATACTATTGATGCCTGCATCAGGCACAATGCCAGGCTCGTCTTCTTCGACAACGTTTACGTGTACGATGAAAATGAAATCCCGCATATGACCGAGGAGTCGAAAGTTAATCCCCCGAGCCGGAAAGGTACCATAAGAAAAGATATTCTGAAATGCTGATGTCTGCAGTAAGGGAGGGAAAACTAAATGCCCTTATCGCACGCTGCGCTGATTATTACGGCACCGACAGCAGAACCAGCCTTGTGACTCAGCTGATATTCAGGAATCTGGCTGCCGGAAAGAGTGCGCAGTGGTTTATCAGAAGCAATTCAGTCCACTCTTTCACCTATACTCCTGATGCTGCCAAAGCCACTGCGCTGCTTGGAAATACCTATGATGCATATGGCCAGGTCTGGCACCTCCCTACCGACAGTACAAAAATAACGGCAACAGAGTTCACCGGATGATAGCCAGTGAACTAAAAGTAAAACCTAACATACGGGTATTACCACTGTTTATAATCCGTATGCTGGGACTATTCATCCCGGTCATGAAGGAGATGCCTGAAATGATCTACCAGTATGACCGCGACTATTTCTTTGACTCGTCAAAGTTTGAAAGGCGGTTTGGAATTAAACCTACACCATACCGGGAAGGGATAAAGGAAATGTGCAGCGCTTATTCATATATAGGCCATAAAAGCGCAGCCTGAAATCTCTTCGCCTTCCGGAATGGATTTTTTTCTAACTATTTTTACCGGGTAACAGCTTTTCCGGATTTTTAAGATTCACTTCGGATGAGCTGATACCCTTAATTCTCAAAGTTCTGTTCCCTGCTATAATCCTCGCCAGCGGCGGGATCTTTCTCCCCCTCCCCCCATCATACCTCCTACACCTTCTTCGCCCAGACCGTCTTCACATTAACAAACTCCCTGATCCCCTGCACAGCCAGTTCCCTTCCGAATCCTGAGCGCCTTGTACCTCCAAACGGAAGCCTCGGATCCGATTTTACAAGTCCGTTGATGAACACTGCACCGTCATGAAATTCCCGTACAAGATCACTTGCTTTTTTCAGATCATTTGTAAAAAGAGATACTCCCAGACCAAAATTTGATTTATTGGCAAGGGCTATTGCTTCCTCTGTGTTTTCAGCCACTGTTACAGGGGCCACCGGACCAAAAACCTCTTCATCGAACAGTGGCATACCCGGTTTCACATCCGCAACAACGGCAGGCTCGCAGAATGCTCTGTCACGGCTGCCTCCCGCGATCACCCTCGCTCCCATAGCCACCGATCTTCTGATCTGCTCCTCAACTTTTTCCGCCTGCTGAACGCTTGCAAGAGGTCCCATATCCGTGTCAGGCTCTGCCGGATCACCTCTTTTTAATTTCTTAATCCCGTCCAGGAACAGGGAAACGAATTCATCGCTTATTTTCCGGTCCAGGATAAACCGCTTTGCGGCGATGCAGCTCTGTCCTGCATTCTGAAAGCGGGCTTTTATCCCGATCTCGACAGCTTTTTCAATATTTGCATCTTCAAGTACCACAAAAGCATTACTACCCCCCAACTCCAAGAAGAGATTTTTTAAGCACGCTGCCAGCTGCTTCAGCTACCTTTTCCCCGGCAGATTCACTTCCTGTCAGCGAAACTGCCCTGACAGAATCATGTCTGATCACTTTTTCTACTCTGTCCGACCCCAGAACAAGATTTCTGAAAACTGAAGACGGAAATCCTGATTTAGAGAATATTTCTTCAATCTTCCCGGCACAGATCTGAACGTTTGAAGCATGCTTTAACAAGACTGTATTACCTGCCATCAGAGTGGGAACGGCAAAACGGAACACCTGCCAGAAGGGAAAATTCCATGGCATTATCCCAAGGATCGTTCCGATGGGTTCATAAACCACATAGCTGATGTCAGCATCGGTTACAACAGTCTCAGACGCAAGAAAGTGCCCTGCATTTTTTGCATAATACTCGCAAGCCCAGGCGCATTTTTCAATTTCCGGCCTTGACTCCTTAACCGGTTTCCCCATCTCTGCCGTTATTGAACCGGCATACTCAGCGATATTGGCTCTGCAGCAATGCTGCCGCTTTTTCCATAAGCGATCCCCGGTATTCAAAGGAAGTCCGCTTCCACTTTTCAAATGCTTCAGCAGATTGAGCCATTACTCTTTCAACCTCCTCATCGGAATACTCTTCAAATTCCTTTATAACCTTGCCAGTGTAAGGATTAGTGCTTTTCAGGACCATAGCTTTGATTAATTTACATTCAACTAAATTAATAAAACAACCAACACCTGCTGAAAGTTTTGTGGTCCAAGCTGGTCTGCCTTTCCACTGGTCTGCTGGTCTTCTGGTCTGATGGTCTGCTGGTCTGCTGGTCTTGTGGTCTTCAAGTCTGCTGGTCAGCTTGTGGTCTGCTGGTCTGCTGTCTTCGCTTTCTCCCTCTCTCCCACTCTCCCCTTCTCCCTACCCCTCTATCTTCTCTTCACCTGTACATCAATGCCTCCATTGCCGTCTCCGACCTTGTTAAGCCTGTATTTAAAGGAGAGCATTACATACCGTCCAAGGATATCCGATCTCCGTTCAACAAGGTAATTCAATTCACTCACCCTTTCTATACCTTTATTCCGGTTCAGAAGATCAATTCCCGAAATAGTTATCGCTCCCCTCTGGTTCTTAAGGAAATAATAACTTACCTCTGCCCCCAGCAGGGGTACCAGCTGTGATTCACTAAAACTCTTTGCCGAATAGCTTGTAATATCCGCTGATGCCATAAAGTTAAAATGAACATTTGGTGTATACCTGATATCTGAAAACCATGAAATATCCTGGTAGACGTTGTTAAGCGACTTTTGCACCGAGTACTTTGACCCGGTTATTGTAAGTGCACTCCCTGTTTCAATATCCCACTTGTCCTTTTTCCTGTTGTCAATTGTAAGTGATACCCTGCTTGTCAGACTGCTGTTAATATTCTCCGTTCCGTTGATGAAGCTTATTCCCCTTGTGAAGCTTTCATTCACCGCAAGATTAATCTTTAATCCCAGGGGCTTTATGGGAGTTGAAAAATCAATATCGCCGCCGGCATTCCATTCATCCTTAACATTGACAAGCGATAAGATCTGACCGAGATTCTCATTGACCGTTCTGGCATAACCGATCTTGTCGCGAGTATATCTCGCGGTCAGTCCTGCAAGAATAGTTGTGAACGAGAACTGGTCAAAAAGCCACCAGGTTACCCTTGCATTATGATTGTACTCGGGAGTCAGATCCCTGTTCCCATAAAACAGTGAAAGTGAGTTAAGGTTATTGACAACGGGCAGGAGCTGGAATGCGGCAGGTGTATTGACGGAGGTGCTGTAATCAATCATCAGTCTTCGTCCTGACCTGTATTCGAACTCCCATGATGCCCTCGGATTCAGGTAAAAATAACTTGTTGTCCTTGCCTCCGTCATTATTGAGTGTGTTATTGTATTCTCCGGCATTTGAAAGAAGGGCAAACGTCACCTGTGACTTTTGGGTGCTCAGCTTCCATGTCACTCCCGGCCGGATAAACCTTTCTGTTTTTAAAAAGTCAGGGCTGAGCATTTGATCGGGCACCATTACCTTCGTCAATATCTCCCTGCTTCCTGTTCATATCGTCCGTGGAGTATCCTGCGGCGAAGGATAAGTCGAGAAATGACCTTTTTGTGACCTTCTGTGTAAGGGATAAGCTTCCCGTATATGTTCCGGCTTCTGATTTCAGATCGTAAAACTGGCTGACAAACTCTGACTGGTAAGGATTAAGGTATTCCGTCCTGTTAATGAACCTTGTATCAGAATTACTGCCCGAATACCCTGCCCTGCCCGATAACTTGAAGATTGTCTTTCCTTCATTGATCTTAAGCAGGTACGATGCATCGGCATTACCTGACAATCTTGATGTTATTTCATTTGAATTCCTATCCAGCCTGTTGATATCAACATCATTGAGAAAACTTCCCGATATTGAGTTCAGGGGATTTGATGCGGTGTTAAATGATAATCCGCCGTTCATAATAATATTCTGCTTTCCGCCGATAGTTTTCCGCAGACCGAAATTGAGCCTGTGAGCAGTATCCCTTTTAATCTCATCCCTGGTCTCATTAACCAGGAAGGAACCGTCAGGTATGTAATTCCGCGTCGTTGAGGTCTCAAATAGATTCCTGCTTGAGCCATTCCCGAGATAACTGAGAAAAAACCTGTCGTTGTCTGAATTTGAGACTGAAAAATTTATTCCTGCGGCTCCGTTAGATCCGCGGCCATAAATCGGCTGACCAAAGTTTACCGGGAAAGCTGTTCTCGCCCCCAAGCATTATATGACCATCGCCCAATGAAAATTTCGAAATTCCGCCACTGAAGTTTATATAATCTCCCAGTGAAAATCCGAACTGATTTATATTGTTGAACATTCCCAGAGCTGCAAACTGCATCTTCTGAGTGAACCGGTAGACCTTACCGCCTGCCTCTACGCGTTCGCCGGTACCGGCTCCCGCCATTACATCACCAAAAATGCCGTTTTTCTTATTCTCATCAAGTATAAGGTTAAGCGTCTGGTTCCTTTCACCGTCATCTATCCCGGTGAACTTTGATTCATCAGTCTGCCTGTCGAACAGCTGGACCTTATCAATAGCTTCAGCCGGCAGATTCCTGGTTGCAACCTTTGGATCATTTCCGAAGAACTCTTTCCCGTCAACAAGTACGTTATTTACATCCTCACCCATAGCCTTTATATTTCCCGCCCTGTCGACTTCCAGTCCAGGTAAGTTTCTTTATAAGGTCCTCAGCAACACCATCGGGTTTTACCTTAAACGCCTTTGCATCATATTCTATAGTATCCCGTTTGATCCTTATCGGGATCCTGTCGGCCGATACTGTTACTTCATCGATATTGAAAACCTTTGGTGTCATTATCAGCGAACCGATATCCTCTCCCAGTTGTGAAGGCATTGAAATGGAACGGTAGAGGGTATTATATCCGAGTAAAGATACCTGAAGCAAGTAAGCGCCTTTCTTTACGTTCCTCATCTCAAACCGGCCGTTATTGCCGGTCACAGAAAAATAGAGCAGGGTTGAATCTGATGGATTAAGAAGAACAGCTGCCGCTGAAGCTAAAGGCTGAGCTTTTTCATCAAGAATATCTCCCTTCAGTATATAAGTCTGTCCATAGGCTCTCCCGAAAATTGCCAGGAAAGCAATTGCAATTACTGTCCTCATACTGTTATTTTCTAATGTCTGATAACGATGCGTATCTGATCACCGCCGCCTTCGCCGCCCTGATCCATCCCCATCTCCTTCATCTTTTCAGCTACGATCTCGTTGTACTCTTTCTCTGATACCTTCCTGCCCTCTTTAGGTTTCTGAATCTTCATCTCACGCGGATCCGCAGGCTCAATTGATTTTGCAGTCAGGATGCGGTTGCCACCGTTTATATCGATCTCGAGGATCATACCGGGAAGATTGCAGAATCCTGCCGGGCCTCCGCTTATTTTAATTGACGGTGCAAACCAGGCAATTGTCTTATTCCCTGCTGTATCCTGCTTTACAGCCTCAATACATGGATATCCGAGAATAACTTTCTGGTTGCCTGTAACCTTCCAGGTCGGCTCAGGGAGCTCTTTCTCAACGAGAAAGATCCTGTTCATAAAATCCCTCTGATCAATTACCTTCTTATCTTTCAGATCGGTAAAAGTCTTGTTTTCACCCGAGACGATCATTCTGATTCTCACACCCCCTTCTCCGCCGTCGTGGGTTACCATTTCATCCTCAACATTGTTGCTGCCGTCTTCGAAAAGAGTAGCATCCTCTGTAAAAGTCAGGATCTTCTCTGATTTCCGTTCCTTGGGCAGCATTTCTGCCATTTGCTGTGCATCGCCCTCAAGTTTGATCTGCAGTTTAACAGTTTCCTCATAAGTTATCTTTCCTGAGGTGATCCCTTCGGTATTCTTATCCTGTCCGCAGACAGCAAAAGAAAAAACAATAAGAGCCAGTGAAAATAGTATTGATTTCATATGATTTGATTTTTTCTCAAAAATACCGGGCCCAAACCACAACATGTGTTAAGGAAACTGTAATTGAGGTTAATTAAGGTTAATGGGTGTCTATTGGCTCAACGGTGTAATTATATTTGTAATTAGTTATCTTAAAGTTGCAGGTTGCGGTTGCCAGCCTTCGCTAAGGAGCTACAGGTTGCAAAGTAAACCGGAAATATGCAAGCCGGCAACAAGTAACTTAAATTTAAAAATGAAAGGAATCAACAAACATAAAAGGATACTCATCCTTATGATCACCAGCCAGGTGTTGCTGACGCTCTTTATTCTGCACTGGCTTCGTTCTCAATATCGGAGTGAAAAAGAAAGCCTGGTAAATGAGTTGACAGAATACTATATTGAGACACAGGATGAGGTAATCGATACACTGCTGTTCAAGACCTATGTCAGCCCGGTACTTTCGATGAATGGGCAAGTTAAAACCCAACATTTTATAACTCTGAAGGATTCGGCTGTTCATGACTCAGTTTTTCTCAGAACTCCGGAGTCGGAAGAGGAAATGATAAAGTGGAAAGGTTCCGGAGAGGCCATAACAATAAGAGTTGAACAAGACAGGGATTCCGGCGCTTCCCTGCCCGATTCTGTTAAGATCCGGAAACTGAATGAGGACATTCTTCTGCGAAGCGTGAGAATGATTGTTTCACATAAGAAAGACTCATTTGGCAATGAAGAACGCGTAATCGACCATATTACAATGAAGCCGGATACGGCAATATTTAAAGTTCATTTTAATGAAAGGCTTGCGCGTGCCGGCATGAATTTCAACTTTGCGTGGGGAATAAATAATAAGTCTGCAATTATCAAACAGCAGAAGAAGACAATTTATTTGAATCTTCTTAATCCATTCTCTTTACCTGCCATTTCAGTAACACATTACAATAAGTACCTGGCTGGAAAAATTTTTCCTCAGATGTTGTTCGGGTTGACCCTGATATTTGTTACGGCCCTTGCATTCTGGCTCTCCTACAGAAGTATCCGTGATCATGTTGTAATGAACAGCCTTCGTAACGAATTCATAAGCAACATATCCCACGAACTCAAAACACCTGTTGCGACATTAAGTGTAGCCCTTGAATCGCTAAGGAAATTTAACATGAAGGACGAACCCTCGATTATGGAGGAATATCTTAACCTGGCTGCTCTTGAGACAAAAAGGCTCGAGGAGCTGATCAGCAGGGTTCTCGATCACTCAATCCTCGAGGAAAACAACTATCAGCTCAATTTTTCTGCTATTGATATAAGCCAGCTTATATCAGAGGTTACGGATATTATGAAGCCAGGACCTGGAGCAGATGGTGCAATTGAATTTCTTCCGACAAAGGAAAAAATAAGCATTATGGGGGATCCGCTCTTTCTGAAGGGCGTGCTTATTAACCTTGTCGATAACAGCATCAAATATTGCGATAAGGTGCCGGTTATAAGGATTCTGGCCGGGAAAAATGATGGATTTGCCTTAATAGAGGTTGTTGACAACGGACCGGGAATACCGGCAGAATACCAGAAGAAGATCTTCGAAAAATTCTTCAGGCTCCCTTCCGGGAATATCCATAATGTGAAAGGGTATGGCCTTGGACTTAGCTTTGCTTCACTTGTGATGAAGATGCATAAAGGGAGCATCAGTGTCAGGAATAATGAACAGGGATGCTCATTCATCCTTAAAATACCTGCAATTTAATGGAGAAGACATGGATATATTATATTGAAGACGAGCAGTCGCTGGGGAAGATAGTGCGCGATACCCTCGAAAAGCAGGGCTATAAGGTAGACTGGGAGAATGACGGGGCAAAGGTGATCGGATATCTGGAAAAGAATAATCCCGACATTTGTATCCTCGACGTTATGCTTCCAAATATTGACGGGTTCAGCCTCTGCAAAACAATACGAGGCATGTTTCCGAGACTCCCGGTTATCTTTCTGACGGCAAAGGCTGATACATCTGATCTTGTAACGGGATTCGAATCGGGGGGAACCGATTATATAAAGAAACCATTCAGCATCGAAGAACTTATAGCAAGGATCGAGAACCAGCTAAATCTCATAAAAGGAAGGAGTGACAACCACGACATTCCTGACCTGATCAGTATCGGGTCTTTTATCCTCGAACCTGCAAGGTATGAACTTCATTCACCGGACACGACGATCAGGCTTTCAAACAGGGATATGCAGGTTCTCAGAATGCTGTATGCCGGAAGGAACAGGATTACGTCAAGGAAGGATCTTCTAATGGCCATCTGGGGAGATGACTCATATTTCAACTCCAGGAATCTGGATGTATATATAAGGAAGATGAGGAACTACTTTAAAGCTGACCCATCAATCCAGATCATAACCCTTAAATCGACCGGATACCTGTTCCGCATTCCCTGACGGGATGTCTGCTGGTCCAATAGTCATCTCCCTCTCTCCCTTTCTCCCTCTCCCCTTCATAGCTTCCGTTTAACATCATTTATACATATCACATTATTCCACCTTAAGTGCTTCTGCCGGATTGGTGAGCGCTGCCCTGTACGCCTGAAAACTGACGGTAAGCATTGCTATTATAATTGCAGCCAGCGCCATGACGATAAAAACCATAGCATTCATATCAATACGGTATGCGAATTCTTTCAGCAGATTACCTACTATTATCCAGCCGACCGGGACTGCAATTATAATCGAAATCAGCACCAGTGCAAGGAACTCCCTGGATAAGGCATACATTATGATAAAAGCGTCGGCCCCCATCACCTTTCTTATTCCAACCTCATTGGTGCGCTTCTCTGCCGAATAGGATGCCAGCCCGTACAGACCGAGGCACGCGATGATCAATGCAAGAATTGTGAAGTACTTTAACAAACCTGTCAACCGGATCTGTGATCTGTACAGATTCTCGTAATCCTGGTCAATAAAGCTGTAATCAAGAGGATAATCGGGAATAACCTCTTTCCAGACCTTCTCAACTGATTTAAGTGATGCCGGGATGCTTCCGGGGGTGAGCCTGATAAGTATCTGATTCAGTCCGCTTGTGTCGGAAAGAGCAAATGCCATAGGTTCAATGACCTGGTCGGCTCCTTTAAAATGGAAGTTTTTCATTACCCCGACTATCCTCCCGTTAAGGCCCATAAACCTGAAGCTTTTACCAACAGGGTCTCCAATTCCCATGATCTTTACCACTTCCTCATTCACCAGAAAATTTCCTGTTGTGTCCTTTGCCATATCCGAAGCATAGTCTCGTTGAAAAATCCCGTCCCGATACCAGCTCCATTTTTAAAGTCTTCATATAATCATAATCAACAATATTGGTGCCGATAAGAACATTCTTATCCGGATCTTTGCCCTCCCATCTGGCTCCGCCGGAGTTGCTTCCCATAATTACAGGACTCCATCTTGATCCCGTAACTCCCTGAATCAGTGTTTCTTTCTGGAGTTCCTTCTTAAGGGAATAGTATTTTGATTTCATATTGCCAGTTATCTGAATGGCTATCAGATTATCCTTATTATATCCAAGATCTTTCTCCAGCAGGAATTTTAACTGCAGATACATGAAAATTGCGGCAATTCCTATCAGCATTGACAATGTGAATTGGATCACAACAAGGATCTGTCTTAACCTGCCATTACCTTTTCCTGAAGTTGGTGTTCCTTTTAAAACAGCCACCGGTTTAAAAGAGGAGAGATAAAAAGCAGGATATACCCCGGAAATAAATCCCGCCAATAGACCTGTAGCAATAAAGCCCATGATAAATTTAGCCTGAAAAAGGTCTCCAAGAGTGAAATTCTTACCTGATGTATTATTGAACACTCCAAGGAACAATCCCACAAGGATAAGAGCTAAAACCATCGCTGCCGTTATCAGCAAAACTGATTCGAGCATAAACTGAACCATCATTGACGACTGACTTGCGCCCGCCACTTTTTTAATACCTATCTCCTTCCCTCTTGCAGCAGCCTTTGCAGTCGAAAGATTAATGAAATTTATACAGGCTATTACAAGGACAAAAATCGCAATAAGGGTGAAAATATAAACAACTGTTACGGGAGCGTTCGTTTCCTTAAATCCAAACTGCTGATGCAAATGAATATCGAGCAATGGAAACAGGCTATACTTTGTCGTTATCTGGGGAACATATTCAAGAACGACATCAGTCAGCTTTTTATCGACGGGTTTGGGGTCCGCATCTTTTTCAAGCTGAACATAGGTAAAAATCGAATTGCTGTCCCATCCTTCGAAAACAGCCCCGATTTCATACAGAAAAGAGATAGGTATGATACCCTCGAAAGTAAACATTGAGTTTTTGGGAAGACTCCTGGTCACTCCCGAAATGGTGAACTGAAATTTATTTTCAAGTGTGATTGATTTGCCAAGCGGATTTTCGTCACCAAAATATTTTTTTGCAAGCTTTTCAGAAATGACCAGGGAATGGGGAGAACGAAGGGCTGTGGCGGGATCTCCCCTCAACAACGGTAATGTAAACATCTTAAGAAAACCGGAATCAGCTGCTATGATTGAATTCTCAAAAAAGACTCTATCCCCATTTCTGAACAAGACCCTCGGAAGCCAGAGATTCAAACGTGTTTGTTCCTTTATTTCAGGGATTTTTTCCATCCACACGGGTCCCGACGGATAGGGTGTGACGGTAACATGATAGCGTTCGCCGGAATAGAACTGGTCTTCCTCTACACGGTAAATGCTTTCAGCATACTGATTGTATTTCTCATAGCTCAGTTCATCCTGAACCCATAGGAATATTAACATTGAGGCAGCAAGTCCGACCGCCATTCCTGTAATATTTATTAATGTAAATACCTTATTTTTTGAAATATTTCTGAGCGTGATGTCTGAAAAAGTTTCTGATCATAGCTTTAGAGTTTGTTTGGTTAAAGACGTTAACCGGACAACTTTGCTGCATATGCGAAATTTCAAACTTTAACATATTTCATATAATAGATGTGTGGTTTTTGGAGTTTATAAATAAATAACTATTTTGCGAGAGTAGAAACCAAAAATCCGGACGTCATTGAAGTTAACAAGAGTGCTTGTTTTGATTACTTTACTTCCCCTCATCATTTCCGGCTATTTGCCTGGAAAGAGCGGGGAGAGGGTTGCTTCCCCATCGTACGATGCAAGTATCGCCAGTTTCAGTTCACAGATTTTCAATTTGATCCGGAGTGATGTATCGAAACCCGATTATGAGGTCTTCAAAAAGGCGCTCACCGGCTTCCTGAATCTTAAGGCAACCAATAACATCAAAAAGAACCTTCTTACGATAATCGATTTTTCCATTTCATCAACTCTGGACAGAATGTGGATCATCGACATGAATAAAATGGAGGTGGTACACATCAGTCTTGTAGCTCACGGAAGGAACAGCGGAGAGGAATTTGCATGTCACTTTTCCAATTCCCCTGCCTCCCATCAAAGCAGTCTCGGATTCTATGTAACAGGTGGTACTTATCTCGGTAACCATGGGATCTCACTGATACTTGACGGGGTTGAGCCCGGGATAAATGACAAGGCACGTGAGCGGGCCATTGTAATGCATGGTGCGGATTATGTAAGCAGAAGCTTCATCCACAATTATGGCAGGCTGGGCAGAAGTTTCGGATGCCCATCAATTCCGATTGAAGATCATGAAAAGATCATTAACCTGCTTTCAGGCAGGTCCTGTATATATATTCACTATCCGGATGATAATTACCAGATCGCTTCGCGGATGTATGCAAACGAAAACACCCTTAAGGGAATGTACAGTTTTTTAAATGAGTGGTCGGGTATGTTTAATTCCTTCTCCAGGATCTCTTCAATTTCTTATAACCAATGAACCTGCCCCGGGTGGAGTCTTTTTAAGGGCAGCTATCAACCGCTGATCGCGGTTATAAATATCCTTGCTGAAATAAGCATTTCCCTGATCATCGGTCCAGACTGTGAGATATAAAATATGTACCGGTACCGCTTTTGAAAGTACAATGGTTTTTCCTTTACCCTGGTCAATTGCTTTCTGTATGCGGTCCGGACTCCATTCAGGATTATCCTTTAAAAGATATCCGGCAAGTTCATGGGCTTTGCTGATACGGATACAGCCATGACTGAACGATCGGTTGCTCCTTAAAAACAAACTACGTGTAGGTGTGTCGTGAATGTAAACATTATACTGGTTCGGGAAAACAAATTTAAAGTGCCCCAAAGGATTTTTCCGGCCCGGCACCTGCTGTATCATATAGGGGAATCTCTTTAAAAGCGTACTATCCCAAACAATAGTTGAGGGATCAACTTCTGAACCATCCATACGCAATACTTTCATTTTTTTTTCGGCCAGGTAATTGGGATTCTTTATTACATCCGGAATAATTTCATCTTTAAGAATTCCAGGGGGGACTGCCCATTCAGGATTAAGGACCAGATATTTCATAGTCGAGCTGAAGACCGGAGTCTCCTTATATAACCGCCCGACAATTGCAGGGGATTGAAATCCAACTTTGCCTTTTTCTATTACCTGAAGTTCGAAACCCGCAATATTCACCATTATGTAGCGATCGCCAAGGTCATTGCTGATCCATCGCCAGCGCTCAAGGTTGGCTTCAATTGATTCAATCCTCTGGTGTACAGGAATATTTAGCGCAGCAATAGTTGTCTTTCCAACTACACCATCAGCATCAAGTCCGTTCCTTTGCTGAAAAAGTACAACCTGGTCATACAGATTCTGGTCAAAAAGATTCGAATCCTCAGGATTTAGTTCAATATTCCCCTGGGTTACCGAAAGTCTTTTCCTGAGCAAAGAGATATCCGGATGGCTCATCCCTTTCTCAAGCTTTGGCAGACTTGTGCTGAAACTCTGCCAACCGCCTGCCTCTTCAAGGTGTCGGTATTTTGCAAGGGCATTCTTCAAATTAATATAATCCTGGTGTTTCGGCGCCAGATCTTGAAGTGTCTCAATTATGTTATTGCTGTTAAGAGTACTGTCGATAAAGGCATCCCAGTCCTTCCTTGGCATTCTTCGTGATGCCTTCCATTGCGGATCAATTGTTTCCGGATCAGTTTTACCTGCTGACAGATGCGAAGACAAAAGCAAAAACGAATCTGTCAGAAGCAGTTCGAGCCTGCCAACATCATCAACATCAACATTTTCCGAATAGACTATCTTCTCTGTGAGGTTTTCAATATCCTGAAGATGGTAATCGTCGGGGTTCAGTCCGTCCTCAGATGTTTTCCTGATAACAGTGATCATCTGCGCTATCCTATCCCTGTTGTTCCATTTTGCTGAAAGAAGGCTACCACCTTTCTCATATAGTCTTGTAATAATATCAGGGTTATAGATCAGCTCCCCTTCAGGTGCAGGTATTTTCTCCTGAAGTGTATCGATATTGGTACTGAGATTTTCGGATAATTCCCTTGCAAATTTATTGGAAGTGCAACCGTAAAATATTGGTACAGTTACAGTTATCAATAAGCTTGAAAAAGAATATATGATCCTTGTTGCCCGCATGGTTCCCCCCGGAATGGTTATCTAATGCTAAACAACAAAAGTTAAATTTAGTTTTCAGCTTCTTCACATTCTTATCTCCGACATAATCTGTTTCAAAACTGCTTTTCATGATTCCAGGTCCTCACCCGAGGAGAGTCTCAAAGGCCTTTCGGACACACACTAACACAAAGTCCGCAAATATGCTCACTCTACATTTAGTCTTTCTTTCGCAAGTTCCCTGCATTTCTCCCTGCATTTGTATGCATCGAAGAATTCATCTCGAAAAGTATTAATGTCCCATGATTTCCCGTTAGCAGCATTTGCAGGACATTTAACAACACAAATATTACACTTCCCGCATCTGCTCTCTTCTACAGGTATGGAGATAACATGCGGATCCTGTTTTATCAGTATGGTTACAAGTCTTAACCTCGGTCCAAACTTAATTGATATTAACAGGCCCGATTTCCCTATCCAGCCAAGTCCTGCCCTTGTTGCAACCATTTTATGTGAAATATCATAAGTCAGGGTTTCAAGGTACTTCCCGTATCCCTTCTGCGAGGGTGATATAGTCGGAATAATGGGTATTGAATCTACTCCATTCGTCAGCAGGTCAGAATGGATCCTTCCTGTCAGCTCAGCCAATTCTGCATTAATCCTGTTATAGTAATTGTAGTATTCAATTGTCGGACCATTGACAAGTTTATTGATAATCTTGTCTTCCAGTCTTTTTCCGATTGAAATGCCAAAATGAAAATCGCCATACTTTTTGTCAATCAAGCCCTTAAGCTCTGCAAATCCAAAAATAAAATCCCCGGGTGGAACCAGATTGCTCTTGACAATTTCACTTATCATAACGGAAAGGTCCGGATTGTTGTATTATCCCGGCCAAAGTTAAGCTGAATTCACCATTCTCCTTATACCTTAAAACTTTTCCAGGTTCCTCTTTTAAACAGCCAGAGTGAAGCCAGCCCGGCAGCTGTCTCAGCAAAGAATACACCCCAGAAAACTCCCGTATATCCCCAATCGAGCACTATTGCCAGCACGTATGACAGTGGTATTTCGATAAACCAGAAAAAAACGAGGTTGATCTTTGTCGGCGTTTTAGTATCTCCTGCCCCATTGAAAGCCTGGGTGGTGACCATCCACCATCCGTAAACAAAGTAAGAATAAGATAAAATCCGTAACCAGGCTCCTCCAACATTAATTACTGCCTCATCTGCAGTAAAGAATTCAATTAACGACCTGTTGAATACGAATAAAAATATTGAGATCCCAATTAAAAATATCATATTATAGAAGCCTATCTTCCAGACTGATGATTCAGCCCGCCCGGGATTTCCCGCACCCAGGTTCTGACCGACGAGTGTAGCAGCTGCATTCGAAATTCCCCAGGCAGGCATTAAGGAAAACATCACGACCCTCAACGCAATTGTAGCTCCTGCGACAGCTTCGCTGCTTATTCCCGAAAGTATCCTCATGAGAAAGATCCACGAGGTCATCCCTATCAGGTTCTGTCCGATCCCGCCCAGGGAAGTGCGGATTATGCCGAGCATGATCTTAAAATCGGGATAGAGCTGGGAGATCATTACCCTTATGTGTTTTCCACCTCTGAAAAGAAGGTAGAACTGAGCCACCACGCCAGTCGCACGACCGATATTTGTTGCAATTGCAGCGCCCCTGATCCCTAAAGCCGGGACAGGTCCCAGACCGAAGATAAGCAGCGGGTCGAGTACGATGTTCACTGCGTTTGAAATTAAAAGAATACGCATGGCAATTGCAGCATCTCCTGCTCCCCGAAAGACAGCGTTGATCACGAAAAGGAGGACAATGACAAGATTGCCGCCGAGCATCCACTGCATGTAGTGATAGCCCTCCTCCAGCACCCATTGATCCGCTCCCATCAGCGCCAGTAACTGCCGTGAAAAGAAAATTCCGGCAAAGGCAAAGGGTATTGAGGACAGGAAACCAAGAATTACAGCCTGAACCGCAGTTCTTCCCGCAAGCTCTCTGTTTTTTTCACCGATCCTCCGGGCAACGATCGCGGTAACAGCCATTGAAAGGCCCATTGCTACTGAATAAAGAAGATACATATAGGTTTCTGTGAGGCCAACAGCCGCAACCGCTGAAGAGCCCAGCCTGGCCACAAAGAAGATGTCGACCAGAGCAAAGGTTGACTCCATCACCAACTCAAGAATCATTGGAATCGCAAGAAGCAGAATGGCTCTATTAATATTGATAAGGGTAAAGTCAGCCTCAGTCCCCTGAATAGCTTCCCTTATATCGGCCCAAAACGGTTTCTTCAACACATGACCTGTTATTCCAGGTTGTGTCGCAGTGACAATGTCATCCTCCATAAAGCTGATTTAGTATAAAATGACTAACAATCCGTTCAGGAAAAAGTTAAAAATTAAGGAATACGTTATACTCTTTCAGGGACATCACTCCATCTTCCCATCGAGCCAATGGATGATATTGAGGAGAAGCTTGTAATTCTCATCCGCATATTCCGAATTCATTCCCATTTTTATTCCTGACGCTGAAACCCTAAAGTTATGCAATATGAATAACTGAACGCTAACCGCGGACCGGATTTCCATGGGTAGCGGCTTTGTGGCTTATTTTCTTTGGCCACAAAGGCACTAAGGCACAAAGTTCAACATTATCAAGATAACAAGGATTTAATTCCTTGCGCAAAATCTCAGAATTGCGGAACCGCAGAATTTAAACCTCTATGAATTTCCCCGTGTCAAATCCCATTTGTTCACGATACATTACATATCCAAGCTGATTGGTTGTCAATATCGATTTCCCGATCCGGAAGTCGGGATTATTGGTGTGATGGTGACCAAAAATCCAATAATCTGGCTGGTATTTTTGAATTAAATCATAAAGCTCCAGTGCAAATGCCTCGTTAAGAACATCTCTTTTGAATTTTACAGGATAGTTCAGATAGGTGGGAACATGATGAGTTACGACTATCTTTTTACCGGGCAATTCTTTAGAAAATTCCTCCCTTAAAAAAGCAACACACTGGTCATGGATGAGATTATACTCCTCTGCTGTGAGTAGTTTCCCTCCATTTCTTATAACGTGAAAATCAGATAGTCTCTGTTGTATCTCAAACTGATTGTGAGGACTGATAGTTGTCCACAATGTTGAAAAAACAAGGTTTAAGTTCTCTATAGGGATGGAGGTATTATTTACCAGAAGAATGTTCTCTCTTATTTTCTCATTCGTAAATCCGCTTCTGTCCTTTATGTCAGAGTGATAAAATTCATGATTTCCCGGGAGCCAATAGGTAAGATTAAAATGGTCTGAGAGGTAATCAAAAAAATCTGAATGTTCATACATTAAAACCAGCGGAACAATATCTCCTGCAAGCAACAATATATCTCCTCCCGGTTTGATAGGATTTTTCTTCAGGAATTCTTTATTTTCCGGAAACTCAAGGTGCAGATCGGAAGCATACTGAAGTATCATACTGCAAATTTAAAAATAATCGCAATGCAATTGCGAGTAGGCACGACGAACCAATCTCATTCAGCATTTTGCTTGTTCGTTCATCAAATCTCGATCAGGTACCAGTTAATCCGAATTGCAGAATTGCAGAATTGCAGAATAATTAGCCTTCTGCTGAAATATCATGTCCTTTGGTCTTTGATTTCCAGAATTTCAGTCTGGCTTTTATTTTATCATAAAAGCTTCGTCCCAGAATAAATAAGCTTAAATAGAACAATATTTCACCCGCAATAAGTAATCCTCCTGTGATCCCAGCAATCTGACCTGTAGAAAAACCCAACCAGGGAACAACAGGAATCAGAATAAACAGTGTGCAGGAAACTGACAATATTATATACCCGGTAATTTTAAATAACTTACTTTTCGTCTTCATAAGAGACTTGACTTTTCTTTTGATTTTCAAACTTTATGGAACATATTATAAAGAGATGGCAACTGTTTTTGTTCATTCTGTCATCAGAAAAGTAAGTCAACTGGTCTACCGGTCACAAATAAACTCAGTGCAGTTTCTTACTTTACTTTTAATGGATTTACCGAAGAGTCCGGTTATCTACTATAGAATACCATGCTCTGTACTCTAAGCCCAGAGCACTGAGCCACTGAGCCCTGAGCACTGTGGTCTCCGCCTCCGCTACCACCTTCACTCCGTTACGGCGGTCAAAGAAAGCTTCGGTGGACAAGTGTTCTCTGTCCCCTATGACGTGACCCGTGTGACCCACATCGTTAGTCAACACGAATTATCTGACAAACGCTTCCCCCATTTTATAATAACCGTCATCGCTTCTCCGGCTCTCCTTCAGAGCTAGTTTAATTGGTATCTCTTTTCCCCGGCAATTGTCGAAAAGTCCGATCTTGATCTCGTATTTCCCGGAAGCAAGATCTTCTGGCATTTTCAGATTGTAGTATTCCCCGACTATCCTGCCCGGCATCCACTTCCGGTTATTAGATTCCGCCAGGTCAAACACGAAAATCCTGCCGTTTTCTTTATCCCTGAGTTGTAATCTCAGATCGAAGCGGTGGTAAGCCGGGGCAACGCCATGATTTTCCCATGTCATCCGCAGGTAATTAGACCCCTGGTTTTTGCGCAGGGTATCAGGCAAAACAGCATATTTCGGGAAATACCAGTACCCGCATTTGTTTGCAAGTTTACGCGCAACAACCTGATTTTCTTCAAGCCATTCCCTTGGCCAGTGATGAAAACCTATGATTGATGCATGAGTCTCCTCGAGCCCTTTTTCAAACCGCCTGCCTTCATCCCACAGATTGTATTTTTTAACGCTGCTGTAATGATCGGATTCCAGTACTACAGGTATGTCTTCCCATACAAGGTTAAATATTTCCGGACTCCTTATATTGGAATACCCGAATCCCAGCATTGTGTACCAGTAAACGCATGAACTGTCGTCCCTGAATCCGATGCGGTTCTTCATACAGCATTCGAGTATTGCAATATTGGAACCATCGTCGGCGTCACGCTGCTCAAGGTAATCATCACTGATAATGATAATGTTGTCAGGGTAACATCTGCGGTACATGGTTATATGCTTTTCAACAACCCCGACGGGAACATCATGCCAGCCTGAATACGCGGTATGGCCTTCGCCCCATTCCCCGATACTGCCTATATCGATATATTCGAGCCAGGGTTTACCGGCATACCTGGAAGCAAACGCTTTATGGAAATTCTCAAGTTTAACCAGGAAGACAGGATCGCCATAATCCGGTTCCCAGTTTCTTGCTTTTGTTTCTTCGCGGAAGGATCCTTTTGCCCCAGCCTTCATAACCCACTCTGGTGTCGCAAACACCTGATCGTTGGTCTCCTTGCAGGTGATCCGGAAAGAGATATTATATCCTTTGGCTGTCCATTTGCTTATCACTGTATCTATCAGCTCCCAGCTGAATTTCCCTTCTTCCGGCTCAAGGTACGACCATGCCAGGCGAAGATAAATTGTCCGCAGACCTGGGAAATCCCCAAGGTAGTCACCCGGCTTCAGATGATTGTGGTACCTGGTAATCCCATTGTCAAAATAGTGAAATTCCCAGCCTTTATGTGGGTTACTGCATACAATATCGCTGTCCCAGTATTTCTCCATATTGAAAAGAGTCCTGGTCTTGTACGCACCGCGACCCTCTTCATTGTTATCCTGCTGTCCTGAGATCTGTAAGTTAAAAATGCCTGACAGCAGGCACAGCAGGAACAATACTTTTGATTTCATAAGGTTTTCAGCTTTAAGAAAGTTGTTCGAATTCAACCATTGATCTTTTATTTATAAAAGCCTCCAGTCAATTGTGGTCCCGCCCCGCGGTCCTTCAACGTCCTATGCCCAACGCTTCAGGCACTTTGTACAACACCCGTTACCTGATGATCAGAGTCCCACTATCTCCGAAAGGAATTTATCTGTCTCCCGTTCTACACCCTGCCAGTCTTTGGACCTGATATATGAAGCAATTACATGTGCACCTGCGTCAGGAAAAGCTGCTTTTCGTTTTAACACAACAGGAGTGCCGAGTTCATCGAACATTTTTAACATGGCAGATACTGATACAGTTTTATCCTGTTCATCTTTATTCTTATAGTAGTAGCCAAGAAAAACCGGACATTTGATTTTCTCGAAAACTTCAGGCTTCATTGTATTGGTAACAAGATCCTGCAGTGCAACAAGAGCTTCAAGCCGGTACTTCGTTACCCAGTAATTCGCATGTATCTCATTCTCTGCATCGAATTGAATTACAGGCCCTTTCTTAACCCGCCTTATAATTTGCAAACCCCAGGGATCATCGAGTATCACGGCAGTTTTATCATATAGCGCCACGCAGGGTGAATAGAGCACTATTGAGTTGATCTCCGGATGCCTTGAAGCCAGGAAGAGAGTCAGGGCTCCGCCGGCAGATGTTCCGATAACGATAACCTCATCTCCTAATCTTTCTGCAACTGCAAGTGCCTTCTCGGCCGAGGCCTCATATTTATCGGCAGTCAGGCTGATCATTGCAGTATCTCCTCCCGCAATGCCATGACAAGCTAATCTTGAAAGATAAAGGTTTGCGTTGTATCTTTTTGCCAGGTCCCTGTGAACCGGGTCACCTTCAGCCTGGCTTGCCGAAAAGCCATGAAGATAAAGGAATGCAACTTTTGTCTTTTCTTTTTTCGACGAATCAGCCCAGATGATCCTTGCCTCATTATCCGGCTTAATACCGGGTACGGCTTTTTCATTTTCGTTTATTTGTCTTTCAAGTCCGGTAAGCGCTTCCGGAAGATTGATCACCGGTGTATTAAATTTTGTATTCGGTGGCTTCGGACCGGTAACGTAAACTATTAAAAGCACAAGCAGTATACCTGATAACCATTTCGCAGAAGTTTTCATTTTGTAAAATTACGCAATTATAAAAGTACGAAAATAGGACATCCCAGGCAAGTCAAAGGCAAGACAACTTACTTCCCGGACAGCTAATAATCTCAGAATTTCACTGATTGTTTTCAGGCATTAATGAATCATTGTCAGTTTCCTTCTTTTTATTATCTGAGCCTATTTTCCCAAATTTATACATAAAACTGACTCCGAAGGACCTCAGGGGCAGCTCCCTTATGCTTGATGATTTTGAGTTTTCGGTAGAGATTGTCGTAACCTGCCTGACAGTTCTGCTGAGAAGATTTGTCGCTGTAAATCCAAAACTCCCGTTTGAATCCCAAAATCTCTTCCTGAAAGCAAAAGTGTAAATGAAGAATTGGGGCGTTTTGCCCTGTATGCCCCTTCCGGCTGAACGATAGAAGCCTGAAAGTTCGCACACCAGATCCTTCGGCAATTGGTATGTTGCATTCATGCTGAACCTGGTCGAAAATCCTGTTGATAAATTCCCGGCAGTGAGATTGCTTGCGATGTACCTGTGAAATTCCATCAGGTTTGCACGGAGGTTCAATCTGGCAGTGAGGGGAAAGGTGATGAATGCACTGATGCCTGAATTGTATTCTTCCCCGATATTCTGTCTGCTGGAAACAGATACATTGGAATAGGTTGAATCACCGATTACATATTGAGGATAGAAAACCGTCACATCCTGAATTTCCTGACTGTTAATCCTTTCAATTAATGCTAACCGGAAGTTGCCCCCTTTCTTAAAGCCGGTTCTGTAGCTAAGCTCGATATTGTTCCCGATCTCAGGCTCAAGGAAGATATTGCCTGTTGTAATATTATATGGATCACTTCTGTTTATGAAAGGATTAAGTTCCCTGTACTCAGGACGCTCTATCCGTTTGCTATATGCCAGCTCAAGGGTTGTGTTTTCATCGAAGCTGTGTGACATTACTGCGGAAGGTACCAGGGTACCATACGCCGGAATCGAAGTATCCGGATAGTCGATATCAACATTTGTGTATTCATACCTTACTCCCGGCTTAAGATCAAGAAAATTGAACAATCTGAAGCCTGTGGCAAGATAGCCTGCATAGATCTTCATTTTGTAATTCAGATTATAAGATTGAAAGGGATCGATCGTATATTCGTTGGTTGAAGGTGAGAAAACTTTTACGTCGGCAATGCTTGTGAGATTCTGGTATGTACTCTTAAAACCTGTCTCAATCAAAAAATTTTCATTGACCGGATAAGAGTAATCAACTGCTATCTCTATCTGGTTATCTGAGCCCGGATTTTTGCTTGCGGACCCATTGAAGGGGTTCGATTCCCCCAGCAGATATTCTGCCTGGCTGTAACTTGAACCAGGTTTGCCAAAACTTGAACTTAGCGAAATTTCAAGTTCATGTCCTTTCTCTTTAAAATTTCTTTTATAGGCCAGGTTCCAGTCAGTGGAACTGACATTTCTGCGGCTTTCGGCGTTCCGGATGGTGAACTCCGGCGATTGCGGATTTCCGAAAATATCGGTAACCGATTGTTCCTGATCAGTAAGTCCCGAAGTACTGAAGCTAAACTGATTAAAACCCAAAGAGCCGGAGAGGTTATCACTTTTTGAAATATCCCATTCAAATCCCGCGCCTGACCTGAAGCCATTTCTTTTAAGAAAGTAATTCCCTTCCTGTAATAAGGTGGTAATCAATCCGGCAGCCGTATCTGTTGTTTCACGCCTGTTGGAGAATGGGCCATCTGACTTTAGCCGCCAGTTGCCGCTGAAAAAAGCATTGATCCCAATATTATTCCTTTTTACGCCTAAATTTGCCGATCCGGTCTCCAGCCTTGTGCCTGGTGAAATGTTGATGTTCCCGCTGACTCCCTTCATTTTATTATCTTCCAGAATAATATTTATAATGCCACCTGTTCCCTGCGAATCATATTTCGCTCCGGGATTTGTAATAGCCTCAATGCTTTTGATCTGGCTGGCGGGAATGGACGAAAGTGCGTCTGTAAGATTATTCCCGAACACACTTGAAGATTTTCCGTTGATAAGGAACCGTATGTTTGAATTCCCCTGAAGTTCAACATTTCCATCAGCATCGACTGTCACCTGGGGGACTTTCTTAAGCACGTCGATAGCTAATCCTCCCTGGGAAGTGATGTCACTTGAAACATTGTAAATGATCATTCCTGCCTTGTTTTCAATCACCGGTTTATCACTTACTATATTTACTGTCTCAAGATTAAGCACTTTAGGTGTAAGGTAAATTGTATCCAGTGAAACCGTTTCACTGCCGTCATTTATTCTGATGCTGTCTACCGAGGATTTCTCATAGCTTATATGATCAACCTCGATCCTGTAAGTGCCTGATGGAATATTTGCGATTTTAAATTCACCTTTGGTATTAGTCAGCAACCCAGTAATCAACTTTGCCGAGGGTTCCTGTATCAGTGAAACGGTGGCATAATCAAGAGGTTGTCGGGTGGATTTGTCAAATACCCGGCCGGCAATAAAAGTATCCTTATTTGGCTGTGATTGTGCCTCAGCCAGGGTACAAACAAGGGAAAGCATGAACATAATATTCAGCAATGATTTCATTTTAGAGGGATCATTTATGAAAATTATTTAAAGGGGAACAGATTTAAGCTGTAAAAGTTGACGAGAGATTAAAACTTTTAACTTTTTACAACATATAATTGCAGAATTACAGAACTGCAGAATCGCAGAATTATGAAACATCAGAATATAATCTGTGAAAATCTGCGTGATCTGCGGGACATAGGATTTGCGGTCGGCCCGTTCCACCATCAAAGTTTTGGTGAACACAGTACACCATTGAAGCTTTGAGGAGTGTTTTAATGTTTTTCTATGTAACTATTCAGCTCCTTATGCCAGTCATCAGGTTCAAAGGTTTTTGGCTGAGTCTCTTCGGCGAAAAGTAAATCAATCAGGTAACGTGGTTTTTTTCCACCTACAAACATTGCTTTTGTACATGAAACACAATAAACAACGACATCATCCGATGGCATTTCAGAGCCTTTTTTAACCATCTGTTCCATAACTTTTTCGACGGGAATGACACCATAGAAGCTATCGCCGCAGCAGGTACTTTTTGTTTTTGTGTGTTCCGGTTCAATTAAATTAATGTTCATTTTCGAAAGGATCTTCCTGATTGCCGAATGAATCTGTTCCTGCTCCCTGGTCGGACAGGCATCAATTATTGTCATGCTGCAGTTATGATAATCGGGGAAAGGGAAAAAGTCACTTTCTGCGAGAATTTCCCAAAGTGAGATCGTTGAAGAATTAAGATAATCATTACGGAAACGCTTGTCGCAACCCGGACAGATATTTATGATCTGAGTAGCTTTTTTCATTCCGGGATCATGCTGGCAGCAGGTCATAAGCATTTCCATACTGCCCAGATTCTCACACAAAACAGAATGTATTTTTCCGGCCAGTTCGGGCTTGTATATCATTAATGCACAACCTGGAGCGAACTTACTGGTAAACATGTCAGTTTTTCGTTTAAATTTTTGCGCAAGATAGCAATCATTGTTGTTATTTATGGTCGGTGAATGAATTTCCGATGACATTCCAATTTTTTGAGTGCCCGCTTAGTTTCGCATTCACATGCCAGCTTAAATCCCGATTTGGTAAGATATCTGGGGTCGGACATGGACTACCTGATCTCTTCCCGCCCATCTGAGTACCTGGCAAACCTCCCTTTTTGACGCGGATGGACATTGTCAGATCTTTCCCAGGGCCAGCCGCCGAACCGGGTATTGCGGTAATCATAAAACGCCTGCTGTATTTCAGCAGCGGTGTTCATGACAAAAGGCCCGTGCTGTACTACAGGTTCGCCAATGGGGCATCCCTGAAGCAAAAGGAGAAATGAATCCTCATTCCCGTTTTCTATAATTACGGATTCATCTGCCAGCAATTCGACTGAATTATATGATTTTATGTCAATCCCTGCAATTTTTATGTCAGATCCCCGGTAGAAATAAAGAGTCCGGTTTATTTCGGGAGAAGCAACCGGAATGGTCCAGAGTCCGTTGGCTTCGATCTTAATGAGCCATATTCCTACCTCATTACCCGCCTCAGCTGCCCAGGAATCAGGTGCCGGCGGAGGGGCGGTCTTGTCACCTAAAACTCCCGCAATTACTTTAATTTTTGTTAATTTCCCGTTCTTGTCTTTGTCTGTATACACTGGGATATCTTCTCCCCAAAGCATATTATAATAAGGCTTTGAGAATTTTCTTGCCTTAGGCAGGTTGAGCCAGATCTGAAAAAGTTCCAATGGATTCGGCCTGTCCCGGTTAAGTAAAGGGAACATTTCGGCGTGCTGCAAGCCTGAACCTGCCGTCATCCATTGCACATCGCCATTGCCATACCTGCCTGCTGCCCCGTGTGAATCCGAATGGTCGACAAAACCATTCAATACAACGGTCACGGTCTCAAAACCCCTGTGCGGATGCTCCGGGAAGCCAGGTACTCTCTGCCCGTGATACATACGCCAGCCATCCTTTACCGTAAAATCCTGTCCAAGGTATCTCCCTTCGAGTGAAGCTGCAGGTCCCAGCTGGTCATTTCCAGCCGGATAATTATCAAGGTGGTGCACGCAAAACAAAAAAGGATCAATGGTCTCCCATACAAATCCCAATGGTTTAATGTTGATGATTAACTTGTTGTACATTTCTTTTTTAATTAATATGGTTATCTGCTTTTTAATAAAATCCGCTACCAGGACCAGAAAATATCCAGAACTATATAATATGTAGACGTAATTTAACTAAGGAATGTTTATTTAATACATATTTTAAGGTGTGGGGCAGGGCTCTAGGCTCAGAGTTAGAGACTGAGGGACTGAGGGACTGAGGGACTCAGAGACTCAGAGACTCAACTAGAGACTTAGAGACTAAGCAAGGACTCAGGGACTTAGAGACTAAGAGACTAAGAGACTAAGAGACTTAGAGACTAAGAGACTTAGAGACTAAGAGACTCAGGGACTTAGAGACTCAGGGACTTAGAGACTCAGGGACTTAGAGACTCAGGGACTTAGAGACTAAGAGACTCAGAGATGGTATTTGCAGAATCTGCGGGAAAATTATTAAAATCTTTGCCTGGTAAGCAAACCCTTCAGGATTTTAAAACAAAAATATTCTGGCAAAATAATATGTCTTTTAATATGTCTTTTAATATGTCTTTTAATACGTATTTCTTTTTGTATGTCAAATTGTTACATGAGTTAAATTTTATTATCTCAATATTCAGACAACAAAATTGTAAAGATTCCGTAATTATTATAAGAGTTGTTAAAATTTGAGAGAAGCCTGTAAAAATCGTAAAATTGCAGGAATGTAACAGGATATATTATGGTCATAATCATTCAATGTAAAGACCGGATAGGCTTAGTTGCAGCAATAACATCCGTTTTGGCTGAGGCTGGCCTTAACATTGTTTCAATGCGGGAACATGTGGATCAGCAGGAGAACCAGTTTTTTGCCAGGTTTGTTTTGGATGGTGCCAGTAATCCGCTAAGTATTGAGACGGCAATTACAAAAGTATTGCCTTGCGATGCCATCGTTAAAGTAAATCCTTTGCCTGAGAAAAAGATAGTTGTCCTGGTTACAAAGGAATATCATTGCTTAAGCGATATCCTTACGCGGAATCATTTCAAGACCCTGGGAGCCACTCTGGAATGCGTGATCGGGAATCATCCTGATCTGAAGAATATCACAGAACAATTTGGAATTCCGTTCCACCATGTTTCGCATGAGATTAAAAGCAGGGAAAACTATGAAGCTGAATTGATGAAAACAATTCTTCAGTATAAACCTGACTACCTGATCCTGGCCAAGTTCATGCGCATCCTGTCGCCCGGATTTATAAAATCTTTTGATTTAAAGATTATCAATATCCATCATTCATTCCTGCCTGCCTTTACAGGTGCTTACCCTTACCGGCAGGCACTGAAACGCGGGGTGAAAATAATCGGGGCAACTGCTCATTTCGTTACTGACGATCTTGATGAAGGACCGATTATTACCCAGAAAATTATTCCTGTAAATCACTCCTTTACGCTGACAGATCTTATAAAAGCAGGCAGGGAAAATGAAACCGCGGCGCTTGCTAAAGCCATGCAACTTGTTTTTGAAGACAGGGTTTTTGTGTTCAACAATAAAACGGTTGTATTTGAGTAAGATACAATAAGCTCATGGTGCAGCGTAAAGAGCTAAGGGATAAGTGAACAGGACTGAGGGAGAGAGGGAGCCAGGCAGTCTAAAATCTACCTAATCTAATTTATGAAATAAATATTTATCAGTAGCCTCTTTAAAAGCTTTCATTTCTATTACTTTGCCATATCCACCATCATTTAAGGCAGCGAGCGTACTGTAATGAACATCTTCAGCTTTTATTACCCTGGATCCAAACTTTAAATCCCTTGTGGCACATGCCTCCTGTACAACCACACATTCAAAACCATAATCATGTGCGGCGCGGACAGCCGCTTCTAAACACATTTGCGTCTGCATGCCAATAATAACCAAACGATCAACATTGTTACTTCTTAAATATTCAAGTAAATCAGTTCCCTGAAAACAATTGACTTCTTCCTTCGTAATTATTTTTTCACCTGAGCTGGGTACCACATTTTTATGTATTTCAAATCCTTTGCTTGATTTATGACGAATATGGACCACCAGTTGTTTCTTATCTCTGAAAACCTGAAGGATTTCCTTAGCTGTTAAGCTCGCTTGTTCGGCATTTAATAATCCCGGACCTTCCCCGGGAAAATAGAAATTTTGAATATCAACAATCAACAGTGCTGTTTTAAAGTTGTCGCTTTTTTGCTGGGCGTCAGCTGAGGAATGAAAGAACAAGACAATCACAATCAAAATTAGTTTTCTCATTTATTTCTGTTGTTAGTATGGTCAGGAACTAATTTCGGGGGATTCGGCTTGAGCAGCCTATTGAAGAATCCTAACCAGCATTCAGCTATTCATTTGCCAGTCGGCTACATACAATTCAATTTCCTCCTTTTTCTTTGACTCGATCGGCGGATAATCCATAAATTGCCATTCAGGTATATGCAAACTGGATTCTTTCTGTTCATTCAGTTCTGCACTTTTGTAGTAGGGGCTTCTTATTGACGGAAGAAATCTTCTCTGGGAAGAATGTGGTATATTTTTCTCCTCATCAGCTAATCTGGAAATACTGATATGATCTTTCATCCTTAGTGGGTTTTAGTTACCATAACCTGTTCCGGCCTTTTAAATGTAAGGTAGAGTTAAATCATATAAAGTCTTTTTGGTTTTTTCCGAGGGTGCATTTATAGTTTTACCTGTATAAAAATCCCTATCTGATTATCTTATGGATATAACTTGAAAACTCCTGATTTTATTATACCAGAGGCCAATAAAGTATCATCGACTGATATAAAAAGGGGTTTTCTCTTCATAATTTATTTTAAATTTGTATACAACACCTTAGACTTGATAATATTTGAGATGATTGATTCTGATTTTTCCGATACCCCTTATGCAAATATTATCGGGTTAAAAATCATGAAAGAAAATGTAAATAAAACCAGAAGGTTATGGTTCCCTTTTATTTCAATACTTAACATTTTAATGATAAGTTGCTCATCTGTTCAGGAGGTAAGCATCATTCTTGAAAACGAAAATTTTAAGTATGAAATAAACAACGAAGGCAAAAATCTTCATTTCATTGATAAGAGTGACGGAAGCGATTACCTTGATACTGAGACAGCTTCGTTTTGTTCTTATTTAACGCAGAATGGAAAAAAGATTACCGTTTCATCTGTGTCACATAAAGGAAAAAAGCTTAAGCTCATCTTCAATGATGCAGGGGTGACAGCTGAGATTCATACAAGGACAAAGAAGGATCGCATAACCCTGGAAGTTGCTTCAATAAGCGGGTCGGTGGAATCACTTACTTTCCTGGACGTTCCGCTTAAACTCGAAGGAATGCCTTACGAATCCTTTGCTGCATGTGTTCTTTCAATGAATTTACTCACACAGGTCCGTCAGCTACCTGCCCTGCAAACACACCTCAGTGCCTCCTGCTACAAGAAGTTCGGTATCGAAGGTGCGAAAATCGCCCTGCTGGGTGTTCCTCAGGAGAACATCCTTCCTGTTATCCGGGATGTAATGGAACATGCCGGGGATATTCCGCATTCTGATAAGGGAGGCGCCTGGGCACAGATGCAGAAAGAAGGATATGGCTCATACCTGATGAATTTCGGAACCCTTACCGAGGAGAATATTGACGAGTGGATTGACATGTGTCATAGCCTTGGCTTCAACCAGATAGACAACCATGGAGGCGGTGCATTCTTTAAATTTGGTGATTTTGAACTGGACCGCGAAAAATGGCCCGACGGCTGGGATTCATTTGGAAGGATAAATAATCGTTTGCATAAGGCAGGCATCTCTTCCATCTTTCATACTTATGCATTCTTTATTGATAAAAACTCAAAATATGCAACGCCTGTACCAAGTGAAAATCTGGGCTATTTCAGATCATTTACATTGACAGAACCTGTGGACGCTTCATCAACTGAAATTGTTGTAAACGAGTCTACGTCAGATATTTCCACTATAACGGGCTTTTTCGTCCGGAACAGCGTCACTCTCAGGATTGGGAGCGAGCTTCTTACATTCGATGGGATCACCGTTTCACCTCCGTACAAATTCACCGGCTGTAAACGTGGAATAAACGGGACTAAACCAACATCACACCCTGCAGGGGAGAATGTTTTCCACCTGCGCGAGATGTTCGGCAGATTTGTACCAGGACCAGAAACTGCTCTTTTCAATGAAATAGCACGAAAAACAGCAGAAATTGTCAGCAAATGTAAATTTGACGGTATTTATTTCGATGCAATTGATGGGAGCGACATACTGGGGGGTGAGGAAAACTTCTGGTATTATGGCACCAAATTTATATTTGAGGTTGCAAGACATCTTGAGCATCCTGTCGGTATGGAAATGAGCTCTATGGCGCACCACTGGTGGCATTACCGCTCAAGATGGCAGGCGTGGGACCGGCCGGTACGCGGTTATAAACGATTCATCGATATACATTCGGCAGCTATTAAATCCATGAACCTCTTTTCCCCGGTTAATTTCAGGTCAAATGAGTATGAACATGGGTTATGGCGCGGTCACTCTCCATTGATTGACAAATATTCTGCTTCTGAAAACGGCGGGCTGCTCCTGCCCCTTCACCTTGGATGGTGGGGTAATCAGACATGGAACCCGCCGCAGGTTGAACCTACCTTTCCGGATGATGTGGAATATCTTTGCTGTAAAATGATTGGCAATAATGCCGGAGTATCAATGCTTGGTGGTGTTGAAAAGAAGAATCTCGATGAAAATCCTCTTTTTGAGCGCCTGACTGCCATCATCAAACAATATGAAGAATTGCGCCTGACCGATTATTTTAATGATACCATCCGTACTCTTCTTCGTCAGCCGGGAAAAGAGTATACATTGTTCCGGGATGAAAAAAATAAATGGAATTTCAGGCCGGTTGCATATAAAAAGCATAAGGTCGCAGGTCCGGATCATCCTTCAGCACAATGGATTGTGAATAATGAATTTGAAAACCAGCCTGTTAAACTCAGATTAGAACCATTGATGTCAGTGAAATCCTACGACGACCCTGAAAATATCACAATCGCCGGTTTTCAGAAACCGGTGAATTTAAAGCGAAGGCTGCGCACCAGGTGTAGCAGGAGGAATTAAATACCCGGACAGGAAAATTAATGGTGGCGAAGTTACCGGCAATTTCCATGCCTTGAGTACAGGTGTTTCACCAAAGGAGGGTTCGTGGATCAAAATGACAAAAACTTTTGACCCCTGGCTCGATCTTGGTAAAAACCAGGCCCTCGGAGTCTGGATAAATGGTGACGGGAACGGAGAGTTACTGAACTTAAGAATTGAAAGCCCCAATCATATTTCTCACGGTGCACATGGAGACCATTTTGTGAGGGTAGATTTCAAGGGATGGAAATATTTTGAACTTGTTGAGACAGAATCATCACAATACAGTGATTTCATCTGGCCTGATTCCGGCTTTTACGTCTACGATTCGTACCGTACAACAGTACAATTTCAAAGCGTTGACAAGCTGCAGATCTGGTACAATGATCTCCCTGAAGGAAAGGAGATAAGTTGTCTCATCAGCCCCGTTAAGGCACTTCCAATGGTTCAGGTTCCAGTTGAAAATCCTTCGGTAACAATAGGTGATGAAACCTTACTTTTCCCTGTTATCATGGAACCAGGGATGTATCTTGAATTCAGATCTTCTTCCGATTGTAAATTATTCGGTCCGAAAGGAGAATTTATTAAAGATGTCAGGATTGAAGGAAATATTCCTGAGCTAAAGAAGGGTGAAAACCGGATCTCATTTAAATGCAGTCGCAACGGAGAAGCCAATCCCAGAGTTCAGGTCACTGTGATAAGTGAAGGAAAGCCTATTGACTAAACCTCAGATAAATAAAAGTTAAAGGATTTCTAAATGAATCCGCAGGTTCATTTCTTTCTATAAAAATTCGTGCTTTCGAAGATCTTATCCGCAGATTTTGAAATAAAGCCACTGTATAGCTGTCCGTTTGAATCAAGGAACCGCTGTGCAAATTCATAATAACAAGCCGGAACCTCAAATTCACCCTCAATAAATTTTATTTTAACGATATCGGCCATTGTACTTGATTGCTGCAAAAGTTCTTCAGGCGTCCCTTTTACCTCGCCACCTGAACTGTTAAGAAGGAATCCGTTTTTCTTCAGCAGCTCATTGACCTTATATATGTTATCATAATTGACCAGCGAGTTTATCGCTACCGTGAAGTGATTAGCCCTGAAGCCGAATATATAGAACCAGGCAGCATACTCAGATTCTTCCCTTAGATTTGTGTAAACTTCATAGGATAAAGGGTTGAATAAAGTACCAGCAAACAGCAAATCATCAGCTTCTACCCTTTTATGGTCAAACGTTGCAAATAACTCATTGAAAGTCTTCTGAATAAATGAAGAACATTGGGAAAGTATCAGTTGACTTATGAAAACACGGGGCGTTGATTTGCCCCCGGGCAATTCATAATGCCTTGCAAAAAGGTGCTTGTCCCTGAATTCATACTCCCCTTTTTGTACATATCCGTTCCTGACAAACTGCCTCGCCAGAACATCTATATTAATCTCCGGATAATCAAGGGTTCTGAAAGCTATATGGTCATTAACAACGGTTTCACCTTTATCTTTAAAAAGATTGTAAATCTTTCCGGCAGAAGAATTCTGATCAATATAATCAGCCCAGAGGCGATTAAAGATATATTCAAGTGTCATTTCAATAAGTATAACAAAATGAATACTGGAAGTTTCTTATATGGATAACACTATTCCTGTTAAGGTTGTTCAGCGCAATAACCTCTTTGTATTGCATCTGCTTCAGGGGTATTTATAAATCAACTGAACACAGAGTTTCTCAGAGTTAAACGGAGTTACACGGTCCTGCATATTCCCTTCTGGCAAGCAGTGTTACTCTGTTGAAACCCTGTGTGACTCTGTGGTAAAGGATTTCAGGGAGTTCGATCAATTTTCCGACAGTTCCCTGCTGTGGTCCTGATATCCCGAAATTTAGCTTATCTTTATAAATATAGTAGCTGGCAAACTTCCTAAACAAGAAAGGTCAGGATTATGTTAAAAGTCTCTGCCGCCAGGGATTCTATCCTTGGCATTGACATAGGCTCAGTTTCTTTTTCTGCTGTCCAATTGGATCCGGAAGGCAATATTCTCCGCCGGTTTTATCAGTTTCATAAAGGCAATATCCGGGATACATTTAAAGAAGCCTCTAAAATTTTTGATCCGGCTAGATATTAAAGCTATTGCCTGCACCTCTTCTTCAGTCTGCCTGAATAAAAATCATGTCACGCCCTACAACAGCCAGGTAGCAATCATAGCAGCAGTAAGGCATCTTTGCAAAAATGCAGCCTCAGTTTTGCATATTGGAGCTGAGAAATTCATGCTCATAAAGTTTGACGCCGGCGGAAACTATCAATCGACAAAAATAAATACATCCTGCGCTGCCGGAACAGGCAGCTTCCTTGACCAGCAGGTGGGCAGGCTAAACCTTTCCGGCATTGTAGAATTGTGTGACAGGGCAATTAATAATACAGGGGCGATTCCCCCCATAGCCTCACGATGTGCGGTATTTTCCAATACTGATATAATTCATGCCCAGCAAAGAGGCTATTCAGTCAGCGCAATCTGCACAAGCCTTTGTAAAGGACTTGCTGAAAACATCAATAACACTGTATTTAATACAGAACTGCCTGCATTACCCATCCTGATCACCGGCGGTGTTTCAAAAAATCTGGTTGTCAGAGGATATCTGGAAAAAATCCTGAAGACCACCTTTTTGTTTAATGAGGATTCCCATCTGTTTGGGGCTATAGGTGCCGGTCTGACGCTTCTTAAAGAAAAGACATGGTTTAGTCCCGTTAAATATCAGTTCTTTCGAAGATATCCTTATTCAGCAGAATACTGAAAAGCAATATTATCACAAACCGCTTTCTCTGAACTTAAGCACCTATCCTGATTTTAAAAATACTGAATCATATCGATTCATACCTGTGGTTTCACGGCATCCTGTCGGAGTTGAGGTTGATATTTATAATAAGTTAGAGCCTGACACCAATTACAGGGTTTATGCCGGCATTGATATTGGTTCTACAAGTACCAAGTGCATCCTGATTGATGAAGACAAAAGACCGGTTGCAGGATTTTATACTTATACTGCAGGTAAACCTGTATCTGCGGTCAAAGCTTTACTGGAAGCAATTGAAAATGTTTTCAGGCAGAAGAAATCAGCTGTCACGATAGCCGGAATCGGGACTACAGGTTCGGGAAGAAAATTTATCGGAAAGATCTTAAATGCTGACTTCATAATTGATGAAATTACCTCACACGCAAAAGCAGCTTATGAACTTAATCACGAAACAGATACAATAATTGAGATAGGCGGACAGGATGCAAAATTTACACTCATGCATAACGGCAGCGTGACATTTTCGCAGATGAACAGTGTCTGTGCTGCCGGAACGGGAAGCTTTCTGCAGGAGCAGGCCAAAAAGCTGGGATGTTCATTATTTGATTATGCGCGTAAGGCAGAAAATGTCAGCTCCCCGCTTGCCAGCGACCGTTGTGCAGTTTTTATGGAACGGGATATCAGCCAGCTTCTCAATACCGGGTATTCGGTTAATGAGATCCTGGCAACAGCGCTCCATTCAGTTACTGAGAACTATCTTGAAAAAGGTTGCCACTGAGGCATCTATCGGACAAAACATTTGCTTTCAGGGAGCTACAGCAAAAAATAAATCACTGGTTGCAGCATTTGAGCAACGATTAAACAAACCAATTTATGTTTCAGAATATTGCCACCTGACTGGTGCACTGGGGACTGCACTGATGCTTCAGGAACAGCAATTAAATAAAACCGGCTTCAGAGGAATTGAAATTTATCATGAAGAGATTGAAGTTGAAACCGAGACATGCACAATGTGCACAAATAATTGCTGCATCAGCTCTGCAACAGTTTCAGGAGAAAAAGTTGCTTTTGGTTTCATGTGCGGACGGGATTATGAAACCCAGCATTACATTTCAAGAAACAAGACCGGGTTTGATCTGTTGAATACCAGGGAGAAAATATTTTCATTCGAGAAAGGTCTTAAACTAAGGGAGAATATCACAATTGGAATACCTGCCACCCTTCATTTATTCGATGAATTACCTCTCTGGAAAAGGTTCTTTAATAACTTATCAATCCGTACATTCACAAGCGAAGATTACCGTGATTCGCTTAAAACCGGGAAATGCCTTGCAGGTGCCGAATTTTGTTCTCCGATCAATTCAATCTTTGGACATGTTGTTTATCTTTCCGATAAAGTGGATTATATTTTTCTGCCTGTACTGCTTCAGACACCCGAAAAATCAAAAGAAGATGAAGGTCAGTATTGTTATTATACCCAATTCAGTGCATCTCTGGTTTATACCCTTAAAATTAATGATATCCCTGACAAATGCCTATCACCCCTTTTAAGCTTCCCCAAAGGGAAATATCATGTGGCGCAAAAGCTCCTGCAATGCTTAAAACCTATACTTAAAAACGGGATAAGTTATTTATTCGGTATTTAATGCCTTTAACGAGGCATTGTCTTACTATTCAGATAAAAAAAATCAACTCGGTAACGTTTTTAAGAATCAATTTCAGCCTGAAAAAGAAATCTCCGTAGTATTACTTGGAAGACCTTACATAGTACTCTCCAAGACTCTGAATAAAGGGATCCCGGATATTTTTAACAGCCTGGGAATTAAATCTTTCTATCAGGATATGATCTCTTCAGATGATATTGACACAGAAGATATCACAATTTTTCTGAAGAAGGTTCCCTGGTATTTTGTTACAAAGATCCTTGAAGCTTCTAAAATAATAGCAAATACCAGAAATCTTTATCCTGTACTGATCACAGCATTTAAATGTGCTCCTGATTCGTTCATAATCGAATACTTTAAGAAAATATTCAACAGCTGCAGGAAGCCATATCTGATTCTTCAGATTGATGAGCATGATTCCAATTTAGGTTATGAAACCAGGATTGAAGCTGCTGTTCGTTCATTTAAAAATCATGCTTTAATCAGCGGAAAACCAAAAGTTGAAGCCAGAAATATATTCCCGCAGATAACAAAAACAATTGCCGGCAAGACATTATTGTTCCCGCGCTGGGATCCGGTGGTATCCCCTTTACTTGTTGCAAATCTGAAAAGAATAGGAATTGATGCCCGGTTACTGAAATCCAGTGACCTGATCATAAAGAAGAGCATGGAACATAATACCGGTCAATGCCTGCCAATAAATATTATAGCCCAGGAATTCATAGAATACGTTAGGAACATAAACTTGAACCGGAGAACACAATGTTATGGGCAATTGAATCAAAATTGTCATGTAATATCAGGTTGTATCCCGAGTATATTAAAAGCATTTTTGAGAATTACGGGAAGGGTTTCGAGAAAGCTCATGTTTACAGCGGTCTGCTGACACATCTTGAAATATCTTTAAGTGCCTGCTATTATGCCTATTTTGCTTATCTGCTGGGAGGTTTGATACGGATGACAGGTTACAAAATAAGACCCTATGAGATAAATAAGGGTGATACTGACCGGGTAATAAATGAATCCATTGGAATTCTTGAAGGGGCATTTCTTGGTAAAAAACCTATGGAGAAAGCTGTTTCTGAAGTAATCTGCCTGTTTGACAATATCCCGCGAGGGGAAGGGAACAAACCAAAAATTGCACTGTTCGGTGACTTCTATGTATGTGACAACGAAATTATGAATCAGGAATTAAACCGTACTAATTGAAGAAGCAGGCGGTGAAGTAATAACGACTCCCTATACAGATTTAGTTAAAATGACTCTCGAAAATGTGATACGCCGGACTGTTTACCGGGGAGAATACGTTACTGCAGCACAGCAAAGAATGATCAGCTCATGCCTTAAACTGTTCGAGGATAAATATTACCGGTATTTCGAAAAATATTTAGGCCGGAAGAAAATCATTAATCCCAGGAAACTGGAAAAGTATCTTGCCAGATTCAACATTAATCCCTATCATTCAGGTGAATCGTATGAAAATATTTTAAAGATCTTTTATTTCCTGGAGAACTATCCTGATATTTCGCTTTTTGTTCAGGCAAATCCTGCCTTTTGCTGCCCTTCTCTGGTTACTGAGGCTATGACAAGCGAAATCAGGAATATAACAGGAGTTCCGGTTGTTACCATTACCTATGATGGGACAAATGATTATAAAAATGATGTAATAATTCCCTATTTACAGCAGAAAACAGTGATTTAGACTGCCCCGCTGGCACTCCTGGCGGTGCCAGGCTATTCTTCAGTCGCTTCCCATACACCTACTCATATCTCAATGCCTCTACCGGATTGCTGGTTACTGTTTTCCAGGATTGTGCCGAAACTGTTAAAAGAGCTATTACCAGGGCGGTTAACCCGGAAATAAAAAAAATCCACCAGCTGAGAGTAGTTTTATAAGCAAAGCTCTCCAGCCACCTGTTCATGAAAAAGAAGGCCAGGGGAGTGGCAATTATGGAGGATATCACAATCCATTTCATAAGATCCATGTTAAGCATAATCATTATATCACCTGCTCTGGCACCATTTATTCTGCGTATCCCTATCTCTTTCGTCCGGCGCAAAGTTGCCAGCATCGACATCCCTAGCAGTCCCATGGAACAAATAAACAGGGATATTAACGTAAAAACAAGGAGCAACTTAACCTGTAAAAGTTCTGTCTTGTAAACCTTCCTGTACATCGAACTGATATACTGATATTGAAACGGATACCCAGGGAACATTTTAGTCCAGACGCTTTCGATGTCAGTCAGCGCCTTTGACTTCATGCCTGGCTGAAATGAAATTACAAAATTGATGAGCCAGAGTTCTTTCCGTTTAAACAGTACTAAGGGTTCAATCTCTTTCTTTATACCTGAAAGATGGAAGTCTTCTACAACACCTATGATCTTGCCCATTGGAAGTTCAATTCCATCAATATCAGTGAAAAGTCTGAATTCTTTTCCTGTTATCTCCCCAGGGCTTGTAAAATTCAGCCTTCTCATAGCCGACTCATTGATGATATATTCACCCGAGCCTTCATTGTCATCATTCCTTTCTGAAAAGTCATGTCCGGCCAGGAACTTTAAATCAAATATGGCCGGGAAGGAGTAGTCACAGGGAAAAATGCCTATCATATCGTCAGCTTCCTTTGTTTTGTCGGCAAAATAGCCATCCAACATGAACCTGAACATGTCGTTAGCTTCTCCACCCGGAGGTTCGAACATCGCTGATACAGCTTTCACGGAGTTATATTTTAGCAGTTCTTCCTTGAATACTTCAAACTTAACCTGAACATCGGTATGCACATCCTCAAAACAGATTAGATTTTCATTTTCAACTCCCATGCCGCTCTTCAGGGCATATGCGGTTTGACGCTGGATTACAATTACTGCTGCAATGAGTACCATTGAAATTGTATATTGGAGTACCATTATGAACTTGCTCAAACCCTTTCTATCTTGAATATAAACTTCTGTACGATTCAATAGTGGCTTGATTTTGCTTATTACCTGCCTCAGTAACGGCAGAGTTCCTGCCAGAATGACAAGCAAACTGAAAAATGCTGCAACCAGAAGAATAACTGTTGTACCACCTGCTGAGAGATTTAAAACTAATTGCTTTTTAATTACCAGCAGGGCTAGCGCAGAAATAAATCCGCTTATGGCTAAAGATGCAATGACAATGATTATTCCTTCAAATAAGAAATATTTCAGGGTCATCAAACTCGAAGAACCGCACGTCTTTGAAATAAAAAGGTATTTATCACTAAAACCTGCCATACCTATATTCAGGTTGGCATAGTTGGCAAGTCCAATAAGTAATAGTATTAATCCGGCAAGGGAGAGGGTATAAATAACGGATATGTCCCTGTTTGCCTCTATCTCCCGCAATTTATTGGAATGAAGATGTATATCGGTGATCTTCTGGAGGTGGGCTTCTTCCGTAATTCCTTCAGCCTTGTTTTCTACATGAGTTGAATAGAAATTCTTAAATCCTGATAAAATTCTATCGGGATTGGCATTTTCTGAAAGCAACAAGTAGGTCCATGCCCAACCACTGAAAACAGATTTATCTACCGGCGTTGTAATAAATTCGGGATGGAAATGGCTGTTTTGAGGAAAATCCTTCATTATGCCCTTAACTGTATAATCTATGTTGCTGCCATAAAATTGTCCGCCTGGCAGGGTCAATATCTGCCCGACCGGATTGTCTTTACCAAATGCTTTTTTGGCAAAGCTTTCTGAAACAACCATAGACCCCGGGCCGTCTAAAATATTCTCAATACCGACTAGCAATTCGTCATCAAAAATGTCAAAAAATGTGCTGTCACATTCAAAAGCCTGGGTTACCAGAATGAACTCTTCATCATGCTTTATGACCCCACCCCTTATAGGCACCAATCTTACATAGCTTTCAACTTCAGGGAAATATTCAGCCATTTTTGGGATATATTCTGTATTGCTTACCCTGGCAAAATGTCTCCCTGCAATGGAAGTATTGTCAGTAACTGTAAATCTGTAAATCCTCGCTGATTTTTTATGAAAAGTGTCAAAAGTCAATTCATTTTTAAGGAACAATACTATAAGCAATATTCCGCTTAAAGCAAGGCTTAATCCTATAACCTTAATAAGACTAAGAACCGGTCTTTTAACAAGACTTCTGATGGCAAATTTTAAAGTCATACCGGCAAAAACTTATGATCCGTTCATAATTCAGGGTAACCAACAGTTTGGGCAAACAGTACTTTTTGTGTCGGCTTCAGTTTGAATTCCTTTATCGTATTGACTCTATCGCAATTATGAAACCAGGCTGCCAGACCAAAAGATGCGGCACACAAATAGATATTCTGGGCAATGAACCCGGTATCAATATAATAATATGATTTCTGAATCTCAGGATCCCCTATCGCACGATCGGGTTGAGATGGCCCGAGATCATACCTGCTTAAATCAACTATATAGAAAATATTCAACGGTGATGTTGAAGCGTTTCTTCTTCCAGACCTTGCACGGAAATCTCCTTCAACGACTGGCAAAAGTCTATGTCCATCAGCTTCATAAATGTACACACCTCCGGGCAATGCAACATATAGATCAATCTCCTGGGAATTACTGGCAGAGGGTGCTGTTCTGCCCTTCTTGTTCATATTTGATGAATCACGGTTCACCCCAAAACCTGCCCAGAGCAAATTGGATAGAACCTGTGCAGGGAGTTCCTTAGAGCTTATAGTGCGGGTGGTTTTCCGTTCCACCAATGAAGCCAGGACAGACTTGCCTCCGTCTTTTTCAGGTTTTGGAAGATCAATTGGCGTTAATTCCTCTGGAGTTAGCTTTTCCCGATTCGTCGGATAGAGTGGAAAGGTATAAACTGAGGCTGCAAAAACAGCTGCAGTCGGGACTGCCTTAACAAATTTTCTACGGTTCATCGTTTTGAATTTTAATGGTTTTTCTATCAGTATCACATTTAAATTCGTACAGGATAACAAGTAAAGTAATTAAGAAAACTTACTTCATTTTTATGTCATAAGCATAAAGCTTATCTGAATGCCTTATATAAAGCCTTCCGCCAGAGACCACAGGATGGGCCCAGTACATGCCCTCACCTCCTTCAGGAACCTTAAACTCGCCTGAAAGCTCAAATTTCCCAGGTGTTGCTCTGATAAGCTTCATTATACCTCTTTCATCAAGCAGGTAAATCATTCCGTCAGCATATGTGACCGATCCTTGCCCGGTTGACTTCCAGAGTTGCTTTCCTGTGAGGAAGTCGAGGCAGAACCATTCCTTTGATTTGCCGCCTGACCCATAAAGAAAACCTTTATCAAGGATAACGCCGCCATGATGATTATCCATAAGACCCGACTGCCAGACAGTTTCAGGGACAATCCCATTCCCTGCAGGTTTAAGCCTGAACATCATGCATCCTTTTCCGTAACCGCTTGTGATAAATACATAATCATTGAAAACGATGGGATCCGTAATATTTAAGCTTCTCTGATTTTCAAAATGTACAGTCCATAAGAGCTTGCCTGTCCGGGTGTCAACACCATAATAACAGTTGGAGCTCGCCCCTATGATTTGACGATAACCACCAGTCTCCATTATTACCATTGAAGTATATCCTTCCGATCCGGGTATTTCAATATTTGTCCAGATCGTTTGACCTGTGTTCTTATTCAGGCAGACCTGAAATCCCTTTTTCCCTGCAGGACGTACATACAATTTATCCCCGTCGATGAGCACGGATTCAGTATATCCGTATTCCGGAACAGCAGCATCAAAGTCCTTTGCTATCTCTCTTGACCAGATCTCCTTTCCCGTTGCTGCATCAAATGATGTCAGCCGTCCCGTTTCACTGAGTTGATATAACCGGCCATTATCATATGTCGGTGTGCCCCGTGCACCTGTATATGAAGTTGCCCAGGACAAATTGGTCGACCATGCTTTCCCGGTTGGTCTCTTCCAGACAGGTTTACCATTCAGGTCGAATGCAACCACATAAGTCTGCTCATCACTTTTACCCGCAGTGTAAATAAGTCCGCCTGCAATTGAAATTGAACTATACCCTTCACCAAGTCCTGAGATTGTCCACAATTGTTCAGGACCGTCTGCAGGCCATTCTTTCATAAGTCCGGTTTCAGTGGATTTATTCGTACGGTCTGATCCATGAAAAGACGGCCACTCCTTTGTGGGTTGCGCATGACAGGTAAAACTGAAAAGAGAAACAAAAAAATATATTACACGGATTGAATTCATGATCTTGAAATTTGAAATTAATGAATTGATTGAGATACCAGGTAATCTACCTGGGACGCCTGGCTCCTGTCTTTTTCAGGACCAGGTCAATTGCGCCGGTAACTTTTTCCTCGACATTGCCTGTAAAGGGGCCCGGAAGACCGTAATAGATCATGCTGTTGTCGGGTTCATAACCTCCCTCTTTCAGGACTCTTGCCGAAGGAATATAGCACTGGACTTCCGTTGAGTAACCAGCTACAAACATGTTCTCCAGGGGATATCTTTTTTTTGTATTTAACGAATAATCGACAACCACTTCGCCTCCCAGTGCAAGTATTGTAAAATCCCTGTTGAAGCGAACAGCCTGAACCGGATAGGAAAGAGTGCTTATATCATACCCTCTATCGATCGCCTCGAGCATGAGGCTTGCCCTGTTCCTCCTGAAACGGTCCTCGCCAAGCAATTCTTCTTCAAACTGGTTTGGAGTATAGGGTGCAAATTTCAGGTTAACAGAGGTAAAATAAGTCCTTACAGGAGGCCGGATTTGGGTAAATTGACCTGATAAAACACTTTGAACCGCATCGGCCAGTGACTTACCATGCTGAATTGCATATTCCACTGTTCTTCGGGGATTCGGATTCTGATCTGCGCCACAGCCTTCCATGAACATAGCGGTTATTCCCTGATTTGCTTTCTCCAGTTCTATCTGGGCAAATCCGGCATAGTCACCGTTCACCTGATAGAAGTCGAGAGTTGTGTTGTGACAGGCATAACCAAACAGGATTGCCCTGAGCTTGCCCTCAGGAGTTTCAACCTTGAGAACAGGTACGTCCGTATCAACAGGACCATCATTATTGACTCCGATAACATAACCATCTTCAGTTGACAGCCGCCGGTTTACCGCGATATTTGCAGAGCCGTGAGCAACGAGCAGATTTGCCGGCTTCAGATCCACAATGGCCATATCGATCAGGTCAACAACATCATTCACCAGTCTGCGGTTATATCTTATCAATGCCTGCAGGTCCTCAATGCTCAGCTCGTACATTCTGCTGAGGGAAGGCCAGATTACAGGGCCCGAATGGGTGTGCGATGTGTTAAGCAACAGCTGGGAGCGGTTTATCCCGTGTTTCTCAGTCACCCGTTTAACAATCTCATCCGAAAGCTCATGCGATAACCCGATAATATCCATTGTAACAATAATTATCCGGTTATTCTTTTCATCTTCTATAACCAGTGCTTTTGCCCACAGGTCATGTAGGACTTCAGTTGAGGGTTTGGTCCGGGCTGCATAACCAGAGAGCCATATCGGGGTTTCGGGTGTTATTGCCTTACGGGCCACGCCCACTTTGAATCCGGCATTCATCTGACTGAATACCGCAAGCAGTAATGCGATCAAATATATCTTCTTCATATTATTGCGTTTAACAGGCTTACAATTTATGAATTTTTTACATTAATCCGGGAAATTGCCGTAACTTGCTTTTACATTATGATTATTAACCCTGTCAATATCCCCGCCCGGAAACATGCTTTGAAAATTCCCTGCCGCCACGTGGTGTTAATTATTGATTTTTAATAAATTTGTATGGATACCAGTTTCAAAATTCATGAACTTTTAAAACATAATCATTATGAAAAAACTTTCAAGAAGAGAATTCCTTGGTAAAAGTGCACTTGGATTCGGATCAGCCATCGTTGCATCACAACTCCCTCTTGATCTTCATGCCGGGATGCTTCCCGCTTCAATGATGATGCCTGTCGGCTTCCAGGTGTGGACAGTGAAGGATCAACTTGTCAAGGACTTTCCAGGGACACTTAAAATGATGGCTGGACTTGGATATCAGAGTCTTGAGATGTGTTCTCCTCCCGGATATGAGTCTTCAGGTTTTGGTCCTCTGATGAAAATGACGGGAAAGGAAATGAAGCAAATCATCACAGATGCCGGTCTTATCTGCATAAGCACCCATTATGGAATGAATGAACTCAGCAAGAATCTGGATGACAGGATAAAATGGGCGTTGGATTCGGGCCAGACACAGATGGTACTTTCAAGTTTTGGTTTGTCTGAAAAAGCAACACTGGGTGACTGGCAAAAAGCAGCAGGTGATCTTAACAAAATAGGGGTGAAAGTAAAAAATGCAGGTTTGCAGATGGGTTTCCATAATCATCACGGGGAATTTGCCAAAATCGGGGATACCATTATCTATGATGTCTTAATGAAAGAATTCGATCCGGCAATTGTAAAGATGCAGTTTCAGGTAGCTGTCATAAGCATAGGATATAAGGCATCGACATATTTTAAAAAATATCCCGGAAGGTTCATCTCGGCACATCTTGCTGACTGGTCGCCGGAAACAAAGAAGAACGTGCCCATTGGAAAGGGTATTGTCGACTGGAAGGAGTTTTTTGCAACCCTCGATACCGGAGGAGTGAAAAATATTTTTGTTGAAATGGATCCTGACACTTTTAAGGAAAGCGCGGATTACCTTCATAGCATTTGACAATCATATCCTTACCCGATGACTACCCATACCTCTTTTTCGCGCCGGAATTTCATTCAGACCGCCGCAGCAGCCGCTGTTGCTGCCCCTTTCATTCTCAGATGTTCATCAGGCAGCTCATCGCCCGGAAACAGGCTAAGCCATGCATGCATTGGAGTCGGAGGCATGGGATGGTCAGATCTCCAGAAATTCAGGGAGCATCCGAATGTTCAGATAGTGGCTATCTGTGATGTTGATGCAAACAATCTGAAGAAAGCATCCGGAGTCCTTCCTGATGCCCGCACCTATTCCGACTGGCGTGAGCTTCTCAGCAAGGAGGGCGACAGAATTGACTCGGTCAACGTTACCGTGCCGGATCATAATCATTTCCCTATAGCCTTTGAAGCCATCCGGAACAGAAAGCATGTTTATTGCCAGAAACCAATGTGCCATGATGTTGCTGAGGTACGGGCCCTTACCGAGGCAGCTGCAAAGTACGGAGTTATCACACAGCTTGGCACGCAGATAGCTTCGCATAAGGGAGACAGGATAGCGGTTCAGCTGATAAGGAATGGAGCTATCGGCAAGGTCAAACATGCATATCTCTGCTCGAACCGTCCTGGCGCCGTAGAGAATTACCGCCCGGTAGGACCGAGACCCTCTAAAGGACAGGCTCCTCCTGCCCATCTTAACTGGGAAATCTGGCTTGGCACTGCACCGGTACGCGAATACGCTCCGGATATATATCATCCGACTTTGTGGAGGGGATGGCAGGATTTCGGAACAGGATGGTCGGGCGATATAGGCTGCCACATCTTTGATGCGGTCTGGAAGGGACTTGGCATGAAACCGCCCATATCTGTGACAGCTGAAGTACAAAAATCATGGCAGGAGTCGCCTGAGCGGAGATCCGATAACTGGCCCCAGGGTGACCATATAACCTGGATGTTTCCGGGAACGGATCTGACAGATTCGGATGTGCTGCCTCTTGAATGGTTCGATGGCGAGTTTTATCCGCCTGAGGAAATCCGTGCGTTATACTCGGCAGGAGAATATCCTGCCGAATCAGCAATGCTGATCGGGACTGATGGTGCTCTGCTTATCCCGCATGACGGGATTCCGGTCCTTTTGCCTCAGGATAAATTCATCAGTTACAAGGCGCCTGAGTTTGAGGCAGGAAATCATTACGACAGCTTTGTGGTTGCATGCCTGGGTGGTCCGAAAACAGAGTCTCACTTCGCGCAGACAGGTCCGATGACTGAAGCCATATTGCTTGGCACAGTGGCTATTCGCGAACCCGGGACTTTACTCGAGTGGGACACGGTAAAAATGAAATTTCCAAATTACGGTGAAGCCGATAAGTATCTTCGGCGCAGTTACCGAAAGGGCTGGAAAGCTGGGGAATTTTAGACTTTATCACAGAAGTATTTTTCAGCACGAACCAATTAAAAAAATCTTTATTATGATACCTAGCAGTTCAAGGGTATGGATGATTGGGATTTTACAATATTTTAATACCCACATATTATCAATTAAGAATATATTGGAATCATAATATTATATTATTAAAATATTTTAAAAAAATAATATTATAATTTATTTATATTTTAATCTAATAATATTCTAAAATAAAATATTCTAATTAAGTAATGTATTATTTCCATCATATTTTATAACTACAATATTCTAAGAGCAAAATATTCTTTATGATCAGCCTGTCGGTTGACTGGTCTGTGAACAGTTTGTTGTTAGTCCGAAAAATCCTCTATTACCTGCAAACATGCCGAAATTTTTTTTGTTCTTTGGTACTGGTATCGAATTCCAAAATTCTTTACTTTTAGTTCGTTTTAGATACACTTTAAATTGATCCAACTTAATATGAAAGAAGATACCAAAAAAGGACTTAATCGTCGAGATTTCTTAGGATTATCTGCCATCGGACTAAGTGGCCTCACAATCCTTCCAAGCTACGTAATTGGAGGCTTACGCCTGCCTCCAAGTGATCGCGTCTTAATGGGTACCATCGGATTAGGACGCCAGGCACTTTCCGACTTCAGAGGATTTGCAGGTGCTCCCGGTCTTCAGATCGTCGCATGCTGTGATGTAGACACAATCAAACAACAACGCTACAAAAAGGCAGTCGAGGAGTGGCAAAAAACAAGAGGCCTCGCACCCCGTTGCGATACGTATGAGCAATATGAACAGCTGCTCGAACGCAAAGATATAGACATAGTTGAAGTCGTTGCTCCCGATCACTGGCACGCCCTGATGACTATTCATGCCTGCCAGGCCGGGAAAGATGTCTATGTTCAGAAGCCACTATCCTATACTATCAGGGAGGCATTGGCAATGACAAGGACTGCAAATGATAACAAGCGGGTTGTACAGGTTGGAAGCCAGCAACGCTCAAGCAAGGAATTCCAGAAAGCCATTGAACTTGTACAGGCTGGGGCAATTGGACACATCGAAAAGATTTACTCCAAAGTCGGAGAACCTCCAAAACCTCTCGACCTTCCTGCAATGCCTGTCCCCGGGAACCTGAACTGGAATCTGTGGCTGGGTCCGCTCAATGACGACAAGATTGTTTACAATTCCGACCTGGCCCCCCAGATAACACTGGACCCGGCTCAGAATGAAACAATCTGGGGCGCATGGCGCTGGTACCGTGAAACAGGTAATGGCTATACAGCCGACTGGGGTGCGCATATGTTCGACATTGCCCAGGCTGCCATCGGAATGGACGGGTCAGCTCCATGTGAGATCATTCCAAAAGGCTACAAGGGACAGCCTTTTATGACGTTTAAATATCAAACAGGCGTTGTGATGACGGAACAACCATACCTTGAAGATAATCCCGGAGCACAGGGCATTAAGTTCATTGGCACCAAAGGCTGGATAGAAGTGGCACGTGGTTATATTGCCTGTTCTGAACCTTCCCTTATCCCAGCGGATATTGCAGGAAACCGTCCTCAGCCAAGAGCTGAAAGACCGGCCGGCCAGGCAGGACAAAGACCTGCAGCGCAACGTCCGGCAAATGCACAGTCGCGTCCGGCTCCAACACAGGCGGGATTACAGTTTGAGATAAGTTCACCGCATATGCAGAACTTCATAGATTGCGTAAAGTCGCGTCAGAAACCTATTGCTTCTATTGAAGTCGGCTGCAGCACTGCAATAACATGCTGCCTCGGTAATATTGCCAATGAGCTTGGAAGGCCGGTAAAATGGAATCCGGCAACTTACACCTTTGTTGATGATACCGAAGCTGCCGGCCACAGGCTTATGAATTACCAGTACAGAAGGCCTTATCATCTATAGCAAATAGCAAAATCCCTGCAAAGAAATTAAGAACTTAGACAGAGGTACCACTGAGAAGTAGGCCCCTAAATCCCCTGAAGGGGACTTAAAGTAAAGCCCCTTTTAGGGTATAGCCGATCTTTAGGAATGAGATAGGTTATGAATCAAGCTGTATGCAACTGATTCTTAGGTTGACGACTATGCCCCCTCTCCCCTCTCTTAATTCTAGGAAAGGTTTCACGTAATGCCTGGCTTTACCTGTAAGGTATTTCCCTTATGCTTTTTACAGGTTTGTCGTTATCCCGTTCGAGTGATGCGACGACCGTATATATACCGCGGGATGGAGGAGATATAAGGCTGATAACAGCTGAAGCCTGACCAAATGACGGAATAACAAGATCCACAGAACCTTCAGAAATCTTGTTTTCACCTGCGAATATCCGCAGGTACAGCTTCCCACGCCACAGTGGTTCGAGGTCATTTATTGCAATTATTTTATATTCATGCTGCCTGGCGGTTTTAATTTCGCTTCCCCACTCATCAAGCATCAGGCCAACAGGCGAGAATGCATCGGGCATGTATTTCAAAAATTCGGGATCATATACCAGGTTCGCCACATCGATAAAGTGATCACTTGTCTGTCCATCAGCACGGGAATATCCCAACGCCGTAAAGTGAAGTACAGATGCACTCTGTCTGTGACATCTCCAGAATTCGGTCTCAGCAGCAAGGTAAGTTGCGTAAAGATGCCGCCGTTGCGATTCTGTTGAATTATTTCCGAGCAGGTTTTTATAAAGGTCAGTTGTAAGGGTTGTGGGTGTGCCATCCCTGTTAAGCCACAACCATCCATATTCATTAATGATCTTCATATATCTTTTATCATCTGCCCGGCCACCAGGATTAATATCAGACGATTCAATATCCTTCAATCTGAAATCCGGATTCTGAAAGTGATAAGGATGTAATTCCATAACGTCACCCGGGGAACGGACAGGTGAGTAGCTGTTATCCCAGGGACGACCTGAAAGATCAAGAGACCTCACTTTTCCGATAGCTTCTGCAATTTCCTCAGTAGATCCGTCATTGCTAAGAGTTTCATTACCTGCATCCCATATCACAACACTTGGATGATTCCACTGTTCTCGCATCCATTCTGCATATTCCAATGCAAGTTCCTCTGCCTTCAGCTCTTCAGGCCAGACGCACCACCCCTTTCCGCCATACCAGATTGGAAACTCATTCTGTAAGAGTATCCCTTCCTCGTCTGCTATCCTGTACCACTCATCGGGTGCAATCCCGATGCAATACCTAAGTCCGTTCCAGTGGAACTGTTTAAAGCTTTGATGAAGCTTTCGCACCCAGTCACCATCCCATGGCAGATCCCTGCTTGCCTCATCTTCAAAGAAACGATACAGAGTTACATTGCTGCCTCTCATAAAATAGGGCTTTCCGTTCAGCATTGTCATTCCGGTGATGGTATCAAGCCGGAACTCCCTCATTCCAAACCGTGTCTGATATTCATCTCCCTCGGTTGTTACTGTCAGATTGTACAGGAAAGGATCCTCAGGCGACCACAACCTGCAATTGTTAACTGGAATTACCACTTCAACCAGCGTTTCCCCTCCCGGATCCGCGGGAAAAGCTACTTCTTCGACAATCCTGCCCGCTTCCAGGTCAGATTCTGACTCTCTGACAACGAAAGTGATTTTTGAAGAAGTGTTCTTACCGGGATTCCCAAGCTTTGCCTGTACACGGACCTGCTTTTTACTTATGTCAGGAGCTGCCTGTACGTTGATAACGTCCGGCAATCCTGACAGGATAAGTTCAACATTATCAAAGATACCGGGAATATACCTGTCTTTCTCAAAATCGAATCCGTCCGGCACAGAGAATGGAATCGAATTTCTCGCGGAACCTACCCGTATTATTAATTTGTTTTCCCCTTTCACAAGAGCTTCCTTTACATTAAAATAACCCGGAGTAAAACATGGCAGGTGCTCACCAAGATCTTTACCGTTCAAAAAAACCTTTGTACCGAACATTGCTTTTGAAACCTTGAGCACAGCCTTGTCCGGGATCTGTTTATCGATGGTGAAGGTTCTGAAATACCAGAATGCTTCCCTCAGAGTATCCTTCTGGGTAAGACTTCTCCTGTCCTTAACTCTGGGGCCGGGATCCCTGAAAGGTGGCGCTGCAAGTGAAACCAAACCAGGTACCTGAACTGAGTGATCGAATCCGTCAGGGATCTTATCCATAGTGCCCTCAGCGACCTGCCATACCCCGTTTAAGGATATCGGGTCTCTTTTCTGCCTGTCCTGACATGCATTCAATGTCATCAGGACCAGAACGGTTCCAAATAATATCTTTTTCATATTTCTATTTTGATTTTGACATCAGAACCGGAAGTTTATGCGGGTAAATCAGAAACAGGCTTCTTCCAGAATTTACCTATCTGCTCCAGCGTTTTGCCCTTCGTTTCAGGCACCACGCGCCAAACGAAAATTACTGCCAGCAGGCAAACAATGGCATAAATCCAATAGGCAAAACCATGGTGGAATTTGCCGGTAAGCCAGGTGTTACCATCTAGTACTGGAAATGACCAGGAAATGATCAGGTCAGATATCCAAACGGTAGCGGTTGCAATTGACATGGCGCCCTTTATGGAATTTGGAAAGATCTCAGATAGAACCACCCACATTACCGGTCCCCAGCTCATGGCAAAACCTGCTATATAAATCAGGATGAAAATTAACGCCAGGATGCTCATGTTCTCCGAATAAAATGTAAATCCGATCGCAGCCATGGCAAACCCCATGATCAGGCCCCCAAGCATCAGCAGAGGTTTTCTTCCAAGTTTATCAACTGTTACTATGGCAATTATCGTAAAAACAACATTGACTGTTCCCACGAGGATTGTCTGGAGGAGTGAAACGTCAAGTCTGGTGCCGGTGTTCTGGAATATTTTCGGTGCATAATAAAGTACCACATTAATTCCAATAAATTGCTGAAATGCAGCGAGCAGAATACTGATGATAATCACGAGTGAGCCAAATGATAACCAGTGAGCTGATTTTGCGGCAAAAGACTCCATTATCTCTTTCATGTTTGAGTCAGCTTCCCGTTTTCCAACAGTCTTCCTGAGTACATCCATTGCTTTCCCGTACCTGTTCTTTAAAACCAGGTATCTTGGTGTTTCAGGTATTAAAAAGAGGAGCAGGAAGAAAACCATAGAAGGAATAATTCCTGACAGAAACATCCATCTCCAGCCGGTCGTCAGGTTCCATTGTTCATCTCCCTGCCTGGCGATAAACCAGTTGACAAAATAGACAACCAGGATACCGAGAACAATAGCAAACTGGTTCCAGGAGACAAGTCTGCCACGGATCCCTGCCGGTGCAATTTCAGCTATATACATCGGTGAAAGCATTGATGCAAGACCTATACCTATCCCGCCAATGATCCTGTAAAAAACAAAGGAAACAAGAGGCTCCATTCCAGAAATTCCCATTTTCTCGGGAAATGCTGCTCCCAGACCAGAAAGGATGAACAATATCGCAGTCAGCATCAGTCCTTTCTTTCTTCCCACCCTCATACTGACAAAACCAGCTGCCAATCCTCCCGCAATACAACCGATCAATGCACTTGAGACTACGAGTCCGGTAACAGAATTGGCACCGTTTTCAGAGAGGCCGAGGGGGACTACAAAATACTCGTGTATAGCCCTGACTGCACCTGAAACCACTGCCGTATCGTAACCAAAAAGTAATCCTCCAAGTGTTGCCACAAGGGTCAGTCTGAAGACATAAGAATAACTTCCTTTTTCCTGTTCCATAAAAATAATTTATTGTTTCGGAGGCGCTTATATATATTATTATACGTTCTTATTTATATAAATATCCGGACGTAACTAACGATTATGCACAGCCTCTCCCCAAACCCCTCCCCCAAGAGGGAGGGGCTTCCCCCTCTCTCCTGGGAGAGGGGGATTGAGGGGGTGAGGCTGGAATGCCTTGTAAATTAGACCACTGCAATCATATTACGTTTTTAAACGTCTTTTAATTTATATAAGCGCTGTTTCGGATCCTAATTTTCATTTTATTTTTTCACAGTTTCCCACACCTTTATCTTCAATTCCCTGCCAACCGCCGGATTTTCAAAAGGGCCCGGTGAAGGTCTTTTCTCATTTCGTTTGACATCCTGATAATCATAATCGATCCTTATTGGTGATCCGTCGGGATTCTCATAAGACTGGTCAGGGATCATTGCCTTTCCCAGGTTTTGAGTTGTTATCAGACTGTTTTTAAGTGATTGCAAGGATTTTTCAAGCGTGATGTAAAGATAAATTTTCTCTCCCTCATCCGTTATTCTCACCTTCGGATCAAATGCGGTATTAACTGAATTTTTCTCCCTTCCGAAGGATTTAGCTCCATTATAGTAAACATTCCCGTCGACATACATCGGGAGTTCGGCATTATTATAAATTTCAAGACCGTATCCGGTTCTTCTCCCGGCGCTGTTTTCCTCCACAGAAACAGTCACAGGGTTAAAACCGGCTACAAAAATGTTATTGTAAAACCTGTTATCCCCTCCCCTCAGGTTTTTTAAAGCCACAACTTCGGTTGAATGCGGTTTATGGTATGGGGTTGTACGGCTGTCGGGGCTTCTCACAATTTTACCGGTAAACAGGTTATGAACAAACGCTCCTCCTTCCGACCAGTCCCGCAATCCGATCTCGGATAGAAATATGTTATTGTCGACAAGATAAGGGCCATGATCAACTTCGCAATAAAGGTCTTCGAGGGTATTATCATAGCATAAATTGCCGGTTATATGGGTACCCTGAGCCATCCAGTCCATCCATAATCCCCTCCCGGTATTTGCAAGACGGTTGTTCTTTATCAGAAGATCTATTGAAGCATGGATCTTTATTCCGGCGATTTCTGCTCCGGTAAAGAGCCGTTTAGTCCAGATATTGTAAATATTGTTATTTGTGATCTGGCTGAAAGCAGCGCCCAGGCTTCCGCACATTCCAGTCTGTTCGCAATTATATATTGTATTATTTCTTACTATATGGGAGCCTATCTTCTCCTTTGACCAGCCATCTTTCAAAACCCTGACTATAACCTCATTATAATGAACATCACCTCCTTTTGAAGGATCCGCCAGCCAGACATTCTGTCCGCTTTTCCTGTCTTTTCCGAGTGTAATTCCTGAGCATTTTGAATCATGGATAACGTTACTTTCAATGATCCATCCCTTGCTCCAGTTTGTACCGATAAGGCCAACCTGTTCAGCGGTGGGAGCAGCCCATTGGGTTGCTGCCTGGCTCATATGAAATCCTTTCACAGTAATATAATTCCGTCCCGTAGTATCGGGGTAAAAACAGCTTTCCCGGACATTAATTTCAACAAGCTCCTTATTCGGGTCAAAACTATGGAAATTTGCATACAGGTAAGTATTTGTTTCATCACTCTCGCAAAACCAGGTATATGTCGACCCTTCCTTATCCCGGGTGACCTGAAGCGGTTTTGGATTCAGGACTTCCTCCATAAGATTTGTTTCAAACAGGGATTTACCGTTAAGATACACTTCCCCTGTATGAGGCCTCCGGTTGAGGTAATCGCTGAACCAGTCGCCATAAATAAAGTCCTTATATGGATTAAAATTTCCAAAAAAAGAATTCGGTATGGTTACCTTCCAGACCTCACCTGAAAGCCTTGTCCATCCGGTTATCACTTCCGAGCCTTTGATCTCGGCAACACCATCTCCTGCGGTCCGGTAAACAATACGCATGTCATCCGACTCACCGCCTCTTAGCGGAACAATCTTTTCCCTGTAAATACCGGCATGGACCACAACCTCATCACCAGGCCGGGCAAGCCGGGCTGCGCAGGAGATAGTTTTAAATGGATTTGCAACTGAACCATCATTTTTATCATTGCCGCTGGTAGAAACATGGTACTCTCTGGCTCCAACGGTCAAAGTGGTGCATACTGCAATTGATAGCAGTTTTAATCTCAGCTTATTCATCTTATTTCTTTTAAATATATCCGCCTTTTAAACAACTGAAATTTGAAACATCGCCATGAAGGCTTAAAAAGGATCGGTTATTGATAATGAAACTTATCCTTACCGATCTCCGCAAGGAACCTGCTGGGGTATGACAAAAATGCATTATAACTTGCAACATAAGAAGGCATTGTGATCAGAAGATCCTGTTTTGCCCTGCTGCAGGCAACATAAAATAACCTGCGTTCCTCCTCCAGTTCCTCGATGTTCGTGAGGGCTCTGACAGAAGGTATCAATCCATCAAGTGCATGCGGGATAATCACACTATACCATTCGAGGCCTTTGGCAGAATGAATTGTCGATATAGTAAGAGGCTTGTCTTCGCCCTCATCAATAAGGGGGGTTGTCCTGGTGCCAAAATTCCTGGAGGGTGGATCCAGTGCAAAATCAGTGAGAAATTTCTCAAGAGAATCATATCTGGAAGCAAGGTCAATAAGTACATTAATATCCAGAAGCCTTATCTGAAAATCGTATTCCCTCTCCTGCAAAAGAGGGGCATAGTACTCTTTAATCAGCTCAATTTTCCGGGAGACAGGGACCGTATCTGCCTTTGCTTTCTCGAGCATTATCGCCAGTCTTTTCAATCCTTCGGCAAACCTGGCCTTTTCAAATGCATTTATATCCATCCCTCTTTCAGAAATGATGGTTTCCATAATCTTTCTGGCTGTCACCATACCTACCCCCGGGAGGTATTTCAAAATTCTGTGCCAGGCAACGGCATCATAAGGATTTTGAATTATTCTCAGATACGATATCACATCCTTAACATGTTTCCGTTCATTGAATTTAAGCCCTCCGACTGCAATATACGGGATACTTCTTTTATTCAGTTCCACCTCTACATACCTTGCATGCCAGAAAGCCCTGACTAAAACGGCAATCTGGTTCAGGGCAATCCCGTGTTCCCTGTATTCCAGAATTTTGTCAACAATAAATTCAGCTTCTGCTTCCTGGTCATAAAATTTTCGGACCATGGGAATTGCCTCATTTGTTATTTTGGAAAAGAGACGCTTTTTGTAACCAATCTTTGCATTTAAAATAATGTCATTCGTGAAATCAAGAATTTTCTGATTGCTCCTGTAATTCTCTTCTATTTTTATTACCCTGCATTCGGGATATTTCTGGGGGAACCTTAAAATGTTCTCATAGTTTGCTCCTCTGAAAGAATAAATACTCTGGGAGTCATCACCAACCACAAGTATATTCGCGGATGCCTCAGCAAGGTATTCTGTTATTTCCTTCTGAACAATATTTGTATCCTGGTATTCATCAACCATTATATACCTGAAGCTGTTGTGAAGCCTTCTCCTGAATTCAGTATTGTCCCGGAGCGAATTCCGCAAAACCTCCATTAGATCATCATAATCAAATATTTTGCATATCTTTTTATATTTCTCATAACCCTGATTTATCAGCTCAATCTGGTCAATAAAATCATTAAGGCCTGAAAACTCGTTTTCAATTACTTCCCGGATTGTAAGGTTCCTGTTCCTGGAGGATGAAATTATTTCCTGAATCCTGTTTTTCCTCGGGAAAGCCTTCTCTTTCTTTTCAATCTTAAGCTCCGACCTTATAAGATCGATTGTGTCGGCAGAATCTTCTTCATCGATGATTGTAAAATTGTTTGGGATATTCAGGAGGTTTGCATATTTCCTCAAGATGTAGTTTGAAAAGGCATGGAAGGTGCCACCAAATACCTTTTCGGCTGAGTTATCATTAAGAAGCTGCTGAACTCTTCCCAGCATTTCATTTGCTGCCTTCCTTGTAAAGGTCAGCAACAGGATATCACCAGGGTTTATCCCGTTTTCCATCATGAAGGCCACCCTGAAGACGATAACCCTTGTTTTTCCGCTTCCGGCACCGGCTATCACCAGGACGGGACCGTCGATAGTCGTAACAGCTTCAAGTTGAGCTGGATTCAGTTCCTGCCTGTAATCGATCTTATATGACCGGGTAAGGCTAATCTCAGAGTTATTGACCGGTCTGTTTTCAATTGACAAAATGATTGATCTCAGCTCTTCGATCTTTTTATCCAGCCGTTCATTCGTTTCAACCTCCTGGTAGTTTTTTATTGAAATGGAAGACAGATCAGTAACAGGTCTGCCGTAATTATCTGGCAGGTTACTCTTTTGCCTGATTGCCAGATCTTCAATAATATCAAGAAATGATTTTTGGGATTTATCCTCCTTCCCTGTGTCAGAATCATGGGAATCCGGAAAATCCTTTTTATCAGTTCCGGAGTCAGGGGTTGATTCCGGCTTCCTATTGAATTTCTTGAAAAAATTATCAGTAATTGACATTCTGTTCCCCTACTTTAAAGACTTCACGGCAACCTCTTTAAAATAGCAAGTGGAGAGTTCATCATGATTCTGCAATCCGATATATCCCGATTCAGGCCTGGGTCCGCGTTCGGGTTCAAAATCCCTGGTTTTCTCAGGGACAGCATCGCCTTCAGTAAAATCAGTGACAAGTTCTCCGTTGACAGAAACAATAGTCCTCTGTCCGTCAAGAGTAATTTCCATTGTGTTCCACTCTCCCGGGTTTTTCTGGGGATGAGCTTTTGCTTTGGTAAGCGAATACAATACCCCGGTACAATGATATTCACCGCCCACGTGCCTTGTTCCATTGTCTATCTGAACTTCATAACCCTTATTGACAGCTTCCCATTCATCCGCCGGCTTTTCAGGTATTCTGATAAAGACACCGGAATTGACGTCATTATCCTTTACCTTATATTCAACATGAATGACAACATTGCTGAATTTTTCAGCCGGATAAAGGATCATTCCCATACCGCCCACCGTTTTAAGGAGTCCGTCCTCAACAACGAAACTACCGGGACCGACCTGTTCCCAACCTGACAAATCCTTCCCATTGAAAAGCTGGCGCCATTTTTTGTCCTGACTTGAGCATGAAATCAGCAGCATGGCAGAGATCAGAATAAGAATGTATGTTTTCATTTCTTTAAATTTTAATACCTGTTAAATTAAGAAATTCTGACAATCGATTAACCAATAAAATAAAGAATTACTTTTATCATTGATTAAGCTGGAAGGCTGTATTTTAGAGTTAACCTCAGAATGACATATATGAAAAGTCTTATTTCCTCAATTGAAAAAGCTATTTTCCTGTTTTTTGCAATTCCTTTAATTCGAACCGGCTGTTTTCCTGATATTTATGCTCAGGATCACTCCATTAACGAATCGATAGCAAAATACCGGAAGGGAGAGCTTATCGTAAATGCAAAACCAGGGGATAAAGTTACGGTGGAACAACTAAGGCACGAATTCTGGTTTGGCTGTGCAATCGCCAACGGTCTTGCCGGGGGTTCTATGTCAGAAAATGATTTAAGACAATACAAGGAAAAATTCCTTCAAAATTTCAATTCTGCTGTAACTGAAAATGCAGTTAAATGGGGCAATATGGAGCGGCAAAAAGGTAAAGTTAACTATGATGTCGTAGATGCAATCTTAAGTTGGACAGAAGAGAACCACATTCCCCTGAGAGGACACAATCTTTTCTGGGGAATCCCCCAGTTTGTTCAGCCATGGATAAAGGAACTGGATGATAATGAACTAAGGCAAACCCTGCAGAACAGGGCAGAGACAGTAACCAGGCGTTACAAAGGGAGGTTTGCGGAATACGATCTTAACAACGAAATGATCCACGGGAACTATTATGAAGACCGGCTTGGTCCTGAAATAACTAAGCTGATGGCACAATGGGCACATAACGGCGATCCTGATGCAAAACTCTGGCTGAATGATTATGATATTCTGACAGGCAACAGATTAGCTGACTATATGGCTCAAATCCGGAAATTACGGAAACAGGGAGTTCCGATTGCCGGAATTGGTGTTCAGGGCCATCTTCACACTGACACATTTGACCGCACCCAGCTTAAGAATGCCCTTGATTCACTGGCTGTTTTCAATTTGCCCATTCGCATTACCGAGTTTAATATGCCGGGACAGCGTTCAAAGTACTACAAAGAGAAAATTCTTGCAATGACTCCACAGGAGGAGGAAATGAAAGCAAAAGAGATTGTTGATTACTATAAAATCTGTTTTGCCCACCCTGCAGTTGAAGGCATCCTGATGTGGGGATTCTGGGAAGGAGCTAACTGGATCCCCGTTTCCTCACTATACAGGCGTGACTGGTCACCCACTCCTGCCGCTACTGCTTACCAGGATCTGATCTTTAAGGAATGGTGGACCAGGGAATCAGGAACTGCCGGGAAGGAAGGTGTCTTTACCATTCCTGCTTTCTTCGGAAAATATAAGGTAACTGTCAATGGTATTTCAAAGGAAGTTGACCTGGCAAAAGCGAAAGGCAAAGTGACTGTAGATTTCAAAAAATAATTTCCTCTCGTCACCCGTCATCGCGCACAATGGAATCCTGCGGTTCCAGATATCTTACAAGCTTATTTGTTTTCAGGGCGTATTGAATTTCTTTTCTGGTTGATGGCCCTATATAACTGTTTTTGTTGATGACAAATATCTCATCAGCCAGATCGATCTTCCTTAAATGCATATCATCGAGCATCTCCTTGGTAGTATCTGTCCACACCTCTGTGTCGCCTGAATGGCCAAAGAGACCGACGCTGATTACAATATTTCCCTCAAGTGTAAGGCGTTTTTGCTCGGCAATAAATTCATCCCTGAATTTTGTACTGCCACATAAAGTTATGATCCTGTATTTATCAATCATGACTATAACAGTTGACATCAGGCAAGGATTTCAAGCTCAATCCCCATCTTTTTCATTGCATATCCCGCTTCCTTAAGATAGTCACCGTAAACTGTAATCCAATGAAAGCCCGGCATCTTCTCCGCTACTGTCCTGCTGCTGCATTCATAGCTTATATCGATCTGCGAACGGCATATATCGAGGAAAGGATTGCCGATTATCTTTCCAGCCAGTCCGATATTCTTTTTGAATGAAAAATCAGGCATGATATTGGTAACGGGTTGTCCTAACTGCATTTCAACTTTTGGTGCTGCTCCGTAATCCGACTCAAAATGGGAAAGTATCCTTGCAGGTTCGAGTTTTTTACCATCCATTCTGCGTGGAGCAGTGCAATGCGCCAGTGTAATAGCGTTGTCATGCGGATAGGTAGGATCATTAAGAAATACCGGCCTCCCTGTAATATTTCCAAGCAGCAAGACCTGAGGGAACCACAATAAAATCAGATTCGCAGAATGCAAGGTAACCTGCATCATTCAGTAAGGAGAGAGTAAGGCATGCTGAAGTTTCAGCAAGCGGCATTATAGTTCCCATGCAGTTGTTTATTGTAACCGCCCTGCAATTGTACCGGTTCATCAACCTTATCAGGATTTCCTCAAGCACAAAACAGTTCTCGACATATGTCCGTTTGGTCTCAAGCTTAATTCCTGCGTCACTGAGATACCTCCCGGCATTGTTTTTAGCTAAAGTGACAACTGAATTATCTGTCCTGGCTTCCTTAATAAGATTACCTAATTCTTCATAAGAGATGGTTTGAATATCAAGCTTGTAGGTATCCCTAACCAGTTTCATGGTGACATCCAGAGGCTGGGACCATGCGCCGGGTCCCCCGATAGCCAGTATCTTTGAATTCAGAGTGTTCTTTAATCCTGCAAGAGCTCTCAGGCGCCAGAGGAGTTCATCCTGGCTGTCAATTACAACGTCATCTTCATCGATCCCCTTAACGGCAAGCACGTCGGAATGCTGCCTGAGAAACCGGGGACTGATTATTTCATACCAGAGGTAGACCGGACCTGACTTGTAACGGCAGAAAATGATTATGTTTTTGCCCATCTTGTTGAGAGCTGCGAAGGTATCCATCCCGCCGCCGGCTGCATAAATAATGAACATATCGGCAGATTTTATATCCTCTATCGAGTTCAGGTCCTGTATTTTCCGGACACCTGAAACCGGTAGAAATGTAACCTGAAAATCTGCCCGGGAATTAAGAGTGCTGAGTTCTCCCTTTATCCGGGCAATCTCATCTGCAGCATCTTTTTCAGTCTGAATGCCTCCCCAGTTTCTCCAGCTGGTCTGCTCCCTGCGGGAAGGAATTTCATATGTAAAAACAGGTTTTACGATAAGTGCTTTACGCTCTTTAATGTTCCTGTCTGATTCCTGCGGGGTCATCAATGCTGACCATGAAAGTCCGGATAGTGCAACTGTACCCAGGGCACCTGTACCCGCTACCTTCACAAAATTCCTCCTTGAAATTTCATCCGGGGCAATTCCACGGTTGCCGTTGCAGCAGGAGCAGTCTGCATGGTGGGATTTGCCAGAAAAGGTGTCTTCTTTTGTATTCATTTTAATTTTAATATAATTTGAAGGGCATATAAGTTTATTTATTATCATAGGTTTCTTCCCGTAACTTTCCGGCTTTTTCCCATTCGGGGAGAACATTCTCAAGAAAGACTTTCTTTTCCCCGGCAAGTGTCTTCATATCAAGTCCGATGTAAGCCTGAGCTTTGGTTTTGGTGCTGATGTCCGGATAGGGAATCTCCCGATTCTGCCCCAGTGATGCCAGAAGCCGGGCAAGTTTTATTCTTGCTTCCTGTGCCAGCGCAATACCTCCCCCGATGATCCTGCTTAACTCAACAGGTGAGTGGAACGAGTTACCATGCCCTGCAGCAGAGAAATCCCATCTCCATTGCGCATGTCTTATATCATTCAGGATTTCCTTCATCTGCTCCTCTCCTGCTCCTTTATCCCAGGCAGTTTTGGCTTCTACATGGCATCTGACCAAAAGTGTTTCAAGGATGGTTCTGTTCTCAGCTACCTTATCCTGACGGGCATATACGTCTTTTATAAGTTTTGCTGTTTCCTCGCGGTGACACACCTGGCAGGAATTGGCAACATTATTAAGAGGGCTCTGAAGATGGTGATCAGTGAATTTTTGTCCACCTTCACTCATAAAAGGCATATGGCAATCAGCACATGAAACACCCCTGGAGGCATGAACTCCTGTAAGAAATACTTCATAATCGGGATGTTGTGCTTTTAACATGGGCGCCCGGCTCATCGCATGCGTCCAGTCCGAGAACTCCATTTCATCATAATACTTTTCCATATTTTCAATAGAGGTTCCGTTCTTCCAGGGAAAAACAAGGTATTGTACACCTTCTGCTATTTTCTTGTTGAAATAATACTCAACATGGCATTGTGCGCAGACAAGGCTCCTCATCTCCTGCTGCGATGCCTGCGTAATGTCAGCTCCCATATTTTTAAAAGCTTCCAGAAGGGCAGGCCTGGATATTCTCAGATTCATGGTTTTTGCGTCGTGGCAGTCGGCACAACCGATCGGGTTTATAATTTCAGGTCCTTTGGTATCCCAGGTTCCCCTGTAGAACTCAGCTATGCCGATCTGATTCATCATTCTTGGTACATCAGGGCTCTTGCAGGTCCAGCAGGTGTTTGCTAAAGGGCTCGGAACTCCGGGACCGGGAGCGCCAGTTCTCAATGTACTCCTGATATCCTCAACAGCGTGTAAGTGACCTCTTCCCTGGCTGTATTCTTTTGAAAACGGATATCCGGCCCAAAGGACAACCATGCGGGGTGATTCCTCCAACATATCGATCATTGCACTCCCATTATACTTGCTCCTGAAACTGGTGTCGGCGGTCCGTGAATAGGAGTTGTATTCCCTGGGAAAGATCTCTCCCCATTTCTGGTTCCGCGGTTCAAATTGAGAGAATTTTATTTCAGGGGTATAGGCAAAGATCGCCTCTGATCGTCTTTCGATTATTGAAGATGCCAGCATTCCTAAAAGAAATACAATTATAACTGTAGCAAGAAAAATGACCCATCCCAGCCACGGCTGCGCCTTCAGTCTTTCCTGAATTGATATCATATGATAAAAGCTTTATTTATCGTTATTGTTTACAATGTTTTTCATCCATCCGGGAACTATTGATCCCGGTACAGGCACCCTTGCATACGGAACGCTTGAAAGGCTGTTTACCCTTCCATGAGGAGCCTCCCTGTGGCATTCCCAGCATTTCCTCTCCCTCCTGAACTCATTTGTCGCAATATTATATGCGAGTAGCCTGCTGTCGGTAAGAAGTGTTTCATGACATCTTATGCAGTTATTGTGGACCACTTCCCTGCCTGCCTCCTTAATAAAAATAACCTGGGGCTCTCTGCGAAGCGTAAAAATTGCGGCATGTCGTATCCCATCCTTTGCCTTGAAAAAATATTTGTTCAGACTATTATTATGCGGTACATGACAATCGTTGCAGTTTGCTTTTTCGCGGTGCGAACTATGGTACCAGGTTGCATACTGGGGGGCCATTATATGACAGTTAACACATGTCTGAGGGTTATCTCCAAGATAGGAAGGTGCATTTGAAATATAGAAAGAGAAAACGAACAGCCCGACAAAAACAGCAGAGACAAGTAAAACCGGAAGTTTCCATTTATCGGGAGGTATCAGTTTCTTCAGGAAACTCATGTCAATTTTTAATGCAATATAAAAATTATTTATTAATCTTCAGAATCTGTATGGAGCTGTTTAAAAACCTGCCTGCTCTGCCTGACGGCAGGCAGGGGTAAAGTCTTTCACCCACAGAGAAGTCGGCCCCTAAATCCCTGCCTACCGGCAGGCAGGCCCTGAAGGGGACTTAAAATATAGCCCCCTTTAGGGGACCGAGCGTTAAAAAATTGCCCGGTGGAAGGCCGAGCGTTAATAAAACACCCTGTGGGTGTTTTTAGCGAGGAGCCAGATTGCAGCGACGGCAGCGAAGGGGCCAGCCTGCAGGGTAGGCATGCGGTGGGGGTTGGGGGTGATTTAACTCAGAGGATCTCAGTGTAAATTCTTATAATACTTTTACTTTGCGCCTTCTTAGCGTGCTTTGCTGTTAAGAAAGACTTTTTCAACAATCCCCAGGTTAAAGATTTACCAGAATTCCCCAATAAATAAAATATCCTAATTTTGATGAGGATATAGATTATCATTACAGAGCTTAATTAAAAAATTAAAGGAGGCAGCTATGAAACTAATAAAAATATCCCTTGTCATAATTGCATTTGCCATTTCCCGGTTTTTATCCGGGCAGGATCCAAAAGAAGGAACACTCCGTGCCGGAATTGCAAAAATCGACATCACCCCCGATATCCCGGTAAGGCTCTATGGATATTCTTCAAGGAAAGTTCCCTCTGAGGGAGTCCATGACCAGCTCTACGCACGGGCAATTGTTTTCGAGAACGAAGGTAAGAAAATTGTCCTGGTCTCATCCGACCTGGGATCATATGGCGGCGAAGTCGTAACTACGTTCAGGAAAAGCATCCTGGAAAAATACAACCTGAAGGAATCTGAGCTCTTCCTTACAGCCATTCACTCGCACAGCTCACCTGTCCTGACACTTGGCGCAGAGAGTCCTAACAATACTAAATATACCGAGGCGCTGAACCAGAAACTCCTGACCCTCATCGGCGAGGCTTACAAGAACCTTAAACCTGTTCAGGCTGGTATCGGCACCGGATATTCCCCTGTCGGTTCGAACCGACGTGAGATGAGGCCTGATGGCTCCATTAACCTCGGCAGGAATCCATACGGTCCAACAGATAAAGAAGTGCTTGTAATGAAGGTTGCAACAGCTGACGGGATCCCGCTTGCCGGTATTTATGATTACGCCACCCATGCCACATCCCTCGGTCCGGCCAATCTGATGGTCAGCGGCGATGTGCTGGGCATTTCCGCCCAATTTGTTGAAAAGATACTTGGCAAAAACCTTATTGCTCCCGTATTTGCGGGGGCTTCGGGAGATATTGATCCATGGTACAGGGTCCTTCCGGGTTTTAATACGGAATCGGGATGGATTCCTGAACCTGTTTTACTCGGGACAATGCTTGGAGAAGAGGTCGTCCATGTATTCCGCAACATCAGGGAAACAACCACAGAGGGCAAAATAAGCACATCGTTTGCTACCATTGAGCTACCCCGCAAGAAAGTGGCAGATGGGAAATCTGCGCCGGAAAGCCAGAGCGCCACCGTGCCTGTCAATATTACAGCAGCGAAAATCGGCGAGGACATAGCGTTTATCGGATTTAGTGTTGAGATGCTGACAGAGATAGGGATGAAGATAAAATCGGGCTCTCCGTTTAAATATACCTTCCTCATTACCCATTGCAATGGTTCCAGCGGTTATCTTCCGCCGGCGGGTCTTTATAAGGAAGGAGGATACGAAACCAGCTCAACCCCGTTTGAAATAGGATCAGGTGAAATGGTTGTCCGGAAAGCATTAAGAATGCTGTACGATTTAAAATAGACCTATTTGCCGCTGCCTCAAGGGCTTTAAACGCTGAGGCTGAATTTTTCTATTTCTTGTCGTAAGCAGCAGTGGTCTTCATTTCACCGCCATCGCGATTAGCTCTTACAGACTCTATAAGCATCACTTTACCACCTTCTGATAGCTTCCATGTATCAGTTGATTTCATCTCCCTTGTTTCACCATTCATATCAAATGTCATGGTAGAAGCGATAACAAGCGATGACTTATCAGGCGACCAGGTTAAGGTCGATTTCCTTGTAGTATTGAACATGGGATTTTCGCTCACTTTACCGTCGAAGGTATATTTCGCGGAAGATTTCATTTCACCGCCGTCACGGCCTGGCATGGTACTTTCAACAGTAATTACATTTACATCCTGGGTAATAACCATCGAAGTTGCAGCAAAACGGAACTGGCTCTCGCCAAAATTGCTTTTTGACTCATTAAAAGCCCAGGTGCCAGAGAAATTTGCCTGGGCAAAAAGGGATGAAGTGGTCAGGCAAAGAACCACCATTCCAAAAAAGGTCCTGAGATTCGAAGTGTTTAGTTTTTTCATAGTAATTTGAATATTTGATTATTGAAAATTATATCTTCCACCGGGACGTACCAGATGGGAGTATTTTTTTTACTCTTATTGCTAGTGAACGAAAGGTAAACAATACATTTCGTTTACCAATATTAAAATTATATTTTAGCATAATACAAATTTACAGTTGATCTGACATGAAAATAAAATTAGCTTCTTCTCTTTTACTGGCAATGCTCATGTTGGTGAGCACCTCATTCAGGAGCGCTTCGCGTCCTTCTGATAAAAAGGCAACAAGGGAAACCGTCAATCTTTTCAGATCATTATCCGAACTTCAGAATAAGGGAGTTATGTATGGACATCAGGATGACCTTATGTATGGCAGTACCTGGTGGTATGAAAAAGACCGGTCTGATACAAGGGACTTTACCGGTGATTATCCAGCCGTGGCCGGCTTTGAACTTGGCCATCTTGAACTGGGTAATGAGCGGAGTCTTGACTCCGTGAGTTTTGCCGAGATTTCCGAACAGATAAAGGCGCATTATAAACGGGGCGGTGTCATCACAATCAGCTGGCATGCTGATAATCCGTTAACCATGCAGGATCCGGCAGGCAAATCACGGCGTCAGGGGGGTACGGCGTGGGATGTAAGCTCAAAAGAGGTTGTAGCTTCGATACTTCCCGGTGGAAGAAATCATGAGATATTCAATACCTGGCTCGGACGGCTTGCAACATTTTTTAAAGGATTAATAGATGACGATGGAACTCCAATCCCTTTCATTTTCAGGCCATATCATGAACATTCCGGCTCATTTTTCTGGTGGGGAACCAACATTTGCACCGACAAGGAATATTCGGACCTCTGGCAGTACACCGTTCGGTTCTTAAGGGATAAAAGCAATATTCATAATATACTTTACGCTTACAACACCGACAGGGTCACGAGCCTTGAACAGTATATGAAAGGATACCCGGGAGATGATTTTATAGATATGCTTTCGCTTGATATGTATGACCGGGGTGAACAGTTTGGCAGAGAACTCGACACTGCCTTGAATTTCGTAACTGCTGAAGCTATAAAAAGGAGTAAACTCACAGCTTTAAGCGAAACCGGCGCCAGACGGGGAATGTCAGACTGGTGGTCAACGGTGCTTCTTCCGACGGTGGGTAAATACCCGGTCGGCTATGTTCTTACATGGAGGCATGCCTACAGGCCGAGGTTTAAAATGCCCGGTGCATCAAACCAGCCATTCCCTGAAGATTTTATGAATTTTTATAAATCCCCGGGAACTTTGTTCTTAAAAGAAATCCAAAAAGAGAATATTTATATGTAGAGACAGGTCTGAGACCTGTCTCTACATATAAATCACCCATTATAAATCCTTTGTCATCCAGATATTACAGCCGAAGTGACCAGAATCACCCAGTGCATGAGGTATATGCTTAAAACCAGATTTCAGGTACATGGAGACTGCTTTTTCAAGTTCCGGAAGTGATTCAAGATAGAGCTGTCTGTATCCGAATTGTCTCGCCGAATCAAAACATTTCTCCATCAGCGATCTTCCTATTCCCTTTCCCCTCCATGGAGCAAGAAGATAAAACTTGACGAGTTCGGCGCAGCCTTCCGGCAGAGCGGGCGTGGGATATATTCCGCACCCTCCGGCCATCCTGCCATTTTCTTCCGCAATCCAATAGACAGATCCCGGAGTATTGAACAGATCATACAGGTTGTCGGTCGTAGGATCGAAATATACCGTACCTGGCCGGTCTATCTTAAACTCCCTGAAGACATTTCTTATAAGATCTGCAAGTTCTTTATTATCTGATTTTCTTATTTTCCGGAATGTAATTACCTGTGCATCCATTATTGTCAGGCCTGATTTGAATTTCATAAAATTACAAATAAATGCTTCTTTTTATTAAATTTGGACCGTTTAAACTCCATCTCTATCTGTCAAAATGGCCATTTTCTGCAAATTGTTTTCAAGACTAATCCTGTTGCCGGCCCTGATGCTGATTTTATCTCCTGCCGAATTAACGGCAAGAGATTATCTTGTAACCGGAAAAGTGACTGATCAGGATGGTTCATTGATCCCAAACGCAAGAGTTTCATTTGTGGCAGGGACCAGGGAATATGCAGCAACGTCGAGGCCGGATGGATTTTATTCAGTCAGGATATCAGGCATATACGACAATATTTCAGGTTTGATCGAAACAGGTATCCCATACCCAAACCCCTTCAGTAATTCGGTAAATGTCCCGTTTATCATAAATAGTAAGGGCGACATTCGGTTTACTGTCTTTAATTTCTCAGGGCAGAAAATAAGAGAGATTACTTTTAATGCGGTTGATCCGGGCAGCTATCAGATTGTATGGGACGGATGCAGTCAAAACGGAGAACCACAGCCTCAGGGACTCTATATCTATGCTCTTACTTTCAAGGGAAAGACAAGATCCGGAAAACTTATCAAAGCCCCAGGCTTCTCTTCATACTCGGCAGGAACAGCCCTCGAACCCGTCATGCTTCCACCGATGACCCTTCCTCCTGCAGGAAGGCTCAGAATCCCGGTAATAACATCCGTGACATGCCAGGAATATTACCCGCTCAGACTCACAGACATTGCCATAGCCCAGGATACGGTTATCAACTTTGAAATCACCCTTAAGCAACCCATGCCATTTAAAACAACAAATGACAATATTGCAATGTATACCGGAGGTAATTACAGATCCCTGGTGCTGAAGGGCATCAACCTTGGATCATCTCCTCCCGGCACCTTCCCCGGGGAGATTGCCTATGCCATCAGTTCTGCTTTGTATAAAGATTGGATAAAAGAGATTGCAGAGGCCGGATTCAACAGTATACGTGTCTATACCCTGCATCCGCCGGTCTTCTATGAAAAACTTGCAGATTACAATCAGAGGCATCCTGATAATCCTTTACTCCTATTTCAGGGCATCTGGCTTGAAGAGGTTGAAGACCCTCATAATCCGGCCTTATATGATCTATTAAACCGTACAACGCCATTCATCAGGGAGATCCATGAAGTGATCGACTGCATAAATGGCAACGGAGATATAGCCCTGAGGTATGGAAAGTCCTACGGCAGATACCTTACTGATATCTCACGATGGACTGCAGGTTATATAATAGGAAGGGAAATAAGTCCGCAGGAGGTTGACTCAACAAATGTCAATAATCCTTCATTAAATTCTTATTCAGGAAACCAGTTTGACATTACCGGGGCAACTGCATCAGAGGTATTTGTTACGCATATGTTAGATGAAACTGTAACCTATGAGGCACAAAAATATTCTGTCAGACGCCCGGTAAGCATTTCAAGCTGGCCAACCCTTGATCCCCTTAATCATCCGACTGAGACTTACACTGACGAAGACAAAGCAACATACGACATTGTGAAAATCTCAATGAAGAACGTCCAGGCAGGTATATTTGCAAGTTATCATGCCTATCCGTATTATCCCAATTTCATAAGTGAAGAGCCCGCATATCTTACATACAGCGACGCGGAAGGCCCAAACAGCTACCTGGGGTATCTCAATGCCTTAAAAGCTCATTATACAGGTATGCCTCTGATCATTGCAGAATTTGGAGTTCCGTCAAGCTGGGGCAGCGCGCACCAGTCCTACAGCAATATGCATCACGGGGGGTACTCTGAACAACAACAGGGGGAAAAGGATATGAGACTTATGCATAATATCCTCAGTGCGGGATGTGCCGGAGGATTTATGTTTGCATGGATGGATGAATGGTTCAAGCCGACATGGATAGTTGCTTATCTTGAAGCTTATGGTATGTATCTGGATGGGACTACAATACCTACACGACAATTATGGCATAACCTCACTTCACCGGAGCAGAACTTTGGCATTTTGACCTTCGACCAGGCGAATAGCATGCCTTTTGTTTCCTACCTGACAGACAATCCTGCCGGTCCTGTTAAAAAGATCAGTGCCACAAATGATAACAGCTGTTTCCTTCTTGAAATTGAGACTGGGAAAACGCTGGCAGCAGGTGACACAGTTATGATAGCATTGGATACATACCTGAGTGGGCTTGGTGAATCGGAGCTTCCAAATGGCAGGAAACTGGCCAACCGGTCTGAATTCCTCCTTAACATGACCCTTGATGATGATACTGCTGCATTACAATGTCATGGAATCATACGATATGAACGGACTTACACCAAGGTTTGACCTCACCAATCATTCGGTTCAGAAGTTTAAAAGCACTGTTTCTGACGGATCGCCCTGGATCGGGATGCAATGGATCAATGATGGAAACACCCATAAAAAGCAGGATATCGGCAAGTTCCCGATGGAAAATTCCACGGGCTTCACCCTGGGTCAGAGAACAGCTGTAGCCTGGGCCAATAAAACCATTAAAGTAAGGATCCCCTGGACTCTCCTTTATTTCTACGATCCCACACAGATGAAAGTTATAGACGGTGCGGTTTCATATGACGGAGGATATAATTACGAGATAACTACAGCAAAATCCGACGGTATTGCGGTATCTGTATACTACGATGGCATTGTGACCTCATCGGAGAGCCGCTATACATGGCCTCTGTGGCTGACAGTTCCTGAAACTGTTACCAGGGATAAAAAAGCTCTCCAGCTAATTAAAACAGGGCTGTCAGCAATCCCGGGATTTACCGATTAATAATCAACCTCGCTCCCAACAGTTTTTCTTTTTGGTTTCTTCTTCTTGTCAAAACCGCTGCGCTCTGCTTTTCCCCATCCTTTTTTGCCTCTCAGTGCTTCGAGATTCCCGCGTATTGCAAAATAGGTATGAACGGGATAGAAGAATGGTTCAAAAAGTGCGACAGAAAGGAGCTTCAGAACATCTCTCTTCTTTTTGTACTTATGAAAGGTAATCTCTTCGAAAAGAACTGCCCACGACGAAAGGCTCACCGCAAAAGTATACACGAAAATAAAGAGAAGAAGATAGAACGGCCAGTTGAGGGAGTTTATGATAATGAGATAGATCGTATAGATAAATCCTGCAAAAGCGATCAGAGGAGCCATCCATTCAAAGAAGAACCAGTAGGGATATCCAAGCATACCCAGGCGTCCGTACTTGACGTTAAAGAACATATGGCGGTGAGTACGGAGCGATTCAATAAGTCCCCGTGTCCAGCGTGTTCTCTGCTTGCGCAACGATTTCAGGTCGGAAGGCACCTCTGTCCAGCATAAAGGATCAGGGATATAAGTTACCTCATACTTCTCCTTTTGATCTGTCATATAACGCCTCATCCTCAGAACAAGTTCCATATCCTCACCAACAGTCTTAATACTGTACCCTCCTGCCTTGATAACGGTCTCCCGGTCAAATATACCCATTGCACCTGAGATCAGCATTAATCCGTCAAGCTGGCTCCATGCCATCCTGCCCAGTAGAAAGGCACGGGTGTATTCAAGAACCTGGAGCCGGGGCAATATCTTCTTCGGGATCTTGATCTCGCGGATATGTCCCCTTTCCACTTCACATGAATTAACAATCCTTATAACTCCACCGGTTCCGATAACCTTCCGGTCCTTCTCCTCAAGGAAAGGCTTGACAAGCTTAAGAATGGAATCGGCTTCAATTATAGAATCAGCATCAATGGAAACAAAAAGGCCGCTGTGGCATATATTTATTCCGGCATTGAGTGAGTCGGCTTTCCCTCCGTTGTTTTTATCAATAACCGTAAGCCTGTTGTATGAAGGATTCTTTGATCTGTAAACACCTTTTATTCTTTCGCAGGGGATCCGGTAGTCAAAATAATAATTTACCCTGATCAGATCAAAGGCATCTTTTACAAGATCAAATGTGTTGTCGGTTGATCCGTCATTTACAATTATAACCTCAAAGTTGTTATAATAGAGTGAAAGAAGTGTACGGATATTGTCAATTATGGATTTGCTTTCATTAAATGCCGGGGCAATTATTGAAATCTTCGGGCTCAGCGGTGAAAGAACAAGTGAGTTATAGTTTATATAGCTGTTCTTCCGGAGGTATTTGCGCAATGCAATTGCTGAAAATATTCCAAGCAGAAGATATGATCCGAAAAGAACCAGCGTCAGCCAAAAAATAATATGTGCAAAAATGAAATCCCATTTTAATTAGAATATCCTTCGGTCAAGTACATGTCTTACAATAATATTATAGTTTTTATATTCCGATTTCATCAGTTTAACAAGTGTTCTTACTCCCTCTTCCCCATTGTTCTCAATTGCTTTTGTAGCTTCAATCTGAAGCTGGACATCATCTTCCTTGTCAAGGACCAGTTTCAGAAATCCCATAAGTAACGGGTCAGGCATTTTGGCCATCGCCCTTATTATTTCAATACAGGTATTATAATCCTGGTTTTTATACATTCTCTTCATAGGCTCAAGAGTGGAGCGCATTTCGAGATCGCCGGCAACCTGCACTGCAAGCTGCCTTACTTCTGATGAATAATGATCAAGTGCTTCACTGACATTATCTTCAGCATCCCTCTGCTTAAATTCCCTTATCATCCTCAATGCAAACATGACGACAGTCGGATTTGTCAGCTTTGAGGAATTTTTTAAATTCAGGTACAGGTAGGTCGTGCTGTATGAGGAGTTCATGAAGCGTGATCTGTTCCCAGAGGGAAAAAGGCCTTTTCAGATTTAACAGAAATGCAAACGGATCTTCATCACTTAATCTGACAAGAGCTATCTGGGCTTCCATCCTCAGAATCTCATTTTTTGAGTTCAGGGCTTTATATATTTCATCATTGGCATCTTTAATATTCATAAATGCCAGTTCACGAAATCCCTTTATCTTCTTATGCCAGCGGAAGTCATGTGCCCGTTTGATTGAATCTCTGTCAAGTCCCAGGTACAGGTAAAGACCGCCAAGCTTTTCCTCGGCATCTCCCTTCAGGTTCACGCTTACATCAATCATCTGATCGATAAGTGCCTGCCTCCTGTATGTGTCAGAAGCAATCGGACGGAATTTATCCGGGTTGGTGTCGGTAAAAAGGAAGTCAATTATCATTCCCTGATAGGTCTCGGCAAGGTATTGCTTTAAATTCTCCTCCTTTTCCATTCTCGCTCCTGTTCAGCAGAATTATAAAGAGCATAATGAACATAGTTGCAATTGACAAAACTATCGTAATGATAAGCGCATTAACAAGTGCAAAGGATTTGCCAAAGTAATTTATCCTTTTAAGCCACGGGCTCTTGCTGTTGAGGAGAAAATATCTTTTCACCACTTCCTTTGTCTGGACTAAAAGCCTGGAGGAGTCTACTATAAGGGAAGCGGCAGTCATTATTTTAGCGGTGCTGTCCGCCACACTTACAGAATCATTAACAAGGGGGGTTAAACCAGTTGTATCCTGCAGTGAAAAAGTTGTCTTAGACTCAGCAATAAAGTCCATAGGAGTATCCTCAGGTTCCAGGAAATCTTTTATTTTGCTTTTGTCAAGTGTTACAACGCGGACCTTATAAAGACCATCCTCCTCAATTACTTCCACATCCTCACCAACGACCTCAGCTATCTGAAAGTACATCTTCTCGGCATTTGACCTTTGCCTGAATGCTCCGATCTGTATGGGTTTAATATCCTTAGTCAGCCTGATAAGATCGTCAATTTTAGAACTATTGTATTCAGTGGTGAAAAGGTTGATGGCATCATTGTAATAGACAGGACTTGGACGGGCTGCGGTATTTGAAGAGCCTGACCTGGCAGATCTGAATGAAGATCTATACACCGTACGAGACTGTGCTACAGTAAAACAAAGAAGTGATAATATTAAAAGGAACCGGTATTTCATCACTTCATTTTAATCGCATAAATTAAATTAATATTCCCTTCAAACCTGTTCCGAAGCACTGATTCCTGGAATTCCTCCCTTGAATAGCCTGCTCCTACGCGTAAAAATATTCTTTTGGACATCCTTCCGTAATAGGTAAGCCTGATGCTGTTAGCGCTCAGACGCATAATATCTGACTGAATATCAAATGATTCATCAGGAGCAGTTCCTGTTCCCAATGTCAGCTGAAGATAGTCAATGTCATTGAAATACCGCCTTGCATTCAGATAAAAAGATGTTGTTGGTCCATTATCTTTAAAATAAACATAGACCTTTCCCGAAAGCCAGTATTTTCCAAGGTATTTTTCAACAGATGCAAGTCCGATAAATATATTCCTGTCAAAATAATAATAATTCAGTCCGCCGGATATTGCCCATCCTGCAGGCAATATCTGCCAAAGTTCAAATGCTGCCCTGTGTGTCGGAAAATAATTCCCCGGGCTGTAGGCATAACCCAGATAAGCATAATTCTTAGCTCCCAGAAGCGGATATGCTTCTGCTTCAAACTGAAGCTCGGTAGCTGTAAAGGGTGAAAGCCCCCCGACATTGAGGTTACCGACATTAACCCCGGCAGCAGCAGGACCCCAGCCAAATCTGTGGCCGGCTCCGGCACTGAATACCTGCCAGAACCTGTTGTAAGGCTCCGTGAAATAGTCAAAATAATAACCTGCCCTGATATCTGTGGCAACAGGCGTATTTTCCTTTGACCATAGTGTTATGTCTCTTCTCGCAGCTAACGCGTCACCATTATTGGGTTCGGTCATGAGAAGAGTGTCAATTACCGCAGCTGCAGTTTTATAATCCTTCTGCCATGCAAGTATCCGTCCGAGAAGCAACCTTGCATCGCCATAAGCAGGATATGCATTGACCAGTTTGCGGGCAGCGGCAGCGGCAGTTTCATAGTCACCATCAAAGGCAATTGTTCTGATCCTGAGATATTCGGTTTCCGGATTGATGGTTTCCTGTGAAAGCAACTGTGAATTGATTAACAGCACATTTAATAAAAACCCAACAAATAGAGCTAATAGTGATTTTCCCATATGTTATTTGTTGAGAATTGATTTGATGGTTGATATAAGTTCAACGGGATTAAACGGTTTGACCATATAGCTGCTGATTCCCAGTTCGCCTGCCTGCCGCTGCATCTGGGGATCACTGAATGCTGTTAAAATGATAGCAGGAGTATCTTTACCCTGGTCTGACCTGACAAATTTAACAAGCTCAAGACCGCTTCGATACGGAAGATGAATATCCATAACCAGAAGATCATAGTCATTATTCTTGAGAAAATCCAGTGCAATGTTCCCATCCTCAGCTATATCCGCCTTAAATCCTTCCCTCTCAAGAATGACTGAAAGGGTCTTCATCGCCATTGGGTTATCTTCACAAATCAAAATTTTCATTACCAGATATAGTGAGTAAATGATTTCAAGCCAAAATATTTATTATCAGGCCCAAAATCAATATCTATTACTCAAATTTGAGGATTTTTATTGTGCAACCAAAGAAAAATACCATTATTTTGATTACCTGTACAATTTCAAAGATGAACGTCACAGTTTCATATGATTAATTAATCACGATCAGAGAGAAAACCAGTAGTTTAGCTTAATAAGAAAAATGTTATTTGGAAAAACATCCCTGAGAAACCGGTATGAATTACCAAAGGAAGAACCGGAGAAACCATTACTGCCTGTCCTGTCACTGGACCATACAAGATAAATGAACGACCCAAGCCTGTACTCCCATTTAGCAACAAGGTTTGACCGGAACTGATGAAAATTGAAATCCGGGTCAGGAAAATAAACTGTCGTTTGGTATCCATTAAAGAATTCTGACAGATATACATCTCCGCCCACTAACTCAGGATTCTCATAAATGGCAAATCTGCCATCATAATCATTCGCTTCAGGATATGTGACCCGCTTAAACTCTGAATAGGCTCCCTTTGACAGGAAAGGGCTTCCGTAATATTGTACGGAGAATTCGGGTGAAACATTCAGGTCGAGGCGGAATGTGAGGCCAAGGGTTTTCTGATCAATTGTTCCGAGAATATATCTTGTACCTGCCGGTGGTAAGAGGGGCAAATCTCTTTTGGCAACAAATTGAAGTTCGTCATGGTTTTCCTCGTATGTTGCAACTACTCCCAGTTTAAGCATGCTGAAGGGGCGGATCGAAATACCGGGCTGAATCTGGAAATTATGTGCAGAATTGCTGCCCCTGGATTCATATTGATATCCGACAGAGCCTATCACTTTCTTTGAAGCGTCGGTCCTCAGGTTCCAGAAGGTCATAATCGCTGAGGGTACTTTCATATCATAACCGCCCCTTAATATCTTTGTGTCAAATGCCTGTGAATGATAAATAATGTTGGCTCCCAGGCCCCATTGGTTTTTAAACTCGGATCTGAACGAAAGATGGCCTCCGGAACCCAGAAAGGTGCCGTTGAAATTCCAGGTGTTGAATTGCTCAAGTGTAATATTATAAGTCCTGAAAATCGAGACAGGCTGATTTACAAAAAAGGATACTTCATTTTCCTGGTTTATCTCGTCAGCTGTTCTCATATAACCAAGATCATTAAGTTCAAGACCCGGCGAAAGCACAGACACTCCTGTGGAATACCTCCAGAAGCCTTTTGATCCTTTTCCTATCCTGAACTTACCGCCAAGACCGCTAAGGTTGGTACTGGCAGGGTCGTAGTTAAGATAATCTGCACCGGGTCGCTGAAAGTATCGTGCAGAAGATTCCTGCAAAAGCGTGATTGCTTCTTTGCTCCCTTCAACATAACTGCCAATAAGCTTTGCATCAATAAAAAATTCCTTGTCTTTCCAGTGATGTAAAAGATCAAGTCCACCGGTAAAAGCATTTGCTGGAAGAAATTCCAGATCTTCGTCGTTGATAAAGCGGTTTGCAGAGGTCAGCATACCTCCTATCACAGTCGTCCCTGCATTATAACCTTTCTGGATGCGTGCAACAGTATAATTTGTAAGAGGTTCAACCTGCTCACTGGTTTTGTTCCCCTGAGCATCACTGATTCTTGCAAATTCATTTGCCGTCACACTTTGTATAAGCCCTACTGATAATCCTGATGATGTTGTTCCGCTTAACTTTACAGCACTCAGAATTGTTGTCTTGTCGGGATTTTTAACAAACATATTATAGTCCGGGGAAATCGTACGGGATGGAGAATGCCCGATCCGCCTTGAATAGAAGAGACTCTGGTCATCAAATTTATAATCGAATATAGTCAGACCTTCAAGAAAGAAAGGTCTTTTTTCCTCATAAAAAGTCTCAAATGCTGTTAAATTCATTACCGATGGATCAGATTCCACCTGTCCGAAATCAGGATTTACAGTCAGATCTACCGTGAAGTTGCTTGACACTCCGATCTTTGCATCGAGCCCCAGGTTCCCGCTCAGGCTCCTTCCGTTCTTTGTGAAGGGATTTCCCGGTTCTTCTTTCATTGTTTTCAGGTCGCCCAGCATGAATGGCATTATTTCGAGCCGGCGTGATTTTTTTAAACCATTGATCCCCCTGAACTCTCCATAGTTGTAAAGCATCCCCGGGCCGGTTTTGGATTGTCTTTCCCAGTTACTCTCCTCCTGAAGCCTGTCGATCCATCTCCAGGTGTGCATTCCCCACACCTGTTCCTCTTCACTGCTATAGCGAAGCTGGCTTAAAGGGATCTCCATCTCTGCCACCCAGGCTGAATCTTCGAGTCCGACTTTGCCTTTCCAGACGGCATTCCAGTTGAAATCCCAGTTTTCAGGATTAAACAGGACAAGATCAACCTTCTGCCCCCATGCCGTTATAGTAAATTCAAATCCGGTCCTGTAATCGCGATAACTGTCAAAGTTAACTCCTACCATATCTCCAACAATCTCATCCCTCACACCGGCATACTTGTGGATCTTATCAGGTTCAGGATCAAATGCCCGGAAAGCTACATAAATGTTTTTATCATCATACTGAAGATTCATTTCGGTAGGATATGTTGGCTTTGCTCCTTCATTTGGTATAAACTGGTGATAATCGCCAGCCCAGGTACCCTTCTTCCAGCATTCATCATCAAGTTTTCCATCAATCACCGGCTTTGAGGTTACGAGCCGGGAAGTTGTGTATTCAGGTTGTACAAAAAGTGATGCCTGTCCTGCGACAGTATCCTGCTGGCAACTGGTTAACATGCAGGCTGATAATTGATTGCCTGAAAAGGTGACAGCCAGAAAAAGGACAATAAAAAAGCGTACTATTAAATGAGAATTGAACCGGATCATATTTGTCAGGAGTTAGGGAATAAAATTCCTCCAAAAATAAAAGAATAAGTTATAATAAAGCACGTTTAAAAGACATTTACGGTAAGAATAATAATTCCAGTCCTGATACCGGAAATATTTTCCCGTCTCGGATTGTCATATTATATTTAAGGACTTAAGCCGTATTTCATTTTTGCTTTAAAATCCACCACCATGAAAAAATTTCTCTCCCTGATCATCGTACTCTGTTTGGTATGTCTTAAATCAACATCACAGGATCCGGTGAGCCCTCCTCCCGGACAACCAGGCCAGCAGAATCCTGATCATTTCATTCACATAACAACTAAAAATATCAGCCTTGTTTTCAGGGTCAATGGAAGGGACTCAAGATTATACCAGTCCTATTTCGGAACAAAGCTGAACGATACTGACATCCCCAGGCAAACAAGGGATGCAGGTCATCTTGCTTACGCAACATTTGGTACCGACAACCTCTTTGAACCTGCTGTCCGCGCCACTCACAACGATGGTAATCCCTCTCTTGAACTGAAATTTGTTAATCATTCCTTTGAAACGTCAATTGGTGGCAGCAATGATGTTACACAAAACAGGATCATTCTAAAGGACCCTGAATATCCCTTCGAAGTGATCCTGAACATTAAAACCTATGACGAAGAGGATGTTATTGAACAGTGGGTTGAAATAAAGCATGCTGAAAAAAAACCGGTCACGATTTTCAACTATGCCTCCTCGATGCTCCATTTCGATGCAGAAAAATACTGGCTCACACAGTTTCATGGCGACTGGGCAGAAGAGATGAAAATGACGGAAAGTGAGCTGACACCCGGTATTAAGATACTCGATACAAAACTTGGAACAAGGGCTCATATGTATCAGACACCTGTTTTTATGCTGTCGCTGAATGAAAAATCTGATGAGAATAATGGACAGGTTGTCGCAGGTACCCTGGGATGGTCAGGCAATTTCAGATTTCTTTTTGAAGTTGATGAAAAAGGATCATTACGGGTTATTTCGGGAATCAATCCATTTGCTTCCGAGTATTCACTTGAACCGGGAAAGGTCTTTAAGACGCCCTCTATGATCTTTACTTATTCAAATACCGGCAAGGGTCAGGCAAGCCGTAACCTTCACCGCTGGGCTACAAAATACGGAGTTCTTGACGGCACCGGTTCGAGGTTGACACTTCTCAACAACTGGGAAGCTACAGGATTCAATTTTGATGAAAAGAAACTAACAGGCATTCTTGATGATACCAAAAAGATGGGACTCGATCTTTTTCTTCTTGATGACGGATGGTTCGCAAACAAATATCCAAGGAACAATGACCGTGCCGGCCTTGGTGACTGGCAGGAGAACAAGGCAAAACTGCCGAATGGGCTGGGATATCTTGTAAAGGAGGCGGACAGTAAGGGAGTGAAATTCGGAATATGGATCGAACCTGAAATGGTAAATCCCAAAAGCGAGCTTTACGAAACCCATCCCGACTGGGTTCTGAAACTTCCGAACCGGCCTGAAAACTATTTCAGGAACCAGCTGGTACTTGACCTTACCAACCCGAAAGTTCAGGAGTTTGTCTACAATATTGTCGACGGAATGCTCACTGCTAATCCGGGAATTGCCTTTATTAAATGGGACTGCAACAGGATGATGACCAATGCTTACTCAGTCTACCTGAAGGATAAACAATCACATCTTTACATTGATTATGTAAACTCTCTTTACGGTGTTCTTGACCGTCTGCGCCAGAAGTATCATGCTCTTCCGATCATGCTGTGTTCAGGAGGAGGAGGCAGGGTTGATTACGGCGCATTGAGATATTTTACGGAATTCTGGGCAAGCGATAATACGGATGCTCTGGAAAGGATCTATATCCAGTGGGGCTACTCATACTTTTTCCCTGCTATTTCAGTCTGCAACCATGTAACTTCCTGGGGCAAGCAGTCACTGAAATTCAGAACCGATGTTGCGATGATGGGTAAGATGGGATATGACATCAAGGTAAATGAGATGACTGAAAACGAACTTAAGTTCAGTCAGAATGCCATTGCCAATTACAAAAGGCTCAGTGATGTTATCTGGAAGGGCGATCTGTACAGGCTAGCTTCACCGTATAAAGAAAACCGGGCAGTGCTGATGTATGTAAATGAGACAAAAAGCAAGGCTCTCCTGTTCGGTTATACCCTCAACGCAAGGTACGGGGAGACGTTCAATCGCGTTTGCCTTCAGGGACTTGATCCGGTCAAGACGTACAAAATACAGGAGATCAATGTTTCCAATGAAGGAAGAAGGGGATTCGGAATATCTGAGAGCGGAAGAAGCTATACAGGCGATTACCTGATGAAAGCCGGACTGAATGTCGGTTCAGCAACTCCGCTGACAAGCGTGGTTTATGAGATAACAGAATAATCTCTATTTACCATCCCATCCGGCAAGCCTTGCCCAAAGCCACCAGGCGGCATAGGCTTTCTGGTTTGCGTTCAAAGGCTGGGTATGGGCGGCGGTGCAATTAAACCAGTGTGTTCCCATCGAATGTGCGTTCTGCCACTCAATTGCCCAGTTCCCGTCACGGATCCCGTCGCCGTTTTTGTCATAATCACACCCGTCAGTCGGTACCTTAGCTCCGAAATAAACACCATCGGGATTATAGCATTCAATGTCGGCGAAATCATAAAGGATCTTTTTATTTCCCCTGCAGTAATTCCTGATCTGTTCATTTCTCAGGTGAAGATTGCCTGTCAACCCGGTCCCGTCAAGATGACCGGTCATGTAGACGAATCTGACATCCGGGTAGTCGGCTTCCAGGTCCGACATAAGCTCATGATATGTATCGATCTCACCTGCCGATGCATTTGAAACCTGCCCGCACCACGACCATACTACAACATTCACATCAGGATTGGCTGCCAGGTATGTCCTGGTACCTGAGGCCCATGACGTCATGTCAGGACTGCCAAGATCACCGCTGATAGCATAGTCGTGAAGATCAAGCGCACCATTTGTTCCACCGTTGTTCCATGTGTAGGCTGTTCCCTTGAATGAAACCAGACCCGACATCCCTTCTGTAAGCTGACTTCCATGCGAAGTATGGCTGTATGCTATGTGAAGATTATCCTTTGCAGCTGTTATCCACTCTGCCGGAATTGTTCCAAGCTTGGTTGATAAATGGTCAACTATTATACTTTCGCCGTTTGCAGGTATCTGATCGTTATCATCTACCTTTCCGCAACCTGATGCAAGGCTGATTGCAGACAAAATAAAAGCTATCCTCAGAAACTTCATAGTTATCAGATGTTTAAAGAATTAATAGATTTACTGACTTCCCGATATTATCATTACTAATTTAACGGAAAAGAAATGATAATGTTGTTTCTGATGAAATCAGCTTTCCGGATTTGATCTGTCAACTATCTGGTATTCAGGGAGAACTGAAGTCTTTACAATGGTTCGGATGCTGTCTGTATCCCGGAGATCACTTCCGGTATAAGACCCATTTTAACATATACAGGCCTGACAATTCTCTTTAGTTCAGGAAGTTTCCTGTAGAAAACGAATGACCCGATTATGCAGCACAATCCTCCTGTAAGCATTGTCAGCGGAGTGCCGATTGCCCTGGCGAGACTTCCGGCTATCAGGCTTCCGAATGGTGCTGTACCCATGATTGCCATTGTATAAAAGCTCATCACCCTGCCGCGTTTGTCATCATCCGTGATAGTCTGCAGAATAGTATTGCTTGATGCCGTATGAAGCATTAGCCCCAGCCCGGCGACTACCATAAGAACAAGTGAAAGCGGGAAATAACTTGTAAAGGATAAAATTATAAGTCCCGAGCCAAACAGTGCAGAAGCAGCGGGGATAAGCCTGCCAAGCCTGATTACCGTTTCGCGGGAAGCCAGGAAGAGGGCTCCGAGCAATGCACCGAATCCTGCAGCCCCCATCAGGAAGCCAAAAGTGCCCGAACCTCCGTGCAGGACATCCTTTGCAAATACAGGTATCAGAAGCTGGTAGGATGCACCCATGAGGCTGACGATCCCCAGCAGAAGGATCAGGTGTTTGATAGGTGGGAATCCAAAGGTATAATTGAAGCCTTTCTTCATTTCCCTGAAAATATTGCCTCGCTCTTTTTTCAATTCCTTTTTGCTTATCTGCATCTTCAAAAGAGAGCCTATTACAAAAACATAGCTCACAGCATTGATGAGAAAACAAATTCCCTCACCGGCAGCAGCCAACAGTAATCCGGCAATTGACGGACCAATCAGACGTGCTCCATTGAACATCAGCGAATTTAATGCAATGGCATTGCCGAAGTCTTCCTTTTTTTCAACCAACTCTATTACAAATGAATGCCTGGAGGGAACATCAAAAGCATTTATACAACCCAGTACCACGCTCAACGTAACTATCTGCCATATCTGAATAACACCTGTCAGCGAGAGCAGGGCAAGAACAGACGCCTGGACCAATGAAAGGACCTGGGTTGTGAGGAGGACTTTGTATTTGCTGAGCTTGTCAGTTATCACACCTGCGAATGGCGCCAGAAGGAAGGTTGGGATCTGTCCGGCAAAACTTACAAGTCCCAGAAGGAATTCTGATCCGGTCATCCTGTAGACCAGCCAGGGTAGCGCAATACGCTGCATCCATGTTCCTATCAGCGATATGCTCTGCCCTGTAAAGAAAAGCCTGTAATTCCTGTATTGAAGTGATCGGAATATGGTATTTATTCTCGATGAGATGCTGATATTATTTCCTTGTCCCGCGCCCACTTTCCATTAAAACTTTCGCTAAAAGTAAACACTTTACCGCTAAATAATTTATGGCTGCCCCTCCTTTTTTACATCAAAACTTTCAGCAGAAAGAGGGAAACTATTATAATTATCGTCAGTGATGAGACACCAATCGGGAACCAGACAGGTGCGATCCATGGTACCGGGATAAGGAAAAGGACATCGATTGTTTTAAGAGTCGGCGGCCACTTTATCAGGATGAACAGGGAGAGGTAATAGAACAGGTCCCAGACAGCGAAAGTCCAGAGAAAGAAAATTCCTTTTTCAGGCCATGTTTCACCGACCAGATATGCAATGACAACAAGCATGATAATTGTTGCTGCCTCCCTTGTCATTTCAATATATAAATATCTTTTCGGAAACTTCTCAACCGATTCCTTATTTGATTCCGAATCAAGGATTCCAAGGGCCTTCCGCAGGTAAACCACAACCACACCTTCGAGGTGCGCCATAGCTATGCCAAACAATGCCAGAAGAATAAGTTTGGTTGCCATTTTGCTTTCTATTTTAGTATTTTAACAGACGGGCTATGTCGGGTGTACCGCCCGTCTTTCGGGTCCGCATATGTGTCAGTGATGTCAGTTGCCAGTGTGTTTTAAATCATCTGAGAAGAAGAGAATCGATGCTTTCTTTTATAACTGATGCAAACTTATCAGGTTTCCCTTCTGCGTAAAGGAATCCCTGACTGGTGATATTTATTTTCTGATCACCTTTCACAATCAGAAGTGTCTGGCCGTTAACTCCAAACTGGTCACCCAGCGCTTTACCGGCTTCTTCTTCAATATTAAGGGCTGTAAAATTAACTTTCCCCGAATTAAATTCTTCAGGATAAAGCATTTCAACATTTTTACGTGCTTCTGATTCAATTGTTCTGCAAGTCGCACAGCGTGTCGTCATGTGGAAATAGTATACTTCAATGTCATTCCCTGATACCTCTGCTTTAATCTCAGGTTTTTGAACTGTCCGGGACTGTTGCCTGCATGATACTACCAGTAGCGAAATAAAAAATAAAACTGCAAGAACCTTTTCTTTCATAGTCTGATTGATTTAAATCCGGGCCACCTCCTGAACCTCATGAGGAAATTCTAACTTGCCTGAAATACCCGATACATTTTATTTTTATGTTTCGCAAATATACGAAATGTAGTCATCTTTTCAATAACGAAAAACATTCCTGTAATATTATTGTAAAAATGATGACGTAATTATACGTTATTTAAAATTAACGTATATTTGCGTCATAAAAATACTGGAGAAAAAATATGGCATACGCTAAATCCGGGTTATTCAGTGCTGAATTTCAAAAGCGTTCGGAATTATTTAAGGCACTTGCACACCCCGCACGTCTGGCTATCTTAAAATACCTTGCAGAGACAAGGACCTGTATCACAGGCGATATAGCTGATGAATTGCCCCTTAGCAGAACTACGGTAACTCAACATCTTAAAGAATTAAAAAATGCTGGTCTGATAACGGGTACGACAGAGGGAATTAAAACCTGCTATTGTTTAAATCCTGATAAAATAAAGGAATTGAAAGAAATGTCAGAAGCATTTATAGCTGAAATCAATATCCCGGAAATTTTGAATGTAAATAGTATTTTAAAAAGAATAAGATTATGAAAATATTGATATTATGTACCGGTAACACATGCAGGAGCCAGATGGCACATGGATTTTTGCAGTCGTTAGATGAAAGAATGGAGGTCTTTTCCGGAGGAATCCAGCCTGGGAAGAAAGTAAATGAGATGGCTGTTCAGGTAATGAAAGAAGTGGATATTGACATAAGTTATCATACCCCAAAACTTGTGGATCAGTATGTCCTGGATGAATGGGATTATGTTATTACAGTTTGTGATGATGCAAATGAAGCATGTCCTTACTTCTCAGGTAAGGTTAAGTATCGTCTGCATATCGGATTTGATGATCCCTCCAGGGTAAAAGGTACAGAAGAATTTATTTTAAGCGAATTCAGGAGAGTAAGAGATGAAATAAAAAATGGCTTCTACACACTATATAAAAACGAAATCAAACCAAAATTATGAGAAGAGAAGATTTAAAACTCATTGTAAAGGAAAAATATGCCAGTATTGCCCTTCAAAGTGATGATAAGAAATTATCATGCTGCAGTCCATCCTGCTGCGGACCTGATACAGAATACACCTTTATGAGCGAAAGCTATGAAAATAAGGAAGGGTATAATCCTGATGCAGATCTTGGACTTGGATGTGGTATTCCAACAGAATTTGCACAGATTAAAAAAGGCGACCAGGTTCTTGATCTTGGCAGCGGGGCCGGAAATGACTGTTTTGTCGCAAGGGCAATTGTCGGAGAAGAAGGAAAGGTAACCGGACTTGACATGACTGAACCTATGGTCAGAAAAGCAATTGACAACTGCGCTAAACTGAATTACAAAAATGTTGAATTTGTGCTTGGTGATATCGAAAACATGCCATTTGAAGAAAATCTGTTTGATGTTGTAATTTCAAATTGTGTTCTTAACCTTGTGCCTGATAAAACAAAGGCTTTCTCTGAAATTTTCAGAGTCTTAAAACCAGGCGGACACTTTTGCGTCTCAGATGTTGTGGTTAAAGGAACTATGTCAGAAAAGATGCAAAAAGATGCTGAAATGTACGTCGGATGCGTATCAGGGGCAAGTGAAATGAACGAATATCTGAAAATTATTGATAATTCGGGATTCTTGAAAACCAGGGTTCATAAACAAAACGAAATAAAGCTGCCTGAATCAATCCTGTCGGAGTTCTATGACACAAATGAGTTAAATTCTTATCATAAAGGCGACTCAGGGATTTTCAGCCTAACGGTGTCAGCAGGAAAACCAGTTGTCTGAGAGTGCGGGCACGGAGGAAAATGCTAACCTGATTTATTCCTGAAAAATTGGAACATCTCTTCGGAATAAGTGAACGGGATGGGGGTCACTCCTGCACCGAATCGCCGGGGATTCCTGGAATCAGATGCCTTTTTTTCCTGTCGTTATAAAATTTTCTGTAAAATTACGTTATTACAGGAAGGTTGCCTGGATGAATGTTAACATTCAGGCAATTTGGGTTGGAATTGTAAAAACAGGTTTTCGTTGGTAATTTAGTTTTAGAGGAAAATATTTAACTTTGAGCCTTTTAATAAACAGCCTATACGGGACCCGATGACGGAAAAGGAAGTCGCTAAGCCTTGCTTTGAAAAGCAGATCGCTTTTGACAAACGCTATCTGGAAATGGCTCTTATCTGGGCCCAGAATTCCTATTGTAAACGCAGGCAGGTAGGAGCTCTTATTGTAAAAGAAAAGATGATAATTTCCGACGGATACAATGGAACACCGGCAGGCTTTGAGAATGTATGTGAAGATGAAAACAATGTCACCAAACCATACGTTCTTCATGCCGAAGCAAATGCGATCACAAAGGTTGCCAAGTCGAACAATTCCAGCGAAGAATCAACGCTTTATGTAACAACTTCCCCATGTATGGAATGTTCAAAACTGATTATCCAGTCGGGTATTAAAAGAGTGGTTTACTGTAACCGATATCGCATAACTGACGGGCTTGACCTGCTGAAACGTGCAGGCATTGAACTGGTATATATTGATCCTGAAAATGACATCTATGAAATACAATAACTCCAATAAAAGTGTTCTTCTTCCTCTTCTGCTTTCTTTGTCCCTGATAGCGGGCATCCTGATAGGTATATATCTTCCCCGCAAGAATCCTGTTCAGCAGCAATCAGGTTTCAGGGTAAGAAATGACAAGATCAACAGCATTCTCAACATTATAGAATCAGACTATGTTGATTCCGTTAACCGTGGTGATCTGGTAGAAGCAGCAATCCCTGCTATTCTGAAAAAACTCGATCCACATTCGGTATATATACCTGCAAAAGATCTTATCCGTGCAAATGAGCCATTACAGGGGAATTTTGACGGAATAGGCATTTCATTTAACCTGCTTACTGATACTATACTGGTTATCAGCACCATACCTGGTGGTCCCTCCGAAAAGCTCGGACTCCTTGCCGGAGATAAGATTATTTATGTGAACGATTCACTGGTCGCCGGACAGCGGATGAGCGACGAGAGTGTAATGGGAATGCTCAAAGGACCCAGAGGGACAGTCGTAAAGATCAAGGTTCTGAGAAAGGGTTACAAGGATTTGATCCCGTTTGAAATTACACGTGATAAAATTCCGATCAACAGTGTGGATGTAAGTTATATGATAAATGACCATACGGGTTTCATACAGATCAATAATTTTGCCATGACAACCTTTGATGAATTCATGAAAAGCCTCAGGGAGCTAAAAGCCAAAGGCATGAAAAGTCTGATTCTTGACCTGCGTCAAAACTCGGGAGGTGTCATGGAATCGGCTATCAAAATTGCAGATCAGTTCCTGAAGGAGGGTCAGCTGATAGTTTATACAAAAGGGCGCTCACAGCCTAAAAATGAAGCAAGGGCAACGGGTAAAGGGGAGTTTGAAACAGGAGATCTTGTTGTACTTATTGATGAATGGAGCGCTTCAGCAAGTGAGATTCTTGCAGGTGCAATTCAGGATAATGACCGCGGTACAATTATCGGCAGACGATCATTTGGCAAAGGGTTGGTGCAGGAACCAATACCTTTTGCCGATGGATCGGGTATGAGGCTTACAATTGCCCGCTACTACACTCCTACCGGCAGGTCAATCCAGAAACCCTATAACAATGGCTTTGACGAATATTTTGACGATCTTAATGCAAGAGCTATACATGGCGAGTTTGAAATTCCGGACAGCATCCATTTTTCAGACTCACTGAAATTCACTACTCCCGGAGGTAAAGTCGTTTTCGGGGGAGGAGGTATAATGCCTGATAAGTTTGTTCCGGTCGACACTTCCGGGATATCCCATATTTCCTGGCAGTCAGACCCCTCATTTACAGGTTCTCCCTGAATTATACGGAAACCCACCGGGAAGCTCTGAAGAAATACACTGAGGTAAGAGAGATGGAAAAGTATCTTAACAGCCAGGGTCTGCTCGACAGTTCACGGATTTTGCATCAAAGAACGGGGTCAAAAAGGATCCGGAAGGATTGAAGATATCAGGAGCTATAATTCATACGCAGCTAAAGGCATATATTGCCCGTAACTTATTGGATAACAAGGGATTTTATCCAATCTGGCAGGAGATTGACACAACGCTGAAATATGCGATCGGATATTTGAATTAGCTCTGGCTTGCTTATTTAGTTCCCGAGTCCGTTAATAAAGTCAGTCATAAGTTTAAGGGTATTCTCCTCCTCTTCAATAAATCCCAGATGTCCGGAGTTTTCAAGAATATGCAATCTGGCATTTGCAGGAAGCCTCACTTTCTCCTTAACCTGTTCACATGATATATAATTATCATATTTCCCGAGTATCCACAGACATGGAACCTTCCCTGCTTCCATTACTGATAGTCTTGACGGCCGGCTTATCATTCCGTTAAGAACGGCGATTATACCTTCATCACTTAACCTGGAAGCAATATCTTTTGACCGCTGCAAGGCATCTTTGAATTTTACAACGTTGTCATCTGCGAACATCCTTGAAACATTTTCAGGGTAAATAAGGAATTTCCTGCCTGACCTTACAACCGTTATTTCCCTTTCTCTCTTTTTAATCACCTCGGGAGTGTCGGCAAAAGGATGGGAATGAAAAAGTGAATACCCATTGAGCCGGTCAGGAAAGTATTCGAGAAAGGCAAGTGAAATATACCCACCGAGTGAATGGCCGGTCAGGAATACTTTTTTAATATTGAGGCTGTCGAGAAGATCTTTGACCAGTAAAGCCAGAAAATCCATTGTATGACATTCTCCGAAGATTGGAGATTGTCCGTGACCCGGAAGATCAACAGAAATGACCCTGAATTTCTGTGCCAGTTTCTCGGCAAATCCGTTCCAGATTTCCGATGATTCAAGATAACCATGAATCAGAACCACCGTATCACCCTCGCCTGAATCTGAATAGTAGAGTTTACCTCCCTTGCAGTGAATGTAATATTTCATTGATAAAATGCTTTAATAATCCGATATGATAAATCGCATATTACCTCATATAACATTTCAAAAATAAATATAGTTATTTCGGGGGATTGTTAATATATTTAAATAATTTTAATTTTAAGGAATATTTCTCCGGACAAAACCAGCATCTTAAAATATCATAGTCAATGAATAAAGTTATTTTTTCGTCTATTTCCAAAAAGTTTGTAATGGCACTGGCAGGAGTTTTTCTTTTGTTATTTCTGCCGGTACATCTTTCAATAAACCTGATGCTTCTTAAAAGCGATCCTGAACCATTCAATAAAGCTGCCCATTTTATGGCAACTTTCCCGCTGATCAGGATAATCGAAGTTGTGCTTATTGCAGCAATCCTTATCCATATTTCATGGGGTATCTACCTTCAGATCCAGAACTGGCTGGCACGTCCGGTCGGTTATGCAGCCGGTAATAAATCAGAGACTTATTTCTTCTCCAGGTTTATGATCTGGACAGGAGCATCTATCCTGACTTATTTCATAATTCATTTTTTCAATTTCTATTTTATCAGGCTGGGATTCGTTCCGGGAGATCCCGAAAATTTTTATTCCATGCTCATAACCTGTTTAAGATTCCGGCTTACAATTTTATCTACCTTACCTGTTTTGTACTGCTTGGTTTTCACCTGTTTCATGCTTTTTCTTCAGCTTTTCAGACACTGGGACTGAATCACAGGATCTGGACACCTGTTGTAAATACCGTTGCATGGATCTATGCAATTGCTCTTCCACTTGGTTTTGCTTTTATTTCAATCACACTCTGGCAATTCAGATAGAAAAACATATATATGGAAAAACTAAATTCAAAGATACCAGATGGTCCGCTTGCACAAAAATGGACAAAATACAAGGCTTCCGTCAAACTGGTTAATCCTGCCAACAAGAAGAAGCTTGAAATAATTGTTGTCGGTACAGGATTATCAGGAGCATCGGCTGCTTCATCCCTTGGTGAACTTGGATACAGTGTTAAGAACTTCTGTTACCAGGATTCTCCCCGAAGGGCACATTCTGTTGCAGCCCAGGGCGGTATAAATGCTGCAAAAAACTATCAGAACGACGGTGACAGTGTCTACCGGCTATTTTATGATATGATAAAGGGAGGTGATTTCAGGGCCCGTGAAGCAAATGTTTACAGGGCAGCAGAAGTAAGCAATGAGGTGATTGATCATTATACTGCACTCGGTGTACCATTTGCCCGTGATTACGGAGGAACCCTTGATACACGGTCATTCGGAGGAGTACAGGTATCAAGGACATTCTATGCAAAAGGACAGACCGGACAGCAATGTCTGCTTGGATGCTATTCCTCTCTTAACAGGCAGATCAGAAAGGGAAATGTGGTTATGTATCCCGAGGAGGGAAATGCTTGATCTTGTCGTAATTGACGGAAAGGCAAGGGGATTATAACGCGCAACCTGGTTACAGGTGAAATTGAACGACATTCTGCCCATGCAGTTGTTCTTGCAACAGGCGGATACGGCACAATCTATTACATGTCGACACTGGCAGTCAATTCAAATGCCTCGGCAGCATGGAAAGCCCACAAGAAAGGAGCCTTTTTTGCAAATCCCAGCTTTATTCAGATCCATCCGACAAGTGTTCCGCAGCTGAATGAGTTCCAGTCAAAACTGACACTTATGTCAGAATCGCTCAGAAATGACGGACGAATCTGGGTCCCAAAAATAAAGGGAGATAAACGGCCAGGCAACACAATTCCTGAAGAAGAGAGGGATTATTATCTTGAACGCAGATATCCCACTTTCGGAAATCTTGTCCCGAGGGATGTTGCCTCAAGGGCAGCAAAGGAGCGCTGTGATGCCGGCTTTGGAGTCGGTGAAACAGGACTTGCAGTAAATCTTGATTTCAGGGATGCAATAAAAAAGCAGGGGAAGAAAGCTATTGAGAACAAATATGGCAACCTGTTTGAGATGTACAAGACCATTACAGGTATTGACTCATATGAAGAACCTATGAGAATCTATCCTGCAGGTCATTACACAATGGGAGGCCTATGGGTCGACTATGAACTGATGACAACAATTCCCGGACTCTATGCCATAGGTGAATCTAATTTTTCAGATCATGGTGCAAACCGGCTCGGCGCAAGTTCGCTTATGCAGGCTACCGGCGACGGATATTTCATCCTTCCTAATACAATCAGTAATTATCTTGCTGATGAGATCAGGATCCCGGGGTAAAAACAGACAGACCTGAATTTGCTGAAGCTGAAAAAGCTTCAATTGAACGTCTTAAAAAGCTGATTTCAATAAAGGGAAAACAGACAGCCGCATCATTCCATAAACGGCTTGGAAAGATAATGTGGGATTATTGCGGAATGATACGAAATGAAGAGGGTCTGAAAAAAGCTCTTGTTCTGATTCATGAACTTAAGGAAGAATTCTGGAAAGATCTTAATATTCCCGGAACAATATACGAGCTTAACCCGGAGCTTGAAAAAGCAGGCAGGGTAGCTGACTATTTTGAACTTGCAGAGCTTCTTGTAAATGATGCACTTGAAAGAAAAGAATCGTGCGGTGCCCATTTCAGGGAAGAGTTTCAGACTCCTGATGGTGAAGCGCTGCGGAATGATGAAAAATTTGCATATGTGGCTGCCTGGGAATATGCAGGTGAAGGAAAACCTCATATACTTCATAAGGAGGAGCTGAAGTTTGAAGAGGTTGAGCTGAAGGTGAGAAGTTATAAGTAATACGAAATCCGGTTTCCCTCAGATAGCTTCCGATTTATGAAGTTTGTGCCTTAGTGCCTTTGATGGCCAAGAATAAAGGATGCCACAAAGACACTAAGACGCTAAGAAATCCGTGAAATAGACAGCAGTATTAAAAGACATATTAAAAGACATATTAAATTGAATTAGTATAAAGATCCTCATATGAAACTCATATTGAAAATATGGCGTCAGAAGGATGCCAAAGCCACAGGTTCTTTTGTAACATACGAGATGGATAATGTATCACCTGAGATGTCATTCCTGGAAATGCTCGATGCGCTAAACAAAAAGCTTGTGGAAGATGACAAGGATCCCGTTGCCTTCGATCACGACTGCCGTGAAGGTATCTGCGGATCGTGCGGGATGTATATAAACGGACATCCTCACGGACCTGTACCTGCAATTACAACCTGTCACCTCTCGATGAGATATTTCAGAGATGGTGAGACTATCTGGATTGAACCCTGGAGAGCAAAACCGTTTCCGGTAATTAAAGATCTGATTGTCGACAGAAGTGCCTTTGACAAGATCCAGACTGCCGGTGGTTTTATTTCGGTAAATGCTGGAGGAGCTCCTGAAGCTAACTCAATACTTGTTCCAAAGAAAAAATCAGATGCTGCATTTGATTCTGCAATCTGCATCGGATGCGGGGCATGTGTAGCTGCATGTAAAAATGCTTCAGCAATGCTGTTTGTTTCTGCCAAGATCTCACAGTTTGCACTGCTCCCACAGGGAAGGGTTGAGGCAAAAGAGCGTGCAAGAGCAATGGTTGAAAGGATGGATGAAGTTGGATTTGGCAACTGCTCCAATACCGGAGCATGTGAAGCTGAATGCCCCAAACAGATCACGATCGTTAATATCGCACGTCTTTTCAGGGAATACTATAAGGCTTTCTGATCATGAAGAAGTTACTGTTTCTTTTTGTTCTTATACTTCTGAATCACTCTGCCCTTGCTCAAACAATTATAAGCCGGGACCCTGAAATAACAAGAATGGTTGAAGCGATCTCGAAAGAGAGGATAGAACAGTACGTCCGTAAGCTGGTGAGCTTTCACACCCGTCACAACCTGAGTGTACAGAATGATCCTGAGAAGGGTATCGGGGCTGCATGGAACTGGATTAAAACTGAAATGGAGAAAAGTATTCCCTTTTCAGGAGGGCGGCTGGATGTCAGATTTGAAGAGTATACTGCCGGCGGTCAGGGACAGAGAATACCATCGGAGACAAAACTTAAGAATGTAGTTGCGACACTTAAAGGGACTGACCCAACGGATGACAGAAAGATATTGATAAGCGCGCACCTCGACTCAAGGGCAGCCACCGACAGTGATAACACGGGCTTTGCACCGGGGGCTAATGATGACGGATCAGGCATTGCGGCGATAATCGAGCTTGTAAGGATAATGTCAGCGCGGAGATTTCCGGCAACAATAGTATTTATGGCAGTTTCAGGCGAAGAACATGGCCTGTATGGTGCAAAATATATGGCAGGGAAGGCAAAACAGGAGAAATGGAATATCGTGGCAATGCTCAATAACGATATGATCGGGAACAGCGGGTCGAGTGAAACGCTGTTAAACGATAATATGCGTGTAAGAGTATTCAGCGAAGGAGTACCCGCTATACGAAACGGAGCAGATGACGGCATTGAGGAAATACACTTCGGGAGAAAATGACGGCAAAGCCCGGCAACTGGCTCGCTATATCAAGGAGACAGGTGAAAGATATGTCGACCAGCTCAATATTACCCTTGTATTCCGGAACGACAGGTTTGGCAGGGGCGGCGATCATTCCCCATTCTGTCTGGAGGGTTTTACAGCCGTAAGGATCTGCGAATTCAATGAAAATTATGACAGAACCCACAAGATCCCGGCAATAGTCAACGGGATCCAGGAAGGAGACCTTCCGGAATATGTTGATTATGAATATGTAAGAAAAAATGCAGGGATTAATCTTGCTACAATTGCAAATCTTGCGCTTGCACCCTTTGAGCCTGTCAATTGCGGGATAGTCGCCGGCGGATTGACTAATAAGACTACGCTCCGGTGGGAGGCTCCGGGAAATGGAGTTAAACCTGCCGGGTATTATGTCCTGATGAGGGAAACATACCAGCCGCTCTGGGGAAAGAAGATTTTTGTAAAAGGGACAGAGGTGACCCTCCCCTATTCAAAAGACAATTATTTCTTTGCAATACAATCTGTCGATTCTTCTGGTCATGAAAGCCTCGCTGTTTTCCCGGGCCAGGCGAGGAGGCAAAGTGGCAGATAGCAGCAGCTAAGTGGCATAGTCATTGCGAGGAGTCCCGCGCCAGCGGTACGACGAAGCAATCTGCCCCAACACCAAACCTGCAACCAAGCGGCAGGGGGGTAAACTGAATTTTAGCGAATTGCGACAAATAATTCATCCAGTGAAACTTTTTTAGAACGGATCCGTAAAATATTTTGTAAAATTATTTATTAACAGGTTAATCAAATAAAGATCAATTCAGAACGTTTTAATAATCAGTAGAATTAATTTGCGAATAGAGTTTATTGTTAATAAATCTTTATTATATTCGCAACAGAGTTATCAACACATTATTAACACCAACCTGACGACACATGCCTTACAGAAGACTGCCCAACACTGATGCGGCTCGTATCAGGGCAATGAGAATTGCCCTCGAAAAAGGGAAAGATGTTCATCCAAGCAAGATGGCCTTTTCTCCCAAAAATATTGTCCGGCTGCAGAGTTTCCTTCCACGGTTTGAAAATATGATCCAGCTGCAGCGACAATCGTATGCTTCGCAGAGCAACAAAAGCAAGGACTATGCTGAGATTATCCGGAAGGCAAGGTTGTATCTGACTCATTTTGTAAGGGTGATGAATATGGCAATTTTCAGGGGTGATCTTCCGGCTGAAACAAGGGCATTTTACGGATTGGCGACAAATGAATCAACAGTACCTTCATTAAATACTGAAAATGAACTTATAAGCTGGGGCAAGCGAATAATAGAAGGAGAAGAATACCGGATCAGGAAAGGTGGTTGTCCGATAACAAATCCTACAATTGCAGTTGTCAAAGTAAGATACCAGAATTTCCTTGAAGCATGGAACTATCAAAAGACCCTTGCAAAAAGAAATCTTGATTACACCGAAAAGAATTATGAACTCAGGAAAGAGGCTGATGATATCATTATTCAGATCTGGAATGAGGTTGAAAATACACACAGCACACTTCCTGAAGATAAGAGGATGGCTGAAAGTGAAAATTATGGCATTGTATATTTTTACAGAAAAAATGAGCTGAACAAAGCTTCTGAATCAACTGAAGCACAAAGCAGCATCTGGCCGTAATAAAAATCAATTTGACAATTGGAAATATAACACTTGGGGAATATCCTTTGTTTCTTGCACCAATGGAGGATATTACCGATCCTTCTTTCAGAATGGTCTGCAAGATGAACGGGGCCGATTTCATGTACACCGAATTTATCTCATCCGACGGACTTATCCGGGAGGGTGAGAAGAGTGTGAAAAAACTTGATATATATGACTTTGAAAGGCCTATAGGTATTCAGCTGTACGGGCACCTTATAGATGCAATGGTTGAGGCAGCCATAATAGCTGAAGAATCCAAACCCGAACTTATTGACATAAATTTCGGCTGCCCTGTAAAGAAGATTGCCAACAGGGGAGCCGGTGCCGGAATGCTGCGGAATATTCCGCTGATGATGAGATGACTGAAGCAATAGTAAAAGCTGTAAAGCTGCCTGTCACTGTTAAAACCAGGCTCGGCTGGGATGATGACAGCAAAAATATAGTTGAAATAGCCGAGAGATTGCAGGATACGGGGATCAGCGCACTAACCATCCATGGCAGGACAAGGGCACAGCTGTATAAGGGGTGTGCTGACTGGACGCTGATCGGTGAGGTGAAAAATAATCAAAGGATGAAAATCCCTGTTATCGGAAATGGTGATATTGACGGCCCTGAAAAAGCCAGGGAGATGTTCGACAGGTACGGGGTTGACGGAATTATGATCGGGCGTGCTACTGTTGGCAGACCATGGATATTCCGCGACATCAGGCATTACCTCAGGACAGGGGAATTGCTTACCGAACCTACAGTGTCTGAAAAAGCTGATCTTGCACTGCTCCATCTCGAAAAATCGCTGAAATATAAAGAGGGAAAGAGGGCAATCTATGAAATGCGAAGGCATCTTTCAAACTACTTCAAAGGATTGCCAAATTTTAAGGAGACCCGGCTCAGGCTTCTCACTTCCCTTGAGGTTGGGGAGATAAAGGATATTATTAATGAGATCCGTATCAGATGGGGCGATTACCGGAGTGATGACAAAACATCAGTATACGGAATCTGATCCTGTTTATCTGCTGCCTCAACCTTCCCTGAAAGTGGGGAAAAGCTCTTCCATCTGAAAATCACTTTCAGGATCATAATAAATATTACACCTGTAACTAAAAGGGCTGCCAATTCAGTCCACGGGTAAACATTCTGCTGCTCATAAACAGCTGCAGTCTGCAGGGCAGAAGAGTCGTGTGTAACCATTATGCACAGGAAGATATTATTTGCAGCATGGGCGCCCATTGCTGCTTCAATGCCGTCATCAAGAATTGTTATTATCCCAAAGATCAGTCCGAACAGAACATACTGAGGCATCATTGTAAAAAATCCAAATTCCTCAACTTCCGGATTAAACGAATGCATAAGTCCGAAAAACAGTGAGGTTAACAGCAGCGGGAACCACCTGTTCCTGCAAGTACTGAAAATCCCTGCATAAGGTATCCTCTGAAAAGAACCTCTTCAAATGCTGCCTGAAACGGGATAAAAACCAGTGAAATTACCAGAAGGCCGATAAGAGTGACTGAGGTATTATTTAAAGTGAAATTTGAAGGATCAACTTTCAGATAAATAAAAAGATAAACTGCTGAAAGAATAAGCCATACAAGTCCTGAAATAAAAAATCTGTTCCACCTTATAGATCGGGTTCCGTTCACTGTCATTTTAAATGTCCTGTTATTCAATGGTTTGATAAGCAGGATAAAAGTCACCAAACCTGCAAGGAACGGGAACAGCATCATAAATAGGCCAAGATTTGGATCGAGACCAAGAACACTGAAGTCATTTGGATTTTCAGTAATTGCCGATATGACAGAAGGGTCGGATGCTGCCTTTAATGCGTATGCCACTATCAAAGGCACGGCACCTATAGTATTTGAAGCGATAAGGACTGCCGCAATCATTACAATATACCTCCAGGCATTATTCTTGCCCGTAAAAGATGATTCAAGATGGTTCATACTTAATAATTATTTAATCCGGATGTCACTCTTTTGGGATAGTCGATTGAATAATGAAGTCCTATGCTCTCCTTTCTGTTCTTGGCCATTTTTATTATAAGGTATCCGACATTAATAAGATTTCGCAGTTCACATATCTTTTTGGAAATCAAGTGATCTTTTATAAAGGCTTTCGGTTTCATTATAAAGAATTTCAAGCCGTACCATTGCTCTTTCAAGACGCAGATCTGACCTGACAATACCAACATAATTGCTCATTATCATCTGCACTTCCTTATGGCTCTGGGTAATAAGCACCATCTCCTCAAGATGGGTTGTTCCCTTATAGTCCCAGTCAGGAATTTTTTCTTCAAAGTCAAGCTCATTAAGCCGGTTACCCGAATGCATTGCTGCCCTGTGTGCATAAACAGCAGCTTCCATAAGTGAATTTGAAGCCAGTCTGTTTGCACCGTGAAGTCCTGTTGATGAGACCTCACCAAGAGCATAAAGCCTGTCTATATTGCTCTGTCCGTCTATATCCACCTTAATTCCTCCGCATGAATAATGAGCAGCGGGTACAACCGGTATCATATCTTTTGTTATATCAATACCACGCTGGAGGCAATGTTCATAAACATTCGGGAAATGATCCTTCAGTCCTTCAGGATCCAGATGAGTACAATCGAGCCATACATGATCATCACCCCAGATCTTCATCTCATTGTCAATTGCCCTGGCAACAATATCCCTTGGAGCCAGTGATCCGCGGCTGTCATATCTGTTCATGAATTTTTCACCTGACATATTTTTCAGTACGGCACCATATCCGCGTAATGCTTCTGTTATCAGGAAATGAGGTCTTTTTTCGGGATCATATAATGAGGTGGGATGAAACTGAATAAATTCCATATTTTCAATTGTTCCCTTTGCCCTGTAAACCATTGCTACACCATCGCCGGTGGCAATTTCCGGATTGGTTGTTGTAAGATAAACATTTCCCAATCCCTCCTGTTGCAACAACTGTGACCTTGGAAAGAAAGGTCAAAACCTTCTGGTTAACAAGGTCAGCAACATATGCTCCGTAACATTTAATATCGGGATAATTCTTTTTAACCTCAATCACCCAGATGATGCTGGGTAAGAATCTCAATTGCAAAATGATGTTCATAATATTTCAATATTCGGATTCTTTCTTACCCTTTCCATCAGAGTTTTCTGAATTGCCTCACCTGTCTTGTCCTTTGCATGAAGAATCCTGTATTCAGTATGTCCTCCCTCCTTGGCAAGATCATATGTTCCATCCTCCTTCTTGTCAAATGGAACACCAAGATCAATAAGATCCTTTATTCTTTCAGGGGCTTCCTGAACAACCATCCTTACAACTTCCTCATTGCAAAATCCATCGCCTGCAATTAGAGTATCCTTTATATGTTTTTCAAAATTATCAGGTTCACTGAAAACAGCTGCAATTCCTCCCTGGGCATACCGTGTGTTTGAATCTTCAAGAGTTGCTTTGGTAACAACTGTCACTTTTCCGAAACCTGGCATGCTTTCAGTGCAAATGTCAGTCCTGCAATTCCTGATCCTATTACAAGAAAATCAGTTCTTTTCTTCATAATCTCATCTGCAGAGTTAAGAGGGCTAAAGATACAAATAGATTTGGTGAAATGAAGTGGAATCCAGGGAGCTCGGGTGTGGTTCCGATTATTTTCGCACCAATCATTGCGAATATATTCGGAATATAGATTAACCACCCCGGCCGGGAAGAGATTGTAAGCTCTAAGCTATAGCCCTGACGCTCCTTACAAAAGGAGGGCAATGTATTTACAGCGACTGTAGACCTGAAGACAAGCTGACATGCAGCCTAAGCCGCTTTGTAAAACATAACATTTTAAATTACTTTTGCTCTTCCGTAAAATAAACTAAAATTAATTATGGCTCAGGAAGATGTTTTTAAAAAGCTGGTTGCTCATTGCAAGGAATATGGTTATGTTTTTCCATCAAGTGAGATATATGACGGATTAAGTGCAGTTTATGATTACGGTCAGTATGGTGTTGAACTGAAAAACAATATCAAGAAATACTGGTGGGACAGCATGGTCCTGCTGAATGATAATATTGTCGGCCTTGATTCGGCAATATTTATGCATCCGACGATCTGGAAAGCATCAGGTCATGTCGATGCATTCAATGATCCTCTTATTGATAACAAGGATTCAAAAAAAAGATACAGGGCAGATGTTCTTATTGAAGAGCATCTTGCAAAGATTGAGGATAAGATAACAAAGGAGGTTGAAAAGGCCAGGGAGAGATTCGGTGATGCCTTTGATGAAAAGAAATTCAGGGAGACAAATCCCAGGGTTCTTGCAAACCAGGCTAAAATTGATGAACTGAATGCCAGGTTTTCAAAAGCAATGAATGAAACTGATCTTGCTGAACTGAAACAGATAATTATTGATAATGAGATAGTATGTCCGATTTCCGGTACCCGTAACTGGACAGATGTAAGACAGTTTAACCTTATGTTTTCCACCGAGATGGGATCCACTCTCTGAAGGATGCAAACAAAATTTATCTGCGTCCTGAAACAGCCCAGGGAATATTTGTCAATTTCCTTAATGTTCAGAAGACCGGAAGGATGAAGATCCCGTTTGGAATTGCACAGATCGGAAAAGCATTCCGAAATGAAATTGTTGCAAGGCAGTTCATCTTCAGGATGAGGGAATTTGAACAGATGGAGATGCAGTTTTTTGTTCAGCCGGGAACTGAGCTTGAATGGTTCAGGCACTGGAAAGAGATAAGGATGAAATGGCATCAGGCTCTTGGATTCGGTGATGAGAATTACCGTTTCCATGACCATACAAAGCTTGCTCATTATGCAAATGCTGCAACTGATATTGAATACAAATTCCCGTTCGGATTTAAAGAGGTTGAAGGTATTCATTCAAGAACTGATTATGATCTGAAACAGCATCAGGAATACAGCGGTAAAAAGATGCAGTATTTCGATCCTGAAAAAGGAGAATCATATATTCCTTTTGTTATTGAAACATCAATTGGTGTTGACAGGATGTTCCTGCAGGTGATCTCTGCAGCATATGCCGAGGAAGAACTGAAAAAGGAAGATGGCAGCTCTGATACACGGGTTGTACTGAGACTGCCTTCATTCCTTGCTCCTGTCAAACTTGCCGTTATGCCGCTTGTTAAAAAGGACGGACTGCCTGAGATTGCAGAAAAAATCGTTCATGATCTGAAGTTTGATTTCAACTGCCAGTACGATGACAAAGATTCGATTGGAAGACGTTACCGGCGGCAGGATGCTATCGGTACTCCATATTGCATAACAATTGATCATCAGACTCTTGAAGACAAGACTGTTACAATAAGGTATCGTGATTCAATGGAACAGGAGCGGGTTAATATTTCAGGATTAACGAAATAATTGCAGAAAAAGTAAGCATCGGTACCCTTCTGAAAAGAACTTTAGGATGAAAAAGGTTCTTATAATCACCTATTACTGGCCCCCGGGATCCGGAGCAGGAGTACAGCGATGGCTTAAATTTTCAAAGTACCTGCCTCAATACGGATGGGAACCTGTTATTCTTACAGTTGATCCCGAATATGCCGACCTATCCGGCGACTGGACAATTCACTGGTCAAGGAAGTACCTTCAGATCTAAAAGTTTATAAAACAAAAGCAACAGATTATTTCAGGCTTTATAAAAAGGATAAATCAAAAATCCCTTCAGCAGGTTTTGCAATTGATGAGGATAAAAGACTGTTCAGGCTGGCTTACGAAATTCATCAGGGGTAATTTTTTTATTCCTGATCCGAGAAAAGGATGGAACAGATTTGCCTTCAGGAAAGCATGTGAAATAATTGAGAATGAAGAGATCAGGCATATAATTACAACAAGTCCCCCTCACTCAACCCAGCTCATCGGACTGAAACTGAAAAAGAAATATCCGGAGATAAAATGGATTGCCGATCTGCGTGATCCATGGACCGATATCTATTACTACAACCAGTTCTATCCTTCAACGATTTCCAGACTTATCGACTCAAATTATGAGAAAAGCGTACTGAAATCTGCAGATCTCCTAATTACTGTAGGGAAATCGCTTAAGGAGCTGTTTGCGTCAAAGATCAGGGGATTGAGTGAAAAAATTGAAGTGATTACCAACGGATATGATGCTGAAGATTTCTCAGGACTGAATCCGTCTAAGCCCGGAATATTTACCATTTCATATATCGGAACGCTTTCCGCGTCATATCCTGTAGCCGGAATGCTGAAAGCCCTTGATGTTTTCCGGCATGAAAATGAAGATTGCAGGCTGAAGTTCGTAGGTATGGTCTCGCCGGCGCAAAGAGAGGATATTCTGAATTCCCCAGCTGGACCAACAGCGGAGTTTATTCCCTATACCGACCATAAGACCGCGATAAAACACATGCTCAGTTCCACGGTACTGCTTCTTATTATTCCTTATCATCAAACGAACAAAAGCATAATCACAGGGAAGCTTTTTGAATATCTTGCGTCGGGAAAGCCCATAATCTGCCTGGGACCGGTTGACGGGGATGCGGCAGGGATCATCAGGGAAACAGGGCACGGGGAGACTTTTGATTATTTTGATTCAGAGAGCATTTCTGAATACATAAAAGTTCTCATTTCAAATCCGGAAATAAATGAAAAGGCTTCCCCTTCGATTTACAACAGGGAAAACCTGGTGAAAAGAGTTGTTACTTTATTAAGTTGAAATTGTAATTGAAGAAAAAAAACTTACACAGAGATCACAGGGGGTGTTGAAAAAGTTGATTTTTTGGACTTTTTCCCTTTGTGTTCCTTAGTGTGACACTTTGTGATCCTTTGTGGTATTAAATTATGTTTTACCACAAAGTACTCAAACCTGCCTGCCGGCAGGCAGGGGTTATCACGAAGGTTCACAAAGGACTTTTTCAACAGCCCCAGTGGAACTCGGTGTAAGTTCTTAATTTCACCAAAGATGAATATCGGAGTTGTAGTTGACAATGAGTTTAATAATGACAAACGGGTTCTGAGAGAAATTGAGATCCTCAGGGAAACCGGTTATGATATATTTGTCCTATGCTTTGGATTCGGCAATAAAACATATGATCCTGTTGAAGGGATCAGAATATCAAGGTTCAGGATCAATTTAAAATTAAAGAACATATTGTTTTTCTTCCTGAACCTCATCCCTGTTTATGAGTATATATGGGCATCATCCATAAAGAAGTTCATAAAAGCCAACAATTTACAGGTATTGCACGTCCATGATCTCTACATGTCAAAAGCAGGATGGAACGGGATTAAGAATTCAGGGAGAAAGATCCCCATGATCCTTGACCTGCACGAGAATTATCCTTACGCCGTCACGACCTACAACTGGACAAAAGGGATATTGCGGTCACTTTTTTCGCAACCGTTAAAGTGGCAGAAAAAAGAAAGAGAATATCTTGGTTATGCTGACAGAATAATTGTTCTCAGCGAAGATTTCAGGGACACTCTTGCCGGCCGGTATCCTGAATTCTCAAAAGAAATATTTACTGCACTGCCAAACCTTCCTGATCTCTCGCAGATGGAACAGAAAGTACCGGTCACCCTTAAAGTCAAAATAAAAAAGGGATTGACTGTCCTGTTTTATTTTGGGGTTGTGGCCGAAAGAAGGGGAATTTTTGATGCCCTCAGCGTATTTGAAGAACTTGCAGCTGAAAATCATCCGTTAGTTTTTCTGATCATCGGTCCTGTAGATAAAAAAGACAGCAACCGGTTTTCGGTTATCATTAATTCCGTTCAACTCAGGGAACGGGTCTGTTATGTACCATGGATCGATGTTTCAGAACTTCCTGCATACATTAATATTACGGATATCTGCCTGGCTCCCTTCCATAAAAATCCACAACATGAATCGGGTGTGGCAAACAAAATTTTTGACTACATGCTGGGAGGCAAACCAGTTATTGCTTCCGACTGCAAACCACAAAGGAAGCTCATCGAAAGATACAGGTGCGGATTGATCTACACCACCAGGTCAGAATTTAAAGCAGCAATAGAGAAACTCTCTTATGACCCGGAGCTGCGGGCTGAAATGGGGAAAAACGGATTTAATGCGATTGTGAATGAAAATCACATGGGATTGATAAAGAGTAGCCTTACAAGCATGTACAAGACGATAAGTAAAGATGGAATGTAAGGGTTCAACGGGTCAAAAAGAGGGATGCCGGGATAATGGAAAAGAGGTTTCAGTAGCAATATTAGGATCAACAATCTCGTTGATTGAATAACTGCAGATCAGTATTATGACCGGACCTCCGGGTTACAAAAAACATAAACAGATGAAAAAAGTCGTTTTTTCCACCTTGATTCTGACAATTCTCCTTTTTTACTCATGCAGGAAAGTTGACCTGCCTCCTCTGATTGTCAATGATATTGATGGTTTTATGTATCATACTGTCGTAATTGGGAACCAGACCTGGTTAAAAGAGAATTTAAAGACCACCCGTTACCAGGATGGGACAGTCATACCCCTTGTAAGTACGCTTTCTGTCTGGATGGAAGCAACTTCAGGGGCTTACTGTTCCTATGAGAACAACAACGCTAATGTGTCATTATATGGTGCCCTTTACAACTGGTACGCCGTTACTGACGTCAGAAAGTTATGCCCCGAAGGCTGGCACGTCCCAACAAATGATGAATGGACAACTTTAACAACATTTCTGGGAGGATTGGAAATAGCCGGAGGAAAAATGAAAGAAACTGGTTTGGAGCATTGGTCCAGTCCTAATACAGGGGCTGATAATCAAAGCGGTTTTACAGGGTATGGGTCCGGATTTCGTGACCTGACAGGTGTATACTCCAGCCTGTTTGAATTTGGGTACTATTGGTCCTCCACGGAATATAGTCCGACACACGGAATTGGCAGAAAATTATTCTACGATTTTCCATCGGTTTCATTTAGTGGTAATTACAAGCAAACCGGAAGTGCTGTCAGATGCATAATGGATTAAAAAATGAACATTTTAATACTCACGCATTCATATCCTGATCTGAATAACAGGTGGCGTGGCATCTTCATACAGGAACAGGCTAAAGCATTAAGTCAGAAGCATGATATTTTTCTGGTCTGTTTCAAAGTTGATTATTCGCATCTCGCACCATTTTCGGGATACAAGTTTACCAGAAGAAAAAATCAAAAGATAACTGAATACGAAGTAACAACAGGAAGGTCATTCCCGGTTATCAACCAGCTTAAATATTTCCGGAATACATATTCTTTTATAAGGAAGGAAATATTTGCAAATCACAGGATTGATATTATTCACAGTCATTTCTCATACCCGGCGGGTTTTCTGGGGACGATCATCCAAAAACTTAATAAAATACCAAATATCATTACCGAACATTCCTGGGTAAAGAAACATTTCAGAAGCTGGATCCACAAACAATGTGCTATTTATGGTCTTAAGAATTCTGATGCTGTTGTGGCTGTCAGCAATACTCTCAGAGAAGATTTGAAAAGATATTGCAACCGGGAGGTAATAATTATTCCAAATGTGATCGATCCTGCTAAATTTTCGCTTTCCGTGAAGCTAAGAGGAGAAACATTCAATATCGGGATCCTAGGAGGAATGAGCAATTTCAGGAAGGGATTTGATATCCTGATAGAGTCCGTTGCACTGTTGAAAGATCTTGACATAAGAGCTCATATAGGAGGAGATGGCATTCATCGTGAGAAATTCATTCAACTTGCCAGGGAAAAAGGAGTATACGATAAATGCATTTTTTATGGAGAGATCCTGGCAGAAGATGTTCCGCAATTCTATTCACGACTCGACACTTTTGTACTGGCGAGCCGGGATGAAACTTTCGGGATTGTTGTAATTGAGGCTATGGCCTCCGGGTTACCCGTGATAGCGACTGACTGTGGTGGGCCAAAGGAAATACTTACAAAAGAAACCGGTCTCCTGGTTGCCAGGGAGAATCCACCTGAGCTTGCCAATGCAATCAGGTATATGTCAGAAAATCTTGAATCTTTTGATAGAGAATATATAAGGAATTATGTCTTTGAAAAGTACGGAACCATAACTTTTACCGAAAGTGTTTCGGGGCTGTATCAGGAAGTTGCAAAAAAATCAGGTCCCTGTTTTTAGCAAAGCAAAATAATTACACCCGATAAATCTGGTGGTCAATCCCTTGTCAATAAGTTTTATCCTGTCTTCCAAAAAATAAAAAACCAACCAGAACCACTTTTTTGGCAAAGGTTTTAAACGTAATCTTTCTCTCCTTATTTCTTTATAAACTCTGCGAAAAGATTTATCAAAGAAACCTATCGAAGTAAAATCTTTGACAATTTCGAATCCGGCTCTGTTTACAAGTCTCCCGGCATCCTTTTCATCATAACACCTGAGATGTCCTGAAGGATCTGCTTCCCCGTAATGCCTGTTTCTTGTTTTAAAAGATTTTTCCAATGGCAGGTTCAGAAGCACATATGATGAAATCTTTTTAATATCCTGCAGAAATCCCAAATCATCCGGAATGTGCTCAACGATATCAGAGAGAACAACTATATCAAATCTATGTCCCGGGATTTCATCCGGAATTTTTCTTAAAAATTCTTCAAGTGTTCCCTGAAAAAAGCTACAATCAGGATAAAGCTTTTTAGCAGCTTCAATATTATTTACTGATATATCAATACCCGTTCTTGATTGTATCCGAAGCCTCTCGGAAATATTATTTAATAATACACCGAACGCACAACCTACCTCAACAATATTCCTGGCTGTTAAGTCCTCAGGAATCAGACTTATAAGATTCCGTACTTTCCAATCAACTATTACGGAATAATTATCCCTTTTGACCAGATCGTTTCTGAACCCCGCATAATCTGGTTGATTATCATAGAATGAAGCAAAATCCATTGATTAATTCTTTCTTAAAACATATACGAGCGACCTGCCTTTTTTTGGGCCGCTCATGAACGGATAAAAGAGTGGGAGAATCGTATTCCTTAACAAAGAGAAGAGAGATAAACCGAACAGGTGAAAAAACGGAATTGTACCCGCATAACTTTTCCTTAATATTTCGAGCTTATAAAAATCAAACAAGTTTTCAAGCTGGACATATGATAGAGGAGTAATATGTCCATGTACAAGGTCGGTTTTCTCATAAGCAATCAAGGTCCCCCTCATAAAGAACCTCAACCTTGATGTAAAACAGGAGATATTGGGAGTGCTGAGAACAATAATTCCTCTTTCGTTCAATACGGAGAGGCAGTCTTCCAGAAATTTCCATGGATTGTGAAGGTGTTCCAATATTTCAACCGCAACAACCAAATCATATTTAGAAGTGACTGACTTCCTGATATCAGCTGTATTCAGATCAAGCTCATATTTCTGGTTAACTTTCACTTTCAGCTGTTTTGTATCTAAATCACAGGCATCGACGATCATTCCAGCGTCGATAAGCCTTTGTGAGAATGCTCCTTCTCCGCTGCCAAAATCAATTACTTTCATTCCTTTCCTAAGGTACGGACTTAGTATCTGAAAAACGCCGGGATGGAGCCCATGTGCTGCGAGTACTTTTATCCCTTTATAGTCAGAGGGCTTAAGATCACCAATTTTCAATAACATAAAAGTAAAGAGAGTTTAATATCTGTAAAATTACCAAAATCTTATGTTCTAATGCATTTCCCTTGAATTCTTCTGATAATTTGTCACTTTATTGTTTATTGATTTTTTACAAACGACACTTTCTGATTCTTAAAGCTTAGTTGTATCTTCGGTTCTTAAAAATCAGAAGGAGCATATTAATTTGATTTGCGTTTGATATAAAATGCTAAAATCAATTAAAATATCATTAAAGGAATCATTAATCTATGGCATTGGTAACATTGCCGTAAAGATCATCGGCTTTCTGCTCATCCCGCTCTATACCGATCCCAGATACTTTTCGGTTGATGATTTTGGGGTTATTGCAATTCTAGATATCTCTGGTCTGGTGCTTATATCGCTGATGGCATCAGGCCTTCCGCAGAGCATGATGAGGTGGTACTGGGATAAAGATTACACTAATGGCCAGAAAGGTATCTTTTTTATGGCGCTTTCATTTCAGGTACTCATAAGCCTGTCATTCTGCCTCGTCCTGATCCCTTTGTCAAGCCAGCTTTCGACAGTAATATTCAGTAACATTGACTGGACCAAAGCAATTAAATTACTGATCCTTTCGACAGCCCTGCAGGCAATAAATAACCTTATCAACACATTAATGCGGGTGCAGGCAAAATCAGTTCTCTTCACGGTTATCAATTTTGCCAAGCTTCTGATAGTCCTCGCCCTTACAATTTTTTTTATTGTTTCCAGACACATGGGAATCAACGGAATATATCTTGCCCAGGTGATAGGGAATCTGCTGTTCATAGTTTTTCTCTCAGGGTATGCAATAAGAAACTGCATGCCATATTTCAACCTTAGCTTATTCCGGGCTATGAGCAAATACGGTTTTCCCTTATTGCTTGCAAACTTTGCAGCTGCTTCTCTTACGGTAATCGACAGGTACTCACTTAATTCCCTTGCCCTGTTAAAATATGTGGCTATTTATGCGCTGGCCTACAAAATTTCTTCGGTACTGAAGCTTGTAATTGTCGACTCGATAAAAATGGCAATAACCCCGATTGTTTTGCAAAAGATAAATGTGCCCGGTAATCAGAGATTCTATTCAAAAACACTGCTGTACTCCTCATTTGTTCTGATGCTTGGAATTATCACAATCTCCCTTTTCTCCAGCGAAGTTATCAAGGTTATCTCAAAGTCGACCGAATTCTGGGGTGCATTTATCGTTGTTCCAATTTTATCCCTGGCAGTTTTTTTTACAAATATGAGAGAGACTTCAAGCTATGGACTTCTCATTAACAAAAAAACAGGGATTGTCGGAATTAATGTGGTCATCTCATGTGTATTGAACATCCTCCTGAACATCCTTTTTATTCCAATATGGAATATCGTGGGTGCAGCATTTGCGACTGTCCTTACCCAGCTGATATACTGGTGGCTCAATTATTATTTTTCCCAGAAAGAGTATTTTATTCCTTATGAGAAAGGGAAAATAGCGGTTATGTTCATTACTGGAGCAGCGCTGTCATTCGTTGGATTACTGATAAATGAAATGCACATTATACCACGGTTAATAATCAAGGCAGGCTGTGTTTTAAGCTTCCCCTTCCTTTTATATCTGTTTCGTTTTTATGAACCGGTTGAGCTGGAAGTGATAAAGGGATTTATTGACAAATGGTCAAACCTGAAGAATCTCAGAGAGAATCTCAGATCGCTCAAAGACCTGCAGGAAAAAATTTGAAAGGTTATCCCGGATTTCAGATAGGATAATTTCGTGTAAATGAATACTTTTGTCTTTCATTTATAAAACCCCAAAGAGTCAGGTTCATGGAAATAAAAGAGAGCTTCAGACCGGCAGTACCACATCTTGTTGCGGTGGCACTTTTCATAATAATCTCATTTGCATATTTCTATCCCGTACTGGAAGGGAAAGTTCTGAAAGCCAATGACTCCACGGTTTCAACTATAAATTCAAAGGAAATAAGGGATTACCGGGATAAGTTTCACAAGGAACCACTGTGGACCAACTCTATCTTCAGCGGAATGCCCGCATACCTTATTTCAGCAAAGTATCCGGGAAATCTGATGAAGCATGCAGATACCGTTTTAAGGATCTTCAAAATGCCGGTTTCAGTTCTTTTTATTTCGATGGCCGGATTCTATTTCCTGTTAATGCTCTTCGGTGTCAATCCATGGCTTGCGATTACAGGGGCAGTTGCCTATGGAATGTCTTCCTTCTTCTTTCAGATCCTTGGCGCCGGGCATAATACCCAGGCAATTGCACTTGCATATATGGCACCAATGATCGGCGGGATTTACTATGCCTACAGGAAAGATGCTTTAAAAGGAGCTCTGTTCACAGCTTTCATGCTATCCCTTGAAATACTGGCAAATCATCCCCAGATTACATATTACGCAATGATATGCCTTCTTGTGTTTATTATAACTGAATTTATCTATTCAGTAAAGGAGAAGAGTATTGCTAAGTTTTTAAAGACCTCCGCCCTTCTCATCATTCCTTTTGTCATTGCCATAGGGATCAACTTCGCAAGTCTATATACAGTCTATGAATATGGGAAGTATTCAAGCCGTGGGAAATCCGACCTGCTTGTTGAAAATAAGAATGTCTCCAGGGGACTTGACAGGGATTACATAACATTCTGGAGCTATGGTGTTGATGAGACAATGAATCTCCTCATTCCCAATTATAAGGGCGGATCCAGCCAACCATTTGACAGGGATTCAGAGACTGTCAGGGTATTAAGGCAGAACAATGCAGCAGCGGCGGCGAGCCAGGTAACAAAATACTGGGGAACCCAACCAGGCACTGATGGTCCGCATTATGCCGGTGCAATTGTGATTTTTCTGTTTGTACTTGGACTTTTTGTCGTCAAAGGAAGGGAAAAATGGTGGCTTCTTATTGCAACGCTCCTGTCAATAATGCTTTCATGGGGCAAAAATTTTATGCCCCTGACCAACCTGTTCATAGACTATTTTCCCGGTTATAACAAGTTCAGAGCCGTAACCATGACACTTGTAATTTCGCAATTCTGCATCCCCCTCCTTGGTTTTCTGGCATTGAGGGATTTTTATAACGGGAACCTTTCAAAAAAGACTATGCTGAAAGGAATTATGATTGCAGGCGGGATAACAGGAGGAATTCTTCTTCTGGTCCTCTTATTTCCCGGAATTGCGGGATCGTTTATGAGCCCCTATGAAACCGGATATCCTGACTGGCTTTCAGCTGCATTGGTCGACGACAGGAAAAGTCTCCTCAGGTCCGACACTTTCAGATCACTGATCTTAATTCTTTTTGCTGGCGGCTCAATTCTGGGATTTATCTATGGTAAGCTTAAGAAAGAGTACTCAATCCTGGTCCTGGGTCTGCTGATCATGATCGATTTATGGAGTGCGGATAAAAGATACCTGAATGCCGGGAGGTTTGAAAAACCTTCGGCAATTCAAAGAACATTTACTCCGACCGCAGCCGATGCAGTAATACTGAAAGATCCCTCCTACCACAGGGTGCTGAACCTCTCAGTTTCGACCTTCAATGATAACAGCCCGACATCCTATTTTCACAAATCCATAGGCGGTTACCATGGTGCAAAGCTCAAGAGATATCAGGAGCTTATTGACTCATCGATCAGCAGGGAGCTTGCTCTCTTCAGCGTTGCAGCCGACAGTGCGAAATCGGCAGAAGATCTTTTATCCGTATTTAACAACACAAAGGCTCTGAACATGCTAAATACAAAATATCTGATCTATAATCCGGCAGCACCGCCACTGGTAAATCAGCGTTCACTGGGCAATGCCTGGTTTGTAGAAAAACCAGTCTTTGCGGAGAATGCAAATCAGGAACTCTCAGCCGTAAATTCACTGGATCCTTCAAAAGAAGCGGTTGTTGACGTACAGTTCAAAGACCAGGTCAGTGAATCATCATACCCGGTAACCCCAGATGACACGATTGAGCTTGTATCATACCAGCCAAATGAACTGATATACAAATACTCGGCCCTGGGTGAAAAGCTTGCAGTATTTTCTGAGATCTATTACCCCGCTGGCTGGAAATGTTACATCGATAATAAAGAGAGCACCTTTTTCAGGGCAAACTATGTTCTCAGGAGCATGGTACTTCCCGGCGGTGATCATGAAATTAAATTTACCTTCAGACCCGCTTCATATTATACGGGGAATAAAGTATCATTCGCCAGTTCCCTGCTTTTGATCATCCTGACCGCCGGATATTTCATTTCAGCCAGGATAAAAAAAACCAAGCAAGGAAATAAATGATATTTCATAACATATGTCCTCTTTGTTCCTCTGATAAAATATCGGCTTATTTAAGGTGTATCGATTATCTCGTAAGCGGAACTGAATTTGACCTTTTCAGGTGCTCTGAATGCGGCTTTGTATTTACACAGAGATACCCCGATGAACAAAATATAGGGACTTATTATGAATCTGAAGATTATATTTCCCATGATGACAGGGCAAAAGGATTAATTAACCGGATTTACTTACTGGCAAGGAACCTGATGCTTGGGAGGAAAAAAAGAATTGTTTTGAAAGCAACAGGGGTGAAAAAAGGGAAAATTCTTGATATCGGATGTGGGACCGGCTATTTCGCAGCAACAATGAAAAAAAGCGGATGGGATGTGACCGGCATTGAACCAAACATCAAAGCAAGCGAGTTTGCGATGGAACATTTTGGAATTGAAGTAAAAAATCCACGAGACTTACAGGCATTACCCGGCAGAAGTTTTGATTGCATAACAATGTGGCATGTTCTGGAGCATTTTCAGGATCCGTTTGGTTATGCTGCAGAAATTCTAAGGCTTCTGAAGCCAGGCGGGGTATGCCTGGCTGCACTTCCAAATTGCGGCTCATTCGACGCAAAACACTATGGTAAATACTGGGCAGCCTATGATGTACCACGTCATTTATGGCATTTTACCCCGGAATCCTTCACTGTTTTTGCTGAAAAGACAGGCTTTAAAATGACGGAAATCAGGACGTTGCCTTTGGATGTTTTCTATATTTCAATGTTGAGTGAGAAAAATAAGGGAATCCGGCTTTACATAACAGCAGGAATGTTAAAGGGCTTTTTGTTTGCACTACGGTCACTTTTCGAAAAGAAAAAAAGCAGTTCTTTGATCTACTTTCTCCAAAAAGGTGCGTGATCTGCGGGAAAAGACGACTATTTGTTCCCTCAGATCAGGCAGATTTTGCGTATGTCAGTTGGACGGACCTGTTAGTAACGGTCGAGCCAGCGGTATTTTCTGTCGTTGTCGCCAAATCTTATGGCAATTGTAAGTTCATGTGTACCGTATGTAACCCTCTGGATCTCCTGAAGTGTAAAATCAAAAGCATATCCGATATGCAGGTTTGTATAGGTCACCCCGAAATTTGCAATTAATGCTTTGCTTGTCCTGTATGACAAGCCTGCCCAGAATTTCCTGTCAAAGATATATGTAAATCCGAGATCAGCCATAGGTTTCATCTGTTCCGACATCATTAAAAGTGCTGAAGGCTGGAGTTCAATTTTACTGCCGGTTTCAAAGCTGTATGTTCCGAAAAGATAATAATGCCTGTCCATTCTGAAATTCCGGTACGCTTCATTGCCGATCTTAACAGCAGCCCCGAATAATTGTTCCGTTGAAAATCCGAAATTATACCTGGGATTTAGAATATAGATTCCAAAGTCAGCATCAGGAACAAAGATTCCTCTTCTGAGTTCATTGTTCATCCATGGCTCATTCGGATCTTCAAATCTGATATCCTCTTCATTTATTTTAAAATGATATCCTGTAAAAGCCAGTCCCATCGACAGCTGGGTATTGCTCTTCACCCACATATGGTATGAATAGGAGGCCTGAAAGCCGGTCCTCTGAATAAGCCCGTTCCTGTCGCTGAAGACATATCCTCCGAAGCCTATCTTTCCGTCAGTTTTAGGTCTGTAGCTGTTTGGCCTTGAAGCCCGTCCTTTAAGAAGGTAACTACGTTTTAGCATTCTCGTCTGACCCGAGAACGAAAAAGTTCTTGGAGCCCCTGAATAACCTACCCATTGCTCTCGGGCAGTTAGGTTAAAACTTGTATAACCATCACTTCCGGCTACTGCAGGATTGATCAGGAACTTGTTATAAAGATACTGGCTGTACAATGGCAGTTGCTGCCCTGCGAGGGTCGCACTGAACAATAAGTAGTATTGATATAAAAGCCAGTTTTCTCACAAAAAAATATATATTACTTCAAAATTGTTATATGGCCTATTATAAGTCTGGAGCCATTATGCAAGTCAATAGTATAATGATATGAATCAATTGGCAGAACTGTATTATTGCTCCTGCCGTCCCATGGTCTTGGATACCCTTTATCCGATTTCCAGATCAGTTCACCCCATCTGTTATATATCTTAACTTCCATTTCCGGATATAACTCACTAAGCCCTATATTCCATTGGTCATTAATATTGTCACCATTCGGAGATGATCGCGTTGGGAATTACAAGACATGTTTCATTTAGCGGGCTTATAACTACTGAATCCATTGCTAAACATCCGTTTATGTCTGTAACTGTAACACTATAAATGCCGCTGACGGCGGTAGTAATATTCTGGGTTCGTTGAATTATCCGACCACAGGTAGGTGTAATCAGAACCAGCGCCTCCTGTTGCTGTCAGAACGATTACTCCATCTGGCATATCAGTACAGAACGGCTGTTCAACCTCAAATGTCAGTTTTATAGGATCGGGTTCGGTAAGTGTAATGATAGAGTCAGCCCGGCAATTGTTTGAATCATTGATTATTACTTTATATACTCCGGCTTTGAGATCATTTCTGATACTCCCGATCTCACCATCGGCCCACAGATACTCAACCGGACCTGCATTATTAACGGCATCAACAGTTATTGAACCTGTTTTACCTCCGGCACAGTTTATATTATTATCACCTGCGATACTTAGGGAAGGAGTGAAAATCATGCTTAACCTGCCCGGCTCGAATCAAAGTCACCGTATCGATCGCGGAGCATAAATTATTATCAATTATCGACAAAGTGTATTGACCGGCTTTTAGTCCGGTGATATCTCCTGATGTCTGGTTAAATCCGTCAGGTCCCAGCCAGTTGTAGACATAGGGCGGGGTTCCGCTGGTCGGTTCAATCCGTATAGAGCCGTCGGTGCTGCCATAACAACTTACATTATAGCCATTGAAGTTTGAAGGTACTGAATTAAAGGTTAAATCCGGTGGCAGGTTAACCCTTGTTGACCCAGTTTGTGAGCATCCGTTTGCATCTGTTACTGTAACTGAATAGTCCCCTTCGGAAAGTCCGGAGAGATCCTGGGTATCTGAACCATTCGACCAGCTATATGAATATGGACCTATGCCTCCGGTAAGAGTAAGATTCACGGAACCATTGTCAAAACCTAATCCCTGACAGGTAATATGAGTTGGTACAAGTTCGAGGGTGATAGCCTCAGGCTGGGTCAGGGTAATGTCCGTTTCAACAATGCATCCGTTTTCATCCGTCACAAGAAGATGATAAGTCCCTGCCCTGAGTGTATTCTGATCCTGCTGGCCTGTAACTATTCCGCCTCCATCACCTGTACTCCAGTCATACAGATACGATCCTGTGCTTCCGCCGGTAACTGTAACATCAATGGAACCTGTACCGCCATTGCAGTTAATATTGAATGAACCATCGGTTGATGTTGAAGTTGTAAAGTCAATGTCCAGGATCCCGGGCTGTGTCAGTTCGTAAAGCGGCTGAGGCATCAGGATACAGCCATTAATATCTGTTACGGTACATGTATATATTCCTGCTTTAAGACCTGAAATATCAGCAGCAGTCGATGAAAAGTCATCGGGACCGATCCATAAATAAGTATAAATACCGGATCCTCCGGTAATGGTGAGGTTAATAAAGCCGTCACTTGCTCCATAACAGGAAATCTGGAAATTACCATCATTGCTGGAAGATAGTTGGAACGATTGGAGCATCATACCAGGAGCATCAACGAGAGTCACGCTGTCAAGCGCTGTGCATCCAAGCATATCAGTTATCCGCAGGAAATACTTCCCTGCCGGAATGCTGTCAAGAAGGCTTTCATTGTTACTTACGGTAAGCGCACCGGTTTCAGGATACCAGAAATAGGCATAACTTCCATTTCCACCGGTTACACTTGCAGTTGCAGAACCATCGCTATATCCCAGGCATGAAACATTGGAACCGTTGTAATCACTTATCTGAAAGTCCACATCAATTGGCTCAGGTTCCACAAGTTCGGTAGTTCTTGATGTTTCACATAGATTAACATCCTGAATTACCATCTTATATTGACCTGCAATAAGATCTGTCAGAATCCTGAAGGTTAAAGGATTGGCAAGATCATAGTTACCCGGGAAACTACCTGTAAACAGAGTTAAAGTATCATTCAGGACTACCTGCCAGCTGTATGGAGGTGTAATGCCGCTGCTGACATATATCCTGGCAGTGCCGTCATTATCCCCCGGGCATGAAACATTTATCGAAGGAATTATGGGGTTAGCATATGGTATTATTCTAGGTGATGCGCTGCGATTTATAACATTAATTGAAGTGTCGCCCTGGCAGCCAAGATTATCAGTTACATCCAGCGTATAATTTCCGGCATAGAGGTTGGTTATGGTAATAGAATCTTCCATAACATAACCTACAGGACCTGACCATACCAAATGATACGGATCGCCGCCTCTTGAGATCACGGCCTCTAATGCTGCCCGCCCGGAACTTGTTTCACATGTAAATGGTTTTGTTATATTTATTCCCCTTGCCGGTTTCGGGTGAACCTGTACTTCCTGCACGTTAATATTGCCAGCCGGACAGCTCAGCCCGACAACTTTAGGTGTAATACTGAAATAAACGGATTTGACGCTGTCGTTATAGTTAAGGTAAATAAAGGACAGAATTTCCCCCTGCAACTTATCAATACCAGGATTACCGTTTCCGGAAACTCCGCCTGGCAAATTAATAGTATAATCAAAACGTATCTCGCCCGAAGTCATTTCGGTCGGTGAAATCAGCCTTATTTCAGTGTCATCTCCAAAACAGATTGCAGGTTTGACGTTGACCGGAGTGACACGGGGTGTGGGATTGACTGTAACCGTGAAGGTAACCGTGGGCCCGTCAATGCAGCCGGAGCCACTTACCGGAACCAGGGTATAGGTCACCGCCAATGGAGCGTCAGTTGAATTTACAAGATTATCATTTAAAATATATCCGTCTGGCAGTCCGTTTGCGCCAGTTGTGAAGCCGCTTACACCTGCTGGAGCCGAAGCAGTTAAATTGATGGTTACTACTCCGCTTGTAAAGGTGCTTGGGCTCTGAAGCACAATGTTAACCGGCGTATTGTCGCATCGGATATTATCGGCGTCCGGTTCCGGGAAAATCCTTGGGGTTGGATTGATAGTTATAACAACAACCTGCTGCGGTCCTTCCGCACATACGCCCGACGGATTAACAGGGTAGATCGTATATGTAACTGTCTGAGGTGCATCGGACGGGTTATGAAGTATATCAGTTATTACATGGTTCAATGGAAGACCTGTCACAGGTGTTGTGAATCCTGTGACTCCACCTGTTGCAATTACTGTATACCTGAATGTGATAACACCGTTGCTGAAGGTGCTCGGGCTGGTTAGTGTTATACCTGTGGTCGCGTCATTGCATAACGTCCCTTCTGCTACAACAGGAACAACCTGAGGTGTCGGGTTCACGGTTATAACTACAACCTGTGGCGGTCCTTCCGCACATACGCCCGACGGATTAACAGGATAGATCGTATATGTAACTGTCTGAGGTGCATCGGTCGGATTATGAAGTATATCAGTTATTACATGGTTCAGGGGAAGACCTGTCACAGGTGTCGTGAACCCTGTAACACCGCCTGTTGCAACTACTGTATACCTGAATGTGATAACACCGTTGCTGAAGGTGCTCGGGCTGGTTAGTGTTATACCTGTGGTTGCATCATTGCATAACGTCCCTTCTGCTACAACAGGAACTACCTGAGGTGTCGGGTTAACGGTTATAACTACTACCTGTGGTGGTCCTTCCGCACATACGGCCGACGGATTAACAGGATAAATCGTATATGTAACTGTCTGCGCGGCATCGGTCGGGTTATGAAGTATATCAGTTATTACATGGTTCAATGTAAGTCCTGTCACAGGTGTTGTGAATCCTGTAACACCGCCTGTTGCAACTACTGTATACCTGAATGTGATAACACCGTTGCTGAAGGTGCTCGGACTGGTTAGTGTTATACCTGTAGTCGCATCATTGCATAACGTCCCTTCTGCTACAACAGGAACTACCTGAGGTGTCGGGTTTACTGTTATGACAGCAACCTGTGGCGGTCCTTCCGCACATACGGCCGACGGATTAACAGGATAGATCGTATATGTAACGGTCTGAGGTGCATCGGTCGGATTATGAAGTATATCAGTTATTACATGGTTCAGCGGAAGCCCCGTTACAGGTGTCGTGAACCCTGTAACACCGCCTGTTGCAACTACTGTATACCTGAATGTGATAACACCGTTGCTGAAGGTGCTCGGGCTGGTTAGTGTTATACCTGTGGTCGCATCATTGCATAACGTCCCTTCTGCTACAACAGGAACAACCTGAGGTGTCGGATTTACGGTTATAACTACAACCTGTGGTGCTCCTTCCGCACATACGCCCGACGGATTAACAGGGTAGATCGTATATGTAACTGTCTGCGGGGCATCGGTCGGGTTATGAAGTATATCACTTATTACATGGTTCAGTGGAAGCCCTGTCACAGGTGTCGAGAACCCTGTAACACCGCCTGTTGCAACTACAGTATACCTGAATGTAATAACACCGTTGCTGAAGGTGCTCGGGCTGGTTAGTGTTATACCTGTGGTCGCATCATTGCATAACGTCCCTTCTGCTACAACCGGCACAACCTGCGGTGTTGGATTTACTGTTATAACTACAACCTGTGGTGGTCCTTCCGCACATACAGCCGATGGATTAACTGGGTAGATCGTATATGTAACTGTCTGCGGTGCATCGGTCGGGTTATGAAGTATATCAGTTATTACATGGTTCAGTGGAAGACCTGTCACAGGTGTCGTGAACCCTGTAACACCGCCTGTTGCAACCACTGTATACCTGAAAGTGATATCTCCGTTGCTGAAGGTGCTCGGGCTTGTAAGTGTTATTTCTGTCGTCCTGTCATTGCATAACGTCCCTTCTGCTACAACCGGCACAACCTGCGGTGTAGGATTAACTGTTATAACTACAACCTGCGACGGTCCTTCTGCACATGATCCCGAGGGATTAACCGGGTAGATCGTATAGGTAACAGTCTGCGGTGCATCGGTGGGATTGACGAGCATATCTGCAATTATATGTCCGGACGGAAGACCTGCTGCCGATGGTGCAAAACCGGTCACTCCTCCTGTTGCCACTGCAGTATATCTGAATGTTATCACACCGCTGGTGAAGGTGCTTGGACTCTGAAGTACTATATTGGTCGTGATGCTGTCACACTGTATGTTGTCTATCGGAATCGGGAAGATCCTTGGAGTCGGATTGACAGAGATCGAAAATACTTCCGGTTGACCATCACAATATAGGCTTCCAAATGTAAAATGCGGTACTACTGTTATTGTGGCTATAACCGGACTATCCCCGGTGTTGACCGCTGTGAATGAAGGAATATTCCCTGTGCCGCTTGGTGATAAACCGATCGAGGGCTGATCATTCGTCCATGTATAGGTCACATCACCAATGGTTGGCGTATTGAAAATTACTTCAGCTGAATTTTCACTGTTGCACAGATCCTGATCGGCGGGAAGGATAACACGGGCGGTCGGGACAACGGTTACAACAACTACCGCAGGGCTGGAGGCACAACCTGTACTGCTGTATGGTGTAATGGTATATGTTACTGTTTGAACCTCGTTGGTCGGGTTAAACAATACATCAGCTATGATATGATCTTTAAGCAAGCCGGTTACCGGGGTGGTAAATCCGGTCACACCTCCGGTTGCAACGACAGTATATCCGAAGGTAACAACTCCGATGTTAAAAGTGCTTGGACTTCCTATTACAATATTTGTTGGTTCGTTATTGCAGATAAACTGCGTAAGTGTGCTGGGAACTACCTGAGGAGTAGGATCAACAATTATTGAGAATGTTTTTGATGGACCATCGCAAGTCAAACCTCCGGATGTAAAGTGGGGCGTGACAACAATAGTTGCTGTTACCGGGGAGTTGTCCGGGTTTGTTACGATAAATACCGGAATATCTCCTGAGCCAGACGCTGCCAGACCGATTGAGGGTTGATCATTAGTCCAGGTATAAGTTGTTACACCACCAGAGTTTGTTGTGGTGAAAATTATTGGAAGAGTTGGAGCATCATTACAAACGACCTGATTATCAGGAAGATCAATCTGAGCTGTCGGGTTGACTGTTATTGTAAATGCTTTGACTGGTCCGTCACAATTGACAGATCCATTTTCAAAATCCGGTGTGGCTACAATCGTAGCGACCACCGGTGAATTTCCGGGATTAAGTGCGACGAAGGAAGGGATATTTCCCGATCCTGACGCGGGAAGTCCGATTGATGGTTGGTCATTTGTCCAGGTGTAGGTAATAAGACCACCGGAATTGAGTGTTTCGAGTATAACCTCTTCTGTCGATCCTTCATGACAGACAATCTGGTCAGCCGGCTGGATTACATTTGCTGTCGGATTTACAGTTATAGTAAAGATCTTTGGTGTTCCTGAACAAACGACCGTCCCATTTTCAAAATGAGGGGTCACTACGAGTGTTGCAACAACCGGTGAGGCACCCGCATTTAAACCAACGAAGGCCCCGAGATCCCCTGCCCCTATGGCCGGAAGACCTATGGAAGGCTGGTCATTGGTCCAGGTATATGTTACCGTACCGCCTGTATTCGTCGTTGTGAAGCTGACGTCTCCAACAGCTGCCCCGTTGCAAACTACCTGGTCAGCTGGCTGATCAACTTCTGCAGCCGGGTTGACTGTTATTGTGAATGTCTGTGGCGGTCCGTCGCATGTCACAGAACCGTTCTCAAAATGAGGTGTCACGGTTATGCTTGCTACTACCGGTGCCGTACCTGCATTTATTGCCGTAAATGAGGTGATATCTCCGTTTCCCGTTGCCGCTAGTCCGATCGGTGGCTGATCATTGGTCCAGGTATAGGTGGTCGTCCCTCCTGTATTTACAGTCCCAAAGACCACCGATGCAGGGCTGCCGTTACATACCACAACATCTGGTGGCAAATTTACCTGTGCAGTCGGATTGACTGTTATTGTGAATGTCCGTGGCGGTCCGTCGCATGTTACAGAACCGTTCTCAAAATGAGGTGTCACGGTTATGGTCGCTACTACCGGTGCCGTTCCCGCATTTGTTGCCGTAAACGAGGCTATATCACCGGACCCTGCTGCTGCGAGTCCGATCGATGGCTGATCATTGGTCCAGGTATAGGTTACCGTACCGCCTGTATTCGTGGTTGTGAAGTTGACAACTGAAGAAGCACTTCCGTTACATACTACCTGGTCAGATGGCTGATCAACTTCTGCAGCCGGATTGACTGTTATTGTAAATGTCTGTGGCGGTCCGTCGCATGTTACAGAACCGTTCTCAAAATGAGGTGTCACGGTTATGGTTGCAACTACCGGTGCCGTTCCCGCATTTGTTGCCGTAAACGATGCTATATCACCGGCCCCTGCTGCTGCGAGTCCGATCGATGGCTGATCATTGGTCCAGGTATATGTTACCGTACCACCTGTATTCGTGGTTGTGAAGTTGACGTCTGCAGCAGCTGCCCCGTTGCAAACTACCTGGTCAGTCGGCTGATCAACTTCTGCAGTCGGATTGACTGTTATTGTAAATGTCTGTGGCGGTCCGTCGCATGTCACTGAACCGTTCTCAAAATGAGGTGTCACGGTTATGGTTGCTACTACCGGTGCCGTACCTGCATTTGTTGCCGTAAATGAGGTGATATCACCGGCCCCTGCTGCTGCGAGTCCGATCGATGGCTGATCATTGGTCCAGGTATAGGTGGTCGTCCCTCCTGTATTTAAAGTCCCGAAGACCACCGATGCAGGGCTGCCGTTACATACCACAACATCTGATGGCAAATTTACCTGTGCAGTCGGATTGACTGTTATTGTAAATGTCTTCGGCGGTCCGTCGCATGTCACAGAACCGTTCTCAAAATGAGGTGTCACGGTTATGGTTGCAACTACCGGTGCCGTTCCTGCATTTGTTGCCGTAAACGATGCTATATCACCGGACCCTGCTGCTGCGAGTCCGATCGATGGCTGGTCATTGGTCCAGGTATATGTTACCGTACCTCCTGTATTCGTGGTTGTGAAGTTGACAACTGCAACAGCTGCCCCGTTGCAAACTACCTGGTCAGCTGGCTGATCAACTTCTGCAGTCGGGTTGACTGTTATTGTAAATGTCTGTGGCGGTCCGTCGCATGTCACAGAACCGTTCTCAAAATGAGGTGTCACAGTTATGGTTGCTACTACCGGTGCCGTTCCTGCATTTGTTGCCGTAAATGAGGTGATATCTCCGTTTCCGGTTGCCGCGAGTCCGATCGATGGCTGATCATTGGTCCAGGTATAGGTGGTCGTCCCTCCTGTATTTACAGTCCCGAAGACCACCGATGCAGGGCTGCCGTTACATACCACAACATCTGATGGCAAATTTACCTGTGCAGTCGGATTGACTGTTATTGTAAATGTCTTTGGCGGTCCGTCGCATGTCACAGAACCGTTCTCAAAATGAGGTGTCACGGTTATGGTTGCTACTACCGGTGCCGTTCCCGCATTTGTTGCCGTAAACGATGCTATATCACCGGACCCTGCTGCTGCGAGTCCGATCGATGGCTGATCATTGGTCCAGGTATAAGTTACCGTACCGCCTGTATTCGTGGTTGTGAAGTTGACAACTGAAGAAGCACTTCCGTTACATACTACCTGGTCAGATGGCTGATCAACTTCTGCAGCCGGATTGACTGTTATTGTAAATGTCTGTGGCGGTCCGTCGCATGTTACAGAACCGTTCTCAAAATGAGGTGTCACGGTTATGGTTGCAACTACCGGTGCCGTTCCTGCATTTGTTGCCGTAAACGATGCTATATCACCGGACCCTGCTGCTGCGAGTCCGATCGATGGCTGATCATTGGTCCAGGTATAGGTTACCGTACCACCTGTATTCGTGGTTGTAAAGTTGACAACTGCAAGCAGCTGCCCCGTTGCAAACTACCTGGTCAGTCGGCTGATCAACTTCTGCAGTCGGATTGACTGTTATTGTGAATGTCTTTGGCGGTCCGTCGCATGTCACTGAACCGTTCTCAAAATGAGGTGTCACGATTATGGTTGCTACTACCGGTGCCGTACCCGCATTTGTTGCCGTAAATGATGCGATATCACCGGCCCCTGCTGCTGCGAGTCCGATCGATGGCTGATCATTGGTCCAGGTATAGGTGGTCGTCCCTCCTGTATTTAGAGTCCCGAAGACCACCGATGCAGGGCTGCCGTTACATACCACAACATCTGATGGCAAATTTACCTGTGCAGTCGGATTGACTGTTATTGTAAATGTCTTTGGCGGTCCGTCGCATGTCACAGAACCGTTCTCAAAATGAGGTGTCACGATTATGGTTGCAACTACCGGTGCCGTTCCCGCATTTGTTGCCGTAAACGATGCTATATCACCGGACCCTGCTGCTGCGAGTCCGATCGATGGCTGATCATTGGTCCAGGTATATGTTACCGTACCTCCTGTATTCGTGGTTGTGAAGTTGACAACTGCAGCAGCTGCCCCGTTGCAAACTACCTGGTCAGCTGGCTGATCAACTTCTGCTGTCGGATTGACTGTTATTGTAAATGTCTTTGGCGGTCCGTCGCATGTCACTGAACCGTTCTCAAAATGAGGTGTCACGACTATTGTTGCTACTACCGGTGCCGTACCTGCATTTGTTGCCGTAAATGAGGTTATATCTCCGTTTCCCGTTGCTGCTAGTCCGATCGGTGGCTGATCATTGGTCCAGGTATAGGTGGTCGTCCCTCCTGTATTTACAGTCCCAAAGACCACCGATGCAGGGCTGCCGTTACATACCACAACATCTGATGGCAAATTTACCTGTGCAGTCGGATTGACTGTTATTGTAAATGTCTTTGGCGGTCCGTCGCATGTTACAGAACCGTTCTCAAAATGAGGTGTCACGATTATGGTTGCTACTACCGGTGCCGTTCCTGCATTTGTTGCCGTAAACGATGCTATATCACCGGTCCCTGCTGCTGCGAGTCCGATCGATGGCTGATCATTGGTCCAGGTATAAGTTACCGTACCACCTGTATTCGTAGTTGTGAAGTTGACAACAGAAGAAGCACTTCCGTTACATACTACCTGGTCAGATGGCTGATCAACTTCTGCAGTCGGATTGACTGTTATTGTAAATGTCTTTGGCGGTCCGTCGCATGTTACAGAACCGTTCTCAAAATGAGGTGTCACGGTTATGGTTGCAACTACCGGTGCTGTTCCCGCATTTGTTGCCGTAAACGATGCTATATCACCGGACCCTGCTGCTGCGAGTCCGATCGATGGCTGATCATTGGTCCAGGTATAGGTTACCGTACCTCCTGTATTCGTGGTTGTGAAGTTGACGTCTGCAACAGCTGCCCCGTTGCAAACTACCTGGTCAGTCGGCTGATCAACTTCTGCAGTCGGATTGACTGTTATTGTAAATGTCTGTGGCGGTCCGTCGCATGTCACTGAACCGTTCTCAAAATGAGGTGTCACCGTTATGGTTGCAACTACCGGTGCCGTACCTGCATTTGTTGCCGTGAATGATGAAATATCACCGGCCCCTGCTGCTGCGAGTCCTATCGATGGCTGATCATTGGTCCAGGTATAGGTTACAGTACCACCAGTATTCGTGGTCGTGAAATTTACGTTTGTTATAGCTGCCCCGTTGCATACTACCTGAGCGGATGGCAGATTGACTGCCGCAGTCGGATTGACTGTTATTGTAAATGTCTTCGGCGGTCCGTCGCATGTCACTGATGCGTTCTCAAAATGAGGAGTCACGGTTATGGTCGCTACTACAGGTGCCGTTCCGGCATTTGTTGCTGTAAACGAGGCTATATCACCGGACCCTGCTGCTGCGAGTCCGATCGATGGTTGATCATTGGTCCAGGTATAGGTTACAGTACCACCAGTATTCGTGGTTGTGAAGTTTATAACAGAAGAAGCAGCTCCGTTGCATACAACCTTATTGGTTGGCTGATTGACTGCTGCAGTCGGATTGACAACAAGATCGACATTAAATGCAGACGCATTGGTGCATCCGTTGGCTGTAAGGGTGTAGACATACCTTACAGTCAATGGTGAGACCGTCGAATTTGTCAGTGTTTCATTCGGATTCCCTGAACCTGACGTTGGTCCGGCCGGCGATATGCCTGCAACAGGAACCCTGCTCCATGAAAAGTCAGTACCTGGCTCGCTGCTGGCCGGTATATAACTAAATGACGAACCACTGCATATAGCAGGAGGTGTAGGAGTGCTTGTCAATACCGGGTATGGATAGACAGTAACAACGGTCTCCGTTCCATCTGCAAGATCACATCCGCCGTAACCAGGTACGTACCGGGGACGGTAATAATAAATCCCGGTTGCCGGTGGTTCGTCCGGACTTGTTACAGTGACACCAGCTCCCCCTGATGTTGCTGACCGTATCCACTGGACCGTTCCCGTTCCATCATTATTCAGGGTGGCCGAAAAGGAAACACTCTCTCCTATACAAATACCGGAAGATGGTGCCATTATAATATTCCAACCGGGGTCAACATGGACGGTAACTTGTGTCTCAGTACCATTTGCCAGATTGCAACCTTCATAACCCGGGAGATATTCCGGCCGGTAATAATAAGTTCCTGTGGCAACTGGTGTATCAGGACTTGCGACTACAATACCCGGACCACCGGCTGTAGCTGATCTTATCCATTGAACGGTCCCGGTTCCTCCATTGTTAAGAGTTGCAGAAAAGACAAGGCTCTCCCCAATACATATATTTTCAACCGGTGAAGAAATTACATTCCATACCGGATCAACCTGAACAGTTACTGTTGTCTCAGTTCCGTCAGACAAGGAGCAACCTGCCCCTGATGCTGCATATTGAGGTCGGTAATAATATGTACCGGCTACCGGCGGGTTGTCCGGACTGGTTACCGTAACTCCGGCACCACCCGGGTTTACCGACCTGATCCAGGTAAGTGAGCCTCCAAGTCCACCCTGTACTGTGGCAGAGAATAACACCTCTCCTCCATTGCAGATAATTGTCGTCGGGAAGGAATATGTATCCCATGAAGGTTGTGAAGTGACAGTCCATGAAACCTGGTTAACATTGGAGATACAACCCGTTCCTGTGCTGTTACGTCTGCTTTCAATCAGGTTGGTGCCGTTAACAGCCGGAAAGTTTGGTATCGTAGTACCCCAGGGACTCCATGAAGAACCATTATCTGTTGAATATCTGTACTGGTCATTATTTGCCCCGGTACCTCCGCTGCCAGGAGTGGTAACTGTTATCGTTAAAGCTGCGCCTGTGCAAACTGTCGCATCCGAAGGATTTTTTGATATGACTGGTGCTACGGGATCTGGAACTACTGCCCAAGAAACCTGGTTAACAAATGAATCACAACCTGTGCCGGAACTGTTTCGACGGCTTCTGATCAGTGTGATCCCCGTAACTGCAGTTAAATCTGGCACAACCGGACTCCATAGACTCCAATCTACACCATTATTTGTCGAGTACATGTATTCATCTGTGCTTGTCCCTGTTCCTCCGCTACCCGGAGTAGTAACGGATATGGTTAAGGTTGTACCCTCACATACTGTTGCATCTGATGGGCTCTTAGCAATCAAAGGCGGTACCGGATCGGCAACGACTGTCCACGATACCTGGTTGACATTTGATGTGCAACCCGGACCGGTACTGTTGCGCCTGGCTTCAACAATGTTGGTTCCGGTAACTGCTGGAAAGTTGGGTTGCGTGGTATTCCAGAGACTCCAGGCTGTACCATTATCTGTCGAATACCTGTATTCGTCGGTGCTTACTCCTGTTCCCCCGCTTCCCGGAGTAGTCACCGATATTGTCAATGAGGCCCCTTCACATACAATGTTGTCTGACGGATCCCTGACAATTACGGGAGCTAAAGGATCCGGAACGACCGTCCATGATGACAAGGTCAACCACGGCGTTCCGCTGCACCCTGCTCCTGCCTGGCATCCCGACCTCTGACCCTGTATTTCTACCTGGGTATGACCTGTGGTGTTTATGTTATTACCCGGTGTATAAACATTCCATGCACCTGCTCCGTCGAAGCGGTACTGGTAAGCATCACTGCAGCCTACACCGCCGCTGCCTGCCGTAAACGTTGCCGAGACTGCCTGCCCGTCGCATACTGATGCCAGATCAGGTGTCTTTAAGTTCAATGTTGGCCCTACCGGCTGAGAGTTAACGGTCCAGGTCGCAAGGGTAACCCATAGCGTTCCGCTGCACCCTGCTCCTGCCTGACATCCCGACCTCTGACCCTGTATTTCTACCTGGGTATGACCTGTGGTGTTTATGTTATTTCCCGGTGTATAAACATTCCATGCACCTGCTCCGTCGAAGCGGTACTGGTAAGTGTCACTGCAGCCTACACCGCCGCTGCCTGCCGTAAACGTTGCCGAGACTGCCTGTCCGTCGCATACTGCTGCCAGATCTGGTGTCTTTATGTTCAATGCCGGCCCTACCGGTTGAGAGTTAACGGTCCACGTCGCAAGGGTAACCCATAGCGTTCCGCTGCACCCTGCTCCTGCCTGGCATCCCGACCTCTGACCCTGTATTTCTACCTGGGTATGACCTGTCGTGTTTATGTTATTACCCGGGGTATAAGCATTCCATGCACCTGCTCCGTCGAAGCGGTACTGGTAAGCATCACTGCAGCCTACACCGCCGCTGCCTGCCGTAAATGTCGCTGAGACTGCCTGCCCGTCGCATACTGATGCCAGATCAGGTGTCTTTAAGTTCAATGTTGGCCCTACCGGTTGAGAGTTAACGGTCCACGTCGCAAGGGTAACCCATAGCGTTCCGCTGCACCCTGCTCCTGCCTGACATCCCGACCTCTGACCCTGTATCTCAACCTGGGTATGACCTGTCGTGTTTATGTTATTTCCCGGTGTATAAACATTCCATGCACCTGCTCCGTCGAAGCGGTACTGGTAAGTGTCACTGCAGCCTACACCGCCGCTGCCTGCCGTAAACGTTGCCGAGACTGCCTGTCCGTCGCATACTGCTGCCAGATCTGGTGTCTTTATGTTCAATGCCGGCCCTACCGGTTGAGAGTTAACGGTCCACGTCGCAAGGGTAACCCATAGCGTTCCGCTGCACCCTGCTCCTGCCTGGCATCCCGACCTCTGACCCTGTATTTCTACCTGGGTATGACCTGTGGTGTTTATGTTATTTCCCGGTGTATAAACATTCCATGCACCTGCTCCGTCGAAGCGGTACTGGTAAGTGTCACTGCAGCCTACACCGCCGCTGCCTGCCGTAAACGTTGCCGAGACTGCCTGTCCGTCGCATACTGCTGCCAGATCTGGTGTCTTTATGTTCAATGCCGGCCCTACCGGTTGAGAGTTAACGGTCCACGTCGCAAGGGTAACCCATAGCGTTCCGCTGCACCCTGCTCCTGCCTGGCATCCCGACCTCTGACCCTGTATTTCTACCTGGGTATGACCTGTCGTGTTTATGTTATTACCCGGGGTATAAGCATTCCATGCACCTGCTCCGTCGAAGCGGTACTGGTAAGCATCACTGCAGCCTACACCGCCGCTGCCTGCCGTAAATGTCGCTGAGACTGCCTGCCCGTCGCATACTGATGCCAGATCAGGTGTCTTTAAGTTCAATGTTGGCCCTACCGGTTGAGAGTTAACGGTCCACGTCGCAAGGGTAACCCATAGCGTTCCGCTGCACCCTGCTCCTGCCTGACATCCCGACCTCTGACCCTGTATCTCAACCTGGGTATGACCTGTCGTGTTTATGTTATTACCCGGGGTATAAGCATTCCATGCACCTGCTCCGTCGAAGCGGTACTGGTAAGCATCACTGCAGCCTACACCGCCGCTGCCTGCCGTAAACGTTGCCGAGACTGCCTGTCCGTCGCATACTGCTACCAGATCAGGTGTCTTTATGTTCAATACCGGCCCTACCGGCTGAGAGTTAACGGTCCAGGTCGCAAGTGTAACCCATGATGTTCCCGAACATCCTGCTCCTGCCTGACAACCTGACCTCTGACCCTGTATCTCAACCTGGGTATGACCTGTCGTGTTTATATTATTACCCGGGGTATAAGCATTCCATGCACCTGCTCCGTCGAAGCGGTACTGGTAAGCATCACTGCAGCCTACACCGCCGCTGCCTGCCGTAAACGTTGCCGAGACTGCCTGTCCGTCGCATACTGCTGCCAGATCTGGTGTCTTTATGTTCAATACCGGCCCTACCGGCTGAGAGTTAACGGTCCACGTCGCAAGGGTAACCCATAGCGTTCCGCTGCACCCTGCTCCTGCCTGGCATCCCGACCTCTGACCCTGTATCTCAACCTGGGTATGACCTGTCGTGTTTATATTATTACCCGGGGTATAAGCATTCCATGCACCTGCTCCGTCGAAGCGGTACTGGTAAGCATCACTGCAGCCTACACCGCCGCTGCCTGCCGTAAACGTTGCCGAGACTGCCTGTCCGTCGCATACTGCTACAAGATCAGGTGTCTTTATGTTCAATGCCGGCCCTACCGGCTGAGAGTTAACGGTCCAGGTCGCAAGTGTAACCCATGATGTTCCCGAACATCCTGCTCCTGCCTGACAACCTGACCTCTGACCCTGTATCTCAACCTGGGTATGACCTGTCGTGTTTATGTTATTACCCGGGGTATAAGCATTCCATGCACCTGCTCCGTCGAAGCGGTACTGGTAAGCATCACTGCAGCCTACACCGCCGCTGCCTGCCGTAAATGTCGCTGAGACTGCCTGCCCGTCGCATACTGATGCCAGATCAGGTGTCTTTATGTTCAATGTTGGCCCTACCGGCTGAGAGTTAACGGTCCAGGTCGCAAGGGTAACCCATAGCGTTCCGCTGCACCCTGCTCCTGCCTGGCAACCCGACCTCTGACCCTGTATCTCAACCTGGGTATGACCTGTCGTGTTTATGTTATTTCCCGGTGTATAAACATTCCATGCACCTGCTCCGTCGAAGCGGTACTGGTAAGTGTCACTGCAGCCTACACCGCCGCTGCCTGCCGTAAACGTTGCCGAGACTGCCTGTCCGTCGCATACTGCTGCCAGATCTGGTGTCTTTATGTTCAATGCCGGCCCTACCGGTTGAGAGTTAACGGTCCACGTCGCAAGGGTAACCCATAGCGTTCCGCTGCACCCTGCTCCTGCCTGGCATCCCGACCTCTGACCCTGTATTTCTACCTGGGTATGACCTGTCGTGTTTATGTTATTACCCGGGGTATAAGCATTCCATGCACCTGCTCCGTCGAAGCGGTACTGGTAAGCATCACTGCAGCCTACACCGCCGCTGCCTGCCGTAAATGTCGCTGAGACTGCCTGCCCGTCACAGACGCCTGCCAGGTTCGGTGTCTTAAGATCGAGGGTCGGTCCCAAAGGTTGTGGAATTACCGTAAGTGCAGCGGAACTGCATTGAACTGTTTTAGCATGACCATCAGTGACAATGCAATAATAATTCCCTGCGTCTCCGGGAACTATATTTGAAATATTCAATGACGGAAGGTTGGTGCCTGTAAACCTGCCTCCCTCAACCAACAGAATACCCGGAACCTTATACCATTGATAAGTAAGCGGCAGGTATCCGGTTGCAGTTACTGAGAATATTGCGGTGCCGTTTGCACAAATTGTCTGGTCATCAGGATCGTCAGTGATCCTTGGCCGTGTATGTCCAAAGTCCAAATTGAGTTCCCGAAGAAGATATGCCGCCTGTAATATTGTTCCGGTAACAAACCGGGCCTGAAGCGTCAGTATGGGTGCCATCTAATATCCAGTTGCCTCCGGCAGTTCTTTTCAGGATTCTTGTGATATCATAAACAGGGGTTAAAAAACCTGTTCCATTTAGCCTGACGCTGTAGTCTGCTGATGAAAATCCATTATTTGCATTAAAGTTCCAGTATCCGTCCGTATAAGAATCGGAAATTTCGAGCCCACCTTCCACAAGTGGCAGACCTGTATTTCCCGGATCGATCCCAATAAACTCACAAAGGACCGACCCTCCTACTGGAACCACGTTAATTATGAGATTTGCGGGATTGTAATTTGCAGCTGATCCGACAGGGTACAGATAATTACCGGTCGTGGTTATGCCTCTTTCAAATTTCCCGATGATCCTGCTGCCGGTCACAGAGGTGTAATTCAATGAGGCAGGTGTGCCGGCCGACAAATAGACTTTGTCAGAATTATCAGAGAGGCTGATATTGCCTGATGTAAATGTAAATCTATTTGTAATATTAAGATCCCCCGATGCCAGCAGCAGTCCGTTAGAATTATTCAGTGTGACATCATAATAGCTTTCCGCTCCGGTTCCTCCGGCTTTAGTCACAGTTTGTTGCGATGAGCCGTTGAAGAAGACTTCGCCAGTTCCCTCCATAAATCCGTCACCGGCATTATTATCATTCCAATTGCCCGCAATAATAATATCATTGCTTCCGGAGTTCTGCAGAATTCCGCTGTCCTCAATATTCAGGTTACCATTGATGGTCAAAGTACCGGTAAAGGTTTTATTTCCGGAAACAGAGATAATCAGGTGATGATATGTTGAAGACCTGATGCTCTGGTTACCGGAACCAGAATAGTTGACAGTATTTGCATTTGTTCCAACATTGAAAGAGCCCCCCGTCATCGGAGCAGTTGAATTCTCATAGTTCAGAACTGATCCGTTGTTGTTATTCCAAGTTCCGGTACCACCAAGAATTCCCTTTATCGTTGTGGTTTTGGCATTGTTCAGTGTTATACCTGATACAGTTACATTTCCGTCAAATATTATATCCGATGTACCACCCAGAGTCTGATTATTCGTTGTAAAAGTGTATGTTCCCGTTCCTGAGTTGAAGCTGGTCCCGCTGTGTGTAAGACCGTTTCTGAATTCAATATCCTCGTTCCCGGAATTATTCCAGGAACCGTTATTGACCACTGAGCCGGTGAACCTTTTTGTACCGCTTGTGCTGGTAAAATTAAGAGATCTGGTTGCAGGAATTGTTGTTGTACCTGAAACATACAGGTTGACTCTTCCGATTGTCCCGTTCCCGGAGGGCATTGTTATATTACCGCCGATGTTGACAGTTCCTGTGTTGGCAGCACTTCCGATAGTTCCTCCGGTAAACAGAACATTGTCAAGATTGGCAACTCCGGTAGCGTCATTTGTTGAGAGGATCCCGCCTATAGTGGAATTGTTGGCCACCACCAGGGTATTACCCGCTGTTTCAAATGTGCCTGCACTGATGACGAAATCGTTGGTTACATAAATATCTGTTGAATTGTCGATCGGACGTACGTTTCCCCCGGTCTTATTTATTGTCAGATCATAAAAAGTTTCATCAGGATTTCCATCAATTGTCTGGTTGCTCGCACCGGAAAAGATCACGTTGCCGTTATTTTCATCGAATGTTCCCACATGGATCCAGTTACCTTCCACGGTTATGTCGTAGTTGTTGCCGCTGACACTCAGGGTCGATCCTGCATCAATCAGAACATTCCCGAGAACCGAGATATCTCCAAGAAGAGTTTTTGTGTTTGCGTTTGAAGTTGTCAGATGGTAATAGGAAGAAACAGGCACCTTCACACTCTGTGCAGCTGAGCCGAAATACTCGACAGTGTTTCCACCAGCAGATGCGGTAAGGGCTACGGGAGCAGTTATATCACCACTCAGTCCTAAAAATGAATTTGCTCCGTTGATCCATCCACAACCGGTATATGTATTGTCCGAGATACTGGTCGAATTGTAAATTGAAACAGATCCGTTATTGGTCACCGTAAGATCATTGTTCCTGAACTCAATGGTGCAGTTAAAAATCAAGTCAGCCCCTGCCTGGACATTCTTGCTGGTATTATAGATCCTGAACTGGGATATAGTAGTAATTGTGCCTGATCCAGCTATTGAATTACCATAAAGTCTGACCGATGTGGATGTATTTATACTGCCATTCACCACAAGGTTTCCATAAATGGAAATGGACTGATTCCCCTGCAACAATGCGGTCCCTGCTACTGTAAGATTGTTGCAGTTACGTGCTATGCCGTTTAGCGTAATAGTATGACCTGAGCGGATCCAGACGTTAATCGGGTTAAATGGCGGACCGGGGGCCGGTGTTGCGCCTGCCCACGTCCCGTTAGCTACACAGCGAACCCAGCTTGAGGCATCTGACCAGTTATTGGGACCTGCTGAAGCTGATCCGTAATCCCCGATTGCCTGTCCTCTCACGCTTAAGGCATGGAAAGCCAAGCAACAGGAAACGATCAACAACCTTAGCAAATAATTGACAAATCGTGTCCCTTTTACTGATCCTAAATCCCTGGTTATATTTTCTTTTAATTCGGTCAAATTGACGGTCAGGTTAAACAGTATAAGGATATTATCCGCATTCCTTCTCTTTTTGTGAAATCCGGGATATCCAGTATAGTTATATCAGGTTCGCATTAATAACGTACAAACGGACCGTTTTCTTATTTGTTATCAAGACATTAATTAACTTTTCGGTGCCGCCCCGGTCATTAATATAAAAATCCCTAAATAAACTCTTTTCTCAAAAATCATTATTTATGCCAGGTAAGCTTCAGAAAGTAGTTAACTTTACAGGGAATGTTATTAACAATCGAGTCATTGGGATCTTATAAGTCCACTTCTTTTAAATCCCCTTCAGGGGATTTAGGGTATAGCCCCTAACTTAAGGAATAGGATAGCTTACGAATCAATCTGTATGCAACTGAGTTGCAATAATTTACATTTCCCCTCCTTTTCAAGGAGGGGTGGCCGGGAACGATTTATTATCTGGTATTTAACTGTTTTATTTCCCGGCCGGGGTGGTTGCTTCTGCAGATGTGGAGTTATTTCTCAGAAATGATCTGAAAGGTTTTAATCTTTTTCGTTTAAAGAGGTGTTTACTATCCATTCACCGTCTGGCTACCCCTCCTTTAAAAGGGGGCCGAGCGTTAAGAAATCAGCCAGTGGCTGATTTTAGCGAAGGAGCCAGCCTGCAGGGGGGGCATGTGGTGGAGGGGAAAGTTATAAAACTCAAATTCAGTACTTTATATTCGGTTTTAGATTAAACTCTCTCCCTATTTCACTATATCCATCCCTTTAAGTTGACGGTTATGGGTTTGTTGGTAAGCCATTTGAAAATCCACGGTCTTTTGGTTCAGTTTCCCTATATTATCAGCATTGCATCACCATATGTACCAAACCTGTACTTTTCCTTGACAGCAGTCTTATATGCATCAAAGAGCAGATCATATCCTGCAAATGCTGATACCATCATAAGAAGGGTTGAATATGGAAGATGAAAATTGCTGATCATCATATCGGGCACCTTAAAATCATAAGGAGGGAAGATGAATTTATTTGTCCAGCCATCAAAGGGCTTCAGATAACCGTTTGTTGAAACAGAACTTTCAAGTGTCCTGACAACAGTAGTACCTACGGCACAGATCTTGTATTTATTATCTTTTGCCTTGTTTACAATCTCCGCAGCTTCATCAGTGATCCTTATCCTCTCCGAGTCAACTTTATGCTTTGTCAGATCCTCAACATCGACGCTTCTGAAATTACCCAGACCTACATGAAGTGTTATCTCAGCAAATTCAACACCTATGATTTCAAGCTTTTTCAGCAGCTCCCGGCTGAAATGCAATCCGGCTGTAGGTGCAGCAACAGCTCCTTCATGTTTTGCAAAAATAGTCTGATATCTTTCATTATCCTCAGGCTCAACAGGCCTGTTAATGAATTTTGGAAGCGGTGTTTCTCCCAGACTGTATAGTGTCTGCTTAAATTCCTCGTATGTTCCGTCAAAAAGAAACCTCAGTGTCCTTCCCCTCGAAGTCGTATTGTCAATAACTTCTGCCACCAGCAGATCGTCTTCACCAAAATATAGTTTATTTCCAATTCTTATTTTCCTTGCCGGATCGACAAGGACATCCCATAACCGCTGCTCCCTGTTCAGTTCCCTTAACAGAAACACTTCAATCTCAGCACCGGTTTTTTCCTTATTCCCATATAACCTTGCAGGAAAAACTTTTGTATTATTAAAAACCAGAACATCATGTTCATGAAAATATTCAGTTATTTCCTTAAATATCTTGTGCTCAAATGTTCCGTCTTTCCTGTTTACAACCAATAATCTCGATTCATCCCTGTTTTCGGAGGGATAAAGAGCAATAAGTTCCTGTGGCAAATTGTACCTGAATTGTGATAATTTCATAATATGGATATTATAATTTTAATTTTGCGAAATCCTTTATACGTAGTAATATCAATTTTGTTTCATTTGTTTTATAAAATCTTCAAATTTTTCAATAGAATATGCATTATCTAGCTGAAAGGGCCCAATTGCCGTTCTTTCAAGGCAGAAAGATAGCCCCCGCTCTCCAGAGCTGTTCCAAGATCCCGTGCAAAGGACCTGATATAGGTTCCCTTGCTGCAAAGCATTCTTATCTTTATTTCAGGAAGCTCGAAAGACAAAAGTTCAATCTCCCTGAAAAAAACAGTAACAGGCGCCAGTTCTTTCTCTATTCCCTTTCTGGCATATTCATAGGCTCTTTTACCTCTTATCAGTTTTGCAGAATGAACCGGAGGCACCTGCTGCTGTTCGCCTACGAAACTTTCAAGGGCAGTCCTTACACTCCCTTCTGTAATATGATCAGCAGGAAAATTGCCTGTCAGCTCAGTTTCAAGATCATAGGAAGGAGTTGTTTCTCCGAGCTGAATTGTTGCGATATATTCTTTATCGAGATCACGGAACTCATCGATCCTTTTTGTGGCTTTACCTGTACAGATAATCATAAGTCCGCTGGCAAGAGGATCAAGTGTACCTGCATGGCCAACCTTGATATTCTTGATTCCCAGCGAACTTCTTATAATTATCCTGACCTTGTTTACAAGATCAAATGATGTCCAGTAAAGAGGTTTATCAAACAATAAAACCTGTCCCTCTTCAAAAATGCTTTTTGTTTCCTGTATCATTTATCCAAAAAGAATACTTAATAATCCAACAAGGATACAGTAAACAGAGAACCAGATTAATTTGCTCCTTTTAACAAAATTTATCATCCATTTGCAGGCAAAATATCCGGAAATAAAAGCAGCCATGAACCCAACAAGGATTACCGGGGTGCTTGTCCCACCTGATATCTTTTCCGGAGAAATCATCTCCAGAAAATTAGCTCCCATAACCGGAACCAGAACCATCAGAAATGAAAACTTTGCAATATCACCCTTTGGATTTCCGAGCATAATACCTGTTGCAATTGTTGCTCCTGATCTTGATATTCCCGGTATAACAGCAATAGCCTGTGAGATTCCGATGATCAAAGAATCCAGAAAACCGATCTTTCTCTCCCTTGTCTTCATAAAATGGCTGACTGCCAGAAGCAGCGCAGTGATAAGAAGCATCAAACCGATAAAAGGCATATTCCCGTTAAAGAGCGCTTTAATTTCAGTTCTAAAAAAAATTCCCGCCAAACCGACGGGAATCATTGAAACAATAAGCTTCAGAACATAACTAGTTTCATCATTCAGCCTGAATTTAAATAGTCCCTTCAACAAGCCTGTAATTTCCTTCCGGAAAACCACAAGAGTACTTAATACGGTTGCTCCGTGAACTGCAATTGAAAAGTAGAAATTCTCAGCTGAGTTTATTCCGAATATGAATTTCCCAAGTTCAAGATGTCCGGAACTGCTTACAGGTAAAAATTCAGTAAGTCCCTGGATCAATCCAAGAACAATTGCTTCAAACCAATTCATAAATTTTATATGTTTGAAACTACCTGCCGGAATTTTTGGGCTTTTTCATTATTGCCCAAATCTCGAAAATAAATCCTGCAAGCACAACGATCGGAGCAAGAGTTATCCTTCTGAAACTGAATATATTATCACTGAATTCATTTGGGTCATCCGATTTGCCGCCAAGCATCAGCAGAAAACCGACTACAATAATTACAAATCCAATGCCAAGAAGCTTATAGTTTTCACGGCCAAGAGCAAAATTCATTTTTTCCTTATTTTCATTTTTTGTTGCCATAATTCAATAATAAAGTTTGTCCTCTGAAATACTAAGATACCTGTTAACGGAAAAAAATGTTGAAATCATATTTATCAAAATCCCGGCAACAATTAAAAAGATCCCAAGAATGCCAGGAGATTTGTGCTCTCAAAAGAAAACATCATAAAAAATTCCTTTTCAATAAGATAAAGCAGTCCCATAAGTAAGATCATTGCAATAAGAGCTGCAAGAATTCCATGAAATACACTTCTGACAAGAAATGGTTTTCTGATAAATGATCTTGTAGCTCCAACAAGCTGCATTGTTCTGATAAGAAATCTTTTGGAATAAATTGACAATCTTATTGTATTGTTTATAATTGTAAGTGCTATCAGGAAGAGAAATGAACTGATTACAAGAAGAAAGAGGCTGATCTTTCTCACATTTTCATTTATAAGAAAAAAAGCGAATCCTCATAATAAACCTCCTTTACAAACGGATATTCCAGAACATATTTTTCGATTTTTGCAACACTGTCGGGACTTGTATATTCTGCATAAAGATATACATCAATTGAAGGAGGAAGGGATTATCTCCAAGAAAATTAATAAAATCCTCCCCAAGATCTTCTTTCATTTTTGCAGCAGCTTCATCCTTTGAAACATATTCTGTCGATTTTACATAAAGTTTTGCATCAAGATCTTTCTGAAGCATCCTGATATCAGCTTCCTTTGCATCATCATCAAGCATTACTGAAAAAGAAAGGCTCTCCCGGAAATAATCCGAAAGTCCTTTTGCATTAATAAGAACAAGTCCCAGAATTCCAAGAAGAAAAAGAACAAGCGAAACACTTATTACAAGTGTCAGATATGAACTTCTCAGTCTGGCTTTTGAAAATCCTTTGCCCTCTATTTTCCACTATGTATCACTTAATCTTATTCAACAATTGTTATCCATCCAAACTCATCAGGCTCATCACCATATCTGTATTGAAACAAGCTTATTGTAGAGCTTCATGGTCACTGTCCCGGTTTTCCATCCTTGCAATATTCATAAATCTTATTCTGTCCCGGATCAAATATTTTGGCAATCGGACTTATTACTGCTGCTGTTCCGCATGCTCCGGTTTCAGCAAATTCAGACAGCTCTTCAACCGGAATCTGCCGTCGTTCAGTTTTCATTCCCAGACTCCCGGCAATCTCAATCAGACTCATATTTGTAATTGAATTCAGAATTGATTCTGATTTTGGTGTAATATATGTATTGTCCTTTATCCCGAAGAAATTTGCAGGTCCGCATTCATCAATATATTTTTTTTCTTTTGCATCAAGGAATATTGTACTTGCATATCCTGCCTCCTTGGCCGCAATAACGCTCTCAGGCTTGCAGCATAGTTACCTCCGACCTTATAAATTCCGGTTCCTAGTGGCGCTGCCCTGTCAACATCCCTGCATATCAGCATATTAACAGGTCTTATCTCCTCCTTTGAAATAAGGACCGACAGGTGTAACAAATACTAGAAAAGTATATTCCGAAGAAGGTTTTACACCAACCTCAGCACCGCTTCCATACAACAGGGTCTTATATACAGAGTAGCTCCTGATCCATAAGGAGGAACAAATCTTTTATTTAAATTGTATAACTTTAAAATGCCTCCCTGAACATTTCCACAGGAAATGCAGCCATTTTAATTCCCCTTGCTGAAGAAATCATTCTTTTTGCATTTTCCTCCCAGCGGAACAACCTGACTTTTCCATCTTTACCCATATATGCCTTCAGCCCTTCAAATGCCTCCTGTCCATAATGTAATCCTGTTGCAGCTATATGAATATCAATATATTCCGAAGATGAAACTTCCAGTTTTCCCCATTTACCGTTCTTATAAATACAACGAATATTATAATCAGTTTTAATATATCCGAATGGCAGATTCTTCCAATCAAGTATTTCCATATAAATCACTTTAAAAATATCGGTAAAAGTACATTTTTAAAACAAATTTTCGGAAACTATCATTTCAAATAATCAACTAATTGTTATAAACCTCCAGTGCTGCAATCTGATCTTCATGTGAACACTTCGCAGAAGTCTCCCAGTATTTGTCAGGAAATCATGATCGGTTAACAGGTTCTTCTGAATCTCAATCCAGTTCTGACCTGTCGTAACTATCCCATGTTCATTCCGCTCCCTGCAGCAGCTTATCTGTAAGTTTAATATAATCAACCCGGCCCAGATAATCATATCTGGCATCATGAATTATTTCGTCAACCAATGTCTCGTATTTCCCGTTGAATGAGTTTCTGATAATTTTCCTGGCTGCGTTAACATTATCCTCTTCGAAACCATACCGTGGCAGTATCTCATCCACTAGACTAAATGATGCTTCCACAGGTTTTTCATAATCAGAAATAAATCCTGTAAGAAGAAAAATTGAAGCAAGTTTCAGATTAATAAATTCCTCATCAGGCAGTTTTTCAGCTGTGGCAAGCAGATCAACCTGGGTGCTAATATTCCTTGCAAGCTGTGCATTGTGAAAATAGAGATTTGGCGGAGCTTCATCATCAAACATTTTGTTAACCATTTCCTCAATATCCTGAAGCTTGATCATCTGCATCTTGTACCGAAATTGTTGTTTGGACTACCCTTTTCATCCCTTAATTCAGGAACAATTCCTTTAACAAAATACATATCAAGCTCACCTTTGTACTTTACAGGCATTTTACCCCGGTGTTCACAAATGAAAAATTCCTTGACAAATTCATATGTTGTCCCTGAAATATTTATTTTCCCTGCCTCTCCTGATGATTCCATCCTGCTTGCAGTATTTACAGTATCACCCCAGATATCATATGACAGCTTTTTCTGACCGACAACACCTGCTACAACTGTTCCTGTATGAATGCCGATTCTGATATCCCAGAATTTCATTCCCTCAAGTCTGGAAGATTCCTTGAGCCTTTTCATATATGCCTGCATTTCAAGAGCTGCAAGAATTACTTCAACCGGATTGGTCCTGTTCTTTTCAGGAATACCTCCGGCACACATATAGGCATCCCCGATAGTTTTTATCTTTTCAATCCCGTATTTCTCAACAACAGAATCAAAATAGAAAAAGAATTTATCAAGCTCATCAATCAGTACTTCCGGATTCATCTCCTCGGCAATCTTTGTAAATCCCTGAATATCTGAAAATAAAACAGTAACAAAATTATACTTGATCTTAGTTGCCTTCCCTTTTGCCATTATCTCGTCAGCAGTATTCTTGGGAAGAACATTGGCAAGAAGAGCCTCTGTTTTTTCCTTTCTCGATTATCAGATCCTCAGTTCTTTTATTTATTATCTGTTCCAGCACATATTGCTTCCGGGCGTAACGCAAATCCAGATTGATCATATATTACCCATACTAAGAGCAAAACAAACATAAGATACAACAGTAGTGAGAGTTTTGAGAAGTACCATAACGGCCTTATCACAAAAGGTAATGTCACAAATCCCTTCCCTTGGCTTCCGGGGCTCCTGTACCAGGCATGAAAAGTATAGTGACCCGCAGGAAGACTTGTGTATTCCTTAAACCCTCTCCTTTGCCATTGGGTGGGGTTCTTATCAAATCCCGAAAGCTGAAACCTGAATTCAAATCCTGAATCAGGCTCGGCGGTGAAGCCAACATTGTTTTCCCGGAAACTGAAAATCAACTCCTTGCTTTTACCTTCTCCCTGGTAACCTGACAGTCCGGGCAAATTTATTATTGAATCGTTGTTTAAAGTGATCCGTGTTATTACAGGAGATACTGCCAGGCTTCCGGAGGGCTGAGCTGCTATAGACAAAGAGAATATAAAAGAAAGGAGAACAATTATACTGTGAAAAACAATCTTTCTGACTGGCAGCATACCAATTTTAATTCTCGATCTGAAGCCAAAAGTATCAATTAACTTGGATTAACCCAAACTTTGGGTTTATATTGGTCATTAAAATGTTCGTTTTTAGTAATTTCACAAGCCTAAACAGCCGGGTTTATGGAGATAGTATTTGCATCGAACAATAAAAACAAGATAAGGGAGATCAACAGTGTCCTCGGAGACAGCTTCAGTCTTTTGAGCCTGTTTGATATTAATTTAGAGGAAGATATTCCGGAAAATGAAAAGACTCTCGAAGGAAATGCACTTCATAAAGCCCGTCATATTTACCAGGCAACAGGAAAGAATGTATTTGCTGATGATACAGGGCTTGAGATTGAGGCGTTGAACGGGCAACCGGGTGTCCACTCTGCCAGATTTGCAGGAGAAGATAAAGATTCAGGAGCCAACATTGACAAAGTTCTTGCGCTTCTGGGCAATACCATCAACCGGAATGCCCGGTTCAGAACTGTCATTGCCCTGATCCTGGAAGGCAGGGAATACCTGTTCGAAGGAATTGTAGCAGGTTTAATAATCAGAGAAAAGAGAGGCAGTAATGGTTTTGGCTATGATCCGGTATTTGTCCCTGAGGGTGGAACCCTTACTTTTGCCGAAATGGGTCTGGATGAAAAAAACAAGATATCCCACCGGGCCCTTGCTTTTGAAAAGCTCAGGCTGTTCCTGTCCTCGTACCAGCATCCGGGCAATAAAAAAACTATTTAACTGTTTGGACATTTAATGAGGATGCTATTATCAATAACAGGGTTGCTCCTGATTGTTCCGGGGCTGAACTGTCAGCTGCCCGTAGGTTCATGGTCTGATCATCTGAGATACAATACAGCTGATAAAATAGCTGTAAGCAGCGACGAGATATTTGCCTCAACCGGTTCTTCAATTCTTGTTTACAATAAAGAGTTCAGTGAACTTAAAAAGCTTTCCCCGGTAACCGGCCTTTCAGAAACAGGAATATGTGCAATCGCATGGTCTGAGGAGAATCAGGTCCTGATAATCGGGTATTACAGTGGAAACATAGATCTCGTTAAAAAGAATACAGTATACAACATCCCTGAGATAGTGAATAAATATCGCCAGGGGGAAATAAAGATAAACAGGATAGCAGTATCAGGTAAATATGCATATCTGGCGACCAGTTTCGGAATTGTTGTAGTTGATCTTGTCAAAAAAGAAATCCATGACACATGGAGGCCCGGGCCTGATTCCGATCTGAACATGGTTTTCGACATGGCATTCGGGAATAACAAAGTATATGCCGCAACCGTCCGGGGGATTTTTGCCGGGGATCCATCGAGCCAGGGACTGGCATATTTTGGGAACTGGCATCAGGCAGATCTACCGGATCCAAACTCAAGATGCACGCTTGTAATTTTTACAGGTAATAAACTCTATGTCAACGTATCGCCGTCCACTTCAACAGGAGACTCCATCTATGGTCTTGATGGTGAAACGACGCTTATTTCATACACTCCCGGACTCATCAACAGATCATTCGATATTGCACCCGAAGGTTTTACAGTCTCCTCCCCGGGTGTTCTGAGATATTTCAGATCTGACGGTTCGCTTAAAAATACAATCTCATCATATGGCTGGGGAATTCCTGATCTCTCCCAGGCATTAATTGAAAACAATGATGTCTGGCTGGCCGATCTTAACTATGGACTGGTCAGGGGAGAAAACATGTCTGCCTTTACAAACCTTACACTTTCAGGCCCCGCATCCGGTTTGGTGGCAAACATTACATACGGGGAAGGGAAAATAATAATCTGTGCAGGCGGTGCCGATAACACCTGGACCAGCCTGGGAAGGACCTTTCAGGTCTCAGTTCAGGAAAACAGAAGCTTCACAAATATTGTCTCATCCGATTTCAGGGATGCAATGAGAGCCTGCATTGACCCGGAATGGCGACTTTTTTATTTCATCATGGGGTGACGGGCTATTTAAGTATAGCAATAACACTCTTGTTGAAGCATTACAATGAGGATAACACTCCTCAACTGGCAATTAATTCAGGAAATTCAGGGATCAGGATCTGTGGACTTGCAATGGATAAGTTTAAGAACCTGTGGATAGCTCAGACAGGCAATTCAGCAACCATTAAGATCCTTAAGCCGGATGGAAGCTGGATTGTTAATCCATTAACAATTGATGCTCCGGTTGCAGGAGATATCATATCTGCAGTGAACGGACAGAAATGGATGGTACTGCCAATGGGTTACGGTCTGTTTATTCTGGACGATAATAATACCCCTGAAGTTTTTACTGATGACAGGTCAAGGAAACTGATAATTAAAGATTCAGATGGAAAAATTATCCCGCTTGTTTTTTCAGTTGCTGAAGATCTTGATGGCAATATATGGGTTGGCACTGATCAGGGACCGGTAATTTATTATAATCCTGACCGGATCTTTGAAGATGATGTAAAGGCTTACAGGATAAAAGTACCCCGTAACGATGGATCGGGCCTTGCCGATTATATGCTTGGCACTGAAACAATCACCTCAATCTCGGTAGATGGTGCAAACAGAAAATGGCTGGGTACAAAGAATTCAGGCGTTTACCTTTTATCGGCAGACGGTACTGAAATGCTGAAAAACTACAATACTCAAAACAGTCCGATATTTTCGGATTCAATTGCTTCAGTGGCCGTTGACAATAAGACCGGAGAGGTCTGGTTCGGGACAGCTCACGGAGTTTTATCTGTCAGGGAAATAGCAGTTTCAGGAGAACAGAAATTTACAAATGTCTATTCATTTCCAAATCCTGTAAGGGAAGACTTTAACGGGAATGTCACAATTACCGGACTTGTAAGGGATACCCAGATTAAAATTGCAAATATAAGCGGGGATCTCGTCTATGAAACTGTTTCAGAGGGAGGACAGGCAGAATGGGATCTGACAACTTATACAGGGAAAAGGGTAACGACAGGAGTCTATCTTGTTTTTTGTTCGAGTAATGACGGATCAGAGTCATTTGTTGCAAAGATCCTGGTTATAGGACGATAATTAATTGGTAATAAGGCTCTGAATCCTCTCTATCTGAAGCTGTTTATTTACTTCCCTGAGACTTCTTGCAGTTCTTGTAAAGTACTGATGGCCTGAAATGAATTTGACCTGCATCTTATTCCAGTCATTGAGCTCCTTCATCTTATTCTGAGCTTTCAGCTCTTCAAAAAGAGTGTTTGATACGGGAATAAAATCACTTCTTCCGAGATAATCAAGATCCGAATCACATATTATTTCTTCAAGAAGATTTGCAGGTGTGGGCGGCAACTTTGTTGCCATAATTATTGAACAAATCCTTTCGATCTGGGCTTCGCTGTAATTGTATCCGGGAAGCATCTCCCTTGCAAGTTCTGCACCGTAGAATTCATGATTGTCGTACGTGACTGTATGTCCTGCATCATGAAAAAGGCCTGCAGTCTTAAGAAGCAGTATCTCTTCATCGGTGCATCCTTCTGCCCAGCCTATCAGTTCAACCTCAGTCACTACATCAACAGTATGTTTCACATTATGATAAAACAAATAATCAGGCAGTTCCTTCTCAAGTTTGTCAAGAATAATCTCCTGGATATCAGTAAACTGAATAAGTCCGAACTTGATCCTGAATGAGTCGTTTGGCACCCTGCCGGTACCGGCAACTGAGAATTCAGCTTTTAACCCTTTAACCCTGTACATCTCCAGATTCCCTTTATACTTGACAGGCAGTTTCCCGAAATACTCACAATCAAAGAATTCCTTTACAAGCTCATATGTCATTACAGAAATCAGTATTGATCCCTGCTCAGAAACAGCCTCTATGCGGCTTGCAGTATTAACGGTATCTCCTTTTATATCGTAACTTATCTTCTTCTTACCTGATACTGCAGCAGTGACCGGACCTGTATGAATACCTATCTTCAGCTCCCATATCCTGTCGCTCAGCCCCCTCTTTTGCGCTTCATAGTCTTCAAGGTAATTGCGTCATCTCCATGGCAGCCATCACAACATCGACGGGATTTGTTATATTTTTAACAGGTATTCCTCCGGCACACATGAAAGTATCACCGATTGTTTTGATCTTTTCAATCTTATACCTTGCAGCAATTGCATCAAACTCATAAAATATCTCATCAAGTTCATCCATTACGGAAACAGGATCCATCCCTTCAATGACCTTTGAAGACGCATGAATATCGGCGAACAGAACAGTCGCCATATTGAATTTTAACGATTTATCCCTTTTCTCTGCTTCTGAGTCTCCTTTCGACAGATCGGCAGGACTTTTCCCATGAAGAGCTTTCAGATTTTCATTTTCGGCTGCAAGCTTCTCATTCAGCTTCTCCAGCTTTTTGATGTGCTCTTCAAGTTCCTGGTTCTGTTTGGCAAGCCTGGCAATCCTTTTAACAAGCTCCTCATTATTTGTTGCCGTCATAATAGGGTTGATTGACCAGTAAATATAATAATTTTATCTTTGATAGTTTCTTTACCGCCATGCTTGTGAAGTCGAAAGGAGTGATCCTTCATCAGATTAAATACACCGATTCGGGTATTGTTGTTCAAGCCTATACACGCGAATTCGGAAGGCTGTCATTTCTTGTAAAAGGAATGAGAAGCAAAAAATCGGGTAAACATAATGTTCTTTTTCAGCCTATGTTTATTCTCGATCTTGTCTTCTATTACAAGCAGTCACGCAGTATGCAGTTATTGAAAGAGATTTCAGTATCATACCTGCCGGCAGATATCTATTCAGATATTAAAAAGAGCTGCATAGCTCTTTTCCTTGGGGAAGTACTGACCTCTGTCCTGAAAGAAGAGAGCCCGCACTCAGAATTATATGACTTTATTGAGGATTCCATAAGGTATTTTGATAATTCCAGGACCGGATTCACCAATTTCCATATTGCTTTTCTTATCGGCCTAAGCAGCTACCTTGGTTTTGAACCAGGAGCAAGAACTGATGATGACAATAAATATTTCGATCTGCTGAATGGGACCTTTGTTCCGATACCACCTTCCCATACGGACTTTGCCGATATTGAAATATCCGAAATACTGGCCGGATTCTTTTTATCATCCTATGATAAAACAGGGAATATCCCGTTGACAGGAAAACAAAGGAATGAAGTTCTTGAAATTCTTTTGAGATACTACTCACATTCATCTTCCCGGACTGAAAAAAATCAAGTCGCTTGAAGTGCTTAAAGAGATTTTCGGCTGAATCCGGAACAAATCATCTTTTTTTAGTAAGTTTAACCTCCAAACTGATTGCTGACCGGATGGCTTTGATTCCTTCAATTGTTAAATGGTTTAATACAAAACGTATAAACCAGATAGAGCTATTTAAAAAATATCCTGTTGAAACACAGCAGGAGACCCTCTTCAATATCCTTAAAATAGCAGCCTCAACCGAATGGGGTGAGAAATATGATTATAAGTCTATTCTATCTGTCAGGGAATTCCAGTCAAGGGTCCCTGTTCAGACCTATGAGGATCTTCTTCCCTATTATTGAAAGGTTGCGGAGTGGAGAAAGAGATCTCCTCTGGCCGGGCAGGATAAAATGGTTTGCGAAATCATCAGGCACTACCTCCACAAAAAGCAAGTTTATTCCCATGAGCAGGGAATCACTGGAAGAGTGTCATTACAGGGCTGCAAAGGATATTCTGGCAATTTATACCAGGAATTATCCTGAAACCCGGATCTTTTCGGGGAAAAGCCTTACCCTGGGAGGAAGTCATAAAATCAATCACCTGAACAATGACTCCCTTTACGGAGATCTCTCGGCAATCCTTATCGAAAATGCACCATTCTGGGTGGAGATAATAAGAACTCCAAAACAAAAAATTGCACTGATTGAGGATTTTGAAAAGAAGCTCAACCTGATAACAAAAACCACTGTCAATGAAAATGTTACAAGCCTTTCGGGAGTTCCATCATGGTATCTGACACTTATAAAGCATATTCTTGCATATACGGGAAAATCCAGTCTGCTGGATGTATGGCCGAATCTTGAAGTATTTTTCCACGGGGGAATAAGCTTCACCCCTTACAGGAAGATTTATAAGCAATTAATTCCGGGCGACAGGATGCATTATATGGAAACATACAATGCATCTGAAGGATTTTTTGGTATCCAGGATGATCTGTCCAAAAGCGATATGCTTCTAATGCTCGACTATGGCATCTTCTATGAGTTTATCCCTGCAGACAAGCTCAACTCCGATTCACCCCCGGTATATACCATCGGTGATGTTAAAACGGAATAAATTATGCAATGGTAATCTCGACCAATGGCGGTTTATGGAGATACATGATTGGAGACACAATAGTTTTTACAGGCACCAGTCCATACAGGTTCTGTATATCGGGGAGGACAAAACATTATATCAATGCCTTTGGAGAGGAAGTCATTATCGACAATGCTGATAAAGCTCTCGATTCCGCCTGTAAGGGGACAGATGCAATTATTTCGGAATATACTGCAGGGCCTGTCTTTATGGGATCCTCTTCAAGAGGGTCACATGAATGGTTAATCGAATTTGAAAAAGAGCCTTCAGATATCGGCACATTCACCGATCTTCTCGACGACACCCTTAAATCAATCAACTCTGATTACGAAGCAAAACGTTTTAAGGATATAAATCTTGTTAAGCCAAAGGTAAGGTCAGTTCCAAAAGGAACATTCAGCAACTGGCTGAAATCCAAAGACAAACTTGGTGGTCAGAATAAGGTTCCGAGTCTTTCAAATACCAGGGATATTATTGAGGAGATTTATTTTTATGCCGGTATAAAACCCGGCTAAAGAACAAAGCTCCTATTATGTGTTTTTGAAACCAAAGAACTTGTTCAATTTTTAGTAATTTTATAATCTGTTAAAATAAAATTTCAGACTATGCATATAGCAATTGCCGGTAATATCGGATCAGGTAAGACCACCCTGGCAGGACTGCTTGCCAAACATTACGGCTGGACACCTCATTATGAAGATGTTGATGACAATCCTTACCTGAATGATTTTTATGAAGATATGCAGCGCTGGTCGTTTAACCTGCAGATCTATTTTCTTAATTCCCGGTTCACCCAGATACTTGAAATCAGAAAATCTGAAAAAACAATTGTGCAGGACCGGACAATTTATGAGGATGCTTATATATTTGCACCAAACCTTCATTCCATGGGCTTAATGTCGACCCGTGACTTTGATAACTACTCAAAGCTCTTCGAACTGATGAGTTCCCTTATCCAGCCACCCGATCTGCTCCTGTACCTGAGGGCTTCGGTGCCTACACTTGTAAACCAGATCCAGAAGAGAGGACGGGAATATGAGAGTTCAATACGTATCGATTACCTTAAAAGGCTGAATGAGCGGTATGAGGCATGGATCCAGTCGTATAAGCTTGGAAGGATGCTTATAGTTGAAGCCGATCATTATAACTTCCCGAATAACAACGATCACCTCAGCGAAGTAATAGATAAGATCAACGCTGAACTGCACGGCTTGTTCTAATACCCTTTTTCACCGATCTGCGTAAACTTGCCTACCCTGCCTACCGGCAGGCAGGCAGGCAGCGCAGGCAGGTCTGCGTGATCTGCGGGAAACAAAAAAAATGTCCCGCAGATTCCGTAGATTATCGCAGATTTCCTTTCGACAAATCCATTGGAACAGTACTTAATTTCAGCTTTCCCTCATTTAGGGAGTTTAGACTGATAATTGTTTAATTAGCAGAAATACAATTAGTTAAGTTTCCCCTCCTTTTAAAGGAGGGGAAATGTAAATTATTGCAACTTAATTGCATACACTTGATTCATAAGCTATCCTATTCCTTAAGTGAAGGCTATGGGGCAACGGGGTTGATTTCAGCTTTTTTAATCGGAGTCAGGGAAACTTCAACATACTTTTCGGTATCAAGATATTTCTTTGCAACTGCCTTAATGTCTTTTACCGTAATTGAGTTGACAAATTCCTTATATTCTTCGATCGAACGAAGCCTGTCGCCCAGCAGATAATGGTTCTGCAGGGCAGCCACCCAGTAACTATTCTCTTTAATCCGGGTTTCACGATCTCTGACCAGAGTCTCTTTAACCTTATTTAAATCAGTCTCAGTTGGCCCGTCCGTCTTTATTTTCTCCATTTCATCGAGGATTGTCCGGGTTAGCTTTTGAATATTTTCCGGACTGCAACCCCATGAGGATGTAATTGTATATTCAGGTTTCGGAAGTTTTGCCGAATTCCCTTCAATGCTTACACCATACACTCCTCCCTGATCTTCCCTCATTGATTCCCTGCATTTTATCGCAAGCACTTCCATCAACATGTTAAATCCCATGCCGGTAATTATCCTTCCATTTGAAATCGCCTTTCCATACCATCGCAACCAGGCTCTGCGGTTCCGAATTTTTAGGAACATCAACTATCACTTTCCCTTCCGGAAATCCGGGTGTCACATCTTTCCAGGTCTCTTTCCGTCTGATTGAAGGAAGTCCGCCTATATATTTTTCCAGAAGAGGTAAAACCTCATCGGTTTTGAAATTTCCTACCATAAAATATGTAAAGTCGCTGGCATCCGCAAAACGATCCCTGAAGATAGCAAGAAGCCTGTCGAGATTTATCTGGTCAAGCTGGGCCTCAGTAGGAATAGCAATCACTCTTGGTGAATTCTTCGATACAATCTTGGACAGTGTATCAGAAAAAATAACCTGCGGATTTGCCCTCATTGGTTTGATCATATTCTTCATCCTCGAGAGATAGGCATTAAAGGCATTTTCATCCCTGCGTGTTTCTGTAAAATAGAGATAGTTTAGCTGAAGCATTGTTTCAAGATCTTTGGGTGAGCAATTACCGTTAACTCCCTCGCGAAGTTCACTGATATATGGAGTCAGCCTTGCGGTATTTCCTGAAAGTTTCTTCTGCAATCCCGTATAATCATAATTGCCCAATCCGCTCTGTGTAACAATTGTTGAAGCCAGTGTTGCTGACATGATATCGTTATCGGGATAAAGGGAAGTACCGCCCGGGCTGAAAGCCGACAACAGGATTTCATCATTCTTGAAATCTGTAGTTTTAAGGATCATCCTGACACCATTGCCAAATGTCAGTTCTGTAAATCCGAAATTGCTGTCCTCAATCCTTCTGATCACTTTTGAGGCGACCGGTTCCTCCGAAAGCAAGGGTACATCAGAAACACTATCGACATAAGCCTCAATCTTCTTTGATCTGACTGACTTAATAATATCAACGACTTCCTGCTCCGTGGGGACCTTTACTCCCTCTTTCTCCTGGGCTGTCAGAAGAACAAGAATGTTATCATCAGATGTCAATGACTGTCCCAGCTTGTTTATCTCATCCAGGGTTATGCCAGGAAGGAATTCTTTAACAATCTCATACTCCTTCTGATAACCGGGAATACATTCCCTGGTAAGATAGTTTCTTACAAATTCGTCGGCATAAGTTGCAGAAACTGTCTTATCAGCTTCTTTTGCTATGTTTTCATACATGGAAAGGATATCTTTTTTCTCCCTTTCAAGTTCTGTGGATGTGAAACCAAACTGCCTTACCCTCTCATTTTCCGTAAGCAACAATTCAAGGCTCTTTTCAATCTGATTCTCTTTTGCAGCTGCAGACAATGAATAGACATCAATTGTACGTCCAATGAAAGAGCCATAACCTGATCCGGCATAAAGGAAGGGGGCATCAGGTTTCTGAGTTATTTCCTGAAACCTGTTGTTCAGCATGCCGGTATATAACATCCTGATAATGGTGTTGCGATAGTCAGAATAGGTTATCGAATTAGCATGGGGATGCTTGAAAAAGAGTCCGATCCCGAATCCTGAGGCTTCCTTATCGGTAACAACGCTTATAAGCGGATCGACATTTCCGGGGACAGGATATTCAACCCGTTTCTCAGGATCTGAAGGTTTTGGTATCCTTCCAAAATACTCCTTAACCTTTTCTTCAGCCATATCAGGGTCAATATCGCCAACAACCACTACTGCCATAAGATCGGGTCTGTACCATGTCTTGTAGAAATTGCGCAAAGTATCATAGGGGAAACTTTTAATTATATCAACTTTCCCTATCGGAAGTCTTTCGGCATATTTGGAACCTTTAAAAAGCACCGGCAGATATTTTTGCATCATCCGGTCTTCAGCTCCCAGTCCAAGCCTCCATTCCTCAATAATCACTCCGCGTTCCTTATCAATCTCACCCTCTTCCAGACTAACCTGGTGTGCCCAGTCTTCAAGCACCTGAAAGCCACGGTTGATCCATTCGACATTGTCGGTCGGTACTTTCAGCATATAAATGGTCTGATCAAAGCAGGTGGATGCATTCAGTTCTGCCCCGAATTTTACTCCCATCTCCTCGAGCATATCAATCATTCTATTACTGGGAAAATTTTTCGTTCCGTTAAAGCACATATGCTCACAAAAATGAGCCAACCCCGTTGTCCGTCTGTTTCACAAATTGAGCCGGCATTTATGGCAAGCCGCATTTCAATCCTCTGTTCCGGTTTCTTATTCTGTTTGATATAATAAGTGAGCCCGTTATCAAGCTTCCCGATCCTGATATCCGGATCAGGCGGAATAGGATCATTCAGATTAAGACTTTGTGCAGAAATGCATGTCAATGCAAACATCCTGATAATCAGAATCGTGATAAACCTAAAATTTTTCATTGTTTATATATTTAATTTCTTTATGCAATTCAGAAAATCAATTTATTTACCCCAGCCCCAACCTTGCTCCGCCGTAGCGGCTACGCGAAGGCGAGGGGGGGTAAATTGATTTTGGCTGCGCCGAGCTCGCCAGCAAGCTGGGCTCGGTTCTTCGCTCCCCTTGGGGTCGGGGTAAACGAAGAACCGATGACATGAAGTGGAGGAGCTCGACGAAGTCAAAATCAATGAATTCATAAGCGTGATTCCCGATAGTCTTTTTATCTAAAAAGTAAATTTAGGAAAATATTACCATTTTCACAATGCTGTTTACTCAGTCTCCATCCCCTTCTACCCGGGTCTTTATGGATATTTAACGAAATTTAATATTACATTAATTGATCTTTTTATAATAAAATATTACCTTGCTTGCCATACCAAATAATTTTCCAGTTATGAATTCCACACGCAGAAATTTTATAAAAACAGCATCTGTACTGGCTGCAGGATCGGTACTCCCGATAGATGCCCTGGCAAAAGCCAGGATTGGCGTATCGCCCGCTGACAAGATAAGGGTCGGACTTATCGGTGGCAACAGCCAGGGATACAGTGACCTTGTCTCTTTCCTTAAGAATCCGGAGGTAGAATGTGTTGCTTTATGCGATATTGACCGTAATGTACTTAACAAACGTACCGATGACCTTGTGAAGCTTAATGCTCCAAAACCGAAGCTATATGTCGACTACCGGAAGATGCTTGAAGACAAGGATATAGATATTGTCATTGTCGGCACCCCTGATCATTGGCACTGTTTGCAGTTCGTAGATTCACTTGAAGCCGGGAAGCATGTTTATGTGGAGAAACCGATCGGTAATTCTATTGCAGAGATCAATATCATGCAAAAGGCAGCAAAGAAACACGGTAAAATGGTTCAGGTCGGGCAGTGGCAGAGAAGCCAGCCACATTTTGTTGATGCAATAAATTATCTGAAAACGGGAAAGCTGGGACGCATCCGGACGTGCAAAGCATGGTCGTATGTTGACTGGAAAGGCGCTGTTCCCAAAGTTCCTGATACTCCTGTTCCCGAAGGTGTTGATTATAACATGTGGCTCGGGCCTGCTCCGAAACGTCCGTTCAACAAGAACCGCTTTCATTTTACCTGGCGCTGGTACTGGGAATACGGCAATGGACTGATGACCGACTGGGGTGTACACCTTATCGATTATATCTTATACGGAATGGGAAAGACCATTCCGGCCTCAGTGATGGCAATCGGCGGCAAATATGCTTTCCCGGATGATGATATGGTTACACCGGACACCATGACTGCCGTCTATGACTTCAAAGATTTTACAATGATCTGGGAACATACAATAGGTATCGGTCTTGGTAACTGGAGAAGACCTCACGGTATGTCGTACATCGGTGAAAACGGCACCCTGGTACTTGACCGAAACGGATGGGAAGTTGTGCCTGAGAAACAGAGCGTTGAAGCTGTACCTGTTCAGAAAAATGTAGGCAATGGGCTGGATCTGCATGTCAGGAATTTCCTTGATTGCATCAAAAACAATACTCCGCAGAAACTCAATGCAGGGATTGATATAGGGCGCAGTGTGGCGCTTGTTGCGCAAATGGGCAATATAGCATACCGTACGGGTGAGAAAGTTTCGTGGGATGATGCAAAACAGTCATTTAAAACCGAAACTGCCAATAAGCTTATAACTCCGGTTTACAACAACGGATATAAGCTGCCAAAATATTAGATGCTTTTAAGTTCAGGAATACCTGTCAAATCTGCGTAAGATCTGCGAAATCTGCGGGAACATTTGATTTGTTTCCCGCAGATCTCGCTGATCTTCGCAGATTTTTTAGAGTGATTATTCCCCGATTATTTTTATAAGCTTCCCTGCCTGCACCTGGCTGTTAAGCTCAAGGTTGTTAAGTAGCGCCAGTTCCTCATATTGTGCCTGTCTGACACTGAAACTGCTTAAAGCAGTGGAAAAGGTACCGGTGCGCTGTACCCTTACAACCTGAATCTTTTTCGCTTTTACGTTTAACTTCGAGGCGTCTGTAAGTTTTGAAAAGCTTGACAGCGTTGATTCAAATGACTGCCTGTAATTGGGGAAATCAGCTTCCGAGGAGACACCATGGAAAATATAGTTCTGGTTGTTGTAATTAATGAAATAAGAGAGGACCATATTCGCCGAAGTTGCACCTGTTGACTGGTCCTGGACTGTCTGCCTGCAAAGTGTTATAATAGCAGGCATTCCGTTCACAGTTGATTTTCTCTTGTCCTGGAGAGTAAGTCCAAACTGCGCAATTGTAGAATCGGCGGCTGCCTCCAATGTTTTTTGAGTCGAGAGTGTAAAGAGAATCAATGCCTTGCCATCACCAGGAAGCATGGTAACCTGAAGAGGAGTATTCTGCAGCTGCCATCCTGAAGGGAAGAAGAATTTAAATTTAAGCTCAGGGTGATAGAATGTATTCCCTTCAACATAACCCTGCCTGGGATCTTCACCATAAACAATTCCATCGACCATCTGAAGATAGCTGTCCGCATTAACTTTCCATTCCGGAAGCTTGAGTTTTGTTTGCCATTCAGTTGCTTTTTCGTTTACAGAATTATACCTGTCGCCCGGATCGGGATGCGTCGACATGAATGTCGGAACGCCACCTTCACTTTCAGACATGCTCATCTTACTCAGAACCTTAAAGAAGTCAGCCATTTTGTGGGCATCATATCCGATCCTCGAAGAATATTCAACCCCCAGGCGGTCAGCCTCCCGTTCATCATCACGGCTGAACCTCAGGAACAATAATTGCATACCCTGCATCGCATATTGGGCATACTGTGCAAATTTTTCTGAAGCGATGATCCCGCCTATCAGCACCAGCTGACCTAAAGTTTGCTTGCTTTGCTGACTTACAGTATGGCGCGCTGCGATATGGCCGATCTCATGGCTCATAACCCCCAGCAGTTCAGCCTCACTATTCAGCTGGGCCAGAATGCCGCGGGTGAGGTAGACATAGCCACCCGGGACTGCAAAAGCATTGACCACAGGTGAATCCAGTACTTTAACATGATATTCAATTTTAGGCCTGTGGGAGATTTTCCCTATTTCCACACCTTTCGTCTGAACAAATGCCTGGAGATCCTTATCCTGGTATTCTCCAAAGATGGCAATCACCTGCGGATCGTAAGACCTGCCAAGCTGAACTTCCTGTTCTTCTGACATCAGCATAAGCTGCTTTTTACCTGTGACAGGATTGACAGCACAGGATATAAGAAAGAAAAAAATTCCACATATTATTGTGAGGTCTGATGTGATGGTCAATTTTTTCATATTCCAGGATTTTATTACGAGAAACTTACCGGTTGCCTGTATCTGAAAAACCTATAATCAAATATCAGGAATATTACCTTCTTCTAGAACAGTTACAGCCAATTATTTGTTTCGCCATTTTTAAAATAGATTTTTGTTCCTGAATGAATACGGATGTTTAAATATCAATCTATTAGACTGTATCATCCCGTCATCCCCTCGAATGAATTAAAAAGTGTTAAATCTCACGCCCAGGAGTGATCCTGTTCATAATAAAAACCGGAATTTAAAGTTATTTTTGTGGTAGTCTGATTCTTCAAGGTTCTGATCCGGCCAAAAATTAATCCTGGTTATATTAACAATGGGATGAATTTACTTTTTATAAAACATTTATAATGAAAATAATAAATCAGTATTTTAAAGAAATTAAACACCTGAGGTATTACATTATTTCAGTTGTGGCAATTATCATAATAAGTTATTCTGTGTTTATTGTATGTAATAAAAATTCGATAATTGCCCTGGGGAGGGAAGATTCAATTTATGAGTGGTTGGGCGCGCTTTTTTTTCTGGCTGGATCCGTACTTGGGATAATTGTCTTTATTAACTCCAGGAACTGGTTCTTCCTATTGTTCTCTGCCTCTATGTTATTCGGGGCCGGAGAAGAAATATCATGGGGCCAGCGGATAATCGGATTTGAAACTCCTCGGCAGATTGTGGAAATAAATGTTCAGAAAGAGTTTACACTGCATAATTTAAATCAGTTTTCACACTTTGATACCGAGGGCAATGGGAAGCGTGGCTTGAGGAGATTGTTTGGAATAAATTTTCTGTTCAGGGTTTTTACAATGTTTCTGGGAATAGTGGTGCCTTTTTTTGTCTTTCACAGTAAGACGGTACTAAAGATTTCAACCAGACTCAGATTGCCGGTCACACCCATCGCAATAGGTATATTCTTTTTTATAAACTGGATGATTTTCAGAGTCCTGCATACATATATCCTGCCTGAAGATGAGATAAAAACAGCAACTGAGATATTTGAGCATGTAGCCGCTTTTATTCTTTTCATTGTCAGTCTCTACTTCTTTAATGAACGAAACAGAGTCAAAACCGGGACTGATATCAAGCATGCCCTGGTTTAACGGATTGGTAATCCCGGATTTAATAAATCCTCACTTCCGGTTTGCTTCCGCGCCCTCCAGGAATTATTTTGTTCCTATTAAACACAGTCATTGCGAGGATCCCGCGGTAGCGGAGGACGAAAATCATCTAAAATGTAATGTTATTGCGAGGATCCCGCGGTAGCGGGAGCCGAAGCAACCTGCCTGGCCATTACTGTGGTGCCCTGAACGACGGCCTTCCAACCGAACGAAATCTTGGTCATTTTCGTTTACTTTCTTTTAACCGTAAAAGAAAGTAACAAAGAAAAGCGGCTTGAAACGATAAGTTCAGTCTGTTTTTACGCCCGCTCCGCAAAGCCTTATTGGCGCTACAAAACAGACTGAACTTCGCACCGTTTCAAGTTTGCCCTCGCGCCCCACAGAATTAAATTGCTGTTGCTTACCATAGGCATTACAAGGCCCAATACAATTTTTTGTACATCAGGGATTATGACATCCTGACGATAATTATTGGCATGTTTTTACCCATTATCGGGTGGGCTAAGGGAAAAGGCGAAATGAGGAATCCCCTCTTCATTTGTTGCAATCCAGTTAGATTAAGCCTCTTCAGGGGTTTGCCCACCTTTCCTGATTCCGAATATTATCGCAATATTTTATCCGAAATATATCGTAACAACGCGACCGAAGGAAAGAGCCTCTCTGAGATAATTCCCAGGGGAGGAAATTCTGATTTTTAAATTATCCCGGAGGGATTCCATCATTATAGTCAGAACATTAAATATTAATGAGAACCTCGGAGAGGTTCCAAGTAAATAAAAAATTTATAAAAAGTGAAACCTATCAGGCTCTCTGCTGTTAATGTCTTACTTACAAACAGGTGTTATGAAAGAATTTATGTTTTATATCCGGAACGCTAAAGATGCTAAAGAGTCTTTGACAAAAGAAAAACATTACGAATTTATAAAAAAATGTGAGACTTACATTAGCCGTCTAAAAAGCGAAAAAAAACTGATAGCAGCGCAACCTCTACTTAGAGAAGGTATTGAAATTAAGAAGCCTGGTGGTGTATGGAATGAAAAAGATATTTCCTCAGATTCTGAAATACATGTTGGGTACTATCATATTTTAGCAGATGATATCCACGAAGCAATTAAAATTGCAAAAAGTAATCCGGAATTCGAATTTGTTCCATCTGCTACCATTGAGGTAAGACCCATAAAAACCAAGGAAACAGAAACAGGTTTTGTTTATCCAACTGAATAATAATCACATAATTGAGTATCTTCTGACAATAACAATGACCGCTAACATGCACCTTTGGCCGTTTCTTAAGCCCATCCTTGCTGCTCAGTGTTCACTGAAAACACCCGTAGGGTCAAATCATACCTCCAGCAAATTATTCTCTTCAAGCCAGATACGCACCTTTTCATGTTCTTTTTGCCAGTTTGATTTCATTGTATTCAGAATCTTCCGGAATCTCTCATCAGATTTGATAATCTGAAAAATGGGATTCACTTCCATTTCCTCGATGAACCATCCGTTAATAAATTTTGTGTAATTAATTTTTTTCAGGTACTCTAAAGCTCTTTCCCGGTCTCCTTTCAACAAAAGTGATTGTGTCAGCCATAGAATTTCGTAATCAGTAGAAAAATCCGTTTTAACATAATCAAGCAGATAGTCTATACCCGGTTCAATAATCGCGATAGCTTGCTTTTTATCTCCATGTTTCCATAAAATATATCCTTTGTAATTTATTATAAATATATTATCAAATATTTTATCATTTAATCCAAGATATCTTTCAATATGATAACTTGCTGAGTCATCTTTTCCCAGGTAAAAATATATCTCAGTTAACTGACGGTGTGCCCAAATATGGTTCGGATCTCTCTCAAGGATTTTTTTTGCCCATCTTATACTTTCTTCCCAGTTTCTCCGGGCGTAATATGGTCCCGACATGCTCTGAAAGTATTGCAGAGTATCATTTGTTAATGGCAATATCTGGTTATATACATTAATAGCATTTTCATTGAATCCTAAAACCTCATACCAGCTACCCAAATCTGCAAGCAGTTTTGCTAAATCAGGACCTTTTTCCAGTTCGATAGCTTTTAATTTATATTTAATCCCCTCAATACTTTCCTTCTTAAATTCAAAATAAACGTCTGAAATAGCGTTATATGCAGGGCCATAATTTGGATTGATTTCAAGTGCCTTTCCAAATTCTTTTATTGCCAGATCTTTATTTTCAGAAGCCCACCCCCTCAGGAGATATGCCTCTTCCAAATTTTTGTTATATTTAAGCGCTTTGTCTACAAGACTCAATACTGAATCTCTAACTAATTTCATTCCACTTTCTGAGAATGCCCACTTTGTATAAACATCTCTCCAATAATAATTTGCACGAGCACTTGCCAGGCCCAAATAAGCCTGAGCAAAGGTAGAATCACTTTTCAACGCTAACCTGTAAAACATATTTGCACTATCCAATGCGTTGATCTTTTTATTATCCCTCCAATATTTCAAATGTTCGTTTCTTCCTTTCTGGTATAGACTGTATGCAGTAAGATCTGCCGTAGAGGGTTTCTCAATAAGTTGTTTTTCCCCGGGTGTTATTGTTGCCTTAAGTTCGGTTGCTATTGCCTGAGCAATTTCACCTTGTAAACCTATGATATCGGTGGTTTTTTGAATTTCCCGGTCGTAGGATTTCCCCCAAAGATGTCGTTCGTTCTCCCCGGTAATTAACTGCACACGTAATACAAATTTACTCCCATATTTTTGCCCGCTTCCTTCAACTAAATAATTCACATCCAGTTTATTTGCTATTTCTGGAATCGTTGGTCTGTCTGCCCCGGTATATTGTGCTGTGGAGGTTCGTGAACGGACGCTGAATTCTTTAATTTTCTGAAGATTTATCAGAACCTCTTCCATTACACCATTGATAAAGTACTGGTTACTGTCACCCGGACTGTCATTTATAAATGGTAATACTGCTATTGATTTTTTAAGTTTTGAAAGATCTGCATTTTCTCTGCCTTTATTAATAAAATTAAAAGTCGTTAGTGCGATAATCACTAAAACACTAATAAATGTTGCAGCTTTCCAACCGGTTGGTGAAGTTTGACCGGTCAGGTTATTTTGTCTGACAACCGTTACAGGCTTTGTTTTCTTAACACCTGAGGGGGTAATATCATACACCCACGAAAGGAATATGGATATTATGAATCCGACACAAAGGAGAACAATTATGAAACCTTGTGTCCAATCCGGGAAATGCAAAGGTTGTGATACCATATCAACCAGCTGAAGTATTACAAATGCCACAGCTGCATAAACGGTTATCATGTGGACAACCCGGCGTCTCTTCAGTTCACGCCAGAAGTTGCCGGGGATATCGGATTTCGTTGTCATTTGATTTATCCGATTTATGTATAAGGTAACTTAAACTGTCGATAATCAGATAATAAACTATAATCTAGTTACAATTGTTCATTTGCACCCGGAGATTGCAAAGTTTAAAAAAATTGGATTTATAGCTTTTAGGAGTAGAAAGGAGGGGAGCATTATAATTCCCCCTTTTCTGCAAGCCATTTCCTTACCCTTTCATGCTCTACCTGGTATTTGGCTTCAACATCCCTGACGAATTGCTTAAAGACAGGATCATCCCTGTAACTGTCAATTAAAGGATCGTTATTCACATACATGACCATATACAAATTCCACATTGGACTTTTGCCTGCCAGCCTGAGTTTTTCATAGACTTTCTCTTTTTTCTCTCCAAGAAATGCGTACATGGAAGCCAGGTCAGAAGCATTTTCAAAAGGACCCTGTATAGACCGCCCCAATTCATTCATCATGGTAAGATAGTTGAGGAATTTATCAAAATAATACATTGCCTCTTCTTTATGTCCTTTCTTCCAGTAGGCTATACCAATGCGGTTATAACCTATTATTGAACCATATCCTATATACTCTGAATGTTTGATGAATTTCTTAAACCATTCCAAAGCTTCATCATACATTTCAAGGAACACATAAACGTTTCCTATATTCCACAAAACCCCAATATTTGTTGTATCCAATGCATAGATTCTTTTATACAGGTAAAGGGCTTTTGCAAAGTTGCCATGTGTTTCTTCACTAAAGGATGAGTACCCGTAATATCCCAAAGAATCCCCATCCAGTTTAATTGCCTCATTATTACTGTATTCAGCTTTATCCCTGAATCCGGCTTCATCATATACATAAGCAATACTTCTCAATAAACCGGGTAATTGAGAGTCCCGGTTTAGTAATATAGCTTTTTGATAGTTTTCAATGGAAATGACAAAGTCAAAATCTCTATACAAAGCACCTTTCCAGTTATATGCAATCCAGTCATTTGGATTAAATTGTATGGCTTTATCAAACTCTTTTATAGCTTCTTCATATTTGCGGATCTGGTTATAATATTGTCCCCTGAAAAGGTATGCCTCTGACAATTGATTGTCAAACGACAGCGCTTTATTTGCCAGGATCAGAACAGAATCCAGAAAATTTTCCGTGAACATAGTTTTCCAGTAATGCTTGTACAAGTATACCCAGGCCAACCCTGTATATGCGTGGGCGAATGTAGAATCATATTTTAAAGCTTCTTTAAACAGAACATAAGCTCTATTAAGTGTCTCCTTGTTTTGTTTACCATAAATGTTGTATTTTATTAATTCTTCTCTCCCTCTCTGGTAAAAGTCGTCAGCTGTTAGACTTGTTGTAGGTGTCTTCTCTATAAGTTGCTTTTCTTCCGGGGTAATTACTGCTTTTAATTCCGTTGCTACTATCAGGGCAATCTCATTCTGTACCCTGATGTAATCATTAACCTCTTTTATTTCCTGATCATATGTTTTTGCCCAAAGATGGGTCTCTTTACCTTTTGCTTTGATTAGTTGTACAACTAAACTGAATGAATTTCCGTACCTCTGACCGCTTCCTTCAATGATATAACTCACACCCAGTTCCCTGGCAATTTCAGGATTAGATTTAGTCCTGTTATTCCGATATTGCTCAACTGAAGTACGTCCAATTACCCTGAGTTCCTTTATCATTTGAAGATTAGTTGTGATTCTCTCCATAATGTTATTTAAGAAGTAAGCATTTGTGGTGTCTGGACTGTCATTCCGGAAGGGAAGAACAGCAATTGATTTTTCAAGTTTAGATATATCTGCATGAAGGTTTCTTCTACTTATGAAGTTAAATCCTACTAATGAAACAATTATAACTACACTAACATATGTCGCAACCTTCCATCCGCTTGAAGTTTCATTTGTTGCATGATCAACACTTCTAAGCTGGCTGACTGGTTTTGTTTTCTTAACACCAGTTGGTGTTAGATCATAAACCCATGACAGGAAAACAGAGATTATAAATCCTATGCAAAGCAAGACTATGACAAAAGCCCCGGTCCAGTCGGGAAGTTTTAATGGCTCCCCAACGAGGTCAACAAGCTGGAGAATTACAAATGCTAATGCAGAATAGACAGTTACAACATGGACAACCCTGCGTCTTTTCAGTTCGCGCCAGAAGTTGCCGGGGTTATCGGATTTCCGGGCCATTTGATAGCCAAAAGTTGTTACTTAATTAAAATCAAATTTCGATGAATCAGGATATAAACCTCGATCCGGCTGAAATTGTTCATTTTAAACAGAACAAAGCAACCATAGTAAATTTTATTTCTTAATGCTGACCAGGTTAATTACTTTTTCGAACGGCTAAAGCCTTTTTTGCTGCTTCGAGGTGCTCATATAATAAAGTATTAAATCCTCTTCTTATCCCAAACATCTTGCTGAGAAGCTGCACTGATTCTTCATATTTGCCCTGTTTATATAAACCCCAGCCTTTCAATTCAAGTGCAGCTTCCTCTTCAGGTTCTTTTTCCAGCAATCTGTTGATCAATTCCATACCTTCCCCTGTGTTTATATCATTATCAATTAGAAATCTTGCCAGCTCCAAATTCAGGACTCTTCTTTGGGGATTCAGTTTGCATGCTTTCCTGAAATGGATTTCAGCCTGATCCAGGACATTTGCCTGCTCATACAGCTGACCTAAAAAAAGCTCTCTGGAGTCTTCGGGTGTTTTTAGATCCTGATGTTTCAAATTATATTTTACCAATACCTCATCAGCTTCTGTGTTATTGTCATTCGATAAAGCACAGATAGCCATGAGATAAAACATCCAGTTACTATTCTCCGGGAGAATTCTAAGACAGATGTCGCATATTTCTCTTTCCCTTTTATGATTCCCCATTTTATGTAAGACCATTCCAAAACGATAGTAGAAATCCAGAAATTTCCAGTCATCTCTTCCCTTGCTGATTTCCATAACTCTTTCAAACGCTTCGGCGGCTTTTCCGTACTGACTTAAAAAATCCATGTAGGTTGCTCCCAAATCAAACCATAGTAACCGGGTATTTATTCCGGATTTTGCAAGGAGGTCGCAATACCGGGCAATGTCATTAATATTTCTTGTAATATAACATGCATACCACATTTCGATCCAGACCTGATATTTAGGTGGTATTTTTTCTTTATACGCATAAGTCTTCTCAGTCCACGCAACAGCTTCTAAAAAATCACTGTTATAACAGTAAGCATACGCAATATAAAAAGATGCAAAAGTGAAAGCAGTATCAATTTCAAGAGCTTTTTTTAATGACCGTATGCCTGAATCATAGTTCTGATTTAATACCAGATTCATCCCTTCAATGAAATACCTGTAAGCTTCGGCAGATTCCGGATACGCTTCCCGAAAATCAAAATCGGCAGTACTTTCGAGAACTTTTAATTCGAGATAGTTTTTTATCTCATTGCATAGTGAATCTGCAAGAACGAGGTAGCCTGAAGATTTAAGGTTACCCATAACTTTATTTGTCCAGATAATATTTCCATTTTGCGTATTGACCAGGTTAGCAAGAATCCAATATTTACCTTCCCTTCCCTGAAAACTGCCTGAAATATAAGTTTCAGATTTAACATTATTAGCTACTTCCTGAGCAATTGCCGGGGAAATTCCGAGACTGTAAACCTTATTCGTTCCTTCTATCGCTTCAAACATTGTATGATCATCGCAAACAGCCAGTTCTTTCGAACTTCCGAGTCCATTGATTATAAGTGATGAGATCCCCTTTCCGAACCAGTTCAATGTGGTGTCGTCAGTCAGGTTATCAAAAGGCATTACAGCAACAGATATTTTCCCGTCAGGATTTCTGATATCTACAAATTTGTCCCTTTCAAATATTTTTGGATAGACAAGTATTGCTAAAATTACTATAAGTGCGGCTATTATGAAGTTGCTTAAATTTAATATTTTCCTGGAAGGTGAATTAAGGGTTCCTTTAGTTTCAGATATTTGGGATGACCCGGTTTTCTTTATTCCCTCCGGAGTTATATCAAAGATCCACGATAAGACGACAGCTACCGGGAAGCCTATTATCAGCATTAAAGTCACAAGCCTGGTTGTCCATTCAGGTAACAGCAATGCGGGAGCAAGTATATCCGCCAGCTGAAGAATAATAAAAGCTGTCGCGGCATAGGCAACAATTACTCTGCCTGTCTTCCGTCTCTTCACCTCCTGCCAGAACTTTATCAATCTTTTTGGACTTACTGACATATCCGGGTTGTTAGGTCTTAAAATCTAAAATTACGTTATTTTTATAATAAAGTCAAGTAAGGGACAATTGATCAGCATACTATGTACTATTGTAACTGGTTCCTGGGAGTATCCCGATACCCAACTACGGTCGATTTTACCTGCAAAATAAGAAACCGCCTGAAATCCTTTATTTTAAGCGGTTATGAAAATTATAATATTATTCCTTGCTCCCCTGACTGCTGAAAGGTGCGACCGGATGAAAGACTTCAAACAAGCAAGGTAAGGAAAGTGTGAGAGTGAGGGTGAGAAAAAAGAGCGGGAGTGACTGGGTCTACTCGCTCCCGCTCTCACTCCCGCTCTTTTTTATGCTCCCCAGGTAAGACTCGAACTTACGACCCACGGATTAATCCCGAGTCCTCGGGATTGCTCTAACCAGAATCTTATCCAATAAGTTCTTAATAAACACCTTATTATTCTTTTCATTAACTATCCTCCAAAGAAACTCACTGCTTTTTTGGGCCTTTAAGAACCGCTCAACTCTCATGGCATCTCCCCGGCTTTCTGAAATCTCAACAGACATCAGGAGTTTCCAGGGTCTGAATTTTGAAGTATATTTCAATTCGGGAGAAGTATTGTGTTCAATCAAACGCCTGTCCGGGTCATTGGAATGGCCAACATAGAACTTATCAAATCGTTCTGAGAAAAGAATATATACGTAAAACACGGCAGCGAAAAAAGTAGATAAAAATAATTATCTCTGTTGGTGCTCCCCAGGTAAGACTCGAACTTACGACCCACGGATTAATCCCGAGTCCTCGGGATTGCTCTAACCAAAATAAATTATCTCTGTTGTTGCTCCCCAGGTAAGACTCGAACTTACGACCCACGGATTAACAGTCCGTTGCTCTAACCAACTGAGCTACTGAGGAATATTATTTAAATGAACATTTGCTATATTTTAGCGTGGCCAAAAGTAAGGGCTTTTAGTGAATTAAGCAATATCTTTAAAGAAAATTTTTGAAATGAAAAGAATCCTTGGAATTGGCAATGCACTGGTTGATATAATGACACTTATTGATGATGATAATATTCTGAGAAATTTTGAGCTTCCCAAAGGAAGCATGCAACTTGTTGACAGTGAAAAATCGCGAGCTGGTAAATGAAGGCTACAAATCATTTACACAGAAACCTTGTCATCAGGAGGATCAGCTGCAAATACAATTCATGGACTGGCAATGCTTGGAGTGAATACCGGATTTATTGGATCAATTGGCAAAGATGAAACGGGAGATTTCTTTGAAAATGATATGAAAAAAGCCGGGGTAAATACTTTACTGTTCCGGAGAAATTCAGTCACCGGAACAGCAGTTGCCCTTATTTCACCTGATTCTGAAAGAACATTTGCAACTCATCTTGGAGCAGCAGTTGAACTGGAGGCCGATGATCTTAATCCAATGATCTTTCGACGGATATGATATTCTTTACCTTGAAGGATATCTGATAATCAACTTCCCTCTGATTGAAGCTGCATGCAAGATTGCCAAAGAGAACAGTATGAAAGTTGCCCTTGATCTGGCAAGCTATAATGTGGTTGAATCAAATCTGGATTCCTTTAAAAATATAGTAAACAACTATGTAGATATACTTTTTGCAAATGAACAGGAAGCAAGAGCTTATACCGGATTTGATCCGGATCAGGCTTTTCCTGTACTTTCAGAAGCATGTGAGGCTGTAATACTGAAATTAGGAGCTGAAGGTTCGTGGATCAGGAAGGGTGAGGAGATGATTAAAATAAGTGCTTTCCCGGTTAAATGCAATGATACCACAGGCGCCGGAGACCTTTATGCTGCAGGATTCCTGTATGGCGTCGCAATGGGACTCAACCTGGAAACATGCGGGATTATTGGCTCATTTATGGCAGGAAAAGTAATTGAGATTATAGGTGCGCGAATGAACAGGGAGCAATTTGCCGAAATTAAAAATTATATAAAAAATCTGGCTGACGACTAATAGACCTCAAATAACAGCCTTCCTTACTTTATACCCGCTTATTCCGTAATATACAATAAATACAAAGCACACGAGCGGTACTATAAATCCGAGCGCCATTGAGGAAACATCCGCGATCCGTCCCATAAGCACCGGAATAAGCGCCCCGCCTACTATCGACATCACAAGGATCGATGACCCCTTCTTGGTAAGAGGGCCCAGTCCTTTTATCCCGAGGGCAAAGATCGTCGGGAACATAACAGACATGAAGAAATATGTTGAGAACAGGGAAACCACCGATGTCCAGCCCAATCCTGCCACCACAAGGGTCATGGTAATGACATTTACTATTGCATAGAAGGCAAGTAGCCTGTTGGGACGTACTATCCGCATAAAAACAGTGCTGCCCGTAAACCTTCCAAGCCAGAATAACCCCATACCTCCGAATCCGAGTATCTGTGCAGCCTGCTGGTTGGTCAATGTTGGTATTTCTTCAGTCACGTAGTTTATGAAAAAGCTGTTTACCCCTGTCTGTGCTGCAACATAAAGGAACTGGGCAACGACAGCAAGAACAAAATGAGGGTACTTTAAGAGATCCTTAAGCCTGCCCGTCGATTCATCATCCTTCTCATGCTCCTCTTCCCTGATCGCAGGAAATTTTATCCGCCAGAATAAGAGCGCAACAATCAGAACAAGCGTCCCAATCAGCATATACGGGAGAGCAATTGAAGCAAACCTGTTGGTATTGACGTTTTCAGAAAAAATCAGCATGCCTCCGACCAGAGGCCCTGCAATCCAACCCAGGCCGTTAAACGATTGTGAAAAGTTTATTCTTCTTTCTCCGAATTCAGGGGGTCCGAGAACAGTTGTGTATGGATTGGCAGCTGTTTCAAGGCAGGTGAGCCCGCAGGCGATAACAAAAAGGCAGAAAAGGAAGCTCCCGAAAGTCTGTACCAGAGTTGCAGGAAGCATAAGAAATGCCCCGCCGGCGAAAACAAGCAATCCGAAAATGATTCCTTTCTTGTAGCCTACCTTTTGCATCAGTATTCCGGCCGGAATTGCCATAAAGAAATAACCGCCGTAAAATACAAACTGGACAAATGCAGATTTCGCCTTTGACATGTTAAGCAGTTCCTGGAAATGTTTATTCAGAACATCAAGGCATCCATGAGCAAATCCCCACAAAAAGAAAAGACTTGTAATAAGTACAAAGGGTACAAGAAATCCCTCGTAAACAAGCTTTTGCCTGTTGCTATTGGCGGTCAGGTTATTATTCATAATCGATCTGGTTAAGGAAATACAAGATTGTTATGATTTAGGACTTTTCCAAGCCTTTTCCTGAAATTAAATCCTCAGTGGATATCTGTGCTTTCTCTGAGGAACTCTGTGTAACTTTTTATTTAAGATTTTACACAGAGTTCCACGGAGGAATCACTGAGATCCACAGAGATTCCACAACGGGGAACCTTCCTAAAGCTTGTGAATATTAAGTCCGCCGCTGATCTCGAAAACCATTCCGGTTGAGAAATCCCAGTCACCGCGGGCAATAGATGCAACTGCTTTACCGATGTCGTCAGGTAATCCCCATCTGTTTTGGGGAACGAATCCCTCTGAAATCATCCTGTCATATTTGTCCCTGACCTTGATTGTCATGTCCGTCTGGACGATGCCGGGACGAACTTCAAAAACAAGGATCCCTTCCCGGGAAAGCCTGTCGGCGAAGAGTGTCGAAACCATGCTTAGCCCGGCTTTGGAAACACAATATTCTGCCCTGTTGATCGAACTCAGAACCGCCGAAACAGATGAAATGAAAATAATAACAGGCTTGTATGGTGATATCTGTTCCTTCATCCAGATCATCTCCTTTGCAATTTTCTGAGCAAAGAACAGAGGACCTTTAAGATTTATATTCATCACCCTGTCATAGCTCTCTTCGCTCATCTCAAGGATATCACGTCTTTGCAGTGGGGCAACCCCGGCATTATTGACAAGGAAATCAATCCGGCCGTATCTGTCCAGAATATTTGAAACTACCTCAATATGGCATTTAGTGCAGGAAATATCAAGACCGATAGGAAAAAACTGAGCTCCTCTTTTCTCGACTTCAGGACCAAGGATTTCCATCCCTTCACTGTCGACTGAGCGGGCAATAGCAGCAATATCAAATCCTTCATCCGCCAGGGCAATTGCAACTGCCCTTCCTATTCCTCTGCTGGCCCCTGTGATGACGGCAACAGGTTTCCCGTTCATTAGAAAAGCTTTTATCAGGTTTATAGAAAGTCGGCGGTAAAGGTAACAATTTGTCTGATTTGTTCAACTCTCCATGAAATTATCTTCAAGATAATCTTTCCATACTTTCTCAAACCATAGGTCCTGGTCAGGTATTTCCCTGACTTTTACAAGATTATGAATGAATTTCCCGTTGAGATATCTGACCTCCAGGATATCCTTTTCAACATCTCTGTCGTACCTGCACATGGAAATTATCAGCTCCCGGTAAACTTATATCAGCGATTGTAAATTTTCCGTTGTCAACGACGAGGAATGAGCCCCTGCTTCTTCCTCCGTTTTCAATATATGTCTTTATTGCTTCAAGGTAGACAGAATGAGCAAGGCAATTATCATAAATACTGAAGCATCCCGCGAGCTCCTTAACTGTTGATGCCCCGATCTCATGACAGTTGTTTAGATTGGAATGCGCCTCTTCAACCGCTTTTTCGATCTGGATTCCGGAACGAATGATGCTCGCATAGCCTGTCATTCGCTTCCTGATCTCACCGGTGATCTTTTTATTTGTTTGTGATCTACCCTGTACCAGAAAGCGGGATGCAAGCCGGATAAGATTTTCCGTTTCCTCCTGTGCCAGGGTCAGGAATTCTTTTTGCGTGCAGGGAGGGTGTATTGTACCTCCGTGAAATAAACTGAGCTGCCCTGTAACTTCCCACCTGGCCGGAATTCAGTGCTGCTCCGCCCGGCCTGTAAACTCCGTGTGATCCATTCACTTCACCGACGGGGAAAAGATGCCTGAGATCAGATTCCCACCAGATGTTGCCTTTAAGGCCTCCGTTATTATGCTGCGCACAAATACCTATCTCCAGGGGTTGAGTGGCAAGGTCAATGCTATGTTCCCTGTAAAGATCAACAGCAGGAGCATTCATTGCACTTAGTCTTTCAATGGGTGTATCAAGCAGTGCACCTGACTTTGCCAGATAATTGTACACTTCTTCCTCAAGATTTAAAGCTGGAAAATACGTCTTTACCGTCCCATGAAACATTTCGTGTAAAATCAAGGAACACCCTTCGTCCTTTTTCTTCCTTCTCCCTGTAAACAAGCAGATCGATAAGGGATGAACCAAATCCCGATATTTTGTCAGTATCAAATGGCCATTGGTATCCCTTTAAAAATATTGCCCTGGAAAGCCTTTTATAATCAGGGAAATGTTCATTCAGAAATTCTTTTTCGTCTTTTCCGTTCTTATCAGTCGAAAAATACCGTGGGATTGCCTGCTGATAGCTTCCTGAAAGGTTCCATCTGAACTTCAGCGATGCAATTCCGAATTGCGATTCGGTCAGATTCTGCCCCGTCGCTCCTGCCCTGAATGCCATGCCAACCGAACACCGCTGCGAAAGCGGATAGACACTTGAAGAATACAGGTCTCCCGGGCCGCCGGTTCCAAGAACAATATTTGTCGCATTAAACAGGACAAAGGCCTTTTGAGGAATCTTTTCCTCTGTGTTCAGGGCAACCGCCCCAATAACCCGGGACCTGGTATTGTCTGTCAGAAGGGCAATGACCTGATGATGATCCAGGACTCTTATCTTTAGCCTTTTTACTTCTGCGGAAAGAGCCCTGAACATCATTCTCGAAGTCTACGGTCCTGATGAAGTTGCTCTTGCCCGTGGATCATTGTCGGTCTTATATCCTGCCCATGATCCGTACTTATCATGAGGGAAACGGAACTCCAAGATTAACCAGCTTCATAAAAGCATGAACAGAACCCTGTGCTTCGCATAGTGCAATATCGCCATGCATGCATCTGCCATCAAAGAGATCCTTTGCCATTATTCTTGCCGAATCGGGCTCATCGCCGCTGAGTGAAAGCTTATAATATGTCTGTTTATCCGATCCGGCATTGTTTGATGTTCCGGCACCCCATCCTGATGTAGCAATCAGGATATCTTCCTGTCCCATAGCCCTGAGACTGACAGCAGCATTAAGCGAGGCTGCACCGCTGCCGATTACAAGCGTATTAATGCTGCAGGTACCTGATCAGGAAACCATCGATCTGTATTAAATCACTTTCCATCGGCAATGAGTTTTTTCAGTTCCTTCCCGTATATTTCCCTGTCCCGGATCACACATCCTCCCGGGACGCAGATTCCTTATCAATCTGGTACACCCTGAACATGTGATGCAGATCTTTGACGGATCAGCCTTCCCTGTCCTTATCAGATCCAGCGGCATCGACGGGTATGCAAAGGAATTCCTCCCAAATCCTATAAATGATGCATCCCCGTTGCCGATGACTGCAGCCCCGACATTTGGAGCATACTGCCGCAGGTAAGAATAGGCAGAACCGACTATCAGCATTTCCGGAAACTTTTTCTGAAACAACGAGGTGCTTTTTATCATCCTCATAATTCCCATCAGGGGATGTTCATCAGGAACTCTGAGCCCAGGCAGAGGATTATCAAACGGGCGGGCAACATGCGGATTAAAGTAGGGACTGCCCATGCTTATATTCAGCAATTCCAGTCCCCTTGAGCTTAATTGCTCAACAAGAAAGTGCGGCTCGGTGAAATCTGGCTGACCATTTGCATCAACACCAAAACCACCGGTATAAAGATCCGAAATATTCAGTCGTGCAGTAATTTTTATCCCTGGTACCTCATCTTTTATCCTGTCAAAAGTTTCAAGTAAAAACCTGAACCTGGATGCAGTGTCTTCACCTCCATAAATGCTTTTTTCCCTGGATTTTGCTGCCAGAAGATCAATCATAAGGTATCCATGGCATGCTTTAAGGTCAATGGCATTAAATCCTGATTTGAATGCCAGCTTTGAAGCTGTGACAAACTGGTCCTGAATTCGCTTCAGGTCATCGTCAGTCAGCACATAGGGCGGTAATCGGGTCAAGTATCGGATTTGAGCAGGCAACCTGAGGTAAGGCTTTCCCATCCGGCTTGCTGTATCGTCCGGAATGAGTCAGCTGTACCACAAACATTGGTTCAGTATCCAGTCCTGCTGCAGATTTTCTCAGTTCATCATTAAGATAAGAAAACCTCGAGGCATTTTGACTGTGTATCCAAAGCTGATGCGGGTTTGACCGTCCTTCGCGGGTTACGGATACCGCTTCAAACCATATCATACCGCTGCCTCCCGAAACATACCTGTGATAACGTCTGGCAGTAAGTTCTGACGGCGATCCGTCATCTTCTGAATCGTAACCCTCCATAGGCTGAACCACCAGACGATTGCTTAATTGTTAAACCAAACAACGTCACAGGCTTCAGCAAATGTAGCTATGTCATCGGAATAAGGCAGGTCGAAACCCAGATCACTTGCCTTCTGTAGAAGATCTTCCTTTGTTTTATAATTAAAACGTTGGTGCATTGGTTAATGATCCTTAAAAACTTACACAGAGTTCCACGGACCTGCCTGCGCGGCAGGCAGGGAAGTCACAGAGATCCACAGAGTTAGTACCTAACCGTGCTCATTGTCCATCTGTGGAACTTTGTGATACCTCTGTGGACCTCAGTGTAAGTTTTTATTATAGTTTACTTCATCCTTTGTCAGAAATGAAAATCGTTTGAACTGAACCGTGGATTTACAATGTTGTTGTAAATTGATCCGAAGGTATATGTAATTTCAATCCCCCCTTCAATCCGGTATTTCGTTGCAAGCTCCCTTAACTGCAATAATCGTTCGGCTTCCGAAATGCCACCCCTTTTAAGATTCAGCTGATCATTGAGATGAGCCACTCCTCCGTTCAGCTGCAAGTGATAATCCCTTAAATATTCTGATATTGACCGAAGCATTAAGTTCAATCCTGTTTTTCGAGAAATCATGAAAATAGTTTGACCCTACCAGCAGAAGATTTATTGATCCCCATTTTTTTTGTACCTGGAAAGCCACATTAAGCATTTGAAGGTAAAGATTCTCCTTCGACTTATTGTAAATTGTCGAATCAATATAATTATTGAACTGATAACCCGCGCTATACAAAATTCTTAACTGCCTGTGTGTGGCTTCAGAATATGGGTAGATATCATATTCAACCGAAGGCAGGATCTCCGCCAGGAATCCGTAGTTTTCGCGGGTTGAAGAACCGATTCTCCATTTCGCACCTAACGGACCAGTGCTCACCGAGACTTTTCACAAAAAGGTTGTCGATTGATGTGGCACTTGTTACATAGGTACTTGAGATAACAGAATCAGTGTTTACATTTTCAATGAATTTCTCACGGTTATAAAACTGGTCTATTTCTATTTCCAGCTTTATATCAGGTGTGATCCTTGTTATATTAAGGGAATTTCTCAGTTCCAGTTGTCTTTGTGTCTCTTCGGCCTCAAACTGAGGCTCAGTTGAAATCTCAAATACCCAGTTGTTCCATTTATCGATCACTTCTTCTTCTTCAAGATCAATATTATGCGTAATATCTATAACATTGAACAGAGGAGTCCTGGCCACAAAGCGCATTAATCCGATCTTAAGCATATTGGTGCTCTTTTCCCTCACAATAGTGTTGGTCTGATCGGGACTGCTTGTATAAGTAAGGGTATCATTCATCCCCTTGAATTTTCCCAGACCCTGAAAGGTAAATGTTAATTGTTCACCTCCACTTCCGGCATCCTGTTCGGTAACAAGAATATAAACTTCAGCTTCACGTGTATCCCTTACATAATTAATATAGGGAATCTCCTGCCTGATATAGTTCATATCACAATCTTCCCAGTCTAAAAATATCTTTACGGCATTTTTTCTGATAGTATCCTGCCTCAACAAGCTATTTTGGGAGAAATACAAATACGGGATGCAGGGTAATCAGGAAGAAGAGAAACAAAAGTCTTATACCATATTTATTCATAAATAGCTTTGCTTCAAATTTTAATAAAGTCATCCTTCAGGATAAGGGATTGAATGTTTCAATTAACCTCCGGCAGGTAACAAATATCTGAATTTAATCCGGAAGAAAATAACAGCGAAAAAAGATCCAAAGTAATTTAATGTTTTTTAACACCTGATTTATCATACGACTGATCTTGGGCTTATCCATGATCGTCTTACAATTGCCCCTGCATAGTATTTCAACAGCCGCCCAAAGATAGCTGACCTGACAAAAACCCGGGGAATAAAAAAGAGAAGGAGACCAACTATTGCCATTACAGCTCCTGAAACAATGTTATTCACCACAAGTAATACCTGGCTCAGAATTCCTTCTGCTCCGGTCAGATGCCTTGAAACATAAAGATGCTGAGAAACGCGTACCTCAGTTTTGGTTATTGAAGTCGTCCTGACATTTATTCTTGAACTTCCTCCATGGTTATGCCCGATTGTTATGTCTTGTGCAAAGGCAATTTTTCCTCCCGACTCCGATACTCTTTTACATAGGTCCACATCCTCATAATACATCCAGAAACCTTCATAAAAGCCTTTAAGCTTCTGAAATAAATCTTTTCTGATCAGCATGACTGAACCAGAGACCCAGTGCGGGAACAGTACATTTTCTGACTGAATGTTCTTCCCGTTTTCTCTCTTGATTATCCTCAATAATGATCTCTGGAATCCTGTAAGATTCCAGAATAAGGGGAAATCGCCGGTGGCTTTGGATTCTCTTCCGTTTTCATTTACCTGCCTGCATGACACGAGGCTGTATCCCGGATTTGATCCGGCGAATTTCAGGAGTTTTTCAACTTCATTTTCAGTCACCGCAGTATCCGGATTTAATATCAGGAGATAATCACCTTTGGCAGATTTGCTTCCCAGGTTATTACCATGTGCATAACCGCCGTTGATTTCATTATGGATAAACCTGAAACCGGGGAACCTTTTTTCGATAGTTGAGATGTATCCGTCGCCTGAGTTGTTGTCAACCACAATAACCTCAAACCGGAAACTGTCTCCCTTAAACTTGTTCAGTGAGTCAAGGCATTTTATAAGCCTGTCCCAGCCTTTGTAGCAAACGATTATTATTGAGAGATCTGTCATAATAAATAATTCCTTTACTTCCTATGAATCTCACCGGATCCTTCGCCCTCTCTCCCATTCGCCCTCTCTCCCATTCTCCCCCTCCCCATCCTCCGAACTCTCCTCCATCCACTCATAAACCGGTTCCTGAGGTCCTTCCTTCCTGTACCAGATCGCAAGGATTATCCCTGAAACGAAGCCCAGCATATGCGATTCCCAGGAAACATTTCTGTAGATATTGGGGAAAATGCCCCAAACCATTGATCCGTAAAGGAATACTATCAGCAGTGATAGAGCAACAAGCCTGAAATATCGCCTGATAATTCCGCTGAAGAAAAGAAATGAGGCCAATCCGTAAACAAGGCCGCTCGCCCCGATATGCCATGCATCTCTCCCTGCCAGCCAGACAAACAATCCCGTCAGGATCCATGTCCATAAGCTTATTTTTAATGCAATTTCGGAATAGAAATAAAACAGTGCTGTTGCAAGGAAGAAAAGCGGAATCGAATTATTGAACAGATGCCTGAAATCAGAATGAATAAATGGTGAAAAGAGGATCCCGGGCACCCCTTTCAGTGTTAACGGATATATACCAAATCCGGTTAAATCGAGATCGAACAGCACCTCGATGATTTTGACAAGCCACATGAGAACAACAAGCATCCCGGGAATAAAAATGCTAAGGAGTAATTTTTTCCTGTAGAATACGCTTTCGCTCGTTATTTCAGGATTTAATGGCATCTTATCTTGTCCTTGCTGCTCACAGACCGGTCCCTGGTTCCCGAAGCTGAATTCTCATTACCGGAAGCGATATGACTTTATTCTTCTCCCATTCCCCCCCTCTCCCGCTTCCTCTGTCCCCTTCATTCGTCCTGAGGAAATACTATACCTGCCTCTTTCCTGATAATATCGAGAGTGTTGATGAGGTTCCGGCTAAATGTAAGCGGGACAACAGCGCTTTCTGTTTTTCCTTCATCAAGGCATTTCATAACTTCTTCAGCCTCCCAGTGATACCCCAGCGCCGGCGGACTGAAAACCAATGTCTCCGTTTCTCCGTCGTTCGGGCTAAAAATGATCCGCTGGTTCATATCACGGCCGCGTGAGATTGTTAAATTTCCTTTTTCGCAGAGAATATCACATCCGATACCGGTATTTGTTTTGAAAGAACTATAGATGGTTGCCATTGCTCCGTTGCTATACTTGAAGATAGCATTAACTGACTCCTCGGAGCCTGTTTCCCCAAATGTTGCAATTGCCTTCACCTCACCGGGAACTCCCAAAAAAGTAAGTGCATCAATTACGGGATAAATACCTATGTCAAGAAGAGATCCTCCTCCAAGCGCAATATTAAACTTCCGGTCATCGGGGTCAAAAGGAGGCTTGAATGAAAAATAGGCGTGCAAATGAATAATTTTCCCCAGTTCGCCGGATTCAAGTATCTGGATCGCCTTTTTATAATAAGGCTGGAACGGGGGCCAGAGAGCTTCCATAAGGAAAACCTTCTGTATTTGTGATTCCGAGATCATTTCTTCGACCTGACGACTATTAAGGGCAAACGCTTTTTCGCATAAAACAGCCTTCTTATTCTGAAGGCATAATATAGTCTGATCAAGGTGATGTGAATGTGGAGATGCAATATATATTATGTCAACTTCAGGATCACCGGCAAGCTCCCCGTAACTGCCATAATATTTGCTGAAACCATTATTGACTGCGAATTTTTCCGCCCTGCTGAGGTCGCGTGAAGCTGCTGCATAAAGTTCAGCATTCTCAAGAAGTTTCAATCCGGCAGCAAATTTAGCGGCTATTCTCCCCGGAGCAAGGATACCCCATTTATATCGTTTTTTCATAAAGAAAAGTTTGTATAAATATAGAAAATACTTAGGGATTGGAAAATCATTAAAAGGAATTGGTAACGGTGATGAAATTCTTAGTTGGTGCGCCTCTCACTTTTTGTCCCTTTCATGCTAGCAATTATTTTCTTCTAAGGTCTTTTTAAGCAAAAAGCTTGTTCATTTCTTTTGCTCCACCAAAAGAAATGAACCAAAGAAAAGGTGGCCGGAAATGATAACTTAAGCCCTACCCTGCAAGCTGGCTCCTTCGCTAAATTTGCCCACCGGGCAAATTTTTAACGCTCGGCCCTGCCTGCTACACATGCCATATTGGCGCTACGGGCATGGCTAAAGTTCGCGCCATTTGGCTTTGCCGAGCTCGTCCCGCGGACGCGGGACTCGGTTCCGGATTGCCCTCGCGCCCTCATCTACATAGTCTTTAAAAGATGATTTGGTTTTGGATTTAAAACGGCATCAGAGAATTCTGGCAATAGCGAATGTTTTGAGACTTGCTGCGGTGGCCTCCAAAGTTTTCAATAACCATGGCCTTCAGGCCGTGGTTAAAAGTGTATGTAGGATTTAGCGCCGGAGTAGAAAATTTTTTTTTGAACAGTATGTTGTACCGGCGCAACGGAAATTAAAGCATTTGCACCTCCAATTAACTACTTATTGATTTTTGTTTAACATATATTAAACATTATTAAAAAATTCCGTTTTCTATATCATTAATATTCAGTCATTTATAATTTATTTTTAAAAATACTAAAATTTATTTAGTACTATGTATTGCATAGTATAATTATTTTTATATATCTTTGCATTGTAATGATGTATAGATTTTATAGTAGTATATAATTTAAGGTTCTATGAAAATAACAGTAAGCATAAATCTCGGAGGTTATTCCTTCAATATCGATGAAGATGCATATGCCGAATTAAAAAGGTATCTGAAGAATCTTGAGCTCCACTTTGCCGGGGAAGAAAGCTCATCTGAAATCCTCTCAGATATAGAAGCAAGGATGGCAGAGCTTCTTCGTGTCAAGCTGACCGGCTACAAACAGGTAATCACAATTGAAGATGTGCGTGAGGTCATTTCCATTATGGGAACTCCTGAAGATATATCCGACAATGAAGGACCCTCCCGCAAAGAAAAATTTTCAACTCCCGGTTCTCACCGGATGTACCGCGATCCCGACAAGAGGATTATTGGAGGTGTTTGTTCAGGCATGGGGGCTTACTGGGATATTGAACCATGGATAATCAGGGTGATATTCGTTGCATTGTCGCTGGCAGGAGGGCTTGGTATTCTGGTCTATCTCATCCTGTATATTGTTCTTCCTGAAGCAAAAACCACTGCCCAGAAGATTGAGATGAAAGGTGATCCGGTTAATATTCATAATATCAAAGAATCGGTGAAAAAAGAATTTGACACTGTAAGAAAAAATATGAAACTGTAGGTTTGTTTTCGCCCTCAACTCCCTGATGAGGGCTTAAAAACGGTTTGATCAACAACCAGCTTCGTCTGCGAAATTCAGGGACAAAAGAAGTTTAACCTTTAAAAAATAAAGATATGGATTTGGAAAATACAAAAGCACAGATGCGTAAGGGGATCCTTGAATATTGCATCCTTTCGGTACTATCAAAGAATTCCTGCTATGCAAGCGATATTATAAAGGAACTAAAGGAAGCAAAGGTAATTGTGGTTGAAGGAACCCTTTATCCTCTGCTTACAAGGCAGAAAAATGCAGGACTTCTCAGCTACCGCTGGGAAGAATCGCAGCAGGGTCCTCCCCGAAAATACTATGAACTTACACCTGAGGGACAAACCTATCTTGCCGATCTTGATAAATCGTGGGATGAGCTTGTTGAATCAGTTAACCTCATCAGAACCAAGTAACAGTATTACTAACCATTTAAATCTTAAAAAGATGGATAAAACAATAAAAATAAATCTTGGCGGGACACTGTTCCAGATCGATGAGGAAGCATATAAAATGTTGCGCCAGTATTTACACGAAATAGATGCAAGGTTAAAGTATACCCAGGGCGGAGCTGAAACAATCGAAGACATAGAATCGCGCATTGCTGAAATATTCCAGTCCCAAAAGGGCCTTGCCGGGGTTATAACCCGGGATAACGTTGAGGCAATGATCTCAATGATAGGAAAGCCTGAAGATTTTGAAGTACCGGGTGAAGGCGGGGAAGAGAGGGAACCTTCATATCGCTCATCGATACCCAAAAAGCTGTACCGGAATCCGGATGACACTATAGTCAGCGGGGTATGCGGAGGCATAGGTGCTTATCTGAATGTAGAATCTGTCTGGATCAGGATATTGTTTATCCTGTTCACCTGCTTTTTCGGGATCGGCATTTTAGTTTATATTGCTCTGTGGATAGCACTTCCATTTGCCCATTCAGATGCCCAGAAAAGGGAGATGTATGGGACAACCAATATAAATACGATATCGCGAAGAAAGAACCAATACGCAAATTATGGCGGTGCTTCCGGCTCCGTCCCGGCCGGTTCGCCTGCCGGAAACGCCTTTAATGAGGTTTTCAGAGCCATCGGAAAGGTCTTTTATATCATCCTGAGGATCTTCCTGATCATTATCGGGGTAACCTTTGTCGTAACCGGATTTATTACTCTGATTTCCTTCATAATGGTCATCTTCTTTAAGTACCCTGGCTACTTTTCAACTGACTCTTTCGGCGTCAGCATCTTTTATCTGCCTGATTTTCTGAATTATGTTGTTAATCCCGGAATTGCACCATGGATCCTAATCCTTACATTTATAGTTGTTCTGATGCCGCTCCTCGCCCTTATCTACTGGGGTGTAAAGATGATATTCTGGTTTAAGGCAAGAGACGGAATTGTTGCTCTTATCGGCCTGGTGATATGGGTAATCAGCGTTGCCGCCCTTTCGTTGATACTATTTAATGAAGGTATCAGCTTTACCGAGACCGCAAAAACTGTCTCAGGCGAAGTAATCGAAAAGGCGCCTGCCAAACTTTATATATACAGCGGTAAAAAAGTCTCGGATCTAAATTATGACAAGGAGATTTCAACACCTGAAGATGGATATAACATATACTTCATTGATGAAAATAAAGGTCTTTCCATTACCACCAGTCTGTCTGTCAATAATGCAGAGGACAATTCGCTGAAGTTAAATGTAAGGAAACGCTCTGCCGGACGCAGCAGACCTGATGCAACAAGAAAGGCTGAAGGGTTGGAATACAACTATAAGATCTCGGGAGATACCATTTACCTTGATGAATACTTTACTGTTCCTGCAGGCAATAAATGGTCATTTGATAATGTGGGGGTTAACATTTACATTCCTGAGGGCACCATTGTCCATTTTGATGAAACAACTTTGGATATGTTCCATCACCATCGTGATGAGAACAGAAATTGGGATTGGGATTCAGATTCAGAAGATGTCACCCCCCATGATGCCGGAGAACAATGGGAAATGACTGAAAACGGATTAAAACCAGTCGGCCTGGATAAATAATTTCTTGTTTTTCATTCCTTGTATTTTCATGACTTCCGGCACCGGGTTTCCCCGGTGCCGGTTTTTTTAAAGGTTAATGATTTGTTAAACCCAAAAAATCATGTTCCGGGATCGATTTTGTTTGACTACTTTGGCAGTCGTTTTTAACAACCTATTAACCTTTAGATGAAAAGATTTATTCTTCCTGTTTTCTTGTTGTTTTCAATACCGGTTTTTTCCCAGGAAACAACACCCCAATCCGATACCCTCAGAAAAGATGCCCTTAATATCTTCATGCAGGAGGCAAGTGACTATATCCGTAAAGAGATACCGTATGTCAACTATGTCCGTGATATACACGACGCGGGTGTTTATGTTATCCGTGCCTCTCAAAGGACCGGTTCAGGGGGAGACGAGACTACCTATTTCCTGATAGGGCAGCACGAATATGCCGGGATGCTGGATACCTTATCATTTGTTACAACGCCTGATGAGACCACTGAAGGAAGAAGGGAAAAGGAGGTAGCTACACTCAAGATGGGATTAACACGGTATGTCGCCAGGACACCTCTCGCAAAATACCTGAAAATAACTTTCAGTGAACCCTTGTCTGAAACAGTTTCAACCGATAAATGGGACAGCTGGGTATTCAAGGGTTCCCTCAACGGTTTTCTCGACGGTCAGAAAACTTATAAAACGAGTTATGTCTCGGGTAACTTTTCAGGAAACAGAATTACCAAGGACTGGAAAATAAATTTAAGCGCGCGTTACAGTTACAGCCAGGATAAAATAACTATTGAAGACACAACAGGTATTACGGAAATATTCAGCTACAATTCTTCAAAGTCATTTAACGGATTGATAGTTAAGAGTATATCTAACCACTGGTCAGTTGGGGGTACGCTTTTAATGGGAGCTTCAAGCTTCAGCAACGAAAAGATCATGACCGGCATCATGCCTGCGGTTGAGTATGACCTGTTCCCTTATTCAGAATCAACCCGGCGGCAGTTAAGGCTGCTATACCGGATAGGCTTCAACCAGGTAGCCTATATCGACTCCACTATCTACAATAAGTTAAAGGAAAGTCTCTGGCAACATTCTCTTTCAGCAGCATATGAGGTAATCCAGAAATGGGGTTCAATCGATCTTAACATGGATTTCAGCAATTACTTCCACGACTGGTCCAAAAACAATCTTTCTCTCAGCGGATTCATCAATCTGAGGATTACAAAAGGTCTGAATGTAACCTTCGGAGGAGGAGCATCACTTATCCACGACCAGATCGGTCTTGTTAAGGGTGATGTGGCCACGGAGGAGATCCTTCTCCGAAGGAAGGAACTTGCAACTCAATACCAGTATTTTACAAGCTTCGGATTAACTTATACATTCGGTTCAATTTACAACAACGTCGTTAATCCGCGGTTTGGAAACAGCGGTGGAGGTGGCATGACGATAATTATGAACTGAGGGCTATTAAGGTACCCTTTACTACTGCATAATAAGCTGACCCCTTATTTCTCCTCCAGGGTAAGCAGCTGAATGGATATTCACATAGTAAAGGTTTGCATAAAGATCAGCTTCCTGTGCAGCATCAAGAGCAGCAGATGTATATGTTACCGGTGAAGTTACCGGCGCCGTAAATCCAAAAACCGGATCACCTGAAACACCAGGGGCACCTTTATGAATATGTCCAATGGTTGCAGTAACCCCGTTAAAATATACAACAATGGTGAATATTTTTGTGTTTTTGTTGTAGGTGAGGGTTGCCGTTCCCGTACCCGTTGATGCATTTGGAGGAGTTTCACTGGCACCGTTAAGGGTTGCCTGGAAAATTACCGTAGCATCTTCCGATTTCGTACAGGATTCTGTCGTAAACAAAATACCGGAGAGCAATAGGACCAGTCCGGTCAAATACCTTGTTCCCGTTAAATTTAGCGGGAGTCTGAATTTGTCTATCAGTGTTTTCATGGCTCAATTTTTATTGTTAATAAAACTGTTTAGAACAGGCACCAGAAACAGAACTTGATATGTCAACACAATAGCTAAACTGAATCAGAAACAAAAAGTATAAAAAAATGTTTCCAGACATAAAGATTTTATTTGGAAAAAATGAATTGACTTTTTCCTGTTACTTTATATTCATATTGTCGTAATTTTATTGTTCTAACCGATAACGGCTGCTGATATGGCAAAAAACAAAAAAGGACAAACGCTGAATAACCTGAGAGTTGAGCCGCTTACAACCCGCAATTGGAACAAATTTGTGAGTCTTTTCGGTGAGAAAGGAGCCTGTGGAAACTGCTGGTGCATGTATTACAGACTTGGCAATTCAGAGTTCCGGGAAGGGAAAACCGGGGATGGGAATAAAAATGCAATGAAGGAGATAGTGCGGCAGGGAAAACCTGCAGGACTTATCGGATTTATTGAAGAACAACCAATTGCATGGTGTGCCTTTGCGCCAAGGGAAGATTTTATAAGACTTGAAAATTCACGGGTCCACAAACGCATTGATGAGAGTGCAGTCTGGTCAATTCCATGCCTGTTCATACATAAAAACTTCCGGCGATCAGGCATATCGGCAGAACTATTGAAGGGTGCCATACAATTTGCCAAAGAAAATGGAATTGAGATTATTGAAGCATATCCCGGAATCCCCACACAGGAGATAACTCCCGATTCCTTTGTATGGTTCGGACTCTTTAAATCATTTGAGAGTGCCGGATTTGAAATAGTTGACAGGACTTCAAAAAACCGGCCCATGGTAAGATATTATGTCAGTAAAAACCTCCATCCGGTAACTTAAGCTGACATGACTCTCTCGGACTTAGGAATTACAGATGAGATAACCGCCTACCTGAAAGAGAATAACCTTTCAGAGTTTGCAGTTGGAAGAGTAACCCGTGAACACCGTGAAAGATATCTGGTCTCGACAGGTGATAAGGAATATGATGCGGAAATAACCGGAAATCTTCGTTTCTCCGCCTCATCAAGGGCTGATTTCCCTGCTGTGGGTGATTGGGTTGCCATGATTATCTATGATCAGGACCAGGCAATTATTCACAAAGTCCTTCCGCGTAAATCAGTGCTAGAACGACAGGCCGTAGGGAAATACGGTGAAATACAGATTATCTCCGCAAATGTTGATTTTGCTCTGATTGTCCAGTCGATCGACAATAATTTCAGCATCAATCGTCTGGAAAGATACCTGACAATTTGCTATTCTGCCGGAATTGAGCCAGTGCTGGTAGTCAGCAAAATAGACCTTGTTTCAGAGGCCAAGGTTGGAAATGCCATTGAGGAACTCGGGACAAGGGACAGAAAGGTCAGATACATCCTCCTCAGTAATACAACTCAGCAGGGGATGGACCAGGTACATGAGCTTCTTCAGAAAGGCAAAACCTATTGTGTTGTGGGATCCTCAGGCGTCGGCAAATCTTCACTTATCAATAATCTCCTGAAGAAAAATATCTTAAAAACCGGACACATCAGTCAAAGCACAAACAAGGGAAGACATATCACTGGACACCGGGAATTATTCATATTGGAGGAAGGTGCAATAGTAATTGACAATCCGGGAATGAGGGAACTCGGCGTGACTGATGACACCGAAGGGCTTAAAACAACTTATGAAGAGATCTTCAATCTGTCGCTGCAGTGCAAATTCCCCGATTGCAAACATATTAATGAAACAGGATGCGCAGTTATTGATGCTATTGAAAAGGGGATAATTGACAATAATTCGCTCGAGAATTTCAGGAGAATAAGGCGGGAGCAGCAGCTTTTTCAATCCACGATCGCCGAAAGGCGGGAGAAAGACAGAAAATTAGGCAGGATGTACAAAAACATCATGAAGGAGAAGAAAAAGAACAAGTTTGGATCATAATCGAACCGTTTCAAAATCACGGGGGGAACAATCTCAGTCAAATTTTGTTTATAAGAACAATGAATGAATTTTATCAGTTAAGTTTAAACCTGTAGCGACTAACAGATGGAGAATGAAATGAATCCTGTCCGGATTGGCGATATGATTCCGCATTTTGCCCTTCCGGATCAGGATGGTAACATATTTGATATAAACAGTGTTCTTGGAAAGAAAAAGCTTGTCATCTTTTTTTATCCACAGGATGGAAGCCTGTATTGCACAAGAGAAGCTTGTTATTTCCGCGATTTTGCTGACGCATTTGATCAGGCGGATGCCATTATAATTGGAATAAGTGGCCAGTCTGTTGAAAGCCATAAGGAATTCGCAGAAAAAAACAGACTTACATATACCTTGTTAAGCGACAGTGAAAATATTGTAAGGAAGCTGTTCGGCGTTTCGGACAAAGTTTTCGGGTTGTTTCGGGGACGTGTCACCTTCGTGGCGGACAGGTCGGGCAGGGTAGTCTTTATCTTTGATTCTCAAACTGACGTTCAGCGTCATGTGGATGAGGCTCTTAAAATAGTCCTGGTCCTTAAAAAAGCCGTCTGATGGAGCTGCAAAACAAATAGACTTTTAATATGTTTAATGTGAATTATAAATAATACAAAGTCCCGATGGCATTTACATTACAGATTGGAGAAGAAGCTCCCTGGTTCAGTTTACAGTCAACTGACGGGAAAACCTATTCATTGAAGGATTTCAGCAGCGAAAAATTTCTTGTTGTCTTCTTCACCTGCAATCACTGTCCCTATGTCCTGGGTTCCGATGATGTAACCAGGGCTACTGCCGAAAAATTCAGACCCGCCGGAGTTAGGTTTGTCGGAATTAACTCGAACAGTGAGCGGACTTATCCCGAGGACAGTTTTCCGAATATGGTCAGAAGGATGGAGGAGCAAAGGTTCCCGTGGCTCTACCTTTACGATAGTGATCAAAGTGTTGCCACAAAATACGGAGCATTGCGTACACCTCACTTTTATGTTTTCGACGAAAAACGGCAGCTTGTCTATACAGGCCGCGGACTTGACTATCCGAGAGATCCCGCACGGGCCACAGTCAACGATCTTGACAGAACACTTAAAGAATTGACATCAGGACAATCGGTTTCAATCCCGGTCACCAATCCTATCGGTTGCAACGTAAAATGGGAGGGAAAAGATGCCCACTGGATGCCGCCTGATGCCTGCGATCTGGTTTAATCATTTACTGCTTCGGGGCTAATTTTTTTTTCTTGTCCTTTCTTTTTACGCAAAAAGAAAGGACGAAAGAAAAGGCGCCCAAAAATACAAATTAATGGCTTTGTTTTCGCACAGGCCGGCCCGAACCAGGGCCCAAAGCCATTAATTTCGCTCATTTGCCTTCGGCGAGCTCGCTCTAATAATGCTATTAAAGAAGGAAATTCCTGCTTCGCTCGGTTTTGGGTTTTTCCAACGCACATTAATTTACTAGCTTTATTTTAAATATTGCCTTATTTGATTTCAACATATCTTTTTTACTCCTTGCTCCTCGACTAGATTGAAAAGAAACGCGGTGTCCCAGAATTCTCTAAGGCAGTCTGAAATCCGAAAACTAATCCATTTTTAAAGCCTATGCAAATGAGGGCGCGGTGGCAAACCGGAAATGGCGCGAACTTCAGACCGGACGGTAGCGCCTTTAAGGCTTTGTGTAGCAGGCGCCCGTCCGGTCTGAAGTTGTCATTTCCGGCGGCTTTTCTTTGTTACTTTGACTTCGTCGAGCTCGGGGTTGAATAACTTCCTGCTAATAAAAGCTTTTTAATCAACCCCTCGGTTCTTTTTCCGAAAAAAGAAAGTAAAATCAATTAATTAAACACAAAGCATATTTTTTTGTTATATAATTAATATGAAATCATTAATCAATATTCCGGGCTAAATGAGGATAGGAAAGCTGCTTATCTAATCACAATGGACTCCAATAAAAGATTTACAATCTTAATTCTGAATACAGTTAACGATAACAAAATAATCCTGGTCAGGCTGGTTGTTGGTTTAATATTTTTGTCCGAGGGAATTCAAAAATATTTGTTCCCGGAATTGCTGGGGACTGGCAGGTTTTTAAAAATAGGATTTACACACGCTGAATTCTGGGCGTATTTTACTGCCACTTTTGAAATAATATGTGGCATATCTGTGATTATTGGCCTCTTAACCAGACTGGCATCAATACCTCTTTTTATAATTATGATGACCGCTTTTGTCACAACCAAATGGCCAATACTGATTGATAAGGGCTTCTGGTCAATGGCTCATGAATACCGTACTGATTTTGCGGTTACAGTTCTTCTTATCTATTTATTTATTGCAGGAAGCGGCAAATGGTCGGTAGATTCAGGTTTTTCACCTCATTAAATAGTTAACCAATGGAAGCAAAAAATCCAAGGGGCAAAAATCAGCCGGAAGAAAACACGAATAAAAGGCGTGAGTTTCTTAAAAAGAGTATTATGATCGGTGCGCTCACAGGTATTTCTGGTGCAAACCTGTTTTCAGGGTGCAAAGAAGAAACCGGAGAAGAAGTAACTCCGGCTGAAGACCTGATGAGGGAGCATGGTGTCCTGAACAGGGTCATGTTAGTATATGATACTTTGAGAATGCAGATACTAAAAAATGAAAAAATCCCATTGGATATCCTGAATAGTTCAGCCCTGATAATAAAGAATTTTATCGAAGATTACCATGAAAAGCTGGAAGAAGACTTTTTATTCCCAATATTCGAAAAAGCCGATATGCTGACAGACCTGGTCAGTGTCCTACGTTCACAGCACCAGGCCGGGCGAAAAATAACAGCCAGGATAATCGAGTATGGCGGAATGAAAAGCCTTGACAGCCCTGAAGATATTCAAATGCTGGCAGGACTGCTTGGAAGTTTTAATTCAATGTACCGTCCTCATGAAGCAAGGGAAGATACAGTTTTGTTTCCGGCAATAAGGAAAGTAATTCCGGGAGATGAATATTTTACCCTTGGTGAAGATTTTGAAGATAAGGAACATGAATTGTTTGGGGAAGAGGGTTTTGAAGGTATTGTTGAAAAAGTAGGCAATATCGAAAGAGATTTGGGAATTTATGATCTCAGCCTGTTTACCCCTTCAGGCCAATAACGACGACCCGGATTGCCCGAAATCATTAAGTCCCCTTCAGGGGATTTAGGGGCAAGGCTGCTATATCCTAAAAATCACGAGTGCTTATTCCTTTGAAATCTGTAGTTGAAATCGTAAATTGCGTAACCACAGGACCCTGTCTGCCATACAGGCAGGCATCTTACCGTTAAAATTGAATTAAATACAGATGAAAAAATTGTTAATTCTGGCCGTATCTCTTTTTATGGTTTCATGTAACCTCTCAAAAGATGTAAAAGTTCCATGCTATGCCTGGATGAGTGGTCCCGGCAAAGCGACCGATGCCGAACTTAAGTCCCAATTTACCGATCTGAGAAAGAAAGGAATAATTGGCGTGATGTATTCAGCTGGTCAGGATCCTGAGACCTATAAACGTATAGGGAAGATCGTTAAAAAAACTGATATGGAATTTCATGCATGGATCCCAACCATGATTCAGAATAATAATCCGGCTATAAAACCTGAGTGGTATGCAGTGAACGGCCTTGGAGAATCTTCCCTTGATAAACCGGCTTATGTCAGTTATTACAAATTCATCTGCCCGAACCAGGAAGAATTTCGCCAATACCTTGAGGAAATGTATGGAAGGATTGCAGATATTCCTGAAGTTGATGGCATCCATCTTGATTATATACGATATCCGGATGTCATCCTGGCTCGCGGTTTATGGGAGAAATACGGCCTTGTCATGGACAGGGAATATCCCCAGTTTGACTATTGTTATTGTGACAAATGCGTTTCTGATTTTAAGACAAAAACCGGTATTGATATCAGGTCGGTGGAAGATCCTTCGCAGATTGAAGAATGGAAACAATTCCGTTATGATCTGATCACTGACCTTGTAAATCGTTTGGCATTGATGGTTCATTCTAAAAATAAGAGTATTAATGCAGCAGTGTTCCCGGGCCCAAATTCCATTGCAAAGAAAATTGTCAGACAGGAATGGGATAAATGGAATATTGATGCTTTTTTTCCCATGAATTATAATGATTTTTATCTGGAGGATACAAAGTGGATTGGAGAAATGTGTAAAGAATCCGTAACAACACTAAATAATTCTAAGCCTGTCTATAGCGGGCTTTTCATCTGCCCGGACCCGGAAAAAAAGACAAACGAGCCTGACCCGGAAAATCACGGATTAGTACCGGGAGAGCTTGGAGAGGCAATAAGACAATCCATGGAAAACGGGGCAGCAGGAATTTGTCTGTTCACACCCGGAAGGATGACTGAGGAAGACTGGGTAGTTTTTAAAAAAGCTATTCGGATTGACTACTGACCCGGATAACTTTTATGTGACTGAAACTGTTACTCTTGTTTCATTCGGGATATCATGGCTGACCAAAGGAGGAACTCTGTATCCTGATAAAACTCAGTAAAGCATCCTCACCCTGATTGTTCCTTCAATCGCCTTCAGCTCTTTAAGTATGCTGCTGCCAAGGCGGCTTTCAGTATCAATAATGACATAACCAATCTCGGGATCAGTCTGAAGATATTCAGCTGCAATATTTATTCCTTTTGATGTAAAAACGTAGTTCACCTCTTTCAGAATACCGGGTTCATTCTTGTGAATATGAAGAAACCGTTGTGCGTTATTGTTTGGCTGAAGGGAAATCTGCACAAAATTAGTTGCACCGATAGTGGCCCCTGTATCACTGTATTTGACAAGCTTTTCAGAGACTTCCGTGCCAATGTTCTCCTGGGCTTCCATCGTGCTGCCACCTACATGCGGCGATAGAATTACATTGTCAAACTGCTGCAATTCAGAAATAAAGGGATCATTCTCTGATGCAGGTTCTTCCGGAAATACATCCATTGCGGCTCCAAGAATGTGTCCTGATCCGAGTGCCCTGGTCAATGCCCTGATATTCACTACCGAGCCCCTTGACGCATTTACAAGGCAAGCTCCTTTCCGCATAAGGTTCAGTTCCTTTTCACTGATCATGTTCTGTGTCAGGGGGGTTTCAGGGACGTGCAGGGTGACAATATGAGAGACAGACAGGAGTTCCTCAAGCGATGAGCAGGCAGTTGCCTTTCCCAGACTGAGTTTTTTAGCTATATCGTAGTAGTACACATTCATCCCCAGGGCCTCTGCAAGTATTGAGACCTGGGAACCTATGTGGCCGTAACCGATTATTCCCAGGTTTTTATCACGGACCTCAAAACAATTTGTTGCCGATTTAAGCCATTTGCCATGATGAGCGGCTGCATTTTTTACAGGAATATTCCTCATCAGCAGGATCGATTCTGCAATCACAAGTTCAGCCACTGAGCGGGTATTTGAAAAAGGTGCATTGAATACCGGTATTCCCAGCAGCTTGGCAGCCTGGCCATCTACCTGGTTTGTGCCGATACTGAAGCAGCCGATTGCCAGAAGTTTGCTGGCTTCATTCAAGACGCTTTTTGTAAGCTGAGTTCTGGAGCGGATACCTATTATATTGGCATTCTGGATCTTTGTCTTGAGGACACTGTCATCAAGGGCACATGGAAGCAATTCAACATTGCTGTACCCGTTTCCCCTGAAATACTCAACAGCGCTCCTGTGGATTCCTTCAAGAAGTACCACACTGATCTTTTCTTTGTCGAGCGAGTATTTTTTAACCATGGTTCAGTACAAATCTAAAGCAAGTTCCAAATTGGGGTTGAAATTATAAAATAAATTGCGGAAAATTACTTCAATTTATAATAATCAGGTCAGATGTGAATAAAACCGGAAAAGATGGGCTCTGCTTTTTAATAACCAAGTCCAAATCCAAACGGGAACAACGGTTTCTCCGAATCATAAGGAACATCTATGGAGAAAGTTAATTTATTTTTTTTTAATATATCTTTGTCCTGTTGGAAATGTTACGGATACGCTTGTCAGAAGTTCATTTCAAAAAATTGAACTGAGAGATTCAGATTTCATTACAGTCATAGATGAAACTTGATAATCTAAGGAAATTTACAGGACCAGCCGGCAGCATCGTGAAAATGCCGGTGCTGTTCATTGGTCACGGTAGTCCGATGAATGCCATAGAAGAAAATGAATTCACGGAGGGCTGGAGAAAAATTGCCATGACCCTGCCCAGACCCGTTGCAGTTCTTTGTATTTCGGCTCATTGGGAAACGCACGGTACCCTTGTTACTGCAATGACAATGCCAAAGACGATCCACGATTTCGGAGGCTTTCCTGAAGAATTGTACAGGGTTCAGTATCCTGCTCCCGGAAACCCCGGGCTGGCTGAGGAAATGAAAAACCTGATTAAGATTGCCAGAGTTGACCTTGATGAAAAATGGGGACTCGATCACGGGTGCTGGAGCGTTCTCAAATACCTTTATCCCGGTGCAGACGTCCCTGTGTTGCAAATGAGCCTTGACTACAATATGAGCGCACAACAACATTATGACCTCGCAAGTGAGCTTAAGATTTTCCGGAAAAAAGGAGTTTTAATTGTCGGAAGCGGAAATATGGTTCACAACCTCAGGATGGTTGCGTGGAATAAATTAAATGACAATTACGGTTATGACTGGGCAATCGAAGCCGGTGAAACAATGAAAAAATTTATTCTTGCCGGCGACCATGACCGGTTAATCAATTATGAAAGCCAGGGAAAGGCGTTCGATCTCGCCATACCTACTCCCGATCATTACCTGCCGTTGCTCTATGCACTGGCATTAAAGGATGAAGGTGAGGGAGTTACAATCTTCAACGACAAGCCTGTCGGGGGTTCACTTACAATGACATCATTGAAAATTGAATAGTTGGTCAGGACAACATATTGCCTCTGTTTGCCTCCATGTTTCCATAAATGTTTTTTGTAACTTTGGTATCCTGTAAAACCCTCTTCAAATGAAACAGGTACTTAAGTATGTCGGTTATTTTGCTCTCGTCGCCCTGGTTTGCTTTATGATCTGGCGGTTCTGGTTCATGATAGCCTGGGTGCTTGTTGCAGCTGTCATCTCCTTCCTTGGACATCCGCTTGTCAGGTTCTTCGACAGGTTGCACATTAAGAAATGGACGATCCCACATGCTTTGAGCACCATACTTGCCTTGCTGGCTATTGTATTGATTTTCCTGTCGTTCCTGGCTATTTTTGTTCCCCTGATTCTTGAACAGGCACAGACTATTTCAAGGATTGATGTCAACCTGCTGGCTCAAAACCTCTACGATCCCCTCCACTGGCTTGAGGATAAAATGCAGGGACTAGGAGTTATCCCCGACGGACAGACGATTCAGGATTTCATAGTCGAAAAAGCGAAATCAGTTGTTAATCTGGGAAGTGTGGGCACTATGATTGGTGGTTTTTTCAGTGCGGCCGGGAGCATATTTGTCGGATTGTTCTCAATACTTTTCATTGCCTTCTTCTTCCTGAAAGACGAAGGGTTGTTTGAAAGCAGCCTGCTGCTGCTGCTCCCAGAAAAACACCACGATGCAACACGCAAGGTAATTGTCGAATCCAAAAACCTGCTGATGCGCTATTTTAACGGCGTTCTGCTCGAGGTTCTCGGTGTTATGTCGATCATTACAATATTCCTCTGGATCTTTGGCGTCAAAAATGCCCTGCTAATTGGATTTTTCGGAGGGATCATGAATATTATTCCCTATATCGGACCCGTTATAGGAACAACAATAGGCATAACACTGGGAATGACAACCACCCTTGCGACAGGTTCCTATACCGATCTGTTCCCTGAATTCCTGAAACTGCTTGGTGTATTCCTCGGTGCCAATTTTATCGATAATAACTTTCTTGTTCCTATGATATATTCCAGCAGTGTCAAAGCCCACCCGCTGGAGATATTCTTCATCATTATAATTGGCGGAAGTCTCGCCGGGATACTGGGTATGCTGCTTGCTGTTCCTGTTTATACGGTGCTGAGGGTCATAGGGAAAGAATTCTTCCAGCAATACAGGATAATTAAAAAGCTTACAGAGAAAATTGATCAGCAATAATATTTTTCATCGTGATGACCCAGGAAAAAACTGAGAATTCCGGCCAATACCCTGAATTTCTTGCCCGGTTCTATGATCTGATCTACCACCAGGTACGCGATGGTGTCGATAACCTTTTCTACCTTGACAGGATCAGGGAAACAAAGGGGAAGATCCTTGAAGCAGGCGTCGGAACCGGAAGACTCTTCACAGAAGCCCTGAAAAACGGGGCAGATATTTATGGAATTGATTTCAGCCCGGCCATGCTTTCCATATTGAATTCAAAACTCGGCGCTGAGCAGAAAAAACGGATAAGCCTGCAGAATATCGTGGATTTTCAGTCTGAACACAGGTTCGACCTGATAGTCGCTCCGTTCCGTGTATTCATGCACCTAATCACTAAGGAAGATCAACTGAAGGCTCTTAATAATGTCTATCTTCACCTCACTGAGGGAGGAAAATTTATTTTTGACGCATTTGTTCCTGACCTTAAAATGCTGATAAACGGGCTTGATAACGTATCAGATTTTGAAGGTGAATTTGAACCCGGGAACCGGATCAGGAGAATTATATCCACAAAACCTGATTTGATAAATCAGCTCATCAACATCAGTTTCAGGATTGAATGGAATGAAGGACATTCAAAGTTCACAAGGGAATGGAAGAGTCCCATGAGATATTTTTTCAGGTTTGAACTTGAGCATCTGATAGATCGCTCACATTTTTCCCAGTATAGTATAATTGGAGATTTTATGGGTAACGACCTCAACCCTGATTCGAAGGAATTCATAATTTTATGTCAGAAATAACACAATCAAATCCAGGATGACAGCCAAAAACAAACAACTTGCTGCTACAGTCTCAATAATCGCACTGATAGTTTCCTCCTGCACCCAAAATAATGTTGAACCGGTCGGTTATGTGAATCCATATATAGGCAACATAAGTCACCTCCTTGTGCCCACATACCCTACAGTTCATATTCCGAACAGCATGGTGCGGTTCTATCCCGACAGGGACAATTTTACGACGAACAAAATGCAGGGTTTTCCTCTGAATGTTATATCCCATCGCGACGGTAAAGCCTTTTCCCTTGTTCCTTTCACGGGAAACAGGGAAGATCTGACCGGTATACCATTTTCATTCGATAATGAAACCATTACACCATATGGTTATAGTGTGACTCTTGATGAATCTGATATTGACATTAAGTTCACTCCTGCCGAAAAATCAGGATTTTTTGCTTTTGAGTTCCATGGCACTGATAACAACGGAATAATTCTCAGGACTACCGGCCTGGGTGAACTGACTTTTGAAAATGGGTCCATAACTGGCCACGACACCAATAATGGTGTGAAATCCTATCTCTGCATGGAGTTTGACAAAATGCCCGACAAAATAAGTACCCGTAAAAACGATACCATATCTCAGGAGTCATCGGTTAATGGAAGAAGGATCGCCATAATTGCATCATTTAAGTCAGTTGGCATGGGGGGGTTGAATATCCGTTATGGTCTTTCATACATCAGTTCTGACCAGGCAAGAAAAAATCTTCACGATAATATTGGAAACCGGAGCAGTGGTGAAATATCGGATAATGCAAGGAAAAAATGGAATGCCCTGCTTTCAAAGATTGAAGTTGAAGGAGGAACCCAAAACCAGCGGACTATGTTTTACACGTCCCTTTACAGATGCAGCGAAAGGATGGTCGACATAACTGAAGACGGACAATATTTCAGCATCTGGAGCAACAGGGTGGAACCCGCAAATGACACCACCTTTTTTACTGACGACTGGGTATGGGATACCCATCTGGCACTGCATCCATTGCAGGTAATCCTTAATCCTGAAGCACAGGATGAAAAGATCTCATCATACATAAGGATGGCCAGGCAGTCGGGCTGGATGCCGACATTCCCGACAATATCAGGAGATAACCATGCAATGAACGGAAATCATTCAGTGGCGGTAGTCCTCGATGCATGGAATAAAGGTATCCATAACTTCGATCTTGAAGAGGCCTATGACAACTTAAAGCATACCATATTATTCGAGACAAAGCTTCCCTGGGTTAAGGGAGATGCTACTCCTCTCGATCACTTCTATGACAGGAAGGGGTATTTCCCTGCACTCAGGAAGGGAGAAGCGGAACCTTATCCGCAGGTTCATTCTTTCGAAAAGCGACAGTCCGTGGCAATTACCCTTGCCTCAAGCTACGATGACTGGTGCATGGCGCAAATTGCAAAAGAACTTGGGAAGCAGGACGATTATGATTTCTTCATTAAAAGGAGCCTCAACTACAAAAATCTCTTTAATACCGAAACCGGATTTTATCATCCCAAAGACAGCGACGGCAACTGGATTGAGCCCTTTGACTACCGTTACGATGGTGGAATGGGGGCACGGGACTATTACGACGAAAATAACGGCTGGACATATATCTGGCAGCCATTTCATGCCCTTGATGATCTTATTGAAATGATGGGTGGCAGAGAGAAATTCGATAACAAGCTTGACCAGCTCTTTACCGAAAGTCTGGGAAGGTCAAAGTGGGTTTATTATTCAACGCTACCGGATGCCACCGGTAATGTAGGACAGTTTGTGATGGGAAATGAGCCTTCAATGCACATAGCATATCTTTACAACCTTGCCGGTAAACCCTGGAAGACTCAGAAGCGAGTCCGAATGCTGATGGACACATGGTTCAGAAATGACCTGATGGGCATCCCCGGTGACGAGGACGGTGGCGGATTGTCGGCATTCTATGTTTTTTCTGCAATGGGTTTTTATCCTGTTACACCGGGTATTCCCGAATATCAGATCGGAAGCCCCCTGTTCAGCAGAGTAAAAATTCACCTTCAAAATGGAAAGACTTTTACCGTGGTTGCCAAAAATAACAGCCAGGTTAACAAGTATATCCAGTCAGCAAATCTGAATGGCACCGGGCTTACAAAAACAACAATCACCCACAATGATATTCTGGAAGGTGGAACACTTGTCCTGGAAATGGGGGGAAAGCCTGATAAAGAGTGGGGTACCGGACATTGATAATGTCACACCAGTATGATGTAATAATTTGCGGAGCCGGCCCTGCCGGATGCACTGCAGCCCTGGCTCTGGGATCATCAGGACTTAAGATAGGACTTATCGATAAAGAACCCTCTCCCGGTGGAAAAGTCTGTGGTGATGCGATCCCTGCTTATGTGCCTAAAGTCTTAAATACAATAGATCAGGCATATTCAAGAGCATATATGGATCTTAATCCAAAAGTTAATGTGAACACCTGCCGGATTGTTGCTCCCGACGAAAAAGTCCTTGACCTGAAGTATCAAGAGTACGGAAGCATTTGTCAGCGCTCCGTATTTGACAATTTCCTGTTTGAGCTTGTTTGCCGCCTGCCTGACGTCACAATCCTCAGGGATACCAGAATCAAAGATGCTGTAATTAAAGAGGATGAAGCAGTCTTAGTCAGCCTGAAAAACGAGGTGATGAAAGCCCGCCTGATCATCGGCTGTGACGGCGCTCACAGTATTATCAGAAGAAAACTGACCACGGGAAGAAATGACCTTCACCATTGTTCCTCAGCAGTCAGGGCTTACTTTGACAATGTAAGGGATATCCCTGAAAGTACCTTTGAGATGCATTTCTTGAAGGAGTACCTTCCGGGCTATTTCTGGATATTTCCTTTGCCTGACAACCGGGCAAATGTAGGACTTGGTATGCCCTCGGATGTTGTTGCCCGCAAAAAGATAAACCTGAGGAATGAGTTGCTGAGGATAACTGAATCAGTTCCGTACCTAAGACATCGTTTTTCAGATGCGCAAATATCAGGGGAAATCAAAGGATATCTTTTGCCTCTCGGATCTCATAAAGTTACGATCTCAGGAACCCGGTTCATGCTTTGCGGAGATGCTGCTTCTCTCATCGACCCCGCCACAGGTGCGGGAATAGGTCAGGCAATGGTATCAGGAAGATATGCAGGCTGGCATGCACTTAAATGCTTTGAAAACAATGATTTCTCGTCTGGTTTTATGAAAGGATATGATAAAGCCGTTCATATAAAACTCCACAACGAAAACAGGAGCCGCCTTCTCATAAGGGAATTGGTTCTAAACAGACCGCATCTGTTTAATTCCCTTGCGGGCTCAGCTCTGAAAAGTAAGTTCCTTAAAAAAATGATCCTGAGGTTGCTCAAATAGAATCTTAAAGTCTTTTTTCTTATCTTCATAAACCATTTCTTAGTATCCTTTCAAATCCGGAATGTTGTACTTCTAATAGTCAAAATCATGAACACACGGACAGTTATTTATTTCGGTCTGGGCTTAATCGCAACGATTATTGCTTTAATAATCTTCTTCAGGGGACTTGACATAAAAGCACTGTTGTTCCTTGTTTTTGGAGTTGCAGCTGTATTACTCTTCAGGCAGGGGGTTTCTGAAATGGACAAAAAAAAGAAGTAATTGAGGCACTTTAATTTTCCGAACAAATTTTAGTAATTCCGGTTTATAGTTTAAATAAATATCTGCAAATATGAAAAAATCACTATTGATGCTGATTTCACTCTGCTTTTTAACCGTCTATCCCCTTGAATCGCAGGGATTATTAAATAAGGTCAGGAACGCTGTAGCAAAGGAAGTTATCGGAACAAACAATGACGGAAGTAACAGCTCTTCCTCAAAACCCGGACCTGAGCCTGACTGTGCCCGCGATGATGCCAGTCTCCTCATAGATCTTGACAAATATAAAATTGATTACAGAGAAATCACGATATGTGAAAAAAATGATGGCAGCATCCTTTTAAAGGACAGGATAACCGGAAAATACTATTTAACTAAGGATGGAAAGACGGAGGGGCCGTTGGCAGAGAATGATCCCCGTGCACAGGAGTGTACCGAGGTAAGTGAAGGGACCCCGAACTATCAGAACACCGATGCCTGGGTCTCGGGATATCCTGATTACATCGTGAAGTCAGGAGATAAATACATGATAAAATTCAATGGGAAGAGCTTCGGACCTTATGCCATTATCACCGATTTTGCAGTTTCGCAAACCAAAGATAAATTTGCTGCCATAGTGACTGAAAATGTGATTATTACTGAAGATCAGAATAAGAAGATGAAGGAAGAATTGGAAAATGCAAAGAGTGACCAGGAACGCATGGACATTGCAATGAAATTCAGCCAGCAAATGTCGGATCAGATGTTACAGACAGGCGACAGAATCTCTCCAGCCTAAACTGGTTTCAAATGTAAGTGGTGCAAAATATGATGCCATGCTATGGATGGGGGGCAGATTAAACAGCAAAGTCAAATTAGACGATATACTGGTTATTGCCCAGGACAAAATTATTGATTTACAGGGAAACGCTGTGATGAAACTTGATCCGAACAGCTACAGTAACAAGGATCTGTTTGTCAATTCATCCAATACCCGATATGCAAGTTACAATTACGGGACTCTTACTTTTAATGATAACACTACTCTGAGCGGGCTTTTTAACCCATCCCTGAGAAAAACTACCGGAAAAGTATATCTTACCTACAAGTATTACTCTCCGGGAAAGAATGCCATTATGCAAGGTGCTTTGCCTTTCTAGAAGATAGGGTTCAATCGGGTTACCTGCAGATATTTCTGAAACTATGCCGGATAGATTAAATCTGAGGAGATTCATCGTGGTCTTTATTCTGATTTGCTTAAAAGGGGAAGCATCATCACAGCAATCAGATTATAAAATAGTTTTTAGCACCCACTGGGAAAAGGCTGAAGACTTTGTTTCTGAGAATGAGGCATGGATGAAGGATGTTTGCAAAAAAAATAACATCCCGTTTCCCTTTGCAATTGCACTTGTATTCCCTGAATTGGTCCGTTATTCAGCCTTACGTGATAAAATTGAAATCTCACTTCTTAAAACACTTTATGCAAATCTTGGAGAAGAATATGCTGATTTTTCAATAGGTCCTTTCCAGATGAAACCCACGTTTGCCGAACAGGTGCAGGAAAAGGTGAGCTTAATAAAAGACAGGAGGATCAGAAACCTGTTCAGGAACAGAAGTTCGTTCAGGGATGCAAGGCTTTACAGGATGAGCATTATTGAAGATCTGGAAGTTCCGGCACGGCAGGCCGATTACCTGGTAGCCTTTATAAAAATATGTGAATTCAGCTATCCTGACAACTGGAAAGATGAAACAGAGAAGCTGAGGTTTTTTGCCACTGTATATAATTGCGGCCTTGATAAAAGCAGGGAGTTTATTGAGATGATGTCGGATAAAAAGTTTTTCAGCACAAAGCTTGTTAAATCAGAAACCTATTCTTATTCAGATATTTCGGTTTACTGGTATAAGACAAATCAAAAGGGTTTCTGAAACCATAGGGGGTGTTGAAAAAGTCCTTTGTGAACCTTGGTGAAAACCTTTGAGTACCTTTGTGGTAAAAGTAATTCATTGAACCACAAAGGATCACAAAGTATAACACTAAGGAACACAAAGGGAAAAGTCTAAAAAATCAACTTTCTCAACAGCCCCCAAATTAAAACCTGTAACCGGCAGAAAGACCGAATCCAATATTCTTCTTTGAAGTTTTATCATCTGAAATTTCAAAATCAGGGTTTATTTTATAAAGCCCCATTTGTGTATTCAGCTGACAGAATATACCGTTATAAAACTCATACCCTAAAAAGATGTTACCGCCGAAATCAAGTGGTTTATAATATGCATAATCTGTATCGGTACTATTCTTAAACCTGATTGTTCGTTTAACGCTGTCTTCACCGTCTAGTTTTTCTGTCTGGCTGCCTGTAATACCATAGGCAAAATATGGTCCGGCACCCAATAGAATATGTCCATCGCCAAGCTGCGGCCGGTAAAGGAAATTCAAGGGAATTTCCAGATAGGAGAGATTTGTTGTTCTGATAGTATTTGACAGGATTTCCTGTTTCGCCCCTTTTGCAGAAAATATTACTCCTGGCAGGAAGAATATATCAGTGCCCACAGGGATAATGGCATTTACTCCTGCATGATATCCAATGATCAATTTATAGCCAAGCACTCCGCCATCATATTTGGTACCATACAGGTCCTGAAGATTTACGCCCCCTAAAAGACCAAAACGTGTTCGCTCATTTCTTCCCTGTTTTTGCTGGGCGGAAGTCTGGGCAAGAGGAAGAACCAGAAAGAGAACAAGTGCCATTCCGAACATTTTTGTTTTCATAGAGAATGCTTTTGAAAATATTTATAAATAGAATAAGTTAATTGGCAACTTACCTGGAAAAGCCTGGTTTTAAACTGGCCTGGTTTGGTTAAACAATTGAATATAACCGTCATACAAACCAAACATTTTTTCTGAATCTTTCTATCGTTTAAGTTCCGGCAAATGTAAGAAACAAATTAAAACTTTATTCAGTTTATGAAATCGTTTATTCAATAAAAAGACATAAATTACTAACAATCTGAATACCGTTTCAACCCGGAGTCTAAGTATTAACTAAACTATTAAGAACATGGCCCTATTAAAAGTAATTGAAATCCTGGCTGATTCAGAAAAAAGCTGGGAAGATGCCACTGCGCTTGCCGTTAAGAACGCAGCCAAAACCGTCAAAGAGATCCGTTCTGTTTATGTTCAGGACATGAGTGCTGTGGTAAAAAACAACAAGATCACTGAATACCGGGTAAATGTAAAGATCACCTTCGAAGTATTGAACTGAGTTGTTCCGGACACTCTCCAGCTTCATTTTTAATAATGCAGTGGCACAAAGGCTAACCAAAGGTGCCCAAAGGTTAAGTACTCCAAAAGATTACTTTTTAGATAGACCTATTTAAACAGGACAACTGTAAACAGGTAAATCAAGTCTCTTCCGGCTTATCGTCATTGCTTGTTTTCTTTTTGATATTCCCGGCTATATCTTCAAGTTTATCGGCAGTTTTATCAGCAACCTTTTTCCCGAACTCCTTCAGTTTTGATAAGGTTTCTTCAGCTTTATCCCCGGTTTTGTCTGCGAAAGTTTCCAGCTTCTCCTTCAAGTCGCTTTGCTTTATATCCTCAACCTTACCCTCAACAAAGTCGCCTGCTTTGTCAAGTGAATCAGCAACTTTCTTAAATGCTTCGGTCTTCCTGATCTCGTCTACTTTCTCGTCAATAAAATCATCAGCCTTGTCCATCAGCTTTTTGGCTTTGTCCATTAAACTCTCATTTTCGGGTTCAACTGGTTCTTTTTTTGTATTTTCTTCCATTTTACTAATTTTTTAAGTTATTAAAACCATAAATAAAGTCTTCCTTAGTGTAACTTTGTACTTTACTTTGTGATGTATTGATTTAAAATTAACCACTAAGGTACACAAAGGTTCTCACTAAGGTACACAAAGGTTTTTTTTTGACTCTCTCAGGAGTAATCTTTGAACAGCCAGCTGGCAGGAAAAAAAGATAGCCTAACTTTAAAAATGATCAGATGAGCTCAGAAACCACTTATTCAAAATCCTCGAAATGGACAGGAGTTGTCAGAAAAACAAAAAAAATATTCAGGTGGGTATTGATATTAATGATTGTCTTCCTTGGCACTTTTTTTTATTGGAAGTATTTCTTTACATACAGCGAGGGTTACCGTGCAGGTCTATTGCAGAAATTCTCAAACAAGGGGACATTTTTCAAAACATATGAGGGGGAGATGATACTCAGCAGTGTATCGAGCACGTCAAATGTGGCAATTGCTTCTGAAAAATTCCTCTTCTCAGTTCGTAACAAGGACCTGGCCCACCAGTTTGACACCCTTCAGGGAAGAAATGTTATTGTCCATTACGTGCAAAAAAATGGCTCTGTGTTCTGGAGAGGCGATACGAAGTATCTTGTCGACAGCATAAAAGTCAGGAATTAGGCTTATTGCTTAAGAACGTAAAAGATCCATAAACCCTGAATTCTATTTCATTACTTTTTTCATAATTCCGAGAACGCCTCTTATGAAAGTGGCGCTGGTGAGCACTTTCACGACCGGATTTACGGAAGCCCTTCGCCTTGTTGAAGTTCCTGATGTTCTTCTCCCCCAATCTCCCTCTCTCCCCTTCTCCCATTCCTTCCTTGCCGCCTCATCTTCAGCTTCTTTTCTTATATGGTCAACTTTTCTTGTCAGCACCTCAAAAGCACTTTCACGGTCAACAGTTTCACTGTAGTTCCTTACAAGATCCGAATTCCTGTTTATTGAATCTATTTCATCCTGGGATAATATATCCATCCTGCTCATGGGGGCTCTCATCATTGTTGCAGCAAGCGGGGTTGGGATCCCTTTCTCATTAAGGGCCGTTACAAGTGCTTCTCCGATCCCAAGTGTCGTAAGAGCTTCATCTGTTTTATAATAATCGGATACAGGAAAGTTTTCGGCAGTAAGTTTTATCGCTTTTCTGTCAATTGCCGTAAAAGCTCTCAGGGCATGCTGTACTTTCAGGCCGAGCTGCGCAAGAACGCCGTTGGGAACATCCATGGGGTTCTGGGTGACAAAGAAAACACCTACCCCTTTCGAGCGGATCAGCTTGACAATATTCTCAATCTGGTCAAGCAGAGTTTTGCTGGCCTGGTTAAAAATCAGATGAGCTTCATCAACGAAAATTACAAGCTCTGGTTTCTCTACGTCTCCCTTTTCGGGCATCTGATCATATACTTCTGCCAGCAGACATAACATGAAGGTTGAAAACAGCTTCGGCTTATCCTGAATATCCGTAAGCCTTATAATACTGATATAGCCATTACCGTCCCTGTCGTGCCTCATCAGGTCGCCGATGTCGAACGAGGGTTCACCGAAAAAAAGATCAGCATCCTGCTGTTCAAGTTCCATTACCTTGCGAAGTATGATCCCGGTTGTGGCAGAGGATATTTTTCCGTAATCATGTTCAAGCTCTTCCTTTCCTTCTTCGGTAACATATTGAATTACTTTTTTCAGATCTTTAAGATCGAGTAAATGCATCTGCTTATCGTCGCAATACTGGAATATTATGGAAAGAACTCCTCCCTGGGTATCGTTCAGATCAAGTATCCGTGACAATAATACAGGGCCGAACTCAGAAATAGTGGCACGCAGTCTGACACCATCCTGTTGTGAAATGGTTAACAATTCGACCGGGCAGCCTTTTACAGAATACGGCAGACCTATTTTTGCATGCCTCTCGGTTATAAAAGATTTCTCTTCCCCGGGTTTGGCTATTCCGCTGAGATCGCCCTTAACATCCATCAGGAGTACAGGAACACCTTTTTCAGACAGCTGTTCTGAAATTACCTGAAGTGTTTTGGTTTTACCGGTTCCGGTAGCACCAGCTATCAGGCCATGCCTGTTCATAGTCCTAAGCGGCACTTTGATCAGGGCATTTGTAAGAGGCGAGCCATCAAGCATTGCACCTCCAAGTATGATTGAATCACCTTTGCAGACGTAGCCATCATTTATTAAAGTTGTAAATGCTTCTTTCTTATCCATATTTTGAAATATTATTCTGTAAAAATCAGAAGATGCAATTTAATTGTTTAGGTTCAATATTCAAAGGATTGAAATCTTACTTCTCAGTCTCAGATAAACATACAAATCGGCATTTTCAGGTGGAAATAATCGGTAATATGCTAATTATTAACGTTACAGAAGTACCTTAAAACACCTGATCTTCCAAACATCAGGAGATTTGGAAAATTGTGCCGGAAAAATTATTGAATTTCTAAATGTTTTTATAATTTCAGACATTATTTATTCACCTAAATTTTATTAAGATGGCAAAGTTTGAAGTATATCAGAGTGGTACAAAAAGTGAATTCCGCTTTCGGCTTAAAGCCGACAATGGACAGATTATCCTGAGCAGCGAAGGCTACAACACAAAAGCATCATGTCTGAACGGAATCGAGTCAGTAAAGAAAAATGCTGGTGATCCAAAACGGTTCGCCAAGACAAAAACTCCTTCAAATATGTTCCGGTTTTCAATTACCGCTGCAAACAACCAGATCATTGGAACAAGCCAGAATTACAAGAGCGAAAGCGGTCGTGACAATGGCGTTGAATCTGTAAAGAGAAACGCTCCCAAAGCAGAAATCAAGGAAGTTGTAAAATAAAAGCATCCGTCTTTTCGGGGATTATTCCAATTCAGCCATGCCATGCATGGCTACTAACTAAAACCTTACAAAATGAAAATTTTAGATGAATTCAAAAAGTTTGCAATGAAAGGTAATATGGTCGATATGGCCGTAGGTATCATCATTGGTGCAGCATTTGGCAAGATTGTATCATCACATCGTTAATGATATAATAATGCCGCCAATCGGATTGCTTGCTCGGAGGTGTCAATTTTACTGATCTCAAACTTATCATGAAAGCAGCAACTGAGACCACACCTGCAGTTACCTGGAATTACGGGAATTTTATTCAGGTTTCAATTGATTTCTTAATTGTGGCAGTTGCTGTCTTCATGCTTGTTAAGGCAATTAATGCAGCAAAGAAGAAAGAAGAAGCAGCTCCTGCAGCTCCTCCTGCCCCGACCAAAGATCAGACACTGCTTACTGAAATCCGCGATCTGCTTAAGAAATAATTATACAAATTATATTCAATTATCCCTGGGGCCGTTAAAAAAGTTGATTTTTTTGGACTTTTTCACTTTGTGTACCTTAATGTTATACTTTGTGATCCTTTGTGGTTCAATAAATTATGTTTAACCACAAAGTACTCAAAGGTTATCACAAAGGTTCACAAAGGACTTTTTCAACAGCCCCTACAATTATTTCCCGCCCCGACCGGAATATTAATATTTTTACATAATAATTCCTTGTTCCTATGAGGCCAAAACCCACTATTCTGCCTGGTTTAGTCCTGGTAATGCTTATCTTTTGTTCTGTCATATATTGCCAGGATGCTCCGTCGGGGATGAAGATCTGGTTCAACAAGCCTGCGGGATCATGGAATGAGGCACTTCCTGTCGGGAATGGTCGTCTCGGTGCAATGGTATTTGGCGGAGTTGAAAATGAACGCCTGCAGCTCAACGAAGAATCAGTATGGACGGGGGAATCCCGATGGGATGCCAATCCGGAAGCCCTAAAAGCTCTTCCTGAAGTCAGGAAACTACTTTTCAACGGGAAATACAGGGAAGCTGAAAAACTGGCTCAGGAAAGAATAATGGGAACCATCAGGCGCGATGAAAAATCGAGCTATCAGACCCTGGGTGACCTTACCCTCGATTTTGGCGCAAACCGGGGAGTTTCAGACTACCGCCGCGAACTTGACATCGAAGATGCAATCGCCCGAATTTTCTACACAGCTAATCAGGTAAAATATTCCCGCGAAATATTCTCAAGTTTCCCCTCTCAGGTACTTGTGATAAAGCTGACAGCTGACAAACCCGGAGCTTTGAATTTCACGGCAAGGCTTTCAAGACCGGGAAACAAAGCTATAATAAATGCACATGACAATGAAATCCGGATGAGTGAACATACCGGAAACGGGCTGGGGGTTAGAATTGAATCCCGGCTCAGGGTCATGGCTGAAAAGGGAACCCTGATTTCAGGTGGCGACAGTATCAGAATAGAAAAAGCTGACGCTGTTTTAATTATTCTGGCTGCCGCAACTGATTATTCCGGTGACGATCCCGGACCATTATGTGCCGACAGGTTGGATTCTGTTATCAGGCTCTCATATTCAGATATTAAGGAGGCTCACATTGCTGATTACCAGTCATTGTTCAAACGGGTCACAATCGAACTTGGCGGAAGTGACGGAAATTACTTTACCACCGATGCCAGGATAACAGCAATGCAGAACGGCTACATTGATTCAGATCTGATTGAACTTTACTATCAGTTTGGCAGGTATCTGCTTATCAGCAGTTCCCGTCCCGGAGACCTTCCAGCCAACCTCCAGGGGATCTGGGCCGATGGACTGCAGCCGCCCTGGAGCGCAGACTATCACATTAATATCAATATCCAGATGAACTACTGGCCCTCTGAGATCACAAACCTCGGCGAGCTTCAATTACCGTTTGTCGACTTCATAGATGCCATGAGACCCAATGCCGGACGTACGGCAAAAGAGGTTTATGGATTAAAGGGTATTGTGGCCCATTATACTACTGATGTCTGGCATTACACTGAGCCCATGGGCGCACTGGTATATGGAATGTGGCCAATGGGAATAGCCTGGAGCTGCCAGAATATCTGGGACCATTACCAGTTTGGCGGGGATCTTGATTACCTCAGGAATAGAGCATACCCCATAATGAAAGAAGCTGCTGAGTTTTGTGTCGGATGGCTGGTTGTAAATCCTAAGACAGGATTGCTTGTCTCGGGACCTTCAATTTCACCCGAGAACCAATTTAGAATACCGGGAGAAGAAGGCAGTGCAAGCCTGGTAATGGGCCCGACGATGGATCATATGATAATACGGGATCTCCTGCAGAATACGATAAAGGCAGGTATTGTACTGGATGCCGATAAAGCATTCCGGAAAACTATGGAAAAAACTCTTGAAAGGCTGACTCCTGTCAAGATCGGCAGCGACGGACGCATCCTGGAATGGTCGGAGGAATTTGAAGAGCCTGAACCGGGTCATCGCCACATATCACATCTTTACGGCCTTCATCCCGGAAACCAGATAACCGCTCAGAAAAATCCCGAATTGATGGAAGCTGCACGCAGGACGATCGAGTACCGGCTTGTAAATGGTGGCGGACATACCGGCTGGAGCAGGGCATGGATAATTAACTTCTACGCCAGGCTGAGGGATGGAGAAAAAGCATGGGAAAGTGTGCTGGCTTTGCTTACAAAATCCACTCTGAATAATCTTTTTGACACTCATCCGCCATTCCAGATAGATGGTAATTTCGGAGGCACAGCAGGTATTACCGAGATGCTACTTCAGAGTCACGCAGGCGAGGTCGAACTGCTACCTGCCATTCCCACAGAGTGGCAAAAGGGACATGTTCATGGGTTGATGGCACGGGGAGGTTTCGAGGTAGATATCGATTGGGAAAACGGCAAGCTGAAGCAGGCAAAGATCACATCTAAAACAGGGAATCCATTGAAAGTAAGCTACCAGGGAAAAACATCAGAAATTCAAGCTACCGAAAAAGGCAAATCGTATATTTTTACTTTAGGATCAACAGGATTGGCCGTTAATTAAAACCAGCATGAGCTGCCCGAACAGATTATTTGTTCTACCCGATTACCTTTGTCCTCTTATGAAAAAATCTATCCCCATCCTCCTTTGCCTGATGCTTTTCCAGTTTTGCAGCCGGAGTGAAATATCTGATTTTGTTCCAACCATTCTCAAATGTGATAACCTTGAAAATCCTGCCGGCACAGGAAAAAATCCTGAATTCAGCTGGTTAATCTCATCCTATGAAAATGGTGTCGGGCAATCGGCTTATCAGATAGTCCTTGATGCCGATGAGCGAAATCTTAATTCTGAAAACAAATGTGCCTGGAATTCGGGTAAAGTAACGTCACCTTCAGCCAGTTGGATCCCGTACGGCGGAAATGATCTAAAATCCGCCACAAAATATTTTTGGAAAGTGCGGATCTGGGACAACAAAGATAAACCCTCCATATGGAGTGAGACTTCATCCTTTATAACCGGTTTGATTAATAACGAAGATTGGGCCGGAGCAAAATGGATAGGCTATGAAGAGTTACCCGATTCGCTTATTCTTGTTCCCGGAGTACACGGAAACGGAAACAGCCTCGGCGAAGTTGCCAAAAAAAGGACAGTCATCCCCTATTTCCGGAAAGAATTTCTTCTTGAAAAAAAGATCCTTAATGCTTATGTTTTTGTAAGCGGACTTGGGCAATATGAGCTCTACATAAACGGGAAGAAGATAGGAAACCGCTTTCTTTCACCCGGCTGGACTGACTATCGGAAAACATGTTATTATAACACTTTTGACGTCACCGAAGAGCTTAAGAAAGGTAAAAACGCGATCGGCACTTTAGTAGGGAACGGATTTTACAACATAAACAGGGAAAGGTACAGAAAGCTTGTTATTGCCAGCGGTGCTCCGGAAATGATATTGAAGCTTCTGGTGCGGCACACTGATGGCACGGAGGAGATGATAATAAGTGATGAGTCGTGGAAAACCGCTCCCTCACCTGTTACTTTTACAAGTATCTATGGCGGTGAGGATTATGATGCCAGGCTTGAAGAGAATGACTGGTGCAGAACAGGTTTTGACGATACAGAATGGAAACCGGCACTCCCTGTCAGAAACCAGGGAGGGATTTTGCAGCCTGAAAAAGATTATCCCGTAATGGCTATTGCAGGCTTTTGAGCCCCAGACTGTAACTGCCATAAATGACACCCTGTATCTATATGACTATGGCCAGAATGCTTCAGGTATAATTAAGCTGAAAATAAAAGGTAAAAAGGGACAAATGGTTTGTCTGTTTCCCGGAGAACTTATTGATGATGATTCACTTGTAAACCAGAGTGCAACGGGATCTCCATATTACTTTTCATATATTCTGGGAGGAGAAAATGAAGAGATCTGGGCTCCCCGTTTTACGTATTACGGTTTCAGGTATATTCAGGTCGACGGGGCTGTCCCTGCCGGAAAACCCAATCCCGGGAATTTGCCGGAGATCTCTGGTATGCAGTTGGTTCATACCAGGAACTCCTCACCTGTCATAGGATCCTTCAAATGCTCCAATGACCTCTTCAATTCAGTCTATGAGCTTATTAACTGGTCAATAAAAAGCAATCTCGCAAGTGTTGCCACCGATTGTCCGCACAGGGAAAAGCTTGGCTGGCTTGAGCAAACCCATCTTATGGGCAATTCAATAAAGTATATTTATGACATTCACAACCTTTACGACAAGATCATAAATGATATGATTGAAGCTCAGCTTGACAACGGGCTTGTTCCTGACATTGCACCCGAATATGTTCCATTTGTTGCCGGATTCAGAGACTCACCTGAATGGGGAAGTGCGTGCATCATCCTCCCCTGGGACCTGTATGAATGGTATGGCGATTTAAATGCTGTCAGAAAAGCCTACCCGATGATGAAAGGTTACCTGGGTTACCTCGAAAGCATGTCGGACAACTATATCCTGTCGCATGGACTGGGGGACTGGTATGACCTGGGTCCGAAATTCCCCGGCGAAGCCCAGCTGACCCCGAAAGCTGTTACGGCCACTTCAATATTTTTCTATGATGCCCGACTCTTATCGGAGATGGCTGTTCTGATAGGTAAAGATGAAGATGCCGTTTCATTTAAAAACCTGGCAAAGAACATCAGGTCAGCATTCAACAGGGAATTTTTTAATACCGAGACAAAAGTCTACTCCACAGGAAGCCAGACTGCCTATTCAATGCCCCTGTTTTTTGGGATGGTCGACGACTCCTTAAAAAAGGAAGTGGTGTCCAATCTGGTTAAATCAATAAATGACAATAAGAAAGCCCTCACCGCAGGAGACATCGGATACCGTTACCTTCTGAGAGTCCTCGAGCAGGAGGGATATTCAGGACTAATCTTTGAAATGAATTCCAGGACTGATGTTCCGGGCTACGGCTACCAGCTTTCGAAAGGGGCCACATCTCTAACAGAGTCATGGGCAGGACTGAAGGAGGTTTCGAATAACCACATGATGCTTGGACATCTGATGGAATGGTTCTTCAGCGGCATCGGTGGTATCCGCCAGATGCCCGGATCAAAAGCTTATGACCACATTCTTATTTCTCCTGAAATAATCGGGAACCTTACCTGGGCTGAAACTTCTTTTCAGTCTGTTCACGGAGTCATTTCAAGTTCCTGGCAAATAAATGATAAGAGTTTTACATTAACTGTCAGGATCCCTGCAAATTGCACCGCGACCATTGAATTACCACGGACTGATCCTGAGAAGATTGAGATAAATGGAACCCGGCTGAAATCATCACGATTCGTCAAATCGTACAATGTCGATACCAAAACTTCTTGTGTGGTTAATTCAGGAGAATATTTTTTCAATCTTATCCTTTAAAGTCAGCTGTAAATAGCCATGATAAAAGCCTATTTTCTGTTTCTTGCGGTCTTTTTAGTGCCAGATATTGTATCCTCCCAGGATACTCTCGACATTGAGGTAACCAATCTGCGGAATGATAAAGGACTTATAATGTTACAGGTATTCAGTGAATCCGAGGTCGTTATCCGGCAAGAGAAAGGATTCATTAAAGAGAAAAAATGCAGTATCGTAATCAGGAATCTTAGTCCAGGTAAATATGCCATCCGTTTTTTCCATGATGAAAATGTGGATGGTATACTTGAAACAAATAATTTGGGCAAACCAACTGAAGGATACGGATTTTCAAACAATGCCTATGGGATGTTCGGACCCAAGCCTTTTAAGGATTGGCTTTTTGAACTAAAAGGAGATGAAAGGCTCGCGCTTAAGGCCAAATATTGATAGTGAACAATGGTTGGAGCGGTCAGTTCTGCAAAATAAACAATATCATTATAAATACTACGCCAGACTATTATTATTAGATAGATCTAACTATATTTGTGTCGGTAATTTTAGTCATTTCGGGTGATGATAATTAAAACGATTGTAGCAAACATAGCATGAATAATATGTCAAACCTTAAAGAGGCAATAATTTATCTTTCCGACCTGATAGAGAAAATACTCGAGGAGACCATTGACCAGGCTGATTTCAGCGACCTGACCCAGCAGCAATTGCATTATCTGAAGATTATAGTTAAACTGAAGAATCCGACTCTTACAGAGCTTGCCGGGGAAGTCGGCCTGACCAAACCCACTGTAACGGTGCTTGTTGACAAGCTGACAGAAAAGGGTTATGTGAAAAGGGTTCATTCGGATGAGGACCGAAGAGTTATGCATCTGCATATTGACAAAAAAGGTGCTAAAATAAATGCTCTCCGTGAAATTGCACATGAACGTCTTGCAGAAAAGATCAGGTCAGGTCTGAGCGAGACAGAAACTGCTATTCTGACTGAGTTGCTGAAGAAAATTGTAAATCACTCCTGAAGACCAGTCACCTGCCGACCGCACAGCTCAGAACATTAATAATTACGGAAAATCCAACATCGCCGGCGACGAAACAAAAGAAAAACTATTTTTGCTTCTATAACTTCTGTACAAACGTAGTTTTTACCCGTCATTAGTGAAATTTAACTTAGCATCTGAGAGAGATTGTATATGGCTGAACACAGGAAAGCAGTAATCATAGGAGCCGGTATCGGAGGAATAACCACTGCAGTCTATCTTGCGAAAAACGGATATGCTGTTGACGTTTATGAAAAGAATTCATCACCCGGTGGCCGCTGCGGACAGCTTGTCCGGGATGGTCACCGGTTCGACCTGGGGGCCACGATGCTGATGATGCCCGGAATTTACCATGAGGTGTTTGATTCCCTTGGAATAAAACTTGAAGAAGGGAAAGATATCGTCCCGATGAGAGACCTGTATACCATCTTTTTCGACGATTGCAGTCAACTGGTGTTTACTTCCGACAGGGAGAGGATGAAGATTCAGCTCGAGAAGATCGAACCGGGCAGCTATGAAAGATCAGAAGATTATGTTTCGAAAGGGTACAGGATCTTCAGGCTCGGTATGGACAAACTGATTGGACGGAATTTCTATAATCTGTTCCAGATGGTAAATCTGAAAAACATTCCTCTGTTATTCAGATTAAAAGCCTTCACTCCCCATTTCAGATATGCCCGAAGATTTTTCAATCATCCTCATCTGCTTATGGCATATACTTTTCAGAATATTTATGTCGGGCAAAGTCCGTTTGATGCTCCGGCACTTTTTTCAATGGTTCCGGCCGCAGAACTTACCGAAGGTTCATTTTTCCCATCCGGCAGCGGAATGTTCAGGATTGTTGAAAAAATGCTCGTGCAGCCGAAGAAGAAGGTGTTAAGTTCCATTATGGCAATCCTGTAAGGCAAATTATTATAACAGGGGAAAAAGCCGGTGGGATAATCCTTCAGGACGGCACTGAAATAAAAGCCGATATTGTTGTAGCAAATGCTGATCTTCCCTATGTTTACCGAAACCTGCTTCCTGACAAAAGAAAATCGGTCCGTCTGGATAAGCTGAAATATTCATGTTCCGCAATCTGTTTTCACTGGGGACTTGACAAAGTTTATCCGCAGCTTGGTCATCACAGTGTTTTTCTTTCTGATCAGTTCCGGGAAGGGCTCGACCGGATTGTGAAGGACAAATCAGTCGGTGACAATCCAAGTTTTTATGTGCATGCTCCTGCAAGGACTGATCGGGGCTGCAGCTCCACTTAATCATGATACGATTTCAGTTGCTGTTGCAGTCGGGCACATTGACAAAAACCGTAAACAGGATTGGGACGGATAAAGGAGAAAACAAGGAAAGCAGTTATTGACCGTTTAAAGCGGCAGGGACTTGAGGATATTGAGAGTCATATCAAGTTTGAAATATGTTATACGCCGGAAAGCTGGGAAAATGCATGCAATATTTCAAGGGGTTCTGTCTTCGGAAGTCTTGGTCATAATATTTTCCAGATGGGATATTTTCGTCCGCATAACAGACATGATAAATACAAAAATCTTTATTTTGTCGGTGGAAGCACACATCCGGGTAACGGAATTCCGAATGTGTTGATTTCCGCAAAGCTTGTATCCGAAAGAATATTGAAAGAAAACACAGATTTAATATTAAACTGACTTTTAAGTGTTAATAAATTCACAAAGGGAACAATTCATTGAGATATTCAACTCAATTGATTTCAATAAGATAATTGATCATCCCAATATTCTTATTGCTGCCAATTTCTGGGAAGAGGACAGGTATTGTGCAGCCAGGATCTGCTATAAATTCATGCGGGCAATTGATGATATGATTGATAATCATAAAGCAAGAAAGAGGTTTATTGCACCAGAGGAAAGAGCTGAATTTGTCAGAGATGTCAACGACTGGCTTAAAATGATTATTGTCTCCGAAGATTGCAATCCGGAACCCGCAGATATTGTTAAAATTTTTCAGAAATTCAGGATCCCTGCTCTGGCCAATGGAAGAATTTGCAAAATCGATGATCTATGACATAAATAATGATGGATTTCCGACTCTTGAAGCATTTCTTGAATATTCCCAAGGAGCTTCGGTTGCACCGGCTTCAATTTTTGTTCACCTGAGCGGCTTGACAAGAAAAAACGGTGATTATATCGAACCTTCATTTGATGTAAGGGAGGCTGCCGTCCCATGTGCGATTTTCAGTTATCTCGTCCATATAATCCGTGATTTTCAGAAGGATCAGTTTAATAACCTGAACTATTTTGCTGATGACCTGGCAATAAAATACGGCCTGACGAGAAGGGATTTAAGCGATATTGCTCATGGCAGCCCTGTAACTGCCGGCTTTCGTTCAATGATAAAGGAATACTATGATCTTGCCGATGAATACCGGATCAAGACCCGTGATATTATTGGTAAGGTGGGTCCGTTGATGGAGCCGCAATACCAGCTGAGCCTTGAGATCATCTTTGATCTTTATCTTCTGGTCTTCGAAAGAATTAATGTAGAAAAGGGCAGCTTTACGTCCTTCGAGCTTAACCCGACCCCTGAAGAAACACGTGAAAGAGTTTATAAAACTATTCTTCAATTCCCACTTTAGAGGTCAGGCACGGAATGGTTTTTTAAGCAAGGTCGGCCAATCGGTAATGTAGTTATGCTGAAGAATATTAACCAATTAACTAATAACAAAATGATTAACAAAATAAATCTGATACTCTTTTTATCCGCTTTTTCAGCAATTTCGTATGCCCAGATGGCAGGCACGGAAAACACCGATAAAAATATCTCATTCAGGAGTCTTAAAAACACCGATATCGGGAAGCTGACTAAAACCGGATCAGTAAGCATTATAAATAATCAGCTTGAGATTGTTGCAGGTGGTTCCGACATATGGGGAAAACATGATGAGTTTCATTTCAGCTACAAAAAGCTAACTGGTGATTTTGATATGAGTGTTCAGATAATGAGCCTCAGCAAATCCCATCTGTACACAAAAGCGGGGATCATGGCACGAACCAGCCTCAGGGACAGCAGTCAACATGTTTATTTCCAGGTTTTTCCTGACAATAGTCCGCGGAATAAAAACAACGGTGGTTGCGAATTCCAATATCGGACAACAGAGGGAGCTGAAATGAAGGCTATTTATCCTGACCTGAAAACGGCAGGTAATCAATTTGATGTTGATTTCCCCGACACATGGATCAGACTAAAGCGCCAGGGCGATGTTTTTGAATCATATCTAAGCCATGATAACAGGGAGTGGAGGCTTTATTCTTCATTTACCCTGAATATGCCACAAAAATTGCTTGTTGGTTTGGCAGTTACGGCACACAATTCAAACGATATTACAAAATCGAAGTTTGCAGCGATTCAGTTGAAGAAGTAGAAGCTTTGAAGAATTCAGACTGCCGGTACTCCGAATCTTTCACTACAGGATAACAGCTTATTTTGGCCCGAAGAAAATGTTGGCATAACTTTTGCGTTTGATTGGTTGTAACAATGTTCTTCTAATAACAAACGTCATGAAAAAGTTCTTAATCACCTCGATTCTCGCAACACTGGTTGCAGCCGGGACCACAATAATGGCTCAGGAGTATCCGGAGGAATATCTGGGTTTGCCTGGAGATAACCTTAACCTTTACGCCGTAATGAAATTGTTTCAGGAATCTGAAACCATTGAAGGTTTTGAAAAAAACCTTAACGATGAAAATTCAAGGATAAACAACCTCGATCTTAACGGCGATAATTACATTGATTACCTCAAAGTAATCGATTACGTCGATGGCGATGTCCATACCATAGTTCTGCAGGCAGTCCTTGACCGGAACGAAACCCAGGATGTAGGTGTCTTTACAGTCCAGCGGTTCCGCGACGGATCTGTACAGATACAGCTCACAGGTGATGAGGCTTTGTACGGCAGAAATTACATCATTGAACCGATATTTGACGAGACACCGAATCCCGGTTACCTCGGAAGATCGAACGGCCAGAACGTTAATGTTGTCAGGACCACAACTATTCAAATTGCCTCCTGGCCGCTGGTCAGATACATATACATGCCTAACTACATCGTATGGCGCTCGTCATGGTACTGGGGCTACTATCCTTCATACTGGCACCCCTGGCGTCCGTTCTACTGGCATTACTACTACGGTTATCACTATCACTGGTATCCTGAATACTACAGCCATTACCGCCACTGGGACAACCACCGGTATTCACGCTGGAATGATTTTTACTACAACGGACACAGAAGTTATTCACACAATGTCGGCCTGAGGATTAACTCAGGTGATTACAGGACCACCTATTCACATCCCGAGTACCGGAGGGATGGGGAAGCCCTTTATACAAAAGTGCACCCTGACCGGTCCACCAGATCTTCAACAGTATCATCAGGAAACGATAACGGCAGGAGATCCGTCTCACAGTCGTCAACTTCCGGGCAGTCAGCAGGAACATCAGCCGGGTCGAGGAGATCAAATTCCACCGTAACGAACAGATCCGATGCGACCAGGTCATCGGCTCAGTCTTCCGGAACTTCAAGAAGGTCGACCTCTACGGTTACCAACAGATCTGAATCCACGACATCCGGCGGGAGAACTACCGTCCGTCAGTCTTCCACAACCGGGAATGACAGGGTAAGGACAACAACCCCTGCCGGACAAAGTACAAGTTCCTCAAGAAGGTCATCTTCCACTGTCTCTTCATCAGGCCAGAGCACCAGCCCAAGCCGTCAGTCTTCCACCACGGTGAATACCAGCGCAAGGTCTAATTCCTCTGCCGGTCAGGCTGCCAGTTCTTCCAGGAGGTCATCTTCCTCCGGATCAGCACAGTCAGTTTCAAGACCTGCCCCGAGTCAAAGGACTGAAAGTGCAAGGTCATCAGGACCATCAAAGTCGAGCGCAGCTTCATCAGCCCGCAGGAGCAGCAGCAAAAGCAGCAGCAAATCCTCAGGCACTTCCAAGGCGACCAGCAAGGCAAAAGATTCAGAAGGTAAAAGCACTTCCCGCCGGAAGTAAATTCCGGGTTTTACTCATAGTACAGCCCTCCGCCTGACGGAGGGCTTTTTTTATTAAAAAAAATATGTCTTATAAGACGTATAGTCTAATTTACAAGGCATTCCAGCCTCACCCCCTCAATCCCCCACCACAATTCCTCCCCTGCAGGCTGGCTCCTTCGCTAAAATCAGCCACTGGCTGATTTCTTAACGCTCGGCCCCCTATCCCAGGAGAGAGGGGGAAGCCCCTCCCTCTTGGGGGAGGGGTTGGGGAGAGGTCTTAGACAGAAAATACGAAATTCAGGCGCAGTACTCCCGGCACGAGCGTTCAAAATGCTGTTATCACACCCACATTCACCTTTCCATAGGAGGTCCCCGTAAACTGCTGTGTATATTCTCCGACCACCCTCATATTACGCCTTAGAAGGTATCCTGCATGCAGGGTTGCCGAAGAGTAGTCGAGGGGATCATAATCTGATTCCACCCAGTTGAACAGACCCGTTAAATACCATTTGCTCATATCTCCCTTAGGTGCGTAAATGACCTCTGCAAAAGCTCCGGAAGTCACTACTGTTTCCACCCGGGAAGGAAATCCGGGAAAAAACACATCTGAATCAGTCCTTCTCACGTACTGTGCGTTAATTATTAATTTTTCATTAATGTCAATAGTGACATCCGGTCCGAACATATTTATCCTGCTTACTAACAAATAAAACGGATCAGAAACCACCTCTTTCCCCGTATATCCGAAGACACCAACGGAGACGAATTTACCAATTGACTGGTTAATCCTGAGCATGAAGTTTTTATACTTGTCCTTATCGAACAGGTAGCCTTCCCCGGCCTCACCTATGCCATTACCGTTTAAAATTTCTCCGACCACCGTAGTACCGGTTTTAAAGCTCCTGTCAAAGATAATACCCCTGTCGTATTTCAGGTCAGCGCTTGATGAACCTGGTCTGGAATCGTATATCCTGTACGGCTCAAGAGTATATCGCAGCTCCCCCTTGAATAAAGGATCGGAGACCTGGAACTGGCCTGCATAAAGGTTAATCCCCGAACCGAGAAAATCATGGTACATCACAAAAGCATCCTCCAGCCCGGCAATTGATCCTCTTTCGTTGAACAGAAAATAAAAGTAATATGATAATTTGTCCGAGATCTCACCCCCTGAAAGTATCTTCACAACAAACGGGGCGGCAAAATCAGGTTTTTTTTCATTACCGAAATTATAAGAAGCAAAGCCATCCATTCTTATGGCAAGAGGAAGTTCCCTGAAAAGGGAAAGCCTGTCATCACCGGTCGGGATAAAATACCTGGGAGATTCATATTCTGTCAGCCTGAAACCATTACCGGCAAAAGTGTCGCCAAATGGTTTAAGCCTCGGTATTGCCGGTGAATGGCAAACCTGGCAGCTTATCTGGTATTTCCTGGCAAAGGCAGGAATCGAATACAGATTATTTGAAACTAAAACGGAAACAATTGCAAAAAAAGCAATCTTCAGAGTTTCTTGTCTTTTCATTGTGATTTATTATGATGGTTTTTATCTTCAGTCTGATCCTTTAAGGGGCCGGATAAATTGTAGCCCTCTTTAGGGGGTTGGGGGCGATCGTCTCTCTGTGGAACTCCGTGATACCTCTGTGACCTCAGTGTAAGCTCTTAATTTCCAATCTTAAGGCAAAATATTAACTTTAGTTGAATGTTCATTGACAATAAGAATTTCAGACTCTTCAGCCGGAACTTTAAGCAGATCCGCTACGGGTTTGACGAGAAGCTGATAGTTAAGCACTGCCCTTACCTTCATTTCACCGGGTGCAACATCAAAAGGCAACCTGAAAGTGAATTTTTCAACTTTAGCCTCCCTTGGTCCGATACGATAATCGGCACCGAGTTTTGCAGTGTTCCATTGCATGATCGTCATTCTGCCTTCCGGATCAAAATAAGGCATCCTGAAGATCCTGTTTCCGGCCGGTATTCCATCCCGTAAAACCCCTTTAAAATCAGGCTGTCCGAGAGGCACACCCAAATCCTGGTACGCCAGATCGTTGCCAGAAATTGTATATTCTTCTCCTTCAAACCCTTTTTTGTCAACATTAATATGATAGACTTTCCCTTTGGCATCTGTAGCCTCAACCTGGAGCCAGGCTATCCGGTCCTCTACTGAACCGGTGGGAAATTTATGACCTGTTTTCTGGTTGAACAAGGCAACATTAAAAACAATTGTTTCGCCTGGTTCTGCCTCCCTGATATCAGGTTCAATCCTCAGTTCAATAGTTCCACGTACTTTCCCGGGATCGTGGGCGCCATGGAAAAGATGAAGCCTCGCATCATCGTAAGGTTTTGTCATCAGGGCGTTCAGATAAGGTCCTCCCTTCGGCATATGGCAATCCTGGCAACGCACGCCCTCCTTAGAATAGGGCCCCTCTTTCCATTCAAGCTGCGTGCTTTTAACCCACACTCCAAAGGGGTTTTTTTCATTGTGGCAGTTACCGCAGAATTCGGTGGTACGGAAGAATTCATTAGTTACGATCTTGTGGGCCGGCGATTCAACAGCTGGTGTCCGCCCTGCATATTTTGTCATCCCCGGTTTAATCAGGTAACTGTAGTTAAACGGCGGATCCGTCTGTGCGGCTTGTACAAGGTGACAAACCTCACACGAAACCGATTCGTTTGCCATGGTTTTTGCATCAGGCCTCGGAGGCGGAAATTCCTTACCTCCCATAAAAGCAAGCGGTGTGTGACAACCGTTGCAGCCGTCAACTGCATCTTTCAGCTCAGGTTTCGCTATTGAATGAGCAACTGCAAGGTCAAAATACTCAATTTCGTCCCAGTGATGTGTATACGCTTGTGACATCATCGCCTGTGACCACTGTTCATAGGTACCGGGGTGGCACGAACGGCATTTTTTGGATGATTCAAAATCCTTATACGAATACTTGCTTTTCAGATCCTCCTGAGGTGCTCTTAAACTTATAGTAAAAGCTGTAAGTAAAAATATGAGCAGAGCGATGGGAATCAGAAGGAATACTACAGGGGAATAATTTCTTCTGTTCATGGGGTCCTGGTTTTTAATTTAATTTTAAATTTAGGAGATTTTTTTCTAATTATGTTAATAAATTAACAGCAAATTCTTATGGACTGGTCAACTGGACTTTTGGTCTACTGATCTTAAAACAGTGTAACTCCGTCTTTACACCGTTTAACTCCGTGGTAAAATAAGAGTTATTTAGAACATAATTGACAACACAATATAACACCAAGAAAGCCATGAAAAACATTAGAGTTTCCGCAATTATACCAGCTTTTATACTTTCGTTCAGCCCGGGTATTGCACAACAAAGTAATCCTTACAAACCGGATTTCAACCAGCCTGCCACCATAGCAGGAATGAAGCTTGTCTGGAACGATGAGTTCAATTCTGAAGGGAAACCCGATCCTTCCTCATGGAGATATGAGACTGGATTTGTGAGGAACAATGAATTACAATGGTACCAGGCGGCTAACGCCAATTGTACAGGAGGGGTTCTTCTAATTGAAGGGAAACGGGAGTTGCAAAGGAATCCGGGGTATGTGGCAGGCAGTGCCAGCTGGCGGACAGCCAGGGAATATGCAGATTATACCTCTGCAAGTATTCAAACCCGGGGATTCAGGGAGTGGCAGTTCGGCCGTTTCGAGATACGGGCCAGGATTGATACTGCAAAAGGTTCATGGCCTGCAATCTGGACACTGGGAATTGCCGGCGGTTGGCCGGCGGGAGGTGAAATTGACATTATGGAGTTTTACCGGGTTAAGGGAGTGCCGACAATACTGGCTAATTTTGCCTGGGGAACTGATAAACGAAGCGTGGCAAAATGGGATGACCTCAGAAAACCACTTTCAGATTTTACTTCGAAAGATAAAGACTGGGTGCAGAAGTTCCATATCTGGAGGATGGACTGGAATAATGAATCAATAAAGTTATTTCTTGATGACCAGCTGCTGAATGAAGTCTCCCTGACCGTTACTGTCAATCCTGATGGTTTCAATCCGTTCCTGCAGCCTCATTACATTCTTCTTAACCTGGCATTGGGAGCAGCGGGAGGTGATCCCTCAAAATCGCCATCGCCCATAAAATATGAAGTAGACTGGGTAAGGGTTTACCAGGAACCCCGGCATCTGAACTTTCCGGAAAATCCCGTGTTATAAAATTTGTTACATTTGCATTTCTTAAATCCCGGAAGATGACACTTGCTGCCCCTGCACCCCTTATAGTAATGGATGGCCGTAATCTGTATTATACATTTATTGCGGGAGCAAAAAAGGTTATCGAAAATCAAGTTGAACTAAATAAGATAAATGTATTCCCGGTAAGTGACGGTGATACAGGGACCAACCTTGCATCCACAATCAGGTCTGTTATCGAATCCCTTCACCCGCACCGTTCATATAAAATCACTGCTGACAGGATAGCTGAAGCAACTCTTATGAATGCCAGGGGAAATTCCGGAATTATCTTTGCGCAGTTTTTCTATGGCTTAAGCAATGAAACAGGCGAATTCAAATCAGTCACCCTCAAACAGTTTGCCGAAACCATCCAAAAGTCGGTAAGATATATTTATGAGGCGGTTGCCAACCCCGTAGAAGGAACAATGCTTACCGTCATAAAGGAGTGGGCAGATTACATCTATAAAAGTCATAATAAATTTGCGGATTTCAATAATCTCCTCCTTAGCTCCTATGAAACCCTTAAAACATCGCTCCTCGAGACCAGGTACAAACTTGAGATACTTACTAAAAACAATGTTGTTGATGCCGGGGCTAAAGGATTCGTTCTATTTGTTGAAGGTATAATAGAGTTTATAGTTAAAAGAAATTTAAAGGAGCTTATCCTCTCCAAAACTGCAGCACCTTCTTTTCAGAAAATAGAAGAGGTGATTTCCGAAAAAATCGATTTCAGATATTGCACCGAGGCAATTATTAAAAACTGCCTGAAGGAAAACAAATCCATAATCCGCACCCTTGAAAACTATGGAGACTCAATAGTCATCGCTGGTTCTGATAAAATAAGGCGTTTGCACGTTCACACAAATTTCCCGTCAGATCTGTTCAGTGAACTGAGGAATTTCGGAACCATAACTTTTCAGAAAGCCGATGACATGATTCGCCAGAGTCAGGCCGTCTATAGCAGAAAATGGAATATTGCTCTGGTAACAGACTCGACCTGTGATCTTTCTCAGGAATTGATTGATAATTACCAGGTAAATATGCTGCCTATTAATATCAATTTTGGGGAGAATCATTACCTCGACAAGGTTACAATTCAACCGGAACAGTTTTACAGGCTCCTTGATGAAAGTCCTGATTATCCTAAATCGGCACAGGTTAACGAAACGGCATTTGTAAATCTCTATTCACACCTCGCCTCACATTATGATTCAGTAATAGCCGTTAATCTGAGCGATAAGCTCAGCGGCACCTACAACAGCAGTGTAAAGGCAGCCAGAACCGTTAGCCGTGAGTTTAGTAAACCCGTTTCTGTTGTTAACTCAAGGAATCTTTCCGGCGCACTTGGGTTATTAGTTCTGCGGACCGCACAGGCTATTGAATCAGGACTCCCGCATGACCAGATTGTCGGAATGGCTGAAAAGTGGGCTGGCCAAACAAGGATCCTCGTAAGTTTGAAAACCCTTAAATATATGGTCAGGGGAGGACGTCTCTCGGCAGTTCGCGGATTGATTGCACGAATCCTGAACATTAATCCCATTGTATCGATCGACGAATCCGGAAAAGCTGTCGCATTCGGCAAGTCTTTTAATCAGAGGACAAACATGGAGAAGGTGATGAAAATCATCAGGTCCGACTTGCCGGGAAAGAAAATATGGAATTATATTATACTTCATGCAAATAATGTCGAAGCAGCTGACTGGTATACCGAAAAGATGAAAATGCTTACGGGCAAAGGTCCGGTATCCGTATGTAATATCTCCCCCGTGATTGGAGCCAATGTCGGAATAGGGGCTGCTTCTGTTGCCTTTCAATTCGAGTAATTTTTTATCCATGTCATTTCCCGGCATCTACATTCAAACGTATGCCATTATTCTGATAATGATGACTCTCTTATGGATAGCCAGCATTACTGCAAAATAGTGTTCCGAAAACTGCTTCACCTATTTCTCTTTTTACTAATTTAGTGGAAGATAAGTTTGTAGTAATACATGCCGGAAATGAATGAAAAATCGAACAGGCCATCTCTGCACTTCATCTTACCAGTGATTTCCCTGATGGTTCTTATTTTTGTATCATGTGAAAATAAGAAAGATCCTTTGTACGCCGGAACATGGCAGTTTACAGAAACAATAACTGCAGATAACCTGGTATTAAATACAATCCGTACATTGACGCTTACGCAGAAAACTTATGAAGAAACCTTTCTTGTGGAGCGCGAAAATTCAACATCTGTTTCGGAAATAATCGGAACCAGGGGCGAAATGACCCAGACACATTCCGGAATGGTTTTCCAGCTGAAAGAACTTGGAACATGTTTAAGGGATGCATCGGATGTCTGTACCGGAAATGTCCAATGGAACAGCCAGGGGAGTAACTACTGGGACGATAATATTCCGTTTTTCAAACTTATAGTTCCCGGGGAGTTTGAGGCTGACGAATCCACCTTGTGGCTAACCAGGGACCTCAACAGTGATGGCGATACTGAAGATGCCGGTGAAGATATTTTATTCGAACGGATCTGAACCACAGATCCTTGTTATCATGAACAGAAAATATAGTGTGGTAAAAGCTGTCTGGTTGTTTTCTTTTTTAGTGTTCCTTCTTACGCAGTGCCAAAATCAGACTGCTAAATCTCCTCACGGGCTGATGGTCGAATTTATCAGGGAGTCTGACCGGATAAAAATACTCGATGCAAAACCTGAATTCAGCTGGATAGTACCTGAAAAAGCGGGTTATCAGACAGCATTTCAGGTACTTGTTTCCTCATCAAAAGGATCTTTGGCAAAAAACGAAGCTGACGCCTGGGATAGCGGCAGAACTACCGGATCTTTGTCTTCTGAGGTTGAATTTGCAGGAGCAGGGCTTCCGGATAATTCTTCCTTCTTCTGGAAGGTCAGGATATGGGATAAAAGGGGAAAGCCTTCTTCCTGGTCAGAAATTAAATCATTTAAAACGGGTTCTACCGGCAGTTATGCAACCACCGGAAATAACTTCATAGCAACATTATCCAGGCCAGGAAAGCTGATCAAAACAGGTGAAGATCGTTTTTTTGCCGATTTTGGAAAGGATGCATTTGGCACATTAATCCTTGAAATAACACCTGTTTCACATGATACCCTTATTATCCACCTTGGAGAGAAAGCTAAGGGTATAAATGAAATTGACACCAATCCTGGCGGTACGATCAGGTACCAGAAAGTTTTTCTTCCTGTTGATCCCGAACATACAAAGTATACTGTGAATCTTCTCCGTGATGAAAGAAATACAGGTCCTGCAGCAATTCAACTCCCTGATTCATTTGGCATTATTACTCCTTTTCGATACTGCCTTATCGAAAACTGCGATCTGGAGTTAAAACCTCAAAATCTAATCCGAAAGGCATACTGGTATTACTTTGACGATGAATGCAGTTCATTTGAATCCTCCGATACGACACTCAACAGGATCTGGGAATTATGTAAATACAGCATGAAAGCCACCTCCTTTGCAGGAATTTATGTCGATGGCGACCGTGAACGGATCCCGTATGAAGCTGACGCCTATATTAACCAGCTTGGTCATTACTGCACCGATAGGGAATATTCGCTTGCAAGGCGTACAAATGAATACTTTATCTCCCACCCTACCTGGCCTACTGAATGGATTTTACAGACAATTCCGTTGTTCTTCAATGATGTGATGTACACTGGAAATTTTGAGTCTGTCAGCAGGTATTACAGCGAACTTCAGCATAAGACTCTCATCGCACTTTCAAGGGAGGATGGCCTTATCAGTTCAACGGGTGTGACCGATGAAGTTATGAAGGAATTGGGTTTTTCAAATGCGAAGGAAAGGATAAGGGATATTGTCGACTGGCCTCCTTCGCAAAAGGATACAGGGTGGAAGCTGGCAACTGCTGAAGGCGAACGGGACGGCTATGAGATGGTTGAAGTAAATACTGTTGTTAATGCCTTTCATTACAACAACCTTCTTTTGATGGCCGAACTGGCAGGGTTACTGGGAAAAGATTCTGATTCATTATTCTATGTGCATCGTGCAGAAACCGTAAAATCAGCTTTTAACAAAGTTTTCCTCGAACAGAACAGAGGTTATTATGTTGACGGGGAAAATTCATTCCACTCATCGCTGCATGCGAACATGATGGCGCTGGCATTTGGCCTGGTCCCCGCGGAAAATAAAAAAGCTGTCGTAGAATTTATTAAGTCGAGGGGCATGGCCTGCAGTGTTTATGGTGCACAATACCTGCTTGAAGGCCTTTACAGGGCCGGAGAAGCTGATTACGCGTTCAGTCTGCTGACAGCAATCCATGACAGGAGCTGGTGGAATATGATAAAATCAGGAACAACTATTACAATGGAAGCCTGGGATATTAAGTACAAGCCCAACTCTGACTGGAATCACGCCTGGGGAGCTGCTCCGGCAAATATAATCCCTTCCTGTTTATGGGGAATTTCACCTGTCCGTCCCGGATTTTCAAAAGCAGTAATCAGGCCTCAGTTAAGCAAACTTACTTACAGCAAAATACGGGTGCCAACAATACGCGGACCGATAGATGCCGAGTTTAAAAATAAAAGTGGAAAAAAAGAATATCATGTCACCATTCCCGCAAATATGGAATGCGATTTTGTTTTAAGTGGTGTTAATAATTTAACAATTTTAGTAAACGGGAAAAAAAATAAACCGGATACAGGGATAATAAAATTAAAATCCGGAGCTAATACGATAGCCTTTTATCCGTAAGACTTCGCAGATCCAAAACCAAATAAATATCATGAAAAAGACCCTGTTCATCACTTTATTAACCGGATTTTGTCTTCTTAATTTCCGGTGCAGTAATGAATCAAAAAGCAATGTCTTCAATGCCGATGTAATTGTCTACGGTGGAACGTCGGCTGCCCTGACAACAGCTGTACAGGTACACAGGATGGGACTGTCAGTAATCGTCGTATCGCCCGACAGGCACCTGGGAGGCATGTCGTCATCGGGACTTGGTTTCACTGATACAGGTAACAAGGAAGTTATCGGAGGCATTGCCAGGGAGTTCTATCAGCTTATGTACCAGCACTATCAGAAACCTGAAAGCTGGAGATGGCAGAAACAATCGGAATACGGCAATGTGGGTCAGGGTAATCCTGCTCTTGATGGCGAAAACCGGACAATGTGGATCTTTGAACCCCATGTTGCGGAAGCTGCTTTTGAATCCCTGGTAAGTCAGAATAGCCTGATGGTTCACCGTGATGAATGGCTCGACAGGAATGGCGGCATGACTAAGAAAAATGGTAAAATAACATCCATCAGAACTCTCAGCGGGAAAGTTTACAGAGGGAAGATCTTTGTTGACGCAACTTACGAAGGCGATCTTATGGCTTCAGCCGGTGTCGCCTATACTGTAGGCAGGGAAGATAATTCACTTTATGGCGAAACCTGGAACGGAGTGCAGGCGGGGGTGTTTCATCATGGCCATTATTTCAAGGATAAAATCGATCCTTATAAGATTCCCGGAAATCCTTCAAGCGGGCTACTGCCGCGAATATCCTCCGGAGTTATCGGGGAGAACGGGACAGGTGACAATAAGATACAGGCATATTGTTACAGGCTGTGTCTTACACAGCTTCCCGGAAACAGGGTGGCAATAACAAAGCCTGAAGGCTATGACAGCACACAGTATGAACTTCTTGTGAGGCTGGCAGCCACAAGATGGAATGAATTCTTTGCAAAATATGACCCCATCCCCAACCTTAAAACCGATGTAAATAATCACGGTCCGTTCAGCTATGATAATATCGGAATGAACTGGGATTACCCTGAAGCATCCTATGAACGAAGAAAAGAGATACTTGCGGAACATATACTGTACCAGAAGGGATTGCTTTACTTTACTGCCACCGACAGACGATTGCCTTCATGGGTGAGGGATACGATGAGCAAATGGGGTTATGCCGGGGATGAATTTGCAGATAATGGTCACTGGCCCTATAATATTTATGTCAGGGAAGCCCGCAGGATGCTTGGTGAATACGTAATGACCGAAAATGATGTTCTCGGGAAACGGGAAGTTCCGGCTTCAATCGGTATGGGGTCATATACGATGGATTCACACAATGTTCAGAGGTATGTCACTCCGGAAGGCTTTGTCCAGAATGAGGGTGATATCGGAGTAAGGGCTCCTGAACCATACCGGATTGATCTGGGGTCGATCATTCCCCGAAAGGATGACTGCAAAAACCTTCTGGTTCCTGTCTGTGTCTCATGCTCACACATTGCTTATGGTTCAATACGGATGGAACCGGTATTCATGATCCTTGGCCAAAGTGCGGGAACCATAGCTTCCCTTTCTGTCATCAGCGGGATAGATATTCATGAACTGCAGTATGCTGAAATAAGGCAAAAACTGATCTCTTACGGACAAATTCTTGAATAAAAGACTAAAATCCTGTCATTTACAGACAATTTTCCCCGGAATCAATACAATAATTATCACCGCAACTTCGTTCGATGTTGATAACTTCATTTTTATGTTAAATAATTATGATGTTATAAAATTTTGTAAAAACTATATGTTCCTAATTTTGAATGGATTTTAAAAAATCCTTCCACTAATTATGGATGGCAGGAAGGATTATGTACAGGAGGCCGGTAAAACCTGAATATAGAATTATACTTAATATCTACTAACTCAAAAACAAAAAAAATGAAACACATGAAGAAGTTAATTTCCCTGGCAGTTATCCTTGTTGCTTTTACAGCAGCTGCGTTTGCCCAGGCATCAGCAACATCCAGTGCGACTGCTACTATTGTCGGCCCCATTGGAATCACAAACACCACAGCAATGAATTTCGGTAATGTCGCAGTAAGTGCCACCGTTCCCGGAACTGTAGTTATTACTCCTGCAGGTGTACGGACTCCAACAGGAGGGGTGACACTTCCGGCAACAACCGGAACAGTAGCGGCAGCAGTTTTTAATGTAACCGGTGCAGATGGTTATACATATGCAATTACTCTCCCGGGAACTCCGACAACTATCAGTTTCGGTGCAATTAACATGACTGTTGATACATTTACAAGCACTCCAAGCGGAACAGGATCGCTTGCCGGGGGCAGTCAGACGCTGTCGGTCGGAGCAACACTTAATGTGGCAGCTGCCCAGGCTGCCGGAACCTATACCTCAGCCACTCCATTTACCGTGACAGTTAATTATAACTAGAGCTGCAGCGAGGCGAGTATACTTTAAAAAATGAGAAGGCTTAAGATCCTCTTTTTCAGCCTGATTTGTTTATTGCAGATAACCGGCATAAAAGTCTCCGCACAGCCAGGGCCACCGGTAACTGTAACAGGGCATATTTATGCTGAAATAATTCCTATCTTCTCTGCCAGCGAAACTGCACAACTGAACTTTGGAAGATTTTCCCCCGGACCACAGGGAGGAAAGATCATACTTACACCCCAGAGTACAATCTCCGTGCTCGGAAGCGTTTTTAAAGGAACCGGCTCATATAATGCTGCCAGCTTTTATTTATCGGGTGATGCGGATGCTGCTTATTCCATCACCCTTCCGGAAGCTCCTGTCGTACTCAGACATATCTCCAGTGCAAAAACCATGACTGTTGAAGACTGGAATTCAGTGCCTGCACCCGGAACCGGAACAGGAATGCTCAGGGACGGATCTCAGGTTGTTAGTGTCGGAGCCACCCTTAACATTGGAACCATCAACGACAACCCTGTAGGTATCTATACCGGATCCTATTCAATAACTTTTGACTTTAACTAACGGGCTTCAAAAAAATCAAAATTGATGCATAATCTCAGACAAATTATTAAAAGAAAGCCCGGTAATTATTGCAGGTTGAAGCCAGTCCTGATTTCATTTGCAGGAATCCTTGGAATACTGTTAATGTTGCCTTCGAACGCATCGGCACAAGGGGATCTGTTGATTACCCCGAGAAGAGTTGTTTTTGAAGGCTCTAAGAGATCAATGGACCTTAACCTGGCAAATACAGGAAAGGATACTGCGACCTATGCAATATCGCTTGTGCAGGTCAGAATGCTGGAGGATGGCGAATTTAAAACCATTACAGAACCAGATCCTGATCAGAGGTTTGCAGACCGTTACATACGGTTCTTTCCCAGAACCGTTACCCTCGGACCCAATGAAGCCCAGACGGTGAAGATCCAGGTGATTAGGTCAAATGAACTTGAAAACGGTGAGTACAGGTCTCATTTCTATTTCAGGTCAATACCTAAAATTTCCCCGTTGGGTGAAAAAGAAAAAGCAAAGGATACCACAACGATATCTGTCATGCTGACACCTGTTTTTGGCATTACAATACCAGTGATAATAAGGGTTGGAGAATCAACAGCCAGAGTTGTCATTTCAGACCTTCGTTTTGAGATGGAAAATGACACCATTCCAAAGTTTAGCATGGTCTTTACCAGATCGGGTAACATGTCGGTGTTTGGAGATCTTACGGTTGACCATATTTCAACTCAGGGGAAAATTACCCGGGTCGGAATTGCCAACGGGGTTGCAGTTTATACTCCTAATACAAAACGCCGGTTTCAGTTTAACCTGAATAAGGATCCGGGAGTCGACTTCAGAACCGGGACATTACGCGTTATTTATTCAGCCTCATCAGATGTAAAACCGGTCAGGCTGGCCGAAGCCGAACTGCCGCTTAACTGAAATTCACTCCGATGATGCATTTTTTGCATTTATACAATTGAAATTATGATAAGACCAAGCCTTACCTGCAAGAAATTTTTCCTGGCAGTGGCTTTGTCATTATCAGTAATCCAGCTTATTGCAGCAGATCGTTATTCAGTTGCAACAGGCAACTGGAACAATGTCGCAACATGGTCTGCAACTTCAGGTGGGGCACCCGGTGCAAGCGTCCCTGTTGCCGGAGATAATGTCTTTATTGAAGGAGGATTCACAGTTACCACAACCGCAATTGCAGCCTGTGCCAATTTAAGTGTAGCCAATGGTTCAATCCTGAGCAATCGGAGGATTTAATCTTAACCATAAACGGAACAACAACATTAAACGGAACCATAAATTTTACAAGTACAACCGGAACAAAAATCTTTACCGGACTTAGTGACCATTAATGCGACCGGTATCTGGAACAATACAACCATTAATGAATCAATAACTTCAGAGGGGGTATTACAAACAGTGGCTACATTTAATGCAGGTACAGGAACTTATACTTTTGATACAAACAATCAGGCATTAACAGGAACATTTTCAATACCAAGAGTAACCGTGACGGGTGTTACACTTACCAATAACGGGACTTTGACAATCGGCACCGCGCTTGCAGGAACCGGAGGATTGACTCAGGCGGTGAATGCCACACTTAACCTGGGAGGAACATCGGCTATTACCACCCTGACAGCAACCAATAGCGGAAATACTGTTAATTTCTCAGGTGCAGCCCAGACAGCCAAAGTAAGTTCGTATTACAATCTTACTCTTTCCGGTACCGGTATAAAGACATTTGCCACTACGCCGACCGTAAATGCAAAGCTTTCTATGGAAGGAACTGCAACGGTCGTTGTTACAGCCGGAGTTGTAACATATGGCGCAAATGCTAATCTTACTTATAACACCGCAACCGCCAGAACAACCTCCTCCGAAGAATGGATAGTCCCCGTTTGCGGCAACCGGTGGTGTTATTATTGCCAATACCGGAACAATAACAACGAATGTAGGCAAAGTCTTTAAGTGCTTCAGTCCCGCTGACAATTAATGCAGCGGAGCAACTCTGGCTACCAATAACTTACAGCTAACTCTCGGCGGCGACTTTGTCAATGGAGGCTCGCTTTCTGCCGGCAGCTCACCGATTGTCGTTACAAATACCATGGCGTCACAGAGTATTGACGGATTCACCACCACAGGTCCGGTGTTATTGTCCAAGACCGCCGGCACTGCAACATTCGCAGGCAATGTGAACGGTGGCGGATTAACTATCAATGGAGCCGGAGGAACTCTTAATCTTGGTTCTGGTTTAACACACACATTTACAGGTGCATGGACGAGTACCGACGGTACCTTAAACGGAGGTTCAAGCCTTTTAAAGATCGGAGGTAATGGAAGTGTAACCGGAGGAACATTCACGGCAGGTTCAGGAACAGTTGAATGGTATGCCGGGGGAGCACAGACATGTGCTAACGTTACTTACAATAATCTTACACTTTCCGGCAGTGGTGCAAAAACCGTTACCGGAGTTACTGTCAATGGAATTCTTTCTATGGAGGGAACGGCTACAGCAGTTGGAACGACCCCAACCTATGGTGCAGCAGCTACACTTCAGTATAAAGGTTCAGCTGCTCAGACAACCGGAATTGAATTCCCGGCTACATTCAACGGTACAGGAGGGGTCATTGTTGATAACCCTTCGGGAATTACGCTTTCTTCCACTTCCACCGTGGCTGGCATACTTACAATGATACAGGGAAATATTACGACCGGGATCAACACTCTCAGACTTTCAAACAGTGATGCGAGTTCTTTAATCCGGACATCCGGCACAATAATAGGAAGGTTAAACCGGGCTGTCAGTACCCCTGTCTCTGCTGATTATATTTTCCCGGTTGGAACTGCGGCTTTTTACAGACCTGCTACCATGAATTTTTCCTCTTTAGCTGCGTTTACAGAAATAACTGCAGAATTTATTACAACTCCTCCGGAAAGTTTTGCAGCTTATACCGATGAGACTGTTTACCTTAATAACACTTTTACGGAAGGTTACTGGAGGTTTTTCAGTTCCGGTCTTCCTGACGCAACCTACTCACTCATTTTAACCGGAAATGGATTTTCAAGTTATTCAATCGATGGGTTTACAAGGATCTCTGCAAGGGACAATGGGAATTCCACCTGGAGACCCTCAGGGGATCATGGCTCCCAGGCAGGCAATATCGTCTCGCGTAATGACCTTTCAAACCTGAATACTACCTCATTCGATTTTGCCCTTGCAACTGGTTGTGATGCAACTATGCTAGGGTATGGTCACGAAAGAAATATTACAATTGATTACACAAAAGTCGCCGGTGGATCGGATCTTTATAATTTTCCTGTTTTAATTCACCTATCCGGACAGAAATTCTTAGAAACATCACCAACCGGTAAAATATTTAATCCAAACGGGTTTGATATTATTTTTACTGACAACAGCTACAATAAGCTTGATCATCAGCTTGAGTATTATAATGGAACCAATGGCGATCTTATTGCCTGGGTTCGTATTCCAACACTTTTATCTTCATCAAACACAATACTTAAAATACTTTATGGAAATCCTCAGGTAACTGCAGATCCGTCAGTTACATCAGTCTGGGATAGCCATTATAAGGGTGTCTGGCATCTGGACAATAACAGCTTAAATGATTATACAGCTTTTAACAAGGCCGGTACACCTTATAATACACCTACATACCCTGCAGGTTGGTTCTCCAATGCACTTGGATTAAATGGAACAAGTCAGTATGTCGAAGTTATCAACGCCCCTAATCTAAACTTTGCAGGAAACATTACAGTTTCAGCATGGGTGTATATGGATACCGGAGGACGTGACCAGAAGATTGCGGGTAACCAGAACAATTCAAGCGGAGGTTATAAGTTTGGAATCTATACAAATAACAAAGTAGAATTTGAAATCCGGAATGCCGCAAATACACCTTCATTAAACAGGGATGTGACCGGGGGAACCGTGTTAAACACAGGACAGTGGTACTATCTGGGAGGAATGAGTTCGGATGTTCTCGATTCAATAGGAACCTTCGTAAATGGAATTCCGGAAAGACCGTTCAAAAAAACCGGCATTCTTGGGATAGCTTCTGATAATCTGTCTATAGGGAAAGAACCCTTCCTATCAAATTATTACTTTGATGGAATGTTTGATGAAATTAGAATCTCCGACAGGGTAAGATCAAACGGGTGGATGAGAACAGAGTATAACAATCAATCTTCGCCTTTAACTTTCTATACCCTGGATAATGTCGGAATTAATTCAGATACCCTTCCTTCAGCTGGTATGTGTACAGTACCCATATCGCTCACGTTCGGTTATCCAGCAGGAGGAACCTACTCAGGAAATTCATATATTGCCGGAAATGTCTTTAATCCCCCATCAGCCGGCACTTATTCAATAACGTACACCTATAATGCAGGTTGTGGCCCGGTGAGTGTTACAAAGTACATTAAGATTACTGCTGTTCCACCCCCACCGGTCGCTTTAAACAAAGAGTATTGCATAAATCAGATAACTTATCTGGAAGCTGTCTCGGGAGAGAATATCCGATGGTACAGCGGTGGTTCTCTGGTAAGTACAGCCAATCCGTTCTCGACCGGACAAACTGCAGCCGGTACTTATAATTATGCTGTTACTCAAACAGTCAACGGTTGTGAAAGCATAGCCACTCCCGTCAGCCTGACCATTTATAACGGTATAACAATAAATTCTCAGCCTCAGCCGGCAACAATCTGTGCCGGTGATAATGCTGCTTTTTCGGTTTCAGCAAGCGGGTTAAATCTAAGTTATCGGTGGCAGGAAAATGGTGTCAACCTCTCCGACGGAGGAATTTACTCAGGATCTGCAACCCCGACGCTCAATCTTATAAATCCGGGGTTTACGAAAAATGGAAAACTTTACAGATGCGTTGTTTCAACAGCTTGTGGTGCATCGCCGGTTAACACCGCAGCAGCGGTGTTGGGAGTAACATCTGTGCCGGTCGCTACTTTCAGTTATACAGGAACCCCTTACTGCCCAAATGCGGCAAATCCTTCCCCCACTTTCAGCGGCGGAGGGTCTGCCGGAACATTTTCATCTTCTGCTGGTCTTGTCTTTGTCAGCACCGCAACAGGTCAGGTAAATCTGGCAGCAAGCATTCCCGGAAGCTATATTGTGACAAATACAATCACACCATCGGGCGGTTGCAATGAAGTAACAGCAACAAGTCCATTCACAATAATTTCTGATTTAACCTGGACCGGAACCAGCAGTACCAACTGGAATGATCCGGGTAATTGGCCCTGTGGAATAATTCCGTCACAGATATACTCTGCAGTGATTCCTGATGTTCCCAATAAGCCTGTTCTGAACAGCGGAGCGATGGGCAGCGTCAAAAATCTGACAATAGAACCTGGTTCATCCTTAACTATTTCCGGAAATATACTGCAGATCTCCGGTACAATTTCAAATAATGGAACATTTATAACATCGGACGGGTCTATTATAATGAACGGGGCATCTGCTCAGACAATCGGACCCTCCGCTTTTACCGGAAATACGATCAGAAACCTCACAATCAGCAACCCTGCCGGGGTCAGCCTTCAGGGACCGCTGGATGTTACCGGATCGGTAAATATAACCAATGGTAATCTTTCTTCGGATGGCAATCTTACACTTGCCTCAACAGCCATCCAGACGGCGTTTATATCCGGAACAGGGACAGGAACTATATTGGGAAATGTCACAATTCAGAGGTACCTGGCATCCGGTTTCGGTTATAAATATTTCAGCTCCCCCTTTCAGGCTTCCACTATTAATGAATTTGGTGATGATATGGACCTGGCAGCCTCGTTCCCTGCCATATACCGATATGATGAAGACCGGACCTCTTCCGGATGGATCAGCTATGTCAATCCGGCAAATACTCTTATTCCACTGGAAGGATATGCTGTTAATTTTGGTTCAATTGGAGCACCCAATACAGTCGATGTCACAGGTATTGTTAATAACGGTCCTCTTTCTGTTACTCTTTACAATCACGATCATCCTTTTACAAAAGGATTTAATCTGGTAGGCAATCCGTTCCCTTCTGCGGTCGACTGGGATGCCTCCTCCGGTTGGACGAAGACCAATATCGATAATGCACTTTATTACTTTAAAGCAAGTACAACAGATGAATACGGGGGCACTTACAGCACCTATATTAACGGTATTTCCAGCGACGGATTGGCATCTGCAATAATTCCGTCTATGCAGGGATTCTTTGTACACGTCACTGACGGAGCTTTTCCCGTTGCAGGGATTTTGGGATTAAATAACAGTGTACGTGTGACAGATCTTACACCCCCATTTTTTAAGTCAGGTGAAAAGGGTTCCGGTACATTTCTTCGTCTTTCCGCATCCTTTGATGATGATCCATCATCAACGGATCCAATGGTTGTATATTTTGATGAAAAAGCCGGAACCGGGTTTGACAGCAACCATGATGCTTTAAAACTAATGAATACCGACTATAATGCTCCGAATCTTTATTCAGAAGGATCAGATGGTGTAGAACTCTCTATAAATGCATTGCCGGTTAGTACCGATACAATTTGCATAGTGCCACTCGGGCTCAAACTTAATAAGACCGGAATTATAATATTCAAAATAACAGAGCTGGCCGGGGGATTTTCGGAAACTAAAATTTCTATTACTGATATTGTGGCTGGTACAGAGAACAATCTACTCAGTAACGAGGAATACCACCTCTTTCTGGAATCCGGTGAATATAAAAACAGGTTCTTTCTTAATCTGGTTTCCAGGGATCCGGAAGAACCGGATCCGGGATCAGGCAATAATTTGTTTTCCGTTTACAGCTCACATGGTCTGGTCACCGGTTATATTAATCCTGATCTGGCCAGCAAAGGGACATTGACAATAAGCAATCTCATCGGACAAATTGTATATGTTGAAAAGATTTTCAATCCTGGTCATTTTGAATTTAATCCTGGATTTAAGAACGGCATTTATATTGTCACCTTTATATCAGATAATTTAATGGACTCTAAAAAGATATTCATACAAAACCGATGAGATTTGCAATTATTAAAGATACTTACCGGGTTTCATTATTCCTGATGACAGCGATCATTTCCCTGTTGACAGGATTCCAGAATATAAAAGCCCAGGAACCGCCACCGAGGCCCATAAGGATCTTACCGACAGCACAAACCCTCAGTTTCGGAATGTTTTATCATGGCCCGACAGGTGGCACTGTAATAATCTCCCCGTCCGGAGTACGATCCGCTACCGGGGATGTTGTCCTTCTGGGTACGGGGTTTTCTGCAGCGATGTTCGAAGTGCATGCCAACCGCGGAACATTGATCTCGATACTGAACGGTCCGGATGCAACTCTCGCAGGAGTTCCATCAGGGTCGATGATATTGCATATAGGGACCTCCATACCGGCATCACCTTTCGTTTCCACGGTCCTGTACAATGTACCAATATTTTTATATATCGGGGGAACGCTTACAGTGGGCAATTCCGCTGCCAATCCCCCCGGGAATTATACCGGAACATTCCAAATAACACTGAATCGGGAATAACCTGGTTTTTAATGTGAATTATTAAAATGACAGTCAGCAAAGCATATTCCAAATTGGCAATTCCAGGATATATGCTTGCAAATCTGTTCCGGAAGTCTTCTCTCTTATATCTTCTGTTAGCATTTTCACAATCAGCGATTTTATTTTCGCAGGACCTTCCTGAATATGATGAGATCTCAGTCTTTCTTGAGATCCCTTCATTCGGTGGAAGTGAAATTGATGCCCTCATAGGAGGAGAGGAATTATACCTTCCAGTCACCAATCTGTTTGATTTCCTTAAAATCAGGAATGTCCCTTCTCCTGACCTGCAAACAATTACGGGATTCTTTATAAGTCAGGAGGCGGAATACACGATCAGTCTGCCAGAGAACATGATCCTTTACCAGGGCAAAAGATTTGACCTTAACCCGGGTGACCTGATAAGAACAGAAACCAACCTGTATCTTAAATCAATCTGGTACGGCAGGATTTTTGGCCTTGAGTGCTCATTTAACTTCCGCACCCTTTCTGTATCAGTCAAAAGCAAGCTTGAATTGCCATTGATCCGTGAAATGCGTCAGGAAGAAATGCGCCGGAATCTTTCGCGCCTGAAAGGTGATGTACAGGCTGATACATTAGTCCGCCGTACTTATCCTATGTTTAAATTCGGCATGGCCGACTGGTCAGCAACTGCATCACAGGAAATAAACGGGAAATCCGATACGAGGCTTAACCTGGCACTGGGATCAATGATAGCCGGAGGTGAAGCAACTGCTTCTTTATATTATAACAGCCTCGATCCTTTATCTGAAAAACAGCAGTATTACCTGTGGCGTTATGTAAATAACGATTTTGCGCCACTGAGGCAGGTGATGGCAGGGAAAATTCATTCCAATTCTATCTCTTCTCTTTATAATCCGGTTGTCGGTGTACAGATTACAAATACCCCTACAACCTACAGGAGGTCATTCGGGACCTACAACCTCAGCGACAGAACTGAACCCGGCTGGATTGTCGAGCTTTATGTAAATAATGTCCTTGTCGATTACGTTAAAGCAGATGCGTCAGGTTTTTTTACATTTGAAGTCCCGCTTGTATACGGTAATTCAATTGTAAAACTAAAGTTTTTTGGCCCCTGGGGTGAAGAGCGGACACGCGAACAGAATATTACGATACCCTATAACTTTCTGCCTGAAAAAACACTGGAATATACACTGAGTGCAGGAATCGTTGAAGATACGCTTAAAAGCAGGTTTTCCCGCGCCAGCGTCAACTACGGAGCAACCAGAAGCCTGACTGTCGGAGGCGGTGCTGAGTATCTTTCATCTGTGACCTCCCAGCCATTTATGCCTTATGTTAATGCCTCGCTAAGGATAACAAGCAACCTTCTTCTTTCAGGTGAATATGCCATAGGAGTCAGGGCTAAAGGGACTCTTACCTACAGGCTCCCTTCAAACCTCCAGTTCGATCTTAATTACACATGGTACGATAAGGATCAGAAAGCCATTTTCTATAACTACAGGGAAGAACGCAAGGCGACAGTGTCAATACCTCTTAAAATTGGCAAATTCGCCACGTTTCAGAGGTTGTCGTTTTACCAGATCGTTCTTCCGGCATCAAAATATACAACAGGGGAATGGCTTATCTCAGGTTCTCTTTTTGGAGTTAACACAAACCTTACAACATATGCCCTGCTCGTAGATAATGTTAAACCTTACCTCTACAGTAATCTTTCACTTGCATTGAGACTTCCTGCAGGATTTATATTTATGCCTCAGGCCCAGTATGGATATACAGAGAATAAGCTTTTTTCAGCCAGGGCAAAGATCGAAAAGAGGGTGCTTGAACGCGGATACATCAATCTGTCGTATGAACAGAATTTCAGAAATAACCTGAAGCTGGCAGAAGCAGGTTTCCGTTATGATTTTACATTTGCACAGGCCGGGGCATCAGTCAGGCGCTACAGCGACAAGACAAGCTTTATCCAGTATGCACGGGGAAGTCTGATCAACGACCGAAAAACGAAATACCTGGGTGCCGATAACCGTACAAATGTAGGAAGGGGAGGTATCTCAATCATACCTTTCCTCGATCTTAATAATAACGGCCTGAAAGATCCGGGCGAACCAAAGGCACCTGGCCTCAATCTTCATTCAAACGGAGGTCATATAGAAAAAAGTGACCGGGATACTACTATCAGGATCCTCGGACTGGAGCCCTACACTAATTGCTTTATCGATCTGGATCCCAATAGTTTTGATAACATTGCATGGAGGTTATCAAAACAAACCTATAACGTAGCGGTCGATCCGAACATACTGAAGCTGATTGAAATTCCTGTGAGCATCATGGGTGAAGCCAACGGTTATGTTTATCTTGAAAACGAAGGGGAAAAGAGAGGACTTGGACGCATTATAATCAATTTGTATGACAATGATCTAAAGTTTGCTGGCAGAACACTTAGCGAAGATGACGGATACTTCAGCTATTTCGGACTTAAATCGGGCAAATACACAGTTCAGGCCGATACTGCACAACTACGGAAACTTAACATGACCTCATCTCCTGAGGAGATCCAATTCTCTATTGCCGGGGGGATCGATGGCGATATTGCCGACGGACTTGACTTTGTGATAAAGATGATACCTGGCGATACTGCGAAGACCAGGCCGGTAATTCAGGAAGTGCCATCTATAAGAAAGGATACCTCGTATCTGGTAATTCACGAAGTAACCGAAGAAGTTTATACTATAACTGAGGACAGCTGGGCAATTCAGATCGGTGCGTTCAGACAGAGGTCATTAGCTGAAGGATTCCGCTCGATGCTCGAAAAAGAGCTGGGCAAAGATGTTCAGATAACCATTGCGGGTGATTTTTACAGAGTCCGGATTCTTGATCTTCCAACCCGCCAGGAGGTTGACGAAAACGTTATTAAACTTAATAAGCTTGGGTTTAAAGAACTCTGGATAATAAGACTTTTAGCAATGCAACAGCAAAAGTTGTTGATAACAAGAGAAGATTCCCTGGCAAGAATAAAAGAATACCTGATTGAAAGAGAAATTCCGTTGACAGAAGCCGAAATTGCTTCCATCCGGTTAAGTGCTTTCCGGCTAGGATCTGAGACCATTATTCTTAAGGACCAGTTATCAATATCACCCGGCAGAAAGGAGACGATTGACAGGGAAGGTAAATATTATAAGCTCCGTACCCCTGATGAACCTATAATTGACCAGACCATTCTGGACGCAATGGAAGATCTTATACCTTCAGTTGGCCAGTTTGGATTGAAAGAAGCATGGTTACTGGCACCACGAAGACAACTTATTGAAGCACCTGTCGAGGTGCCTGTAAGGAAAGAGCCTGTTAGTATTCAGAAGGCTGCAGTTCAGTCTGATACCTCCATAAGGGTGACTGAAAAGAAGACAACAGAGATTGTCAGAACAGAAAAACCCGAAATCGGACCAACCATTGCCCTTCAGGTTGCAATCTATCACAGGGAGTCACAAGCTTTAAGGGCTCAGAGAAAAATCAGGACAAAGCTGAACCTGCCGGTCGAGATCGTTAAACAGTTCGACTATTACCACGTGATAATTACAGGATTCTATACGCGTGAGGAGACTTTTGAATATTATCCTGTGCTTACCGGACTGGGTTATCCCCGGATCACCCTTATCCTTGATTACAAAAGAAAGCCATAAGAGGCCGTCCGGTCATTAAACAGAACATGCCTATGCCAAAATTAGTCATTATTTCACCGAGTGTCAGGATAGGCCGCAACAGCCACAGAGCAGCCCTTTATTTTTACGGTTATATCCGCAGGAACAAAATAGCTGACGTTGAAATACTCGATCTTTTAAAATATGACTTCCCATTATTTCATGAAAGACTCGAGTCACAGGAATCCCCCTCAGCCGGGGCAATCGATTTTTCCGGGAAAGTAAAAGCTGCTGACGGGGTAATAATCATTACACCTGAATACAATGGCGGGTTGATAGCGAGTTTAAAAAACGCAGTAGATCTCCTTACAACTGAATGGCGCCGCAAACCAGTAGCATTTGTTCCTGTTTCCGACGGTAGTTTCGGCGGGTCCCAGGTGATCATTTCACTTCAGTTTTCATTGTGGAAAATGAGGGCTATAACCGTTCCGGGCCCGATGCGGATCCAGAATATCATGACGGCATTTGACGAATCAGGTGTTCCTGCCGAAAAGGCGGCCATGGATAAAAGGGCTGATGCATTGATCCGGGACCTCCTGTGGTTCATTGAATCCAAAAAAAGAATGCAGGAGTAGGATAACGGTTACATTCACCCTGAAAAAAAGTTGACTTGAAGCTAAACAATCTGTAAATTTACTGGTTGCCATAGTATTGGATTGCTATTTCAACTCCGGGACTTCATAATTTAGAAAACAAAAAAAACAAGCACATGAGAAAATCAATTTCATTCAGTCTTCTGCTAATGCTTTTAAGTGGTTGTGCAAAACAGGAAATAAGGCAATATTCGGTTGAACAGTTTTATAAGAACCAGAATATAACCGGAGGTTCATTATCAACCGACGAGTCAAAGATACTGATAAGCAGTAATGAATCAGGGATCTATAACCTTTATGAGATAATTGTTTCAGACGGATCAAAACGCCAGGTGACAAATTCAACAGTAGAATCGTATTTTGCTGACGGATATGTACCGGGCACTTCAAAAATGGTATATGAAGCTGATAAGGGAGGTAACGAGATAAATCACCTTTACCTTTTGAATGAAGATGGCAATACGACGGAGCTTACCTCCGGGGAAAAAGAGAAAGCATTTTTCGGCGGATGGAGCAAGGATAAGAAATCGATGTACTATATCTCTACTTTTAGGGATCCCCGATATTTCGATTTGTACAGGATGAAGATAGGCGATTGGATCCCCGAAATGATATATCAGAATAATGAAGGAATTGATGTTTCAGGCATCTCAGCTGATGAAAATTACCTTGCGTTGCAGAAGTCTGTAACCTCGAGCGAGAATCAGCTGTTTCTTTATAACCGGGCAACAATGAAGATGACCGAAATATCTGATACTTCAAATCGCGGAACATATTACAGTTCAGGTTTCAGTAACGACAGCAGGTTTTTATATTATATCACGGATGCCGGAAAGGAATTCGCATACCTCGCAAAGTATGAAATAGCAAACGGGGAAAAAAGTGTACTATTTGAGACCAATTGGGATGTTGCAGGGAGTTATCTGAGCGAAAATGAAAAGTACAGAGTTATCACAGTAAATGAGGATGGAAAAAATACTCTCATAATAAAAGATAATGCAAGCTGGAAGGATATAGATTTTCCGCAGATCCCGGATGGTGACATTTTAAATGTTACCATTTCCGACAGTGAGAAAAAAATGGTGCTGACAGTTGGTACCTCCCGTGCACCCCGTAACCTTTATGTTTATGACCTTGGGAGCAAGGATCTGAAGAAGATAACAGAAACACTGAATCCCGAAATAAATCCAAACGACCTTGTAGCAGCTGAAGTTGTCCGGTACAGGTCATTTGATGACCTTGAAATACCTGCAATATTTTATAAACCAGTGAAAGCTTCGGAAAAGCATAAAGTACCCGCATTGGTTTACGTACACGGCGGACCCGGAGGTCAGACAAGAACAGGTTTCAATTCCATGATTCAATGTCTTGTTAATCACGGTTATGCAGTGCTTGGGGTAAATAACAGGGGAAGTAGCGGCTATGGTAAGACCTTCTTTAAAATGGACGACAGAAACCATGGAGACAAAGATCTGAAAGATTGTGTCTGGGGCAAAAAATGGCTTCAGCAACAGGAATATATCGATCCCGGCAAAATAGGCATCATAGGTGGAAGTTACGGTGGTTATATGACAATGGCAGCAATGTCATTTACTCCGGAGGAATTTAATGTGGGAGTTAATTTCTTTGGTGTAACTAACTGGATAAGAACGCTAAAATCAATACCTCCCGACTGGGAATCAAACAGGAAAGCACTTTATGCCGAACTTGGTGATCCCTATTCAGCTGATTCCGTAAGGCTCTACCAGATCTCTCCCCTTTTCCATGCTGATAAGATAAAAAGACCGGTCTTGGTGCTGCAGGGAGCCAATGACCCCAGGGTGCTGCAGGTAGAATCGGACGAGATAGTTTCTGCAATAAAGAAGAACAATGTTCCTGTAGAGTACATTATTTTCCCGGATGAAGGACATGGTTTTGTTAAGAAAGAGAACGAGATTAAAGGAACAGTAAACGTTCTGGAATTTCTGGATAAGTACCTGAATGGGGAAGGGATGTAACCTGATATTTTTAAGCCGAAATAAGCATTGAGAAAGACTGTTTTAGAGGGGATCTGTGTCCTTGGTATTACCCTGTTCTTCATCACACCTGATTCCTATTCCCAGAAGATCGAGGCTTATAAGATCTGGGACCGTGCACAGCATAATGCATTTACTGACTTAATCCGCTATAAATCCAATTTTTATTGCACATTCCGCGAAGGGGCCAGCCATGTTCCCAAAGATAGCACCGGGAATGGCAAAATTCGGATTCTCCGGTCGCATGACGGCAATAAATGGGATTCCGTGGTTTTACTGACAAGCAAAACTTATGATCTCCGCGATTCAAAGCTTTCAATATCACCTGGCGGGAAACTAATGGTTCTTATGGGTGGTTCCCGCTACGTGACCGGAAATCTGCTGGATATGATGCCACATGTCTCATTTTCAGATAATGGATCTGAATTCTCAGTTCCTGTACCGGTTTCAATCGATAGCAGCATCAGGAGCAGTTTTGACTGGATATGGAGAGTAACCTGGAAAGGAAATACAGGCTATGGGGTCGTATACCAGTCGCGTACACCAGACAACAACAACAAGGTAAGACTGCTGATGACCAGTGATGGAATTTCATATAAGCAGGCGGCAGATTTTAATATTGGATCATTGCCCAATGAGGCAACCATCCGCTTTATTAAAAATGAGATGATGATACTCCTCAGGCGTGAGGCTAATGCCAACGGAATGCTGGGCATCGCCAGAGCACCTTATACCGACTGGCAATGGAATGAGCTGGCTTACAGACTGGGTGGTCCGGATTTTCTGATTCTTAAAAACGAAAAACTGTGCATCGGGACCCGGATTTATAAACCAGGTTCGGCAGGCACTGTAATTTATATTACGGATAATAAAGGTGCTGTTGAAAAGATGGTTGAATTACCCAGCGGAGGCGACACAAGCTATCCCGGACTAGTGATATTTAAAAACAGGCTTTGGATCTCCTATTATTCAAGTCACGAGGGAAGGACCTCAATTTACCTTGCCAGGATCAGGATCAGTGACCTTCTTAAAGATTGAACAGAGATTTACTTCCCCTTGATAGCACGGTAGATCAATAGAATAAGAACAGCACCTCCGGTAGCAAGGAGTATGCTTCTCAGGTCAAATCCCGCTACAGTTCCGAGACCAAATTGCGTCCCAAGGTAGCCGCCTAATAAACCGCCTCCAATTCCCAGCAGAATAGTAATAAAACAACCCTCCGGGTCTTTACCCGGTAAAACAAATTTGGCCAGTAATCCGACAATCAGGCCCATTACGATCCATGATATAATTCCCATAAGTCTCCTTTTAAAAGTTATTGATTGTCAAGAAAAGATTTGTGTTTTTAATATGTAACGGAAATCCTGACGGATTGTTTATTTATTCCCCTGTCCGGAAGTCAATTCCTTCATTAACCTGTACATGAATTCCAAACCATTATAGAATTCCTTTACCCCAACCCGCTCATCCCTTCCATGTGCCCGGTTATCACCGAAATCTGAAAATAACCCCGATATGCCGTAAACAGGAATCCCTTCCCTTCGCAGCCATTTCCCGTCGGTGGCACCGGTCGACATCACAGGGGTAACGATAACACCAGGCCACATCGAAGCTGTCAGACGGTCAACCTTTTCCAGAATATCATTCCTCAGGGGAGAAACAGGGCTCAGAACTGATGAATAGGTACAGGTGATTTCAATTTCAGGATCATTTGCGATTTTTTTAAGGGTAGCCATAACATTTTCAGGTGTTGTCATCGGGAAGCATCCTGCAGTTGATGTTTGCTTTGGCGGTTTGCGGCAGTGCATTATTGGCATGTCCTCCGCTGATTAACGTTGCAACGCAAGTAGTACGCATCAGGGCGTTGTAATAAGGAGAGGACTTTGCAAGCCTGCCAGCTGCCGCAGTATCGGCAGGTATCCCGGCTGCTGCCAGCATATCCGCCTTAGTCTGTCCCGTTTCATTTACGGCATTCCGTTCAAAATAAACCCTCACTGTCTCATTTATTCTTAGGGGGAAGTCATACCTTGCCAGGGATGTCAAAGCCGATGCGATCTGGTAAATAGCATTTTCTTTTACAGGCAACGAGCTGTGACCCCCTTTGTTATGTGCCTCAATTGAATAATCCAGGTAGATTTTCTCGCTAGTCTGGATATTCAATATTTTTTCAATCCCGTTTTTAATGTCACCTCCGCCCCCGTCAGGATTAATGCAATACTCCGCATCTATCAGGTCACGGCGGTTCTTTATCAGCCAGCTGACACCATTGGCAATGCCTCCTTCTTCATGATCTGTCAGCGCGACTATTATATCGCGGTCGGGAACAAATCCCTCCTGTTTCAGCCTGATCAGGTTGGCAACCATGTTTGCATCCTCTCCTTTCATATCGGAGGTTCCGCGTCCATAGAAAAAGCCATCCATCTCAAGAAATTTGAATGGATCAAACGACCAGTCTTCCCTTAAAGCCTCCACCACATCCAGATGCCCGATAAACAGAACAGGCGGTAGTTTACCCTTGCCCCTGTACCGTGCAACCATATTCATATGCTCAGGCAGGGGTCCGGCCACCGTAACATCGCCTGGCGCAAAGCCTGCCGACCTGAGCCGGTCAGCCATTGCCTCCGCAGCTCTGGTGCTGCCCATCTTCTCTGTGGTGTTGATCTCAATGAGCTGCCTGAAAATTTCACGTGCCAGTTTTTGATTTGAATCAGAAGCACTGTATGCCTGGCCGGTAACCCTGGCGTTAACGGTGATTAAAAATGCAATAAGCAGTAAAGGGAAAAAGTGTTTCATCTCAGCTATATTTCGTATTCATCAAATATATGCTTTGTAAAAATTCAAGTCAATATTTTTTAATGAAAGTTCTTTGCCTTGGGTTCAAAAAGCTTAAATCCTGATGAAGATTTGTTAACTTTATGTTGTGGGAGGAGGCTGGGCGGGATGGATTGAAAAGTGAATGCTAATGAAACGGATTGATACAATAGATTTTGTAAGAGGGCTTGTAATGATTATTATGGCATTGGATCATACCCGCGATTTCATGCATGTCAGTTCATTGTCTCAAAACCCTCTCGATCTGGCAACAACAACCCCGGTGCTCTTTTTTACCAGGTGGATCACTCATTTTTGCGCTCCCGTTTTTGTTTTCCTGTCTGGTACCTCGGCCTTTATCTCAATAAAAAACCGCAACAACTATAAGCAAAGCCGTAGCTTTTTACTGACCAGGGGATTGTGGCTTATCGTCCTGGAGTTTACAATTATCAATTTTGCGCTCTGGTACGATCTTCATTTCAGGATTTTGCTTTTCCAGGTAATTGCAGCTATCGGATTCGGGCTTATATTACTTGCATTTCTGATGAAACTGCCGGTAAGGATACTGGGAATTATGGCACTGGTAATAATTTTCGGCCATAATTTGTTGTCCCCTGTCCTTGCGGGCAATGACTCCCTGATAAATTCGGTCTTTTCTCCGCTGGTTAATTTCAGTTCCTACCAGACAACTCCAAATTTCGCCTTTGTTGTCGGATATCCTGTTATACCATGGTTCGGAATAATGCTTGCGGGCTTTGCAGCAGGGAAATGGTTTGAACTTCCGGAAGCAGAAAGAAAGAAGCTTTTTTTCAGGACAGGAACATTTGCAATTCTGCTCTTTACCATTCTGCGTCTCATTAATGTTTATGGTGACCCATTTTTATGGAGTGTACAGAAGAACAGTATTTATACGTTGCTGTCATTTATAAATACATCCAAATACCCGCCTTCGCTCTTATTCATACTGATGACACTTGGAGCCATGTTCCTTCTTATATCTTTTATTGAAGGCATAAAAAGTAAGTTCATGGATCTGGTAAGTGTTTATGGCAGGGTTCCCTTTTTCTACTACCTGATTCATCTTTATCTCATCCATTCGGTCATGATAGCAATAATGCTGCTCCAGGGATTTCGGTGGGCGGATCTTTCATTTGAGCCATTTCAGTTCGGCCGTCCAAAGGCGGATTCAGGTATTGACCTGTGGCTGGTTTATATAGTCTGGCTGTCTGTTGTCGTCTCATTGTATCCATTATGCAAACGGTACAGCAATTATAAACAGGCACACAGGGAAAACAGATGGCTGCGTTACCTGTAGTAGGAGATCCTTTTTCAGTACTTGATTATTCTACCTGACCCGGAAATATTCTGATTAATTACGGGATCTCCATTCACGTATATGTTGCCGCTGCCTGAGATGGTTGCGTTCAGTGAATTCTCTACCATCGTGTAGATATTCCCTGATCCCGATATTATTTCAGTGGCTGTCGTTATCCGGAATTCACCGGCATTGATATTGCCACTGCCCGAGATCCTCAGTTGTCCGGTATCGCTGTCCCCCCTGATGCTGATGTCCCCCGATCCGGAAATCAGAAAATCAGGGTTATCGCATGAGGCTTTGGTGATATCAATATTGCCCGAACCTGTAATTGTTATTGAGAGATCGCCGCAGATGACGGTGCCGGCAGTAACATCTCCCGATCCCGTCAATTTGACCGATACCCTGACTCCTGACAGTGTATCAGCTAACAGGGCTCCTGAGCCTGTGGAAAGGATGGTGCTTAGTTCAGGTGAAGTCACCGTTATAACAGGCTGGTGAACAAAATCGAAACAAGAACTCCCCGGTACAGTGCGGATCTCAAGACTTCCATCAACCGTTTCTGTAACGATGTGACTAAAAAGATTTGACTCAGCCCTTACAGATATGCTGACACTGTCTGCTTTTTTGTATATTACATCAATTGATGTTGAATTCACTATCCCGTTGAATCCGGTTGAAGTGCGCAACTCAGTTTCCAATATTCCGTTCCCGTTGATGCAAATCAGATCCTTTAAACAGGAAGTTGTGAAAACAACTAAGATGCTGCTGATTACAAATGCTTTTTTCATAATAATTGAGAATTGTATGTTTATTTGAAACAAAAACATATCAATAACCCAGGTTTCCGGGTGACCTGCCTATTTGATATAATATTTATCCACATTGTCGAGAAACCGCTCATCCTTCATCCCTGTCCTGTTAAAGAATACCACACTCCCCAAATTAAGCAATGGGTAAATTCTGACCTCACTGTAAAAACCACCTCCACCTCCGGCATGCGTATAATATTTCTTACCGTTCAGTTCCCCCCCGAACCAGGAAAAGCACATTCCTGTCGGTTTATAATTGTTTGTGTGGTTTTCGATAAAAAGCAGCTTTTTAAGATCACTGACTAAAAGCCGGCAATTAGGTTTCAGCAATTCCTGAACATATTTTACAAAGGCATCCGGGGTTCCGGTTAAACCGCCATATGATGTGCCATTAACATAAAAGCTCCTGAATGGGGTCCATTTATCTTCAGACTTATCAAAATATTTAGACCTGTCAATGAAAAATCCTAAAATCAGATTGGAAAGGCTTTGCCTTTTGTGATACCCCTTTGCATGCCTTTCAGTGTCGTTCATTTCAAATCCCATGTCTTCAGGCCTGACATCTATTACCTTAATTATATTCTCCTCGATGTATTCCTCATAGGCTTTTCCGGTTATTGTCTCAATAAGTTGTCCGAGAAGAACGTATCCAAGATTTGAATAAGAATATTTCTCATTTGGCCAGGATTTAATTTTATTGTTTTTATTAAATATTTCTTTGAAAAATTGATTCCTGTTAAATGACTTATGCTCCTCTTTAAGATGAATCCAGCTCAGGGGGACAGGATTGGGAATTCCCGCAGTGTGGGTAAGGAGGTTCCTGATTGTGATACCGGAATTATAAGGAATAGCAGGCAAATACTTTCTGACCTGATGGTCCAGCCTGAGTTTGTCCTGCCCTGCCAGTTTCAGAATCGCAAGGGCAGTAAAAGTTTTAGTCACCGAATAGGCATTGTAAGTAGTGTTCTTATCTGCTTCCTTTCTTCTTTCAATGTCAGCATAACCATAGCTGAATCTTCTTATAACACGCTCCCTGTCGAAGAAAAGATATTGCACCGAAGGGGTTTTGTTATTCTTCACCTGCCCGATCAATATTTTTTCAACCTCATCCATACCTTTCTGAAGTGCATTTCAGCATATTTCGGAATACTACAACTTTTCCTGACCGGTAAGCCACTTTCCAACCCTTTCATGCAGCGCCTGATAATTAACTTCCATCTTACTGACGATCTGCCGGAACTCCGGATCATTCCTGAGAGGATTAAATAAAGGATCATCCTTTATGTGAGTTAACATATACAATTCAATATTCTTATTCTCCGAATATAATCTGAGGTTTTTGATGGCATTCTCCTTATCCCCCCTGAAGGCATATATACTGGCCAGATCATAATATGCCCATAAAACGTGCAGGTATGGACGATCAGATCTTAAAAGGGTATTACAAAATTCAATGCGCTCATTGAAATATTTTTCGGCTTCCCTCTTCAGGCCGTTCTGCCAGTAACAATATGCAACCTGTGGGCTCCGATCCTCTGTCAGGCTTAAATATTCCTTAAAATACTTCATGGATTCTCTGTACTGCCCGTTTAACAGATAATTTTCTCCCAGTCGTCTTATTACTTCAGTATAGTTTGCCCTGTTCCTGTAAGCACGTTCAAAATACTCAACAGATTTTTCATAATTCCCCTGGTCGCTTTCAGTTCCGCCCAGACAACTGAAAAAAAAGGCAGAATCACCATCCAGTTCAAAAGCCCTGGTAAAATAAGATTTTGCATTGTCGATGAATCCGGTAACCAGCAGTTTCCCGCCCATTAACCTTAAAATTGTAGGGGATACTATATCGCTTTTATTAATTGAGGCTGCCTTTTGAAGGTTATCGAGGCACTTTATCTGGTCCATAACATCATATATTCTCGCTTTCCCGTAATAAGCCAGCCAGTCGTTCGGGTTAAGCTTAATTGTTTTGTCATATTCTTCTAAAGCTTTGTTTTGTGTGCCATTAGCTTCATAATAAGCGCCTTTAACAAAATGTGCTTCAGCAAGCTCATCATCATGCGAAAGAGCAAGATTCGCCAGGATAAGGACTGAATCGAGGTAATTTTCAGAGAAAAAATCTTTCCAGTAATTTTTAGTAAGATATACTTCTGCCTGTCCCGCATAAGCATCGGCAAATTCCGGATCAAATTCCAATGCTTTCCGGAATAGCTTCCCGGCTTGTTCCAGCGCTGCAAAGTCGTCGTTGTTGACCCAGAATTTAACTACTTCTTCCCTTCCTCTCTGGTAAAAATCGTAGGCTGTCAGGCTATTAGTATGAACCTTTTCGATGAGGTTTTTTACTTCAGGAGATATCGTGGTTTTTAGTTCTGAAACTATTGACTGGGCAATCTTGCTCTGCACACTGATAATGTCCATGGGTCCGTTGATTTCCTGCTCATAAGTTCTGCTCCACAGGTATCTCTCCTTAACTGCCCTGATCAATCGCACACTGACAACGAATGAGTGACCATACTTTTGCCCGCTTCCTTCAACAATATAATTTACCCTCTGTTCCTTTGCAATCTCGGGAATTGATTTGGTCCTGGTCCTATACTGTTCCACGGAAGTCCGGGAGATCACCCTGAGCTCCTTTACCATCTGCAAATGATTAAGAACCTCCTGCATTATGCCATTAATGAAGTAAGTGTTGGTATCGCCCGGGCTGTCATTTATAAAGGGAAGGACCGCAACAGACCTGTCAAGATTCATCAGATCATCAGAATTTTCTTTTCTGATTACATTGAATGCCAGTAAGGCTACGATAATGGCAATACTAACATATGAAACTATCTTCCAGATACCTGATCCTTCATGCTGATTCTGCTTCTTCCCTCCTTTTAGCGGTTCAACGGAACCCGTCTTCTTCACTCCTTCAGGGGTTATATCATAGATCCACGAAAGCGCTGCAGAGATGATGAAACCTATCGCAAGAAGTACAATTGTAAAGGTCATTGTCCATTCCGGCAAATTCAACGGATCGCTAATCAGATCCACGAACTGGAGTATAATGAATGAAGTTGCCGCATATACTGCAACTACCCTGGTAGTCTTCCTTCTCTGAAGCTCATCCCAGAACTGTTTGATATTAATGTTTTTACGGGTCATCACTCTTTTAATTTCCCAATGGAATCCCAGACTTTTTCTCGCGTAACAATAACATCTGCCGGAAGAATATTGTTCATTCCAACCACAACAAATAGCTTATGAAACAGTTTTTTCCTGCTTGCCTGACCCTGTTATATCAAAAAGATAATAAAAAGAGAGCCAACCGCTTCGTGGTCTTTCGACCTGAACGGTTGACTCCGCAAAACAAAGGCAGCCCCAAGGCTTGCTTTTAAATACTGTTATAAAGTCCAGCCCTGCCTGTACTCATAACGAAGGAATGCATTGGCCTCCGGCAGGTTAGTAAATTCCATCTTATCAGGGTTATACTCAAGGGTCACATTCCTGTTTGCCATCAGTACTGCAATATTCCCCAGCATCATGGTTTCTACCAGTTTGCTTGCATATGAAAAGTCGGTTGAGGATTTTGTACCGTTTTTGATAGCATCAATCCACTCGGCGTAAATGCCCGCTGACCTTGGCAGCCACGGCTTTGGTGGTACAAATTCATCCATTGCTTTCTTTGGTAACAACTGTGGGCCGCTTCCGTAATCCCCATGCATAAGAATACCTTTATCTCCCAGGTAAAGTGCTGAGTTAACACGTACTCCGGGATCCATTTCTGTTGGACGCGGTGCACGCAATCCACCGTCAACCCAGGTGATCTTTACCGGCGGCATATACCCGCGGGAAGGAAATTCATAGGTTATCATTTCAGCAAGAGGCCAGAATTCATTGTTAAATACTGAGGAGCTTGCCTGAATCCTGGTAGGTATGCCCAGATTCAACGACCAGAACGGGTGATCATAAATATGTGCTCCCATGTCTCCCAGTGCTCCTGTGCCATAGTCGCGCAGTCCCCGCCAGTTGAAATGGCAGATATCAGGATGATAATCCTTTTTCGGGGCAGGGCCAAGCCAGACATCCCAATCAAGGGTTTTAGGAATGGGCACTGCTGCAGGACGCTGAACATTTCCCTGCGGCCATATCGGTCTGTTGGTTGAAAGTTGAACCTCACGCACCAGTCCGATTGCCCCGCTCTGTATCCATTCGTTTATCTGCCTGGCACCCTCACTTGCGTGTCCCTGATTTCCCATCTGGGTGACTACATTATATTCCTTTGCTATTTCAGCAAGCTTACGGCATTCATAGATTGTCTTGCACATTGGCTTTTCAACATAAATATGCTTCTTTTCCCTCATGAATGCAGCCGCAATCGGTGCATGGTTGTGATCGGGAGTTCCGATCATTACAGCATCGATTGATTTTTCATTCTCAAGCATCTTCCTCCAGTCGGTATATACTTTTGCCTTTGGATAACCTTTGAAAATGTGGGCGGCAAAACCGGTATCCACATCACACAGAGCATAAATATTGGCGAGGCGCACAGGTGTCCTGTTTTCCTGCGACCTTTGGGGCGGTGCCTGCGCTCCTTGCGGACGGTTTGCTGTCCTGGCTTCCCTGGCTGCGATCTCTTCCTTACTGAGGGGTTGCCCCGTACTTGTCCGTTGCGGAGCTACTATTGGTACATCAGGATCACATAATCCCCGTAAATTGCTGGCTCCCCTTGCTCCGATCCCAATACCTGCCACGTTGACGGTATCACTTGGTTGCATATACCCCTTCCCGGGCATTACCTTGCGGGGAATAATAGTGAAGCCCGCAGTAGCAGTGCCAACAGTACCCAAAAACTTCCTTCTTGAAAGACTTTTCGAGGTTTTGTTTTTTTCATGGTCAGATGTACTCATAGAATTCTCCTTTCTTTTAAGATTGTTAAAGAACAGCATATTAATTAAACTCAGTTTGCCGGTTATGGTGAGCCGGTTATTGCTAAGAATCTCTTCGTTTGAAGCCTGTATTAAGGCAGATTAATCGCATTGTCGAATTCCGGATTGTCCGATCAAATGTAAATATTTATATCTCACATTATAATCATTACACTTAAAAAGATGAAGCAATATATTACTCTCCCGGGAATAATTTGGATGATCCGTTTGTCATATAAAGGAACTGGATGTCTTGAATTTTTTTGTTAATTGTGTTAAACTTTAATAATTTTTAAGGAATCCGTACTTTTGACGGGTAAAAATATAGTTTATGAAAAGGACTTTTATCACCACCGGTATTATTATTTCCGTTACAATCATTGGCCTGATTGTATTCAACAGGTTGTTCTCCAGGAAAAATGAGACCGATATTTTTGAAGAGGCCAAATATGGTAAATTTGAAATAACAATAACAGCTGCGGGAGAGTTATTGGCTGAAAGATCTACCGATATCATGGGCCCGGAGATATATCAGACCAGTGGACCTGGCGGGAACCGGGGTGGTGGTCCCGGCGGTGGCAGAGGTGGCGACTTCCACATTATGGATTTTAAGATCCAGGATATTGTTCCCGAGGGAACAGTGGTAAAAAAGGGCGATTATATAGCTCAGCTCGACAGAACTTCCTATGATAATACCCTGAAGGATGCACAGGAAAGCCTTAAAACTCTTCAGACAAATGTTGAAATGAAGATACTTGACACTGCCATGACCCTTACCGCTCTGAGGGATGAGATCAAAAATCAGAGATTTACAGTTGAGGAGGCGGAAATAACACTTGCACAGTCAAAATTTGAACCCCCTGCTAACATACGAATGGCACAGATGAATCTGGATAAAGCAAAAAGGGCACTTGAACAGAAAATAAAAGGTTATGACCTTAAAATCGCACAGTCACTTACCGACATAAGGCACGAGAAAACACATCTCTCAAGTGGGACCAGGCTTGTCGCCGATCTTCAGTCGTTTTTATCAAAATTTACAATAACAGCTCCTGCAGACGGTATGGTCACCTATAAAAAGGACAGGCTTGGGGTTAAAAGAAAAGTTGGTTCATCAATTAATCCATTTGACAGGGCAATTGCCTCACTTCCTGACCTTTCCTCAATGGTCTCCAAGCTTTATGTCAGCGAGATTGAAGTAAGCAAGGTCATCCCGGGGCTGAAGGTGAATGTTGGAGTAGATGCTTTACCTGAAAAAGCCTTCACTGGAACTGTGATCAGCGTTGCCAATATCGGGGAACAACTGCCGAATTCAGACGCCAAAATGTTCGAAGTGCAAGTAAGAATTGACGCAACCGATCCGGCTTTAAGACCCTCCATGACCACCGGGAACAAGATCATAATCAAAACTTTTGACAATGTGGTCTATATACCGACCGAATGCGTGCAAACAGGATCTGACAGTATTCCGTTCGTTTATGTAAAAAACAGGACCAAACATATTGTTGTTTTGGGTGAATTTAACGACAAAAATATAATTGTTGAGCAGGGCCTTCAAACTGGAGCGACAATTTACAGCATTCCACCCGAAAATTCCGAGTCATTTAAAATCACCGGAAGTGATCTTATATCAGTAATAAGAGAACGGGAAAAGGCGAAGAGATCTGAAAATGAGAAATACAAAAAGGAAAGCTGAACCAATAATCCCTGAAATTCACTTATTCCTTTTCACTTCTGACGGCGACTGCAATTTTTGAATCTGCTGTCCCGTAATAAAGGAACCACCTGTTTTTGAAGTATACCAATCCTTCAACAAAGCAGACGTTGTTAACCTCCCCTGCTTTTTCATAGGGCTTGTCGGGATGGATGAAATTGTCCGCCATCCTGTCAATTAACCTGAAGGGATTTTCCCTGTCAAATAAAGCCTGGGCTGCAGAATAGGAGTACTTTGGGAGTGCCGGGTCATTGTAGTTTGCGGCATTGCTGCTGTTGTAGATCAATAAAATGCCCTTCCCTGTCAGTAAGGCATATGGCCCTGGTTCAACGAGACGGCTGTCGAAATAACCAGGCCGGGGATGCAAAACAGATATCATTTTATTGGTTTCTTCATTTTCAACAACATCCCAGTGAATAAGGTCTGAGGAGGTTGCCATGAACAAGTCCGTATCACCAAAATACATCCAGTATTTTCCATTTATTTTTACGGCAACAATTTTGCCCTGTTCCAGCTTTGACACTATTGCACCCGATTTTGACCAGGTATCCTTATACTTATCCTCTTTCAATACCAGACCGTGTTTTTCCCAGGTCAATAAATCCCTTGAGCTGGCAAGGCACAGTCTAGCCAGCTTTCCGTCGTAAGCGGTATAGGTCAGAATGTATGTCCCATCATCGCTTTCCACGATACGCGGATCCTCGACTCCGCCTTTCCACTCATATTTTTTCATTTTGTCACTGTCGGGATAAAAAACAGGAGAGGGCTGTTTCGTAAAATGCAATCCATCATCACTTACAGCCAGTCCCAACCTTGATGTCATTTCAATATCCTGGGCTCTGTAGATCAGATAAACTTTCCCGTCCTTCACAATTGCGGAGGGATTGAGTACATTTTTTTCCTCCCATCTCACTTCTATTTTAGCAACAGGACAGAAAAAAACCTGTGCTGAGGAAGGCTCCATGATAGGGTTTATACTATCAGCTTTCACAAAATCAAGAAGCGCCCAATGGTCTCTGAGCTGTTTTCCAGGATTGCTAATTTGAGGCGTGCTGGTGCATGCCGATAGTGTCAAAAAAGAAAGTAATACTGCTTCACATATCATTTTATCCATGATCCGGTTTATTTAAATACAGGTATTATTGCGGATGCAATTAATTAAACAACAAGTTACTCAACATTTTCAAATAAGACAACTAGTACTGGTCCGTTAACTGATCAGTACTTAAAGTGAGCTGACGTTTGGAGTACCTAAAGTTTTCTTCCTATTTCTGCCTTTCCAATTTTTCAGGACAACAAATCCCTGTGCATAAGTGTTATATGCTAAACATCAGTAAAGCTGAATATAGAGCACTGAAGGTTAAAATGTTAAAAATAAAACAGAATGGAAAAAACTGTTCTTATTTCAGGTGCCACGGGGACAATCGGAAGGGCAGTCGCTCTTGAGATTGCAAAAACCGGAGCAGCAACAGTGATCCTCGCAAGGAATAAATCAAAACTGGAATCTGTTAAGAATGAAATATCTCTTAGTAGCGGGAATGAAAAAATTGATATTCTTTGTGCTGACTTTTCGGATATTTCCTCTGTCAAAAATGCAACTGATGAATTCAAACAAAAATATGACCGGTTGGATGCTCTGATTAACGTCGCTGCCATCTATAAAAACAAAAGGGAAATTTCATCAGATAATCTGGAGCTGATGTTTGCCGTAAATCACCTTGCTCCTTTCATCCTGACAACCCGGTTATTAGACTTGCTAAGCGCGAGCAAACCTGCCCGGATCATTACAATTTCCGCGCCCACAGTTACAAAACTGCAATTTGATGATTTGCAGGGAGAAAAAAAATTTTCTGCATTGTCTGCGTTTGGCGCCTCAAAGATGATGAATCTGATGTTTATCTACGCTCTTGCCCGTCGTCTCGAAGGACAAGGTGTTTCTTCCTCTGCATTTCATCCCGGACTTGTTAAATCGGAACTGACAAGGGAAATGCCTTCCCTCCTGAGATCCCTTACACGGCTTATGTCGGGGAAACCTGATAAGGCGGCAAGGATCCTCTGCAGATTAGCTGTTGATGGTAATCCGGCAGATCTGAACGGGAAGTTTTACAAATTCAGCGGAAGTGAAATTAAGTCATCTCCTTATTCCCATGATAAAGAGCTCCAGGAAAAACTTTGGGCTGTCAGCCTTGAATTATCGGCTTAGGTTTCCACCAGGAGCTTATATATATTATCGTAGGTACTTATTTTATATAAACATCCGGATGTAACTAACTCTTATGCACGGCCTCTCCCCAAACCCCTCCCCCAAGAGGGAGGGGCTTCCCCCTCTCTCCTGGGATAGGGGGCCGAGCGTTAAGAAATCAGCCAGTGGCTGATTTTAGCGAAGGAGCCAGCCTGCAGGGGAGGAATTGTGGTGGGGGATTGAGGGGGAGAGGCCGGAATGCCTTGTAAATTAGACCACTGCAATCATATTAAGTTTTTTAAACGTCTTAAAATTTATATAAGCGTCTTCAACCTATGTAATCGAAGATCTTTTCTATGACTTCCAGTCCGACATTTTTTCCAGTGTCTTTATACTTCAGATTTTGAAAACTGTCGAATAATTCAAGACGGACTTCCGAATCTGTACTCTCCTTTATCCCTCTCGACATTTCACCTTCAACGGGAGCTTTCAGATCACCAAAAGAGTTTTTGATTACCCTTATCCTGAGAATATAGTCTTTATTCCTTACTTCAAACTCAATTTCCTCTTTGTCATGAACTGCCTTTGTCACCTTCGATCCGTTATAGGTGCTGAAGAGATAAAATTTTTTCCCGAGATACAGAAAAGCAATGAACCCGGTAAAAAAGCTTCCCAGCCAGGGAATTTTTGCTATTGAAAACGAAAAGGAAGTATCCTGCTCTGCGAAATTACTGCTTTGTATCCATACCCATGCTTCAGGGAAAGAGACCCCCCAGTCTTTTTCTATATAACCCTTCCCTCCGTTAAAGTCAATTTTGTTCCCGTCAATTGAAATGGTACCGATGAGATCATGTATAACAGAAACTATTCCGTGCTTGCATTCCATAAAAGGCACAAAGGAATACCAACCCATGATCCCTGGCGAAAACAGGGTTTTAGGATATTTCACCATGTTATTGTATTCAATCCGTCCTTTAAGCTTCAAAGTATCCTTTTCAATGTTAAGGATAGCGTGACTGCCGGTAAATTCTGATGAACCTATCCGGATCATCATACTCCTCCTGTCCCATATGAACTCGTCAGGAGCGTATCTGATATAACTGCCGGTGCCTGAGTAACCATCAAGGATCTGAATAAATGAGTGGGAGTCATTTTCAGTCAATGAAATCCCCGGAATAATTGAAATTGCATGGGACTGATCCTGGGTTACATGTTTAAAGTACCAGCCTTCAAAATATCGTTTTTTCCTTAAGCTTCCCTGGAAAACTTCTGGATTATACAACCGGAATAGCATCCAATTACAGAATTTACCATAATAATACTGCTTAAATCCCTAAAATGTTCAAAGCAATTTTCAGGCGGTTATAATTTTAATCAGGGAACTGTATAACCGGATCATTTAATTTTCGAACTTTAAGTTTGAATATTTAAGATACCTGAAAATGAAAAAACTGTTGTTTCCTGCCTTGTTTCTGCTTTTTGCCGATTTTTCACATGCTCAGAGATACGAATTAACTTCTCCCAATGGAAGACTGTCTGCCGGAATTGAAATAAACCAGGGTGTCGCAGTTACCGTTTCAAAGGATGGAGGTGCTGTTGCCAGTCTGGGAAATATCTTCCTTAATATGGGAGAAAACCCGCAGAAGAAAGCTGAATACAAAGTTCAGAAAGCTTCCCGACGGTCAGTCAACGAAATAATCAAACCACAAATCCGTGAAAAGTTTGAATCCCTTGTTAATGCCTACAATGAAATTGAAATCAGGTTAAGGGATAACTATTCCATAACTTTCAGGCTTTTCAATGAAGGTCTGGCTTATCGTTTTTCGACTGCTTTTAAAGACAGTCTTACCATCTACGGTGAGAACCTTGAACTTTTCTTTGAGCAGGGTGATTCCGCAAGGTTTCAGTCATCGAAAACTTTTAACTCGGCGTACGAAACGCCCTATGAGCATGAAAAACTCTCAGGAATAGAAAAGGGGAAGCTCTGCAGTTTGCCTTTTCTTGTTGAAAAAGAAAAAGGATCATTTGTAATGGTAACTGAGGCCGACCTTTACAATTATCCCGGATTATGGCTTAAAGGTACGGGTGGGCCTCAGCTATCGGGTACAAACTCCACCCTTTCCAAAGTCATTCACAAACACAGGTGATGCATACGGTCAGGGTCAGGTTGGCGGGGTCTATAATTACATCGCGAAGGTTAAAGGCAGCCGGAATTACCCCTGGCGCATCATTGCCATTGCCGCAGATGAGAAAGACCTTATTTCCAACAATATGGTCTGGTTGCTGGCCTCTCCTTCTTCGATTGAGGATGCATCATGGATAAAGCCCGGTGTTGTAATGTTCGACTGGTGGGCAAAACACAACATTTACGGGGTTGATTTCAAAGCAGGGATCAATACCGAAACGGCCAAATATTTTATCGATTTCTGCGCCGGGCATGGATTCAGGTATTTCCTATTTGACGATGGCTGGAGCAGGGAGGATGATATTTTAAATGCCATCCAGGGCTTAAATATGGCTGAGGTTACTGCTTATGCTAAAGACAAAGGCGTGGATGTTATGGTACGGGTCATCTGGATAGAGGACACTCGAAAGGCAATGGAATGAGGCTTTTAATCTCTTTGAAAAATGGGGAATAAAAGGAATAAAAGTTGATTTTATGAACCGTGACGACCAGGTTATGGTCGAGTTTTATGAGGCGGTTGCTGCGAAAGCTGCTGAAAAAAAGATGGTTGTCGATTTCCACGGGGCTTACAAACCTTGTGGTTTGCGCCGTAAATACCCCAACGTACTTACCCGCGAAGCGCTTATCGAATTCGAATACAATGGCTGGACAAACCAGGACAACCCTGTTCATCATAACCTGCTCCCCTATATACGGATGTTCGCCGGTCCTATGGACTATATCCCTGCCACACTGCGCAATTCGACAAAGGATAATTTCAGGGCTGTGGGCGACTATCCTATGGGACAGGGCACCCGTGCTCACTCATTGGCACTATTCGTAATTCTGAACAGCCCTATGACTATGCTGCCCGACTCCCCCTCCGACTATACCCGCGAAAAGGAATTTACTGATTTCCTCTCGAAAATACCTGTTCTCTGGGATGAAACGAGGCTTTTACAGGGCCAGATCGGGAAATATACTGTTGTGGCACGCAGGTCGGGGAATGAATGGTATATAGGGGCAGTTACCGACTGGACCGGGCGCCTTCTCGACCTCGGAACAGATTTTTTAGAGCCCGGGAAATACAGGCTTGAAGCCTTTGCTGATGGAATTAATGCCGATAAGCGGGCTGAAGTTACAAGAAAATTGATATGTTTTTTCAGGCTGGTGACATGCTGAAGATCACCCTGACTTCAGGAGGAGGCTGGTCTGCACGCATCACACCGGCAAAATAGGATAAATAGCCTGCCTCCCCGCATTAAATCGACAGTATCCTGCTAATTATCACCAGCCTGAACAAGATTGGAGCCTGATCTTAACTCAATCTTAATGCAAGTTTCATGTTATCTTAATGTACCGCATTTCAGCGAAGCATAATTTTAGAAAAGACTAAATTGCCGCAGATTATCATCCGCATTAGACAATTTAACAATCGCGGATGAGATTGAATTGACATAGTTCAGCTTGCAGAATATGGAATCAAGAACACTTATACTTCCTGAAGGGGACATCCACGATTTTGAGCTTTCCAGCTTAATAAATGTGCCTGACATTCAATGTATGATGGACAATTTTTACAGAATTGCCCATATTCCAATGGCAATACTTGACCTAAAAGGAAATATTCTTGTCAGGGCCGGTTTTCAGGAGATATGCACCCGGTTTCACAGGGTACATCCTGAAACTTGCAGGAATTGTACAGAAAGTGATCTTAAGCTTACTGCAAAACATCCCCAAGGGGGAGTTCAGGCTCTATAGGTGTAAAAATGGCATGTGGGATATGGCAACGCCAATTTTCCTTGACAAGCATCACATTGGAAACCTGTTTATAGGGCAGTTCTTCTTCAAAAACGAATCAATTGATTACCAGCATTTCAGGTCACAGGCTATACGATATAACTTCGACATTGAAGCATATATTGATTCGCTTGAGAAAGTGCCCCATCTGGAGAGAGAGAATATTGATAGCGCCAAGATCTTTTTTCTCAGACTCGCTGATTCCCTTTCACAGCTTAGTTACAGCAACCTTACATTGGCCAGATCGGTCAGAGAAACTAAAAAACTGACCGAGTCACTTCGCCGGGACATTATTGAACGCGAAAAAGCTGAGAAAATGCTAGCAGACGCCAAAGCTCATCTTGAACGCTCACAGGAAATTGCACATCTTGGCAGCTGGGAGTTGGACCTCGTGAGCAACAAGCTCACCTGGTCAAATGAAGTGTATCGTATTTTCGGACTGTCGCCACAGGAATTCAAAGCATCCTATGAAGCATTTCTTGAGGCAGTTCATCCTGACGACAGGGTTGCCGTTAATAATGCTTATTCCGGATCCATTACTGAGAATAAGAACAACTATGAAATTGAACACAGGATCGTCAGAAAAAGCGGCGAGATCCGGTTCGTTCATGAAAAATGTGACCATTTCAGGAATGAATCAGGAGAGATCATACGGTCTGTCGGGATGGTCCATGATATCACCGATTATAAAAAGACAGAGAAAAAACTGAAAGAGTCAGGAGAAAAGCTGAGCATAGCTCTTGAAATCGGCAATATTGGATTGTGGGTATGGGATTTGAGAACTGACTCGTTGTCAATTGATAAACGCCTTGAAAAAATGTTTGGTCTTGAACCCGGGACATTTCGACGGTTCCTACACTGATTTTGAAAATCTATTGAATGAGGAAGATATTCCGCATTTCAAAAAGACTATCAGCAATGCATTGAATGAAGACATTCCGTTTGAAACGATTTTCAGGGTAACCACTTGCAATGAGGGGAGAAATATATCAATACCAAAGCAATTGTTGAAGTTGATGATTCCGGTCATCGGAAAAAATAACCGGTGTTTGCTTCGATATTACAGAGATGAAGCGAGGCGCTGAAAATGTACTTTTTAAACTGAATGAAGAACTGCTGCGATCAAATAAGGCGCTTGAACAATTTGCTTACGTGGCTTCGCATGATCTCCAGGAACCCCTTCGTATGGTTGCCAGTTTTACACAATTGCTTTCTCTGAAATACAAGGATAAACTCGATGACGATGCACGGGATTACATACGGTTTGCCGTCGAGGGAGCGGAACGCATGTATGAAATGATCAACGGTCTGCTTGCTTATTCCCGGATCCATACGGGAGACAGGGAATTGAAGGAAGTTGATATGAATTATGTTATGGAACAGGTAAGGAAAAACCTGGCACTTCAGATAAATAAAAGTAAGGCATTTGTCTCACATGAAAGGTTGCCTGTTATACTGGCTGACGAGGGGCAGATGATCCAGCTTATCCAGAATCTGGTATCGAATGCAATAAAATTCAGCGACAGCCGTCCTAAAATTCGCATATCATGCAGTTCCGGTCCAAGACTTAGCACTTTCTCAGTTGCCGAATGGGAATTGGCAATTCGATCCGGAATATTCCGAAAAGATCTTTAAAATATTCCAGAGGTTGATGCCTAAAAACGAATATGAAGGCACCGGAATCGGACTCACAATCTGCAAAATAATCGTTGAGGGTCATGGAGGAAAGATCTGGGTTCAATCTGAGCCGGGTAAAGGCTCTAAATTCTGGTTTACGCTGCCTAAAAAACCGGATAACAGAATTTAGCTATACCGACAGATTTACGCTCTCCCTGATTCAGGCATAGACCTGTTTCTTCCTTTACACCAGCATCAGGACTTTGGACATCTCCTGATATCTTTTTAATGAAGCGGAATTCCTTTAACTATAATCCCAAAAAGAATTAGCCTTTATACA